>NZ_FOVG01000002.1 GCF_900115075.1 Candidatus Pantoea varia
CCCACCTGACCCCATGCCGAACTCAGAAGTGAAACGCCGTAGCGCCGATGGTAGTGTGGGGTCTCCCCATGCGAGAGTAGGGAACTGCCAGGCATTAAATAAGTGAAGAAGCCCCGCACGAACGTGCGGGGCTTTTTTACGTCTGCAATATTCCACTTTAAGCTGAAACATTTTCATTTTCTGCATGAAACCTCGACATCTCACAACGATCAGGCTAATGTTGGGCATCCAGATGTCTAAACGTTTATATGGTTGCGAGAGGTGAGCAGGTTATGCCAATCAGGGTTCCCGACGAATTACCGGCAGTGAATTTTTTACGTGACGAAAATGTCTTTGTCATGACATCGTCGCGTGCCAGTGTTCAGGAGATCCGACCGCTTAAAGTGCTCATACTGAATCTGATGCCGAAAAAGATCGAAACAGAGAATCAGTTTCTGCGTCTGCTTTCCAACTCGCCCTTACAGATCGATATTCAGCTGCTGCGTATCGACAGCCGCGAGTCACGCAATACGCCTACTGAGCACCTCAACAACTTCTACTGCAATTTCGAAGATATCCAGCACGACAACTATGACGGCTTAATCGTGACAGGTGCGCCTCTTGGGCTGGTCGATTTTAATGATGTTGCCTACTGGCCCCAGATTCAGCGCGTGCTGCACTGGGCAAATGAGCACGTCACCTCAACCCTGTTTGTCTGCTGGGCAGTGCAGGCAGCTCTTAATATTCTGTATGGCATTCCCAAGCAAACCCGGCATAACAAACTGTCTGGCGTCTATGAGCATCAGATACTTCATCCTCATGCGTTACTGACCCGGGGTTTTGATGATAATTTCCTCGCACCACACTCACGCTATGCTGATTTTCCTACTCAACTGATCACGGATTACACCGATCTTGAGCTGTTTGCTGAATCGGAACAAACCGGCGCCTATCTGATGGCAAGTAAAGACAAACGCCTG
This sequence comes from Candidatus Pantoea varia, assembly GCF_900115075.1. Classification (GTDB taxonomy): domain Bacteria; phylum Pseudomonadota; class Gammaproteobacteria; order Enterobacterales; family Enterobacteriaceae; genus Pantoea; species Pantoea varia. The sequence continues at coordinate 960 of NZ_FOVG01000002.1, forward strand.
GTATTTGTTACTGGCCATCCAGAGTATGACGCATTGACGTTGTCTGGTGAGTATCATCGTGATTATGAAGCGGGGGTGAATCCGGAAGTCCCGTATAACTATTTCCCTCAGGACAATCCGGCCCTGCCACCGCGCGCTACCTGGCGTAGTCATGGCAATCTGCTGTTCTCCAACTGGCTCAACTACTACGTTTACCAGATCACGCCGTTCGATTTGCGTCGCATGAATCCGACGCTGGAATAGTCCCGCCCGAAGATCAACTGAACCGTGTTAGCCGATGGCAACACGGTTTTTTTTCGCCTGTAAAACAGCAATGAAAGTGGTTCCTTTAATAAATAAAAATTTAATTCCATATAAAACATAAAGATAGATTGATTAAAATGCAAAAATGGAAATAGTTTTTGATTTAGAAAAATAAATGCTTATGCTCTGATCCTGTAGCTCACAAAACAAACACCGTATGGATCCGCTGCATTCGATCCGTTGAATACAGGAGAACGCCAGCATGACAGACTCAGTGATCAGCCATACCCTGAATTTCAGCCAGCCCTTAAGCCATGCCGAACAGCAGCTGTTAACGCCCGGAGCTATTTCTTTTCTGGAGGCTCTGGTTGCACGCTTTGGACCACAACGCGATGTACTGTTATCGGCTCGCCAGGAGCGTCAGCAGCGATATGACCAGGGCTATCTTCCAGACTTCGATATGGAAACGGCTTCCATAAGAGCTACCGAATGGCGCATTCAATCCATTCCGGAAGATTTAAAGGATCGTCGGGTCGAGATCACCGGCCCACCCGATCGGAAAATGGTGATTAACGCCCTGAACTCAAACGTAAAAGTCTTTATGGCCGATTTTGAGGATTCGCTGTCACCGGAGTGGTCGAAGCTGATTGAAGGGCAGCTGACATTGCGCGAGGCGGTGCAGGGCACACTGAGTTTCACCAGCGACAAAGGCAAAATTTATCAGCTCGGCGCTACCCTTGCGGTGCTGATGTGCCGGGTGCGCGGCCTGCATCTGTCAGAAAAACATATCAGCTGGCAGGGTGAGGCTATACCGGGCGGACTGTTTGATTTCGCGCTCTATTTCTTCCACAACGTGCGGCCATTACTGGCCAAAGGCAGCGGCCCCTACTTCTATCTGCCGAAAACAGAGAGCTGGCAGGAGATCGCCTGGTGGCGTGAGATCTTCAGTTTCAGCGAGGATCAATTCGATCTGCCGCGCGGCACGATCAAGGCCACGGTCCTGATCGAAACCTTACCCGCTGTATTTCAGATGGATGAGATCCTGTGGAATCTGCGCGATCACATCGTTGGTCTCAACTGCGGCCGCTGGGATTACATTTTTAGCTACATCAAAACTCTGAAACAGCATGCGGATCGCGTGCTGCCGGATCGCCAGTCCGTCACCATGTCTCAGCCGTTCCTGGATGCTTACTCGCGCCTGCTGATTAAAACCTGTCATCGGCGGGGAGCATTCGCGATGGGCGGAATGTCAGCCCTGATCCCCGCTAAAGATCCGACGCGCAATGCCTGGGTGCTGCAGCGCGTGACGGAGGATAAGCAGCGGGAGGCGGGCAATGGGCATGACGGCACCTGGATTGCGCATCCGGGCCTGGCAGATACCGCAATGGCGGTCTTCAATGCCGCGCTGGGTGACCGGCCCAACCAGCTGCACGTCATGCGGGAAGAGGATGCTCCGATCACGGCAGAGCAATTACTCGCGCCCTGTCAGGGTGAGCGCACGGAAGCGGGGATGCGCGCCAACATCCGCGTCGCGCTGCAATACCTTGAAGCCTGGATCAACGGTAACGGCTGCGTCCCGATTGACGGGCTGATGGAGGATGCCGCCACTGCTGAGATTGCACGCACCTCAATCTGGCAATGGATTCGTCATCAGCAAGTGCTGAACAGTGGCCAGCAGGTCACGGCCGAACTGTTTCTGCGCTGGCTGAACGAAGAGCTGCATCTGCTGCAAAACGCGCTGGGCGAAGCCCAGTTCAGCGCCGGTCGCTATGACGACGCGGCACAGCTGATGGCGCAGATCACCACCGAACGCGAGCTGGTTTCCTTTCTTACCCTGCCAGGCTATCGCCTGATCCCCTGAACAGAGGAGCTATTGCCATGACACGTACTCAACAGATCGATCAACTGGAACAACTCTGGCAGACCGCACGCTGGGAGGGCATTACCCGGCCTTACAGCGCGGCAGAAGTCGTCAATCTGCGCGGCTCGGTTCTGCCCGCCTGTACGCTGGCGGAGCGCGGCGCGGAAAAGTTATGGGCGTTGCTGAATGGCGAGGCGAAGAAAGGGTATATCAATAGCCTGGGTGCGCTGAGCGGCGGGCAGGCACTGCAGCAGGCCAAAGCGGGCATCGAAGCGATCTACCTTTCTGGCTGGCAGGTAGCTGCGGATGCCAACGTGGCGGGGCAGATGTATCCCGATCAGTCGCTCTACCCGGTGAACTCAGTGCCGGAAGTGGTGACCCGCATTAATCAGACCTTCCAGCGCGCCGACCAGATTCAGTGGTCCAGCGGCATTGAAAAGGATGACAGCCGGTATACCGATTTCTTCCTGCCGATTGTGGCTGATGCAGAAGCGGGTTTTGGCGGCGTGCTGAATGCCTATGAGCTGATGAAAGCGATGATTCAGGCGGGTGCGGCGGCGGTCCACTTCGAAGACCAGCTGGCGGCGGTTAAAAAATGCGGTCACATGGGCGGCAAAGTACTGGTACCGACTCAGGAAGCGATTCAGAAACTGGTGGCGGCACGGCTGGCTGCCGATGTGATGGGTGTACCAACCGTGCTGCTGGCCCGCACCGATGCCGACGCCGCTGACCTGATTACTTCAGACTGCGATGAATACGATCGTCCCTTTATCCAGGGTGACCGGACGGCAGAAGGCTTCTTCCGCACGCACGCCGGTATTGAACAGGCCATCAGTCGCGGACTGGCCTATGCACCTTATGCTGACATCCTGTGGTGTGAAACCTCGACACCGGATCTGGCGATGGCGCAGCGCTTTGCTGACGCTATTCATGCGCGCTTCCCCGGCAAACTGCTGGCCTACAACTGCTCGCCCTCGTTCAACTGGAAGAAGAATCTCGACGATCGCACCATCGCAAAATTTCAGCAGGCACTCAGCGACATGGGCTATCGCTTCCAGTTCATCACGCTGGCGGGCATCCACAGCATGTGGTTCAACATGTTCGATCTGGCCCACGCCTATGCCCAGGGAGAAGGGATGCGTCACTACGTGGAAAAGGTTCAGCAGCCTGAGTTCGCTGCCCGCGATCGCGGTTACAGCTTCTCATCACATCAGCAGGAAGTGGGCACCGGCTATTTCGATCAGGTGACCAACATCATTCAGGGCGGTAAGTCCTCGGTCACCGCGCTCACTGGTTCGACCGAAGAGCACCAGTTCTGACGCTTCTCCTCTGACGGATTCCCCGCCCGCACCATGCGGGCGGGCATTGACCGGAGCTGACTATGCCGCCACGCGAATCCCTGATCGCCTGCACTATCCTGCAGGGTTTTGATGCTCAGTATGGCCGCTTTCTGGATATTACCGCCGGGGCGCAGCAGCGTTTTGAGCAGGCGGAATGGCAGGCAGTGCAGCATGCCATGAAGGCCCGCATTCATCTCTATGATCATCACGTCAGTCTGGTTGCCGATCAGCTGCGGGTGCTGAACGGTGCAGCCAGCTGGGATGAGATTTTCTGGCTACGGGTCAAGGATCACTATCAAAGCCTGCTGCCCGGCTATCCACGGCATGAGATTGCCGAAAGCTTCTTTAACTCCGTCTACTGTCGGTTACATGGACATGCCGACCTGCAGCCGGACCGGCTGTTTATTATCAGCTCTCAGTCCCTGACTGCACCGGTCACTCCTTTGCGGCCCTTATCACGTCGTTATCAGCCGGAGCAGGGCTGGCGGGCATTGGTGGATCAGGTGCTTGGAGATTTACCTCTGACACTGCCGTGGCAGCATCGGGGGCGCGATGTCGGCTGGATTGTCCGCCACCTGGAGTCGCATTTCTCCCGGCTGAGCCAGGGCTGGCTCGAGGTCAACCGTGAACTCTTCTATCGCAACAAAACCGCCTGGCTGGTGGCGCGCCTGCATCTGCCGGAGGGCATTTTTCCCTGTCTGCTGCCGATACAGCGCACTGAAAGCGGCGAACTGTGGATCGACACCTGCCTGACCGATGTGAATGACGCCAGTATTGTCTTTGGTTTTGCCCGCGCCTATTTCATGGTTTATGCTCCGGTGCCTGCGGCGCTGGTCGCCTGGCTGCAACCGATTCTGCCCGGCAAAACGCTGGCTGAACGCTATATGGCGATTGGCTGCCAGAAGCACGGTAAAACCGAAAGCTATCGTGAATATCTTCAGGCACTGGCAGAGAGTGACACCGCCTTTGAGATCGCGCCTGGCGTGCGCGGCATGGTGATGCTGGTCTTCACGCTGCCGGGCTTTGACTGGGTATTCAAGGTCATCAGGGATCGCTTCGCGCCGCAAAAAGAGGTGACGGAAGCGCAGGTCCGCGCCTGTTATCAGCAGGTCAAAGAGCACGATCGCGTGGGACGGATGGCGGATACGCAGGCGTTCGAGCAGTTTGCGCTGCCGCTATCGCGCATCTCACCGGCGCTGCTGGCGGAACTCCACGCCTGCGTGGCAGAGAAGCTGCACATCGAAGGCGATCGCCTGATCATTCGTCATCTGTGGCTGGAGCGCCGAATGCAGCCGCTTAATCTTTATCTGGCGCAGGCCAATGCAGGAGAACGACGTCATGCCATTGAGGAGTATGGCAACGCCATTCGACAGCTGGCGGCCGCCAATATCTTTCCTGGCGATATGTTGTTTAAAAACTTCGGCATAACCCGCCATGGCCGGGTGATTTTTTACGATTACGATGAAATTCGCCCGATGCAGGAGCTGAACTTCCGGGAGGTGCCAGCGGCGCGCTATGAGGAAGATGAACTGAGTGCCGAACCGTGGTACAGCGTCGGGCCGGACGATGTCTTCCCGGAAACCTTCCGCTATGCGTTATGCAGTGAAGCCGCGACCGGCGCCTTGCTGCTGCAACTGCATCCGGAGATATTCGACGCCCGCTGGTGGCGCGCGCAGCAACAGCGCATCGCCCAGGGGCATGTGGAAGAGGTGATCGCCTGGCGGCAGACGCAGCGTTTCAGCGTCTGCTACGCGGCAGAGGCTGTTAACGACCGCTGTACGCCAGCGTAACCTGACGCGCTTCGCGAATGACCAGCGCACCTAACTCCGTAATCCGATCGTCTGTCATGCGGGCGATGGGGCCGGAGATGGAGAGCGCGGCAAACGCCTCGCCATGTTCATCATAGATGGGCGCGGCGACACAGCGCAGTCCGAGTGCATGCTCTTCATCATCCAGCGAAAAGCCCGCTTTGCGAACCTGCGCCAGATTTTCTTTCAGGCTCTGCGGCGACATCAGGGTCTTCGGCGTGTAGTAGTGCAATCCTTTCTGATGCAGCAGGGCGGTCACCTGTTCATCACCCAGATGCGCCAGAAACGCTTTGCCTGCGCCTGACGCATGCATCGGCAGCTTGCCGCCAATCGGCGCGGACATCCGCATCAGCTGGGTACACTGCACCTGATCAATGATCACCGCCTGGTAGTCACTCAGATCCAGTACCGCCAGATTCACTGTCTCACCGGACTGCTCCATCAGGCTTCGCAGCACCGGATGAACCAGCGCCAGCAGATTACGGCTTTGCAGGAAACTGCTGCCGACCACAAAGGCGTGCGCGCCGATCGTCCACAGTCCGAGATCGCCCACCTGGCGGACAAAACCCTGTTGCTGCATGGTGCTGAGCAGGCGATGCGTGGTGGAGTTAGGCAAACCCGCCTGCTGCGCCAGTTCGGTCAGCGCCACACTGCCATGTGAATCAGCAATCAGCTCCAGCAATGTCAGACCGCGCGTCAGCGACTGGACCTGACCGCCCGCGGGTGCGGCGACAGGGGTGCCGCGGGGTTTCTTACCGCGCTTAACGGGAACGGGCGTTGCCATCGTTGTTTCTCCTTTTACATTGTGGAAATCATTTTCGTTTTAATCGCGCGGTTTGCAAACGCTGGTTTTCTGGTCAGACCTGTGCGGCAGTGCCGGGTAATCTCTCCGTCGAGGTTACTTTGTCGCCTGACAAGCTTGTGCCAGAATGAAAAACGGGCTTTTCCGCCAGCAGACTGACGTGAATGGGGCAACAGTGAGCAATAAAATCGATGCGCTACATCAGCAGCTCGCACAACGCATTATGGTGTTGGATGGCGGCATGGGCACCATGATCCAGAGCTACCGGCTCGAGGAAGAGGATTATCGTGGCAGCCGTTTCGCTGACTGGCCCTGCGATCTTAAAGGTAATAACGATCTGCTGGTGCTGAGTAAACCAGACGTGATCCACGAGATCCACGACGCCTATCTGGCTGCGGGGGCGGATATCCTCGAAACCAACACCTTCAACGCCACGTCGATTGCGATGGCGGATTACCAGATGGAAAGTCTATCGGCGGAGATCAATTTCGAAGCGGCCCGGCTGGCGCGAGCCTGCGCCGATGCGTGGACGGCGAAAACGCCGGATCGTCCGCGTTATGTCGCGGGTGTGCTCGGCCCGACCAACCGCACCTGCTCGATCTCACCCGACGTCAACGATCCCGCCTACCGAAATGTCACTTTCAATCAGCTGGTGGAAGCCTACCGTGAATCGACCCGCGCGCTGGTAGAGGGCGGTTCCGACCTCATCATGATCGAAACGGTGTTTGATACGCTGAATGCTAAAGCGGCCATTTATGCGGTGCAGACCGAGATGGAAGCGCTGGGTGTGACGCTGCCGCTGATGATCTCCGGCACCATCACCGACGCTTCCGGCCGGACGCTCTCTGGCCAGACTACGGAAGCTTTTTACAACTCCCTGCGTCACGCCGAACCGCTCTCTTTTGGCCTGAACTGCGCGCTGGGACCGGATGAGCTGCGTCAGTACGTGGCGGAGTTGTCGCGCATCGCCGAAGGCTACGTTACTGCCCATCCCAACGCCGGTCTGCCGAACGCGTTTGGCGAATACGATCTCGATGCGGAGTTGATGGCGGAGCAGATTGGTGAATGGGCCACTTCGGGCTTCCTGAACATTATTGGTGGCTGCTGTGGCACCACGCCGCAACATATTGCGGCCATGGTCGCGGCGGTTGAAGGCGTCGCGCCGCGTCCCTTGCCGACAATTCCGGTGGCCTGTCGCCTCTCCGGTCTGGAGCCGCTGAACATCACCGCAGAGTCACTGTTTGTTAACGTTGGTGAGCGCACCAATGTCACCGGCTCAGCAAAATTTAAGCGCCTGATCAAAGAAGAGAAGTACAACGAAGCACTGGAAGTGGCGCTGCAGCAGGTACAGAGCGGCGCACAGATCATCGACATCAACATGGATGAAGGCATGCTCGACGCCGAAGCGGCGATGGTGCGCTTTCTGAATCTGATTGCGGGCGAACCCGATATTGCCCGTGTGCCGATTATGATCGACTCCTCGAAATGGGAGGTGATTGAGAAAGGGCTGCAGTGCATTCAGGGCAAAGGGATCGTGAACTCGATTTCGATGAAAGAGGGGGAAGCAGCCTTTATCCATCATGCGCGCCAGGTCCGGCGTTATGGCGCGGCGATGGTGGTCATGGCATTTGACGAAGTGGGCCAGGCGGATACCCGCGCCCGTAAAATTGAGATCTGCCGCCGTGCCTGGCAGATCCTCACCGAACAGGTCGGTTTCCCACCGGAAGATATCATCTTCGATCCTAACATCTTTGCGGTCGCCACCGGTATCGACGAACACAACAACTACGCCATGGATTTCATCGGTGCCTGTGAAGACATTAAGCGTGAACTGCCGCATGCAATGATCTCTGGCGGCGTCTCCAACGTGTCGTTTTCATTCCGTGGCAACGACCCGGTTCGTGAAGCGATACATGCCGTTTTTCTCTATTACGCCATCCGAAAAGGCATGGATATGGGCATCGTCAACGCAGGCCAGCTGGCCATCTATGACGATCTGCCAGCAGAACTGCGCGAGGCGGTAGAGGATGTGATTCTTAACCGCCGGGATGATGGTACCGAGCGGCTGCTGGCGCTGGCGGAAAAATACCGTGGCGGCAAAAGCGATGGGGCGCAGGAAAAACAGCTTGCCGAGTGGCGCAGCTGGGACGTGGTGAAACGGCTGGAGTATTCGCTGGTCAAAGGGATCACGGAGTTTATCGAGCAGGATACCGAAGAGGCGCGCCAGCAGGTGCCACGTCCGATAGAGGTGATTGAAGGCCCGCTGATGTCCGGCATGAACGTAGTCGGGGATCTGTTTGGCGAAGGCAAAATGTTCCTGCCGCAGGTGGTGAAATCGGCGCGCGTGATGAAGCAGGCGGTGGCTTATCTGGAGCCCTTTATCGAAGCCAGCAAAGAGGCGGGGCGCAGCAACGGTAAAATCGTGCTGGCCACCGTTAAAGGCGACGTACATGACATCGGCAAAAACATTGTCGGCGTGGTGCTGCAGTGTAATAACTACGAAATTATCGACCTCGGCGTGATGGTGCCGGGCGAAAAAATCCTCAAAACGGCGCGCGAAATGAATGCGGACATCATCGGCCTGTCAGGCCTGATTACGCCGTCGCTGGATGAGATGGTCAATATGGCGAAAGAGATGGAGCGGCAGGGCTTTACCTTACCGCTACTGATTGGCGGGGCGACCACTTCGAAGGCGCATACCGCCGTCAAAATTGAGCAGCACTACAGCGGTCCGACGGTCTATGTGCAGAACGCCTCACGCACCGTTGGCGTAGTATCGTCGCTGCTCTCCGCCACGTTAAAAGACGATTTCGTCGCCCGAACGCGCAAAGAGTACGAAACCGTGCGCATCCAGCATGCACGTAAAAAGCCGCGCACGCCGCCGGTCTCGCTACAGGTGGCGCGCGATAACGCCACCTCAATTGACTGGGAGAGTTACACGCCGCCGGTGCCGCATCGCCCTGGTGTCAGTCAGGTGGAGGCCAGCATTGCCACGCTGCGCCACTACATCGACTGGACGCCATTCTTTATGACCTGGTCGCTGGCGGGTAAATATCCCCGCATCCTTGAGGATGAAGTGGTGGGTGAAGAGGCGAAGCGTCTGTTTGCCGATGCCAATGCGATGCTTGACAGATTAAGTGAGGAGTCATTGCTGAAGCCGCGTGGTGTGGTCGGTATTTTCCCGGCTAACCGGGTCGGCGATGATATTCATCTCTACAGTGATGAGCGGCGTGATGAGATTTTGTGTGTGAGTCATCACTTACGTCAGCAGACAGAGAAAACCGACTTCGCCAACTACTGTCTGGCGGATTTTGTTGCCCCAAAAACCTCCGGGAAAGCGGATTATCTCGGCGCGTTCGCAGTGACAGGCGGACTGGAGGAGGATGCGCTGGCGGAGGCCTACGATCGTCAGCACGATGACTACAACAAGATCATGGTGAAAGCGCTGGCTGACCGTCTGGCGGAAGCCTTTGCTGAATATCTGCACGAGCGGGTGCGTAAGGTGATCTGGGGCTTTGCGCCCAACGAAAATCTGAGCAATGAAGAGCTGATTCGCGAAAATTATCAGGGGATTCGTCCGGCGCCAGGCTACCCGGCCTGCCCGGAGCATACCGAAAAAGCCGCTATCTGGCGTTTGCTGGCAGTGGAAGAGCAGACCGGCATGAAGCTCACCGAATCCTATGCGATGTGGCCAGGTGCGGCGGTGTCTGGCTGGTACTTTAGCCATCCTGACAGCCGCTATTTTGCCGTGGCGCAGATTCAGCGTGACCAGGTGGAGGATTATGCGGCACGCAAAGGAATGTCAGTTACTGAGGTGGAACGCTGGCTGGCGCCGAATCTCGGCTACGATGCGGACTAAATAAAAAAGCGGCCAGAAGGCCGCCTGAAGGGAGGGGAATCAACCCCAGCGCTGTCAGCTGTGATATCGAGCCAGCGCAGTAAACACGGCCAGATTCACCCTGAGCCAGCTTTCTCTCATCAGCATGAAGCGGCCCGGAGGCCGCCTCTGCTTAGTTAAAGCGAGCGTCGCGATCCGACGTCAGATCATACAGCTGGTATTTACGACCCAGCATCTGACCGCCATCACGCGTCAGTGGCACCCAGTTCACCTGCGCGCGACCGCGTGTTGGCGTCACGGTGAACAGATCCATCGGGATAGAGATGTAGAAGCCTTTGGTGAAGTCGCCTTCGCCATACTCTTCAGACGAAACGTTGGTTTTGGTGGCATAAACACCGACCATTACGCCGCTGTCGAAGCGTTTCGACACATCGACCGTCACGCCTTTATCTTTCGCCAGATACTGTCCGACGCTGGTTTTTACCAGCACATCCTGCATAAACCACGGACGCCAGTAACCCGTCAGGTTGCCGGTTGTCGCTTTATAGCGGTTAAACTGCATCATGTTGTCCCAGTCACGCTGACGGACATAGTTGGCATCAACGCCCACCGCCCAGTTAGCGTCGACCGGACGATAGAGCAGCTCGCCACCCACACCGCCGTACATCGTCTCCAGATAACCGCCGTAGACCTGACCATAGAAGCCGTTACCGAGCTGGCCCATGTAGTTCGCCTGCAGATCGTTGACGTAGACGTTATTCTCAACGTAGTCGCGGATATGGGTACGTACGCGCGGCAGTGAAGAGTCCGCCGGTGCACCGTTGTAGTTGAACTTGTCGTAGTTGTTGGCGAGGTTACCAAACAGACTTCCGCCCACCAGCAGGTGATCCGTCAGCCAGTAATCAGCGCTGGCCATCACGCCGACCTGATACATATAGAAGCTTTCCGGGCCGCCCACCGACTGATTCAGGACCGGCGACAGACTGTAGTTCAGGCGATCTTTACGGATAAACATCCCCTGCTCAGTGGTACCCGGATCGACCGGTTCTTTGCGTGTCTGTTGCAGCGGCTGCTCATGGCCCAGCGGATAGCCTTCCAGATCGTTACGCAGGCTGGCGACTTTCGTCTCCGTGGTTACCTGCGGCATGTTAAAGCGCGACTCGGTGACATTGATCGTGTCGATGCCGTCAGGCAGGTGGTTCATGATAATGCGGTTAGCGCGATCCACCCCTTCACGGGTATCGCGATACTTCGTCTGCTCGCCTGAAACATACAGCGTGTGACCCTGAGTCTGAATACGCGGACCGTCGAGACCGGCGTTATATTTCAGATCGGTCAGCTGCGAACCCACCACCGTCGTCTCCAGCAGTTTCGGCTGCGGCTGCGGATTGTAGGCCGGCTTCTCGCTGTCGATGTGTGCCTGACGCAGATCGTTGAAGTTGGTACGAATGGTGACACCAAACATAAAGGTGTTGCCACGTTCGTAGCTGGCATTGATGTCAGCCCAGTCGGTCACGCGATAGATTGCCCCGACGTTGAGCTTGCTGCGCTGATCAAGGCGGCCAGCAAAGTCATTCTGGTAGTCGTTGCCTTCATATTCCATCTTGAGACGCAGCGGCTGCCAGGGCGTCTGATACTCCACGCCGCCGAACAGCGCTGTCGGGCCATGGAACATCTGCGAACCATTGATTGAACCCGCTTCGCCCACCTTCGGACGCTGGCAATAGCTGTCGCTATATGAGCAGAAGGGGTTCTTCAGTGTGCCGCTGTTGCCGAGATAGCCCCAGCCGATGCCCAGAGTAAAGTCGAATGGCCCCCAGGCTTTGGTCCCTACCAGATATTCGCTGTCGAACAGGCCAGTACCGCCGAGGTCGCGGGTTCCTACCGCCACTTCCGGCAGCCAGAAGCCTTCCTGCCACAGACGCAGTTTCAGGTCGAAGGCTTTATCTTTATAGCTCTGGGTGCCGCTGAATTCTGAGACCGCACTGTACTGTCGGGTCCGCACGTCGGTATAACGCACGGTGGTCTCCAGCCAGGGAAAGAGCTGCAGTGACGCGGAGTAGTAGCGATACTGATCGTTGTCGCGCGCGTTGAGGCTAAACTCCCCCTCTTTGGCCATGCGCGCCGTCGGCACCTGCATCAGGCCCACGCCACCGAAATCGGATTGTGAAGGACCCACCGGCGCGGGGAAAGTGTCGGCCTGCGCCTGACAGGCTGCCGCCACAGAAACAGCCAACAGGCTGAAGAGATAACGTTTTTTCATCAGTCTGGTATCCGGTGAGTCAGTACGGAAAGAATGCGATCATTCAGGTCTTCATCGCTGCCTGGCAGGCTCCATGACGAAAAGCCGAGCCAGATAATGCTGCCAGGTTCTACTTCCGCGTGGCGATGATTCCAGTAGGCAACCGGCACCTGTTGCGTTGCGCCCGAAGGGGCAATCACCGTGACAAAATTGCGTTCTGCCCCTGAGAGTGCGTCATGACCATCCAGATAGTCGCGAACTGATTTACCCGGCTGCCAGCTCACCTTACCTGCACCACTCAGTGCGCCGAGCAGCAGCACCGAGTCGGATGGCGCCTGCAGATAGAGGTCATAGCTGCCTTCCAGCCGACGGTTATCCGCCGGATGGAGACGGATCCAGTCCGGATCAAGGGACGTGAACTGGCGACCTGTCACTTTGATGGCGCTCAGCTGGCGAATCACCTCATCAATGGCCGCCGCCCGATCGCCACTGCTGTCGGCACGCCAGGCACGTAACGCGCCCAGCGTCTGTTGGTAGTGCTGCTCTGCGACTGCGGTGGCACCGCGCTCGGCAATAAAGGTACTACGCCAGTCCGTATTGACCTGCAGCGGAGGCAGGGTCACCAGCTGTGAGAGATCCGCGACCTGGCTCAGCTCAGCCTGCCCCCTGTTGTGCGGTGCATGGACGACAACCTGCGCAGCTGCCTGCGCCCCTGCGGCACTGAACAGGCTCAGCCCGGCCAGCAAAAAAGTGATTTTTTTCATGATTTCGCCGGCTTCAGAATAGTGATATCGACAGGGAAGGCATCGGCCGCCAGCATCTGATGGGCCTGCACCACATCGCCGCTGCTGTTATCGATCCAGAAGGTGTTTTCCCACTCGCGGTTACTGCTGTCGATGCTCACCTGCTCATGCCAGACCCGGCACGGGATGCGGTTGCCCGCCACGGTCAGCACTTCGTCGGTGCCACGCTGGAAGGTTGAACGCACGGTCGCGCCGCGAACCTTGCCCTGCTCGGTCCACTGCACGATGCGGGTCCAGCCTGCGCCGTTGCTGATATGCAGGCTGTCAGCGAGTGGATCCTGTTGCAGATTGCTGACGCTCAGCAGGTTATCGGGTAAGCCCAGGGTTTTAACCAGGCGGCCATGCTGTGTCACCAGCATCGCCTGATCCTGAGTGACCCATTTCTGCTGCCCCTTCTCGCTGTAGCCCAGCACCACAAAAATGCGCGGACCTTCATTCAGACGAGCATAGAGACTGGCATAAGGAAGATTATTGACCTGTTGATCGGTAACGGTGACGTCATCCGGACCGTTAACCGCGAGCAGCAAAGTCTGTTCAAGACCTTTTTGCGTTTGTGTACAGGCCTGCAGCAGCAGGCAAGCGAGCAGCAGAGGAAGTTGGCGCACTGTGTGTCCCTGATAAGTCATGCCAAAGTAAAAATAACCACACAGGCGTGTGGTTATGTTTAAAGGTGCTCTGCCCGTCCCGTCTGGCTGCAAAGCGGCAGACTACGTTGCTCTGCTGAAGTCCTCACCGTAGTGAGTTTCAGCCTCGCCCGTTTGTCACCGTTCAGTAATCAGACGCGTATCGGGCATCCATCAACGAGTGGTGCTCGTCGTGGTTGTGGTTGTTGTACCGGTATTTGCACCGTCACCACCGCCAGAAGCGGCAATGCCGAGCCCGACCAACGCGCCAAGTGCGCCGATACCAACAGCGGTGGACGTGCCGGACGAGATTGCTCCCGCCTGCGCGCCTGCTGCAGTACCTGCTTCACCGGCTTCCTGCGGCGCAGCAAATGCGCTGGAGGAGGCGGCAACGAGGATCAAGGCTGCACCGGCAACCATAGTTTTTTTCATAACAACGTTTCCTGCATTGAGTGAATGAAGGATCTCTGACCGGCGACAGTGGCTATGCAGACAGGCTGCGACCAGTGCGACGGACAGTCCCATTGCGGGCGCGTTCATTATAGGGCAACAAAATATCAGAGTTCAGTGCTATAAAAACCTGGGGAAATGGCGGGGTGATTGCGTGATTTAATCAGTGAAATTGGGGATAACTACTTTTTATATCGGAGTATTTCCGGTTGATACCCTATATTTCGCTGTCGCTAAGTGGAATGCAAAGCGTAATGTTCTTTTTTATTAATATCTGGTACGGAATAAGAATAATCAGAATTTACTCAGGCAGACTAAAATTAAATATGATTATGAATCAACGGCTAACCCAATAAGCATCGGCTTTTCAGATCCATTTTATACTGTATATCTCTCTGTTTCTCAGGCCGATGTTCAGAATTATCTTAGGGTATTTTAGGACTTTTCCCGCGTCAGGGTTTATCGCGTAATCCAAAAATTGCCCAATAAGGCGTTAAAACAGACAAAAAAAGGGCGGCAAAGTTGCCGCCCGATGAAATTAATACCGATTAACGCCAGGATTTGTAGCGGTTAATTAAGGCATTAGTGGAACTGTCATGAGTGGTAATTTCGTCCTCATTTTCCAGTTCCGGCAGAATACGATTCGCCAGCTGCTTACCTAATTCCACACCCCACTGATCGAAAGTGAAGATGTTCAGAATGGCACCCTGAGTGAAGATTTTATGCTCATACAGGGCAATCAGCGCGCCCAGGCTGTATGGGGTGATCTCACGCAGCAGAATGGAGTTAGTCGGGCGATTACCTTCAAACACTTTGAACGGCACGATATGGGCCACTGACTCTGCAGATTTACCCGCATCGGTAAACTCTTTCTCGACAACGTCGCGTGACTTACCAAACGCCAGCGCCTCGGTCTGAGCAAAGAAGTTAGAGAGCAGCTTCGGATGGTGATCTGTCAGCGCGTTATGGGTAATCGCCGGGGCAATGAAGTCACACGGAACCAGTTTGGTGCCCTGATGGATCAACTGATAAAACGCGTGCTGACCGTTGGTGCCAGGTTCGCCCCAGATGATTGGACCCGTCTGGTAGTCCACCGGATGACCGGCGCGATCCACATACTTGCCGTTTGACTCCATATTTCCCTGCTGGAAATAGGCGGCAAAGCGGTGCATGTACTGGTCGTATGGCAGAATCGCTTCGGTTTCAGCACCAAAGAAATTGTTGTACCAGATGCCAATCAGCGCCAGCAGCACCGGCAGGTTCTGCTCAGCTGGAGTGGTTGCGAAGTGCTGGTCCATGGCATGTGCGCCACTCAGCAGCTGCTCGAAGTTTTCAAAGCCAATCGAGAGAATGATCGACAGGCCGATCGCTGACCACAGTGAATAGCGGCCGCCAACCCAGTCCCAGAATTCGAACATGTTATTGGTGTCGATACCGAATTCGCCCACCGCTTTAGCGTTGGTCGACAGCGCAGCAAAGTGTTTCGCTACGTGCTGCTGATCGCCTGCGGTTTTCAGGAACCAGTCACGCGCGCTATGGGCGTTGGTCATGGTTTCCTGAGTGGTGAAGGTCTTGGATGCAACCAGGAACAGGGTGGTTTCCGGGCTGAGGTCTTTCAGCGTTTCGGCGATGTGGGTGCCGTCAACGTTGGAGACAAAATGCATATTCAGATGGTTTTTGTACGGGCGCAGCGCTTCAGTCACCATAAACGGACCGAGGTCGGAGCCGCCGATACCGATGTTCACCACGTCAGTGATCGCTTTACCGGTATAGCCTTTCCATTCGCCGCTGATGATGCGTTCGGAGAAGCCTTTCATCTTGTCCAGCACCGCGTTGACTTCAGGCATCACATCTTTGCCATCCACCAGAATCGGCGTGTTACTCCGGTTACGCAGTGCAACATGCAGCACCGCACGATCTTCGGTGCGGTTAATCTTCTCACCCGAGAACATAGACTTAATGGCACCGCTGAGGTCGGTCTCTTTGGCCAGCGCCTGTAACTTATCGAGGGTTTCCTGGGTGATGCGGTTTTTAGAGAAATCCACCAGCATCTGATCATCAAAGGTGGCAGAGAATTTGGCAAAACGATCGGCATCCTGGGCGAACAGATCGGCAATTTCTACCGATTTCATCTGCTCAAAATGCTGTTGCAGCGCTTTCCAGGCTGCGGTTTGTGTCGGATTGATATTTTTCATGGCAACACTCTTGTTGATATTAAGAACCGTCATTCCATCGGAGGCACATCATGCCCGTTTAGCGTTTCAGTATGACCACAGTTGTAACTGAAAGGAAAAATTTTGTCAGCGCGCGCCGGGCAGGCCATTTCAACGCGACGGTTTATCGTCAGCATTCACTGGCGCGAACAGCCTCAGGGTCGCAGAAGCAACGCGCAGTAAAGTGTGACGCGAAAGCCTGAGCAAAACGTTGTGCCGTATCAGGGATTGTTGCAGGGGCTGAACCCATTAAGCACTGTAGCCGCTGCGGCGCAGGTTAATTTGTTTTCTGATGCGGCTCTCCGGCCATCGCTGACATTGACAGCAGGTCCAGAAAAGGCTAGATCTATGCGCCTACTTGCGCACCTGTGCGCAAGCCAGAAGAGGCGCGTCGCCCAGGCAGTGTGTTGGAGGAACCGTATCCGGTGAAAACACATCATGGGGAGCGACGCCGAGGTGGGTCAGCACGCGGTGTGCTGCCTGTCGGCTACAGGGGCTGAATCCTCTGGGTTGTCACCAGAAACGTCTGCAGTCGACGTTTCGCAAGGTGGGGCGCTTCTGGGTGACTCGTCTATCCGATCTTGTCCGCCCGTTTCTGCTCTTTCCTTGTGCCTGGCTGAAAGAATGTTTCTCGACCCTTTCATCGGCGAGAACAAGATAACCTGACACGAGGTCCTACATGTCTCAAACACTGATAGTGGCAAAATTCGGCGGCACCAGCGTAGCCGATTTTGAAGCGATGAACCGCAGCGCCGATGTGGTGTTGCAGGACGCCAGCACGCGTCTGGTCGTGCTCTCTGCTTCGGCGGGCATTACTAATCTGCTGGTTGCGCTGGCTGAAGGCCAGCAGGCTCCTCAGCGCGCTGTGCTGCTTGATGATATCCGCCGTATCCAGTACGCCATTGTTGATCGCCTGCAGCGTCCGGAAGTGATCCGCGATGAAATCGATCGCATGATCGACAACATCAGCATGCTCTCCGAAGCTGCTTCACTGGCCACTTCGAATGCCCTGACCGATGAACTGGTCAGCCACGGCGAGCTGATGTCATCACTGCTGTTTGTGGAAATTCTGCGTGAACGTCAGATTAACGCGGAGTGGTTCGATGTCCGCAAGGTCATGCGTACCGACGATCATTTTGGCCGGGCAGTTCCGGATGTCCAGGTGCTGGCGGAGCAGGCGACGGCGCAGTTACAGCCGCGCATTGAGCAGGCGCTGGTCATTACTCAGGGTTTCATTGGCAGTGAAAGCGAAGGGCGTACCACTACCTTAGGCCGCGGTGGCAGTGATTACACCGCCGCGTTGCTGGGCGAAGCGCTGAACGCGGCGCGTGTGGATATCTGGACCGATGTACCGGGCATTTACACCACCGATCCGCGCGTGGTGCCGACGGCGAAGCGCATTGATGAAATCACATTCGAAGAAGCCGCCGAAATGGCGACCTTCGGTGCGAAAGTGCTGCACCCGGCGACGCTGCTTCCCGCTGTGCGCCGGGGGATTCCGGTATTCGTCGGTTCCAGCAAGGATCCGGCAGCGGGCGGTACCCGTGTCTGCAACGAAACCCGCAACCCGCCGTTGTTCCGGGCGCTGGCGTTACGCCGTAAGCAGACGCTGTTAACGCTGCACAGCCTTAACATGCTGCATACGTTTGGTTTCCTCGCCGAACTGTTCAACATTCTGGCGCGTCACAATGTGTCGGTTGACCTGATTACCACCTCCGAAGTGAGCGTGGCGCTGACCCTGGACACGACCGGTTCAACCTCAACCAGCGCCAGTCTGCTGACTCAGGCTTTGCTGACTGAACTCTCGTCGCTGTGCCGGGTAGAAGTGGAAGAAGATCTGGCGCTGGTGGCGATTATCGGCAACCAGCTGTCAAAAGCGTGCGGCGTCGGCAAAGAGGTGTTTGGTGTACTCGATCCGTTCAACCTGCGGATGATTTGCTACGGTGCCAGCAGCTACAATCTCTGCTTCCTGGTGCCGGGCAACGATGCGGAAAGTGTGGTGCGTACGCTGCATCGCAATCTGTTCGAGTAAGTTTCTCTGCCGTTCAGGCCGCCTCAGTGCGGCCTGAAAAGCGGCAAAAACGGTTCATCTCTCCCCGATTGCTCCCCGTTACGCGACTTCCGCTAATTTACATAAATACAATCACTTAACTTATGTCATTGCCAAATGGCAACCCCTTTTTCTGCGCATTTCGTGTACTTACATTGCGCTCCCTTTTCTCAGATTTATAATCCCGCCGCTGAATCAATTCACCCAAATTTAGGAAATATCATGAAAAGGTTAGTCGCAGAGGCGCTGGGTACTTTCGTACTGGTCGCAGGCGGTTGTGGTAGTGCCGTACTGTCAGCTGCGTTCCCGGAACTGGGCATTGGCTTCATGGGCGTGGCGCTGGCGTTCGGGCTGAGCGTGCTGGTCATGGCGTATGCGGTCGGTCACATTTCGGGCGGTCACTTTAACCCGGCCGTGACCCTGGGATTAGTGGCAGGCGGACGTTTTCCCGCATCACAGGCCATCCCTTACATCATTGCGCAACTGGTTGGCGGCATCGTCGCGGGCGCAGTGCTCTATCTGATCGCCAGCGGTAAAGGCGACTTCAGCGCAGCGGCCAGCGGCTTTGCGGCGAACGGATACGGCGAACACTCGCCGGGTGGCTTCAGCCTGCAGGCAGGCATGATCACCGAAGGGGTGATGACCGCAATTTTCCTGATTGTCATCATGGGTGCCACCAGTGAACGCGCGCCGAAAGGCTTTGCGCCGATCGCGATCGGTCTGGCATTAACCCTGATCCACCTGATCAGTATTCCGGTGACCAACACCTCCGTTAACCCGGCCCGTAGCACCGCAGCAGCCCTCTTCCAGGGTGACTGGGCGATCTCTCAGCTGTGGATGTTCTGGTTGATGCCGATTATCGGTGCCGTGATTGGTGGTTTGATCTACCGCGGTTTAGAGGAAAAAGCAGCGTAATTTCTTCGATATACAGCGGATCGGCAGCAGTCGATCCGCATTTTGCCGCCTCGCCCCATCTTCGCCTTACGCCATGATAATGAAATGTTATGATCCCGCCTTCGTCACGGCAGTCGTTCCTGTCTGGCGACTCTCTATGGCAAATCTGCATAAAACATAACATTCTTATAAGGAAGTCTGGCTATGCTCGCCACGTTAACCCGCCTGTTCCCGCTCTGGGCCGTGCTGCTGTCTGTCGCCGCTTATTACTCGCCTGGTACCTTTCTCGGTATCGGTCCCTGGGTCACTTATCTGCTGATGCTGATTATGTTCGGCATGGGTGTCACCCTGAATATCGACGATTTCAAACGGGTGCTGAACCGGCCTGCGCCGGTGATTGCCGGAACTTTCCTGCACTATCTGGTGATGCCGTTAGCCGCCTGGGGACTGGCAAAACTGTTTCATATGCCGCCCGATCTGGCAGCCGGTATGATTCTGGTCGGCTCAGTTGCCAGTGGCACCGCCAGCAACGTGATGATCTATCTGGCGAAAGGGGATGTGGCACTGTCGGTGACCATTTCTTCCGTTTCCGCGCTGGTGGGGGTGTTCGCCACGCCGCTGTTAACCCGCTTTTATGTTGATACCCACATTCAGGTTGATGTGGTGGGCATGCTGCTGAGCATCGTGAAGATCGTCGTGATCCCGATTAGCCTTGGACTGATCATTCATCACAGCATGAACAGCGTGGTTCGCCGGGTAGAACCCTGGCTGCCTGCGTTTTCGATGGTCTGCATTCTGCTGATCATCAGCGCGGTGGTGGCGGGCAGTCAGGGCTTTATCGGATCCGTGGGTCTGATGGTGATCGCGGCGGTGATCCTGCATAACGCGATTGGCCTGCTTGGCGGTTACTGGGGCGGCAAGCTGTTTGGCTTCGATGAGTCAACCTGCCGCACCCTGGCGCTGGAAGTCGGCATGCAGAACTCCGGTCTGGCGGCGACGCTGGGCAAACTCTACTTCTCGCCGCTGGCGGCATTGCCGGGCGCGCTGTTCTCGGTGTGGCACAACCTGTCAGGTTCACTGCTGGCGGGTTACTGGTCCGGAAAGCCGATTAAGAAGAAGTAGCCGTGGCGGCGCATCAGGGTGATGCGCCGCTTCTCACTGCAGTTGCGCCGGGTATTTTCAGCCTGACGCAACTGCCTGCTCACACGCCTTATTCGTAATCACGCTCATCGTCGGGCTGCTCCAGCACGGTATAGGCCACGCTGCAGAACAGGGAATTCAGGCGTTTCATGTCGCCGAGTAAACCGAGGTGCAGCGAGCTGGTCTCAATGCTCTGCACGTTCTGCTGGTGCAGGCGATCAACATGGGCGTGAGAGTAGCGGCGAATCATCAGGCGGAAGCGATGTTTCGCGCGGCGCAGCCGTTTGGCGCTGGTGACATCGTGCGACAGAAATACCGACAGGCTCATTCTGAGGTTGGCGATCAACAGCTCCTGTAGCTCCTGCAGCTCTTTTAATCCCTCGGCAGAAAATGCGCGGCCCGCTGCCAGCGACTTGTCAGCCACATCGCCGCTCATCCGCTCAATGATGTCTCCGGCCTGCTCCAGATTCAGCGACATCTCGATAATTTCGCCCCAGCGGCGCGAATCCTCTTCGGGCAGATCCTCTTTTGGCATCCGCGCCAGATAGAGCTTGATGGCGGTATAAAGCACATCGACATCATCATCCAGCCGCCGCACCGTGCGCTCCTCGCGGGACTCGCCATGCACGACTTTATTAAACGCCTCCAGCATCTGCTCCAGCACGTCACCTATGCGCAGCGCTTCGCGAGCGGCATTCACCAGCGCCAGCGCCGGGGTATCCAGTGCGCTGCGATCGAGGTGCTTTGGCTTGAGGTGCAGCGCGTTATCCACGTCGTCGGCAATGATTCGACGGCAGAGGCGTGCCATCAGGTCAGCAAACGGCACCATCGCCACGCAGCGGATCAGGTGGTAAAACACATGGAAGAAGATCACTAACTCTTCGTCGTTGACCGGCAGCTTGTCGAGCCAGGTCGCCACAATATCCACACACGGCAGAATCAGCACGCAGCCGATGAACTTGAACAGCAGGCTACCGAGCGCCACGCGTTTGCCCGCCGCATTTGAGCCGCTGGCATTGATCATCGCCAGCAGGCCGCTACCGAGATTGGCACCAATCACCAGACAGAGCGCGACCTTGAACGAAATCACGCCGGTGGCGGTCAGCGTCGCAGTAATCAGCACCGCGGCCAGGCTGGAGTAACTGATAATGGCGAACACCGCCCCCAGCAGCGCATCGAGCATCACGTCACCGGTCAGGCTGGAGAAGAGCACCTGGACACCGGCGGCCTGAGTAATCGGGCGAGCCGCTTCGACTATCAGCTGCAGCGCCAGCAATATCAGGCCCAGGCCGATACTGGCGCGGCCTAGCTGACCGGCGCGGGTCTGCTTGCGGCTGAGGAAAAACACCACGCCAAAGAAGATAAACAGCGGAGAGAGCCAGGAGAGATCAAAGGTCAGGATACGCGCCATGATGGCAGTACCCACATCCGCGCCCAGAATCACCACCAGCGCGGGTGTCAGGCTGACCAGATTCTGCGCCACAAAAGAGGTGACCAGCAACGTCGTGGCATTACTGCTCTGCACCAGCGTGGTTACGCCAATGCCCGCCAGAAACGCCATCGGTTTTTTTTCTATGCTGCGGCTCAGCACGCGCCGCAGATCGGCACCGTAGACCCGCATGATGCCGGTTCGCACAATGTGCGTACCCCAGACCAGCAGGGCCACTGCAGAGAGTAGATTAAGCAGGGTTAACACGTGGTGTCGCTCCTCGTTCGTCAGGCTTCAAGCAGCACAGACTGCCAGCCTGACAGAGAGAGCAATCTGTGAAGGGGATTGCCGCGCAATGCGTGATTTTTTCCTGTGTTTTAAGCAACCTGGCGCAAAGTCGACATCTCTAATTGTAGACCAATCTTCCTGCCAGCGGGATGCAAATCCGCCGCCGATCGGTTAAGCACATCCACTGAAAGCTCCACATCATGGGCCCGAATACGATAGCGGATCACGTTGCCCAGCAGGCTGTGACTGAGGATTTCCGCAGGAATGCCCTGGCCTGGTGCGGTGAACAGCATCGATTCCGGGCGAATGGCCACCTGGCTATTGAAAGGCTGGCCGGTCAGGCGCGTCGCCTGTTCAGCGCTGAGCAGGTTGTAGTTGCCGATAAATCCGGCGGCGAACAGATCAACTGGCTGGGTATAAAGCGCTTCGGCATCGCCGTTCTGCACGATTTTGCCCCGGTTCATCAGCACGATGCGATCGGAGAGCGTCAGCGCCTCCTCCTGATCGTGAGTGACGAACAGGGTGGTGAGGTTCAGCTCACGCTGGATGCGCCTGATTTGATCGCGCAGATGGCGACGGATACGCGCATCCAGCGCCGACAGCGGCTCATCCAGCAGCAGCAGACGCGGCCGTGTAACCAGCGAACGCGCCAGCGCCACGCGCTGACACTGCCCGCCTGACAGCTGATGCGGATAACGGCGCGCATAGTCACTGAGTTCAACCAGATCCAGCACCTCCAGCACCCGCTGGCGGATTTGTGCTTCGGGCAGTTTCTGCATCTTCAGGCCAAACGCGACGTTCTTCTCCACCGTCATGTTGGGAAACAGCGCATAACTCTGGAACACCATGCCGATGGCGCGCTTCTGCGGGGCCAGCGGCACGATATCTTTGCCCTCCAGCCGGATTTCACCGCTATCAACGCCGGTTAATCCCGCCAGACAGCGCAGCAGGGTCGATTTGCCGCAGCCGCTGGGGCCGAGCAGGGTAACAAATTCTCCCTCGGCGGCACTGAAATCGATCTGCTCAAAAATGGGCGTCGGTCCATAGGACTTGTTCAGCTCTCTGACCTCAAGGTAACTCATATTCAGCCTCGTTCGGGATTCAGGGCGTTGGCTAGCCAAGTGACCAGCAGCACCACAAAGAAGTAGGAGATCACCAGCGCGCTGGTGAAGTGACCACTGCCGTTACGCATGTTGAAGAGGTAAACCTGCAGGGTTTCATAGCGGTTGCCGACCAGCAGGTTAGCGAAGACAAACTCACCAATCAGGAAGGAGAAAGAGAGCAGCACGGCAATCAGCATCCCTTTGCGCAGGTTGGGTAGCACCACCCAGATCGCCGCCTGCCAGGTGCTGGCACCCAGCAACTGTGCAGCATCAATCAGCTCTTTCAGGTTGATTGCCTGCATATTGTTGGCCAGCGCCCGGTAGATAAAGGGCAGTGCGATAGTGAAATAACAGCCGATTAAGATCCACGGCGTGCCGGTCAGCATCAGCGGTGACGAAGAGTAGATCTGGAGTAATCCCACGGAGGACACCACCGGCGGCACGGCGAAAGGCATCAGAATCAGGATGTTCATTACCGAATCCAGCCGTGGAAAATAGTAAGCGATTACAAACATGGCAGGCAATACCAGCACTAGCGAGAACAGCAAGGCACCAAAGCAAATCAGCAGCGAATGACTCAGCGCGGTCAGAAAACGCGGGTCGCTCCAGAGCTGGATGAACCACTTCAGGCTGTAGCCCTGCGGCAGAATGGTGTTACTCCAGTCGGACGAGATCGCATAGAGCAGTGTAGCCAGCAACGGCAGCGCCAGCAGGGTAAAAAGTAACCCGACCATGATCCGGTGATAGAGGTGCTCAGCACGCGACATGACGGCTCCTTTCATGGCTGTTTCGCATTGAGATAGCTGCGGCGCACCAGATACTGCTGCACCAGGGTGATGAGCGCCATAATGGCCACCAGCAGCATCGCCAGCGCGCTGCCGGTGTTGGGATCAAGCGAGATATCACCCGAAACCAGCGCGGCGATGCGCACCGGCACGACGTTGAAATTACCGGTGGTCAGGGCGTAAATCGTGGCGTAGGCGCCCAGCGCATTCGCCAGCAGGATGACAAAGGTTCCAAGCAGCGCCGGGAACAGAATCGGCAGGCCGATATGCCACCAGTAGCGCCAGCGGCTGGCACCCAGCAGTGCAGCGGACTCCTGCCACTCTTTTTTCAGCCCGTCGAACGCCGGGTAGAGCAGCAGCACGCCCAGCGGGATCTGGAACCAGGTGTAAACCAGTACCATGCCGTTGCGCGAGAAGAGTCTGAAGCTCTCAATCACGCCATAATGGCGCAGCAGCAGTGTCAGGCAGCCGTTCAGCCCCAGCAGAATCACAAAGGCAAACGCCAGCGGGACACCGGCAAAGTTGCTGGTCATGTTGGTAAAAGAGATAAGAAAACGCTGCAGTCGTCCGCCGCCGAGCTGATGCAGCGAATAGCCGGTGACCAGCGCAATCAGTAATCCCCAGACGCTGGACCAGAGCGAGATATCCAGCGAAAAGCGAAAGGCCTGCTGATAAAACGGTGAGGTGAGGATGTCATAATAGTTATCCCAGCCCCACTGGCTGTTCATGTCACTCCAGAAGCTGTTGATGGCAATCCACAACAGCGGTGCCAGTTGAAAGGCGACCCAGAACAGGGTGAAAGGTAACAGCAGCAGCAGTGCGAATCCTTTTCCCTTCATCGTTGTGACTCCGCCAGCAGGCCGCGACAGACCGGCTTGTCATGCGCCACCTCAAGCAGTTCACACAGCGTGCCGCACAGGTCGGTCTGCTGTGGGGCAAGGTCCGGCTGCAGCGAGAAAGCACGGCCAAAGACAAACAGCGGTACCGTGGTCTCCTCCGGCAGAATCCCGCCGTGGGAGCGATCGTCATTCATGCCGTGATCGGCGGTCACCATCACCTGGTAGCCCCCGGCCAGCCACAGCGGCATCCACTGCGACAGCAGGCCGTCGGCGATGCGCGCCCGGTTGCGGTACTGCGGTGAGGAGAGCCCTGACTTATGGCCGGCATCGTCAATATTCATTGGGTGGATCAGCAGAAAATCGGGATCGTGCCGCAGCCGCAGGCTCTCTGCATCTTCAAACAGGTGCGAGTCGGGATAGCTATCGTCAGAATAAAAATGGCCGAACTGAATGGGCAGGTCCGGCGCGTCGGTGTGACGATCGCGCGCCGGAACGAACGGCGTTTGGTTATAAAGCTCACTCACCCAGTGGTAGGCCGCCGCCGCAGTCGTCAGTCCCGCCGCGCGCGCAAAGTGAAATACGCTGCGTTCGCGACTTAACCGGCTGACGCCATTATGAATAATGCCGCTTCTGACCGGCGGAACACCGGTCAGAATGCACTCATAAAGCGGGCGCGACAGTGAGGGTAATTCGCAGGTCATACGGTAATAGAACCCGTTGCCCTGCGAACATTCGGCATGCAGGTAACCCATTGCATGTTGTGCGACCTGATTGCTCAGGCCGTCCAGCACTACCAGGATGGTCTTCATTCCGTTCTCCCTGCCGCGAATTACTGCTGCATGTTAATGATGACGTTTTCCTGCCACAGGCGCGGCAGCATTTTCGACGATTTATCCCAGGCAGCCTGATCCTTAACCGGACGGGCATTTTTATATTCTGACTGCGGCAGCAGGCGAGCCTGAACGTCCGCTGGCAGCGTCAGATGTTCGGCACGAATCGGGCGGGCATAGCCCTTAGCCAGATTGATCTGTCCCTGGTCTGAGAAGATATATTCGCGCGTCAGTTTTGCGGCGTTAGGGTGTCTGGCATATTTGTTGATGAGGGTGGTGTAGCCAGAGGTCACTGAACCGTCAGACGGGATCACCACTTCGTAGCGGTTTTTGTCGATCTGGTCACGGTAGTTAAGGGCGTTAAAGTCCCATACCACCGCCATCTGCACTTCACCTTTTTCGATGTTAGCAATCACCGGATCGGTCACGCCAAGACGACCCTGTTTTGCCAGATCGGCAAAGAATGCCAGCGCGGGTTTCAGGTTCTTCTCATCCCCGCCTAAAGCGTAGTTTGCAGCCAGCACGCCGTTAGCTGCCTGAGCAGCCACGCCGACGTCACCGATAGTAACCACATACTTACCTTTCTTCAGATCGGCCCAGCTGTGAGGGATATCTTTAACCTGCTGCTTGTCGATCAGAAAGGCGATGGTGCCGGTATAAGCCAGGGCCCAGTGACCGTCTTTGTCTTTGGCCCAGGCTGGAATCTGATCCCAGTGCGTCGGTTTGTAAGGCTGGGTGACACCTTTAGCAACGGCGATCGGGCCAAAGGCGGCGCCCACGTCACCGATGTCAGCGCTGGCGTTGTCTTTCTCTGCATCGAATTTCGCCAGCTCCTGCGCCGATGACATATCGGTATCGCTGTGCTTAAGGCCATATTGGGTGCTGATGTCGTTCCAGGTATCTTTCCAGTTGGCCCAGCTGTCCGGCATCCCGACGCTGTTGACCTGACCTTCACTGCGTGCGGCTTTTTCCAGCGCGGCGAGGTCGTTATCGGCGGCCTGCGCAACGGGCAGGGTGAGGACTACAGCACTGGCTACTACAGAGGCGATAAACGCTTTCATCTCAGTTGCTCCGGGTGTAAGTTGATGGGCCTGGCTGGTCTAGTCCAGCAAGAACCGAGCCAATGTAGCCCCTGTATATGAACGATTTATGACAAGGCGGTGCGGTGCGGGGGATGGGCGACACAAGACGTGACCCGTTTGTCCGTCACTGGCGCGTTTACCTGAACAGTCAGAGTGCGGAGTCGCACCAAAATGAGGCTACTGTTGTGGAGTCGATAGCACTCAAAACGGCGGATGCGATTGCCAGCGCACTGCTGACGCGCATTCAGGCGGGTGAGTTCAGCGGCGGGCGACTGCCGTCGGAGCGTGCCTTAAGCGAGGCGTTCAGCACCACGCGGATTACCCTGCGGGAAGCGCTGGGCAAGCTGGAAGCGCAGGGGATGATCTACCGGGAACTGCGTCGTGGCTGGTTTATCGCGCCGCCTCGCCTGATCTACAACCCGCTGCATCACAGCCACTTTCATGCTATGGCGATGGAGCAGGGACGGCAGGCGACCACTGAGGTCATCGCCGCTGAGCAGGTCGCGGCGCACGACAGCGTAGCGACGGCGCTGCGGCTGGCTCCCGGTTCGGCGGTTTACTGCATCCGCCGCCTGCGGCGCATCGATGGGCGCGCGGTGCTCTATGTTGAACACTACCTTAATCCGCGTTTTTTCCCTGGGCTGCTCGATGAAGATCTGACCCGTTCCCTGACCGATCTCTATGACCAGCGCTACGGTATTCGTTACGGCGGTGCACGCTTTACTATTCTGCCCGGTCCGTTGCCGGAGGTCGCCGCCCCCACGCTGAATGTGGCGCCGGGCAGCCCCGGCTTGCTGATTACCCGCATCAACCGTAACCAGCAAAAAGAGGTGATTGACTGCGACTGTGAATACTGGCGCTACGATGCGCTCTGTGTTGATGTGGAGGCCTGAGGAGTTATTGTGATTTGCGTCACACTCGCGCATGATACCGCGCGCTAATAACTCCTTTTAAAGGCGCAACATGAGTGACAAAAATCCTTTGGCCCGCCACCTTGCTACGGTACTGCAATGGGTGCTGAATCTGGGTCTGCTGAGTCTGGCGATCATCCTGATCGTCTTTTTAGGCAAAGAAACTATCCATCTGGCAAACGTGCTGTTTAACACCGGCGAGCAGGCTTCCTCCTATCTGCTGATTGATGGAATCGTCATCTATTTTCTCTATTTTGAATTTATTGCATTGATTGTTAAGTACTTTCAGTCGGGCTATCATTTTCCCCTGCGCTATTTTGTCTATATCGGGATCACGGCTATTATCCGCCTGATCATCGTCGACCATAAAAATCCCTTCGATACGCTCTGCTACTCTGCGGCGATTCTGATTCTGGTGATCACCCTGTGGCTGGCAAACAGCAACCGGCTGAAACGCGAGTAATCCTCCTGCCGTCTGACACGACGGCAGGTGTTCGCATCGCGTCTCTGCGCTAAACTAGCGACCTGAAAATTATCGGGAGTGGTGCTATGTCGCAAGACGCACTCAGCTTATTACGTTCGCTCAACTGGCTTTCTCCGTCGCAGGCCACCCTTACGCCGCCATTGCTTGACTGGCTGATGGAGGAGGATTCAATGACGCGCCGTTTTGAACAGCATTGTCAGCGGGTCACGGTTCAGCCGATGCGTGAAGGCTTTATCGACGCCAGCGAGTTGGGTGAGGAAAGGGCGCTATTGCCTGACGATGAACGCTTCTGGCTGCGTGAAGTGCTACTGTTCGGCGACGATCAGCCCTGGCTGGCTGGCCGCACGCTGGTGCCGGAAAGCACCCTCAACGGTCCAGAGGCGATGCTGCAACAGCTGGGCACCCGTCCTCTGGGTCGCTATCTCTTCTCCTCGTCGACGCTGACCCGCGATTTTATTGATCCGGGCCAGGTAGAGGGATTGTGGGGACGGCGTTCGCGCCTCCGTCTCTCCGGTAAACCGCTGCTGCTGACTGAACTGTTTTTACCGGCATCGCCGCTTTATCGCGATCTGGTCTGAGGATCCTGTGGTGCAAAATAGCTTAAGTATGAATAAGTGGCGGGCCTATGCTCGCCTGATGCGTATCGACAAACCGATCGGTACGTTGCTGCTGATGTGGCCAACGCTCTGGGCATTATGGCTGGCGGATATGTCGATTCCACCGCTGCCGGTGCTGGCGGTGTTTGTGGCCGGAGTGATTGTCATGCGTGCGGCCGGTTGTGTGATCAACGACTACGCCGATCGCAAAGTCGATGGACATGTCGAGCGCACGAAGCACCGCCCACTGGCCAGCGGCGTGGTCAGTGCAAAAGAGGCTAAGCTGCTGTTCGTGATTCTGGCGCTGGTGGCTTTTGCGCTGGTGCTGACCATGAACCTGATGACGATTATGCTCTCCGTCGTGGGGCTGGCGCTGGCCTGGGTCTATCCCTTTATGAAGCGCTATACCCATCTGCCGCAGGTGGTGCTGGGAGCCGCGTTTGGCTGGGCGATTCCTATGGCCTGGTCCGCAGTTAGTGAGTCCTTACCTCTGGTCTGCTGGCTGGTATTTATCGCTAATATCTGCTGGACGGTCGCTTATGACACCCAGTATGCGATGGTGGACCGGGATGATGATCTGAAGATTGGTGTGAAGTCGACCGCGATTCTGTTTGGTCGCTTCGACAAGCTGATCATCGGGCTGCTGCAACTGGCGACCCTGCTGCTGATGGCGCTGGTGGGCATGATGCTGCATCTGAATGGCGCCTTCTACTGGACGTTGCTGCTGGCGGCTGCCCTGTTTGTTTATCAGCAGAAGCTGATCGCCGGGCGTGAACGTCAGCCCTGCTTCCAGGCTTTCCTGAATAACAACTACGTCGGGATGGTGCTGTTCCTTGGCGTACTGATGAATACGCCGCCGTTCAGTCAGTTGTTCTGACCGTGTTCCCTGAGCAGGCACCGTCTCACTGTGAATCGGACCAGATCTGACCTATAAAAAAGGCGACCTCGTGAGGTCGCCTTTTTACTGTACGCGGGTGTCAGTCGTGCGCTACCGCAGTTTCAATCGTCATGCGGACATCACTGGTGACCAGGTCAGCCAGGATATGCCAGGTCGCCAGAGTCTGCGCGACATCGGCATCACCGCTGTCGCTGATATACCCCTCATCGCGCAGCGTCAGTACCAGCGAGGTAAAGACGGCTTTGTCGAAGAACTCCGGCGCATTGATCCCATGCAGTACCGACAGACGCTGTGCCAGCGTCCTGCTCTCTTTCTCCAGCGTGCCACGGTTAATCGTCGGCTTGGCGCTAAGAATGGAGAAGGTAATGGCATAACGCTGCAGCGTTTCGCGCACACCGGCAGCCAGCAGTTGCAGCGTGCGATAGCGTGCTGCGGTAAAGCGCAACTCACCCGATTCGAATGTAATCAGGCCCTGACGCGCCAGCTCCTGACTCACATCAGTGAGCAGTTGTGGCAGCTCATCGGTCTGCCAGCGCAGGAACAGTTCACTCTTCAGCATCGGATAGATCAGGCTCACCTGGCGTAGCAGTTCTGCTTCGCTCAGCGTCTGATGCTGCTGAACAATGGCGGCAATCAGCGACGGCATCACCAGCATGTGATGAATGTTGTTGCGATAGTAGGTCATCAGCACCGCCTGCTCGCGCGGCAGAATGATGATGTCGCCAATGCTGTCCTTTTCACTCTCAAACTTGTTCATACCCAGGGCGTGATCCAGCAGCGCTTCTGCGGAGAGATCGGGTACGGTCGCGTTTGGCGAGTAAGGCACATTGCGCAGCAGCTGGGTATAGCACTCCAGCTGTTCTATCAGCTGTTCACGGGTCAGTGAGCGCTGACGTGACGCCAGCAGCGCTGTCACACAGAGGTTCATGGCGTTGGCTGCGCCCGCTTCATTAATACGCACCATCAGGCTGGCCGCGATATCATTGACGGTCGGCGTTAACCAGCTCGGACGCTGCGGCTCAATCGGATCGATCGCATCGCGCCACTCCGGAACCCGCTTGTTGAGATAGTTCACCAGCGGCAGCGGTTCGCCAAAGTTAACGTAGCCCTGACCGAGATTGCGCAGCTTGCGTAAGCCGCGCACCATCTGCATGAAGCCCTCTTTCTCTTTCGCCGCGCCGCGTAGTTCTTTGGCGTAAGTACCCACTTCCATCACATGCTCATAGCCGATGTAGATCGGCACCAGCGTAATTGGGCGATTACCGCCGCGCAGCATCGCCTGCAGCGTCATGGCTAAGGTGCCGGTTTTAGGGTCAAGCAGGCGACCGGTACGTGAACGGCCTCCTTCGACAAAGTACTCAACCGAATAGCCGCGGGTGAACAGCTCACCGAGATATTCGCGGAACACCGTGGCGTAGAGCTTGTTGCCCTTAAAGGTACGACGAATAAAGAAGGCGCCCAGACGACGGAAAATCGGGCCGGCTGGCCAGAAGTTGAGATTGATACCCGCTGCGATGTGCGGTGGCACCAGCCCCTGGTGATAGAGCACATAGGAGAGCAGCAGATAATCCATGTGGCTGCGATGGCACGGCACATAGACAATTTCGTGGCCATCCTGCGCCAGCTGGCGAACTTTTTCACCGCCATTGACGTTGATGCCCTGATAGAGACGACTCCAGAGCCAGCCCATCACACGGTCGGTGACGCGAATCGCTTCATAAGAGAAGTTAGCGGCAATTTCCTCCATCATCTCGACGGCATTCTGCTGCGCTTTCTCATGGGAGATTTTTTTGCTGCGGGCTTCATCTTCAACAGCTTTTTCAATCGCTTTTGATTGCAGCAGACGGTTAAACAGATCCTGACGCGCCGGTAAACGCGGACCGATTGCCGCCAGGCGTTGACGGGCAAAATGGATGCGCGCCACGCGAGCCAGCTTCTGGGCGATCGACTGATCCGTACCGTGTTCGGTTGCCATGCGGCGCAGCGACACAGTTGGCGAGAAGCGGACAAAACTGTCGCGTCCGTGCCAGATAACCGCAAAGAACTTCTGCACCCCGTTCAGCACCCGCAGGTGTGGCGTCGCTTCGCCCTGGACTTCACGCCCTGGCGCGCGGCCAAACATCACGGTGACCGGCAGCATCTGAATATCGAGCTTAGGATTATTGCGATGCAGGTCGAGATAATCGTGAAAGATTTTCACCGATTCCACACTGGGCACAAAATAGGGGAATACGCGCGGGCCATTGTGAATAAACACGTGGCGCGGCAGCAGTGAACCATCAATCTCCAGTGGAGAGAGCGGGTCGGGCAGATGATGCCGCAGACACTGTGCACGTAAAGTCAGTAAGTCAGCCTTCGAATCGTAAGGCAAAACATACATAATAGGTCGGGTCGGATCCAGACCATGTTCAGACACGGGATCGGCCGGAATGGCCTTACTTTTTACCAAAAAGGAGAGTGGTAAATTAAGCAATTTGTAATAGAGTTTACGCCAACCTGACATAGACAACATGAAGCCTCTTGTTAGCAAAGCGCCGCAAGCATAGCAGAAAGCGCAGCGAATATCTGTGGTGGTGCCAATTGCACGCAGCCCAGACATTGACGTCAATCCGATGAAAGGGTTCCCACATCATGGCAAATAATGCCACCGGACTTATCAGAATTGTAAAAGCCGCAGGTTACTCATGGCAGGGACTGCGAGCCGCCTGGCAACATGAAGCGGCGTTTCGCCAGGAAGCACTGGCTGCGCTGGCTGCTATTATTATCGCGTGCTGGCTGGATGTCGATGTGATCTCCCGCATCCTTATGATTGGGGCGGTGGTGCTGGTGGTCATTGTCGAAATCCTCAATAGCGCCATTGAAGCGGTGGTTGACCGCATCGGTCAGGAGCATCATCCGCTGGCGGGCCGGGCAAAGGACATGGGCTCGGCGGCGGTACTGATCAGCATCTTACTGGCCCTGTTTGTTTGGGTCGCGCTGCTCTGGACACATTTGCGATAAGCCTTCCATAACGCGCCTGAGGGCGCGTTTTCCCTGACAATCGGTTTCCATTTCGCCAATACCTGTATATACTCACAGCGACTGTATAAACAACCAGGGGGCGGGATGAAAGCATTAACCAGCAGGCAGCAGCAGGTCTATGACCTGATTCGCGACCATATTTCTTCAACGGGCATGCCGCCTACGCGTGCAGAGATTGCCGCGCAGCTGGGCTTCCGCTCGCCGAATGCGGCAGAAGAGCATCTGAAAGCGCTGGCGCGCAAAGGCGTCATTGAGATCGTTTCCGGTGCATCGCGCGGCATTCGTCTGTTAATGGAAGAAGAAGTTTCAGAAGGGCTACCGCTGATTGGCCGGGTTGCTGCCGGTGAGCCGATTATGGCGCAGGAACATATCGAAACCCATTACAAAGTGGATCCGGGCCTGTTCAAGCCTTCTGCCGACTTCCTGCTGCGCGTCAGCGGAATGTCGATGAAAGATATCGGGATTATGGACGGCGACCTGCTCGCGGTACATAAAACTCAGGATGTGCGCAATGGCCAGGTTGTCGTTGCCCGCATTGATGATGAAGTCACCGTTAAACGCTGGAAAAAGCAGGGTGCTATCGTGCATCTGCTGCCCGAAAACAGCGATTTCGACCCGATTGTTGTCGATACCCGTGCTCAATCGCTGACTATTGAAGGTCTGGCGGTTGGCGTGGTACGCAACGGCGAGTGGCTCTGATTCTGAGGGCTGCGTGCATTCGCCTTTTCTGATGCTATTCTGTCTGCCCTAATTTTGTCGCCTGCTTTACTGCAGCGACACTGAGCACGGAACGGCGAATGCGCTTTATCACGGCAACGGATAAAAATCTCTGGCGGCTTGCGCTGCCGATGATCCTTTCAAATATCACTGTTCCCTTACTGGGAGTGGTCGATACTGCAGTTATTGGTCATCTCGACAGCCCTGTCTATCTCGGCGGGGTTGCGGTCGGGACCACAGTGACCAGCTTCCTCTTTATGTTGCTGCTTTTCCTTCGAATGAGTACCACCGGCCTGACGGCTCAGGCGTTTGGTGCGGGCGATAAAACCGCTCTGGCACGTGCGCTGACGCAGCCGCTGATTATTGCGCTGCTGGCAGGTGTCCTGTTCATCGCTTTACGTTATCCGATTATTCAGCTGGCGACCCATCTGGTTGGCGGCAATCCTGACGTTCTGGAACAGGCGGCGCTGTTTATTCAGATTCGCTGGCTCAGTGCGCCTGCCACCCTGGCAAACCTGGTGATTCTGGGCTGGCTGCTGGGCGTGCAGTATGCGCGTGCGCCGGTGATCCTGCTGGTGGTAGGCAATCTGGTTAACATCGTGCTCGATCTCTGGCTGGTGATGGGGTTGCACTGGGGTGTCGCGGGGGCAGCAACCGCCACGGCGCTGGCGGAGTACATCACGCTGGGCGTCGGCGGCATCATGGTCTGGCGGGTGTTAAAGCTGCGCGGTATTACGCTAAACCTGCTGAAGCAGAGCTGGCGCGGTGACAGCGGCCGGCTGCTGCGACTGAACCGGGACATCATGCTGCGCTCTCTGATGCTGCAGCTCTGTTTCGCCTCGCTGACCGTGCTGGGCGCGCGGCTGGGTCCGGATGTGGTAGCGGTTAACGCGGTATTACTGATGTTCATTACCTTTACTGCCTACGCACTGGATGGTTTTGCCTACGCGGTTGAAGCTTTTGCCGGCGAAGCGCATGGCGCAAAAGATGGCAGTAAATTGCAGCACGTCTGGCACTCCGCCTGTCGGCAGGCGGTGGTGGTAGCGCTGTTCTTCTCGCTGGTTTATGCCATTTTTGGCCCGCAGATTGTCACCCTGCTGACCTCTCTTGAGTCACTGCAGCAGACAGCTGACCGCTATCTGGCCTGGCAGATAATCATGCCGCTGATCGGCGTCTGGTGTTATCTGCTGGATGGGATGTTCATCGGGGCGACGCGCGGACGCGAGATGCGTAACAGCATGGTCGTGGCGGCAGCAGGCTACTTTCTGACGCTGCTCAGTGTACCGGTGCTGGGCAACCACGGCCTGTGGCTGGCGGTGACGGTTTTCCTGGCGCTGCGCGGCCTGTCATTGTGGCTCATCTGGCGTAAACACTGGCGTCAGAACAGCTGGTTTGACGCCTGATCCTGCAGGGTGTACTCGGGGTTAATACAGATTATTCCGTATTATTCCACGGTTATTAAATTAGCTACTACAATTAACTTTAAGCAGCGCAGTTAACCAGCGCTTTATATCGTTATTTTGTTAAGCAGCAAGATAATCATTAAACCCGAGGATTGGAGGTCTGCCATGAATAAAGACGAAGCGAGCGGCAACTGGAAGCAGTTTAAAGGCAAAATGAAAGAGAAATGGGGCAAGCTGACCGACGATGATATGCAGGTTATCGAAGGTAAACGCGATCAGCTGGTCGGTAAAATCCAGGAGCGTTACGGCTATGCGAAAGATGAAGCAGAGCGCGAAGTGACGGACTGGGAAGGCAAGAACAAAGATCACCGCTGGTAATCAGGGTGTCCTGATAATCAGCTGAAACCGCTTCGGTGTGCCCGCACCGGAGGGTACAGGGATGGAAGCGCACAAGGATGTGCAGATTACCCGCGTTTTCCCCGCTTTTTACCTTCATCCTGATGATCATGTTCGCAGCTTTCATGATGCGTACAGGCTTCAACGGCGGCACAACTTTCACATAAACCATGTGCTTCAATCACGCTATGGCGTAATGCAAACTGCGCCTCACCCGCCAGTGTCGCGATAATCTTCTCCACCCCCTGCGCCTGCTTCTCTGTAACGGCGGCACAGCGGTCACAGACCAGCATCACCGACGTATGGGCTGGCGCTTCAAAGTGGTGACACATGACGTAGCTGTTGTTGGATTCCACCCGATGAATGAAACCCTGCTCAAGCAGGAAATCCAGCGCACGATAGACGGTAGGTGGTTTAGCCTGCGGTTCGCTGACGCGAAGCTGATCCAGCAGATCGTAGGCGCTGATTGAGCCGGGCTGTTCAGCCATCAGGCGCAACACTTCAGCACGCTGTGAAGTCAGACGCACACCGCGCTGCAGGCACATTTTTTCGGCCTGAATCAAAATTTGCTGCGACGTCATGTTAGTCATGAAAATTCTCCGCTGGATAAGTGATGTTATTTTATCACATATAATTTCGCGGTGCTGAGGTGGGTTTTCGTCTGAAAAAACAGCATTATTTGCCTGATAAAGCAGCATAATTAGATTTTCAGTCGCCTTTTATCTCAAATCTGACGACAAATCAGATCCATTCTGAATCGACCTGAAGCGGAATTGGTTGGCATTTTGCTTTGCATCTCACTGAGTTAAGAAGTAATGTTCAGAAAGACTTAAGCAAAGTCTGGCATTATTTGAAATACCCAGGCGCAGTCTGAACTATTACAACGTTTTTTTGATTGGAAAACGTCCAATCCTTTGAATTAAGGCACTGTTTCCTTTGAATTCACAGCAATAACGCGTTAGCCAGGGTTCACAATAGGGCTAACAAACTATTCAGTCGTTGAATGTTTCAATGGCAATTTCTCAGGTGATGGCAGGCAAATGGTGAAAAAATCCGCTCAACGTTCAGCGCTGAAGTACTCCGCTGTAGCGACCGCGCTTTTCCTTTCTTCTTCCGCCATGGCGGCAGGGACCTGGTATGATGCACGTAATGACGCCATGGGCGGCACCGGCGTAGCATCTTCTCTCTACGGCTCCGCAGTGCTTGCGAACCCGGCATTGATGACGCGTGCTAAACCCGACGATAACGTCAGCATTATTATTCCCTCGGCAGGTATTCAGGTTACTGACAAAGATAAGCTGATCGACAAAGTGGATGACATCACCGATACCGTTGATCGCTACCGCGACGTTGTTAGCAACCTCACTTTTGCAGATTTTTTCCGTGTTAACTCTGAACTGCGCGCTGCCTCAGGTGATGTGGCTGATAAGCTAAGCGATTTACGCGGTAACAAAGCAGACGGTACTGCCGGCGCGGCTGTTGCCGTTACCATCCCTAATGACACTCTGCCTTTCGCCTTTATCACCAAAGCCTACGGGACCGCGCACGTCCGCGCCAACGTGGTACAGAGTGATATTGACTACCTGCGCAGTATAGAAAACGGAGCATTTCCTCGTCCTGGCGATCAAAATAACCTGCGATCCAGCGCGAATGGCTTAGCGGCGCTGACCACCGATTATGGTGTCGCAGTGGCGCATGAGTTCACCATCGCCGGTCAGCCGGTATCAGTAGGCGTGACGCCGAAAGTGCAGAAAACCTGGCTCTATAACTACACCGCCAGCATCTACAACTACGACAAGAACGACATCAACAATAGTAAGTATCGCAGCACCGATACCGGCTTTAACGTTGATGCCGGTCTGGCGACTACCTTTGCTGAAAACTGGACGCTGGGTGTAACCGGACAGAACCTGGTTTCGCGCGATCTGCAGACCAAAGAGGTCAACGGTTACCGCGACACCTACCAGATTCGCCCGCTGGTCACCACCGGTCTGTCATGGGATAAAGGTCCGTTTACCGTGACGGGCGATGTGGATCTGACTGAAACCAAACGCTTCAAAAGCCAGGATAACAGCCAGTATGCGGCTGTGGGCGCGGAATACCGCGTACTTGACTGGCTACAGCTGCGTGGCGGTTATCGTGCGGACATGCGTTCTCACGACGAGAATGTCGTCACGGCAGGTTTTGGTGTGTCACCGTTTAACAAGGCCGTCCATCTGGATCTGGCGGGCTCTGTAGGTGCTAACAACACCTGGGGCGCGATGATGCAGCTGGGCTTTAACTTCTAAGTACGTTATTCAGGCTGTTCGGGGGCGGGCGATGCACTATCGCCCGCCCTTGTGTTATCCTTGCACAGAATTCCATCACCTTTAATTACCGGATTGTCTGCGCTTCATGCCTAATTTCTCTTCACAACGTTTCTCTATCGCCCCTATGCTCGACTGGACCGATCGTCACTGTCGCTATTTTCATCGTCAGCTGACCGGCGACACGCTGCTCTATACCGAAATGGTGACCACGGGCGCGATCATTCATGGCAAAGGGGATTACCTGGCTTACAGTGAGGCTGAACATCCGGTCGCCTTACAGCTTGGCGGAAGCGATCCGGCGGCACTGGCGCAGTGTGCGAAGCTGGCAGAGCAGCGCGGCTACGATGAAGTAAATCTTAACGTCGGCTGTCCCTCTGATCGGGTGCAGAATGGCCGTTTCGGTGCCTGCCTGATGGCCGAGGCGACTCTGGTCGCAGATGCCATTAAAGCGATGCGCGACGTGGTCTCCATTCCGGTCACGGTGAAAACCCGCATCGGTATTGATGAGCTGGACAGCTATGAATTCCTGACCGACTTTATCGGTACGGTGGCGGGACGCGGTGAATGCGAGACATTTATCATCCATGCGCGCAAAGCCTGGCTCTCTGGCCTCAGCCCCAAAGAGAACCGCGAAATTCCACCGCTGGATTATCCCCGCGTCTATCAGCTGAAACGCGATTTTCCGCATCTGACGATCGCGCTTAATGGCGGTGTGAAAACGCTGGAAGAGGCACAGACTCATCTGCAGCACCTCGATGGCGTGATGATGGGACGTGAAGCCTATCAAAACCCCGGTATTCTGGCGCAGGTCGATCAGACATTGTTTGGTCGTCAGCATCCGGCGGCTAACCCGGTGGAAGTGGTACGCGCCATGTATCCCTATATTGAAGCGGAACTGGCGAAGGGCACCTATCTGGGACACGTTACACGCCATATGCTGGGCCTGTTCCAGGGTATTCCGGGCGCCCGCCAATGGCGACGCCACCTGAGTGAAAACGCCCACAAGCCGGGTGCTGATGTTCGTGTGCTGGAAGCGGCGCTGGCGCTGGTAGCGGATAAGATCCCCCAGGAAGCCTGATCCGCAATCCAGCCCTGAAAAACCAGCTCTCGATGCTGGTTTTTTTTACGCCATGATATGGTTTTTTTCGCCAGGTTGCCATGTGGCGCTTAAATTTTTTTAAATAAAAATCAATCAGTTAACGGTTGGCACGCTTCTTGTAATAGCTACAACAATCAATCTCAAAAAGGAGCGCTGACATGGAAATATTATTCGTATTGGGGTTTTTCCTGATGCTATTGCTGACCGGCGTTTCGCTGATTGGCGTGCTGGCGGCACTGGTCGTCGCAACCATCGTGATGTTTGTCGGTGGACTGTTCGCAATTGTTATAAAGGTGTTGCCGTGGCTGGTGCTGGCGGTGATCGCTGTGTGGCTGCATCGTGCCTTTTTTGGCGACAGCGATGAGCGAGCGCGTCGTAAGCTGAGACGTAAGATCAACAGGTTAGACCGCAAAGGCTGGCGCTAAATGCGGTAGCGATCACAGTGTGAGAGATTGTTCAGGGCTGATCTGCAATTAAACATATTTTTTACTTATGTTTTCTGGCAGGATGCCTGTCGTCAGATCGATGTGCCATCGACTCGACATGAATTCGTCGCCGCTGTCCCTACACCAGCGCGAACAAAAATAAAAAAAAGAAGAGGGCTTCCCACGGGAAGCCCTTTTTGTTGCCTGCGATTACGGAATTAACAGGCAGGATCCCTGCGTGGCGCGGCTCTCCAGCATCTGGTGCGCCTGACTGGCCTCTTTCAGCGCAAACTTCTGCTGCTCCGGCACATCCACTTTAATTGCGCCGCTTGCCAGCAGCGAGAACAATTCGGCGCTGGCGGTTTCCAGCTCCTGACGGTTGGTGACATAGCCAAACAGTGAAGGACGGGTCACAAACAGCGAGCCTTTCTTATTCAGAATGCTGAGATCAACGCCGGTCACCGGACCCGAAG
Organism: Candidatus Pantoea varia; assembly: GCF_900115075.1. Taxonomy (GTDB): domain Bacteria; phylum Pseudomonadota; class Gammaproteobacteria; order Enterobacterales; family Enterobacteriaceae; genus Pantoea; species Pantoea varia. Next base: position 40,355 of record NZ_FOVG01000002.1, read on the forward strand.
CATTACCAAAACTCACCATCAGGCCATGACGACGCAGCGAGTCCAGTGACGCTTCCCAGGTATCTTTGCCCACGGAGTCATACACCACTGCCACTTTTTTCCCTTCCGTCAGTTCGCTGACGCGCTGCGCAATATTCTCTTCGCGATAGTTAATGGTCGCCCAGGCACCCGCATTTTTCGCCATCGTGGCCTTTTCTGCTGAGCCCACGGTGCCAATCAAATGCGCGCCGAGCGCTTTTGCCCACTGACAGGCGATTAACCCGACGCCGCCGGCGGCAGCATGAAACAGGAAGGTTTCACCGGCGCTGATTTTATAGGTCTGGCGCAGCAGATATTGCGTGGTCAGTCCTTTCAGAAAGCTGGCTGCACCCTGCTCAAAGCTGATTGCTTCCGGAAGATGCATCAGGCGATCTTCCGCCACGTTGTGCACTTCGCTATAGGCACCCATAGCCGCCATGCAGTAGACCACGCGATCGCCGGGTTTGAACAGGGTCACACCTCGGCCTACGCGCGACACGACCCCCGCAGCTTCCGTCCCCAGACCAGAGGGAAAATCGGCAACCGGATAAAGTCCGCTGCGAACATAAGTATCGATGTAATTAATCCCGATAGCGCGATTCTCAACCTGCACTTCATGTTCAGCGGGGTCAGCAGGTTCGAAATCCGTCCACTCTAAAACGTCCGGGCCGCCGTGCGTGCTGAACTGAATACGCTTTGCCATTCTGACTCCTGTGATTGTTTCATCATGAGGGTGAGGCACGCACCCCAACTAAGGTATACTTGCGCGTCCCCACAGAAGATCGGTAATGCATTCACTATGGCAGGAAATAAACCCACCAACAAATCGAACGAAACGCAGGATCGCCAGCTCGCAGGCGTGAAAATGCCCCCGCATTCTCTGGAAGCGGAGCAGTCGGTGCTCGGTGGGTTAATGCTGGATAACGAGCGCTGGGATAACGTCTCTGAGCGCGTCGTCGCGAATGACTTTTACAACCGCTCGCATCGACTGATTTTTTCCGAGATGCAGCGGCTGCTGGAAAACAGCAAGCCCATTGACCTGATTACACTCTCCGAATCGCTGGAAACCCGTGGCGAACTGGAGATGGCGGGCGGCTTTGCCTATCTGGCTGAACTGGCGAAAAATACCCCGAGCGCGGCGAACATCGGCGCTTATGCTGACATCGTGCGTGAACGTGCGGTGGTGCGCGAGATGATCTCCGTCGCCAACCAGATTGCCGATGCCGGTTACGATCCGCAGGGACGTAACAGCGAAGAGCTGCTCGACTTCGCGGAGTCGAACGTCTTTAAAATCGCGGAAGCGCGCGCAGATAAAGACGCTGGCCCGAAAAATATTGAGCAGATTCTGGAATCCACCGTCTCCCGTATCGAATCGCTCTATCAGACTCCGCACGATGGCGTCACTGGCGTCGATACCGGCTATCAGGATCTGAATAAAAAGACGGCGGGCCTGCAGGGCTCTGACCTGATTATTGTCGCCGCACGTCCGTCGATGGGTAAAACCACCTTTGCGATGAACCTGTGCGAAAACGCCGCCATGCTGCAGGAGAAGCCGGTGCTGATCTTCAGTCTGGAGATGCCCAGCGAGCAGATCATGATGCGTATGCTGGCCTCGCTCTCCCGCGTCGATCAGACTCGCATCCGAACCGGACAGCTGGATGATGAGGACTGGGCGCGAATCTCCGGTACCATGGGCATCCTGCTGGAGAAGAAGAACATGTACATTGATGATTCTTCTGGCCTGACGCCTACCGAAGTACGTTCGCGCGCCCGGCGCATCTACCGTGAAAACGGTGGCTTAAGCATGATCATGATCGACTATTTACAGCTGATGCGCGTGCCGGCGCTGTCGGACAACCGTACGCTGGAAATTGCGGAGATCTCCCGCTCGCTGAAAGCACTGGCCAAAGAGCTGAATGTGCCGGTAGTGGCGCTGTCGCAGCTTAACCGCTCACTGGAACAGCGTGCTGACAAGCGTCCGGTCAACTCGGATCTGCGTGAATCGGGTTCGATCGAGCAGGATGCGGATTTGATCATGTTTATCTATCGCGATGAGGTTTACCACGAAAACAGCGATCTCAAAGGGATCGCCGAGATCATCCTGGGTAAACAGCGTAACGGCCCAATCGGTACAGTACGGTTGACCTTTAACGGTCAGTGGTCGCGCTTTGATAACTACGCTGGCCCGCAATACGACGACGAATAATCCCCGGTTTGTGCTGTCATGCACGATCTGTGCATGGCAGCCCTCCTCATCAGAAAATAGTGTTGGACAACCTCTCGGGTTATCGGGTTATCTGTAACAAAGCGACGCCTGGCACCGATGTGGAAACGGAATGACTCACGTAGACGATTACGACCTTAAAATCCTGACTTTATTACAATCTAACGGCCGTCTGACCAATCAGGAACTCAGCGATCTGGTTGGGCTTTCCGCCTCACAATGTTCCCGCCGCCGTATCAATCTGGAACAGGCTAATCTCATCCTGGGTTATCACGCCCGGCTGTCGCCCGATGCCATCGGACTTGGCATGGTGGGATTAATAGAGGTGCGCTTAATCAACCACACTGCCGAATATGTTGAGAGTTTTCACCGCATGGTGGAGCAGGAGCAGGCGATCGTGGATGCCTATAAAACCACCGGCGACGCTGACTATCTGCTCAAAGTGGCGGTGGCCGATCTCAATTCCCTCAGTGCGTTAATCAGCCAGTTAGTCGCGGGCCACCAGAGCGTTTCCCATGTGAAAACCTCGGTGGTGCTGGGAAGAATGAAAGAGAACGGGCTGATGATGCTGCCTGAGCAGAAGACGCGCTAAAAAGGTGCGCGCTGTGCGGTTTTGGTGCACACTTGCGGCAATAAATGCAATTAACACGCATCGTAATGGATCTTAACGCATAGATTGACGGTGTCATCCGCAATTCATGCACAAAGTTCTATTATAAAGCGCCTTAGATATCAACAGGATATCGTGGGCATCGGGTTTACAGCCGTTCAATGCTGTGGCGATGGTGCGTTTATTGCATCAGAACCGCATCATTTGCACTGAGAAAACCCCCATGGATAACATCGCAGAACCCTCCCGCGTCCCGCATTCGCGCATTGAAGATGCGCTGGCGATGGTGCTCGGCACCCTGATGGTCTCGTTCGGCGTCATTATGCTGAAACAGGCGGGCGCGCTAACCGGCAGCACCGCAGGCATCGCTTTTCTGATCAGCTATCTCTCGCCGCTCTCGTTCGGCAGCGCGTTCTTCCTGATCAATATCCCTTTTTACTGGCTGGCGGTAAAACGCATGGGCTGGGAATTTACCCTGAAAACCTTCTGCGCCGTCGGACTGGTGTCGCTGTTCACCCAGCTGCACCCGCTGTTCGTCCACTTTTCTGACCTTAACCCCTTCTATGCGACACTGTTCGGTAACGTCATCATGGGAATCGGGTTTATAGTGTTATTTCGTCATAAGGCGAGCCTGGGCGGCATCAATATTCTGGCCCTGTGGCTACAGGATCGCTTTGGGATCCGCGCGGGTAAACTGCAGATGGCGGTTGATACCTGCGTCGTGCTGGCGTCACTGTTTGTGGTGAGTGGCCCCATCCTGCTCGCGTCGATCGCGGGTGCGGTGATCCTGAATCTGATTATTGCAATGAACCACCGTCCGGGACGATATCGGGTTTAACCGCATCTTACCTCTGGACCAATCATGGAGACCTACACCGTGTTTCAAAACGTTGATGCCTATGCTGGCGATCCGATTCTGTCGTTGATGGAAGCCTTCAAACAAGACCCACGCGAGCACAAAGTTAACCTGAGTATCGGGCTCTATTACGACGAAAAGGGCATCATCCCGCAGCTAAAGGCCGTAGCGGCTGCCGAAGAGCAGATCTATGCTGAGCCGCATCAGGCATCGCTCTATCTGCCAATGGAAGGGCTGAACAGCTACCGGAGTGCAATTGCACCGCTGCTGTTTGGTGCCGATCATCCGGTATTAAACGCGGGCCGTATCGCCTCTATTCAGACGCTGGGGGGTTCTGGTGCGCTGAAAGTGGGCGCGGATTTCCTGAAGCGTTATTTCCCGCAGTCTGCGGTCTGGGTCAGCGATCCGACCTGGGAAAACCACGTCGCGATTTTTAATGGTGCAGGTTTTGACGTAAATACCTATCCCTGGTATGACGCAGAGACCCACGGTGTGCGGTTTGATGCCTTTATCAGCACCCTGAAAACCCTGCCAGCGCAGAGCATCGTGCTGCTGCACCCGTGCTGTCATAACCCGACCGGCGCTGACCTGACTGATGCACAGTGGGATCAGACCGTTGAGGTGCTGAAAGCACAAGAGCTGATTCCTTTCCTGGATATCGCCTATCAGGGCTTTGGTGCCGGTATGCAGCAGGATGCCTATGCACTGCGCGCGGTTGCGGCGGCGGGTTTGCCTGCACTGGTCAGCAACTCCTTCTCCAAAATCTTTTCGCTCTATGGCGAGCGCGTGGGCGGTCTCTCTATCGTCTGTGACAGCGCCGAAGAGTCAGCGCGCGTACTGGGGCAGTTAAAAGCGACCGTTCGCCGTAACTACTCCAGCCCGCCGAATTTCGGTGCGCAGGTTGTCGCGCGCGTCCTCAACGATGAGGCACTGAAAGCCAGCTGGCTGGCTGAAGTGGAAGCGATGCGTCTGCGTATCCTGGACATGCGTCAGTCGCTGGTGGACGTGCTGAGCACTGCGCTGCCAGGCAAGAACTTCGACTACCTGCTGAAGCAGCGTGGCATGTTCAGCTACACCGGGCTGAGTGCGCAGCAGGTCGATCGCCTGCGTAACGAGTTTGGCATCTATCTGGTGGGCAGCGGCCGCATGTGTGTGGCCGGTCTGAACAGCAAAAATGTGCATCAGGTCGCTGAAGCATTTGCCGCCGTGATGTAACGGCAGTCAGGCTGTAAATAAAACCGTCAGGGGTCTCTCTGGCGGTTTTTTTATGGGTCAGGGTTTACCTTTCGGCGACATGCTGCACACTTAGACGGGGTAACCGTTTCAGGAATAAGCTATGTGGTATCAACAAACTATAACGCTGAGCGCGAAGTCGCGCGGATTTCATCTGGTCACCGATGAGATCGTCAACTCGCTCTCCGGACTGCGTGATATCAAAACCGGTCTGCTGCATCTGCTGTTACAGCACACCTCGGCGTCGTTAACCTTAAATGAAAATTGCGACCCGACGGTGCGCAGCGACATGGAGCAGCATTTCATGCGGCACGTGCCGGAAAATGCGCCTTATCAGCACGACTACGAAGGGCGTGATGATATGCCAGCGCACATCAAATCATCGACCTTAGGGGTTTCGTTGTTATTACCGGTTCAGCGGGGACGTCTGGTGCTGGGCACCTGGCAGGGTATCTGGCTGGGCGAGCATCGCATTGAGGGCGGTGCCAGGCGCATTGTCGCCACTTTACAAGGGGAATCCTGATGAATAACTCAGACTTACTGACCTATTGCATGAGCAAACCGGGCGCGGAGCAGAGCGTCCACAGTGACTGGAAGGCGACGCAGATTAAAAGCAACGGCGTGCTGTTTGCGATGGTGCATGAGGCGAAAGGGCGGCCAGCGGTCTCGCTGAAATCAACGCCTGCGCTGGCCGAATTACTGCGCGAAGAGCACAGCGACATCATTCCCAGTGAGCACCTGAACAAGTCACACTGGAGCACGCTGTTTCTGGACGGTTCGCTGAAAGATTCGCAGATCTACTATCTGATCGACGCCTCATACCAGCAGGTTGCAGCAGCCCGATAAACGACAATAAAAAACCCTCTTACCCGAGCAAGAGGGTTTCAGATCGGACGGTTTACGCGGCAGGCTGCTCGCGCAGGGTGTTGATGTCGATAACAAAGCGGTATTTCACATCGCTTTTCAGCATGCGTTCATAGGCTTCGTTGATCTGATCCATCGCGATCAGTTCGATGTCTGACGTGATGCCGTGCTCACCACAGAAATCGAGCATCTCCTGAGTTTCTGCGATGCCGCCAATCAGTGAACCGGCGATGCTGCGACGCTTGAAGATCAGGTTAAACACCTGCGGTGCCGGGTGATCGTGCTCCGGTGCACCGACCAGCGTCATGTTGCCATCCAGCTTCAGCAGGGTGATGAACGGGTTGAGATCGTGCTGAGCCGCGACGGTGTTCAGAATGAAGTCAAAGCTGTTCGCGTGCTGCGCCATCTGCTCCGGATCTTTGGAGATTACGACTTCATCGGCACCCAGACGTTTGCCATCTTCAATTTTGGATGGTGAGGTGGTGAACAGCACCACATGTGCGCCCATGGCATGCGCAATCTTCACGCCCATATGGCCCAGGCCGCCTAAGCCTACGATACCCACTTTCTTGCCAGGACCAACATTCCAGTGACGCAGCGGCGAATAGGTGGTGATACCGGCACACAGCAGCGGTGCCACGCCTGCCAGCTCCAGGTTCTCCGGAATGCGCAGTACAAAACCTTCATCAACCACCATCGACGTTGAGTAACCGCCGTAGGTAATGGCGCCGGTTTCGCGATCTTCGCCGTTATAGGTGCCGACAAAGCCGTTTTCGCAATACTGCTCCAGACCCTGCTGACAGCTCGGACAGCTGCGGCATGAATCGACCATGCAGCCAACGCCGACCAGATCGCCGACTTTGTATTTCTGCGTCTGCGCACCAACGGCAGTCACGCGACCGACGATTTCATGACCCGGAACCACAGGGAAAATGGTGTTTTTCCACTCATTACGGGCCTGGTGCAGGTCTGAGTGGCAAACGCCACAGAACAGCACCTCAAGCTGAACGTCATGGGCGCGCAGCTCACGCGGCTTAAAATCGAACGGTGCCAGTTTGGATTTTGCATCCTGAGCAGCATACGCATGCGTAATATTCATGGTGTCTCCAGTTTCGATGTGTCGTGAGTGTTATTCGATGATGTGCAGCAGCGTTGATGTGCTGCGAAAACAGGGCGACGCCACGGGCGTGCCAAAGAGGAACCGCTTAAGGATAGTCAGCGTGGGGGAAAGCGTATATGCCTATACATGTCTGAATCTTGCCTGATTCTGCATTTTTCTGGCTGAATCGGCAGAGTGGAGTAAAAGGCCCGCACGTGGCGGGCCTGAATGAATTACTTCTGTAACAGAGGCTTCAGGAAGCGTGCGGTATGTGATTTCTCACAATCCGCCACGGTTTCTGGCGTACCCGCCACCAGGATTTCACCGCCGCCGCTGCCGCCTTCCGGACCAAGATCCACAATCCAGTCTGCGGTTTTGACCACATCGAGGTTGTGCTCAATCACTACGATGGTGTTGCCCTGATCGCGCAGCTTATGCAGCACTTCCAGCAGCTGCTCGATGTCGGCAAAGTGCAGGCCAGTGGTCGGCTCATCCAGAATGTAGAGCGTCTGACCGGTGCCACGCTTCGACAGCTCACGCGCCAGCTTCACACGCTGGGCTTCACCGCCGGAAAGGGTCGTGGCGGACTGACCGAGGCGGATGTAGGTGAGACCCACATCGATCAACGTCTGCAATTTGCGCGCCAGCGCTGGCACCGCATCGAAGAACTCACGCGCCTCTTCAATGGTCATTTCCAGCACTTCGTGAATGCTCTTGCCTTTGTATTTCACTTCCAGCGTTTCACGGTTATAGCGTTTGCCTTTGCACTGGTCGCACGGCACATAAATGTCCGGCAGGAAGTGCATCTCGACTTTCAGCACGCCATCGCCCTGACAGGCTTCACAGCGTCCGCCACGAACGTTAAAACTGAAGCGGCCCGGATTGTAGCCGCGCGAACGCGCTTCCGGCACGCCCGCAAACAGTTCACGCACCGGGGTGAAGATGCCGGTGTAAGTGGCCGGGTTAGAGCGTGGTGTACGACCAATCGGGCTCTGGTCGATGTCGATCACTTTGTCGAAGTGCTCCAGTCCCGCCACCTCTCGGTAAGGTGCCGGTTCGGCGATGGTCGCGCCGTTCAGCGCCCGCTGAGCAATCGGGAAGAGCGTATCGTTGATCAGGGTCGATTTACCCGAGCCTGAAACCCCGGTAATACAGGTGAACAGCCCGACCGGCAGCGTCAGCGTGACATCTTTGAGGTTGTTGCCACGTGCGCCGGTAATCTTCAGCACTTTGGCCGGATCGCCTTTGACGCGTTCCTCTGGCACCACAATGCCGCGCTTGCCGCTCAGGAACTGGCCAGTCAGAGACGCGTCTTCCGCCATAATCTGATCAACAGTCCCTTCAGCGACGACCTGTCCGCCATGCACACCTGCACCCGGACCGATGTCGATCACATGGTCAGCGGCACGAATCGCATCTTCATCATGCTCAACCACGATCACCGTGTTACCGAGGTCGCGCAGATGAATCAGGGTACCAAGCAGACGTTCGTTGTCGCGCTGATGCAGGCCGATTGAAGGCTCATCCAGCACATACATCACGCCAACCAGACCGGCACCGATCTGGCTGGCCAGACGGATACGCTGTGCTTCACCGCCGGACAGGGTTTCAGCAGAGCGTGACATCGACAGGTAGTTCAGGCCGACGTTGACCAGGAAGCTCAGGCGATCGCCAATCTCTTTCAAAATCTTCTCGGCGATCTGCGCACGCTGGCCGCTGAGTTTCATGTTTTCAAAGAAGGACATCGCATGACCGATGCTCATCTCAGAGATGGTTGGCAGCGTGGTGTTCTCTACGAAGACGTGGCGCGCTTCACGACGCAGACGGGTACCTTCACAGCTGGCACAGGCGCGGTTGCTGATAAATTTCGCCAGCTCTTCGCGTACCGCTGAGGACTCGGTCTCTTTGTAGCGGCGCTCCATGTTATTGAGCACGCCTTCAAACGGATGACGGCGAACCGACGTATCGCCGCGATCATTGATGTACTTAAATTCGATACTCTCTTTGCCTGAACCGTACAGAATCACTTTCTGCACGTTTTCTGGCAGGCTGCCGAACGACGCTTCGATGTCAAAATCGAGGTGTTCCGCCAGCGAACGCAGCATCTGGAAGTAGTAGAAATTGCGGCGATCCCAGCCACGGATTGCCCCGCCCGCCAGCGAAAGCTCGGGATTCTGTACCACGCGGTCAGGATCGAAATATTGCTGTACGCCCAGGCCGTCACAGGTTGGACAGGCGCCTGCCGGGTTATTAAACGAGAACAGGCGCGGCTCCAGCTCACTCATGCTGTAACCACAGATTGGGCAGGCGAAGTTAGCCGAGAAGAGCAGCTCTTCAGCGGCGCTGTCATCCATGTCCGCCACGATAGCCGTGCCGCCGGAAAGCTCCAGCGTGGTTTCAAATGATTCCGCCAGCCGGGTCGCCAGATCTTCACGCACTTTAAAGCGGTCAATGACCACTTCGATGGTGTGCTTCTTCTGCAACTCAAGTTTTGGCGGATCGGAGAGGTCACACACTTCGCCATCGATACGCGCTCGGATATAGCCCTGCGTCGCCAGATTCTCCAGCGTTTTGGTGTGCTCACCCTTACGATCTTTCACCACCGGTGCCAGCAGCATCAGGCGACGGCCTTCAGGCTGGGAAAGTACCTGATCCACCATCTGGCTCACGGTCTGCGCCGCCAGCGGTACATCATGATCCGGGCAGCGCGGTTCACCTACGCGGGCAAACAGCAGACGCAGATAATCGTGGATTTCAGTGATGGTGCCCACGGTCGAACGTGGGTTATGCGAGGTGGATTTCTGTTCGATGGAAATGGCGGGCGACAAACCTTCGATATGATCGACGTCCGGCTTCTCCATTAACGAAAGAAACTGGCGCGCATACGCAGAGAGCGACTCTACATAGCGGCGCTGACCTTCCGCATACAGCGTATCAAACGCCAGTGAGGATTTACCTGAACCTGACAGGCCGGTCACCACAATGAGTTTGTCGCGTGGGATGGTCAGGTTGATGTTTTTCAAATTATGGGTGCGGGCACCACGAACTTCGATCTTATCCATTCACCTTTCCCGGATTAGCAGCACTCACCGCGCCTTGCCGACACGGCCAGAATAAACGTGTCATTATGGCACAAAAAATAGACTGAATAAATATCCAGTACTCTCAGCTTCCGGCGCGCACAGGATTAAAACTGGAACCCCGCTCGAAAGTGGGAAACAGACCGCAGGACGTGTTAGAATTGATGGATTAGACTGTATGCATTAACTCATCGGGAGACAGCAACATGGCCAGTCGTGGCGTTAACAAAGTGATTCTTGTCGGGAATCTGGGTCAGGATCCGGAAGTACGTTACATGCCAAATGGTGGCGCTGTTGCCAACATTACGCTGGCTACTTCTGAAAGCTGGCGCGACAAGCAGACCGGTGAAAACAAAGAGATCACTGAGTGGCACCGTGTGGTGCTGTTTGGCAAACTGGCTGAAGTCGCAGGCGAATACCTGAAAAAAGGGTCGCAGGTCTACATCGAAGGCCAGCTACGCACCCGTAAATGGCAGGATCAGGGTGGTCAGGAACGTTACACCACCGAAGTCGTGGTTAACGTTGGTGGCACCATGCAGATGCTGGGTGGCCGTCAGCAGGGCGGTAACGCCGGTGCGGGTGCACCAGCAGGTGGCGGCGCGCAGGGCGGCGGTAACAATGGCTGGGGTCAGCCGCAGCAGCCGCAGGGCAACAACAACCAGTTCAGTGGCGGCGCGCAGTCTCGTCCGCAGCAGCAGCCACAGAGCGCTCCGGCCAGCAACAACAACGAACCACCAATGGATTTCGACGACGATATTCCATTCTGATTCGGTTGACCAGAGAGTGCAAAAAAGCCCGCTTATGCGGGCTTTTTTTATGCGTGGCTTTCGCGGCCTGCTATGACCATTCAGCCACAATCTCGTCTGTGCTCAGCACGCGCGGCACGTTGTTGGGGATCAGTAGTGAGGCCCACACCTCATTGTGCTGGTTAATCAGCGCTTCGGCGCTGACCCAGCGGCGATCTGCCGTGGTGTGTGCATCAGCGGCAACGGTAATGGCATAGCCCGCACTGGCCCCGACTTTTATCGTGGTATCCAGGCAGTAGTCAGTGGCACAACCGCACACCACAAATTCCTCAACTTCCAGCCTCTTTAACAGCGCGGCCAGCTCAGTTTGCCAGAAGCTGTCGCAGGCGGTTTTAGTGACATAGTGCGCGCTATCAGGCTGACCGATTTCCGGCAGCAGATTAAAAGCGTTATTACCCTCACACATCGCGCCTTCGCGGTGCTGGACAAATATTGTGATATCGGCGCGTTCAGTCAGCCGGTTAATCTGCGCAATCCGTCCCGCTTTGTCGAAGCGTGGCGAGCTGAAGACGCCATTCTGCATATCTATAACCAATACCACGCGCTGTGCCATGCTTAGTCCCATCAATCAGAAAAAAACAGTGTCACCCGCGGCTTTACGGATAGCAATCTTTTGCATTTTCACTCCAGTCGCAGGCATGCTAAATAGGCCATCGTTTAAATAAGGAGAGAGAAGTGGAAGGTGTTCCGGCGAGTTTTCCCTGTGAAAAAGATCGCGCCCGGTTTCAGCAACTCGCTGAGCTGCCCGGTGTGGAACTCTATCAGGCCCATATCTCCCGCTATGCTTTTGAACCTCATACCCATGAAGCCTTTGGGATCGGCACTATCGAAGCCGGCGCGCAGCGCTTTCGCTATCGCGGCACCGAATATACTGCGCCGGAGAACTCGCTGGTCATGATGAACCCGGACGAGCTGCATACTGGTGAGTCAGCGTGCGAGGAGGGCTGGCGCTACCAGATGATCTACATTCAGCCGCAACTGATGGATGAACTGACCGGCGATCGCGGCTGGTGGTTCAACGAGGCGCTGTTGATCGATCCGCGCGTGGCGCGGCCGCTCTCCTGCACGCTGGCGACACTCTGGCAGGCGGAATCACCACTGGCGCGCCAGAGCCTGCTCGCTGAACTGCTGTTGCAGATTCGTCCGCTGGCACGCATGTCCTCACAGGGCAGACCGGATGCCCGGCATCGTTTTGATCAGGTAAGAGATTTTCTGCGCGCAAACCTCGCAGAACCGGTGCGGCTGAATGAGCTGGCGGCGCTGGCATCGCTATCGCCGTGGCACTTCTTACGCGCCTTTCGCCAGCACTATCACGTTACGCCGCATCAGATGCTGATGGCTTACCGGCTTTACGACGCCAAGCAAAGGCTGGCACAGGGGGAAGCGGCCGCCAGCGTTGCGGCGGCGGTGGGATTAACCGATCAGGCCCATCTGACCCGCGCCTTTGCTAACCGATATGGCATCACTCCGGGCCGCTATCAAAAGCAGGTTCGCCAGTCCTGATACCACCGCAATCTGCTACAAGCATTCCTCGCCCGAACCCGCCACACTGAACTAAAAAGCTATATAAGGAAGAAATTATGTTTGCTGGTGTCATGTTTGCCGTCACCGCCGGACTGCTGTGGGGGCTGATCTTTGTCGGGCCGCTGCTGGTGCCTGACTATCCTGGCGCGCTGCAATCGGCGGGACGTTATGTGGCGTTTGGACTGATTGCGCTGCCGCTGGCCTGGCACGGTCGTCATCGCCTGCGCAAGCTGGGGCGGGCTGACTGGCGTGAGGCGGTCAAGCTCTCGCTGGTGGGGAACCTCTTCTATTATGCGTTTCTGGCGAATGCCATTCAGCGTACCGGCGGGCCGGTCTCCACCATGATTATTGGCACGCTGCCGGTGGTGATCGCCGTGACCGCTAATCTCTGTTACGGCCATCTTGAAGGAAGACTGCCGTGGCGGCGGCTGTTTCCGGCGCTGGTCATGATGGCGGCGGGATTACTCTGCGTGAATGCGGCGGAGCTTCAGAGTCAGGGCCACCTGCTTGATCTGGGCCGTTATCTGACCGGTATCGTGCTGGCCCTGCTGGCCGTGGTCTGCTGGACCTGGTATCCGCTGCGCAATGCCCGCTGGCTTCGGACCCATCCTGAACTGCGCCCCTCGACCTGGGCCACGGCGCAGGGCATCGTGACGCTGCCGATGGCGCTGATCATGTACGCACTGGTCAGTGTGCAGCTCGCCTGGCAGCAGCCCGATTTCTCGCTGCCGTTTGGGCCGCGTCCTGCCGTGTTTATCTCCCTGATGCTGACGATTGGTCTGCTCTGTTCCTGGCTGGGCACCTTATGCTGGAACGCTGCCAGCCAGCGTCTGCCCACCGTACTGATGGGACCACTCATCGTTTTCGAGATTCTTTTTGGCCTGTTGTGGACTTTTCTCTGGTATCAAAGCTGGCCACCGCAGCTCACCGTGACGGGCATTGTTTGTCTGATGGCCGGTGTCCTGTGGGCGATGCGTATCAAACCCCAACCTCTCGTGGTCTCATTTAACCAGTAACCCGCGAAAATCACTCAGACCCTTCTGCCGCGTGGAAACCCCGCCACGCGGCTTTTTAAGATTAAACCCTATCCCGATTTGCACGCTCTCAGGCAGATTTATGCCGCGAAATCGATTTCATACCGCTGTGTGATTGTACCGTCTCCCCCAATTACCTCTCTCATCCCCCGTTCTTCAGTGAAAAAACGGCACTTAGGGTCTGCTACGCGCAGCCCTTTTCAGTCCTGTAAGGGGGTTATTGCTCAGATATCCGTCATTAATCAGGAAAAATAGCGCAGCATTATGGACGTTACGCTTTTATCAGCGGCTATTTATTGCGGTATGGTCCTGAGAAAGAGAGGCCAGAAACCACTATTAACTTCACTCAGTGATAAATGAGTAAGAAAATTCCGCCGCTGCGTTATTAATTAAAGATTAATCTCTGGCATCAATGATGCGCAATGAAGAGAGTCAAAAGATAGACACTGAACGTTAGTGATAAGGAGCAATAAACTATTTATCCCGGATTAATCCTGGAGTAAGTTAATGCAATAAACCCATAGCCGCGAATTAAAACGAAGCCGTAAAATTTGAGTTAGTGCCACCATTAACTTAAAAGTGTGTTGGTTGTTTTTCGCGCGATGATTAAAGTGGCTTAATAAAACTGAAGGGAATTAGTTCCGACGATTAGCTGGGCTTACGTAAAAAATGGAGGGCCCAATCCCGCGTAAACGAGATTGGGAGGGGAAGAATAGCCGTATAATGAGAGACTTTTGCTGTTGTGAATCAATTTTACCGCAAAAAAAGAAGCTTAGCCGTGAAGCCATTCATTAGTTATAAATGGAGCGGAAAAGGGTGCCGCAATTGTCCTGTTAAATGATCTTCATCTCTTCTGGTAAGAACAAATCTCAGCGTTAAGTCTAAAAAGCGCGGTAGCATTGTGTTTAGCGGTTCTCCGTGCCTGACGGATAATGGTATACGCTGCGGCTGATATCTAATAAGCGGCAGCTACGACGGGTACCGATGTCGAAGGTAGTCTGCAGGAAATCCACAGCCTGACGTTTTTCATTAGTCGTAAAGAAGTGCTTCAGAACGCTCTGCAGCATCTCTTTATCCGAGTTGAGCGTCTGCAATTCACGTGTGATGTTTTGCAGTTTTTCTTCCAGCTCTTTGATTTTTCTGCCTTCTTCCGAAGACAGCCCAGAAAACTTCTTCTTCCAGCTATAGAACGTGGCTTCAGAGATACCTAACTCTTCACAAATCTCTCTGACTTTCACGCCCGATTCAGAAGCTTTAATGGCATTTGTGATTTGATCTTCGCTGTATCGTGACTTTCTCATAAATGCTCTTACCTTTCTTATCGATTAATGGATGAGAATGACTTTAATAATTTCTGGCACTGTAAGATTTTATTAAGGCAGTATTAAAGTGCGCGAATTGAATTGCGAAGCCTAAATTAAGATATTTAGAAGAAATATCATCATGGGATAAATCTTATTTTATTCTTATCAGGGGGGCGCGCCTTCCTGGAGGGGGATTTTTGTTATAAATTCATCGCATCCAAAATACGAAAAAATACTCAGTACATTGGATATTTAGCCTGACCGACGTGATTAATATGCCGGTAGGGCGCTTTGAGGTTGTTTTATTTTCAGCCTGAAATCGTTTCCATTTGAAGTGATTCGCGCCATTTATAATAAGAATTATCCTGAATTCACTCTCCGGATTATGATTTGCATCTCAATTTTCGGACCAGCTTGGTCTGAAGTCTTACGTTTTCGCCAGGCCCACTGAGCGCTTATTAATTCGTTACAGGGATGTTGTACCGAAGCGGTTGTAGTTGAGTAATACTAAGGAAGAGTCGATGAAATTGAGCGTAATGTCTAATGCCGCCTGGATGATGTCTGAGAAGATCATCTCCGTTTTTGGCGTCATTTTTGTGACGTCTTACGTGGCGAAGTCCTTTGGCCCAACGGTGTTTGGCCAGATGGCGTTTTCTACCTCACTATTTGCGATGGTGCAAACCGTTGCAATCTTTGGCACCGAAACCATTCTGTTTAAGCGCGTCAGCAAAAATGCGTCAAAAGGCCTGCGCCTGATGACCATCGCCCGCACGATGCGCATGGTGTTATTGCTGGTCACTTCGGTGCCAGTCTTAATCTGGGTCTGGTACAACATGCAGGAAAACTTCCTGGCATTTGCACTGGCCTCATTTATTGCCTCGGTTTTTGTCACCCAGGACACCTTCAGCGTTTATAACAACGCGCGTCTTGCTTCGCGTCTTAACACCATCGCTAATGCCGTGGGCATGCTGCTGAGTTTCGGCATCAGCTTCACCGTCGCCTGGCTGCGTCTTAATCCGCTGTGGCTGACGCTGTCGATTGTGGCCGTGACCCTGGTACCTTACCTGATCAAGCGTCACAACTTTTATCAGGACCATCAGGATCAGATGCCACCGCGCGAAAAGCGCACCGCCTATCTGCGCTATCTGATGTATGCCGGACTGCCGCTGGCGATCTCCAGCATCTTCATCTCAGTACAGGTCAAGGCGGCGCAGATGTTTCTGGCAGGCACGGCTCCTGCCCGCGACCTTGGCCTGTTTGCGGCGGCGAATACGATTTCCGCCTCCTGGATTTTTATCCCGGTGGCGCTCATTACCTCCTGCTTCACTGAGATCTTCAGGGAGCGCGGCGAGGTCGCCATTAAGCTGGCGGCGCGGCTTAATGGTTACGTTATGGGTGTTTCATTGGTGATGCTGCTCGTCATTTCGCTGTACGGCGAGCGGATCATCATTGCGTTGTACGGACCGGAATACACACAGTCAGGAAGTCTCATTACGTTGCTGTCGATAGCGACCAGCTTTTCGGCAATGGGGACCGTAGCATATCGCTACATGGTCAAAGAGGGAGGATTTAACTACTTGCTGAGGAAAATCATCTGCCTGATGGTCATCAGTTTGCCGCTCTCCTGGTGGTTGATCCAGGGTCACGGCATCATGGGGGCCGCGTGGAGCGTTTTCCTTTCAGAACTTTTGTCCCTGACCGTAATGAATTACTTCTTTAAAAACGGCGTCATTCAAAAGATTCAAGTTTCCTCACTCAACTACAAAACATACAAATGAGGTCAGATATGCTCAAGTTGAAAGAAGAACTCAGAAAAAGTGTGCAGTACTTTATTAAGAAGATGCCCTGGGCTTATCAGGATCGCATTTACTACTTCCACAAGTTCAGAAAGCTGCCCAATCTGCGTCAGCCAAAAGTGTTCAACGAGAAGGTGTTGTACCGTAAGTTTATCTTCGGCGATTACCAGAGTTACGGTCGTCTGTCAGATAAGTACTCGGTGCGCGAATTCATTGCTGAAAAAATTGGTAATGAATACCTGATCCCGCTGGTACACGAAACCACTGACCCGACAACGCTGAACAGCTTACCCTGCTGGAAAGGGACGGTGATTAAGCCGAACCACGCCTCCAACATGGTTGAGATTCTGCTGGAAGAGCCGGACGCACTGCGCAAGCAGCAGATCATTCATGACTGCTATCGCTGGCTGAAGACCGACTTTGCCAACGAAGCGCGTGAGATTCACTATCGTTACATCAAGCCACGTATCCTGGTTGAGAAATACATTGGTGATGGCAAGAGCGCGCCGATTGATTACAAGTTCCATATGTTCAACAAGCGTGATGGCAAGTTCGAATATGTGCTGCAGGTGATCTACAACCGCTGCCAGCCGCTGCTTTCGATGAACTTCTACGTGAATAACCTCAATGAGGCCTATCACAAGATTCGCGATACCGGTCTGGATGTGTCACCGATTATGCCGTCACTGGAACATGCGCTCGAACTGAGTAAGAAGCTGGCCAGCGATTTCGACTACGTGCGTGTGGACTGGTATATCCATGACGAACGCATCTACTTTGGCGAACTGACCTTCACCCCAGGTGCAGGACTGGTCACCGGCTTAGATCGTGGTTTAAATCAGATGATGGGAGATATGTGGATTCAGGATCGCCGCGGAACGCAGAGCCCGGGCGTTACAGTGCAGGATGTAAATATCCCTGCCATGTTGAAGAAAATTTAAGCACACACAGCAATATAAAAAACCCCGCTTAGCGGGGTTTTTTATGCGCAAAATTCAGGGAATCAATCAGGGCATCGGCCAGTCAGCAGGCGCCTGGCTCATCACATCGATAAAGGCATGCTTTGAGATCTCCACGAAGTTATGCACGTTTTCCATGCTCAGGGTAATGCCCATCAGACCGGTAACAAACCAGCAGGTCATGCCTAAACCAATTCCGCCACACATGAATGCCATCACATGACGGCTATCCTGACGAAGTTTGGTTTTCAGGGTGCTGGCAAAAAACATCATGATTGCGCTCAGCAATTCCCAACGCATAACAAGAAAACTGGTGGTTAACGTAGCCATCGGCCGGACCTCAATATCAACAGGTAATCCTGACAATCTGCAGACATCACCGGCGGCGAAAAAGTGTGTCAGGGAAGACTTTTTCGCCGTCAAACCAGGTTCAAAGTGTGACTTGGGTCACATTATATCACCAGATTTTAAATTTTGAACAAAATTTACACGGCTATGGCAGTGGTACGAAGGAAGGGTCAGCAGCAGAAGAAGAACGGCGCGGAAATCAGTCAGATGCGCCCGGAGCGGGCGCAACGGAGAATTAGCGAATCGGGCAGCATTCGCCGGTGGTGCGCTGGGTAAAGCTATTGATCGGATCGTTATAGCCAAAACTCAGCAGGCGCGGGCGCTGAATCGCCTGGCGGCGCATGGTATGGCGGTATGCGGTAGGCGTCTGAGCAAACTGACGACGAAACACCCGTGAGAAGGTCTGCTGTGAGTCATAGCCATACTGCATCGCAATATCAAACACCGGACGCTGTGTCTGCGACAGGGCTTCTGCTGCCAGCGTCAGGCGGCGCTCACGAATATAGCCACCCAGCGTCTGTTTCGTTACGGAACGGAACATACGCTGCAGATGCCATTTCGAATAGCCCGATTTCGCCGCAACTTCATCGATAGACAGGCTCTTATCCAGGTTCTGGTCAATCCAGTGCGTCAGGGAATGAATGATCTCTTCTTGCATCATGGCCTCATCCTTCTGGTGCTTAATAAGGGGTAATGGGAGTTTAGGGGTTTCGATGGAGAGCGAGTATAATTCCTCAAGTTAACTTGAGGTAAAGAGCCTGATGAAAAAAGAACGTAACTATCCAAAACCGGTTTTAACACCGGGTGAAGTGGCACGCCGCAGCGGCGTAGCGGTCTCGGCGCTGCACTTCTATGAGACCAAAGGGCTGATCTCCAGCACCCGTAACAGCGGCAATCAGCGTCGATACAGCCGTGATGTGCTGCGCCGCGTCGCGATTATCAAGATTGCGCAGCGCATTGGCATTCCGCTGGCGACAGTCAGCGACAGTCTGGATCATATTCCGGCGAATAAGCGCATGTCGGCACCGGAGTGGGATGCGCTGACTCAGCACTGGCGTGAAGAACTGGATAAGCGCATTGAAACCCTGACCCGCCTGCGCAATGACCTGGATGGCTGCATTGGTTGCGGCTGCCTGTCGATGCGCGACTGCCCGCTGCGCAATCCCGGCGACCGATTGGGTCAGCAGGGCTCGGGTGCAGTGCTGCTCGACCCGGAACAGGATGATAAACATCCGGATGTGGAGTGACGTCTATACTTGGTGAAGGTCAAAACACAGGGAATCATGATGATCACCGTTCACCATCTTGAGAAATCGCGCTCGCATCGGGTGCTGTGGCTGCTGGAAGAGCTGGAAGTGCCATACCAGATGAAACGCTATCAACGCGAACCAACCATGCTGGCCCCGGAGGCGCTGAAAAAAGTGCATCCGCTGGGTAAATCGCCAGTCATTACCGATGGCAACCAGGTAGTGGCAGAATCAGGGGCCATTCTCGAATACCTCGAAGAGAAATATGATCACGAGTTCCGGCTGAAAGTCAGTGATGAGGCATCACGGCTGCAGTGCCGTTACTGGCTGCACTATGCTGAAGGCTCGCTGATGCCGCTGCTGGTGATGAAGCTGATCTTCGGTCAGATGGGTAAAGCGCCTGTGCCGTGGCTGCTGCGTCCGCTTGGGGCTGCATTTGGTAAAGGGGTGCAGAAGGCGTTCCTGGATAAACAGCTGAAGCCGCACATGCAGATGATCGAACAGCATCTGGCAGCCAATCCCTGGTTTGCCGGCCAGCATTTCTCGATTGCGGATATCCAGATGAGCTTTCCGCTGCTGGCGCTGGCACAACGTGCCGGACTGGATCAGATGCCCGCTACCAGGCAATGGCTGCAGACTGTGCAGCAGCGTGCCGCCTGGCAACGCGCGATTGCACAGGGCGGCGAGCTTTCGCTGCCTGGCTAATGCCCTCTCCATCGGCGTGGCCTGCCTCATCGCGGCTGCGCCGGTACCCATCCTACTAAAACTGCTTTAACTTCAAGGCCTCAGCGTTTCATGCTCGCTAAAGCCTCGCGCTTGTCAGCCTCTTATGCCTGATCTTTATGCTGAAGAATCTCCTTCGGGCAGTTGAAAATGTGCCGCTAAACGCCGGATAATCCCATGCCTTTTTATCTGGCCGATTTTGACGGTCAACTATCTGCGGCAAGGTAAACGTTTGCCTGGCGGGTTAATCCCGACAGTGACGCCGTCTACCCGCTTATTCCAGGGACAGCGATGGTCGCAGAGCGATCCACACAACAAAAATTTTTGAGGCTCAACTATGTCAACTGAATCACGCCCGGCCAGTGGAAAACTGGACGCCTGGTTCTCTATCTCGGCGCGCGGCAGCAGCGTGCGCCAGGAAATTCTGGCCGGACTCACCACCTTCCTGGCGATGGTCTACTCGGTCATCGTGGTGCCGGGAATGCTCGGCAAAGCCGGTTTTTCCCCTTCCGCCGTGTTTGTCGCCACCTGTCTGGTCGCTAGCTTTGGTTCCATCCTTATGGGGCTGTGGGCCAATCTGCCGATGGCCATTGGCTGCGCGATCTCTTTAACCGCCTTTACCGCGTTCAGCCTGGTGCTGGGTCAGCACATCAGCGTGCCGGTGGCACTGGGCGCAGTGTTCCTGATGGGCCTGCTGTTTACCCTGATCTCGGTGACCGGCATTCGTGCCTGGATCCTGCGTAACCTGCCGATGGGCGTGGCGCACGGCACCGGTGTCGGGATTGGCCTGTTTCTGCTGCTGATTGCCGCTGACGGCGTGGGGCTGATTGTGAAAAACCCGGCACCGGGCCTGCCGGTGGCGCTGGGTCACTTCACCACTTTCCCGGTAATCATGACGCTGCTGGGGCTGGCCGCGATTATTGGACTGGAGAAGCGCCGGGTGCCGGGCGGCATCCTGCTGACAATTATCGCCATTTCGCTGCTGGGCCTGATCTTTGACCCGGCGGTGAGCTATCAGGGGTTGTTTGCGCTGCCAAGCCTGCGTGACGCCAGCGGTCAGTCGCTGCTGTTCAGCCTCGACATCATGGGTGCAATGAAACCGGCGGTGCTGCCCAGCGTGCTGGCGCTGGTCATGACGGCGGTCTTTGATGCCACCGGCACCATTCGCGCGGTTGCGGGTCAGGCAAACCTGCTGGATAAACAGGGCCAGATTATCAATGGCGGCCGTGCGCTGACCAGCGACTCGGTGAGCAGTCTGTTCGCGGGTCTGGTGGGCGCGTCACCGGCTGCGGTTTATATCGAGTCGGCGGCAGGCACGGCGGCGGGCGGTAAAACCGGCCTTACCGCGATTGTGGTCGGCCTGCTGTTCCTCGCCATCCTGTTTATGTCGCCACTGGCTTATCTGGTGCCCGCTTACGCTACTGCGCCTGCCTTAATGTATGTCGGTCTGCTGATGCTCAGTAACGTGGCAAAAGTCGACTTCGGTGATTTTGTCGATGCGATGTCGGGCCTGTTAACGGCGGTGATTATCGTGCTCACCTGCAATATCGTGACCGGCATTATGATCGGTTTCGCCAGCCTGGTGGTAGGGCGTCTCTTCGCCGGTGAATGGCGTAAACTCAACGTCGGCACTGTGATTATTGCCGTCGCGCTGGTGGCGTTTTACGCCGGTGGCTGGGCGATCTGACTGTATAACCGGGCGTGCGACTGCGCGTCCGGAATTTTTTACTTTTTTCCCGTCCGTCGCACGCGTAGCTGACAATCTTCACCGCCGTTTGTTTTACACTTTAGCGCTTAACCAATGATTGAAAGAAACGACGCCTAAGGAAAGCATGGAAATCTTTTTTACTATTCTCATCATGACGCTGGTCGTGTCGCTCTCTGGCGTCGCGGCCCGCATTCTCCCTTTTCAGATCCCGTTGCCGCTGGTTCAGATCGCCGTAGGTGCGATGCTGGCCTGGCCAACGTTTGGTCTGCATGTCGACTTTGACCCGGAGCTGTTTCTGGTACTGTTCATTCCGCCGCTGCTGTTCGCAGATGGCTGGAAAACGCCGATCAGTGAGTTCCTGCATCATGGGCGCGAGATTATTGGCTTAGCGCTGGCGCTGGTCCTGATTACCGTGATCGGTATCGGCTATCTGATCTACTGGATGGTGCCAGGTATCCCGCTGATCCCGGCCTTTGCGCTGGCGGCGGTGCTGTCGCCAACCGATGCCGTTGCACTCTCTGGCATTGTCGGTGAAGGCCGCATTCCCAAGAAGATTATGTCGATCGTGCAGGGTGAAGCCCTGATGAACGATGCATCGGGCCTGGTATCACTGAAATTTGCTGTAGCCGTTGCCATGGGCACCATGGTGTTTACCTGGGGCGGTGCCAGCATTGAGTTCATGAAAGTTGCCATTGGCGGCCTGATTGCCGGTGTGGCGATCTGCTGGCTGTACGGTAAATCACTGCGCCTGTTCAGCCGCTGGAGCGGGGATGATCCGGCGACACAGACCGTGCTGCTGCTGCTGCTGCCGTTCGCCTCTTACCTGATTGCTGAACATCTGGGTGTCTCAGGCATCCTCGCGGCTGTAGCGGCCGGTATGACCATTACCCGTTCCGGTATTATTCGTCAGGCACCCCTGGCGATGCGCCTGCGTGCTAACAGCGTCTGGCAGATGCTGGAATTCATATTCAACGGCATGGTCTTCCTGATGCTGGGCCTGCAGTTGCCGGACATTCTGCAGACCTCCATCGATCAGGCACAGGCCGATACTAACGTCGAATTGTGGATGCTGTTCGCCGATATCGGACTGGTCTATCTGGCGCTGATGCTGGTGCGTTTTGGCTGGCTGTGGATCATGCAGCGTCTGAGCAAACGTCTGTTGAAGAAGAAGCCGCTGGAGTTTGCCAACTACTCGCTGCGTGAGCTGCTGATCGCCACCTTTGCCGGGGTGCGCGGGGCGATTACCCTGGCCGGTGTGCTGTCGATTCCACTGTACCTCACCACGGGTGAGCCCTTCCCGGCGCGCTATGAGCTGGTGTTTATCGCCACCGGCGTGATTCTGGTCTCCCTGCTGGTGGGCGTGGTGCTGCTGCCGATTCTGCTGCGCGGCATTGATAGCATTGACAAAGGTGCACATCGCCGTGAGCTGCAGAATGCCCGCGCGCTGATGGCGGGCGCAGCGGTTGAGAGCCTGCATAAGATGGAAGAGCGGCTGGAAAATGAGTCGGAAGAGAACATCGATCCGGAACTGCTGAAAGAGGTGAGTCTGCGCGTAATTGGCAACTTACGTCGTCGCGCTGAAGGGAAGAATGACCTTGAGCATGCGCTGTACGCTGAGAACCTTGAGCGTCGTTTCCGCCTGACCGGGCTGCGCGCTGAACGCGCCGAGCTCTATCATCTGCGCGCTACCCAACAGATCTCCAATGAGACGATGCAGACCTTACTGCACGACCTGGATCTGCTTGAAGCATTGCTGATCGAAAAAGAAGAGTAAGTCCTGACTGGCACGCCTGCGCATTCAGGCGTGCCAGCTTTTCACATCGACAGGCGCGGCGGCTCATCCGGCCAGTGTTCGCGACAACAGTTTATCCACGCCTGCGCACTGCGCGACAGATAACTCCCTTCCCGCCAGATCAATCCCAGACTCCACTTCAGCTCCGATTCCAGCGGCAGCCACAATAGCGACTGCTTATCCAGCCGCTGACAGATCGGCTCCGGCAGAATCGCCAGCCCCATCTCCGCCTGCACCATCGCTGCCAGAAAATCCCATTGACCGCTGCGCACCGCCACCGTTGGCGTCAGGTCGAGCCGCTGAAACGCCTGCATCAGCTGACGATTCAGCGAGAACTCCTCATTGAAAATCAGCAGCGGATGCTCAGCCAGCTCAGCCAGCCCAATCTGCTGGCGGCGGAGCCACTCCGGGCGGCGCGGCAGCAGCACGCAGAGCGGATGATGCATCAGCGGCAGGGTGTTTAAAGGCAGCTCAGGATCGACCGGCAACGCGGTCAGGGCGATATCGAGACTGCCCGCCAGTACCGCCTGCTGAACGGTCAGACCGCCGAACTCAGAGATTTTCAGCTTCACGCCGGGGTAGCGACGGCGAAAAGCGGAAATCGATCCGGCTATCTGCATACCCACCATTGGGGGAATACCGAGCCGCAGCTCACCGGTTTTGAGCTGGTTGATGTCACCAATCTCGGCTTCCAGCTGATGAAACTCCTGCAGGATGGCCAGGCCGCGCTGATAGACTGCCTGGCCGCTGTCGGTGAGGTGCAGACGACGGCCATCGCGCAGGATCAGCGTGCAGCCCAGCTCCTCTTCCAGCTGGCGCAACATTTTGCTGATGGTCGGCTGCGTCACAAACAGCTTTTGCGCCGCGCGGGTAAAGCTCTGCTGGCGAACCACCTCAGTAAAGTAACGCAGGGCGCGCACGTCCATAACTATTCCTTTCAGGCATGATTTTGATAATTTTAATTCATTTTTTTCACCTTGTGCTGGCGTTTTATACTGGTGACATCAAATTAATGGGGGAGAAAAAGTGATGGCGCTGGCGCTCACTTTACGCAGCAACCGCGCAGTGCAATGGCTCAGTCTGCCGCTGCAACTGGGCTTCTATATCGGCCTGTTTATCGCCTGCGACCGGCTGGTGAGCTGGCTGCACCTGCCGCTGCCTGCCAATATCGTCGGGATGCTGTTGCTGCTGGCGTTAATCGTGACGCGGATTGTGCCGTTGAACTGGGTAAAAGCCGGATCGCGCTGGCTGCTGGCCGAGATGCTGCTGTTCTTTATTCCGGCGGTTGTGGCGGTAGTGAATTATGGCGATCTGCTGCGGGTCGATGGCTGGCGCATCTGCGTAGTCATCGGCGTTAGCACGATGCTGGTGCTGGCCTCTACCGCCTGGGTGGTGGATCGGCTCTATCAGTATGAAGTCGCGCGCGCCGCGCGTAAGCAGGATCCCGATGCGTGATTTTCTGCTCAGCCTGCTCTGTGTAGCGGTCACGCTGCTGGTTTATGCGCTGAATAAACGGCTCTATCGTCGCTGGCGCATACTGCTGCTGATGCCTCTGGTGATGACGCCGCTGGTGCTGGTGGCACTGCTGCTGCTGACGCACATCAGCTGGCAGGATTACATCGCAGAAAACCACTGGTTGCTCTGGCTGCTGGGGCCGGCGACGCTGGCGTTTGCGGTGCCCGTCTATGAGAACGTGGAGATTATTAAGCGCCACTGGCTGTCCCTGAGCGCGGGCGTTCTGACTGCCACGCTGGTCGCCGTCTGCAGTTCTGTCTGGCTGGCGCGGCTTTTGACGCTGCCGGAGTCGATCCAGCGAAGCCTCGCAGTCCGCTCTATTACTACGCCGTTTGCGCTGGCCGCGGCGGGTCCGATTGGCGGGCAGCCCGATCTGGTCGCGCTGTTTGTGGTGATCACGGGGGTGTTTGGCATGGCAATCGGCGATGTGCTGTTTCTGCGGCTCGCGATCAAGCAGGGTGTGGCGAAAGGGGCCGGATTTGGGGCGGCGTCCCACGGTGCCGGTACGGCACGCGCTTATCAGCTTGGACAGCAGGAGGGTGTAGTCGCCAGCCTGGTGATGATGCTCTCGGGCGTAGTGACCGTGGTGCTGGCCCCGCTGATTGGATACCTGATGTGGACTATATAGTCTACACTGCGTTGCGCAGGCGACGGCAGACCTCCTGAGAGAGACACGTATTTTTACGTAAAGTTTCCCAGATTTTGTTGTCTCCCCATTTCAGGCTGTTAATCTTGCGGCCGAATTAATTGTCCTTCACGGAGTGGAATCATGTTTAAGCAACTTGTTGCCGGGAGCGCCCTCGGGCTGGTTTTAATGAGCGGTGCCGCTCAGGCGATTGAAGGCAGTGTTGATGTCAGCGAACACAACACCAACCTGAATCTGGGTCTGGGCACCACCACACCCGGTCTGTTTCTGAAAGGTAACTGGCTGCGTAGCGACCATGACGGCAGCACTTACGGTGCCGGTCTGGGTTACAACGTTGATTTTGGACCACTGCGTCTGGCACCGACCGCAAAAGCGATCTTCACCCATCCTGAAGATGGAAAAGATGGATTTGCGGTGGCGCTGGGTGGTGCAGCACACTACAGCTTCAACAGCATGTGGGGCCTGTATGGCGAGTATTATTACGCGCCGGAGTCGTTCACCGATCAGCTCGACAGCTATCAGGAAGCCGCTGGCGGCCTGAGCTTCACACCGATTTCACTGCTTAACCTGCGTGTGGGTTATCAGTACATCGAACTGAACAACAAAGATGGACGCAAAGATAACGTGCTGGTCGATGGCCCGTACGTGGGTGCATCGCTGCGCTTCTGATTCTGTTGCGTGAAAGAAAAGGGCGACTACCCCGGTAGCCGCCCTTTTTTATTGTCTGCTCGTTATGAATGAAAAATGGCGATTAGTGCGCCTTGCCCTGTTCAATGCCGGTGCCCGTCTGCGAGCGAATAAACTGCGCGCGGAAGCGTGAACGCTCCTCTGCGCCCTGCTGCGAATGGTCGGTAATGGAGAAGAGCCAGATGCCAACAAAGGCCACCACCATGGAGAACAGCGCCGGATATTCATACGGGAAAATCGGCTTCGCGTTACCCAGCACCTGAACCCATACGGTTGGGCCAAGGATCATCAGAATCACGGCGGTCAGCAGACCCAGCCATCCGCCCACCATCGCGCCGCGCGTGGTGAGTTTTGACCAGTACATCGACAGCAGGATGATCGGGAAGTTACAGCTGGCCGCAATCGAGAAGGCCAGCCCGACCATAAAGGCGATATTCTGCTTCTCAAACAGAATCCCCAGCGCAATCGCCACCACACCCAGCGCCAGCACGGTGATTTTAGAGACCCGCAGTTCATCTTTCTCGCTCGCCTGACCTTTACGATACACGCTGGCATAGAGGTCGTGCGATACCGCCGATGCGCCGGCAAGAGTTAAGCCCGCGACCACGGCCAGAATCGTGGCGAAGGCCACCGCAGAGATAAAGCCCAGGAAGGTGCTGCCGCCCACGGCATCCGCCAGATGCACCGCCGCCATATTGGTGCCGCCAATCAGCGCGCCGCTGGCATCTTTAAAGGCCGGGTTAGCGCCCACCAGCAGAATGGCACCGAAGCCGATAATAAAGGTGAGGAAGTAGAAGTAGCCCATAAAGCCGGTGGCCCAGAAGACGCTTTTGCGCGCCTCTTTGGCATCCGCGACGGTGAAGAAGCGCATCAGAATATGCGGCAATCCGGCCGTACCGAACATCAGCCCCAGACCCAGCGACAGCGCCGAGATCGGATCTTTGACCAGCCCGCCTGGTTGCATAATCGCGATGCCTTTAGGATGGACCGCCATCGCTTCGGTAAACAGCGTATTAAAGCTGAAATTGGCCGCCTTCATCACCATGACCGCCATAAAGGTCGCACCAAACAGCAGCAGTACGGCCTTGATGATCTGCACCCAGGTGGTAGCCAGCATGCCGCCAAACAGCACATACATCACCATCAGAATGCCCACCAGAACCACCGCTACATGGTAGTTAAGGCCGAACAGTAACTGGATGAGTTTACCGGCACCTACCATCTGCGCGATAAGGTAGAGCGCTACCACCACCAGCGAACCACAGGCTGAAAGGGTACGAATCGGCATTTGCTTCAGACGATAGGAGGCGACGTCAGCAAAGGTATAACGCCCCAGGTTGCGCAGCCGCTCGGCAATTAAAAACAGAATCATCGGCCAGCCGACCAGGAAGCCGAGCGAGTAGATCAGTCCGTCATAGCCGGAGGTGTAAACCAGCGCCGAAATGCCCAGGAACGAGGCCGCTGACATGAAGTCACCCGCCATCGCCAGACCATTCTGGAAACCGGTGATATTGCCGCCTGCGGTGTAGTAGTCGTTACGCGAACGTGTCCGCTTTGACGCCCAGTACGTAATCCCCAGTGTGGCACCGACGAAAATCGTAAACATGATAATCGCCTGATAGTTGGTCGGCTGGCGCTGCACCGCACCGGTTATCGCATCGGCGGCCAGCGCTGAAAACGGCAACATTAAGGCCAGTAGCCATAAGGTGAGACGCGTCATGATTTCACCTCGCTGAGGATCGCTTTCGTTAAACGGTCAAACTCACCGTTGGCGCGCCAGACATAGACGCCGGTCAGCACAAACGACATCACAATCAGACCAACACCAATCGGGATACCGCGCGTCACATTGGTCCCGGCATGCAGCGGCGTGCCGAGCCAGCCGGGTGCAAAAGCAATCAGCAGGATAAAACCGACATAGAGCACCAGCATGATCAGCGACAGCAGCGTCGCGAATGCCTGGCGTTTATGGACTAACTCATGAAAAAGGGGATTACGTTCAATCTGCTGATTGATTGCATCCTGATTCGAAAGGGCGTCATTCATCACATTTTCTCCAGAGGGCTTGCAGGCGAGAACCTCACGACAGGGCGCGGATTCAGCTGGTTATAATATTTGTGACTACCGAAACAGACTGCGTAGGGCGGGTGTGGCGGGAAGCGATCTTCCCGCCGGACAGCGTGCGCTTAAGGCATTTTGATCGACTGTTTTTCCTCAAGCAGTTTTTCTACAACGCCTGGATCGGCGAGGGTAGAGGTATCACCAAGGTTACTGGTATCGCCGGTGGCAATTTTGCGCAGAATACGGCGCATGATTTTGCCGGAGCGGGTTTTCGGCAGTGAGTCTGTCCAGTGCAGCACATCAGGCGTGGCGATCGGGCCAATCTCTTTGCGGACCCACTGGCGCACTTCGGTGTACAGCTCCGGCGATGGTTCTTCACCGTGATTCAGCGTGATATAGGCGTAAATCGCCTGGCCTTTGATACTGTGCGGAATCCCGACCACGGCCGCTTCGGCAATTTTAGGATGCGACACCAGCGCCGATTCGATTTCGGCGGTGCCAAGGCGGTGACCAGAGACGTTGAGCACGTCATCGACGCGACCCGTGATCCAGTAGTAGCCATCTTCATCGCGACGGGCACCGTCACCACTGAAGTAGACATTTTTAAAGGTGGAGAAGTAGGTCTGCTCGAAACGGTCATGATCGCCAAAGAGGGTGCGTGCCTGGCCCGGCCACGACTCGGTGATCACCAGATTGCCTTCACAGGCACCTTCCTGCGGCTGACCTTCGTTATCGACCAGCGCCGGCTGCACGCCAAAGAACGGTCGGGTAGCGGAACCGGCTTTCAGCTCCGTCGCACCCGGCAGCGGCGTGATCATGAAGCCGCCGGTTTCGGTCTGCCACCAGGTATCCACAATCGGGCAGCGGCTGTTACCGATTTTCTTGTAGTACCACTCCCAGGCTTCCGGGTTAATCGGCTCGCCGACAGAACCCATAATTCGCAGGCTGCTGCGGTCGGTGCCGGCAATCGCCTTGTCACCTTCGGCCATCAGCGCACGGATTGCGGTCGGCGCGGTGTAGAGCAGGGTGACTTTATGTTTATCAACCACTTCCGCCATGCGGCTCGGCGTTGGCCAGTTAGGCACGCCTTCAAACATCAGCGTGGTGGCGCCACAGGCCAGCGGGCCATAAACCAGATAACTGTGACCCGTTACCCACCCGACATCGGCGGTGCACCAGTAGATATCATCCTGATGGTAATCGAAGACGAACTTAAAGGTAGTGGCGGCATAGACCAGATAACCGCCAGTGGTATGTAGCACACCTTTAGGTTTGCCGGTTGAACCCGACGTATAAAGGATAAACAGGGGATCTTCCGCGCCGACTTCGGCAGCGGAGTGATTGGTGCTGGCGTTGAGCATCAGGTCATGCCACCACTGATCGCGGCCTTCAACCCAGCCCACCTCTTTACCGGTGCGCTGAAACACCACCACGTTTTTCACGCTGGTGACATTCGGGTTCTTTAATGCATCATCGACATTTTTCTTCAGCGGAATGCTGCGACCGGCGCGGATCCCTTCATCGGCTGTAATGACCAGCGAGGCGCTGGAATCGACGATGCGGCCAGCAACGGCTTCCGGTGAGAAGCCGCCAAAGATCACCGAGTGGACAGCACCGATACGCGCACAGGCCAGCATCGCCACAGCGGCTTCCGGCACCATCGGCATATAGATCGCCACCACGTCGCCTTTTTTCACTTCCAGTAGTTCCAGCACGTTGGCGAAGCGACAGACTTCGGCATGCAGCAGGCGGAAGGTCAGGGTTTTGCTTTCGCTGGCGTCGTCGCCTTCCCAGATAATTGCCGGGTGATCGCCGCGCGTGGCGAGATGACGGTCAAGGCAGTTTGCCGCCAGGTTGAGCGTGCCATCTTCGTACCAGCGAATGTTAATGTTACCTGGCGCGAACGAGCAGTTTTTCACTTTGCTGTAAGGCGTGATCCAGTCAAGGATTTTGCCCTGTTCGCCCCAGAAACTGTCTGGATCGTCGACAGATTGCTGATACATCGCCTGATACTGTTCAGCAGTAATCAGGGTGTTTGCTGCAATATTCTCTGGAACGGGATGTTTGTGTATTTGGCTCATGGCGGATCTCCTTGAAGATGTTAATGATATGTCAATCAATGGTTAATTAAAGCCTGCCCTGAGTCTTTGTTTCTTTTTTGCGCCACAGATCACGTGATAAACCTCCCGCCGCGAAGCGTGAAGCCACTCTGCTCTTTCCGTTTAACTCTCTGGCAGCGATAAGGAATTAAGCAGGGGCGTCATAGGGGAAATGGCTGGATAAAAAGCAAGCAAACGCGCCGGGAGCGTTTTTAACCAACCCTGAATAGCTATGCGTAAATTCATCGAAGTATTACTTTTCATAACAGCAGGTTAGGGATTTTTACTTTCGGCAGCACTTTATGCTACTTAGGTGGCTAACTTTTAATCGGATCTTCCGGGGGTTGCATTTACCACAGTGAAAATGGTACTTATCTCGCCCCTGTTCTGCAGGTATCAACTCAGACCGCGTCTGAAAATGGGTATGGGAATCATCAGATTTTCATACGAGGCGCTGTTTCTTAACACCCTCTAATTTACCGGGCTTTTTGCTCACTCCCTGTGTGTATTGTCTTCTGCACCTTCGCAGTAGAGAGAAACGGGTTTTGACTGAGGAAATTACGCGTTATGAAAGGTTTTAAAATCAGCCTGGCCTGGCAGATTCTGACAGCCCTGGTGCTTGGCATCGTTGTGGGTGCTGTGTTGCATAATCAGCCAGACAATCGTGAATGGTTAGTCGCCAACATTCTCAGTCCGGCAGGCGATATCTTTATTCATCTCATCAAGATGATTGTGGTACCGATTGTCATTTCATCTCTGATTGTCGGCATCGCTGGCGTGGGTGATGCAAAGAAGCTGGGACGCATCGGCGTCAAAACGATCCTCTACTTTGAAGTGATCACCACCATTGCCATTGTGGTCGGTATTACGCTGGCCAACGTATTTCAACCCGGAACCGGCATTGATATGTCAACGCTGGCAACGGTGGACATCTCTAAATATGAAGCGACAACGGCAGAGGTACAGGGCGGTCCGCACAGCCTGGTGACCACCATTCTGTCGCTGATCCCGCAGAATATTTTCGCCTCGATGGCGAAGGGCGACATGCTGCCGATTATCTTTTTCTCGGTGCTGTTTGGCTTAGGCCTGTCGTCATTGCCATCCGGACAGCGCGATCCGCTGGTGAACCTGTTCCGTGGCATTTCTGAAGCGATGTTTAAAGTGACGCATATGATCATGCGTTATGCGCCGGTAGGTGTGTTTGCGCTGATCGCGGTGACTATTGCTAACTTCGGTTTTGCCTCGCTGTGGCCGCTGGCTAAGCTGGTGCTGCTGGTTTACGCCGCGATTCTGTTCTTCGCCTTTGTGGTGCTGGGCGGGGTAGCGCGCTTCTGTCAGCTGCGGATTACCACGCTGATGCGCATCCTGAAAGATGAGCTGATTCTCTCTTATTCCACGTCCAGCTCGGAAACGGTGCTGCCGCGTATCATGGAGAAGATGGAAGCCTACGGCGCGCCAAAAGCGATCACCAGCTTCGTGGTGCCGACCGGGTATTCGTTTAATCTGGATGGTTCAACGCTTTATCAGAGTATCGCAGCGATCTTTATTGCGCAGTTGTATGGCATTGATCTGTCGCTGACCGACGAGATTGTGCTGGTCCTGACGCTGATGGTGACCTCGAAAGGGATCGCGGGTGTGCCTGGCGTATCCTTCGTGGTGCTGCTGGCCACGCTGGGCAGCGTCGGCATTCCTCTGGAAGGTCTGGCGTTTATCGCCGGTGTTGACCGCATCATGGATATGGCGCGCACCGCGCTGAACGTGGTCGGTAACGCGCTGGCGGTGCTGGTGATTGCCCGCTGGGAAAACCAGTTCGACGCCGAAAAGGCGAAAGAGTATGAACTGGAACTGCGGGCACAGACCGCAAGCTGAATACGGCATTAACGTTAAAAAGGGCTCAACGAAAGTTGGGCCTTTTTTTGTTTGTGTGGATCTTTGTGACAGTCTTTAAAAGGATGAGTTTGCTCATAATTAGTTATGTAAGTATCACAAATATTCGCTTTATATAATCATATCGTTGCTTTAATAACTAAATTTAGTTATTTTTTAAAGGTGAGTTGAATGCGTGCTTTGACAACAAGGAGTGTTGACGGATGCCCGAAATTAACTGGACGAAAAAGGCATTGAAACAGCTATATGGGCTGCCTCAGAAAGAAGGTAACGCCATCGAAGATGCTGTAGAGGCGCTAGCTAAATGGCCTGATACTCCCCATCTGAAAGTTGAAAAGCTGACGGATGATAAAGAGAAGCGAATGAAGCTGGTGGTGGGTCACTACCGCGTGCTGTGGAAGATAGAAAAAGGCCAGCCAGTGGTTATCGCTATTCTTGAAGTCGTAAGAAGAACATCGACCACGTACAAAAAGCGTTAGCAAGCGGTTGGGGTTAGCCTGCGTCACCATTGAGTTAAAAGCAGATAAGAACATAGCTAAGTCGCGCCAGCAGATGACCACAGGTCTGGCTTGTCGCGGCAGTAAGGAGTGATTACCCATGAATGCGATACAGTTTCTGACAGACGAGAGCGGGAACCGCACCGGTGCCGTCATCCCCATTGAGTTGTTTAACAAGCTTATGGCCGGGCGTCATTTAGACGACGTGTTTGAGCCTCTCCCCTATAAAGCGGGTTCGGATGACGATGAAACGATTCCCCACGACGTAATGAAAATCAGCCGGAGACAATCTGTTCCTTTGCATGTTGCCTGGCGTTTGCATCGGCAAATGTCTCAGGAAGAGGTCGCGAATAAATTAGGCATCACGCAGGCTGGTGTTTCGAAGTTAGAGTCCAGAAAGAAACCTCACAAACAAACGCTTGAGAAGCTGGCTGCTTTATATGGATGCAAAACGTCACAACTTTATATTGATTAAATTAATGTGCTTTTAACCCGCGATACCTTATTCAAACAGCAATAAAACAGCCAGATGGAAGAAAAGGTTCACCTGAAGAGTTAAGCGTCCCGACGCCCGGTTGGCGAGGACCGGGCGTCATGGATGATGAATGTGTCTTTACGATCAGGTGAATCTTTTCTGACCGGCTCCGATTTGACAACGACGCCACTCACATACCCTGCGCCCAGACCGGAATGCGCAGCGATCAAGTGCCGAATGCCCGATATCCCTCACTCAACCCGCCCCCGCAACATGATTCATCCCCCATCCATTAAAAAAAGATCTCACCCAATGAATTAATCATTCGTTATGATAGTTGGTAATTTGAATAATTTATTCCTTAGCGGAGTCCGCCATGAAACTCGACCTCAGCCAGATGATCACCGAAGGCCGCAACCCGGCCAGCCAGAACATTGATGAACTCTCCACCGAAGCGATGCTGCGCGTCATTAATGATGAAGATAAAAAGGTGGCGCTGGCGGTTGAGGCCATCGTGCCGCAGATCGCCGCCGCCGTTGACGCCATCTGCGCCGCGTTCCGGGCGGGTGGACGACTGATCTATTGCGGCGCGGGCACCTCCGGGCGGCTGGGCATCCTGGATGCCAGCGAATGCCCGCCCACCTTCGGTACACCCCGCGAACAGGTCATCGGTCTGATTGCCGGCGGCCATACCGCCATATTACAGGCGGTTGAAAACGCCGAAGATAATCAGGAGCAGGGCGCGCAGGACCTGAAAGATATCCACTTCAGCCGCCACGATGTGCTGGTCGGTATCGCCGCCAGTGGCCGCACACCTTATGTGCTGGGTGCGCTGGCTTACGCGAACGAGCTAGGCGCGACCACCGTGGCGCTCACCTGTAATCCTGGCAGTGCCATGTCGCAGGTCGCGGCGATTGCGCTCACGCCGGTGGTCGGTCCGGAAGTGGTCACCGGCTCCTCCCGCATGAAAGCGGGCACCGCGCAAAAACTGGTACTCAACATGCTCACCACCGGATCGATGATCCGCAGCGGAAAAGTGTATGGCAACCTGATGGTCGATGTGGAAGCCACCAACCAGAAACTGGTGCAGCGGCAGGTCAACATTGTCATGCAGGCCACGGACTGTGATGACGCAACGGCAAGCGCCGCGCTCGTCGCCTGCGGTGGACACTGCAAAACCGCCATCCTGATGGTACTGGCCGACCTGGCCGCCGATGAGGCGAAAGCGCTGCTCAGTGAGCATCAGGGCTTTATCCGTCAGGCTCTGCAGGCAGCGGGAGCACGCTAATGGCGAAAATCACCGAAGCACTGTTGCGTGACATCCTGCAGGCAGTCGGTGGCGCGCAAAATATCGCGGCCTGCGGTCACTGCATGACACGGCTCCGCCTGACGCTCAATCAGCCTGAACAGGTTGATCTGGCCAGGTTAAAAAGCCTGCCGGGCGTATTAGGCGTTATAGACAGCGAGGCGCAGTTGCAGGTTGTCCTGGGGCCGGGCAAAGCGCAAACCGCCGCCGAGGGGATGCAAAGCCTGCTGGCGCAGGGGCAAACCACGCTGGCTCCGCAGGGCGAAACACCCGAACTCAGCCAGCTGGCGGCGCAGCAGAAACAGCAGCTAAAGGCGAAACAGACCAGTGGCGTGCATCAGTTCCTGTCGCGCTTCGCCACTATCTTCACCCCGCTGATCCCGGGTTTTATCGGCGCAGGACTGCTGCTGGGATTCGCCACGCTGATTGAACAGAGTCTCCACCTTAATGTCCCTGGCGACCATGCGCCCTGGCTGCTGCACACCGTGGCGTACATGAAGGTGTTCGGCAAAGGGCTGTTCACTTTCCTCAGCATCCTGATCGGCTACAACGCGCAGAAAGCCTTTGGCGGCAGCGGCGTCAATGGCGCCATCATTGCCTCGCTGTTTGTGCTCGGCTATGTGCCCACAGCCACCACCGGCTACTACAGCGGCATGGAGAGCTTCTTTGGCCTGACGATCGACCCGCGTGGCAACATCATCGGCGTGCTGATGGCGGCCATCAGTGGAGCGTGGATCGAGAAACAGCTGCGCAAAATCATTCCTGACAACCTGGATATGATCCTCACCTCGCTGTTCACGCTGGTGATCACCGGGGCCATCACCTATCTGCTGATCATGCCGCTGGGCGGCGAACTGTTTAAGGGGATGTCGTGGCTGTTTATCCACCTCAACAACAATCCCTTTGGCTGTGCGCTGCTGGCCGGGCTATTCCTGATTGCGGTGATGTTCGGCATCCATCAGGGCTTTATTCCGGTCTACTTTGCGCTGATGGAAACTCAGGGTTTTAACTCGCTGTTTCCGATTCTGGCGATGGCGGGGGCCGGCCAGGTCGGTGCAGCACTGGCACTGTGGTGCAAAGCAGAAAAAGGGGCGCTGTTGCGGGCGCAGATTAAAGGCGCCATTGTGCCCGGCCTGCTTGGCGTCGGAGAGCCGCTGATCTATGGCGTCACGTTGCCGCGCCTCAAGCCGTTTATCACCGCCTGTGGCGGCGGAGCACTGGGCGGTTTCTTTATCGGACTGGTGGCGTGGCTGGGTTTGCCGGTGGGGATGAACACGGTATTCGGACCGTCCGGACTTGTTACTCTGCCACTGATGACCTCCAGCCAGGGGATCTTCGCCGGTATGGCGGTATACCTGGCCGGGTTGATGGTGGCCTGGACCGGCGGATTCCTGCTCACCTGGTGGTTTGGCACCCGTAATGTCGATCTCAGCTAGCCGACTGCCGGAATCCTCAAATCTGGCTAACGGATGAATAAGCAGTCAAAAATGTGAAAGTCGCTACAAAGCGGCTTTTTTATTGCCATTAATTTAACTTAATCGCTAAAGAGTAGGCGGACGCATGCCGAAAACATAAAAAAAGGTAATCGTTATCTCTCAGCCCACAGTTTTCACGCCGCCATTCAGACTGTCGCGTGCAGGACGTCGGGTCTTCAAGGACTTTTGATGCGTAACAACCAGCCTGTCTCTCAGCGTGAATATCTGTTCGACGATCATGCGACACTGATGTCGACCACCGATCTCAATAGCCACATCACCTACGCTAACGATGCGTTTATCGAAGCAAGCGGATTCACTGCCGACGAGATCAACGGCCAGCCACATAATATGGTGCGTCATCCCGATATGCCGCCAGAAGCGTTTGCCGATATGTGGGCCACGCTGAAACAGGGTGAACCCTGGACGGCGCTGGTCAAAAACCGCCGGAAAAACGGCGATCACTACTGGGTGCGGGCTAATGCCATTCCGGTCGTGCGCGACGGTAAAGTACAGGGCTACATGTCAGTGCGCACCAAACCCACGGCAGAGGAAGTGCGTCAGACCGAAGTGCTCTATCAGGATTTTCGTGAAGGCCGCGCCAGAGGGCGACGTTTTCACAAAGGCCTGCTGGTTCGCAGCGGCTGGCGTCGTCCCGCCTCAATCCTGAAAACACTGCCCCTGCGCTGGCGCATCCGTTCTACACTGTCGGCGTTACTGCCTCTTTCGGTGGCGGGCGTCTGGGCACTGGGCATGACCCACGCTGCCCTGGCCGGCTTTACCGCAGGCATGGCTGGGCTGCTTCTGCTCTGCAGTTTGTGGCTGGAGCAGCAGATTTCACGTCCTATCGAGCGGATGTGCAAACAGGCGCTGAGCGTGGCGACCGGTGCGAGTCACAAAGTCGAGCAGATGGATCGCGTTGATGAGGTCGGCGTCACGCTGCGCGCTATCGGTCAGCTTGGATTGATGTTCCGCTGGCTGGTGGATGATGTCAGCGGTCAGGCGATCAATGTGCTGAGCGCCAGCGACGCCATCGCCCGCAGCAACAACGAACTGAGTCGCCGTACCGAGCAGGCCGCGGCCAATGTGCAGCAGACTGCAGCCACCATGAACGAAATGACCGCGACGGTGAAGAGCAATACCGAAACGGCGCACGAGGCGAATACTCTCTCAGCCAGCACCAGCAGCGCAGCCAGCAAAGGCGGTGAGGTGATGACTGAGATGATGGGCATGATGGGAGAAATTGCCGACAGTTCAAAGCGTATCGCCAATATTACCAGCGTCATCGACGGCATTGCCTTCCAGACCAATATCCTGGCACTGAACGCCGCAGTAGAAGCAGCACGGGCCGGTGAGCAGGGCAAGGGCTTTGCGGTCGTTGCGGGCGAAGTCCGCAGCCTGGCGCAGCGCAGCGCCAAAGCCGCCAGCGAGATTAAAATGCTGGTCGAAACCAGCGGCAGCCGGGTCAAATCGGGTAATGAGCACGCCAGCGCAGCAGGCCGCACGATGCAGGATATCGTGTCGCAGGTGCAGAATGTCACCGCGCTGATCGCGCAGATCAGTTCAGCTACGGCTGAACAGGCGACCGCGCTCAGTGAAGTCAGCTCAGCGGTGGAAGATCTTGATGACATCACCCATCAGAACGCCGCTCGCGTGACAGAAAGCGCCGAGGCTTCAGGTCGGATGACCCATCAGGCTAACCGTCTGGTAGAAGCGATCAGCGTCTTTCGTTAAGAGGCCAGCGCCTGCGCGCCTTCACGACCGGCACGCAGCGCCCCTGGTGACTGTCCGACAATCCGCTTAAAGGCGCGACTGAACGCCGCAATCGAGCCGTAGCCGAGATGATAGGCCACGGCTTCCACCGCTTCGCCATTGTTCACAATCCGCTGCACCGCCAGCCGCATCCGCAACTCGGTGAGATAACGCAGCGGCGTCATACCGGTGGCATTGAGAAAACGTCCGGCAAACACCGAGCGCGAGCAACCCGCCACGCTCGCCAGCCTTGCCACCGTCCAGTTTTCGCCCGGCTCCCGATGCATTGCGGCAATCGCCTGGCTCAGACGGGGATCGCGCATCGCCTGCACCAATCCACTACTCTGGCCGCAACCGTTCTCTACCCAGCCGCGCACTATCAGCGCAGCAACCACATCCGCCAGACGCGACAGAATGCCAGCAAATCCTGCCTGACGTGTCCGTGACTCCCGCTCCATCGCCGTCAGAATCGGCTGAATCTCCGGGTACTGCGACAGCAGGGTACTCACCAGCATCACATCCGGCATGGTATTGATCAGCGGCTGCATGCCGCCAAGCTCAAACGCCATGCAGGCGCTGAACAGCAGCACGCTGTGCTCGTCCTCACAGGCATCTTCCGGGGCGGCGATGGCGCAGACGCTGTCGCAGAGCGGCTTGCTCGCCATGTTTTTAATGCACTGGCAGTCCGCCTCCTCACTGGAGATCAGGCTGTGCGGTTTACCGTGCGGCACCAGCAGCGCATCGCCGCTGTTGAGCTGAAACACCTCGCCGGAGGCGCTGCGCACCAGCAGTGAGCCACGCCCGACAAAGTGGAACTGCGCCCGGCCCGGTGCGTGCTCATAATGCAGCCCGAACGGCGCGCTTACCGCGATGCGCTGATAGTTCACGCCATACAGGCGCATCCCCATCAACAGCTCACTGGTCAGATCTCCATAATGGCTCATACGATTCCAGACGAATTATCAAGAATGAAGGTGTAAGCATCATAGATCGTCCTGACGCGGCGCTCTATGCTCACACTCACTTTTTTTATCTTCCGGAGAAGCAGCATGAGTCTGACAACCGAAGTGGCTGATGAGGTTTCCTCGCCGACCCGCCCCGCCTGGGGCGCGGTATTTGCAATGGCGTTTGGGGTGTTCAGCCTCATCACCGCCGAATTTTTACCCGTGAGTCTGCTGACGCCGATGGCCCACAGCCTCGGTGTGTCTGAAGGGCAGGCGGGACAGACCGTCACTATCACCGCGCTGGTGGCACTGTTTACCAGTCTGGTCACCGGCAGCGTCACGCGGCGCATCGATCGCCGCATCGTCATGCTGGTGTTTTTGCTGTTGCTGATCGCCTCAGCGCTGATGGTAGCCTTTGCGGCTGACCTGACGGTGATCCTGCTGGCGCGGGTGCTGCTGGGCATGGCTATTGGCGGCTTCTGGACGCTCTCAACCGCCATCACCATGCGTCTGGTGCCCAGCGATCAGGTGCCGCGCGCGCTCTCTATTGTCTTCAGCGGTATCTCGCTGGCGACGATTATCGCCACACCGCTCGGCAGCTATCTCGGCGGACTGGTGGGCTGGCGCAACATCTTTATGCTGACTGCCGGACTGGGTGCAGTGGCGCTGCTGTGGCAGTTCTTTACCCTGCCGGCCATGCCGGCAGAGAACAAAGCCCGCAACGGCGGGGTGCTGGCACTGCTGCGTATCGGTGTGATGCGCTGGGGCATGCTGGCGGTAATCATGATGTTCACCGGCCACTTTGCCTTCTTCACCTATCTGCGTCCGTTCCTGGAAGGCGTAGCACAGCTCAACCTCAATCAGCTGTCGCTGGCGCTGCTGGCCTTTGGCGTGGCGAACTTCTTTGGCACCTCGCTGGCCGGTTTTCTGGTCACCCGCAGCGTGTCGCTGACGCTGAGTGGCATGGCGCTGTTAATGAGCGTTACTGCGCTGATGCTGGTGAGTTTTGGTGATGTCAGCTGGCTGGTTGGCGTGGGTGTGGCGATCTGGGGGATGGCGTTTGGTTCAATGCCAACCGGCTGGTCAACCTGGATTTCGCGCGCGGTGCCGGATGATGCGGAATCGGGCGGCGGTCTGCTGGTCGCCACCATCCAGCTGGCGATTACCGTCGGTGCAGCCGCGGGCGGCTGGATGTTTGACCTGCGCGGCGCAGGCGGTGTGTTCGTCGCCAGCGGAGTACTGATGCTGCTGGCGGCGCTGACCATCTTCAGCCGGGTAAGGCATCACGGTTAATCTTCAGAAGGCAGCGAGTTATGCTGCCTTTTTTGTTGAAGCTGGATTATTAACCTTTTGAGCGATAACTGTGCGAAATGTGCTTTTTACCATCAGTTTTTCTGAATGAGATAAGCAAAACACTCCGCTTTTTACTGATCAACTTCCGGACTAATATATCTATCAACAAGGCAGCACGCCTTACCTGATAAAAATTAACCGAGGAATTGACCATGAAATCTATCAAAACTTTTGCAGCTGTTATTGCGCTTTCTGTTCTGCCATTCGCCAGCTTCGCCCAATCTGTGACCGCCATCGACTCTACGCTGGATGGTGCTGAAGCGAAAATCGCTGCGCAGGCTCAGGATGCTGGTGCTTCATATAAAATCACTGAAGCTTACACCAACAACGGCGTTCACATGACCGCTGAGCTGCTGAAATAAGTTGCACTTTACCCTCTGATGCTGACAGGACGCCTTCGGGCGTCCTGGCGGCGTTTCTGTGGGGGGTTACTTCCAGGTTTTGTAAACGAAAAAGCCACTCTGACGAGTGGCTTTTTTATTTCAAAAAACGGTCATCCTCACCCGCTACACCTCTTCCGATGCCTCGCGCTTCATCTCATCATGCGGCACATCATCCAGAATCTGCTCGAAGCTGCGCAGACGCTTGTAGATCGACATCAGTTCGATCAGCGTCGACCAGGAGGCGATCAGATACTGGAACGAGCCGCGAACCTGATCAAATACGTTGGTGATCTGGTTGAGTAAGCCCAGCGTAATGGTGCCCGCGACAATTGACGGAAACAGCAGAAACAGACCAAACACGTTATCGACCTGCAGATAGAGAATGCGGGTGATGTTGAAGTAGAGATAGTGGAAGTAGAGACGGAAGTAGTTAACCCGCACCCGACTGAACAGCTCCTGCACCGTCTGTGGCCCGGCGCGATCGGCATTGTCTTCGCCGTAAACCAGCTCTTTACGGTAGGCGGCTTCAACGCGCTGATTGCGGAACTCCAGCCCCGGCAGCTTGATCCCGACCAGCGCCAGCAAGCCGGTGCCAAACACTGACCAGAGCACAGCGGCAATCACCAGTGCGTAAGGAATATTGCCGAGGATCGGGATATCTTTTACGTGATGGGAGAGCGTCACCAGCACCGGCAAAAACGCGACCAGCGTCATAATTGCCTGAATAAAACTCACCCCCCAGTTTTCCAGCGTGGTCGCAAACCGCATGGTGTCTTCCTGCACACGCTGTGCGGCACCTTCGACATGACGCAGACGCTGCCAGTTGTGCATGTAGTAGTTATTCATGGCAGTACGCCAGCGGAAAACCCAGTGGCTGATAAAGAAGGAGTTGAGGACGCCAATCACCACCGCGATTAATGCGATGCCGAGAAAAGAGAACACCTCATGATAAAACTCCGCAATCTGCACCGATCCCGCTTTGGTTAGCGCTTTCTGAATCAGATCGTAGAACGGGCCGTACCAGGCATTAATGGCCACCCCGACCTGCACGCCAAACCAGGTGACGAAGATGATCAGCGCGGAACCCCACACTGACCAGCGCTGCCAGGGATGCGCATCAATCAACCGCCAGGTCGCGGCAAAAATGGCTACCATGATCCAGTAGTAGAGGTAGAACCACAGCTGGCTCACGGCGATAAAACGTGCCGCCGTGGTCGGCAAAGGCTGTTTCATTGCTGTTTCAAAAGTGGGCCAGATGCCGGGCAGATGCGCGGCAAAACCGAACCAGGCAAAAATCGCTAATAAACTCCAGACAGCCGCAGAGCTGAAAAACAGCGCTGGCCGCGGAAAAAAAGACTTAAACATAGGCACTCCGCTGTTGTGTGTTGCCTGTTATAACGTTTTTGGCGGGTCGCTGTCTGTAGTCTGTTGTTTCTGCTCATGACAGCAAGGGGATAGATGTTAATGAAATTGTGCGGTTTTGTTTCGTGGAACTAAATCTTTGTGAATGGCAGTGATACAATATGGCCGTTTGTTACCGGTAACAACCAGGCTCTTCGCCTGAATCTGCTGATAAAAACCATTACAACGCAATTACCACTTTTTTCATACCGCCAGTCAGCGCGGTAATGAGGCAATGTCATGTCAGAACAAAAAAAGGGTCATTCACGCAGGGATTTTTTGCTGAAGACAATCACCCTGGCG
The DNA here is from genome assembly GCF_900115075.1 of Candidatus Pantoea varia. Classification (GTDB taxonomy): domain Bacteria; phylum Pseudomonadota; class Gammaproteobacteria; order Enterobacterales; family Enterobacteriaceae; genus Pantoea; species Pantoea varia. Next base: position 82,364 of record NZ_FOVG01000002.1, read on the forward strand.
CCTGCAATGGCGGTAGGTTCCACAGCGATGGGTGCGCTTTCCCTGCCGCTGGCCGCGCAGGCGGCTGAAACCCCAGCCGCGCCACAGAAGGCGCGTGATTACCAGCCGAACTGGTTCACCGCCGAAGAGTTCGCCTTTATCACGGCCGCCGTGGCGCGTCTGATTCCCAGCGACGAACGCGGGCCGGGTGCGCTGGAAGCAGGCGTGCCGGAGTTTATCGATCGTCAGATGAACACGCCGTATGCCACGGGTTCGAACTGGTATATGCAGGGGCCATTCAATCCCGATCTGCCGAAAGAGCTGGGCTATCAGCTGCCGCTGGTGCCACAGCAGATCTATCGCCTTGGTCTGGCCGATGCCGACAACTACAGCAAAAAGCAGCATGGCAAGGTGTTCGCCCAGCTCAGCAGCGAGCAGCAGGATGCCTTACTGCAGGCGATGGAGAGTGGCAGCGCGGAGTTCAGCCAGCTGCCGGCAAAAGTCTTCTTCAGCTTCCTCCTGCAGAACACCCGTGAAGGCTTCTTCAGCGATCCTATCCACGGCGGGAATCAGGGCATGGTCGGCTGGAAGCTGATCAACTTCCCTGGCGCACGCGCCGACTTTATGGACTGGGTAGAGCGCGGCGAACGATATCCGTTCCCGTCAGTGTCGATTCGCGGGGAGAGAAGCTAAGCATGGCAAACGAAATGAAAAAAGTGGATGCGGTGATTGTTGGCTTCGGCTGGGCAGGCGCGATTATGGCGAAAGAGCTGACCGAAGCGGGCCTTAACGTGCTGGCGCTGGAGCGTGGACCGCATCGCGATACCTATCCCGATGGCTCCTATCCACAGTCTATTGATGAGCTGACCTATAACGTCCGCAAAAAACTGTTCCAGGATCTCTCCAAAAGCACCGTGACCATTCGTCATGATGCGTCGCAGACCGCAGTGCCCTATCGTCAGCTGGCGGCGTTTCTGCCCGGCACCGGCACTGGTGGCGCAGGCCTGCACTGGTCGGGCGTCCATTTCCGTGTTGACCCGGTTGAGCTGCGGATGCGCAGCCATTACGAAGAGCGCTACGGCAAGAACTTCATCCCGGAAGGCATGACGATTCAGGATTTTGGCGTCAGCTACGATGAGCTGGAGCCGTTCTTCGACAAGGCAGAAAAAGTCTTTGGCACCTCAGGCAACGCCTGGAGCATCAAGGGCAAAGTGGTCGGCAAAGATAAAGGCGGCAACCCGTTTGCGCCCGATCGCTCAGATAACTTCCCGCTGCCTGCGCAGAAGCGCACTTACTCGGCGCAGCTGTTTGCTCAGGCGGCCGAGTCTGTTGGCTATCATCCTTACGATCTGCCATCTGCCAATACCTCGGGCCCTTATACCAACACCTATGGCGCCCAGATGGGGCCGTGCAACTTCTGCGGTTACTGCAGCGGCTACGCCTGCTACATGTATTCCAAAGCCTCGCCGAACGTGAACATCCTGCCCGCGCTGCGTCAGGAGCCGAAGTTTGAGCTGCGTAACAACTCTTATGTGCTGCGGGTTAATCTCAGCGATGACAAAACACGTGCAACCGGCGTGACCTATGTGGATGGTCAGGGTCGCGAGCAGGTTCAGCCCGCTGACCTGGTGATCCTCTCCGCCTTCCAGTTCCACAATGTGCATCTGATGCTGTTGTCGGGAATCGGCAAACCGTATAACCCGATTACCAATGAAGGCACCGTAGGCCGCAACTTCGCCTATCAGAACCTCTCTACGCTCAAGGCGCTGTTTGATAAAAATACCACCACCAATCCGTTTATCGGTGCGGGTGGCGCGGGTGTTGCGGTTGATGATTTCAACGCGGATAACTTTGACCACGGGCCGCTGGGCTTTGTCGGCGGTTCGCCATTCTGGGTTAACCAGGCGGGTACCAAACCGATCTCCGGCCTGCCGGTGCCAGCGGGTACACCCAACTGGGGCAGCAAATGGAAAGCCGCGGTGGCGGATACCTACACCCACCATCTGTCGATGGATGCGCACGGCGCGCACCAGTCCTATCGCGCCAACTACCTCGATCTCGATCCTAACTACAAAGATGCCTATGGACAGCCGCTGCTGCGCATGACTTTTGACTGGCAGGAGAACGACATCAAAATGGCGCAGTTTATGGTCGGTAAGATGCGCAATATCGCCGAAGCGATGAATCCGAAGATGATTATCGGTGGCGCGAAAAAGCCGGGCACCCATTTTGACTCCACGGTGTATCAGACCACCCACATTAGTGGCGGCGCGATCATGGGTGACGATCCCAAAACCAGTGCGGTTAACCGTTATCTGCAAAGCTGGGACGTGCCGAATGTATTCGTACCTGGTGCGTCAGCCTTCCCGCAGGGACTGGGCTACAACCCGACCGGCATGGTGGCGGCGCTGACCTACTGGTCAGCCAAAGCGATTCGCGAACACTACCTGAAAAACCCCGGTCCACTGGTGCAGGCATAAGGAGATGGCGATGAAAAATGGCATTCTGGCTCTGATTCTTGGCTCTCTGACGTTCGCTGCACTGGCGGATAGCAGCCAGGACGATCTGGTTAAACGGGGTGAGTATCTGGCGCGCGCCGGTGACTGTGTGGCCTGCCACACCAGCAAAGGCGGCGCAGCGTTTGCCGGTGGTCTGCCGATGGCGACACCGATTGGTACCATCTACTCCACCAACATCACGCCCGATCGCGACACCGGCATTGGCAAATACAGCTACGACGACTTCCAGAAAGCGGTGCGTCAGGGTGTGGCGAAAAATGGCGATACGCTCTATCCGGCGATGCCCTATCCCTCTTACGCAGTGGTCAGCGATGAAGACATGAAGGCGCTTTACGCCTATTTCATGCATGGCGTCGCGCCGGTCGGGCAGCCAAACCGGGAGAGCGACATTCCCTGGCCGCTGTCGATGCGCTGGCCGCTGGCGATCTGGCGCGGGATTTTTGCGCCCGACGTGAAAGCGTTCCAGCCTGCCGTCCAGGAAGACCCGGTGCTGGCACGGGGTCGCTATCTGGTTGAAGGACTGGGTCACTGCGGGGCCTGTCACACGCCACGCAGCATCACCATGCAGGAGAAGGCGCTGACCAATGGTGAGGGCAGTGACTATCTGGCGGGCAGCAGCGCACCGATTGATGGCTGGACCGCCAGCAACCTGCGCAGCGATAACCGTGATGGATTAGGACGCTGGAGCGAAGAGGATCTGCGTCAGTTCCTGCGTTATGGCCGCAACGATCAGACCGCCGCGTTTGGTGGTATGACCGACGTGGTGGAACACAGTCTGCAGCATCTGAGTGAGTCCGATATCACCGCCATCGCGCGCTATCTGAAGTCACTGGGCGCAAAAGATCCCCATCAGGCGGCGTTCAGCGTGGATGACGCCACCGCCAAAGCGTTGTGGAAAGGTGACGACAGTGCGACGGGTGCGGCCACTTATGTCGACAGCTGTGCGGCGTGCCATAAAACCGATGGCAGCGGCTATAAACGCTTCTACCCGGCGCTGCGCGGCAATCCGGTGGTGCTGGCGGACGATCCGACCTCACTGATCCATATCGTGCTGGTGGGTGGACAGTTGCCTGGCGTCAATGGCGCGCCATCGACCATTACCATGCCGGCATTCGGCTGGCGTCTCGACGATCAGCAGGTGGCGGATGTGGTGAACTTCGTGCGGAACAGCTGGGGCAATAAGGCGTCTGAGCCGGTCAGCGCGAAACAGGTCGCTGAGCTGCGTAAAGATGAGAAAGATCGGCTGGGCAGTGCGGATATCAGCGTACTGGAAGGCAAATAACTGGCAATAAAAGAGGCCGTCATCATCAGGATGACGGCCTTTTGTTTTAAATATTCTCCAGATCGATACCGCGTGTTTTTGGCCCGTAAATTCCTACCGACAACATCACCATCACCATGCTCAGCACGATAAAGGTAATCACGCCTGGCGTGCCGGCGTACTGCAAGATCACCCCGATCAGAATACTGCTGAAGACGGTAGAAAGGCGGCTGAAGGAGTAGCAGAAGCCGACCGCCCGCGCCCGGATATGGGTCGGGAAGATCTCGGTCTGATAGGCGTGGAAGCTGAAAGTCAGCCAGGCGTTGGACCAGGTGATCAGGAAGCCGCAGAGAATCAGCAACACCGGCTGTGTCTGGAAGGCGAACAGCGTGCCGAACACCACCGTCATCAGCGACGACAGGACGATCTGCCACTTATTCTCCAGCTTGTCGGCGTAGCGGCTACAGATCAGCGATCCCAGCGGATAGGCCAGCGTGATGAAGAAGGCATAAAGCAAACTGTGCGTCACCGTGGCACCGTTTCCTGACAGCAGCGCAGGCAGCCAGTTACCAAAGCCGAAAAAGCCGATCGCCTGGAAAAAGTTCATCACCACCAGCATCAGGGTGCGCTTGCGGTAAGCGGGTGACCAGATCTCGCTGAAACGCCCCCGTTTTGGCAGCTGCGCCGCGGCGTCATCAGCTGAAAAAGCGGGTCCGGCCGGGATGCCGCAGCGCTGCTCCATCGCGGACAACACCTGATGTGCCTCCTGATGACGCCCCTGCTGTGCCAGCCAGCGCGCTGACTCCGGCAGGTTTCTGCGTACCAGCCAGATCACCAGCGAACAGACCGCACCTGCGATTACCACCCAGCGCCAGCCTTCGAGGCTGAGCAGCGTTTGCGGAATCAGCCACCACGACATCAGCGCCACGGCTGGCACCGATAAAAACTGCACGAAAAAGGAGAAGGCAAAGGCGCGGCTGCGCAGATGGGTCGGCACCCATTCCGACAGATAGGTGTCGATGGTTACCAGCTCGACGCCCAGCCCGATCCCCACCAGAAAGCGGAACAGAATAATCATCTCCGCGCTCTGCTGGAACGCCATCAGCAGCGAAAACAGCCCGTACCACAGCAGCGCACACATAAAGGTCAGTCGGCGACCAAAGCGATCAGCGTAGGGTGCCAGCAGGCTGGCACCGAAAAACAGACCGAGAAAAGTGGCCGAGGCGAAGGCCGCCTGATCGGAGAAGCCGAGTACACCTGCCGCGCCGGTGTGAAATACGCCCGCCGACAGCAGGCCGGTGCTGATATAGCCGGTTTCAAACAGGTCATAAAGCTCAAAAAAACCGCCCAGCGCCAGCAGCGTAATAAAGCGCCATAATCCTGCGGAGGAGGGCAGTGCATCAACGCGTGCGGCTAAGCTGTTGCGGGCCGCCGATGAAGCGTGCATCGGCGGCAGGCTGGTGGATGTGGTGGTCATGTCAGCGTGAACCTCAGGCAGTGTGAAGACGACTCGCAGCCGGTCAGAGGCGTATTAAGTTAACCGTTCGCAAGCGAAGACATAGCAGAATAGTCAATTCCTCCGCCGTTGCCGAGAGGGGCGTTGCTGACTATTTAGCAATGTACGTTGCAGGTTTTGCCATCCGTGGCGGGTGCACTCCGGCAGCGGCGACCAGGCCAGGATCTGCCTGCAAACGCAGAGCTGTCTCTCAGTCCGGTAACGCGGTTGTGCAGCCCCGCATGGGTGCAAAAGGCGCAATTGCGCTAGCATAGCTCTGCTTTGTGACTTCTTTTTCACGGACGCGGAAAAAGCTGAGCTGAAGAAGCTGACACAATTATGGAAAGATGAGGTGTAACGTGAGTTTTTTTGACGAGCTTAAAGCATCGCTGGAAGAAGCTGTTGAGATCAAAAATGGCGTCCGAGAGCCTGATCGTTTTACCCGCTATGCGGTGGCCGACGTAAAGGCTACTCGGGCACTGAACCCCTGTCCCCCGGAACGCCCTGCAGGAAAAGAGAGAAAGCGCCCCCGATAAAGACGGCATCGGCGGCACTGAGACTTAAGGCAGTTTCGGCCAGACGCTAGGCCCAATCGGCAGGCCCAGCAGATACCACACCAGCAGCAGCGCTATCCAGCTGATAAAGAACACCAGCGGATAGGGAAAGATCGCCTACAGCCTGTTTCACGGTTTAAAAATTTGAGTCAACATAATGACTTTGCTCTTTTCCTGTTCGAAATCAACGTTTGTGTAAAAAAGGGTACGTTACCCTGCAGCTCTTAGAGTTCAACACGACAGGAAGTCGGTATGATCATCAGCCCGCCGTTTGTCCGCCCCCGGAACACCGGAGAAAATGACCTGTCATGGGTCAGCAGAATGATGCCCGTGGATATAAACCGGGATTTCCCGCTCAACCGGCACGCGTCATGGCATGGGGGCGTGCACGTTCTCCACACCGACCGTACTGAGGAAGGATACGACCGCATTGAGTTTGTCCGCGCCATCGCGGACGGAGTGGTGGTCTCCTGTCGCGCGCCGTCCTCCACTGACCGCCGCGATGCCTTTCCGCTGAATTACAATGGCAGAACTGATGACGGGTATGTCCTGATAAAGCATGAAACCGATATCGGTGAGAACTGCAGCGTCGTGTACTACTCCCTGTACATGCATCTTCGGGAGCGGCTGGCGCCCGCCATCAGTGACGGCGCCAGAGTCTGGCGTAAGGACCGCATAGGGCAGAGCGGTACGGTGGATAGCGAGAATGCCTTTCACTTTCAGGTGTTCTGTGACAACGAAAACATGCTGAAACTGACCGGACGTACTACCGCCGAACTCGATATCACCCGTGACGGCAGAACCGGCACCCTTTACGGCGATATCCATTTTTATCTGCCGCCCGGTACACTATTTTACGAGTCTGTGACTGACGCGGCCTCACCGGACACGGGCCGCCTGAATCCCATTCACACCAGCGCCGGGCCACTGTTCGTCAGCATGACCTTCGGAAAAGGCGACTGCACGATGCTCACCCGCAGACAGAACGCCATCACGCCGGCATGTTTCGACTCCGTAGGGGAGCCGCTGGTGAATGCCGATGCCAGTCCGGCAGACAATTCGATTACCGAAACATATCTGAAATATGAATACAATCTGTACCGGACAGCCTGCCGTCTGTACCCGCAGAATCCGTCTGCCGGGTTCGAACTCCTCCGCTTCGGCCGGGTCATCAGTACTGAACATGAAACCCTGACGCCTGCTGATGCCCCGCTGTGGCGTACCGTCAGCTTTCCTGGCGGAACAGGCATGGTCAACCTGGCCTCCCCTGACATCAAAAAATTCAGCGATGCCGACTTCCCGAACTGGACGGGCTGGCGGATAGTGGACGATGACACGGACAACAACAGCCAGTGTAACTCCACCTTTATCGCCGAATTACAGAAAAACGAGAATTTCAGCAAAGTGAGCAGCCGTCTGGTCTGCCATTTTCCGCTGGAGTGGAATGCTGCCACCTTTGACCAGCGTTATGCCTGGCTCAGGACCGGCTCTGACGATGTTCCGGCCATGTCTGAAGAAGACTATGAACGGCTGAAAAGCCATGCCTCAGCGCTGTGCTTTGACACCGGCAAAATTGGCATAGGCAGGCTGTGGCATTTCCATCCGCAAACCTTCATTACCCATTTCCGCAAGTGCTGCTGGCTGAGCAAATCTGAGCTGAAGCAGCTTATTCCCCGGCACGCGTTAAGAACGGCCGGGCGGAACGATTATCGCTGGGAAGTCATCACCTACCGGGATGACACCGGCAGCGTCGCGGACGCTATCCGCACGCATATGAACAGGGCAATGCAGAAATACCTGATAACCACCCCGCTGCGCATCGCCTGCTTCCTGGGGAATGGCATTCAGGAAACAGGCTGGCTGGGGTCGATGGAGGAAGGGTACCGCTACACTGAAACAGACCCGCGCACGCATCAGGTCATCCGGCGCTACAACATCTGGTACTACCCGTGGTACGGGCGTGGCCTGTTACAGCTTACCAGCCCAGTGAATTACTTTGATTACTTCAGCTTCCGGGGGCGGACCTGCCCGGAAAATATCAGGAACACCCTGATAAATGAATACACTCGCCTGTATGCACACAGATCCCTTCGCTATACCGACAATCACCTGTCTGATACCGAAAACCACGTCCCGGAGAACATTATCCGCTGGCGGAATAACGTCAGCAGCGATCTGCATGAGGCGGCCAGCAGCGCCGGGTTTTACTGGGTTTCAATGAATATGGCCCCCTACGCGGATGCCGAACACGTGCTGGAGCGGTGCAGCGTCATCCCCCGGCGGAGCGGGATAAAGATTTACTACCGCAGCCAGGCTTTCTGGCGGGCCAGCGCTGCCGTTAATCTGCCAAGTCAGATCGATAACGCCCGCTATCAGGGGCTGAACGGGTTTGATACCCGCTGCTGCGTCTACGGCAGCGCGATAGCCGTCCTCGCCGAGCATAAACTCCCGGACAGCCATAACAACCCGGCCAACGAAAAACCCGAATCAGACCAGCTAAGGAGAGGCTGATGAAAAAATTATTACTGCTGATGGTAATCCCGTTTTTCTCCTCAGGAGAAATAACCCCAGAGATTACCACGCCAGACAACTTCAGTGAGTTGTCTTTCGACCAGCTTACATTACACAGAGGCAATTACCTTGCAGATGCAATTGACTGCAAAATAATTTCATTAAAATTATTCCACCCAACAGAGCATAATAAATACCCGCCATCAGCATCCTGGCTTTGTCTGTTCGCTGTTGATGTCATCAGCAACGGATACGGACCGGGGCAAGCATTACCTGAAAAGGTCTATCTTGATAAAAAAACAGGGCTTTGGAAAAAGAAAAAATACATTTTTAGCAAGAAAGGTACTCAGCGATCTCTGGAAGTTTATGGCATTAAAAGCCTGAGCGAGCTTGAGCCTCTGGAGTTGTATAACATTCGGTCCGTCAATGCTCGTGGCTATGCGGTAGTAAATCGCAATATTCCCCTGGAGGAAAAAAAGAAAGGGGTGAAGAAAAAACTGTCATTCTGCCTGATACAAAACCAGAGCTATTCTGCTTTCTGCGGTTTCGGCTCAATAATTAATCTCGTCGACGGTAAGGAAGTCGATTTCACCCCCTATATGCTTAAATCTCTTGAGACCGTGGAAATGGATTTGCCAGAAAAGCAAATAAGATGACATCTTTTCTAAAGCGCCAGTAAACTACTGGCAGTATTACTACTCGTCTGTTTCTGAAGCTAGAAACTTAAATGTAAAGCAGCCAGATTATTAGCTTGTTAGCGCACGTTTTTAATCTATAGCGATTCAAATCTAACATGATCTGTATATATGCCATCCGTGGCACTGTGCTTTACGGTAGCTGTGGCCAGACGCCTGGCCCGATCGGCAGACCCAGCAGATACCACACCATCAGCAGTGCTATCCAGCTGATAAAGAACACCAGCGGGTAGGGGAAAATCAGCACGTAATAGGTGCCGAGCTGTGCATCCTTCTGGTAACGCTGCAAAAAGGCGAGGAACAGCGGCAGAAAGGGCGACATCGGTGCCAGGGGCAGCACGGCGGAGTCGGCGATGCGGAAAATCATCTGGGCAAAGGCGGGATGGAAGCCGAGCAGCATAAACATCGGCACAAAGACCGGAGCCAGAATCGACCAGATGGCTGAGCCGCTGGCGATAAACATGCAGAGAAACGCCGACAGGAACATCAACCCAAGAAACGCGGGCGCGCCGCTGACGCCTGCACTCTCCAGCACATCGGTCAGCCCGATCGCCATGAATTTGCCCATGTTGCTCCAGTTGAAGAACGCCACGAACTGTGACAGCGGAAACACCATCACGATAAAACCTGCCATGCCCTTCATCGGATCGACCAGCAGCTGCGGGATATCATCCGGACGGCGGATCTGCCGGGTCACTACGCCGTAAGCAATGGCGACCACAAAGAAGAACAGGATGATGATCGGCACAATGCCCTGAATAAAAGGCGAGGGAATAATGGCGCCGGTGGCGGGATTGCGCAGCGGTGCATTTTCCGGCACCACCAGCAGCGCCATCAGGGCGATAAACAGCAGCGCGGCAATCCCGGCAGCCCGCAGGCCGCGGTTCTCCAGCGGCGTCAGTGCCGCCAGCTTCTCACCGTTACCCTGCCACTGCGGCAGGCGCGGCTCGACAAATTTATCGGTCAGCAGCGCGCCCACTATCGTCAGCACAATCACCGAGGTCGCCATAAAGAACCAGTTGTCGATAACGCTGACGTGCACCGTATCGCTGACTGCTTTAGCCGCTTCGGTGCTGATACCCGAGAGCAACACATCGGTGGTAACAATCAGCAGGTTGGCGGTAAAGCCGGAGGCTACACCGGCAATCGCGGCCAGCAGGCCCGCCACCGGATGACGGCCAACCGCCAGGAAGATCAGCGCGCCCAGCGGCGGCATCACTACCAGCGCGGCATCCGAGGAGATATGGCTGAAAAAGGCGATAAACAGCACCATGTAGCTGGCATAACGGCGGCTGACGCGCGACGCCATCTTGACCATCAGCGACTGTAACAGGCCGACCTTTTCTGCCAGCCCGGCACCAATCACCAGCGCCAGAATCGATCCCAGCGGGGTAAAACTGCTGAAGTTTTTGATGATATTGGGCAGGATCCACTGAATGCCTGCGACGCTCAGGAGGTTATTCACCCGCACGATTTCGCCGTTGCTGGGGTTCTTCACCGCCAGGTCCAGCGCGCTGATAATGGCGGTCGCCACCATCAGCACCACGATCAAATAGACAAACAGTAAAAACGGATTGGGTACTTTATTCCCCACGCGCTCGATCCAGCTGAAGAGCCGGCCTGGACTGCGGTTCTCGGATGTTGCTTCCATGGTATTGGTTCTCGTCTTGTGTCCCTTTTATCGGCGGTAGCAAGGCCTGACGCCGGTCGCGTTGTGCGACAGGCGGTGAGTTCAGTTCCGGCACCGCTGAGTCAGGGAAGTGTTTGCAATATTTTTTATAGTGGTCCGCGTCAGAGACACGGCCGTTGGCTCATTCGGCCAGTTTTGTTGGTCTGATCCCCGCCGGGATCGGGCAGATATAAGGCTGCGCGGCGCGTACCCGATCAAACTCGGCCCGGCAGCCAGCCAGCGCCTGCTGATCCGTTAACAGCGATAACACCGTGGCCGCCATCACTTTGCCCGCCAGAAACATCCCCTTATGCCCGATACTGGTGCGTCCCTGCGCCACCAGTTGCCAGGTGTGCAGCGGCGTGCCGAAGGTAAAGCAGGGCGAAAAACACTGTGCAGTCGGCGTCACCCAGCTGACATCGCCGACGTCGGTGGAGCCATAAAGCAGCTCACGCGTGACTGCATAGGGCGCGACCTCATCCATAAACAGCTTATCGCCCAGTTGTTCAGCCCAGGCGTGACCGGCTTCGCCGCCAGTACGGGCAGCATTGAGCCGGGCATTGCGCAGATCGTCATCGGTCAGGGTGGCTCGCAGTTCAGTCGCAAACGCGCGCTCTTCGTCGCTGTAGTCGGGCAAACCAAACTGATGCAAATAGCGCTCCATGACCGCTTCCAGCGCGCGATTCGGCACGTAGTCCGAACAGGCTTTGTCAAAACGTACGGTCAGCGTGGTGTCGGTCATCAGCGCTGCGCCCCTGGCGATATTGATCACCCGTTCATAGATCGCCTGCGCCTGCGGCAGCTCCGGGGCGCGGATCAGGTAGAGCACCTCGGCATCGGCCTGCACCACGTTCGGCGATACACCGCCGCTGTTGGTGATGGCGTAATGCAGTCGGGCCTCCTGCACGATATGCTCGCGCAGGAAGTTGGCCCCGGTATTCATCAGCGTGACGGCATCCAGCGCGCTTCGGCCCAGATGGGGAGAATTGGCTGCGTGAGCGGCGACGCCTTTGAAGCTGAATGCCGCCTGAATATTGGCGAGGGTGCGCAGATTGAACATGCCGCTGAACCCCTCCGGATGCCAGGTCACGGCGGCATCAACGTCGTCAAACAGCCCTTCGCGCACCATAAAAGTCTTGCCCGAACCGCCTTCTTCGCCAGGGCAGCCGTAAAAGCGAACCGTGCCGCCCGTGTGATGCTGTTCCATCCAGGCTTTCACGGCGCAAGCCGCCGCAACACCCGCCGTGCCGAGCAGGTTGTGGCCGCAGCCGTGTCCGTTGCCGTTGGCTTCCAGCGGTTGTGGCCGGGCGCAGCCCGACTGCTGGCTCAGACCGGCCAGCGCATCGAATTCGCCAAGGAGGGCAATCACCGGCTTGCCGCTACCCGCACTGGCGATAAACGCGGTGTCGATGCCGCCCACGCCACGTTCAACTGTGAATCCTTCTTTTTCCAGCGCGTCGGCCAGCAGAGCAGAGGAACGCGTCTCGGCGAAGCGGGTTTCCGGCGTGTCCCAGATAGCGTCACTGAGCGTGCTGAAGCGGAGCTGATGGCGATCGATATACTCGTCTATAAACGCTTCTATCATCGTGAACCTCCAAACTGCGCCTGATTCAGCGCCAGCGTTGCCAGCAGCGTGATGGCGTCCGGCATTACCCGCTCATCAAAGTCGAATTTCGCATTGTGGTGACCCGCCGCCAGTTCACAGCCAAAAATGACGTAAGAGGCCTGACCGCCGCGCTGCTTTACCCGCTCCATCATGTAGGTCGCATCTTCCGAACCTGCTGCCTGCGCTTTACGGTCGACCACAGAGTCAAACATGCCGAGTGCGTCCGCCTGCTGGTGGATGAAATCGACCCACGGCTGTGTCGGGGTACAGCTGCGCGCAGCACCCATTAGCGAAACCTGCTGCTCAACGCCATACATCGCCGCCGCACCGGCAATCACCCGCAGCGCCTGCTGATAAATATCGTCATTAACCTGATTGGTGACGCCACGTGTTTCGACTTTCAGCAGGGCGCAGTCGGCCACCACATTGCGGCCGGTTCCTGCCTGTAGCACGCCAACGTTTACCCGCGCCACGCCGCCGCTGTGCTGGGTTAAACCATGCAGCGCCAGCGTCGCCTGTGCGGCAGCCAGCAGGGCGTTGCGCCCCTCTTCCGGGCGACCGCCCGCATGGGCACCGACGCCGGTAAAGTAAACATCCAGCTTGGTGGTGGCGAGGAAGCTGTCGCTGCCGCATACCACTTCGCCTGCTGGCACACCGGTGCCGATGTGAATCGCGGTGAAACGCTCAACGTCATCGACCACGCCCGCCGCGACCATCGCTTTGGCACCACGCACACCCTCTTCGGCGGGCTGGAAGATCAGTTTAATCGTGCCGCTGAGCTGATCTTTCATCGCCATCAGCACGGAGGCGAGGCCCAGACCAATAGTGGTATGACCGTCATGCCCACAGGCGTGCATCATGCCGGCGTTGCAGGAGGCGAACCCTTCACGCTGCGGCAGATGATCGTCGGCCTGGCTCTCGTTGAGATCCAGTGCATCCATATCGACGCGGAAGCCCATCACCGGGCCAGGACGGCCGGTCTCAAGCGTTGCTACGATGCCGCAGAATCCGCCGGAGAAGTGGCTGATCCACTGCGGCAGCGCGCCCTGTTGCAGCGCACGCGCCTCCTGCTGCTTCAGCACCGCCTCGTCGGGCAAGCCCATCCGTGCATCGGCATCAATGACCTCACGGCCCAGCTTCAGTTGATAACCGAGCTTATGCAGTTCTTCTGCCACTAACGTCGCGGTGCGGAACTCCAGCCAGGCCGATTCGGCGTAGTGATGGAAGTCGCGACGCCACTGTTGCAGCTGTGGCAGCCGGGCGCTGACGTGGTCTGAAAGGGTTTTCATCGGCTCTTTCCTCGTTGTTGGTTTTTTATGCACTGCGTCGAATCTACACAATGGTGCTGGGCGGCATAAGATGCGAATATCTTGTGACTGATAAACAACGGTTATCGCAAAATTATGTCTGCCAATCTCAAGCTCCATCAGCTGCGCGCCTTCGTTGACGTGGCGCGACAGGGCAGTATCCGGGCGGCAAGCCGTCTTTCCGGGCTGTCGCAACCGGCGTTAACCAAAGCGATTCAGGAACTGGAGCGCGAACTGGGGGCAAAGCTGTTTATCCGCCGTCAGCAGGGCGTAGTACTGACTGATATCGGTGATAACTTTTTTCGTCATGCCAGCCTGGTGCTGGCGGAGCTGCGGGTTGCCGAGGAAGATATCCAGCAGCGGCTGGGGCTGGGTGGCGGTCAGGTGAACATCGGGGTTGGCGGCAGCGTGGCGCGCACCATCATGCCGCAGGTGATAAACCAGTTTCATCGTGAATACCCGCTGGTAAAAGTGCGCATCGTCGAAGGCCAGCTGGTGTCGATGGTACATGAGCTGCGCCAGGGCGCGCTCGATTTCACCATCAATACCTACGATCAGAGCCATCTCGATCAGGAGCTGATGTATGAGCGGATGATGGAGCGCGAGTACAAAGTGGTGGTGCGCAAAGGCCATCCGCTGGAAAAAGCGCGTTCTCTGGCGGCGTTACAGCAGGCGGACTGGACGATGCCAACGCCCAAAGGCAGTTACTACCGTTTGCTGCATGATCTGTTCGGCGAGCGTGGCATGGCCCCCAAAATCGTGGTGACCTGTGAAACGTTTATGGCCTGCACCAGCCTGGTGGCGCAAAGCGATTTCATCAGCATTCTGTCGGTCGACGTGATTGACGATCCGATTCTGGGTCGGTCACTGGTGGCGCTGGCGCTCGACGATCCTCTGCCGAAAGCGATCTTCTATCTGATTCAGCGCAAAGACACCACGCTGACCCCTATGAGCAGTTATATGGCACAACTCTTTCGCCGTTATTGCCAGTGAAATCAGTGAGTAAAGTCGATCGTCTACACTGTTAAGGTACTGAAAAAAATCCAACCGACAAATAGAGGTTACGATGCAAGTTAGTCCTTATCTGTTTCTCTATGGCCGTTGTGAAGAGGCTATCGACTTTTACCTGCAGGCAACCGGTGGAGAGTTACTCTCTAAAATGAAATTCGGTGACATGCCGGATCAGGGTGAGCAGGTGGGCGATCAGTCCGCAGCGCCACAGCCGCCAGAAAAAATTATGCATGCCCAGCTGCGCATTGGTGACGGTGAGCTGATGCTCAGCGACGGCAACACCGATCAACCGCCCGCATCCGAACATGCTGGTTACGCGGTCAGCCTTTCAACGACTGATGTTGAAAAAGGCAAAGCCTGGTTTGAGAAACTGTCGGCAGGCGGCAAGGTGACAACGGAATGGCAGGAGACGTTCTGGTCGAACGGATTCGCGATGTTTATTGATAAGTTCAACATTCCGTGGCGCATCAACGTTGAGAAGCCGCAGAACTAAAAGCAGGGCAGATGCAGCGTTTATTTGATAAGCCTGCATCTGAAAAGCTGACCCTGGTGTATTACGTCCTGGGCCAGCTTTCCTGCTAAACGGGCGGTTATTAAAGCCGCCCGCTATCATCAGAAGTTATAACCCGCCACCAGGTAGTAACCCCAGCCCGTCGATTTCACTTCAAACGGACCCTTGCCGAAGTTCAGCTCCTGACCATCCGCCCACTGTCCGCCGTTGTGGAAGTAACGCGCTACCGCAGAGAAGTGCCAGTGATAGTAACCCAGTGACAGAATGTGGCTGGAGGCGATGGAGTTGCTGGTGCGTGATGAACCACCTTTCTCGTTGAGATCGGAACCCCAGTCGAAGTTGGTGAAGCCCACATAGCCCAGATTACCGCCCCACAGCTGGGTGATTGGCACAAAGTATTTCACCTTGAAGCGATAGCCATCCCAGCTGTTTTCATTCGCCGCACCATAGTTTTCCCACTGATATTTGGCGTAGACGTTCAGCGACAGACCGACATCGCTGTGCGTATCGATATCGGTACCCAGACCCATATACCAGGTGTTCTGGCGGTTATCGCTGTTGCGGCCCATGTCATAGATGTAGTTGTTAGCGAAATACCACTCTTTGAACGGACCAAAGGCCAGGCTGGTGCCGGTCAGTTTGTCGATAGAGAAGCGCGGCTCAATCTCCATGAACATCGGTGAACCGTGATCAAAAATGCCGTTGGCGTTGCTGTTGCCTGCGCCGAAGAAGTTGGTCAGGTCAAGGTAGCCATAAAAATCGAACCAGTCCTTCTTCGCAAACGCTTCATATTCCAGATAAACGTCGTTGTTAAACTGGGGTCCGAAACGCGTATGGTAGCTACCTACCACGTTAACGCTCTGATGCCACCAGTCGGAGACATACTGCGGATCGCTTTCAGCGGCCTGCGCAGCACCACTCAATGAACATGCCAGCACGGCACCTGCTATCAACGTTTTATATTTCATTATTATCAGCCACATGCTTTTGACCGCCGCACAGCAGACGCAGTCAGAGAGAAATCGGTCCCTTGATGGGAATGAGGGTTTCACAGCAAATAACAGCCAGTTCTTCAGCCCGCGTAGCGTGCCTGTAACATATCGATAGAAAATAGATTTTGCTCACGTTTGTCAAAAAGTGTTGCATTACAATTCAGCTAAAATGTGATGAACTTCACAATAACGGCGTGGATCGAACGGAACCAGGCAACCGTTTACGTTGTCTGGTTCGTGATCAAACAGGCGGGATCAGGGAAGGGTGACGCGAACCTGCAAACCACAAATTGCACCCTGTGGTGTCAGGCAATTGGAAAGGGCGACGTGAATCTGATGTTTTTGTGCGACATTGCGCACAATGGATAATCCCAGTCCACTGCCCTGGGCTTTAACGTCAGGCGAACGGGTAAAACGATCAAACGCGCGCTCGATAAAGGACTCCGGCATACCCGGTCCGTTATCAACAATATCGACTACCGTTTTTCCCGCGACCCGATGCAACAGCACATCGACCAGGCTGCCTTCCGGCGTGTGCAGCATGGCGTTACCAATCAGGTTGTCGAACAGGCTGCGCAGCTCGGAACGGCTGGCCTGCAGACGATACTGCGTGGAGCCGTTGAAGCCGATATCGATGCCGCGTTTATCTGCCACCACCATCAGCTGCTCAATGCTCTCCTTCAGCAAATCTTCCAGTTCGATATGCTCAACGCTGGCGACCACGCTCTGGTCATCCTGGCGCGAGACATTCAGCAACTGCGTGACCAGATGACGGGTGCGGGTGACGCCCGCTTCCAGCTGGCTGAACTGCCGACTCGCTTCGCCCGGCTGGATATGCTGGCGCAGATTTTCCAGCTGCAAGGTCACCGCCGTTACCGGCGTGCGCAACTCATGCGCGGCATCTTCCAGGAACTGACGCTGCGATGACCAGGCTTCCCGCAGCTTACTCAGCAGCGAGTTGTAGGCGGCCACCAGCGGCAGGATCTCATCCGGTAAGCCTTCGGGTGAAACATTGTGCGGATGATGCGTCTCCTGCGCGGCAATCTGACGCGACGCGACCTGCAGATCCCGGGTGATCTTACGCACCACCAGCCAGATCACCAGCAGCGACAGCGGCATCATCAGGATCAACGGAATGATCGCTGACAGCGCCCGCTTGACCATCAATGCCTTCATGTAGCTGAGGTTGTGCATCACCTGAATGGTTTTAATCTCACTGCCCGGCAAGCCGGGCCTGGTATAAATGCGCCATTCACAGTCGTCGCACTGACCGATATGCACGTCGCGATATCCACGCTGGTTTTGCAGCGGGGCCTGCAGCTCCGGCCATGAGCTGGCGCGCAACTGACCCTGATCGTCCCACAGCTGCACCACAAAGGCGCTCTTCGCCTTGTCAGGCGCAATAAGCATCGGCATCAGGGCGGGCATCTGTTTATTGGTGGACCAGGCATCAGCGATTTTTGCCAGCTGATCGTCCTTCATGGTGCCGACCATATCGCCGTAGCAGCTGAAGAAATACCAGGTGACGCCGCCGATCATCAGCAGATGAATAATCAGCAGCGTAGAGAGTAATTTGTTGCGCAGTGAGCGCATAAAGCGAAAAGGTTTCATATTGCCGGCACCCGCCAGCCCAGACCGCGCACGTTGCGGATCACGTCGTTATCCAGCTTGCGGCGCATCCCATGGATCAGGACATCCACCGCGTTGCTGCTGACTTCATCGCCCCAGCCATAGATGCGATTTTCCAGCTGCTCGCGTGACAGAATAGCGCCCGGCCGCTCCAGCAGGGCGTAGAGCAGGGCATATTCGCGTGCCGTAAGCTGTTCGCGCTGGCCTTTGTAGAGTACTTCGCGGGTCATCATATCCAGCTGCACATCGCCGCTGCCCAACACCGAGTCTGCTGCGCCGTGGCTGCGTCGGGTAATGGCGCGCATCCGGGCCATTACTTCCTGTAAATCGAACGGTTTAAGCAGATAGTCATCCGCGCCGCTGTCCAGTCCCTGAATCCGCTGTGCTACTGTGTCGCGTGCGGTAAGAATCAGCACCGGCGTGGCGTCGCCGCGCCCGCGCGCCCGGCGCAGTACCTGCAGGCCATCATCGCGCGGCAAGCCGAGATCGAGTAACACGCAGCTGTAGCCGCCTTCGCTCCAGGCATTCTGGGCATAGATGCCATCGCGCACCCAATCCACCGACCAGCCCGCACCCTCCAGCGCCTGCTGCAGGTTCGCGCCGATCATTTCATCATCTTCAACCAGTAACACGCGCATGGCTGATCTCCTTCATAAAGATGGGGAGAGTTTACTCACCAATTGTTAGGCCAGAATTATCCGCCTTCATACTTCGTGCCGTGGCGGCGTTGGCTGCTTTTGCTGACATCAGTCACTGACTGATGTCAGCTCCTGGGGATTCGCGCATTTGCCGCCTTGCCACAGCACGAATTATTTTGGCGGACCCCGGCCTTCCTGGTTCGCGCTGTGGCGGCGTTGGCTGCTTTTGCTCACCCCAGTCACTGACTGATGTCCCATCCCTATCCATTGAGATGCCTGCGGTTGCAAGCGTAAATGGGGTGACGTATATTTGAGCAACAGATTAATGCCAGACATTTCAGCGGTGAACAGTATGTCAGCCCAGGAAGCAAAAATCAGACATCAGCGCGAGTATCAGGAGCGTGTTGAAGCCGTCCGAAATGGTCAGGCTCCTGGCCGCGTGCTTGAAAGACGTCCTCAGGGTATTGTGCCTGCAAAAAGTGGACGTAGCCTCGCATTTTTCTGATGTAATGCCGTGCTGAAATCAGCCAGGTGGTAAAATAAGCTCATCTTACAGGTGGGCTTTTTTTATGACATCGCACGCTATTCCTCCGGAAGAACAGATCCTTAAACTCAACCGTTATCTGATTGATAACGGCGGAAAACTTCCGTCCCCGGTTATTACTGTAGGCGGTCAGGCTGTTATGTACTGGTATCTGACCTACCTGCATCTTTATCCTGATCAGCCTGACGTAACGTCCATAACCTCAATTGATGTGGATTATGTCACCCGAAAGGAAGGCGTTGATGTGATTGCAAAAATATTCAATGTGGCAGCACAGGTTCAGGAAATCTTTAATCCGCCCTCAATTGCAGTACTAAGCCTGATTGATAAAGATACGGGCAAGGTCAAAGAGGATGCTCAGGGGCAGTTCCTCAATGAGCAGCTCAATGAGGCAAATATTGTAGATATTATTGATCGGCCCACAGGCTTTGATGCCGGGGATTTTCTCGATGATAAATTGATACTCAATACAGAACCCTTTCTGGTTATGCCCGATCGACACGGCGCTGCCATGAGTCATGAATTTGTTCGGGTTCTGAACCCTGTGGCCTGTATCCGCTCTCGCCTGTCGAATGCCACTGTGCCTATGGGGAAAGACAGGCTGACTGAAGCTGAGCGAATTCGGGTACTGGCTCTGCCAGCTTTTAACTTTTTGCTGGAGAAGTTACAGACATTACCTTTCCGGCAGGGAAGGCGTTACGTTGATTACTTTGTCTCGTTTATCTGGGATAGGGCATTCAGACGTTTTCAGGCACAACACAGAATCCCCTTGTACCGTATTGTTGAACAATTGGTCGCTGAGCTGGAACAGGATCCCGTTGACGATGTGCCACCAGAATTCTATCAGGAGGAGTTACCTCGGAAGGTTAATTTTCTGGCTCAGGAATATCAGCGATATCTCAAACATGTTGACGCCTCACAGGGCTGAATGCCCTCGTAACTTCTGATGCAGAAATAAATTTGCCTGACGCAGCATTTTTTATCTCTCACCTCTTTTTCAACATCAATCTCACTACTAACTTTGCCGCTAAAGCCCCGCTGGCCGCGCAATTCCGCCTCCGTTTCAGACGTTGCTAATTCTGCGCTAATTTTCTGCTAATTAAGGGATAAATTTTAGCAGGTAGAGTGGCTCCACTGCACATCAGCATCAACAGGAGAAACCATGAATCAGCGCGAGTTTATTCGGAGTTTGCTGGACTGGATTGAGAACAACTTAGGACACGATCTGCATCTGGATGAGGTGGCGCGCCGCTCGGGCTATTCGCGCTGGCATCTGCAACGCCTGTTCCGCCAGCATACCGGCTTTTCACTGGCAGAATATATCCGTCAGCGTCGCTTAACCGAGTCTGCGCTCACGTTGCTGAGCAGCAACGAAGCGATACTGCAGGTGGCGATGAACTACGGCTTCGATACCCAGCAGGCCTACACCCGCACCTTTAAAAACTACTTTATGGTGACGCCAGGCCAGTTGCGCCGTCAGCGCCGCGTCGAGCCGGATCGGCTGCTATTCCCCCTGGCGATGGCCAGCTGATGCCTGATAAGACCTTCCCGTCACAGTCTGCGGACGGGAAGGCCGGCCCGCGCTTTGTGCCTCACTCTACCTGATCTTCGCCTCGCCTTTTTTTGCCCATCAGCCACAGTGACCCCGCCCGAACGTGTTAGTTTGTTGCCAGCATCTCTTTACTGTCGGAGTCGGGAAACATGGAAAACGGCGCGAATTTAACCGCCATGTTGGTATTTGCTCGGGTTGTGGAATTACAGAGTTTCAGTGAGGCCGCTCGCGCACTTGGCTGGTCCAAATCCCACGTCAGCCGGGAGATCGCCCGTCTGGAGTTGCGGCTCGGCATCCGGCTGCTGCAGCGCACCACCCGGCGGCTGGCGCTGACCGAGCAGGGGCAGGCGTACTATCCCTACTGTGTGCGGATGCTGGCCGAAGTGCAGCGCGCAGAGGCGTTCGTGCAGCAGCTGCATCAGCAGCCCACAGGCCAAATCCGGCTGCAGGCGCCCGTCACGTTCGGCTGCCAGTGCGTGGTCCCCGTCCTTAATCGCTTTCTCCGGCGCCATCTGCATATCAATGTCGATCTTGATCTTACCGATCGCAGTCACGATCGGCTCGATGATCAGGTGGATCTGGCGATTGTGATCCGATCCCGCTCGCCGCAGCAGGACAATTTCCGGGTGCTGAGCGACATTGAGTGGGGACTCTATGCCGCGCCCGCTTACCTGGCGCAGCGACCCGCCATCACCCATCCTGAGATGCTGCCGCGCCATGACCTGCTGATGTTTCATGGTCCGGCACATACCGCCGCGCTGCCGTTCCGCCGCGATAAGCAGAGACTGGCACTGGACGTGCGCAGTCGTTTCCGCGCCAATAACAGCATGGCGCTGCTCAATGCCGCACTGGCAGGCAGCGGCATCGCCTATCTTCCGTCCTACATGGCGCAGGAGGCGATGGCACGCGGTGATATTCAGCAACTACTGCCGGAGTGGCAGATGGATCGACTGCAAAGCTATCTGCTGCTGCACGACACGCCTGAACCGGCATCGCCGGTGACGCTGCTGTGTGATGCCCTGGTTACGGCGCTGAATCCAGGCTGATTGTTGCCTGCTGACAACAATCAGCGCCACAGAGTAACTATTCCGCCGTGACTGTTGTTACTCCGCTACTCCGTTTAGCCTGTATCCCTGATCATTCAACGGGAACCACCATGCAACAGTCACCCGAAACGGCAGAATTTCAGCACTGGAGACGTAACTTAGCGGTCTGCGTCATCGGCTCTTTTACCACTATCGTGGCGATGACGCTGCTGCTGCCGTTTCTGCCGCTCTATGTTCAGCAACTCGGCGTAGAGCAGCCTGCCGCCATCGCCCGCTGGTCCGGCCTGGCCTATGGCGCGACCTTTTTCAGCGCCGCGCTAACGGCGCCACTGTGGGGCAGGCTGGCTGACCGCTATGGTCGTAAGCTGATGCTGATTCGGGCCAGTCTCGGGATGGCGATTGCGATGTCGCTGATTGGCATGGCGACCGCGCCGTGGCAGCTGGTGGCGCTGCGCCTGCTGGCGGGGCTGCTGGGCGGCTACGCGTCGGGCTCGACCATTCTGGTGGCGGCACAAACGCCAAAAGCGCAGACCGGCTGGGCGCTGGGCGTATTGTCATCCGGCATTATGGCGGGCAACGTCGTCGGGCCGCTGCTGGGGGGGGTATTACCGCCGCTGATCGGCATTCGTCAGACTTTCTGGCTGACCGGCGCGGTGATATTTCTCGCCTTCCTCGCCACCACCTTTTTACTCAAAGAGCAGCCACGTGCGGCCGCGTCATCGCGCGCCAGCCAGCAACCCCATCCTGAAGCCGGGCCGTTTAATCACAGCCTGATACGGCTGATGTGGCTCTCTGGCATGTTGCTGATCTTCGCCAGCATGTCGATTGAACCGATTATTACACTTTACGTGAGCGAGTTTGTGCAGGGCGACCATCAGATCACCCTGATAGCCGGACTGGTGATGTCCGCGGCGGCGCTGGGTACGGTTCTGGCTGCGCCACGACTGGGTCGTCTGGCCGATCGTGTAGGGCACTGGCGGGTGCTGACCGGCGGTTTAGTGGTTAGCGCGCTGCTTTTGATTCCGCAGGCTTTTATCACGGCGGCCTGGCAACTGGTGGTGCTGCGTTTTCTGATGGGGATGGCGCTGGGCGGACTGATGCCGTGCATTACGGCGATTATTCGTCATAACGTGCCGGGTGCACAGGTCGGGCGGATGCTGGGGTATTCGACGTCGGCGCAATATATCGGTCAGGTCAGCGGCCCGCTGTTCGGTGGGCTGGTGGGGGGTGCATTCGGGATGCGACCGGTGTTTCTGGCAACCTGCGGGGTGATGCTGTTTTGCGCCTGGCTGAACTGGCGCGGGATGCGCAAATAGCGCGATCAAAAAAGGCGGACCGGAGTCCGCCTTAGTGTAGTCACACCGTCGTAAATTACTTCTGGTCTGGCAGCGCGTAGGCAATCACATAGTCGCCCAGCTTGGTACCAAACGAGCCGTGACCGCCTGCCGCGATGACAACGTACTGCTTGCCATTCACTTCATAGGTCATTGGCGTCGCCTGGCCGCCTGCTGGCAGACGTGCCTGCCATAACAGCTCGCCGGTATCGGTGCTGAAAGCACGCAGGTAGTTATCTGCGGTCGCACCAATGAAGAACACCTTACCTGCGGTGGTGATAGGACCACCCAGCATCGGCATACCCATTTTGAACGGCAGCGGAACCGGTGCGCTATCGCGAACGGTACCGATACGCTGTTTCCACACCACGTCGTTGGTCTTCAGATCTACCGCGGAGATATAACCCCAGGCAGGCTGTTTACATGGCAGACCAAACGGTGACAGGAACGGATTCAGCTCGACGCCATATGGCACGCCATACTGTGGCTGAATACCAGTTTCCGTTCCTGAACCCCCTTCAGCGCCTTTCGGCGGCTCAATTGGGTTGCCTGGGCCACGTGGAACCAGCTTAGAGACAAACGGCAGCGCCATTGGGTTAGCAATCGCGATCTGACGATGTGGATCGACTGCGATGCCGCCCCATTCGAACATACCGAGGTTACCCGGGAACACCAGCGTACCCTGCTCAGATGGCGGGGTGAACGGACCTTCATAGCGCAGGCGCTTGAAGATTACGCGGCACACCAGCTGGTCGAACATTGTCGCGCCCCACATGTCCTTGTCCGTCAGGTTCTGTTTCGGACGGAAGGTCAGCTCAGAGTAGGGCTGAGTGGCAGCAACGTGGTCGCCCTTAGCTGCGCCCTGTGGCACGGGCGTTTCTGGCGCGGGTACCACTGGCTTGCCGGTACGGCGATCCAGGACAAAGATGTTGCCGGTTTTCGCTGGCGCGTAAACAACCGGTACGGTGTTGCCCTCTTTGTCGGTGATGTCAGCCAGCGTCGGCTGCGACGGCAGATCCATATCCCACAGGTCGTGATGCACCGTCTGATAAGACCAGACCAGCTTACCGGTGGTGGCGTTCAGGGCCAGCACACTGCTCGCATAACGTTCCTGCTCTGGTGTGCGGTTACCGCCCCAGATATCCGGTGTGGTCACGCCCATTGGCAGGTAAACGGTATCCAGTTTTGGATCGTAGACTGCCGGTGCCCATGAATTCGGTGAGTTCATGGTGAAGGTGTGTTCATCAGCCGGAATGGCATTCGGGTCTTTCGCGCCTGGATCAAACACCCACAGCAGTTTGCCGGTATTGACATCAAAGCCACGAATCACGCCTGACGGCTCGCGGGTTGAGAAGTTATCGGTTACCGCACCCGCCATCACGATAGTGGTGTTGGTAATGATCGGCGGAGAGGTCGGCTCATACATACCTGCAGTGGTAACAGGCTGTTTATGTTGCAGATCCAGCTCGCCGTTGACGCCAAATGCCGGGCAACGCTCACCGGTCTCTGCATCCAGCGCAAAGAGGCGACCATCGTTGACAGGCAGATAGATACGACGTGAGCAGAGGGCAGGCTGAGTGTTCGCTGCATCGGCTGCCGCCGGCACTTCATGGTAAGAAACACCGCGACAGGTCACGTGCTGGAAGGTCGGGTTAACCTTCATGCCCGGATCAAACTTCCACTTCTGCTTACCGGTGGCCGCATCCAGAGCAAACAGAATCTGGTGTGGCGAACAGAGGTAAAGCGTGTCGCGGATTTTAATCGGAGTGACTTCATCGGTGATTTCACCGGGATCGTTAGGGGTTTTCATGTCGCCAGTCTGGAACTGCCAGGCAACCTGCAACTCTTTCACGTTCTGGTGGTTAATCTGCTTCAGCGGCGAGAAACGGGTGCCCTGCTGATCGCGCGCATAAGCGGGCCAGTCAGCATCCGGGATGTTGCTCAGCGGTGCAGCCTGCGGGGCGTTGTCAGCAGTTTCTGGTACAGACCCGTTGATGACCTGTGGATCGTTGAATACCGCATAGGCCAGCACGATAGCACTGGCAATCAGCGCCACACCCAGGGTACCCAGCGCGGCTTTGCTGCCCGCGTTAAAGCTGCGATAAACAAACGGCAGGATCAGCCAGACACCGAAGATCACCAGCACATCGGTGCGCGGTGCCAGTGCCCAGAAGTCGGTACCGACTTCCCACACACCCCAGATCAGGGTGCCGATCAGCAGCAACGCATAGAGAACCAGCGCGGTGCTTTTACGACGGGAAAGCAGATAAGCGGTGATCAGCATCACCACACCGCCAAAAACGTAATACCAGGAACCACCAATGGCGGCTAACCAGCCACCGCCAATGAGCATAAACGCGCCCGTCAGCACTGCGAACAGCACTGTCAGGAAACGAATTACGCCAAAAGATGAGGAGTTTTTCCCCATAATATCGACCTCGTTTCGTTGCCATAAAACACACGAAAACAACCAGATAGGTTGTTTCCAGTTATCAAGTACAAATGATTAGGGTGTTCTTCAATATCTCTTCCGTTAAGACAGACGATCCCTTTGTGTTAAATGTTATAGCAAAATTAGATCGAGGTTTGATTTTTTTGGCTTAAACCGCTTAACAACTGTAGTAATACGACATTTTATGGGGGATTAAAGGACGTTAAGCGCACCGCCGTGTGCCCTTAACGCCGGAAGGCAGGATTTGTGAATCAGCAGCTAATAAGATCGCCGTCCGAGCGTTGCTGTTGCCAGCCGCTGATATTTATCTCAGCAAACTGCTCAGCGGTTAAAGGCGGCGTATGACTTCGCACGATGACCTCTGCACCTTTTTCACGAAATGTCGCCATAAAAAAGGGAAAGGTAAATTTTTCATAATTATCATTAAAGAACGATTCGGTTAAAACTATCCCTGAAAAAGGAAAGGACTCCAGTAGTCGCCAGTCCGCACCTGGCGGTGCAAAATCATAAAGCCAGAAATCAAATTTCTTTGTTAATTCAAGCAGTGACGCACTGTGTGCGGCTAAACTTGAATAATTAATGCCTATCCGGACACGTTCATTCTGTAAATGCTTATAGGCATCAGGAATCGCAATCATTCCCCGTAATCGAATATCCCCGACCGGAACAATCATTAATGCGGCTTCAGTAGCAATTTGATTGTGTAATGAAATAATGTTGTTTGTATTAAGTATATTGCCGCTATCCTGGTTTTGCTGAAGATAAGGCACGCTATAGCAAATGCCAGTGACATTCCGCTTAACGTGATGGATTGGTTCAGTAACATAGGGGTTATATAAACTGTTTTTCATTATCTCTATGAAATGCAATAAAAAAGGATTTTTTGATAATTAAGCATATAAAAGGTCGCATTTTTTTAAACGCGTGAATAAATATAGATCACATGCTTAATCCAAATCATCCTTTTGTTGCCTGAGAAAGTAAATAAACCTGTTAGCAAAGAAACGATAATTTCTTTGGCGTCTGATGATGTGCTGGAATATATTCAATAGTCGGGACCAATAGGCTGGTAATAATCATGAGGGGTCTGACACGTCTCTGCCGGAGAGGGACGCCGTGTATCGCGCAGGGAGGCGGGGCTGGCGCGGCAGGCATTATGGCCTCAGCCAGTCTGTTAACCTAAAGTCGTCAAAAACCACACCAATAACACCGCGCAACGACGCGGGATCTCCTCACCTGATTTGGGATAAGACATGGGATTTATGGCATCGGCGGCGGAAGAGTCGCTGTGGCGACATCGGACATTTGTCGCCTTCTGGCTGGCGCGTACCTGTTCATCATTTGGTTTTCAGATGTTCTCGGTGGCGATCAGCTGGCAGATCTATGCGCTGACCAACAGTGCAATGGCGTTGGGGATGATTGGCCTGATGCAGTTTCTGCCGTCGGTGTTGCTGGCGTTGCCTGCGGGCCATCTGGCGGATCAATATGACCGTCGGCGCATCGTACTGTTGGGTCAGCTGGTGGAATTTGCTGCACTGCTGGCATTAGTGGTGCTTACCTTATTCCATACCGCCGATAAGACCGCGCTGTGGGCTTTGGTGTTTATGATTGCCGTGGCGAAGGCGCTGGAATGGCCTGCGATGTCCTCGATGTTGCCGTCGCTGGTACCGCCTTCCATTCTGGCGCGCGCCATGGCGATGAACTCGGTGGGTGGGCAGGCCGCTGTCATTGTCGGGCCGACGATTGGCGGTTTGCTTTACGTCGCAGGACCGCATGTGGTGTATGGCGTTTCCGGATTATTTTATCTGATTTCGCTGACGCTGGTGAGTCTGCTGCGTTATGAGCGTCCGGTACAGAGCCGTCTCCCGATGAATATGAAGAATCTGTTTGCCGGGATTCACTTTATCCGTGAGCGCAAAGATGTGCTGGGGGTGATTTCGCTCGATCTGTTTGCGGTGTTGCTGGGCGGCGCGACGGCGCTGCTGCCGATTTTTGCCAAAGATATTCTGCATACCGGGCCATGGGGATTGGGGATGTTGCGCGGTGCGCCGTCGATCGGGGCGTTGCTGGTGGGCATCTGGCTGAGCCGTCATAAGCTGGAAAAGCATGTCGGGATGATTATGTTTGGCTCGGTGGCAGGATTTGGCGTGGCCACATTGGTGTTCGCGCTTTCCACACAGTTGTGGTTGTCGCTGATTGCTCTCTGTGCGCTGGGTGGCTTTGATATGGTGAGTATGGTGATCCGGGGCGCGCTGGTGCAGCTGGATACGCCGGATACCATGCGCGGGCGTGTGAATGCGGTTAACGCGATTTTTATTAATACGTCGAATCAGCTGGGCGAGTTTGAGTCGGGGTTGCTGGCAGCCTGGGTCGGTGCGGCACCGGCGGCGGCGATTGGCGGCATCGGTACGCTGGTGGTGGTGGCGTTGTGGATGAAGTTGTTTCCGCATCTGCGGCGGCGTCAGAAGCTGGAGAATGAGGTGGATCCGGTTTAGGGCTGGCGTTGGGGGATTTGTGCGGTGATGCAGCCGGTGCAGGCTCAGGGAACATACACCTTTTATAAAGACGCAAAAAATACCTTCTAAGGTAAGGCTCAGCGCGGGCGACTATGCACCCCATCCCTGAGGTGCGCCCGTAGCCGGGCCAACGCGTTGCGTTGTTCTAAAACGCTCCCGGCGTTTTTTCCCCCCCCAGGCCCGCGATGCTTTGCTACAGGCGTATATTCCCATCGCCTGGATTTCTTTTGCGACTGAACCGGTCTGCACCCTTTGAAAGTTCCTTAATGTTTTGCTGATATGAACGGCTCATTTCCGGCATTTTACCTGTCCCGCCTTTAGTGAGGCCGCGCAGCGGCGGTGATTAAAAAATGCCCTTTCCACATCCCATTTCTTGATCCTGGCATAGGAGTGAATGATAAATCAGGGCCAATTAAAGCAATATTAATGGCACTTAAAAGATAAGTTTTCGTTTACGGAAGGCGGCGCAGGCTGATATTTTTCAGACTGGTATCTAAAACGGTAGAAGAATGAATGGACGCAAAGACGCTCGCCGTATCGGTTGCTCATGGTATTGCTTCACTTCCGATGGATTTTTATCTGGGTATTGAAAGAACCTTTCAGGATCTCAACCTGGCAGATGGCGGCAGAAACATTCAGCGCCGTAACTTCGGTGAGGATGAGAGGATGTATCGGGCTTTAAACAAGCTCTTCCGTAACAGAGCCATTCTGGGGCAGATCGCGGAGATGATTATCAGAGACTCTCTGGCCTATCTCCCGGATCCAGCCATCAAAAAAATCACAGATAAACTCATCGGAGAAGCGGCTTCACTGGGTTCAAGACAGTCCATGCAGTTAGCTATCACAGGTTATCTTGGTTCAAAAGTTGTTAGAGGAATGATGGCCAGCGTGATAACGAAGTTATCACTGCGATTATGGACAGGCACCCTTGCGGGCGGCATAGTTCTGCAGGGAGTGCTTTCGCGTGCTTCTGCAGCTTCACGGCGTTTGGAGGCATCAAAATCCTGAATTATGGTCAAAGCTTTATATACTTGATTTTGAAATGCTTTACTTCCTCTTTGAAGAACCGTTAGCTAACTACATTGAGCTAGGTGAGACTCTTCGTAAAAATCCTTCGAAAACGGAGCAATTTCTGGGTGCAATCGAAAATCTTTAGACTCATAAGAAAAGTTATTTCTGAGCTATCAGGTGCGGTTATTATCAGCGCCGTAGTGATAGGGATTTTTATCGCAATATTTGCGAATGAAGGAGTTATGCGCGTTATCGCCCCCTTACTCGTCTTTATCGCTGGCCTGATTCTTTACTGGTTAGCCTGGATGATTTCATCCAAAGAAGATCGAAACTAGGTCACTAAAAAACGCATTACCATCAGGGATGAAAGACTATCGCGTATCAACACAAAGTTACCCGGTGCAGGCTCAGTGCGCCCGTAGTCGGGTCAATACTTTGCGTTGTTCAAAAAAACTTCCGGCGTTTTGTCCAGGGCCCGCGCTGCTTTGCCGCAGCCGTATGCTTCCATCGCTTTGAGTGCGTAAGTTGCCTGGGGCTGAGGAGTGGTTTGCTTGGCTGGTTGTGGGGATTTGTGCGGTGAGTGGGTGGTCGCTGGCGCAGGTTTTATTAGTCAGCTCAGTACATAAGTTGTAACTGGCCCGAAGGCCAGTACAGGAAGTTACCAGTCATACTGCCATGCAAATCCCGGGGTCAGAGGGGGAAGGCCGACCCACAGGCTGGGGCCATCAGGCCCCGGTTTTTCCCAGGTTGGCGTCAAATGTTAGCCAGCTTTCACGCATGTCCACTACGCTGCGGGTTTTGCGCGCCTCATCGATTTTTATGGCGGTGAGGCCCGCTTCCAGCGCGTCCACAACTGAAACTTTCAGCGGTGTTCCCTGTTTAATATGTTTAACGATCTCTTCTGCCATCAGCGCATCAGCGCCGTAGTGGCCATCATACGCATTGCCACTGTAGGCAGTATCGACCTCTTTCTCACCGCTGCGCGCGTTGTGCACGCGGAAGTAGTTTCGTACGAAGTCGCCTTCGGCCATGCCGTCGGTGCCCATGACACAGAAACGGCGGAACTCATCCGGCACGTTCAGGTTGGCGTGGAAGGCGAGCGTCGCGCCGCCTTCGTACTCAATCAGGGCTGTCTGGTAGTCGACGATATCGGCATCGCTGTCGAAGACGGCATCGGTGCTCGACCAGCCGCTGGGTTTCACGTGGTAGAGCTCTGACTCAGCGTTGATCGCACCCTGCGGTGCATGAGCGGGCGTAAAAGATTTCCGGCCACCAAAGCTGACGACACGGATCGGGCGCTCCTGTAACAGGCCCTGGTAGAGATCGATGTCGTGGCAGCACTTTTCCAGAATGTAAGGGCCCGCATACTTCTCCAGACGTCGCCAGTCGCGCTGGAAGAATGCGCCATGATAAGGTTTGATATGTTCTGTCGCCTCAATCGAGGTGATCTCACCCAACTGACCCGCATCGCGTGCCGCCAGCAGATCGTGATAGAGCGGGGAGTAGCGCAGCACCAGGCCAACCAGAATGCGTGCCTCACCATACTGACGCACCAGCTTCGCCATCTCCATGGTCTGCTCTTCGTTGATCACCACCGGCTTTTCAGTAAAGACCGTGTAACCCGCTGCCAGCGCCTGACCTACATGCTCCAGATGCAGGAAGTTAGGTGAGCCAACCAGCACCACATCCATTCCGCCGTGTTCCAGCAACGCGTCGATGGACGCAAAAGACTGGCCGGGCGCAATACCAAAGCTGTGCAGATTAGGCAGTCCGGCTGGGGCCGGATCGTAATAACCCACTACCGAGAAGTCGTCGTCGGCTTTGCTGAACTCTTTGATCACGTGGGACAGACGAAAGCCGAGACCGATAATGCCTACTTTCATGTTAAACCCCTGCTCCTGAAATCGGATGATGCACAGCCCGCCTGTGATCGGGCGCGCCTGTTGATAATCTGACCATCAACTTATTACGATGGAAAAAGTAATGTCAATAACATGCTGCGCGTTTTGCGGGGTTATTTTTGTTATATCACTGTAAAAT
This sequence comes from Candidatus Pantoea varia, assembly GCF_900115075.1. Taxonomy (GTDB): domain Bacteria; phylum Pseudomonadota; class Gammaproteobacteria; order Enterobacterales; family Enterobacteriaceae; genus Pantoea; species Pantoea varia. Next base: position 113,236 of record NZ_FOVG01000002.1, read on the forward strand.
AAGTAAAAAATGTAGATATGTTTTTACCATATTTATTTGTTATTGCGATTTAAGTTTTTTTATCCTATCGTTCGCTCATTATGGCTATAACCCTTAATCAGGGAAGGAAGCGCGTGCAACCACACTATCTCCTTGGCATTGATGGCGGCGGTACACAGTGTCGCGCGCGTTTAACCGATCTGCAGGGTCACGTGCTGGCGGAAGCCACTGGCGGGCCTGCCAACGTCTGGTCAGACTATGACGCGGCGCTGACCTGCGTCGGGCAACTGATCGATCGGGTATTGTCACAGGCAGGATTAGCCCCGGAGGCGCTGGCGCAAACTGCACTGGTCGCCGGATTAGCCGGTGCGAATGTCGCCTCGGTACAAGCGCGGCTCGCCAGCTGGCAACCTGCCTGCGCGGCGTTACAGGTGGTCAGTGATGTGGAGATCGCCTGTGCGGGCGCCCATGGCGGCGCGCCTGGCGCCGTCTTTATCATTGGCACCGGCAGTCAGGGAGCCGCGTGGGATGGCGAACAGTTTACGCTGCTTGGCGGCTGGGGCTTTGCCTTGTCTGACCAGGGATCGGGCGCTGAACTGGGCCGTCGTGCGCTGCGGCTGGCGCTGCTGGCCCATGAAGAGATTATTACGCCGGGCGCACTTACCCGACAACTGATGGCGCCGTTCAGTGACAGCCCGGAAACGATGCTGCTCTGGACGCGCTCAGCGACGCCTGCAGACTGGGCCCGCGTGGTGCCACAGATTTTTGCGGCCGCCGACGCAGGTGATGGTCATGCACAGGATCTGCTGCATCAGACCGCCGCCGATATCGGCCTGATGGTCCGCCGTCTGACTGCCCTGAGCAGCGGACCCGTGGCGCTGATGGGGGGACTGGCCACGCCCATTCAGCGCTGGCTGGATGACGATATTCAGGCCCGGCTGGTGACGCCGCAGGGCGATGCCCTGAGCGGGGCGCTGATACTGGCGCAGCAGCTGACGCCTGCCCGATTACCGATCTGAAGCTGGCTGAGCGTCTTCAGCCAGATAACCCGAGGACTTTATGACCGCTCCCAACGTAACCGCGCGCATTCTGCGGTTGATTGTTGAAAATGCGCCGATCAGCCAGTCAGACCTGAAAGTCCGCAGCGGACTGAGCATGTCGACCGTGTCGCAGGCCACTAATCGCCTGCTGGCGCAGGAGATTGTGCAGGAGCTGGGGCTGCGTCGCGTGTCGATGGGGCGGCCAAAAACCCTGCTGGGACTCAATCCCGATCGCGCCAGCGTGATTGGGATTCAGCTCAATGCAGAACGTAACCTGATCGTCATGACCGATCTCAGCGGCAACCTGCTGGGCGAACAGCAGATGCCGAAAGGCACGCTAACACCACGCCAGCTGGGCGATGCGCTGGCGAAGTTCCTGCGTGGCGTGGAGGAGAAGCGGGTCGGGGCGATTGGTCTGGCGCTGTCGGGGCTGGTTGATGCCGAAAACGGCTACTGCATCCGCTCCAAAGTGCTCGACTGGGACAACGTTCCGATTGCGCGCCTGCTGGAAGAGCGCTTCTCGCTGCCGGTGTTTATTGAGAATGACGCCAACGCCATGGCAATGGCGGCGCTGGTGTTTGGTCAGCTCGGCAACGCCCAGTCAGCGGTGATCGCCACCTACGGTAAAGGGATCGGTGCTGGCATCATCCTGAATCGTCAGCTCTACCGTGGTCGTCATGGCAAGGCGGGGGAGATCGGTAACGGGCTGGTGGGCGACGGCTCGCTGCGTCTGCTGGAGGATGTCGCTTCTTCGCGCGCGATTCTGCAGCGGCTGGCTGAACAGGAACCGGTGGAAGGCCTCACGTTGCAGGCGCTGGATCAGCGGCCAACGCCCGAGGTGCTGGCGGTGCTGGAGGAAGCCGGGCGCGAGCTGGGAATTTCGCTGGCGAACCTGTCGGTGGCCTATGACCCGGATGTGGTTTATCTGGCGATGGAGCCGCACATGGCGTCACGCATTCTGCTCGATCACATCACCCAGAGCTTTCAGGCCTATCGGCTTAAACTGACGCCACACATGACGCCGCTGCAGTTCCTGACGGAATCGAATCGGATGTGGGCGCTGGGCGCGGCGGGTTTTGCCGTCAACCGGCTGCTTGATCTGCTGGCGGCGCAGGCCGACGAAGAGCCGGTCACCTGATTGAGCTCTCCAGTAAAAAACGGGCGCTGCGGCGCCCGTTTTTGTTTCCGTGCTTCCCCTAGCGCAGGCGCATTCCCTGCTCATCAAACAGCAGGCAGTGCGCGGCAGAAAAGCCTAGTTCAACCTGCGTTCCCAGATCGCGCGTAATCGCCTCACGCTCTTCCACCACCAGCATCTGCTCACGCCCGATATCCAGGTAGAGATAGTTGGTGTGGCCCAGCATCTCGCCATAAGCCAGCTCGCCGTGAAAGCGCTGTGCATCCGGCGTCTGCGCGGCAGGCTGGAAATGCTCAGGACGAATGCCGAGCGTCACGGTTTGCCCCTCGCGACAGTCGGCGGCGATTTTCAGCACCAGCCCCTCAATCTTCAGTTCCGGCACCCGCAATTGCACTTCACCCGCGCCCGTGGCGCTGATTTCCGCCCGCAAAAAGTTCATTTTTGGCGAGCCGATAAAACCGGCGACAAACAGGTTATCCGGATCGTGATAGAGCGTCAGTGGCGCGCCGACCTGTTCAATGCGGCCCTGACGCAGCACGACAATGCGGTCAGCCAGGGTCATCGCTTCCAGCTGATCGTGGGTGACATAGATCATGGTGTTGCCGAGCGAGGCGTGCAGGCGGGCAATCTCAATGCGCATCTGCAGGCGCAGCTCGGCATCAAGGTTAGAGAGCGGCTCATCGAACAGGAAAATACGCGGATGACGGATAATCGCCCGGCCAATTGCCACGCGCTGCCGCTGTCCGCCAGAGAGCGCGCGCGGCAGGCGATCGAGCAGTTCGGTGAGGTGCAGACGAGCGGCCGTCTGGGCAATCGCCTCGTTGATCTCCGCTTTGGACTTTTTCATCACCTCCAGCGGATAGGCCAGGTTGCCGCGCACCGTCATGTTGGGATAGAGCGCATAAGACTGAAATACCATAGCAATGCCGCGCTCGGTGGAGGGTTGCTGGGTCATGTCCTGCTCCTCAATCAGCAACTGCCCGCTGCTGATCTCCTCCAGCCCGGCGATCATCCGCAGCAGCGTCGATTTGCCGCAGCCGGATGGCCCGACAAACACCACAAATTCGCCGCTGTTGATCGTCAGATCGATGCCATGTATGACATTAACGTGTTCATACGATTTCTTTACATTCTGCAAGCGCAGGCTGGTCATCGGCTACCTCACTCAGAGTAACTGGCCCATGTAGATGGCATTGCTGCGCACGATTGGGGTAAACCCCATGCGCTCATAGAAGGCACAGACCTGCTCGTTCTGCAGGCTCACGCCAAGATGGACACCGCTGACGCCCGCCGCCCTCAACGCCGCCAGTTCATGCTCAATCATCCGGCGACCCCAGCCGCCTTTCTGTGCCGCTGGAAGCAGATTGATATGCAGATGAGCGGGCCACTGCGTCACCAGGGTGTCAGCGGCCTGGTCGGGGTGGCGGACCGCGTCGAGCACTTTGCTGTCGAGCGGGGCGCTGGCGCTGCGATCCCGATACTTCTCCTGCAGCGGCGGCCACCATTCGGCCAGAAGCTGGGCTTCAAACGCGCGGGTATCGGGCGCCGCAACCACATAACCCTGCACCTCACCGTCCCGCTCCAGCACAAAAGCAAAGTCAGGCGCGAAGCGCGCATAGGGCACAGCAAAACGCTGGCCAGGATAGTCAGGATCGGAGTAGAGCGCGCGGGCATCGCCGCCCGCATCGGCTGTTTCCAGGCAGATGCGGTAGAGCGCCGGGTAGTCCGCCGGGGTGGCCGGACGAATGACACCTTGATTCGCCATGGTGAGTTCTCTTGAGTGAGGGAACCGGTCAGGGAGTGAACAGATCCGCAGATGAAAGTTACGTTAATGAAAGTGGACTTAGTTTTCAAGATAGAATAATTACCTTATCGCACTAACGCAGGCAGTTCAGCAACGTTTACCGGCATCGGGATGCACAACTGTGATCACCAACACGCCCGGAACAGGGCGGCTGGCGGCAGATTCACGGCCGACCAAAAGAGAAAAGTGTGAGCGTGATAGGATTTTCATATGCTTTATCAGGACGTTATTTTGAGATTGTCAGGCTGGCATCTCCTGCTGCTGAAAAAGCGGCTGGCGGCGCGCCACCATGGTTAATGGCGTAAAAGCCAGTGCGGCGTGCTGAATTTCACGCCATGTCGCTGTTTATTTGCGCGTGCTCACAGCATTGCAATTCGCTCTGCAGGCTGTTTGACTTTATTTTTCTATTAAAGTAAGTATGAGTGAGTGCGTTTGTGTGCGGCTGCAGCCTGCAGGATGTCAGGCGGTGAGATGAAAGGATGCCGATCCTGGTCTGAAGAAGGTGAGCATAATGTCTGTTTCCTCCGTTCGTTCGTTCCGAATTCGCAATGTGGGTCGGCTGCTGGCAGCGGGCCTGCTGGCGGGCAGCGTCTCTCATGCCGCCCACGCCGCCGTCACGCTGAATGAGTGGGATATCTACAACTACCCGGAGCAGACTGCTGCGGTGGATGAAGGGATTAAAGAGTTCTCACAGCAGAATCCCGGCGTCGTGATTAACCGCTCGGTTCACTCCTTTGAAGATACCCGCATTCCGCTGAAGCTGGCGCTGACCGCCGGAGATGGCCCGCAGATCGCGCAGGTCAATCAGGGCGGCGGTGATATGGGCTCGCTGGTAAAAGATAAGCTGCTGCTGCCGCTCGACAGCTACGCCGCCAGCTACGGCTGGACGACCCGCTTCCCGGACTCGATTCTGAAACGTAACCGCTGGTCAGACAGCGGCGAGTTCGGCAGCGGCAAGCTTTACGGCGTCGCCAGCCTGGGCGAAATGGTAGGGCTTTATTACAACAAAGCGGTGCTGGATAAAGCGGGCATTGCGGTGCCGAAAACCCTGGCCGAGCTGGAGAGCGCCATGGCGAAGCTGAAACAGCAGGGCACCGCGCCGATGATGCTTGGCCTGCTGGATGGCAACATGGGCCAGCAGCTGCTCAGCACCCTGTGGCAGGCACAGATTGAGAGCCACGACCGCAAGACGCTGGATAATCTGATTTACGATGTGGGCGGCACTTTTAAAGACAGCAAGCTGGTCAATGCCGCCACCATGATGAAGAGCTGGACTGACAAAGGGTACTTCTTCCCTGGCTTCCAGGGCATAGGTCACGACGATGCAGCGACGCTGTTCCAGAACGGCCAGGCTGCGTTCCTGGTCAGCGGCACCTGGTATCTCGGCCAGTTTAAAGATAACAAAGATATTCACTTCGCCGCGATGCCTGCCGGTGAAGGTGTGAAACAGCCGCTGATGGTGGGCGGGACCGATCTGGCGTTCTCGATTACCAGCACCGCCAAAGGCAAAGATCAGCAGGAGGGGGCTGCGAAGTTCATCAACTATATGGTCTCTGATGCCATGGCGAACCGCTGGCTGAAGGTAGGCTTCCTGCCGGCCAGCACCAACAAAGCAGCCAAAATGCCCGCGGACAATCCGCTGCTGGCGGAGGCCTATCAGGTCTGGCTGACGCTTAATGACTATGACGGTTTAGGTCACTACGTGGACTGGGCAACACCGACCATGAATGCCGAGCTGAATCAGAACGTCCAGCTGCTGCTGGCGGGTCGTCAGACCGCCGATCAGATGGTGGTGAATTTTGATAACAACTATCAGCGTTACCTGAAAACTCTGAAGCATTAAGCCGGAGGCCCGGCGAACAGCCGGGCCTGAGCATCGTTCTGAACCACGAGTAGGGTTATGTTGAATTTAAGCAGCTGGCGTAATTTTCTCTATGTTCTGCCTGCGGTGCTGGTCTATGCGGTGTTTCTGCTGTTCCCGCTGCTGGCCTCGCTGGGCATCAGTTTTACCGAATGGGACGGCACCTCGCTGCCGGTGTTTAGTGGCATCAGCAACTACATGCGCATGTTCAGCGATCCGGTGTTCTGGATTGCGCTGGGCAATAACGCCATCCTGATGCTGTTCTATACCCTGTTGCCGATTGGCGTCGGCCTGCTGCTCTGCAGCTTTCTGTATGACACGCGCAACAATAACGAACGTAGCGTGCTGCGCATTCTCTTCTTCCTGCCCTACATCATGCCAATGGCGGTGCTGGGTGTAGTATGGCGCTGGCTCTATAACCCGGTGTTTGGCCCCATCGACCAGATATTACGCGCGATCGGATTGCCCCAGCTGGCGCTCTCCTGGCTGGGTGATTTTACCTGGGCGCTGCCCGCAGTCGGTCTGGTCGCCACCTGGTACTTCTTTGGCTTCTGTCTGGTGCTGTTTATGGCGGGCCTGCAGCGCATGGATCCCTCACTGCTGGAAGCTGCCGATCTGGATGGCTCATCGCGTCGCCAGAAGTTTATGCGCATTACGCTGCCTGGCCTGCGGCCCGAGCTGCGGATTGCCCTGCTGCTGACGGTGATCGCCAGCCTGAAAGCCTTTGATCTGGTCTATGTGATGACGCAGGGCGGGCCGGGCACCTCCACCATGGTCACCAACATCTTTATGTATAAGCAGGGCTTTGACCTGCACTACTTTGGCTACGCATCCTCGGTGGCGGTGTTCAGCATGATCATTGTTTTAGGGATTAACTATCTGATCCATCTGGCCTTGAAGGAGCGTTACTGATGCGAAGCACGCCGGTGATTTCACGCGCGCTGATCTGGATCGTGGCGCTGATGACGATTCTGCCGTTTCTGATGGCGCTGATGACCTCGTTTAAAACGCAGATGGAGTTGTTTCAGGGCATCTTTACGCTGCCCGCCTCGCTGAATTTCAAAAACTACGTGACCGCCTGGCAGCAGGGACACTTCAACGTCTACTTCCTCAACTCGGTGCTGGTGGTAATCCCGGTCGTGCTGTTCAGCGTGCTGCTCGGCATTCTGGCCGGATTCGGTTTCGCCTGGCTGAAGATCCCCGGTAAAAAAGTGATTGGGGCGATGCTGGCGCTGGGGATGGTGCTGCCGAGTGAAGCCTTTATTATTCCGCTCTATCACGAGCTGCGCTGGATGGGGCTGACCAACACCTACCTGGCGCTGATCCTGCCGCAAATCGCCCTGTCGCTGCCCTTTACCACGCTGATGATCGCCAGCGCGTTTCAGCAGGTGCCGAAAGAGCTGGTGGAAGCGGCGGTGATGGATGGGGCGTCACGGGTCAAAATTCTGTGGGGCATTCTGGTGCCCGCTATCTGGCCGACCCTGTCGACGCTGGGACTGCTGCTCTTTATCTGGACCTGGAACGAGTTCCTGATCCCGCTGATTCTCGTCAACAAGGATGAGCTGCGCACGCTGCCGATCGGCATGATGTTTTTCCAGAACAAAAACACCATCGACATTCCGGTGCTGATGGCGGGCGCGATGATTGTGATTATGCCGCTGATCGTGGTGTTCCTGATTTTCCAGCGCAAGTTTATCAGCGGCGTCACCGAAGGGGCCGTGAAGTAATTTGTGATATCCCACACGAAACGGCGTACTGGCGACCAGACAAAGGTTTGCCGCGCCGCATCGTGCTGCAATTCCTCCTCCTCAATCCTGCGGGAGACGCATGATGCACCTTTCCCTTGCTGATTTTCACCCTGTCGCCGATGGCGAAACCCCGGACACGGCCGTGCTGCAACGCGCCATGGATCAGATTGCGGCGGCGGGTGGGGGGCGACTGACCCTGCCCGCCGGGCGTTATCGCAGCGGCTGCCTGAATCTGCCCTCTGATTTTGAACTACACCTTGAAGCGGGGGCAGTGCTGATCGCCAGTTCGCGACTGGCTGACTACCAGGCGGTGCAGGCACTCAGCTGTGCTGAGAAGTCCCACAACGTGCTGCTCTATGCGCTGGGCCAGCGCAATATCACCCTCAGCGGCACCGGCCGCATTGATGGCGAGGGTGAAGCCTGGTTTGCCGCTGAGCGGGATGAGCAGGGTTATCGCCTGCCGCGCCCTGACCGGCCGCGCATTATTGTGTTTGAAGATTGCGAGCAGGTGACGCTGACCGCCTTTACCATCGTGCAGGCGCCGATGTGGACGGTGCATCTGGTGAGCTGTCGCCATGTGCATATCGACCATCTCGCCATCGACAACGCCATGACCATGCCGAACACCGATGCGCTGGATATCGACGGCTGCGAGGCGGTGTTTGTCAGCAACAGCTACCTCAGCGCCGCCGATGACGCTATCTGTATTAAAACCACGCACAAACCGGCCGCGCTGCGGCGTCCGGCGCGGCAGATTATGATCACCAACTGTCTGCTGCGCAGTTATAGCTGCGCCTTTAAAATTGGCACCGAAACCTGGGATGATGTGGAAGATGTCACGGTGACCGGCTGCACCATTTTTGATTCCAACCGGGGCATTGGCATTCTGTCGCGTGACGGCGGCGCGATGCGGCGTCTGCTGTTCAGTAACCTGACCTTTGCCTGTCACCACGCGCCGCCCTGTCACTGGGGCAAAGCCGACCCGTTGCATATTTCGGTACGCCGTCGCGATCCCGACATCACGCCCGGCATCGTGGAGCAGGTGCAGTTCAGCAACATGACAGGCGTGGCGGAAGGGGCGATTAACCTTCATGCGGCAGAACCGGGCTGGATACGCGATGTGGTCATCAGCCAGCTTCAGATGCGGCAGACCGTGTCACCGATGACACAGGGACACTACGACGTGCGACCGCCCTGTAACCCGGACTCACCGACCGGCATGGGGCTGGATAACGCCTACAAGCTTGACCCGAAAACCGGCGAAGCCTTTGGCGTAGAGCGCTATCCCGGCGGGATGCCGGGCCTGTTTGTGCGCGGCGTAGAGAACCTGCAACTGCACAGCCTGGTGATCAACAGGCCGGAGCCGTTACCGCCAGGCTGGCATCCGGAATGCGTGGTGCAGTTGCCTGACTAAATCACAACGCGGCGGCGATGGCTGCGCCGAGCTGTTCGGTGCTGGCGCTGCCGCCGAGATCGCGCGTCAGATGCTGTCCCGCCGCCAGCGTGCGTTCAATCGCCTCTAACACCGCATCACCCGCCGCTTTGTAGCCGAGATGCTCCAGCATCATCGCCCCGCACCAGATCTGCCCAATGGGATTGGCGACGCCTTTTCCAGCGATATCAGGCGCGGAACCATGTACCGGTTCAAACAGGCTGGGGAACAGGCCTTCCGGATTGATATTAGCGGAAGGCGCAATGCCGATGGTGCCGGTACAGGCCGGGCCGAGATCGGAGAGGATATCGCCAAACAGGTTGCTGGCGACCACCACATCAAACCAGTCCGGATGCAGCACGAAGTTGGCGGTGAGAATATCGATGTGATACTTATCGACGCGAACCTCGGGGAACTGGCTGGACATCGCTTCGACGCGGCTGTCCCAGTAAGGCATGGTGATGGCGATGCCGTTGGATTTGGTGGCGGAGGTCAGGTGTTTCTTTGGTCGGCTTTGCGCCAGCTGATAAGCAAACTTCAGAATGCGATCGACGCCGGTGCGCGTCATCACCGTCTCCTGAATCACTACTTCACGGTCAGTGCCGGGGAACATGGTGCCGCCGACGCTGGAATATTCACCCTCGGTGTTTTCGCGCACCACATAGAAGTCGATATCGCCGGGCTGACGATTCGCCAGCGGGGCTTTCACGCCTGGCATCAGTCGCACCGGACGCAGATTAACGTACTGGTCGAACTCCCGGCGGAACTGCAGCAGCGAGCCCCACAGCGAAACGTGATCGGGCACCACATCGGGCCAGCCGACCGCGCCAAAGTAGATCGCATCGAAGGCTTTCAGCTGCGGGAACCAGTCATCAGGCAACATTTTGCCATGCTGCTGCCAGTAGTCAGCGCTGGCGTAATCGAACCACTCCCAGCGCAGCGGAATGTTAAATTTCTCTGCGGCCGCATTCATCACGCGGACGCCTTCCGGCATCACTTCTTTGCCAATGCCGTCGCCAGGGATGACGGCAATACGGTGGATTTTATCAGTCACAGGGCACCTTTCCGGTTGATGTTCGAATTGTGTACGCAGTATAACTGTCGATTCCGGGGAAATAATGAGGCTGAAAGGCAATCCATTGTTGAATCAAAGTAGAGAATCCCGTACTTCCACCGATGATCTGGCCTTCTTTGTTCGCCTGGCCGCGCTGGACAGTCTGACCGCGGCGGCGCGCGAACTGGGCCTGTCGCTGGCAGCGGTAAGCAAACGTCTGAGCCAGCTGGAGCAGCGGCTTGGCGTGCAACTGCTGCGCCGCACCACGCGACGGCTGGAGCTGACGCCGGAAGGCCGCCGTTATCTGGCGGGCGCGCGTCCGTTACTGGATCAACTGGCGGCGCTGGAAGAGGCAGTCAGTGGGGAAACCGCGCAGTTACGCGGCACGCTTAACATTAACGCCTCATTTGGTTTTGGCCGTCGGCATATTGCGCCCTGCGTCTCTGCCTTTGCCGCGCTGCATCCGGAACTCTCACTCTCGCTGCAGCTCAGCAGTCAGCCGCTCAATTTTCTTGATGCGCACATGGATATTGATATCCGCGTCGGCGAACCGCCCGACTCGCGGCTGGTGGCGCGCAAACTGCGTACTAATCCGCGCATCCTCTGCTGCTCACCCGCCTATGCTGCCCGGCACGGTCTGCCCGCCACGGTGCGCGATCTGGCGCAACACAACTGTATTTTACTGCGTCAGCACGACAGCGATTTTACGCTGTGGCGGCTGACCCGTGGCGAACAGAGCATCAGTCAGAAAGTGCGCGGCAGCCTGATCACCAACGATGGTGAAGTGGCGATGCGGCTGGCAATGGATGGACATGGCATTCTGCTGCGCTCCTGGTGGGACGCGCAGCACAGCCTGGCGACGGGCGAATTGCTGCCGGTGCTACCCGACTGGCAGGCACCCGATGGGGATATTTTTGCGGTCTGGCAGGCGCAGCGCCAGCTTCCGGCGCGTATTACCGCGTTTGTGACCTTTCTGCAGAATAATCTGCAACTGGTTGATTAGTCATGATTTTGCAGGCAGAGAATGGTGCGGTCAGACGCCAGCGGGCAATAAATATACCGCAATAAGCTGATTCAATTGCTTCAGTGCGCCACTCCGTTTACAGCGTTTTAGCTGCTGCGTATGATTCTCATTTATTTTATTCCCTGCCAGCCCTCTGCGTTGCGGCCAGCCGGGAGAGCAGGTCGATAGGGGAGTTAAGTATGAAAGCGTTGTTCAGCCCGCGTAAAGCGGCACTCGCACTGGCGATGGTCACCACCTTTAGCCTGACGGCGTGCCAGACACCTGCCACAAAAGTGGATGGCAATGCGCCGATGGTGATGCAGCCCTCCAGCCCCGATAATCTGATTCAGCGCGAGCTGGGTGACGGGCTGTATGAGATGGCGTATCTGCCCGCCAAAAACGCGCTCTATGTTGCCAGTGCGCCGGAAGGCAATGATATTAGCGGCGGGATGATCTACCGTCTTGATGGCACCACGCTGCAGAGTACCGGGGTTGGGCATTACGACCTGAAAAACGTCGGTCTGATCAGCGACCCGGACGGCAGCGCGCTTTACGCCACCAACGCGCAGGATGGCGGCATTGCAAAGATCGATTCCGGGAACGGTAAAGTGCTGAAGCGTCTGATGTTCGACGATAAAAATGAGAACGGCTTACCGATGAGCACGCGTGAGATCTTTCTGCATGACGGGATGCTCTATGTCGGCGGCACGGGCGATCCGGGCGTGATCTGGGTGGTTGATGCGAAAACCCTGACGCTGAAAGCCCGGATTAAAAATGCCGGGAAGGGAGTTGCAGGCATGATCTTCTCGCCGGTCAGCGACCGGATTTATGCGGCGAACGGCAGCGGTGAAATCCTGGTGATTAATCCGCGCAATCACAAAATTGAGCAGCGCCTGACGGCAGGTGACGGGCAGGATGCTCAGTTCCTGAACATGGCAGAAGATCCGGCGACGGGGCGCCTGTTTGTCACGGATAACGCCAAAACGAAAAATACCCTGGTGTTTGATGAGCGCAGCGGCAAGGTGATTCAGCGTCTGGATCCGGCTGATTCGATGGGGATTAAGTTTAACGGCAAGCGTAATGAGATTTATATCAGCCAGCGCGAATCGAAGAAGGTGCTGCAACTGGATGGCACCACTTATGAAGTGAAAAACAGCTGGTCGTTTGAGGGGCATCCAGAGAGCCTGCTGGTCGCACCGGACGGGCAGACACTGTACGTTACTCTGAAGCAGGGCTTCAGTGACGACCACAGCCATCAGCTTCTGGATGGCGTGGCGCGTATCACGCTGCAATAAAAAAGGCGGCATCACTGCCGCCTGAATGCTTACTTAGCAACGCCCTCTACCAGCACCACGCGATAGTTCGCGCCTTTCAGACGGTGCGCTTTGGCAGCCTGATATTCCGGGCTGTCATACCAGGCGTGTGCGGCTTCGCGGCTCGCGAACTCCAGAATCACCACACCTTCCGCTTCCTGACCTTCCAGCGTTTCCAGTTCGCCATAAAAGGCGAGGGGATTGATCTGATGATCGCCGCGTGCCTGGCCCGCTTTCTCGGCGTAGATCGCCATTTCGTCCTGGTTCAGGGTGTTATCACGAATAAAGACAACGTATGCACTCACAGGTCTCTCCTTAAGCTTTTTTATCCTGGGTTTCGGTATCGAAGTCAGCAGCATCATGACGCTCATGCAGCTGATCGGCCGGGTCGCCCATAACGCGGTTGACCTTGCGGCCACGAATCACGGCAGGACGCTGCGCGATCTCTTTCGCCCAGCGCACCACATTTTTATAGGACTGCACATCCAGGAATTCGGCACCGCCATACTGATCATTCAGCACCATGTTGCCGTACCACGGCCAGGTGGCGATGTCAGCGATGGTGTAGTCATCACCGGCCAGATAGCGGTTATCGGCCAGCCGACGATCCAGCACGTCGAGCTGACGCTTCGCTTCCAGCGTGAAGCGGTTGATGGCGTACTCAATTTTTTCTGGGGCGTAGTGATAGAAATGACCAAAGCCGCCGCCGAGGTAAGGCGCAGAACCCTGCAGCCAGAACAGCCAGTTCAGGGCTTCAGTGCGGCCAGCGATATCTTTCGGCAGGAAATAGCCATATTTTTCCGCCAGATAGAGCAGGATATTGCCCGATTCAAATACCCGAATCGGCGGCGTTGCTGAGTGATCGCTCAGCGCCGGAATTTTTGAGTTCGGGTTCACATCGACAAAACCGCTGGAGAACTGATCGCCTTCGCCGATACGTATCAGCCAGGCATCATATTCGGCATCGTTGACGTTAAGCGCCAGCAGCTCTTCCAGCAGGATGGTGACTTTCTGGCCGTTAGGCGTGCCGAGTGAATAGAGCTGTAAAGGGTGCTTGCCGACTGGCAACGCTTTTTCATGGGTGGGACCAGCGAACGGACGATTAGTTTTAGCGCCGTTACCTTTGGCTTCAGGGTCCCAGGTCCAGACTTTTGCGGGCTGATATGCATTTTCCGACATAATGAAAGTTCGCCTTATGGTGTGGTATTGGTCTCGAGTGTAGCAGGTGCTGCAAAGGCGGTTTAACTCTGCTGGCTGCGCGAGGGCATGCTAAAACGGGTCGACGTCAGGCGGGCAGAGGTGTCGGAGAAAAGTGAATAAAAGTGTGTCTGGCGGAGCGTTCGTCGTCCTGAGCGGGCAATACCGTGCAGCCAGCAATGACTGCACGGCAGGCAGGTTTACAGCAGTTCGCGCTCAATCAGTTCGCGGGTTTCAATCGCCTGAACTTTCATTTTTTCCGGGTAGCCAAACAGAGACGCAGCAATAATCGGATCACCGCCGACTTTATGGGTGCGGGTAGCAAAGCCGGTGTCGCGCAGCGTTTTGAACAGGGTGTCGAAGTCCACTTCGCCTTCGCCCACGCCGACATGCTGGTGAATGGTGGCATCCACGCCTGGCGGGTTAACGATATAGCGGCAGTGCTTAGTATGGTTCATGGTATCGGCGATCAGCATGTGTGACAGATCGTCACCGGCATACTCCAGCATCGGCTTCACATCGCCTTTGCCTTTGTCATAGAAGAAGGTGTGGGGTGCGCTGTAGATATATTTCACGTTATCGCTGCGGAACGACTTCACGATATCCACGGTTTCGTTGTTTTCTTCGCAGAAATCCCACGGATGCGCCTGGATTTCGACGCGGATGCCTTCACGTTCGATGATCGGCAGCAGCTCTTCCATCGAGCGATAGAACATCTCTTCACAGATTTCCGGTTCGTTGGGGGTGCCCGAGAGCTCGGTGTTAATGACCTGCACACCCATCTCAACCGCAATCTCAATCATCCGCTTCCAGTTCTTCACTGCCGCCTGACGGCGCAGCTCATCCGGGCCGGACCAGCGATAAACCACGATAAACGAGGAGATCTCCAGCCCGGTAGCGCTTAACGCATTCTTGTATTCGGTGATGATTTCACGGCTGGCTTTAGGATGTTTATAAAACGGGTTGATCTGCGGATGCGGCGACTGCTCGATATATTTGTATCCCCAGTCGGCCACCTGATGAACCATACGGGTGATGCCTAAATCTTTAATCACATCCACATCAAAAGCGATTTTCATCTTTCTGCTCCGGGCACATTAAGGTTGCTGTTCTTCATTGAAGGTCACGCCAATCTGCTGTCTGACGTTGTCCATCGTGGCCAGGGTGATAATCGCCTGGTCAAGGGAATGGACAGGCGAATCGATCAGACTCTGGCCGATACACCAGGCGAAGTGATTTATTTCATGACTGAGCTGTTCATAGCGGTTCGTGGGTTCCTGCCATTGCAGGCGGTGACGCCGGTCGCTGGAGGTCAGAGTGAAGTCACCGGGCGCATAGAACTGACCTGCCAGCTCCAGGGTGGCGTCGCGCCCGGCGATCACTGCGCCGCCCGGTGTGTTGCTGAACAGGGTGGTGTTCAGTACCGACTGCATGCCGTGCGGATGGGTAAACAGCATCGACGTCTGACCATTAACGCGGCCATCCGGGACGGGCTGGCCACGGGCGACGATCGTGTCGGGCGCACCGCCGCCAACAAACACACTCAGCGCCACCAGATAACTGCCGAGGTCAAGCATCGGACCCCCCGCCAGATCGGCATTGAAGATGCGATGATCCGGGGTGAAGAACTCACCGTGATCGGCAATCAGGGTGTGGACGTCACCGGGTACGCCATCCTCCAGCAGCTGGCGGATGACGTCATACTTCGGCGCAAAGTTGCACCACATCCCCTCCATACAGAGCCGGTTCGCTACAGCAGCGGCCTGTTTAAGCTGAGTTGCCTGCTGCGCATTCAGCGCCAGCGGCTTTTCAATCAGCAGATGTTTTCCGGCGGCGATCGCGCGCAGTCCATCGGGAAAATGGTGGTTATGGGGCGTGGCGATATAGACCGCATCAACATCCTCCCTCGCCAGCAACTCATCGAGACGGCCTGTGGCATGGCCGATTGACCATTTGTCAGCAAAGGCCTGCGCTTTTGCCGGGTCACGGGCAGCCACCGCGGTGATCTGCTGCCGGGTGTGCTGGCGGAGCGCATGGGCAAAATGGTCGGCGATCCAGCCCGGCCCGATAATGCCCCAGCGCAGTCGCGGGACCTGGCTGGCATCGGTTATGCGCGGAGCCGGAAGCGTTGAAGGGAACATATCTTTTCCTTTTGTACGTGTTGTACGTGCAGGCAGTTGCTGCTCAGGACTCCACTATAGAAAGCCCGCCGTCGCCGCTCTAACCTTTTAATGATGTGATCCCATCAACTGATTTGGCGCCGGATTTTTATCTGTTTTAACAAATGGACGTTTTAAAGAGAATGCAGAAAGAAATGAATGTTTCATTTTGCGAGGGTGATCAAGATTAGCGCTGATTTTCTATCAAATAAATGAGAGGAAAAGGTCCCGCCGCGATAGAGTGTTGATATCAGAGACAACACAGCATAAAGGCGTAGCCGTCAGCTGACGCAGCAGAGAGCAGGGAGAAGGATGATGTCAAAAGTGACGATGACCGCCATCGCGCAGGCGGCGGGCGTGGGGGTGGCAACGGTGGATAGGGTGCTGAACCGCCGTGCACCGGTTCGCAATGTGACCGAGCAAAAGGTGCTGGCGGCGGCCCGCGAGCTGGGCTATCGCCTGACCCAGGCTCACAGCCAGACCAAACCGACCCTCGCTGCGGCAACCCTGCGCGTGAGCTTTATTCTGCTGCCTGCCCGCTATTCTTTTTATCAGCAGCTGGGCGAGGCGCTGAAACAGCAGCTTAAGATGCAGCAGCCAGAGGGCAGCGAACCGGAATTCTGCTGGCATGATATTCATGAGGTTGAGGCGGTGGCGCACTCGCTGCGTCAGCTGGCACAGCGCAGCGATGTGATTGCGCTGGTGGCGCTGGATCATCCGCTGATCCGCCATGCCATTCAGGATGTGTCACGACTGGGTGTGCGGGTCTATGCGCTGTTCTCCGATTTCTCGCCCTGTGAGCATGCGGGGTTTATTGGCATTGATAATCAGAAAGCGGGGCGAACAGCGGCCTGGATGGCACAGCATCTGTTGCGTGAGCCGGGATGCGTCGGGGTGCTGCTGGGCGATCACCGCTTTACCTGCCAGGAGAGCAGCGAGATCAGTTTTCGCTCTTACCTGCGCGAGTCGGGCATCAGCCAGCGGGTACTGGAACCGTTAAAAACGCATGAGTCGGGTGAAGGAGGTTATCAGGCGACCCGGCAGTTGCTGGAAGCCCATGATGATCTGATGATGATTTATGCGCCCTGCGGCGGCATAGAGGGCGTTGTGCAGGCGCTGCGTGAGAGCGGACGCAGGCAGATCGATCTGCTGTGCCACGGTCCGCTGCCGGGTGATGAACTGGCGCTGATTGACGGCACCATTACGCTGATGCTGCGCCATCGCCTTGATGCCATGGCTGAGGCGGTTATCAATACCTGTCTCAATAGCCGATCGGAGCCGCGCGACCATTTTGCCCAGGTAACGGTACCGTTTGAAATCGTGACACGGGAAAACCTGTAAAAAGAGCAGGTTAGCCCATTTTTGATAAAAATCTATCATTTATCGCAATTTTTAAACGCGATCTCTATCAAAAAATGAAACTTTCATTGTTGTCTGAGATGAAATTTTTATTTGATACTGCCAGCAGTTCTCACTGCACAGGCAGATATCATGACCTTTCATATTGCTAATGCGCCCTGTAGCTGGGGCGTGGATGATCCCGCTAATCCCTGGCTGCCGCCGTTTCACAAAGTCCTGACCGAGGCCGCGCAGGCTGGCTATCCCAGCATCGAACTCGGCCCCTGGGGCTATCTGCCAACGGACGCCGCCGAACTGACACTGCAGCTTAATGCCCACCAGCTTTCGCTGGTGGCGGGAACGATTTTTGATGATTTAGTCAGTGAGGCGCATTTCCCTGCGCTGGTGGCGCTGACTCATAACCTGTGTCGCACGCTGGCCAGTGTGCCAGCCGCCACCAGAACGCCCGGAGCCTGCGCGCCTTATCTGGTGATCATCGACTTCGGCAATCCGGAGCGGGCGAAATATGCCGGTCAGTCAGAAAAAGCGCCACGCCTTTCCGCTGACGACTGGCAGCGAATGATGCAGCACATCACTATTCTGAGTGAGATTGCCTGGCAGGAGTATGGCGTGCGGCCAGTGATCCATCCGCATGCGGGCGGCTGCATTGAGTTTGCTGATGAGCTGGCGCAACTGGTCTCTGACATTCCGCACGAAGTCGCGGGTTTATGCCTGGATACCGGCCATCTCTATTATGCCGGCATGGATCCCGTTGCGTCGCTGGAACAGTACTGGTCGCGCATCGATTACCTCCATTTCAAAGACGTTAACCAGCCGGTCTGGCGTGACGCACTCTCTCGTGGACTCGACTTTTTCACCGCCTGCGCGCAGGGCGTGATGTGTCCGCTCGGGCAGGGCGCAATCGACTATCCGGCGGTGCGCACGCTGCTGACTGAGCGTAATTATCAGGGCTGGATCACCATCGAACAGGAGCGTGATCCGCGCCATGCCGACACCAGCCTGCGGGATGTTAAAGCCAGCCTGGACTATCTCCGATCAACAGGATTCTGAGGACAACAGCATGATTAACGGTAAAAAAGCGGCTAATCGCTCACTGCGCTGGGGCATGATCGGCGGCGGCGGCACCAGCCAGATTGGGTATATCCATCGCTCTGCGGCACTGCGTGACGGAAATTTTGTGCTGCTGGCGGGCGCGTTTGATCTTGATGCCGCACGCGGGCGCGAGTTTGGTCAGGCGCTGGGGGTGGCTCCTGAGCGCTGTTACACCGATTACGCCAGCCTGTTCGCCGGGGAAGCCGGGCGCGAAGATGGCATTGAAGCGGTTTCGATCGCCACGCCTAACAATACCCATTTCGCCATCTGTCGGGCGGCACTCAATGCCGGCCTGCATGTGGTGTGCGAGAAGCCGCTCTGTTTTACGGTCGAAGAAGCCGATGAGCTGGAGCAACTGAGCCGTGAGAAACAGAAGATTGTTGGCGTCACCTACGGTTACGCCGGGCATCAGCTGATTCATCAGGCCAGAGAGATGATCGCTGAAGGGGCATTGGGTGAGATCCGCATCGTTAACATGCAGTTTGCTCATGGCTTCCATAATGAGGCGGTGGAGTTGCAGAGTGAAAGCACTCGCTGGCGGGTTGATCCGCGCTTTGTCGGCCCAAGTTACGTGTTAGGCGATCTGGCGACGCATCCGCTGTTTATCGCCGAAACGATGTTGCCGCAGCTGAAAGTGACGCGTCTGCTCTGTTCCCGCCAGAGCTTTGTCGCGTCGCGTGCGCCACTGGAGGATAACGCCTTTGTGATGATGGAGTATGACAACGGCGCGGTCGGCACGCTCTGGGCGTCGGCGGTGAATGCCGGATCGATGCATGGGCAGAAGATTCGGGTCGTCGGGTCTAAAGCCAGTCTGGAGTGGTGGGATGAGCAGCCAAACCAGCTGCGATACGAAGTGCAGGGCGAACCCGTGCGGATTCTGGAGCGCGGCATGGGCTATCTCAGCCCGCGTGCGCTGGAAGAGGACCGCATCGGTGGGGGACACACGGAAGGTCTGTTTGAAGCCTGGTCGAATCTCTATCGTCGCTTTGCGCTGGCGATGGATGCTACCGACCGCCGCGACACCGCCTTCCTGCAGGATTTCTGGTATCCCGATGTGCATGCCGGATTAATGGGCGTGCGCTGGGTGGCACAGTGCGTGAAATCAGCGGATGCCGGGGCGGTGTGGGTGACGGGCTGACGTCAGTTTTAAGCAGGTGTGAGGGGGATTAAAGCGAGAAAGACGCTATCCCCGGTCACTACCATATCAGCCAGCTGTCCCGGATGTCGTGAGCCAGCCAGAGTCGGGTGAATCTGCTCATAAGGCGGTAGACGCCCAGGCTATCACTGATAAGAAAAAGTTATACTCGCCAGTGCATTAGCCGTTCCGGGAACCAGCTCTCCCGTACGGATATACTGCGCCTGGAAAGGCAGCGACAAGACCTGATTTGCCGATGAAGTTGTCTGGATAAAGAACTGGTTGAGCGTGCCATCAGCCGTACTGTCCGGGCCCATACTCAGGGGACCAATACCGTTGTAGAAAAACTGTACGCCCACGCCTGAAGCGGAAGAGTCGCCGGTCAGTGTCACAACCGATGAACTATTTGACGGCGTTGTCTGGTCGGTCATGACCGCATTCACTGCGATGTTTTGATCACACGTCAGCGTGACGTTGAACGTTCCGGAAGGGGAGGTGCTACCCACGGTTGAAAGTGTGCGAATATCCAGCGTGCCCAGATCGACGTTCGCACTTTTGGTGTCAACCGTACAGCCGCTGGCCGCCACTGTGATAGTGGTGGAGTTAATGATGACCTGCGCGGTTTTGGTTTCATTATTGTAGGCCGTCAGAATGGCAGCATTGAGCGTGGGCGTGGTATAGGTGCCCGATTTCAGTGCTGTTCCCGTTTTAATAAACGTTACTTTTGCTGACCAGCCCAGGTTTTGGGCAACGCCTGATGTACCGGGCGCTGGATAGCTCTGAGTGATGCCCGTTTGCAACGGAGTATATTCCGATCCGTTAAAATCTTTGAGACCAATAATGTAGCCCACACCGGGTATACCCGTTTCAAAAATGGTGTAGTTTACGCCATCGACCGTCACTGTCATGCCGCTGGATATTGCCGATGGAGAGGGTTCAAGCGTGCCCTTTGAACAGGTCCATATGAGTCCGCACCAGAATACTTCCTTTACATCGGCTGTCGCGCTCCAGGTTGAACCAATGATTTCACCCGGCATCACCGAGTCCGCTGGCCCGGAATATTCCATTGGCTGGGGTGAGAGCGTAATGTCTGATTTCCAATCCAGAGCCAGCGCGCTGGCAGAGGTGAGAAAGCAGGCAAGCAACAGTAAAATACGCATCATTGATACTCCGTAGTCCAGGTGGCAATGGCTGAAACGTCGCCAGCGGTCACTTCAGGGCCTGTGGCGGCTAATCGGGCATAAAAATTCATCTGCACGCTGTCGTTACCCGCTACGCCATAGGCGGTCGTCTGGGTATCAAGGGGGACAAGCGCGCCCTCTTTATCGAGGATTTGCACTGCTACGCCTGTCGCGCCGCCTTCTGCCACTTTAATCAGTCGCGGATCGAGATCATCCGGCGTGCCGCTAAAGCGGATCTTCACGCCTGAAAAGGTGGGTCCGCACGCTTCCAGCGTCAGCGTGAAAGGGGTTTTAATGTTGCTTACCGCACCCGTTTTACTTAGCTGTCTGGTGCCGATATCACCAAGCGGTACATTTTTTTCCAGCGACTCGGCGGCCACTACACACGTGTTAGCGATCAGATTTCCCGTTACCGAAACGAGCACATCGTAGCCGCGCACCGGCAATGAACAGGCGAAAAAAAGGACGATGCATACCAGACGCTTTGTTACTGACATACGCCCTCCTGTGTATAGAGACCTGTGCGGGCATTGAAATCCTGCTTATTGAGCTGGAAACGAACAGAACAGCGCGCTGTGTTATTTTTGCCCCAGACTGCGGTAAGCGTGCCTTTCAGTGGCAGCCCCGATAAATAGACGCTGCCACCATCACCCACAATGCTGCTCACCTGGCTGTTTGCTAAGGCGACGACGGTACCAAAAGGCAATACCGTGCCGTTCTGGCGTAAGACAAACATCGCTTTTGCACCCTGCTGAGTGGCAATGGTGGCTCGCACCAGTGCGCCGTCGGTGGGTGTTTTGCTAATGATGGCGTTATCGAGTTCAACATCATTGCCCGTGGTCGTGGTGTCGAGTCCTACCCGGTTAACGCGATAAGGCGTAGCGTAAGGGATCACCGCATAACCCCGGCTGTCGGTTTTAATACTTCGGTGATTAAGAACCGCAACCTCGCTGGCTCCCGGTGCTTTGATCAGAATATTGGTATTGCCCAGCGGCTGGCTTAGCGTCACACCATCTTCGTGTAAAACAGCACCACCGCTTATGCCGTAGCTGAGATTGCGGGCATCACGCCCGTAGCTGTAGCCCAGGTTGTACTGGCCCCGCTGATCTTTATATTGCAGTGCGGTATCGCCGCCATACTGTTGTCGGGCGTTGTAGCGCTGATTGACGCTGTAATAAAGCTCATCCTGTCCAGGCACGTAACCACTGACGCCACCGCTGTAGGTCGTTCCTGCTGATTTCCCCTGAGTGGTGGAGAAACGTGCCCGTGTCGAATTTTTCGGATCGCCAAAGGGTATCGAGAGCGATAACGCCAGAATGTTATCTTTACTGTCATCATAAAGACTGGTGCTGCGCTGGAAGCTCACCCCCAGCGAGGCCGATCGGAAGGTCGTATTCCACGCAAACTGGATCCCCTGAGTCGTTTTCGAGGTATGCCAGTAGGTTTGCTGATCCCATGACAGCGACAGAGAGCCATATTCGTCCATCGGCTGCGATAGCTGCAGCTGGTTTCTGGCTTTGCGTGACATCCTGAGGTCATAGATATTTTCATAGCGGGTGGTGACAGTGCCATCTGCTTCCACGACCTGCTCTGGTCTGCCGCCGCTCATTCTTTTATAAGCCGTATCGCTGAGGTTATAGAACCCTTGTGTGGAGTAACGCAGTGAATAGAAATTTACGCGTGTCCCGATGTCGTTGAGCAGTTTGCTGTAGCGCAGGCGTACGGAGTCGCCCGTATAGCGCTTATCGTCTGCAAGCTGGCTCTGGGCATGGGTAACATCCAGCGAATAGGCACCAAAGCGGCCCAGGTTCTGACCGATGCCCGCTGCAACCCCGCGATAACGCTCGGCAAGCTGAGCGCCACCATAAAAGGTCAGTCCATATCGCCAGCCATAAAAGAGTTCACCCTGGGCAAAAGTGGGCGCATCCTGATTATTGACCGGCTGGAATTTTCCCGCACTGAGGGCATATTTAGCCTGGCCGCTGCGGACCAGATTAGGCACGCTGGCGAAAGGCACATTGAACTGCGTTTCGTAGCCATCGCTCTCCCTGATAGTGACAGAGAGATCCCCACCCGAAGAGGTAGGATAGAGATCGCTGAGCATAAATGGTCCGGGCGATACGCTGGTTTGATAAATAACATTGCCGTTCTGTCGAACGGTGACGACAGCATTGCTGCGCGCAATCCCCCGAACTTCTGGCGCGTAACCGCTCAGGCTTGCAGGCAGCATGTTGTCATCCGTTTTAAGCGCCAGCCCGCGTACACCAACGGAGTCAAACACCTGAGATGAGGTGTACGTTTCTCCGGCATAAAGCTGTGCGCCCAGCGCCGGAACATCGCGCTGCAGCCAGGTCTGTACATGGTTCAGCTCATTCGTGTCTTTGGTCCAGGTGGTATAGTCGCGCAGCCGCCATGCACCAATGTTTATGCCACTGTTCAGGCTGGCAAACAGCTGCTGATCACGGGTTTTAGTATTCCCTCTGTAGGTGTTATTTGAGCCGTTAATGACATAGTTCAGCCACCCGGCATGGATGCCATGTTCCCAGCTTTCCGGACTGACGTAGCCGCGTGGCAGATTGCGCATCATGCTCTGCGGTAAAGTGATGTTGAGCGTGAGGGTTTGCGGCTCATAGTCTGTGCTGCTGCCCGGAAACAGCGTGTTGAGAAAATAGCACTGCTTTGCCAGCGGCAGGCTGGCACCCTTTGCCTGTGCCATATCAACGCCCAGAGCATCAAGCTGACTGGCCGTCAGACACGCTGCGGTTACGTCCTGCCCATTTGATTTATCTACAGCAAAGATAACGTTGCCAGTGAAGGCATAGTTCTTATTGATATAGACGTTGATATTATATTCACCTGGCGGCAAGGCACTGCCTGTATTCACCCAGGATAAGTCAGCAACTGAAGCATTTTCGCCATTGAGGAAGGCGGGGTTAAAGTGCAAATCGCTCTCCGCGGCCGCGGTATAACCCATGGCATGGAAAGCCATCACCGCACAAACGATTTTCATTTTCACTCGGGCATCCCTCAACGAATTTATTTACGGTTCAACGGGGCGCGGGTCACTGGTGTCCATGCACCGTAGTCATTGATGGTCTGAAAGGTCAGCGATGTGGCCTGGCTGAATTTCTCCGCCAGTGTGATAGTTGATTTTGGTGGCAACATCACAGGCTTAACCGTCTTCCCATCAACTTTGAGATTGATGGTGGTAATGAACCAGGGCGTAGGGTTGCTCAGTACGACTTTGCCCGCACTGTATTCACCGCTAATTTTTTTCCATGCTTCGTTAGCATTATCGGGAAGTGAAGCGGGGCGATAAAATACCTTAATACGATTCGCAGAGGCGAACTGCAGAGAGTTACCTGCACTATTTTTCGTTTGCTGGGGAATCGCTTTTACCGTCAGCCAGTAAAGAGATTCACGATCCTGTGGCAGAGATTTACCATTAAAGATAATTTTGACCACGCTTTCGGTTGCCGGTTTTAAAACATATAGCGGTGGCGTAATAACGAAATCCTGCGTGCGTGCCCCGCTGGCAGTCTCCATCCAGGACTGAATTAAAAATGAGGCTGTCGCATGGGTATTTCTGACCTGAAGGGTGGACTGTTTTGAATCAGCGGCATAGATCATACGTGTCGCACCTAACCCCACACCACCCGCGTGTACCGCGGATGAACACAATGTGGCAGCCAGACAAACCCAGGTTAAAGAACGCATTTTTTTCTCCTGAACGTTTATTCATGCCCGGTCGTTAAACCGGGCATGACAATTACGAGTAGGTTACGGTGTAAGTGGCAACTGCACTGGCATCGCCCGCCGTCGCACCGCCATTTGGTGAGTAATATTTAGCGCTGAAGTTCAGCGTATTAGAGCCTTTACGCAGTGGCGTTGCTGTAGCCGCCTCGCCCAGTTTCACGACGTTGCCTTGCTCGTCATAAAGACGAATGGCCACATTCTGCGCGGATGCTGCACCGCCGTTTACGCCCGCTGCCAGACTGTTGACATCATTACCATCTGGCGTACCGGAGAAGGTCACTGCGACTGTAGTGGCTGCAATAGGGTTCTCCTCTGTAGAGGCTGAGGTATCAGCAATTGCGCAATCTTCAAGAGCGATAGAAAACGTTTTCGCCACGCTTGCTTCACTGCCTGCAGCCGCCAGCGTCGCCGTCCGCACTTCACCCATATCAACATCAATGTTTGCACTGTTGGCACTGATGGCGCAGGCGGATGTCACGACGCTTCCGTTAAAGTTGACAGACCCACCACTGGTTGTTGCCGCCAGAGCGGAACCCATCGGGAACAGCGCTGAAACACCTAATACCAGAAGGGCTTTTTTATTAAATTTTAATTTCATGTAATCACCTTTATTGTTGAATTTGCTATGTTGTTTTTTGTAAATAACGACTGACAAAAAATATAAAAATTATTTTTAATGTAAATATACGAAAATATATAGGTTTGGTTTTTAATATAGGGTTTCTTTTTTTCTTTATTTTTTGTTTATGCTGCTTCGATGCGTATGGGGTAATTCCCTCCTCTTAATAATAATATGGGGGCATTATAATTTATTTAAGAAAAAAGAACCTGTGGTTTTTTAATATATGGATAGGATTTTGATGAATAACTATTCTATATTGAACATCTATGTTAATGAGTTATTTATTTTTAATAATATATTGAGATGTATGAATTTAGCCTTGTCCGGAGGGTAAGTGATATTTCCATCATCATTTGAGAGTTATTTTGATTTGTATTTCTATCGTAATAAAGGAGAAGAATGTTATCTCTCCTGACCACAGAATATACCTTGATAAAGATCAGGAAATATCGTTTGCAATGATTTTTTAAAAAGCCATTCTGGACTGTCGGATAAAAGGGACTAGCCCGGGCAGAATGAAATTAGCAGGATCCCTGTGTGTGACAGCGGGCATGATCGCCTGGTCTCTGCCGGGATGGCCATTGATATAGCCGATAAGTTCATTAAGCGTGCAGAGGATAATTGAGGGTCAGTTCAGACATTTTCGTCGTCATGCCTGACGCGCAGGGTTAGCTGACAACGGTAGAATGGCGCAGATAAACCAGGGACGGCGGGAAACAGGGCAGAGGTGAAGGGACTGGCGTTACAAAAGCAAAAAACCCGCCAGAGGCGGGTTCTTTAAATTTTGGTGCCCGAACCCGGACAAAAATGCCGGGAGCATTTTTTTGCATCGCGCGCCTGCGCGACCCAGAGGGCGAGCCACAGGAATGTGGCGAGTGAATCGAACCTTCGATAACGGGTTCGCGCCAGAACGCAAAAACCCGCCAGAGGCGGGTTCTTTAAATTTTGGTGCCCGAACCCGGAATCGAACCAGGGACACGGGGATTTTCAATCCCCTGCTCTACCGACTGAGCTATTCGGGCAACGGGGCGCATTAAACCGTAAAGGCCGCGGGTCGTCAACGGCTTTCACTAAAAAACCCCTGGAAACGTGACTGATTGCCTGAATTTCAGTCAAAGTGGGTAAAACCTCAGGCCAGCGCGCCATTTTTGCGGCACAGCGCGATGCTGTAGACATCTTCCGCCAGCCGCTGGGCAGTGGCGACATCCTGCACATTACGCTTCACCAGCAGCTTGCTCAGGCAACCTTCGAGGATCAACTCCATCTGATCGGCCACCATGGTGGGGTTATCCAGCCCCTGCTCCACCAGAATCTCATGGGTGAACTGCCAGGAGCCACGCTTCTGCTGCTCTGCCAGTTGATGGATAGGCTGATCGGGCTGCGGGTAGAAGCTGCAGGCGGCGATAAACAGGCAGCCCGGAAAACGTCCTTTGCTGACCTGCTCACTCAGGACTTCGTAGCGTGCCATCAGCTTCTGATCCGGCGACAGTGACTCATCCAGCAGGATCTGGCGTCGCCAGGTTTCAATCTGCTGCCCGTGATAGCGCAGCGCATCGTAGAGCAGGGCGTCACGGTCGGGCCAGAACAGCTGAAGCTGCTCCTGACTTAAGTCGGAACCCGCCAGGGTTTCCAATGAGAGGGTGGCGGCGAGGCCGTTCTGTTCAAGCACATTCAATGCATGCTCGAGTATCTGTTCACGCTGCAAGTGACTCTCCTCTGGTATGCATGCCCGGTCATTCACCGGGCAATGACCTGACTCCAGTGTTGTTTACGGGGTAAGTTTCTGCAAATGCGCCCGGAAGTCGGCGGCATTGAGAAACCCGGTGATGCGCGATCCGGGGATTTCATGTCCCTGCGCATCAAAAAACAAAATCGTTGGTAAGCCCAGCACCTGAAGATGCTGCAACAGCGCGTTGTCGCTGGCGCTGCTGGCGGTGACGTCAGCCTGTAGCAGCTGTACCTTGCTCAGGCTATCGCGCACGGCGCTATCTCTAAAGGTATATTTTTCAAACTCTTTGCAGGCAACGCACCAGTCAGCGTAAAGATCGACCATGGTGATGCGGCCGCGAGCCTGCTGCAGCGCGCTATCGAGTTGCTGTGGCGTCTGGAGGCTCTGGAACGGCAACGGGGCCAACGCATGCTGTTCGGCCGGGCCGCCAAAGGCCCAGTCCTGCAAGGGACGCGCGCTGATCAACGCTGCGGCCAGCATGATAATCTGCACCATGCGCCACCTGCCGCTGCTGGTGCGCAGGCTGACGCTGAACGCCCAGCCAAAGAACGCCACGCCGAGCAGGCTCCAGAGCCGCAATCCCCATGCGTCGCCCAGCACCCGCTCCAGCAGGAACACCGGCAGCGCCAGGATGACAAAACCAAAGCCCTCTTTGACGGTTTGCATCCACGGCCCGCTTTTTGGCAGCAGCCGGTTACCAAACAGCGTCACGGCGATCAGCGGTAAGCCCATGCCGACCGCATAAAGCCACAGCGTCCCGGCACCGGCCCACAGATTTCCGCTCTGCGCGATGTAGAGCAGAATGGCGCTGAGCGGGGCTGTAGTACAGGGCGAGCAGATCAAACCTGCCAGCGCGCCCATCAGGAAGACGCCGGGCAGCGATCCCCCCTGCTGGCGATTGCTCCAGAGAGTCAGACGGGTTTGCAGGCTGGAGGGCAGTTGCAGCGTAAACAGGCCGAACATCGACAGAGCCAGCACGATAAACAGCACGGAGAGCGTCAACAGCACGTATGGGTGCTGCAACGCGGCCTGGAAGCGCAGGCCCGCTGCCGCGACCACTATCCCCAATAGCGTGTAGGTCAGCGCCATTCCCTGGACATAGACCATGGCCAGCGCAAACAGCCGTCCTGCTGAATAGTGGCGATTGCCGCCCAGGATAATGCCGGAGATCAGCGGATACATTGGCAGCACGCAGGGTGTAAATGCCACACCGATGCCGATCAGCAGTGCCCAAAGCGGAGAAAAGGGCAGCGGGCTGGCGGGCGCGGGCTGAGCACTAACCTGCGCTGGCGCGCTGCTGGCGGCTACCGCGCTCACCGGTACGCTGCGCGTCTCCGGCGGATAACAGAATCCGGCAGCAGCACAGCCCTGATAAGTGACGCTGAGCGTGGCACCACTGGCCGCCTGTTGCAGCGTTACCGGCAGCGTCAGGTCCTGCGGATAGATCTCACTTTTGCCAAAGAATTCATCCTCATGCGGCTGACCGGCGGGCAGCGTCAGCGGCGCGATCGTCGCATTCTGCGGTGTGATGTGGATCTGCTGGCGGTAGAGGTAATAACCCGATTTCACTTTCCAGTGCAGGTTGAGCTGCGCGCCCTGCTGGTCGAAGTCAAACGTAAACGCCTGATCGACCGGCACAAAGCGGCTGGTCGCCGGGTTTGAAAAGAGTGATGCGTGCGCCTGCAGGCAGATAAACAGCGTCAGCAGGAGCGTAATTAAGCGAGAGATGCGTGCAGCCATGACAAGTATTCACTGTCTCCATATTGAACCGGCAGCGCCAGCAGTTCGGGTACGTCGTAAGGGTGTGCTTCTTTGAGCAGATCACACAGCGCCTGCTGATGATCGCTGTCGCACTTCAGCAGCATCTGAACTTCGCTGCTCTGCTCCATTTTGCCCTGCCAGAGATACCAGGAGGTGGCGCCCGGCAGCATTGTCACGCAGGCCGCCAGTCTGGCTTCCAGCGC
Source organism: Candidatus Pantoea varia (assembly GCF_900115075.1). Lineage (GTDB taxonomy): Bacteria > Pseudomonadota > Gammaproteobacteria > Enterobacterales > Enterobacteriaceae > Pantoea > Pantoea varia. The sequence goes on from NZ_FOVG01000002.1 coordinate 141,799, forward strand.
TAAGCCAGCAAGGTGCTCTGCCGTGGTCTGATCGGGTGTAGTGCAAAGGATAACGACTGCATTCATCCTGTGACTCCTGTTTTAAAGAGCGCCGATGATAGCACGCTCCATCAGTAACACGATGACGGTGCTATAACAGCAATCCGCCAAAGACAAAGCCAGAGAGCACCGACAGCGCAATGGCGATCACCCCGGGAATAATAAAGGCGTGGTTAAAGACAAACTTGCCAATACGGGTTGAGCCGGTGTCATCCATCTCAACGGCGGCCAGAAGGGTCGGGTAGGTCGGCAGCACAAACAGCGCCGAAACGGCCGCGAAAGAAGCGATGGCAGTCAGCGGGGTAACGCCCAGCAGCAGCGCGGCGGGCATCAGTGCCTTAGTGGTAGCGGCCTGCGAATAGAGCAGCATTGAGGCGAAGAACAGCACCAGCGCCAGCATCCACGGATAGGTTTTCAGCGTATCGCCCGCCAGCATCTGAATATCCGCCAGATGCGCTTTCACAAAGGTATCACCCAGCCAGGCGACGCCCATCACGCAGATACAGGCGCTCATACCGGATTTAAAAGTGCTGGCACTGAGGATTTCGCTGGTGTCGAGTTTACAGGTCAGGCTGATCAGCGTGGCGATGGTCAGCATAAACACCACAATCGCTTCATTGCGTGGCAGCGGCGGATTGACGATCAGCCCGACGCTGGCGCTGGTCGCTGTGGCATAGAGCACAACAGCCACAATACCTGTCAGAAACAGCAGCACCGACTTTTTCGCGCCCGGTTTTGCCTGGAAGACGCTGGCGCCGCGCAGCGTGACTTCACCTTTGGCGAGGCGAGCCTGATAGACCTCATCATCTTTCAACTCTTTGCCTAAGAAGTTGGTCACCAGTGCCGCCAGGAAGAGACCCACCATGGTTGAGGGGATAGCAATCGTCAGCAGCGTAATATAGCTAACGCCGCGCGGTTCAAGCAGGGTGGCGAAGAAGACCACCGCGGCTGAAATCGGTGAAGCGGTAATCGCAATCTGTGAAGCCACCACCGCAATCGACAGCGGCCGGGAAGGGCGGACGCCTTGCTCCTTCGCCACTTCCGCAATCACCGGCAGTGTTGAGAAGGCGGTGTGTCCGGTACCGGCCAGCAGCGTCATCAGGTAGGTGACCAGCGGGGCCAGCAGCGTGACATGGCGCGGATGACGGCGCAGCAGACGTTCCGCCAGACTCACCAGATAATCCATGCCGCCCGCCACCTGCATGGCGGCTATCGCGGCGATTACCGCCATGATGATTTCAATCACATCGAATGGGATAGCGCCTGGCGCCATGCCAAATCCCAGCGTCAGCACCAGTACGCCCATTCCGCCTGCGAACCCGATACCAATACCGCCAAGACGTGCGCCCAACCAGATCGCCATCAAGACGATAAGCAGCTCAACCACAAACATGAATCACTCCTGAAAATTAAACCGGTAAAACCTGGGTGTGCTGTTTAACAAAAAAAAAGGCACACCGTGTTGATCGCGGTGTGCCTTTAGTTAACCAGCGTCGGTTAAGCCTTATTGTTCGTTTTCATCGGTATAACGTTTGGCTTTATATACCGGGTACATCAGGTTCTGCACCGAAAAGATATCGTCCAGCTCACTTTCCGTCAGCAGGCCGCGCTCCAGCACAACCTCACGCACGCTTTTACCGGTTTCCGCACAGATTTTGCCGACGATGTCGCCGTTATGGTGGCCGATATAAGGGTTGAGGTAAGTCACGATACCAATCGAGTTGAAGACGTAGGCTTCGCACACCGCACGGTTAGCGGTAATACCGTTGACGCACTTCTCCAGCAGGTTGTAGCAGGCGTTAGTCAGGATGCTGATCGATTCAAACAGCGCCTGGCCAATCACCGGCTCCATCACGTTGAGCTGTAACTGACCCGCTTCAGAGGCCATCGTTACGGTGATGTCGTTGCCAATCACTTTGAAGCAGACCTGGTTGACTACTTCCGGCACCACCGGGTTGACCTTGGCCGGCATGATAGAGGAACCCGCCTGCAGCTCTGGCAGGTTGATTTCATTCAGGCCGGAGCGTGGACCGGAGGAGAGCAGGCGCAGGTCGTTACAGATTTTAGAGAGTTTCACCGCCAGACGTTTCAGCGATGAATGGACCATCACATAGGCACCACAGTCGGAGGTCGCTTCAATCAGATCTTCCGCTGGCACCACCGGCAGGTTGCTGACTTCCGCCAGGCGCTGTACCGCCAGATGCTGATAGCCTTCCGGCGTATTGAGGCGGGTGCCGATAGCGGTCGCGCCCAGGTTCACTTCCAGCAGCAGTTCAGCGGTGCGCAGAATGCTTTTGGTCTCTTCGTTCAGCAGTACGCTGAAGGCGTGAAACTCCTGCCCGAGGGTCATGGGCACGGCATCCTGCAGCTGGGTACGGCCCATTTTCAGGATGGTCTGGAATTCATCAGCTTTGTGCTGGAAGCCTTCGGCCAGCTGGCTGATACCATCAAGCAGCTTCAGCAGCGAACTGTAAACCGCGATGCGGAAACCGGTCGGGTAGGCGTCATTGGTAGACTGGCATTTGTTCACATGATCGTTGGGGTTGAGGTACTGATATTCCCCTTTCTGGTGGCCCATCAGCTCCAGGCCGATGTTCGCCAGCACCTCATTGGTGTTCATGTTGACCGAGGTACCGGCACCGCCCTGATAGACATCCACGGGGAACTGGTCCATACAGCGACCCTTGTTCAGCACTTCGTCGCAGGCCTTAATGATGGTATCGGCAATGTTGCGCGGAATGGTCTGCAGCTCTTTGTTGGCCATCGCCGCCGCTTTTTTTACCATCACCATACCGCGGACAAATTCAGGTATGTCACTGATTTTGCTGTTGCTGATATAAAAATTTTCAATCGCACGCAGAGTATGGACGCCATAATAGGCATCCGCCGGAACTTCGCGCATACCTAACAGGTCTTCTTCGATACGAATGTTGTTCGCCATGATAACCTTCTTGTTGTTGCCGCTAACCATCACAAAGGATGTGTTTATTTTGTCGTGGTGTACCCGTGCCGACATATTATCCGTCTTCAAAGGGGCGTGTGCGATCATATTCTGATGCATAAGAAAAGCACGCATGCAGATCACTTAATGCTGCAGTATGGTTAACGATATGTGAAGTTGGTTACAAAATTAACCCCGCAGGATAAATTTGACACGATCGGTTGAAAATGGCGGCGCGGGCGCCCATCTCTTTTCTTATCATCCACAGGATGAACGCTTTCTGCTGACCGGCACGCTGCCGTTCAGCTCCTACTTACAGGAGAGTACGGTGCGCTGGATACCGTTATTAGTCTTTTTTGTTCTGGCCTGGATCGAGATTTCACTCTTCATTCAGGTGGCACACGTCATGGGCGTGCTGCTGACTATGCTGCTGGTGGTCTTCACCTCGTGCATCGGCGTCTCGCTGGTCAAAAATCAGGGCATGAAGAATTTTATGCTGATGCAGGAGAAGCTGGCGCGTAACGAAAGCCCGGCCAATGAGATGATCAAAAGTGTTTCGCTGATCATCGCGGGCTTCCTGCTGTTGTTGCCTGGCTTCTTCACTGATCTGCTGGGTCTGTTGCTGTTGCTGCCTCCGGTGCAGAAGCATCTGACGCTGAAACTGATGCCCCATCTGCGCGTCTGGCGCGGACCGGGTGCCGGCCCTGACAGCGGCTATACCATGGATGGTGAGTTCGAGCGTAAAAACACAGATCGTCTTGAGAACCATGACGATCACAAGGATCGTTAAGCGCAGCCATAGCCTCTGAAAAACGCAACCCCCGGGTTGCGTTTTTTATTTGCCCCTTCATCTGTTTAAAAAGCCACCAGTTATCACATCAGGGTAAAAAATTTGTTGTCCGCCCCCTTGAAAGCGGGTGTCAGCGGCCCTATCTCTCTGGTCACGAGGCCGGAAGCCATGCAGACCGGTGATCAACCCCAAAACTGAATGATTGGACTTCTCAAAGGAGAGCTATCAAATGAAAATTCGTCCATTGCACGATCGCGTCATCGTCAAGCGTAAAGAAGTTGAAGCTAAATCAGCTGGCGGCATCGTGCTGACCGGTTCTGCAGCCGGTAAATCCACCCGTGGTGAAATTCTGGCTGTCGGCAATGGTCGCATCCTTGAGAGTGGCGACGTTAAGCCGCTGGACGTGAAGGTTGGTGACATCGTGATCTTCAGCGAAGGTTACGGCGCTAAAACCGAAAAAATCGACAACGAAGAGGTGCTTATCATCTCTGAGAGCGACATTCTGGCCGTTGTTGAAGCGTAATTTTTACGCGTAATTCACTGAACGAAACGAATTTAAGGGATATTTAAAGATGGCAGCTAAAGACGTAAAATTCGGTAATGACGCACGCGTAAAAATGCTGCGTGGCGTGAACGTACTGGCAGATGCAGTAAAAGTGACTCTGGGCCCGAAAGGCCGTAACGTGGTTCTGGATAAATCTTTTGGTGCACCGACCATCACTAAAGATGGTGTTTCTGTGGCACGTGAAATCGAGCTGGAAGACAAGTTCGAGAACATGGGCGCGCAGATGGTGAAAGAAGTGGCCTCTAAAGCGAACGACGCTGCGGGCGACGGTACCACCACTGCAACCGTACTGGCACAGTCTATCATCACTGAAGGCCTGAAAGCGGTCGCAGCGGGTATGAACCCAATGGACCTGAAGCGCGGTATCGACCAGGCAGTTATCGCTGCGGTTGAGAAACTGAAAGCGCTGTCTGTCCCTTGCTCTGACTCTAAAGCGATTGCACAGGTCGGTACTATCTCTGCTAACTCCGATGAAACCGTGGGCCAGTTGATTGCTCAGGCGATGGAGAAAGTGGGTAAAGAAGGTGTGATCACCGTTGAAGAAGGCACCGGCCTGCAGGACGAGCTGGATGTGGTTGAAGGTATGCAGTTTGATCGCGGCTACCTCTCTCCTTACTTCATCAATAAGCCAGAAACGGGCGCGATTGAACTGGAATCTCCGTTCATCCTGCTGGCTGACAAGAAAATCTCTAACATCCGTGAAATGCTGCCAGTGCTGGAAGCCGTTGCGAAAGCTGGCAAACCACTGCTGATCATCGCGGAAGATGTTGAAGGCGAAGCGCTGGCAACGCTGGTGGTTAACACCATGCGCGGCATCGTGAAAGTGGCTGCGGTTAAAGCACCAGGCTTCGGCGACCGTCGTAAAGCCATGCTGCAGGATATCGCTATCCTGACCGGTGGTACCGTCATCTCTGAAGAGATCGGTATGGAACTGGAGAAAGCCGCTCTGGAAGATCTGGGCCAGGCTAAACGCGTTGTGATCAACAAAGACACCACCACCATCATCGACGGTGTGGGTGAAGAGGCGACAATCCAGGGTCGTGTAACCCAGATTCGTCAGCAGATCGAAGAAGCAACCTCTGACTACGACAAAGAAAAACTGCAGGAGCGCGTTGCGAAACTGGCAGGCGGCGTAGCCGTTCTGAAAGTCGGCGCAGCCACTGAAGTTGAAATGAAAGAGAAGAAAGCCCGCGTTGAAGATGCGCTGCACGCAACCCGTGCTGCTGTAGAAGAAGGTGTGGTTGCTGGTGGTGGTGTGGCGCTGGTTCGCGTGGCAGCACAGCTGGTTGATCTGCGTGGTCAGAACGAAGATCAGAACGTCGGTATCAAAGTTGCGCTGCGCGCGATGGAATCTCCACTGCGTCAGATCGTTTCTAACGCCGGTGAAGAGCCATCTGTTGTTGCTAACAACGTGAAAGCGGGCGACGGTAACTACGGTTACAACGCGCAGACTGAAGAATACGGCAACATGATCGACTTCGGTATCCTGGACCCAACCAAAGTGACCCGTTCTGCTCTGCAGTACGCGGCCTCTGTTGCGGGTCTGATGATCACCACCGAATGTATGGTTACTGACATGCCAAAAGGCGACGCACCTGATTTAGGCGGCGGCGCTGGCGGTATGGGTGGCATGGGCGGTATGGGCGGCATGATGTAATTGCCGTTGACTGCTTAAGTCATCAAAGAACCCCCGATCGGAAACGGTCGGGGGTTCTTCTTTTTCAGCGTCTGAATGCTGGCAGCGGCAGGAAAATCCATTAAGTTTTTTTATGTTCTGCATCATGGTTTAGTCAGGGCGGGATGCTCTAACGTGGATCCCGGAGCGAAATAGTGCGCTCTGAAAGGGATAACAGCAGATTAAGGAAAATAAAAATGGACGATAAATGGGAATTTTATAAGGACGAAGCACACAAGTGGCGCTGGAGAAGAACGGCGTCAAACGGCAATATTACCGGCGCCGCCAGTCAGGGCTACGTTAACAAAGCCGATTGCATCGAAAATGCACGACGTAATGGCTACACCGGTTAAGGGCATCACGCTCTGACATCACCCCCGATCGGAAACGGTCGGGGTTTTTCTTTTGGGTGGGAAAATAGTATAAGTAAGGCGCAATCGTTCGTCTTTCCTCTTGATATGTCACGCTGTCTGCGGCTGCGCCGACTGATCGACTGGCTTCATTTTATTCACCAGCATCGGCACGCTTGCCAGCCTGCAAGCGGCGTGAAATATTGAGACGATATAACGGGATAAGGGCAATGAATGTGCAGAAAGAAAAATCCTTTTTCTGCTACGCTGCCACCCGACTCTGATGATAATAAATGGGGATTACAATGCGGATTAACCTCTTGCTCGGACTGACGGCTGGCGCGTTATTGCTAGCGGGCTGCAGCAGCTCTACGCAACTCTCTTCAGCAGGACAGCGCGTGACGTTTACCGATCAGCAGCCTGGCAATACCTGTCAGCTTCTGGGCAATATTACCGGCTCACAGAGCAACTGGCTGAGTGGTGCAGGTGGTGAAACCAGTGCACTGCGTGGCGCAGCCAATGACCTGCGCAATCGCGCAGCAGAGATGGGCGGTAACGTGATTTATGGTGCAACCAGTCCGACGCAGAATCTGTTGTCCGCGTTCGCGCCACTCGACAGCAAAATGACCGGCCAGGTCTATAAGTGCCCATAATGTGAACCGGGCACCCTACCGTATTCAATCGGCCAGCCTTGCGCTGGCCGTTTTTATTCCTGACGTAACTGTAAATCTAACGGTGTTTTACTCGGCTCTCCGCCAATTTCACGCGCCAGCTTTGGCACCAGATAGCCGGAGACCTGTGACAATAATGCGCGCACCAGCTGGCGTGCCTCATCATCTGACACAAAGAAATGTGCTGCGCCCTGCACCTTATCCAGCACGTGCAGATAGTAGGGCAGAATGCCGGCATCAAACAGCGCATTGCTCAGGGTGGCCAGCGTCAGCGCATTATCGTTGATGCCACGCAGCAGCACGCTCTGGTTCAGCAGGGTCACACCGGCACGCTTCAGGCTGATCATCGCCTCACGCAGCTCATCATCAATCTCCTGCGCATGGTTGATGTGCGTCACCATCACCACCTGCAGACGTGTCTCGCTGAGCATCTGACAGAGCTGATCGGTGATGCGCGCCGGTATCACCACCGGCAAACGGCTGTGGATGCGCAGGCGTTTCAGATGCGGAATCTGTTCCAGCGCGGCGATCAGCCAGGCGAGTTCATGATCTTTCGCCATCAGAGGATCGCCGCCGGAAAAAATGATCTCATCCAGCTCGGGATGATCGGCGATATAGTCCAGAGCAGCCTGCCAGCTACGCTTGTTGCCGGGGTTATCCTGATAGGGGAAATGACGGCGGAAGCAGTAGCGGCAGTTGACGGCGCAGCCACCTTTTACCAGCAATAAAGCCCGGTTTCGGTATTTATGCAGCAATCCAGGCACAACGTTGCTTTGTTCATCGAGCGGATCGGTGCTATAACCTGGCGCATCAGTGAATTCCTGGCGGCGGGTCAGTACCTGAAGCAGCAGAGGGTCGTGCGCATCGCCTTTTTTCATCCGGCGAATAAACGCATGCGGGACACGCAGGGCGAAAAGACGCCGCGCATCCGCACCTTCTGCCAGCTCAGTGTGCTGATCAAGGGCTAAAATCCGCAGTAATTCATCAGGTTCAGTGACAACATCCGCAAGTTGCTGCAACCAATCTTCTCTGGAAGGTGTTTTTAGGGTTACAATGTGTGCCATTTTTTTGGCTTAGTACCAGTGTCAATTTTCGTAGAGGGCCTTCATGGCGACTTATTCTAGCAACGATTTCCGTCCCGGTCTTAAAATCATGTTCGAAGGCGAGCCATATGCCATCGAATCCAGTGAGTTCGTTAAACCGGGTAAAGGTCAGGCATTCGCACGCGTTAAAATGCGTCGCCTGCTGACGGGTTCTCGCGTTGAGAAAACTTTTAAATCTACCGACTCCGCCGAAGGCGCAGACGTTGTAGATACCAACCTGAACTATCTGTACAACGACGGCGAGTTCTACCACTTCATGCACCCGGAAAGCTTTGAGCAGTTCCAGGTTGAAGAGAAGACGGTAAGCGATGCAGCGAAATGGCTGCAGGATAACGCTGAATGTATCGTTACGCTGTGGAACGGTCGCCCAATCGCCGTTCAGCCGCCGAACTTTATCGAAGCTGAAGTTATCGAAACCGATCCAGGCCTGAAAGGTGATACTGCGGGTACTGGCGGCAAGCCAGCCAAGCTGTCTACCGGCGCCGTGGTGAAAGTGCCATTGTTCGTGCAGGAGGGTGAAGTCGTCAAAGTTGACACCCGCTCTGGCGAATACGTGTCACGCGTGAAATAAGATTCGCAGGCGCATCTTCTGGTGCGCCTTTTTCTTGTCTGAGAGAAAAAAATGATCAAGCTGGCAAAATTAATCGCGTTCGCGTTGCTGGTCTCTTCTGCGCTAAGCGCCTGCAACACATTCCACGGTTTTGGCGAAGATGTCTCTCACTTAGGGGGCGCCATTTCGCGTGCGGCAAAATGACCGTAACTGATTGTCCTTTTTAGAGTCCTGCCAGCAGCAACTGCCTGAAATCCGGCTATGCTTAAAGCGCTGTACTTTACATCCATCAAAAAGGACATTGTTATGTTAAAGAAAAGTATTGCCGCAATCTTCTCTGTACTGGTGCTCTCTTCTCTGCTGACGGCGTGTAATACAACGCGTGGCGTAGGCGAAGATGTCGAAGCGGGTGGCCAGGCAATTCAGAACAGCACGAAGTAACCTGTGATTCCAACCGGTACGAAATGCTTTTCGTACCGGCTTGTCTGCTTCTGCACTATTTCTGGTTTACCCAGATTAACTCTTCAACCGGGAACCCCTCCCGACGCGCCTGCTCAACCAGTTTCTCTTTTACGCCTGGCTCAAGCTGAGGTGTCCGTGACAGTATCCAGAGATAGTGGCGATTCGGTCCGCACACCATCGCATAGCGATAGTCGGGGTCCAGGGCGATAACGTTGTAGCCGCCATAGAAGGGGCCAAAGAAAGAGACCTTCAGAGAAGCTCGCTGTGGTTCACCAGTGAAGTACGCTTTACCGACGCTCTCCTGCCAGCGCTGCTTTTTGACGTTATAACCACGATTGATCACTTTCAGACCGCCATCTTCACGCGGGCTGTAGTTCGCCGTCACCTGTTCAAGGCCGCGCTCAAAAGGGTGGTTAAGGCGGGCAATCTCATACCACTGACCGAGATAGCGCTGACTGTCAAAGTTATCAATGACCGTGACATTCTTTGGCGGCGTAGTGCTACAGGCAACGGAGAGAAAAGCACTCAGGCTGGCAACAACTGTTTTCCATGGAGACATAGTGGGATTCCTTTGTGATTTAACCGCTTAAGTATAGAAGCCGAAATGCTGTTTTTGGCAGCATGGGCACGAGATTGTTTGCCGCAGGCATTGCAGGTAGACTTCCCCCCCTAATTTGTATCAGGAGTCATCACCATGAGCGAAACGGCAAGCTGGCAACCAAGCGCATCCATCGCCAATTTGTTAAAACGCGCCGCTATTTTAGCAGAAGTGCGTCGTTTCTTTGCCGATCGCGGCGTGCTGGAAGTGGATACGCCGGCGATGAGCCAGGCCACCATTACCGATATCCATCTGGTGCCTTTCCAGACGCGTTTTGTCGGCCCAGGCGCTGCGCAGGGGCGCGATCTCTGGCTGATGACCAGCCCGGAATATCATATGAAACGCCTGCTGGCAGCAGGCAGTGGCCCGATCTACCAGATGGCGCGCAGCTTCCGCAATGAAGAGGCGGGACGTCACCACAATCCGGAATTCACCATGCTGGAGTGGTACCGGCCGCATTACGACATGTATCGTCTGATGAACGAAGTCGACGATCTGATGCAGCAGGTGCTGGAGTGTGACAGCGCAGAGTCGCTCTCTTATCAGCAGGCATTTATCCGCCATCTGGAGCTGGACCCGTTGTCTGCGGATAAAGCGCAGTTGCGTGAAGCGGCTGAGAAGCTGGGTGAAGGCGAGCTGGCCAGAGCAGAAGAGGATCGCGATACCCTGCTGATGCTGCTGTTTATGCTGGGCGTGGAACCGAAGATTGGGCAGGATAAACCCTGCTTCGTTTACCATTTCCCGGCCAGCCAGGCAGCACTGGCAGAGATCAGTACTGAAGATCACCGTGTGGCTGAACGCTTCGAGGTCTATTACAAGGGCATTGAGCTGGCGAACGGTTTCCGTGAACTGACCGATAGCCGTGAGCAGCGTCAGCGCTTCGAGCAGGATAACCGTCGCCGTGCGGCGCGCGGCCTGCCTGTGCATCCTATCGATACCTATCTGCTGGATGCGCTGGCACATGGTATGCCAGCCTGCTCCGGCGTCGCGCTGGGTATTGATCGCCTGATCATGCTGGCGTTGAAAGCGGAGTCACTGAGTGAAGTGATCGCATTTCCGGTGGATCGTTGCTAATTGGTTATTCACAAACGATGACGGAATAGTGGGGAAGGGTTGGCCTGGATGAAGAGCAAAGCGTCCGAGCCATGGATGGCGGCCTTCTTTGCGATCAGCTGGGCCATCCCTGACCTGGCTCGGGTTTTAGCTAGTTACTATTGTCCGGGAATTCCTGAATGGTCACCGGTAGCGTCAGCTTCTGATCGTTTCGCAGCACCTGCACATCAATCACAGAACCCGGGCGAATTTCTGCCACCTGGTCCATGGTCTCCTGTGCGGAGATGGCTGGCTTACCGTTCACACTGAGCAGCACATCGTTGGCCTGAATCCCGGCTTTATCTGCGGGCCCATCTGGCGTGACCACGCTGACAATAATGCCCTGAACCCGGTCCAGATTGCTGCCCTGTCCATGCAGCGGCGGCAACTCACGCCCCGTAATGCCGATATAGCCGCGGATTACCCGGCCATCACGAATCAGCTTATCCATGATTTTCGAGGCTAAGACGGTTGGAATGGCGAAACCAATCCCCTCCGGCGTTTCACCATCATTGCTCTTATCAAAAGTCAGGGTATTAATGCCCATCAGCTCGCCGAGCGAGTTAATCAGCGCACCGCCGGAGTTACCCTGGTTGATTGAGGCATCGGTCTGCAGGAAATTCTGTCGGCCTGACGAACTCAGACCTACGCGGCCCGTGGCGCTGATGATGCCCTGCGTCACCGTCTGACCGAGGTTGTAGGGGTTGCCGATCGCCATCACCACATCACCGATGTGCGGCTGACGGTTTGGATTAATCGGGATAACGGGCAGGCCGGAGGCCGTAATCTTGAGAACCGCCAGATCGGTCATTCCATCGGAACCTACCAGCGTCGCTTCAAAGAAGCGGCCATCCTGCAGCGCCACGATAATCTGGTCGGCATTGTTGATCACATGCTTATTGGTAAGGATGTAGCCTTTTACATTCATGATCACCCCGGAACCCAGGGTCGTGATGCCACGATTGTTGTTGCCGTGGGCGCTACGATTGTAAACATTCACAACGGCAGGCACGGCGCGTCGCACCCCTTGATTGAAGCTAAAGGGCGTTTCGTCGGTAATATTTTCGTGGTTATAGAGGGCGTCGCTGCCCATACGCAGTGCAGGCAGTGCTGCGAGCAAAATACCCGCCACAATCAGGCCCAGCACCACGGCACGCAAAAGTTTAAGAAACATGGTGTTAAATCACGCCAGGGGAGATCGCAGGGGAGAATAGCATGAGAGCGGCGGACACACACGCGCTTGTGTCCGCCGTAATGCGAGGTTTATCTCAACAACAGATAGATAGTTTCATCGCCGCGCACCACATTCAGTGCCAGTACCGGCGGTTTCCCTTCCAGGATTTTACGCAGTTCAGCAATGTTCTGAACCCGGCTGCGGTTAACGCCGATAATCACATCATCTTTCTGCAGGCCAACCTGTTCAGCCGGTGTGCCTTTTTCGATGGTATCGACTTTGACGCCTTTATCACCGGTCTTCGTCTGTCCATCACTCAGCGTTGCGCCCTGAAGAGCGGGTGACATCAGCTGTGCGCTGGCGGTGGTCTGCGAACTCTGCTCCAGCGTAACGGTAACCGTTATTGGCTTACCTTCGCGTAGCAGGCCAAGCTTAACCTGCTCGCCTGGCGGCGTGGTGCCCACTTTTACGCGTAGCTCAGCGAAGCTGGTAATCGGTTTATCGTTGATCGATGTAATGATATCGCCTGACTTCACGCCCGCTTTCTGCGCGGCAGATTGCGGTAAGACTTCAGAAACAAAGGCGCCGCGCTGTGCATCGACATTGAACGCTTTAGCCATGTCGGCCGTCATTTCAGTGCCTTTGATGCCGAGCTGACCGCGCTTCACTTCGCCATATTTGATCAGCTGCTGCGCGAGGTTCATCGCCATATCACTTGGGATAGCAAAGCCGATGCCGATATTACCGCCGCTTGAGGCGAGAATGGCGGTATTGATACCGATCAGCTCGCCGTTAAGGTTGACCAGCGCACCGCCTGAGTTACCGCGGTTGATCGCGGCATCAGTCTGAATAAAGTTTTCCAGCCCTTCCAGGTTCAGGCCGCTGCGACCCAGTGCGGAGATAATCCCGGAGGTGGCGGTCTGTCCCAGACCAAACGGATTGCCGATCGCCACCGCGAAATCACCCACTTTCAGCTGATCAGAATCCGCGACTTTCACCTGCGTAAGGTTTTTTGCGCCCTGAATCTGAATCAGCGCGATATCGGTCTGCTCATCATGGCCGATCAGTTTGGCTTCATATTCGCTGCCGTCACCAAGCTGTACGTTGATTTTATCCGCACCGTTAACCACATGGTTGTTGGTCAGCACGTAGCCCTTAGCGGCATCAATGATGACGCCAGAACCCAAGCCTTCAAACGGTTGAGGCTGACTGTTTCCGCCAGGCATCTGGCCGAAAAAGCGTTTCAGCGGTTCAGGAATATCCTGAGCCTGCGCACCGGAATCGGTGCCTTCAACGTGAACACTGACCACGGCGGGCAACACTTTCTCCAGCATCGGTGCCAGACTCGGCAGTGGCTGGCCCGCAATTTGTGCTGGCAGCGTTGCCATCGCGTCTGGCGCGGCGGCAAGACTCATCCCAATACTCAGGGCTAATGCGCTAAACAGGCGTGCTTGTTTTTTCATTGCTACAACGCTCTCGCTGCAAAAGGTGGGAGGAATTAATAAGTGTGACAGTCGTTTGCGGTCAGGGTTCGCAAATTCAGTGGGCGCAGACAGGCTGCGCCCCAAAAAGATTAGTCGCGGGCAGGGCGCTCGCCACGCAGTAAACCCGATGCGCCTTCAGAGTAGTCGCGCGGCATCTGCACCGGCACCTGATCGTTATCCGCTTCAGCTTCAGTCAGCTGATAGGCAAACGGATTTTTCTGGCCAGGCAGATTTGGCAGCAGATCGTTGGATCCTTTTGCCATGTGCTGATAGAGCTGACGATAATCACGCGCCATGTTGTCCAGCAACTCCGCGCTCTGCGCGAAGTGGTTGGTCAGCTCTTCGCGATAATCAGCCAGCTCCGCTTTGGATTTTTCCAGCTCGTACTGCATGCTGCGCTGCTCACGCAGCTTTTTGTTGCCAAAACGCATGGCTACTGCGCCGACAATAATACCTACCACTAAACCAATTAGCCCGTATTCCCAGGTCATAATGACTCCCGTGTTATTTCCATTGTTCCGTAGGGCGTTGCACCATTTCAATAATAGTTACTATACCCGTTAATCTTATGGATGTGGAACTCCGGAGCAGCATCGCTTAGTGTAGAACGGCCTTTTTTTCAGCAACCGTGGTATGAATCAGACACCATTCAGGGACTTTGAAACAACAATGCAAACCTCAACTCCGCTTGCACGCTATGAGCAGGCGCTGTCGCAGGGCGAATTCAGGCCCGATGACGTACAACGTGAAGCGATTACCCGTTTAGACGCGCTGCAGCAGGCGCTGGTTGCCCGGCAACAATCTGCCGCGCCTGCCACATCCGGCCTGCTGGGTCGTCTGTCAAAATTGATCGGCAAAGAGAAAAATGAGACCCCACAACCGGTACGTGGTCTCTATATGTGGGGCGGTGTCGGTCGCGGTAAGACCTGGGTCATGGATCTCTTTTTTCAGTCTATTCCTGGCGATCGCAAACTGCGTCTGCACTTCCACCGCTTTATGCTGCGGGTGCATGAAGAGCTGACGCAGCTTCAGGGCCAGAGCGATCCGTTACTGATTATCGCGGACAAATTCAAAGCCGAAACCGACATCCTCTGTTTTGATGAGTTTTTTGTCTCTGATATTACGGATGCGATGCTGCTCGGCACGCTGATGGAAGCGCTGTTTGAACGCGGCATCGCGCTGGTGGCCACCTCGAACATTCCGCCTGACGACCTCTATCGTAACGGTCTGCAGCGTGCGCGTTTCCTGCCTGCCATTGAGCAGATAAAACGCCACTGTGATGTGATGAACGTGGATGCCGGCATTGACTACCGGTTACGTACGCTGACCTCCGCACACTTGTGGAACTATCCGCTGAACCCGGAAACGCACGCTGAAATGACGCGGATGTTTAAAGCGCTGTCGGGTAGCCAGCCTGAAGAGGCGCCGGTTCTGGAGATTAATCACCGCCAGATGCCGACGCTGGGCGTCAGTGAAGGCGTGCTGGCGATTAATTTCACGACGCTATGTGGAGAGGGGCGCAGTCAGCATGACTATATTGCGCTGTCGCGCCGTTTTCACAGCGTGCTGCTGTATGACGTGCCGGTGATGATCTATAAAACCGAAGATCAGGCGCGCCGTTTCCTGGCGCTGGTCGATGAGTTCTATGAACGTCATGTGAAGCTGGTGGTCGCGGCGGAGACGTCACTGACCGAGATTTATCAGGGCACGCGGCTGAAGTTCGAATATCAGCGCTGTTTATCCCGACTTCAGGAGATGCAGAGCGAAGAGTATCTTCGCTTACCGCACCTGCCGTGAGAATAATCAGGATAAATACCGAAATAGGATTCGATTTTTATAACTGACTTCTCTATAATCTTGCGACCCCACGTTACAGCAAAGGATTTTTTTCCCAAATCCTCTGTGTTCCAGTAACTCTATCCGAAGGGGTGGCTTGCTGGTCAAAATGGTCGTGTGAGCCTCATTCGTTTACTTAAGCGTTTGGGATTTCACCAACGTGTAACTTAATTTGGGTAAGCTTTTCGATGAAAACTTTTACAGCTAAACCAGAAACCGTCCAACGTGACTGGTTTGTCGTTGACGCAACGGGCAAAACTTTGGGTCGCCTGGCGACTGAACTGGCGCGCCGTCTGCGTGGTAAGCATAAAGCGGAATACACTCCGCACGTTGATACGGGTGATTACATCATCGTTCTGAACGCTGAAAAAGTTGCTGTAACCGGCAACAAGCGTACTGACAAGATCTACTATCACCACACTGGCCACATCGGTGGTATCAAACAGGCGACCTTTGAAGAGATGATTGCTCGCCGTCCTGAGCGTGTGATTGAGATCGCGGTTAAAGGCATGCTGCCGAAGGGCCCGCTGGGTCGTGCTATGTATCGTAAGCTGAAAGTTTACGCAGGCAACGAGCACACCCATGCGGCACAGCAACCGCAAGTTCTTGACATTTAATCGGGATTAAAGGCAATGGCTGAAACTCAAAACTACGGCACTGGTCGCCGCAAAAGCTCTACCGCTCGCGTATTCATGAAGCCGGGTAGCGGTAATATCGTTATTAACCAACGTTCTCTGGAACAGTACTTCGGTCGCGAAACTGCCCGCATGGTAGTTCGTCAGCCGCTTGAGCTGCTGGATATGGTTGGTAAATTCGATCTCTACGTCACTGTTTCTGGTGGCGGTATTTCTGGTCAGGCTGGTGCGATCCGTCACGGTATCACCCGCGCTCTGATGGAATACGACGAATCACTGCGTGGCGAACTGCGTAAAGCAGGCTTCGTTACTCGTGATGCGCGTCAGGTTGAACGTAAGAAAGTCGGCCTGCGTAAAGCACGTCGTCGTCCTCAGTTCTCCAAGCGTTAATTGTTTGCAGCTCCGGCTGCGACAATTGGCTCAAAAAACCCGCTTCGGCGGGTTTTTTATTTTCGGCCTTCCCACGACTCCCCGCGAAAACCGTAATGTCGCGCTCATTTTACCTGCAAAGATTCATTCCACGCCCACAAGCAGCCTAAAATCTGGTAAACTCTGTGTCACTTTGCGCCCGCAGGCCGGTGCGTTATGCGCCTCCCCACTGTCGGGGCGTCAGTATCTACGGCGCGGCTAACCAGGTTGCGTGCGAGTTCGATAAGCTGGTGAATCGCCGTGTGGTTGGCTATTCGCAGTATCTTTTTGTGAACAAACTTGGAGGTTTTCATGGCTGTCGCTGCCAACAAACGTTCGGTAATGACGCTGTTTTCTGGTCCTACTGACATTTTCAGCCATCAGGTACGTATTGTCCTGGCGGAGAAGGGTGTCAGCGTAGAGATCGAGCAGGTCGAAATGGATAACCTGCCGCAGGATCTGATTGACCTCAATCCGTATCGCACGGTACCGACGCTGGTAGATCGTGAGCTGACGTTGTATGAATCACGCATCATCATGGAATATTTAGATGAGCGCTTCCCGCATCCGCCACTGATGCCGGTTTATCCGGTTGCCCGTGGTGATAGCCGCCTGATGATGCATCGCATCGAGCAGGACTGGTATAGCCTGATGCGGAAAGTCGAGAACAGCACGGGTCAGGAAGCCGAAGCGGCACGCAAGCAACTGCGTGAAGAGCTGCTGGCTATCGCCCCACTGTTTGGTCGTACGCCTTACTTCATGAGCGAAGAGTTCAGTCTGGTGGATTGCTACCTGGCTCCGCTGTTATGGCGTCTGCCATCTATGGGCATTGATTTGATCGGCTCAGGTTCAAAAGAGCTGAAAGGCTATATGAATCGCGTATTTGAGCGTGACTCTTTCCTCGCTTCATTAACTGAAGCTGAACGTGAAATGCGCCTGCAAGCCCGGGCTTAACGTATGGAAATGTCGCAACTTACTGCACGTCGTCCCTATCTTCTGCGCGCCTTCTATGACTGGTTGCTCGACAATCAGCTGACGCCGCATCTGGTGGTCGATATTAATCTGCCCGGTGTGCAGGTGCCGCTGGAGTATGCGCGTGATGGTCAGATTGTCCTGAACATCGCGCCACGCGCTGTCGGTAACCTCGATCTGGCAAATGATCAGGTGTCGTTTAACGCCCGCTTTGGTGGCGTGCCTCGCCAGGTTAACGTGCCGATGGCGGCGATTCTGGCAATCTATGCGCGTGAAAATGGTGCCGGGACGATGTTTGAACCGGAACCTGCTTACGAGTTGGGTATGCAGGAGGCGTCAGACGGTCAGGAAGAGACCATGATGTCCGTGATTGATGGTGATCGTCCTGACGACGCCAGCGACGACGAGACGCCGCCTGATGACGATCCACCGCCTCGTGGTGGACGACCTTCACTGCGCGTAGTGAAATAGCCGTGACATAACAGTGAATACCCGTCCATGTGACGGGTATTTTTTTTACCTGTCACCCATAAAAAATCCGGCTGCCTGCGCAAGCCGGATTTTTTCAGCAGACCTTCGCGATTAATAGACGTCGCGCAGGTAGCGTTTCTCTTTCTTCAACTGATCGACGTAGTCTGCCGCGCGCTCGGTGGAGAGGCCACCAAACTGGCGAACCACTTCATACAGCGCGTTATCCACATCTTTCGCCATACGTGAGGCATCGCCACAGACGTAGAAGTAAGCCCCTTCCTGCAGCCAGGCATAGAGTTCTGCGCCCTGTTCCAGCATCCGGCTCTGCACGTAGATCTTCTTCTCCTGATCGCGTGAGAACGCCAGATCCAGACGCGTCAGTAAGCCGTTATCCCGCCAGGCAAGCAACTCATCCTGATAGATGAAGTCATGCTCCTGATGCTGATCCCCGAAGAACAGCCAGTTCTTGCCCTGCGCGCCGGTTGCCTGGCGCTCCTGCAGGAAGGCACGGAATGGCGCAATACCGGTACCCGGTCCTACCATGATCAGCGGTGCGCTGTTATTGGCAGGCACGCGGAACGATTTATTGGGCGAGATAAAGATGGCGGGCTTCTCGCCACGACGCACACGCTCGGCCAGATAGGTCGAGCAGACGCCACCGCGATTACGGCCACCACTGTGATAACGCACCGAAGCAACGGTCAGATGCACCTGGTTAGGATGAGCCTTAGAACTGGATGAAATTGAGTAAGCACGATGCTGCAGCGGACGCAGCAGGGCAACGAACTCAGGTACCGCCAGCGTGCGCGTCAGCTCAAGCTGCAGCAGGTCGAGGGTATCTTTGCCCCACAGCCACACGCCCAGCGCATCTTTATCATCATGCTGTAAGACATGACGCAGTTCCTGGTTGGTGGTGTTCTGTCCGACCCACTCGATCAACTTGCGTGACGGCTCTGAAATCTCGAACTGATAGGTCAGCAGGTCGCCAAGGCTGCGGTCAAAGCCAGGCACCGGCGTCTGGTAATCCGCATTAAGCTGCGTCAGTAGCAGGCTCACCAGTGACGGCTCGTTGACCGGAATCACGCCCAGCGCATCGCCCGCTTCATATTTCAGGCCGCTGTCCGACAGGTCGAATTCGAAATGACGAATATCTTTGGCTGACTGCTCGCCTGACAAACGCTTGTTGGTGATCAGCGCAGCGGCATACGGATTCGATTTGTTGCTGCCCGGAATGACCGGCGCTTCAGGTGCGCTCTCCAGCACGGTGCCGCTGCTGCCCGCGCTGGCCGCAAACTGTGGCATCGAGCTGTTCAGCCACTCGCTGGAAGGCTCTTCGTAGTCGATATCACAATCGATACGATCAACCACGCGTTTCGCACCCAGCTGCTCAAGGCGCATATCAATGAACTTGCCCGCCTGACAGAAGCCATCGTAGCCGGTATCGCCAATCGCCAGCACGGCGAAATGCATCTGCTCCAGACGCGGTGCGGTACTGGCAGAGATCGCATCCCAGAACAGCTGCGCGTTGTCCGGCATTTCACCTTCGCCATAGGTCGAGGTGACGATCAGCACATGTCGCATGGTGGCAAACACATCGACATCGACATCGCCCAGCGCCTGAACCACGGGCACCAGCCCTTTGGCGCGGGCAGATTTCGCTGCGGTCTGCGCCAGTGCTTCGGCATTGCCGGTCTGTGAGCCGTAAAGAATATGCAGTTGCGTGGTCGCGGCTGCGCCCGTACCTGCGGCAGGTTGCTGTTTGTCTTCTAACACCAGCAAACGGGAGTGAAGCCCCGCGAGAAAGCCAGCCAGCCAGTACTTCTGATCGCCATTAAAAGGTGCATCTTCTGGAATATAAGGAATTTTCATGGGTACTTTTACTCAATCCCGTTCTCGCCCGATATCAGTGGCGTTGTCCTGTCTGAAAGCGGTTCCGCTTTCCCGCGCGGCAGGTTCTGCAGCAGGGGAGAGCGGTTCTGCCTCTGTCCGGTACAACGATTAATCCGGGCAATGATCAATTAATAATATTCAGTTCAGCCTGATCAGTATCACTGTCAGGAGAGTTTACCCACCGCAGCGGCGATTTCCGGCAATGCCGCACGTGCAAAAAGCTCTTCAAAGTCAGGCAGGTGGCCCAGCACTTCCCGGTTACAGGCATCCTGATACATGATCCAGCCGTAGGTGGCCAGGCTGTCCATCGAGCGGATGTTACGTTGCGTCAGCGCCGCTTTGTAATCTGACATGCGTTTGGTACCAATCAGACTCGCCAGTTCATCATCGCTGTAACTCTCAATGGCGGAACGGGCATGACGTTGCAGCTTGCTGACCAGCGAAAAGTCTTCAGTCATCAGTAGATTACGCACCGCTTTTTCTACCGCCGCATCTTCAACCGGCGTGCCTTTCGGCAACTTAGCCAGTGCCAGTTGCTGGGCAAAGCTCAGTACGGTGTAGTTGTTCAGCAGGACAAACATCTCCTGCGTATCGGTCGCGCCATAGGCCGGGACGGCACCGTTGGCGATGGTTTTACCCTGACGCCACGCGGCTTTAAACTTGGCAACCTGATGGCCTGCCAGCGCCGTTGACAGCTCTTCGAGCAGATCTTTGCGGCTCTTGGCTTTCAGAATCTCGCCGCCATCCTGATACAGCAGCAGCGAACGCGGCATCACGTAAACAAAGTGGTGACACTCTGTTTCCCAGTTCTCCAGCAGCCAGGCGGCACGTGGCGATTTAGTCGCTTCCAGATGCCAGTTCAGCATGGTCAGCACTGCCTGCTTGTGCACCTGCGCCATCTCATCCTGATCGGCAATCGAGCCGAACCGCACCGAATCACCGGCAGCATGGCTGGCCAGCGATCCATAGGGGTCGTACTGGTAGGCAAAGCCGCCGCTCATGCCGTTGCCAAATCCTTTACCAAAGGTGCCCAGGTTAAGGATGGCGCCGTTAGTCATATATTCGCAGCAGAAGTCACCGACGCCTTCAACAACGGCAGTTGCGCCTGAGTTACGCACCGCGAAACGGTCACCCGCCTGGCCCTGTACGAACAGACGTCCGCCGGTTGCGCCGAACAGCGCAAAGTTACCAATCAGCACGTTGCCATCGGCATCCTGCGCGCCGCCGCCAGGCGACATCACAATCAGTTCGCCGCCACACTGTCCTTTGCCGACACCGTCGTTACAGGTGCCGTAATGGGTCAGCTGCATGCCATCGTTGCAGAAAGCGCCAAATGACTGACCGGCAGAACCGGTAGTGGAAATTTTGACGCTCTCAGGGGCCAGATAACTGCGGCCGCGATCGTCGGTCATTACCGCAGGCATTGCCTGCAACTGCTCCTGGCTCAGCTGATGGTTCAGCATGCGCTCAATATCGATTGCCAGCTGGCCGCCGACGCTTTTGTTGCGGTTGTTCAGGACGATGCTGTTGCCCAGGGCGACGTCAGGATTTCCCTGCTCCACCAGCGACAGCTTCAGTTGCTCAATCCAGCCATCATCCAGTTCAAAGTCTTTTTCCAGATAAACCGGCTTGTCGATTTTTAGTTCAGGCACCACGGTGAGCATGGCGCGTAAGTCGAGTTTGCCTACTTCCAGCGGATGATCCATCAGGTGCAGCAGGTCAGAGCGACCGCGCGCCTCACGCAGAGAGCGCAGGCCCATACGTGCCAGAATCTCACGCACTTCATGCGCCACGTTGAGGAAATACTGCGCCAGCTGACGTGGATCGCCATCAAACGCTTCGGCGTTAGTGGTTAAGCCAGCCGGGCACTTCACGTTACAGTTCTTCGCCATCACGCATTTCAGCATCATCAGCGCAGTGGTGCCGAACTCGAAGCTATCACCGCCCAGCAGGGCAGACTTCACCACGTCGCTGCCGGTCTGCTGTGCGCCAGAGCAGCGCAGCAATACTTTCTCACGCAGGCCATTGGCGCACAGAGCCTGATGGACTTCAGCGATGCCGATTTCGGCCACGCGTCCGGTATATTTCAGGCTGGTCACAGACGCAGCGCCTGTACCGCCTGTGTTACCCGCCACGTTAATCACGTCTGCACCGGCTTTAGCCACGCCAACCGCGATGGTGCCGATCCCTTCAGACGAGACCAGTTTGACGATAACGCGCACCCGCGCGGCTTTACAGTCGTGGATCAACTGCGCCAGATCTTCGATGGAATAGGTGTCGTGATGCGGCGGCGGAGAGACCAGCTCAACGCCAGGTGTGCCGCCACGGGCCGCAGCAATCTCAACGGTGACTTTGGCTGCCGGTAACTGACCGCCTTCGCCAGGCTTCGCGCCCTGACCAATTTTGATCTCCAGCTCTTCCAGCATCGGGTCTGCCAGATAGGCAGCCCAGACGCCGAAACGACCCGAAGC
Source organism: Candidatus Pantoea varia (assembly GCF_900115075.1). Classification (GTDB taxonomy): domain Bacteria; phylum Pseudomonadota; class Gammaproteobacteria; order Enterobacterales; family Enterobacteriaceae; genus Pantoea; species Pantoea varia. Next base: position 163,976 of record NZ_FOVG01000002.1, read on the forward strand.
CAACTGTTTGATACGTGAGGCACGGATGGTGCCGTGACGGGAGTAATGCTCGCCGCCTTCACCGCAGTTACTCATGCCGCCGACCATGTTGGTGCCGTGTGCGACCGCTTCATGAGCAGGCGCGACCAGCGCGCCGTGGCTCATCGCCCCGGAGGCAAAGGTACGGGTAATTTCACAGGCTGGCTGCACTTCACTCAGCGGCAGTGAAGGTAGGGTGGTGAAAATACGTGACAGATAATTTGCCGCTTTACCGTAAGCCGTCACTTTCAGACCGCCGGTAACCACTTCGCTGCTCTCAATATCCTCGCCGAAGCGGAATTTCAGAGCACGAGACAGGTTTTCCAGGCGTTCGCTCTCTGGCTTCAGACCTTCAATCGCATCGGTCAGACGCAGCATAAAGTGATTCAGGCTGCCATCCACGGCTTCACACTCCATGCCGCGAATAGCAAAGCCGTTGTTGGTCAGCGAGTAGCGTCCCAGCTTGCGGCGAAACTCTGCTTCACTGTCGATGTGGGTCAGGTCAGCCGGAAAGGTCAGGATATCGCGCAGGGCCGCCGGGCGACGCTTACGCTCTTCATACATCAGGCTTGAGAACTGACGGTAGTCGGCAGTAATCGCAAAATTGTTGATCACCTCATCCGGGATGCGCTCGAAGCTGCTGTCTTTAAACGTCTCTGGCTTGATGCCAAACGCATTATCCAGTTTTGCCAGCGTCATCAGACGGATGAAGTTGTCCTCTTCGCGCGCCTTGTCGGCAAAGCGAATCGGCTCTTCGGTCATATCGATGAAGGTGCGAACGGCGATGGTGCCGTAGGAGTGACCTGCGCCTTCTGCGCGCTCTTTGAACAGGCCCAGCAATGGCACTTCAGACTCGCCCTGAATCTTCAGTGCGCTCTGGTGCCAGTCAACGGCCATCTGCGCGATAGCGGCGAAGCCTGCACCGCCAACCGGCGTTCTGATATTCGGGAAATACTTTTTCAGCACCGGGTCATCAGTGTTGAGGAAGTTCGGCTCAAAGAATTCGCCGCTGCTGTAGCTCTCAACGGTACAGAGGCCCACTTTGCCCATGGTTTTCATCAGGGCTTTTTCAGCCGCTTTGGCATAGCGCTTAAAGGCTTTGTTACCTTCTTCACCTTCGCCAAATTTCTCCTCTGCGCGCATCTGTACGCCCAGTGGATAGATAGCGGAAGCACCAAAGCCGAGTGTAGCGGCAATGTGGTGCGAGGAGATGCTCTGGCCGCTTTCTACTACCAGAGACACATCCAGACGCAGGCCTTCCTGTACCAGACGCTGGTTAATGGCGGAAACCACCAGCAGCATCGGGATCGCAGCATGCTTAGAAGAGATGTGGCGATCGGTAAGCACGGCGATGCCACCCTGAGTACGGGCAAAATCCACCACCTGTTGTGCCAGGTCATCAATCGCTTTTTCCAGCGCATTCGCGTTCGCGGTGGTGCTCAGCAGATCTTTGCCGATCACCGGCTCATAGAGCATCTCAAAGCGGGCATAAGGCGCGATGGTCTGCTCGCGTAAACGCAGCATATCAAGATGACTGAGGATCGGCGTCGGCACCACAATCTGACGGCCTTTGCTGCGGCCCAGATGCGGTTTCGCACCGAGCGCGACACGCAGCGTCATGCCATCCACTTCGCGGATAGAGTCCAGCGGCGGGTTGGTTACCTGAGCAAAGCGCTGAGAGAAATAGTGCGCCATGCCGCCTTCATGATCGGATAAGCCGTTGATGGCGTTGCCGTAACCCATCGCAGAGATCTTCTCTGCGCCGGTGTTCAGCATCGGATCCATCATGAACTTGAAGCTTTCCTGATTGTAGTAGTAGGCAACAAAGCGCTGATAGGTTTTCAGATCGCCGCGATAACGCAACGGTGAACCCTGCTGTTCAGCCGGGATCTCAGGCAGATCGTCAAGACCGACGCGCGCTTCACGCAGCAGCGCAGAATAATCTTTCTCTGCAGCCAGTTTTTCCAGCGCCTGCAGCGTGGTGTAGCTGCGTTTTTCACGATGATCGAAATAGAGCATACCGCCCGCTTCGATACGGCCACGACGCAACACGCTTTCCGGTGGGAAGGCGATCTGGCCGGCTTCCGACATCGCACCGATATACTCAGCCGTTTCGACTGAACGCAGCGGGCGCAGGCCAAGCCGGTCAAGGCGTGCACCAATCACTTCGCCATTGCCGAAGATTAATGCCGCCGGGCCGTCGTTCTTCTCTTCATACAGAGAGAAATACTCCAGCATGTCGCGCACTTCTGACGGCAGTGAAGTGTCGTTTTCCCATGCTGGCGGCATCATTGAGACGACGGCGGTGATCAGGTCGAGGTTATCTTCCATCAGACGGCTATGGATGCTCTGATCCAGACGTGAGCTGTCGGACTGGCCTTTCGGCCGCACGATTTTCTTACCACGGGCCAGAGCCAGCGCGGACTCGGCGATGCGGTTTTTACGGTCCGTATTCAGCTCACCGTTGTGCGCCATCAGGCGGAACGGCTGCGCCATGGTGGTATGCGGATCGGTGTTGGTGGAGAAGCGGGTATGGAAGAACAACCCGCGCACCTGATGATCGGGATCGGTCAGATCTTTGAAGTAAGGGATCACTTCATTGGAGTTCAGACGGGCTTTGAATACCTGCGTGCGTGATGACAGCGACAGCGGATAGAGACCGCCAAATTCGCTTTCGGTGAAGGCACGCGCTTCAATCGTTAACAGGGCGCGGTAGATGCGCTGTTCGAAGTCGTTCTGATCGACCACGTCCTGTGGCGCAGTGAAAATCCACTGCAGAATCGGTAACTGGAACTGTATGGCTGCCGGACGCGTCACGCTGCTGTCGAGTGGCATGTCACGTTTCATGATCACAGGCAGGCCAAAGCTACTGAGTGTCTCATCTACCAGACGTTCGGCATTTGCGCGCAGCTCAGCATCTTTCGGCACAAAGAAATTGCCGACGCCAAAGCGGCCCGCTTCCAGCGGCTGGCCGGTAATTTTGCGGAAAAAGTGTAGCGAAAGGTCAACGTTGACCCCCGCGCCATCGCCGACGCCTTCCGCTGACATACCGCCGCGATGTGGCACCGTACACAGGGCGCTGTGCGCCATCTGCAGAATTTCGTGGGTCTGCTCGCCGTCCTTACGCGTAATGAAACCTACACCACAGCTGTCACTGCCTGCTGTCGGATCATACAAGCCATACGATTGAGGTTTTTTAGTGGACATTGAGGGTCTCCTTAAACTGCTTTGACATTACCTGCACTGATTCAGGGTCTGGGCGCACTGGGGCGCTATCATTTTCATCGCCATGCTCTGTCGAGCGCGCGTCATAGCCCTGAGCATTTCTCTCCAGACATCGTAAAACGTCCTTAATTGAGCTGCTCTCTGATTTCCGGTCTCTTAAAGGAGATGACTTAAACCACGCGGGAGTCTTCTTGCTGCATAGATATGCCGAGACAATGGCCCGTCTGGAAAGCTTTCAGCGGATTTCCAACTTATCGGGAAAGCGTAATCAGGTCAAATAGGGTGGTCAGACGGGGTAATCAGCTGTTTTATCTGCTTAACGTTATGAATTAAATGAATTTTATGGTTTAAAATGTCTCACTCTGATGCCTGGAGATCGGCCGATAAATGTGAACTGACTCACTGTAGTGCAGGCGTCAGATCTCTGCACCATGCTGGTGACGGGGTGTTAGACAGCATTAAATGCTGTTAAGAACCGTTGATGCATAGCATGTATCTGTTTTTCTTATGTCCGGCTATTTGAATGAAACAGCGGTTGGTTATAAGAAAAATTAATCAGCATGCGCGTGCTTAAAACATCACTAAAGATGAATGGGTATGCATATGAAAGGGTGTGCCTGTGCAACAGGATGTTGCCAGGATATTGAAAAAAGGCCGTACAGAGAAATCGGTGATTCGCTGGCGGCCTTACAGATTATTCATTTGGCACAGTCAGTCAAGGGTTTTAACCGCTTTGTCCTTAACGTCGCCGATCGGCTCTGCGGATGCACCATAACAGGGCGTTTGATCCCGCATCTCCCTGCGACGTGCTGCGACGTCAGCAGGATAACTGCGCTATTATGAGGCTGTTTCTCTTCCAGGGAGTTGTTATGAAACAAATTCGTCTGTTGGCGCAGTACTACGTTGATTTAATGGTCAAGCTTGGGCTGGTGAGGTTCTCGTTGCTGCTGGCATCTGCGCTGGTCGTGCTGGCGATGATCGTCCAGATGGCGGTCACAATGGTACTGCGGGGCCATGTCGAGAGCATTGACGTGGTGCGTTCGGTCTTCTTCGGGCTGCTGATTACGCCCTGGGCGGTCTATTTTCTGTCGGTGGTGGTCGATCAGCTGGAGGAGTCCCGGCAACGGCTGGCACGGCTGGTGGATAAGCTGGAAGAGATGCGTACCCGCGATCTGGAACTCAATCAGCAGATGAAAGAGACCATTACGCAGCTGAATCAGGAGATCAGCGATCGTAAAAAGGCGGAGCTGGCACGCGAACAGGTGATGGACAAGCTGCGTGAAGAGGTGACCCGTCGCGAACAGGCACAGATTGAGCTGGAGCAGCAATCCTCCTTCCTGCGTTCATTCCTGGATGCTTCGCCTGACCTGGTCTTCTATCGCAACATCGATAAACAGTTCTCCGGCTGTAACCGCGCGATGGAACTGCTGACCGGCAAAAGCGAAAAGCAGCTGATTGGCCTGACGCCGCGTGATATCTACGATGACGAAGCGGCGACCAAGGTGCTGGAAACGGACGAGAAGGTGTTCCGACACAACGTCTCCCTGACCTATGAACAGTGGCTGCAATACCCCGACGGACGCAAAGCCTGTTTCGAAATCCGTAAAGTGCCTTATTACGACCGTGTCGGTAAGCGCAGCGGGCTGATGGGCTTTGGCCGCGATATAACGGAGCGTAAGCGCTATCAGGACGCGTTAGAGAATGCCAGCCGGGAAAAGACCACCTTTATCTCTACGATCAGCCACGAGCTTCGTACGCCGCTTAATGGCATCGTCGGCCTGAGCCGCATTCTGCTGGATACCGACCTTAATCAGGAACAGCTGAAGTACCTGAAAACCATCCACGTCTCCGCCATCACGCTGGGCAACATCTTCAATGATGTGATTGAGGTGGACAAAATCGAACGCCGTAAAGTGCAGCTGGATAATCAGCCGCTCGACTTCACTGGCTTCCTCGCCGATTTAGAGAATCTTTCCGGCCTGCTGGCCCAGCCAAAAGGACTGAAGTTTGTGCTCGCGCCGCAACTGCCGCTACCGCATATGATTTCCACTGACGGGACGCGTCTGCGCCAGATTTTGTGGAACCTGATTGGGAACGCCGTGAAGTTCACCCAGCAGGGAGAAATCGTGGTGCGGGTGACGTATGAGCAGGATGAGACGCTGCGCTTTGAGGTGCAGGATTCTGGCATGGGGATCCGCCAGGACGAGCAGGACAAGATCTTTGCGATGTACTATCAGGTGAAAGACCAGCATGGCGGTAAACCAGCAACCGGAACCGGCATCGGGCTGGCGGTATCACGCCGTCTGGCGCAGGCGATGGGCGGCGATATCCGCGTTCACAGCGCACCAGGACAGGGTTCATGCTTTACCGTAGAGATTAAAGCGCCCCGCATTGCTGAAGAGGTGGAAGACGAAGGCCTGGATGACAGCCTGCCACTGCCTGCGCTGCACGTGCTGCTGGTGGAAGATATTGAGCTTAACGTGATTGTGGCGCGCTCGGTGCTTGAGAAGCTGGGCTGCAGCGTCGAGGTCGCTATGACCGGCAGTGAGGCGCTGGCGATGTTTGACCCGCTGGAGTTTGATCTGGTGCTGCTGGATATCCAGCTGCCTGATATGACCGGGCTGGATGTCTCACGGGCGATTCGTCAGCAATATCAGGGAACGCATCTGCCACCGCTGGTTGCGCTTACAGCGAATGTCCTTAAAGACAAAAAAGAGTATTTCGATGCAGGAATGGATGATGTTCTGAGCAAACCGCTGGCGGTGCCGGCCCTGACCGCCATGATCAAAAAGTACTGGGATTATCAGGCAGAACCGGAAGAAGAGCCCCTGGATGTCAGCGATGACAAAACCCGAATGCTGCTGGATGTCGCCATGCTGGAGCAGTATATCGAGCTGGTTGGCCCGAGCCTGATTACCCAAAGCCTGACGATGTTTGAAAAGATGATGCCGGACTATCTTGCGGTGCTGGAATCTAACCTGATGGCGCGCGATCAGAAAGGCATCGCCGAAGAGGGGCACAAAATCAAAGGAGCGGCGGGTTCGGTCGGGCTACAGCGTTTGCAGATGCTGGCAAAACAGATTCAGAGTCCGGAGTTACCGGCATGGTGGGACAATGTCGTTGAATGGATTGATGAGCTGAAGCATGAGTGGCGACACGATGTGCAGGTATTACGCGACTGGGTGTCAGAGCAGGATAAGTGATACCCCAGAAAAAAATGACCCCAGCCGAGGCCGGGGTGCGCGAATACTGCGCCAACACCAGGGAAATCATTGCGGCCGCTATGATATGAATAATTGATGCAGCCGCAGGGTATTGGTTAACACTGTCATCACCTTAGCAAATTCATCTTCTCATGCGACAAGATTCATTAAAATTTGTGATATTGAGCAGCGTTTAAATACAGAAAACATTAATTTGGCAACACAGTCAAGTAAGGAATCAATTTCTGTGCTGCATTGCTGTTATTTTAATCAGTTTTGCCATTTTTCGTGTAGTTTTAAGGCTGCTGTACAGTGAAACGGTGGCCGGGTAGCAGTAAAGTAAGCCAGCGTTAACAGCTGCCTCTTCAGCGCGGCTAAAACGCTGATATTGCAAGTGCGCAGCCTGAAATGATACGAATTATCCAAAACGATTTGGAATGATAAAAAAGAATCTAAAAGTTTGTCCTTTTCTCCTCCTGATATGAGAGTTCCTGCTGGAAGAAAACAGGGCCATAACAGCCACAAGTGAGTCCGTTAAGCGCTGTTTATTTATACGTTATAACCCTAATTATGATTAAGCTTTGGACAGCATTGGATTAAGAAAAAAATAACAGTTAAGTATAATGAATGATTTATCCTGGCGCTTATTACCGATTATTAATTTTTTATCTGGAAAGATGCTAAGCAGTGTCAATCAATGGAACCGATTCCTTTTTTTCGGAAGTCCTTGAACTATTTCGAACTGTTGCAGCATTTTGATGCAAAATGATTGAATAAAGTCTGGAAACTACCGCCTCGTTTTCAGCGATAATCGTAAAAAGACTGCTTTAATAGCAGTGATTACATGAGTGATTGATTAACGTCTGAAACAAGTATGGGAAGATTGCATGAATAAGCATAAAGGAAGCGTCGGACAGCGTATCAGGCGTATTGTTGGTCGCGTGCTGTTGGTATGGCTGGGCGTATGGCTGGCGGGAATTTTACTCTTTTCATTCTTACCTGTGCCGTTCTCGGCGGTGATGGCTGAACGACAGATTGGCGCCTGGTTACGCGGTGATTTTAGTTATGTCGCCCATTCAGACTGGGTCGGCCATGATGAGATTTCGCCCTGGATGGGACTGGCGGTTATCGCCTCAGAAGATCAAAAGTTTCCCACTCACTGGGGCTTTGATGTGGCGGCGATTGAGTCCGTACTGGATAAGAGCGACAACCGGATGCGCGGGGCGTCCACGCTGTCACAACAGACGGCGAAGAATCTGTTCCTCTGGGAGGGTCGCAGCTGGGTCCGTAAAGGTCTGGAGGCGGGTCTGACGGTAGGGATTGAGACGGTCTGGACAAAGCGACGCATTCTGACCGTCTATCTCAATATTGCAGAGTTCGGGCCGGGCATCTTTGGCGTTGAAGCGGCTTCACAGCGCTACTTCCATAAGCCAGCCAGCCGGCTGACCGCAGCCGATGCTGCTTTGCTGGCGGCAGTACTGCCTAATCCGATTCGTTATCGTGCTGCTGCGCCCTCAGGTTATGTCAGAGAGCGGCAGCAGTGGATACTGCGACAGATGCGCCAGCTGGGCGGCGAGGGCTTCCTGCAGCGTAATAAGCTCGACTAAGCCTTAATCTTCATCGAAGCCCGCTTCAAATAGTTCAATGACCGCAGCCAGCGCCGGAACTTCCTCCGGGCCGCTGGCTTCGATCTCAATGTGCCCGCCTTTGGCCGAGTCGAGCATCAGCAGTGCAATCACGCTGCTGGCTTCGGCTTCTGTGCCTGTCTCATTGCGCAGTAACACTTCAGCATCAAAGCTCTGCACCAGCTCAAACAACTTCATGGCCGGACGGGCGTGCATGCCCAGCTTATTTTTGATTTCTACAGTTTGTCGGACGGTCATGATTTGCGCTTTTCCAGCGTGCGATGGCGTGACTGAACATTCTTACCGCGCGAACGGAAGTAATCCGCCAGCTGTTCTGCGATATAGACTGAGCGGTGTTTGCCGCCGGTGCAGCCAATCGCCACGGTAAGATAGCTACGGTTATTGGTTTCCAGCATCGGCAGCCAGAGTTCAAGGTAGCTGCGCGTCTGGTAGATAAAGTTATGTACTTCAGTGTGACGATCAAGGAAGGCCGCTACCGGACGATCGAGGCCGGTCATCGGACGCAGTTTCGGATCCCAGTGGGGGTTGGGCAGAAAGCGCACGTCAAACACATAATCCGCGTCAATCGGGATGCCATGTTTGAAGCCAAAGGATTCAAACACCATGGTCAGCTCGCGTTCACGCTTGCCGAGCAGGCGGGTACGCAGCATCTCGGCCAGTTCATGCACCGACATCTCTGAGGTGTCGATGATCAGATCGGCACGCGAACGCAGCGGCTCCAGCAGATCGCTCTCTTCATCGATGGCGCTCTCCAGCGACAGGTTTTTGCTGGAGAGGGGATGCAGACGGCGCGTATCGCTGTAGCGACGAATCAGGGTATTGCGATCGGCGTCGAGGAACAGCAGCTGAGGTGAAAATGTGTCGGGCAGATTATTCAGTGCGGTTTCAAAAATTTCCGGGGATTCAGGCATGTTACGCACGTCGATACTGACCGCTGCCGAAATATTGCGCTCAGCCAGCGAGTTAGCTAACTCAGGCAGCAGCACGACCGGCAGGTTATCAACACAGTAGAACCCCATATCTTCCAGCGCACGGAGTGCCACTGACTTCCCCGAGCCTGAACGACCGCTAACGATCATCAGCACCATGACCTTCTCTCCCGTTTTAAAACCGGCTCCCGGCCGGTAAAGACGCGTTACTGCTCTGTCTGGACTTCCGTAATAATGGCGTAGAGCTCTTCATCACTCTGCGCAGCACGCAGACGACGGCAGACCGTTTTATCTGCCAGACGCTTCGCCACCAGTGACAGGGTGTGCAGGTGTGTTTTGCACTGGTCAGCCGGGACCAGTAAAGCAAACAACAGATCGACCGGCTGGTTGTCGACGGCATCAAACGCAATCGGCTGTTCGAGGCTGATAAACACCCCAACCGCGCGCAGCGTATCCTCTTCCAGCTTGCCGTGAGGAATGGCTATCCCGTTACCAATACCGGTACTGCCCATGCGTTCGCGGGTCAGAATCGCTTCGAAAAGCGTCTGGTGCGACAGGTTGAGCTGCTTAGCGGCCAGTTCGCTGATGATTTCCAGCGCACGTTTTTTGCTCTGGCAGTGTACGCCGCTGCGGGTGCAGTCTGGCGAAAGCACTGTGCTCAATTCCAGTGTGAGATCGTTGTTCATTATCGTTTCACTTGCGTGTTCACCAGGCCATTCACCGCCAGCGCGTCGTAACGCCCGAGACAAACGGCGCTTGCTCAGATGACAAAACGGGGCGGATTATCCGCCCCATCCTGTCGGCTCTGCGCGCCAGAAGCGCGTCGCTAGCGTGAAGGTTAGTGTTTTTTCAGTTTATCTTTGTGTTTGGTCAGCTGACGGGCGAGCTTGTCGATCAACCCATCAATTGCCGCATACATATCTTCCGCTTCGGATGTGGCGTGCAGCTCGCCACCATTCACGTGTAGTGTTGCGTCCGCCACCTGAGTGACTTTCTCAACCTTCAGGACAATATAGACCTGATTGATATGTTCAAAATAGTGTTCCAGTTTGGCAAATTTACCGTTGACGAATTCACGCAGAGGCGCAGTGATTTCAACGTGTTGCCCGGTCAGGTTCAGCTGCATAGGTCTTCCTTCTCATTTCTTTCAAACCAGTTGTTTACGCTGGTTCGATGGCGGGATGGATAAAGACTCACGATATTTGGCGACGGTACGCCGTGCCACCATAATCCCCTGATCAGATAACATGGAGGTCAGTTTACTGTCGCTCAAGGGTTTGGCTGGATTTTCCGCCGAAATTAATTTCTTCACCAGGGCACGAATCGCTGTCGAGGAGGCTTCGCCGCCACCTTCAGTATTGACGTGACTGGAGAAAAAGTACTTCAGTTCAAAAATGCCACGCGGGCTGTGCAGATACTTCTGCGTGGTCACACGGGAAATGGTCGACTCATGCATCTCAACAGCCTGGGCGATATCCGCCAGCACCATCGGACGCATAAATTCTTCACCCTGCTCGAAAAACGCCTGCTGCTGCTCAACAATGCAGCGCGTCACTTTCAGCAGCGTATCATTGCGGCTTTCCAGACTCTTAATCAGCCAGCGGGCTTCCTGCAGGTTGCTGCGAATGAACTGGCTGTCGCTGTCGTTGCGCGTCGCGCCGCCCATGGCGGCATAGTGCTGATTAATCTTGAGGCGTGGCACGCTGTCGGCATTGAGTTCAACCGTCCAGCGGCTGCCAACCTTACGTACCAGCACATCGGGAATGACATATTCCGGTTCGCTGGTGTTAATCGACTGACCCGGACGCGGGTCCAGCGACTGAATCAGCAGCATCGCCTCTTTCAGCACCTCTTCTTTGAGACGCGTCACCCGCATCAGGCTGCGGAAATCGTGATTTGCCAGCAGGTCGAGATGTTCGCTGACGATCAGGCGTGCTTCAGCCAGCATCGGCGTCTCAGGCGCATATTGCGACAGCTGAACCAGCAGACAGTCACGCAGATCGCGCGCGCCAACACCAATAGGATCAAAGCGCTGGATGCGTTTCAGCACCGCTTCAACTTCATCTGCTTCAAGCTCATCGTTGCCGATACTGTCGAGGATCTCCTCAAGCGAAACGGTGAGATATCCGGTGTCATCGATAGCATCGACGATAGAGGTGGCAATAGCGCGATCGGTGTCACTGAAAGGCGTCAGTCCAACCTGCCACATCAGATAGTCCTGAAGTGACTGCGTGGTTTCGCCCTGATAAACCGGTAACTCATCATCCTGATAATCAGTGCCGGTGCCGGAAGGCGTACCCGCGGTATAGATCTCATCCCAGGTGGCATCCAGCGGCAGTTCATCAGGCATCTCTTTCTGCTCAAGCGCTTCGCGTGTATCCAGCGCCTCAGACTCCGACGATTCGCGGGAGTCGATCTCTTCATGCAGATCAGTCTGCTCAAGCAGCGGATTGCTTTCGAGAGCAAGCTGTAACTCCTGCTGGAGTTCAAGCGTAGAGAGTTGCAGCAGACGAATCGCCTGCTGCAATTGTGGAGTCATTGCCAGCTGTTGGCTGAACCTGAGTTGTAAACCTTGCTTCATAGACAGGATGATCGTTCCCAGGTAAACATCGGTATTAACGACACCTTATCAGAGTCTGAACTCTTCACCCAAATAAACCCGCTTAACCTGCTCATCCGCAAGAATTTCATTCGGTGTGCCATGCGCAATCAGGCGTCCCTGGCTGACGATATAAGCCCGCTCACAGACCGCCAGGGTTTCACGCACGTTATGGTCGGTGATCAGCACGCCGAGGCCGCTGTCACGCAGATGCTCAATGATTTTCTTGATGTCGATAACAGAGATCGGGTCAACACCGGCAAAAGGCTCATCCAGCAGGATAAATTTAGGATTAGCAGCCAGTGCGCGCGCGATCTCGACACGACGTCGCTCACCCCCCGAAAGTGCCTGACCCATGCTGTCGCGCAGGTGCTCGATGTGGAACTCTTCCATCAGCTCACGGGCGCGATCCTGGCGTTGCTCTTCGGTCAGATCATCCCGAATCTGCAGTACTGCCATCAGGTTATCGTAGACGCTGAGGCGACGGAAAATCGACGCCTCCTGCGGCAGATAGCCGATGCCACGACGCGCACGCGCATGCAGCGGCAGGATACTGATATCTTCATCATCAATAACAATGCGGCCAGCGTCACGCGGGACAATGCCCACCACCATGTAAAAAGTGGTGGTCTTACCGGCCCCGTTCGGGCCCAGCAGGCCGACAATCTCGCCGGACTTTACCTGCAGACTGACATCTTCTACCACGCGACGGCCTTTATATGCCTTCGCCAGGTTTTCTGCGATTAATGTGGCCATAGCTATCAGTTACTCTTCTTTCCGCTGTTGGACGAACCTTTATCCTGAAGTTGCGACGGTACCAGGACGGTGGTGACGCGCTTGTTCTGGCCCTGGCTGTAAGCCTGCATTTTCTGCTCTTTTACCAGATAGGTAATACGATCGCCTTTGATGTTGCTGTCCTGCTGCTCAATGAAAGCATTGCCGGTCAGTTCAACAAAATCGTTAGCCAGTTCATAGTGCAGTTTTGAGGCATGGCCCTGAACCGGCTTGCCGCTGTCCTGCATCTGATAGAAGGTAGCGGGATTACCGTAGGCATCAACGATAGTTTTCTTGCTGTCGCCGCCAGGACGGGTCACCACGACTTTATCCGCCGTGATTTTGATTGAACCCTGCGTCACGATGACATTGCCGGTGAAGGTCGCGACATTGCCCTGCAAATCCAGCGCCTGATTCTGCGAGTCAATATTGACGGGCTTATCCGAGTCACCGGTCAGGGCAAGCGCCGGAACGCTGGTTGCCAGCAACATGCTGGCCAGTAAAAGCTTCAGGCTATTTTTGTTCATTTTGAATTTCATATGAGGTTTTGACCTTCTCGATTAACTCGGCGTTTTTTGTCCGTAAATTGCCGCGCATTTTCATGCCGGTGGAGTTAAAACTGCGGCCATACAATGTCACCTGGTCATCAGAGGTAACGTCCTGAGTGACAAGATTGATCTGCGCGTTATCCGTTTTGATACGCTCAAGCTGAGAATCCTGCGTCAGCGTATTCAGCTCAACATGGCCATACAGATAAAGCATACGATCTTTGGTGAGCTTTGCTTTATCCGCGCGTAGCGTCCAGGTAGGGATTTTGTTCTCATCATAAGTCGTCATCACCGGATTTTCGAACCAGCTCAGCTCGTCATCCGAGAAATAGGTCACTTTGTCTGAGACCAGTTTATAGGACAGCGCGCCCTGCGGGTTGTAAACCACAGTATGTGAATCCGCACTGGTATAGGTCGGCGACTGACTGCCCGTCCCGACTGGCGTGCCATCGTCATCCTGGTTAGTAAGATTCCAGCCGATCAAAACCAGTGCAATCAAGGTCAGAATCAGCGTTATCCAACGCCTGCTTTTACTCATACTGATTGCCCTTTGGCATCCTCAAATTTGTTCTGCGCCATTAAGATCAGGTCACATACTTCGCGAACCGCACCGCGTCCACCGGCGATCCGCGTGACATAATGCGCGCGTGGCAACAGGATTGGATGTGCATCCGCTACCGCCACGCTTAATCCCACTTTCGCCATGACCGGCCAGTCGATCAGGTCGTCACCGATGTAGGCGACCTGATCGTCGGAAAGAGACAGTTTATCCAGAAGTTCACGATAGGCCAAAAGCTTATCGGATTGTCCCTGATAAAGATGACGGATGCCGAGCGTTTTGCAGCGATCTTCCATCAGACGGGCATTGCGGCCGGTAATAATAGCCACTTCCACATCGGAGGTCAGCAAACAGCGCACGCCGTAACCGTCCCGCACGTTGAATGCCTTCAGCTCTTCGCCATTATTCCCCATGTAGATCACTCCGTCGGACATCACGCCATCGACGTCGCAGATCAGCAGTCGAATGTTGCTGGCGCGCGCCATAAAGTCAGCAGTGACCGGGCCGTAGCAGGTTTCAATCGGGGGAGTTGCCTGTTGCATTTTCTCTTCCTGTTCAGACTACGCCAGCGCGCAGCATGTCATGCATATGTACCACACCGAGCAGACGGTCGTCATCGGCCACCAGAATCGAAGTAATGTTTTTGGTCTGCATCAGGTTAAGGGCTTCAACCGCCAGCATGTTTGGCCGGACGCGGATGCCACCCGGCGTCATCACTTCTCCAATGGTGGCACGCTGGAAATCAATGCCCATATCAAAGATGCGGCGCAGGTCACCATCAGTAAAGATACCTTCAATTTTCATCAGACCGTCGACGATTACCGTCAGCCCCAGATTTTTGCGGGTAATTTCCAGCAGCGCATCGCGCAGTGAGGCATCACGCGTGACGTGCGGCAGCTCATCACCGCTGTGCATAATATCAGCCACATGCAGCAGCAGTTTGCGGCCCAGCGCACCGCCAGGATGGGAGAGGGCAAAGTCTTCCGCCGTGAATCCGCGTGCTTCCAGCAGCGAAACCGCCAGCGCATCGCCCATCACCAGCGTGGCTGTGGTGCTGGTGGTAGGTGCCAGACCCAGCGGACAGGCTTCCTGCGGAACATGGACACACAGATGTACATCGGCAACCCGGGCCATCGCACTGTCAGGTCGTCCGGTCATGCAGATCAACGTAATGTGCTGACGTTTCAATACCGGAATCAGCGCGAGGATTTCGTTCGACTCACCGCTGTTGGAGATGGCGATAACCACATCATTTTTGCTGACCATGCCGAGATCGCCATGGCTGGCTTCAGCCGGATGCACAAAAAAGGCGGGTGTGCCGGTACTGGCAAAAGTCGCCGCCATTTTTTTGCCGATATGGCCAGACTTGCCCATGCCCATCACCACCACTTTCCCCTGGCAGGCGTAGATCAGGGCACAGGCGCGGGCGAAATCATCGTTGATGTATTGATCGAGTTGTTCCAGTCCTTCACGCTCGATGCGCAGGACGGTTTTTCCTGCCTGCTGGAAATCAAATGCTGTTGGTTGCTGATATGACATAGTGAGTCTGTCCTTGTTAGCCGTCCATGAATGCCGGCTGCATCCACAGCAGCGTCACCCAGACGAAGAAACCACAGAGTAAAAATAAGCCCGCCGTACGGCCAACACGTCGGCGACGGAGCAGGCAGAGCAGGGCAAACAGCACGCTGACGCCCAGCATCACCCAGTAATCGCGGGCGAAAGCGTGATAGTCAACGCTGCCAGGGTGAATCAGCGCCGGCAGGCCCAGCACGATGGCAATATTATAAATGTTGGCGCCGATCAGATTGCCGATCGCGATATCATCTTCACCTTTCAGCGCGCCGGCAATGACCGTTGCCAGCTCGGGCAGGCTGGTGCCCACGGCGATCAGCGTCAGGCCCATCACCAGTTCACTGACGCCAAAGTAGTCGGCAAAGGCGGTGGCATTGTCGATCACCATCCGGGTCGACATCGGCAGAATAATCAGTGCGACGGCCAGCCAGAGAAAGGCCACCGTATTTCCGCTCTCTTCACGAGGCAGCTCGGCCAGCTGCTCGCGGGTCAGGGTATCGTTGTTGTCCTGTTCGGCTTTACGCGCAATGCGAATCACCACCATCAGATAAATCGCGGCAATGGCGATCAGGCCGATTCCATCCAGTCGACTAAGCTGATTGTCAAACAGCATGAATCCGCTGAGCAGGGTAACCAGCAACATCAACGGCAGTTCACGGCGTATCAGATTAGAATGGACGCTGAGCGGGTGCATGAGTGCAGCGGCGCCCAAAATCAGTAATATGTTGGTAATGTTCGAGCCGAGCGCGGTGCCAACAGCAAGATCCATCTGGCCATGTTGCGCCGCAGAAAAGGAGAGGATCATTTCTGGCAGCGAGGTGCCGATGCTGACAACGGTCATGCCAATAATCAGTGGCGGGATGCCAAACGATCGGCACAATATAGAGGCGCTAAACACCAGACGATCGGCACCATATGCCAGTAAAAGCAAACCGATAATCAGCAGTGCAGAAGCTACGAACATGAAAAATCCTTGCGTAAAAACCCAGGCCGGCAATGCCATTTCCGACCGGTTTAAGGTTCTGTTTGGCGAGACAGGCGCTGATTTTGACCGCCTGAACGGCAAAAGTAAATTTAATGACCATTTTCGCCAAATCTTAGCGGTAAGTTTCTGTAAAGCTATCGTGAATCAGGACCGAACAGGCTACCATCGTACCCCATGTTTACGCCCGATCCTTATAAGAGGTAATAATGATCCAGCAGCATACGAATCTGGTTGAGGTTCGTGGCGTGAGTTTTTCGCGCGGAGATCGCACCATCTTCGACGACATTTCGCTGACCGTGCCGAAAGGCAAAGTGACGGCGATAATGGGACCGTCGGGGATAGGAAAAACCACTCTGCTACGCTTGATTGGGGGGCAACTTCAGCCAACCAGCGGTGAAATCTTTTTCCGTGGCGAAAACATTCCGTCATTGTCTCGCGCTAAATTGTACGAAGCGCGCAAGAAAATGAGCATGCTGTTCCAGTCTGGCGCCCTGTTTACTGACTTAACGGTCTATGAAAATGTCGCCTGGCCGCTGCGTGAACACACTCGTCTGCCCGCACCGATTCTGCACAGCACCGTATTAATGAAGCTGGAAGCGGTGGGACTGCGCGGCGCGGCCCAGCTGAAACCGGCTGAGCTGTCGGGCGGCATGGCACGCCGTGTGGCTCTGGCACGCGCGATCGCGCTTGAGCCGGAGCTGATCATGTTCGACGAACCTTTTGTCGGACAGGATCCCATTACTATGGGCGTGCTGGTAAAATTGATCGACGAACTTAACCATGCTCTGGGCCTGACCTGTATTGTGGTCTCGCACGACGTACCGGAAGTACTGAGTATTGCGGACTATGCCTATATCGTGGCCGGACAAAAAATTATCGCACACGGCACTACGCCGGAACTGCGAGAGAATAACGACCCGCGCGTGCGCCAGTTTATTGATGGGCATGCGGATGGTCCGGTTCCATTCCGTTTTCCTGCCGGCGACTATCTCGCTGATTTAACCGGCTCAGGGAGTAACTAAACAGATGGTCTTGAAGGCGCTGGCGTCATTCGGTCGTCAGGGAATTGAAACGTGCGCCAGTTTTGGACGCGCAGGATTAATGCTGTTTCACGCGCTGGTGGGAAAACCCGCGTTCCGCAGACACTCGCCGCTACTGATCAAACAACTCTATAGTGTTGGCGTACTGTCGTTACTGATTATTGTGGTTTCAGGTCTGTTTATCGGCATGGTACTCGGACTGCAGGGCTACCTGGTGCTGAACACCTATGGTGCCGAAACCAGTCTGGGTATGCTGGTGGCGCTGTCGCTGCTGCGTGAACTGGGGCCGGTTGTTACCGCGCTGCTGTTTGCCGGACGGGCAGGGTCGGCACTGACGGCTGAAATTGGCCTGATGAAAGCCACTGAACAGCTCTCCAGTATGGAGATGATGGCGGTGGATCCGTTACGCCGCGTCGTCTCGCCGCGCTTCTGGGCCGGTTTTATCAGCATGCCGCTACTGACAATGATCTTCACCGCGGTCGGTATCGCTGGCGGTGCACTGGTTGGCGTGAGCTGGAAGGGAATCGATCCCGGCTTCTTCTGGTCAGCCATGCAGAACGCGGTCGATTTCCGAACCGACGTCGTTAACTGCATCATCAAAAGTGCCGTATTTGCGGTGACGGTTACCTGGATTGCCCTCTTTAATGGCTATGACGCGATTCCCACTTCTGAAGGGATCAGTCGCGCGACAACGCGTACCGTAGTACATGCTTCACTGGCGGTGCTCGGGTTGGATTTTGTGCTGACAGCACTGATGTTTGGGAATTGATGCAATGCAAAGCAAAAAAAGCGAAATCTGGGTTGGCATTTTTATGATTATGGCGTTGATCGCCGCATTGTTTCTTTGTCTGCGCGTCGCCGATTTAAAGTCGATGGGCACGGAGCCGACGTGGAAACTCTACGCTACCTTTGACAATATCGGCGGCCTGAAAGCCAGTTCGCCGGTCAAAATCGGCGGGGTGGTGATTGGCCGGGTAACAGAAATTGCGCTTGAGCCGAAAACGCTGCTGCCGCGTGTCACCATGGAGATCAGCGATCAGTATGCGAATAAAATTTCAGACACCAGCTCGCTGGCTGTCCGCACTCAGGGCCTGCTGGGCGAGCAGTTCCTGGCGCTGAACCTGGGCTTTGACGATCCTGAACTCGGTTCGGCGATGCTGAAAGATGGCGATACGCTGCGCGATACGAAGTCAGCCATGGTGCTTGAAGATTTAATCGGCCAGTTCCTTTATAAGAGCGGCGATAACAAACAAAAAACTGACAACAAGGATGCGCAGGAAGGCGACAGTGCTGCGCCTGCGGCACCGGCTCAACCTTAAAGAAGAGGGTAAAACATGTTTAAACGTTTACTGATGATTGCCATGCTGGTGGTTGCAGTACCGCTGACGGCGACCGCAGCCGATCAGAGCAATCCCTACAAGCTGATGAACGAAGCGGCGAAAAAGACGTTCACCCGTCTGAAAAATGAGCAGCCGAAAATCAAGCAGGATCCGAACTACCTGCGTGAAATTGTGCGTCAGGAGCTACTGCCTTATGTGCAGATAAAATATGCAGGCGCGTTAGTGCTGGGCCGTTACTATCGTGATTCTACGCCTGCTCAGCGCGAAGCCTACTTCAGCGCCTTTGGTGATTACCTGGCACAGGCTTATGGTCAGGCACTGGCACTCTATAACAGCCAGAGCTACCAGATTCAGCCTGAGCAGCCGTTGGGCGATGCCCAGATTGTCGCTATTCGTGTCTCAATTATCGACCCAAATGGCCGTCCACCGGTTCGTCTCGACTTCCAGTGGCGTAAAAACAGCCAGACCGGTAACTGGCAGGCTTATGACATGATCGCCGAAGGTGTCAGCATGATCACCACCAAACAAAATGAGTGGAGCGACCTTTTACGTACCAAAGGTATCGATGGTCTGACGGCACAACTGAAGTCTTCTGCGGCACAGCCGATCACGCTGGATAAACAACAATAATGCACGAATCGTTACGCTGGGAGCGGGAAGCCAGCACGCTGTTACTGAAAGGCGAACTGGATCGCGACACGTTGATGAGCCTGTGGCAGCAACGCGAGTCGTTGATTAAAGATGTCGATACCATCGACGTCGCGGCGCTGGAGCGTGTTGACTCTTCCGGTCTCGCCCTGCTGGTGCACCTGCGGGAAATCGCACGGGCGCAGGGGATAACCCCACGCTTTACGGGCATCAGCGATAAACTGCACTCGCTGATTACGCTTTACAACCTGCAACAGATTATTGTTTCTGCGGATAAAAGCGCCTGATTTCCGGTTGTTATGCTAAGCCCCTGTTTTCGACAGGGGCTTTTGCGTATTTAAGAGTCAGCCGCTTTCCTCTACTATGTCAGCCTTATTATTATTAAGTGAAGTTAAGCCCAATGGAAAACAGTGAAATTCAGGCCGTGCTGATGGCCGCATTGCCCTTAGACGAAGTCCATGTGATGAGCAACGATGGCAGCCATTTTCAGGTGATCGCCGTAGGCGAACTGTTTGGCGAACTGAGCCGCGTCAAAAAGCAGCAGGCTGTTTACGCGCCGCTGATGGAATTCATCGCGGATAACCGCATGCATGCTGTCTCTATCAAAACCTACACTCCCGCTGAATGGGCGCGTGACCGTAAACTCAACGGTTTCTGATCCCCAGCGTGGTGAACTCGCCATGGGCGAGTCCAATTTTTAGCGAGTTAATTGAGAGCCGTGTTAATGGAAAAATTTCGTGTGCAAGGCCCCACCTGTTTAAGTGGTGAAGTAACCATTTCCGGGGCGAAGAACGCTGCACTTCCTATTCTGTTTGCTGCCCTGCTGGCTGAAGAGCCGGTAGAGATCCAGAATGTGCCAAAGCTGCGCGACATTGATACCACCATGAAGCTGCTGACTCAGCTGGGTGCGAAGGTGGAACGCAACGGTTCTGTGCATGTCGATGCCAGCGCGGTAGATGTATTTTGTGCGCCTTACGATCTGGTCAAAACCATGCGTGCCTCAATCTGGGCGCTGGGCCCGCTGGTGGCTCGTTTTGGTCAGGGTCAGGTTTCCCTGCCGGGTGGCTGCGCTATCGGCGCGCGTCCGGTTGACCTGCACATTACCGGTCTGGAACAGCTGGGTGCCGAGATCAAACTGGAAGAGGGTTACGTTAAGGCGTCAGTCAATGGCCGCCTGAAGGGCGCGCTGATTGTCATGGACAAAATCAGCGTCGGTGCAACCGTCACCATCATGAGTGCTGCGACGCTGGCGACTGGTACTACCGTGATTGAGAACGCGGCCCGTGAGCCGGAAATTGTCGATACCGCCAACTTCCTGAACACCCTGGGCGCCAAAATCAGTGGCGCAGGCAGCGATAAAATCACCATCGAAGGCGTAGAGCGTCTGGGTGGTGGTGTTTACCGCGTCCTGCCAGATCGTATCGAAACCGGTACCTTCCTGGTAGCAGCTGCGATTTCAGGCGGCAAAGTGATGTGTCACAAAACCCAGCCTGATACGCTGGACGCTGTGCTGGCTAAATTGCGTGATGCAGGTGCCGACATCGAAACAGGCGAAGACTGGATAAGTCTGGATATGCACGGCAAGCGACCAAAAGCGGTCAACGTGCGTACCGCACCGCATCCGGGTTTCCCGACCGATATGCAGGCGCAGTTCACCCTGTTAAACATGGTCGCGGAAGGCACGGGCCTGATTACCGAAACCATTTTCGAAAACCGTTTCATGCATATTCCGGAACTGATCCGTATGGGCGGGCATGCTGAGATTGAGAGCAACACGGCGATCTGTCATGGGGTTGAAACCCTGTCAGGTGCGCAGGTGATGGCGACCGATCTGCGTGCTTCAGCCAGTCTGGTTCTGGCGGGTTGTATTGCGGAAGGAACGACGTTCGTTGATCGCATTTATCATATCGATCGTGGTTATGAGCACATCGAAGATAAACTGAAAGCGATGGGCGCGAACATCGAGCGCGTTAGCGAAGAGTAATCCCGCGGATACGCTGAAAGAGCCAGCCCCTTTTGGGGCTGGTTTTTTTTCGCCTGAAGATCGCGTGGGATCTCAGGCGCGGCCAGAATGATCCACCGCTGTCCGGATACGGCTCCTGCGATCCAGCAGGCAGTGGGTATCAGGATCGTAATAGCGGCTGGGCCAGATTTCACTCGGGTGAATCTTGATCGCGTCGGCGATCAGCCATTCGCCTTTGGGCCAGGGACGTGTCAGCGCATTAGCCAGCGTTGATGAACTCAGACCCGCTGCGCGTGAAAGCGCTGCCAGAGTCATACCACGCTTATGCAGTGCAGCGATGATGTCAGCCGGATGCCAGTCTTCCATCCTTTTTTCCATAACCTGTTCTCCTTTTCCTTGTCATTGCGTCGTCCTGCGGGACGTTGGCTTTCCTTTTTACCTTTATCTGGAAAGAATAAGCCACTTATAGCAAATTAATTCCATTAATTTCCAGTTATATTTGGATCCAGCGTCTGGTCTGTGTGATGCCACACAAAAGGAGTGCAATAGCTAAGAGGGAGTAAAGAGAAGTGAGAGCAGGGACGTAAAAACGGAGCCGGTGAGGCTCCGTATAGGATCAGAAATCGCGCTGAACGGACATGTGCGCCAGTGATTCCAGGGCGCTGCGCCACGGTGATTCGGGCAGAATTCGCAAGGCTTCAATCGCTTTGTCCGCTTCCTGTTCGGCGCGGTTACGCGTCCATTCCAGCGAACCACACTGATTCATCGCTTCCAGTACCGGTTCCAGCAGATGGCGGCCATTTCCCTGCTCAATAGCTTCACGGATCATCTTCGCCTGTTCAGGCGAGCCGTGCTGCATCGCATGCAGCAGTGGCAGCGTCGGTTTGCCTTCACTCAGGTCATCGCCGGTATTTTTACCCAGCGTCTCGCCGTCAGCACTGTAATCCAGTAAATCGTCAATTAACTGGAAAGCCGTGCCCAGATAGCGCCCATAATCCTGCAACGCTTTTTCCTCTTCCGGAGTGGCTTCAGCCAGAATCGCAGAGGCCTGCGAGGCCGCTTCAAACAGGCGCGCAGTCTTGCTGTAAATCACACGCATGTAGCTCTCTTCGGTGATGTCGGGATCGTTGACGTTCATCAGCTGCAGGACTTCGCCCTCAGCAATCACGTTTACCGCTTCTGACATCAGCGCCAGGATACGCAGCGAACCCATGCTGGTCATCATCTGGAAGGCGCGGGTGTAAATAAAATCACCGACGAGCACGCTTGCCGCATTGCCAAACGCCGCGTTCGCGGTCGCTTTGCCACGACGCATATCGGATTCATCCACGACATCGTCATGCAGCAACGTGGCGGTGTGGATAAATTCGATCAGCGCCGCATTGGTCACGTGCAGGTCGCCCTTGTAGCCCATGGCACGTGCAGATAGCACGGCAATCATGGGACGGATACGCTTGCCCCCACCACTGATGATGTAGTAGCCCAACTGATTGATGAGCGAGACATCTGAATTCAGCTGGTCGAGGATGGTCTGGTTAACGGCAGCCATATCCTGTGCGGTTAATTCATTAATCTGTTCTAAGTTCATTCGTCTTTTCAGCTATGACTCGTTATCTCTGCCATGGTAAGTGGTTTACCCAGCCAGCGTTCAGGTAATCTGTTACTGATTGTACTTGAATTTTGTGCCTGAGAAACGGTTGCATTCAGCCTGTGTTTTTTTTCTGCAAGAGTGTGCAAAGTGCTCTTGTCTTCTTCTGGAGTTTTGCGTAGAATTCGCGCCCTATTGTGAATATTTAGCGCGCCGCCTGATGAACTAAAAGGCAAGCGCAGAAGCGGAGTTTTATATGTACGCGGTTTTCCAAAGTGGTGGTAAACAACACCGAGTAAGCGAAGGTCAGACCGTTCGCCTGGAAAAGCTGGACATCGCAACCGGTGAAACGATTGAGTTTGACCAGGTTCTGATGATTGCTAATGGCGAAGACGTGAAAATCGGCGCGCCACTGGTTTCAGGCGGAATGATCAAGGCAGAAGTTGTTGCTCACGGTCGTGGCGAGAAAATTAAGATTGTTAAGTTTCGTCGTCGTAAGCACTACCGTAAGCAAGCAGGCCATCGCCAGTGGTTCACTGATGTGAAAATCACTGGTATCACGGCGTAAGAGGAGATCTGACAAATGGCACATAAAAAGGCTGGTGGTTCGACTCGAAATGGTCGTGACTCCAATGCAAAACGTCTGGGTGTAAAACGTTTCGGTGGCGAATCTGTTCTGGCAGGTAGCATCATCGTTCGTCAGCGTGGCACCAAATTCCACGCCGGTACCAATGTAGGTTGTGGTCGTGACCACACCCTGTTTGCTACCGCAGACGGTAAAGTACAGTTCGAAGTTAAAGGTCCGAACAACCGTAAATACATCAGCATCGTTGCTGAGTAAGGTTGTCGTGACGCAGACGTTTAACGTCTGAACGCACGAATTGAAGGCCCCGCAGCTCCTGCGGGGCTTTTTACATTCTGCGGTCTGTTGCGGTAAAGCGACGCATCACAAAAGTTTGCTGTACACTTTATGTACGCACTGGCGAAAGCCAATCCTGATTTATCCGCCGCTGGTCAGCGCAGAAGACCCTGGCGGACCCGTCTGCAGAGTGCTGCAGGCGATTGTGTGACGGAGATAGAAAATGAAGTTTGTAGATGAAGCGACAATCCTGGTCGTCGCCGGTGATGGCGGTAATGGTTGCGTAAGCTTCCGCCGCGAAAAATATATCCCGAGAGGCGGCCCTGATGGGGGTGATGGCGGTGACGGCGGTGACGTTTATCTGATCGCTGATGAAAACCTGAACACCCTTATCGATTATCGTTTCGAAAAATCTTTCCGCGCCGAGCGTGGACAGAACGGCCAGAGCCGCGACTGTACCGGTAAACGCGGTAAAGATATCGAAGTTAAAGTGCCAGTCGGCACCCGGGTTATCGATCAGGGTACCGGCGAAACACTGGGCGACATGACGCGCCACGGCCAGAAGCTGATGGTCGGCAAAGGCGGCTGGCATGGCCTGGGCAACACCCGCTTCAAATCATCAGTGAACCGCAGTCCGCGTCAGAAAACCATGGGTACCCCAGGTGAAAAGCGCGATCTGCAGCTGGAGCTGATGCTGCTGGCAGACGTCGGGATGCTGGGCTTACCGAATGCCGGTAAATCGACCTTTATCCGTGCCGTGTCGGCCGCCAAACCAAAAGTGGCGGACTATCCGTTTACGACGCTGGTGCCAAGCCTGGGCGTAGTGCGTATGGACAGCGAGCAGAGCTTCGTCGTGGCCGATATCCCCGGCCTGATTGAAGGCGCAGCAGATGGCGCAGGTCTCGGCATTCGCTTCCTTAAGCACCTTGAGCGCTGTCGCGTATTGCTGCACCTGATCGACATCGATCCGATTGATGAAAGCGATCCGGTTGAAAATGCCCGGATCATTCTCGGCGAGCTCGAAAAGTACAGCGAGAAGCTGTTCAACAAGCCACGCTGGTTGGTCTTCAACAAAATTGATCTGATCAGTGAAGAAGAAGCGCAGTCACGTGCTAAAGCGGTTGCTGAAGCTCTGGGCTGGGAAGATAAGTACTACCTGATTTCTGCCGCAAGCCGTACCGGTGTCAACGAACTCTGCTGGGACGTGATGAGCTTCATCAACGCCAACCCGAAAGAAGCCGAGCTTGAAGAGAAACAGCCGGAGAAAGTGGAGTTCATGTGGGACGATTACCACAAAGAAACCATTGAAAACACGGTTGAAGTGGAAGATGAAGAGTGGGATGACGACTGGGATGATGAAGACGACGAAGGCGTTGAAATCATCTATCAGCGTTAACCGCGCGTCTGCTACAGCGTGATATAGGGTGCCTCCTTTCAGGAATGAAAGGGGGCATTGTTGTTTCTGGAGCCTGCTCTTCAACACGACACTGATATCCGCTTCTGAAGTGTTCAGCCATAAAAAAACGCAGCAGGTTGATTGCCTGCTGCGTTTTTTATTACTGCATAGTCAGTTGTTCTGATTGATATCGCGGTAGAGTCGGCTCTCGAAACGCACCAGGGGAATACGACGGGTACGTTGATCTTCCGGCGGTACCGCATAACCGGAAAGGAACTGAACGAACGCCAACCGCGCGCCACTTGAGGTGGTGATAAAGCCCGCCAGGTTATAGACGCCCTGCAGTGAACCGGTTTTCGCTGAGACTTTGCCATCCAGTCCTGCTTCATGCAGTCCGCCACGATATTGCAGCGTGCCATCATAGCCAGCCAGTGGCAGCATCGAAATATAATCCAGCGTGTTGTCATTCTTCGCAATGAACTGCAACACCTGCATCATGGTTTGCGGCGAAATCAGGTCATGGCGCGACAGGCCGGAACCATCGACCTGAATGCTATTGCCCATGTCGACATTGGCTTTCGCTTTCAGGATACGACGAACCGCATCCTGTCCGGCACGGAAGGTACCTGGCACGTTGAAGTAGTGATGACCAATAGTGCGGAACACCGTGTCGGCAATCATGTTGTCTGACTTCTTCAGCATGGTGTGCAGCAGCGTATGCAGCGGCGCGGACTGGGTCGATGCCAGTACAGTGCCTGGCTCCGTGACCTGCGTCTGACGCACCAGATGCCCGCTGTAATCAATCTCTGACGACCGCAGTTCCGCCTTGAGAATCTCGCCTGCCCAGGCCGCGCCATCCTGCACTGCAAAGGCCAGCGGCAGCGGTTCGGCACGCTGACGCATACAGCCAGTCAGCGTGTAGCGGTTCAGCTCGCCCGGCACCACATCCAGTTCACAATATTGCCCTTCGCCGCTGTTGCGGCCGATGGTGCGGACCTGGCTGTACATATGCGCCGGATAATAGGAGGCGATGCGGACAAAGGCATTTTCACCCGGCGTATTAGCGCTGTAGAGGGACACCGAGAAACAGTTCTTATCAACAATCGCAGCACCCGGCGGGGCGCTGAAGCACTGAGTCATATCGTTCCACGGCCAGCCCGGCGCCATGTCGTGACTGGCAAACACGGAAGTGTCGATAACCAGATTGCCTTTGATATGGTTAATACCCTGCTTCTTAATCGCCGCGACCATGTTGCGCAGATCCTGACGGGTTAACGTTGGATCACCGCCGAAACGTGCGACTAAATCGCCGTTCAGGGTGCCATCTATAATGGCGCCGCGAGTCTCAAAAGTGGTCTGAAAACGGAAGTCGCCACCCAGTTCCAGTAATGCCGCCAGCGCCGTCACCACTTTCATGGTACTGGCGGGCAGGGCCATCTGTTTCCCGTGGTAATCAATGATCGGCGTTGATGCACCCACTTTCTGGACCATCAGCGCCAGATTGGCACCGTCTGGCAGGTACTGCATGTATTCATCAACTGGCGCTGCGTGTGCCTGCAGCATAAATGCACAGCTTAATCCGGTAACAAGTCGTGAAAATCGCATAATCTCGCGGTAACTGGCAGGTGAGGGCGTCAATACTACGTTGCCGGACGGTGCAAAGTAAACGATGACCCGCAGTGAACTCTGGGGTAAAATACGTATCAAATTGCAAAACTCTTTTCTGGCCTGGAAGCATTTCCGGGTCAGGATTCTTTTATTTGCAAAAACGGGCTAATGTGCCGCAGAACGCTTTTTCTGCAGTCACCGGTCAGGATGACATCGTTAACAGGAAAGATGGCGAGGAGCTTAAATGAATCAGATTCCGATGACGTTAAGAGGCGCTGAAAGATTGCGCGAAGAGCTGAACGAGCTGAAAACCGTGAAGCGCCCGCGCATTATCGCCTCTATCGCTGACGCACGCGAACACGGCGATTTAAAAGAGAACGCGGAATATCATGCTGCGCGTGAAGAGCAGGGTTTTTGTGAAGGGCGTATTCAGGAGATTGAAGCCAAACTCTCCAATGCGCAAGTGATCGACGTCACCCAGATGCCTAAAACTGGCCGCGTGATTTTCGGCGCAACGGTGACCGTACTGAATGTCGAGACCGACGAAGAGTCGACTTATCGTATCGTGGGCGATGACGAAGCGGACTTTAAGCAAAATCTGATTTCGGTCAATTCGCCAATGGCGCGTGGCCTGGTGGGTAAAGAAGCCGATGATGTGGCTATCGTGAAAACCCCGGGCGGCGATGTCGAGTATGAGATCCTGAAGGTAGAATACCTTTAAGAGGGTGCTACGCCTGAAAAAGCGTTAAAGCACAATGTAAAGAAAAGAAAAAGGCCGCATCGCGGCCTTTTATCTGAGGTAAGAGCATGTCACTTTCTTTGCCCACTTAACGTGGCAGAGAAATTTTGCTCTCTTTAGAGGGGCGATACAGCACCAGCGTTTTGCCGATCACCTGTACGTTGCTGGCACCGGTCTCACGCACGATAGCCTCAACGATCAGCTGTTTCGTTTCACGATCTTCCGAGGCGATTTTTACCTTGATCAGTTCGTGATGCGCCAGAGCCTGCTCGATTTCGGCCAGCACGCCTTCAGTCAGGCCGTTGCCACCTAGCATAACCACTGGCTTGAGTGGATGGGCGAGGCCCTTGAGGTGCTGTTTTTGTTTGGTACTTAGATTCATCGTAGTTTTTTACTTACTCAGGGATTGAAAACGGTTCATTCTACCGCCATCTCGGGTATATCACCAAATCGACGCAACCCATTGCGTGCAGGTTTATCGCTACGATGACGATTTAGTTGGAAATAATATGACGGGTAAAAAGCGTTCAGCCAGCTCCGGCCGCTGGCTTCAGGAACACTTTAGCGATAAATATGTGCTCCAGGCGCATAAAAAAGGGTTGCGCTCGCGCGCCTGGTTTAAACTTGATGAAATACAACAGGGTGACAAGCTGTTCAAACCCGGTATGACCGTGGTAGATCTGGGTGCCGCACCCGGTGGCTGGTCGCAATATGTGGTACAGCAAATCGGGAACAAAGGGCGCGTCATTGCCTGTGATATCCTGCCAATGGATCCAATAGTCGGTGTCGATTTCCTTCAGGGCGATTTTCGTGAAGAATCGGTGATCAATGCGCTGCTTGAGCGCGTTGGCGATCAGAAAGTTCAGGTTGTCATGTCCGATATGGCGCCGAATATGAGTGGTACACCTGCCGTAGATATTCCCCGGTCGATGTATTTAGTGGAGCTGGCGCTGGAGATGTGTCGGGATATTCTGGCACCCGGCGGAAGTTTTGTAGTGAAAGTGTTTCAGGGAGATGGCTTCGATGAATACCTGCGGGAAATTCGCTCCCTGTTTACGAAAGTAAAAATTCGTAAGCCGGACGCTTCACGTTCTCGTTCACGTGAAGTGTACATTGTGGCGACTGGGCTCAAACTATAACCAAATTGCTGGAGAAGTCCGCAGCTTTGCTGCGATTCCATGTATGCAGGAACTATAGTACCCTACGCTATCTGTTAACACCGATGTAATATGAGGTTAATCCCTTGAGTGACATGGCGAAAAACCTGATTCTCTGGTTAGTCATCGCGGTCGTGCTGATGTCAGTATTCCAGAGCTTTGGGCCCAGCGAGTCGAATGGCCGTCGGGTTGATTATTCAACCTTCCTGTCGGAAGTGAACCAGGATCAGGTCCGCGAGGCACGTATTAACGGGCGTGAAATTAACGTTGTCAAAAAAGACAGCAATAAATATACCACCTACATTCCTGTCAATGATCCTAAGTTGCTCGATAACCTCTTGACCAAAAACGTCAAAGTGGTTGGCGAACCGCCGGAAGAACCAAGCCTGCTGGCTTCAATCTTCATTTCGTGGTTCCCGATGCTGCTGCTGATCGGTGTGTGGATCTTCTTTATGCGTCAGATGCAGGGCGGCGGCGGTAAGGGCGCGATGTCCTTCGGCAAAAGCAAAGCCCGCATGTTGACGGAAGACCAGATTAAAACCACGTTCGCCGATGTAGCCGGTTGTGACGAAGCGAAAGATGAAGTGGCTGAGCTGGTGGAATATCTGCGTGAGCCGAGCCGTTTCCAGAAGCTGGGCGGTAAAATTCCAAAAGGCGTTCTGATGGTGGGGCCACCGGGTACCGGTAAAACCCTGCTGGCTAAAGCGATTGCCGGTGAAGCGAAGGTGCCATTCTTTACCATCTCCGGTTCTGACTTCGTGGAAATGTTTGTGGGTGTCGGTGCATCCCGTGTGCGTGACATGTTCGAACAAGCCAAGAAAGCGGCACCGTGCATCATCTTCATCGATGAGATCGATGCCGTCGGTCGTCAGCGTGGCGCCGGTTTAGGCGGTGGTCATGATGAACGTGAGCAGACGCTGAACCAGATGCTGGTTGAGATGGATGGTTTCGAAGGTAACGAAGGTATTATCGTTATCGCCGCGACTAACCGTCCTGACGTACTGGACCCTGCGCTGCTGCGTCCAGGCCGCTTTGACCGTCAGGTTGTTGTAGGTCTGCCAGATGTACGCGGTCGTGAGCAGATCCTGAAAGTGCATATGCGTCGTGTGCCACTGGCTACCGATATTGATGCAGCGATCATTGCACGTGGTACCCCAGGCTTCTCAGGTGCCGATCTGGCCAACCTTGTGAACGAAGCCGCGCTGTTCGCCGCCCGTTCAAACAAGCGTGTGGTGTCGATGGTTGAGTTCGAGAAAGCGAAAGACAAAATCATGATGGGTGCGGAACGTCGCTCTATGGTGATGACGGAATCGCAGAAAGAGTCAACCGCCTACCATGAAGCGGGCCACGCCATTATTGGCCGCCTTGTGCCAGAGCATGACCCGGTTCATAAAGTTACGATTATCCCGCGCGGCCGTGCGCTGGGTGTGACCTTCTTCCTGCCTGAAGGCGACGCAATCAGCGCCAGCCGTCAGAAACTGGAAAGCCAGATCTCAACGCTTTACGGCGGTCGTCTGGCAGAAGAGATCATCTACGGTGTGGAACGTGTTTCTACCGGTGCGTCTAACGACATTAAAGTCGCGACAAATCTGGCACGTAACATGGTGACGCAGTGGGGCTTCTCTGAAAAACTGGGTCCGTTGCTGTATGCAGAAGAAGAGGGTGAAGTGTTCCTTGGACGTTCTGTCGCGAAAGCGAAACACATGTCTGATGAAACTGCCCGCATCATCGACCAGGAAGTTAAACACCTGATCGACAGCAACTACCAGCGTGCTCGTCGCATTCTGGGTGAGAACATGGACATCCTTCACGCGATGAAAGACGCGCTGATGAAGTATGAAACCATTGATGCACCGCAGATCGACGACCTGATGGCACGTCGCGAAGTGCGTCCGCCAGCCGGCTGGGAAGATCCAGGCAGCAACTCAGACAGCAACGGTACGCCAAAGGCACCACGTCCGGTTGATGAACCGCGTACGCCAAACCCAGGCAATACCATGTCAGAGCAGTACAACAAATAAGACGCAACATCGTCAGACAAAACCCCGGCTGGTCCGGGGTTTTTTACATCCAGATATTGATCAGTAAGGAGTTTCCGCTATGAAGTTGTTCGCCCGTGATTCCCATCTCGATTTATCTTTTCCCCATGTGATGGGCATTCTGAATGTCACGCCGGACTCCTTTTCAGATGGTGGTAAACATAACGCGCTGGTCGATGCGCTGACGCATACCAATGAGATGGTCAATGCAGGCGCAACTATCATCGATGTGGGCGGCGAATCAACCCGTCCTGGCGCTGATGAGGTCAGTGTGGAGGAGGAGCTGGAGCGGGTAATACCGGTGATTGATGCCATCGCCCAGCGTTTCGAAGTCTGGATTTCAGTGGACACCTCTAAAGCCGAAGTTATCCGGGAAGCCGCGCGAGTGGGTGCTCACATCATTAATGACGTTCGCTCACTCTCTGAACCCGGCGCGCTGGAAGCTGCCGCCGCTACCGGACTTCCCGTCTGTTTAATGCATATGCAGGGCGAACCGCGCACTATGCAACAGGCACCGGTATACGAAAACATCTTAAGCGAAGTGGACACTTACTTCGCTCAGCAGATTGCGCGCTGCGAAGCGGCGGGAATTAAAAAAGAGCGGCTGATACTCGACCCGGGCTTCGGTTTCGGTAAAAATCTCAGCCACAATTATGAACTGCTGGCTCATCTGGGCGATTTTCACCACTTCGGTCTGCCGCTGTTGGTCGGGATGTCGCGTAAATCGATGATTGGCCAGCTGTTAAATGTCGGCCCATCACAGCGTTTAACCGGCAGCCTGAGCTGCGCGGTGATTGCTGCCATGCAGGGCGCGCAGATTATTCGCGCGCATGACGTTAAAGAGACGGCCGAAGCGATGCGCGTGGTCGAAGCGACCCGAAGAGCAAAAGGAGTATCATGAGTAATCGTAAATATTTCGGTACAGACGGCATTCGCGGCAAAGTCGGTGAAACACCTATCACCCCTGATTTCGTCCTGAAGCTGGGCTGGGCCGCAGGTAAAGTGCTGGCGCGCCATGGTTCAAAGAAGATTATCATCGGTAAAGATACGCGTATCTCTGGCTATATGCTGGAGTCCGCACTGGAAGCAGGCCTCGCTGCGGCAGGCCTGACAGCGGCGTTTACCGGCCCGATGCCAACGCCCGCCATCGCCTATCTGACCCGCACCTTCCGCGCAGAGGCGGGCATAGTAATTTCCGCATCGCATAATCCGTTTGACGATAACGGCATTAAATTCTTCTCTTCCGAGGGCACCAAACTGCCTGATGACGTCGAAGAAGCGATTGAGCTGGAGATGGAAAAGCCGATTACCTGCGTGGAGTCCGCGCAGTTAGGCCGTGCCAGCCGCATCGTCGATGCAGCAGGGCGTTACATTGAGTTTTGCAAAGGGACCTTCCCCAGCGAATTAAATCTTAACGGCCTGAAAATTGTGGTCGACTGCGCCAATGGCGCGACTTACCACATTGCGCCGAATGTTCTGCGTGAGCTGGGCGCAACCGTTATTGCTATCGGTGTCCAGCCAGACGGAATGAACATCAATAAAGAGTGCGGTGCCACCGATCTCAAACTGTTGCAGCAGCGCGTGCTCGCGGAGAAGGCCGATATTGGTCTGGCCTACGACGGCGACGGCGACCGCATCATGATGATTGACCATCTGGGTGACAAAGTTGATGGCGACCAGATCCTCTACATCATTGCGCGTGAAGCCCTGCGTCAGGGACAGTTACGCGGCGGCGTAGTGGGTACGCTGATGAGTAACATGGGGCTGGAATTAGCGCTGAAACAGCTTGGTATTCCGTTTACCCGTGCCAAAGTGGGTGACCGCTATGTGCTGGAGAAGATGCAGGAGAAGGGATGGCGTCTCGGCGCAGAGAACTCTGGTCATGTGATCCTGCTGGATAAAACCACCACTGGCGACGGTATCGTTGCCAGTTTGCAAGTACTCACTGCAATGGTGCGCAACCACATGAGCCTGCACGATCTGTGCAGTGGCATGAAAATGCTGCCGCAGGTTCTGGTCAACGTTCGCTTTGCGGGTGAGCATGATCCACTGCAAAGCGACGCAGTAAAAGCTGTCACCGCCGAAGTGGAAAAAGCGCTGGCGGGTCGTGGACGCGTTCTGCTGCGTAAGTCGGGCACCGAGCCACTCATCCGCGTGATGGTGGAAGGCGAAAATGAGGCGCAGGTAACGGAACTGGCGAATCGTATCGCCGATCAGGTCAAGGCCGTTTAAACGCATAACAGGCGGTTCGCAGGATGCGGAACTGCCTGTAAAATCACCGGGATGGCGCTTTTTTCTGCAATCAGTCTGGCTGGTAAAAATTGCACTTGCAGAGATATGCGCCTTTGGTTAGTATTCACACCCGCTTCTGATGGGTGATGACGAGACTCCCCATCAATACTGGTTGAAGCTTTAACTGTACGATTATCGTGCAAGGAACAGGTTGAATATGTACGAAGCTCTTTTAGTTGTTTTCCTTATTGTAGCTATTGCCCTCGTGGGTATGATCATGCTGCAGCAAGGCAAAGGCGCTGATATGGGAGCCTCATTCGGTGCAGGGGCATCCGGTACGGTGTTTGGTTCTTCGGGTTCAGGTAACTTCCTGACACGGACTACTGGCATCTTAGCGGCACTGTTCTTCATCATCAGCCTGGTTCTCGGTAATCTGAACAGCAATAAAGCGTCGAAAGGAAGTGAGTGGGAAAATCTTTCTGCGCCGGCGCAGTCTTCTCAAAAGACTGAAAAGCCAGCTCAACCGGTAACTCCGGGCAGCGATATTCCTAAGTAAAGTCGTCAGCACAACGAATCGTTGTGGTCAGTGCAGTGCCGTGGTGGTGGAATTGGTAGACACGCTACCTTGAGGTGGTAGTGCCCGATTGGGCTTACGGGTTCAAGTCCCGTCCTCGGTACCAAATAGCAGTATCACTTGCATTTTATGCAGGTCTGGCGTATTATTCGCCACGTTTTCGGACGCGGGGTGGAGCAGCCTGGTAGCTCGTCGGGCTCATAACCCGAAGGTCGTCGGTTCAAATCCGGCCCCCGCAACCAATTTTCCCTTTGAGTTCTTTTTCAAATATACTGTATGCATCGACGGACGCATTCACGGCTATTTTTTGAAAGAAAATTCTTTGGATGGAGTCCGGGCCGCATTGCGGCATACCGGGTCCAGTGACTAAAAGCCCCGAATATTCGGGGTTTTTTGTTATTAGCGAATCGTAATACTGGGCTATAGGCCCTTTTTTTATGTCTTGGGGGTGGGCTTGTCCACATTAGAGCAAAAATTGACAGAGTTGGTATCGGCTCCCGTAGAAGCGCTGGGTTACGAACTGGTTGGAATTGAATTCGTTCGTAGTCGCACATCTATCCTGCGCATCTATATTGATAGTGAAGATGGCATCAATGTCGATGATTGCGCCGATGTCAGCCACCAGGTAAGTGCGGTAATGGATGTAGAAGATCCTATTACGGTACCTTACAACCTTGAAGTCTCTTCACCGGGACTCGATCGTCCTCTGTTCACCGCAGAACACTACACCCGCTTTATGGGTGAAGAAGTGAGTCTGGTGTTGCGTATGGCCGTTCAGAACCGCCGTAAATGGCAGGGAACCATCAAGTCAGTTGATGGCGAGATGATCACGGTGCACGTTGAGGGTAGCGATGAAGTGTTCGCGCTGAGTAATATTCAGAAAGCGAACCTGGTCCCCCACTTTTAAAAGTCCGGATTGAGGCTAACCAGGATGAACAAAGAGATCTTAGCTGTTGTAGAAGCCGTTTCTAACGAAAAAGCCCTGCCGCGTGAGAAAATCTTCGAAGCGCTGGAGAGCGCGCTGGCGACTGCGACCAAGAAAAAGTACGAGCAGGAAATCGAGGTACGCGTCAGCATTGATCGCCGCAGTGGCGATTTCGATACTTTCCGCCGCTGGGAAATCGTTGATGAGGTGACACAGCCGACGCGCGAGATCACGCTGGATGCGGCCCGCTTCGAAGATGAAGCATTCAATCTGGGCGAATATGTTGAAGATCAGATTGAATCGGTCACTTTTGACCGTATCACCACCCAGACTGCTAAGCAGGTTATCGTGCAAAAAGTGCGCGAAGCTGAGCGCGCAATGGTGGTTGATCAGTTCCGTCAGCATGAAGGCGAAATTATTACTGGCGTGGTGAAGAAAGTTAACCGCGACAATATTTCCCTCGACTTAGGCAGCAACGCCGAAGCCGTCATCATGCGCGAAGATATGCTGCCGCGTGAAAACTTCCGTCCAGGCGACCGTATTCGTGGCGTACTCTACTCTGTACGTCCGGAAGCGCGTGGCGCGCAGCTGTTCGTGACGCGTTCCAAACCGGAAATGCTGATTGAACTGTTTCGCATTGAGGTGCCAGAAATTGGC
The DNA here is from genome assembly GCF_900115075.1 of Candidatus Pantoea varia. Lineage (GTDB taxonomy): Bacteria > Pseudomonadota > Gammaproteobacteria > Enterobacterales > Enterobacteriaceae > Pantoea > Pantoea varia. Next base: position 198,799 of record NZ_FOVG01000002.1, read on the forward strand.
GAAGAACTGATTGAAATTAAAGCCGCTGCCCGTGATCCAGGTTCGCGCGCTAAAATTGCAGTCAAAACCAACGACAAACGTATCGATCCCGTCGGTGCCTGTGTGGGCATGCGCGGCGCGCGTGTTCAGGCAGTTTCCAGTGAACTGGGCGGCGAGCGTATCGATATCGTGCTGTGGGACGATAACCCGGCGCAGTTTGTTATTAACGCCATGGCTCCGGCCGATGTGGCGTCAATCGTGGTTGATGAAGATAATCACACCATGGATATCGCCGTAGAAGCTGGCAATCTGGCTCAGGCGATCGGCCGTAACGGCCAAAACGTGCGTCTCGCTTCGCAGCTGAGTGGCTGGGAGCTGAACGTGATGACCGTCGATGATCTGCAGGCTAAGCATCAGGCTGAAGCCCATGCAGCGATCGATATGTTCACTAAGCATCTCGACATCGACGAAGAGTTCGCCACCGTACTGGTGGAAGAGGGCTTCTCCTCGCTGGAAGAGCTGGCATACGTGCCAATCAACGAGCTGCTGGAAGTCGACGGTCTCGACGAAGAGACCATTGAAGCCCTGCGTGAACGAGCAAAAAATGCGTTAACCACCCTGGCACTGGCGAAAGAAGAGAGTCTTGGAAATCAGGAGCCCGCTGAGGATCTTCTGAATCTTGAAGGCCTCGATCGTGCGCTGGCGTTCCGCCTGGCGTCGAAAGGCGTTTGCACGCTGGAAGATCTCGCTGAGCAAGGTGTTGACGATCTGACGGATATTGAAGGCATGTCTGATGAACAGGCCGGCGCGCTGATTATGGCCGCACGTAATATCTGCTGGTTCGGCGATGACGCGTAATAACAGGAAGGAACAGCATGACAGATGTAACCGTAAAATCGCTGGCCGCAGAAATTCAGACTCCGGTCGATCGCCTGGTACAGCAATTTGCTGATGCGGGGATCCCTAAGTCTGAAAATGACGCGGTGACCCAGCAAGAGAAAGAAACCTTACTATCTCATCTGAACCGTGAACACGGTCAGGTCGGTTCAGCTAAGCTGACGCTGCAGCGTAAAACGCGCAGCACCTTGAATATTCCAGGCACCGGGGGTAAAAGTAAGTCGGTGCAAATTGAAGTCCGCAAAAAGCGTACCTATGTGAAAGGTGATGCAGAGTCTGAGCAAGCTCAGGCCGAAGCAGAAGCCGAGGCGCAGCGTGAAGCGGAAGAGCAGGCGCAACGCGAGGCTGAAGAAAAAGCCCGTCGCGAAGCTGAACAGAAAGCGCAACGTGAAGCCGAAGACAAAGCCAGGCGCGAAGCCGCTGATAAGGCCAAACGTGCAGCAGCGGAAAATGACAAAGTGACAAATCAACCTACCGACGAAGTGACCAGGGCTGCGCAATCTGACAAAGCCCGTCGCGAAGCTGAAGCTGCCGAACTGAAGCGTAAAGCTGAAGAAGAAGCCCGCCGTAAGCTCGAAGAGGCTGCCCGCCTCGTAGCCGAAGAAGCCCGCCGTCTGGCTGAAGAGAAATCAGCTGAATGGGAAAAACCGGAAGAAGAAGATAAAGGCGACTATCACGTCACCACTTCGACCCATGCCCGTCAGGCAGAAGACGAAAACGACCGTCAGGTTGAAGCAGGCCGTGCGCGTGCGCGCACGACGGCTAAAGCTGCGCGTCCGGCGAAAAAAGGCAACAAACATTCTGAAGCCAAAACTGACCGTGAAGAAGCGCGTGCGCAGGTTCGTGGCGGTAAAGGCGGTAAGCATCGCAAACCTAGCGCACTGCAGCAGGGCTTCAACAAGCCAGCGCAGGCCGTTAACCGCGATGTTGTGATTGGCGAAACCATCACCGTAGCCGAACTGGCTAACAAAATGGCGGTGAAAGGTTCTCTGGTCATTAAAGCGATGATGAAGATGGGCGCCATGGCGACTATCAACCAGGTCATCGACCAGGAAACTGCACAGCTCGTTGCCGAAGAGATGGGCCACAAAGTGACCCTGCGTCGTGAGAACGAGCTGGAAGAAGCGGTAATGGACGATCGTGATACTGATGCGGCGCAGGAGTCTCGTGCTCCGGTTGTCACCATCATGGGTCACGTCGACCACGGTAAAACGTCCCTGCTGGACTATATTCGCTCCACCAAAATCGCCTCTGGCGAAGCGGGCGGCATTACTCAGCACATCGGTGCTTACCACGTCGAAACCGACACCGGTATGGTCACCTTCCTGGATACCCCGGGCCACGCCGCGTTTACCGCGATGCGTGCACGTGGTGCGCAGGCGACCGACATCGTTATCCTGGTTGTCGCAGCGGACGATGGCGTGATGCCACAGACCATCGAAGCTATTCAGCATGCTAAAGCCGCTAAAGTGCCGGTTGTCGTTGCAGTGAACAAGTGCGATAAGCCAGAAGCGGATCCGGATCGTGTTAAAAACGAACTGACTCAGTACGGAATCATTCCGGAAGAGTGGGGCGGCGAAAACATGTTCGTTAATGTCTCTGCGAAAGCGGGTACCGGCATTGATGACCTGTTAAACGCTATCCTGCTGCAGGCTGAAGTACTGGAACTGACTGCTATCCGTGAAGGTATGGCGAGCGGCGTGGTTATCGAATCGTTCCTCGACAAAGGTCGTGGTCCGGTTGCAACCGTGCTGGTACGTGAAGGTACACTGAACAAAGGCGACATCGTTCTCTGTGGTTTCGAATATGGCCGTGTTCGTGCAATGCGTGACGAACTGGGTCGCGAAGTCATGGAAGCGGGTCCGTCTATCCCGGTTGAGATTCTGGGCCTGTCCGGCGTGCCGGCTGCGGGTGATGAAGCGACCGTGGTTCGTGACGAGAAGAAAGCACGTGAAGTTGCGCTCTATCGTCAGGGCAAATTCCGCGAAGTTAAACTGGCACGCCAGCAGAAATCTAAGCTTGAGAACATGTTTGCTAACATGACCGAAGGCGAAGTTTCTGAACTGAACATCGTGATGAAAGCTGACGTTCAGGGTTCTGTGGAGGCGATCTCCGACTCCCTGCTGAAACTCTCCACCGACGAAGTGAAGGTGAAGATTGTTGGTTCAGGTGTTGGCGGGATTACCGAAACCGACGCAACGCTGGCCGCTGCTTCGAACGCCATCCTGATTGGCTTCAACGTCCGTGCCGATGCCTCTGCGCGTCGCGTCATCGATGCTGAAAGCCTGGATCTGCGTTACTACTCAGTCATCTATAACCTGATTGATGAAGTTAAAGCGGCGATGAGCGGCATGCTGGCACCAGAGTACAAACAGCAGATCATTGGTCTGGCTGCAGTGCGCGACGTGTTCAAATCACCGAAGTTTGGCGCGATTGCCGGTTGTATGGTGACGGAAGGCAACATCAAACGTCACAATCCAATCCGTGTCCTGCGTGACAACGTGGTGATTTACGAAGGCGAGCTGGAATCTCTGCGTCGCTTTAAAGATGACGTCAACGAAGTGCGTAACGGCATGGAGTGCGGTATCGGCGTGAAGAACTACAACGACGTTCGCGTTGGCGATATGATCGAAGTGTTTGAAATCATCGAAATTAAACGCACCATCGAGTAATAGACTGCTGATGTGTTGCAATTTGGGAGGCCTCTGGCCTCCCGAATTATTTGGGAGAAATAATGATGGCGAAAGAATTTGGTCGCCCGCAGCGCGTTTCACAAGAGCTGCAGAAAGAGATTGCGATGATCCTGCAACGTGAGATCAAAGATCCCCGTCTTGGCATGATGGTCACCGTATCCGGCGTTGAAGTGTCACGCGATCTCGCCTATGCAAAAGTGTTCGTCACTTTCCTTAACGACAAAGATGAAGAAGCGATTAAACATGGCCTGAAAGCGCTAAAAGAAGCGTCAGGTTATATCCGCATTCTGCTGGGCAAAGCGATGCGTCTGCGTATCGTGCCTGAGCTGACCTTCTTCTACGACAACTCGTTAGTGGAAGGGATGCGCATGTCCAATCTCGTCACCAGCGTCGTGAAGAACGATGCTGAGCGCCGTGGCCCCGACGCTACGGGCGATGACGAGGAGGCGTAATGAGTCGTCCGCGTCGTCGCGGTCGCGACGTCCATGGCGTGTTGTTGCTGGATAAGCCACAAGGCGTCTCGTCGAATGATGTCCTGCAGAAAGTGAAGCGTATCTTTAACGCCAATCGCGCAGGACATACCGGCGCGCTTGATCCTCTGGCGACCGGCATGTTGCCGATCTGCCTGGGTGAAGCGACCAAGTTTTCGCAGTATCTGCTGGATTCCGACAAACGCTACCGCGTGATTGCCCGACTGGGTGAGCGTACGGACACATCAGACGCCGATGGCAACATTGTGCAGACGCGTCCGGTCAGCTTCAGTCAGGCCGATCTGGACAGCGCCCTCGAGAGCTTCCGTGGCGAAACGCTACAGGTGCCTTCGATGTTTTCGGCGCTGAAGCATCAGGGTCGTCCGCTGTATGAATATGCGCGTCAGGGCATCGTCATTGAGCGTGAACCCCGTCCAATTACTGTCTATGAGCTGCAGTTTATTCGCTGGCAGGATAATGAGCTGGAGCTGGAAATTCACTGCTCCAAAGGCACCTATATCCGCACCATCATCGATGATCTGGGCGAAAAGCTGGGATGTGGAGCGCATGTCATCATGCTGCGTCGCGTACAGGTTGCGCGTTATCCCTATGAAAGGATGGTGACGCTGGAACAACTCAACGCCCTGCTGACGGAAGCGACGGAAGCCGGTATCCCACTGGAGACACAGCTCGATCCGCTGTTGTTGCCGATGGACAGCCCCGCCTCTGATTTCCCTGAGGTGAATATCCCGACTGTCGTGGCAGATTTTTTCCGCCAGGGTCAGCCGGTGCAGGCCAGCAATGCGCCTGCGCAGGGACTGGTCAGAGTATCAGAAGGCGAAGCGCGTAAGTTTATCGGCATGGCAGAAATCGCTGATGATGGCCGTCTTGCGCCACGTCGTTTAGTGGTTGAGTATCAGGATTAAGCCGGGCGTTCACTTTTCGCTGATGGGGCATTTGCGTTGCTATCGGGCGCAGAGTAGAATAGCGCGGCTTTAAAGCGGGATGCTGAATTAGAGATCGGCACCCATACATTCATTTATTACTGGAGTTTATTATGTCTCTAAGCGTAGAAGCTAAAGCAGAGATCGTTGCTAAATATGGCCGTGGTGCTAACGACAGCGGTTCAACCGAAGTTCAGGTTGCCCTGTTGACCGCGCAGATTACCCATCTGCAGGGTCACTTCTCTGAGCACAAAAAAGACCACCACAGCCGCCGCGGTCTGCTGCGCATGGTATCTCAGCGTCGTAAGCTGCTGGACTACCTGAAGCGTAAAGACGTTGCACGCTACAGCAGCCTGATCGAAAGTCTCGGTCTGCGTCGCTAAGTCTGAAGAATCTGATCGTCGGGGCATTATGCGGGCTTTTGCACTGTGTGCAGCTTACGATCAGATTTGTGCGAGTTTCGTGAAGAGGGGGCCTTTATGGCCCCTTTTTTCGAGCAATCGGCAGCAATCCGGTCCAAACTGATGTATTGTTGCTTAGTGTGATCTTTAGTTTGCAGAATTTCGCGCGGCTAATGAGAGGCTTTACCGCAGGGGCGGTCGAGGGTTGTCATTAGTCGCGAGGATGCAACTGAAGATTGGTAATCAATGGCGGGCTACAGATAGCCATGCCCCGAAGTTAAGGACTTTGATTTTGCTGAATCCGATCGTACGCAAATTCCAATATGGTCAACATACCGTCACGCTGGAAACCGGCATGATGGCTCGCCAGGCGACAGCCGCTGTGATGGTGAGCATGGACGATACTGCAGTGTTCGTCACTGTTGTAGGTCAGAAAAAATCTAAACCAGGTCAGGACTTCTTCCCACTGACCGTGAACTATCAGGAGCGTACTTACGCTGCTGGTCGTATCCCAGGCAGCTTCTTCCGTCGTGAAGGCCGTCCAAGCGAAGGCGAAACCCTGATTTCGCGTCTGATTGACCGCCCGATTCGTCCGCTGTTCCCGGAAGGTTTTGTTAACGAAGTTCAGGTTATTGCAACCGTGGTTTCTGTAAACCCACAGGTTCACCCTGACATCGTTGCAATGATTGGTGCCTCTGCTGCGCTGGCACTTTCTGGTCTGCCGTTCAATGGCCCGATTGGCTCTGCACGCGTGGGTTACATCAACGATCAATATGTCCTGAACCCAACCGCCGATGAGCTGAAACAGTCTCGTCTGGATCTGGTTGTTGCCGGTACGCAGAATGCCGTTCTGATGGTTGAATCTGAAGCTGAGATCCTGTCAGAAGAGCAGATGCTGGGCGCAGTGGTCTTTGGTCACGACCAGCAGCAGATCGTTATCGAAAACATCAATGCCCTGGTTGCTGAAGCTGGCAAACCACGCTGGGACTGGCAGCCAGAAGCCGCCAATACCGCACTGATTTCACGTGTTGCTGCCCTTGCAGAAGCGCGCATCAGCGATGCTTACCGCATCACTGACAAGCAGGAGCGTTACACGCAGGTTGGCGTCATCAAAGACGAAACCATTGCTGCGCTGCTGGCTGAAGATGAAACGCTGGATGGTTCAGAAATCGGCGACATCGTGCATAGCCTCGAAAAAACCGTCGTGCGTACCCGTATCCTGAATGGCGAGCCACGTATTGATGGCCGTGAAAAAGATATGATCCGCGGTCTGGACGTGCGTACTGGCGTATTGCCACGTACTCATGGTTCATCACTGTTTACCCGTGGTGAGACGCAGGCACTGGTTACGGCAACGCTGGGTACCACCCGCGATGCACAGAACCTGGATGAGCTGATGGGCGAACGTACCGACAGCTTCCTGTTCCATTACAACTTCCCTCCATACTCTGTCGGCGAAACCGGCATGGTAGGCTCGCCGAAGCGTCGTGAGATTGGTCACGGTCGTCTGGCGAAGCGCGGCGTGTTAGCGGTAATGCCAAAAGCGGAAGATTTCCCTTACACCATCCGTGTGGTATCTGAAATCACCGAATCTAACGGCTCTTCTTCAATGGCCTCTGTCTGTGGTGCCTCACTGGCGCTGATGGATGCAGGCGTGCCAATCAAAGCCGCTGTTGCCGGTATCGCGATGGGTCTGGTTAAAGAAGATGAGAAGTTTGTCGTTCTGTCTGACATCCTGGGCGATGAAGATCACCTGGGCGACATGGACTTCAAAGTAGCCGGTAGCCGTGAAGGTATCACCGCGCTGCAGATGGACATCAAAATCGAAGGCATCACGCGTGAAATCATGCAGGAAGCACTGAACCAGGCCAGAGGTGCGCGTCTGCACATTCTGGGCGTCATGGAACAGGCTATCAGCACACCACGTACTGAGATTTCTGAATTTGCGCCACGCATCTACACCATCAAAATCAGCTCTGACAAGATTAAAGATGTGATCGGTAAAGGCGGCTCAGTGATTCGTGCACTGACCGAAGAGACCGGCACAACGATTGAAATCGAAGATGACGGCACCGTGAAAATCGCAGCGACCGACGGTCTGAAAGCGAAAGAAGCGATTCGTCGTATCGAAGAGATTACCGCAGAGATCGAAGTGGGCCGCGTTTACAGTGGTAAAGTGACTCGTATCGTTGATTTCGGTGCCTTCGTCGCTATCGGCGGTGGCAAAGAAGGTCTGGTTCACATTTCACAAATCGCGGATAAGCGCGTTGAGAAAGTCACTGACTATCTGCAGATGGGTCAGGAAGTGCCGGTTAAGGTGATGGAAGTTGATCGCCAGGGCCGCGTACGTCTGAGCATCAAAGAAGCGACAGAATCTAAGCCGCAGACTGAAGAAGCTGCAGCGGTGATTACGCCTGAAGCTGAGTAAGACGTTGCTGATTTGCCCCTCTTTGCCTGGCAGAGAGGGGCGTTTGTATCATCGCGAGGGCGGGAATCCTTGTGCACAGCAGGCGGATGACAGGATGGTTATCCCAATGTTTGTATTCGGGAGTGGGAAATGAAGCCTTTTCTGCGCTGGTGTTTTGTTGCGACAGCTTTGACGCTGGCAGGATGCAGCAACTCCAATTGGCGTAAGAACGAAGTTCTTGCAGTGCCTTTACAGCCCACACTGCAGCAGGAAGTGATACTGGCGCGCATGGAACAAATTCTTGCCAGTCGCGCTCTCACCGATGATGAACGCGCACAGCTGTTATATGAGCGCGGAGTGTTGTATGATAGTTTAGGTCTGCGGGCATTAGCGCGGAACGATTTTTCGCAAGCGCTGTCTATAAGACCAGATATGCCCGAAGTGTTTAACTACTTAGGCATATATTTAACGCAGGCGGGCAACTTTGATGCCGCCTATGAAGCGTTTGATTCTGTACTTGAGCTTGATCCAACTTACAACTATGCGCATTTAAACCGTGGTATCGCCCTCTATTACGGCGGTCGATACAAGTTAGCGCAAGATGATCTGCTGGCGTTTTATCAAGACGATCCTAACGATCCTTTCCGCAGTCTGTGGCTCTATCTCGTTGAACGTGAGATGGATGTCGACAAGGCAAAAGTCGCGCTTCAACAGCGTCACGACAAAGCGGTCAGAGACCAATGGGGATGGAATATTGTCGAGTTCTACCTTGGAGATATCAACGAGAAAACGTTGATGGAAAGTCTCAAGGAGGACGCAACGGATAACACCTCGCTCGCTGAACATCTCAGTGAAACCAACTTCTATTTAGGTAAGTACTACCTAAGTCTGGGGGAGAAGGACGACGCGAAAGCGTTGTTCAAACTGGCGGTGGCCAACAACGTCAATAACTTTGTTGAACACCGATACGCATTGTTGGAACTGGCGCAACTCGGCCAGGCACAAGACGATTTATCAGAATCTGACCAGCAATAGCTGACGAACTTAATTTGCCTGTAAAACCTGTTAAGTCATCATCTTAAAGGATGAAGGCTTTTCTGTTCGTCAAAACTTCTAATTTGAGCCGGTTCACACTTTTTGATGAAAATGACTGAAAGTTTTCACGACGAGTTATGTAGACTGGCCGCCGCAATCTAAGAGGCACGTGTACTACATGACTGATATCCAAACCACTTTTGCTGACCTTGGCCTGAACGCCGACATCCTTGAATCACTGAATGGCATGGGCTACGTAAAGCCATCCCCAATCCAGGCTGAGTGTATTCCTCACCTGCTGGCGGGCCGTGACGTGTTAGGCATGGCGCAGACCGGGAGTGGTAAAACTGCGGCTTTCTCTCTGCCGCTGTTACACAACATTGATCCTACTGTTAAAGCGCCACAAATTCTGGTGCTGGCACCGACCCGCGAACTGGCGGTACAGGTTGCTGAAGCAGTTACCGAATTCTCTAAACACATGCGTGGCCTGAACGTGGTTGCCCTTTACGGCGGCCAGCGTTATGACGTGCAGCTGCGTGCACTGCGTCAGGGACCACAGGTTGTTGTAGGTACGCCTGGTCGTCTGCTTGACCACCTGAAACGCGGCACGTTAGACCTTTCTAACCTGCGCGGCCTGGTGCTGGATGAAGCAGACGAAATGCTGCGTATGGGCTTCATCGAAGACGTTGAAACCATCATGGCGCAAATTCCAGCCGATCATCAGACCGCGCTGTTCTCTGCAACCATGCCGGAAGCGATTCGTCGCATCACCAAACGCTTCATGAAAGATCCACAGGAAGTGCGTATTCAGTCAAGCCTGACCACGCGTCCTGATATCAGCCAGAGCTACTGGACCGCTTACGGTCGTAAAACAGACGCACTGGTTCGCTTCCTTGAAGCGGAAGACTTTGATGCTGCCATCATCTTCGTGCGTACTAAAAGCGCAACCATGGAAGTGGCAGAAGCACTGGAACGTAGTGGCTATAACAGCGCTGCGCTGAACGGTGATATGAACCAGGCACTGCGTGAGCAGACGCTGGAGCGCCTGAAAGATGGTCGTCTCGACATCCTGATTGCAACCGACGTTGCGGCCCGTGGCCTGGACGTTGAGCGTATCAGTCTGGTTGTGAACTATGATATCCCGATGGATTCAGAATCTTACGTTCACCGTATCGGCCGTACCGGTCGTGCCGGTCGTGCTGGCCGTGCGCTGCTGTTCGTTGAGAACCGCGAGCGTCGTCTGCTGCGCAACATCGAACGTACGATGAAGCTGACTATTCCTGAAGTAGAACTGCCTAACGCAGAACTGCTGGGTGAGCGTCGTCTGGCTAAGTTTGCAGCTAAAGTTCAGCAGCAGCTGGAAAGCAGCGATCTGGATCAGTACCGTGCTCTGCTGGCTAAAATGCAGCCAGAAGACGAACTGGATCTGGAATCACTGGCAGCCGCACTGCTGAAGATGGCACAGGGCGAACGTCCTCTGATTCTGCCACCAGAAGCACCACGTCCTGCACGTCGCGAATACCGCGATCGTGACGAGCGTGATGGCCGTCGTGACAGCCGTGAAGCGCGTGGCGATTCTCGTGCTCCGCGTGAAAACCGCGAAAACCGTGAAAGCCGTGATGGCGATCGTCCACGTCGCGAACGTCGTGACGTTGGCGAAATGCAGCTGTACCGCATCGAAGTAGGCCGCGATGATGGTGTTGAAGTTCGTCACATCGTTGGTGCTATCGCTAACGAAGGCGACATCAGCAGCCGTTACATCGGTAACATCAAGCTGTTCGGTACGCATTCAACCATCGAGCTGCCGAAAGGCATGCCAGGCGATGTGCTGCAGCACTTCACCCGTACGCGTATTCTGAACAAACCGATGAATATGCAGCTGCTGGGTGATGCACAGCCAAACGAAGGCCGTGGTGATCGTCGTCCAGCGGGTGCAGGCGGTGAGCGTCGCAGTGGTCCAGGTGCTGGTGCTCCAGGTGCAGCCAACCGTGAAGGTGGTCGTCGCTTCTCTTCTGAACGCCGTGAAGGTGGTCGTGAAGGCGGCGGACGTACTTTCAACCGTGAAGGTAGCCGTGGTCCACGTCGTGAAGAAGGCGCAGCCGCCGCTCCACGTCGTCGTGATGCATAACGACTTAGCGTCGTAACAAAAAGGGAAGCCACTGGCTTCCCTTTTTTATGCCTGTCAGGCACCACCGCTGATCATGACGCGCTCGCCGCTGACATAGGCGGACTCCTCAGAGGCCAGAAACAGCGCGACCTGCGCCACATCCTCTGGCAGACCAAAACGCCCCAGTGGCGTAGCCGCCAATAGCTGCGCTTTGAGCTGCGGACTCATCCTCTTCGCAGCCAGTAATCCCTCGGTCAGGATCATGCCGGGTGCCAGCGCGTTGACCCGGATATTCCTGGCGCCCAGTTCGCGCGCCAGTCCCTGAGTCAGAGTATCCACCGCACCTTTGGTGGCTGCCCAGAGCACAGAACCCGGCGTGCTGTTTTTACTGTTCAGGGCGCTAAGGTTAATAATGCTGCCGCCGTGCGCCGGGAAGTGACGAATCGCCTGCTGACACACCATCAGCGTACCGAGCAGGTTAACGTTAATCTGCTGCTGCATCTCCTCCTGCGTCAGCGCCTCAAACTCGCCGTGATGAAAGCTGCCTGCATTGTTCACCACAATGTCAGGTGCGCCGAAACAGTCTGCGGTAGTGGCGAACAGCCGTTCCACATCCCGCAGGTGAGAGATATCTGCCTGTACTGCCACGGCTTCACTGCCCAGGGTGACGATATCGCTGACTACATCAGCTGCCCCGACTTCATCCTGACGATAATTGACCACGACGCGCGCGCCCGCTGCGGCAAACGCGATGGCAATAGCCGCGCCAATGCCTTTGGACGCACCAGTCACCAGTGCGATTTTATTCTGCAGTGCTTTCATTATGTCATTCTCCGCCGTAATGATTGCGTCGAAAGACTATGCGCGCTGGCGCCGAAAAGCGGGTAGCGCAATCCTGCAAGCTTTTTGCACAATCCTGCAAAAGTGCCGTAACGGGACAGGCATTCCGCCTGGCGTCAGGTAATATCAGCACTGAGAGCGGGAGGAGGGGAACAGAGTGACAGAGAGTGACAAGTGGCAGGCGCTGGCAGAGTTAATTGCCCGTCATGCTCCGGAGGATGGCCGGCACGCCAGTGCCATAGATTGTCTGTTTTTTGGCCGGGTTTCAGCCCCGACTGAGCCGATGCATTTTGCTCAATGGGCCAGCTTTGCGCTGGTTGCGCAGGGCGGTAAGGCGCTGCATATCGGTGATGAGGTGCTGCACTATGGGCCGGGTGACTTGCTGCTGGTGACGCTGGATATGCCGGTACGCGCCTGCGTTACCGCCGCCACGCCGGAAAAGCCGAATCTGGGAGTGGGTATTGCCATCAATGAATCCCGACTGCGACGCTACCTTGAACAGTTCCCTCCGGCGCTGCCGCTGGGGATAGCCACTAATGAACGTGGCGTCACCGTGCATAAGGTCTCACCCTTGCTGATGGATGCGGTCGTTCGGCTGGTGCGCCTGCTTGACCATCCGGAAGATATTGAGGCTCTGGCTCCACTCATCGAGCAGGAGATTTTCTACCGTCTGCTGACCGGGCCGGAAGGCTCGCGCATCCTGAACATGGCACTGTCTGAGCGGCCAGGCAACCGGGTGGCGCAGGCTGCCCGCTGGCTGCGGGAGAATTTTCATCAGCCGCTGAAGATCGATCAGCTCGCCAGCAGTGTTGGCATGAGTATCTCTTCGCTGCATCATCACTTCAAAGCCGTGACGGCCATGACGCCGATGCAATATCAGAAACAACTGCGGCTGAATGAAGCACGACGTCTGATGATGGTGGAAAAGCTGGATGCCGGTACGGCAGGCTATCGGGTGGGATATCAGAGCGCATCACAGTTCAGCCGGGAGTATCGCCGCCTGTATGGGCAATCTCCGGCCAGGGATAGCCGTCAGCTGGCGGTGAGCCCGGATATCATCCGCCCACCGCAAAACTGATTACAGGCTATTTGCTGCTTCCATCGCAATAGCAAACGAGCGAAGACGCGCCTCGCGGTCAAAAATCTGGCCATTGACCATAATCTCATCCGCCTGGGTTTCACGCATCAGTGAGGCCAGTCCATGACGTACCTTGTCGGTATCGCCGACCAGCGACATGCTGAGTGCCTGCTGAACACCATACTGCTCTGACGGCGACCAGAGGTTATCCATGTTTTCAACCGGAGCCGGTAGCGGGCCTGGTTTGCCACGGCGCAGGTTAATAAACTGCTGCTGTTGCGAGGTAAACAGGAAGCGCGCATCACGCTCATTGTCAGCAGCAACCACGTTAATACAGACCATGGCATATGGCTTGTCAAGACGCGCCGATGGCTGGAAGTTCTCGCGGTAAACGTGCAGTGCCTGGAACAGCTGGTCAGGCGCAAAATGGGATGCAAACGCAAACGGCAGGCCCATTTTTGCTGACAGCTGTGCGCTGTAAAGACTGGAGCCGAGCAGCCAGACCGGAATTTTCAGGCCCAGACCGGGCACCGGCTGCACGGGCAGCTGCGCATCCGCGTCCGCGTCAAACCAGTTAATCAGTTCAGCCACATCCTCAGGGAAGGTGTCGATGTGCATGTTGGCCTGATGACGACGCAGCGCCATCATGGTGCGCTGGTCTGAACCTGGCGCACGGCCTAAGCCGAGGTCGATACGCCCAGGATAGAGCGAGGCCAGCGTGCCAAACTGCTCGCCGATGACCAGCGGCGCATGGTTAGGCAACATAATGCCGCCGGAGCCCAGCTTCAGGGTGTCGGTATTTGCCGCCAGATAGCCAATCAGCACCGACGTCGCGGCGCTGGCAATCCCTGTCATGTTGTGATGTTCAGCCAGCCAGTAGCGTTCGAAGCCCAGTTTTTCAGCCTGACGCGCCAGCGCCAGTGAATTGTGGAACGCATCCCGTGCGGTCGCGCCCTGTGGAATCGGCGCAAGATCCAGTACGGACAGGCGAAGAGGTTTTTTATCAGACATGACTACTCCCGTTGAATGGCGCAGGCATTAAGTGAAGGCCTGCGCCATTAAGTATTACGCATCATTCCTTCTATTAAAACTGCTAACCTGTGCAGGAATATAGCCGGTATGTGCTTTTACTCAGGAGACCAGCGTCATACCCGCCAGTTTGCGCCAGTAACCGTTACAATCGCTGCCTTTCGCGACCATTAACGGCACCTGGCCGTTTTCATTAGCCCGAAAACGGCCGATCTCTGCCAGCGTTGTGACATCCTGCGGGGAGAGCCGGACGCAATCGACCTGATCGCGCATACCCGCCAGATCGTTACCCAGGTTATAACAGTAGCCGCTCATGGTCTGAATGCCATTGAGGACGAACACCTGCTGTCCCTCCTGAGAGTCAACGCGCCGGCCTGTCGGGTAGTTGATGCAGCAGGTTTCGCAATCATCTTTCGCGCGGTTTTCCGAGCGGGCGGTGAAACAGCGCGCTGACAGCGCCAGCGGCAGATGACCATAGCCCAGCACCTCAACCTTAAACTGCTGGCGGATACCCCGCGTCTCGCACTGCTCCAGCAGCTGTAGCAGCCAGTCACGCGACATCTCCACCGGCATACACCAGCGCGTCATGCCCTCTTTGACCAGCAACTGCAGCGTGTCAGCGTTATAGACATTCAGCGTCGGACCCGCGACGAAGGGCAGATGGCGCTCAGCGGCCATGTTGACCGTGCCGATATCATTGGCTTCAATCAGGAACTCGCCGTTCTCAACGTAACGCTGCAGCTCTTTCAGCTCAGAGGGTGACTGCAGCAGCGCCAGCGTGCTCAGCACCACCTGTTTGCCGCTGGCCGCAACTTCACGGGCCAGATCCATCCAGCGTGCATAGGGCGTGGCGCGGCGTTTACTGCACACCACTTCGCCGAGATAGATAATATCCGCGCTACTGCGGGCCGCCTGCTGGTAGAAATCTTCCAGGGTATCGGTTGGCCAGTACCAGAGCACCGGCCCAAGGGCATATTGCATCATGACTCCTTATTGCCATTCACGGTGATAAGCACCCAGCGTGGTTTGCGTGCCTTCGGAGAGGTCGCCCAGCGTCTGCATCCACTGTGGCGCGACGTCAAACTGTTCCGGCTGCGCTTTGCAGCGATCGATAGCCTGACGCCAGACGCGCGCCACATCAGCGACATAGGCAGGGCTGCGCTGACGGCCTTCGATTTTCACTGAGGCGATGCCTGCCCGCAGCAGCTCCGGCAGCAGCTCCAGGGTGTTGAGGCTGGTGGGCTCTTCCAGCACGTGATAACGCTTGCCGTTAACCTCATACCGTCCTTTGCATAGCGTCGGGTAACCGGCGCTTTCATCGGGCGCGTAGCGATCAATCAGCACTTCGTTAAGACGTGACTCCATGCCCTGCGGCGTCTGCTGCCAGCGCACAAATTTCGCCGGGGAGCAGGCACCCGCGCTGTTAGGCGATTCGCCGGTCAGCCAGGAAGAGAGGTAGCAGCGGCCTTCCGCCATAATGCACAGGCTGCCAAAGGCGAAAACCTCCAGCGGCACCGGCGTGCTGCGCGCCAGCTGTTTAACCTGATGAATCGACAGCACGCGCGGCAGGACGACACGCTGCAGATTGAAGTGGCGATGGTAAAAGCGAATCGCCTCCAGGTTAGTCGCGGAAGCCTGGACAGAGAGATGGCGTTCAACCTGTGGATAGTGCTTCGCGGCATACTCCAGCGTGGCGATATCGGCTAGGATCAGCGCATCGGCGCCGTTTTGCGCCGCCACATCAATCGCCCGCTGCCAGCGTCCCATGCCATCCGGATGGGCAAACGTGTTGATCGCCACATGCAGTTTGCGGCGATGCTGATGCAGATAGCGCGCCGCTTCAGCCAGCTTTTTATCGGTGAAGTTCAGGCCCGCAAAGTGACGGGCATTGGTGTCATCTTTCAGCCCCACATAGACCGCATCCGCGCCGTTCTCTACGGCGGTGCGCACTGCGGGTAAGTTTCCTGCCGGGCAGAGCAGTTCCATAGGTGTTCCTCTCAACATGCGATGGGCGTCGAGTCTAGGCATCTGGTCCGGCGAGAGTGTTGATTTGGGGCAGTGAAATTCCAGTTCCTCCGCCCTGGCGGCGCTTTTTTTCCCTTAACAGCAGCGGTTTTTATTGATCTCAGAGGAGGCGCGCCGAAAAGGATATGGCAATATACGTAAAATTTTCTGAAGGGAGTGATGAAAGTGTTAGAGCGGATACATGCCCATTGTGTGAAAAACGGTCCCAAAATCTTAGGGTTACCCGCAGCGCTTACCCCCTTCCCGGTCAAAAAGTTGCTTCTGCAACAACTCTTAAACTGGCAATTTCGCCATGCTTTGGCTGAAGGTGAGTTAGACTTTCTGGACGGTCGCCTGCTGGGTATCGAGATTGCCGATCTCAATCTGCAATGGATCACCACGCTGCAGGACGGCCGACTGGCGGTATTGCAACAGTCCGAAGCGGATGTCTGGTTTCGGGGCAATGCCAATGATCTGTTGCTGGTGGCAGCACGTAAAGCAGATCCCGACATGCTGTTCTTTCAACGCCGTCTGGTGATTGAAGGTGACACAGAACTGGGACTTGAGGTGAAGAACGTAATGGATGCTATTGAACCCGAGGCTATGCCCACCGCGTTACGCACGGCCATTGAGCAGATGGCGGCATTTGTTGATGCTGGCATGAAACAGGACGCGAAAGCCACACAGGCACGCGCGGGTGCCGCATGTTGATCCGTAGCGAAATTGGTGTAGATGCTGCGGGCATCGACGCGCTGCTCAGACGCTGCTTCAGTACTTCCGCCGAGGCGGAACTGACTCAGGCGCTGCGTGAAGATGGCCTGCTGACGTTAGGCGTTGTCGCCACTGATGAGGAAGGACAGGTACTGGGTTATGCCGCATTCAGCCCGGTCAGCGTTCAGGGTGAAGATCGCGGCTGGGTGGCTCTGGCACCGCTGGCCGTCGATGAGACGCTGCGCGGTCAGGGTCTGGCCAGCAAGCTGATTTATGAGGGGCTGGATACGCTTAATGAATTTGGCTACAGCGCGGTCGTGGTGCTGGGCGATCCTGCGCTGTTCAACCGTTTTGGTTTTGAACCGGCGGCACGCTACGGCCTGCGCAGTCGCTGGCCGGGAACAGAGGCAACGTTCCAGGTCTACCGTCTGGCGGATAATGCTTATGATGGCGCGGAAGGGCAGATCGACTACGCCGAACCTTTTAATCGCCAGCCGTAATACCCAGCCAGCTCTCCAGACTGATCGGCTGACCCGCCACCAGCAGTAACTTCTGCTGGCGGGTCAGCTGCTTAACCTGATACTCCAGCCTGGAGGCGCTGGCCCGATCGCCCGCCTCACAGTGAAACACCAGGTCCAGCGGGCCTTTGCCGCGCAGCGCGCGGGCGCCGCGTCCGCTCTGGTGCTGAGCGACCCGACGCTCCACATCTGTGGTGATGCCGGTGTACAGGCTCCCTTTCGCCGTCCGGACGATGTAGAGTTGCCACTGCTGACTCATCGCAATCATTTCCCAAAAAAAGGTGCCGGGCAGTGTAGCGCGCTTCACGCTCTGGTGCACCGCCAGGAGTTTATCTTGTCCGATCACGCCCATCTGGTTCGCTACCTCAGAAAGCAGCATGTGCTTTCACTCTGCTGTACCGCTGACGATCAACTGTGGTGCGCTAACTGCTACTACGTCTTTGATGAGACGCGCATGGCCTTCTGGATCATGACCGAACCTGATACCCGCCATGGTGAGTTAATGCAGAAGAATCCGCAGGTTGCGGGCACCGTCAATGGCCAGCCCCGAAGTGTGTTGCTGATTAAAGGGGTGCAGTATCGTGGCCGGGTCAAACGGCTGGAGGAGACAACAGAGAAGGTCGCCAGAGCCGCCTACCAGAAACGTTTTCCGATCTCACGTAAAGTGTCGGCACCGCTGTGGGAGATTGAGCTGGATGAGGTGAAGATGACGGATAATGCGCTGGGGTTTGGCAAGAAAATTGCCTGGCAGCGGGAGAAATGAAAACGCCCCTTTCAGCTGAAAAGGGCGTATCGGGTTTACAGCGCTTCGAGGATCCGCAGGGATTCACGATTAAAGGCCGGTAAATCGGCCGGGGTGCGGCTGGTGACCAGCTTATCGCCGTCTACCACCACTTCCTTGTCATGGAAGTCAGCACCGGCATTGATCAGGTCAATGGCAACGGCCTTCACAGTGGTCATCTTGCGACCGCGCACGCCATTAGCGCTAATCAGCAGCTGTGGCCCGTGGCAGATGGCAAAGATGGGCTTGCCGCTGGCGACAAATTCTTTGGTAAAGGCAACGAAACGATCATCACCGCGCAGGGAGTCAGGTGAATGACCGCCTGGCAGCAGCAGGGCGTCAAATTCCGCCGGGCTGACATCATCAATGCTGCGATCGATGGTCACTTCTGCTTCGCCTTTCTTGCCTTTAACGACATTACCGGCTTGATTCTCGATGGTAACCACCTCAAAACCAGCGCGTTTGTAAACTTCCGCAGGTGAGGTAAATTCTGAGTCTTCAAATTCATCGGTGATTAAAACCGCAACTTTCTTGCTCATTTTTTTCCTCCTTAAAACGAGTGGAGCGCGAGACGCGCTATCCGGATAACGTTGTAAGCCTGGTCGCTGAGAGTGAGAACGCAAGCCAGCCCGCTAAGATCAGCTATCTTTTAAGCTATAAGCAGTGAAATAAGGACGAATCTGAGATGAATCGTGTATTACTGACCGGTGCCACCGGCTTAGTCGGGTCGCATCTGCTGCGCTTACTGATTGAGGATGAGCGCGTCGATGAGATCATCGCGCCCACCCGCCGGCCACTGCCTGCGATGCGCAAAGTGGTGAATCCGGTAGAAGCCGATCTCACCGATGTGCTGGGGCCGCTGGAAAGTGCGCTGGATACGGTGTTCTGTTGCCTCGGCACCACGCGTAAGCAGGCGGGCAGCAAACAGGCTTTCATCCACGTCGATTACACCCTGGTGGTGGACAGCGGATTATGCGGATTACGTCTGGGGGCGAAGCAGATGCTGGTGGTCAGCGCGCACGGCGCTAATCGCCACTCACCGTTTTTGTACAACCGCGTCAAAGGCGAAATGGAGAATGCGCTGCGCCATCAGGGCTGGCCGCGCCTGACGCTGGTGCGGCCCTCACTGTTGCTGGGCGATCGTGCGCAGAAGCGCGGTGGTGAAAGCCTGGCGGGACCGCTGTTCTCGCTGCTGCCGGGCAACTGGCGGGCGGTGCATGCACGCGACGTAGCACGTTGTCTGCATCAGCAGGCTTTCACTCAGGGAGGTGAGAGCGTCAATATCATTGAGTCAGGCGACATCCCGCGTCACTCAGCGTAACTGCCAGATAGTCTGATTACGGCTGCCGCGCCATTGCAGCGTGGCATCCTTCTCCTCTTCGACAAAGCGACCATCGATCAGCACGTCGAGATAGATCAGCACCGCGCGCTGCGCCGCATTCAGCTCCTGCATCCGGTAACCGGTCCACAGCCAGATATCTTTATCGGGACAGGCCTGCCGCACCCGTTTCACCAGACGGCGGATGTGCGGCACGTTATGCGGGTGCAGCGGATCGCCACCGCTCAGCGACAATCCCTGGCGCGGAATGCGCGTATCCTGCAAATCTGCCAGCAGTTGCTCCTCCATCTCAAGCGTAAAGGGCACGCCGGAGTCGAGTCGCCAGGTGCTCTGGTTATAGCAGCCGCGGCACTGATGTTCGCAACCGGCGACAAACAGCGTGCAGCGGGTGCCGGGGCCATTAACGATATCCACATCATAGTAGCGATGGATATGCATCATCCCAGCGGCCCTTCTGCCAGATGTTTCACCCGACGCTGCACTTCCTGCTGCTTACCGGCGTTAAAAGGTCGCGCATCCGGGCTACCCAGATAGCCACAAACCCGTCGGGTGACGGAGACGCGCGCCGGATCGTGATTGCCGCAGTTCGGGCAGGTGAAGCCACGGCTGGTGCAGGTGAACTCACCGTTGAAGCCGCACTCGTAGCACTCATCAATCGGTGTGTTGGTGCCGTAATAGGGCACGCGGTCGTAGCTGTAATCCCAGACATCCTCCAGCGCCTTGAGATTGTGCTGCACATTCGGGTATTCGCCGTAACAGATGAATCCCCCATTCGCCAGCGGTGGATAGGGCGCTTCAAAGTCGATTTTGTCGTAAGGATTAACCTTCTTCTCAACGTCGAGATGGAAGCTGTTGGTGTAGTAGCCCTTGTCGGTGACGCCCGGCACCAGGCCAAACTGCGCTGCATCAAGACGACAAAAGCGGTCGCACAGATTCTCGCTCGGCGTGCTGTAAAGGCTGAAGCCGTAACGGGTTTCTTCTTTCCAGCGCTCGGTGGCATCGCGCAGGTAAGCGATAATCTCCACGCCTTTGGCGCGCAGTGCCGCGTCATCGTAAGGATGCTGATGACCGCCGCTGAGGGCATTCAGCGTTTCGTGCAGGCCGATATAGCCCAGCGACAGTGACGCGCGGCCATTGCGGAAAATAGGACCGACTTCATCATCCGCATTCAGCCGGACGCCACAGGCGCCTTCCATATAGAGGATGGGCGCGACGCGTGCTTTGGTTTTCTCCAGCCGTGCGACCCGCGTCATCAGCGCCCGCTTAGCCAGCAGCAACCGCGCATCAAGCAGCGTCCAGAAACGCGCTTCATCACCGCCCGCTTCCAGCGCGATGCGCGGCAGGTTCAGGCTGATCACGCCGATATTGTTGCGGCCCTCATGAATCTGCTCACCGTTCTCTTCATAAACGCCCAGGAAGCTGCGGCAGCCCATCGGGGTTTTAAATGAGCCGGTAACTTTAACCACCTGATCGTAGTTGAGGATGTCGGGATACATCCGCTTGCTGGCACACTCCAGCGCCAGTTGCTTGATGTCGTAGTTAACGTCGCCCGCCCGGCGGTTAACGCCCTCGCGAATGCTGAACACAAGTTTTGGAAACACCGCTGTTTTGCGATTTTTCCCCAGCCCCGCCAGCCGGTTGCGCAGAATCGACTGCTGAATCAGCCGCGCCGCCCAGTCTGTCCCCAGTCCGAAACCAAAGGTGACAAACGGCGTCTGGCCGTTAGCGGTGTGCAGGGTGTTCACCTCATACTCCAGCGACTGAAAAGCGTCGTAGCACTCTTTCTCTGTACGCTGGCGCGCATACTGCTCAGCCTGCGGGATCTGCCACTGCTCAGCGATCGCCAGATGCCGGGCATAGCTCTGCTCAACAAACGGGGCCAGCACTTCATCAATGCGGTTAATGGTGGTGCCGCCATAAATGTGGCTGGCGACCTGGGCGATGATTTGCGCCGTGACGGCGGTAGCGGTGGCGATCGATTTAGGTGGCTCGATCTCAGCATTGCCCATTTTGAAGCCATTGGTCAGCATGCCTTTAAGATCGATCAGCATGCAGTTGAACATCGGGAAGAAAGGGGAGTAGTCAAGGTCGTGATAGTGGATCTCGCCGCGCTCGTGCGCCAGCACCACATCGCGCGGTAGGATCTGCTGCTGTGCGTAGTGCTTCGCCACGATCCCGGCCAGCAGGTCGCGCTGCGTCGGGATCACTTTGCTGTCTTTGTTGGCATTCTCATTCAGCAGCGCCGCGTTGGTCTGATCGACCAGACCGCGAATGGCGTGATGTAACTGGCTCTGACGATCGCGGGCGACATCGCGATCGTGGCGGTATTCAATGTAGGCGCGGGCCAGCTGCGGATAAGGGCCCGCCATCAGCGTCTCTTCTACCGCACACTGAATCTCACGGATATCCACCTCCGGACGCGCGGCCAGGCGCAAAGCAACGCGCTCAGCAACCTGCGCGCACCAGGCCAGGTCATCGACTTTTGCTGCTTTTGCCGCTGCCGCTACGGCCTGCTCAATACGCTGCGCGTCAAAGCCTGTCCGGCATCCATCACGCTTGATTACCACCGTCGCCATTTCTTTCTCCATAAACTACATATAGGGGTCAGGAGGATTCTATGCCCTACATGTAGTGATTTCTGCGAATTATTACGCTCTGATTTGACCTGAAACAAGGAAGGCTCAAGCCGGTAGAAAATTCCGACTGATGTAAAAAATGGGGCAGGGTTAAGGTTTCCTGCGGAATTTACTGGCGGATCGGCGCGCAGCAACTTTAATCAAAGTTCTGCCTGTTAAACGTTGACGTTACAAGGATGCCCGCCAATGTGGTTACCCCGTTCTCTGCTCCTGCTTTCGGCCCTCTGCACGCTCGCCCAGGCCAGTCCGCTGCCACTGATGCCCTGGCCGCAACAGGTGGAGCAGCCCGTCAGCGGTGGCGCGCTCACGCTGACGCCGCAACTGACGCTGCAAATCTCAGGTGATCACCTGGCGGGTGCCGAAGCACGCTGGCTGGAGCGCATCAGCAATCAGACCGGCTGGCCGCTGTTGCCCGCAACCCAGCCGGTGGGCGCACCGACTATCCGCATCGTGATTGCAGAGGCGGTAGACCCGCTGCCGCTTCCTGACAGCGATGAGAGCTATCAGTTACAGGTCGATGGCGATGGCGTGCTGTTAACCGCACCCAGCCGTTTTGGCGCGATGCGCGGCATGGAAACGGTGCTGCAGCTGATCCAGAACAGCGCACAGGGCACGACTATCCCTTACATCACCATCCACGATCATCCGCGCTTTCCGTGGCGTGGCGTGCTGATCGACACGGCGCGTCACTTTATGCCGGTGGAGACGCTTAAACGTCAGATCGACGGCATCGCCGCTGCACGAATGAACGTCTTTCACTGGCATCTCACCGACGATCAGGGCTGGCGCTTCGCCTCCAGCCACTATCCCCAACTGCAGCAGAAAGCCAGCGATGGCAACTATTACAGCCAGCAGCAGATGCGTGAGATCGTGAAATATGCCACCGATCGCGGAGTGCGTGTGGTGCCCGAGCTGGATATGCCGGGACATGCTTCCGCGCTGGCGGTGGCGATGCCGGAACTGATTAGCGCACCTGGCCCCTGGCAGATGGAGCGGGGCTGGGGCGTCTTTAAACCACTGCTCGATCCCAGCAACGAACAGGTTTATCAGGTGATCGATACGCTGGTGGGTGAGATGGCGGCGATCTTCCCCGACCCGTGGCTGCACATCGGCGGCGATGAAGTCGATCCCACACAGTGGAACGACTCTCACGCGATTCAGCAATTTATGCGCGAGCACGATCTGAAAGATGCGCATGCGCTTCAGGCGTACTTCAATCAGCGGGTGGAAAAGATCCTCGAAGCCCATCAGCGTCAGATGGTGGGCTGGGATGAGATCGCCCATCCCGATCTGCCGCGCAGCATTCTGATCCAGTCGTGGCAGGGCCAGGATGCGCTGAGTGCGCTGGCAAAAGAGAACACTCGCAGTATCCTCTCAACCGGTTTCTACCTCGATCAGCCACAGCCTGCCAGCTATCACTACCGCAATGAGGTCACGCCACAGGGCCTCAACGGCCAGGATCGTCTGCGGCCCGGCGATCAGGCGCAGAGCTGGTCATTCACGATGCCGCGGCTGAAAGGCAGCCCGGTGAAGGGCAGCTTTACGCTGATTCAGGGCGAGCCGGGCTGGCGCGGTTTTATTGACTTCGACGGCAAAGCCCGGCGGATGGTCAGTCAGATCAACTGGCTCTCGACACAGCAGGTGCAGTTCACTGTGGATAGCTGGATGGGGCCGTTCCAGCCGGTGTTCACGCTGCAGCAGCAGTCTCTCAAAGGCTATGTGCTGGTGGGCAACGTGCGTTATCCCGCCAGCGGTCAGCGCCTGATGCAGCTGCCTGCGGGCATCGCGCCCGTGCTGCCCACGCCAGAACAGGTGCAGAAAAATCTGCTGGGTGGTGAGGCGGCGCTGTGGGCGGAAAACATCAACAGCCAGATTATCGATACCAAATTGTGGCCGCGCGCCTTTGTGGTGGCCGAGCGGTTATGGTCCGCAGAAAATGTCACTAACATGGATTCGATGTATTCACGACTGGCAGCGATGGATCGCTGGAGCACCGTGTCAGTGGGAACGCTGCAACATGCCCAGACGGAGCAGCAGATGATGCGGCTGGCCAGCGGGCACGATATCGCCCCGCTGCGGGTGCTGGCCGAAGTGCTGGAACCGGCGCAGTACTACACGCGTCAGCATCTGAAGTTTCAGGCGGGTCATTACAACTACGATGAGCCGTTAAACCGGCTGGCCGATGTGCTGCCCGCCGAGAGTGAGGCGGTGCGTCAGCTGGAGCAGCAGGTCGCGGTATTAATCGCTAACCGTAATAATCCGGCTGCCGCCTCCGCGGTTCGCGCGCCGCTGCAGCGCTGGCAGGCCAACACGACTGCGGTAATGCCAATCATCACCGGCAGCGCGCCGCTGAAGCCGCTGGCGCACAGCGTGCAGCAGATCGAGGTGCTGAGCGCTATGGGCCTCGCCCTGGTGAATGCTTACGTCCGTAATCAGGCATTTGGTGCCAGTGAAGTGGCGGAGATGCATGCGACACTGGATGCCGCCGCAGAGGTGCAGGATGAAACGGTGATAGCGCTGGTGAGGCCGCTGGAGACGCTGCTGCGCGCCTTTCAGTAAGTGCGGTGGCCGGCTGAACCGGCCACCGTCGCGTCAGGCCGGGCCGCTGACCGAGTGGCGGCGCACCAGCGTCGGGCTGAACATGTGGGTCACTTCCGGCAGCGGCAGATCGTGGGCCAGCGCCAGGGCCAGCTGGGCCGCCTGCTGCGCCATGGTGACAATCGGATAGCGGACGGTGGTGAGGCGCGGTCGCACATAGCGCGACACCAGCACATCATCGAAGCCGATCAGCGACATCTCTTCCGGCACGCGAACGCCGTTATCGCTCAACACCGCCAATGCGCCTGCCGCCATGGAGTCGTTGTAGCAGGCGACGGCGGTGAAATTCTTGCCGCGTCCCAGCAGTTCCGTCATCGCCTGCTCACCGCCGACTTCATCCGGCTCGCCCCAGGTGACCAGTCGATCGCTGCACGGCAGGCCGTGTTCTTTGAGCGCATCGTAGTAGCCCTGCAGGCGATCTTCGGCATCGGAGATGGTGTGGGTCGAGCAGATAAAGGCGATATTCTGGTGGCCAAGCTGGATCAGATGACGGGTGGCCAGCCAGGCGCCGTAGCGATCGTCGAGCGCAATACAGCGTTTTTCGAAGCCTTTTATCAGCCGGTTCAGCAGCACCATTCCGGGCACCTGCTTCATCAGCACTTCCAGTTCTGCGTCGGGAATTTTCTTGGCATGAACCACCAGCGCCGCGCAGCGATGACGCATCAGCTGTTCAATCGCCTGCCGCTCTTTTTGCTCATTATGGTAACCGTTACCAATCAGCAAAAAGTTACCGGTGTCGCCCGCCACTTCATCCACGGCTTTAACCATCGCGCCGAAAAAGGGATCGGAAACGTCACCAACAATCAGGCCGAGCGTTTCGGTCGATTGCTGCGCCAGCGCGCGTGCATTGGCATTCGGGTGATACTGAAGCTGCTCCATCGCCTGGCCTACGGCCTGTCGGGAGCTGTCGCTGGCTTTGGGAGAATTATTGATTACACGTGAGACTGTGGCGACAGAAACGCCCGCCAGTCGCGCAACATCCTTTATGGTAGCCATGCGTTGACCTGCTTTGGGGAAAACGTTTACACATCGCATCAGTGTTACGGAAAAGGGCGGACACATCAACCCGACAGAATGCCAGCGTCGTCGCAAAAAGGGGCAAAATCGGACCCGCAGGCACATCTTCTGCTCAGCCGCCGCCCCATGCTATGCTCAATCTCCCACCTGGCTACCGTGAAAAACAACCATGAAAACCAAAGTGCCACATCTGGCTCACTGGGGCGCCTTTACCGCCGTCACTGAAAACGATCGCCTGATTGGCTGCGAACCTTTCTTCGCCGATGCCGATCCGTCACCGATGATCCACACCATTCCCGAGCTGGTCTACTCCGACAAACGCATTCGCCAGCCGATGGTGCGCCGCTCGTGGCTGAAGTCACGCGAGAAGAGCGACCGCACGCTGCGTGGTCGGGAAGATTTCGTCGCCGTCGACTGGGAAACCGCGCTGGATCTGGTGGCGGAAGAGAATCGCCGCATTCGTGAGCGCTACGGTGCCTCGGGCATTTTCAACGGCTCCTACGGCTGGTCATCGGCCGGTCGCGTCAACCACGCCCGCACTCTGGTTCGTCGTTTCTACTTTCAGGGCGGCGGCGGCGTCGATCAGCAGGGCAACTACAGCTGGGGCGCGGCGCAGTTCTTCCTGCCCTATGTGATTGGCACCTATATGCCGCTGACCGGGCGCGTCACCGAATGGCCGCAGGTGGTGGAGCATGCCGAAATTTTTGTCGCCTTTGGTGGGCTGGCGCTGAAAAACGCCCAGGTCGCCTCGGGAGGCGCGGGGCAGCACAGCCTGAAACCGGCGCTGATGCAGCTGGCAGCTAAAGGCACGCCGGTAATCAACATCAGCCCGATGCGTGATGACTGTCCGGAATTTGTTAACGCTGAGTGGATCCCGATTCGTCCCAATACCGACGTGGCGCTGATGCTGGCACTGGGTCATGAGATTACCCAGCGCGGCGCGGTTGACGAAGCCTTTCTCGCCAGCCACTGCACTGGCTGGCCGCAGCTGCGTGCCTATCTGCTGGGCGAAACCGACGGCGTAGCGAAAACCGCCGGCTGGGCCAGCCGTATCACCGGCATCCCGGCTGACCGTATTGTGCAGCTGGCGCAGCAGCTTACCGGCAAGCGCAGCTTTATTACCTGCTCCTATTCCGTTCAGCGCGCCCATCGCGGCGAACAGCCTTACTGGATGATGATTGCGCTGTCGTCGATGCTCGGTCAGCCAGGCCTGCCGGGCGCGGGTTTCTCCTTTGGTCACGGTTCGATGAACAGCGTCGGCAACCCGCGCCAGGAAGGTCCGGCTCCGATGATGAGCACCGGCCCGAATCCTTCGGGACTGTCGATTCCGGTGGCGCGCATCAGCGATATGCTGCTCAATCCCGGCCAGCCTTACCGCTTCCAGGGCGAAACGCTGCACTATCCCGACATTCACATGGTGCACTGGGCGGGCGGCAATCCTTTCCATCATCACCAGCAGCTGAACCGGCTGGTGGAGGGCTGGCAACGCCCCGATACCGTGGTCGTGCAGGATATTGTCTGGACGCCTGCTGCGCAGATGGCGGACATTGTGCTGCCCGCGACCACCACGCTGGAACGCAATGACATCGGCGGCTCCTCACGTGACCGCTTTGTGCTGGCGATGCATCAGGCGATTAAGCCGCAGCATCAGGCGCGCAACGACTTCGATATTTTTGCTGACCTGGCGGAGCGCCTCGGCTATCGCGACACCTTCACCGAAGGGCGCAACGAGATGCAGTGGATCGCCCATCTTTATCAGCAGTGTGCGACCGCACATCAGCGCAAAGGCATCGATTTCCCGGAGTTTGAAGCGTTCTGGCAGCGCGGCTTTGTGGAAATTCCGGAAGGCGGTAAGCCCTATCAGTTTATGGAGGAATTCCGCGCCGATCCGCATGGCAATCCGATTAAAACTGCCAGCGGCAAAATCGAGCTTTTCAGCCAGACCATTGCGGACTACCAGCTTGACGATTTTGCCGGCCATCCGGAGTGGCGTGAACCGCAGGAGTGGCTCGGTTCGGCGGTCAGCCGCGACTATCCGCTGCACATGATCTCGATTCAGCCTTCCGACCGGTTACACAGCCAGCTGGATGCCACCGAAACGGTGCAGGGCAATAAAACTGCCGGACACGAAACGCTCTACATGCATCCGCAGGATGCAGCCCCGCGTGGGCTGGTGGAGGGCGACGAGATTGAGGTAAGCAACGCACGCGGCGTGATGCTGGCGGGCGTGCGGATCACCGAGGGCGTGACGCAGGGCGTGGTGATTATCTCCACCGGGGCCTGGTTTGATCCCGGCTTCGGCAAGGCGTGGCAGCCGCACGATCGCGCGGGTAACCCCAATGTGCTGACGCTCGACATCGGTACGTCGTCGCTAACGCAGGGGCCAAATGCCATGAGTTGCCTGGTAGAAATCAAAAAACATCAGGATTGCACAATAGCGTAAGGATCTCATGGCTGGTTACATTTTGCGGGTAACTGTTGCGTTTGAGAGATAGCAGCCGATCAATCCCTCTTGCTACATTCAGGGTCCCAGAGGTATTGATGGGTGAACATCAATAGATTTTCTTGATTACACCAACCTGCGCAGATGCGCAGGTTTTTTTTGCCTGAAATCCGTGGCCGATAACGAACTGATACACAGTTTTCCTGTTATACAGCCAGCGCTTTCTTTATAACTGCTGGCACCAGCCCCTTTCTCTTTATTTTGCGCAGCGGAATGCCATGCCCCGGATTAAAAAACTACTGGGAAAAGACCAGATAAAAGCGCCGTTCAACCCTTTTCGTTTTCGCCTGATCTGCCTCGGTGTCACGACCTGTCTGGTGGTGCTGCTGGCGCGCGTAGCGGACCTGCAGTTCCTGAATCAGCCGATGCTGGAGCACGAAGCGGATCAGCGATCGCTGCGTACCGTCACGCTGCCGACCAGCCGCGGTACCCTGCTGGATCGTAACGGCGAAGCCCTGGCGCTCAGCGTGCCATCACGCGATGTGATTGCGGATCCGCAGCGCGTGCTGGAGAGCAACCCCGATTTTACCAGTGCCAAATGGGCCTACCTTGCAGCGGCGCTGAATACTCGTCCCGAAGAGCTGGCGGCGCAGATCACCGCCAACCCGAAACGTCGCTTCCTCTATCTGGGGCGTAAAGTCGAACTGGGCATCGCCAAAGATATTAAAGAGCTGAAGCTGAAAGGCATCAGTGAAGTCTATGACGACAGCCGTTTCTATCCGATGAGTGAAGCCTCTGCGCCGCTGATCGGCATCGTCGGGGCGGATAACGTCGGTCTGAACGGCCTGGAAAAAGGCTTCGATAAGGTGTTGCAGGGCGAGCCGGGCAAAGAGGTCTATCGTCAGGATGCGGCGGGCAATATCATCGCGATGATCAACTATCAGCCGCCGACCCAGCCGCCAACGGTGCAGCTCAGCATCGACAAATATGACCAGTACACGCTCTACAGCAAACTGCGCGACGGCGTGCTGATCAACAAGGCGGACTCGGGTGCCGCCGTGCTGGTGAAAATCGACACCGGCGAGATTCTGGCAATGGCTTCCTATCCGTCGTTCAACCCTAACAACTATGAAGGGGCTACCCCGGCGCAGATGCGTAACTCGGCGATCAACGACAGCTACGAGCCGGGATCGACCGTGAAGCCATTAGTGGTGATGGAAGCGCTGGAGCGCCATCTGGTGCGCCCGGACTCGGTGATCGACACCACGCCTTACAGCGTGAACGGCCACCTGATCCGCGACGTCGGCCACTGGCCGCGCCTGACCATGACTGGCATTCTGCAGAAATCGAGCGACATCGGCGTGTCACACCTTGCGCTGGCGATGCCCGCTGAAGCGCTGGTAAACACCTATCATGCGTTCGGCCTGGGCAAACCGACCGGCTTAGGTCTGACCGGCGAAAGCGTTGGCTACTTCCCGCTGCACCGCGCCCGCTGGGCCGATATTGAGCGGGCTACCTTCTCCTTTGGTTATGGCCTGCGCGTTACGCCGCTGCAGATTGCCCGTGAATACGCCACGCTCGGCGCTTATGGCGTTTACCGTCCGCTGTCGATTACCCGCGTCACGCCACCGGTCATGGGACGGCAGGTTGCCAACACGGAAACGGTAAAAGAGGTGGTGCATATGCTGGAGAGTGACGTCCTGCCGGGCGGAACCGGTCTGAAAGCCGCCGTACCGGGCTATCGTCTGGCAACCAAAACCGGTACGGCGGAAAAAATGGGCACCAGCGGCAAGTATGATGGCGGCTACGTCAACTACACCGCCGGTATTGCTCCCGCCAGCCATCCGGAAGTGGCGCTGGTGGTGATGATCAACCATCCGACGGCAGGCGATCACTTTGGTGGCTCGGTGGCTGCACCAGTGTTCGGTAATATCATGGGACCGGTGCTCAAACACATGAATATTGCACCGGACGCCATCTACACCAAACCCCCGGCTAACCCTTCGGATAAATCTTAGAATAATCAGAGTGTAAGCGAGGCGTGAAAGATATTCACACCTCGTTGCACTTCCCCGAATTCGGTTGCGTTTTCCCGCTGTCTCCGCGCAGTCAATCAGTGCGAGGATAGCAGTCCCAGAGGTATTGATGGGTGTGAAAACAACACCGCTTCGGCAGTGAGATCCCTGTTATTACACCAACCCACGCAGATGCGTGGGTTTTTTTTGCCTGCTCGCCGGACTCTGCCTTCACCGCTGTATAAACCGCCGTTAAATCATCATCGTTCTTAACGAAACCCTGACAGTTTGCCAATAGAAAGGCGCGTCGCCTTTCACCGATAATGGCCGCCGTGAAGCCTGGTGTTTTTTTGCTCGCCTCAGCCGGTTATCACTGCCGCATTCCGCACGTTCCGGGATTTCTTTTTCTGCTTATCTGAAGAGTTTGACGATGACTCACCTTTCTCGCCCCGGTCGTACTTTTGGGCTCAAATGGCTGCTCCTGTTGCTGGTGGTTGCGATTGTGGCTGGCGTTGTCTGGCGTCTGCTGACGGCGGGACACGCGCCGGGTGAGGGGATGCCGCCGGGCAGACATGGCGCGCATGGCACGATGGGCGGCGGGGCGACGCTGGTTCACAGCGGTATAGCCAGCACGGCGGATGTGCCGGTGTGGCTCAATGCGCTCGGCACGGTGATCCCCAACGCCAGCGTGACGGTGACCAGCCGCGTTGACGGCCAGCTGGAGCAGGTTTTCTTTACCGAAGGGCAGAAGGTCAGCGCCGGGCAGTTGCTGGCGCAGATCGATCCGCGCAGCTATCAGGCGACGCTGAACCAGTATCAGGGCGAACTCAGCGAAAACCAGGCGCTGCTGAACAGCGCCGAACTGACGCTGGCGCGCTACCGTAAACTGGCGGCGCAGGACGCGCTGGCGCGTCAGGATCTGGACAGCCAGATTGCCACCGTCGGGCAATATCGCGGTGCGGTCGCCGCCGATCAGGCGCAGATCGCCAGTGCGAAGCTGAGCATTGAATATGCCCGGATCACTGCCCCGATCAGCGGGCGCGTCGGTCTGCGTCAGGTCGATCCCGGCAACATGGTACAGAGCGCCAGCAGCACCGGCCTGGTGACCATCACCCAGATGCAGCCCGCCGCTGTAACCTTTAGCGTGCCGCAAAGCGAAATCCCGACGCTGGTCAGCGTGCTGCATCAGGGCCAGAGCCTGCCCGCCATGCTGTTTGATCAGGACAACCAGCATCAGCTCGCCAGCGGCGAAGTGAAGTTCATCAGCAACCAGATCGACACCGCCACCGGTACCGTGGCGCTGAAAGCGGTGTTTGCCAACCAGGATGAGTCGCTGTTTGCTAACCAGTTTGTGAATCTGCGGCTGCAGACCCGGGTGCTGAAAGGCGCGACGGTGATCCCGGCGCAGGCGCTGCAGTTGAGCAGCGACGGCAGCTTCGTCTTTGTGATCAATCAGGATCACACCGTAACGCGCAAAGCGGTCACCACCGGCCCCGCGTTCGGAGACGATCAGCAGGCGATCCTCAGCGGTGTTTCACCGGGCGATCGGCTGGTGACGGAAGGGATCGATCGCCTCACCAGCGGCAGCAAAGTCACGCTGGCCGATGAGACGCCCGCTGCCGGTACTGTGTCGAAATGAATCCGTCTCGCCTGTTTATTCTGCGTCCGGTCGCCACCATTCTGCTGATGGTCGGCGTGCTGATCTCCGGGATTTTTGCCTATAAATTCCTGTCGACCTCGGCGCTGCCGCAGGTCGACTATCCGACCATTCAGGTCACCACGCTCTATCCGGGCGCCAGCCCGGATGTGATGGCGTCGTCGGTCACGTCGCCGCTGGAGCGCCAGTTAGGGCAGATGGCGGGGCTGAGCCAGATGAGCTCCACCAGCGCCAGCGGCTCGTCGATCATTACCCTGAAGTTCAGCCTCGATCTGTCGCTGGATGTCGCCGAGCAGGAGGTGCAGGCGGCGATCAATGCGGCAAATAACCTGCTGCCCGACGATCTGCCCAACCCGCCGACCTACAAAAAGGTCAATCCGGCGGACAGCGCGGTAGTGACGCTGGCGGCCAGTTCCAGCACGCTGCCGCTGACTGAGGTGCAGGATCTGGTCAATAACCGGGTGGCGCTGAAGCTGTCGCAGATTTCCGGTGTCGGGATGGTGACGCTGGCGGGCGGACATCAGCCCGCGATTCGGGTGCAGATGAATCCTCAGGCGCTGGCGGCGCATCATCTGACGCTGGAGGCGGTGAATACGCTGATTGGCAACAGCAACGTCAATGGCTCCAAAGGCGGCTTTGACGGTAAATATCATTCGGTCACCATCGACGCCAACGACCAGCTGCGCACCGCAACCGAGTACGGCAACCTGATCCTCACCTATGAAAATGGCGCGGCGCTGCGCCTGAAAGATATCGCCCATATCGAACAGGGCGCGGAGAACAGCTTCCAGTCGGCGTGGGCCAACAACCAGCCGGCGATTGTGATCAGCGTGCAGCGCCAGCCGGGCGCGAACGTGATTCAGGTGGTGGACAACATCAAGGCGCAGCTCCCCGCGTTACAGGCGGCGCTGCCGGACGGGGTGAAGATGACGATTCTCTCCGATCGTACCCAGACCATCCGCGCCTCGATCAGTGACGTGCAGTTTGAACTGATGCTGTCGATTGCGCTGGTGGTGATGGTGACTTTCCTGTTCCTGCGCAACGTGGCCGCCACGCTGATTCCGAGCGTGGCAGTGCCGCTGTCGCTGGTCGGCACCTTTGGTGTGATGTATCTGGCGGGCTTCAGCCTGAATAATCTGTCGCTGATGGCGCTGACTATCGCCACCGGTTTTGTCATTGATGACGCCATCGTGGTAGTCGAGAACATCTCCCGGCGGCTGGAGCAGGGTGAGTCGCCTATGGAAGCGGCGCTGAAAGGCTCCCAGCAGATTGGCTTCACCATTATCTCGCTGACTTTTTCCCTGATTGCGGTACTGATCCCGCTGCTGTTTATGGGCGATGTGGTCGGGCGACTGTTCCGGGAGTTTGCGATTACCCTGGCGGTGGCAATTCTGGTGTCGATGGTGGTATCGCTGACCCTGACCCCGATGCTGTGCGCGTATCTGCTGCGCCACATTCCGCCCGAACAGCAGTCAACATTTGCCCGCAAGGGCGGCGAACTGTTCGACCGCCTGGTGCGCGGCTATGACCGGCTGCTGACCGTGGTGCTGAACCATCAGAAACTGACGTTGCTGGTGGCGCTGGCGTCCTTCGGACTGACCGCGCTGCTCTACATGATGGTGCCGAAAGGCTTCTTCCCGACTCAGGATACCGGATTGATTCAGGGCATTACCGTCGCCTCGCAGGATGTCTCGTTTAACGCGATGGCGACGCGACAGCAGGCGCTCTCGGCGCTGATCCTGAAAAACCCGGCGGTGGAGAGCGTCTCATCGACTATCGGCATCGACGGCACTAACACCAGCCTCAACAGTGGACGTTTACAGATCAACCTTAAGCCGTTTGGCTCGCGTGATGTGAAAGCGGATGAGGTGATTAAACAACTGCAACAGGCGACCGCCGATGTGCCGGGCATCCGGCTCTATTTGCAACCGGCGCAGGATCTTACCGTCAACGATCAGGTCTCACCGAGTCAGTATCAGTTCACCCTCGACGACGCCGACAGTGAAAATCTGGTCAGCGCGTCGCCAAAACTGGTGGCGGCGTTGCAGCAGCGGCCCGAGTTTAATGGCGTGGTGAGTAACCTGCAGGATCAGGGACGCGTCTCTTACGTTGAGCTGAACCGCGATAAAGCGGCGCGCTTTGGCATTACGGCGTCGGACGTGGACACCGCGCTTTATAACGCTTTTGGTCAGCGCCTGGTCTCGACTATTTTCACCCAGTCGAATCAGTATCGGGTGGTGCTGGAAGTGGCTCCGGCTTACCAACAGGGGCCGGCGTCGTTTGATGATGTCTGGCTGCAATCGTCTGGCAGCAGCAGTTCGGCGTCATCCACCAGCACGGCTTCGTCATCAACGTCTTCGTCAACGTCAACGTCAACATCTTCGTCTTCATCAACGTCCACCTCAGCCTCTGACACGACATCCACCAGCAGCGGCATGGTGAAACTCACTGCTATCGCCACAATTCATCAGCGCACCGGCTCGCTCATGCACATGCGGCTAAATCAGTTTCCGGCGGTGATGATCTCCTTCAACCTCAATCCGGGCTACTCGCTGGAGGATGGGCAGCGGGCGATCGCCGAGGTGCGGCAGCAGTTGCACCTGCCGGAGAGCACAACCCTGCGTTATCAGGGGGAAACCTCGGCGTTCCAGAGCGCCACCGGCAACACGCTGTGGCTGATTCTGGCGGCGCTGATCACCATGTATGTGGTGCTCGGCATCCTTTACGAAAGCTTTATCCATCCGGTCACCATTCTCTCAACGCTGCCGTCGGCGGCGGTGGGCGCGCTGCTCACGCTGTTGCTGGCAGGCACGGAGTTCAGCCTGATTGCACTGATTGGCGTCATCCTGTTGATCGGCATCGTGAAAAAGAACGCCATCATGATGATCGACTTCGCGCTGGAGGCGGAACATAAGCAGCACCTCAGCGCGCGTGACGCAATTCATCAGGCCTGCCTGCTGCGCTTCCGCCCGATCCTGATGACGACGATGGCGGCGCTGCTCGGCGCGTTACCGCTGATGCTGGCCTCCGGCTCGGGCGCAGAGCTGCGGCAGCCGCTGGGGCTGGTGATTGTCGGCGGGCTGATTGTCAGTCAGGTGCTGACGCTCTTCTCCACGCCGGTGATCTACCTCCTGTTTGATGGGCTGGCGCAGCGCGGCAACGCCTGGGTGAAACGCCGTCAGCAGCAGGCGCGGAGCGGGCAATGAATCTGACCCGGCTGTTTATCTTTCGTCCGGTGGCGACGCTGCTGCTGACGCTGGCGATCCTGCTGCTCGGCGCGCTGGGGTACCGGCTGCTGCCAGTGGCACCGCTGCCGCAGGTGGATTTCCCGACCATCATGGTCAGTGCCAGCCTGGCGGGGGCCAGCCCGGAAACAATGGCCGCCACCGTCGCTACGCCGCTGGAACGTGCGCTGGGGCAGATTGCCGGTATCAGTGAGATGACCTCCAGCAGTTCGCAGGGCTCCAGCACGGTCATCCTGCAGTTTGAGCTGGACCGCGATATCAACGGCGCGGCGCGCGATGTACAGGCGGCGATCAACGCGGCGCGCAGCCTGCTGCCGAGCGCGATGGCCTCGCTGCCCACTTATCGCAAAGCCAATCCGTCAGATGCGCCCATTGTGATGCTGGCGCTGACCTCCGCCACCCGGACGCCCGGCGAGCTTTATGACCTGGCGGAGAGCAAGATCGAACAGGCGATGGGACAGGTGCAGGGCGTGGGAGAAGTGTCGCTGATGGGCAGCGCCTTACCCGCGGTGCGCATTGATCTGCAGCCGCTGAAGCTGACCCACTACGGCATCTCGCTGGAGACGGTGCGCGCCGCTGTCGCCAACAGTACGACTAATCTGCCTAAGGGGATTTTGCAGAGCAGTGACCAGTCGTGGCTGGTGGACAGCAACGGCCAGCTGGAGAAGGCCGCCAGCTACCGCGATCTGATCATCACCTATAAACAGGGCAAGGCGGTGCGGCTGCGCGACGTCGCCACGGTCTATGACTCGGTGGAAGATCGCTATCAGGCCGGATTCCTTAATGCCACGCCCGCGGTGATGATCGGCATTAAACGTCAGGCGGGCGCGAACATGCTCGAAACCATCGACGCGATAAAAGCGCAACTGCCGCTGCTGGAAAAAAGTCTGCCCGCTGACAGTCAGCTGAAAGTGGTGGTTGACCGTTCGCCCGGCGTGCGCGCCTCGCTGTATGACACTGAAGAGACGCTGCTGATCGCAGTGCTGCTGGTGATTGCGGTGGTGTTTATTTTCCTGCGCAATCTGCAGGCGGTGATCATTCCGGCGCTGGCGCTGCCGGTATCGCTGATCGGCACCTGCGCGGTGATGTACCTGCTGGGTTACAGTCTGGATAACCTGTCGCTGATGGCGCTGATTATCTCCACCGGCTTCGTGGTGGATGATGCGATTGTGGTGCTGGAGAACATCACCCGTCACATTGAGCGCGGGCTGAGTCCGCTGCGGGCGGCGCTGCGCGGGGCACAGGAGGTGAGCTTCACCGTGCTGTCGATGACCGTGTCGCTAATCGCCGTGTTCATCCCGATCCTGCTGATGGGCAGCATTGTCGGTCGGCTGTTCCGTGAATTTGCCGTGACGCTCACCGTGTCGCTGCTGATCTCGCTGTTTGTCTCACTCAGCCTGACGCCGATGCTCTGCGCGCGCCTGCTGAAACCGAAGCCGCCCGTCAGCCAGCGGCCGCATCCGCTTTATCAGTTTATTGAAAACCAGCTGAATCGCCTGCTGGCCGCCTACGGACGCGGGCTGGCATGGGTAATGCGCCATCAGAAGCTGACGCTGCTCAGTCTGCTGCTGACCGTGCTGCTCAATGTATTTCTGTTCACCGTGGTGCAGAAGGGCTTTTTCCCCAATCAGGACACCGGGCTGCTGATGGGTGCGCTACGCGCCGATCAGAACATCTCATTCCAGGCGATGAAGCCGAAAATGCTGATGTTTACGAAGATCATTCAGAAAGATCCGGCGGTCGAGAGCGTGATGTCGTCGATGGGCAGCGGGATGTTTGGCTCCCGCAACAGCGCCAACTTTTTTGTGCGGCTGAAGGATTTTGACCAGCGCGACGCCACGGCTACCGAGGTGGCCAACCGGCTGACGCGCAAAACCAGTCATATCGCCGGGGCGCAGATGTTCCTGATGGCGGCGCAGGATCTGCACATTGGCGGCCGCAGCGCTAACGCGACCTGGCAGTACAGCCTGCAGGCAGACGATCTTGAGCTGCTGCGGGTCTGGACGCCGAAAGTGCAGGCAGCGCTGGCGGCAATTCCCCAGCTCAACAGCGTAGATTCCGATTCGCAGACCGGTGGCCAGGAGGTGGAGCTGACCATCGATCGTGACCGCGCCACCCGGCTGGGCGTCAACGTGAAAATGCTGGATACGCTGCTGAACAATGCGTTCAGCCAGCGGCAGATCGCCACGCTTTACCACACTCTGAATCAGTATCACGTGGTGATGTCGCTGCAGGACAGCGACACCGCGAATCCGGAGACGCTGCAGCAGCTCTATGTGATTAACGACAGCGGTGACCGCGTGCCGCTCTCCGCCTTTGTCCGCTTTAGCGGCGGTAATGCACCGCTGTCGGTGGCACATCAGGGCCAGTCGGCCACCAGCACGGTGGCATTTAATCTGAATGATGGCGTCTCGCTGGAGCAGGCGCAGTTGCTGATTAAACAGGCGATGGCGAAGCTGGGCCTGCCGTCGACTATTCATGCCGGTTTTGCCGGTACCGCGGCGGCCTTTTCACAGCTGACCGCCACCATGCCATGGCTGATTCTGGCGGCGCTGGCGGCGGTCTATATCGTGCTCGGCGTGCTCTATGAGAGCTATATCCATCCGCTGACCATTCTCTCGACGCTGCCGTCAGCGGGCGTCGGGGCGATGTTACTGCTGCTGCTGACCAACACGCAGCTCACGGTGATCGCGCTGATTGGCATCATCCTGCTGATCGGCATCGTGAAAAAGAACGCCATCATGATGATCGATTTCGCCATCGACGCGGAGCGGCGGCTGGGCATGTCGCCGCAGCAGGCGATCACCCAGGCGTGCCTGATGCGCTTCCGGCCGATCATGATGACCACGCTGGCCGCCTTCTTTGGCGCGTTGCCGCTCGCGCTGGGCAGCGGCGGTGATGCCGACCTGCGCAGCCCATTGGGGATCGCTATCGCGGGCGGACTGGCGCTCAGCCAGCTGCTGACGCTGTTTACCACGCCGGTTGTTTATCTTTGGCTCGATCGTCTGGGCCGTGTCACTCAACGTCAATGGCGTCGTCTGCGCCATGCGGAATCCTGATCCATGAAACCTCTCATCCCGTTTGTTGTGCTGCTGCTGGGCGGCTGTAGCGTCGGTCCCGACTATCAGCGCCCGGCGGTGGCGATGCCGGTTCACTATAAAGAGGCCCGAGGCTGGCAGCAGGCGACGCCGCTGGACGCGCAAAGCAAAGGCGAATGGTGGTCGGTTTATCATGACGCCACGCTCAGCGGACTGCTGAGCCGGGTCAGCGTGTCGAATCAGAACGTAGCATCCTATGCCGCGCAGTACCGGCAGGCGCAGGCACTGGCGGCTGAGTCACGCGCGGCGCTGTTTCCCTCGCTGGACTATGACGGCAGCGCAACGCGCAGCGGCAGCCATGCCACGGACAGCAGCGTTCGCACCACCAGCAGCAGTCATCAGGCGGATCTGAGTGCCAGCTGGGAGCTGGATCTGTGGGGCAAACTGCGGCGCACGCTGGAGGAGAACCGCGCCAGCGCCTCGGCCAGCGCGGCGGAATTGGCCAACATCACCCTGAGCGCCCAGTCTGAGCTGGCGCAGGACTATTTCCAGCTGCGCATCATGGATCAGAAAATCGCGCTTTATCAGCAGAGCGTTGATGCTTATCAGCGCTACCTGAAAGTGATTAATAGCCAGTATCAGGCGGGCACCGCGTCACGTGCCACGCTGGCCCAGGCGCAGCTTCAGATGGAGAGCGCCAGCGCCTCGGCGCAGGATTATCAGTGGCAGCGGGCGCAGATGGAGCACGCCATTGCGCTGCTGGTTGGCAAAGCCCCCGCCGACTTCAGCCTGACCGCCGCGCCGCTGACGGCCTCGCTGCCCGCGATTCCGGCGGGTCTGCCGGGCGAGCTGTTGCAGCGCCGTCCCGACATCGCTTACGCCGAACGCAACATGGCCGCCGCCAATGCCGCCGTGGGTGTGGCGGTGGCCGGTTACTATCCCGACCTGACTCTGAGCGCCAGCGGGGGCGTCAGTTCTTCCGTGCTGCATTCACTGTTCTCGCTGCCGAACCGCGTCTGGTCGCTGGGGCCGGAGCTGAGCGGCACGCTGCTCGATGCGGGCGCGACCACAGCACAGGTCGATCAGGCGCGGGCGAGCTGGGATGCCAGCGTGGCCACCTATCGTCAGACGGTGCTGACCGCGATGCAGGAGGTGGAGGATAAGCTGGTGGAACTGAACACGCTGGAGGGTGAGATCGCCGCGCAACAGCGGGCCACTGACGCGGCGCAGACTTCGGCGCGGGTGACGCGTCTGCAATATGAGTCGGGCATGATTGACTACCTGGATGTGGCAACGACAGAGAACAGCAGCCTGAGTGCGCAGCAGAGTTTGCTGACGCTGCAGAGCACGCAGTGGGTCAGCAGCGTGGCGCTGATTGCCGCACTCGGCGGAGGCTGGCAGGCCCCCTGAGGCGGCGTCAGGTAACCGATAATTCGGTTGTCGAACCGCGTCAAATCCTGCATCGTGAGGGCTATTTTTCACGATGCTAAGGAACCGGCATGGCTTTCAAACTATTACGCCTGATGTTTCGCCTGTTATGGCGGGTCGAACTGCGGGGCGACGTCGCCGAACTGCATAAGCAGAAGGTCTTGATCACACCGAACCATATGTCGTTTCTGGACGGCATGCTGCTGGCGCTATTTTTGCCCATCAAGCCGGTGTTTGCCGTCTACTCGACCATCAGCGAAAGCTGGTTTATGCGTCTGGCGAAACCCTTTATCGACTTTGTGCCGCTGGATCCGACCCGGCCTATGGCGCTGAAGCAGCTGGTCAGGCTGATTGATACAGGCCGTCCGGTGGTGATCTTCCCGGAAGGACGAATTACCGTCACTGGCTCGCTGATGAAGATCTACAGCGGGGCAGGCTTTGTCGCGGCGCGTTCAGGCGCTAACGTAGTGCCAATGCGCATTGAAGGCGCTGAATATACGCCGTTTGGTCGTCTGGCGGGCGTGTTTAAACGCCGCCTGTTCCCGCGCATCACCCTGACCGTTCTGCCCGCCACCCGCATTCCGATGCCGGAGGCGAAGCGCGCGCGGGATCGGCGCGTGCTGGCCGGTGAGCATCTGCATCATGTGATGATGGAAGCGCGCATGGCGGTGCGTCCGCGTGAAACCCTGTTTGAGGCGTTTCTGGCGGCGCGTACTCGTTATGGCGCGTTTAAGCGCTGCATCGAAGATGTGAATTTCAAACCCGACAGCTACAACGGACTGCTGAAGAAGTCGCTGGGCGTGGGCCGTATTCTGGAGCGCTACAGCCAGCCGCGTGAAGTGGTGGGGCTGCTGCTGCCCAATACCACCGTGACGGCGGCGGCCATTTTCGGGGCTACTCTGCGCGGGCGCGTTCCGGCAATGCTCAACTACAGCGCGGGCGTTAACGGTATGCGGGCAGCACTGACCGCCGCGCAGATCAAAACCGTCTTCACGTCGCGGCAGTTCCTGGACAAAGGCAACCTGTGGCATCTGCCGCAGGGGCTGGATGATGTGCAGTGGATCTACCTGGAAGATCTCAAAGATACCGTCACCGGCAAAGACAAGCTGTGGATTCTCGCCCATCTGCTGATGCCGCATCGCGCCCAGCTGCCTCAACAACCGGAAGACGCCGCGATGGTGCTGTTTACCTCTGGCTCTGAAGGCAATCCTAAAGGCGTGGTGCATTCCCATAAAAGCCTGCTGGCGAACGTTGAGCAGATCCGCACCATCGCCGACTTCACGCCGCGTGACCGCTTTATGTCGGCGCTGCCACTGTTCCATGCGTTTGGTTTAACCGTCGGGCTGTTCACGCCGCTGATGACCGGCGCGCAGGTCTTCCTCTATCCCAGCCCGCTGCACTATCGCATCGTGCCGGAGCTGGTCTATGACCGTAACTGCACCGTGCTGTTTGGCACCTCAACCTTCCTGGGTAACTACGCGCGCTTTGCCGCGCCGTATGATTTTGCCCGCCTGCGCTATGTGGTCGCCGGTGCGGAGAAGTTGCAGGAGAACACCCGTCAGCTCTATATCGAGAAGTATGGCATTCGCATTCTCGAAGGCTACGGCGTAACCGAGTGCGCGCCGGTCGTGGCGATTAACGTGCCGATGGCGGCGAAGACACACACCGTGGGACGCATTCTGCCGGGCATGGATTCACGACTGATGTCGGTGCAGGGTATCGAGCAGGGCGGACGGCTGCAGCTGCGCGGGCCGAACGTGATGAAGGGCTATCTGCGCGTCGAGAATCCAGGCGTGCTGGAAGCGCCGGTCGCCGACGATGGCGAAGGCAATCTGGAAGCGGGCTGGTATGACACCGGTGATATCGTCAGCTTTGATGAAGGCGGTTTCTGTCAGATTCAGGGGCGTGCCAAACGCTTTGCGAAGATTGCGGGTGAGATGGTGTCGCTGGAGATCGTCGAGCAGATCGCCCTCAAAGCGTCGCCGGACAAACAACACGCTGCTTCACTGCGCCCGGATGGTCAGCGCGGTGAGGCGCTGGTGCTGTTCACCACCGATGCTGAGCTGGCGCGTGACAGGCTTCAGAAAGCGGCCCGCGAGCTGGGTGCGCCAGAGCTGGCACTGCCGCGTGATATCCGCGTGATGAAGCAGCTGCCGCAGCTGGGCAGCGGTAAACCCGATTACGTTACGCTGAAAAAAATGGCGGAAGAGGAGCAGGCATGAGTCTTGATCGTAATGCGCCGCTGATGTCGCGCGGTATGATCGCCGTGATTATCGCTCAGTTCTTTTCGGCCTTTGGCGATAACGCGCTGCTGTTTGCCACGCTGGCGGTGCTGAAAAGTCAGTTCTATCCCGAGTGGAGCCAGCCGGTATTACAAATGCTGTTTGTTGCAGCCTATATTCTGCTGGCGCCGTTTGTCGGCCAGGTGGCGGACAGCATGGCGAAAGGGCGGGTGATGATGCTTGCCAACAGCCTGAAGCTGCTGGGCGCGCTGGTGATCTGCTTCGGCTTCAATCCCTTCCTCGGCTATACCCTGGTGGGCGCGGGTGCAGCGGCTTACTCTCCGGCCAAATATGGCATCCTTGGTGAGATCACCCACGGCGAGAAGCTGGTGAAAGCCAACGGGCTGATGGAGGCATCGACCATCGCCGCCATTCTGCTTGGCTCGGTGGCGGGCGGGATGCTGGCTGACTGGCATATTCTGGCGGCGCTGGGAATCTGTGCGCTGACCTATGGCATCGCCGTGGTCGCGAACCTGTTTATCCCGAAACTGCAGGCGGCACGGCCTGGACAGAGCTGGCAGTCTGGTGTGATGACGCGCAGCTTTTTCAGTGCCGCCACGCTGCTGTGGCGTGATGCAGAGACGCGCTTCTCGCTGCTCGGCACCAGTCTGTTCTGGGGCGCAGGCGTGACGCTGCGTTTCCTG
Source organism: Candidatus Pantoea varia (assembly GCF_900115075.1). GTDB lineage: Bacteria > Pseudomonadota > Gammaproteobacteria > Enterobacterales > Enterobacteriaceae > Pantoea > Pantoea varia. The sequence goes on from NZ_FOVG01000002.1 coordinate 241,035, forward strand.
CTGGTGCTCTGGGTGCCGGTGGCGCTGGGCATCAATGACAACACGACACCAACGACCCTGAATGCCATGGTGGCGATCGGCATCGTAATTGGCGCGGCAGCGGCGGCGAAGCTGGTGACGCTGCAGACCGTGCGTCGCTGTATGCCGGCTGGCGTGCTGATTGGCATCATGGTGGTGGTCTTTGCGCTGCAGCATTCCCTGATGAATGCTTATCTGGTGCTGATGCTGATTGGTGCGCTGGGCGGTTTCTTTGTGGTGCCGCTGAATGCGCTGCTGCAGGCGCGGGGCAAAGAGAGCGTCGGTTCTGGCAATGCGATTGCGGTGCAGAACCTGGGTGAAAACAGCGCGATGCTGATCATGCTGGGACTCTATACGCTGGCGATCAAGGCGGGTGCACCTGCGGTAGCGACGGGCGTCGGGTTTGGCGTGCTGTTTGCGCTGGCGATTACGGTGCTGTGGCTGTGGCGACCGGCTAAGCGGTAAATGACTCGCCGCCTCTCTCCAGCTGACAGGGGGAGAGGCGGCGTACACTCTTAGCGACGGATGGCAATCGCTTCGATTTCGATTTTCACATCTTTTGGCAGACGCGCCACTTCGACACAGGAACGCGCCGGGAAGTGAGCCTCATGCTCGGTGAAAAACGCCTCATAAGTCGCGTTGACCGTGGCGAAATCATTTAAGTCCTTCACGAATACCGTGGTCTTCACGATGTCGCCGACCTTCAGACCCGCGGCTTCAACAATCGCCTTCACGTTTTCCAGTGACTGACGCGCCTGTGCGGCAACGTCATCCGCCACCTGGCCGGTCGCCGGATCCACCGGGATCTGACCTGAGGTGATGATCATGCTGCCCAGATCAACACCCTGAACATAGGGGCCGATAGCGGCAGGGGCTTTTGCAGTACTGATTTCACGAGACATCATTGCTCCTTTGATTACGTCGTCAGGCGGCGATGCCGCCGGTGCTGCCCATTATAGGGTCGGGCAGGGCGATTACCAGTGACCCAGCACCACATGCCGGGCGAACTCTTTCTCGCAATATTTGCACTTCAGATGCACATCGTCGGCGCGCTGCTTCACGGCAAAGCTGGAGAAGACCGGCTCGCTTCGGCTGATGCAGTTGCTGTTAGGGCAGGTCAGCACCCGTTCAACGTGATCTGGCAGCGTCGGGGCGATCTTCGCCACAACTTCATAGTCGTCGATGCGGTTAACCGTGGCATGGGGCGCATAGACCGCCAGCTGATTCACCTGATCGTCGGTGAGGAAGGTGTTCTCAATCTTGATCAAATCTTTACGGCCCATCTCGCCCGAGGGCAGATTCAGACCGATGGTAATGCGCTGATCGGTTTCGGTCAGCCGGAACAGAGAGAGCAATTTAAAGCCGATCTGCGCCGGAATATGGTCGATGACCGTGCCACGTTTGATCGCTTCGACCTGCAATTTGTTGTCCTGCGTCATGGGGGTTCTCCTTACAGGGCGAGTTCGCTGTTTAAAACCAGTGCCAGCAGAGCCTGGCGTGCATAGATGCCGTTACCCGCCTGCTGGAAATACCAGGCGTAAGGGGTGTGATCGACATCGGTGGTGATCTCGTCGATGCGCGGCAGCGGATGCAGCACCTTCATGTTGTCGCGCGCCGTACTCAGATCGGCGGCGCGCAGAATGAACTGCGCTTTGACATTGGCATATTCGGACGGGTCGAGCCGCTCTTTCTGCACCCGCGTCATGTAGAGAATATCGAGCTGCGGCATCACCTCTTCAAAGCTGTCGTGCCGTGACCAGGCGATGTTCTTCTCATCGAGCATGTCGATGATATAGGCCGGCATCGCCAGCGCATCGGGCGCGATAAAGAAGAAGCGGTTGCCGTCAAACTTCGCCAGTGCCTGGGTCAGGGAGTGGACGGTTCGGCCATATTTCAGGTCGCCGACCATCGCCACATTCAGCTGACCAAGACGGCCCTGGGTCTCCTGAATGGTGAAGAGATCGAGCAGCGTCTGGGTCGGATGCTGGTTCGCGCCGTCACCGGCATTGAGAATCGGGATACCGCCGGAGAACTCGGTCGCCAGCCGCGCCGCGCCTTCCTGCGGATGACGCATCACGATTGCATCGACGTAGGTGCCGATCACTGAAATGGTGTCGGCCAGGGTTTCGCCTTTCTTGCCCAGCGAGGTATTACTGCCGTCAGCAAAGCCGACCGCTGACGCGCCGAGGCGATGGATCGCCGTTTCAAACGACAGGCGGGTGCGGGTTGAGGCCTCAAAGAAGCAACTGGCGATAACCTTGTGCTTCAGCAGTTCCGGCTGCGGATGGGCTTTCAGCCTGGCGGCGGTGTCCAGCGCCAGTTCCAGCTCTTCACGACTGAGGTCGTTGATTGAAATAATGTGCTTGCGATATAGCGGGTTAGCCATAGATTTCTCCTCTGCGCGGCCGGATTGCGGACAAAAAAAAGCCCCTGCTTAAGGGGCTTTTTTATGATCGGGTCGATGACCGAAAGAAACAGCAGCACCGCCTGCGGTCAGGCGTGATTGAGCGTCAAATTGTCCGCTGAGCTGTAGCATATTTCCTCCGGCAAATTGGGCCGCATTATACCCGTTCACGGAGGAGCAGCAAGAGGAAAACGTTTGCGGTGCCTCAGCGCTGGCCCAGTGTGGCGACCATAACCGCCTTAATAGTGTGCATCCGGTTCTCGGCCTGGTCGAACACGATGCTGTGTGGTGACTCGAACACCTCGTTGCTCACTTCCATGCCGTTGGGCAGATCGTACTGCTCTGCCATCTGCTGGCCCAGCGTGGTCTGATCGTCGTGGAAAGCAGGCAGGCAGTGCAGAAATTTAACCTGCGGGTTGCCGGTCAGATCGAGCATCGCGCGGTTAACCTGATAGTCACGCAGCAGGGCGATACGCTCGGCCCAGACTTCTTTAGCTTCGCCCATCGACACCCAGACGTCGGTGTAAATAAAGTCAGCGCCTTTCACGCCGTCAGCAATGTTTTCTGTGAGGGTGATTTTACCGCCGGTCTGCTGCGCGGCTGCGCGGCACTGCGCCACCAGTTCGTCCTCTGGCCAGCAGCTCTTCGGTGCCACCAGACGCAGATCCAGACCCACCAGTGCGGCGGCTTCCAGCATGGTGTTGCCCATGTTGTTGCGCGCATCACCCACATAAACCAGCGTCATCTCGCTGAGCTTTTTACCTGGCAGATGCTCCTGCATGGTCAGCAGGTCGGCCAGCAGTTGAGTCGGATGAAACTCGGTGGTCAGGCCGTTCCACACCGGCACACCGGCGTGTTCCGCCAGCGTCTCCACCAGTTCCTGACCGTAACCACGATACTGAATGCCATCGTACATCCGGCCCAGTACCCGCGCGGTGTCGCGCATCGACTCTTTATGGCCAATCTGACTGCCATTCGGGCCCAGATAAGTGACGTTTGCACCCTGATCGTAAGCGGCAACTTCGAAAGAGCATCGGGTACGGGTCGAGTCTTTTTCGAAGATGAGCGCGATGTTTTTACCTTTCAGATGCTGCACTTCCTGGGCGCTTTTTTTCGCCTGTTTCAATTCAGCTGAAAGGGAGAGCAGGTGATCAATTTCGGCGGGAGTAAAATCCAGAAGCCTGAGGAAATGGCGTTGATACAGCTGACTCATACAACACTCCGGTAATCATCAAAATGAATTAAAATTCAATTTAACCGTATGAATATGCATTTTCAAGTGTAAGGCTAATAAACTTTTCGTTTTGTGTAGTGGCGCGACAGGCAGTGTGGGAAAATAATTGATTATTGCCGAACTCAGAGAGGACATCGTCATGGCATATGAAGCATTACTGGAAGAGCAGCAGGAAGAGACACGGCAGATTATTGAAGAGCTGCTGGAGGATGGCAGCGATCCTGATGCGCTCTACACCATCGAGCACCATCTCTCATGCAATAACTTTGATTCGCTGGAAAAAGCCGCCGTTGACGCCTTCAAGCTGGGTTATGAAGTGACCGAGCCGGAAGAGCTGGAGCTGGAAGATGGCACCACGGTGATGTGCGTCGACATCATCAGCGAATCCGCGCTCAAGCCGGAGCTGATTGATGTGCAGGTTGAGCAGCTGGTGAATCTGATTGGCAAGTACAACGTCGATTACGACGGCTGGGGAACCTATTTCGAAGATCCCGATGCTGAAGATGAAAACGAAGATGACGACGCCATCGAAGATAAAGATGATGATGGTATTCGCCACTAAGTAGCCGGGGCGGAGAGTTCTCCGCCTGTCACTTCTGCCACTCCTTTTGACATCATGAACTACGCACCCTTACTCGAACCGATCTACCAGTTTCTGCACTGCCGCACGCCACAGGCCTGGATTGATGAGGCGCGCAAACCGGAAAATCTGACCCTGCTGTTAACCGACCACCTGGTGTGCGAGCTTAAGGCCGCGCAGACCGCGGTGTGGTTAATCCGTAAATACGTTGCTGACAAACCCAGCGGCGACGCCATTCTGGCGTGGCTGAAACCTTATGAAGATTTTATCTTCCGCGAAGATGGCGATAGCGACTTTATCAACGCCCATAAGAACCTGACGAAACGCATCATCGTGCGCAATGCGCTACCGTGGGCGGATGAGCTGGTGGAGAAGATGGTGCTGCTGATTAAAGAGGAACTGCATCACTTCTATCAGGTATGGGAAATTATGCAGTTGCGCGGGCTGGTTTATCAGAAGATCACCTCCAGCCGTTATGCCAAATCGCTGCTGCGTGAAGTCACCACCCATGAACCGGAAACGCTGGTGGATAAGCTGATATGCGGCGCTTACATCGAGGCGCGCTCCTGCGAACGTTTCGCCAGTCTGGCACCCTGGCTTGATGACGAACTGGCGAAGTTCTATCTGTCGCTGTTGCGCTCAGAGGCGCGGCATTATCAGGACTATTTGACGCTGGCGGCGCAGATTGCCGGTAAAGATATCGTGCCACGGGTGCAGGCGATTGGGGTAACAGAAGGGCGGTTAATCAGCGAACCCGACAACGAATTACGCTTTCACAGCGGCGTTCCGGCATTCTGATAAGAGTAAACGGCGCTCTTACGATGGCCGTTTATTTTTCATATTGAATCGGATTGATTTCATTGATAATAAAAAGATAAATATTAACCATTAATCTAATGGGAACACGTTACTTCCACTAAATATTATTTGAGTCACTCCTCACAGAATATTTTATCTCTTCTGTTTTTTCTTTGTGGAGTAATTATAGTGTTCTTGCCGGATTAGGATTGTTATTTTTTAAAGCAAAACCTGATTCATAATTCCTCTTTGCCAGAGAGGGTTGTGAATCAGGTTTTTTTTTGCATCGGGTATAGCCGGGAAAAAGTATTTAGCGACTTTTTCGGGCGGCCAGTTTTGCTAACAAGCATTTAATGGAAGGAGTCATGAAAATGAGGGGAACGCGCTGTATTCCGTTATTTATTTTACTTTTTTTGCCGCCACCTGGCGCATGGGCTGATTTTTCCGACGCATTATCATTCTCTGACAATGCTTTCCTTCGTGATTCGCAACTCGATCTCAGACTGCGTAATTACTGGAAGTATCTCAAGGAAAATGAAGCGCAGCCTACCACCGTTCATAATGCCTGGGGACAGGCGGCAAGCCTGAATTTTCGTTCTGGTTATCAGTGGGACTGGCTGGGTTTCGATGCAACGTATACCCGAGCGATCAGGCTGGGAGCCAGCGACTACTTTGCCACGCGCGGCCTGCTTTACGACAGCGGCGGTAATCAGCAAAAAGCTGACGCGCACGGCTTTAGCAAGTTTGGTGAGCGCTATCTGAAAGTAAAGCTGGGGGACGGGCACGCGGGATTTAAAGGAAAAGCGGGCTGGCAGGAGTTAAAAAACATCGGTGTACTGACCACCACGGACCGCTTGTCACGCAACAGTTACTCAGGCTTTAGCGGCGCGCTGAACGTGCAGAAGGTACGGCTCGATTTGGCCTACGTGACCAAAACGCTTCGCCACGACTCGCCGGAGAGTCTTGCCCTGCAAACCCAGGACCGACGAAACATTCATGCGATCTATACCGGCGCACTGAGCTATACCGGTGATCGCGCACATCTCGCCTACGCATTTGGCGAAGCGGAAGCCTACGAGCGGCGTCATGTTATTGAAGTGAATTACTCGCTCTCGCCGAACTGGCGATTGTCCTCTCAAATTTATGGCAGTCAGGGGCTGGAAAATTATAAAAGCATGGCGGCCAGCAAAAGATCGTTCGATAACCACGCATGGCACTATGTCGGTGAGGCAGACTGGATTAACGACAGATGGACACAGAAATTCGCTGCCGCCTGGACTTCGGCGCCCAAACATAATGCGGTGGGATATTATGTGCGCCCGCTGACAAAAAATACCCGTGGGCGTTTCAATGCCCTGACCTCTGCCGGAAAAGATTATACCCGTGATAAAGAAATGGCGCTGGTGTCGCAGACGGAATTTGAAATTGCAAAAGGCATTTTTAGCGGCTTTCAGATTAACTATGGGCAGTTTAATTACCGTAATACGCGTATACGTTCGGGGGAGGTGGCGCTCGTAAACCGCTTCGTCGAACCCCATCCGGTTCTGAAGAATTTATCGGTCTTTACGCTATTCGGTTATGGCTGGTCATATAAAAATAATAAAGAAACGCCAGTTTTTAATGCGCAAGGAAAATATATGCGTTCTCCCAGTCTTTCTGCAGAGATTGCGGTTGAGTATAAATTAAACCTGTTCAGATAAGGGAAATACGATGAAGAGAATAGTTAAAGTATTGCTGATCCTTGTCATGGTGAGTGCTGTGGCAGGCGAAGCCTTCGCCACCGATGTCACTCTCTACGTTACGCGGCATGGTAAAACGATGTTCAACACGGTGCATCGCGCGCAGGGATGGGCAGATACCCCGCTAACGCCAGCAGGCGTTGAGGTGGCAGAGAAGTTGGGACGCGGCTTACAGACCGTGCCCTTTATCGCCGTCTGGTCCAGTGATGCTGGCAGAGCGAGACAAACCGCGCAGCTAGTCATGCATCAATGGACAACACGACTACCGTTAAACGAACTGAGGGGGTTGCGTGAAGTGGGCTTTGGGCTTTATGAGGGCGATCTGGATAAGAATATGTGGGACGCCGCCGCCCGGCAGGCCGGTTTTGCATCCGAAACAGCGCTAATGAAGGCCTTTGCTGATGGAAAGATTCATATCGATCGGATGATAGACGCTATCCGCCAGGCGGAAGCGTCCGGCACGTCTTCACTTGAAGGCATTAAATCGGCAGGGATGGCCGAAAGCTATCAGCAGGTTTCGAAGCGAATGGTGGATAGCCTGACCCGGATAGCACAGCAGGCACGGCAGCAGGGAGGCGGCAACGTTTTGGTGGTCACGCACGGCATGGCGATTGCAACGCTATTGATGGCGCTTGGCGATACCTCGTTAAACCAACCGCTGGACAATGCGAGCGTGACCCGGCTGCGCTATACCGACAGCGGTGCGTTCGTCATTGAATCCATCAACGACATGAGTTACGTAGAGCGTGGCTTATAACGTCCGCAGCATCCGCACTTCGCAGTCGACATGGCCGGTGCAGCCCATCGCGCTGTCGATATGCTCAAAGCCCAGAGACTCATAGAGTTTAATGGCCCGCGTCAGGCTGGCGGTGGTTTCCAGATAACAGCGACGGAAGCCGTGGCTGCGTGCATGTTCTATCGCCCGCAGCGCCAGCTCGCGTGCCAGACCCTGACCGCGTACCTCTGGCAGAAAGTACATCTTTTGCAGTTCGCAGATATCGGGCGCGCTGCAGGCGAGCGGCGCAACACCGCCGCCGCCAACCACTTTACCCTGATACTCAACAATCCAGTAGGCGCTCTGTTCGGCGCTGTAGAGTTCAAACAGCTGGTCGAGCTGCGGATCGGAAACGGTGTAGCCTTTGTCAGCCGTCAGGCCGAACTCCGCAGAAACGTCACGGATCACCTGGGCGATATGCGGATTATCGGCGGCAGTAATCGGCCGCACCTGGAGGTGCTGAGAGTCAGAAATCATGTTGAGATTAGATTATGCAAATCGGTTAGACATTTACCAGAAGTAACATTATCGTCATGTAAAAGCAATATTGCTGATAATGCAGTGAGGCTTTAAAAGCATTCATTTTTTCTAAAATGACTGGAAAATATATTTTATTATTTACCTATTACCAGATTCATTAATAAGGGATGGTTTCTATAACCTGGCCTTAATCGTACTGTTTACTTCAAAATAAATTATGTTTCTCTTATTTGAATTCAATCAAAATTACTGACGGTTACTCCTGTAAGTTAATACCTTTAATGCTAATTAAAGGATTAATTTCATGGCAATTCCAGCGTACCTCTGGCTGAAAGATGATGGTGGCGCAGATATCAAAGGGGCAGTTGATGTCCAGCATCGTGAAGGAAGTATTGAAGTTCTTAGTTTCATGCATGGGTTGAGCATACCTGTCGATCCTCACACCGGTAAACTCACAGGGACGCGTGTTCACAGTGCATTAGAATTCGAAAAAGAATTCGACTCATCCAGCCCTTATCTCTATAAAGCAGTCTCCTACGGGCAAACACTCAAGTCAGCTGAAATAAAATGGTATCGTATTAATCACGCGGGCCAGGAAGAGGAGTACTTCAATATGTTCATGGAAGGGGTGAAAGTGGTGTCGGTTAATCCACTCATGCATAACATTAAATCGATAGAAAATATGAACCATCTTGAGTCAGTAACGCTTCGCTACGAAAAAATCACCTGGAAGTACTGCGATGGCAACATTCAGCACTCCGATTCATGGAAGGAACGCACATAATTCGACTATTAATGGCTCAGCAATTCTATGAGTCATTTTAAGGAGCGTGTATGACATGGGTCTATGACGTGAGAAAGCGATCTTTTACACGAGATGGTGTTTATAAATTCGATGCGTTATATGCCGGGGCTGAAGGATATAAAGACGATCCTGCATTAGCATGTGAGGTGAACAAAGGTCCTTTGCCAGCAGGAAAATATAAGATTGCCAGTCCTATGGCAAAGCATCCTACAGCCGGAAGATTTGTTCTCCGTCTGACACCTTATGCGGGTAACGATATGTGTGGTCGCGCCGGATTTCTTATTCATGGAGATAATGGCTTTGGTACCGCTTCGAATGGCTGTATTGTCGCGTCTTTCAATGTAAGAAAAAGTATTGCAGATAGCGGCGACAGGGAGTTAATAGTGAAATGAAATGGCTCATTATTGTGCTATTAGCTTTGTTTTCCGTCTCCTGTTCATCAGGAAGCTTCAGTTCTGCAGAACAGGTTTTGTCAGATAAAGTGATTACGGCATCCCGCAATAACGATAGCATTTCACTCTCAGATGCTGATTATGACAAGATAACAGAATATCTCTCTCAGGGCCGGACACGCTGGATTGAACTTTACCCCATCCTTAATGAATCGCCATTCTTAGGCGCAACCTCTTTTCAGGAAGGTCTCGACATCGCGATGGCCTATGCCTTACCTGAAAATCCTGGAGCGGTAATGAAACACGTTAATCAAGGCAATGTTAATAAGCTATGCGGCATGCCATTTATTGAGCCGACTCCAGATGAAACAGAAGCGTACTTTTTAAAAGCCCGCGCGGCGCTTACTCAGTTAACGTCAGAAAGTGATCGGGAAAAAAGATGCCTGTCTGTATTAGAAAAGAGTCATGCTCATCTTGCCGCTGAAATAAGGCAGGGAAGGGTAATATCGCAACAATGATATAAAAAACCCCGCGCCAGAGCGCAGGGTTTTTTTTTAGAGCGAGGAATCAATCACAGCGCCGCAATGACCGCCTGCTGTTCAATCAGTTTTGCTTTTGATTGTTGCAGGTCTGCCACGCGTTCGCGCTCTTTCGCGACGACCGCTTCCGGGGCGCGCGAAACAAAGCCTTCGTTCGCCAGTTTGGTCTCAATCTTCTCGATCTCGACGTCCAGCTTAACCAGCTCTTTTGCCAGACGCTCCAGCTCGGCGGTTTTATCCACCAGATCTGCCATCGGGATCAGCAGCTCTGCGCCTTCAACCAGTTTGGTCACCGACACCGGACCTTTCTCGCCCGCAGGCAGAATGGTCAGGCTTTCCAGACGCGCCAGGCGCGACAGGAAGTTGCGGTTAGCTTCAACACGACGCAGCGCCGCAGGCGAGCAGTCACGCAGCAGCACATCCAGCGGCTTGCTCAGGGCAATGTTCATCTCGGCACGGATATTACGCACCGCGACGATCGCCTGCTTCATCCACTCAATGTCCGCTTTCGCTTCGGCATCTTCTTTCGCCGCATCGTACTGCGGGAAAGGCTGCAGCATGATGGTGTCGTCGCTGATATTTTTCAGTCCCTTCACGCGCTGCCAGATGGTCTCAGTGATAAACGGAATGATGGGGTGCGCCAGACGCAGCAGCGCTTCCAGCACGTGAACCAGCGTATGACGGGTGCCACGCAGTTCAGATTCACTGCCGCTGTTCATGACCGGCTTGGTCAGCTCCAGATACCAGTCGCAGAACTGGTTCCAGGTGAAGTCATACAGCAGGTTAGCCGCGATATCGAAACGGTAGCTATCCAGCGCTTCACGATACGCTTTCACGGTATTGTTGAACTCGGTCAGGATCCAGCGATCCGCCAGCGACAGCGTCATTTCGCCGCCGTTCTGCCCGCAATCCTGGTCTTCGGTGTTCATCAGCACAAAGCGGCTGGCGTTCCACAGCTTGTTACAGAAGTTGCGATACCCTTCCAGGCGCTTCATGTCCCAGTTGATGTCGCGACCGGTTGAGGCCAGCGCCGCCAGGGTAAAACGCAGCGCATCGGTGCCTGATGGCTCGATGCCGTCCGGGAACTGCTTCTCGGTACGTTTGCGGATCTTCTCAGCCAGCTGTGGCTGCATCATGTTTCCGGTACGTTTTTCGAGCAGCGCTTCCAGTGAAATACCGTCGACCATATCCAGCGGGTCAATCACGTTGCCCTTGGATTTCGACATTTTCTGACCTTCTTCATCACGGATCAGACCGGTCATGTAGACGGTTTTAAACGGCACCTGCGGTTTGCCGTTTTCATCTTTGATGAAGTGCATGGTCAGCATGATCATGCGGGCAATCCAGAAGAAGATGATGTCGAAGCCGCTGACCAGCACGCTGGTCGGATGGAAGGTACGCAGCGCTTCGGTGTTTTCCGGCCAGCCCAGGGTGGAGAAGGTCCACAGCCCGGAGGAGAACCAGGTATCCAGCACGTCATCATCCTGACGCAGCGCCACATCGGCGGCCAGGTTGTTCTCGGCGCGCACTTCGTCTTCGGTACGGCCAACGTAGACGTTACCGTTGTCGTCATACCACGCCGGGATGCGGTGACCCCACCAGAGCTGACGGGAAATACACCAGTCCTGAATATCGCGCATCCAGGAGAAGTACATGTTTTCGTACTGCTTTGGCACGAACTGGATGTCGCCGTTCTCTACGGCTTCAACTGCGACTTTCGCCAGCGGCGCGGTACGCACATACCACTGGTCGGTCAGCATCGGCTCGATCACCACGCCGCCACGGTCGCCGTAAGGGACGGTCAGGTCGTGTGGTTTGATCTCTTCAAGCAGGCCAAGTTCATCGACAGCGGCAACAATGGCTTTACGCGCGGCAAAACGTTCCATGTTCTGGAAAGCAGCCGGGATCTCATCGGAACAGGCATCGCTGGCTTCGCCGTTGGTGTCATACACCTGAGCGCGGTCGCGGATATCACCGTCGAAGGTCAGGATGTTGATCATCGGCAACTTATGACGACGGCCGACTTCGTAGTCGTTGAAGTCATGCGCCGGGGTGATCTTGACGCAGCCAGTGCCTTTTTCCATGTCAGCGTGTTCGTCGCCAACGACAGGAATCAGACGGCCAACCAGCGGCAGCATCACAAATTTGCCGATCAGATCTTTATAGCGTGGATCTTCCGGGTTAACGGCCACGCCGGTATCGCCCAGCAGGGTTTCCGGACGGGTGGTGGCAACCACCAGGTAATCTTTACCGTCGGCAGTTTTTGCGCCGTCAGCCAGCGGATAGCGGATATGCCACATTGAGCCTTTGCTCTCGCGGTTTTCCACTTCCAGATCGGAGATCGCCGTGCGCAGCTTAGGATCCCAGTTTACCAGGCGCTTGCCACGGTAGATCAGGTTCTCTTTGTAGAGGCGAACGAACACTTCTTTAACGGCGTTGGAAAGGCCATCGTCCATGGTGAAGCGCTCGCGCTCCCAGTCGACGGAGTTGCCCAGACGGCGCATCTGGCGGGTGATGGTGCCGCCGGACTCTGCTTTCCACTGCCAGATTTTGTCGATGAACGCATCACGGCCATAATCCTGGCGCGTCTTGCCCTCTTCAGCCGCAATTTTGCGCTCAACCACCATCTGCGTGGCGATGCCCGCGTGGTCAGTACCGGCCTGCCACAGGGTATTTTTCCCCTGCATGCGCTGGTAACGGATCATGGTGTCCATGATGGTTTGCTGGAAGGCGTGACCCATGTGCAAGCTACCGGTGACGTTCGGCGGCGGGATCATGATGCAAAAGCTTTCCTGGCTGGTATCGCCATTCGGTTTGAAGTAGCCCTGCTTTTCCCAATGCTCGTAAAGCGGCTGCTCAATATCTTGCGGGTTATATGTCTTTTCCATTTCTGCTATGTCGTTTGCGGCTGTGGTGGCGCTGCCGTATTCAATTGGAATCCAACGCTGCGATACGCTTTGTAGCGGTCGCGCGCCAGTTGTTTGAGAGCGTCCTCGTAAGGAACGAAGTCTATCACTTCATGGAAAGCAGTAGCAAAATCTGCGAAGTGGGGCAGCAGGCTAATCAGCAGGTCGCGCTGTGAACTGCCGCGACGCTGTGGCCAGGCCAGCTCGACCGGCGCACCATAGCGCGGGCCTTCACCCGCCAGGTTGTGCGGCACGAAGGCATTTGCCGGTCGTTGCCACAGCGCTTCGTCGAGACGAATGGCTTGCTGCTCATCTTCGCAGGCGATCAACACCCGCTTTCCGGCCCGCCAGCGTGTTTCCGCCAGATTGCACACCAGCGCTTCAACGGCGCTAAGGCCATCGCTTGGGGCATCGGTTTCCAGCACGTAGAAGGTTGCGTTTTTCATCGGTTAGCTCATCAGAAGATCAAGGGCGGAATCAGATCCGCCCTTGCTGTCAGGAAAGAGAGCGCTTAGTCGTCGCCGTTCAATCCTGCCCGATTCAACAGAAACTGCGACAGCATCGGCACCGGACGTCCGGTGGCGCCTTTGGCCTTGCCGGAACGCCAGGCGGTACCGGCGATATCCAGGTGTGCCCAGTTATATTTGCGGGCAAAGCGTGCCAGGAAGCAGGCAGCGGTAATTGCGCCGCCAGGACGGCCACCAATGTTCGCCATATCTGCAAAGTTGGACTCCAGCTGCTCCTGGAACTCATCCGCCATCGGCAGACGCCAGGCGCGATCGCCTGACTGCTCCGAGGCGCTGATCAGCTCATGCGCCAGCGGATTGTGGTTCGACAGCAGGCCGCTGATGTGATGGCCCAGCGCAATCACGCAGGCTCCGGTCAGCGTCGCCACGTCAATCACCACTTCCGGGTCAAAACGTTCGACATAAGTCAGCGCATCGCACAGCACCAGGCGGCCTTCAGCGTCGGTGTTCAGCACTTCAACCGTCTGACCAGACATGGTGGTCAGCACGTCGCCCGGACGCATTGAACGACCGTCCGGCATGTTTTCACAGCCCGCCAGCACGCCCACCACGTTCAGCGGCAGATTTAATTCTGCCACCATCCGCATCACGCCATAGACGGCAGCCGCACCGCACATGTCATACTTCATTTCGTCCATGCTGTCGGCAGGCTTGATTGAGATGCCGCCAGAGTCAAAGGTCAGCCCTTTACCCACCAGCACAATCGGCCGCGCTTCAGCGTCGGGATTGCCTTTATATTCAATCACCGACATCAGCGATTCGTTCTGCGAACCAGCACCGACAGCAAGATAGGCGTTCATGCCCAGCTCTTTCATCTGCTGTTCGCCGATGACGCGAGTGGTGACATTTTTGCTGAAGGCATCGGCCAGCTGGCGCGCCTGTGACGCCAGATAGGCGGCGTTACAGATATTGGGCGGCATATTGCCGAGATCTTTAGCCGCTTTCATGCCGGCCGCGACCGCTAAGCCATGCTGGATCGCCCGTTCGCCGCTGGTCAGTTCACGGCGGGTCGGTACGTTAAACACCAGCTTGCGTAGGGGGCGACGTGGCTCTGCTTTGTTACTTTTCAGCTGGTCAAAGTTGTAGAGCGCCTCTTTGGAGGTCTCCACGGCCTGACGTACTTTCCAGTAGGTATTGCGGCCTTTGACATGCAGCTCGGTCAGGAAGCAGACCGCTTCCATGGAGCCGGTGTCGTTAAGCGTGTTAATGGTTTTCTGAATGACCTGCTTGTACTGGCGTTCATCCAGCTCACGCTCTTTACCGCAGCCAATCAGCAGAATACGCTCGGACAGGATATTTGGCACATGATGCAGCAGCAGTGTCTGGCCCACTTTTCCTTCCAGCTCGCCGCGGCGCAGCAGGGCGCTGATGTAGCCGTCGCTGATTTTATCCAGCTGCTCGGCAATCGGTGACAGACGGCGCGGTTCGAAAACGCCAACGACAATGCAGGCACTGCGCTGTTTTTCCGGGCTTCCGCTTTTTACACTGAACTCCATGCACTCTCCTGAATCTTAAAGACAACGGCCGCTGCTGCCGCTAGAATGTAGCGCGCTCATGACCCATTTATTCATCGTCGCAGCATGACATTCTGCCGCTGGAGGTCATAATGAATCAGGGTGACAAGATGTTGTTTTTTCACCACCCGGACGCGTTTTTCATACAAATTTAGCTACGGCGACGGCCATTGATGAAGAAAAATGGCTGATAAGCGTTGAAACTAGCGATTTTCCTGCAAAAAGACAAGTTTTCACAGGCGTACTAAGCGTGATCATCATTAGATATCTGGTTCGGGAAACACTCAAAAGCCAGCTGGCTATCCTGTTTATCCTGCTACTCATCTTCTTTTGTCAGAAGTTAGTCAGGATCCTGGGTGCTGCGGTGGATGGCGAAGTGCCGACAAACCTCGTTCTGACCTTGTTAGGACTCGGTGTGCCTCAAATGGCACAACTTATACTGCCCTTAAGTCTGTTTCTGGCGATCCTGATGACGCTGGGGCGTCTCTACACGGAAAGTGAAATTACCGTGATGCACGCCTGCGGCCTGAGTAAGGCTGTCCTGGTTAAAGCGGCGATGGTACTGATGCTGTTTACCTCGATAGTGGCGGCTGTGAATGTCATCTGGCTGGGGCCGTGGTCATCCCGTTATCAGGATGAAGTGACGCAGAACGCCAAAGCGAACCCGGGTGCGGCAGCGATGGCCGCCGGACAGTTCCAGACCTCCAGCGACGGCAGTGCCGTGCTGTTTGTCGAGGATGTGAAGGGTAACAACTTTGGTAACGTGTTCCTGGCGCAGTTACGGCCAAAAGGTAACGCGCGTCCTTCGGTGGTGCTGGCTGACAGCGGTCACATGGAGCAGCATAAAGATGGCTCGCAGGTGGTGACGCTGGATAAAGGCACCCGCTTTGAGGGCACGGCGCTGCTGCGTGATTTCCGCATCACCGATTTCACCAATTATCAGGCGATTGTGGGCTATAAAGCGGCAACGCTCGATCCTAACGATGCCGAACAGGCGAGCCTGACCGACCTGTTCGCGAACAAGACGCCTGATTTCCAGGCCGAGTTGCACTGGCGTCTGACGCTGGTGTTCGCGGTACTGGTGATGGCGCTGATGGTGGTGCCGCTCAGTGTGGTGAACCCACGTCAGGGTCGCGTGCTGTCGATGCTGCCTGCCATGCTGCTCTATCTGATCTTCTTCCTGTTGCAGAGCTCGCTGAAGTCGAGTGGGGCAAAAGGGCGGCTCGATCCGGCGCTCTGGATGTGGGTGGTGAATATCAGCTATCTGGTGCTGGCGGTGCTCCTTAACCTGTGGGATACGGTGCCGATGCGTCGGATTCGCGCCCGCTTTACCCGCGGAGGGTCGGTCTGATGTTTCGCGTACTTGACCGCTATATCGGTAAAACCATCTTCAATACCATCATGCTGACGCTGTTCATGCTGGTGTCGCTTTCCGGCATCATCAAGTTCGTCGATCAGCTGCGTAAGACCGGTCAGGGCAGCTATAGCGCGCTGAGTGCCGGTTATTACACCCTTTTAAGCGTGCCCAAAGATATTGAGATTTTCTTCCCGATGGCGGCCCTGCTGGGCGCGCTGCTGGGACTGGGCGCGCTGGCGCAGCGCAGTGAGCTGGTAGTGATGCAGGCGGCGGGCTTTACCCGCATGCAGGTTGCGCTGTCCGTGATGAAAACCGCGATTCCGCTGGTGCTGTTGACCATGGCGATTGGTGAGTTCGTTGCGCCGTCAGGCGAGCAGATGGCGCGTAACTACCGGGCGCAGCAACTTTACGGCGGCGCACTGGTCTCGACGCAGAATGGTCTGTGGGCGAAAGATGGCAATAGATTTATCTTTATCGAGCGCATTAAAGGCGACAACGAAATTGATGGCGTCAGCATCTATAGCTTTAACGATCAGCGTCGTCTGCAGAGCGTGCGGTATGCGGCAACAGCGACCTGGGATGCGGCTAAAAAACGCTGGATACTGTCACAGGTCGATGAGTCGAACCTCACCGATCCTAAGCAGATTACCGGTTCACAGAGTCTGAGTGGCGAATGGAAAACCAATCTGACGCCAGACAAGCTGGGTGTGGTCGCGCTGGATCCGGACGCATTATCGATTCGCGGTCTGCATAGCTACAGTAAATATCTGAAGCAGAGTGGTCAGGAAGCGGGACGTTATCAGCTGAATATGTGGAGCAAAATCTTCCAGCCGCTGTCGGTGGCTGTGATGATGCTGATGGCGCTGTCGTTTATCTTCGGTCCGCTGCGTAGCGTGTCGATGGGTGTGCGTGTGGTGACCGGTATCAGCTTTGGCTTCCTGTTCTACGTGCTGGATCAAATTTTCGGCCCGCTGAGTCTGGTTTACGGTCTGCCACCGATTCTTGGGGCGATCCTGCCGAGCTTTGCGTTCTTCGCGATCAGTATGTTTATGTTGATTAAGCGGCGCTAAGCATTATGGGTTACAACAAAAAAGGTCGCGCAAGCGGCCTTTTTTGTGACCCGTGTAAGGCTCAGGGAGCATATGCCTTCCGCAAAGACGCAAAAGGCGCCATCCGTGGCAGGCTCAGCGCTGACGATTACGCACCTCATCCCTGAGGTGCGCCCGTAGCCGGGCCAACGCTTTACGTTGTTCAAAAACGCGCCCGGCTTTTTATGCTTAACGCCGGGTGGTCTCCTGGAGTGTCCTGATGAGTTGTTCTTTATTGAGTGCCACGCAATAGGCCGGTGTCGCACGCTCGAAACGCCAGCCTTCCGCTAACGCGCCCGCATCCACCGCATCAAACCCAAAGGCATCATAAAGCGCCGTGACGATGGCCTTTCCTTCGCTGTCATCTCCCGCCAGCGGTAGCGCCTGACGGTTCGCATCGCCCGGTGGCAGGCCCTGGGTTTCCAGATCGGTCATGCGGATGGCATTGAATGCCTTGGTGATCCGGCTGCCGGGAAGCTGGCGGGCAAGCCGTTCACTGGTGCTGATGCCGCCACTGAGTAGCTCTTCGATGTCGCCATCGCGGTCGGGATAGTAATTCACCGCATCAAGCACGATTTTTCCCCGTAACTCCGCTGCCGGAAGTTGCTCAGTTGCCGTGAGCGGCACAGCGATCACGACCACTTCGCCGAAGTTTGCAGCCTCGGTGGCGGTACCGGTTTCGCAACCAATCATCGGTTTCAGACTGAACAGCGTTCGTGGATCGCGCGAGTTGCTGAGCATCACCTCATGTCCCGCTTTAATTGCCAGTTTTGCAATCGCCCGGCCAACAAAGCCTGCGCCAATAATGCCTATTTTCATGGGTTGTTCCTCGATGAGTTTTCACGTCCTGACCTTAATTAAAAACAAGAGGTGAATAAATCGACAAACGGACGCAATATAAACAACCAACAGGAGGGAATGATGGATCGACTTACCAGCATGAACGTATTTGTTACCGTCGTGGAATCAGGTTCGTTTGCCGCCGCCGCCGGGCAATTGCTCATCTCACCGCAAATGGTGGCGAAGCATATCGCCGCGCTGGAGAGGCATCTCGGCACGCTACTTCTGCATCGCACCACGCGACGACAAAGCCTGACGGATGTGGGCCGCAACTATTACGAACGCTGCAAAATCGTGCTGGCAGAAGTGCAGGAAGCGGATGCGATCGCGCTGGATATGCAGCAGCGGCCGTCCGGTACGCTGAAGGTCAGCGCCCCGGTGACCTTTGGTTCTTTCAGCCTGGCGCCGTTTGTGACCCGCTATCTTGATCGGTTTCCTGAAACCCAGGTCGATCTTGAACTCAGCGATCGGCTGGTTGATCCATTTGAAGAGGGTTATGAGGTGGTGATCCGGATTGGTGCGCTGGCGGACAGTTCAATCATCGCCCATCCGTTGCAGCCCTATGAGCTGATAGCCTGCGCGTCGCCCGCCTATCTGGCGCGGCGCGGCGTTCCTGCCACGCCAGCAGATCTGGAGAAGCACGCCTGTCTCGTTTATGGCATCTGGTCACCTTCAAAACCCTGCCGCTGGGTGTTTACCCGGGCGGGTAAGGTCGAAGAAGTCCATCCGCAGGGGAGAATGCGATCGAATGACTGGAAAGCGCTCCTTCATGCGGCGCTGGAAGGCTATGGCATTACCCTGGGACCGGCCACCATTCTGGCTGAAGAGATCAGACAGGGACGGCTGGTCCAGGTGCTGCCCGATTATGCCGGGCCAGCACGTCCCATGCATGTGCTGATCCCGGCGGGCCGTCGCCAGACGGTGAAAATCCGCAGCTTTGTTAAGGCTATCATCACCGAGTTTGGCCTCTATCCACCTGCATCCGGCTAAACCAGGCGGTTAGCGGCTCAGCAGCGGGAGTAACTGGGGCAGCTGCGACAGCAGATAGAGAATCAGCCCGATAGTGCCGCCAACCAGCGTCCCGTTGATGCGGATAAACTGCAGGTCTTTGCCGATATTGAGTTCAATCTGCTGCGACATGTCACGCGCATCCCAGCTCTTCACGGTGTCGCTGATATGCCGCGTCAGGAAACTGGCGAACTCCGGCGCAACGCTGCGCGCCGCCTGCTCCAGATGCTGGTTCATCGAGTCACGCAGCGCCGGGTCGGCCGCCAGGGTTTCGCCCAGCCACAAGGCTGCACCACGCACTTTTTCCTGCACCCGTGAATCATCACTGCTGAGATCCGCCTTGAGCCAGTTGCGCATGTCATTCCACAGCTCGCCGATGTAGCGATTAAATGAGGCATCCTCTTTCAGCCAGCCTTTGATCTCTTCGGCGCGTTCGGCCATCTCCGGGTCGTTCTGCAATTTAACGATCAGCTTGTCGACCGCCCGGTTAAAGCCGAGACGCAGCTCATGGCCCTGATCCAGCGCCACATCATCCAGCAGTGAATCGACCGCGTTCGACACCAGCTCGGCGCTGTGTTCGCCCAGCCACTCGGTCGGCAACATTTTGGCTTTGATCGGATGCTCGCGTTTCAGCCAGCGCACCAGTTGCATGGCAATAAACTCGCGGGTACTGGGCTTATGCAACAGCTTCAGCAGCTGTTCGATTGCCGCATCCAGCAGCGCCTGATGACGGTTGTTCTTCGTCAGGCTCTCCAGCAGCAGGGCGCTGGTCTGGCTGAGATCGACTTTGTCGATGGCACGATGCACGGCGCGGCGCATAAAGGTCTGGATCCGCGCATCATCGGTGAGATCGAGGAAGCCACGCATCACCTGTAACAGATGGCGGCCAATACGGTCCGCGTTGCCCGGCGCATTCAGCCAGTGCGCCAGCAGGTTGGAAGGATCGTGACGACGAATCAGATTCAGCAGGGAATCGGTATCAAGAAACTTCTCCTGCACAAAGCGACCGAGGTTTTCACCGATACGATCTTTGTTGCGCGGAATGATGGCGGTATGGCGCGAGATAAAGGGCACCGGCACGCGCCGGAACAGCGCCACCACCGCGAACCAGTCCGCGAGTGCGCCGACCATCGCGGCCTCCGCAATCGCTTTTACGCCACTGACCCAGAAGCCGGGCGGCAGAAAAAGGGTGACGATGAAAGTCACGGCGGCGAGCAGCAACAGCAGCAGCGCCAGACGTTTGGTCCGTTTGAGTTCGTGTTGTTTATCCATAACCTGATCTTAGCAGAGAGCCGGGCTCATCGGCGACGGCCACCCAGCAGGCTGCCGAGTACCCCACGGATGATTTGATTCGTAATCTGACGGGTGGCGCTTTTCGCCATGGTCTGCACCACACCGTCGTGTTTGCCGCCGCGCGGCCCGGTGCGGCCAAACAAAATCTCTTTCAGCCCGCCGAGGATGCCATTGTCGACCGCGACATCGTCGCCTTTAGCCGGTGGCGCACTGGCCTCATCGCTGGCGGCCTGGAAGCCTTTTTGCAGCTTCTCAAACGCCGATTCGCGATCGACGTCGGTGTCATATTTACCATACAGCGGGGAATGATTGATCAGACCGTTACGTTCATCGCCGGTGACCGGACCCATACGCGAGCCGGGCGCAATCACCATGGCGCGTTCCACTACCGACGGGCTGCCTTTGGCATCCAGGAAGGAGATCAGCACTTCGCCGGTACCCAGCGCCTGAATCGCCTCAACACTGTCAAACGCTGGGTTGGCGCGCAGCGTATCGGCGGCCGTTTTCAGCGCTTTCTGATCTTTGGGGGTGAAGGCGCGCAGAGCGTGCTGTACACGGTTGCCGAGCTGGCCCAGCACCCGATCCGGAATATCTGCCGGGTTCTGGGTGACGAACCAGACGCCGACGCCTTTAGAACGGATTAGCCGCATCACCTGTTCGATTTTCTCCAGCAGCACCGCGGGTGCGTCGGTAAACAGCAGATGCGCCTCATCAAAGAAGAAGACCAGCTTTGGCTGATCGAGATCGCCTGCTTCCGGCAGATGTTCGTAAAGCTCCGACAGCAGCCACAGCAGGCTGGTGGCATAGAGTTTTGGCATCTGGTAGAGCTTCCCGGCGGAGAGGATGTTGATGACGCCTTTGCCGTTGCTGTCGACACGCATCCAGTCGGCGATATCCAGCATCGGTTCACCAAAGAAATGTTCCGCGCCCTGTTGCTCCAGCGTCAGTAAGCCGCGCTGGATCGCGCCGACCGAGGCGCTGTTGATGTTGCCGTAGTGGGTCTGGAAACTTTTGGCGTTGTCACCGATGTACTGGGTCATGGCGCGCAGATCTTTGAAGTCCAGCAGCAGCAAGCCCTGGTCATCGGCAATGCGGAAAATGATCTGCAGGACGCCGCTCTGCACCTCATTCAGGTTCAGCAGTCGCGCCAGCAGCAGCGGTCCGAGGTCGGAAACGGTGGCGCGCACCGGATGGCCTTGCTCGCCAAAGATATCCCACAGCACCACCGGATTGCTCTGCGGCTGCCAGTCGGTGACGCCGATTTTTGCCAGTCTCTCCTGCAGCTTTTCGCTGGACTGGCCCGCCATCGCCACGCCGGTCAAATCACCTTTAACGTCGGCCATAAAGACGGGCACGCCAATGTTGGAGAACGATTCTGCCAGCTTCTGCAGCGTGACGGTTTTACCGGTGCCGGTCGCGCCGGTGATGAGGCCGTGGCGGTTAGCCATTTGCGGTAACAGATGCAGTTCGACGTCTGGCGTACGAGCAATCAGTAGCGGGGAAGTCATGATATTCCACTCTCAGGCTGAAGGTTATGCCTGAAGGATAGCAAGCCGGAGCGGCACAGGAGGAGAACTATTCGTGAAAAACGCGGCCGCTGCCCGGGGAGCAGCGGCCTGCAACAGCGTTACTTCTGCACCTCTTCAAAATTGAGCAGGCTGACACCGATGCCCTGCTGCAGGTGACTAAGGTTGCTGCGCACTGCCACCTGGACGGCGCCCTGTAAGAGGACGACAAACGGCGAATCCTGCTGGACGCGGGTTTGCAGCCCGGTGTAGAGGTTGCGGCGTTTCACGGCATCGCTCTCTCCGGCGGCGGCGCGGGTCTGGGCGCTGAGTTCCGGAATAGACCAGCCGACGCGCCACGCCAGGGTTTTGCCGCCGCCCGGAACATTGGAGGCAAAGGTACTGGCGTTGGTGTTGGGATCGATATAGTCCGCGCCCCAGTAAGAAAATATCGCCTGGAAGTTACGGCTGCGCATTTTGCTCCACAGCTCTGATTCTGCTACCGGCTGGATATCGAGCTGCACATCCGCTTTAGCGAAGCTCGCCTGCAGCGCCTGCGCCACGTCGATATAAGGCGGCTGATTCACCACCGTCAGCGCGATATGTGTGCCCGGTTTAATGCCGCCTTTTTGCAGAATCGCCTGAGCTTTTTTCAGATCGTAATGGAACGGCGTCGTCTTCAGCGCGCCATCGAAGCCGTCTGGCAGGAAGCTCTGATGGATGCGGTACTGACCTTTCAGCAGCTGGTTTGCCAGGCTGTCATAGTCGACCAGCCAGCGAGCCGCCTGCCACAGCGCCGGATTCCCCAGCGCCGGTTGCTGCGGGCTTTGGGTGTTAAAGCCGATGTAATAAAGCAGGCTGGACGGGAAGGCATCGACACGCACATTCGCCACATTTTTCAGTGCGGCAATCTGATCCGGACCGAGCTGATAGGCGACATCCACATCACCCTGCTGGATCAGCAGACGGCGGCTGCCGGGATCGGCTACGCCCTTGAGTAATACGCGCTTCAGATGCGGCTTCTGGCTGCTGTGGGGATTGGCCTCCAGCACCAGCGCCTGCAGCGGCACAAACTGTTTGATGGCATAAGCCGCACTGCCGGCGGAGTGAATCTTCAGCCAGGCATTGCCGTAATCGTTGCTGCTGGCATGCTCCTGCGCCAGTTTGCTGTCCACGATAGAGGCGACCGGCGCGGTCAGCAGGCGCAGCGCCAGATCGCGGCCGATCTCCGCTGGCCAGCGCAGCTCTAGCTGGTGGTCATTGATCACCGTGAATTGCTGATCGATATTTTCCGGCGTCCAGCCAAACTCGCCCAGAATAAAAGAGGGTGCTTTATTGAGTTTTACCGCACGGGTTAAGGAGAAGACCACATCCTGCGTGGTCAGCGAATTACCGCTGGCGAAGCGGGCCTGAGGATTGAGGTCAAACACCAGGCTGTGGGGCGTTTTTCCGGCCTGCCAGCGCGTGGCGGCCAGTGGCGAGAGCTGCTGAGGGTTCTGATGATCCGGCTCCAGCAGCGTCTGGTAAATATTGCGCAGGCTGCTGTTGCTGACCGTTTCAAAACTTTCCGCCGGATCGAAACTGATGATGCCATCAAGTGGCACGGCGACCACCAGCGTGTCGGCTGGCGTAGCGGCGTGTGCCGGGTGAACCAGTGCCAGAGCAGTGAATAAAGAGAGTGAGAGTCGCGTTTTGCGCATCGAGAGTTATCCTGAGTCGTTGATAGCTCTACTCTATCGGGCGCCGGATAATCTCAAAATGCCGGTTTGTTATGAGCTTTGCACAATTATTAGCGTAGAGATTCAGGCAAAGAGACAAAATAAGATAATGACGGTCAGTAATTATTTGGTCGCCATTTTACCGCGGGCGGAATAAAGCTGGTTTTACTCAGTCGATCACAAATTGCGCACAGTCTGATTGTATGACTATGCAAGTCACTATAGTGTTAACGATGAGAATGATTCTCTGGTATGGAAGTATGATATTTTTTTATCGGTTATTTGGCGTGATGATGACAGGGCGAAAATAATAACCTTCGTTCCTGCGTCAGAATGGCTAAATACCCGATGTTTATGCGGTTTTACCCCCGATTTCCGCGCTGTAAAGCTTTTACCTCTCTGCAACCCTTCTGCAACACCATGATAAACTTTCACTAAGACACATTTTAAATTCAATTTTTACATTCAGACATATCTATATCCCTAATATTGCCAGGTTATTAACCGATAAGTTCCGTTAGTCACCGAACCATAATTCTACCTGCCCTTGTCTGTTCTGCCGTCGTCTGTGCCGCGTGCGTTGATCTCTGCGGGGAGTTTTCCGCCTGCACTCAGCCTTTCAGCTTCATAACAAATCAAGCGGGTATTTAGCAGATGAGAGTCGTGCGGATATGCTGTTAGAAAAACCCACCACCAGGCGTAAATTTTTGCTCGGTTCACTGCTGGCGTTGCCATTAAGTGAACTGGTCTTCAAAGGCATGACTGCGGCACAGGCGGCAGAGATGGCCGCTCCGGAGTTAGCCGATTACAAACCCATCTTTTTTAGTGCCGATGAGTGGCAGTTTATCCTGGCCGCCACTGACCGTTTAATTCCGGCAGGCGGCAAAGGCAAAGCGCCAGGCGCGCTGGAAACTAACGTGCCGATCTTTATTGATCAGCAGCTGCACAGCGAAGCGTTTGGCAGCGAAATCTACATGCAGGGGCCTTTCAATACGCAGGCGCCTGCGACCATGGGTTACCAGATCCCGTTCCGCCCACAGCAGATGTATCAGACCGGTATCCGGCTGATTAATCAGTGGTCGCAGAACACCCATCAGAAAGCGTTTCATGCGCTGACGCTGGAAGAGAAAGATGCGGTGCTGACCCAGGTAAACAAAAACGAGATCGACTTTGCCGCGCTGGGCGAAGCTGATCTTAAGCCTGCCCATTTCTTCAGCCAGCTGCTTTCCGATACCAAGCATGGCTATCTTGCTGACCCGATGTACGGCGGTAATAAAGGCATGAAAGCCTGGATCGCCATCGGGTTCCCCGGCGCGCGTGCCAGCTTCACTGAATGGGTGAAACAGCACAACGTTCCTTATCCGCTGGGTCCGGTCAGTGTGAAGGGCGAACGCGCGTAGGGCGCGTCCACATCAGGGTTTTGAAACAGGATTATCATGGCACAGGTTACTAAAAAAGAAGTCGACGTCGTGGTCTGCGGCCTCGGCTGGGCAGGCTCGCTGATGAGCATCGAGATGGCACTGGCCGGTCTGGACGTGCGCGCCCTTGAGCGCGGCGGCGATCGCGATTATGACGAGTTCGCCTACCCAAAACCGGCGGATGAATACGCCTATGCGGTGCGCAACAAGGTGTTTGCGACGCCCGCCGAAGTGGCGGTCACCGTGCGCTACAACAGCAGTCAGACGGCATTACCCACCCGTAAATGGGGTGCGTTTGCACCCGGCACCGGCGTAGGCGGCTCCGGCCTGCACTGGACGGCGGTACTGATCCGTCCGACGCCGACCGATATCAAACTGAAGACCTATGTCGATGAGGCTTACAAGCCGGGCATTCTGCAGGATGATATGCGGGTGATGGACTTCCCGTTCAGCTGGGAAGAGATCGAACCCTACTACTACAAATTCGAACTGATTTGCGGCCAGTCGGGCAATACCGGCAACCTGCGCGGCAAAATCCTGGAAGGCGGCGATCCGTTTGAAGGCCCGCGTTCTGAGCCTTATCCGCTGCCTGCGCTGGATGACACACTGAACAACGTGATGTTCAAAGAGGTGGCGACCAAACTCGGTTACCATCCGTTCCCGAACCCGTCGGCTTGTGTGTCGCGTGCGTGGAAGAACCCGTACGGCAACCAGATCGCGCCGTGCAACTACTGCGGCTATTGCAGTAAATATCCCTGCCTGAACTATTCCAAAGCATCGCCGCAGACCGCCGTAATGGATTCACTGAAGCGTATGCCGAACTTCTCCTATGAAGTGAACGCGGAAGTGATCAAGGTCGTGCTGAACGATGATAAGAAAACCGCGAAAGGCGTGATCTACATCGATGCACAGGGCAACGAGTGCTTCCAGCCAGCGAAAATCGTGGTGCTGAGCAGCTTCCAGCTCTACAACGTGCGTCTGATGCTGCTCTCCGGCATCGGCAAGCCTTACAACCCGATTACCGAAGAGGGTGTGGTAGGGCGTAACTACGCGTTCCTGTCCAACGGCGGCGCGACGCTGTTCTTTAAAGATAAAAACTTCAATCCGTACGCCACGGCGGGCGCGACCGGCCAGATGTTCAACGATATCTCGCCAGGCAACTTCGACGGCCCATCACTCGGCTTCCTCGGCGGCGCGAAGATCCACAGCTCACAGGCGACCGGTACACCGATCAGCACCGCGCTGCCAAAAGGCACGCCGACCTGGGGCATGGGATACAAGGAAGGTCTGGAGGAGTGGTACGGTCATTCGATGAAGATCAGCATCACCACCACCTGCCAGTCTTACCGCGATATCTATCTGGATCTCGATCCGAACTACAACGATCACCGTGGCCTGCCATTGCTGCGCATGACTTTCAACTGGAAAGAGAATGAGCTGAAGCTGCAGCAGCACCTGAAAGGCATCGTCGGCAATATCGCGAAAGAGCTGAATCCTGACAGCATGAGCATGAGCTTCCTGCCAATGGGCGCGGATTTCGATCTGACCAAATATGTCTCTACCCACAACGTGGGCGGTGCCGTCATGGGCGATAACCCGAAAACCTCGGCGCTGAACAAGTATCTGCAGAGCTGGGATGTGCATAACGTCTTTGTGCCGGGCGGCAACGCTTTCCCGCAGAACTTCCAGGCGAACCCGACCGATACCATCGGTGCGATTACCCTGATGGCGGCACAGGCGATCAAAGATCAGTATCTGAAAAATCCCGGCCCACTGGTACAGGCATAAGCGCATGAATAAGCTGAAACTGAAGTCTTTTTTCTTTGCCAACGCGGTGCTGCTGGCCAGTGGTTTTGCGCTGCCGGTTCACGCCGAAGATGAAGCACAACTCATCAGGCAGGGCGAATATCTCTCGCGGCTGGGTGACTGCATGGCGTGCCACTCACTGCCCGGCAAGCCTGCCTATTCGGGTGGACTGGCGATTGAGTCGAACCTCGGCACCATCTTCTCCACCAACATCACGCCCGATAAGCAGCACGGTATCGGCAACTACAGCGAGCAGCAGTTCTCTGACGCAGTGCGCAAAGGAGTATTACCGGACGGTTCCCATCTCTATCCGGCGATGCCTTACCCTGATTACGCCAAAATCAGCGATGCCGATATCCACGCGCTCTACGTTTACTTCATGAAAGGCGTGCAGCCGAGTGCAGAACAGCCGCCGGAAACCGATCTGAGTTTCCCGTTCAGCCAGCGCTGGGGCATGCGGTTCTGGAACTGGGCGTTCGCGTCTGACAAGCCTTTCCAGCCGATTGGTGGCGCGTCAGCCGAAGTTAACCGCGGTGCCTATATCGTGGAGAGTCTGGGCCACTGCGGCAGCTGTCATACGCCGCGCGGTCTGGGCATGAACGAGAAAGCGCTGGATAGCGGTGACGATAAATTCCTGGCAGGCGGCAGCCTGAACAACTGGGATGTGCCGTCGCTGCGTGGTCTGCCACGCTGGAGCGAGCAGGAAGTGGTGGATTACCTGCAGACCGGCCGTAACGATAAAGCGGCAGTAGGTGGCGAGATGACCTCTGTGATTGAGCACAGCAGCTCACACATGACTGACGCCGATCTGAAAGCCATCGCGGCCTACCTGAAATTCCTGGGCGGCAACCCGCCATTGCAGGCGTACAACGTGCAGGCGCAGCAGGCGACAGAAGCTAAACTGACCGCGGCGAAGAACCTGAGCGAAGGCGAGCGTCTTTATCTGGATAACTGTGGTGCCTGTCACTTCGTGACCGGCAAAGGCGCGCCGGGGATCTTCCCGGAGCTGGATCAGGCGACGATCGTGAATGCCAGCGATCCAACCGGTCTGATCCACACCATCCTGGCCGGTGCACAGCAGCCTTCCACCGCTAAGGCCCCGTCGAAACTGGCGATGCCAGGCTTTGCTCAGCGTCTGAGTGATGATGAAGTCGCGCAGCTGGCGACCTTTATTCGTCAGGGCTGGAGCAACACCGCGCCAGCGGTGAGCAAAGACCAGGTTGCTGAAGTGCGTAAAACGCTGAAGTAATCGAGCTTTCCCCTCTGCCTGTCAGGAGAGGGGAAATCCCGGATTAGTGAAAGGTGCGCACCACTTCCAGCACGCCGTTAATGATAAACTGCACGCCCATACAGACCAGTAAAAATCCCATCAGGCGCGAGATCGCCTCAATGCCGCTTTTACCCACCAGCTTCATGATGGCCCCTGAACTGCGCAGTGAAATCCACAGAATCAGACTCACCAGCAGGAAGATCAGTACTGGCGCGACGGTGATGACCCAGGCCGGAAAGTCGACGCCGCTCCTCACCGTTGAGGCAGAGGAGATGATCATCGCAATGGTACCCGGCCCGGCCGTGCTTGGCATCGCCAGCGGCACAAAAGCGATATTTACCGGCTCTTTGGCTTCATCCAGCTCATCCAGTTTCTGCTTTGCTTCGACAGAATGGCCTGCAGGTTTAGCCGGAAACAGCATCCGGAAGCCGATAAAGGCGACGATCAGCCCCCCCGCCATGCGCAGGCCAGGAATGGAGATGCCGAAGGTATTCAGCACCGCGCTGCCCGCGTACCACGCCACCATCATGATGGCGAAGACATAGATTGAAGCCTGGCGCGCCTGTCGGTTGCGCTCCTGGAAGTTCATCTCACCAGCCAGACCTAAAAACAGCGCCACGGTGGTGAGCGGGTTGGCGAGCGGCAGAATCACCACCAGCCCCAGGCTCACTGCTTTAATCAGTTCCAGCATGTCCGATCTCCCTGATTAGTGTTTCGGACGCTCCAGCGCCTCAAGCAGCTCCGGGAAGAAGTCCTGCAGTATTTCGGGCGTCATCAGTTCGGGGTAGTGCATCAGATGCTCGCGGATACGTTCGTTGACGTCCGGCAGCAGATGCTGGGCGGCTTCGCTGGCGGTGATTTTGTGCTTCTTCATGGCGCGCAGCAGATCGCCTGGCAGCGTGTCTTCATCGTCGGCGTCATCGACCATCTCCAGCGCATCCAGCTCGTCGAACATCTCCATCAGCGCTTCGGTCTGCGGCGTGCGCGACTCATATTCACGCGGATGTTCATCTTCCAGGAAACGCAGCATGGCGCGCATCGGCGTGCCATCTGGCGTGGCAGGCGGCTCGGTAGCGAACCAGCTCAGCAACTGATGCATGGTGACCTGATGGACGCGGAATCCGCTGTCGACCAGCTCATCGGCCAGCAGCTCGGCGGTTTCGTTTTCAATCACGCAGATGTGGGTACGTTTGGGTTCGTACTGCTCCAGCCACTGGTAGATCTCTTCAATCACACCATCGTCATACTCGAATTTTTTGGAGAGATAGCTGTCGTCCTGTTCGTGAACGCAGGCCTGAATCTGATCGGGGTCGAAGTAAAGTGCGATGTTGATGCCTTTCATGCGTGCTGTCCTGTAGAAACCAAAACAATACTATAGCGCTCAACCCCAGGTTAAGGGAATGTCAGGCATCACAGCAGAGGGGCGTTTAACGCTCCCCTCAGAGTAAAGAGGGGAGAGATGAAGAGAGGGGATCAGGAGATAAAGTTTTTGCCCTGCTTCAGTACCACGTCACAGGCTTTGGTTTTCAGCTTCTCACCCATTGGCGAGTTGCTCAGGCTTTGCAGATTGAGCTGCTGGCCGTTACCGGTATTCAACAGACCTGCCACACCCTGGGTGTAATCGGTTTTCTGCTCCTGCGCGGTGGTGGTGTTGAGACCGAGCTTGCTGAGCACCTGATCTTTCACCGACTGCACATTGTTTTTCACCACGTTGTGTTCGACACAGTACTGCATCACACCCGCGGCGTTGGTCATACTGTTGGCGCTGACCGCTTTATCGCCGCCGCCCAGCATGCTGGAAATAGAAGAGAGCGACAGGCCGCCATTCTGCTGCGTCGTGCCGGTGGTGCTGCCGTTGTTCTGCTGGCTGAGCTGCGACGCTGCACTGCTCAGCTGATCCTGCCAGCTTGCCGCTGATGCACTGCCCGCGACCAGAAGTGCCGCCAGTCCCCATCCCCACGCACTGCGTTGTGCTAATTTCATCTCAACCTCGGTATGTGCTTATTCAGTTTTCCTAAGAAAGGCTGAGGAGCAGAAAGTTCCTGAAGTTTTTTCATAATGAGTGATTTGGGAATCTTCTGTAATAGAGTCGGTAGTCAATTCAGGTGAGTGCGAATGTTATTATTTCGTGAGGCAATTTTATGGGATGGTTAATAAGGGTGCGCGGCTGAAACATTATTTAATATTCTCCGCAGGTTTATCAGGAATCGTCCTGGTTTAAATTAAATTTACCGATTCGATTATCATTGGTTTTTAAGGAATTGCGTCTGCCCTGTTAATGTTCACCCGCGAAACGACTTCTTTTTAACTTGTTGTATATTATATATTTTTCATTTTTAGCGCAGCGGTGAGGAAAGCCGTATTACTGTTTTTTGATGTGATTTTATGTGCCGTAATTAAATTTATTTAGCAGGATTTTTTATTATTCCGGCTTGCGAAATCAGTCAGGGTGTTCATGCTTAATCACTGTGTCAGGCAGTTGTGGTAGTTATTTAATTTAACGGGAGTGATATTATGGCTGGACAGCCAGAACACAATAATAATGCAGACGTCACGCTTAAACTCGCTGAAGAGCAAATAGCCCTGACCAAGCAAAAGATTGTGGATGGACATGTCCGCGTTACCCGTTCCACAACTGAACATGACGAGGTCATCAGTACACTGCTTAACCGGGAGAAGGTTGAGGTTGAGCATGTAGCAAAAGCGCAGCCCGTTGAAACGATGCCCGAAATCAGGGAAGAGAACGGTGTACTGATTGTCCCGGTAGTAGAGGAAGAAATCCGGATTGTCAGAAAGCTGGTGCTTAAAGAGGAGATCCACATCCGAAAAGTGCAGGAGAATGTTCCTTTTCAGGAAGTGGTGACCCGACGTGAGCAGCAGGTGAATGTTGAGAGAGATGACGATCAAATCAGCTAACAGAGAGGAACCTATCATGGCACAGGAAAAAATCGTAACACTGTTCGATTCTGCAATTCAGGCAGAGGCCGCGAAAAGAAATCTCGTGAAAGCAGGCTTTTCTGATCGGGACATCAGTCTTATCAGTGGAGAACGTTTGCAGCAGGAAGGGCAGTCTGTCCGCCATCCGAGCCTGTGGCAGCGTCTGTTTGGGCACGACGTCGATAAAGATGAGGCGGATGTCTACACCAGAGCCATGGACAAGGGCGGCGTCGTGCTGACCATCCGTACTGAGGAGGAGAAGCTGGCCCGCGCCATGACGATTCTCCATTCTCATGACTCGGTGGACGTACCGTCACGTCTGCAAAGCTCGGTTGATAATGGCACTACCGCGCCGGGCATCAACCCGACGACGGCAGGCAAGCAGTTTGCTGGTGAGACTAACGACCGCCCGGCTGAGCCTCTGCGCACCTCACTGACCGGTGACGAGAGCGAAGCCGATATTCTGCGCCTCGCCGAAGAGCAGGTAGAAGTGGGTAAACGTCTGGTGAGCGAAGGTTCGACCCGCGTACGCCGCTATACCGTGACCGATACCGTGTCTGAAGATATCTCGCTGCATGAGCAGCACGCTGACATCTTCCGTCGTTCGGTGAATGAACCCGCGCTGGCCGGTGAAGTGGACTGGTCAGAGAAAACCGTCGAGGTCGCTGAGACGCATGAGCAGCCGGTAATTAACAAAACGACCCACGTGAAAGAAGAAGTGGTAGTCCGTACCGACGGTAGCGATCGTACCGAGACCATTAACGATACGGTGCGTCGTCAGGAAGTGGATATTGACCATGCACGAGGTGGTCTGGAGCGGGAACTGCCGGGTACAACTGCAGGCGTAAAACCTGCGACCGCCGCCGCAGGCACCCAGTCGCCAGGCGCGCATAACCGTGACCACAAAGAGAGCCTGACTGATAAGGTGAGCGAGAAAGCCAGCGAAGTGAAGGGCAAGGTTGAAAGTAAGTTGCATGATCACTCACATTGAGGCGCTCATCCTGACAACAACAGGCGCTGATGGGCATTACTGATGCCCGATGCTGAGCATGCAAGATGCAGGAAGAGCCAACCGCGAGGTTGGCTCTTTTGCGTGTGGGGGCAGTAAAAAACGGACAACGTCGTCATATCTTCTTCGGTATAATCTGGCGCTATCCGCGCAGGTCGGGCAGAAATAAAACATAAGGGAATAAAGTGAACTGTAAACCGATGCTTTTCATGCTGGCGGCTTTCTCACTGTCGACTCAGGCCGCCCAGAGCGGAAAAACGCTTGAGCACAAAGACTGGGAAGTTGTCTGTGATAACACCCTGACCTGCCGCATTGCGGGTTATGCCAAAGAAGAGGATCCGTCCGGCTCCATCCTGCTCACCCGTGCCGCTGGACCGGGAACGGAGACAGTGGGAGAAGTGACGCTGGGCGATACCGAAGATGACAGCGCCCCGGCGGAAAAGCTGACGCTGTGGATCGACGGGAAATCAGCCGGCGATCTGGTGGCGGCTGACGACAACTGGCGCATGTCGACCAGTCAGACCTCTGCGGTAATCAGCGCCGTTAAAGGCAGTGGGAAAGTCGAGTTTAAAGGCGGAACAAAGCCATTCCTGCTTTCCGGTGAGGGCGCTTATGCCGTGCTGCTGAAAGCGGACGACGTGCAGGGTCGTATCGGCACGCCAGGTGCGCTCACTAAAAAGGGCAATAAGCCGGAAAGCAGCGTAATCAAGGCTGTGCCCGCACCGGTTATTCATGCAGCAAAAACCCTCAGCGGTGAACCCCGTTTGCTGACCGATCCAGAAATCGCCGCACTTAAAACCCGACTGCTTTCGACCGTTAATCGTAATGACGATGACACGTGCGACAGCCTGTTTTCACCGGCAGAAAATAGCGATCCGGAAACCGATGGACTTACGCTTACGCCATTGGATGACACCCACGTTTTGCTTTCGTCGCTCTGCTGGCGCGCCGCGTATAACGAAGGATATGGCTACTGGGTCATCGATAATCAGCTCAAAGGTAAGCCTGAGCTGGTGACCATTTCCGGGTCGGATTACGACAAGGGCGAGATTACCAGTGTGCAGAAAGGCCGGGGCATCGGCGACTGCATGAGCCAGGAGAGCTGGGTATGGGACGGCCAGGCTTTCCGCAAAAGCTATGACGGCGGGACCGGCATGTGCCGTTATATCCATGCAGGCGGCACCTGGGATCTGCCCACGCTGGTGACGGATGTTAAGGCTGTTTCGGGTTAGAGCTTTTGTATTGCCAGTGAAACATAGGTGCTGAAGCGACTGTTTTAAGGCGGGTGAGGGTGAATGAAGAATTTCTGACAAGGTTGTCACGCAGTATCTCTAAGAACCCAAAAGACGTTTTTTTCAGCAGTTGCACACTCGCCTGCGGATAAGGGTTGCGGAAACAGGGGGTAACGGTATAATCCCCAACGTTTTCCGCATACCCTTCAGTGCCGAAGTGGCGAAATCGGTAGACGCAGTTGATTCAAAATCAACCGCCGCGAGGCGTGCCGGTTCGATTCCGGCCTTCGGCACCACGTATGCAAATTTAAGTCGCTCAAGGGCGGCTTTTTTTGTGTCTGAGATCCCACGTGGTTAAAGCCCTGCCACGCTAAATCACCCACCCTATGTTTGCTTGGTACGACCTATATCAATGGTATAACGTAAACGCTGATATATCCCGCCTGATACTTTTAGTTCCCACACAAAACCCACTAAGAGTGGTTTAACTCAGCTCTGAACGATATGGAAGTTGTGACAAGCCAAGCCTCAAAAAAAAGCTTAGAAGTTTACTTATGACCTGAACTTTGAGGCTTATCCTGGCCATATAGGCTGATTCCGCTAAGGTTTTTTAAGCTTTTGAATATTAAGTTTTTATTGTAAATTTTTTGCTGATTTTTAGATCTAGACCTGTTTAAGTAAGGTACGTGTCAGGTTTGCACTAAGATGTTAGTGTTGTAAGTATGGGATAAGATGAAATGCAAAGGTATCCTTGAATCGCTACCAACAAGTTTTATAAATTTACTATGCGGCCTACACAAAGGGGGCATTATGAAGACTTTCGATACCCAACTTGCTATGAGCATTATATCGCACTCTACTGGTGGTTTTAGCTACGACACCCTTGCCAGGGCACTGATAACAAACGATAAAAATGAAGAGACGAAGGTACTTCTGGAGACATGTAGAGCTTTTTGTCTCTCTTTGGAGAAGAAAGGGATTCTTAAGAGGTGTCAGGTGTGCTCAAGTTCTCAGGATGAATACTTTGAATATATCCCTCACTGAGAACTGCCCCTGAAGATTTTTTCAGGGGCATCAATTCGTTTCTTGCAACGTCCCTTTTTCTGAGGTAGCTTTGCTACAAATTTTTGGGAGGACGCTTGTGAGTAATATCAATTTAATAACAACATGCACAAACGGCAAGAATAGTGGTGACAAAGCGATATTGAGCTTAAGTCAGTTTTCATCAGGCCGCACTACCTCAAGTGTACTAGTAAAGTCTTGGTGTAACGCTATGAGAGAGGCTATTTCTGAAAAAGAAACTTTACTCACTGAGGATCTTTATAAAGGAGGACATTGGGCGATTGCTAAAGCTGCTCTTAATCAGTATCCCATTGATCTATGGGTTCTTTCTGCAGGCCTAGGTCTATTGCATCATAAAGACAAAATCGTACCTTATAAAGCTACGTTTGCAGCAGGCTATGATGAATCTATACCATTGTATTCAAGTGAGTTTTACGGGAAATCCTTTCATAGGACATGGTGGAAAGAGATAACTCAAAGATCTTTTTTTAAAACAGAACATCCTACTTCTATTACTGAGTTGATGAAAGAAAAACGCACAGATTATTTTATAATTTGTGGATCTCCTGATTATATTAATGCTATTGAACTCGATGTTATTAATGGGCTTAATTACCTTGTTGATTCAAATAAGCAGTTAATAATTATAACTTCAAAAAAAGTCACGCAAAGACTGGAGTGTTATTTATTAAAGAGCAATCAGGGTATGGCTGATTTTTTAAGTTGTAATATGATTTCACTTAATATTAGCCTTGCTCGATACATAGTGAAGGAGTTCACAGAGAGACAATGTAATGATTTAAAGGCACTCTCACGACAATTATCTGAAAAGCTAAACGGATTACCTAAGCGTCAGCCTAAAAGAGGGGCTCGACGCACCGCTGAAGAAGTCAATCACTACATTGTGAAGCTTATGAGTCAACAACCTGGTTTAAGTGCTACACATGCTCTACGGGCATTCCGTGATGAAGGTAATTCCTTTGAGGAGAAGCGGTTCCGCGCTGTGTTCAAGACCATAAGTGAGAGCAAACCTTAATGCTAACAAATGGTATTTTATGATATAATTGCCTGTTTTTTTTAGACCTTGTAGTGGCGTCAGGAGAGTAAGTTGTCGAAGCTAAAGTATTTTTTTCCGGATAGTCAGGATTTTATCGATCCAAGTTTCGACTTCTTCCGCGAAACACGTAACGAGCATCGCGTTCGTCAGCGTGACGATCATTATCCGCATGAGATTTTTCCTCATCCTTACGACGGTATGCTGGTTTCTAAAGCAGTAGTAGATGGTCTTGGTGGCGGTGAGAGTAAATATACCCGAGCTCAACGTTTACGTTACTTCCGTAATGGTATGAAGCACTTTTTCCGCTTGCCTGACAATATGGAAACGATGGGAGATTGTGGCGCATTCACATATGTTAATCAGGATGTGCCGCCATATCGTGTAGAGGAGGTCATTGAGTTTTACGAAACCTCCCGTTTCAATTATGGCGTATCCCTTGACCATATCGTATTTGGTTATGAGAAACCTGGAGAGGTATTCGGTGGTGAAGTTTTAGCCGAATGCCGTCGTCGTCAGGATATCACGCTGACTCTGGCTCAGGAGTTTATTAACAAGTCGCACAAAAGCTGCTTTACCCCATTTGGTGTCGCACATGGTTGGAGTAAGGATTCCTATCGCCAATCCGTTGAGGCACTTCTGGCTATGGGATACAAAAACATCACGATGGGGGGGATGGTGCCTTTAAAAACGGTGCAGATCCTTGAGACACTGGAAGAGATCAAGCCACGCCTTAAAAGCGATACGCATGTGCACCTCCTTGGTATTGCTCGTCCAGAGAGTTTTGTAGATTTTATTAAGTTTGGCGTTACCAGTATCGACTCCACAACCCCATTGCAGCAAGCCTTTAAAGATAGAAAAAATAACTACCACTCTCTTGCTGGTCCAGCCTATACCGCTGTGCGTGTACCTCAATTTGACGCGAACCCAAGCTTGAGCCGTAAAATTAAGTCTGGAATTATTGATCAGGATATTGCACGTCATCTGGAAAAAGATGCCATGAATGCCCTGTTTAAATTCGACAACGACTCGATGTCCCTAATACAGACATTAGAAGCAGTTTTAGCCTATGAACGCTTTCATTCCGGTGAAAAAGAGGCGGATAAGATCCGTGCAGACTATCACCGTACTTTAAGTGAGCGTCCATGGAAACAGTGCCATTGCAATATCTGCAAGTCCATTGGCATCAACGTCATCATTTTCCGCGGCGCAGAGCGTAACCGTCGCCGTGGTTTCCACAACATTCAGGTGTTGTACAGTCGCTTACAACAGACTTTGTCCCAACGCCCAGAGGAATTGTCATGAGTGAATATCGTGTTCCTGCCTTGAGAATCAGGCAAGGAGAAAACAGGCAACTTTATAGCCTCGCGATAGAAGGCAAACAGATAAGTAAAATCGCCGCGATATCTCGTATTCGTCGTGGCGAAGAGAGTCTAATTGGTTATCAACGGCCAGAGGTTCGCAATCATATTCGTGAAATTCAGCGTTATATCGAAAGCGTGAACCCAATGATCCCAAACCCTGTGATTATTGCTTTTGATCAGCGTGTACGCTTTGAACCACTATCAGATAATGGTGATATTGGGCATCTGGTAATTCCCTTCTCTGAAGACAAAGATTTTGAGAAGCCTGGCTTTATTGTTGATGGACAACAACGTACAGCAGCACTGCGGGATGCCGAGATAGACTCGTTTATGATGCCGGTATCAGCATTTATCGCCAATGATGCCGAAGAACAACGTGAACAATTTATGCTTGTGAACTCGACCAAACCGCTGCCTAAGACGTTATTATACGAATTGGCACCGCATACTCATGGCCGACTTCCATCCGATCTGCAGATGCGTAAATTTCCATCGCTTCTGACTCAGAGGCTTAACTTTGGTGAAGGTCCTCTGGCCGGCCGCATTAAGACTGCGACGAACCCTGATGGAGTGATTGCCGACAACTCAATGATCAAGATGATCGATTCCAGCCTGCGTGATGGGGCGTTGTACCGCTTCCGTGACCCAGCGACTGGATTGGGGGATGAAGGTAAAATGGTTAAACTGTTAAATAACTTCTGGTCAGCGGTGGAGACTGTTTTTACTGATGACTGGGATAAAAAGCCTCGCTATTCCCGCTTGTTACACGGCGTTGGCATCTTCGCGCTGGGTAGTTTGATGGATGAAATCGATCACGTGCATCAGGAATACAAAGGTGAAACCGGCTGGACCGATATCCCTTCATATATCCGCTTCGTTGAAGAGTTAAATCGAATTAAGCCGCTATGCGCTTGGAGTAGTGGGACGTGGGACTTTGGCACTGACATCGATGGCCAGCGCATTATTCGTAAATGGAATGAGTTGCAGAACCTGTCGAAAGATATTTCGTTAGTGACAGATTATTTGGTCACAAGTTACATAAAAACGGCTAACGCAAACATCTAAAATATGGGCGAAAGGCGAATGCCGGTCACTAAAGTTGACCGGCATTAGGCGAAAGCCTTTGTTTATTCTGCAACGCTCATAGATTGTTGAACGTGGGCAATAAATGCATTAAGAATAGAACCTGCACCTTTGCCTTTAGGATAAATCAGATCGCGGCGATGTGGGGTTACGGCATACAGTGCCTGATGTTTTGCACTTGTGGCGGCGAAAATAAAGTAATCAGCCTGCTTTGCTAAATTGACCAGCTTGTCCGTCGCGGTATGGTCATGATTCACATCTACCCTGACTCCCTTGAAGAGTGCCTCAATCATTCCACGAGCCCGTCGTGCAGCCCCTTCCGTCAGTGTATAAATGGCGATACGCTTCCCTAAAAGATCCGGAAGCGTCTTAAGTTCGCTCTTATCGCATCCCAGTGCCTCTGGTGGAAATACAGCATCAGCGCCATTACCTAATACGTCAATAGCTAAATTGCGCATAATGGTGCGGGTAGGATGATCGAGGCGCGGCCAAACGCTCGAGGCACAAGACTGAATATCCATCCACAATGCGTTACGTACGGAGTTATCCAGGTCTGGTGCATCCAGGAACAACTCCATCAGTTCTCCCAACGTTAGCAAGTTCTTTAGCGATCCACTGCGCTCAATGATCAACTGTAACGTAGCGACAAATAACTGATAATCAGTGAGGGAGATCGAACCTTGTAGGAAATGCTCTGCCGCCAGTGTTGCCAGTTTGACATCTGCCTGGCTGACACTTTGCTCCATCGCGAGTATATCCATCCATTTGACCCAAGTTGTGCTCAGCAATAGAACTTGGTTTTTCTCCAGCCATTCGATAAAAGCAGGCATGGCGTTGCGTAGCGTTGGAAATGCATGCGGTGGAAAATCCTTCGACAGCAGTCGAATAAAGGTTGTTTCATGAAATGTGACTATTGGCCAGTGCTCACTCTCTAGCGCGACAATTTGTAGCAGAACATTACCATCGACATCAGGTTCGGATAGACGTGAAAACCAACAATCCCAACCGTTAATGCTTGTAGTGGTAAGTCGGTTAATACTCTCAATTAGCGCATTCAGCAGAGGGACTCTCTGCGCTTGCTCAAGAAGTTGAGTGTCCGCGTTGCGGAGCATTTCGGCGTAGGATCCCAATATCTCAGTTGTTGCAGTCAGAGAGCTCTGCAGATAACTAGCCAGTGATTCTAGAGATGTTGGAGGCTGCGAGAATAAGACGGGGGCTGATAACGGAGTTTCATTAGAGTTGCCTTTCAGATCGCCCCAGTGCTGTAATTCCTGAAGCCAACCTGACTTAAGCACTTCAGGCAGTGCACTGAGTAGGGTTTTATCACCTACCAGTGCGACCCCGATTGCCCAGCTTTTCCATGCGTTTAACTCCTCCTCCTCGCTTCCTAGCAGCGGAACTTGCATAAAGAGCGGATAGAGAGCAAGGAAAGCGGGGCGCAAAGCCGATGGCATTTCCTGCGTGTAGCTCAGGGCACCATGGCCCAGATAGCGGTGCTGATAAGCGACAAGCAGCATTCTGGTCAGCGACGAGGGAATGCGTCCTCGGATCAGGTCGGGCAGATCCTGGTGGTTTAGCAGGGCATCCCAATTTTGCCATTTCCCGGCCTGCTGAAACTCAAGTAGCAGCAGATTGCGTTTGGAGAGCAGACCGTTATCGCGCAGTTCTTGCAGGAAATTATTGCTTGCCTCTACTTCTTTTTGATTTGTTGCTAGCATGAAATCACTGAGGATACGGCCAAACGGACGCTTGCGGGTGCGAACGAGCGATGGGCGCAGTCGGAACAGATCGATCACCTCCTTCAAGGCGGCAAAAACCCGCTTTTTCGCCTGCTTATCCTCACGTTTGCCTTCCAGCAACTCAATACGAATAAACCCTGTTGGGCTATGTTCCAGCAGTACGGTTTCCGCCGCGAGAGTGGGGCCAAAAGTCGGGCTCAGGTAAATTCGGCGCTCGGGGGTAACGTCGGCTGAACCAAGCCGGGCGTTGATAACTTTGGTGAGTTCCTGCAGGGTACGTTCATCTTCCGCCATCGCGAAG
Organism: Candidatus Pantoea varia; assembly: GCF_900115075.1. Lineage (GTDB taxonomy): Bacteria > Pseudomonadota > Gammaproteobacteria > Enterobacterales > Enterobacteriaceae > Pantoea > Pantoea varia. Next base: position 280,830 of record NZ_FOVG01000002.1, read on the forward strand.
AAAACCCAGTGTTGGCGGTCGCACCAGGGCAGAATAATTGGCCATTCACCGTCCAGTGCGCTCTTCACCAAAGGCAACAGCGCGCTTTTTTGCTCGGCAGCGTAAGCGCCGGGGGCGTCGCTCAGCAGTTTTTCGAGGCTTAGCAAATTGTTTTCGCCAAAGAAGGCTCGAAGCCAAGAGGGGATGTTATTCATCGCTGTCACCGAAGATATATTGCCCACCGAATTCAATCAGTGCGTCAGAAATGAGGGTTTTGTTGCTGGAGAACAGCAAATGCTCATCATTAAGGTTCGCACCGCTCCAAGTGTAGTTCATCGAACCTTTCAGAAAGAAGTGCTTTGTTAACATCCCTTTGGCATGTAGGTTCTCATAATAGGAGTATTGCATATCATGATGCGGCGAAAGTCTTGCCTGCAGTCGCTCAACAAACACTTTGTTAAGCGTGTCCGGGCGAGTGACAATCCTGAGTGGGCAGCCGTTATTCACCGCCGTAGCCAGTAGTTCTTGGAAACTGATCATTCTGGCCCCCCACGACGGATCAAGAAAACTCCATTGCCCCCCGCGATTATCAATGACGTCAAAATCACTCATCCATGGCGAGATCAGCCAGATGAGTTCAGGGTACAGGATAAGCCCACTGAACTGCGCACTTAGTACTTCCCGCAGTTGTCGCTGTCCGAGAGGTCCGTGGAGAAATATTTGTCGTTGCTCTTCCATTAATCGTTCTCCTTACTGCAGGGCTTCAGCCAGTTCGACTCGCAACACGATGTTGCCGCCTCGATAGTCGACGGCCCCCATTCTAGGATAGAGATGCAGGCCGAAATAATCGACAGGCGTCAGTTGTAATGCGGACACAGTCTTTACCACCTGCTGGCGGGCTTCCCGGGGGATCAATAATTCAGCAAAACCTTCGCGAGAGATCGCCGTGTGGATCTGCGAAAGCCAGTCGCTGTCTGTCACATCAACCTGCGTCGCAGGTTGCCAGAACAAGGTGCTGAGCAACAGCCTTTCTGTGAGTTTTGGCCCGTTGTCAAAGGGGTTGTAGTAGCTGAGTATCGACTGGCGGATGGTATTGCCACGTTGCCACAGCATGCCCTGAATCTGGCAAAAACGGTCGAAAATTTTTGTGACATTCGCTCCGGGGAGTTCCTGAACTGCCTGGGTATGGGCGAAAATGTTCAGGTTAATCTCATAACCAGCTTTGGCCTCCAGCGCCCGCCATTCGCGCAGATAGTCCAGCAAGCGGCGATCGTAAGAAGGCTGGCTACCAGGGCGAAGGATGCGGGTATGCAGCACAGACATAAAGCTATGAGAAAGAGCAAATCCTTGTTTTTTTAGCTCAGCGCGTAGGTGTCCATTCGCCATCCGGCGATCATGATGGCTCCCCGCCAAGCGCAGATCGTTCAGGGTCTGCTGCAATTTGGTGTTTGAAGGAAGTCGTGAGAGCAGTTCAAAGAGGTCGTCATCGATTTGCTCGTAGTCGCTGGCGGCAAAGCTACGAATAAACAGATTCAGCAGGGCGACCGGATCACTGTGGAACGCTTCTTCGAGGCGGGTGACAATCCCGCAACCCCCAGGCTCTGATTCGGTGAGCCAGATGTCGAGTTGCTCCCCATCAAGAACGGCGTCAACGAGCAGTCCTCTGTCATCCACCTCAGGCAGCAACAGATGGCTGGTCTGTTTTACGGCACCTAAAAAGGTGTTGATCAACAACGTCTGGAGCCACTGGCAAAAAGAGGCATTTTGGCTGAGGTCGTCAGTCAATACGGCGCTATGCGTATCAAGCATTGCAAGTAGTTCCGGCTCGTTGAACAGACTCCTCAACTGCTGCTGTAACTCCTGGCGCTCCGCTGAACCCTCTCCATCTTCGTTGTTTTCAAAAATGTTTTCAGCTTGGAACAGCGAATCGGCAATTGTCGCCAGCGACTCTCTGCCCTCCGGCGTGCGCAGAACGTGAATTGCATCCGCGAGGGCTGTGCTGCTGACAACTTCTTTGGTCAGCGCCGCCATATAGCACTCGTAGATCCAGTCAGCGGTGAAACTGTCATATTCAAAACGAGCTTCACTGCTAATACAGCGGTGGAAATAGAGCGTTCTGAGAGATCCGGCTAACTTTGTATCATTCATGACCTGCTGATGCAGTGCGGAAGGTAGCGTAAAACTCAGTTTCATGCCATCCACCCACTGGCGGGCACCAACTGCGACCGGGTGACCGTTTTCAACCCATCTGAAATTCACCCAGGCCTGCTGTTTGCTTTTACTGCGCAGCGAAGCGCTGGCGGCGGTGGCATAACGCGTCAGATCAAGAGGTGTCATATGTTGATGTGTATAAAACGTGGCGGACCGCAACACTGTGCTCCATGGCCCTGCGGGGATCGCCATCGCTTCGGCACGGGCATCAGTGGAAAAGTGAGTGTGCCACGTCAGCTGAGAATTACTCTTCTCAGTCAGATTTTGTTTGAAATCAAGAGCTCGGGTAATAATTTGCAGAGGACGAATGACTTTTAGCTGCGATGCATCCGCAAGGGTTACCAGACACTCCGGCTGCCAGTTATCACCAAATGCCTCGTTGATCTCGAAATCGACGTCTGAAACTTGGTTCAGTTGCGGCACAAAATTGTTTGGCACCAGCCAATCGGCTTCCAGATCGGAATAAATGGCGTAGCGCTTGGAGATGCGACCCGGTGCAAACTCCTTCAGGCCCTGAGTAAATGGCAGATTTTCATATTTCGTAAAGCGGCGTTCAAGCTGGATGCTCAGTTCAGGCAAGTTCAACTCGCTAAAGAGGGCTGCTGGAATAAACGAAGGCAGTGGTGAACGTCCCGTCGATCTGTCTGCGCCGGGAATACCCATCAGCGACCACCGGGTTGTCAATTGGCGCTTCAAGGTCGGGAGCAACTCCATCATGATAGAGCGCGGCGGAGACCACATAACGCGCTGAAGTTGCGGCTCGGTAATTTTGAGCGCGTAGAATAAGTATTGTTCCAGTTCCTGCTGAGAGACATTCTTTTCCAGCACAGCGGAAATCAAAGTGAGCATGCGCTCCAGATGCCCTTGCTGCTCTTTGCTTTTGGGCGGATTGTTCAGCAATGACCAGATGTTACTGCCGGGGATCTTCATACTTAGCCAGTCCAGAGTTGCCATCGCAGCCTGCATTTTCTGGATATGAATATTGCCTAGAGGAAGCGACTGGCCCTTGATTTCCGGTGTCACCAACTCCTCATAACGTTGGTACACCACGCGATCGCGACCGAATTCTGACAGCACGACCACCATCCATGGGCGCATGGTTCTTGAGCGCCCTGCACGGCCTTTGCGTTGAAGATAAGAGGCGACGTTGCGCGGCGCTTTATGCTGAACCACTACCCCGACTGAAGGATCGTTAAAGCCGACTTCCAGCGAGGCGGTTGCTACGACAATGTCGGCTTTAGGATTGACTCCAGCGTCCTGGCTGGATGTCCGCGCCACGATGGCACGATCGAGATTATCAAGAGGATGCCCAATATCGATCACCATTCGCCAATTTTGACCGGCAAGGGTCAATGCATCGGAAGCACCAGTGTTTTCGTTACGCTGAGCTGCCAGCGGAGTTTCGTTAGGCACGAGTTGTTGTCCGCGCGTACGCCACCCTTCGGCATCGCAAAGCTGGTGGTAGAGGCGGTTATTGATATCAAGATCGTCGGTAAAGACGAAGGTTTTGCGTCCCCAAGTGCCGTGTGACTTGGCTTTGCGGGTATCCATAATCCGGCGTGCCAGCATACTGGTTTGGATGGTGGTAGAAAGCAGCGCCGTTTGCGAAACGGGATCGCCTCGCAGTGCCAACAGATATTCAGCCCCTTCGTCTACCATCTCCAGGAAAGCGGGCTCAATGAGCATGACATGCTTTTTGTTGGCCCCTACCAGGTCTGCGAAGAACCGCTCAGCATCGCTCAACGTTGCCGAGAGGCCCACAAAATGCGGGCGGCAGCGCGCCAGTTGCATCCAGCGACGAAGAAGATAGGCGGTTTGTGCGCCGCTGTTGCCTGAATAGGTATGGACCTCATCGAGCAGAACCACCGGCGGTGCAACTACGTTCATGCCGACGCCGAACAGATGGCTGGCCTTGTTGTTACCTAGATGCTGGTTGAGCATTTCAGTGGTGGTAAACAAAATATCCGGTGGGTTATTCATCAATGAGACGCGGGTGAGCACCACTTCATCTTCACCCACGCTGTGTGTGCAGTGCGTACAGCGCAAGATCTCTTTGCCCTGGCGGATATCTTCCGCTTTCCAGCGCATTTCGCCTTGGCATTTAGGAGTGCTGCAGCGTAGCAGATCAAAAGGAAGATCTTTGTCTTTATCAACGTACTGGATGCTGTACGGCGTATCGCCAAAGAAGGAGCCAATGCGGATTTTTCGCCCGGAAAGTTTCTGTGCCTGGGTGTCCACTTCGCGGCATTTTCCCCAAGTCTCCATAAACTGATCTTTAAGCAACTCTTTACGCGGATAAAGAGCCAGTGAGCGAACCCGCGCCGAGCAATCGCGTTGCAGATCGTTGATAAGTGACGTTAGAGCAGGCAGATAAAATGCCAGGGTTTTACCGCTGCCAGTGCCGGCACATACGATGGTGGCGGTTGCTTCTTTGGCGTGTGGGTGGCTGCTGTGAAAATCCCATGCCCTCAGGATGCGCGCCGTCGCCTTGGACTGAAAACCGGCTATGGAGAAATCACCGATAAGCGTTTTCAGGGCCTGACGTTTAATGTCGTTCATCCACTCAACGTCGGACCATTGATTCAGCACCTCTTCAGCCGGATGTATCCTTGCCGGGTAACTGCGCGGGCGGCGGATAAAGCGATAGTCAGCCACCAGCGACCGCGTGCGATTCAACTGCTGGCCGCGAAACCACTGGCGCTGATGGCGAAACAGATGAACAGATTCCGCCATACGAGTGCGATAAAGCCTCATTCCCGGAGTATTGGGGATGCTAAATAACATCGCGGCGTCTTGAAGATCCTGCATCAGCACTTTGCCATTATCATCAGGAAAATGGTGGGCAAACAGGGACAGGATATCCGCATCCGTAAAGGCACCTTCCGTGTCTCCCCAGACCAGCAACTCGGCTTCGCGCCCTTCGAGCACGTCTAGCGCCGCATGCAGACGACTTATATCCTCAACAGTCATGTCACTATTTCCTTGTAATCACAAAGTCTTCCAACATGTCTTCATCTCGAAGCCACTCAAACACTTCTGTCGTCAGTGCACCCAGTGTCGGTTTGCTTCGCTGTGGGCCATTGATTCGATCCAGGAAATGCTGCACCGCTTCAGGCCAGTCGGTTTTCATCATACCGCGCAGGGTGTTCAGGTGCTCCGCCATTGCCCGGATCTTCGTCACGCTCTCGCCGCTCTCAGGCAAAGGCTGGATCAAGTCATCAAATTTGTCGCGTAGGCCTAAGTATTCGTCAGCAATTTCCTTCAATTTCTCGAGTTTCTGTTGGGCGTCAAGAGTTTTGCTGTCAACCTGAATCTGCTGATGCAGGATTTGTTGCCACTCTTCCCATGCGTTTTTCAGCTGGTCGCTCAGAGTGCGGTGCAGGCTGAGCGCCTGGCTCACGCAGTTGGTCAGGGAGTCATTCTGAATGATGTCATATGCTGTAGGCTCCTGCGTTGCGACCACTCCATCCAGCGGTTCATCCGAGGCTTGCGTTTCGGCAGCTACTTGGGTCTGATTATTCAGCCAGCGTCTCCACTGAGACAGCAAGTTATTGACACCGTTAACCACATTTTTGAGTTCATTTCGTTGATCTTCTCTCCAGCTGACCCTCAGTTCAGACGGCAGAAGTTGTAGGGCCGTGTACTGGTATTTAAGGCGACCATAATGCCCAGCGACGGTGTCAGTTTTTGAGAGCACTATGCCGCATTTCTCAATAATCTGCGTGGCTTTACTCGCCTGGACGCTCAAATTCAGTTGCTTCTGCATCTCTGCAAGCTGTTGGCGTAATGTACTCATTCATTCACTCCAGAGGCGCTCATATCAGCCGCCAGATTTTTCAGTCGCTCTTCAACTAGCGTGCAGGCATTTTTCAGTTTCGGTGCGTCACCCTTACTGTTTATCTGCTGTAGCGTAAAGCTGATTTTCGATTGAATATTCTGCCATTGCGCAAGAAGGTTACCGATACGGCTGACGTAATCACCATCCAGATGGGAAATGTCATGCCACAGCATGAAGGCATCTTTCTGTCTGACGAGGGAATTAAGCGTGAGCAGCGTGTTTAGGCTGGCCTCTGCGTCTACTCTTAATGCTTCAATTTCACCCAGCAACCATGATGAGTTTCTGATCTGCTCGGATTCCGGAGGGTAATATTGGGTGCGTACCGCTTCGATAAACGTCTGCCACTCATCGAGAAGGGCAGTGAAGTCATCCTCATTTTTTATATTTTCAAAGAGTTGTGCATTTTCGATCGTTGATGCGATCTCTTTGCGGGCTGTCTCTGCCGCACGCTGCACATCCGCTCCCAGCGGTTCTTTCTGGATCTCTCTCAACGCGGAGGTGAGCACTTCGGCTTCGAGTGCGCGGGTTGATGTAAGTCCGGAACTTAATTCAGGGACTGCAACTTGAGAAAGCCACGCGTCGCGTGCGTTATCCCAACCCTGAAGTGCCGCCTGCCTGGCTTCAGCCACTTTTGCGCTGGAATGCGGTTTCTGGTTGGCCTCGAGTCCGTAGAAACAGAGGTCGGATGGATTAGAGTCGGCGGTACGGCCGCGCGTTTTCCCCCCAGTTCTTCCGACTCCTTTTTGCGTCAGGCAAAGCACATCAATGAGCTCCGCCGGATTCTCTTTGCCTTTCAACAGACCCAGCAGCAACGCTTTCTGGTAATGATTACGCAGCGCAGGCTTCAGTTTCCGCGCTCGGGCATGGTTGATTGCAATCTCCGCTGCCTGCGGCACCCACCAGCTGACAAAGTTTTCATAGTGAGCGTAGTCTTCCAGCGCTTCCGGGTAGCTGAGCCCTTTTTCAAGACTGGCATAATGCTGAATGCGTAGTATTGCCAAAGATACGTTGTAGATCTCAATTCTGCGTAACGGATCGTCAAGGTCTTTTCGGTCGTAGAATTTCACAATGGCGTTTGAAGGATCAGAAGCTGATAATGGGATACTAATCAATGGATTGCGTTCGATAAGCGAAGGCCTGTCTACCATGCCGAAAAACTCTACCTGGGCATATAGCTCATAACAGCGGTTAAGCGCGGCACGCAGATCACGGGCAACCTCCTGAGGTAAAACTGTTTTTTCGTCTACCCAGGCTTTAAGATATTTGACAAAAGGTAGCGCCAGATTTGTCACCGCTTGTTCTGGTGGTCCAATATCAATATCAATATCAGTGCCAGTGCCAGTGCCAGTGCCAGTGCCAGTGCCAGTGCCAGTGCCAGTACCATTAGATGGGAGTTGAGCTTTACCGCTAAGGCTTTCAGCTAATTCATTAAGGCCAAAAGCTCTCGCGATTCCCGGCGGCAGTTGCTTGCAGACTTCATCCCAAGAGTAGCTACCGTAGCCCCAGATCGCTGCAAGTGATGACGCACTGGCGGCTCTGTTTGTAGTTGACTGACTGATATTCCATTGAATTTCCGCATCTGTGGTAATGCCTGCAAGATTTGGTGGCGGGAATGCGCCGCGTTCCGCTTCGGCACGACAATCACGCAGAACATCCAGAAGGATACGGTTAATCACAATTCGTGGGTTAAAAGTGAGCTGACCGTTACTGTCGCGACAGTTTTTATTTGCCAGCGCTTGGATCGCGTTACGGTTAAATGGAAATAGGGGAATGCCCAGCTTAGCTGTACTGCTAAAATCCTCCAGCCAGTTTGGCGTTGGCTCATCCTGCCAGATTGGTGGCCAGTCGTTCAAACCTTGTGCCCGCGTTTGCTTTAGTGACGCTGCGCCATGGCGTGCCGCATTCAGGTAGCGACCACACAGCGACACAATGCGCTCTTCGTTATTCTCTCGGCCGGTGCTTTCTATGATCCACTCATAGCCTGCGCGCGTCATCAGCGTTTCCTGACGACGCTTATAACCTGGATAGTTGTCGGTGACAGCGATGATAGAATGCACCGGACAGAGCGTTTTTACCCCGTCGCGAACACCTTCCTCGATTAAGCTGTCAATCAGCACATCTTCAATTGCCGAAATAGCCGCCATATCTTCCACTAAAATAACCAGTCGGCGATCCTGCGCGAGTAGTTCGCGGCGGATCTCTTGGAACAACTCCTGAAAGTTACCTCCGTTGAAGGTAAAGAGTTTGGCAAACAGCGACTTTAACGCTGCATGCATTGCTTCATTCAGGACATGAACTGCCTGTATACGGGCTTTTTCGTTATCATGTTCATCGATACGAGAATGGCGAATGTACTCGCGCGCGAGCGACGACAGATCATCGATGTTGTCTTGGAAAAAGAGATCCGCAGGCACCAATTCGTAATTATCGTGTGCCTCGTCACCTTCTTTAAGCCCATCGCTCATACGACTTGCACGTTTATAAATACAGTGCTCTGGTTTGAGCAGGTTCTGCTTAAAGTTAGGATCGGTGATCAGGTTGCCGATCCCGTTTTCCACTTCTTCGATGACTGCAGAAATATGGTTGTCTATATCTTCAGGGATCTTTTTCCCTTGTGATTCATATTCTTTTCCCAGCGCCATCGCCTCGTCGTACATGTTCTGTAACTGGTGTGACATCATTGTCAGTAGTAGATCGGCGAGATCTTTAGCTGAGTGCTTTTGAGCCACATCGTCAACGCGTTTACGCGCGTCATCAAAAATGCCGCCCTGTAAGTTGGTCAGGATCAGCAGAAGTACCTGACGCAGGCTGGCATTTTTCGGAATACGAATAATTTCCCACTGTTTAAGCTCGTCTTTAGCTTGCAGGTGGCTTTTGAGACGACAGCCCAGCCAGCGTACTAAGTGAGATTTACCCATCCCTGAACGCCCAATCAATGGAATTGCGCGCTCGGTGCTCAGCAACTGGGTAAACAGATCCTCATCTCGAAGGAATGTCTGATTATTATTAACATCGCGACGGGTAAGGATCATCGACTCATGCACCGCCAGCAGCACATCATCTTGTAGTTCCTCGGCTTCGTTACGGATGCACTGCTCTATGTTCTCGAAGGTCGGCCAGTAATTCATGATGCTCATTACGCGTCCTCCCTAAGTTTTATATGGCTAATTGGGCGTGTTTCACCGCCAGGAAGTTGTAGCGATAATGATGCAGCGTCATCACTTCCTACGATCAACTGGATGTGCTGACTGACTTCCAGACGGCGCAGTGCCAGCGATGTGCTAGTGCTGATGTTTGAACCTTCCGAGGCGGACCAGCCCTTTTCGGCCATCATCTCCTGCACTTTCACTCTGAACTCGCCACCATCCATCATTGGCATTACTTCGGCCATATTGGCCATAAAGGTTTTTATAGGGAGGATTTTTTGTTCGCCAAAAATCAATGGCAAAAAGCATTGAATCGCCCGGGTCGGGTCGGTGTAATAGTTCTGGTCTGGTGCCAGTTCAAGAAAGCCCAGGTAACGTCCATACTCAATTGGGGATTTTTCACTGTTAGAGTTGACAGTTCCTGTCGGCAGCCATTTATGTACATTTTTAGCTACGTCAGAAATGGAAAGGGGCTCTGTCCCCATTAAGCAATGTTGTTGCAAACTCAACAAGCAAGCCAGCACCCGCCATAGCGGCTCGCATTCATTTCCTTCGCTAATGTCTTTCTCTTTGCAGGCGTCAATGGTGCATTGCAGCACGCGCTGATAGAGCGGACGAGTCTCATTGGGCTGCGGCAGGATCCTCTCTTCTTCCATATGCCAGAGTCCCAGTCGGCACCAAAAGGCGAGGTTCTCTCTAATTTTTCCCCAAGCGTTATCGTTAGCGGGCAGGTTATTGGGCCGATAGCGAGCCACAACCGCTTCCGGGGAAAGCGGTGCTTGGGCATTTTGTACAATGCGATCAAATAAGGGGATCAGCACCAGGCTACTTCCTGGGTTTGCGTTATTGATGATTGACATGCTGTAGTTGCCTGATAAAAGTGTCCAGGGGTTGCGCGTTGCCAGCGCTTTCCCACCATTTTCTGTAAGGGTGCTGCGGATCGGCCAGGTGCTGCGGGGCGATGATGATGCGTTCATATCGCGAGGCCGGTAGGTCTGGTAGCGCATTGGCAGTGTTAGACACAATCACAATTTCCGCGCTGTCCGAAGTGGGTGCAGCAAGTTTTTGCACGTACCAGAAGCGAGAGATTGAATCCAGGGCGCGTTCCAGATGCCTGAAATCGGCCTTATCTGCCCGGATGGTCTCGTAACCGCCAGAGCCGATCAACTGGCGAAGCGGTACGCGTAGTTCTGACAGCAGAGCCCTCATTTCCAGTTCATCGGCGTAATACACTTTCCTGACGGCACCAGCGAAGCGCGCTCGTTTCTTCGGCGTCGCTCGTAAAATTTCCACATCGGTCCCGACCGTCGGGGAAAACGCTTCTTTACCCTGAGCCCTGCACCCCGGACACCCACCGCAGGTGATTTCTGGTGCATGATTCTGATAAATATAAAATTTCCCAAGTGTTTGGCATAAAGGAGGGAGAGGGTCGAGGATCCATGTTTTCAGCAGGGTAAATGCTGCGCGGCGCTTAGCCAGTTCTTCTTGGCGGGCCTTATCAACAAAAGTGTTCCAATACTCCTCAGAGTGGTGTGAGTCGTTGCAGTGGCGGATATGCACTTTGCTGTAGTAGTTGGCAAACCAGTCGCGAACCGCTTGATCGTTTTCTTCTCCCCCTTCCCGTAAGCTTTCCGGTAGTTCAGGCGCAGCGAATACGAGCTCAATCAGCCCCGTACGCTGCATCAGCAAGAGGGTTCTGCGGTTCCAGGCTTGGTTTCGGTCGCCCTGATAGTCAATGTGATCTGGTTTGGTATCCAGTGAGATGCAGTAGCTGGCTATGTGGCTCGGCTGATGTTGTTCAAACATAGCCTTCCAGCGCAGGTAGCCTTTTTCGACACTGATAAGTTTTTCAACCGAAAGGCTTTCTGCCGTCTCCATTTGCGCACTATGCCAGACCAGATGCGCCTGGCAGGCTTTGCCATCACGCCCGGCGCGTCCACATTCCTGATAATAGCGATCGATATTTTCCGGAATGGCAGCATGAATGACCGTACGGACGTTGCTTTTATTCATTCCTACACCAAACGCCGAGGTGGCAATCATGATGTCCAGTTGGTCGCTTGCCCATTGTGAAATCAGTTTTTTACGAGCTAGGGTTTCCGTGTCGCCATGGAACAGGCCAACACGCTGGTAATGCTGTTGCTGAAGTCGGAGATGCCAGTTTTCTGCTTCTTCCTTCGTGGTGCAATAGAGGATGAGCGGGCGTGGGAGAGTCATTAGCAACAGTTCCACGCGCTGCTGGTGTGCACTAGGGGTGGGCTCAGCATGTACGAAGTATTCGGGTTCGGGGCGTAGGAAGTTCGCTGTAATCTCAATCAGTTCGCTGTCATCTGAGCGGAACTGCTCAACAATCACATCACGGGTGTTCTGGCTCCAGGTGGCGGAGAGCAGCAGGGTGCGAAAACGACATTCTGGCTGTGCTTTTAATGAACGAATCAGTGGCGCAATCAGCTGAAAATCAGGACGGAATTCAGCGCCCCACTGGTCTATAAGATGGGCTTCGTCGATAACGACGGCACCAATCAGGTTATTTTTCGCAAGGTCAAAAAGTACCGGAACCAGCGACGATTTTGCTGCCTCCGGCGAACAAAACAGGACGCGCTGTGAGCCGTTTTTCAACCGCTCTTTCAGCGTCTGGCGCGTTCTATGATCCTGACCGCCAACCCAGGCATAGGTTCCTCCGTGATCCTGCTCAGCCTGACGCAGCATGTCCCGCATAAAATTCGCTTGTTCAATTGCAAGGGCGACCGTTGGGACAATCACTAACGTTAACGAACTGAACGGCGCACTGATAGCCTGGATTTGCGTGATAAGACTCTTGCCGCAGCTGGTGGGGAGATTTACCACCAGAGTGCTGTTGACGTCGGAGGTGAGCAGCGTGCGGATTGCCGCCTGCTGTCCGAAGCCACGGTAGTGCGTATGAGGCGTGTCGACCAGCAGGTTCTTTAGCGCCGGATCCATTTCCGGCTGCAATAAGTTACGTCGTGTTCTGCGCTGGTAAGTGGATTGGGTGCTCGTTAGGTCCGCTTCCTCAGAGAGTGACAGCGTCTGCCCCACGACGGATTTTTCCAGCCCCCAAAGTGGGTCTGGGGTCTCCGTCAGCGCCGGTGGAGAAGGCAGCCAGGGATCTTCTATGCCGCTCACCTGTGCAGTGCGAAGGGCATCGGCATAGCCTGCAAAAATATCATTCAGGCCCGCAGAAGGGTCGATGATTATATTCATTAACCGCAGGTAGAAGGGGTTTTCAATTCCCTCTTTGAAGGTTACGTCATCGGTAAAATAGGTGGTTAACGCAAGCTGCAGACGTGACCATTGTTCAGTCATCAGGCGACTCCAGATAAAATATTGCTGCTGCAGAGAATGATCGCTTTAACCGACATCAACTGGATATAAGCGTTAGCTTGAGCCAAATCTCGCTGTTTTTGCAGCGCTTTATCATATACCTGCTCAACCTGTTCTTTCCACGCATCTGCGGAAATCAGCTCTTCAATTTCTTGCCATCGAGTGGCTCGCAGATTGAGGTCCACATAACTTTTTGTGGCAGAAGGAGTCTTGCTGTACTCGCTGTTCAGCATTCCAAGCAGTTGTGGATTTGTCACCTGAGAACCGTCTGCAGCTAACCACTCCTCAACAATGCGTGGTGGCTCCAGTTCATCGCATTGACGAAGAGTGGCGTAAGGGCTTAGCGGATCGCAGCCAGTAATGAGCCAACTCATCTGGAAGAAATAGCGAGGTTCATTCAGCTCTGCGTTAATCATACGTAGCATCGCCACCGAACTACCCCGCGCGTCCTGATTAAGTAACTGCCAGATCGCATCGACGAAAGGTTGACCATAACGCAAAGGATAAACCGTTGTCCCGTCAATGGAAGGGATACGTTCTGCACTCATCAAATGGGTAGAAGGCGGATTGCCTCCCTCTTTGTCGAAGCTGAGCATGCAGGTTGTCAGGAATGTTTTGAAATCTACTAAGGTCCCAGAACTGCGTTCAGCTAGTTCAAAACTAAAGCGCATCCCTTCTTCAGCATTTCCTGATGAACGGAAACGCAATCCTTGAGAGATCCATGGCGTCAGTGCTTTACACTGTTCTGCTGCAATGAGATCGTCATTACTAAGGTGCTGAGCGAAAAGTGCCGCTTGCGAGACTTCTTCATCCATCGACAGCAATTTTTCCTGCATGTTGATTTTGTTGGTCTCTCTGACCAATACGCCATTTTCACCCGGGAATTCTGCCGCAAGGTTTTCCAGCACTTGTGGGCCTTCGAGGAACAGTCTGTTCCAGGCATCACCGATATAGTCATCCAGTACAAACTGTAGGCTGGCGATGGTGTTGTTAAACAGGCCAATGCTGTTCACCAGAATGTCGGCCCACTGATTGCGTAAGCTATCGGTCACATGGTTTTTTAGTACCAGGCTTTGAACCGGTTTGATACCACGCAGGTTGGCGCTGTAGCGGTTGAGACGGCCCAGACGTTGCTCAATCCGACTGCAGGATCGCGGCAAACCATAATGAACGGCCAGACGACGTCCTCCGTGGAGATTCAGCCCATCCTCGCCGCTTCTATCGCACAATAGAACCCGAACGGGGGTTTGTGCCTGAGTGAACTGTATTGGTTGGCCTGGCTGATAGCGTTCTATCGGGTAGTCCAGCAGAATGCTCATCTTGACTGACAGGTGCTGCGCTAGTTCAGGACGATCGCAGAAGACAATCGCTTTGCCATCTGGAAATTGATTTAACCAATCATTAAGCGATGCGGCCAGCATATTGTCGATAGCTTGTTGCTCATTTTTAGCCGTCGAGACGATATGTTCCAGTAAGGCTTGCTCATCCTTGGGCAGTCCAGTTGACTCTGTGAGAATGGCTTTTGCTCGCTGCAGAACACAAATCGGACTGGAAAAGAGATCGTCAATCCAGGCGATGTAGTTCGCTTCTTTTAACGACCAATGCTGGTTTTGCGGTAGTACTGCCAAAGCGCGATACTCTTCCAGCAACTCATCCAAGGTTAGTCCTTCGGTTTGCCAGTGAGATTCCCTCACGCCGTTCAGACCAGGGAAGAGAAGATCCAGATTCAGGTTTTTGCTTTCATCCTGACTCAGTGCAACCTGACGGCGATTTCTCAGCAGACGGTGGTGGATGCGGTAATGCTCGCCAAGATGTAGTCGTATCGCTTTAATGCCCGCTTCACGTTCAGGTGTTGGCTGAGAAAATCTCCCGATCAGTGGAAACAGTCCTTGGCATAGCGTTGCCAACTGATGGTCATCGGGGAATTGCACCAGAACCTCTTCAAGGTTACGGCGAAGACTGATATTAGACACAGATGGAACTAGAGAAGAGAAAACACCGCCAAGGCTTTCACGATTTTTCACTAGTTCGGTGAATGCATGCAGGTGGTTTTCATCAATCTGGAATGCTTCCGGGTTGATGCAGTGCAGCATCGACAGGAAGTTGCGCTCATGGCCATGCAGTGGCGTACCGGTGAGAAGCAATGTGTAATGTGATTTCTGACATGTTTGTGATATCAGTTTGAAATCATCACGCTGGTCTTCGTCCGTAGACCACGGCCAGTCGGCGATTTGATGTACTTCATCAATGGTCATCAGGGATGGTGAGAATCCTCTGCTCAGCAGGAGGCACGCCTCAGAATAACTACAGATAACAATCCCTTGTGCAGCACCATCTTGCTTTAACAAGGAGAGCATTGCCGATACACCAACGAGCAACTGTTTTAGCTGAAAACGTTCACCTAATTCTTCCCGCCACTGACTGACGAGTTGGCTTGGCACGGCGATAAGCATACTGACATGCCCGACTTCTTCCAGGGCATGTTCACGGATAACCATACCTGCTTCAATAGTTTTCCCAAGGCCCACTTCATCTGCCAGAATATATTTCGGCGTTTTATCTTGTAAAACTCGCCGTACAACGGCCAGTTGATGCGGTTCCAGTTCGACGGCGCTGCTGGAAATGGATGCTAGACCCCTGCAGGAAGCGCGTTGTTGGATGTAGGTCTTGATGAAGGAGTGTCGGCGAGGAAAGAAGAAGGGGGCGTCATTGGCCTGGTAAGCCAGAAAATGTGCAGGATTAATAGGTTTATCGGGTGCTTTGTTCAGTATAAAGATCTTATCGATAGGCATCGTCGTTGCGTCATCTTCGCGAAAAATGACCAAATAATCCCCGTTAGGTCGCGACCCACCAAATCGAGCGCGCGTCCAGCGTTGACTTTGTGGTTCAACGCAGTAGATCACAGCCTCATCGTAGGGAATTGTTGACATTAATTTATCCAGACTAATGTCAATATGGCGTGTATAGGGGTGTGCGGGGGACTCAAAAAAAGCAACTGTTACATTGTTTGTGTGAAAATCGACGCCGACAACTTTTCCGATACCGTCAAAGCTCTCAGAAATAACCAACGATCCTATAGGTAATATGCTCATCATCACAATCCTTGAAATTCCTTTGCATGTAATTTTGCGTGATAAATGAACAGGCATGGATTGAAATAAGAGATTTCCATGTCCGAAATGGATACATAGTTGAAGCAAAATTTCATGCTATGATCTAAAAAGATAGAATACTAGGATTCATCCTATGTTCAAGTGGTAAGTATTAATATTTTTAATGTTTCTAAAGGACGGTTTCACACATTGGCTGCATCTTATTGTTTTTTATGGCTAATATTTTATAAATATGTCTTTTATGTATAAATAGTACTTTATTCCAGTTGAACTAATCACCAGTTCATTGTGTAACCCTGAACTGTTGTGTGTCATTATTTTTATATTTCTGAGAATTAAAGAATAGAATTATAATTTTAATAGCGCTGACATTTTAAGGCATATATCTAATTACCTTGATAAATGCATCCCGCAGTGCATGTCTCTTTCACCACGACCGCACTAAGAATCGATAATTGCGGCTTAATCTGATTCCATATCCATTCAGCCAGTACTTCGCTAGTAGGATTTTCCAAACCAGGGATATCGTTTATGTAGTAATGATCCAGTCTGTCTAAAGTAGGCTTAAAAATAGCTTTTAGTTCGGCGAAATCTATAATCCAACCGGTATACTTATCCACCTCACCAGTAATCTCAAGGCGTACCAAGAAAGAGTGTCCATGTAAGCGACCGCATTTATGACCCTCTGGCACATTGGGAAGACGATGCGCAGCTTCAAAAGAGAAGTCTTTGTATAACGTAGTTCTCATATTTCACCTCGGTTTTTGTTATTTATAACAGAAATTTCTAGAGTTTTCCAGATGTACTGAGTTAGCTATTAATACGTGACGGAGTTGGAAAAGATATTATGCTCCTTTCCTGACTAAGTTACTGTTGCCTGTGATTTAATTATGCAGCATGAGCATTAATTATGTACTTTCCCTATTTCATACTCCACTTTGAGCGCTTCAAAGTCAGAAATGTAAGGGTTTGAAAGGAGAAGAAATTAGACTAAAAGCTTCCATGGTTACATTTCTGTTCTCTTAAAGCTCAATAATTGCGATCATTATTTCTGGCAATTATGGTTGCTTTGCAACCTATTCAACACTGCGTACGGTTGCAGTCGGATTTCTGATTTTTGGGGTAATATCGGGGCATAGCACTAATTAAAAGTTATCTAACTTAAGCCTTAAACACCTGCATCTGATGCCACTCAATAAACCGCTCAGCAGGCCACAGCATTTTATCTTTAGGTAGATGAAGCCTTTGCCCCTCAAGCGCCCAGAAAAGCTGGTCCACAATAGGGCTACGATTGACCCCACCTGATATCTGAATCTTCAGGTCTTCATCAATGCCGATAGCGCCTTTGTCGAATGCAGAATGGTGTACGGAACAGAGGGCCAGTCCGTTATTGACTTCACAAGGGCCACCATATTGCTTCCAGCGTATGTGCGCCGCCTCAAGTCCGACCAGCGCGCCATCCAGTCGCAGGTCATATCCACAAATGGCGCATTGCGAGTGATAAGCCCGTAAAATCATGTCGCGAAAGCGAGGGTCGCGAGTTCTCATCAGCGTGATTAAATCAAAGCCTAACAGTTCGGCCAGTTTAATCTGGAGACTCTCGGGAAAGCGTTCAGTCAGAATCTGCTGCGCCAGTTTGTCGATCATTGCTGGATTTTTTTTGCAGCGTTTGATAATTCTCCTCATCAAATCCGCCGCTAACCTGATTTTCAATCAGCTCGCGCTTAGTCTGCTGCATGTTTCCTTTACGAGGACTGCAGTTCTCTGAGTTTTCGAGCGTCCAGAATTCCTCTGTTCTCAACCGCCAGAAAGGCATATTGGGATAGTACTCACGCCTTTTCGGACCAAACTCAATCAGTAGCCTGGTTAACGGCTCGTCAATCTCATTTCCATAGTTAAACAGCCGCGAATGTCCTTTCCTGTATTGGGATAATACATAGAGCAGCAATAGCGGTTTATGAGGGGCGCATTGATCGCCTTTGCGCCAGACCGCGACATCGGAAATGGCAGTCTGAAGTGATTGGGCTGGAGTCATAGTCAGGGCTAAGCAACGGATAATTATTGCGATCATGCTCTTAAAAAGTATGAGATTCAATGCATGCTCACGAGAACATTCTGTGAGTTGCGTCCGTTGAAGCAGAACACCAACGGCTTCATGCTAAACTGCATAAATGCTCCCCCAATATGAACCCTGATGATGAGGTTGGACCTGCATTGAGTCGCCTGACCGGACGCAATCCCCTGACCGTGAAATGGTTATACCGATGCCGGTCTCTGCCGCTGGTCATCGCGCTGCTGATGACAGGATGCGCCCGCTCTGACGCGCTGTGGACGGTCACGCATGACCTCTGCATGAATAACTATCACTACCGTCGCGATCCGGCACCCTGCCAGCAAATCTATCTGCCGCAGGACAGCACACAGGGCTACAGCATCATCCAGAATCCTCGCCACAGGCTGCACTTTATTCTGGTGCCCACGGTGGCGATGTCCGGCATTGAGAGCATTGCGTTGACGCGGCCCGGACGTCCCGATTATTTCGGTTACGCCTGGTTGATGCGTTATCGTCTGATTGCGGCCTATGGTGCTGAAGTGCCTGAGGATCGGCTCGGCATGGCACTGAATTCCGCTTATGGCCGCAGCCAGAATCAACTGCATATTCATCTGACCTGCCTGCGGGAGGATGTCTATCGCCAGCTTCAGGCCGAGCGCCCCTTTATTAATAATGACTGGCGACCCTTGCCCGACCGTTTGCTGAATCATACCTATTATGCCCGTCGCGTTATGCAGCCGACGGCGATGGGGATCTATCCTGTCTCCTCCGTGGCGCGCCATTTCCGGCTGTCACCACCGCAGCTGGCGGAATCGGGTGTGGCGCTCATCCCGGCGACGTTCTCGGGAGAAAAAGGGTTTATCCTGCTAACCACCCGGCGCGGCTGGGATAAGGGCAATCGGGCGTCCGTTGAGTCGCTACTGGATAAACGCTGTGCTATTCTTTCAGTGCCGCCAGCTGACGTTTCAGCTGCTCAGTAAACAAACCTCATCACCCTGAATCCTCCACCGCCCCAGCCACACTGCTGTAACCAAATCTTCTCCCTGCACGAACCCAACTAGCAATAACGATCCCCTCGCAGAAAAACCAGCCCATGGCTCACGCCGTAACGTAGGACCATCGGCCCAACTTCCCTCGTGCTGCCAGTGGCATCCTGTCATGCACACGTTATAAAAACCCTCTCTTAAACAGAGTCATCGACAGCGGGAAACTTCTGGTAGAATGCCGATAAAATGAAACAGTGTTTCATTTATTGAAAATAATCGGAGGCAATATGTCCAAAAATGCAGCATTACTCCTGGCCACAGGATTTGAAGAAGCAGAAGCGTTTATTACTCTCGATATACTTAGCCGGCTGGGCATCACAGTCACCACCGTTGCCTGTCAGCCTCAGCGCGAGATCGTCAGCTACCACGGTGCCGTTATTAAAACAGATACGCTGATTGAAGAATTACAGGACTCACATTTATTCGATGCGCTAATCATGCCTGGCGGGCCTGAGGGTTCTAAGAACCTGGCCGCCAGTCCTGCTGTTGCTGCTTTAATCCAGCGACATGATGAAGCCGGAATGTTGATTGCGCCAATCTGCTCTGCCGCCGCCCGGGTGCTGGGTGGCAATAACCTGCTCAAAGGCCGTCGTTATACCTGCTCAGGCGAGCTGGGGCTGGAGGTAACAGATGGCGAGTATGTGATGGAGGATGTGGTGGAGGATGGCAATCTGCTCAGTGGCCGGGGGCTGGGTGTCGCCTTCGATTTTGCATTAACGCTTGCTGAGCGTCTCACCGGTAATAAAGGCGCGGTCGATTTCCAGGCTGAACATATCTATTACCGTCCGTGGCTGAACAGGTAGCCTCGCTAAACGCCCCTGAATTTCAGTGAGCCGCACAGCGCGCTGATTATTGTGATGCCAGCAAAAAGAGACACCGAATCCTCAGTGTCTCTTTGAATCGCAGCCGGGTTCCACACGACTGGCGACTGGCTTACCGATACAAGGCCGCTTTCCCCACCGAACTAAACAGCGCCATCTTCGTCGCGACCACTTCACCTGCCGCCTGCATCGGTTTAAAAAACAGCGAATCAGGTTCGTGTCCGCCCTGTTTTAGCTCCTGCTCCAGCGCCACGAAAAAGCCTTTTTAATGTCGCTGGAGATATTGATTTTACCGACGCCATAACGGATCGACTTCGCGACCTCGCTGTCTTTGTTGCCCAAACGGCCATGCAGTACACGTGGAATATTAATTAATAGTAAACTAGTCATTTATATATAATTGTTAAGCTATAACATCTCTGTTACTCTCCGGTTAAATAACAAGCCATAAACACATATTAATTACATTTGTTAAGTAACTTGCTGCTAACATAATCATCCTATTTATTAGTCTCAGAATTTTTCCAGGAGAAATTAATCCTCATTTTCTTTTCACCAGCGTAGGATAAGCGCACAAAGGATTATAGATGTAAAGATTCTCAATGGCTCTACATGGAAAGTTTGTTATTAATGATGCTGACTACTCACCGTTATCCTTTCCGGGTGTGGGAACGTTTTTAGCGTTCTCTGGCAACGGCGCTTATCGTAATCGTGGTGCCTGCGGAATGATTCCCAGAGAGGGGCCCTTACCGGCGGGTAAATACTGGATTGTTGACCGTCCTCAGGGAGGCCTTAAATCGCAACTAAATGCCGGTGTAAGGGATATTTATAACCACTTCGCCAGCGGCGCTACGTTCAGGCATTCCGAATGGTTTGCGATATTGCTGAATGATTGGTCGGTCGACGATTACACGTGGGTTGAAAATGTTAAGCGCGGTAACTTCCGTTTGCATCCCGGTGTAGTATCTGAGGGTTGTATTACACTTCAACATGATTCTGATTATGCTATGTTACGTAATGCATTACTGAGAACGCAAATGATAGAGGTCCCTTGCATGAGGAATCTGATGGCCTATGGAACGATCGAGGTAATTTCCAATGGCAAAAAATGCCCTTAGTGTTTTCATCAAAATAGCGCTGTTTGCTACGATTATGCTGATCGTCGCTAAAGTAGTCCCTTATGACGGGTTTGTTAACTCTATAACAGCATTGTTTGATTTTAAAAGTGCTCAGAGATTTACCCATTTTATTCTGGGTGAACCTGACTTAGAGACCTGGGAATCGTTAAAAGATTATTTCAGTCTTTTAATCAATACACTTATCAGCATTCCTGTCATGAGCGCGGTTATCACTTTTTTTAACGGCGTTACGCTTAAAATCAGGCCGGCTTATCTCCCTAAAGAATGGACATTTTCTACATTACGTCGGTTAGTAAAGGCATTCGCGTTTACATTCATTTTTTGGGTACTGTTCCGCTTCTTGCCGTATGACTCTTTTGTTACAGATGAACATACGTTTTCCGCTTTCACTCTGGCAACACTTGTAGTGTTAAACCTGCTATTAACGATTGCCTGTTACTGCTTTATCACGAAGAAAATGAATTTTAAAAAGAGTTTATAAAAATGCCTGTAGCTATTGAGTTGGATCGTTCTAAAAACGGGATCATTAAGGCAGCCCAGGACACTATTCTTGCCGAAAAAGAACGGCGTCACCAGAGCATCCAGGCTGGTCTTGCTGATGTAGACGCAGGGCGTATGGTGATTCACTCGGACATGGTTGATTTTAACAATCGCTTGAAGAAAACCCGTTAAAGTAAAATTTATCAGGTACCTAAGGATCAGTATGAAATCACGCATCTCAAAACCCAAAAAAGGCACCGATCCCTCAGTGCCTTTCCCAATCTCAACTCCGACACAATCTCTTACCGATACAGCGCCGCTTTCCCCACTGAACTAAACAGCGCCATCTTCGCCGCCACCACTTCACCTGCCGCCTGCATCGGTTTAACAAACAGCGCATTAGGCTCGTGTCCGCCCTGTTTTAGCTCCTGCTCCAGCGCCACGAAAAACGCCTTCTTCATGTCGCTGGAGATATTGATTTTACCGACGCCATAGCGGATCGATTCCGCGACCTCGCTGTCTTTGTTGCCCGAACCACCATGTAGCACCAGCGGGATATCCACCACCTTACGGATCTGCTGCAGGCGCTCGATATCCAGCTTCGGCTGCTTCCCTTTGGGGTAGAGGCCATGCGAGGTGCCGATAGCGACCGCCAGCGTATCGGTGCCGGTCTCGCGCACAAAGGTCTCGGCCTGCTGCGGATCGGTATACAGAATCTCGTTACTGCCGCCTTCGCCGCTGCCTTCCGCTACACCGATAGTGCCCAGCTCCGCTTCCACGGAGACATTAATCGTGTGTGCTATCTCGACAATCTTCTTCGTCAGCGCAATGTTCTGCTCAAAAGGATGAGACGAGGCGTCGATCATCACCGAGGTAAAACCGGCGTACATCGCTTTCATCACCTCTTCCAGCGAACGGCCATGGTCCAGATGGATCACCACCGGCACCCGCGCCTGAATCGCCAGCGTCCGCAGATAGCCAATAAATTCCGGGCCGGTGAAGGCCATCTCTTCAGGATGGATCTCAAGAATCAGCGGTGAATCCAGTCGCTCGGCAGTCTCAACCGCCACGCGGCCAAACTCCGCGCTGGCGATGTTGAATGCACCGACACCAAATTGATGACGCTGGGCAACGCTGAGCAGATCTTTCATGTTGTAAAGCATAGGTTTTATCCTTGTTGTTCAGGAACGGAGATATCTTTTTTCAGAAACAGCAGGATCAGCGCCGTCAGCAGACTACCTGCAGCAATCGCAAACAGATAAGCCATGACATGGCTGATCACATTAGGAATGAAGATGACGAAAATGCCGCCGTGTGGGGCGCGGGAAGCACAGCCCAGCATCATGGACAGGGCGCCTGCGAGGCCGGAGCCCGCCACAATGGCCGGGATGACGCGCAGCGGATCGGCAACCGCGTAAGGAATCGCGCCTTCGGTAATGAATGACAGACCGAGGATGTAGGTGACTTTGCCGGTTTCCCGCTCCTGCTCGGTAAACTTACGGCGGAACAGGGTGGTCGCCAGCGCGATACCCAGCGGCGGCACCATGCCCGCCGCCATACAGGCCGCGATCGGTCCATAAATCCCGCTCGACATCAGGCCAATCGCAAACATACAGACAGTTTTATTCAGCGGACCGCCCATATCAAAGGCCACCATCATGCCGAACAGCAGGCCGAGGAGGGCGGCGTTAGCGTTACCCAGAGAACTCAGGAAGTCGGTCAGCCAGCCGAGCAGCATTTTGATCGGCTCACCAATCAGCAGCGCCATCAGTGCACCGGTCAGCAGCACACTCAGCAGAGGCACAATCAAAATCGGTTTCAGGCCGGCGACGGCTTTGGGCAGGTGAATATGGTTATTGATCAAAAGCGTGATATATCCGCCCAGGAAGCCCGCAATCAGCGCACCGAGGAAGCCGGAACCGGTATGGATCGCCATCATCCCGCCCACGGCGCCCGCCACGATGCCCGCTTTGCCGCTGATAGACTGGCTGATCCCCAGTGCCAGAATCGGCAGCATCAGGGCAAAGGCCGAACCGCCACCGATGTCAGAAAGCATCTTTGCTATCGGGCTGAAATTCGCGTCCCCTGGTGTGGCTGCGGTAATCCCGAATGAAAAGCTCAGGGCGATCAGGATGCCGCCCGCCACCACAAACGGGATCATCAGGTTCACGCCGGTGATCAGATGCACATAAATCTCTGACATCCACGAACGGGAACCCGACGCCTCTCTGCCATGGTTAGCTGGTTCAGACGCATTAGTCTGTGGGGCGGAGTCAACCAGCCTGGGGGCCAGATCACCGTTAACAATCGCGCTGAGCAAGCCTTCAGCGTCTTTTGCGGCACGGGTAACGGGCACCTCAATCACGTTTTTATGCTGGAAGCGCGCCATCTCAACTTTCTTATCTGCGGCGATCAACACCACGTCGGCCCGATGAATATCGTCGTCGCTGAAAATATATTCGCTTTCAATCGCGCCCTGGGTTTCAACTAATACATTCAGGCCCAGTTTTTTAGCAGCTTTTTTTAAATTACTTTCGGCAAGGTAGGTGTGAGCGACACCTGTAGGACAGGCGGTAATGGCAATGATGTTCATAAACGTTCTCCAGTGAAAATTTTATATTTATGTTTTTCGGTCTGAAGGGATGGCTACAACCTGGAATACCTCCTTAATTTTTTATTTCATGATAATCTCCGGTTTAATCAGGCTCCCGAGCGGGATAACAGTAAATGAAACATCTCTTCGCGATGCGGGACAGTAAGTAATTGCTCAACCACATCTTCATCACCTAACGCGATGGATATTTTGGCGAGCATTTTTATATGGCCCACATCTTTATCGGACTCTTTTACCGCGAAAAGAATAACCAGCCGGACTTTGGTGCCATCGATGGTCTCCCACGGAATATCGCGGCGTAAACGGCCCACGGCAATCCGGGTTTTTGCCACAGCAGCGGATTTACCGTGCGGAATCGCAATGTGATTTTCAAATCCGGTGGAGCCTAATTCCTCGCGCAGATAAACATCGTTCAGAAACGCAGCTTTATCGGTGACGGCTCCGGTCTGGCAGAGCAGGTCGGTCAGCTGAGAAATAATCTGTTCTTTCGTCTGGCAATCGACATCGAGAATAATACACTCTTCTGTCAGGACTTCATTAATAGCCACGGCTGTCGTCATTTTGCTTCTCCATTATTAATTAATCGAATTCGATACCAGACACTCCGTTACTCTTGCGATATCTTTCGCCGAAAATAGCGCTGAGACATAGACCACCGGTTTTTCCAGCGGCTCCAGCCGGATGGTGGAGATCACCACGTCACACTCATGTCGTTTCAGGGAATCTGCGATATTTTTTCCTGGCACGATGTCGATAATCTTCCAGTCAGGAAAGGCGCGGATAATCCGCCCGTAAAGCAGCTGCGAGGTGCCCAGACCGCTGGAGCAGACCAGCAATACCCGTTTTACCTTGATGCTGTTTTCGATGGCGGCCTGAATATGCACCGTCAGGTAAGCCACCTCATCGTCACTGATCGCATCCAGGCTGTATTCCTGCGTCAGCTGGTTAATCACCGCTTTGACGGCGGCGAACACCGTTCCCAGCTCGCTCTGGATATCATGCAGCAGCGGATTTTTAATCCGGATGTGATATCTGAGGCGGTTCAGCATCGGCTTGATATGCGAGGACAGTGAAGCCTGCAGATTCTGGTCAGTGGTGATTTCGATGTTGATGCGCTGCGCCACCCGCGCAATCAGCGCCTCAGCAAAGCGGGTTTCACGTTCGGATATCAGCGAGTCATCGTGCTGGGGCGTCTCGCCGCCCGCTTTACCGGAGGAGACCAGATACTGATAAATAGAGTGAGACTCCTCGGCCACCAGCACGGTGTTATATGCGGTCTCGATGCGTTCTATTACCGCCAGCGCAACCTGCCAGGCGTGATGGTCGCTGACCCGGTTCATCGACACCGCGCGGGCGTCCGTCCTGTGCAACGGCGAATGACTCCGATGGATCAGTACCAGAATATGCGTAAATAAATTAATGTAGTAAGGATCGCTTATCGTATAGTGCAGCTGCTGTTCAATGAAATTAATTAATTGCAGGGTAAAGTGGACAGCCTGCTGGCCAAACTTCTCTGAAAGCTCCTGCAGCGTGCTTTCATCCAGACGGCTTTCCATCATATCCTGACGGTTATAAATCGATTTTAACACCAGCGCTTTCATCGCCATGCGAATATTATGATCACTGCCTTTTATGCTGGTTCCGACGCGGCTTTTCAATAAGGTTAAATCAAACTGATGTAACCAGGATTCCAATGTTTTTAAATCATTCACTATCGAAGCGCGGCTGATAAAATACTTATCCGCCAGTTCGCTGATCGAGGAACTTTTTGGCGACAACATTAATAAATCAGAGGCTATTTTCAGCATCCTGAAGTTACTGCTGAAATCATCCACCTCCGTTGAGAAAATCCGGCGAGCGGCTATTTCAGACTGCGCATCAGCGAATTTAATTGTGATCCCTCTCCCACTTTTACCGCTGAGGTTGATGCCCTGCTCAGAGAGTTTCTCGTTAATATCGGCGATGTCGCGGCGTAAGGTTCGGGTGGTGATGGCCGTTTTTTCTGAAATAGCGTGCAGGCTCACATAACTGTTATGAGAAATAAGCTGTCGCATAATCGTCAGTTGCCGCTCAGTCAGCGCCTTTATCATAATAAGGTTCCGCTTAATCAGTTATTCACCTTGTCAGTTATCATCTAAGCAAAGGCACTCTGCCATGTAAATATTAAAAAATGGCCACAACCTGGTGGTCAGACTGACCACCTGACAGTGAATTTTCGAAATAATCGGGGACGAGGTGAAAGAATATGTGAAAGGGGATGGGAGGGTTTTGCGGGCTGACTGGCAGTGATCAGATTGGTGGAGCTACATCAATTGCTGAGAGCAGAACCTGGCGGGAAAGCCCAGCTGACGCCGGGCCAGGTTTTATCTTTACGCCATCTTCAAACGCTGCAATCGTTTCTCGCGGCGAATCTTGCGCTCTTCCATCACGGCAACCAGCGCCATCAGGCAGATACAGGCGATAGCGGCGGCATCCAGTGCGGCAAAGGTGCCCGCCCAGCCGGTCAGGCCAAATATCGGTGTGCCGTCGGCAATCATGCCCAGGCCCAGTTTGGCAAAACTGTCGCCTATCAGATAAGCGAAGGTGCCTTTGATGCCATCCGCTGCGCCAATTGCCTTTTTCGGCACAAAGCCGACCGCGGCAACGCCGATTAACAGCTGCGGGCCAAAGACCAGGAAGCCCAGTGCGAACAGCGACGCCAGATAGACATACTGGTTGCTGGCATGCTGATAGATCCCGAGCGTGGCAATAATCAGCGCTAACGCGACGCAGGCCACCAGCGCACGACGGCCATTGGCCAGATCGGATAACCAGCCCCACAGCAGCGTACCCACCAGTGCACCCACTTCAAACAGGGTAAAGCCCTGAATCGCCACCTCTTTAGAGAGCTTAAGCTCCTGGAAGGCGTAAACCGTTGACCACTGATCGATCCCGATGCGCACCACATAGAGGAAGATGTTGGCGAAGCAGAGCAGCCAGATCACCTTGTTCTTCAGTACGTACTCGACAAAGATCTGCCATTTGGTCATCGACTCATCTTCAGCTTCTTTATCCTCATCGCTCAGCTCTTCGTCAAACAGCTCTTCGGCCTTGCCCAGGCCATACGACTCCGGGGAGTCGCTGCCGTAGCGCAGGCCGATAAAACCAACAATCAGCGCGATAATAGACGGGAAGATAAACATCCCAATCACGTGGCCGTTGAACAGCACATTGGCACCAAACAGCGCCACGCCTGCCGCACCGGCACCGCCGAGGTTGTGGGAGATATTCCACATCCCCAGATAGGTGCCACGCTTGCGGCGCGGCGTCCACTTTGTGATGGTGGAGTAGCTACAGGAGCCGCCGGTACTCTGGAAGAATCCGCTTAAAGCATAAAAGGCGATCATCAGGAACAGGCTGACGGAACCGGTGCCCATGCTGGCGCTGAAACCCAGCATACAGATGGCCGAGAGAATCAGCATAAACGGCAGGAACTGCTTGGTGTTTTTGCCGTCCGCATAATAGGAGACCAGGGTTTTCCCGACGCCATAGGTGATGGAGAAGCCCAGACCGATCATCCCCAGCTGCGTCATGCTCAGTCCGTAGGTGGTGATCATATCGTTCTGCGCGATATTGAAGTTTTTGCGGATAAGATACATGGTCAGGTAGCCGATAAAGACCACCAGATAGGACTGCATAAACGGCTTGAACCACATCTTGCGCCGCAGTTCGATGGGCAGATCCAGCGTTGGTCTGCGCACCTGTTTGAGGAATGCCAGCATGGAAGGGGATTCTCCTGGTTGGAATAGCTGCAATGGGCAGCGAATGGCTGGCATTGTAAAAACCTGCCGCCAGACTGGCCTGAGACAGCATCCAGGCGGAACCAGGAAAATTTCTTAGTTTTGCCCCACTTGGGGCAAAAAGGAGAGGCGTATCACGCTTCAGGCAGGGGGCGCGGCGCCTGAGCATTTAAAAACGGCAGCAGCAGCAGGGCGGATATCCCCGCCGCCGTGGCAATCACCGCAAAGAAGCCGCTCCAGTGCCAGACGTCGATAACCCACGCCAGCGGCCAGCCGGAGAGTGACGCGCCGAGATAGGCGAAAAGACCGACGAAGCCGGTTGCCGCGCCCGCCGCCTCTTTATGGGAACACTCGGCTGCCGCGATGCCGATCAGCATCTGTGGGCCGAAGACAAAGAAACCGGTAGTAAAAAAGCAGGCGGCCTGCATCACGTAACTGGTAAAGGGCATCAGCCACAGTGAGCCGACGGAAAGCAAAATCCCGGCTGCAAAAATCAGGTTCATCGGGCCACGGTTGCCGTTAAACAGCTTGTCCGAGCCCCATCCCGCGACCAGCGCGCCTATCACTCCGCCCAGCTCAAACAGGGTGACTACCGAGTTGGCCGTCACCAGATCCACCCCCAGCGTGTCGGAGATGTAAAGATTCCCCCAGTCATTGAGCGCGGCGCGAACCACATAGACCAGCACGTAACACAATGACAGCAGCCAGATATAGGGATTGAAAAGCACGTAGCGGATCAGGATCGCTTTGCGACTCAGACCTGCACCTTCCTGCTGCTGCGCCATCTCCATCTCATCCTGTCGCCAGTCGCCTACTGCGGGCAGGCCGACAGTCTGAGGCCGGTCGCGCAGACGCCAGCAGAGAAACAGTCCGGCGAGTATCGCTAAACTGCCCGCAATCATCATCCCGGTTCGCCAGCCATAGTGCAGTGCCACCGCGCCGATAACGATCGGGATAACCGCACCGCCAACGTTGTGCGCGGTGTTCCATAATGCCCACCAGCCGCCGCGCTCGTTACGCGAATACCAGCTGGTCAGCAGGCGCGCGCAGACCGGCGCGCCCCAGCCCTGGAAAAAAGCGTTGATGGTCCACAGCAGCGCAAAGGCCCATAGCGAGGTGGAGAAGCCGAACAGGGTATTGACCACGCCGGTAGCGATCAGCCCCAGTCCCATAAAATAGCGGGCATTGGAGCGGTCACTGACGATGCCGGAGAAGAACTTCGACAGGCCATAGGTGATGTAAAACAGCGTCGCCAGCAGGCCGATATCGGTTCGCATCATCACACCGCTGGCGATCACTTCAGGCGCTGCCGCGTTGAAGCTTTTGCGGGTAAAGTAGAACAGGGCATAGCCGATCCAGATGGTTGACATGATGTGCCGCCGCCAGTAGCGATAGCGGCTATCAATCTCACCTTTGTCCTGCAGCGGGGCGGCGTTAGCGGGCGTTTTCAGAAAGTTAAACACGGTGATTCCTCAGGCCGAACGCAGCGGCAGATGCACGCTGACGCGGGTTCCATGGGTGCAGGAGATCGTCAGGGAGCCGCCCAGCGCACTCACGCGTTCGCGCATCCCGACCAGACCAAAGCTCTGCTGACCGGAACCTGGCGGCAGACCGCAGCCATCATCTTCAATCACCAGCAAAACGCGACCCTCCTGATGCCAGCCTTTCAGCATCACGGCGCTGGCGCTGGCGTGTTTTACAATGTTGTTCAGCCCCTCCTGACAGACGCGAAACAGCGTGACGCGCTGCGCTTCGCTCAGCAGCGTCTCATCAATACGCCACTCAAGGTGACTGACGATGCCGCAATCCTCCAGCTCCATCTCACGCATCAGGGAACGAACCGCCTGTTCAAGTGACAGGTCATCTAACTGGCGAGGTCGCAGACGTCCCAGCAGTCGCCGCACTGAATCGTAGACACCCAGTGAGAGCTGCTCAATATGGACGCCGCTCTGGATCACCCGGCCATTATCCGGCGCAAGGCGCTGCACAATGCCCGCCTGGGTGCGGATTGCCGTAATCGTCTGGCCGATATCATCGTGCAGTTCGCGCGCCACCTCCTGGCGTACGTTCTCTTCTGTTTCGACCAGCCGTTCCGCCAGGCGCCGGTTGCGCGCCAGCTCGCTCTGCAGCGACTGATTCAGCTCGCGCAGCCGCTGGATACCCGCACCCAGCAGCAGTCCGGTCAGGCTTTGGGCCAGTAGCGAGAGGAGAAGATCGACCGGGTGATCGTGCCAGGTCTGGCTGGCGATCAGCGCGATTGCATTCATCAGCGTCGCGATCAGCGCACCCTGCCAGCCGTAGTGCCAGGCCAGCGCAATAATCGGCAGCGCCAGACAGAATGGCGTAAAGCGCGACAGTTCAGCGGGCAGGCCAAGCTGCAACCAGAGACTGATGACAAACAGCAGCAGATACCAGATAAGATGCCGGGCGCGCCAGTTGACCGGGTGTGAGACCAGCGACGGTCCCAGCGGCTGCCAGCGGGTGCTGGTGAGATAGTGCCAGATGACCAGGCAGGTCGGGGCCAGCGTCAGACCACCGGTGAGCGTCAGCAGCAGGGCGTTCAGCATCTCCTGCTGTCCCGCCCACGCCAGGGATTGCAGCAGAGCCGCGGCGATCAGTGCCGCACCCTGGCTCAGCAGCGTGCGCCAGTCACGCTGATGGCGGTAATGGGAGATCAGCGCCACCGGCAGTAGCGTCAGTACACTGCCCGCCATTAACAGCGGCAGATGCGCCAGCGCGACCACCTTCGCCAGCCAGATCAGCATGATCCATTCAGCTGCCAGCAGCACCGGCCAGTAAGCGCGTGGACATTGCAGCATCAGCCCCAGACGCAGGCCAAACGGGAATAGCAGCACTGCCAGTTCCGGGCGTTCCACCAGATGCAGGCTGATACTCCACAGGCAGAACCAGGCCGCCGAGAAGATAAAAAAGCTGGCGACAACGGAGATCAGTCGCGAAACACAAGGACTCATTGCCAGCCATCAAACATGCGGCGCGCCAGCTCCACATCATTGCTGACGCCGAGCTTCTCCATCAGATTCGCGCGATGGACATGTACGGTTTTCGGTGACAGCGCCAGCTCAACGGCAATTTCCTTTACCGCCATGCCCTGTGACAGTTTTTCCGCCACCTGACGTTCACGTCGGGTAAGCGGGTCCTGCCGACTGGCGGCCAGCTTGATCGCAATCTCTGGCGTCAGATAACAGCCGCCTGTGGAGACCGTGCGCACCGCCGCCATCAGCTCATCGGGACGACAGCGTTTAGAGAGAAATCCGCGTGCACCGGCATTAAGCGCCTGCTCCACCAGAGCCGGACTGTCATGAACTGACAGCATGATGGTGGCCAGGCTCGCCGGCAGCTTGCTCAGCAGCGCCAGCCCGGAGATATCCGGCATCGAAATATCGCAGATACAGACCTGAACGCCCCAGCCCGGTAAACCAGCCAGCGCCTCACGGCCAGAACCAAATTCCGCGACAACCTGGAAATCTGATTCCAGGCCCAGCAACTGGGCAAAGCCGGAGCGGACGATAAGGTGATCGTCAATAAGCGCGATGGTGATCATGTCTATTCCTGGCGGGTAAAATCGCGCTTACCTTAGCGATAAGCACGAAGCTGTTCAAGTCGTGAGCAGTCTATTCAGGTAAGGGGAGGGGTAGAGTGATGCAGGTCAAACTGTTGTGGATGGTCAGATAAAGCCTGCCGGGCCGAATAGCCGCCCGGCAGATCGTGAGGCTAAGCAGTCGATCAATGCAGACAGCACTGCTTATATTTTTTGCCGCTGCCGCACGGGCAGGGATCGTTGCGGCCGGGCAGTTTCTCTGCCGCGACAGGCTTCTGTGGCACGGGGATGGCTTCCGGCTGGGAGATCCAATGGTCGTGCAGCGCCAGCGCAGCAGGGCGGATCGCCTCGATGCTGGCTTCCATCTCGTCTGGCGTCATGGTGTCGATCTTTTCGAGGTTCTCTTCCACGCCATGCAGGGCGATAGCGTCCAGTGCAGGCTGCAGATCAGCCGGCAGGGCAGACCAGTCGGTCAGCGCGACCCCGCGCATGTAGCCGAAGCACCACTCTTCCACCACGGTAAATTCCAGACCTTCCATCTCGCGGATGCCAAACAGCGGTTCGAACTGCTCCGGGAATTCAGATAAGCGGTCAGCCACATCATTCATATGCTGGAAACAGAGCGACATAAAGCGCGTCATTTCACGCTCGTTGCTCCATTTTGGAATCTGCTTCTCGCCACCCCACAGGGCAACCAGCCACTGGCTGGGCTCAACGGTAACGGGACCGGAGAGGACGGCGGTCAGCAGGCCATCCAGCTCGGAGACATCAATAATCGACGCTTCGCTGCCATATTTTTCCAGCATATCTTCCAGCCATTGCAGCTCTTTTTCGGACAGTGGGCCTTCTTTCATGCGGTTGCCTCCCGGGCATTTCAAAATTTCAGCGCGGCGTTGAGCCTTAAAGCCGCAGCAGTGTACACCCTTGTGGGCCGCAACACAGCTAACCATCTTCAGGCGACACGCAGTGGCTAAACCGCGTTTAACACCACTTTAACCCCGTTATGCATGCGATAGCCTGCAGCACTTTATGATACATTTTTGCGCTATAGCTGGGCTGCTGCGTATTAAATGAAATTAACCTAATGATTATTAAATGAAAAATGGATTTTCCGGCAGCCGGGCTGTTGCGCTATACCTCAGACTGATTCTCCAGGCTGGTCAAAGGATCGGCAGATTAATGACGCAATGCCTGCCAGCCGTGGTCTTCCTGCTGGCGGGCTGTGGAACCCTGTCGCAAACCTCCGCGCCGGTAGGCGACCGCGTTTATCTGACGCACCCCACCTTTCACGAAAATGTCGATGACATTGTGCAGCATTACATGCAGCAGAAGCAGGTTCCCGGCATCAGCATTGCGGTGATTCATCGCGGCGGCCCGACCCGCTATTATCCTTTCGGCGTCACCGATCGGGTGCATCGCTATCCGATTACGCCCGATACCCTGTTTGCGCTTGGCTCGCTGAGTAAAGGCGTGACGGCAGAAGTGATTATCCAGCTGGTGGATCAGGGCAAGCTGCACTGGAGCGATACCCTGGCGGATCTGCTGCCGAAAGATGTTCCTCTAAGTGCTGACGCGCGGCGCATCACGCTGCTGCAGCTGGTGACGCATACCTCGGGTCTGCCGCGTCAGGACATGGATTTGCCGATGCTGCTGCAGTTCGTTCGTTATCTGCACACGGGCCAGAACTTCTATGGCAATCTCGACAGCGATAAACTGCTGAGTTATCTGGCGGATTTCACAGCCCCTGCGGTACGCCTGCCACACTACTCCAACCTCGGCTATGCGCTGCTCGGTTTTATCGTGCGCACCCGTTTTCATCAGGACATTCAGACGCTGGCGTCACAGCTGATCTTCACGCCGTTAAAGATGAACCAGAGCAGCTTTGTGCCGGAAACGCTGGCGGGCTATCCGCTGCGTGCACTGGGCCATGCGGGCGATCAGCCGAAATTCATCCGCCGTGGCACGCTGACGCCTGACTGGCATTTCCACGGCAACATGGTGGCCGCGGCCAGTCTTTACAGCAATGCGCGCGATCTGAGTGCCTATCTGCGCGCGCACCTCAATGCCACCGGTGATACGGCGCAGGGGCGGGCTTTTGCGGCGGTGAACCGGCCGTGGTATCAGCAGGGGGCGCAGACGCAGAATATCGCGTGGGTCACCGAAACCATCGACGGGCAGCAGATCACCTGGCAGGTGGGCTATATTGGCGGCTACGCCAGTTTTATCGGCTACGATAAACGTCATGGCAATGCGATTGTGGTGCTGCAGAACGGCTTTAACTGGAGCAATTATTTAGGCATTGCGTTGTTGGTCGATCTGGCAACTCAGGATAAAGTGGTTCCACAGTGATCCGTTACCTGAGCTGTGTGCAGTAAAGTGAATAGCGCTGTTTTTCCTTACACATAGCATCAGCACACCGGAACTGAAGTGCGATAAAAATTGTCTTTAGCCTGACTGTCAAAATTCAACGTGGAAATCATTATGCGCAGGACTCAACGTGTACTTTTATCAATGGGATTACTGGTTGGCTCGCTGAGCCTGATCCCCGGTGTACAGGCCGCTGGCGAAGCAACGGATACCGTTCCGCCACCGCCGCAGATTCAGCCCGCTAATCCTGGTACCCAGCCCGCCACGCCTGATACCGGCAGCGTTCAGCCGGACGCCGGTGCCGCGCAAAACCAGCCACAGACCAGTTCACAATCTAATGATGGCATTACGCCGACGACGCCGACTTCCCCGGCACCGTCTAACGGCTCGCGCCCTAATTACGAACTCAGCACCATCATCATTGACTACAAAGAGTACAAAATCGGTGACATCGTGCCAGAGAAATACACCGATAAAACGTACACCATCACTGAGTGGCAAAAGCGTAATCTGCCTGCTCCGCAGGCAGATACCCACTGGGCCTATATCAACGCCAATTACATTTTAATTACCAATGACACCGGCAAAATCGTCATGGGTAAATCGGGCGATATCTTCTTCCGTGGCTAAATAAAATCAGCCGGTCGCAATGACCGGCTTTTTTTAGCTGAAACGCTCCGCACCAAAGCTTGCCAGCATCGGATGCTTCTCACCGCTTACAATCTCCTCCGCCAGTAATTCCCCGACAATCAGCGCCAGCGTTGCGCCCGAATGCGTGAACGCCACATAACAGCCCGGCACCTTCTGCAGTTGGCCGAGCACCGGATCGCCATCACCGGGAATCGGCTTCAGGCCAATTTTCCAGCTCTGGACGCTGAGCGACTCGCTGCCACGTAATAGCTTGCTCGCTTCGTCGGCCAGCTTCGCCACCACCTGCTTATCAATATGGTAATCGCCTCCGGCCAGCGGCTGGATATCTTCCTCGTACCAGTCATGATCCAGGGCGTAACGGTTGCCGGGGTTGGGCCGGATAGCGGCGCGTGGCGTGTTCAGCACCGCTTTGAGTTTATGTTTGCCTGGTTCAGTGATCACCAGCATGGAGACGGGCGATCCGTTGGGGATCGATACGCCCAGTGGCGCAACCACATCCGGTGTCCAGGGGCCGCAGGCGACTACCACCGCATCAGCCCGCAGTTCTCCCAGATCACTGCGGATGCCGCAGGCGCGGCCATGCCCGGTGATCACACTGGCTTTACCGGCGTGCTCTATCACTTCACCACCGCACGCCCGGAACTGATTCACCAGATACTCTGTCAGGTGCGGCAGGCTGACCCAGCCTTCACCGGGATTGAATATCGCCTGTGACGGCAGCGCATCGGGATCGATCGTCGCATCTGCCTGCGCCACGGTATCCGCGGTCATGAGCTGTGAGTCGTAGCCGTGTGCTTTTTCATAGGCATGCCGCGCCTGCGTTCCGGCCTCATCGTCGCTGAACCAACAGACCCCGCCATCAAAACGCAGCCAGTCGAGGTCAGGATGCTGAGCAAATAAGGTGCGATAGCGATCAATGCCCGCCATGCGCAGCGCGTGATAGGGCAGAGAGCGTTCACCCGCCGAGTTAAGCCACGACAGCGAACGTCCCGATGCCCCGGAACAGAGCGCGGCTTCGGTCACCAGTGTGACTGCGACACCGCGTTTTGTCAGCTCCAGCGCCGTCGACACACCGATGACGCCACCACCCAGTACCACCACGTTCATTTCAGTTTTTACTGCCATTATCAGGTTCCTTACTCAGTTACAGCACTTCAGAGAGAAAACGTTGCAGTCGCGGTGACTGCGGTGCATCAAAAATGGCGCCCGGCGGCCCGGCTTCAACAATCTCGCCTTCGTCCATAAACACCACCTGATCCGCCACTTTGCGTGCAAAGCCCATTTCATGTGTCACCACTACCATCGTCATGCCGCGACGACAGAGATCCGCCATCAGCGTCAGGACACCTTTCACCAGTTCGGGATCGAGCGCGGAGGTCGCCTCGTCAAACAGCATGACCTCGGGATCCATCGCCAGCGCACGGGCAATAGCAACACGCTGCTGCTGGCCGCCGGAGAGATCGCGTGGCCGGTGGTCAGCGCGCTGACCCAGCCCGACCTCTTCCAGCCGCTGACGCGCAATCGCCATCGCCTGCGCTTTGGGCAGGCCTTTGACCCGCCACGGGGCCAGCGCCACGTTCTCTAGCGCGCTGTGATCGGGGAAGAGATTGAAGTGCTGAAAAACCATGCCAATCCGCAGCCGCAGCGCATCGGGCTTGTCGTGCAGCACGGATCGGTCAGCCAGCAGGACATCTCCGGATTGCGGCTCATGCAGCCGGTTGATGCCGCGCAGCAGTGTCGATTTACCTGAGCCGGATGGCCCGATGATGCAGGTGGTGCTGCCAGGCGAGACCCGCAGTGAGACCTTACGCAGCACCTCAATCGGGCCATAGGCCAGCGTCAGATCGCGCAGCTCCAGGCTGGCACCGTGCCAGGTCGCGGCAGTTGTGCTGTTCAGGTTAATCATGGTTGCCTCCGATGCGGGGATGCGTGATCAGTGCGCCGCTGGGCGGCCTGACTTCATCCACCTCTTTTAAGCCGCTTTGTGGAACCGTCAGGCGACGGCGACCGGTGCGATAACGCACATCGACATAGTTGACCATGTGCGTCAGCGGCACGGTAATGATCAGATAGAACAGCCCGGCCAGCATCAGGGGCGAGAGATTGCCGGTGAGTACCGCCGCATCCTGACCCACGCGGAACAGCTCCCGCTGCTGGGTCATCAGGCCCAGCAGATAGACCAGCGAGGAATCTTTGATGATGGCGATAAACTGGTTAACGATGGCGGGCAGCACGCGGCGGATCCCCTGAGGGATCACCACCAGTCGCATTGCCCGTCCATAACTCATCCCCAGTGCGCGGCAGGCTTCCATCTGGCCGCGTTCAACACTCTGAATACCGGCGCGGAAGATCTCGCCCATATAGGCGCTGGCGATCAGGCTAAGCGCGAAGATCCCCAGTGGGTAGGGTGTCGGACCGAACAGCTGATAGCTGAATCTCGCCAGGCCCTGACCAATCAGAAGAATGGTCAGAATTGAGGGCAGACCGCGAAACAGATCGGTATAGAGCCGGGCAGGCAGTCTCAGCCAGCGTGAGGGCGAGATGCCCATCAGCGCCAGCAAGAGACCAAACAGCGTGCCGAGCAGCGTTGCCGCCAGCGAGATAATCACTGTGTTGACCAGTCCGGTGGTCAGCATCTGCGGCAGCACTTCCATCATTGATGGAAAATCAAAGAAGGTGCGGGAAAGAATTGTGAGTAAGTCCATCGCCGTCTCCATGCAGGGCGGGGGTTCCCCCGGTTAACTCAGGACGCGAACGTCCGCCTCTTTACTGGCCGCCAGGCAGATACTGTTTTGGCATCGGCGATCCGGGGAACCACTTCTCATAAAGCCGTTGCCAGGTGCCATCCTGCATGGCGGCTTTGATGGCCTTGTCCAGCGCGGCCTTGAAGGCGGGCTTGCCTTTGGCAATGGCAATACCGGCTGGTGCATCAAACGAGGGGATATCGGCGGCAGAGACCAGCCTGAAGCGTTCGGCATAGCTTTTTGCCGCCTCATAGTCGAGGAAGATGGCTTCTAACGTGCCGTTGTTGAGTGCGGAAACGGCGCTGTTGTTATCCGGGAAGCGGACAAGATCGGTCTGGGTAAAGTGTTCGACGGCATAGCTCTCCTGCAGCGTGCCCTGAACGACGCCAAGCCGGTGTTTCGCCAGGCCGGCGACATTCTTCACGCCGCTGTCAGCGCGGGTGAGAACGGTGAGAAATCCCGCCAGATAGCCGGTTGAAAAGTCGACCGTCTTTTCCCGCGCCGGGGTGATGCCGATAGCCGCCACCGCAGCGTCATACTGACCGTTGGCCACCGCTGGCATAATCGCCGAGAAGTCCTGACCGATAAAATCGACCTTATCGATCCCGATTCGGTGGGCGACATTTCTGAAGAATTCGACGTCGAAACCGGTGAACTGACCGCTGGCATCCGTGAAGGTATAGGGTTTGGAGTCGCCGACGCTGGCGACGCGTAGCTGGCCGGGTTCGATCAGCCCATAAGGATTGTTATCGCTGGCAGCCAGCGTAGAGAACGACAGTGAACAGAGTGCGAGCAGGGTGCCGAGCAGTTTGCCCAGTAGGGTTTGCGATTTCATAGCTCATCCGTTTTTGCAGGTTTAAACATCAGAGACTGTTGAGCCAGCGATTATAATTGAGACCGGTCTCAACACAGGTGGCGCCTTAAGACGTGGGCATTGTGAGACCGGTCTCAAGGGGTTACAATGAGTTTAAGCACAGCCTTTTTTCGGCGTCAATATTCCTGTCATCAACCTGTGATTCAAAATAATTATGACGAGTCAGAAACGACAATCGAAAGCGCCTACCGTAGCGGATGTGGCACGCGCAGCAAAAGTCTCTAAAGCTCAGGCGGCGCGCGCGCTGGGAGGCTATGGGGCAGTCAGTGATGAAGTGCAGGAGCGGGTCAACAGCGCCGCCACCGCGCTGGGCTACCGTCTGAATGCTCTGGCCCGCAGCATGAACACAGGACGTTCCAATACCATTGGGGTGATTGTCGGCGATATCGAAAATCCCCACTTTGGCCTGGCGCTGCGCGGCATGGCCGATGTGGCGCGCACGGCCGGTTACCATCTGCTGCTCAGTAACAGCGATGAAAAGCTGCAGGCTGAGCAGGATGCGGTGCGGGTGATGCTGGAAAAGCGGGTTGAC
Organism: Candidatus Pantoea varia; assembly: GCF_900115075.1. Taxonomy (GTDB): domain Bacteria; phylum Pseudomonadota; class Gammaproteobacteria; order Enterobacterales; family Enterobacteriaceae; genus Pantoea; species Pantoea varia. The sequence continues at coordinate 319,118 of NZ_FOVG01000002.1, forward strand.
GGCATTATCGTTGCGCCCTGCTGTTCAGAGCACCATCTCAACAGTCACCTGACTCAGATACTGGAAGAGGGCAGAGCGCTGAAATTATTTGATCGTGCAGTGACTGGCCTTGATGTGGAGGCGATCTGCTGCGAATTTACGGATGTCGCCGCCGAAGCCACCGCCTGGTTACTGGAAACAGGCCACCGCCATATCGCCTATATCACTAGCATGGCACTGGCAACCGACTACAGCACGCCAGGCGATTTTGGCCTGACGCCCGTTGCCCAGCGCGTCGGCGGCATGATGCAGGCCTTTGCCGCCGCGGGTGTGGAATTTGATCCGACGCTGGTGAAAGTGAACGCGCTGGATGAAGCGGAAATCGCCCGTATCGTGGCCGAGCTATGGCAGCGTCCGCAGCCGCCTACGGCGCTGGTGGCCTCTGACAGCGTGGTCGCGATGTGGCTGCTGCGTGAAGTGACGCAGCGCGGACTGCGAATCCCTGCCGATCTCTCATTTGTTATGTATGACAATTTTCCGTGGAGTGAGATTGTCACCCCGCCGCTGACGGTGGTGGCGCAGCCAGTCTATGAGATGGGCCGTGAAGCAGCACGACGCCTGATTGCAGAGATACGCGGCGAAGCCGTCGGGCCGATGCCGCGCTTTGATGCCCGTCTGATGATTCGCCAGTCGATTGCCGCACCGGCCAGCCTCATCAGCGCGACATGATCACGTTAGCCGGGCCAGCCAAGTAACCGACTTAGCTGGCCTGTGGCTGCGGTAATCTGTGTGTCGCTGCAGTTACCATATCCAATAACCAGCCCCTGCTGCACCGGTTCAGTCAGATAGAAGGTCGAGAGGGCACCAGGCGCGTAGCCAGCCTGGAGCAGTTTGCGGGTAATGGCGACGTCATCCCGATGAGGCTCGAGTGGCAGCACCAGATGCATACCGCTGTCACCGCCCAGCAACGAAATCGTCTGACCCGCAGCACGCTGCAGTTCGGTTCGCAGCAGTGCCTGTCGCTGACGATAGAGACGACGCATTTTGCCCAGATGGCGACGATAATCACCATTGAGAATAAAACGGGTCAGCGCCTGCTGCTCCGGACGGTTTCCGCCGCGCAGGATCTGATGCAGTGCCGGTTGCAGACGCTTGACCAGCGGCGCGGGCAGCACCATAAAGCCGATACGCAGCGCAGGGAACAGGGTCTTGCTGAATGAGCCGAGATAGATAACCGGGGCATTATCGGTCATGCCCTGCATCGCCATAATGGGCTCGCCGTGATAATGGAAGTCGCCATCATAATCATCTTCAATAATCCAGGCCTGATGCTGCTGCGCGGCGGCAATCAGCGCCAGACGTCGGGCCGCGCTCATCACTGCTCCGGTGGGATACTGATGAGTAGGCGTCGTATAAATCAGACGGGGCGAAGCCTGTTTCCAGTGTCCCGGCTCGGGGGCCATTCCCTGGTCATCGGTGGGGATCGGGACAATGTTAAGCTCTCCGGCCTGCAGAGCCGATTTGGCATTGCGATAACCCGGTTCTTCAATCCAGCCATGATCGCCCGGATTACTCAGCAGGGCGACACACAGCGTAAGCGCCTGCTGCACACCGTCAGTAATCACAATCTGTGCGGCGTCACAACGGACACCGCGCGTGATACGCAACTGTTGCGCCAGTACGGTACGCAACTCTGCTTCGCCAAACGGATCGCCATAGCCGAGCAGTTGCGGTGGCGTGTGACTCATCACCTGACTCAGCGCCCGGCGCCATGCCGCCATCGGGAAGTGGTTCAGGGCGGGTATGCCTGGACGCAGGGGCAATGAGCCGGTGTCGACCCACGGGCTTTGGTGAAAGGCCTCAATCCTTTTTGCCAGTGGCCAGCTGGCTAACGAGTCGTCATCCGTTTGCCCGGCAGGCAAAGCCAGTGAGCTGATGCGGCTGCCTTGTCGATCGCTCGTCAGATAGCCCTCAGCCTGCAGCTGTGTCCAGACATTCAGCACGGTATTCCGCGAAACCTGTAGCTCAAGTGCCAGCTGCCGTGTAGCCGGTAAGCTCGCACCGGCAGCAAGCTGACCCTGCAAAATGCCCTGCTTTACCCGCTGATAAAGTTGCTGCTGAAGCGTTGTCCCGACGGCTGGTATCAATGGAGCCAGCAGCAAAGGGGGGATCTGTGGCTGCATCGTCTGCTCCCGTGGATCTATCATTTTTCATGATTGTGGTACTTTTTAACCGACCATGATAGTGGCAACCTGTGGATATCATCTGCAGCCGGGAGGCGATATGTCACAACACCTGAATCAATACGGCCAGCCGGTCGGTCACCCTTTACCAGACTGGCAACCCTGTCCATTACCGCAGCATCAGATTTTCACCGGCGAAGCGTGTCGGCTGGAGCCGTACAGCGCGGCACGGCATAGCGATGCTCTGTCTGAGGCGTGGTCACTGGCTGAAGATGGGCGTGACTGGACCTATATGTTTATGGGGCCATTTGATGACCGGCAGGCGTTTCAGGATTATGCGAAGCAGATGGAGGCCAGTCGCGACCCGCTACATTTCGCCGTGATCGATCTCGCTACGGAACAGGCGGTGGGCAGCCTGTCGTTGATGCGCATCCAGCCTGAACATGGCGTGATGGAAGTCGGGCATGTCACGTTTTCGCCCCGCCTGAAGCAGACCCGCATGGCGACGGAAGCGCATTTTCTGCTGATGCGTTACGCTTTTGAAACCCTGGGTTATCGCCGCTATGAATGGAAATGTGACAGCTGCAATGCGCCTTCCCGTAAGGCCGCGGCCCGTCTCGGTTTCCGTTATGAAGGCGATTTCCGCCAGGCGATCGTCTACAAAGGCCGTTCGCGTGATACCAGCTGGTTTTCGATTATCGATAGCGAATGGCCGGAGGTGAAAAAGGGCCTTCAGCGCTGGCTGGCGGAGGATAACTTTACCGCCGACGGTCAGCAGCGTGAGAAGCTGGAGGCGCTGCGCGACAGGCCCTGATTGGGTGATGGAATCAAAGTAAAATATCTTTCAGGACTGCCGCCAGCAGGGTGGTGGTCATGAGGATAGATAACCGTTTGATCCAGCGCATATCGGTGGTCAGGGTCACAACGTCATTTCTGAGGCTTTCGACAGCGCCCGTTAATCGGAAATTCATTTCACTGAGCATAACTTCCATCTTATCAACTTTGATTTCCAGGTGATTAAAACGGATGGCCAGTTTGTCGGTTTTTCTTTCAACATGGCCAAGCCGCTCGTCGATCTGATTAACTTTTGTGGTGAGATGGCCAAGCCGCTCGTCGATCTGATTAACTTTTAGGGTGAGCTTGCCAAGCCGATCGTCAATCTGATCGACTTTTGTGGTGAGCTTGCCGAGTCGATCGTCTATCTGGTCGACTTTTGTGGTGAGCTTGCCGAGGCGATCGTCTATCTGGTCGACTTTCGTCGTAAGTTTGCCAAGCCGATCGTCAATCTGATCCACTTTCGTCGTAAGCTTGCCGAGGCGATTGTCCATCTGGTCGACTTTTATCCGGAGCTGACCGAGCTGCTTCCCGACCTGTGTGCCTGGCTGCCTCTGCTGCATATCGGTAAAGACCTCCACCATCGCCTCCGCTTGCTGATCGTCGATGCCTGCCTGTTGCAGAGCTTTAAAGGCTTTGTGGGTACTCATCATGGTGCTTGTCATCCAGATACCTCCCTGTGTACTTCGGCGATAACGGCATCATGACAGGCAAAAAGCGTATCACCACTCAGTCGGTTATATTTTGCGCGCCTTTCCGAAAAATATCAATTAGTACAACAAGTAACGTGCAGGTGGGTGTGAGCTGTCTCGCAACATGTCGCCCAAGGCAGGATGAGGTGCCTCTGCGGTAATCCGCAGAGGTGTGAAGAGAAAAAAACGGGTGTTAAGGCTGTGGCACGATTTTAATTTCAACCATGCCGATACCCAGTTTGCGCGGATCCTGACCGGTAATATTGCCGGTGTTACTCAGCTGTGGTTCAGGTGGTGCAATCACCAGACGATGGCTGGCGCCTGGGTTGTCGAAATGCAGGGTATGTGTCGATATCTCTTCGCCCAGCGACAGCTGCTGCTGCTGGTCGCCGACCCAAACCGGAATCGCGCGGTGTGCGTTGGGGCCATATGCGCGCGCGGTGATCACCAGATCGAACTTCGCGGGCAGGGCATCGACATAGTCGATATGCACTTCTGGTGCGAGATTGGCGTTAGACCAGCGTCCCCAGGTCTCTGGCCGTGAGATGCCACTGAAGCTTTTAACGTTCTCCGGCGCGCCAGGCACGTCGAGCCGGAAGCTGTCTGCGCTGTAGCGAATGTTGTTATCTTCAATACGGATCTGCGCCAGGTTCTGCTGGTAACGCGCATCGCTGACGGCGCCATCCGGGAACTGCACTTTGCCTTTCCACTGCGGTTTGTCGACGTGCGTCACTGACGGCGTACCGCCGAGCTGCCCCATCGCCACACAGAGATCGCCGGAGAGGGCCAGCGAAGGCTGCCAGAGTCGCGCCATTTTAAAACAGCGATCGACCCAGAGGAATTTATCGGCTGAGGCGAAATCGGCCAGCTGATAGCGCAGCGGGGCCGAATATTCCCCTTCCGGCATCGGCTCCACATGCTTATCGCTGATTCGGAACAGAATCGGCAATTTAAAGGTGGTGCCTGAGAAGCTGAAAGTATTCTTCGCCTGATCCACCGTGAAGTTGTCTATTTTCTTCGGGAAGTTCCACAGCTGGATGATGTCGGGTTTCCAGCTCGTCACCTTACTCTTCATATCGTCGAACTGGGTAGACAGTGATAGAGAGGAGAGACTGCTGCGGCCCAGGCCAATCGCATTGTCACCGCCGAGAATATCCAGCAGCGTGGCGCCGTTATCCAGCGTGCTGCGCTTCGCCTCCATCAGCTCCGCCTGCGGTTTATCGCCACGGATCACCATGAACAGATTGCGACGTGGCTGTTTGACCAGCCACGGATGCGCCGTGTTGTTCATCGCCAGATGATCGGAGCTCACCACAATCACGGTGTTTTTAAACCATGGCGACGCTTTAATGCGTGTGATCAGGCGCGCCACATGCTCCTGCGAGCAGGTGACCGCACTGAAGGACTGGTTCGGTTTGCCCTCAATGCTGTAGCTCCTGCGATCGCAGCTGCGCGAGATAAACCCGTCAGGATGATGGGTGTCGACGGTCAGCGTAAACAGCGCAAAGGGTTTACCGGCTTTAGAGAGTTCCTGATACTTCTCAAAGACTTCATCCAGTACCGTATCGTCGTAATAGCCCCAGTTATTGCGGTAAGCAGGATCGGCAACGCGGCTTTTCAGCTCCTGCGAACCATATAGATTTTCGGGATCGAAACCGTGTGATTTCAGGAAGACATCTTTACCGGCAAAACGCAGATCGGCACCCTGAATAAACCAGTTCTGGTAGCCGGAGTTTTTCAGGATGTCGCCCAGACAGACGTTCTGCGGATAGAAGCTGGAGAGCGACGCCGACGCATTACCGTCAAAGGGAGCAAAAAGCGGAATGCCGCACTGTGAGGCAACCATGCCTGCAATGGTGTAATCGGTGCCGGGCAACTGCTCGGTTTCGCTGAAGTCGATGCTCTGCTCTTTCTGACGGTTCAGCTCGGGCGCTAAACCGGGAAAGGCGATGGGATCGAAATAGGTGCGCTCCAGGCTTTCACCATAGATGTAAACCACGTTGAGGCGCGGCTGTTCAATGCGATTACGCGGCACTCTATAGAAGTTGTCGAAATCAGAGTCCGCCAGCTGGGTATGCGACACAATCAGGGTCGCGACCTGACGAAAGGCCGGAGTGGTCTGCACCGAGCCAAGCGCGCAGGCAGCCGCCAGCAGCGACCAGCCCATATGATGGGGACGCTTACGCCGACGCAGAATCCACGACAGCAGGCAGAACAGCAGAAACAGCATGATGATCAGCCCAATCGCGGGCACCACATATTTACTGACGCCCGCGCCGGTCAGGCTATTGGTTAGGGTATAGAGCACCGCATCGTTGATGCCGTCACCGGTAAAATAGTTGCTGGCATAGAGGGTGGCGTTCAGCACAACGAAAAGCACCAGCAGGATAAGAACAACAATAAACCAGAATTTGTTACGCCCGGCTTTACAGGAATAAATTGCAATAGCGGCCAGAAACAATGCGACGGACACCAATTCGGACAACGGGAAATCCTCTGTTCAGGGCTGCACGAGGCTTCACGCAACCGGCCATCTTGGGGGATGGTTTTTCGACAATTTATATTGGCTGTCATCCTGCTGCAACATATCCGGCCTGATTTGTGCAGTGTTTAGCAGATTGGTTTATTGTCATTTCAGAAGGGAGGTTATCAGGCGTGACGGTGGCTGGCGCGCACCGTCAGCAGAGCAGAAGCTCGGACGTTTTTCAGAGTTTGCCGGTGAGGTATTGTGCTTCGCCGTCGGCAAAACTCCAGTCACCTTTGTCGTTGGTGATAAAGCTGATCATTAAATCGTTGCCCTGCACACCACAATGCTCACGCAGCTCCCGCGCCAGCTCCGCCATAAACCGCTGTTTCTGTTCGCTGCTGCGTGGGCTGGTATAGACCCGCACCATCACCAGATTGTCGCTGCGGGTGAATCCCAGTCCGGTATCCTGAAACACCATCTGGTAACGCTTGTTTTCCTGAACAATCTGGTAGCGATCACGCTCAGGTACGTTAAAGGCTGTAAGCACGGCACGGTGTGCCGCATCCAGCAGTGTACGCAGATCTGTTTCTGAACGACCCTGAATAACATCAAATTGCAGCAGTGGCATAGCGAGTTCCTCACAGTGATTAATGATCCTATAGTGAAGACTTTATCCGGCGGGAAAAAGCGCGTAGCCTGAAATGATTATTCACTATTGTGAACAATCATGATGAAAGAGATGAAAACGGATGCGCTGTGGGATCATCTGCACTGGCTGACCGTTCTGGCCGAGCAGGGCAGTTTTACCCGCGCAGCTGAGCGGCTCGACGTCAGCAAGGCTGCGATGAGTCAGAAAATCAAAGAGCTGGAAGAGATGGCGGGTGTATTGCTGGTACAGCGTACCACGCGCAGCGTGCGACTGACGTCAGCGGGTGAGAAGCTGGTAGAGGAGCTGCGCGAACCATTTGCCCGCATCGAACAGAGCTTTTTTAGCGTGCGCGATACCGCCGGGCCGGTGCGTGGCCTGGTGCGCATTACCGCGCCAGTGGCGTTTGCCCGTCAGCAACTGGTGCCAATTATCGGTGAGTTTCTGCGTGACTATCCGCAGGTGCGTCTGCAACTGGATGTGACCGACCGCATCGTGTCACTGAGTAGCGAGGGATTTGATCTGGCGATTCGTCACAGTGACACGCTACCGGAAACGCACGTGGCGCTGCCGCTGTGCGACACCCGGACGTTGCTGGTGGCCTCACCCGCCTATCTCAACCAGCAGGGTGTGCCGCAGTCGCCGCAGGATCTGGCGCAGCATAACTGCCTTTACTACCCACGCGGCGTCGAATCCCCGCGCTGGCGGTTTGAGAGGACACCGGATAGCGAACAGATCCAGGTACGGATTCAAGGCAGCTTCGCGACCAACAACAGTGAGTCGATACGCGATGCGGCTCTGCAGGGACTGGGGATTGCGATGCTGCCCGATTTCAGCGCACGGGAGGCGCTGGCCGGGGGGGCATTGCAGCAGGTGTTGCCTGCGTGGCAGCCGGTTGAGGCCTTTGCCGCCCGTCTATGGGTCGTCCGGCCTTGGGCGGCGCAGGTGCCACGTGCGGTCACCACGTTCACGCACTGGCTACGCGCGCGCTTTGATCGCTGATGGCAATGCCAGCGCAGGCGGTGTGGTCTGCATCATCTCGCCAATCAGGCTGCTGCGGTTATACAAACCAAGCCGCAGGTTGAAGTCGAGATGCAGCCGCTCGTTGCCGGTTAATTTGATAATCGGTGGCGGCGTCTGTGGTCGCTGATGGAACATCACGGACTGCGCAAAGGCGCTGCTGCTATCGGCGTGCAGACGCTGATAATACCAGGCACTGGCTTCACCTTTACGCAGATAGAGATTGGCCCGCCGGTATTCGCGCATCGCGACCTGCTGCGCCAGTGACAGGAGCTGACGTGACGGATTATCCATATTCTGTACAATCAGCGAAAAATCATCACGCTTCTTCAGCTCATGGAAATAGTTGCGGATACCGACGTTTTTAACCGGAGCCAGTTGCTTCAGCCATTCACGAATAAACGGGTTTTGCGGCGGCGCGGCAAGAAACCAGCTCTCAATGACCGGCGCAAGCAGGTTCTGCGTCGATTGCTCGCGATAGTAACCGATGAGATCCATTGACCGCGCTTCGTGAACGCGATGCACCCAGGCGAGATCTTCAAACAGCAGCGTGCTGCAGTCGATGCCGATACCACCATAACGGTGAATCAACTCAAGCCGGATGATTTCACTTTTATGTGCCAGCGTCAGATCGGAAGAGATAAAGTTGAGTTCGGGCAGCCACTGCGACAGGGTGCGCTGCGTGATCAGATAAACCTGATGGTCGGGGTTGTCCCGCCGGATTTTACTGATATTCAGCGCCATCGAGGTCGGCAGATGATCGTTATGCCAGACCATCCAGACAATTTTTGGAATCTCCGGCAGATCTTTCTGCTGCCCAACTAATACGACATTATCTTCCTGCCCCGGATCATATTCCGGTGCCTGACAGAGTCTCTGCTGTTTCTTATTCCATAACATCTGGCTACTGAACGATATTCTTTTCCAGTTACGCCAGATTTTATGCGCTGGACGTTGGCGATGTGAAGTCATGGTACACCTGTTATTTTTATTTTCCCGTCATAGTGCAGGCTCTGCGCGTTCCGCCAGAGGCGGGAACGGCCGGGATTGCAGAGTGGCTGCAATCCCGATGAGTGCGGGAATTAATGAATAGTTTTCCCTGGTGGAGACGCAGTGCTTAAGTGCGCGATAGTTTCCTCACGGCTGTTTAATTGCACTGCACCTTTTTAATAAAACATTATTTACACATTAGCTATGTCTTTTTTCGACTTTAGGATAATACGGAAATAATCCGGTCACGTTATGAAAATAATAATATCGCTGCTGTTAATCATTTATTCAAATGAGACGGAATCCAGAATTAAGGAATATCTGAATATTTTGCTGCGCCTGGGGGTTAGCGTGCGGTATAGACCACGGCAGCAGTGAATAGTGTGCTTAATGTGTGGCGTAAGCCCGGCTCATCAATCCGCGGAATCAGACAGCCTGAAGAGGATTGTCTACGCTTAAGAAGAACTTACTGAGAAAGGAGCGTGCATGCAGAGTGAATCCTACGGTTTACTGGCGGTTGATAAGCAGGGCAATCGCGTCCTGTTTCTTAATCCTGAAACCTTCGCGGTCGAGCGGGAACTGAACGCTTTTCCACCGCGACCGCATGAACTCCTGATACTGGCCCAATGGGGTAAAGCCTATGTGCCCATTTATGGCGACGGCGTTCATGGTAATAACCCGCATCCGGGGCATAAAGTGGCGGTCATTGATTTACAGCGTCGGGAGATCAGCGGCTTTATCGATCTGTCGCCGCTGCGGGCGCCACACAGCGGACAGCTGGGCCGCGATGGCAAAGTCTATCTCTGCTGTGAGCAAAGTGCTGCCGTGGCGGTGATCGATCCGCAGACCGACAAAGTAGAAAAAATCATCCCGATTCCTTCTCATAACGCGCATCGCTTGACGCTGTCACCCAGCGGTCGCAAGCTCTTCACCGATAACGAAGAGGATGCCACTATCACTGTGGTGGATCTCTGTGAAGCGGAGGGGCGGATGATCGATACCATCCTGCTGCCCGGCCCGATTGCGGGCATTGCTGCCTCACCGAAACATCCTTACCTGGTCGCCAGCGCTGCTGACGCGCCGTTGCTTTATCTGATTGATCGACAGAGCCACCGCATTCGTCAGCGCATCACGCTGCCGGGTCATCAGCAGCCCTGTCAGGTGGTTCGCTTCAGCGCCGATGGTGAACAGCTGGTAGCCATCGGGGATCAGGAACCGCTGGTGACACTGTTTGACGATCTGCTGAATCCGCTGGGCGATATCAGCGTAGGCAACATGCCGATGGATGGCTGCTTCACGCCAGACAGGCAACAGCTGCTGATTGCCAATCAGGATGATGGCACGCTGAGTGTGATCGATCTGGTGCAGCGTAAAGTGATTGCCACGCCGCGTGTTGGAACAGGCTGTGAAGTGCTGGGCTATTTTCCGATCGGTCAGATAAACGGACGATGATAGATCGCAGTACTCCAGTGGCGGCTGCTGGCGTGCTTCTCCGCCTGCCAGCCGCGTTTACGTAATTCTCGCGCAATCATCTTATTCATGATGCCGTGGCCCAGTAGCAACACCGTGCCTCGCTGTGAGTGCTCTATCAGCTTCTCTGCCGCCGCCGAGGCGCGGCTGCGCGCATGGTGCAGCGACTCCGCGTCGCCCGCATAACCGCAGAACCATAACAGCCGCAGCAGCGCCAGCCAGCACAGGGTCGGTAGCTGCACCGCGCTGGTTCGCAGCAGCGGTACGGCGACTTCGCTGAACAGCGCATCAACCTCATGGGGCTGCAGACCGAGCTGGCTCAGGGATGATTGCGCCCGGGGCAGGGGACTACAGACAATAAACGTCGCCTGACGGGCAATTTCGATGCTGCGCGGCGGCGGTCCGTCACTGACCTGTGACAGATCGTAGGCTTCGCACCAGTCAGCCAGTGCCTGCACGCTCTGGCGACCCGCCGCCTGGTGGTCAGGTTTACCGTGTCGCATCAGAATAATTTTCATAGCATCTCTGTCCGCTCTTTTTGTCAGGGTAACGCATTGCCCACGCTTACCGCGACTTTTCAGAATAAACAGGAAGTGTCATCTGCAGGTAACCGGGGTGTGCGACAACAGAACGCGATGAAAGGATCTTTGTCCCTTTTATAACGTTTAATGATTAGAGAAAATGGTAACTTACCGCTGTGGGTGACTTTTTTTGTGCGACATGATGCTGTTAACAGGCTGAATTTGCGCTAAAAATGTGTGATGACGGAATGTGATAGTGAAGTTTTTCTAACAATTTTCGTCGGAATCTATTGATTTATCTACGCGCGTAGATACACTAGGACCCCAGTGATTGCTCACGGTGCCCGACGGACAGTAGGCTCCATTGATTGTTAAGTTACATTCGCTCAGTTTAAGGGACCGATGAAAAATACATCGGCGAAAGGGGGCGAAGAACAAGATTCCAACACCAGGGAATCCTTTAACCTTTCATCATGGTTAGCCAACTGAACGTCGCCACCGGGGGAATCCCGCTTTCATCAGGGGATTAACCCATGGACGGGCGTTTATCGATCTGCATACTCATTCAGGGATAGGGTTATGACGGCACAAAACTCCGTTAAGCAGCAGGCATCACTGTCATCCACTTCCGCCGCCGATGAGCGGTTTAACACCTCCTCAGGCCGCAAAGATTTCTGGCGCGCCACTTTCTCATGCTGGCTCGGAACGGCAATGGAGTACGCGGATTTCGCGCTCTATGGCCTGGCTGCCGGTATCATCTTTGGCGACGTCTTCTTTCCGGAATCAACCCCTGCCATGGCACTGCTCTCCAGCTTTGCTACCTGGTCAGTCGGCTTTGTTGCCCGGCCGATTGGCGCACTGTTTTTCGGCTGGCTGGGCGATCGCAAAGGCCGAAAGGTAGTGATGATCTCCACCATCATTCTGATGGGCGCTTCCACAACGTTTATCGGCTTAATACCGAGCTATGCCTCAATTGGCGTCTGGGCGCCTGCCTGTCTGGTGCTGTTGCGCTTTACGCAGGGTTTCGGCGCTGGCGCGGAGTTGTCAGGCGGCACGGTGATGCTGGGTGAATATGCGCCGACAGAGCGCCGCGGACTGGTCTCTTCCGTGATTGCGCTGGGTTCCAACAGCGGCACACTGCTGGCTTCGCTGGTCTGGCTGCTGGTAGTGCAGATGGATCAGCAGAGCCTGCTGGAGTGGGGCTGGCGTATTCCCTTCCTGAGCAGTGCGCTGATTGCACTGGTTGCGCTGTGGATTCGACGTCACCTGCGTGAAACGCCGGTGTTTGAGCGCAGGAAAGCGGAGATGGAAGCAGAACGTGCCGGCGTGCTGGCTACGCCGGTGGTCGATCAGCGGCCTTTCTTTCAGCGTACCCGCGCCTTCTGGACCATGGTTGGCCTGCGTATCGGCGAAAACGGCCCTTCCTATCTGGCTCAGGGCTTCATCGTCGGTTACGTCGCTAAGGTGCTGATGGTGGATAAGTCTGTTCCGACTACCGCCGTGTTCCTCGCCTCGCTGCTGGGTTTCCTGATCATTCCGTTAGCGGGCTGGCTCTCTGACCGTTTTGGTCGCCGGATCGTTTATCGCGTCTTCTGTCTGTTACTGATGTTCTACGCCTGGCCTGCCTTTACGCTGCTGGACACGCGTGAACCGATCCTGGTGATCCCGGTTATCGTGGTCGGTATGGCACTGGCATCACTGGGTATTTTTGGGGTGCAGGCAGCATGGGGCGTGGAGATGTTTGGCGTTCACCATCGCTACACTAAAATGGCGGTGGCGAAAGAACTGGGCTCGATTTTGTCCGGTGGTACCGCACCGCTTATTGCCGCTGCTATGCTTTCTTATACCGGTCACTGGTGGCCGATTGCGGTCTATTTCTCGGCCATGGCCGCCATTGGATTCTTTACCACCTTTGTCGCGCCTGAGACGCGAGGGCGGAATCTCAATCTGCCTGAAGATGCCATCTAGATTTGCCTTAGGATGCCATCTGCCAGGAGAGAGCGACAAACAGCAGGCCGTGTAAAGCGGCCTGTTTTTTTATGGAGGAACGCGATGTGCCTAAGTCGTTAACGGGAAAAGTGACCCGCAGTGAAGTTGCGAAAGCGGCAGGCACCTCAGTGGCAGTCGTCAGTTATGTCATTAATAACGGGCCCCGTCCGGTCGCCGATGCAACCCGTCAGCGGGTCCTGGAGGCGATTAAAGCGACCGGTTACCGGCCCAATGCGGCAGCACGCGCGCTGGCATCCGGTAACACCAAAACCTTTGGACTGGTGGTGCCCAACATCGGCAATCCTTTTGTGGCTTCAATGGCGCACGTGCTGTTGCAGGAGTCAATGAATCACGGTCACGTCATGCTGCTGGGGGATGCCGGAGATGACCGCAAGCGCGAACTGGAGTTAATTCAGGGACTGCTTAACCGGCAGGTGGATGGACTGTTTTACAACAGCGTCGATCGCCATCCTTACATTGATTTGATTAAAGCCAGCGGTACGCCGCTGGTCATGCTGGAGCGGGTTGAGCCTCAGCCGGGCGTTAACATGCTGCGGGTCAATGAGCGTCAGGCCGCCTGGCAGGTGACGGCGCATCTGCTGAGTCACGGATATCAGCAGGTCGGCATCATCAGTGGCCCGGTCGATATGCTCAACGCGCAGGATCGTATTCAGGGCTGGCGTGATGCCATGCAGGATCGTGGCCTGCCGATAGATGAGTCGCTGATGTTCCCCGCCAGCTACACCCCACAGGGCGGCTACGAGGCAGCTCAAACCATGATCGCCCGGGGTTGTGTGCCGCGAGCGCTGTTTACCAGCAATGAAGGTCAGGCGATTGGCGCACTTCGCGCCTTTTCCGAACATCAGATCCGTGTGCCGCAGGATGTGGCGCTGGTCTGCTTTAACGGGACCAATCACTCATCGTTTCATGTCCCGACATTAACCACCGTACGCCAGCCACTGCGTGAAATGGCCCGCTCTGCGATTCAGATGCTGAAAGAGGGAGAGAGCGAAGCGCAATTAAAGGAGTTTCCACACTATCTTGAAATCGGTGAATCCTGCGGCTGTCAGCCGCAAAGCCAGAGTTAACTTATAAAAATATGAAAAGAATCATTATTGACTGCGATCCCGGCAATGGTATCGCGGGAGCCAACACCGATGATGGGCTGGCGATTGCGCTGGCCTTAGCTTCACCTGCACTGTCGCTGGAATTAATCACTACCGTGGCGGGTAACACGCCATGTGAAGTGGGGGCGCGCGTTGCCAAAGATCTGATTGTCCGGCTGGGATTATCTATCCCGGTCGTACAGGGGGCGACGCAGGCGCTTCAGGAAGATCCTGCGCCGTGGCGCGCAACGCTGGATAACCGGGTCAATCAGCTGGCGCTGGGTAAACTGTGGCAGGGTGTGCGTCAGCCCGCGGATATCCCGGCGGATGCGTTTGATGCGGCTGACGCTATCGGCAAACTGATTTGTGACAATCCAGGCGAGATCACCCTGGTGGCAATTGGCCCGCTGACGAATGTGGCGCTGGCGATGCAGCGCTATCCCGCCATGGCAGACTCTGTAGCGGAGATTGTGATCATGGGGGGTGTGTTTGCACTGGATGATTATATCAAGGACACCAATTTTGGTCTGGATCCAGAGGCGGCGCATCAGGTTTTACACAGCGGTGCGGCCGTGACGCTGGTACCGATGGATGTCACCACGCAGACGCTGCTGACCCAGGAGGATTTGACTCGCCTTACCGCCGTCGATCATCCGCTGACTGATTTTGTGCGCGAAACGCTGCGTCCGTGGATCGACTATTCGATGGAGACGCGTCAGCTGGCAGGATGCTGGATCCATGATGCGATGGTGGTGGCCTGGCTGCTGAATCAACGCGTCGCGTCAGGCACCGATTATCGGGTTGATATCGAACTTCGTCCCGGTGCGACGCGCGGTAAAAGCTGGCGTTTTCGTCACCCTCTTCGGCTCACTGTCGGAGTGCCTGAACACTGTGGCGCATCCATACATGTGCTGCATCGTGTCGATAATACGGTGCTGTTGTCGATCATCGAAGAAGCATTTAAGCGCCTGAAACCCTGAGGCCACGGGCGATTAACTCGCCCGTCTGGGCTACGCCAGATCGTTTCCATGATGCGGCGATAACCATCAAAGGCGGAGAAACGCTGTCAGATGGTCAGCAGCATCAGGGCACGGTCAGAAGTTGCAGGTGCTGGCCTGGGTGAGCAAATGCAAAGCATTACATCGCTTCGCACACGTCGATCCAGCGGGCGTTAGTCAGTTCAGCCATCTGCTGTGGCGAAATACGGACAGCGCTGTGGATAGCGCCAGCGGCGGGTAACACTTCGTCGAAACTGCGCAGTGAGACATCACAGTAAACGGTCAGCGGATTTTCCAGGCCGAACGGACAGACGCCACCCACCGGATGGCCGGTCCAGTTAATCACCTCGTCTACGCTCAGCATCCGCGCTTTCGCGCCTAGCGCCGCTTTCAGCTTGCGATTATCCAGACGGGCATCGCCGCGTGTCACAATCAGCACTACGTCGTTTTTCACTTTCAGTGACAGGGTTTTGGCAATCTCTCCTGGCGTCACGCCATGGGCGCGCGCAGCCATTCCGACCGTTGCAGTGCTTTCTGCCAGTTCAATAATTTCAATTTCAGGGGCGTGTTCGGCAAAGAACTGGCGCACGGACTCCAGACTCATCTTTCTCTCCAGGCTGATCGAAGGCGTAAAAATTGCCACAAGCCCCAGTGCCTGTAAACGAGATAAACGGAGAATTCAGTGTAATTAAGTCTGTTTAGCTGCCGCTCAGGGTGCAGTTGCCGCATTGTTCGACATCAGGAATGCGATAACGCTGGCAACAGCTGCGACGGACCAGTTCGCCATTCCGCGGGATCATGGTGCGGTAGAGTGGGTTTTCGCTGCCATCCAGCAGTCGCTGGTTAAAGAACAGCGACTGCTCCAGTTGCAG
Source organism: Candidatus Pantoea varia (assembly GCF_900115075.1). Classification (GTDB taxonomy): domain Bacteria; phylum Pseudomonadota; class Gammaproteobacteria; order Enterobacterales; family Enterobacteriaceae; genus Pantoea; species Pantoea varia. Next base: position 334,885 of record NZ_FOVG01000002.1, read on the forward strand.
CACCAGCGTCTCATCAATCTGGCTTTTCAGCTCGCCGAGGAACCACTGGAACGAGTAGCCCATATTGTTCCAGATGAGTCGGGCGTTGATATCACCATGCTGCGTAATACCATTAACCACCGGGATCAGATGCTGCTGAATCAGCCGATCAATGCGTTGCTGAGGGTTAAGATAGCGCGCTTCTTCATCCTCCTGCACATCAATCCAGAACGTGGCCGGATGGCCATTCTCATGAAAACCGACGCGAATATACTCTGGCGAGCAGTCCAGCGCACGCGACTCCTGCAACAACGCCATGATCAGCGGTGGCAGCAGCAGGCCAAAATACCATTGCGCCCAGAGTGACAGCACCGGCTTTGCTTCACGAACCGCATCAGGATGATCGCGATAGAGATAATCGCTGTAACGCTGGATGAGCGTGGCAAAGGCCTCTGATTGTGACCAGGCAGCGAGAGTCTGTGTGTCGCGCGGAGCAGGCTGGCTAAATTTAGTAGAATCAATCAGATAGCTACGCTTTTGCTGCAGCCGCTCGTGCAGACTTTCCGCCAGTGGACGGTCATTCTGCCGGAAGATCATCGACTGAGCGTTGAAACGCTGTTCCTGAGCTGAAACGGTTGCCATGACGACTCGCGAAAAGTGTAGATAAGAAAGCAAATGATAATCGTTATTGATTCACTCTACAAGTCGCGTAAAAAATCGTCGCTGCTGGCGGGAAAATGGCAGGTGTTAAGGTTTATTATCTGACCGGACCGAGCTGCAAAGAACCGGCTTAGCGCGGCTGAGCATCGACCGTGTCAGGCTGAATCAGGCATGTTCGCTGGCAGTCTGATGCTGTTTTCGGGGTAAGTCTTCCCAGGCAAGAATGGTATTCCGGCCCTGATTTTTAGCCACATACAATGCGCTGTCTGCATTGGCGACGGCCAGATCAAAGTCATTATCGTAAATAGGGGCGATACCCGCGCTGATGGTGACGTGGGTTGAAACGGTCTCATTGAAAAGATGGGGGATTTCTAAATCCAGCACATACTGACGGATTCGCTCTGCCAGTTTCATGGCAATGGCGCTGTTCACATTGGTCATCAGCACCAGAAACTCTTCGCCGCCATAGCGGGTGACGACATCGCGCGAACGCACCGCATCACGAATAGCCACAGAGACCCGTGCCAGCGCCTGGTCGCCCATCGCATGCCCATAATTGTCGTTGTAGGCCTTGAAGTGATCGATATCCAATAGCAGCACATAATGGCTGCCCGCGTGATTTTCCAGAATATTATCGAGCCGGTTCTTCAGGCCACGGCGATTATAAAGCCCGGTCAGCGGATCCAGCATGCTGAGATCGCTGAAGGTCTCTTTCTCTTGGTAAAGCTGATGCATCAGACGCAGGGTAAAGTTATCGGCACGACGGCGCATCAGATGCTGGAGTGAGAAACCAATCAGCGGCAGGGTAATGGTCAGCAGGATCAGTGGCAGATGTTGCGCATTGTCGAGCAGTAATACGGTGAGCACGGGTGGGGCGACATGCAGACAAAACGCCCCCAGATAATCGCTCAGGGCAATGGCACTGATAAATAACACACTGATCAAACTGATAATAAGAAAGCCACCATCGAAATAGAATACCTGATGAAAGCGATAATTAATGTGCCACGCCCAGAGCATTCCCAGTACCAGCGCCACAGGATTTAAAAGTGGGAGTTTTACTTTAGGCAATATTAAATGGGTAATTAGCATTACACCGCTAAAAGCCGCAACGCAAATTACCGGCAGGGTGGTATCGCTTGTCTCATTGCTCATTATTGGCAGAAGATAAAATAGCGAAACGGCGATATTTAAAAACAGAAAAAGCATCACTGAAAGCCGGTATTTACTCTGTTTCAGTTCTTCATATGATTGTAATTTCATTATAAATACTCGTGACGACCCTGAAATACCAAAGCGCAAGCCGGCATAAAGAGGGGATGCCAGACAGTGAGCAAATTATTGCTGGTGCGGTTATTAAAGGTGTTATCGGCCGCAATCTAGCATTTTCCAACTGGTCTGTCATCTTCGTTGCCGGGCGTGACAAAAACAGGCTGCACGACGGGCAAAACTGTCATATGATAATGGGAATGCTTATCATTTGAGGTTGGCGTCATGGGGATAGCGATTATCGCGGCCTGCGGCTTGTGGGGAATCAGTTGGGCACTGGGTAAAAAACTGGATAGTGCGTGGGGGGTTTTGCTGCCGTGTATTGCGCTGCCGCTGTTCGCCTTATGGGAACCGAGCTTCAGCCAGTGGCGGCTGGTAATGATGGTTGCGCTGCTGCTGACGGTCGTGATGCTGTTTAACCAGCGTCTGCGTCACTATCTGCTGCTGCCATCATGTCTGGCATTAGCGGGTGGACTGGCGGCGGTCTCTGTGAATTTTCATCTGATTTAATACAAGCGGAAAGGGTTAAAACGGGTGTGCAGGTCGAAGCGACTGCAAAACGTCATGTAACCGGGAAAACTAAACTGAGCAGGGGATAAAACGAATCTGCAATGGAAGCAGAAGAGACGAGCGGGAAAAGTCTGGGGATGACAACGTTGGTGCGAAGAGAGGGACTTGAACCCTCACGTCCGTTAGGACACTAACACCTGAAGCTAGCGCGTCTACCAATTCCGCCACCTTCGCATCGAGTTGTCTGTTCATATCACCGCAATGGTGCGAAGAGAGGGACTTGAACCCTCACGTCCGTTAAGACACTAACACCTGAAGCTAGCGCGTCTACCAATTCCGCCACCTTCGCGCAGTGCTCGCGATATGAAACATGTGATTTTGGTGCGAAGAGAGGGACTTGAACCCTCACGTCCGTTAGGACACTAACACCTGAAGCTAGCGCGTCTACCAATTCCGCCACCTTCGCATACCCGTAACACCTTGAGAATGTTACAACCACGGAGGCGCATTCTAGAGATTTTACTCTTTGCGTCAACAACTATTTCGTCGGGCTGAAACGATCGCTGTAAAAAGCAACGTTTTCAGCCCGGCAACGTGGTTAACAGCGGGAAAAGACGTTAGCGCGTTTTGGCACCGCGACCATAGACGGCGCGATAAACTTTGAAGCGACCGGTCTGTGCGATGACTTCATGACTGCCGAAGGCTTCATCCAGCGCCTGCGGATAAGGCAGGAAGGTGTTCGCAACGATACGCAGTTCGCCACCGGTGTTCAGGTGCTTCACCGCGCCACGGATCAACGCCTGTGCGGCGTCGAGGCTGGTCTGGGTGCCTTCATGGAAGGGCGGGTTAGAGATAATCATGTCGAAACGGCCGGTTACGTCAGAGAAGACGTTGCTGGCGAAGACTTCGCCCTCGATGCCATTGGCGGCCAGCGTCAATTTACTCGCTTCAATGGCAGCGGCGTGCACGTCGCACAGCCACAGGCGTACTTTAGGCGAGCGGGCAGGCAGTGAGGCGGCAATTACACCTGCGCCACAGCCCATATCCAGCACTTTACCTTTGGTGTGCGGGGTAAAGGTGGACAGTAGCAGAGCGCTGCCGCTATCCAGACCGTCACGGCTGAAGACGCCAGGCAGAGTGTGAATCGTCAGACCATCCAGCTGATACTGATGACCAAAGGTGCTGGCATCAAACTCAGGCTGTTTGTCGAGGCGACCGTGATAGAGACCACAACGACGTGCGCTGTCGATCTTCTCCAGTTTCACCCACGACTCCAGCATGCCTTCGGCACTGCGGACGCCGCTGCGGTTTTCACCCACCACGAACACGTCGCAGCCCACTGGCAGCATAGAGAGCAGGTTCTCCAGCTGGAACTGTACTTCCGGCTTATTCTTGGTCCAGAAGTAGACCAGGGTATCGCATCCCTGCACATCTTCCGGCTGCGCAACCATTCCGTAACGCGCCTGCTCGCCCATACGGCGGCTGAGGTTTTGCCAGTGATGATATTGCTGGGTGTGAACGCGCGACGAGGCGGTTTCCAGCTGAGCGGGCAGGTCATCCTGCAGATCGCCAGCAAATAAAACATGGCGGGCGGTAAATTCATCACTGTGGCGCAGAATGACTTCGCTGGCCGGGGTAAAAGCAGACATGTAGGGCTCCTGTAAGATCTGAGCGGGGATTATAGTGGTTTGTTGGCGCATGTTCGATGGGTTTGCTAGCATAGCGTCGCATTCAGGCAGCAGAACAGGTAACACCATGACGTCCAGGCGCGACTGGCTTTTACAGCAAATGGGAATTACGCAGTACCAACTGCGCCGCCCGCGCGTGCTTCAGGGCGAAATTGCCGTCACGCTGGCACCGGACACGCAGTTAATTATTGTCGCTGACGCGCCACCCGGTTTGCATGAACCCCTGATGCGCGACGTGCTGCATGCTCTCAATCTGCAACCCGCTCAGGTCATGACCGTGACGCCGGATCAGCTGCAAATGCTGCCGGAGACGCTGAACTGCGCGGGCTGGCTGCTCGGCGTAGAGAGCGAACAGACTTTCAATGGCGTGGCATTAACCAGCGCTTCTTTCAATGAACTGATCAGCAGCGGCGTCGCCAAACGCGCGCTCTGGCAACAGATGTGTAACCATGACAGCCATCTCTTTACTCACCCCTGACGATCTGGCGCAGGCCTTCGCCATTGAGTGTCGTAGTCACGCGTTTCCCTGGAGTGAAAAGACGTTTGCCAGCAATCAGGGCGAGCGCTTTATCAATTTACGTCTCGATGTTGACGGCCAAATGGCTGCCTTTGCGATTACGCAGGTGGTACTGGACGAAGCCTCGCTGTTTAACATCGCGGTCGATCCTGCCTTTCAGCGCCGGGGATATGGCCGCCAGCTGTTGCAGCATCTGATCGATGAGCTGATCAAACGCGACGTGCTGACGCTTTGGCTGGAAGTGCGGGCCTCGAACCTGCCCGCCATCGCGCTCTATGAGCAGCTCGGGTTCAATCAGGTCAGTCGTCGCCCCAACTATTATCCCACCGCCAGCGGCCGTGAAGATGCCATTCTCATGGCCCTGACGCCGTAGTGGTGTTAAGGAGCTTTAATGATAGATAACTGGGACTGCATCCTGTTTGATGCGGACGATACCCTTTTCCATTTCGACGCCTATGCCGGTTTGCAGCGCCTGTTCGCCGGCTATGACGTGCAGTTCACCGACCAGGATTACAGCGATTATCAGGCGATCAACAAGCCGCTGTGGGTCGATTATCAGAACGGCACCATCTCAGCGTTACAGTTGCAGACTCAGCGTTTCAACCACTGGAGCGAAAAGCTCAGCGTTGCGCCAGAGATCCTCAACAGCGGCTTCCTCAGTGCGATGGGAGAGATCTGCACGCCGCTGCCGGGTGCGGTCAGCCTGATGAACCAGCTGCATGGCAAGGTAAAGATGGGGATCATTACCAATGGCTTTACCGCGCTGCAGCAGACGCGTCTGGAGCGCACCGGTTTCCGCGATTACTTTTCGGCGCTGGTGATCTCTGAGCAGGTCGGCTTGCCAAAGCCGGCGGCAGAGATCTTTGATTACGCGCTGGGGCTGATGGGCAATCCGGATCGTGAGCGGGTGCTGATGGTGGGTGATACGCCAGAGTCAGACATTCTGGGCGGCATGAATGCCGGCATTAAAACCTGCTGGCTCGATCATGGCACCCGGCCGCTGCCGGAACATATTAAACCCACCTGGCAGGTCAAATCGCTGGGCGAGCTTGAAGCGCTGCTCATCGGCTAACGGAAGACGCCTCGCAAATCCGTATCGTTGCCATAAAAAAGGCCCGCACAGCGGGCCTTTCTCGTTTTATCTTTACCGCAGCCGGCGCGCTACTCTTTCTTCTCGTCGTCCTCATCCCGATCCTCTTTCACCGGGGTGCTGGCGGTGAGCAGGAACGGCGACTGCTGCCAGCGGGTGCGGCGATGGCGCAGCAGGGTACGGGAGAGAATAATGCCGATCGCCAGCGCCAGCAGCATCATCAGACGCAGAATATTGGTGGTGTTATCAACCTGATGCGAGTCGGTGACCAGCACGTGGGTATCCAGCGTCACGCGCAAAAAGCCCAGTGGGCCCTCGTTTCCCGCCAGTGGCTGCACAATCTGATGGTTGAAATAGCTGCCCGCGCGCTGACCATCAAGCGCCAGCCGATCGCGCACGTTGATGTTTTCACCGCTGTGCGCCACCAGGCTGCCGTCGCCGTCATACACTGACGCATCCAGAATACGACTGTTAGCCGTCATCTGATTAAGAATGGCTTCTATCTGAGTGCGGTTATTCTCACTGTTGTCCATCAACGGCTTAAGACTAAACGCTACCTGGCTGGTGAGCGTATGTGCCAGCTCCTCGACCTGTTCAGAACGCGCCGCCTGATGGCCGAGACTGAACCAGGATGCGCCCTGCATCAGCACGACCAGCAGCGCCATCGAGATAAGAACGATCACGGTACGATGTAAGCGAAATTTCAGTGCGGTTTTAGCCATTAATCATCCGGGTCATATCACAACAGAAAGCCTGGAGATTATGTTGCCAGAAGCGGCGCAGACAAGGTAGCCTCTTGCGTGGTTTTGTTGTCCCTACAGGAGCTCTGATGCCAAATCGTTTAACCTGGTGCGATCTTCCCGCCGATGTCTCCCTCTGGCCGGGTTTGCCCCTTTCTCTTAGCGGTGATGAAGTGATGCCGCTGGATTATCGCGCTGGCCGCACCGGCTGGCTGCTGTATGGCCGCGGGCTGGATAAGCAACGGCTGACCGATTACCAGCACCAGCTGGGTGCGGCGATGGTGATTGTCAGCGCCTGGAACGTCGATGAGTATCAGGTGATTCGCCTGGCGGGATCGCTGACGCCGTTTGCCAGCCAACTGGCGCACGACGCCGGTCTGGACGTTGCGCCGCTGGGCAAAATCCCGCATCTCAAAACGCCAGGCCTGCTGGTGATGGATATGGACTCCACCGCGATTCAGATCGAGTGCATTGATGAGATTGCAAAACTGGCGGGCTGCGGCGAGCAGGTAGCTGAAGTCACGGAACGCGCGATGCGCGGCGAACTCGACTTCACCGCCAGCCTGCGTCAGCGCGTCGCCACGCTGCAGGGCGCGGACGCCAATATTCTGAAACAGGTGCGTGATGTTCTGCCATTAATGCCAGGCTTAACGACGCTGACGCAGAAGCTGCAGGCGCTGGGCTGGCAGATTGCCATCGCGTCCGGCGGCTTTACCTACTACGCCGAATACCTGCGTGACAAGCTGCATCTGTCGGCGGTGGTGGCCAATGAACTCGAAATTCGCGACGGCAAACTGACTGGCAACGTGCTGGGTCCGATTGTCGACGCGCAATACAAAGCCGATACCCTGAAGAAGCTGGCGCAGCGTTTTGACATCGCGCCGGAACAGACGGTGGCGATCGGCGATGGTGCCAATGACCTGCTGATGATCAAAGCCTCAGCGCTGGGCATTGCGTTCCATGCTAAACCTAAGGTGAATGAGCAGACTGCGGTCACCATTCGCCATGCCGATCTGATGGGGGTGTTCTGCATCCTCACCGGCAGCCTGATCCACGAAGAGCGTTAACTGAGGTATTGATTTGGCCAAAGCGGCAAAACGCGCATTTGTCTGTAACGAATGTGGCGCAGATTACCCACGCTGGCAGGGGCAATGTAGCGCCTGCCACGCCTGGAACACCATCACCGAGGTGCGCATTGCCGCCTCGCCCGCCGCTGCGCGTAACGAGCGCCTGAGTGGCTATGCCGGCAGCGCCGGAACCAGCCGGGTGCAGAAGCTCTCTGAAATCAGCCTGGAGGCGTTACCGCGCTTCTCGACCAGCTTCAAAGAGTTTGACCGTGTGCTGGGCGGTGGGGTGGTGCCGGGCAGTGCTATTCTGATTGGCGGCAGCCCCGGCGCGGGGAAATCCACGCTGCTGCTGCAGGTAATGTGCCGGTTGTCAGAGGGCATGAAAACCCTTTACGTCACCGGTGAAGAGTCACTACAACAGGTCGCGATGCGTGCCCATCGTCTGGGATTACCCACCGAAAATGTAAATATGCTGTCGGAAACCAGCATTGAGCAGATCTGTCTGATCGCCGAACAGGAGCAGCCGCAACTGATGGTGATCGACTCGATCCAGGTGATGCACATGGCGGAGATCCAGTCATCGCCGGGCAGCGTCGCTCAGGTACGTGAAACCGCGGCTTACCTGACGCGCTTCGCCAAAACACGCGGTGTGGCGATCATCATGGTCGGTCACGTCACCAAAGATGGCTCACTGGCCGGACCGAAAGTGCTGGAGCACTGTATCGACTGCTCAGTCCTGCTGGATGGTGATGCCGACTCCCGCTTCCGCACCCTGCGTAGTCATAAAAACCGCTTCGGCGCGGTCAATGAGCTGGGTGTGTTTGCCATGACCGAACAGGGCATGCGTGAAGTCAGCAATCCGTCCGCTATCTTCCTGTCGCGTGGCGAAGAGGTCACCTCGGGCAGTTCTGTCATGGTGCTATGGGAAGGAACCCGTCCGCTGCTGGTGGAGATTCAGGCGCTGGTCGATCACTCGATGATGGGCAATCCACGCCGCGTGGCGGTGGGTCTGGAGCAGAACCGCCTGGCGATTCTGCTGGCCGTTTTACACCGTCATGGCGGATTGCAGATGGCGGATCAGGATGTGTTCGTCAACGTGGTTGGCGGCGTTAAAGTGACCGAAACCAGTGCTGACCTGGCGCTGATGTTGTCGATGGTATCGAGCCTGCGGGATCGTCCGTTGCCTCAGGATCTGGTGATCTTTGGCGAAGTGGGACTGGCCGGTGAGATCCGTCCGGTGCCCAGCGGTCAGGAGCGCATCTCTGAAGCGGCGAAGCATGGCTTCAAACGCGCCATTGTACCGGCAGGGAATGCACCGAAAAAACCGATTGCCGGGATGCAGGTTTTCAGCGCGAAGAAGCTGGCCGATGCGCTGGCGATTCTGGACGATCTGTAATGCGCCTGCGGCCTGCCAGCCTGCGTCGCGGGCAGGCCGCTCCCACCTTAACCGCATTGATGCAGGAGGCACGACATGTCGTCGTTTGATTATCTGAAAACGGCTATTCGCCAGCAGGGCCATACGCTGCAACAGGTCGCTGATGCCAGCGGCATGACCAAAGGCTATCTGAGCCAGTTGCTCAATGCCAAAATCAAAAGCCCCAGCGCGCAAAAGCTGGAGGCTCTGCACCGTTTCCTGGGGCTGGAGTTTCCGCGCCGCGACAAAACGGTGGGCGTGGTTTTTGGTAAGTTCTATCCGCTGCACACCGGCCATATCTATCTGATACAGCGCGCCTGTAGCCAGGTCGATGAGCTACATATCATTATGGGCTACGATGAGCCGCGTGACCGCGAACTGTTTGAGAACAGCGCAATGTCACAGCAGCCTACGGTCAGCGATCGCCTGCGCTGGCTGCTGCAGACCTTTAAGTATCAGAAAAATATTCGTATTCACGCTTTTGATGAAGAGGGGATTGAACCCTATCCGCACGGCTGGGATGTCTGGAGTGAAGGCGTCAGCGCCTTCCTCAGCGAGCACGGCATTGCGCCAGACTGCATCTACACCAGCGAAGCGCCCGATGCGGAGATGTATCAGCAACATCTTGGCATTCAGACCGTGCTGGTCGATCCCAGCCGATCCTTTATGAGCATCAGTGGCGCGCAGATTCGTCAGGATCCGTTCCGCTTCTGGGATTACATTCCCACCGAAGTGAAACCGTTCTTTGTGCGCACCGTGGCGATCCTCGGCGGAGAATCGAGCGGTAAATCAACGCTGGTGAATAAGCTCGCCAACATCTTCAACACCACCAGTGCCTGGGAATATGGCCGCGACTATGTCTTCTCCCACCTGGGCGGTGACGAAATGGCGCTGCAATATTCTGATTACGACAAGATCGCGCTGGGTCAGGCGCAGTACATCGATTTCGCCGTCAAATATGCCAACAAAGTGGCGTTTATCGACACCGACTTTGTGACCACACAGGCGTTTTGTCTGAAGTATGAAGGGCGTGAACATCCCTTTGTGCAGGCCCTGATCGATGAATATCGTTTTGATCTGGTGATTCTGCTGGAGAACAACGTGCCCTGGGTTGCGGATGGATTGCGCAGCCTGGGCAGCTCAGTGGATCGACGGGAGTTTCAGTCGATGCTGGTGACGATGCTGCGTGAAAACAACATCGAATTCCTGCACGTGCAGGAAGATGATTATGACGCGCGTTTCCTGCGCTGCATTGAGCTGGTCAAAGCGATGCTGGGCGAGAAAAACGCCCAGCCGTAACGCAGGCTGTGACCCGGTCTGCCGCACGGCAGCCGGGTCAGCGCATTAATAGACCATCACCACTTTGCCGCGCATGTGGCCTTCCAGCACGCGCTGATGGGCAGCGGTTAAGGTCTCAACGCTCAGACCGTGCAGCGTCTCGCTCAGTGTGGTTTGCAGCTTACCTTCATCCAGCAACGCCGATACCGCATCCAGAATCTCGCCCTGACGCGCCATATCCGGCGTGTTGAACATGCTGCGGGTATACATCAGTTCGAAGTGCAGGGCAGCACTCTTCAGCTTCAGCTGATCCATCGACAGCGGATGTTCATTTTCCACGATGGTACAGATATGACCCTGTGGAGCGATCAGCTTCGCCATCGTCTCCCAGTGTCCGTCGGTATCATTCAGACAGAAAATATAATCGACCTGCTTAATGCCCTGTTTCTCCAGCTCACCGATCATATCTTTGTAGTTGATCACCCGATCGGCGCCGCGATCGCGGCACCACTGGGCTGAATCTTCACGCGAGGCGGTCGCAATGATCTTCACCTTGCTGCGCAGCTTCGCCAGTGGGATCGCCAGCGATCCGACACCGCCCGCGCCGCCGACGATCAGCAGGGTCTGATCTTCCGTTGCTGACTCCAGGTTCAGTCGCTCAAACAGTCCTTCCCAGGCGGTCAGAGCCGTCAGCGGGATCGCGGCCGACTGCGCCCAGTCCAGGCTCTCTGGCTTGTGACCGGTGATGCGTGAGTCAACCAGCTGCTCGGTGCTGTTACTGCCAGGACGGGTCAGGTCGCCGGCATAAAAGACTTCATCACCAGGCTTAAAGTTGCTGACTGAGCTGCCCACTTCCAGCACGACGCCGCTGGCATCCCAGCCGAGGATGCGTGGCTGCTGTAAGCCGTTCTTCTTTGCCCCATTGTGCACCTTGGTATCGACCGGGTTGACCGACGCGGCTTTGACTTCGACCCGCAGGTCATACTCACCTGGCGTGGGGGTTTCGGGGAAAATTTCGGTGAAGTTTTCAGGATTTTCGGGATTAACTGCGATAGCGCGAATAGACATAAAGATTCTCCTTAGTAAGTTACTTAAGTGTAGAACCTGGTTTTAGCGGTGATAAGATGGACAATCTTTCATAGAGTGTTCGTCTGGGGTGAACAATGGCGTTTCGTCAGTGGCAGGATATGGCGCTGTTTGCGCTGGTGGCGGAGTGCGGGAGCTTTACCGGCGCGGCAGAACGCGCGGGTCTGCCCAAATCAAGCGTCAGTCAGCGCATAAGCCAGCTGGAGCAGCGACTGGGGATTCGGTTACTGAACCGCACCACCCGCCAGCTCAACCTGACCTTCGCCGGTGAGCGCTATCTGCTGCATTGCCAGGAGATGATGCAGGCCAGTGAACGCGCCGATCAGGCGATCGCCAGCCTGCGGGAAAATCCCAGCGGGCGTCTGCGCATCACCAGCCCGGCAGGCATTGGCGCTACGCTGCTGGCGCGCTGTAACGCGGCGTTTTTACGTCTTTATCCCGATGTAACGCTGGATGTCTCGATCTCCGATGAGATGCGCGATCTGGTGCAGGAGGGCTTCGATGTGGCGCTGCGCACAGGTAAGCCGCAGGAGTCCTCGCTGATTGGCCGCCGGATAGGCAACTGCCCGCGACTGCTGGTGGCTTCACAGCACTATCTCAATCAGCATCCACCCCTGCTTCATCCACAACAGCTCTCGGCCCACCGCTGTATTGCGCATCGTGCCTGGAATGAATGGGTGTTGCAGCGCGATGATGAGTTCTATCGCTGGCTGCTGCCGCCAGGCCATCTCACCGACAATTTACTCTATGCGCGCGAATCTGCGCTGGGCGATGCGGGTATTACGCTGCTGCCGCACTTTCTGACCGATGGGGCGATGGCGGATCCCCGGCTGGTGCCGGTGCTGCCGGAATGGGAAATCGAGGGAAATGAGCTGTGGCTGGTCTATCCAGGCCGTAAACTGAACTCACCTGCGCTGGCGCGCTTTATTGAGTTTGCGCTGCAGTCTCCGGTATTCAGAGAGTTTTATCGCTGAGTGAACCATCAAAAAGGGCGGCATCGCTGCCGCCCGTTTATTCGATTACTTCGTCATACGTTTGTACTTGATGCGCTTCGGCTCCAGCGCTTCGGCGCCGAGGGTACGCTTTTTGTACTCTTCATATTCGGTAAAGTTACCTTCGAAGAATTCGATGTTGCCCTCATCCTGGTAATCCAGAATGTGCGTGGCAATACGGTCCAGGAACCAGCGGTCATGCGAGATCACCATCGCACAGCCCGGGAACTCCAGCAGGGCGTTTTCCAGCGCGCGCAGGGTTTCAATGTCCAGGTCGTTGGTTGGCTCATCGAGCAGCAGCATGTTGCCGCCAACCTGCAGCAGCTTCGCGAGGTGCAGACGACCACGCTCACCACCCGACAGTTCGCCTACGCGTTTGCCCTGATCGACGCCTTTAAAGTTAAAGCGGCCGACATAGGCGCGGCTTGGCATCTCGGTATTACCAATGCGCATGATGTCCTGACCGCCGGAAACCTCTTCCCACACGGTTTTGGAATTGTCCATGCTGTCACGGAACTGATCCACGGACGCCAGCTTCACGGTTTCACCCAGTACAATCTCGCCGGAATCAGGTTGTTCCTGACCAGACATCATGCGGAACAGCGTCGATTTACCCGCGCCGTTCGGACCGATAATGCCGACAATCGCGCCTTTTGGCACAGAGAACGAGAGATCGTCAATCAGCACACGGTCGCCATAGGACTTACGCAGATTGCTGACTTCCAGCACTTTGTCACCCAGACGGGCGCCTGGCGGAATGAACAGTTCGTTGGTTTCGTTACGCTTCTGGTAGTCGGTGTTGTTCAGCTCTTCAAAGCGTGCCAGACGGGCTTTGCCTTTAGACTGCTGGCCTTTTGGCCCTTTGCGCACCCACTCCAGCTCTTTCTCAATCGACTTACGACGCGCGGCTTCAGAAGAGGCTTCCTGCGCCAGACGCGCATCCTTCTGCTCCAGCCAGGAGGAGTAGTTGCCTTCCCACGGAATACCTTCACCGCGGTCAAGTTCCAGAATCCAGCCTGCCACGTTATCCAGGAAGTAACGGTCGTGCGTAATCGCGACGACGGTGCCTTCGAAGTCATGCAGGAAGCGCTCCAGCCAGGCGACAGATTCGGCGTCCAGGTGGTTCGTGGGTTCGTCCAGCAGCAGCATGTCTGGTTTTTCCAGCAGCAGACGGCACAGGGCGACGCGGCGACGTTCACCACCGGAAAGGGTCGCGATTTTCGCGTCCCAGTCTGGCAGGCGCAGCGCATCGGCAGCACGTTCCAGCTGGGTATTCAGGTTGTGACCATCGTGCGCCTGGATGATTTCTTCCAGACGGCCCTGCTCAGCGGCCAGCTTGTCGAAGTCAGCATCCTCTTCGGCATAGAGCGCATAGACTTCGTCGAGACGTTTCAGTGCGCCAACCACTTCTGACAGCGCTTCTTCAACTGACTCGCGCACGGTGTGTTCAAGGTTAAGCTGCGGCTCCTGCGGCAGGTAGCCAATCTTAAGGCCTGGCTGCGGACGTGCTTCCCCTTCGATATCTTTATCGATGCCGGCCATGATGCGCAGCAAGGTAGATTTACCCGCGCCATTCAGACCGAGTACGCCGATTTTTGCGCCAGGGAAGAAGCTGAGAGAGATGTTTTTCAGGATATGTCGCTTCGGCGGAACCACTTTGCCGACGCGATGCATGCTATAGACGAATTGAGCCACGTTGGTTTGAGCCTCTGGGTCTGTTGGTCGTTGGAATGATGTCGAAGTTTAGCCTTTTTCACCGTTTAATCCCAGCCGGGGGGCGGCGAATAATGCCCTGAAGGAGGTGATGCCGGACAACGTGTGGGATAACTGTCTGATTTCCGCGCTCAATCGGTGACAATACGTCAGAGGCAGGCCTCAGGGCAGGCGAAGCGGTATCGCCTGCTGCGCCAGCCAGTTCTGCAACGCCTGATCGGGCGCGCTGTCGCTCACCAGCAGATCAAAGCGCTGCAGCCCGGCGATGCGGGCAGGCAGTACCTTGCCATATTTACTGCTGTCCGCCACCAGCACACACGAACGGGCGCGCAGCATGGCGTGATGTTTCATCATCAGCTCATTGGTGTTGTAGCAGGTCGCACCCTGATCTTTGTCGATGCCTGCGGCAGAGATAAAAGCCAGCGTCGGACAGAGATCGTCAAGGAGGGTATGCACGCCAATCGGCGTAAACAGCGCATTGTCGGCATGAAACTCACCGCCGCTGAGGATGACGTTGCAGGCGGGTTTCTCTTTCAGGGTCAGAAAGGTATTCATGGCGCAGCAGATGGCGGTAAACGACAGCGTGTCGGGAATGGCATCAACGATGTAGGGCAGGGTGGTGCCGCAATCAAAGAAAACCGTATCGTTCTCGTTGATCAGGCTGGCCGCCACCTGTGCCAGGCGCTGCTTTCTGGCGGCATTCTGCCCATGCTGATCGCTGATAAAATAGTGACCGGCATGACTTTTCGGGTCGCTGACGATGTAGCCGCCCAGCAGGACCACACTGGAACCCGGCTCGGTTAAATCGCGGCGAACCGTCATCTCTGAGACACCCAGCAGCTGGGCCGCATCTTTCAGATGCAGTTTGTCGGTGCGTTTCAGCGCCTGCGTCAGCTTGTGAATGCGTTCGTCGCGCCGGGTTTCCATGGTCATCTCTCAGTTACCTTTCCTGCAGTGCGGAGAAAAGACGCCGGAATCGACGTCAATACGCTACAAACCTCACAGATTTTAATGAGTTGCGTCTCATCCGCCAGGCTGGCAGTCAATCTTACCCGCAATCTGTCAGGGCCGCAAACCTCCGCCATGCGGTGATAACGGCCCATCCCCACAGGCGAGCACGTCTCTCAGCCGCCACGGTCCATGATGTTATCTTGTTATAATAGTAACACTTTCAAATGCCATTCATGCCGTTTTCCGCTAATTCTCACCGCTTCAGGATGTGGTTTTTGTCACATATTTAACCTTTAAGAAAGGTTATTGTTACTTTAATAACATTTGAACTGTGAAAAACATCCGGGAGTTCTGTCATGACAATTGCGGTCATCGGCTCAAACATGGTCGATCTGATTACCTATACCAACAGCCTGCCGAAAGCGGGCGAAACCCTGGAGGCGCCCGACTTTGCCATTGGCTGCGGCGGTAAAGGCGCTAACCAGGCGGTTGCGGCCGCGAAAATGGGTGGCAGCGTGATGATGGTGAGCAAGGTTGGCGACGATCTCTTTGCTCCCAACACCGTGGCTAATCTGCAGCAGCAGGGCGTGGACACGCGCTTTGTTACCACCGCACCAGGCACCTCCAGCGGCGTGGCACCGATTTTTGTCGATGACCAGTCGCAGAACCGCATTCTGATTATCAAAGGCGCCAACCAGCAGCTGAAACCGGCCGATATCGACGATGCGGCAGAGGCGCTGAAAGCCTGTGAGCTGATCATCCTGCAACTGGAGATCCCGCTGGAGACGGTCTATTACGCTATCGATTTTGCCCGCCAGCATCAGATCAACGTGATCCTGAATCCGGCCCCGGCCGTTGCCTCGCTTGATATTGATTACGCCTGCAAATGCGACTTCTTTATGCCGAACGAAACCGAGCTGGAGATTCTCACCGGCCTGCCGATCAGCACCGATGAAGAGGTGATCCTCGCCGGGCAGTCGCTGCTGAAGCGCGGTCTTAAAAATCTGATCATTACTCTGGGCAGCCGGGGATCGGTCTGGATGAGCGGCGACCAGGTGCATCGCGTGGCTGCGACGCCGGTTCAGGCGGTCGATACCAGCGGCGCGGGTGATGCCTTTATCGGCTGTTTTGCGTATCTGCTGGTGAAAACCGGCGATGTGGCCGCTGCCATGACTCAGGCTTCTGCTTATGCCGCCTGTAGCGTCACCGGGCGCGGCACGCAGCGCGCTTATCCCGACGCAGAGGTGTTTCAGCGTTTTCTCAACCGTAACTGAGGTTCTGCTATGCAACAGAAAATTGTTCAGCAATCTGATGGCTATCTGAATAAAACGCCGCTGTTCCCGTTCATTCTGCTGTCGTGCCTCTTCCCGCTGTGGGGCTGTGCGGCGAGTCTCAATGATATCCTGATCACCCAGTTTAAAAGCGTGTTCGCCCTGAGCGACTTTGCCAGTGCGCTGGTGCAGAGCGCCTTTTATGGCGGCTATTTTCTGATTGCGATCCCCGCCTCGCTGGTGATCCGCAAAACCAGTTACAAGATGGCAATTATGATCGGCCTGGCGCTCTATATTGCTGGCTGTATCGCCTTTTATCCCGCTTCGCACATGGCGACCTACACCATGTTCCTCGCGGCGATCTTTGCCATCGCCATCGGCCTCAGTTTCCTGGAAACTGCGGCCAACACCTACAGTTCGATGATTGGTCATCGTGACCACGCCACGCTGCGCCTCAACGTCAGCCAGACCTTCTACCCGATTGGTGCGCTGATGGGGATCGTGCTGGGTAAATATCTGGTGTTCCAGGACGGCGACAGCCTGGAGAGTCAGATGGCGACCATGACGGCAGAGCAGGCGCATGCGTTTCGCCTGACGATGCTGGAGCACACGCTGGAGCCTTACAAATATCTGGTGATGGTGCTGGTGGTCGTGATGCTGCTGTTTATGTTCACCCGCTATCCGCGCTGCAAACCTGAGAGTAATGAGAAATCCCGGCCGTCGCTGGGCGAGACCTTCCGCTATCTGGCTGCTAATCGTCACTTTAAACGCGGAATTGTGACCCAGTTCCTCTATGTCGGCATGCAGGTGGCGGTCTGGTCGTTTACCATTCGTCTGGCGCTGACGCTGGGAGCAGCCAATGAACGTCACGCCTCTAACTTTATGATCTACAGCTTCGTCTGCTTCTTTATCGGCAAGTTCGTGGCGAACTTCCTGATGACCCGCTTCCGTGCCGAGAAAGTGCTGATCGCCTATTCGATGCTGGGCGTGCTGACGCTGGCCTATGTGATGCTGGTGCCGAACTTTACCGCCGTCTACGCCGCCGTCTTTGTCAGCGTGCTGTTTGGCCCCTGCTGGGCAACGATCTACGCCGGCACGCTGGCGACGGTCGATAATAAATACACTGAAGTGGCAGGCGCGTTTATCGTGATGGCGATTGTCGGCGCGGCCTTTGTCCCGGCGTTGCAAGGCCTGGTGTCTGACACGCTGGGTTCAATGCAGCTGGCGTTTGGCGTCTCACTGCTCTGTTTCGCCTGGGTCGGATTCTACTTCTATGGCGAACTGCGTCATAAAAAACAGCCGGTTGCCGCTGGTCGTCTGGTGGAGGAATTACCATGAAAACCCGTTTACCCTTAGCGCGTGACCAGTTTCACGCCACGCCGTGGGTGCTGTTAGAGAGCGATGACTTCCGGGTTGAGCTGTTTCGCTATCCGGCGGGCATCGAGGCGGTGCGGATTCACAACCGGCGCGGCAGAGTGACCGTGCTGCCATTTCTCGGACAGATGATCTGGGACGTGCAGTTCGACGATCACAACCTGACCATGGGCCACAGTTTTAAACAGCCGCTGCCCGCACATTCCATCATCGACACCTATGGCTGTTTTGCGTTTCATTCGGGGCTGCTGGCGAACGGCTGCCCCGCCCCAGAGGACGATCATCCGCTGCACGGTGAGATGGCCTGCGCCCGTATGGATAGTGCCTGGCTGGTGCTGGACGATCAGACGCTGTCGCTGGAAGGGGAGTGTGAATATGTTAAAGGCTTCGGCCATCACTACCTTGCGGCACCCGCCGTCCGCATTCAGGCCGATCGGCCCCGGCTGACGATAGAGATGACGGTGACCAATCTGGCGGGAGCACCGATGCCGTTGCAGTATATGTGTCACCTCAACAGCGCGTGGGTCGATCAGGGACGTTTCCGGCAGTCGATCCCCGAAGGGGCATTTCAGCTGCGACGCTCGATTCCGGCGCACCTGCGACCGACGCCCGCCTGGCGGGATTACACGGATCAACTGGCGCGCGATCCGCAGGCGTTACAGCAGCTCGATCAGCCACAGCTCTGCGATCCGGAGATCGTCTTCTTCGCGGACAATCTGCCGCAGTATGGCGATGACGTGCAGTTTGAGCTGCATTCACCGCAGGGGTATGCGCTGATGACGCGCTTCTCTACCGCGCAATTCCCCCAGGCGACCCGCTGGCTGCTGCACAACCATGACCAGCAGGTGGCGGCCTACATTCTGCCTGCCACCTGTCGGCCAGAGGGCTTTCTTGCCGCGCAGCAGGCCGGCACGCTGATCACTCTGGCGAGCGGCGAACAGCGACACTTCTCTGTCGAGACCGGCTTGCTCTGAGCCGGGCTTAAATCGCGACCAGGCCGCGCACACCCTCAGCTTCCATGGTGTCGCCGCGGCCACGCTGCACGATCTCCCCACGCGACATCACCAGATAGCTGTCCGCCAGCTCCGCCGCGAAGTCATAAAACTGCTCCACCAGTAGGATCGCCATATCTCCCCGCTGCGCCAGCTGGCGGATCACTGCGCCGATCTCTTTGATCACCGAAGGCTGGATCCCTTCGGTCGGCTCATCGAGGATCAGCAGCTGTGGCCGACAGGCCAGCGCCCGGCCGATCGCCAGCTGCTGCTGCTGACCGCCAGAGAGATCGCCGCCCCGGCGTGACTTCATCGCCAGCAGCACCGGGAAGAGCTGATAGATCTCCTCCGGCACTTCACGCGCCTGCGCAGCCGGAAAGCGCGACAGGCCCATCAGCAGGTTCTCTTCCACCGTCAGACGCGGAAAAATTTCTCGTCCCTGTGGCACATAGGCGATGCCAGCCTGCACCCGCTGGTGCGGCTTGCGGCCATTCATGCGCTGCTGCTGCCACTGAATCTCTCCTGACTTTGCCGGGATCAAGCCCATCAGGCACTTCAGCAGCGTGGTTTTTCCCACGCCATTGCGCCCCAGCAGACAGGTGATTTCACCAATCTTCACCTCAAACGACAGACCGCGCAGAATGTGACTGCCGCCATAATATTGATTAAGTTCAGTAACCTGTAACATCTCAGCGCCCCAGATAAACGTCGATAACCTGCTCGTTGGCCTGAACCTCGCGCAGCGAACCCTCGGCCAGTACCTGTCCCTGATGCAGCACGGTGACATGGTCGGCAATGGTCTCGACAAAGCCCATATCATGCTCCACCACCATCAGTGAATGTTTGCCCGCCAGGCTGCGGAACAGCTCGGCAGTGTAGTCCGTCTCTGCGTCGGTCATGCCTGCCGCCGGTTCATCCAGCAGCAGCAGATGCGGCTCCTGCACCAGCAGCATGCCAATCTCCAGAAACTGCTTCTGGCCGTGCGATAACAGGCCTGCGCGACGCTGGCGTTCGCCGCCCAGTCGCAGTAGCTTCAGCACCTCATCAATCCGATCGCGTTGTTCGCTGCTGAGGCGGGCGCGCAGGCTGGCCCAGACCGATTTTTCGGCTTTGAGCGCGATTTCCAGATTTTCGAACACGGTTAACGCCTCAAACACCGTGGGCTTCTGGAACTTACGGCCAATTCCGGCGCGGGCGATCTCTACCGGTGAAAGACGAGTCAGATCGCTGTCCTGGTCGTAGATCACCCGGCCGGCGTCAGGACGCGTTTTGCCGGTAATCACATCCATCAGCGTGGTTTTGCCCGCGCCGTTGGGGCCGATCACGCAGCGCAGTTCCCCGACGCCGATCTGCAGCGAAAGATCGGTCAGCGCCCGGAAGCCGTCAAACGACACGCTGATCTTCTCCAGTTGCAGCACCGGATCGCGCTGCTCCCGGTGGCGATCCGCCAGCTGGGGTTGGGTAAACAGGGCATCACTCATTTATTCCTCCGGCGCAGCAGGCCAATCACGCCGTGCGGCAGAAACAGCGTGACCAGGATAAACATCAGTCCCAGGAAAAAGAGCCAGTATTCGGGGAAGGCGACGGTGAAGAAGCTGCGTGCGCCGTTAACAATCGCCGCGCCCAGCAGCGGGCCAATCAGCGTGCCGCGTCCGCCCAGCGCCACCCAAATCGCCGCTTCAATCGAGTTAGCCGGTGACATCTCGCCCGGATTGATAATGCCGACCTGCGGGACATAGAGCGCCCCGGCCAGGCCGCACAGCACGGCGGAGAGCGTCCAGACAAACAGCTTGAAGCCGCGCGGGTCGTAACCACAGAACATCAGGCGGTTTTCGGCGTCCCGCACCGCGGTCAGTACCCGGCCAAACTTGCTGCGCGCCAGGGCGAAGCCGATCACCAGGCTCAGCAGCAACAGCAGTACCGTGGCGATAAACAGCCCGATACGGGTGCCGGTCGCGGTCACCGAAAAGCCGAGCAGGGTGGTAAAGCCGGTGAAGCCATTGTTGCCGCCAAACCCGGTTTCGTTGCGGAAGAACAGCAGCATCCCGGCGTAGGTCAGCGCCTGAGTCATGATGGAGAAGTAGACGCCTTTGATCTTCGAGCGAAAGGCGAAGAAGCCAAACACCAGCGCCAGCAGGCCCGGCACCAGCATGCTCAGGCAGAGCGCCCAGGCGAAATAGTCGGTGCCGGTCCAGAACCAGGGCAGCTCACGCCAGGAGAGAAAGGACATAAAGGCGGGTAAACCCTCGCCTGCGGCCTGGCGCATCAGGTACATGCCCATGGCATAACCGCCCAGGGCAAAGAACAGGCCGTGACCCAGGGACAGCAGTCCGGCGTAGCCCCACACCAGATCCAGCGCCACGGCGACCACCGCATAGCAGAGGATTTTGCCGACCAGCGTCAGGGTATAAGTGGAGATCGCCAGCGGATGTGTGGCGGGCAGCAGCGCCAGAAACGGCATCACCAGTAACGCCAGGGTGATCGCCAGGCCGATGCTGATCGTCAGGCGCGGCGCGGTGCGCGCCACACGAAGCGTAATGGGTTGCGTCATCAGTCAGTCACCCTTCCTTTAACCGCAAACAGTCCCTGCGGACGTTTCTGAATAAACAGCACGATAATCACCAGAATCAGGATCTTACCCAGCACCGCGCCAATCTGCGGCTCCAGCACTTTGTTCAGAATGCCCAGACTGAATGCAGCAACGACGGTGCCCGCCAGCTGGCCGACACCCCCCAGCACCACCACCAGGAACGAGTCGATGATGTAGCCCTGGCCCAGCTCGGGCCCGACGTTACCCAGTTGCGACAGCGCCACGCCGCCCAGCCCGGCAATGCCCGAGCCGAGGCCAAACGCCAGCATATCGACGCGCCCGGTTGGCACGCCGCAGCACTCCGCCATGGCGCGGTTCTGGGTTACGGCGCGCACGTTCATGCCAAGGCGGGTCCGGTTCAGTAGCAGCCAGGTGAGCGCCAGCACAAACACCACAAACAGGATGACCGCGATGCGGTTCCACGGCAGCACCAGATTGGGCAGCAGCTGTAAACCGCCGGAGAGCCACGCCGGATTCGCCACCTCCAGGTTTTGCGCTCCGAACAGCACCCGCACCAGCTGGATCAGCATCAGGCTGATGCCCCAGGTGGCCAGCAGCGTCTCCAGCGGACGGCCATAGAGATGGCGGATGATGGTACGTTCCAGCGCCATGCCGATGGCGGCGGTGACCATAAAGGCGACCGGCAGCGCCAGCAGTGGATACCAGGCTAAATAGTCCGGTGCAAACTGCTGAAACAGGCTCTGTACCCACCAGGTGGCGTACGCGCCCAGCATCAGCATTTCACCGTGCGCCATGTTGATCACCCCCAGCAGACCATAGGTGATCGCCAGGCCCAGTGCGGCCAGCAGCAGAATAGAACCCAGTGACAGGCCGCTAAACGCCTGCCCCAGCAGATCGCCCCACATCAGCCGCTTCTGAATCTGCTGCAGGCTCTCCGCCGCTGCCGTACGCACCGTGGCGTCTGGCTCATTCGCAGGCTGGGTCAGGCGTTGCAGGCTGGCCTGCGTATTGGGATCGCTGGACTCGCCCAGCAGTTTCACCGCCCGCAGGCGCACCATCGGCTCGCTATCCGCCAGTTGCAGATTCGCCAGCGCCAGCGCTAATGCGGCGTGAACGCGGCTATCCTGCTCGGCGGCCAGACGTTGTTCCAGCAGCGGCAACTGGTCGGCGGCACCCTCATTTTGCAGCTGCTGCGCCGCGCGCAGACGCAGGGTGGCATCACTGCTCACCAACTGGTGGGCGGCCAGCGCGTTATTAACCAGCACGCGCAGGCGATTGTTCATAAACAGCTTTTTCAGGTCACCTGTGGGCTTTGCCGCCGTATCCAGCGGCTGCAGCGTCGAACCCTGCTGGCTGAACGGCTGTTTTTTCTGGTCGATGACCACGGTTTCGGCATTCAGTGCTTCCAGCAGCGGCAGCCGATGACTGTCCGGCGCGGCGGCCCACTGTTGCAGCAGCGTGGCCTGCTGGCTGCGGCTGGCGGCGGCAAAGTCTGCCGCCGGTCCGGCGCTGGCAAACAGCGGCAGCAGCAGGAGCAGGCTGAAAAAGCAGCGACATAAATTCATAAAAGGAGCCTCGTTTGGGGAGGTCAGCACGGCAGCCTGATGAGCGCTGCCGTGCTGCTGCTTCACAGCGGATGACGCTGTGTCATCAGCAACGTGCGATTACTGCGCGGTCTTCACCGGGTGATCGGGCTTCTTGTCGTTACCGGCAATGTACGGGCTCCACGGCTGCGCACGCACTGGCTTATCGGTCTGCCACACCACGCTGAACTGGCCGTTCTCTTCCACTTCACCAATCATGACCGGTTTATGCAGATGATGGTTGGTCTGGTCCATGGTCAGGGTAAAGCCATCCGGCGCTTTGAAGGTCTGACCGGCCATCGCCGCTCGTACTTTGTCTGCGTCCGTTGTGCCCGCTTTTTCCACCGCCTGCGCCCACATATGGATGCCGACATAGGTCGCTTCCATCGGGTCGTTGGTGACGACGGTGGCGGCGTTCGGCAGGTTGTGTGCTTTGGCATAAGCGCGGTAATCGGCGACGAATTTCGCGTTGGTCGGATTATCGATCGACTCGAAATAGTTCCAGGCCGCTAACTGACCCACCAGGGGTTTGGTGTCGATGCCACGCAGCTCCTCTTCTCCCACCGAGAAGGCGACCACCGGAATGTCAGTGGCTTTGATGCCCTGGTTAGCCAGCTCTTTGTAGAACGGCACATTGGAGTCGCCGTTGATGGTCGAAACCACCGCGGTTTTACCGCCTGTCGCGAATTTTTTGATGTTGGAGACAATGGTCTGATAGTCGCTGTAACCAAACGGCGTGTAGACCTCTTCGATATCTTTATCCGCCACGCCTTTGCTGTGCAGGAAGGCGCGCAGGATCTTGTTGGTGGTGCGCGGATAGACGTAGTCGGTGCCCAGCAGGAAGAAGCGTTTTGCACTGCCACCATCTTCGCTCATCAGGTATTCCACTGCCGGAATCGCCTGCTGGTTAGGCGCAGCGCCGGTGTAGAAGACGTTGGGTGACATCTCTTCCCCTTCATACTGCACCGGATAGAACAGCAGGCCGTTCAGCTCCTCAAACACCGGCAGCACGGATTTGCGTGACACCGAGGTCCAGCAGCCAAATACCACCGCCGCTTTATCCTGGGTCAGCAACTGCCGCGCTTTCTCGGCAAACAGCGGCCAGTTAGAGGCGGGATCGACCACCACTGGCTCCAGCTTTTTCCCCAGCACGCCCCCTTTGGCGTTGATCTCATCAATGGTCATCAGCGCCACATCTTTCAGCGGCGTTTCAGAAATCGCCATGGTGCCGGAGAGCGAATGCATGATCCCCACTTTGATGGTATCAGCCGCCTGCGCACTCCAGGCAAAACCCATACTGACAACGGTAGCGGAGAGGGCGAAAGCTTTGATCAATGAACGTCTTTTCATCATTTAAACCCCTGAGTGATTGTTATGTTATTCGGTGAGCTGGAGCCGGGCCTGCTGGAGGCGGTGCAGGGTAATCTTCCTGACCTCCGCCTTGCTGACGGCGATGTGATCGGTCAGGATGCGTTGCGCCTCGCCGGTCTGCTGCTGAAAAATCGCCTGTAAAATCTGAGCATGTTCCTGATAGGTCGCACAGATTCGGTCATCGCGGGTGAAGTCGAGCCGACGGATAATGCGGATCTTCTCGGTGAGTTCGGCGTGAATGCGCGCCATCTCCGGATTGCCCGCGGCCGCGACCAGCGTCATGTGAAACGCTTCGTCATGTTGCGACACCACCAGACCCTCGGTGAGCGCCTCCGCTTCACACCAAAACTGGTTGAGTTCGTGTAACAGCGCGGCACACTGTGGCGCGGGCAGGGCGCAGAGGCGTTTTACCGCCTCGCACTCCAGCACGGTGCGCAGGTCATACAGCGATTCGAACCAGGCGAAATCGAAGTTTTTAATCTGCCAGCCGCTGCGGAACCAGACTTCGACAAAGCCTTCGCGCTCCAGACGGAATAGCGCCTGGCGAACCGGCGTGCGGCTGACCGCCATCCGTCCGGCGATTTCGCTTTCGCTGAAGCGATCGCCCGGCATCAGGCGAAAGGCGAAAATATCGGCCTTCAGCGCCTGATAGACCCGTTCAGCCAGCGCTTCCGGGCGCGCTTTTGGGGGTTGGGGTTGGGTTGTCATCGGCGCGCCTTATTCCAGCCACAGCAGGGTATCGCCAGGACTGACCGGACGGCCTGCCTGACAGGCGATCCGCGTCACCCGTCCGGCCTGCGGCGCGACAATCGCCAGCTCCATCTTCATCGCCTCGACGATTATCAGCGTCTGTCCGGCGCTGACCTCGTCGCCCGGCTGTACCAGCACTTTCCAGATGTTGCCATTGAGGTCAGCCTGCACCGCCAGCCCGTTCTCCTCCTCTTCGCTGACGCTGGCGAGCGTTTCATCCGCCGCCGGTGCGTTCTGTTCTTCCTGCGCCCAGAGCTGCACTTCCTGTTCAAAGGCGGTGGCCTGGCGCTGGCGGAACGCCGCAATCTCAGCGGCGTGGTCGGCGAGGAACTGCTGGTGAGCGGCAAAATCAAACTGCGTCTCTTCAATACGCAGGCTGGCGCGGCCTTCGCGGAAATCTTCGCGCAGCTGGTTCAGCTCGGTTTCACTCACCGGATAGAAGCGCACCTGATCGAAGAAGCGCAGCAGCCACGGCGCATCAGCCGCGAACTGCGGATTTTTCAGGAAAGTGTTCCAGATGGGCAGCGTGCGGCCCACCAGCTGATAGCCGCCGGGCGAATCCATGCCGTAGATGCACATGTACATGCCGCCGATGCCGACGGTGCCTTCAGCAGTAAAGGTGCGGGCCGGACTGTATTTGGAACTCAGCAGGCGATGGCGCGGATCGATCGGAACGGCGCAGGGCGCGCCGAGATAGACATCACCCAACCCCAGCACCAGATAGCTGGCGTCGAACAGGGTGTCTCGCACCTCCTCGCGGCTGCTTAAGCCATTAATACGCTGGATAAAGTCCACGTTGTTCGGCAGCCAGGGCGCGCTGGCACGCACCGTCTCCTGATAGCGGCTGACCGCACCCAGCGTGGCGCTGTCTTCAAACGCCATCGGCATCCACACCACGCGCGACGGGACTTTCAGTGAGCTGACATCGCCCAGCGTCGCCTCCAGCGCCAGCAGCAGCGACATCAGGGCGGACTGGTGAATGATGCGGCTGTCGTAGCGTACCTGCAGTGAGCGCACACCCGGCGACAGCTCCTCCACGCCTGGCTCCGCCTGCGTCGTCAGCGCATTCATCAGCAGGTGCACGCGCAGACGCAGCGCCAGATCCAGCACGTTGTCGCCATACTCAATCAGCACATATTTGTCGCCTGCCTGGCGATAGACCACGTTGGGCGTGCTGGCGGTGGCCTCAATGGCGGCCAGAATCGTGGCGGAGCCGTGGGCGGTTTCGGCCAGCGACGGCACGGCAAAGGCCGGCGGATGTTCCGGTCGCAGGGTTTCGATCAGGTGCATCTGCGCTTTTTCACGCGCCAGCGCATCGTCGGCAGTAATCGGGTGGAAGCGGATGGTGTCGCCAGGTTTGACCTGGCCGACTTTCCACAGCTCGGCTTTGGCGATGGTCACCGGACAGACAAAGCCGCCGAGGCTTGGGCCGTCGTGCGTCAGAATCACCGGGAAGTCGCCGGTAAAATTGACCGCGCCGATGGCATATTCGCAGTCGTGAACGTTGGAGGGATGCAGGCCCGCCTCGCCACCGTTGGCGCGGGTCCAGGTCGGTTTTGGACCCACCAGCCGCACGCCGAGGCGGTTGGAGTTGTAGTGCACCTGCCAGTCGCTGGCAAAGAACGCGTCGATGGCGGCCTGGGTGAAGAAGTCCGGTGCGCCGTGCGGGCCATAAAGCACGCCGATGCGCCACTCGCTGCCGTAATGGGGAATCTGCGCCGCATCAAGCGGTTGCGGGTCGCTGACCGGGGCCGGCGTGGTGCAGGCTGCCCGTTCAGGCCGGGAGATCGCCAGCATATCGGCCACCCGCAGGGTGCGTCCGGCGTGACCGCCAAACTGTCCCAGTGAAAAAGTGCTGCGGCTGCCCAGGTATTCCGGCACGTCGAAGCCGTTGCGCACCGCCAGATAGCTGCGGCAGCCGTGCCGGGCGCGTCCCAGCACCAGGGTCTGTCCCGCTTTCACCGCCAGCGGCTGCCAGGTGCTGACCGGTTCGCCATCAAGCCGGGCGTCGCAGTCCGCACCGGTCAGCGCCACGATAGCATCACAGTGGAAACGCAGCGTCGGCCCCTGCAGGGTAAACTCCAGGCCCGCGGCCGCCTCATGGTTACCGACGATGCGGTTAGCCAGCCGGAACGCGAAGTCATCCATCGGGCCGGAAGGCGGCACGCCGATATCCCAGTAGCCGAGGCGGCCAGGATAGTCCTGAACCGAGCTGAAGGTGCCGGGTTGCAGCACTTCCACCACGGAGGCGGCAGGGACGACGCTGTCGAGATAGCGCGTCCAGACATTGCCGCTGCGAAAGGCGTCGCTGCTGGTGATCTGGCGCAGATAGTCAAGGTTGGTGGCGATGCCATGCAGTTGCGTGGCATCCAGCGCATGGTGAAGTTTTTCCAGCGCCGCATCGCGGGTGTCAGCATGCACGATCAGTTTGGCGATCATCGGATCGTAGAAGCTGGAGACCTCGCTGCCGGTTTCGATGCCGCTGTCGACCCGAACGCCGTCAGGGAAAGTTACGCCGGTTAGCAGGCCGGGGTTGGGCTGAAAGTTCTTCAGTGGATCTTCCGCGTAAAGCCGGACTTCAATGGCCGCACCCTGCGGCGCCTGCTGCAGACGTGACCAGTCCACCGCATCGCCCGCCGCCACCTGCAACATGCACTCCACCAGATCGAGTCCGGTGACGCATTCGGTGACCGGATGCTCCACCTGCAGGCGGGTGTTCACTTCCAGAAAGTAAAAGGCCTGCTGGTCGACGTCGTAGATATACTCAACGGTGCCTGCGCTGCGGTAGTTGACCCGCTCGCCGAGCCGCACCGCCGAGGCGAGCAGGGCGTCACGCGTCGCCTGCGACAGGCCGGGCGCGGGCGTCTCTTCCACCACCTTCTGATTGCGGCGCTGCAGTGAGCAGTCGCGTTCGCCCAGCGCCACTACGTTGCCGTTACCGTCACCAAAAATCTGCACTTCTACGTGGCGGGCGCGATCGATACAGCGCTCCAGAAACACGCCTGCATCACTGAAGAACTGCTCGCCAAGACGGCGCACGCTCTCCCAGGCGCTGGCGAGCGCACCGGCATCGGCACAGCGCGTCAGGCCAATGCCTCCGCCACCCGCCGTGCTTTTCAGCATTACCGGATAGCCAATCTTATCGGCTGCCTGCAGCGCCTCTTCCAGCGAGGCAAGCAGCGGTGTGCCTGGCGTCATCGGCACACCCGCGCTGGCTGCCAGTTCACGGGCGCGGTGCTTAAGGCCGAACTCCCCAATCTGCTGTGCGGTGGGCCCGACAAAGGCGATGCCTGCCGCGTCGCAGGCTTCTGCAAACGGCTGGCTTTCGGAAAGAAATCCGTAGCCAGGCCAGATCGCCTGCGCGCCGCTCTGCTGAGCCGCTGCCAGAATTTTGTCGATGCGCAGATAGCTGTCGCTGGCTTTCTCGCCGCCCAGCGCGATGGCGATATCCGCCTGCTTAACGTGCTGCGCGTTGCGGTCTGCGTCTGAATAGACCGCGACGCTTTTCACGCCGAGGCGCTTCAGGGTCCGAATGGCGCGACAGGCAATTTCGCCGCGGTTGGCAATCAGTACGGTAGTGAACATGATCAGTGACTCCCCTGTGATGCCAGCCAGTTGCGCCAGCCGCCCGTCTCAGTGATTTCCAGCGCGTTTTTCAGCGCTGAGCCTTCGCAGATAAAGCCTTTAACAACGCGGCCATCGGCCAGTGTCAGGCTGCCGATGCCCAGCGGGGCGGGAATCTCTGCCACAAACTCGCCGAAACGGGCCAGCGGGATATCCCACAGCTCCACGGTGATCGCCGCACCCTGGTCGTCACGCATCAGGCCCGGTTTTTTGATCGCGCCCTCCAGCAGGGCGAACAGGCGATAGTGTGGCGCGGTCTTCGTCTCTTCCACCCAGACGGCATTGCGTTCAGTGAGCTGGAAATTAAGCGGCATGCCGGTGAGATGTGCGCCCACGACCGCCAGCCGGACGTGGTCGGGTGAAGCGGGCAGCGTGGCGCGCCGGGTCGGGCAGGGCTGGCCGGTCGCACCCAGCGGCAGGGCGAGCTGTTGCTGCCAGCGAAGGCCAAATTCCGCCAGCGCGCGATCGTGCCAGGCGGGTGCAATCAATGTGATACCTGCCGGGAGATCGTCGTTGCGGAACGGCGCGGGCAGCGCCAGGGCAGAGAGGTCGGCGAGATTCGTGAAGTTGGTATAGGTGCCGAACTGCGAGTTGAAGAGAATCGGCTCCTGCTTCATCTCCTCCAGGGTATGGATGGTGGGCGAGGTCGGCACCACCAGCGCATCAAACTTTGCCAGCGTCTCCTGAATCTGGCGCGTCAGCCCGGCGCGCAGATACTCGGCTTTATAGGCATCGACCGCGCTGTATTTCAGGCCGCTGGCGACGATCTCATGTACCACCGGGTCCATCTCAGCCGGGCGATCGAGCATTCCACCCACCGCCGCGGTGCGTTCAGCAACCCAGGCGCCGTAATAGAGCTGTTCAGCCAGCTTCCGGAACGGGGTGAAGTCGATAGGATGCAGCGTCGCGCCGCCCGCCTGCAACGCTTCCAGGGCCTGATCCCAGGCGGCTTCGGCGGCAGCATCATCAAAAAATTCCGGGTTCAAAGGTACAGCAAAATGAGGATGAACCGGCAGGCTGGCCGGAGCTGTGCGCGGATTGATGCGCGAATAGGCGTCACCGGCATCGTAGCTACCGATGACGCTGGCGACGCTAAACGCATCTTCTGCCGTCAGCGCAAACACCGAAATGGTGTCGTTGAGGCGACAGGCGGGCACCACGCCGCGTGCAGAGAACCAGCCCTTGGTCGGCTTCAGTCCGACAATATTATTAAAGCCCGCCGGAACGCGGCCCGAACCGGCGGTATCGGTGCCGAGTGAAAAGGCGACCAGTCCGCGCGCCAGCACTGACGCCGAGCCGGAGCTGGAGCCGCCACTGACATAATCAGCGTCAAAGGTATTACTGACCGCGCCAAACGGTGAGCGGGTGCCGACCAGACCGGTCGCGAACTGATCGAGGTTGGTTTTGCCGATGACGACTGCGCCAGCGGCTTTCAGCCGGGCGACGGCAACCGCATCTTCGCTGGCGGTGTAGGTAAAGGCGGGGCAGGCGGCGCTGGTCGGCCAGCCTGCCACATCGATGTTGTCTTTAACGGCGAAAGGGACACCAAACAGCGGCAACGAGCCGGGATCACGCTGGTAGTCCGCCAGCAGCGGTTCAATCTGAGCCGCTAACTGTTCCGGTGTTGTCAGATAGATCCAGGCATTATCACGGGTGTCGAGAGCCGCCAGGTGTGCGCTCAGCAGCGCGCTAATCTGTTGCGGAGCCTGCTGATAACGCTGCTGCCAGGCAGTAAGCGTCAGGCCGATGGTTGAAGTCATAGGAAGAATTCCAACTGGTATACAAGATGGAATTCAACAGAGCAAAGGCTGTGCCACTTTTTTAAGGCGATGATTCAACAGTTTAATAGGTTCGGTGATAAGATTTTCTGATGATAATTTGCACAATCACGGCGCGCACGCTGAGCGATGACGGTGCGTTTAATGTCTGTGTGCGTAAATTTTGTGAAGAACATGGCAAGAGTCCGGTGGCCTGGTTAGCATGAAGACTGTCTGGCAACTCGCCGGCCCCAGCAACAGAGGAGATTTACGTGGTGAAGTGGCGTAACTGGATGATAGGGATCTGCCTGGCCGGAACGGCCAGCAGCGCATGGGCCGATTCGCTTGATCAACAACGGCAACGTTATCAACAAATTAAACAGGCCTGGGACAGTAACCAGATGGCCACCGTGGATCAGCTGTTGCCAACGCTACAGGACTATCCGCTTTATCCTTATCTGCAATATCGCCTGCTGGCCCAGGATCTCGATCAGGAAACCACCCTGGCCGTGCAGAACTTTATTCGCCAGTATCCGACGTTGCCGCCCGCGCGATCGCTCAGCACCCGCTTTATCAATGTGCTGGCCTACCGACAGGACTGGCAGGGCGTGCTGAACTTCAGCCCGACCGAACCCAAGCCGGTGCAGGCGCGCTGCAACTGGTATTACGCCAAATGGGCCACCGGTCAGCAGCAGGCCGCGTTTGACGGCGCGAAGCAGATCTGGCTACGCGGCACGGCGCTGCCCGCGGACTGCGATAAGCTTTTCTCGGTCTGGCAGGCATCCGGTCAGATTTCGCCGATTACTATCCTGGAACGTATCCGGCTGGCGATGAAAGCCGGTAACGACAGCCTTGTGAGCTATCTGGCCAAGACGCTGCCTGCCGATTATCAGACCATGTCTGACGCGATACAGGCCCTGCAGCAGGACCCGTTAACGGTCAGCTCGTTTGCCAGCGCCGTCGGGCCAACCGACTTTACCCGCCAGGCCACGATTTACGCCTTTACGCGTGTGGCGCGGCAGGACATGGAAAATGCCCGCAGCCTGATTCCGATTCTGGTCCGGGCGCAGAAGATGGGACCGGAAGATGAGCAGGCGCTGAAGGAGATTGTGGTCTGGCGCATGATGGGCAGCGATCTCACCTCCGAGCAGTCGCGCTGGCGCGATGCGGTAGTGATGAACAGCGAGTCTACCGCGCTGGTGGAACGCCGGGTGCGACTGGCGCTCTCTCAGCATGACCGACGCGGCCTGAACACCTGGATCGCCCGACTGCCGCTGGAAGCCAAAGAGAAAGATGAGTGGCAGTACTGGCAGGCCGATCTGCTGTTTGAGAAAGATCGTAAAGAGGAAGCCGAAGAGATCCTGCGCAAGCTGATGAAGGAGCGCGGCTTCTATCCGATGGTGGCGGCCCAGCGGCTCGGCGTTGACTACCCGTTGCAGATTGATGAAGCGCCGAAGCCTGACAGCGCCACCATCCAGGGACCGGAACTGGCCCGCGTCCGCGAGCTGATGTACTGGGGGCTGGATAACCTGGCACGTAGCGAATGGAGCAATCTGATCGGCAGCCGTACGCACACGCAGCAGCAGATGCTGGCACGTTACGCCAATGAGCAGGACTGGTGGGATCTCAGCGTGCAGGCGACGATCACCGCCAAAATGTGGGACAGCCTGAAAGAGCGTTTCCCGCTGGCGTGGCAGAGCGTCTATGAGCGCAACACCGAGGTGAAGCAGATCCCGCCAAGCTATGCGATGGCGATTTCGCGTCAGGAGAGCGCCTGGAACCCGAAGGCGCGTTCGCCGGTCGGTGCCAGCGGTCTGATGCAGATTATGCCTGCCACGGCGGCGCATACCGTGAAGATGTACAACATTCCGGGCTATAGCAACACCAGCCAGCTGCTTGATCCGGAAACCAATATCCAGATCGGCACCCAGTATCTGGAGTATGTCTATCAGCAGTTTAACCAGAACCGGATTTTCGCCTCTGCGGCCTATAACGCCGGCCCTGGCCGGGTGCGAAGCTGGCTGAAAACCAGTGCGGGCAATCTCGACGCCGTGGCGTTTATTGAGACCATTCCGTTCTCTGAAACGCGCGGCTACGTGAAGAGTGTGCTGGCGTATGACGCCTACTATCGTCACTTCATGGGCAAGCCTGACAAGATCCTGTCAGATGCTGAGTGGAATCGCCGTTACTAGCTGTGCTAAGCTTCCGTACTCTTTAGTGAGTACGGAAGCCTCTTCATGACCCATTCTGATTCCCCCTCTACCGATGCACATCCGGCAGAAGATAGCTGGCAGCGCTTTGTCGTGCTGATGCAGCAGGCCTTTGCTGATGGCCATGCACTGCCCCTGATGCAACTGATGATGACGCCCGATGAGCGGGAAGCGTTCGGCACCCGTCTGCGGATTATCGAAGAGTTAATGAATGGCGAAATGAGCCAGCGCGAGCTGAAAAATGAGCTCGGCGTCGGCATCGCGACGATTACCCGTGGGTCTAATAGCCTGAAAGAGGCGCCGCCGGAGCTGAAACGCTGGCTGGAAGCGCGTCTTAGACGCGCCTGATTACTGCTGATAGAGCGGATGGACGAACGGGCAGAGCGCCAGAATCAGTGCCTGATGATAGACACTGGAGCGGCTGAGCAGGCCGTTCGTGAACGCCCCAATTGCGCCACCCTTCTGTTTGATATTGTCGATGCCGGTTAACCGCGCCATCTCTTCGCCGAGTTCGCGGCCTTCACGCAGACCCGCCAGCACCACTGGCGGCAGAGTAAAACTGGCCGATCGCGATTCGCCGCGCTGCTTTTGATTTTCCACTACCATCCAGGCAAACGCGCTGTCATCTTCGATGCCCGCCTCAATGGCCACCCAGAACGCCGCTTCAGGCCGGACCTGGCGAGCATTCATCACGCGCTGACGTGCGCCAGTTCGCGTTTCGAGATGGGTTAACGGTTGTGCTGCAACGCCGCTATCGACCTCGACCCCTTCAATATGGCAGGATCCCTCGCCGAAAACGTCGTTGAAAGCCTGAGCAATCGCGTTAATCTTCGCTGGGTTGGTTGTGGCTGCGACAACATGGTACATAATTGATTGAACCCTCAGGTGATTAAGTGCCTGGCCTATCGCGCTGTCTGTGTCCGGAATGCCTGCAACAAGGACGCCTGATGGGACAGTGTCTAAAGCGATTTTTGTCGCAGTATAACGGAAACTAACATGTTACAGGTCTATCTTGTTCGTCACGGTGAAACGGTATGGAATGCGGAACGCCGCATTCAGGGTCAGTCCGACAGTCCGCTGACGGAAAAAGGTGAGCAACAAGCCTGGCAGGTGGGTGAGCGCGTGAAGCATCTGGGCATCACGCATATTATTGCCAGCGATCTGGGGCGCACACGCCGCACCGCCGAGATTATCGCGGATGCCTGCGGTTGCTCAGTGACGCTTGATGCGCGGTTGCGCGAGCTGAATATGGGGGTGCTGGAAAAGCGCCCGCTGGATGGCTTAACCGCGGAAGAAGAGCAGTGGCGCGCTGCGCTGGTCAACGGTACCGAAGGCGGCCGTATCCCTGAAGGGGAGTCGATGACGGAGATGGCGACGCGCATGCACGCCGCGCTGAATGCCTGTCTCGATCTGCCTGCCGGAAGCCGCCCGCTGCTGGTCAGCCACGGTATGGCGCTGGGGTCGCTGGTCAGTACGATTCTCGGTCTGCCCGCCTATGCGGAACGTCGCCTGCGTCTGCGCAACTGTTCGATTTCACGGGTGGATTATCAGCAGAGCGCCTGGCTGGCAGAAGGCTGGATTGTGGAGACGGCGGGGGATATTTCTCATCTGGATGCGCCTGCGCTCGACGAGCTGCAGCGCTGATTGCGTTAAGGCTGCCGTCGCGATGACGACAGCCTTAAACTTAGCTGGCTTCGGCCTGCTGGCGGCGAATCGGAATCAGATATTCGCAACGGATCTCAGTTGGTGGCTCACTGCGCTTTTTACCGCCATGGGTATAAAAGCGTTCAATGTCCTGTCCCTCGCGACGGGTCAGCCCCAGCGTCGGCATACAGGTGCCGTAGAGCAGCAGGATAAATTCCTGCAGATTGACGCGCGGACCGGTGTAGGTGAACTGCACGTAATCACCCGCTTCCAGAATAACGTTCTGGCCGGAATGAAGATTGGCCGCACTGTCAGCAGGCACTGCCGTAGTGTAGAGAATCTCCTGCTCGTCATCTTTTTCCTGGCTGGCTCGCACCTGATGCAGACCATACAGCACCGGCGGAATCGTGTCGGTTTCCAGCAGGAACTGCTTCCAGAAGTGCATGCGCATTTCGTCGCGGTAGCTGGAAATCTGCTCCAGAATACAGGTGTAGCTCTGAGTTTGTCCCACCAGCACCGTTTCCGGCAGGGTGACGAAAGCCGGTTCAGGCTGCGTCTCATCGTCCAGGCGAATCGGGGGACGAATACCGAACGAGTTCCATTCGGAAGAGCGACGATACCAGGCCGGTGTCTGAGCAAACTGTTTCTTGAATGCGCGAGTAAAAGTCTGTTGTGAATCAAAACGATACTGAAGTGCGATGTCCAGGATCGGGCGGCTGGTCAGGCGCAGCGCCACGGCGGCCTTAGAAAGACGACGGGCACGGATATAGGCGCCGATTGCGTGTCCGGTCACGTCTTTGAACATCCTCTGTAAATGCCATTTAGAATAACCGGCTTTCTGGGCAACGTTGTCCAGTGAAAGGGGTTGATCCAGATGGCTCTCCAGCCAGACAAGCAAATCGCGAATGATACCGGCTTGGTCCATAAAACATCCTCATACTCTGGTGGTACAGCTAAAAGCATTCGAAGAATATTAGCACTCATTGCTCAAAAGACGTGGGCCGTTTCTCGGGGTAGGTTGTGCTAAATCAGTACGGGCTAAATCCCGTTTTGGTTTGGTCATTGATTCGATTAACAGTACATTACATTCTCATCTATTCCATTTGCAATGGTAACTCCATGACAATATCCCGACTTATGATCGCTGCGCTGACCACGCTGACCTTTTCCAGCCCGCTGTTTGCCGAACAGATTGGCTCTGTTGATACGGTGTTCAAGATATTCGGGCCTGACCACAAGATTGTCGTTGAAGCTTTCGATGACCCGGACGTTAAAAATGTAACCTGTTATATCAGCCGGGCGAAAACCGGGGGTATTAAAGGCGGACTGGGTCTGGCAGAAGATACCTCTGATGCCGCGATTTCCTGTCAGCAGGTGGGTCCGGTCGAACTGAGTGATAAAATTGCGCAGGGCAAAGCGGAAGGTGAAGTCGTATTCCGCCAGCGCACCTCTTTAATCTTCAAAAAGCTGCAGGTTGTACGCTTCTTCGACAAAAAACGCAACGCTCTGGTTTACCTGACCTACTCCGATAAAGTGGTCGATGGTTCACCAAAAAATGCGCTCAGCGCCGTGCCGATTATGCCGTGGCACTGATAATGCCGTTGTACTGAGCACAAAAAAAACGCCCGCAGGGGCGTTTTTTTATTGGCTGCACCTGACACCGTTTACTCGTGCAGGTCGCCGCAGAAGCGATAACCTTCACCATGAATGGTGGCGATGATTTCTGGCGTGTCCGGCATGGATTCGAAATGCTTACGGATACGACGGATGGTGACATCGACGGTGCGATCGTGTGGCTTGAGGTCGCGGCCGGTCATTTTCTTCAGCAGATCGGCACGGGTCTGAATTTTGCCCGGGTTTTCGCAGAAGTGCAGCATCGCGCGGAACTCACTGCGTGGCAGTTTGTAATGCTCGCCGTTGGGATTGATCAGTGAGCGGCTATTAATATCCAGCTCCCAGCCATTGAATTTGTAGCTTTCTACCTGACGGCGCTCTTCGCCTGGCATCGCCAGATTCATGGTGCGCGACAGCAGGTTACGGGCTCGAATGGTCAGCTCACGCGGATTAAACGGTTTGGTGATGTAGTCGTCGGCGCCAATTTCCAGACCAAGAATTTTATCGACTTCGTTGTCACGGCCGGTCAGGAACATCAGGGCGACATTGGCCTGCTCACGCAGTTCACGGGCCAGCAACAGGCCGTTTTTACCGGGCAGGTTGATGTCCATGATGACCAGGTTAACGTCATTGTCGGTCAGCACCTGATGCATTTCAGCACCATCAGTCGCCTCATACACCACATAACCTTCCGCCTCAAAAATACTCTTGAGGGTATTACGCGTGACCAGTTCGTCTTCAACGATAAGAATGTGCGGGGTCTGCATGTTTAGCTACCTAAATTTGCCAACAAATTGAAAACAGGGCGTACAGCGGTATGGCGTTCTCCATCATCGAGAGCGGTGGGCCGCGCAGAACCGTTGTACGAAATCATATTTTGATAAGCCATCTATCAACGTCAACAACAGTATTAGCTCAGCCAGTCAGGATGAAAATTGCATGCCCCGGGCGTTAATGATTATGGCGCATATCCTAACTGTATTAACAGCAACCTAACAGCACCAACTACAACCGATAAGCATAAAAACAACGCTTCGTTGACTTATATCAAATGCAATTGTAGCACGTTAACACTTTTGTGAAAAACTTCTCGCAGATTGCCTGTTTAGCTCACAAAAAGCATCATTTACGTTACATTTTTACTGCAGGCCAGCCAAAATGAAACCCACCAGAAATTACATTCTATCTCATTGAAGTTAAATGAATTAATAATGTTTTCTTTAATAAATGTGGTTTCAGTGATAAAACGGTTCGGGCCATGAGTTTTACCCGGTTTTAACATTGTTAACACACGATTTTCTTATTAGCCTCTGACACCTGAATCATTAACAGCCATGTTAATATGGCGTTATGTAAATGGACCAACGGAATAAATATGCTTTTTCCCCTGATTCTCGTCTCGCCCGCGCGGCCAGAAAATATCGGTGCTGCGGCGCGTGCCATGAAAACCATGGGATTCAGCCAGCTTCGCATTGTCGCCAGCGACGCCTGGCAGGATCCCGCTGCACGTCGGGTGGCCCATGGAGCTGGCGAAATCCTCGATAACGTTCAGACCTTTGCCACGCTGTCCGATGCGTTAGCGGATATCGATTTTTCGGTCGCGACTACCGCACGCAGCCGGGCAAAGTTTCGCTACTACGCCACACCGGAGCAGGTTGAAACGCAACTGCTGGAGAAGCGCCAGTGGGTCAACAGTATGGCGCTGGTGTTTGGACGCGAAGATAGCGGGCTGACAAATGAGGAGCTGGAGCAGGTCGATCTGCTGACCGGCATCCCGATGGCGAATGACTATCCCTCACTGAATCTCGGTCAGGCGGTGATGGTTTACTGCTACCAGCTGTCTAAGCTGAATCAGGTTGAGGCACCGGTTGCGTCTGCTGCCGATGGACAGCAGTTGCAGGCGCTGCGTCAGCGTTTTCATCAGCTGCTGGCGCAACTCGACGTCAGTGATGATGAGAAGCTGTCAGACTGGATCGATCAGCGGGTGGGTCTGCTGGAACAGCGCGACAGTGCGATGCTGCATCGTCTGCTGCACGATATTGAAAAAAAACTCACAGATAAATCCTCGGCAAAAAGCTGATTTTACAGCAACAGATCGCAGGGAATTTCTGCATCGCAAACGATCGAACAGTGTTTCACGATTTCACCGGTGGCTGTGCGCAGTGGTTGAAATCTGTCCACCGGACAAATCGGGTTGACTTAACGTGCGCTTTGCTTTACTTCTGGAAGCAAGACGGACAGACAAAAACAGACAGAAAATAAA
This sequence comes from Candidatus Pantoea varia, assembly GCF_900115075.1. Lineage (GTDB taxonomy): Bacteria > Pseudomonadota > Gammaproteobacteria > Enterobacterales > Enterobacteriaceae > Pantoea > Pantoea varia. The sequence goes on from NZ_FOVG01000002.1 coordinate 372,843, forward strand.
TCTAAATGCGTAAAATCAGCCTGAACACCACAATTATTACCACCACCATTACCCCAGGTAACGGTGCGGGCTGACGCATACAGGAAAAACAGAAAAAAAGCCCGCACCTAACCAGTGCGGGCTTTTTTTTCGGCTTAAATTCAGGAGAGTTTATATCATGCGAGTGCTGAAATTCGGCGGGACCTCGGTAGCGAATGCGGAGCGTTTTCTTCGCGTCGCTGACATTCTGGAAAGTAATGCGCAACAAGGACAGGTTGCAACCGTGCTCTCTGCGCCAGCAAAGATCACTAACCATCTGGTGGCGATGATTGAAAAAACCATCAGTGGTCAGGATGCTCTGCCGAATATCAGCGATGCCGAGCGCATCTTCAGCGAGCTGCTGCAGGGACTGGCTGACGCACAGCCGGGCTTTGAGTTCGATCGACTGAAAACCCGCGTTGACCTGGAGTTTGCGCAGCTGAAGCAGGTCCTGCACGGCATCAGCCTGCTCGGACAGTGCCCGGACAGCGTTAATGCGGCGATTATCTGTCGCGGTGAGAAGCTCTCGATTGCGATCATGGAAGCGCTGCTGCAGGCGCGCGGCCATGAAGTCAGCGTGATCGACCCGGTGGAGAAGTTGCTGGCGATTGGCCACTACCTCGAATCCACGGTTGATATCGCCGAATCGACCCGTCGCATCGAAGCGAGCCAGATCCCACCGCAGAACATGATCCTGATGGCCGGCTTTACTGCCGGTAACGAGCGTGGCGAACTGGTGGTGCTGGGCCGTAACGGTTCAGACTATTCAGCCGCCGTGCTGGCTGCCTGTCTGCGCGCCGACTGCTGTGAAATCTGGACCGATGTGGATGGCGTCTATACCTGCGATCCACGTCAGGTGCCGGATGCGCGTCTGCTGAAGTCAATGTCCTATCAGGAGGCGATGGAGCTCTCCTATTTCGGTGCCAAAGTGCTGCATCCCCGCACCATCGCGCCCATTGCCCAGTTCCAGATCCCTTGCCTGATCAAAAATACCGCCAATCCACAGGCACCCGGCACCCTGATTGGTGCCGAAGGCGAGCAGGATGAAAGTCCGGTAAAAGGCATCACCAACCTGAATAACATGGCGATGGTCAACGTCTCCGGTCCCGGCATGAAAGGGATGGTCGGGATGGCGGCCAGAGTCTTTGCGGCGATGTCGCGCACCGGCATCTCAGTCGTGCTGATCACCCAATCCTCTTCCGAATACAGCATCAGTTTCTGCGTGCCGCAGAGCGAGCTGGCGCGGGCGCGTCATGTGCTGGAAGAAGAATTCTACCTGGAGCTGAAAGATGGCCTGCTGGACCCACTGGATATCATTGAAAACCTGGCGGTGATTTCGGTGGTGGGCGATGGCATGCGCACGTTGCGCGGCATTTCAGCCAAATTCTTCTCGGCACTGGCACGCGCGAATATTAACATCGTGGCAATAGCGCAGGGCTCCTCCGAGCGCTCTATCTCGGTCGTCGTGAACAATGACGAGGTGATCACCGGCGTGCGCGTGGTGCATCAGATGCTTTTCGCCACCGATCAGGTGATCGAAGTGTTTGTGGTTGGCGTCGGCGGTGTCGGCGGCGCGCTGCTGGATCAGTTACATCGCCAGCAGGCGTGGCTGAAGAAAAAGCATATCGACCTGCGCGTGTGCGGCATCGCTAACTCGCATGCGCTGTTAACCCACGTCCACGGCATTGATTTAAGCAACTGGCAGTCGGCATTAGCTGAAGCGAAAGAGCCGTTTAATCTGGGCCGTCTGACCCGTCTGGTGAAAGAGTACCATCTGCTTAATCCGGTAATTGTAGATTGTACTTCCAGCCAGGCAGTCGCCGATCAGTATGCGGATTTCCTCAGCGAAGGCTTCCACGTGGTAACGCCAAACAAAAAGGCCAATACCTCCTCCTGGAATTACTATCAGCAGATGCGCGCCGCCGCCGCCAAATCGCGTCGTAAATTCCTTTATGATACCAACGTCGGTGCCGGACTGCCGGTCATCGAAAACCTGCAGAACCTGATGAACGCGGGTGATGAACTGCTGCGCTTCTCCGGTATTCTTTCTGGCTCGCTGTCGTTCATCTTCGGCAAGCTGGATGAAGGGATTTCGCTGTCGCAGGCAACGCACATGGCGCGTGAGATGGGCTTCACCGAGCCCGATCCGCGTGACGATCTGGCTGGCACCGATGTGGCGCGTAAGCTGCTGATCCTGGCACGTGAAGCGGGTCATCAGCTGGAGCTGAGTGATATTGAGATCGAGCCCCTGTTGCCCACCAGCCTGACCGAAATCCAGGATATTGAGCAGTTTATGCAGCGTCTGTCCGAGCTGGATAACGCCTTTGCCGACCGCGTTGCACAAGCGCAGAATGAGGGCAAAGTTCTGCGCTACGTTGGCGTGATTGAAGAGGGGGGCGTCTGCAAAGTGAAGATCGATGCCGTTGACGGCAATGATCCGCTCTATAAAGTGAAAAATGGTGAGAACGCCCTGGCGTTTTACAGCCGCTACTATCAACCGATTCCGCTGGTGCTGCGCGGATACGGTGCAGGAAATGATGTCACAGCGGCCGGTGTCTTTGCCGATCTGCTGCGTACGCTGTCATGGAAGTTGGGAGTTTAATCATGGTAAAAATTTACGCACCAGCCTCGATTGGTAACGTCAGCGTCGGCTTCGATGTGCTGGGCGCGGCGGTGTCGCCGGTAGATGGCTCCCTGCTGGGTGACTGCGTCTCCGTGGAAGCGGCAGCGCAGTTTTCACTGACCAACGCCGGACGATTTGTCAGTAAGCTGCCCGCCGATCCCAAAGAGAATATCGTTTATCAGTGCTGGCAGCTTTTCTGCGAGGCGGTGGGCAAAGAGATCCCGGTGGCGATGACCCTGGAGAAGAATATGCCCATCGGCTCCGGGCTGGGTTCCAGCGCCTGCTCGGTAGTGGCGGGTTTAATGGCGATGAACGAGTTTTGCGGTAAGCCACTCAGCGACAGCACGTTACTGACGCTGATGGGCGAGCTGGAAGGGCGGATCTCCGGCAGCGTGCATTATGATAATGTTGCTCCCTGCTTCCTCGGCGGCATTCAGTTGATGCTGCAGGAAAATGACATCATCAGCCAGGCGGTGCCGGGCTTTGACGACTGGCTGTGGGTGATGGCCTATCCGGGCATTAAAGTTTCCACCGCAGAAGCGCGCGCCATCTTACCGGCGCAGTACCGCAAAGAGGATTGCATCAAGCATGGCCGTTTGCTGGCCGGCTTCATTCACGCCTGCCATACGCGTCAGCCGCAGCTGGCAGCTAAACTTATGCAGGATGTGATTGCCGAACCTTACCGGACCCGGCTGCTGCCAGGCTTCGCCGAGGCGCGGCAGGCCGCTAAAGATATTGGCGCACTGGCGTGCGGTATCTCAGGCTCTGGTCCGACACTTTTCGCCGTTTGCAATCAGATGGAAACGGCACAGCGGATGGCTGACTGGCTGAGCCAGCACTATCTGCACAATGATGAAGGCTTCGTCCATATCTGCCGTCTCGACACGGCTGGCGCACGACAATTGGGATAACGCATGAAACTCTACAATCTGAAGGATCACAACGAGCAGGTCAGCTTCGCCCAGGCGGTGAAACAGGGTCTGGGATCACAGCAGGGTCTGTTCTTTCCGCTGGAACTGCCAGAGTTTGAACTGACCGACATCGACGCGATGCTGGAGATGGATTTTGTCAGCCGCAGCAGCAAAATTCTCTCGGCTTTCATTGGTGACGAGATTCCGGCCCAGCAGTTGCATGAGCGTGTTAAAGCCGCTTTTGCCTTCCCGGCCCCGGTGAAAGCCGTCAGCGAAGATATCGCCTGTCTGGAGCTGTTCCACGGCCCGACGCTGGCGTTTAAAGATTTCGGCGGCCGTTTTATGGCGCAGATGCTGTCGTATGTCTCAGGCTCAGATGAGCAAATCACCATTTTGACCGCGACCTCCGGTGACACCGGCGCAGCCGTGGCGCACGCTTTCTACGGCATGAAGAACGTGCGCGTGGTGATCCTCTATCCGCAGGACAAAATCAGTCCGCTGCAGGAGAAACTCTTCTGTACCCTGGGCGGCAACATCGAAACTATCGCTATCGACGGCGATTTCGATGCCTGCCAGTCGCTGGTCAAACAGGCATTTGATGATGAAGAACTGAAACGGACGATTGGCCTGAACTCGGCTAACTCCATCAACATCAGCCGCCTGCTGGCGCAGATCTGCTACTACTTTGAAGCGGTCGCGCAACTGCCACAGGAAAAACGCAATCAGCTGGTGGTCTCTGTGCCGAGCGGCAACTTTGGTGATTTGACAGCCGGTCTGCTGGCGAAATCACTGGGCCTGCCGATCAAACGCTTTATCGCCGCCACCAACGCCAACGACACGGTGCCGCGCTTCCTGGGCAACGGCGAGTGGCAGCCAAACCTGACTGTCTCTACGCTGTCGAATGCGATGGATGTCAGCCAGCCTAACAACTGGCCACGGGTGGAAGAGCTGTTCCGCCGTAAAACCTGGCGCTTAACCGATCTGGCCTGTGGCGCAGTCACTGATGAGACCACTCGCGCTGCAATGCGTGAACTGGCAGAACTGGGCTACGTTTCCGAGCCACATGCTGCCATCGCCTGGCGTCTGCTGCGCGATCAGCTGCAGGAAGGGGAGTATGGTGTGTTCCTCGGAACTGCGCATCCGGCAAAATTCCGTGAAAGCGTGGAAGCGATCCTTGAGCAGACCCTGACGCTGCCGCCGGAGTTAGCGGAGCGCGCCGATCTGCCGCTGCTGTCGCATCAGATGAAGGGGGATTTCGCCTCGCTGCGGGCGTTCCTGCTGAAGTAGTACTTTGAAAAGCTTCCCGGTTACGGGAAGCCTGCTTGTGATGTGAAAAGCACAGTGCGCGCGGGGGCGTTACTGCTCCGCGCGCTTAAAGACGAGTTCACTCTCGCTGCTGCTTGCCCCGTCAAAACGATAGCCATCCACATCAAACGCCTTAAGCTGTTCCGGCTTTGTCAGGCGCTGCTGAATCACATAGCGACTCATTAATCCACGCGCCTTTTTGGCGTAGAAGCTAATCACTTTATAGCTGCCGTTCTTCTCATCAAGGAACACCGGCTTAATCATCTGTGCCTGCAGCTTCTTCGGCTTAACCGACCTGAAATATTCGTCCGAGGCGAGATTAATCAACACCTCATCACCCTGTTCCGCCAGCGCGGCATTCAGCGTTTCAGTGATCAGATCGCCCCAGAAGGTGTAGAGGTCTTTGCCCGCCGGATTCGCCAGGCGAATGCCCATCTCCAGCCGGTAAGGCTGCATGAGATCGAGCGGCCGCAGCACGCCATACAGGCCTGACAACATGCGCAGATGCTGCTGAGCAAAATCAAAATCCTGATCGCTGAAGGTTTCGGCCTGCAGGCCGGTGTAGACATCACCTTTAAACGCCAGGATAGCCTGACGGGCATTCTGAGGTGAGAAATCGGGGTGCCAGCTGTTAAAGCGATCGGCATTGAGGTGCGCCAGTTTGTCGCTGATGCCCATTAACGAGGCGATGCTGGCGGGTGACAGATCGCGCGCAATCTCAATCAGCTGTTGTGACTTTTCTAACAGCGCAGGCTGGGTGAAACGCATTGTCGCCAGCGGGCTTTCATAATCCAGCGTCTTGGCGGGAGAGATCACCATCAACATAGTTGCTTCCTCGGTTAATGCCTGGTTTAACAGGGCATTGGCGGCTTATCAGGCTACGCAGTGTACCAAAAAAGCCGCAAAGAATGACGAATCACTCCTATTTGTTCGCGCTATCGTAAACGGCATTCCCTGACCTTGCGCCACCGTTGCCGCGTGATATTATCGCAACAGCCTTTTTTCACACTGACAGTTAACTAAGAGAAAAGAACATGACGGACAAACTTACCTCCCTGCGTCAGCTCACTACCGTCGTCGCCGACACGGGTGATATCGCAGCCATGAAGCTGTATCAGCCACAAGACGCCACCACCAACCCTTCTCTGATTCTCAACGCCGCACAAATTCCTGAATACCGTAAACTGATCGATGAAGCGATTAGCTGGGCGCGTGAGCAGAGCAGCAACAAAGAAGAGCAGCTGCAGCTGGTTTCTGACAAGCTGGCCGTTAACATTGGTCTGGAAATTCTGAAGCTGATCCCAGGCCGTATCTCGACTGAAGTCGATGCGCGTCTTTCTTACGACACTGAAGGCAGCATTGCTAAAGCCCGCAGCCTGATCAAACTCTACAATGATGCCGGTATCAGCAATGACCGCATCCTGATCAAACTGGCCTCTACCTGGCAGGGCATCCGTGCTGCAGAGCAGCTGGAAAAAGAGGGTATCAACTGTAACCTGACCCTGCTGTTCTCCTTTGCTCAGGCGCGTGCCTGTGCCGAAGCGGGCGTGTTCCTGATCTCTCCGTTTGTTGGCCGTATCCTCGACTGGTATAAAGCCAATACCGATAAGAAAGAGTATGCCGCGCACGAAGATCCAGGCGTGGTTTCTGTTTCTGAAATCTACAACTACTACAAGCAGCACGGTTATGAAACCGTGGTGATGGGCGCGAGCTTCCGTAACGTCGGCGAAATCATCGAGCTGGCTGGCTGTGACCGTCTGACCATTTCTCCTGCGCTGCTGAAAGAGCTGGCAGAAAGCGAAGGCACCCTTGAGCGTAAACTGAGCTACAGCGGCGAAGTCAAAGCGCGTCCGGCCCGTATGACCGAGTCTGAGTTCCTGTGGCAGCACAACCAGGATCCTATGGCCGTTGCCAAGCTGGCAGAAGGTATCCGCAATTTTGCCGTTGATCAGGGCAAACTTGAGAAGATGCTGGCAGAACTGCTGTAACCGGCTGGCCGTGGTGGCTTAGGCTGCCACGGTTTTCCCTTTTCCGACCCTTTCACTTTATATTATCCTCTCTGCTATTCCCCTTTTACTCCACCGCACCGCGGTAAATCACAGCGAAGCTAATCATGAATACATTACGCATTGGCCTGATCTCGGTCTCCGATCGCGCCGCGAACGGCATCTATCAGGATGAGGGTATTCCCGCGCTGGAGAGCTGGCTGAGTCGCGCAATCAGCAGCCCGTTTGAGATTGAGTCCCGTCTGGTGCCCGACGAGCAGCCGATGATTGAGCACGCGATCTGCGAGCTGGTCGATGAACGCTTTTGCCATCTGGTGTTAACCACCGGCGGCACCGGTCCGGCCCGACGCGATGTCACGCCCGATGCCACCCTGGCCGTTGCCGATCGTGAAATGCCCGGTTTTGGTGAGCAGATGCGCCAGATCAGCCTGCAGTTCGTGCCCACTGCGATTCTGTCGCGTCAGGTCGGGGTGATCCGCAAACAGTCGCTGATCCTCAATCTGCCTGGTCAGCCGAAGTCGATCAAAGAGACGCTGGAAGGGCTGAAGGATGAGCAGGGCAACGTAAAAGTTCATGGCATCTTCGCATCTGTACCTTATTGTTTACAGTTGCTGGAAGGGCCTTACGTCGAAACGCATCGCGAGGTCGTAGCAGCATTTCGGCCTAAAAGCGCGATACGTGAGATAAATAACTAAATATTCTCCATTTCAGGCATAAGCTATAGCCTTGCTGGTGTGGCAAAAGATTGACGGTATAGTAAGGCTATCTTTACAACCTTATCTCTTTTGCCTCTGGAATATTATGAATCCGACTCATACACAGCGTCTGACCGGTAAGGATTACAAAACCCTGGCGCTGGCCGCGCTGGGCGGTGCGCTGGAATTTTACGACTTCATCATTTTTGTCTTCTTCGCCACCGTCATTGGCGAACTCTTCTTCCCCTCAGATATCCCGGAATGGCTGCGTCAGCTGCAGACGTTCGCCATTTTTGCCGCAGGCTATCTGGCACGTCCGCTGGGCGGTATCGTGATGGCGCATTTTGGCGACAAGCTCGGCCGTAAAAAGATGTTCAGCCTGAGCATTCTGCTGATGGCGCTGCCGACCCTGATGATGGGCGCTCTGCCCACCTGGCAGACGATTGGCATTGCAGCACCACTGCTGATGCTGCTGATGCGGATGTTACAGGGCGCGGCGATCGGAGGCGAAGTGCCGGGTGCCTGGGTGTTTGTCGCTGAACACGTGCCTTATAAACGTATCGGCATCGCCTGTGGCACGCTGACGGCCGGGCTGACCATCGGCATTTTATTGGGGTCGCTGGTGGCGACGCTGATCAATACCTCAATGTCGCAACAGGCCATTCATGACGGCGGCTGGCGTATTCCATTCTTCCTTGGCGGCGTGTTTGGGCTGATCGCGATGTTCCTGCGCCGCTGGCTGCATGAAACACCGGTCTTCATTGAGATGCAGCAGCGTAAAGCGCTGGCTGAAACCCTGCCGCTGAAGACCGTGCTGGCGGAGCATAAAAAGTCGATTGTGATCTCCATGCTGCTGACCTGGCTGCTCTCCGCCTGCATTGTCGTCGTGATTCTGATGTCGCCGGTCTGGCTGCAGAAGCAGCAGGGCATCGCGCCCGCACTGACCCTGCAGGCCAACAGCATCGCCACCGTGATGCTCTGCATCGGCTGCATTATTGCCGGACTCGCTGCGGATCGCTTTGGTGCCAGTCGTACCCTGTGTGTCGGCAGCCTGCTGCTGGCGATCTGTAGCTGGCAGTTTTATCACCTGAGCGCCCTCTATCCGCAGCAGCTCTTCCTGCTCTATGGCGTGGCGGGGCTCAGCGTCGGTATCGTCGGTGTGGTGCCGTTTGTGATGGTGCGCGCCTTTCCGGCAGAGGTGCGTTTTACCGGACTTTCGTTCTCCTACAATCTTTCCTACGCGATCTTTGGCGGCCTGACACCGATCTTTGTGTCGCTGCTGATGAATGTCTCAGTGATGGCACCGTGCTGGTATGTGATGGCGCTGGCGTTGGTGGGATTGCTGACAGGGATCTGGCTGCGGCGTGATGTCAGCCACGAGCCGGGACTGAATCAGGGGATTAAGTCGTTGTAAGAGGATGACGCGGAGCCAGGCTCCGCGTCTTTGTTGATGGGTAAAAGTATGCTTAAAGCGCTTTTGCGCCAATCGGCAGAAGGGTGCGACCAAAGGTTTCGTTCAGCACTTCACCCATCGCCAGATAGCAGGCGCTGGCACCACAGAGGATCCCGACCCAGCCCGCAGCCACGACCAGCGCAGGCAGGTGCATGAGATGAGCCACGGCCAGTAGCAGAAACAGCAGCGTGAGCGAGCCGAAAACAAACTGCAGCATCCGCGCACCTTTCAGCGTGCCAACAAACATAAACAGCGTGAAGATGCCCCACAGTGCCAGCCAGGCACCCAGGAAGCGTTCGTCAGGCGCTTTCGCCAGACCCATTTCCGGTAACAGCAGGATCGCCACAAAGCTCAACCAGAACATACCGTAAGAGGTAAAGGCGGTCAGCCCAAACGTGTTGTTCTTTTTAAACTCCAGCAGACCCGCCAGTACCTGTGCGATCCCGCCATAAAAAATTCCCATCGCTAAAATCGCCACGTCCATGGCAAACAGGCCTGTGTTATGCAGGTTCAGCAGAATGGTTGTCATGCCAAATCCCATTAAGCCCAGCGGGGCAGGGTTAGCCAGCGTTGAATTTGCCATAGTTCCTCGGCATTAAAATGATCGTTGATGGAATAAACGCATTCCCTCTTGTTCTCTGAGTGAAACAAGGCGACGCATCATATTCAGCGTTGTGACAGCGTTCTTTGATCCTGGCAGGGCCAAAGTTAAAAAATTTTTTTTGGTTTAGCCCTTGATGCGCATCGAAGCGGCCCCATTTACTTGTCATCGAGCGTTGTGAACGTTGGAAAAAAAGCATGTGCTGGCAGTTGAATGCAAACAACCCGCCCACATAAAAGGTTCACAACCCAAATTGGCAACGAATTTAAGTGGGAGATGTTTAGATGGGTAAGATTATTGGTATTGACCTGGGTACAACCAACTCTTGTGTTGCGATCATGGATGGCACTAAAGCACGCGTGCTGGAAAATGCCGAGGGCGATCGCACCACGCCTTCAATTATTGCGTATACACAGGATGGCGAAATTCTGGTCGGTCAACCGGCTAAACGTCAGGCAGTGACCAACCCGCAGAATACCCTGTTCGCAATTAAGCGTCTGATCGGTCGTCGCTTCCAGGACGAAGAAGTACAGCGTGATATTAAAATCATGCCTTACAAAATCACCGGCGCTGACAACGGCGACGCATGGCTGGAAGTAAAAGGTCAGAGAATGGCACCACCGCAGATCTCTGCTGAAGTGCTGAAGAAAATGAAAAAGACCGCCGAAGATTACCTCGGTGAGCCAGTGACTGAAGCGGTTATTACCGTACCGGCCTACTTCAACGATGCGCAGCGTCAGGCGACCAAAGATGCCGGCCGTATCGCAGGTCTGGAAGTCAAACGTATCATTAACGAACCGACTGCTGCTGCACTGGCATACGGTCTGGATAAAGGCCAGGGCAACCGCACCATCGCGGTTTATGACCTGGGTGGCGGTACCTTCGATATCTCAATCATCGAGATCGACGAAGTTGACGGCGAAAAAACCTTTGAAGTTCTGGCAACCAACGGTGATACCCACCTGGGTGGTGAAGACTTCGATAGCCGCCTGATTAACTATCTGGTTGCTGAATTCAAGAAAGACCAGGGTATCGATCTGCACAACGATCCACTGGCGATGCAGCGTCTGAAAGAAGCGGCAGAGAAAGCGAAAATCGAACTTTCTTCTGCACAGCAGACCGACGTTAACCTGCCATACATCACGGCAGATGCGACCGGTCCTAAGCACCTGAACATCAAAGTGACCCGTTCTAAACTGGAATCACTGGTTGAAGATCTGGTTGCACGCTCAATCGCGCCTCTGAAAGTTGCGCTGCAGGATGCCGGTCTGTCTGTTTCAGACATTAACGACGTTATCCTGGTCGGTGGTCAGACTCGTATGCCACTGGTTCAGGCCAAAGTGACTGAGTTCTTCGGTAAAGAGCCACGTAAAGACGTGAACCCGGACGAAGCGGTTGCTGTGGGTGCTGCGGTTCAGGGTGGTGTACTGGGTGGCGACGTGAAAGACGTGCTGCTGCTGGACGTTACCCCGCTGTCACTGGGTATCGAAACCATGGGTGGCGTGATGACTTCGCTGATCAGCAAGAACACCACCATCCCAACCAAGCACAGCCAGGTCTTCTCGACTGCTGAAGATAACCAGTCAGCCGTGACCATTCACGTGCTGCAGGGTGAGCGTAAGCGCGCCAATGACAACAAGTCACTGGGCCAGTTCAACCTCGACGGTATCCAGAACGCGCCACGCGGTCTGCCGCAGATCGAAGTGACCTTCGACATCGATGCGGATGGTATCCTGCACGTGTCAGCGAAAGACAAGAACAGCGGTAAAGAGCAGAAAATCACCATCAAAGCCTCTTCAGGTCTGAGCGATGAAGAGATCCAGAAAATGGTGCGTGATGCGGAAGCGAACGCTGAATCTGACCGCAAGTTCGAAGAGCTGGTACAGACGCGTAACCAGGGTGATCAGATTGCCCACAGCACGCGTAAGCAGCTGGATGAAGCAGGCGACAAACTGTCAGCTGATGATAAAGCGCCAATCGAAGCCGCTCTGGCCGCGCTGGAAACTGCGCTGAGAGGCGAAGACAAAGCTGAAATCGACGCCAAAATGCAGGCGCTGATGGAAGTGTCCGGCAAACTGATGGAAGCAGCACAGCAGTCTCAGGCGGGTGCAGCAGATGCCGGCGACGCGTCAGCGAAGAAAGATGACGACGTTGTCGATGCTGAATTCGAAGAAGTGAAAGACAACAAGAAATAATTGCCCCTGACCGGGCGCGACGGTTGGCCTGACAGCCGTTGAAACCAGCACGGGCGTAGGAGATCTCTCCACGCCCGTGCGATCATGTTAAGGGCTAAATAAACATGGCGAAGAGTGATTACTACGAGATTTTAGGCGTCGCCAAATCCGCGGACGAGCGTGAAATCAAAAAGGCTTACAAACGCCTGGCAATGAAATTTCACCCGGACCGTAATCCCGGTGATAAAGAAGCCGAAGCTAAATTTAAAGAGGTCAAGGAAGCGTACGAAATCCTGACCGATGCGCAGAAGCGTGCGGCTTACGATCAGTATGGTCATGCAGCCTTTGAACAGGGCGGCATGGGGGGCGGTGGATTCGGCGGCGGCGGCGGCTTTGGTGGCGGCGGTGCAGACTTCAGCGATATCTTTGGCGACGTGTTCGGTGACATCTTTGGTGGTGGACGCCGTCAGCGCGCATCCCGTGGCGCCGATTTACGCTACAACATGGAGCTGTCGCTGGAAGAAGCGGTACGCGGCGTGACCAAAGAGATCCGCATTCCAACGCTGGAAGAGTGTGACGTCTGCAACGGCAGCGGCGCGAAAGCGGGAACGCAGCCACAAACCTGTTCAACCTGTCACGGTGCTGGTCAGGTGCAGATGCGCCAGGGCTTCTTCACCGTCCAGCAGGCCTGTCCGACCTGTCATGGTCGTGGCTCGGTAATTAAAGATCCGTGCAACGCCTGTCATGGTCATGGCCGCGTTGAGAAGTCAAAAACGCTGTCAGTGAAAATTCCTGCTGGGGTCGACACCGGCGATCGCATTCGTCTGACTGGCGAAGGTGAAGCGGGCGAGCAGGGCGCACCAGCCGGCGATCTCTACGTTCAGGTATCGGTGAAGAAACACCCGATCTTCGAGCGTGAAGAGAACAACCTCTACTGTGAAGTGCCGATCAACTTTGCGATGGCGGCGCTGGGCGGTGAGATTGAAGTACCGACACTGGATGGTCGCGTGAAGCTGAAAGTGCCGTCAGAAACCCAGACCGGCAAGCTGTTCCGCATGCGCGGACGTGGCGTCAAATCTGTACGTGGCGGCGCGGTCGGCGACCTGTTATGTCGCGTCGTGGTGGAAACACCGGTCAGCCTGAATGAGAAACAGAAAGCGCTGTTGCGTGAACTGGAAGAAAGTTTTGGCGGCCCAAGCGGTGAGCATAACAGTCCGCGTTCTAAGAGCTTTTTCGATGGCGTGAAGAAATTCTTTGACGACCTGACACGCTAAACCGTGCCTGAGTAAAAAAACGGAACCTCTGGTTCCGTTTTTTTTGCCGCTTTGATGGTGCGGGTAAAATAAGATCATCCGTCGTTAGCATTAACAGATTTTTCGCCTTTTCTTCGGTTAAACCGAAGAAAAGGCGAGGCATAAGCTGCTTTTAACGAACTATAGTAGCCGCTACACTCTGTATCTTTCTATCGCTGATCAGGAAGATAAACGTTGAATAAGCCTCGTAGTCTCAAAAACCTGCTTAAAAGCTTCATTGAAAGTGACGCCAGTAATGGCATGGTGTTAATCATGGCGGCAGTGGCTGCCATGATTCTCGCCAACTCTGTCGAAACCGCTCAGGGCTATCAGGCGTTTCTCAATGAACCCGTTCAAATCCGCTTCGGTGCGCTGGATATCAGTAAAAATCTGCTGTTGTGGATTAACGATGCGCTGATGGCGCTGTTTTTCCTGCTGATTGGTCTGGAAGTGAAGCGCGAGCTGATAGTCGGCGAACTTGCAAGCCGTGACAAGGCGATCTTTCCCGTCATAGCAGCATTAGGCGGCATGGCACTGCCCGCCCTTGTCTTCCTCGCTTTCAACCATGGTGATGAGATAGCACGCAACGGCTGGGCTATCCCTACGGCGACCGATATCGCGTTTGCTCTGGGCGTACTCGCCCTGCTTGGCAGTCGTGTTCCTGCTGCACTGAAAGTTTTCCTGATGGCGCTGGCGATTATCGATGATCTGGGGGCTATCGTTATTATCGCCCTGTTCTATACCAGTGGCCTCTCAATGCTATCCCTGGGCGTTGCTGCAGGGGCTATCGTTGTGCTGGCAGTGCTGAATTACTTTAATGTCCGTAAAATTTCGGTCTACATGCTGGTTGGGATCGTGCTCTGGACCGCCGTGCTGAAGTCAGGTGTCCATGCCACGCTGGCGGGCGTGATTGTTGGCTTCTTCATACCGCTGGAAAAGAGAGAAGGGCATTCACCAGCAGAACATCTGGCGCACGGTCTGATGCCGTGGGTGAACTGGTTAATTTTGCCGCTGTTTGCCTTCGCTAACGCCGGTATTTCACTGGCCGGTATTACGCTGCGTGACGTCCTTTCACCGGAGCCTTCAGGCATCATCCTCGGCCTGTTAATCGGTAAGCCTTTAGGCATTACATTGTTCTGCTGGCTGGCCGTAAAACTGCGGCTGGCAGTGTTACCTGACGGCACCACCATCCGCGATATCATGGCGATTGGCGTGCTGTGCGGCATCGGTTTTACGATGTCTATTTTCATCAGTTCGCTGGCCTTCGATTCGGCACATGAGCAGCTTGTGACCTTCTCTAAACTGGGGATCCTGACAGGCTCTGTGCTGTCAGCGGTTATTGGCTATACCCTACTGCGGATTAAACTGCGTTAATGGAGAGGAGGCGAAAGCCTCCTTTTTTCGATGAATCAGCTCAATTTTAACCATCTCTATTACTTCTGGCAGATTTGCAAAAGCGGCTCTGTGACGGTTGCGGCAGAAGTGCTCTCTCTGACACCCCAGACCATTACCGGGCAGATTAAGACGCTGGAGGAGCGCCTGCAGGGCAAGCTGTTCCGGCGTCAGGGACGGGGACTGGTGCCGACTGAACTGGGGCAACTGGTGTTCCGCTATGCGGACCGCATGTTTACGCTGGGTCAGGAGATGCTGGATATCGTGAACTACCGTAAAGAGTCCCATCTGTTGCTGGATGTCGGGGTAGCAGATGCGCTCTCTAAACAACTGGTCAGCAAGGTGCTGGAAACGGCGGTGGTTGCAGAGGAGAAAATCCATCTGCGCTGTTTTGAGTCGACCCACGAGATGCTGCTGGAGCAGCTCAGTCAGCATAAGCTGGATATGATTATCTCTGACTGCTCCATCGATCCCACCCAACAGGAAGGGCTGTTTTCAGTGAAACTGGGGGAGTGCCCGATCAGTTTCTGGTCTACTCAGCCGCTCACCGAACACGCATTTCCGGCCTGTCTGGAGACGCGTCCACTCCTGATTCCGGGACGCCGCTCAATGCTGGGACGAAAAATCCTCAACTGGATCACTACCCAGGGATTGCAGGTGGAGATTCTCGGGGAGTTTGATGATGCAGCACTGATGAAGGCGTTTGGTGCGCGGCAGAAGGCGATTTTTGTCGCGCCTTTGCTGGAGATTAGTCATCAGGAGGGAATTTATGAAGTCGGGCAGCTTGATGCGGTATCAGAGGAATATCACATCCTCTTCGCGGAGCGGATGATTCAGCATCCGGCGGTGCAGCGTCTCTGTCACGCAGACTTCAGCGGACTCTTTCCCCGCCAGAGTACAGACGAAAAAAAACCGGCGTAAGCCGGCTTTTTCAACAAAGCGATTAACAACAGGCGATTAAGCCAGTTTGTTGATCTGTGCAGTCAGGTTCGATTTATAACGTGCAGCTTTGTTTTTGTGGATCAGACCTTTAGCGGCCTGACGATCCACGAGTGGTTGCATTTCATTGAATGCGTTCTGCGCAGCAGCTTTGTCGCCTGAAGCGATCGCCGCGTATACTTTCTTAACGAAGGTACGCATCATTGAGCGGCGGCTAGCGTTATGCTTGCGGCGTTTCTCAGATGTTACGGCGCGTTTCTTAGCTGATTTGATATTAGCCAAGGTCCAACTCCCAAATGTGTTCTATAGAGACAAATCAAAGGCCGAGGACTATGCCCTTCTAACCTGATTTTGTCAATGGATTTGTGCAAATAAGCGTCGCCCTAAAAGCGGCACTCGGTTACGTATTTGATGGCGCAAGATTCTACCAGCTTCCCCTCGCTGAATACAGTATTTCGCGACAAAATTCTTAACATGCGCTTCTGCAACAGGAAATGCAGCGCCTAAAGCATGAAAGGCGTGCTGACGGGTTAACCTGAGTCGCTTTCAAGGGTATAATCCGCCGATTTCCACCGGTTTGGGCCAGCCATGAAGTTTATCCGCGGTATTCATAATCTTAACGAGCAGCATCGCGGCTGCGTTCTGACCATTGGTAATTTCGATGGCGTGCACCGTGGGCATCAGGCGCTGATGTCGCGTCTGTGTGAAGAGGGACGTAAGCGTAATCTGCCGGTGGTGGTCATGGTGTTTGAGCCACAGCCGCTGGAGCTGTTTGCCGGTGATAAAGCCCCGGCTCGCCTGACGCGCCTGCGTGAAAAGCTGCGCTACATGGCGGAAGCCGGCGTGGATAAAGTGCTGTGCGTGCGGTTCGACCGTCGCTTTGCGGCCTTGTCCGCCCAGCGGTTTATCAATGATCTGTTAGTCGACAAGCTGGACGTGAAGTATCTTGCCGTGGGCGATGATTTCCGCTTCGGCGCTGGTCGCCAGGGGGATTTCCTGTTATTACAGAAAGCCGGTGTGGAGTATGGCTTTGAGGTCGTCAGCACCGAAACCTTCTGTGATGGCGGTAAGCGAATCAGCAGCACCGCCGTGCGTCAGGCACTGGCTGCAGATGATTTAGCGCTGGCGCAGTCGCTGTTAGGTCATCCCTTCACTATTTCCGGTCGCGTCGTGCACGGTGATGCACTGGGACGTACGCTGGGTTTCCCCACTGCGAACCTTCCTTTACGCCGCAGCGTTACGCCAGTGAAAGGGGTTTATGCGGTGGAAGTACAGGGTCTGACGCCCGAGCCACTGCCTGGTGTCGCCAATATCGGCACCCGCCCGACCGTAAAAGGTTTACGCCAGCAGCTTGAAGTTCACCTGCTCGACATCAATATGGATCTCTATGGTCGTCACATTGATGTGGTGCTGAAACAGAAAATACGAAACGAGCAGCGCTTTGCCTCACTGGAGGCGTTGAAAGAACAAATTGCGAACGATGTGGTAACGGCCCGGCAGTTCTTTGGGCTGCTTTAACCTGAGCGAAAAACGGAATCGAGAATCTGATGAGTGACTATAAATCTACCCTGAATTTGCCGGAAACGGGATTCCCGATGCGTGGCGATCTGGCCAAACGCGAACCGGGAATGTTGCAACGCTGGTATGCCGACAACCTGTACGGCATCATCCGCGAAGCCAAAAAAGGGAAAAAAACCTTTATCCTGCATGATGGCCCTCCGTATGCGAACGGCAGCATTCATATTGGTCACTCCGTTAACAAGATTCTGAAAGACATTATCGTTAAGTCGAAAGGCATGGCGGGTTATGACTCGCCGTATGTGCCGGGCTGGGACTGTCACGGTCTGCCAATCGAACACAAAGTTGAGCAGATGATCGGCAAGCCAGGCGAGAAAGTCACCGCCGCTGAATTCCGCGCAGCATGCCGCAAATACGCCGCTGAACAGGTTGAAGGCCAGAAGGCGGACTTTATCCGTCTGGGCGTGCTGGGCGACTGGGATCGTCCTTACCTGACTATGGATTTCGGAACCGAAGCCAACATCATTCGTGCGCTCCGTAAAATCATCGGCAACGGCCACCTGCACAAAGGCGCGAAGCCGGTGCACTGGTGCCTGGATTGCCGTTCTGCTCTGGCAGAAGCGGAAGTGGAGTATTACGACAAAACGTCACCGTCGATTGATGTGATGTTTAACGCCGTCGATACCGACGCGGTGCGTGAGGCGTTTGGCGTATCCCAGGTCAATGGCCCGATCTCACTGGTAATCTGGACGACGACGCCGTGGACGTTACCGGCTAACCGCGCCATCTCGTTAAATGCGGAATTTGAGTATCAGTTGCTGCAGATCGACGGTCGCGCGCTGATCCTGGCAAAAGATCTGGTCGAGAGCGTGATGAAGCGCGCCGGTGTCAGCGAATGGCAGGTACTGGGCGAATGCCAGGGCGCTGCGCTGGAGCTGCAGAAATTCCAGCATCCGTTCCTGGCGCTTGAGTCGCTGGTAGTTCTGGGCGATCACGTGACGCTGGACGCGGGTACCGGTGCAGTTCACACCGCGCCAGGCCACGGTCCGGATGACTATGTTATCGGCCAGAAATATGGCATCGAAACGGCTAATCCGGTCGGACCGGATGGCACCTATCTGCCAGGCACTTATCCGACGCTGGATGGGGTCAACGTCTTTAAAGCCAACGACATGATCGTTGAACTGCTGAAAGAGAAGGGCGCGCTGCTGCATGTTGAGAAACTGCTGCACAGCTACCCGCACTGCTGGCGTCATAAAACGCCGATCATCTTCCGCGCCACGCCGCAATGGTTCATCAGCATGGATCAGAAAGGATTGCGTGCGCAGTCACTGAAAGAGATCAAAGGCGTGCAGTGGATCCCGGACTGGGGCCAGGCGCGTATCGAATCCATGGTGGCTAACCGTCCTGACTGGTGCATCTCTCGTCAGCGTACCTGGGGCGTACCGATGGCACTGTTCGTTCACAAAGAGAGCGAAGAGCTGCACCCGGACACGCTGGCGCTGATGGAGAAAGTGGCGCAGCGCGTTGAGCAGGAGGGCATTCAGGCCTGGTGGGATCTCGACCCACGTGAACTGATGGGCGACGACGCCGATCATTACGTCAAAGTGCCGGATACGCTGGACGTCTGGTTTGACTCCGGTTCAACCAGCTATTCCGTGGTTGATGCGCGTCCGGAATTTGGCGGGCATGCTCCTGATCTCTATCTGGAAGGATCCGATCAGCATCGCGGCTGGTTTATGTCCTCGCTGATGATCTCCACGGCGATGAAGGGCAAAGCGCCTTATCGTCAGGTACTGACGCACGGTTTCACCGTGGACGGTCAGGGCCGTAAAATGTCGAAATCAATCGGCAATACGGTCGCGCCGCAGGATGTGATGAACAAACTGGGCGCCGATATTCTGCGTCTGTGGGTGGCCTCAACCGACTACTCGGGTGAAATGGCGGTCTCCGATGAGATCCTCAAGCGCTCTGCCGATGCTTATCGTCGTATCCGTAACACCGCACGCTTCCTGCTGGCTAACCTTAGCGGCTTCAACCCGGCCACCGATTTGGTGAAACCGGAAGAGATGGTCGTCGTCGATCGCTGGGCAGTAGGTCGCGCACAGGCGGCACAGGCCGATATCGTTGCCTCTTATGAGAACTACGATTTCCATGAAGTGATCCAGCGTCTGATGCAGTTCTGCTCGATTGAGATGGGCAGCTTCTATCTCGACATCATCAAGGATCGTCAGTACACCGCGAAAGGCGATGGCCTGGCACGTCGCAGCTGCCAGACCGCGCTGTGGCATATCGTCGAAGCGCTGGTGCGCTGGATGGCACCGATCATGTCCTTTACAGCGGATGAGATCTGGGGCTACCTGCCAGGTGAACGTGCGCAATATGTCTTCACCGAGGAGTGGTATCAGGGTCTGTTTGGCCTGGCGGAAGATGAAGCGTTGAATGATGCCTACTGGGCTGAGCTGCTGAAAGTGCGTGGCGAAGTGAACAAGGTGATTGAGCAGGCGCGTGCGGATAAACGTATCGGTGGCGCACTGGAAGCGACGGTTACGCTGTATGCCGATCCGGAGCTGGCCGCTAAACTGCAGGCGCTGGGCAATGAGCTGCGCTTTGTGCTGCTGACCTCTGGGGCACAGGTAGCGGATTACGCCCTGGCGAACGACGAAGCGCAGCAGAGTGAACTGCTGAAAGGTCTGAAAATCGCGCTGCACAAGGCTGAAGGCGAGAAATGTCAGCGCTGCTGGCATTACACTACCGACGTCGGACAGAATCCTGAGCATGCTGAAGTCTGTGGTCGTTGTTACACTAACGTAGCCGGTGACGGCGAACAGCGTGAATTTGCCTGATGCGTAAACCTATTTTATCAACCGGATTGCGCTGGCTGTGGCTGGTGCTGGTGGTGATTGTTGTCGACTTCGCCAGCAAGCAGTGGGTGATGAACAACATGATGCTGCATGAAACTCAGCCGCTGATGCCCTACCTGAACCTGTTCTACGCGCACAACTATGGCGCGGCGTTCAGTTTCCTGGCGGACAAAGGCGGCTGGCAGCGCTGGTTCTTTGCCGGTATCGCGCTGGCTATCGTAATCTCACTGATGGTGATGATGTATCGCAATCACGCCAGTCAGAAGATGGCTAACATCGCCTATGCTCTGATCATTGGCGGTGCGATCGGCAATCTGTTCGATCGCTCATACCATGGCTTTGTGGTCGATTTTATCGATTTTTATGTCGGTAACTGGCACTTCGCTACATTTAATATCGCTGACTGCGGCATCTGTATTGGTGCGGCACTGGTGGTGCTGGAGGGCTTTTTCAGCCCGAACGGCAAACAGGCTAAACAGAAAGGGTAAGTGATGACTGAGTCCGTACAGCGCGAAAGCGCGGTGTTGGTGCATTTTACGCTGAAGCTGGAAGATGGCTCGACGGCGGAATCGACCCGTGCAAACGGCAAGCCCGCGCTGTTCCGTCTCGGTGATGGCAGCCTCTCTGCGGCACTTGAGCAGGCACTGCTGGGGCTGAACGCGGGTGAAAACAAACAGTTCACCCTCGAGCCGGAAGACGCCTTTGGCGGCGTCAGCCCAGACCTGATCCAGTATTTCTCGCGTCGGGACTTTATTGATGCAGGTGAACCGGAAGTGGGTGCCATCATGCTGTTCAGCGGCATGGGCGGCAGTGAAATGCCAGGCGTGATCCGTGAAGTCTCCGGTGACTCGATCACCGTGGATTTCAACCATCCGCTGGCAGGTCGTCGTATTCAGTTTGATGTAGAGGTGCTGGAAATCGATCCAGCGCTGGAGGCGAACGATGCAAATCCTGTTAGCTAATCCGCGCGGTTTCTGCGCTGGCGTTGATCGCGCCATCAGTATTGTTGAGCGCGCGCTGGAGATGTATGGCGCGCCAATCTACGTCCGTCACGAAGTGGTGCATAACCGTTACGTGGTGAACAGCCTGCGTGAACGTGGTGCCATCTTCATTGAAGAGATCAGCGAAGTGCCGGATAAAGCGATTCTGATCTTCTCCGCGCACGGTGTTTCACAGGCGGTGCGGGCCGAAGCCAAAGCGCGCAATCTGACCATGTTGTTCGACGCCACCTGTCCGCTGGTGACCAAGGTCCATATGGAAGTGGCGCGCGCCAGCCGTAAAGGTGTGGAAGCGATTCTGATCGGTCATGCGGGTCATCCGGAAGTTGAAGGCACCATGGGGCAGTACAACAACCCTAATGGCGGCATGTACCTGGTGGAGTCACCGGAAGATGTCTTCAGACTGACCGTCAAAGACGAAAACAATCTGAGCTTCATGACGCAGACCACGCTGTCGGTGGATGACACCTCTGACATCATTGATGCCCTGCGTCAGCGTTTCCCGGCGATCATCGGGCCGCGTAAAGATGATATCTGCTACGCCACCACCAACCGTCAGGAAGCCGTTCGTACTCTGGCGAAAGATGCGGAAGTGGTGCTGGTGGTCGGTTCTAAGAACTCCTCGAACTCTAACCGTCTGGCCGAGCTGGCACAGCGTGCCGGTAAACTGGCGAAGCTGATCGATTCTGCGGATGATATTCAGGAAGAGTGGGTAAAAGGTGTGGCCTGCATCGGCGTTACCGCAGGTGCCTCAGCCCCCGATATTCTGGTGCAGCAGGTGATCCAGCGTCTGCGTGAGCTGGGCGGTGAAGCGGCGATTGAGCTGATTGGCCGTGAAGAGAATATTGTCTTCGAAGTGCCTAAAGAGCTGCGGGTCGAAGTACGCAACGTGCAGTAACTCTTCGATATGACTGATAAAAAGGCCGACTCTGTTCGGTCTTTTTTGTTTTTGTATTCTGCCAGAAACGCCATGGTTTGCTGCGATGATTGCTTTTACTGATAATCACAGGCGGCTGGCATAAAATTCTTATTATCACGGATTAATAGTGGCGTGACTGTTAACTCATCGTTAACCTGATGACGCTTTAGATGCATAGTTTTGTTTTAGGAATGAATAAATATGAACACTATCCGCATTGCTATTGTGGGCGCGCCGGGCCGTATGGGCCGTAATCTGATTCAGGCGACGCAGCAGGCAGAAGGCGTTGAACTGGGTGCGGCACTGGCCCGTTCAGGCTCATCGCTGACCGGCAGCGACGCTGGTGAATTAGCGGGCATCGGAAAGAATGGCATCATCATCGCAGACGATTTAAGCGCGGTGATTAACGACTTTGATGTGCTGATCGACTTCACCCGACCGGAAGGTACGCTGGAGTATATGGCGATCTGCCGTGAGTACGGCAAAGCGATGGTGATTGGCACCACCGGTTTTGATGAGGCAGGCAAAGCGGCTATTCGCGCGGCGGCGGAAGATATCCCTATTGTGTTCGCTGCTAACTTCAGCGTGGGGGTTAACCTGGTGCTGAAGCTACTGGAGAAGGCTGCCAAAGTGATGGGTGAGTACGCGGATATTGAGATCGTCGAAGCCCACCACCGCCATAAAGTGGATGCGCCGTCTGGCACCGCGCTGGCGATGGGTGAGGCGATAGCCGATGCTATGCAGTGGAAACTGGATGAGCATGCGGTCTATACGCGTGAAGGCTACACCGGCGAACGCCAGCCGCAGACCATCGGTTTTGCGACAGTACGCGCGGGTGACATCGTGGGTGAGCATACGGCGATGTTTGCCGATATCGGCGAGCGGGTAGAGATTACCCACAAGGCTTCGAGCCGTATGACCTTTGCAAATGGTGCGGTTAAGTCGGCTTTATGGCTGAAAGATAAGAAATCTGGCCTTTTTGATATGCGGGACGTGCTGGATTTGTCGATGTTGTGAGTGTTGTGAACCATCGTGATGTGGTTATTTCAATCGGTAATGCCTTGATTGAAAAGGGGCAATGTTTTTATTGCCCTTAATTTTATCTGAAAAACGCCATTATCATTAAAAAACCATACATGACTGTTGTTTTTCTCTCTTTCCTGCATTTATTTTCCCTGGAAGGTGCCGTTTTTGACCATTTGGTCAAAAATATGGGGGCGCTTACGTTAATTTAGTTTTTACGCTGCCTGGCAAACGATTATTTCGCCGAGTTTTCCCCTCTTTTTGCCGCTCATACCCGTTTTCTTCCTCATAAGGCAGATAAGTATGAAAAAATCCCGCTGCAGGGTAGACAATGACCAGGGCGATCATTAGAATGCGCGCAATTTGCCAAAAATCGACAATTCAGGCGGTTTTTGCATTGATTCAGGCGGCTATTTTGAATTAATATGCAGATATATTGACTGTTTATTCCCTGGAGGATGTTTTGATCAAGTCAGCAATCCTGGTTCTGGAAGACGGAACCCAATTCCACGGTCGGGCCATCGGGGCAACAGGATCGGCAGTGGGAGAAGTCGTTTTCAACACTTCAATGACCGGTTATCAAGAAATCCTCACTGATCCTTCCTATTCCCGCCAAATCGTCACTCTCACTTATCCCCATATCGGTAATGTCGGTGCCAATGCCGCCGACGAAGAATCCAGCCAGATTCATGCGCAGGGCCTGGTTATTCGTGACCTGCCGCTGATTGCCAGCAACTTCCGTAGCGAAGAGGGCTTATCCGCCTACCTGCAGCGCAACAACATCGTGGCGATTGCCGATATCGATACCCGCAAGCTGACGCGCCTGCTGCGGGAGAAAGGGGCGCAGAACGGCTGCATTATTGCCGGCGACAATCCGGATGTCGCACTGGCGCTGCAAAAAGCCCAGGCGTTCCCGGGACTGAAAGGAATGGATCTGGCGAAAGAGGTCTGCACGACGGAGACTTACAGCTGGCAGCAGGGCAGCTGGACGCTGGACGCGGGTCTGCCAGAGCAGGCTACTGCGGAGTCGCTGCCTTACCATGTGGTGGCGTACGACTACGGCACCAAGCGCAACATCCTGCGCATGCTGGTTGATCGCGGCTGTCGTCTGACCGTGGTTCCGGCACAGACGCCGGCTGAAGAGGTTCTGAAGCTGAATCCGGACGGCATTTTCCTCTCCAACGGTCCTGGTGACCCGGAGCCGTGCGACTACGCCATCAGCGCGATTCAGTCCTTCCTGAAGACAGAGATCCCGGTGTTCGGTATCTGCCTGGGTCATCAGCTGCTGGCGCTGGCCAGCGGTGCTAAGACCGTGAAGATGAAGCTCGGCCACCACGGCGGCAACCATCCGGTGAAAGATCTCGAAAACAACCGCGTGATGATCACCGCACAGAACCACGGTTTTGCGGTCGATGAGAACAATCTGCCTGCGAACCTGCGTGTTACGCACATTTCGTTGTTCGATAAAACCGTGCAGGGCATTCATCGCACTGACAAGCCCGCATTCAGCTTCCAGGGACACCCGGAAGCCAGCCCGGGCCCGGGTGATGCTGCGCCGCTGTTTGACCACTTTATTGAATTGATTGACGCATTCCGTCTGCAAGCGAAGTAATCAGGAGCTAATTCATGCCAAAACGTACAGACCTAAAATCCATCCTGATTCTTGGTGCCGGTCCGATTGTGATCGGCCAGGCCTGCGAATTTGACTATTCCGGTGCGCAGGCGTGTAAAGCGCTGCGTGAAGAGGGCTACCGCGTCATTCTGGTGAACTCCAACCCGGCGACGATCATGACCGACCCGGAAATGGCTGATGCGACCTACATTGAGCCGATTCACTGGGAAGTGGTGCGCAAAATCATTGAAAAAGAGCGCCCGGATGCAGTACTGCCAACAATGGGCGGACAGACAGCGCTGAACTGTGCGCTGGAGCTGGAACGTCATGGCGTGCTGGAAGAGTTTGGCGTCACCATGATTGGCGCGACCGCTGATGCGATCGACAAAGCAGAAGATCGTCGTCGCTTCGACGTGGCGATGAAAAGCATCGGTCTCGATACCGCACGCTCCGGCATTGCACACACCATGGAAGAAGCGCTGGCTGTGGCAGAAGATGTTGGCTTCCCGTGCATTATCCGTCCCTCCTTTACCATGGGCGGCACCGGTGGTGGCATCGCCTATAACCGTGAAGAGTTTGAAGAGATTTGTGAACGTGGTCTCGACCTCTCACCCACCAATGAGCTGCTGATTGATGAGTCGCTGATTGGCTGGAAAGAGTATGAGATGGAAGTGGTGCGCGATAAAAACGACAACTGCATCATCGTCTGCTCAATCGAAAACTTCGACGCGATGGGAATTCATACCGGTGACTCCATCACGGTTGCACCTGCCCAGACGCTGACCGACAAAGAGTATCAGATCATGCGTAACGCCTCGCTGGCGGTACTGCGTGAGATCGGTGTTGAAACCGGCGGCTCCAACGTACAGTTCTCGGTTAACCCGAAAGATGGCCGTCTGATTGTCATCGAGATGAACCCACGCGTGTCACGCTCCTCAGCGCTGGCCTCAAAAGCGACCGGTTTCCCGATTGCTAAAGTGGCGGCCAAACTGGCGGTCGGCTATACCCTCGATGAGTTGATGAACGATATCACCGGCGGTTTAACGCCCGCTTCGTTCGAACCTTCAATCGACTACGTCGTCACCAAGATTCCGCGTTTCAACTTCGAAAAATTTGCCGGTGCCAACGATCGCCTGACCACGCAGATGAAATCGGTCGGTGAAGTGATGGCGATTGGTCGTACTTTCCAGGAATCCATGCAGAAAGCGCTGCGCGGCCTGGAAGTGGGTGCTAATGGCTTCGACCCGAAAGTGCACCTCGACGATCCGGAAGCATTAACCCGCATCCGCCGTGAGCTGAAAGATGCCGGTTCAGACCGCATCTGGTACATCGCAGACGCTTTCCGTGCGGGTATGTCAGTGGATGGCGTATTCAATCTGACCAATGTGGACCGCTGGTTCCTGGTGCAGATTGAAGAGCTGGTGAAACTGGAAGATCAGGTGGCCCGCGAAGGCGTGAACAGCCTCGATGCGACCTTCCTGCGCACGCTGAAGCGTAAAGGCTTTGCCGATGCACGGCTGGCGACGCTGGCGGGTGTGTCAGAGAGCGAAATCCGCAAGCTGCGTCAGCAGTTTAATCTGCATCCGGTCTATAAGCGCGTAGATACCTGTGCCGCAGAATTCGCGACGGATACTGCCTACATGTACTCCACTTATGAAGAGGAGTGCGAAGCCAACCCAAGTCAGGATCGCGAAAAAATCATGATTCTGGGGGGTGGCCCCAACCGTATCGGTCAGGGTATCGAATTCGACTACTGCTGTGTTCACGCTGCCCTGGCGCTGCGTGAAGATGGTTACCAGACCATTATGGTCAACTGTAACCCGGAAACCGTCTCAACCGATTACGATACCTCCGATCGCCTCTACTTCGAGCCGGTCACGCTGGAAGATGTGCTGGAGATTGTGCGCCTTGAGCAGCCAAAAGGCGTGATCGTGCAGTATGGCGGTCAGACCCCGCTGAAACTGGCGCGAGCGCTGGAAGCCGCTGGCGTACCGGTTATCGGCACCAGCCCGGACTCGATTGACCGTGCAGAAGACCGTGAACGTTTCCAGCAGGCGGTTGATCGCCTGAACCTGAAGCAACCGGCTAACGCCACCGTCGCTACGCTTGAGCAGGCGGTGGAGAAAGCCGCCGGCCTGGGTTATCCGCTGGTGGTGCGTCCTTCTTATGTACTGGGCGGCCGGGCCATGGAGATCGTCTACGACGAGATCGACCTGAAGCGCTACTTCCAGACGGCGGTTTCGGTTTCTAACGATGCGCCGGTATTGCTGGATCGCTTCCTGGATGATGCGGTTGAAGTGGATGTGGATGCGATTTGCGACGGTGAGCGGGTGCTGATTGGTGGCATCATGGAACACATCGAGCAGGCAGGCGTGCACTCTGGTGACTCCGCCTGTTCACTGCCGGCCTACACCCTGAGTCAGGAGATTCAGAATGTGATGCGCCAGCAGGTTGAGAAGCTGGCGTTCGAGCTGAACGTTCGCGGCCTGATGAACGTCCAGTTCGCGGTGAAAGACAACGAAGTCTACCTGATTGAAGTCAACCCACGTGCGGCGCGAACCGTTCCGTTCGTCTCTAAAGCGACCGGTGTCCCGCTGGCGAAAGTGGCCGCGCGCGTGATGGCAGGTAAAACACTGGCAGAGCAGGGCGTCACTGAAGAGGTGATCCCGCCTTACTACTCCGTTAAAGAGGTGGTGCTGCCGTTCAACAAGTTCCAGGGCGTTGACCCGATTCTGGGGCCAGAAATGCGCTCTACCGGCGAAGTGATGGGGGTGGGACGCACGTTCGCTGAGGCGTTCTCTAAAGCGATGCTGGGCGCACAGAGCAACATGAAGAAGTCGGGCCGTGCGCTGCTGTCGGTGCGTGAAGGCGACAAGAAACGTATCGTCGACCTGGCCGCTAAGCTGCAGAAGTTTGGTTTTGAACTGGATGCGACTCACGGCACGGCGGTTGTGCTGGGCGAAGCGGGCATCAATCCGCGTCTGGTTAACAAGGTGCATGAAGGTCGTCCGCACATTCAGGACCGTCTGAAAAATGGCGAGTATAGCTACATCGTCAATACCACGGCGGGTCGTCAGGCGATTGAAGATTCGAAGCTGATTCGCCGTAGCGCACTGCAGTATAAAGTGCACTACGACACCACGCTGAACGGCGGCTTCGCGACTGCGATGGCGCTGAATGCAGACCCGACGGAACAGGTTATCTCCGTTCAGGAAATGCATGCCCAGATAAAGGCCATGTAAGGCGATGTAATGTGAAAAACGGCTCCTTCGGGAGCCGTTTTTATTTGGCCCTCTCATTGGCGATAATCCGAAAGCCAGGTCCAGGAAGAAGATGGGGTTTGCGTTAAAGTAACTGATTTGGCTTAATTTTTTAGCTTTTGATGCGAATAAGGCGGGTTCGCACAAATTTATAATATAAACACTTCCTGTGCGGATTTTTCGCCAGTACTATGCCTGCCGCTCATCACTGGAGCGTATCAGGACATAAATAAAAAATGAAAATGCGTACTTTTTCTCTGAGTGCAGTGGCTGCACTGATGGCTATTCTTCCTTTCGCCAGCCAGGCGGAAGTTACTCTGTTAAAACAGGATCCGCAGGCAGGCGACCCGCTTAGCCGTCTTAATTTCACTGTTGGCGGCAGCATTCGTGCTCAGTTCAATCATCAGACCGGCGTGGATGACAAGTCCTACAAGCGTGACGGTTTCGATGGCGGCACCCGTTTCCGTTTCGGCGCTGACTACTACCTGTTTGATGACGTCAGCTGGATCAGCTACTACGAGCTGGGCGTTAACGTCCCGGCGGTATTCGGCTGGGATCGTCACTATGCGGACGGTGCCAATAACACCACGCGTCGCCAGCTCTACACCGGTCTGAAAAGCAAAACCTGGGGTCAGCTTACCTTTGGTCAGCAGAACAGCGTCTATTACGACACTGTGGGCGCCAAGACCGATATCTGGGATTACGATATGGTCGGTCAGGCGCCGGGCAACGGAATCAACGGCGACTACGACGGATCTTACCGTTCACGTAAACAGCTAAAATATAAGAACACGTTCGGCGATGCGGATATCTACGCTTCGTATCTGTTCGAGGATAACGACTATCTGCCAGGCAATGGCCTGCGCTATAAGCGTAAAGGCGGCGGCTCGCTGGGTGTGGATTACCACATCACTGACGATCTGAGCTGGGGCACGGCGTGGAACTACACCCGCGCGGCGATGCGTAACCCGAACAACGGCGAAAGCCGCGATTACGATCAGAACATTTACGGCACGGCACTGAGCTGGACACCAGGCAACTGGACGTTGTCAGCCGGTGGTGGCTGGTATCAGAACTTCATGACCACCAAACGCAAAGATGTGCATGACTACTTTGCTGGCGATGCGTGGGGCATTGAATATTTCGCCGGTTACAAAATCCCGGTGGCGCAGTATGGTCTGAAAGCGGTGCAGCCTTATGTTATGGGCGATCGCATTGAGATCATGACCGGTCGTGATTACCAGCGCATCGACAACGGTCTGGGTGTGACGCTGTTCCTCGACTACGGTTTCCGTGTTGATTACGAACATGTCTTCACCTCCAGCACCGATAACCTGGGTGATATGAATCTGGTGCGTCTGCGCTACGACTTCTGATCCTCTGACGGCTCCTTCGGGAGCCGTTTTGTTTGCGCACGTTTTTTGTGCCAGCCTGAGGCCAATTGCTGGCGAGCTGCGGCAAACTGACACGATTACGCGGTGAAAAACGCTGCACAGGCCGTGAAAAACGGCATCATGAAAAGCTTTACGCAAATAGACCTTTCCCCCTATCGACGAAAGTTTCACCTTTACGTATCATGGCGCCAATTTTTTTCAGTGAGTGGTTAACATGATTAGTCTTATCGCGGCATTAGCAGCAGATCGCATTATTGGAATGGAGAACGCCATGCCGTGGGACCTGCCTGCAGATCTGGCGTGGTTCAAGCGCAATACGCTGAAGAAACCGGTCATTATGGGTCGACTGACCTTTGAATCTATTGGTCGTCCGTTACCTGGCCGACTGAACATCGTGGTCAGCAGCCAGCCGGGCACCACTGACGGCGTCACCTGGGTCACTTCCCTGGATGAGGCGATACAGGCAGCCGGTGACGCTGAAGAGATCATGGTGATTGGCGGTGGACGCGTCTATGAGCAGATGCTGAAGCGCGCCGATCGTCTCTATCTGACGCACATTGATGCAGAAGTTGAAGGTGATACGCAGTTCCCGGATTACGAGCCGGATGAGTGGCAGTCCACGTTCAGCGAGTTTCACGACGCTGACGCGCAGAACTCCCACAGCTACTGTTTTGAGATCCTCGACCGCCGTCGCTAAGCCTTCCGCTGCCAGGCTGTAACCTGGCTGTCATCTCTGTTCATTAGCATTGCTTCTTTTCTGGGACCGTCATAAAGGAAGCAATCAAAAATGAAAACCGAACTCTCCGCTTTAAGCACCGATCGCCTGCCCGATCCACTGCGTCGTAAATTCCTTGCCGGTTCAGGCGCTCTTGGGCTGACCGGCTTTCTCAGCGGCGGCCTCACGCTTTCAGGAAGCGCACTGGCGCAGGATAAGCCCACGGGGAGTCCGCTACTGGGCTTTCAGGCGATTGCCGCGTCAACCGCAGATGAGGTTGTGGTCGCCCCCGGCTATCGTGCCGATGTGCTGATCTCCTGGGGGGATCCGCTGGTGAATGGCGCAGTCGCATTTGATCCGCACGGCAATAACAGCGCGGAAGATCAGGAAAAGCAGTTCGGTGACAACAACGATGGAATGAGCTTCTTCGCGATCAATGACCAGCGTGGCGTGATGGCGATTAACAATGAATATGTGAATGAGCCTACGTTGTTCGTCCACGGCGGCAGCAAAGCGACCAGCCTGGAAGATGTGAAAAAGTCGCAGGCGGCGCATGGCATCTCCATCGTTGAAGTGAAGCGGGGTGAGGACAATCGCTGGCTGGTGGTGCGTCCTTCTGACTACAACCGCCGGATTACCGCCAATACCCCCATGCGCTTTTCCGGCCCGGCAGCGGGTGATAAAGCGCTGCAGACTGCCGCCGATCCACAGGGAATGCATGTCCTGGGCACCTTTGGTAACTGCGCCAACGGTAAAACGCCGTGGGGTACTTATCTCACCTGTGAAGAGAACTACGACACCTACTTTGGCACCCATCAGGCGGACTTTACGCCGACACCACAGCAGAAGCGCTATACCCTGAATGCCGCCGAGCCT
Organism: Candidatus Pantoea varia; assembly: GCF_900115075.1. Taxonomy (GTDB): domain Bacteria; phylum Pseudomonadota; class Gammaproteobacteria; order Enterobacterales; family Enterobacteriaceae; genus Pantoea; species Pantoea varia. The sequence goes on from NZ_FOVG01000002.1 coordinate 403,431, forward strand.
GAGCGCAACTGGGCCGACTTTGATCCACGCTTCGATATCGCAAAAAATCCCAATGAATTTAACCGCCACGGCTGGATTGTCGAAATCGATCCCTTTGATCCTCACTCCGTGCCGGTAAAACGCACCGCGCTGGGCCGCTTCAAGCATGAAAATGCCGCCGTTACGGTCGCTAAAACCGGCCAGCTGGTGGTTTACATGGGCGATGATGAGCGTGGCGAGTATATCTATAAATATGTCTCAGACGACAAGGTTGTGCCTGATGATGCCAAAGCCAATCACGGACTGCTGGATAAGGGCACGCTCTATGTGGCGCAGTTCAATGGCGATGAGCAGGGCACACCGCTGAAAGGCACCGGGCGCTGGCTGGCGCTGACGTGGGGCGAAAATGGCCTTACTGCTGAAAAGGGGTTCAACAGCCAGGCCGATATTCTGATCAATGCGCGTGCGGCGGCTGATGTGGTTAACGCCACCCGGATGGACCGGCCGGAGTGGATTGCTGTTAACCCGCACGATGGCCGCGCTTACTGTACCCTGACCAACAACAATAAGCGCGGCAATGAAGGCATGCCGGTTAATGCGGCGAATCCGCGGCCTAAAAATATCTACGGCCAGATTATCCGCTGGGATGAGAAGGGCGATGCCACGGCGCAGACGTTTGAGTGGGATATCTATGCGTTGTGCGGCAACCCGATAGCGCATCCCGAGGGGATCTATCGCGGTACACCCAACATCACCGCTGAGAACACCTTTAACAGTCCGGATGGTCTGGGCTTTGATGCGCATGGGCGGTTATGGATCCTGACCGACGGCAAGTACAGTAACAAAGAGGATTATCAGGGGCAGGGGAACAATCAGATGCTGGTGGGCGATCCTGACAGCGGCGAGATCCGCCGGTTTATGGTCGGCCCCAAATCGTGCGAGCTGACCGGCATCACCTTCACGCCCGATTACAAAACGCTGTTCGTGAATGTGCAGCATCCCGGCGAAGAGGGTGACTCGCACTTTCCCAATAACAGCCCGCGTCCCCGGTCGTCGGTGATTATGATCACCCGCGAGGATGGCGGCATTATCGGCGCATAAGACAGGATGCTGGCCTTAATGGCCAGCATCGCCGTTATAGCGCAGGAGGCGCCAGACTTTCGCTGGAGGACAGCGCTTTTTCGCGATTGGAAGGCTGCACCACATAGCGCTGCGTTTCCCAGTGCAGCAGCGTCAGCGTTCCACCCCAGCAGCAACCGGTATCCAGACCGATAATGCCCTCTGGCGTCCCTTTGCCTTCCAGCGACGCCCAGTGACCAAACACGATGGTGTAGTCACGTGCGACCGGCCCCGAAAGGGTAAACCAGGGTTTTAACGGCGGAAGCGCGGATTCAGGGGCATCTTTGCAGATCATGTCCAGCTGGCCATTGGGGAAGCAGTAACGCATGCGGGTCAGGGCGTTGGTGCTGAAGCGCAGACGCGCCAGGCCGGTCAGATCTTCACTCCAGTTGTTCGGCATGTCGCCATACATGGCATCCAGGAATAGCGGATAGCTGTCGCTGGCGAGCACCGCCTCAACTTCACGCGCGCACTTTTTCGCGGTTTCGATATCCCACTGCGGCGTGATACCGGCGTGTCCCATTACCAGCTTTTTCTCTTCATCAACCTGTAACAGCGGCTGACGACGCAGCCAGTTGATCAGCTCATCCGCATCGTCCGCTTCCAGCAGCGGTGTCAGGCGATCTTTGGGCTTGTTACGGCTGATGCCGGCGTAGACCGCCAGCAGATGCAAATCGTGATTGCCCAGCACCAGACGCGCCGCATCGCCCAGCGACTTCACGTAGCGCAATACTTCCAGTGAGCCCGGACCGCGCGCCACTAAATCGCCGGTCAGCCACAGCGTATCCTGCTCAGGATTGAAATCGACCTGTTGCAGCAAGGCACGTAATTCATCGTAGCAGCCGTGAACGTCGCCAATCAGGTATGTGCTCATAACGTTTTATCCATGAGGAAGGTGCCCGACTTAACGGGCAAAAAGCGTGTAAATCAATGAATGTGGGTCTGAATGGCGAGGCGGAACACCGGAATCTCGACGTGGAAGGTGTCTCCCTGTTCGTCGACCATCACGTAATGTCCCTGCATGGTGCCCATCGGTGTTTCGATCACGGCACCACTGGTGTACTGAAATTCATTGCCAGGCAAGATAAGCGGCTGTTCACCGACCACGCCTTCACCCTGAACTTCCGTTTCGCGGCCATTACCATTGGTAATCAGCCAGTAACGTCCCAGCAGCTGCACTGAGGAACGGCCCAGATTGCGAATCGTAATGGTATAGGCGAAGACGTAGCGATCATCATCCGGTGAGGATTGTGAGGCAACGTACTGGCTTTGCACATGAACGGAGACGCGGGCCGTTTCACTCATGACTTACTCCTGCGATTTTCCCTGATGATTCGCCAGCCAGTTCGCCAGCTGACAATATTGCGCGACGGAAACGTTCTCGGCACGCAGGGTTGGATCTATGGATAACTCTTCCAGCGCACCGGCAGCCACCATGTGGCTCAGGCTGTTGCGCAGCGTTTTACGACGCTGGCCGAACGCTTCAGTGGTAATACGGCTCAGGATACGCACATCGCTGACCGGATACGGCGGCTCGGCATACGGCACCAGACGCACTACGGCAGAGTCCACTTTCGGTGGCGGCGTAAAGGAGTGCGGAGGCACTTCCAGCACCGGAATGATCTGACAGTAGTACTGCGCCATCACTGTCAGACGACCGTAGGTTTTGTTACCCGGACCGGCGACCAGACGATTGACCACTTCTTTCTGCAGCATGAAGTGCATATCTTTGATCGAACCAGTATAGCTGAAAAGGTGGAACATCAGCGGGGTCGAAATATTGTACGGCAGGTTACCAAATACCCGCAGCGGCTGGCCTCTCTCCTGCGCCAGTGCGGCGAAGTCGAAGGTCATGGCATCCTGCTGGAAGATAGTCAGTTTCGGGCCAAGGAACGGATGTGTTTCCAGACGCGCAGCGAGATCGCGGTCCAGCTCTATCACCGTTAATTTATCGAGGCGTTCGCCAACCGGCTCAGTTAAGGCACCCAGGCCTGGACCGATCTCTACCAGCGCTTCATCGCGCTGTGGATGGATGGCGGAGACAATGCTGTCGATAATGTACTGATCGTTCAGGAAGTTCTGCCCGAAACGTTTACGGGCGTAGTGCCCCTGATGGACGCGATTATTCATTACTGCTCTTGATCATAGTGATGGCGAGGTTAAGCGCCGTGATGAAGCTGCCCGGTTCAGCCTGACCCAGACCGGCGAGTTCAAGCGCGGTGCCGTGGTCAACTGAAGTCCGGATAAAGGGCAGGCCCAGGGTGATATTTACCGCCCGGCCAAACCCCTGAAATTTGAGTACCGGCAAGCCCTGGTCGTGATACATCGCCAGCACCGCATCGGCATGTTGCAGATATTTAGGCTGGAAAAGGGTATCCGCAGGCAGCGGGCCTGTCAGTTTAATGCCCTGCTGACGCAGTTCATTGAGTGCTGGCGTGATGGTCTCAATCTCTTCCCGACCCATGTGGCCGCTTTCGCCCGCATGAGGGTTAAGACCACAGACGTAAATATGCGGCTCGGCAATCGCAAACTTCTGCTGCAGATCACGATGCAGAATCGTGATCACTTCATGCAGACATTCGCGGGTCACCGCAGCGGGGACATCTTTCAGCGGCAAATGCGTGGTGGCTAGCGCGACGCGTAGCTCCTCTGTCGCCAGCATCATGACGACCCGATGGCCGCCTGCGCGATCGGCAAAGAATTCGGTATGGCCGGTAAAGGCGATGCCGGCATCGTTGATGACGCCTTTATGCACCGGACCGGTAATCAGGGCCGCGAATTCACCGTCGAGACAACCGTCACAGGCGCGCGCCAGCGTGGCCAGCACATAGTCACTGTTGGCGACGCAAAGCTCGCCGGGCGTGACCGTCGCGGCCGTTTCGATTGGCAGGATAGTCAGCGTACCCGCCTGCTGTGGCTCAGCAGCCACGCCAGGCTGATAGGGACGCAGGGTCAGCGGTAAACCGAGTTGCGCCGCACGCTGCTGCAACAGGGCAGGTGAGGCGCAGACTACCAGTTCAACCGGCCACGACTGCTGGGCCAGCTGAACGGTAAGATCGGGACCAATCCCGGCAGGTTCGCCGGGGGTGATCACTACACGGGCATTACTGCGCATTGCCATCCAGAATCTTCACGTAGGCACTGGCGCGTTGTTCCTGCATCCAGGTCTGTGCTTCTTCCGCGAACTTACGGTTAAACAGCATACGGTAAGCACGCTCTTTCTGAGCCGCATCGGTTTTATCCACCTGACGGGTATCCAGCAACTGAATCAGATGCCAGCCGAAAGAGGAGTGAACCGGCTGGCTGGTCTGGCCTTTTTTCAGGCGCAGCAGCGCATCACGGAAAGCCGGATCAAAGACTTCCGGTGAGGTCCAGCCGAGATCGCCGCCCTGGTTCGCGGAACCCGGGTCATCAGAGTACTGCTTAGCCGCTGCCGCAAAGGTGGTTTTACCACTGCGGATATCATTAGCAATCTGCTCCAGCTGCGCGCGTGCCTGCTCATCTGTCAGGATTGGCGATGGCTTCAGCAGAATATGGCGCGAATGCACTTCGGTAACTGAGACGTTTTTGCTCTCGCCACGCAGGTCGTTCACTTTCAGGATGTGGAAGCCGACACCAGAACGCACCGGACCGACGATATCGCCTTTTTTGGCGCTCGACAGTGCCTGCGCAAACAGGGTCGGTAACTCTTCGATTTTACCCCAGCCCATGTTGCCGCCTTTCAGCGCCTGGGAGTCGGCAGAGTAGGTCACGGCCATTTTGCCGAAGTCAGCGCCATTTTTCAGTTCGCCAACCAGCTGTTTTGCCAGCGTTTCCTGCTCATCAACCTGCTGTTGCGTCGGGTTTTCCGGCAGCGGCAGCAAAATATGACTGACGTTCAGCTCGGTGCCCTGACTGTTCTGAGAACCGATCTGGGCAGCAAGCGTATCGACTTCCTGCGGCAGAATTGTGACGCGACGACGTACTTCGTTGTTGCGCACTTCAGCGATCGTCATCTCTTTGCGGATCTGAGAACGATAAACGCTGTAGTTCATGCCGTCATAAGCCAGACGGCTGCGCAGCTGATCAAGGCTCATCTTGTTCTGCGCAGCGATGTTCTGAATAGCCTGGTCCAGCTGCTCGTCGCTGATCTGGATTCCTGCTTTATCACCCATCTGCAGAATGATGTTATCCATGATCTGACGTTCCAGAATCTGATGGCGCAACGTTTTATCATCCGGCAACTGCTGACCTGCCTGCTGTGCCTGAGATTTAACGGTGCTCATCATGCCATCCACGTCACTCTCAAGAACCACGCCGTTATTGACCACGGCTGCAACTTTATCAACGACTTGTGGTGCTGCGAACGCGGTGTTGGCACTGATTGCCACACCAAGAATCAGCATTCTCCAGTTCTTCATACTTTATCCATTGTTGGTTCCGCACTGCGGGATTGCCTGTCAAACATCACAACATCAGAAAGCGGGCTGGTAAGGGATAATGCCCTGACGCAGCATATCGTTGGTGCCTAAGCCGTAGTTCGGACTCAGACCACGCAGCTCAATGTTGAATGAGATTTGGTTGTCGTACTTACTGTCGTTGTTTTCCCAACCGTTAATTTTGCGCTCGTAACCGACCCGGACAGCGTAACAGCATGAGCTGTATTGCAGGCCAACCAACTGCGAAGCCGGACGCTTGTTGCGAGTGTCGTAGTAGTAAGCGCCTACCACAGACCATGCATCGGCAATCGGCCAGCTGGCCGTGGTACCGACCTGTGAAATCCCATTTTTATAAATAGGATTGGTCACCAGCGCGCTGTTGTTCAGTGCAGTAGCCACATATTCAGGGCTGCTGTAACGGTAGCTCAGCTGCACCATACGGTCGGCATCACGACGGTATTCCAGTACGGTATTACCCTGGGAAACGTTGTCGAGTTTGGTGTCATATTGCAGACCACCCCGGACGCCCCAGCGATCGCTGATTTTCCAGTATGTATCGCCAGCCCAGATCAGACTGCCGGTATCATCTTCTTTACTGGTTTCATTCACACCAGTACGAGAAGGGGTAAACGAGTAGATTTGACCTACAGAAACGTTAAAACGTTCAACCAGATCGTTATCATAAATACGCGAGGTGACACCGGTTGCGACTTCATTGGCAGAAGCGATGCGATCCAGGCCGCTATAAGTACGATCGCGGAACAGACCGGTGTAGTCGGTTTGCAGCTGAGTTGAGTCGTACGGGTAGATATTGCTCTGGTTGCGGTATGGGATATAAAGGTACTGCACGCGCGGTTCCAGCGTCTGGGTATAACCCACCGCGGAGTCCATATCGCGGTCAAACACCAGGCGGCCATCCACTTTAAACTGTGGCAGGGTGCGGTTGACCGACTCTTTCAGCTGGTTGTTGCGATCGGTATCAACGGAGTTGTTGTAATACTCAACATCATCCTGCTGATAATGGGTCGCAAGGAACTTCGCTTCGGTATCCAGGCTGGCCCAGCCATTTGATAGCGGCAGGTTAATTGTGGGCTCAACGTGCAAACGGGTTGCTTCAGGATAGCGGGTGTTGACATTGGTGAACTTCACCGCCTGGGCATAAATCCGGCCATCAAACGGGCCGATATCATTCTGATAGAGATTAACATCCAGCTGCGGCATAGCGCGGTAGATGTTATTGCTGGTGTTATTACCAAACACCTGGAAATCTTTGGTGGAGAGCGTGGCGTCCCAGTTGGTGTCCGCATAGCCAATGCTGAATTTCTGCGTGGCGTAGTTGTCGGTCGAGCTGTAGTACTTCGAATCGAGATCGTTGAAGTAGTACTGATCGCTGACTTTGGTGTAGTCAGCGTTGAAACGCCAGTTCTGGTCATAAACACCGGCATGACGCCAGTAGAACAGCCAGCGATCGGAATTCGCACTCTCGGCGATGCCGCGCACTGATTTGTCGTTATCGTACTGTTTATCGGAGCCGAGGTAGTCGAATTCAACCAGACCGGCACCCACCGTCGTCAGATAACGAAATTCGTTCTGGAACTGCATGCCGCGCTTACTCATGTAGTGCGGCGTGATGGTCGCATCGGCCTGCGGCGCGATGTTCCAGTAATAAGGCAGCATGAACTCAAAACCGTTGTTGCTGCCATATTTTGCATTCGGGATCAGGAAACCGGATCGACGACGATCGCCAATCGGTAACTGCAGATAGGGGCTGTAGAACACCGGAACCGAACCGATCTTAAAGCGGGCGTTCCAGATTTCCGCCACTTCCTCTTCGCGATCCTGAATCACTTCTGAACCCACCACGCTCCAGCTATTGGAGCCGGGCAGACAGGAGGTAAAGGTCCCGTTTTCCAGAATGGTGTAGCGGTTATCCCCGCGCAGCTTCATCTGATCGGCGTCACCGCGTCCCTGACGATCCACCATCTGGTACTGACCGTTCCAGACGTTGGTATCTTTGCTGTTCAGGTTTGACCAGGCTTTCGGACCTTTCAGGATGACCTGGTTGTCATCGTAGTGCACATTACCCAGGGCATCGACGGTACGTACTGGCGCGGTCTGGCCTTCCTGCTGACGCTGATGAAGCTGAACTTCATCGGCCTGCATACGGCTGTTGCCCTGCTCAATATTCACATTGCCGGTAAAGACCGCATCATTGGGATAGTTCCCTTTGGCGGCGTCGGAGTGAATAGTGACAGGCATCTGGTTGGTATCGCCGTTCACCAGCGGGCGGTTATAACTCGGCACGCCTAACATACACTGCGACATCAAATCGTCGGCAAAGGCTTGCTGGCTAATGGCTGCGCCGATCAGTGTGGCCAGCAGGGTAGGTATATGTTTTTTCATACGCGGTATCGAGAATTCCATGAAAACTGGCATCATGCCGACAATCGGGTCAGAGACTAACTTACTGCCCGGCGTTGCGCCAGTGTTAATCCTGGTCTGTCAGCGTTGCCGTTAGGCGCTGAGATAAATGACAGGTATGATAATGCAATTTTCAGCCGCAAGCATGGCGAATTGAGGAGTTTATGCGCTACTGGGGAAAAGTTGTGGGTCTGACGGTGGGATTACTTTCCGGCGCAGGCTTTTGGGGTATTGTGATCGGTTTGATCATTGGCCATATGATTGACAAAGTACGCGGCGCACAAGGCAAGGCTTACTTCTCAAATAATCAGACCCGACAGACACTGTTTTTCAGCACGACCTTTCAGGTGATGGGCCATCTGACCAAGTCAAAAGGGCGCGTCACAGAAGCGGATATTCAGATTGCTTCGCTGTTAATGGAGCGGATGCAGCTGCACGGTGACTCACGCACGGCTGCCCAGCGCGCGTTCCGCGAGGGCAAGCAGGCGGATTACCCGTTGCGCAGCAAACTGCGTGAACTGCGCAGTGCCTGTTTTGGCCGCTTCGACCTGATTCGGATGTTCCTGGAGATACAGATTCAGGCCGCCTTTGCAGACGGTTCACTGCATCCCAATGAGCGTCAGGTGCTCTATGTGATTGCCGAAGAACTGGGTATCTCGCGCGGTCAGTTCGATCAGTTCCTGCGCATGATGGAAGGCGGTCAGCAGTTTGGCGGGGGGCAGCGCAGTTCAGGCGGTTTCCAGCAGGCGCAACGTGGCCCAACGCTGGAAGATGCCTGTAGCGTGCTGGGTGTGAAGAGCAGCGATGACGCCACCACTATTAAGCGCGCCTACCGTAAGCTCATGAGCGAGCATCATCCTGATAAGCTGGTGGCGAAAGGGTTACCACCAGAGATGATGGAGATGGCGAAGCAGAAAGCGCAGGAAATCCAGGCGGCTTACGATCTGATTCGCAAAGAGAAAGGCTTCAAGTAATCATCCGGTCCTGTGGCCTCTTCTGCAACAGAGGAGGCCACGGCGACAGTCCTGCAGTAAATCTTAAAAATCGGCGGGCTGGCGAAACGTCATGGCATTACCAAATGCCGGATGGGTAATGGTCAGTGACTCTGCATGCAGCAGCAAACGGGGTGCCATCGCTTTGGCCTCCGGATGCGCATAGAAGTTATCCCCCAGAATCGGATGGCCCAGCGCCAGCATATGCACCCGCAGCTGGTGTGAGCGGCCTGTGATCGGTTTCAGCGAAACGCGCGCACTGTTATCCGCACGATACTCCAGCACCTGATACTCCGTCTGCGCGGCTTTGCCGGTCTCGAAGCAGACCATCTGCTTCGGACGGTTTGGCCAGTCGCAAATCAGCGGCAGATCAACCAGCCCCTCTTCCTTCTGCGGATGACCCCAGATGCAGGCCACGTAGGTCTTGGATGGCTCGCGCTCACGGAACTGTCGTTTCAGCTCGCGTTCCGCGGCCTTGGTCAGTGCCACCACCATCACGCCGCTGGTCGCCATATCCAGTCGGTGGACAGATTCGGCCTGCGGGAAATCACGCTGAACCCGCGTCATCACGCTATCTTTGTGCTCCTCCAGCCGACCGGGGACCGAGAGCAGACCGCTGGGTTTGTTCACCACCATGATGTGCGCATCCTGATAAAGGATGTGCAGCCAGGGTTCACGCGGTGGATTGTAAGGTTCCATGGGGCTTTCCAAAAATAAGGGGCCATACGGCCCCTGAGCTTACTGGTGTGTCACCACAATCAGGCGCAGCGCATCGAGACGCCAGTTGGCCTCATCAAGACTTTCCAGCACCTGTTCACGATTGCTTTCCAGCGCTTCGATTTCATCTTCACGGATGTTCGGGTTAACGGCTTTCAGCGCGTTGAGACGCGAGAGTTCTGCGCCCAGCTTCTCGTTCGCTTCGGTACGCGCCGCATCAATCACCGCACGCGCTTCGCTGACGACGCTCTGTTCGCCCTGGGTCAGAATCGCATGCACATCCTGCTGTACCGCATTCACCAGTTTGCTGGCGGTGTGACGGTTTACCGCATTCAGCTGACGGTTAAAGCTTTCGAACTCCACTTTGGCCGCCAGGTTAGTGCCTTTGGTATCCATCAGCAGACGGATTGGCGTCGGTGGCAGGAAGCGGGTCAGTTGCAGATGCTTCGGTGCCTGCGCCTCAACCACATAGATCAGCTCAACCAGCAGTGTCCCGACCGGCAGCGCCTTGTTCTTCAGCAGTGACAGGGCGCTGCTGCCGGTATCACCCGACAGAATCAGGTCCAGACCGTTACGAATCAGCGGATGTTCCCAGGTAATAAACTGGGTATCTTCGCGTGACAGCGCCTGATCGCGGTTAAAGGTGATGGTGCAGCCATCTTCCGGCAGGCCGGGGAAGTCAGGCACCAGCATGTGATCGGAAGGGGTCAGCACGATAAGGTTATCGCTGCGATCTTCCTGATTGATACCAACAATATCAAATAGATTGAGTGCGAAGTTGACCAGGCCGGTGTCGTTATCCTGCTCGCTGATGGCATTAGCCAGCAGCTGAGCTGATTCACCGCCGTTGGAATTCAGTTCCAGCAGACGATCGCGACCCTGTTCCAGCTGCAGTTTCAGCGCGTCATGCTGTTTGCGGCAATCGGTGATAAACGCATCAAAGCCTTCGCTGTTTTCTGGTGCGGCCAGATAGCCGATCAGCTGTGAATGGACGCTGTCATAGATTGTCCGGCCGGTCGGGCAGGTGTGTTCAAACGCGTCCAGCCCTTCGTGATACCAGCGCAGCAGAACGGCCTGTGCGGTCTGCTCCAGCCACGGCACCAGAATCTGAATATCGTGCGCCTGACCGATACGATCCAGACGACCGATACGCTGCTCCAGCAGGTCCGGGTTAAACGGCAGATCGAACATCACCAGACGGCTGGCAAACTGGAAGTTACGGCCTTCTGAACCAATCTCAGAGCACAACAGCACCTGCGCGCCATTCTCTTCTGAGGCGAACCAGGCGGCAGCACGGTCACGTTCAATGATCGACAGACCTTCGTGGAACACCGCTGCACGAATACCTTCGCGCTCGCGCAGTACCTGCTCCAGCTGCAGCGCGGTGGCCGCTTTGGCGCAGATCACCAGCACTTTCTCTTTACGGTTAGTGGTGAGATAGCCCATCAGCCATTCCACGCGCGGATCGAAGTTCCACCAGGTGCCGCTGTCGCCTTCAAATTCCTGATAAATCTGCTCCGGATAGAGCAGGTCCCGCGCCCGCTCTTCTGCGCTTTTGCGCGCGCCCATAATGCCGGAGACTTTAATTGCCGTCTGATACTGCGCAGGCAGCGGCAGGCGGATCTGATGCAGTTCGCGTTTCGGGAAGCCTTTAACCCCATTACGGGTGTTACGGAACAGCACGCGGCTGGTGCCGTGGCGATCCATCAGCATGGAGATGAGTTCCTGACGCGCTTCCAGCTTGCCGTCACGGTCGCTGTTGGCAACCTGCAGCAGCGGCTCGATGTCCTGCTCGCCGACCAGATCGTTGATCCGGTTCATCTCCTCCTGGGAGATCGCTTTATCTGCCAGCAGCGCCGTAACGGCATCCGCGATCGGGCGGAAATGCTGCTGCTCTTCAACAAAGGCCGCGAAGTCATGGAAACGGTTTGGATCGAGCAGGCGCAGACGGGCGAAATGACTCTCCATGCCCAGCTGCTCAGGCGTCGCAGTCAGCAGCAGAACGCCGGCGGTTTTCTCAGCCAGCTGTTCAATAACCTGATATTCACGGCTTGGCTCACCTTCTGACCAGGCCAGATGGTGCGCTTCATCGACAACCAGAAGATCCCATTCGGCATCGGCCAGCATCTCAAGGCGCTGCTTGTTACGGCGCACGAAGTCGAGTGAGCAGATAATCAGCTGCTCCGTTTCAAACGGGTTATCACTGTCGTGCTGCGCTTCGGTATAACGGTCGTCGTCAAACAGCGCAAAGCGCAGGTTGAAGCGGCGCAGCATCTCGACCAGCCACTGGTGCTGCAGGGTTTCTGGTACCACGATCAGGACGCGATCGGCACGGCCAGCCAGCAACTGCTGCTGGATGATCATCCCGGCTTCAATGGTTTTACCCAGGCCAACTTCATCGGCCAGCAGCACGCGCGGCGCATGGCGGCGACCCACATCGTGGGCGATATGCAGCTGGTGAGGGATCAGGTTGGTGCGCATACCGCGTAAGCCGCTGATCGGCAGGCGGTATTGCTCACTCTGATATTTACGGGCGCGGAAGCGCAGGGCAAAACGATCCATACGATCGAGCTGGCCGGCAAACAGGCGATCCTGCGGCTTACTGAACACCAGCTTGCTGTCGAGCATCACTTCGCGCAGCATCACTTCGCTTTCTTCGGTATCCAGACGGGTACCGATATAGGTCATCAGGTCATTTTCGTTGCGTACTTCATCGACGCGCATCTGCCAGCCTTCATGGCTGGTGATGGTATCACCCGGATTAAAGATGACGCGGGTAACCGGCGAATCGTTGCGGGCGTAGAGGCGGTTTTCCCCCGTGGCCGGAAACAGCAGGGTGATCATGCGGGTATCGATCGCCACCACGGTGCCCAGTCCCAGTTCACTTTCCGTATCACTAATCCAGCGCTGACCTAATGTAAAAACCATATATTTTTTGCTCGAATTTTAACGTTTTTAGAGGTGTTCCCAAAGCTCAGGCAATAGCGCTACCGCCAGACAACAAGGTCTGGAACGGGTGTAAGAGCGGTGAGTTTCAGGAAGGGCGCTATGGTACTGGATGGCAGGGCGTTCGTCACCTGTCAAAAAAGCCCCAGCTGTCCGGTAATAAGTGTAGCAAAGTCCCCTTCAACAAAGGGCAGAATCCCCTCTGCGACCGGCTGAAGTTGCTTCGTCACGTAGTGGTCATAGTCCAGCGGCGTGCTGCGCGCCTCCAGTGGCTCGGGGCCTGCCGTGGCGATGACATAACGGATCCTGCCACCATTCTGGTACTGCAAGGGCCGGTTTAATTTACGATTCTGCTCATCGGCCAGCCGGGCGGCGCGCACGTGCGGGGGCACGTTTCGTTCATATTCTTTCAGCGGACGTCGGAGACGCTTTTTGTAGATGAGCTGATCGTCGAGTTCACCGGCCAGCAGCTGCGCCACAGTGGTGCGGATGTAATCCTGCCACGGCTCACGGTGGAAGATACGGTGATAGAGCTGCTGCTGAAACGCTTTGGCCAGCGGCGTCCAGTCGGTTCGCACCGACTCCAGCCCCTTGAAGACCATACGTTCACCGGCGGCTTCACGAATCAGCCCGGCGTAGCGTTTCTTGCTGCCCTGTTCCGCGCCGCGAATGGTCGGCATCAGAAAACGGCAGAAGTGGCTTTCATACTCCAGTTCCAGTGCGCTGGTCAGCCCGTGAGTCTGCTGCAGGTGGTCGCGCCACCAGGCATTCACTTTCTGTACCAGCTGCTGACCAATCGCGGCGGCCTGCTCTTCGCTGTGGGCGGACTTCAGCCAGACAAAGGTGGAGTCGGTGTCGCCATAGATGACGTCATAGCCTTCCGCCTCGATCAGCGCGCGGGTCTGCTGCATGATGGTGTGACCGCGCAGGGTAATAGAGGAGGCGAGGCGCGGATCAAAGAAGCGGCAGGCGCTGGTGCCCAGCACGCCGTAAAAAGCGTTCATGATGATCTTTAGCGCCTGCGACAGCGGCTGGTTTTTCTGCTTTTTCGCCGCTTCACGTCCCAGCCAGATCTGCTCAACAATGGCGGGCAGACAGTGAGTGTGTCGTGAGAAACGCGCTTCGCGGAAACCCTCGACCGAATCGGCATCATCAGTATGAGCCAGACCCTCTACCAGACCCACCGGGTCGATCAGGAAGGTGCGGATAATGGACGGATAGAGGCTTTTGTAATCCAGCACCAGCACCGAGTCATACAGGCCGGGGCGCGAATCCATCACATAACCCCCCGGACTGGCTTCAGGGGCAACATCACCCATGTTCGGGGCGACAAATCCCGCGCGATGCATCCGCGGAATATAAAGATGACCAAAGGCCGCCACTGAACCGCCGTGGCGATCGACTGCCAGGCCATTGACCGCCGCGCGTTCCAGCAGAAACGGCATAATCGCCGTTTTGTGAAAAATGCGCGTCACCAGCTCGCAGTCTTTGAGGTTGTAGCGTGCCAGCGCCGGTTTATCATTGGCAAATCGCCAGTTAATCTCCTCCATGCGCTGCCAGGGATTATCGATCGCTTTTCCTTCACCCAGCAACTGTTGCGACACCGACTCCAGGCTAAACGACGGAAAATCCCAGAACGCCGATTTCAGCGCGTCAATGCCATCGACAATCAACCGGCCACTGGCCTGAGCGAAAAACACGCCGGGTTTGAAGCCATGTTCACGCCACTCCAGCGCGGCCTGCTGGCGTCCCAGGCGCAGCGGAATGCCGTAACGATCGGCATGCTTTTGCAGTACCCGCAGGTCAAACTGCACCACGTTCCAGCCAATTAAGACATCCGGATCATGATCTGCAAACCACTGGTTCAGCGCTTCAAGCAACTGTGGCCGGCTGTCGAGATAGATCAGCTCGAAATCCAGCGTGCTGGCATCCCCGTTGGCGGGGCCGAGCATATAGACCTGGCGCTGACCGCAGCCCTCCAGCCCAATACAGTAAAGCTCGCCATGCTGGGTGGTTTCAATATCCAGTGAGACCCATTTCAGCGGCGGGCGATAGTCGGGATGGGGTTTGAGCCGCGCATTGACCACGCTGTCGCCGCGCTGCTCGCCATCAAACCAGACTGGCGCGGTAATAAAACGCTCCATGAGGTAGCGCTCCGGCGGGCGGATATCCGCCTCATAGACCGGAATACCCTGTTCGCGCAGTCGTTTTTCGATGCGCTGAAGCTGACGATTCTGCGGGCAGTAGAGGCCAAAAACCGGGCGGCGGCGGAAATCTTTCAGCGCCAGCGACTGAATCCGAAACTGACGTTCATCTTTGAGTAATTCGCTGACCTGCGCCTGAAATTCCTCGGGAATAAACGCGACGGACTCCTGCACCGGCAGCACCACGCGCTGCGCGCCGGCATCAGTGGCGAGCCAGAGGATAATTTCGGTGCCATGCGGGCTGTCGCGCCAGTGGCGGGTGAGCAGAAAACCTGCGCGGGGCATATTCAGATGTTCTCCGGACTCAACAATTCAGGGGTGAGAAAACCGCTTAAGTATATCATGGATATTTATACAGTTCCCGACGCTGCGTTTTGTCAACATTGTCCTACAATTCTTGCCTTGACGCTGTGTGGCTGGCTCTGGACAATCCAGCCTTCTGCTTTTACTTAGGATGATTATGGAAGCCTGGATTCAACAACTGATTACTCAGTCCCTGGAATGGGCGCTGTTTGCCGTTGCGCTGGTGACGTTTCTGGAGTCGCTGGCGCTGGTCGGGCTGTTGCTGCCAGGTACAGTGATGATGGCCAGTCTGGGCGCGCTGATCGGGAGTGGCGAGCTGGGCCTTTACCCGGCCTGGGCGGCGGGCTTTGCGGGCTGCCTGATTGGTGACTGGGTCTCCTACGGCATCGGCTGGAAATTCCAGGGACCGCTGCATCGCTCAAAGTATCTGCAAAAGTACAAAGGTCTGCTGGATAAAACTGAGCACGCTCTGCATCAGCACAGCATGTTTACGATTCTGGTCGGGCGCTTTGTTGGCCCTACGCGTCCGCTGATCCCGCTGGCGGCCGGTATGCTGGAGCTGCCGGTGCGTAAGTTCCTGCCGCCGAACATTATCGGCTGCATCCTCTGGCCGCCGCTCTATCTGCTGCCCGGGATTCTGGCGGGAGTGGCGATCGATGTGCCGAAAGCCGCGCAGGGCGGCAGCTTTAAATGGCTGTTACTCGGCGCAGCACTGCTGATCTGGCTGGGCGGCTGGTTATGCTGGCGCTGGTGGCGCAGCGGCAAGAACCGCGACTGGGCATCGGCCTGGCTGCCGCCTGAGCGTTTGCGCTGGGCTGGACCGCTGGGGCTGGTGATATCCGTCGCGGCGTTTGCTGGCATCCAGTTCCATCCGATGATGCCGATTTTCCGTCATCTGCTGTGGCAGGTTTTCTTCGCCTGACGTTTAACGACGCGGGATGCCGAGCACGTCGGCCTCCCGCGTTTCACCCGACAGCAGCTGTCGGGTCTCGCCATCCCAGTAAACCCGGCCATCCACAATCACCACGCTGCGCGGCGCAATCTGCTGTGCATCCTCCAGACTGTGCGACACCATCAGCAGCGTGATGCTGCGCGCTTCGCACACCGAACGCACCAGTTGCAGCATCTCGCCGCGTAGCGCGGGATCCAGCGCAGAAAAAGGCTCATCCAGCAGCAGCACCGGCCGGTCACGCAGCAGACAGCGTGCCAGCGCCACGCGCTGTCGCTGTCCGCCCGATAGCTCGCCCGGCAGACGGGTCAGCAAATCGCCGAGTCCCACCTGATCGGCCAGCGCGGCCAGTTGCTGACGCTGCTCAGCGCTAAGTTTTAATCCCGGATGCAGCCCCAGCGCCATGTTCTGCTGCACGCTGAGGTGCGGAAACAGGTTGTTCTCCTGAAACAGCATCGATACCGGTCTTCTGGCCGGGACGCTGTGGGTGTGATCCTGACCGTCAATCATCAGAGTGCCCTGTTTCACCGGCAGAAAACCAGCGATCAGGCTCAGCAGGGTGCTTTTTCCGGCCCCGCTGGGTCCGAGGATCGCGATGCGCTCGCCGCGCGTGGCAGTGAGGCTGAAGCGCATCGGCAGATGCTGATACAGGTAAGTGAGGTTATCAAGTGTCAGCATGGCGGCCTGGTAATTTTTCCATTAGCGTGAACAGTAATAAACAGAGCAGCAGCAGCAGCAGGGCGGTAACTGCTCCATCTGCGCCGCGATAGGCGCCAATCTGCTGATAAAGGTAGAACGGCAGTGTGCGGAAGTCGGCATTGCCAAACAGCGCCACCACGCCGAAATCACCAATCGACAGCACGCAGGCAAAGGCGAGTGCCTGGGCAAGCGGACGTTTCAGCGCCCGCAACTCGATCAGCCGCAGCCGGTTCCAGCCGTGGATATCCAGTGAATCGCAGAGTCTGCCGTAGCGCTCTGCGACATCCCGCATCGGGTTTTCCAGCACTTTCAGCGCATAGGGAATGGCGATCAGCGCATTGGTAAAGATCACCAGCCCCTCAGCCGAATCGGGCAGACCGATGGTGGCGTTGAACAGCAGGAAAAAGCCGGTGGCGAGCACAATGCCTGGCATCGCCAGAATCAGCATGCCGCTGGTGTCAATTAACTGTGCCGCCGCAGGACGCTGACGCAGACGCAGCTCGCAACTGCTCCACAGCAGCATCATGGTCAGCACCACACAGATCAGACCGGCACCGATGGCGATGCGCAGTGAAGTAAAGGTGGCCTGCCACAGGGCAGGCTGCGCCAGCGCGCCGCGCAGTCCGCCATGCAGGCCATCGACGATGACCGCCGCCAGCGGGGGCAGCAGCAGAATCAGCGCCAGCAGAATCAGCAGCGCATCGACCAGCTGTGCTCCGCGTGAATCCTGCGGATTACGCCAGCCGTTCAGCTGGCTGGTTCCGGCGGGAATCGCCTTGCTGAAGCGCTGGCTGAGCAGCACCAGCGTCAGACAGCAGCCGAGCTGGATCAGCGCCAGCAGCGCTGCGCGTCCGGGATCGTAGTCATAACTCAGCGCCTGAAATATCGCCAGCTCAATGGTGGTGGCCTGCGGACCGCCGCCCAGCGACAGCACAGTGGCAAAGCTGGCGAAACAGAGCATAAAGATCAGCGCACCTGTCGGCAGTAGCTGACGCCGCAGCCATGGCCACTCCAGCAGACGAAAATGATGCCAGCTACGCAGGTCAAGTTGTGCCGCCAGCTGGCGCTGCTCTGCCGGGATGCTCTCCAGCGCCTGCAGCATCAGGCGGGTCGCCAGCGGCAGGTTAAAGAAGACGTGCGCCAGCAAGATACCTGGCAGACCATACGGGGAGAAGTGATAACCCATCCCTGCCCGCTGGCACAACTGCGCCAGCCAGCCATTGCTACCATAGACGGTCAGCAGACCGAAGACCGCAACCAGCACCGGCAGCACCAGCGTCATGGCGCACAGGCGCAGCAGCAACAGACGACCAGGAAAACGCCGTCGATAGAGCGCGCGTGCCAGCGGTACCGCGGGCAGCAGCGACAGCAGGGCGGAGAGCAGCGCCTGACCGAAAGAGAAGGCGATAACGTGATGCAGGTAATCATCCTGCAGCACGCCGCGCCAGTCCGTGTCCGGCGCGGCGTTCCACAGTGAACCAAACGCCAGCAGCGCCACGCAGGTTAACAGCAGCGTGGCGAGGGAACCGGGAATCAGCCAGCGCGGCATCAGCGACTGACGGCGCGTTGCCACTGGCTAATCCAGCCCGAACGCTGGCTGGCAACCTCTTCCGGCGAGAACTGCAGAGCTGTGGAAGGCACGTTGAGCGCCGCGAAACCGGCAGGCAGCGGCGTGTCGATCACCGGGTACATCCAGTTGCCGGTGGGGATAGTGCGCTGGAAGTCAGGCGAGACCATAAATTTCATGAACTGCTGTGCCAGTGCCGGCTGTTTGCTGCTGGCTAACTGCGCGGCAACTTCGACCTGCAGATAGTGACCCTCTGCAAAGGACGCAGCGGCGTAGTTCTCTTTTTTCTCTTCGATGATGTGGTAAGCCGGAGAGGTGGTGTAGCTCAGTACCAGATCGCCTTCGCCCTTGAGGAACAGGCCATAGGCTTCACTCCAGCCTTTGGTCACCGTCACGGTTTTTTGCGCCAGCTTCTGCCATGCCTGCGGTGCCTGATCGCCATAGACCTTCTGCATCCAGAGCAGCAGACCTAAGCCAGGCGTGCTGGTGCGGGGATCTTCGTAAATCACCCGCCACTTTTCCGGACTGTCGACCAGCTCTTTCAGGCTTTTTGGCGGATTTTTCAGCCGGGTTTTATCATAGACAAACGCGAAGTAGCCATAATCGAACGGCACGAAGGTGGTGTTGTGCCAGCCATCGGGCAGTTTTAATGTCGAGGTGTCGACCTGACTTTCGGCAAACAGACCTGTTTTCTGCGCGGCCTGCACCAGATTGTTATCCAGCCCCAGAACGACATCGGCTTTACTGTTTTTGCCTTCCATCCGCACGCGGTTCAGCAGCGACACGCCATCTTCCAGCGTAACGAATTTCAGCTCGCAGTTGCACTGTGCTTCAAAGGCTTTTTTAACCGCCGGGCCAGGGCCCCAGTCGGCGGAGAAGGAGTCGTAGGTGTAGACCGTGAGAACCGGCCTGGCCGCCAGAACGGGGGCGGAGAGTAACAGCAGCACCGGCAGAACTTTGTTTAACACTTTGCGCTCCTTCAGGAGAATAGGGGATGAGTCGCAAAGGATCTGAGCACAGAGGCCTCTCAAATCCCTACGTCGGTATTAACCGAATCAGGTTCGACGGGTCTCTCTCAGCGGCTTGCTTGTGGCAGGCCGCACCCCGTTGAGAACGTCACATTCTAGTCATTTCAGCGCCGGGGCGAAAGCGTCACAGCGCCGGTGGCGCGAACCAGGCCGATTTAAAATCAAACCAGCCCAGCGTATTCATCCGGACGCCGCGCATGCTGCGCTGCCCTTCAAGCAACAGCCAGTGATGAAACAGCGGATGCAGACCGGCTTCGTCGACCAGTTGTTTGCTCCATTCGGCCAGCGGCAGCGCTTTCTCGCGCCAGCGGGCCGCATCGCCGTGCCAGTCGATCGGCAGGCAGTGATGCAGCAGCGGAATCTCATAAAGCTGCGCGAACAGCGAATAATTCAGCGGCAGGGTAAAGTTCACGCTGCCCAGCCAGATATCACTCTCCGCGTCGCCCTGATACCAGCTTTCGTAGCTGATCTCACGGGTCTCCAGCGTGACGCCATGCTCTGCCAGCAGCGGACGCAGCGCATTCGCGATGCCTTCATGCTCCACGTGCTGACTGTACCAGGTCAGCGTCAGATGCGTTAAGCCGGACGGTTTTTCTACGGGCGTCAGGTCACGGCGATGATGCCAGCGTGGCAGCAGACCATACGCCGGGAACCAGTAGCGCTGATAGCCCACACCCGCGTGATTGAGCAGGGCGATGGGGTTAAACAGGTAGCTGACCCAACGGCGGACCGCCTCGTTGCGCCCCTGCTCTGAACGCTGGTCAAACAGCAGATAGTAGCAACCCTCTTCAAGGCGGCTCTCCTCCTGAACTTCATCGGCGCTGTCGCCCTGCAGACGGACACCCGCATAGACCAGCTCATCGCTGATGTCGGGCAGTACCCAGATAGAGACATCATCAATCAGCGCGCGAAAACCGAAGTAGTCATCAAACGCTTCGATCTTCAGCTGGCTCTCCTGATTGCGGATCACCCGGTAAGGACCGGTGCCAACTGGCTGGCGGGCAAAGTCGTGCAGCGTCGGCCATTCGCGCGGCAGGATCATCGCACTGACGCTGCCCAGCAGCCAGGGCAAGCCCTCGTCGGGCTGGCTTAAACGGATATCCAGCGTCCAGGGGGCAGGCGAGTCGATCTGCGCAATATGGGAAAAGAGCGGATAGGGGCGCTGACGTTCCAGCGTGGCGAGCACATCCTCCATCTCCAGTTCTCTGCCGTGATGGAAGCGAATCGCCGGACGCAGGAAGAAGCGCCAGTGAAGTGGGGACGTCTGCTGCCAGTGATGCGCAATATCGGGTTTGATTTCCCCGTTTTCCTCATTTATCCGCGTCAGACCGTTGAAAATCTGCCGGGCAATGTGGGTTTCCGAGCGCCGCAGCGGCGAGCCGGGCAAAAGGTTGAGCAGCGGACGATAGTAGAGCACCCGCAGGATATGTTTGCCCTGCCGGAAACTGCGCCCCAGGTGCGCGCTGATCATCTGCCGCACCTGGTTTTTATCACCTACCAGCTGGACCAGCTGATCGATGCGATCCTGTTCCAGCAAATCCTCGGCACGCTGCTGCTGCAGGGCCAGGCCGGTGTAGCAGAAGGTAAGCTGCGATCGCTTGCCGCGTCCGGCTTCAGCCTGCCAGGTCAGCCAGCCTGCGGCCTGCATCCGGTTAAGCAGATTGCGCATATGGCGGCGCGAGCAGTGCAGCAGATCAGCCAGTTCGCTGAGCGTAATCTCCTGCGTCTGGCCCTGACAGCTCTGCCACAGGCGGATGAACTGCTGCTTCAGACGTGATGAGGACATAAAAGGGGAACTCCCTGTGAAAAGCGCTCTGTTTTTCCTGCCCCATTTTAAGAGCAAACTTTACGCTATGGGAAGAGCGGGAGGCATTCAGCAGTGAATGGCGTTCGACCCTCACTTCGCTGTTCAGCGGAGTGCTTTTCTGAGTAGGGTGCATTTACACCGCCAGCAGATGATCTCTGCTGGCTTTTTTCATGGTGCGCGGTATCGTCTACCCTTCTTTTTTCCCCTCTGTTTGTTCTGTAAGGGATTTCGAATGAAATCGCTGTTAACGCGGCAGCGCCGCATCAACCCGGTTTACCTCGCTTTTATGGTCGCCTCGTTCATGCTGGGCATCGCGGGTGCTCTGCAGGCGCCGACGCTCAGCCTGTTTCTGACGCGCGAGGTACAGGCGCGGCCCTTCTGGGTCGGGCTGTTTTTCACCATCAATGCGGTGGCCGGTATCGTGGTGAGTATGCTGGTGGCAAAGCGCTCAGACAGCGTCGGCGATCGTCGTCATATCATTCTCTTCTGCTGCCTGATGGCGCTGGTGAATGCGCTACTGTTTGCCTTTACCCGCGACTATCTGACTCTGCTGACACTGGGGGTGCTGCTGTCAGCGCTGGCCAGTGTCTCTATGCCGCAGCTGTTTGCGCTGGCCCGAGAGTATGCCGATCAGTCGGCGCGTGAAGCGGTGATGTTCAGTTCGGTGATGCGTGCGCAGCTGTCGCTGGCGTGGGTGATCGGGCCGCCGCTATCGTTCGCGCTGGCGCTGAACTACGGCTTTGTGACGCTGTTCATGGTGGCCGCGGTGCTGTTTCTGCTCTGTATTCTGCTGGTCTGGTTTACCCTGCCGTCGGTGCCACGTTCGCAGCCACTGATGCAAAGTGGCGGGCTGCCGTTGAGCGGCTGGCGCGATCGCGATGTGCGTTTGCTGTTTCTCGCCTCGGTGGCGATGTGGACCTGCAACACTATGTATATCATTGATATGCCGCTCTATATCAGCACCACGCTGGGTCTGCCGGAGAAACTGGCCGGGCTGCTGATGGGAACGGCGGCCGGGCTGGAAATCCCGGTGATGCTGCTGGCGGGCCATTATGCGCGTCGCATCGGCAAGCGGCGGTTAATGCTGATCGCGGTGGCTGCGGGCGTTCTGTTTTATCTGGGACTGGTGCTGTTCAATTCCCGCACCTCGCTGATGGTGTTGCAGTTGTTTAACGCGGTATTTGTCGGGATTATTGCAGGCATAGGGATGCTGTGGTTCCAGGATCTGATGCCAGGACGACCCGGCGCAGCGACCACCATGTTCACCAATTCGATCTCA
The DNA here is from genome assembly GCF_900115075.1 of Candidatus Pantoea varia. Lineage (GTDB taxonomy): Bacteria > Pseudomonadota > Gammaproteobacteria > Enterobacterales > Enterobacteriaceae > Pantoea > Pantoea varia. The sequence goes on from NZ_FOVG01000002.1 coordinate 425,859, forward strand.
ACGGGCATGATTCTGGCGGGAGTTATTCAGGGAACGCTGAGTGAGCGGCTTGGGCATGAGGCAGTTTACTGGCTGGCATTCGGGCTGGCGATAGTGGCGCTGGTGATGTCGGCGCGGGTGCGCGACGTATAAAGAAGCAGGGCGACGAAATGTCGTCCTCAGAGTGCTGACAACCCCAAATCCGAGTGGTTCGGACCGCAGCTGACAAGTTTTACATGCAGGGAACACGGGCAGAGGAGGAAAGCGTCCCGCGCCAGGGATGGCGCGGGCCGAGCGGCCAGGGATGGTTTAAGCGACTTTTCGATCTGACCGTGCTCCCTTCGCAGGCTCGGTCTAACAGCTGGGCCAGAGCAGACGTTGTCAGTAACATCAGGGCGACCGGATGTCGCCCTGCTTTAACGCAATCAGCGCAGGAAGGCGGGCTGATTCTGCTCATACTGCGAAATAGAGGCTTCATGCTGCAGCGTCAGGCCGATGCTGTCGAGGCCATTAATCATGCAGTGGCGACGGAAGCTGTCGAGTTCAAACGAATAGACTTTGTCGCCTGCCGTCACCGTCTGCGCTTCCAGATCGACCGTGAAGCTGATGCCTGGCTGGGCTGCAACCAGTCTGAACAGCTCATCCACTTCCTCTTCGCTTAACTTCACCGGCAGCAGTTGGTTGTTGAAGCTGTTGCCATAAAAGATATCCGCGAAGCTCGGCGCAATCACCACGTGAAAACCGAAATCGGTCAATGCCCAGGGGGCGTGCTCACGTGAGGAGCCGCAGCCGAAGTTCTCGCGTGCCAGCAGGATGCTGGTGCCTTTGAACTCCGGCTTGTTCAGCACAAAACCGGGTGTAGGCACCGTACCGGCGTCATCTTCAAAGCGCCAGTCATGGAACAGATGCTGACCGAAACCGGTGCGGGTGACCTTCTGCAAAAACTGCTTGGGAATGATTGCGTCGGTATCGACGTTCGCGGCATCCAGCGGCGCAACAATGCCGGTGTGCTGAGTAAATTTATTCGCCATGACTTAAGCTCCTGTCGTCAGTTCACGGATGTCGGCAAAGTGGCCGGTCACGGCAGCCGCCGCGGCCATCGCCGGGCTGACCAGATGAGTACGTCCACCGCGGCCCTGGCGACCTTCAAAGTTACGGTTGCTGGTAGATGCGCAACGCTCGCCCGGATTCAGACGGTCATTGTTCATCGCCAGACACATTGAGCAGCCTGGCAGACGCCATTCAAAGCCCGCTTCCAGGAAGATTTTATCCAGACCTTCCGCTTCAGCCTGCGCTTTGACCGGGCCGGAACCTGGCACCACCATGGCAACCACGCCAGGCGCAACTTTGCGGCCTTTAGCGATGGCGGCGGCGGCACGCAGATCTTCAATGCGTGAGTTGGTGCAGGAGCCGATAAACACTTTATCAATCGCGACATCGGTCAGTCTGATGCCCGGCTGCAGGTTCATGTAGGCCAGCGCTTTTTCCGCTGAGGCGCGCTCAACCGGATCGGCGAACGAGGCCGGATTCGGGATCACCTGATCAACGGCAATAACCTGACCCGGGTTGGTGCCCCAGGTGACCTGCGGTGCAATCTCTTCAGCATGCAGCGTGACCACCGCATCATACTTCGCGCCTTCGTCAGATTTCAGGGTGCGCCAGTAATCCACTGCCTGCTCCCATTTCTCACCCTCTGGCGAGAACTGACGACCTTTCAGATAGTTGAAGGTGGTCTCATCCGGTGCTACCAGGCCCGCTTTCGCCCCCATCTCAATCGCCATATTGCACAGCGTCATACGACCTTCCATGCTCAGCTCCTGAATGGCAGGGCCACAGAACTCAACGACATAGCCAGTGCCGCCTGCGCTGCCGGTTTTACCGATGATCGCCAGCACGATATCTTTTGCTGTAATGCCGGTGGATGCCTGGCCCAGCACTTCAATCTTCATGGTTTTCGCCCGACCCTGTTTCAGGGTCTGAGTGGCAAACACATGTTCCACTTCGGAGGTGCCGATACCAAAGGCCAGCGAGCCAAAGGCGCCGTGCGTCGCGGTGTGCGAGTCGCCGCACACAATGGTCATGCCCGGCAGCGTCATGCCCTGCTCAGGGCCGATAACGTGGACGATGCCCTGGAACGGGTGATTCAGATCATAGAGCTGTACGCCAAACTCTGCGCAGTTCTTCATCAGCTCCTGCATCTGAATACGCGCCATCTCGCCCGACGCATTAATGTCTTTGGTCTGGGTGGAGACATTGTGATCCATGGTGGCAAAGGTTTTGCCCGGCTGACGGACTTTACGTCCGTGCGCACGCAGACCATCAAAGGCCTGTGGTGAAGTCACTTCATGGATCAGATGGCGATCAATGTAGAGTAACGGCGTTTCTTCTGGCGTTTCGTGGACGACATGTGCATCAAATAACTTCTGGTATAAGGTTTTCATTTTTTATTTTTCCTCGGCGATAAAGCGGGCAATGATGCTGCCCATCTCATCTGTGCTGACCGCTGGGCCATCACCGGCTAAATCTTTGGTGCGGTAGCCCTGTTCCAGCGCATGACTGATGGCGCGCTCAATACTGTCGGCTGCCGCATCGGCATTCAGGCTGTAACGCAGCAGCAATGACAGCGACAGAATCTGGGCGACCGGGTTAGCAATATTCTGACCGGCGATATCCGGCGCTGAACCACCCGCCGGTTCGAACAGGCCAAAGCCCGCTTCATTCAGGCTGGCGGAAGGCAACATCCCCATCGAGCCGGTGATCATGGCGCACTCATCAGAAAGAATGTCACCAAACAGGTTGGAGCAGAGCAGTACGTCAAACTGTGACGGGTCTTTGATCAACTGCATGGTGGCGTTGTCGATATAGATGTGGCTCAGCTGAACGTCCGGGTACTCTTTTGCCACTTCGTTGACGATTTCACGCCACATCACCGAAGTCTGCAGCACATTAGCTTTATCAACCGAGGTGACTTTGTTGCGGCGTTTGCGCGCCGATTCAAACGCGATGCGGGCAATGCGCTCGATTTCGAAACGGTGATAGACCTCGGTATCAAAAGCACGCTCTTCCGGGCCGCTGCCTTCGCGTCCTTTCGGCTGACCAAAGTAGATGCCGCCGGTCAGTTCACGCACGCACAGAATGTCGAAGCCTTTAGCTGCGATGTCGGCGCGCAGCGGGCAGAATGCTTCCAGTCCGCTGTAGAGCGCCGCCGGACGCAGGTTACTGAACAGCTTAAAATGTTTGCGCAGCGGCAGCAGGGCACCGCGTTCCGGCTGTGATGCGGGGGGTAAGTGCTCCCACTTCGGGCCGCCAACGGAACCAAACAGGATCGCGTCGGCCTGCTCGCAGCCTGCAACCGTTGCCGGTGGCAGAGGTTCGCCATGCTGATCGATAGCGATGCCGCCGACCGCATATTCCTGGGTGGTGATCTGCATATCAAAGCGCTGACGAATGGCATCCAGCACTTTCATAGCCTGTGCCATGACTTCCGGGCCGATACCGTCACCGGGTAAAACTGCGATATGAGATGAGCTGGACATGGTTATACGGTTTCCTTCTGATCTTTAAATTTGCGCTGCAATTCTTGTTCAACCTGACGGGCACGCCAGATATTGTTCAGGGCGTTGACCATCGCTTTAGCGGAGGACTCCACAATATCGGTCGCCAGACCAATACCGTGGAATTTGCGGCCGTTGTAGCTCACGACGATATCGACCTGACCCAGTGCGTTCTCGCCGTGGCCTTTAGCGGTCAGTTTGTAGTTAACCAGTTCAGCGTCAAACTGGGTGATGCGGTTAATCGCCTGGTAGACTGCGTCAACCGGACCGTTGCCGGTAGCAGCATCAGATTTAGCGACATCGCCGCAACCCAGATTAACAGAGGCGGTGGCCGTCATGCTGGAACCGGTCTGGACGTTAAATTCGTGCAGCTGGAAATGCTCCGGCTCTTCATTCTGTTTGTTGATGAAGGCCAGCGCTTCCAGGTCGTAATCGAAGACCTGACCTTTTTTGTCGGCCAGCTTCAGGAAGGCGTCATACAGCGTATCCAGATTGTAATCCTGCTCGGCATAGCCCATCTCTTCCATGCGATGTTTTACCGCCGCACGGCCTGAACGTGAGGTCAGGTTCAGCTGGATTTTGTGTAAGCCGATCGATTCCGGCGTCAGGATTTCGTAGTTTTCGCGATTCTTCAGGACGCCATCCTGATGAATACCGGAGGAGTGAGCGAAGGCGTTGGAGCCGACCACCGCCTTGTTAGCCGGGATCGGCATGTTACAGATCTGGCTGACCATCTGGCTGGTGCGGTAGATTTCCTGATGATTGATATTGGTGTGCACATTCATGATCTGCTGGCGGGTTTTAATCGCCATGATCACCTCTTCCAGCGCACAGTTACCGGCACGTTCACCCAGGCCATTCATCGTGCCTTCAACCTGCCGCGCGCCTGCCTGAACGGCAGCCAGGGCATTACCGGTTGCCATACCCAGGTCATCGTGGGTATGCACAGAGATAATCGCTTTATCGATGTTGGGAACGCGGTTCATCAGTTCACTGATGATGTGAGCATATTCGCCTGGCAGGGTGTAGCCAACGGTATCCGGGATGTTGATGGTGGTCGCACCAGCGTTAATGGTGGCTTCGACCATACGGCACAGGTCATCAATCGGAGTACGACCGCCATCTTCACAGGAGAACTCAACGTCACTGGTGTAGTTACGCGCACGTTTCACCATATGCACCGCACGCTCAATGACTTCCGGCAGCGTGCTGCGCAGTTTGGTCGCGATGTGCATCGGGGAGGTAGCGATGAAGGTATGAATACGGAAGGCTTCGGCAACGCGCAGTGATTCGTAGGCCGCATCAATATCTTTTTCTACACAGCGCGCCAGTCCGCAGACCCGGCTGTTTTTGATGGTGCGCGCAATGGTCTGCACAGACTCAAAGTCGCCCGGTGAGGAGACCGGGAAACCGACTTCCATCACATCCACGCCCATGCGCTCCAGCGCTAACGCAATCTGCAATTTTTCTTTCACACTCAGGCTGGCCTGTAATGCCTGCTCACCGTCGCGCAGAGTGGTATCGAAAATAATGATTTGCTGGCTCATCGTATTCATCCTTATGCTTTTTCTGGCCTGGCAACGAGCATAAAAAAACCCGCGACAGGCGCGGGTTTTTAACTTTCAGCAGGTTTGAATCAGTGTTTGATTCCGCCCACAAGTCTACCGCGCAAGCTGAGTGCGTTTAGTAGTAGACCGAGAAGGCGAACAGAACGAAACATGGATTCAAACCTTATAAAATGTTGTGCTGTACATATTGGTACTGGAATCATTCAGGGATGTCAACCTTCAATGCAGGGGTATTCTCCAGGGCACCAGAGGAAGATATTCTGTTATTTACAGGTCAGGCAGCGTAATGAACAGCGTCACCCTGACTGCGGACGCAATCAGCGCGGGAATGCAGGGTTTTAGGGCATGATTAAGGGATTATTTAATTGAATTTTAAGGACTTTATTTGCGTGGCGCCTTGCGCGGCCACAGCATTTATCACCTGCTGGTTAGCATAATCCAGTGTGCTTTAGTGATTTACTGGTTAATTACGCCAGAAAAGAAAAGTGTCAGGCGATTGTGGGCTATTGCAGCCGGTAATAAGTTTTCGTTATTTCTTAGATCACGCTGAAAATAATTTCATACCCAGCATTTTCCTCTGCGGTTCTGCCGCGTAATTAGTTTAATCCGCGCAGCCAATTCTTATCGGGCAGAGGCTTTACGTCCCTGCCTTTTAATTTACGCGGGTTTGCGGTTTGCCTGCCCGGTTAACTGCGGTTATGGTAATCGACCTACTCTCAGAAAAATAAACTCAACAGATTTCTCTGTAACCGGACAGCGGCTGATGTAACCGGACAGCGGCTGATGTTTCCGCTGTCGTGCATAAACATAAGATTTTGATTGGCAAAGCAGGCACCAGGGCAACGTGATACGCACAAACGGGCGTATTTACAGAGCCGGGTCCTCAAGCCTGGAGGCAGAAGATGGAGATGTTGTCAGGAGCCGAAATGGTCGTCCGTTCGTTAATCGATCAGGGCGTAAAGCAGGTATTCGGTTATCCGGGTGGCGCGGTCTTAGATATCTATGATGCGCTGCAAACCGTCGGGGGTATCGATCACATTCTGGTGCGCCATGAGCAGGGCGCGGTACATATGGCTGATGGCCTGGCGCGCGCCACCGGCGAAGTGGGCGTGGTGCTGGTCACCTCAGGCCCCGGTGCAACCAATGCGATTACCGGTATCGCCACCGCCTATATGGATTCGATTCCGCTGGTGATTCTGTCGGGTCAGGTTCCCTCATCGCTGATTGGCTATGACGCCTTTCAGGAGTGCGACATGGTCGGCATCTCTCGTCCGGTGGTGAAGCACAGCTTCCTGGTGAAAAGCACCGAAGAGATCCCAACCGTGTTGAAAAAGGCGTTCTGGCTGGCCTCAACCGGCCGTCCGGGACCGGTGGTGATCGACCTGCCAAAAGATATTCTGAATCCGGCTAACAAACTGCCTTATCACTGGCCGGAATCGGTGAGCATGCGCTCTTACAACCCGACCATTCAGGGTCACAAAGGGCAGATTAAGCGTGCACTGACTACCTTGCTGGCTGCGAAGAAGCCGGTGATCTATGCCGGTGGCGGTGCCATTACCGCAGGCTGCGAAGCAGAACTGTTAAAGCTGGCCGAAAGCCTGAATATTCCGGTGACGACCTCGCTGATGGGCCTGGGTGCGTTCCCTGGTACGCATCGTCAGTGCGTGGGTATGCTGGGTATGCACGGCACCTATGAAGCTAACATGACGATGCATAACACCGACCTGATTTTTGGTATCGGCGTTCGCTTTGATGACCGCACCACCAACAATCTGGCGAAATATTGTCCCAATGCCACGGTGATGCACATCGATATCGACCCTACCTCTATTTCCAAGACGGTGGCGGCAGATATCCCGATCGTGGGCGATGCGAAACAGGTGCTGCAGCAGATGCTGGAGTTGCTGGCGCAAAGCGAAAGCCAGCGCACTGAGAGCCTGCACGACTGGTGGCAGGAGATTGAGGGCTGGCGCAGTCGTCACTGCCTGGAATTTGATCGCACCAGCGACAAAATTAAGCCGCAGGCCGTGATTGAAACCATCAGCCGTCTGACCAAAGGCGATGCTTATGTCACGTCAGATGTGGGTCAGCATCAGATGTTTGCTGCGCTTTATTATCCTTTCGACAAACCGCGCCGCTGGATCAACTCTGGCGGTCTGGGCACCATGGGCTTTGGCCTGCCTGCTGCGCTGGGCGTGAAGATGGCGCTGCCGGACGAGACCGTGATCTGCGTAACGGGCGATGGCAGTATCCAGATGAACATTCAGGAGCTTTCAACCGCGCTGCAGTACGATCTGCCGGTGCTGGTGCTGAACCTGAATAACCGGGTGCTGGGCATGGTGAAGCAGTGGCAGGATATGATTTACTCCGGCCGTCACTCCCAGTCTTATATGGAGTCGCTGCCTGACTTCGTGCGTCTGGCGGAAGCCTACGGTCACGTCGGGATCGCGATTGAGCATCCGGCTGAGCTGGAAGAGAAGCTGACGCTGGCGCTGGAAACCCTGGCGAAGGGACGTCTGGTCTTTGTGGATGTCACCGTTGACGGTAGCGAGCATGTTTACCCGATGCAGATTCGCGGTGGCAGCATGGATGAGATGTGGTTGAGCAAAACGGAGAGGACATAATTATGCGTCGTATTTTATCAGTTCTGCTGGAGAACGAATCCGGCGCATTATCCCGTGTCGTCGGCCTGTTTTCACAGCGCGGCTACAACATTGAAAGCCTGACCGTAGCACCGACCGACGATCCGACGCTGTCGCGGATGACCATTCAGACGGTGGGCGATCAGAAGGTGCTGGAGCAGATTGAAAAGCAGCTGCATAAGCTGGTGGACGTACTGCGCGTCACCGAGCTGGGGCAGGGCGCCTATGTTGAACGCGAAATCATGCTGGTGAAGATTCAGGCCAGCGGTTATGGCCGGGAAGAGGTGAAGCGTAATGCCGAGATCTTCCGTGGTCAGATCATCGACGTGACCCCGACGCTGTACACGGTTCAGCTGGCTGGCACCAGCGACAAACTGGACGCCTTCCTGAGTACTGTTCGCGATGTCGCGGAAATTGTTGAAGTGGCGCGTTCCGGTATCGTGGGCGTTTCACGTGGCGATCGTATCATGCGTTAATGATGCTGCGGCATCATCAATCCTCACCTAACCCGGCGAAATGCCGGGTTTTTTTATTTTTTATGCGCCAGGTGGGTTACATTCAGAAAAGCGGTTGCTCCGCGCACTTTTCTGCTGTTAGATGATAGACATGAGTTATCCATAGCTTAACTGCGGCTATTTCTGCCGTAAAAGCGGATTTGATGGTGGGGTTATCGTGAAACTGGATGAAATTGCGCGTTTGGCAGGCGTGTCGCGCACCACGGCCAGTTATGTGATCAACGGCAAAGCGCGGCAGTATCGTGTCAGCGACAAGACCGTTGAGAAAGTCATGGCGGTGGTACGTGAGCATAATTATCACCCCAATGCGGTGGCTGCCGGGCTGCGTGCCGGGCGTACGCGCTCTATTGGGTTAGTGATTCCGGATCTGGAAAATACCAGCTATACCCGTATTGCGAACTATCTTGAGCGACAGGCGCGTCAGCGCGGCTATCAGCTGCTGATTGCCTGTTCTGAAGATCAGCCCGATAACGAGATGCGTTGCATTGAACATCTGTTGCAGCGTCAGGTCGATGCGATCATCGTCTCCACCTCGCTACCACCCGAGCATCCCTTCTATCAGCGCTGGATCAACGATCCTCTGCCGATTATTGCATTAGACCGCGCGCTGGATCGTGAGCATTTCACCAGCGTAGTCGGTGCCGATCAGGACGATGCGCAGACGCTGGCCGCTGAACTGCGTCAGCTGGACGTTAAAAATGTGCTGTTCCTTGGCGCGTTACCTGAGCTGTCAGTGAGTTTCCTGCGCGAGATGGGATTCCGCGATGCCTGGAAAGGCGATCCCCGTCCGATTGACTATATCTACTGTAACAGCTTCGAACGCACCGCCGCTGCGGCACTGTTTGAGAAATACCTTGAAGAACACCCGATGCCGGAGGCGCTGTTTACCACCTCATTTGGTCTGCTGCAGGGGGTAATGGATGTGACGCTGAAACGAGACGGTCGCCTGCCGACTGAGCTGGCGATTGCCACCTTTGGCGACCACGAATTACTGGACTTTCTTGAGTGTCCGGTACTGGCGGTCGGTCAGCGTCATCGCGACGTGGCAGAGCGCGTGCTGGAATTAGTTTTAGCCTCGCTGGACGAACCCAGAAAACCAAAACCGGGTTTAACCCGCATCCGCCGTAATTTATACCGACGCGGACAATTAAGCCGAAGAGTTAAATGATTAACGGGCAGTATTACACTGCCCGCCCATTTTATTTCGCAATTTAACTGATTATATAAACAGGTCGACGTAAAAAAGCGTAAATTCTGCTCATCAAATCTAACAAAGCAGAAAGGCTTATTTTTATTATCTGCTTACAACTTCAACAAACTTCCTTTCCCGTCTGGCCTGAAGCTGCTGTGCTTCCTTTCAGAAATCCCCTAAAATGCCGCCGCTGTCTCAGAAACCGAGATAAATATTTAGCGCTTTACATTGTTTCATTTTTAGTCGTTTTTTCCCGGGCTGTTTTTTTTATTCAGGTATTCATTGGCTTAATTTTAACTTCCCTCTTTTATTCGATTATATCGTCGCCAGACTTTAATTCTGCGCCTTGTAAAGAGTGATATTCAACTGCCGCTCCGGCTTGACAAGGATTTCATGGGATCCTTAAACTCGTTTCGTGGTAAAAAGTGGGATAAAGTGGCGTAAATGGGTGATGAGGAGAAGAGACTGGCATGTTCCGCGGAGCAACGTTAGTCAATCTCGACAGCAAAGGGCGGCTCGCCGTACCCACGCGATATCGCGATTTGCTGATTGGGGAGTCTCAGGGGCAGATGGTCTGTACCATCGACCTCCACCAGCCATGCCTGTTGCTTTATACCCTGCCCGAATGGGAAATCATTGAAAAAAAGCTGGCACGCCTTTCCAGTATGAATCCACTTGAGCGCCGCGTGCAGCGTTTGCTGCTGGGGCATGCCAGTGAATGTCAAATGGACAATGCGGGCCGCCTGCTGCTGGCGAATACGCTTCGGCAGCACGCAAAATTAACCAAAGAAGTGATGCTGGTTGGACAGTTCAATAAGTTTGAGCTGTGGGATGAACAGACCTGGTATCAACAAGTCAGGGACGATATTGACGCAGAACAGTCGGCTCAGGAGCCTTTATCTGAGCGGTTGCAGGACTTGTCGCTATAGCTATGCAGGAAAATTTCAAACATACCACCGTGCTGTTGGATGAGGCGGTTAACGGCCTCAATATCAGGGAAGACGGTATTTACATCGACGGCACATTTGGTCGTGGTGGCCATTCACGCTTGATTCTTTCGCAACTGGGAGAGAAGGGAAAGCTGATCGCCATCGATCGTGATCCGCAAGCTATCGCCGCTGCCGCAGAGATCACCGACCCACGTTTTTCAATTATTCATGGTCCTTTTTCCGCGCTGGCAGAGTATGTCTCTGAACGGGAGTTAGTCGGAAAAATTGACGGCATTTTACTGGATCTGGGGGTTTCATCGCCGCAGCTGGATGACGCCGAACGTGGCTTCTCATTTATGCGTGACGGGCCGCTGGATATGCGAATGGACCCTTCGCGCGGTCACTCCGCCGCAGAATGGTTGCTGCACGCGGAAGAAGCGGATATCGCTTTCGTCCTGAAGACCTACGGTGAAGAGCGGTTCGCTAAACGTATTGCCCGGGCCATTGTCGAGCGCAACCGCGAGCAGCCGATGACCCGCACCCGTGAGCTGGCTGAAGTCATCTCCGTCGCCATGCCGGTGAAAGATAAGTTTAAGCATCCGGCCACGCGCAGCTTCCAGGCGATTCGTATCTGGATTAACAGTGAACTGGAAGAGATCGACATTGCACTGAAAGGCGCTGTTGAAGTGCTGGCACCGCAGGGTCGTCTTTCTGTTATCAGCTTCCATTCACTGGAAGATCGGCTGGTTAAGCGCTTTATGCGCGATCAGAGTCGCGGGCCGCAGGTGCCGCCTGGGATTCCCATGACTGAACATCAGTTGCGAGCCCTGGGGGGGCGTGAACTGAAGTTGCTGGGCAAAATGTCGCCGGGTGACGCTGAAGTCTCTGAGAACCCACGTGCGCGCAGCTCGGTATTACGTATCGCGGAGAAAACCGACGAATGATCGGTAATGAGCGTCACAGCCTGCCTGCCGTCATCGGCGGGGATCTGCTGCGAAAGGGCAAGATTCCGGTGCTGTTGCTGATCGCTGTGGTGGTGTCTGCCGTGCTGGTGGTGACCACCACCCATAAAACACGACTGTTAACCGCGCAACGCGAACAGCTGGTGCTTGAGCGTGACGCGCTGGATATCGAGTGGCGTAACCTGATTCTGGAAGAGAATGCGCTGGGCGATCACAGCCGTGTTGAACGCATTGCCACCGAGAAGCTGCAGTTGCAGCACGTTGATCCTTCACAAGAAAATATCGTGGTGCAGAAATAAGGACCTCAGATAGCGAATGAGCGGCACAGGCAGAACGCTGAAGTTGAAGAAACCGGAAGATAAAGCCAGCTTTGTAAGCTGGCGTTTTGCGTTGCTGTGCGGCTGTATTTTACTGGCGCTGGGTGGATTGCTGTCACGTGTTGCCTGGCTGCAGGTGATCAATCCTGGCAAGCTGGTCAAAGAGGGCGACCTGCGCTCGCTGCGCGTTCAGGCGGTGCCCACCTCGCGCGGGATGATCAGCGATCGCGCCGGACGTCCGCTAGCCGTCAGTGTACCGGTTAATGCCATCTGGGCTGATCCAAAAGAGCTGCACGCGGGTGGTGGCGTCACGCTGGACAGCCGCTGGAAGGCGCTGTCCGATGCACTCTCTATCCCCCTTGATCAACTGGCCGCGCGCGTCAATGCCAATCCCAAAGGCCGCTTTGTCTACCTGGCGCGCCAGGTCAATCCGGCGATCAGCGACTACGTCAAAAAACTCAAACTTCCCGGTATCCATCTGCGCGAAGAGTCGCGCCGTTACTATCCTGCCGGGCAGGTTACCTCCCATCTGATTGGCTTTACCAACATTGACGGGCAGGGCATCGAAGGCATTGAGAAGAGCTTTGATAAGTGGCTGACCGGTGCGCCAGGCGAGCGGACGGTGCGCAAAGACCGCTACGGTCGCGTCATTGAAGACATCTCTTCAGTAGACAGCCGTGCAGCCCATAACCTGACTCTGAGCATTGATGAGCGCTTACAGGCGCTGGTCTACCGTGAACTGAATAACGCCGTCGCCTTTAACAAAGCGGAATCGGGTACGGCGGTGCTGGTGGATGTGAATACCGGTGAAGTGCTGGCGATGGCCAACAGCCCGGCTTACAACCCGAACAATCTCGGCAACACGCCAAAAGATCTGATGCGTAACCGCGCCATCACCGACATTTTCGAACCTGGCTCGACCGTGAAGCCGATGGTGGTCATGGCGGCGCTGCAACGCGGCGTGGTCAGAGAGAACAGCGTCCTGAATACCGTGCCGTACCGCGTCAATGGTCATGAGATCAAAGATGTGGCCCGCTACAACGAATTGACCCTGACAGGGGTTTTACAGAAGTCGAGTAACGTCGGTGTTTCACGTCTGGCGTTAGCGATGCCTTCCTCAGCGCTGGTAGAAACTTACGCGCGCTTTGGACTGGGCAAACCGACCAATTTGGGGCTGGTCGGGGAAAGCAGTGGCTTATACCCTAAAAAACAACGGTGGTCTGACATAGAGAGGGCCACCTTCTCTTTCGGCTACGGGCTAATGGTAACGCCGTTACAGTTAGCGCGAGTCTACGCAACGATTGGCAGCTATGGCATTAATCGCCCGCTGTCGATTACCAAAGTGGATCCGCCCGTCGCGGGACAACGCGTTTTCGATGAGTCACTGGTGAAAACCGTGATGCACATGATGGAAAGCGTGGCGCTGCCGGGTGGCGGTGGTGTCAAAGCGGCAATCAAGGGCTATCGCATTGCGATAAAAACCGGTACGGCAAAAAAAGTCGGGCCGGACGGACGCTACGTCAATAAATACATTGCCTATACCGCAGGCGTTGCGCCTGCCAGTCATCCCCGATTCGCGCTGGTGGTGGTGATCAACGATCCCCAGGCCGGCAAGTATTACGGCGGCGCGGTTTCTGCACCGGTGTTTGGTGCCATCATGGGCGGCGTACTGCGCACCATGAATATCGAGCCGGACGCATTACCGACGACCAATGACAAGAATGAGTTGGTGACTAACAGAAGTGAGGAAACAAGTGACAGATCGTAACCTGCGCGACTTACTCGGCCCCTGGGTGCCAGGCGCGCCGGCGCGCCCACTGCGCGACATGACCCTGGATAGCCGCATTGCGGCTTCTGGCGATCTGTTTGTCGCTGTTGCAGGCCATCAGGTCGATGGGCGCCGTTTCATTCCGCAGGCGATTGCTCAGGGCGTCGCTGCCGTGGTGGCTGAAGCTGAAGGCGAAGCAGCCGACGGCGAAATCCGTGAAATGCACGGCGTACCGGTGATCTATCTGACGCAGTTGAATCAGCGTCTGTCGGCCTTAGCAGGCCGTTTTTATCAGCAGCCTGGCGAGAAGCAGACGCTGATTGGCGTCACTGGCACCAACGGTAAAACCACCACTACCCAGTTGCTGGCGCAGTGGGCGACGCTGCTGGGTGAAACCAGCGCGGTAATGGGCACCGTCGGCAATGGGCTGGTAGGGCACTTATCTGCTGCTGAAAATACCACCGGTTCAGCAGTTGATGTTCAGCATCTGCTGCACGATCTGGCGGAAAAAGGGGCGACTCTGACCGCAATGGAAGTCTCGTCACATGGCCTGGTTCAGCATCGCATCGCGGCGCTGCCCTTTGCCGCCGCGGTCTTCACCAATCTCAGCCGCGATCACCTCGATTATCACGGTGATATGCAGAGCTATGAGTCGGCAAAATGGCTGCTGTTCTCTGAGCATCAGGTCGGCCAGGCGATTCTTAACGCCGATGACGAAGTGGGTCGTCGCTGGCTGGCGCGCTTACCGGATGCGGTGGCCGTCACCATGGAAGATAACCTCCAGCCGGGCTGCCACGGCCGCTGGCTGAAAGCCGATGCGGTGGAATATCACGATAACGGCGCGCATATCCGTTTCAGCTCCAGCTGGGGCAATGGCGAAATCAACAGCCCGCTGATGGGCGCGTTCAACGTCAGCAATCTGATGCTGGCACTGGCAACGCTGCTCTCGCTGGATTATCCGCTGGCGACGCTCGTCAGCGTTGCGCCGCAGTTGCAGCCGGTTAACGGGCGTATGGAAGTGTTCAGCGCCGCAGGAAAACCGACGGTCGTGGTGGATTATGCCCACACGCCGGATGCGCTGGAAAAAGCGCTGGAAGCGGCACGCCTGCATTGCAAAGGCAAACTGTGGTGCCTGTTTGGCTGCGGCGGCGATCGTGACAAGGGTAAACGCCCGTTAATGGGCGCGATTGCTGAGCAATATGCCGATGTGGTGGTGATTACCGACGACAATCCGCGCAGCGAAGATCCGCAGGCGATTGTAAACGATATTCTGACCGGTTTGCTGGATCCAGGCCGCGCCCGCGTGGTGTCTGGTCGTGCGCAAGCGGTCACTAACACCATTATGCAGGCTCAGCCCGACGATATCGTGCTGGTGGCCGGTAAAGGCCACGAAGATTATCAGATCATTGGCAACCGCCGCCTCGACTATTCCGATCGTGCCACGGTTGCGGCACTGCTGGGAGGCGCAGCATGATTCCGGTTTCATTAAAGACTCTGGCGGAGATCACCGGCGGCACGCTGCACGGCGGCGATTTAACTCTGAGCGACGTGACTACCGATACCCGCAAAGTGATGGCGGGCAGCCTGTTTGTCGCGCTGGTGGGCGAACGTTTTGATGCCCATGACTTCGCTGAAGATGCGATTGCCAGCGGCGCGCAGGCGATGCTGGTCAGTAAGCACTTACCTGTCGCGGTTCCTCAGGTGGTGGTTGAAGATACCCGTATCGCCTTTGGCCGACTGGGTGCCTGGGTTCGTCAGCAGTCTGGCGCCCGCGTAGTAGCGTTGACTGGCTCGTCTGGCAAAACGTCGGTTAAAGAGATGACGGCGGCGATTCTGCGTCAGTGCGGCGAAACGCTCTACACCGCAGGCAATCTCAACAACGATTATGGCGTGCCGATGACGCTGCTGCGTCTGACCGCAGAACATCAGTATGCGGTTATTGAGCTTGGTGCTAATCATCAGGGCGAAATCGCCTATACCACCGACCTGGTTAAACCGGAAAGCGCGCTGGTGAATAACCTGGCAGCGGCCCATCTGGAAGGCTTTGGTTCGCTGGCGGGTGTCGCTAAAGCGAAAGGTGAGATCTTCCAGGGCTTACCGGCTAACGGCATTGCGATTCTCAACGAGGAGAGCAACGACTGGCCAAACTGGCAGACCACGCTGCAGGACAAAACCGTGTGGCGCTTCTCGCCGCAGGCGGCAGAGTGTGATTTCTCCGCCCGTGATATCCGCGTTGGGCAGGACGGCACCCATTTTGTAATGAAGACACCGCGTGGCGAGGCTGAGATCGTGCTGCCGTTGCCGGGGCGGCATAACATCGCCAACGCCCTGGCTGCGGCGGCTCTGGCCCTGTCAGTGGATGCACCGCTTGGCGCCGTTCAGCAGGGGCTGAAAAACCTGCAGTCGGTGCCAGGTCGCCTGTTCCCGGTGCGCCTCTCTGCGCATCAGCTGCTGCTGGATGACAGCTACAACGCTAACGTCGGATCGATGACCGCCGCCGTCCAGGTTCTGTCAGAGATGCCTGGCTACCAGGTACTGGTCGCAGGGGATATGGCGGAACTGGGTGATGAGACCGAAAAATGTCACCGCGAAATCGGTGAAGCAGCACGCGACGCAGGCATTGATCGCGTGCTGAGTTGTGGAAAATTCAGCCATTTCATCAGTGAAAGCAGCGAAGTTGGTGAACATTTCAGCGATAAGACAGCGCTGACTGAACGTTTGCGTCAGTTGTTGTCCGAACACTCAGAAATTACCGTCCTGATTAAAGGCTCACGTAGTGCCGCCATGGAGCAGGTAGTACAGAGCTTAAAGGAGAAAGGAACATGTTAGTTTGGCTGGCCGAGCATCTGGTCGCTTTTTATTCAGGCTTCAACGTCTTTTCCTATCTGACGTTTCGCGCCATTGTCAGCCTGCTGACTGCACTCTTTATCTCTCTCTGGATGGGGCCGCGCCTGATTGCGTGGCTGCAGAAATTACAGATTGGCCAGGTTGTCCGTAACGATGGCCCGGAATCGCATTTCAGTAAGCGCGGGACGCCTACGATGGGCGGCATCATGATTCTGACCTCCATCACCATTTCGGTGCTGATGTGGGCGTATCCATCGAATCCGTATGTCTGGTGCGTGCTGTTCGTGTTAATCGGCTTTGGCATCATCGGCTTTGTCGATGACTACCGCAAAGTGGTGCGCAAAGATACCAAGGGCCTGATTGCCCGCTGGAAATATTTCTGGATGTCGGTGATCTCGCTGGGCGTCGCGTTCGGGCTTTATGCGGCAGGCAAAGATACCCCCGCAACCCAACTGGTGGTGCCATTTTTCAAAGATATCATGCCGCAGTTAGGACTGTTTTATGTGCTGCTGGCCTACTTTGTGATTGTCGGAACGGGTAACGCGGTCAATCTGACCGATGGCCTGGATGGTCTGGCGATTATGCCAACCGTCTTTGTCGCTGCGGGCTTTGCGCTGGTTGCCTGGGCCACCGGTAACGTGAAGTTTGCTGAATACCTTCATATTCCCTATCTGCGTCACGCCGGTGAGTTGGTGATTGTCTGTACCGCCATCGTCGGGGCAGGGCTGGGCTTCCTGTGGTTCAACACCTATCCAGCTCAGGTCTTTATGGGCGACGTCGGCTCGCTGGCTTTAGGCGGCGCGCTGGGAACCATCGCGGTGTTACTGCGTCAGGAATTTTTACTGGTGATCATGGGCGGCGTCTTTGTGGTTGAAACGCTGTCGGTGATCCTGCAGGTGGGATCGTTTAAGTTGCGCGGCCAGCGTATTTTCCGCATGGCGCCGATCCATCACCACTATGAACTCAAGGGCTGGCCGGAACCGCGCGTCATTGTGCGCTTCTGGATTATTTCGCTAATGCTGGTGCTGATTGGCCTGGCCACGCTGAAGGTGCGTTAATCATGGCAGACTATCGGGGTAGAAAAGTCGTCATCATCGGGCTGGGCCTTACGGGGCTTTCCTGTGTTGATTTCTTTTTAGCGCAGGGCGTAACGCCTCGCGTGATGGACACCCGTGTCTCGCCGCCGGGGCTGGATAAATTGCCCGGGCAGGTTGAACGTCACCTGGGCGGCATCAACGGCGACTGGCTGCTGGCGGCCGATCTGATTGTTGCCAGCCCAGGCGTCGCGCTGTCGCATCCCATTCTTAGCGAAGCCGTCGAAGCCGGAATCGAAATCGTCGGTGACATTGAACTGTTCTGCCGCGAGGCGCAGGCGCCTATCGTAGCGATCACGGGTTCCAACGGTAAAAGCACCGTTACAACGCTGGTGGGAGAGATGGCGAAAGCCGCAGGCTGGCAGGTGGGCGTCGGCGGCAATATCGGTCTGCCTGCGCTGAGTCTTCTGCAATCACCAGCGCAACTTTATGTACTGGAACTCTCCAGCTTCCAGCTTGAGACCACTTACAGTCTGAAAGCGGCTGCGGCAACCGTGCTCAACGTCAGCGAAGATCATATGGATCGCTATCCGTTGGGTATGCAGCAGTATCGCGCCGCCAAGCTGCGGGTGTATGAGAATGCACAGATTTGCATCGTTAACGCCGATGACGCGCTGACAATGCCGGTTCGCGGTGCAGATACTCGCTGTGTCAGCTTTGGTGTCGATTTCGGTGACTACCACCTGAACAAGCAGCAGGGCAGTATCTGGCTGCGGGTCAAGGGTGAGAAAGTCCTGAACACCGCTGAAATGAAGATGACAGGACAGCACAACTATACCAACGCTCTGGCTGCGCTAGCGCTGGCTGATGCGGTGGGCCTGCCACGTGCTTCAAGCCTGGCGGCCTTAACGCACTTCAACGGTCTGGCGCATCGCTTCCAGCTGGTCCATGAACATCAGGGCGTGCGCTGGATCAATGACTCCAAAGCAACCAACGTCGGCAGCACCGAAGCAGCGCTGAATGGCCTGCAGGTGAAGGGAACGTTGTGGCTGCTGATGGGCGGTGATGGCAAGTCAGCCGATTTTACGCCGCTGATCCCCTGGCTGCAGGGCGACAATGTGCGCCTGTATTGCTTTGGCCGCGACGGCGATGAGCTTGCCGCACTGCGTCCTGGCATCGCCGTGCGCACTGAAACTATGCGCCAGGCGATGGAGCAGATCGCGCCGCAGGTTAAAGACGGCGATATGGTTCTGCTGTCGCCGGCCTGCGCCAGCCTTGACCAGTTCCGTAACTTTGAGCAGCGCGGTGAGCAGTTCGCGCAACTGGCGAAGGAGCTGAGCTGATGCGTATTCCTGGTGCCGGACTGGCAGGATATTTCTCAGGACGCCTGAAAGACTGGGTCATGGGCGCACGCGAAAGTGATGACTCTTCGCTGGTGCTTTATGACCGCACACTGTTATGGCTGACGCTGGGCCTGGCGGTGATTGGTTTTGTGATGGTGACGTCGGCCTCAATGCCGGTGGGTCAGCGTCTGAATAACGATCTCTTCTACTTCGCCAAGCGTGATGCCTTCTACATCGTGCTGGCTTTGGGTATGGCGCTGGTCACGCTGCGGGTGCCGATGGATTTCTGGCAGCGCTACAGCAACGTGATGCTGATGGTCACCGTGGCGATGCTGCTGATCGTTCTGGTGGTCGGTAGCTCGGTTAACGGTGCATCGCGCTGGATTGCACTGGGTCCACTGCGTATTCAGCCTGCGGAGCTGTCAAAGCTTTCCCTGTTCTGCTATCTCGCCAGTTATCTGGTGCGCAAAGTGGAAGAGGTGCGTAACAACTTCTGGGGCTTCTGTAAGCCGATGGGCGTGATGGTCGTACTGGCGGTGTTACTGCTGGCACAGCCGGACCTGGGGACGGTGGTTGTGCTGTTTGTCACTACGCTGGCGATGCTGTTCCTGGCGGGTGCCAAACTGTGGCAGTTCATGGCCATCATCGGCTCCGGCATCTTTGCGGTGATTCTGCTGATTATTGCAGAACCCTACCGTATGCGCCGAGTGACGTCGTTCTGGAACCCGTGGGAAGATCCCTTTGGTAGCGGCTACCAGCTGACCCAGTCACTAATGGCATTTGGCCGGGGTGAATTCTGGGGGCAGGGACTCGGTAACTCCGTGCAAAAGCTGGAATATCTGCCGGAAGCGCATACCGACTTTATTTTCGCCATCATCGGGGAAGAACTCGGCTACGTCGGTGTGGTAATGGCACTTTTAATGGTATTCTTCGTCGCTTTTCGTGCGATGTCGATTGGCCGTCGTGCTCTGGAACTGGATCAGCGTTTTTCAGGCTTTTTAGCCTGTTCAATCGGTGTCTGGTTCAGCTTCCAGGCGCTGGTTAACGTCGGGGCTGCCGCCGGTATGTTACCGACCAAAGGTCTGACCTTACCGTTGATCAGTTACGGTGGGTCGAGCCTGATTATTATGTCGACCGCCATCGTCTTTTTATTACGCATAGATTATGAAACGCGCCTGGCGAAAGCGCAGGCGTTTACCCGAGGTGGTCGATGAGCGGTAAGCGATTGATGGTGATGGCAGGCGGAACCGGCGGACATGTCTTCCCCGGTCTGGCTGTCGCCCATCATCTGATGAAACAGGGCTGGCAGGTTCGCTGGTTAGGCACCGCCGACCGTATGGAAGCCGATCTGGTGCCAAAGCATGGCATCGACATCGACTTCATCCGCATCAGCGGATTACGCGGGAAAGGCATGAAAGCGTTGCTGCTGGCACCGCTGCGCATCTTCAATGCATGGCGTCAGGCGCGTCGCATCATGAAAGCCTGGAAGCCGGATGTGGTGCTGGGCATGGGCGGCTACGTTTCCGGTCCTGGCGGTTTAGCGGCCTGGAGCTGTGGTATTCCGGTTGTGCTGCATGAGCAGAACGGCATTGCCGGCCTGACCAACAAATGGCTGGCGAAAATCGCTACCAAGGTTTTGCAGGCGTTTCCGGGCGCGTTTCCCGCCGCCGACGTGGTAGGAAACCCGGTTCGTACTGATGTTCTGGCACTGCCTTTACCCGCGCAACGTCTGGCAGATCGTCATGGCCCGATTCGGGTGCTGGTGATTGGCGGAAGTCAGGGCGCACGGATACTGAACCAGACGCTGCCGCAGGTTGCGGCGCTGGTGGGTGATGAGATCACTCTGTGGCATCAGACCGGTAAAGGGGCATTGCCCGAAGCAGAGAAAGCGTATCAGCAGGTCGGCCAGACGCAGCATAAGGTCACCGAGTTTATTGATGACATGGCTGCTGCCTACGCCTGGGCTGATGTGGTGGTATGTCGCTCCGGCGCGTTAACCGTGAGCGAAGTCGCTGCCGCTGGTTTACCGGCGATTTTCGTGCCGTTTCAGCACAAAGATCGCCAGCAGTACTGGAACGCGCTGCCGCTGGAGAAAGCGGGCGCCGCCAGAATTTTTGAGCAGCCGCAATTTACCGCGGAGGCTGTAGCGGATCAGCTACGCCACTGGGATCGCGCAACTCTGCTGACGATGGCTGAACAGGCCCGTCAGGTGGCGATCCCCGATGCGACTGAACGGGTTGCTCTGGAAGTGGCTCGCGCCGCAAAGTAATCATTCCGGTCAGCGTGTCTGACCTGTACCCGGACTGGGTACAAACTGAGATAGCAGGTAACAGAGAGCGATGAATACTCAACAATTGGCAAAACTGCGTTCTATCGTGCCCGAGATGCGTCGCGTCCGGCACATCCATTTTGTCGGCATCGGCGGTGCTGGCATGGGCGGTATTGCCGAAGTGTTAGCAAATGAAGGCTACCATATCAGCGGTTCAGATCTGGCCCCTAACCCGGTGACGCAGAATCTGATTGCGCTGGGTGCCACCATTTATTTTAACCATCGCCCCGAAAACGTGACCGATGCCAGCGTGGTGGTCGTTTCCAGCGCCGTTTCACAGGACAACCCTGAACTGGTGGCGGCACGCGAACAGCGTATCCCGGTGATCCGTCGCGCGGAGATGCTGGCCGAACTGATGCGTTTCCGTCACGGCATCGCCGTCGCGGGTACGCATGGCAAAACGACGACCACGGCGATGGTGTCGAGTATTTATGCGGAAGCGGGCCTCGATCCGACCTTCGTGAATGGCGGACTGGTTAAAGCAGCCGGCACCCATGCCCGTCTGGGTAACAGCCGGTATCTGATTGCTGAAGCGGATGAGAGCGATGCGTCGTTCCTGCATCTGCAGCCGATGGTGGCGATTGTGACCAACATCGAAGCTGACCATATGGACACCTATCAGGGCGATTTTGAGAACCTGAAGCAGACGTTTATTAACTTCCTGCACAATCTGCCGTTTTACGGTCGTGCGGTGATGTGTGTGGATGATGCGGTTATTCGTGACCTGATCCCACGCGTGGGCCGTCATATCACCACGTACGGTTTCAGTGACGATGCGGATCTGCGCATTGAAAACTACGAGCAGAGTGGCGCGCAGGGGCACTTTACTCTGATTCGTCAGGACAAAGCGCCACTGCAGATTACGCTGAACGCGCCGGGTCGCCACAACGCCCTGAACGCGGCAGCCGCTGTCGCCGTCGCCACTGAAGAGGGCATTGAAGACAACGCTATCCTGGCTGCGCTGGAGAGTTTCCAGGGCACGGGCCGTCGCTTTGATCTGCTGGGTGAATTCCCGACCGAACCGGTCAACGGACAGCCGGGCACCGCGATGCTGGTGGATGATTACGGTCATCACCCAACCGAAGTGGACGCGACGATTAAAGCCGCGCGCGCAGGCTGGCCGGATAAAAAACTGGTGATGGTGTTTCAGCCGCACCGTTACAGCCGTACCCGCGATCTGTTTGATGATTTCGCTAACGTACTGTCGCATGTCGATGTGCTGCTGATGCTGGATGTTTACTCCGCCGGTGAGACCGCGATTCCCGGTGCTGACAGCCGTTCGCTGTGCCGTGCCATTCGTAACCGGGGCAAGGTCGATCCGATTCTGGTGCCGGAACATGACGCACTGCCGGAGATGCTGGCACCGCTGCTGTCAGGCAATGACCTGATTCTGGTGCAGGGTGCCGGTAACGTTGGCAAGGTTGCCCGCAAGCTGGCGGACACTAAGCTCCACCCGGAACGCAAAGCGGAGGATCGTCATGGCGGATAAAGTTGCAGTCTTAATGGGCGGCACCTCGGCAGAGCGCGAGGTTTCACTCAACTCGGGTCAGGCAGTGATGGCCGGATTGCGGGAAATGGGCATTGATGCGCATGGCATCGATACCCGCGATGTCTCCGTGCTGACGCTGAAAGAGCAGGGATTCACCAAAGCCTTTATCGCACTGCATGGCCGGGGCGGTGAAGATGGCACGATGCAGGCGGTGCTGGAGTTCCTGCAACTGCCTTACACCGGCAGCGGCGTGATGGCATCGGCGGTGACTATGGATAAGCTGCGCACCAAACTGCTTTGGCAGGGTCGCGGTTTACCGTCAGGAAAGTTTGTCTGGCTGACGCGTCAGCAGTTTGATGCCGGGCTGGATGAAGAGAACATCGCGCAGATTGCAGCGCTTGGCCTGCCATTATTTGTGAAGCCAGCCTGTGAAGGCTCCAGCGTGGGCATCAGTCGGGTTAACGATCTGAGCGCGCTGCCGGCAGCACTGGAGATGGCGTTTAAGTACGACAACGACGTACTGGTCGAGGCGTTTCTCAGCGGCGCGGAGTACACCGTCGCGATTGTGGGCGATCGCATTCTGCCCTCAATTGAAATAAAGAGCGCCAGCGAGTTCTATGACTATGAAGCTAAATACATTTCTGACGATACTCAGTACGTCTGTCCGGCCGACTTAAGCGCTGAACGTGAAGCTGAATTGCAGCAACTGGTGCTGGCGGCCTGGCGTGCGCTGGGATGTCGTGGCTGGGGACGGGTTGATGTGATGACCGACGGGGAAGGGCGCTTTCAGTTACTGGAAGCCAACACCTCGCCGGGCATGACCAGCCACAGCCTGGTTCCGATGGCAGCAAAACAGGCGGGCATGAGCTTCCCGCAGCTGGTTGCTCATATTCTGGAGCTGGCCGACTGATATGTCACAGGCGGCGATGAGAGTTCGAAACCGTGAACCGCAGGAGCGTATTCGCACCGGGCGCAGTAACGGAGCCCGACTGTTCGGCATTTTTTTCCTGCTGATCGTTATCGGGATTATGGTTGCTGGCGGGCTGGTGGTGCTTAAGTGGATGAACGATGCGTCCCGGCTGCCGTTGTCAAAACTGGTGGTGACAGGACAGACGCACTACACCACTCACGACGATATTCGTCAGGCGATTTTGTCGCTGGGTCCGCCCGGGACTTTTATGTCTCAGAACGTGGACATCCTGCAGCAGCAGATTGAGCGGCTGCCGTGGATTAAGCAGGTCAGCGTGCGTAAGCAGTGGCCGGACGAACTGAAGATTCATCTGGTGGAGTACACGCCGGTGGCGCGCTGGAACGATTTGCATATGGTGGACGCTGAAGGTAACGCCTTTAGCGTACCCGCCAGTCATGTCGGCAAAGAGACACTGCCGATGTTGTATGGGCCAGAAGGGAGTGAGAAAGAGGTCCTGGCGGGCTATCACAGCATGGATGATGTGCTGAAAGCCCGGAAGTTTACCCTGAAGGTGGCGTCGATGACGGCGCGTCGTTCATGGCAGCTGGTCACCAGCGATGATGTACGTATCGAACTGGGACGCAGCGACACCATGAAACGACTGAATCGCTTTATTGAGCTCTACCCGGTGCTGCAGCAGCAAGGTCAGAACGAGAGCAAACGTATCAGCTACGTGGATTTGCGATACGACTCTGGCGCTTCTGTTGGCTGGACACCGGTCGTGATGGAGCCACAGGACAGTAATCAGCAACAGAACCAGGCACAGGCTAAACAACAATGATCAAGGCAACGGACAGAAAACTGGTAGTTGGACTCGAAATCGGCACTGCGAAGGTTGCCGCCCTGGTTGGGGAAATTCTGCCCGATGGTATGGTCAACATTATTGGGGTGGGCAGCTGTCCTTCCCGTGGTATGGATAAAGGTGGCGTAAACGACCTTGAGTCGGTGGTGAAATGCGTTCAGCGCGCCATCGATCAGGCTGAGCTGATGGCAGATTGCCAGATCTCCTCCGTCTACCTTGCTTTATCGGGCAAACATATCAGTTGTCAGAACGAAATCGGGATGGTTCCGATTTCGGAAGAGGAAGTGACTCAGGATGATGTAGAGAACGTCGTACATACCGCCAAATCGGTGAGAGTACGTGACGAGCATCGCATCCTGCACGTGATTCCTCAGGAATACGCCATCGACTATCAGGAAGGGATTAAGAATCCGGTCGGGCTTTCCGGCGTGCGTATGCAGGCGAAAGTGCACCTGATCACCTGCCACAACGACATGGCGAAGAACATCGTTAAAGCCGTTGAGCGTTGCGGGCTGAAAGTGGATCAGCTGATTTTTGCCGGTCTCGCCTCCAGTTTTGCCGTTCTGACTGAAGACGAACGTGAGCTGGGCGTGTGTGTTGTCGATATTGGTGGCGGTACAATGGACATAGCCGTATATACCGGCGGCGCTTTACGGCACACTAAGGTGATTCCGTATGCAGGCAACGTGGTCACCAGCGATATCGCCTATGCGTTTGGTACACCGCCGACAGACGCTGAGGCAATCAAAGTGCGCCATGGTTGCGCGCTGGGCTCGATTGTCGGCAAAGATGAGAACGTTGAAGTGCCAAGTGTGGGTGGACGTCCACCGCGCAGCCTGCAACGTCAGACGCTGGCGGAAGTGATTGAGCCGCGTTACACCGAACTTTTGAATCTGGTCAATGACGAGATTCTGCAGTTACAGGAACAACTGCGTCAGCAGGGCGTAAAGCATCACTTAGCCGCAGGCATTGTCCTGACCGGTGGTGCAGCGCAAATCGAAGGACTGGCGGCCTGTGCGCAACGCGTATTCCATACGCAGGTGCGTATCGGACAGCCGCTGAATATTACCGGCCTGACTGACTATGCGCAGGAATCGTACTACTCCACTGCCGTGGGACTGTTGCATTACGGCAAAGAGTCGCACATGAACGGTGATGCAGAGACCGAAAAACGGGTTTCAGTAGGTAACTGGTTCAAGCGTATTAACAGTTGGTTAAAAAAAGAGTTTTAATTTTTGTGAAAGGGGATCATGCTGTTTTCTTTAGTGATCTCCAGGCGACAGGCACATAACGGAGAGAAATCATGTTTGAACCTATGGAATTAACCAACGACGCGGTGATTAAAGTCATCGGCGTCGGTGGCGGCGGCGGTAACGCCGTAGAGCACATGGTACGCGAACGCATCGAAGGTGTGGAATTCTTTGCTGTGAATACCGACGCGCAAGCGCTGCGTAAAACAGCTGTCGGCCAGACCATTCAGATCGGTAATAACATTACCAAAGGTCTGGGTGCGGGTGCGAACCCGGAAGTGGGCCGTAACTCAGCAGAAGAAGATCGCGAAGCACTGCGGGCTGCGCTGGAAGGGGCAGACATGGTCTTCATCGCAGCAGGCATGGGCGGCGGTACCGGTACCGGTGCAGCACCTGTGGTCGCTGAAGTGGCCAAGGATCTCGGTATCCTGACGGTGGCGGTTGTCACTAAGCCGTTCAACTTCGAAGGCAAAAAGCGCATGGCGTTTGCCGAGCAGGGGATCGCTGAACTCTCTAAGCATGTCGATTCACTGATCACGATTCCAAACGACAAGCTGCTGAAAGTGCTGGGCCGTGGTATCTCCCTGCTGGATGCATTTGGTGCTGCCAACGACGTGCTGAAAGGCGCAGTTCAGGGTATCGCCGAGCTGATTACCCGTCCGGGCCTGATGAACGTCGACTTTGCTGACGTGCGTACAGTCATGTCCGAAATGGGCTATGCGATGATGGGTTCAGGCGTTGCGTGCGGTGAAGATCGTGCGGAAGAAGCGGCTGAAATGGCAATCTCCAGCCCACTGCTGGAAGATATCGACCTGTCAGGCGCACGTGGCGTGCTGGTCAACATTACTGCAGGCTTCGACCTGCGTCTGGATGAGTTCGAGACCGTGGGTAACACTATCCGCGCCTTCGCCTCTGACAATGCGACCGTGGTAATCGGTACTTCGCTTGATCCGGAAATGAATGACGAACTGCGCGTCACTGTGGTGGCAACCGGTATCGGCATGGACAAGCGTCCGGAAATTACGCTGGTCACCAACAAGCCAGCCAGCCAGCCAGTGATGGATCATCGCTACCAGCAGCACGGTATGTCACCGCTGCCGCAGGAGCAGAAACCCGCTGCCAAAGTCGTTAACGACCCGGCTGCGCAGTCGAACAAAGAGCCTGACTATCTTGATATTCCGGCCTTTTTACGTAAGCAGGCCGACTAGGATTAACCCTATAATTGGGATTCTCCGCTCTTTGTGCTAAAGTGTCTGTCCGCTGGTAAAGTATACTGGCGGTCGGAAAGGTGATATTGCGAGATAATACGATGATCAAACAAAGGACATTAAAACGTATTGTTCAGGCGACTGGTGTCGGTTTACATACCGGCAAAAAAGTCACACTGACATTACGCCCTGCGTCGGCTAATACCGGGGTCATCTATCGTCGCACCGACTTGAATCCACCGGTAGATTTTCCGGCTGATGCAAAATACGTGCGCGACACCATGCTGAGTACCTGCCTGGTGAATGATGAAGGCGTGCGTATTTCAACGGTTGAACACCTCAATGCCGCCCTGGCGGGTCTGGGTATCGACAACATTATTGTTGAAGTCGATGCGCCGGAAATCCCGATCATGGATGGCAGCGCAGCACCGTTTATCTATCTGCTGATGGATGCGGGCATCGAGCAGCTCAACAGCGCGAAGAAATTTGTGCGTGTTAAGCAGACCGTGCGTGTGGAAGAGGGTGACAAATGGGCCGAGATCAAACCGTATAACGGCTTCTCGCTTGATTTCACCATCGACTTCAAACACCCGGCTATCGATTCCAGCTCACAGCGCTATGCGATGAACTTCTCTGCTGACGCCTTTGTTCGTCAAATCAGCCGGGCGCGTACATTTGGCTTTATGCGTGAAATCGAATATCTGCAGTCTAAAGGCCTGTGCCTGGGCGGTAGCTTAGATTGTGCGATAGGTCTGGATGATTTCCGCGTACTGAATGAAGAAGGTCTGCGTTTTGAAGACGAGTTTGTCCGTCACAAAATGCTGGACGCAATTGGCGACTTGTTTATGTGTGGTCACAACATCATTGGCGCGTTCACTGCGTTCAAATCAGGCCATGCGCTGAACAACAAGTTGCTGCAAGCGGTTCTGGCTAAGCAGGAAGCCTGGGAATGGGCAACCTTCGAAGACGAAGCTGAACTGCCAGTGGCATTCAAAGCACCGAATCTGGTTCTGGCTTAACTACCCCAGAACGTGAAACGGCTGGTTATGCTGACACCCTCTCCGGTCAGCGGCGCCAGCCGTTTTTTTATTGCCTTTCATAACACACCTGATGACTGCGACCTCACTCGCAAAGCGTTGTCTGTTCTGCTGAATTGCTGAACAATCACACGCGTTTTCTCACGTCGCCACTTTAAACCCAGGTGTGGATGCCCCACATTAATGTTACTATCTGTGGCGCTTTTACAGGCCGAAATCCGTTGCGGCTCGCGGCGGGTACACGAAAACAAGAGCGCAACAGAGCGTGCGCGATGGAAAGGTTGTGATCGGGATTCTTCAGCGCTGGCGACAATTAGGTAGACGCTATTTCTGGCCCCATCTCCTGTTAGGGATGGTAGCGGCCAGCTTTGGCCTGCCAGCCTGTGCGCAAAGCTCCGAACTCAACGCGTCGTCTGAATCTCCGGCCAGTAGTCTCTTTCTCGGCCCTGCCACACGCTTTGATCACTTAATCCGGCTTCAGGAAGCATCCCGACGCCCGAGCTTCAACGTGGATTACTGGCATCAGCACGCCATCCGCACCGTTATTCGTCACCTCTCTTTCACGCTGGCGCCCCAGGCGCAGGCGGAGCAACAACAGTTACCGCTGGCGGCCCAAAAGCTGGCGCTGATCGACTCTCTGCATAATTTACTGACATCACATTCTGCGCTGCATACCGCACCGCAGCAGATGACAACACCGCCTCTCTTTATGGCCGTTACCCGCTCATGGGTAGAATGGCATGCCAGCGTGCATGGCATCCGCGCCGGACCCGCCCGATTGTTCTGCTAATAGTATTTGTTTTACTCACTCTGTTTAGATTTCGCAGTCCGGAATGCTCCGGCTGAATTGAGAATATATTTATTATGTTTAGCAAAATATTAACCAAGGTTTTTGGTAGCAGTAACGATCGTACGCTGCGTCGTATGCGCAAAGTGGTAGACGTCATCAATAAAATGGAGCCCGATTTTGAGAAGCTCTCTGACGATGAACTGAAAGCCAAAACCGACCTGTTCCGCGAACGTCTGAAAAAAGGCGAAACGCTGGAAAGCCTGATTCCGGAAGCGTTCGCTACTGTGCGTGAAGCGAGTAAACGTGTGTTCGGGATGCGTCACTTCGACGTGCAGCTGATCGGCGGCATGGTGCTGAATGACCGTTGCATCGCTGAGATGCGTACCGGTGAAGGTAAAACCCTGACCGCAACGCTGCCAGCCTACCTGAATGCGCTGTCTGGCAAAGGCGTTCACGTGGTGACCGTCAACGACTATCTGGCACAGCGTGATGCGGAAAACAACCGTCCACTGTTTGAGTTCCTGGGTTTAAGCATTGGTATCAACATGTCGGGCCTGCCAGCTGTGGCGAAGCGTGAAGCATACGCAGCAGACATTACCTACGGCACCAACAACGAATATGGTTTTGACTACCTGCGTGACAACATGGCTTTCAGCCCGGAAGAGCGCGTACAGCGTAAACTGCACTATGCGCTGGTGGATGAGGTCGACTCCATCCTGATCGATGAAGCGCGTACACCGCTGATCATTTCCGGTCCTGCAGAAGACAGTTCTGATCTCTACACCAAAGTGAACAAGATCATCCCTCACCTGGTTCGCCAGGATAAAGAAGATACCGAAACCCATCAGGGTGAAGGCGACTTCTGGGTCGATGAGAAAGCACGTCAGGCCCACATGTCTGAGCGTGGTCTGGTGAAAGTGGAAGAGCTGCTGGTCAGCCAGGGCATCATGGATGCAGGCGAGTCACTCTACTCACCGACCAATATCATGCTGATGCATCACGTCACTGCGGCGCTGCGTGCACACGCACTCTTTACCCGCGATGTTGATTACATCGTGAAAGATGGCGAAGTGGTGATTGTTGATGAACACACCGGCCGTACCATGCAGGGTCGTCGCTGGTCAGATGGCCTGCATCAGGCGATTGAAGCGAAAGAAGGCGTAGAGATCCAGAACGAGAACCAGACGCTGGCCTCAATTACCTTCCAGAACTACTTCCGTATTTACGAGAAGCTGGCCGGTATGACCGGTACCGCCGATACCGAAGCGTTCGAATTCAGCTCTATTTACAAGCTCGACACCATTGTCGTGCCGACTAACCGTCCGATGGTGCGTAAAGATCTGGCTGACCTGGTCTACATGACAGAGAAAGAGAAGATCGATGCAATTATTGAAGATATCCGTGAGCGTACAGCCAATGGTCAGCCAGTGCTGGTGGGGACCATCTCGATTGAAAAATCAGAAGTGGTCTCTAACGAACTGACCCGCGCCGGTATCAAACATAACGTCCTGAACGCCAAATTCCACGCCCGCGAAGCGGACATCGTGGCGCAGGCTGGTCAGCCAGGTGCGGTCACTATCGCGACCAACATGGCCGGACGTGGTACGGACATTATGCTGGGCGGTAGCTGGCACGCTGAAGTGGCCGAACTGGAAGAGCCAACTGAAGCGCAAATCGAAGAGATCAAAGCGGCCTGGCAGATTCGTCATGATGCGGTTCTGGCGTCAGGTGGCTTGCACATCGTCGGTACTGAGCGTCACGAATCACGTCGTATCGATAACCAGCTGCGTGGTCGTGCAGGTCGTCAGGGTGACGCCGGTTCTTCACGCTTCTACCTGTCGATGGAAGATGCGCTGATGCGTATTTTCGCCTCAGACCGCGTCTCAAATATGATGCGTAAACTGGGCATGAAGCCAGGCGAAGCGATTGAGCACCCATGGGTGACTAAAGCGATTGCCAACGCGCAGCGTAAAGTTGAAAGCCGTAACTTCGATATTCGTAAGCAGCTGCTGGAATATGATGATGTGGCTAACGACCAGCGTCGCGCGATCTACAGTCAGCGTAATGAGCTGCTGGATGTGTCTGACGTTAGCGAAACCATCAACAGCATTCGCCACGATGTCTATAAAGTCACCATCGATACCTACATTCCGCCACAGTCGCTGGAAGAAATGTGGGACGTGCCAGGTCTGGAAGAGCGTCTGCGTACTGACTTCGATCTGAACCTGCCGATTGCAGAGTGGCTGGATAAAGAGCCTGACCTGCATGAAGAAGTGCTGCGTGAGCGCATCATGACTCATGCTATGGAAAGCTACGCTGAGAAAGAAGAGATCGTTGGCGCGGAAATGATGCGCAACTTCGAAAAAGGCGTGATGCTGCAGACGCTGGATTCGTTGTGGAAAGAGCATCTGGCAGCGATGGACTATCTGCGTCAGGGTATCCATCTGCGCGGCTATGCGCAGAAAGATCCAAAGCAGGAGTACAAGCGTGAATCCTTCGCCATGTTTGCCGCGATGCTTGAATCACTGAAATATGAAGTGATCAGTACGCTGAGCAAAGTGCAGGTGCGT
This sequence comes from Candidatus Pantoea varia, assembly GCF_900115075.1. Classification (GTDB taxonomy): domain Bacteria; phylum Pseudomonadota; class Gammaproteobacteria; order Enterobacterales; family Enterobacteriaceae; genus Pantoea; species Pantoea varia. The sequence continues at coordinate 456,954 of NZ_FOVG01000002.1, forward strand.
ATGCCAGAAGAAGTTGAAGCGATGGAGCAACAACGTCGCGAAGAAGCTGAACGTCTGGCACAGCAACAGCAACTGAGCCATGTAGAAGAAGATCTGCTGGCATCAGAACCTGTGGCGGAGCAGAGTGGCGAACGCAAAGTTGGCCGCAACGATCCTTGCCCCTGTGGTTCCGGTAAAAAGTTTAAGCAGTGTCATGGCCGCATCGCCTGAGACTGAATGCTGATAAAAAAGGAGCCGCTGGCTCCTTTTTTTATGGTCTCTGCCAGCGCAGTGAGTGCGCCAACGCTGAGCTAAAGCGGTTAACTTCCGCGACGGCATGCTCTAAAATCAGCCTTCATTCACCTATTACTACCGGATAGTCTCCATGAAGCACCTGCAGGTTGCAGTTGGCATCATTCGCAATGCCAATAAACAAATTTTCCTTACCCAGCGCGCGGCGACCTCTTACATGGCGAACAAGTGGGAGTTTCCTGGCGGTAAGATTGAAGCGGGCGAAAGCGCCGAACAGGGACTGATAAGAGAGCTCCAGGAAGAGACCGGCATTGAAGTCACCGAGGCTCGCCCGATTGGTCATGCAGACCACAGCTATGACGATCTGCGCGTGACGCTGCATTTCTTTCTGGTTGAAGGATGGAAAGGTGAGCCGTGGGGTAAAGAGGGTCAGCCGCAGCGTTGGGTTGATCAGCATGCACTGGTGGCAGAGGAGTTTCCGCCCGCGAATCATCAGCTGATTGCGCGCCTGGTCGCTGCCGAACTCTGAGCGGATGGGGCCGTGCGCCCCATCCGATTATCAGCGGTCTTCTTCGCTCCAGTTATCACTGTCGTTCATATCGTCGCGGCTGGGAATGCGTTTCTCTTCTGCGGCCCATTCACCTAAATCGATGAGCTGACAGCGCTTACTGCAAAAGGGGCGCCACGGACTGAGCTCATCCCAGATCACATCTTTACCGCACTGCGGACAGGAAACGGTCATGACTTCTTGCTGCATGTTTACCTCTAACAACAGGCCAGTTGGAAGTTTAGGCGGGCCGGAACTTCACCGCGCTCACTATCAAGTGGCATAAAACGAATGGCGTAGCGGCTTTTATGTCCGGACACCTGTGGATAGAGCGCATCCTCCAGCGACAACTGCAGTCGCAGCAGGTCGGCACCCTCGGCATTATCCTGATAAAAACCATTAAGGCTGGTCTGCATGTGGAACGCGCCGGACTGACGGATCAGGTCCAGTACCATCGCCAGCGCATGATGCAGCGGCTCCAGCGTCTGCATCCAGGCTTCGACCTGCGCATCGCGCGTTTCCTGCGGCAGGTGGAGCCAGATGTGCAGGCCCGGCAAATCAAAGCTGCAGCATCCGCCAGGGATGCTCAGCCGCTGGCGCACCAGGGCAATCAGACGATCTTCGCGGAGTTGCTGGCCCATGCGCGGGGCATTCATCAACTGCGTTGACTGAATTTTGAGTTTATCACGCAGGGCATCCACCAGCGTCATGTCGACACCGGGGACATCAGCCCAGGCGCGTAACTTTTGCTGCTGACGCTCCAGCTCTTTTAACAGTTCTGTCCGCATATCGCCGCGCTCGAAAATATCGAGCAATTCGCCAATCAGGCGAAAAAAGGTCAGCGCATTGACGGTTTTATCCAGTGGCGTGGTTTCATCTAACTGATTAATCAAAAACTCAACCCGTAACCAGGTTCGCATTTTTTCATTCAGTGGGTGTTCAAACAGAACGGGTATGCTCATGGTATTAATCCTGTTTCGTTGCCGCCAGCCTGAGATAGCGCTGATGGAGTTCGGCAACCTGTGGCAGGGCGTCTTCGGGCTCGCCACTGTTATCAATAATGTCATCGGCACAGGCGAGGCGCTGCTGGCGCGTGGCCTGTGCGGCAAGGATACGTTTCGCCTGCTCGACGGAAAGATGGTCACGCTGCTGAGTCCGCGCTAACTGCGTTGGCTCATCGACATCCACCACCAGTACCCGATCAGCCTGGTGCTGTAACTGATTTTCCACCAGTAATGGCACCACCCAGAGCACATAAGGTGAGGTGGCCTGGCCGATCAGTTGCCGCGTCCGGGCGTTTATCAGCGGATGGAGCAGCGCGTTTAGCCAGTTTTTCTCTTCCGGCTGCTGAAAAATAATGTCACGAAGCTGTTTACGATCAAGCATCCCCTGCTCTGTCACTATAGACGCACCGTAGCGCGCCTGAATGGCCTGCAAAGCGGGCGTGCCAGGTTCAACAACTTCACGGGCGATCAGGTCAGCATCAATAATTTCCACGCCAGACGCGGCGAATGCCTGGGCAATCGTACTTTTTCCACTGCCGATCCCCCCTGTAAGCGCGACGATATAGGGCATGTTTCTCACCTGACTTCTTTTACGACATGGGTTCAGGGTAATGATCTGGCTTAAAAACGCAAAAATGCGCGTCAGATCACACTGATAAAGCACAACTAAATTTAACGGATTGTAGCGTAAATAAAGTGAAATTCGCAGTCTTGTCGCGTAGCCAGAGGCGCGTATCATAACGTCACTGGAGCTGTGCTTACTTCGTGAACCACGATTCATTGCCACTTACCAGGACACTGTTTATGCGTATTGAAGAAGATTTAAAACTGGGCTTTAAAGATGTCTTAATCCGCCCCAAACGCTCCACGCTGCAAAGTCGCTCACAGGTTGAGCTGGAACGCAGCTTTACCTTCAGACATTCGGGCCTGAGCTGGAGCGGCGTACCCATCATCGCCGCCAATATGGATACCGTGGGCACATTTTCGATGGCCGAGGCGCTGGCCAGCTTCAATATCCTCACTGCAGTTCATAAGCATTACAGCGTAGACGACTGGCGCGCGTTTATTCAGCGCGTGCCTGCGTCAGTCCTCAAACATCTGATGGTGTCTACCGGCACTTCAGAGGCCGATCTCAGTAAACTGGTCGCGATTATGGCGCTGTCAGAGGATCTGCAGTTTATCTGTATTGACGTAGCCAACGGTTACTCACAGCATTTTGTCGATTTTCTGCAGCGGGCACGTGAAACCTTCCCGTCCAAAACCATCTGTGCCGGTAACGTGGTCACAGGCGAAATGGTGGAGGAACTGATCCTCTCCGGCGCGGATATCGTTAAAGTCGGCATCGGCCCGGGATCGGTCTGCACAACCCGTGTGAAAACCGGCGTGGGTTATCCGCAACTTTCTGCCGTCATTGAGTGTGCCGATGCGGCGCATGGCTTAAGCGGACAGATTGTCAGTGATGGTGGTTGTTCAGTGCCGGGTGATATCGCCAAAGCCTTTGGCGGCGGTGCTGACTTTGTGATGCTGGGTGGCATGCTGGCGGCACATGATGAGTGTGAAGGGCAGGTCGTTGAAGAGAATGGCGACAGCTTTATGCTCTTTTACGGCATGAGCTCCGAATCGGCGATGAAGCGTCACGTCGGTGGAGTTGCGCAGTACCGTGCCGCAGAAGGGAAAACGGTGAAACTGCCATTACGGGGGCCGGTCGCTGATACCGCGCGCGATATTCTGGGTGGGCTGCGTTCCGCCTGTACTTATGTCGGAGCAGAGCGCCTGAAAGAGCTGACCAAGCGCACGACCTTTATCCGTGTTAACGAGCAGGAGAACCGCGTTTTCAACCGATAGTCATGCGGGGCGCAGCGTGCGCCCCTTAATGCATGGCATCCCCCAGCCCGAACACGGGCAGATACATCGCGATCACCAGTGTGCCGACAATGCCGCCAATCACCACCATCATCATCGGTTCCAGCGACGCTGCCAGCGTGTCAGCGCGCTCTCGCGTTTCTGCCTCATGCCATTCCGCAAGTCGTGCCAGCATCAAATCCAGTGCGCCCGCCTCTTCACCGACCCGAATTAACTGACCACATAAGGGGGTGAACAACGGGTGATTGATCAGCGCCTGATGCAGAGGACTTCCCTGAGCAATGTGCTGCTGTAGTCCGGCCATCGCTTCCCGCCAGAGCAATGAGGAGAGCGTGACTTCCACGGCAGCCAGGCCCTGTAACAGGGTTAACCCGGCGCACTGCGTGAGATTCAGAATGGTGTAGATCTGCGTCAGTTGCGTGCCGCGCCACAACCCGGAAAGCAGTGGGATGCGCAGGAAAAGCGTCTGCTCACGGCGTTGCCAGCCCGCAGAGCGTCGTCGTAGCTGATGCCAGCCAACCAGCATCAGCGAAACACCAAAGGCCAGCACACCTCCCCATTCCTGAAGCGCGGCTGATAACTGCATTACCGCTGCCGTAAAAGCGGGCAGGGGCGCGTCAAAGGAGTCATAAACCGCAACGAACTCCGGCAGCACGAAAAGCAGCATGCCGCAGGTGACAGCCATCGCCACCAGCAAAATGAACAGGGGATAGCGCAGTGCCTTCGCCACCTGATGCCATAACTGCTGCTGGCGGATCTGCTGCTGGGCCAGCTCGCTGCAACAGACGTCCAGCTGACCGGTAAGTTCACCCACCTCCATCAGGGCGGGATAGAGCGCCGGAAAGATCTGCGGCCACTCACGCAATGCCTGCGAAAAAGGGGCACCACTGAGTACCCGATGATGCAAAGCAAGCATCAGGGCGCGCCAGCCTGCATGCGGATGGCCCTCCGCCAGCAAAGCCAGACTCTCTGCCAGCGGCAGGCCCGCTTTGAGAAGAGTGGCCAGCTGGCGAATCAGATCGGTTTTGTGCTGCCACTTCCAGTCCCCCTGACGCCAGACTTTTTCCCGCTTCCAGTTCACCGGCAGAAGATCGCGCTGTGCCAGCATCAGCAGCAGGTTGTCACTGTCGACAGCCAGAAGCTGACCACTGCATAACTGGCCCTGACTATCGACCGCCTGCCAGCTGAATAGTGCTGCATTAGCCATCGTCCAGCCCAATCACCCGTTGCATCTCTTCCAGCGAAGTATCGCCCCGGCTTACCGCCTCCAGGCCGGAAACCAGCAGGGTGCGCAATCCCTGCTGTTTCGCCAGACTGAGCAGATTCTCCAGCGGCATTTCGGCGGCGATCGCATTTTGCAGCCTGGCATTGATCGGCAGCAGTTCAAACAGCGCCAGCCGACCAAAATAGCCGGAAAAACAGTGGTCGCAGCCAGGCGCCCGCCAGGTTTGCAGGGTGCCGGGCCAGAGTTCTGCAGGATAGTGCGCCACCGCCTGGGCGGGCTGACGGCAATGGGTGCAGAGGCGTCGAACCAGGCGCTGAGCAACGATCAGTTTCAGCGCCGGTCCCAGCAGATAACCCGGAATTCCCATCTGCCGCAGCCGGGTCAGCGTCTCGGCGGTGGAGTTGGTGTGCAGCGTCGAAAGCACCAGATGCCCGGTCTGCGCCGCTTTCACCGCAATCTCCGCCGTTTCGGCATCGCGGATCTCGCCCACCATGATCACGTCCGGGTCCTGCCGCAATAACGCCCGCAGCACGCGGTTAAAATCGAGACCGTTTTTGCTATGGATCTGCGTCTGGTTAATGCCGGGTAGCGGGATCTCAATCGGATCTTCAACGCTGCACAGGTTTTTTTCCGGCGTATTCAGGGCGCTGAGTCCACTATAGAGCGTAAACGTCTTGCCGCTGCCGGTGGGGCCGGTCACCAGAATCAGTCCCTGCGGCTGGGCCAGTGCGGCACAGAACAGACGCAGCTGCGCCGCGGGTAAGCCGAGCTTATCCAGTGACAGCGCTGCGCTTTCACTCTGCAGCAGCCGGACCACCGCTTTCTCTCCGCCGTAGACAGGTAAGGTCGCCAGGCGAAACGAGGCGGGTTTACCGGCGATCTCCATGCTGAACTGACCATCCTGCGGTAAGCGGCGTTCGGCGATATCCAGCCCCCCGAGGATCTTCAGTCGTGCCAGCAGCGCCGCAGGCTGAGTGGAAGGCAGTGACGAGAGGGGATGCAGTACGCCGTCGATGCGCAGTCGCACCCGCAGGCCATCCCGGCAGGGTTCGATATGCATATCGGAAGCGCGCCGTTCCAGTGCCTGACGCAGAATCAGCTGTGTCGCTTCAATCGCTGACTCTGCGGGTGCTTCTTCGCGCGCCACCAGCGGTGCGTCAGCGTGCTGAAGCTGGTCGAGCCGGGCCTGCGGCCAGCATTCGATCTCAATCTGGCACTGGCTGGCAAAATGGAGAGCCTCAGCCAGTCCCGGCGGCACACATTCCGCGACAGCAACACGCAGCTGGCTGGCGTCGTGGTGCAACACCCTAGCGCGATAGCGCTGACACAATGCCGCGATCGCCTCATCAGGCTTGTTCATCGCTGGCTCCTTTATCCGCAAAGCGGAACTGCTCCAGGCAATTGTCGCGCAGGCTGTTGTTGTTGCTGGTGCAGTTGCGTTGCCAGCTGATGCCGCCATCGGTGCTGTCCCAGATCGGCAGCATTTCAACGCTCAGGCCATTGAGGCTCTCCTGGCCGGTCAGCGTAATCACCCCACGGGTCACGCTCAGTGCCGAGACATAGCGCGATCCTCTGGCCGCCGGAATACCCGCCTCTCCGGCCTGACACTGGGTCGGGCCACCACGCTCCATGGCGCAAAGCTCTACCGCGGTTTTGTAAGGCACCATCGTTTGCAGCATGTCGGTGAGGGCCGCGCGCTGCAGATAATTTTGATAAGCGGGCAGGCCAATGGCACTTAAGATCGCCACAATCCCCACCACAATCATCAGTTCAACCAGCGTAAATCCACGTTGATACTTCATCACATCGTCTCCTGATTTAAGAAGGCGACAGGTTAAAAATCGGGGGCAATGAAAGACAGCCAGAGATCAGCAGACTGGAAACCGTGATGTGAAGAAATTTCAGCATTGCAGCGCAGTCGAAACTGCGCCGGAAGCGGGATCGCAAAATCGCCGTGTCAGGTTACGGCGAGGCAGGCTACTTTTGTTTGAAACGCATCGAGAGGTCCAGCGCCCGCACATGCTTAGTCAGCGCGCCAACCGACACATAGTCCACGCCGGTCAGGGCGATCTGCGGCAGGGTGGTTTCGGTCACGTTGCCGGAAACCTCCAGAAGCGTCCTTCCCTGGTTGAGTTCGACAGCTTCACGCATCGCTTCCAGGCTGAAGTTATCCAGCATCACGATGTCGGCTTGAGCCTCCAGCGCCTGACGCAACTCCTCCAGCGATTCCACCTCAACTTCAACCGGCACATCGGGCTGCAGCCATTGCGCTCTTTCCACCGCCTGAGCAATCGATCCGCTGGCAATAATATGGTTCTCTTTAATCAGATAAGCGTCAGAGAGGCCCAGCCGATGATTGCTGCCGCCGCCGCACAGCACAGCATATTTCAGTGCAGTCCGGAGTCCGGGCAGGGTTTTGCGCGTGTCCAGCAGTTGTGTTTGGCTTCCCGCCAGCAGCGCGACATAGCGGCTGACTTCGGTGGCAACACCTGAGAGCGTCTGCACAAAATTAAGCGCCGTACGTTCGGCGGTCAGCAGCAGACGAGCAGGACCACTGATTTCAAACAGCAGCTGGTCAGCTTCGATCTGATCGCCATCTTCGACATGCCAGTTCAGCGTTACGTGTGAACCAAGCTGAATGAAGACCTCTTCTACCCAGCGTTTACCACAGAAAACACCGGCTTCACGGGTGATGACCTGCGCATGGGCCTGGGTTTCGGCGGGTAACAGCTGCGCGGTAATATCGCGGTCAGCATCAATTTCACCACCAAGATCCTCTTTTAACGCCAGCGCAACGGCATCCGGGATGTCACTTTCAATGCGTTTAATCAGTGCCTGACGGCGGCTGTCGGGATCATAACCACGAGATGACATAGGTGTTTTACTCCAGAAATGGAAATGACAGAGGCGGTCACAATAGCCTGAACCGGCATCAGGTTCCAGCAACAGAGTGCATTTTGTTTAGTATCCTTAACAAGCGGCGATTTAATGTCACCCGACCGACACACTAAGAGGCAAGAATCCTTTATTATTCATGCTATTCTCAGCCTGATGAAACAAGGAAAACCGGTATGAAAATCAAACAGGGCTGGCTGACCGGTGTGCGTCATGTGCCGTCAACGCATTTCAATGAGCGGCCTGATAATGAGGCGCCCTCACTGCTGGTGATTCACAATATCAGCCTGCCACCCGGTGAATTTGGCGGGCCGTGGATCGACAAACTGTTTACCGGCACCCTACCGCCGGAAGCTCATCCCTATTTTGCGGATATCGCCGCCCTGAAAGTGGCGGCACACTGCCTGATTCGTCGTGACGGGGAGATCGTGCAGTATGTCCCCTTTGATAAACGCGCCTGGCATGCGGGCGTTTCGCAGTTCGAAGGACGTGAAAACTGCAACGATTTCTCCATCGGTATTGAGCTGGAAGGGACAGACAGCGAGCCGTATAGTGAGGCGCAATATCGTGCCCTGCAGCAGGTAACCCGGTTGCTGCTGCAACACTATCCGGTAACGCCTTCACGTATCACGGGGCACAGCGACATCGCACCGGTACGTAAAACCGATCCCGGACCTGCTTTTGACTGGGACTACTACAAGCAGCTGTTAACGCAGCAAAAATCCTGATTTTTGCGGAGTCAGTATGACGTTGTTTACCTTGTTGTTGGTTTTAGGCTGGGAGCGCCTGTTTAAACTGGGCGAGCACTGGCAGCTCGAACACCGGCTGGAGCCGATCTTCCGCCATCGCCGGCATTTCTCCATGATGCGCACCCTGCTGATGGCCGTGCTGGCGATGGCGCTGACCGCGCTGGTGGTATGGAGTCTGAAAGGCCTGCTGTTTGGTGTGCTACAACTCCTGTTCTGGATCGTTGCCGGACTGCTCTGTATCGGTGCCGGTTCAGTGCGCAAGCACTATCATAGCTACCTGAAAGCGGCCAGTCATGACGACGACGCTGCGCATCAGGCGATGGCGGCTGAGCTGACGCTGATTCATGGCGTGCCGGTAGAATGCAGCGAGCGCGAGTTCCTGCGCGAACTGCAGAATGCGCTGATCTGGATAAACTTCCGCTTCTATCTTGCGCCGATGTTCTGGCTGGTGGTGGGGGGGCCGTGGGGACCGGTGCTGCTGGTGGGTTACGCATTTCTGCGTGCCTGGCAAGGCTGGCTGGCAAAACACGGTACGCCGATGGCGCGTTCGCAGTCTGGCGTGGATGCGATTCTGCATCTTCTCGACTGGATCCCGGTGCGGCTGGCGGGTGTGGCTTACGCGCTGCTGGGCCACGGCGAAAAAGCGCTGCCCGCGTGGTTTGCTTCGCTGACCGATCGTCACCGTTCTCAGTATCAGGTGCTGACGACGCTGGCACAGTTCTCCCTGTCGCGCGATCCGCACACTGATAAAGTAGAAACGCCACGGGTTGCCGTGGCGTTAGCGAAACGCACTTCACTGGTGCTGGTGGTTGCCGTTGCGTTGCTGACGATTTACGGCACGCTGGTGTAATCGGCAGGTGGCACGCCGAAATCGGGCGTGCCATCTTCCCGCCAGCTGAAATATTTCAGTCGGGTGTGGCGGTTCGGATCCCACAACGGATCGCCCTCAATTTCAGTGTAGTTACGCGCGTGATAAACCAGCACGTCGCGTCCCGCCTCATCCTGAGTAAAGCTGTTATGACCCGGCCCATATTGATGGTTGTCCCAGTTGGATACAAAGACCGGCCTGGCGGACTTTTGCCAGGCGGCAACATCGAGCGGATCAGCATCAGCGGCAATCGACAGTATCCCCAGACAGTAATTCTCATCGGTTGCACTAGCGGAGTAGGTCACAAACAGCCGATCGCCGTGACGAATCACCGCCGGTCCTTCATTCACGCTAAATCCTGCGCATTCCCACTCATATTCTGGCCGACTCAGCATCACCGGCGTACCTTTCAGCGTCCAGGGATTCAGCAACTCAGCCAGGTAGAGATTTGAGTTGCCGGGAATCAATGGATCTTTCTGCGCCCAGAGATACCAGTTTTTGCCCTGATGCACGAAGTGGGTGGCATCCAGGGAGAAGCTGTCGAACTGGCTGAAGACCCGGCGGCAGGGCTGCCATTCGCCCTGCAACGGATCTGCCGTCTCACACACCAGCGCATACATCCGGTGCTGAAACAGTCCCTCTTTGATCTCCCGCGTCGGCGCTGCCGCGAAATAGATAACCCACTGGCCGTCAATGTTGTGCAATTCGGGTGCCCAGATTAACTCGCTGCAGGGGCCGCTCTCAGGCTTACGCCAGACCACGACGGGTTCCGCGCTGCGCAGACCCGCCAGCGTTGTGGCGCGGCGGATCTCCAGCCGGTCATACTCGGGCACCGAGGCCACAAAGTAGTAGTGCTGTTCATGGCGCAGGATAAAGGGGTCGGCGCGCTGCTCGATAAAAGGATTGGGCAAGATTGCGGTCATTTAACATCTCCGGTTGGCGTAGCAGCACCGTCGCGCAGGCGAACAGTGTGTAACTCATGGAAGTTTTCGCGGCGCAGCGCGAGATCCTGCTGAATGGTAATCATCATTTTGCGGTCGACCTTCATCAGTCGCACCACACCGGCGGTAATCAGATAGCCGACGCCTGGAATAATGGTGAAGAGCAGCATGATGCCGTTAATCGCCTCAGGCGACTGCTGTTTAGCGCCCGCATTGTAGCCATAGATCGACAGCAGAAAGCCGACCATTGCACCGGCGACCGCCAGTCCCACTTTGAGGAAGAACAGGTTGCCGGAGAAGCTGATGCCAGTGATGCGCTTGCCGGTTTTCCACTCGCCGTAGTCATCCACATCCGCCATCAGCGACCAGTGCAGCGGAGAGGGGATCTGATGCAGGATATTCAGTACAAAGTAGGCGACTACCACCATCACGGTGGCGTGAGGATCGATCCAGTAAAAGCCGCTGGAGAAGAGCGCCAGCGCGATATTGGTCCAGAAGAAGACTTTGAGTTTGCACCAGCGATCCGTGAGCAGTTTTGCCAGCGTACTGCCGACCATCATGCCAATCACCCCCAGGCTGATAAACAGCGTGGCGAAGTGCGTGGACTGACCCATGACCCAGGTCACGTAATACATGGTGGCCGCCATGCGGATGAAGCCAGGACAGACGTTACAGAAGGTCAGCAGCAGAATGCGCACCCACTGGTCATTCTTCCAGACGTCACGCAGATCTTTTTTCAGGTCATCATTGCTCGGTACAGCAGGGCGGATACGTTCCCGTACCGTGGCAAAGCAGAACAGAAACATCGCCAGGCCAATCGTGGCCAGCACCGCCATCGCCATCTGGTAGCCGCGTGCTTTATCTTCGCCACCAAACCACTCTGCCATCGGCAGCAGCGACAGAGAAAGTATCAGCGTGGCGATGCCGACCATGACAAAACGGTATGACTGGCAGGAGACGCGCTCACCGGGATCGTTGGTAATCACGCCGCCCAGCGAGCAATAAGGAATGTTAATCGCGGTATACGTCAGCGACATCAGGAAGTAGGTGACGAACGCCCAGATCACCTTGTTGTGGTAGGTCCAGTCAGGCGTGGTGAACATCAGCACGCTGAAGACGACATACGGAACGGAAACCCACAGCAGCCACGGACGAAAACGGCCCCAGCGACTCTGGGTGCGATCGGCGATGGCGCCCATAATCGGATCGGTGACCGCATCCAGTACTCTGACGGAAAGCAACAGCGTTCCTACCAGCGCCGGGGCCAGTCCGAAAACATCGGTATAGAAGTAGTTAAGGAACAGCATGATGGCACCGCCAATCATATTGCATCCGGCATCACCCATGCCATATCCCAGTTTTTCCCGAAATGGGAGGGCTGTACCTTTCATGGTTTTCTCCTGCGCATCCAGTGTGAACAGGAATTATTGTCAGGAAATCAGCGAGATGAACGGGAGTAATTGGTTACAGAGATGGACAAAACAGGCGGGCGTAAAAAAATGTGAACTGACACGCAAGAGAGAGCCAGTTCACATCTGTTTTGGGAAGGTATTTTCGATGTGATGTATCAGGCGGCGGTGACCTTGCTTTCTACCAGCCCGCCAACGAGACTACCAATCCAGCCGCCAATGTTGCTGAAGAAGTTGCTGGAAATGGGCGCGATAAAACCGGAAATAAAGGGAATTGGAAATAAAGAGCCTAGCGAAGTACCGATTATTGAACCGACCTGCTTACCCACGGTCGTGGTGATATTCTGAATCATGCCACCACCGCTGACAGCCATAATTTCTGATGCTGCTAATTCACGCATAATTACTTGTCCTTATTGTGTTAAAAACAGGGAAAAATTATCAGCTTCAGTCAGAAATAAATATAGTAATCCAGCTAAAGTAGCCGGTGCGCATGACTGCACGCACCGACTGCAATCAGGCTTTCTGCGTCTGGTTCTTAATAAAGTAACCAATACCCAGAATCACCAGCCAGACCGGGATGAGCCAGACGGAGATAGCCATGCCCGGCGTGGTCGCCATCAGCACCAGAATCCCTGCCAGGAAGATCAGGCAAATCCAGTTACCTGCCGGATAGAGCAGCGCTTTAAAGCGGGTTGTGACGCCCTGCTGATCTTTTTTACGGCGGAACTTGAGGTGTGCCAGGCTGATCATCGCCCAGTTGATGACCAGCGCGGAGACCACCAGCGACATCAGCAGGCCAAACGCTTCACCCGGCATCAGGTAGTTGATCAGTACGCACAGCGCAGTGGCGACAGCCGAGACCAGAATTGTTAACACCGGAACACCGCGACGATCGACTTTCAGCAGCGCTTTCGGCGCATTGCCCTGCTGTGCCAGACCAAACAGCATGCGGCTGTTGCAGTAAACGCAGCTGTTATAGACCGACAGAGCCGCCGTCAGGATGACCACGTTCAGCGCATTCGCCACCATGGCATCGCCCAGTTCGTGGAAGATAAAGACAAACGGGCTGACTTCTGAGGTGACGCGGGTCCATGGCATCAGTGACAGCAGGACCGCCAGCGAACCAATGTAGAAAATCAGGATACGCCACAGCACCTGGTTGGTCGCTTTTGGAATGCTCACTTCCGGGTTATCCGCTTCAGCGGCGGTGATACCCACCAGCTCCAGACCCCCAAATGAGAACATGATAATCGCCATGACGGTGACCAGACCGCCGATGCCATGCGGGAAGAAGCCGCCCTGTTCCCACAGGTTGCGCACCGTCGCCTGCGGACCGGCGTGACCGCTGAACAGCAGCCAGCCGCCGAACAGGATCATGCCAATCACTGCCACTACTTTAATGATGGCGAACCAGAACTCCATCTCACCGAACACTTTTACGTTGGTCAGGTTGATGGCGTTGATCATCACGAAGAAGATGGCGGCTGACGCCCAGGTCGGGAAGTCTGGCCACCAGAACTGGACATATTTGCCGACGGCAGTGAGTTCCGCCATAGCAACCAGCACATAGAGCACCCAGTAGTTCCAGCCCGAGGCGAAGCCTGCGAAGTTGCCCCAATATTTATAGGCAAAGTGGCTGAAGCTGCCGGCAACCGGCTCTTCCACGACCATCTCGCCCAGCTGGCGCATAATTAAAAAGGCAATAAAACCGGCAATCGCATAACCCAGAATGACGGCCGGTCCGGCGGATTCAATGACCGATGCACTGCCCAGAAACAGGCCGGTTCCCACTGCACCACCCAGCGCGATGAGCTGAATATGGCGGTTCTTGAGACCACGTTTCAGCGCTTCGCCTTGCTGTTGTTCCATACAAACCTCGTGATGTTTTTATTCTTCGTTCGCAGCGCAATCCGCTGTAATGAAGGAGTTACAATAACGTATTGATTATTTTACGGTATCTGGCGTGCTGAATGCGGCCATTTGCTACCCTGGCGACAAGAATAGTGATAAGCGATTCGCTTTGCACCTGCTTTCGCCTTTCGTGCTGAGAGTTGACTGAAAAAACGCCGCCCTGGTCACGTCTGCCTAGAGAAACTTCTGCCATGAAATTCCTATAATGACGAATAGCTTTCACTTATGGTTGCCGCGCTACGCAGGCGCTAAGCGGGTGTAAGGTTTGGTAAAAGTGCATTTGTTTAACATTTGCGGTAACGCGATATTTTCATTTTTTTAACCGCAAGTTAGCGCCAGCAGGGGCTTTGGGGCAGGGGGAATGTCGCAGACACCATATAGACACAAGGTGAATACTTTGTTACTTTACCGGCACCTCTTTGCAATTGGTATTACCAATTTACTCCGGACGACAGGCTTAATAAGAAGGGATGATGGCTTACAGTAAGATTCGCCAACCTAAGCTCTCCGACGCTATCGAGCAACAGCTCGAATCCCTGATTATGGAAGGGACGTTGCGCCCGGGAGAGAAGCTGCTGCCTGAGCGCGAACTCGCCAAACAATTCGATGTCTCACGTCCGTCTCTCCGCGAAGCGATCCAGCGTTTAGAAGCGAAAGGATTATTGCTGCGCCGACAGGGTGGCGGAACGTTCGTGCAGGAGAATCTCTGGCAAAGCTTAAGCGATCCACTCGTTGAGCTGCTCGCCGGCCATCCGGAATCCCAGTTTGATCTGCTGGAAACGCGCCATGCCTTAGAAGGCATCGCCGCCTATTACGCGGCACTGCGCGGCACAGAGGAAGACCTGCTGCGCATTCGTGACTGCCATGTGAATATCCAGCAGGCGCAGGACAGCGGCGATTTAGACGCCGAAGCGGACGCAGTGATGCAGTATCAGATCGCTGTCACAGAAGCGGCCCATAATGTAGTGCTTTTACATTTGCTACGCTCAATGGGCCCTATGCTGGAACAAAACGTCCGTCAGAATTTCGAATTGCTCTACTCGCGCCGGGAAATGCTGGCAAAAGTGAGCGGTCACCGCGCCAGAATCTTTGAGGCGATTGTGGCCCGTGAGCCAGAAAAAGCGCGCGAGGCTTCACACCGTCACCTGGCGTTCATAGAGGAAATCTTGCTGGACAGAAGTCGGGAGCAGAGCCGTCGAGAACGCTCCCTGCGTCGTTTACAGCAACGTAAGGAATAACGTGCGACAAAGATCGTACTGACATCAGACGAGCCTGCCGGCATCTGCTTTAACAGGCTCCCGATTATTCAACGTATTAGACACAGATAAGGAACACACCCATGTCAGAACGTTTACACAATGACGTGGATCCGATTGAAACTCGTGACTGGCTACAGGCGATCGAATCGGTCATCCGTGAAGAAGGTGTTGAACGTGCACAGTATCTGATTGATCAGGTACTGGGTGCAGCCCGCAAAGGCGGCGTAAAAGTGGCTGCAGGATCTTCTGCAATCAGCAACTACATCAACTCTATTGCCGTTGAAGATGAACCCGATTATCCGGGCAACACCTCTCTTGAACGTCGTATCCGTTCCGCAATCCGCTGGAACGCCATCATGTCGGTGCTGCGCGCATCGAAGAAAGATCTGGAACTCGGTGGCCACATGTCCTCCTTCCAGTCTTCTGCAACGATTTATGAAGTGTGCTTCAACCACTTCTTCCGCGCGCGCAGTGAGAAGGATGGCGGCGATCTGGTCTATTTCCAGGGCCACATCTCTCCAGGCATCTATGCTCGTGCGTTCCTTGAAGGTCGCCTGACTGAAGATCAGATGAATAACTTCCGTCAGGAAGTTGCTGGTAAAGGCCTCTCTTCTTATCCGCACCCGAAATTAATGCCGGAATTCTGGCAGTTCCCGACCGTATCAATGGGTCTGGGTCCGTTGTCTGCTATCTATCAGGCGAAGTTCCTGAAGTATCTGGAACACCGTGGCCTGAAAGACACCTCTGCTCAGACCGTTTACGCCTTCCTGGGTGATGGCGAGATGGATGAGCCAGAATCTAAAGGTGCGATCACCATCGCCACCCGTGAAAAACTGGATAACCTGGTCTTCATCATCAACTGCAACCTGCAGCGTCTGGATGGCCCGGTAACCGGTAATGGTAAGATCATCAACGAGCTGGAAGGCATCTTTGCCGGTGCTGGCTGGGAAGTGATCAAGGTCATCTGGGGCGGTCGCTGGGATGAGCTGCTGCGCAAAGATACCAGCGGCAAGCTGATTCAGCTGATGAACGAAACTGTCGACGGTGACTACCAGACCTTCAAATCCCGTGATGGTGCCTATGTGCGTGAGCACTTCTTTGGCAAATATCCGGAAACCGCTGCGCTGGTTAAAGATATGTCCGATGATGAAATCTGGGCATTGAACCGTGGCGGCCACGATCCGAAGAAAATCTACGCGGCGCTGAAAAAAGCGCAGGACACCAAAGGCAAGCCAGTACTGATCCTGGCGCATACCATCAAAGGTTATGGTATGGGCGACACCGCGGAGGGCAAAAACATTGCCCACCAGGTGAAGAAGATGAACATGGATGGCGTGCGCTATATCCGTGATCGCTTCAACGTGCCGGTTGCTGATGACAAAATCGAATCACTGCCGTACGTGACCTTCGAAAAAGGCTCAGAAGAGCATGCTTATCTGCACGGTCAGCGTGAGAAGTTAGGCGGTTACCTGCCAACGCGTCAGCCTAAGTTCACTGAAAAGCTGGAAATGCCAGCACTCGAAGAGTTCAGTGCGCTGCTGGATGAGCAGAACAAAGAGATCTCGACCACTATCGCCTTTGTGCGTGCCCTGAACGTGATGCTGAAGAACAAGTCGATCAAAGATCGTCTGGTTCCGATCCTCGCTGATGAAGCGCGTACCTTTGGTATGGAAGGTCTGTTCCGTCAGATTGGTATCTACAGCCCGAACGGTCAGCAGTACACCCCGCAGGACCGCGAGCAGGTTGCCTACTACAAAGAAGACGAGAAAGGCCAGATTCTGCAGGAAGGGATCAACGAGCTGGGCGCAGGTTCATCCTGGCTGGCTGCGGCGACCTCTTACAGCACCAACAACCTGCCGATGATTCCGTTCTACATCTATTACTCGATGTTCGGCTTCCAGCGTATCGGCGATCTGATGTGGCTGGCGGGCGACCAACAGGCGCGCGGTTTCCTGGTCGGCGGTACCTCAGGTCGTACTACTCTGAACGGCGAAGGTCTGCAGCATGAAGATGGTCACAGCCATATTCAGTCTCTGACTATCCCGAACTGTATCTCTTACGATCCTTCTTACGCTTATGAAGTCGCAGTCATCATGCATGACGGTCTGGTGCGTATGTATGGCGAAGCGCAGGAGAACGTTTACTACTACATCACTACGCTGAACGAAAACTACCATATGCCAGCAATGCCGCAGGGCGTTGAAGAGGGTATCCGTAAGGGTATCTACAAGCTGGAAACGGTAGAAGGCAGCAAAGGTAAAGTGCAGCTGCTGGGCTCAGGTTCTATCCTGCGTCACGTTCGTGAAGCTGCGCAGATCCTGGCGAAAGACTACGGTATCGGCTCTGATGTCTACAGCGTGACCTCGTTCACCGAACTGGCCCGTGATGGCCAGGATTGTGAGCGCTGGAACATGCTGCATCCAACAGAAGAAGCGCGCGTACCTTACATCGCTCAGGTGATGAACGACGCACCTGCTGTTGCTTCAACCGACTATATGAAACTGTTCGCTGAGCAGGTTCGTAGCTATGTCCCAGCCAGCGATTATCGCGTACTGGGTACCGATGGCTTTGGTCGCTCTGACAGCCGTGAGAATCTGCGTCATCACTTCGAAGTTGATGCATCTTATGTGGTGGTTGCCGCGCTGGGTGAGCTGGCTAAACGCGGCGAGATCGAGAAGAAAGTGGTTGCAGACGCGATCACCAAATTCAGTATCGATGCCGATAAAGTTAACCCGCGTCTGGCTTAAGAGGTAATAGAGTAATGGCTATCGAAATTAAGGTACCGGATATCGGGTCTGACGAAGTTGAAGTCACCGAGATTCTGGTGAAAGTTGGCGACAAGGTGGAAGCCGAGCAGTCGCTGATCACCGTGGAAGGCGACAAAGCCTCAATGGAAGTGCCGTCGCCACAGGCTGGCGTAGTCAAAGAGATTAAAATCTCTACCGGTGACAAAGTTGAGACCGGTTCGCTGATCATGGTGTTTGATGCGGAAGGCGCTGCGGAAGCAGCCCCTGCCGCCGCCGAAGAGAAAAAAGCGGATGCGGCGCCTGCGCCAGCCGCTGCTGCGGCCACTGCCAGCAAAGAAGTGGCTGTTCCGGATATCGGCGGTGACGAAGTCGAAGTCACTGAGATTCTGGTTAAGGTTGGCGACAAAGTCGAAGCCGAGCAGTCACTGATTGTGGTGGAAGGCGATAAAGCGTCAATGGAAGTCCCGGCACCGTTCGCGGGTGTGGTCAAAGAGATCACCATTGCGACCGGCGACAAAGTCAGCACCGGTTCAGCCATCATGGTCTTTGAAGCAGAAGGCGCAGCACCGGCCTCTGATGCGAAGCCAGAAGTGAAAGAAGAAGCGGCATCGGCACCCGCCGCGGCTGCGGGCGCAAAAGACGTTAACGTTCCGGATATCGGCGGTGATGAAGTTGAAGTCACCGAGATCCTCGTTAAAGTTGGCGACAAAGTTGAAGCTGAGCAGTCACTGATCGTGGTTGAAGGCGACAAGGCCTCAATGGAAGTTCCGGCACCGTTTGCGGGTATCGTCAAAGAGCTGAAAGTCGCGACTGGCGATAAAGTCAGCACCGGCTCACTGATTATGGTCTTTGAAGTCGAAGGTGCTGCTCCGGCTGCCCCTGCGGCTGCGAAACAGGAAGCCGCACCGGCGCCTGCTGCCAAATCTGAAGCGAAAGCCGCGGCACCAGCTGCAGCTAAAGCGGACAGCAAAGGTGAGTTTGCAGAGAACGACGCTTACGTTCACGCGACTCCGGTGATCCGTCGCCTGGCGCGCGAGTTCGGTGTTAACCTGGCGAAAGTCAAAGGCACCGGCCGTAAAGGTCGAATTCTGAAAGAAGACGTGCAGACTTACGTGAAAGACGCCGTGAAACGCGCTGAAGCGGCGCCAGCTGCTGCCAGCGGCGGTGGTCTGCCAGGCATGCTGCCATGGCCGAAGGTCGATTTCAGTAAGTTTGGTGAAATCGAAGAAGTCGAGCTGGGTCGTATCCAGAAAATTTCTGGCGCGAACCTGAGCCGTAACTGGGTGATGATCCCGCACGTTACGCATTTCGACAAAACCGATATCACCGATCTGGAAGCTTTCCGTAAGCAGCAGAATGCTGAAGCTGAGAAGCGTAAGCTGGATGTGAAGTACACCCCGGTGGTGTTCATCATGAAAGCGGTCGCAGCGGCGCTTGAGCAGATGCCACGCTTCAACAGTTCGCTGTCTGAAGATGCGCAGAAACTGACGCTGAAGAAATATATCAACATCGGTGTGGCGGTTGATACGCCAAATGGCCTGGTTGTTCCGGTCTTCAAAGACGTGAACAAAAAAGGCATCACCGAGCTGTCTCGTGAACTGATGGCGATTTCGAAGAAAGCGCGCGACGGTAAGCTGACAGCGGGCGACATGCAGGGCGGATGCTTCACTATATCCAGCCTGGGCGGCCTGGGAACCACACACTTCGCGCCGATCGTTAACGCGCCGGAAGTGGCTATCCTGGGTGTCTCTAAATCGGCGATGGAGCCGGTGTGGAATGGTAAAGAGTTTACTCCGCGTCTGATGATGCCGATTTCTCTTTCCTTCGACCACCGCGTAATCGACGGTGCTGATGGTGCGAGATTCATTACTATCATCGGCAATATGTTGTCTGACATTCGTCGTTTAGTTATGTAAATGTAAAGAAGGCCGGCATATGCCGGCCTTCCTGTAACGATTCGTCGCGCCGCTGTTGGCAGTTTGTTAACAATTCTGTAAACTCTTGCGGTGAAAGTCCCGGTGGAACAAGGGCATTATAAGAAAGTCTGACCCGCCGGATATCAATTAAGAGGTCATGATGAGTACAGAGATGAAAACCCAGGTCGTGGTACTTGGGGCAGGTCCTGCAGGTTACTCTGCAGCCTTCCGTTGTGCGGATTTAGGTCTGGAAACCGTACTGGTTGAGCGTTACAGCACCCTCGGTGGTGTTTGTCTGAACGTCGGTTGTATCCCATCTAAAGCGCTGCTGCATGTTGCTAAAGTAATTGAAGAGGCGAAAGCCCTTGAAGAGCATGGCATCGTGTTTGGCCAGCCATCTACTGATATCAACAAGATTCGCAGCTGGAAAGAGAAGGTTATCAACCAGTTGACTGGCGGCCTGTCAGGTATGGCAAAAGGTCGTAAAGTCACTGTGGTTAATGGCCTCGGTAAATTCACCGGAGCTAACACCCTGGTGGTTGAAGGAGAAGGCGGCGCGACCACCATCAACTTCGATAATGCCATCATCGCTGCGGGTTCACGCCCAATCGAACTGCCATTCATTCCACATGAAGATCCACGCGTCTGGGACTCTACCGATGCGCTGGAACTGAAAGAAGTGCCGAAGCGTCTGTTGGTTATGGGCGGCGGCATCATCGGTCTGGAAATGGCGACGGTTTATCATGCGCTGGGTTCAGAGATCGATGTGGTTGAGATGTTCGACCAGGTTATCCCGGCTGCGGATAAAGACGTGGTGAAAGTCTTTACCAAGAAAATCAGCAAGAAATTTAACCTGATGCTGGAAACCAAAGTGACCGCCGTTGAAGCGAAAGACGATGGCATTTACGTTTCAATGGAAGGCAAAAAAGCACCAGGTGAAGCGCAGCGTTATGACGCGGTGCTGGTAGCTATCGGTCGTGTGCCGAATGGTAAAGGTCTGGATGCCGGTAAAGCGGGCGTGGAAGTGGACGACCGTGGCTTCATCCGCGTCGACAAGCAGATGCGCACCAACGTGCCACACATCTATGCTATTGGCGACATCGTCGGTCAGCCAATGCTGGCGCATAAAGGCGTGCATGAAGGCCACGTTGCGGCAGAAGTGATCTCCGGTCTGAAGCACTACTTCGATCCGAAAGTGATCCCTTCAATTGCCTATACTGAGCCAGAAGTTGCCTGGGTCGGTCTGACCGAGAAAGAAGCGAAAGAGAAAGGCATCAGCTACGAGACATCCACCTTCCCGTGGGCTGCTTCTGGCCGTGCTATCGCTTCTGATTGTGCAGACGGCATGACCAAACTGATTTTCGACAAAGAGACGCACCGTATTATTGGTGGCGCGATTGTCGGCACTAACGGCGGCGAGCTGTTAGGCGAAATCGGTCTGGCCATTGAGATGGGTTGTGATGCGGAAGATATCGCGCTGACCATCCATGCTCACCCGACCCTGCATGAGTCAGTCGGTCTGGCTGCAGAAATCTTCGAAGGTAGCATCACCGATCTGCCTAACGCGAAAGCGAAGAAGAAATAAGTTTCTACCGCAGCTACTGAGAAAGCTCCCGTTACGGGGGCTTTTTTTTCGCCTGAATTTTGGGCTGGGATGAGGTGTAATATTGGGTAAAATCAGAGCGCTAAATTCGGTAGGATTTTTGGGTGACAATAAGTATATAGTAATCAGATAGATAAATTTAGAGTGTTCCCCGCGTGAGCGGGGATAAACCGAATTACTCAGTCCGGTTAATTATCGAATCCATGTGTTCCCCGCGTGAGCGGGGATAAACCGGCGATGGCGGTTACTGGCGGTTTTGCGATGGTGTGTTCCCCGCGTGAGCGGGAATAGACCTGGATGACTCTATGATAGTCATAGCAGACAGCCATGTTCCCCGCTTCCGCGGGGATGAGCCGATACTGTCCACCGATTCGCTTTTGCTGAAGCGTCTTCCCCGCGTCAGTGGAGATGAACCGGGTGGCAGTACTCGTGTGTTTGTCGCTCCCCGCAGGAGCGGGGTTAAAATGTTCAGGAACCTGTGTTCCTGCGTCTTTAAATACCCTTCCCCACGCAAGCAGGAATCTTCCCTCGTTTCAGCGGTTTAACTCAGGCATTTATCGATTTTCCTTACGCGAGCAGGTATAGACTGCAGCAGAATGTCTGCTTAAAATCAGCCGGCCAGAATTCCTCGCGTGAGCAGGGATAAACCGGTTATTCGCTGAATTATCGGTATCAGTAAGGCGTGATCCCCGCGCAAGCGGGGACAAACCACTCTGTTTTGTTGCTTATCCGCGCGCCTCCCAGGACGCCACCCGTTCAATAAACATCTGCGCCAGCGCCGCAATCGCGCTGTTGCCTGGCAGTCTCTCTTCATTCATATGCATCACCAGCGAACTGCTGCGTCGACGGCCCTGCAGCAGCGGCAGGGGACGGAGTTCACCGCTCTCTAACAGGACTGCGATATTCTGTTCCGGCAGCCAGCCATAACCTAGCTGATGCTGGACTGCTTCAATCGCTGCCGACAGCGTCGTGAATGACCAGTTCTCCGCCTGATTGCCATTCACTTCTGACTGCTGCTGTTGCTGACGATCCAGAATAGTAATGCAGGGCCAGCGGGCCAGCGTGGCAGCATTGAGCGGGGCGGGTTCACGGTGCAGCGGGTGGTCGCGATGGGCGACGGCAACAAAATCGACGCTCATCAGGCTTTCGCCTGCTAAAGGCGTGTCGCCATATTGCGCCACCAGCCAGAGATCGGCCTGATGTTCCGCCAGTCTTTCAGGCGTTTCGCTGCGGACGATTTCGCTGAACCAGATGCGGACATGCGGATAGCGCTGCTGAAAGGTCTGTAGCACATCAAACAGCAGGGGTTTGGGCAGCGTCGCATCGACCATCAGATCGATGCGCGAACGCTCGCCGCGTTGCAGGGCATTAGCCTGAGCCTCAAGCGCGCCGAATCCTTCCAGCAGCGGGCGAACCTGCGCGAGCAACTGATGCCCCTCTGCACTCAACACGGCGCGGCGCCCCTCCTGCTGCAACAAGGTTAAACCCAGCCGCTGTTGAAGCAGGCTCAACTGATAGCTCAGTGAAGACTGACTGCGATTATTCTTCTCCGCTGCCAGCGCAAAACTCCCCTCACTCACTACCGCGTCGAGCAGATACCACTGTTCCAGGGTTGTCTTGTACATGGTAACTCATCTAAAAATTGAATGGTTTAGTGCTAAAAATAGCGTTATTCATCGCTTTTGTAACGCGCAATAATCACCTCAAGGAAAACAAATGAGGAATTAACCATGAGCACTTTTGATAAACATGACCTGTCTGGCATCGTCGGCAAACATCTGGTTTATACCTATGACAACGGCTGGAACTACGAGCTCTACATCAAAAATGCCAGCACCATCGACTACCGTATTCACAGTGGCATGGTGGGTAATCGCTGGGTTAAAAATCAGCACGTCTATGTCGTTCGTCTGGCGCAGGATGTCTATAAAGTATCCTGGACCGAACCAACCGGTACCGATGTCAGCCTGGCGGTCAATCTGGCTGATAAAATCTTCCACGGCACCATCTTCTTCCCACGCTGGGTAATGAACAACCCGGAGAAAACTGTCTGTTTCCAGAATGATCATCTGGAAGAGATGGCAAAATTCCGCGAAGCGGGTCCGGCTTATCCAACCGAAATTATTGATGAATTCGCGACGCTGACCATGATTCGCAATGTGGGCGAAAATAACGAAAGCGTGGTGGATTGCCCTCCTGACCAGCTGCCTGCTAACTGGCCTGCCAACCTGAAAAATTAACAAAGAACAGAAGAGGTCATGACGACCTCTTCTGCTTAGTCGTTTCTGACCTGCAGCTTCTGATGTGTAACTTATTAAGGGACGAAAAATGGATTTATCGACAAAGGTTTTTATCAGTAGTGACCAGCACGACGGCTTCGGTGTCAGTTCCACCCTCATCATGGGTGAGAAAGAGGCGATGTTAGTCGACGCCCAGTTCACGCTGTCGAATGCGCATCGATTAGTGGCTGAAATTATCGAAACCGGTCTCGACCTGAAACGCATTTTTATTACCCATCTGCATCCCGATCATTTCATGGGTCTTGAAGTGATTAAATCTGTCTTTCCTGATGCCGAAATCTTCTCCTATAAGCAGGTCGCCGAAGACGTTAATGACGCCTTTGACTTCAAAATTGAATACTGGGGTAAGCAGGTATTAAAAGAGAATGGTGCCCGCACTAAGTTTCCGATTACTGAACTGGAAGAGGATACGATCTGGCTGGAAGGGCAGGAGATTAAAATTCTTAGCGATCTCAGCGGCGATTGCATCCGGGTGACACCGCTCTGGATCCCATCGACGAAAACGCTGATCGCCTCTGATGTGGTCTTCGCTGACGCACACGTCTGGATTGCCGATATGCGCACGCCGGAGCGGATGGAGAAATGGATGGAAAGCCTGGACAGGCTGGAAGCGCTGGAGCCGATAATGCTGATCCCTGGCCACTCGCGAACCACACCCACCCTCAGCCCGTCGGCGATTGGCTTTACCCGCACCTATATCAAAGATTTCATCAGGACGCTGCATAAGGTCAAAAACAGTGAAGAGCTGGTGCAGGAGATGGAACGAATCTATCCCAACCTGCCGGTGAAAATCTGTCTCGACTACAGTGCGCGAATTCTGAAAGATCACTACGTCTGGCCGGGTGACTGGCCACTCTCACTGCGGGAAATGAAAACCACGCTGTAATCCTCTGACGCGAGAAGAGCACCAGGCTGATATCCGGCCTGGTGTTGATCTCGTCCTGAATCCCTCTCAGCTGTACGCCAGACGTCTGCTGTTTCTATTCCTGCCAGTTATCTATTTCACTGAATCATTTCGTTAAAATCGCGGTTAAGCTGATGTCATCATGCTTCTATCTTAATGGAATGCGGTAAGCTGCTGAGAGACCCAATCAGCTGACTGAGCTGGCTGATGCGGAAGCATAAGCGGGCAGAATGGGCGTAGTGGATTATGTTGTATTTTTGTAAACAGATTAACAAACAGACGAAATCCTGCTATTCTGCCCTCCGCGAAACCGGGCACCTCAACCTGGACGAGAAAGGGAAGTTTGTTCTCCATAAGTGAGCAAGGTGGTCGGAAAGCCCTACATAATGAGAGCGAGGATAACGTCGTGCTAGAAGAATACCGTAAGCACGTTGCCGAGCGTGCTGCCCAGGGAATTGTACCTAAGCCTTTAGAGGCTTCCCAGATGGCCGCGCTGGTTGAACTGCTGAAAAATCCACCTGCGGGTGAAGAAGAATTTTTGACCGATTTATTGGTCAACCGAGTCCCACCTGGCGTCGATGAAGCGGCGTATGTCAAAGCCGGTTTCCTGGCGGCTGTCGCCAAAGGCGAAGCAACCTCTCCTCTGATATCTCCTGAAAAAGCGGTTGAACTGCTCGGCACCATGCAGGGCGGTTACAATATTCACCCGCTGATTGAAGCGCTGGACGATAGCAAGCTTGCCCCTATTGCGGTGAAAGCCCTTTCACACACGCTGCTGATGTTCGACAACTTCTATGATGTTGAAGAGAAAGCGAAAGCGGGTAATGAATACGCGAAGCAGGTTATGCAATCCTGGGCCGATGCGGAATGGTATCTGTCACGCCCTGAACTGGCTGAGAAAATCACCGTTACGGTGTTCAAAGTCACTGGCGAAACCAACACCGATGATCTCTCTCCAGCCCAGGATGCCTGGTCACGTCCGGACATCCCACTGCACGCCCTGGCGATGCTGAAAAATGCCCGCGAAGGCATTGAGCCGGATGAGGCAGGCAACATCGGCCCGATCAAACAGATCGAAGCACTGAAGACCAAAGGCTTCCCACTGGCGTATGTCGGTGACGTGGTCGGAACCGGTTCTTCACGTAAATCCGCCACCAACTCGGTGCTGTGGTTTATGGGCGACGACATCCCGAACGTGCCGAATAAAAAAGGCGGCGGCGTGGTGCTTGGCAGCAAAATTGCGCCAATCTTCTTCAACACCATGGAAGATGCGGGTGCACTGCCCATTGAAGTGGACGTTAATAACCTGAACATGGGCGATGTCATCGACATCTATCCGTTCAAAGGCGAAGTCCGCAATCACGAAACCAACGAACTGCTGGCCAGCTTCGAACTCAAAACCGAAGTGGTGATCGACGAAGTCCGTGCCGGTGGCCGTATTCCGCTGATCATCGGCCGCGGTCTGACAACCAAAGCGCGCGAGTCGCTGGGTCTGCCGCACAGCACCGTGTTCCGTCAGGCAAAAGATGTCGCGGAGAGCACCCGTGGATTCTCGCTGGCGCAGAAAATGGTTGGCCGTGCCTGTGGCGTGGCCGGTGTTCGTCCGGGTGCCTATTGTGAGCCTAAGATGACCTCGGTTGGCTCGCAGGATACTACCGGTCCGATGACCCGTGACGAGCTGAAAGATCTGGCTTGCCTGGGCTTCTCGACCGATCTGGTGATGCAGTCCTTCTGTCACACCGCCGCGTATCCTAAGCCAGTGGATGTGAGCACGCACCACACGCTGCCAGACTTCATCATGAACCGTGGTGGTGTATCGCTGCGTCCGGGTGACGGCATTATCCACAGCTGGCTGAACCGTATGCTGCTGCCGGATACTGTCGGCACCGGTGGTGACTCCCATACCCGTTTCCCTATCGGCATCTCTTTCCCGGCGGGTTCAGGTCTGGTGGCGTTTGCGGCTGCGACGGGCGTAATGCCACTCGACATGCCGGAATCGGTGCTGGTGCGCTTCAAAGGTAAGATGGAGCCAGGCATTACGCTGCGCGATCTGGTTCACGCCATTCCGCTGTATGCCATCAAACAGGGTCTGCTGACCGTTGAGAAGAAAGGTAAGAAAAACATCTTCTCTGGCCGCATCCTGGAGATTGAAGGTCTGCCGGATCTGAAAGTCGAGCAGGCGTTTGAGCTGTCCGATGCGTCAGCAGAACGTTCCGCTGCGGGCTGTACCATCAAGCTGGATAAAGCGCCGATTATCGAATACCTCAGCTCCAACATCGTGCTGCTGAAGTGGATGATTGCAGAAGGCTACGGCGATCGTCGTACGCTGGAGCGCCGCATTGAAGGGATGGAAAAATGGCTGGCCGATCCTCAGTTGCTTGAGCCGGATGCCGATGCTGAATATGCCGCCGTGATCGAAATTGATCTGGCTGACATCAAAGAGCCGATCCTGTGTGCGCCAAACGATCCGGACGATGCCCGTCTGCTCTCTGACGTTCAGGGCGAGAAGATCGACGAAGTGTTTATCGGCTCGTGCATGACCAACATTGGTCACTTCCGTGCTGCCGGTAAACTGCTGGATAGCCACAAAGGCCAGCTGCCAACCCGTCTGTGGGTGGCGCCGCCAACCAAGATGGATGCGGCACAGCTGACCGAAGAGGGCTACTACAGCGTGTTCGGCAAAAGCGGTGCGCGTATCGAGATCCCGGGCTGTTCACTCTGCATGGGTAACCAGGCACGTGTCGCAGATGGTTCGACGGTCGTTTCTACCTCGACCCGTAACTTCCCGAACCGTCTGGGTAACGGCGCTAATGTCTACCTGGCGTCAGCGGAGCTGGCTGCGGTCGCGTCTCTGCTTGGCAAACTGCCAACGCCGGATGAGTATCAGCAATTTATGGCGCAGGTCGATAAAACGGCCAGCGACACTTATCGCTATCTCAACTTCGACCAGCTGACGCAGTACACCGACAAAGCTGACGGCGTGATTTTCCAGACTGCGGTCTGATTCTTCACCTGGCAGTAACAGAAAGGGGCGATGATTCGCCCCTTTTTTTCGTCCCGGCATTGGGCAGAGAGACGATCAAAAGCTGGATTTCGCCAGACAGCCTGCAATAATGCGCGACGTGTCACACTTTGTTGCACAGGCAGCACTGACACTCATTAGATGACGCGACGACGTTGAGAGGACGGGCGATGGAATATGAATTTTTACGCGATGTGACCGGACAGATTAAGGTTCGCATGTCGATGGATCATGAAGCGGTCGGCCACTGGTTCAATGAAGAAGTGAAAAACGATCCGGGATTACTGGATGAAGTGGAAGCCGCCATTGAAGACGTCAAAGGCAGCGTGCGGCAGTGGCAGCGCATCGGCAGCGAGTACACCATTCTGCTGGATGAGGAAGAGGTGATGATCCGCGCCAATCTGCTGGCACTGGAAGATGACGGCATGGAAGAGGGGATGAACTACTACGACGAAGAGAGCCTCTCCTTCTGCGGCATTGAAGATTTTCAGCTGGTGATCGCCGCCTATCGCCAGTTTGTGAACCAGTACGGCAAACCTGTACGGTAAAAGCCGGGCGATTTTCTCCGCCCGGCCAGTTAACTAACTTAGCGACGCCCCCCCACACATCACCAGCTGCTGACCGGTAATCGCCGCAGCCGCAGGCGAGAGCAGGAAATCAACCAGTCCGGCCACTTCCTGTGGCTGAATGTAGCGACCTATCGGCGGCAATTTTGGCGGTGAACTGGCCCGTCCTGGCTGTTGCAGCATCGGCGTTTCGGTGGCACCTGGCGCCACAATATTGGCGGTAATGCCACGCGGAGCCAGCTCTGACGCCCAGCTACGCACCATGCCGATCATCGCCGATTTGGTGGTCACATACTGACTGCGGCCTGCCGCGCCCCCTGACGTACGACTGCCCAGCAGCACCAGTCTGCCGCCTGCACGCATCCGGGGTGCAAAATGATTCGCCAGCTGTTCTGCGGCGGCAACATGCAGTTGCCACAGACGTACGCTGGCGCTCAGATCCAGCTCCCCCAGCGGCGCGGCCTGCATCATTCCCGCTGCATGGATCACGGCCTGCGGCACTGGCAGTTCGTCCAGTAAAGCCTGCAGTGCCGCGCTATCGCTGATATCGATCTGATGGCTCTGCCAGCCCGCTTCAGCCCGGTTTATCGCCGAGCGACTCAGGCCGGTCACCTGCCAGCCTTCAGCCAGCAGGCGATCCACAATCGCCTGGCCGATGCCGGAACTGGCTCCGGTCACCAGTGCCATTCGTTCAATCACGCATCACCTCCCTGCACCCATGACTCCTCAACCCGCACATATTTAATCGCCTGACGATACCAGGTGTAGGCGATATGCAGCTCGCCGTTCACGCCCTGTTTAATGCTGGGATAGGAGAACTCACGGTTTAATTTCTGCTGGGAGTTATTGGTCATGCAGTAGCCGTCGCCTTCGTCCAGATTACGCTGCAGCGGCCAGCTTTTGCCGCCATCCGTGGAGATAGCCAGCGTCATCGGCGCGCGTGGCGCGCCCCAGAAGGCGGTGCGACCGTTGTGCACTAGCGGTCCGGCGGCGACCGCAACGTCACCGTCCTCCTGATCATCTTCAATTTCGTCATACAGCGACAACCGACGTTCGCTGGCACCTTCGGCGCTCATGGCATTGAACACCAGCGCCAGGTGGCCGTTGCGCAGTGTCGTGACCTGAATCGAGGAGTTGTTGTTAGGTAGCGACAGCGGCTCGGGCGCGCTCCAGCTTTCACCCTGATCAAACGAGCGACTCTGGTAGATATGGTCGGCCCAGCGACTGCGGTAGAGCGCCAGCAGCGAGCCATCATCCAGCAGAGTGACATTCATATGAACGCAGCCGGTGCTGTCAGGCACGCTGACGTCGCGCCAGCTCTGGCCTTTATCTTCCGAGATTTTCACCGCGCTGACGTCATAGCTGCCGACCCACTTTTCACCAGGCTGCGTCAGGCAGTAAAACACCGGCAGTAGCCAGTTGCCGTTGGGCAGCACCACAATCGGCTGGCGGATAAAGGTGCCGGGCTTATCCAGCAAGGTTTTGATCTCGCCCCAGCTTTTGCCCAGATCGTGAGACTGGCGATAGCGCACAATCGCGGTGTCCTGATTGCCCGATTTCTGCGCCGTCCACAGCAGCCATAGCACCTGGTCAGGATCGAGAAACAGCACCGGATTCTGTTCTGAACGGCCCGGATCGTCAGAGAGTTTCTGCGCTTCACTCCAGCGACTGCTGCCCTTTGGCAGCCGTGAACACCAGACCGAGATATCGGCGATCCCCTCCTGTGTGCCGCCAAACCAGACGCAAAGCAAATCGCCATCGGGCAGCGGGAGCAGGTTAGCCGCGTGGTTTTGCGGGCAGGAGGAGGGCAGCATCGCAACCTGCTGCGCGCTATCCTGCGGGTGAGGCGCAAGCAGGCCGGTACGTTCTGCGGTGACGGTTTCCTGAGTCATATTAGGCTCCACTGTTTTGTGCATTGTGTTGCGGTTGAGGCTGAGACTGGCGTGACGGGATACAGCGGTCAATCACCATAATGATGGCCGGTGTGAGCAGTGCCACATACATATTGTCGATACCAAACGGGTTACCCATCAGGAACCAGACGGAAGTCACCACGCAGGCACCAATCAGACCGGCGTTGGCACCACGGGTGCTCTTAAACCACGGCAGATAGAACGCCATGATCGCCACCACGGTAATCGACAGGCGAATCGCGCGGGTAAAGAAGGAGAGCTTCAGCACTTCCGGGAAGAACAGGACAAACAGCAGCGGGAAGAAGCCGATGCCAATCGAGATCCAGCGCGTCATTTTGAATTCGCGCTCTGGCGTCGGGTTACGATAGGGCACGTAAAAGTCTTTGACGACCAGCGAGGCGATGGCCAGCGCAACGGTGCCGACGCTGACGAAAATTGATGCCACCAGAGAGGTAGTGACAATGCCCGCCAGCCACGGTGACATATCCTGCAGAAACACCGGCAGCGCATAGAGGCTTTTGATATCAGGATGAGCAAACTTCGCCGCCACGCCAATCAGCGCCATCGCCAGACCGATCGGCAGACAGAAGATGAAGGCGACCCAGGTAGCTCGCTTCGCTGACTTCACATCTTTGGTGGAGGAGATCGCCTGGATCACAAACTGCGTACAGAAGATCGAACCCACGGTTCCGATCAGCCAGGCCACAATGGTGCTGGCACCGACGTGACCATCCCATGTCCAGTAGAACGCCGGCATTTTCTCAATCATCGGGGCGACGCCACCGGTCATCTTCAGCGCGACATAAAGGATAATCAGGATCCCCATATACTTGATGGCGCTATGCAGCAGCGTGACCCAGGCCACCCCTTTCATGCCGCCAAACGCAAAGTAGAAAGTACTGACCACTGCAGTGATAAAGGCCGCCTGAGTCAGGTCGATCTTCAGCACGGTGGAGATTGCCGCCGCGCCGCTGATGTAGTTCCCGACGTTCACCAGCAGCAGCGCGTAGATCATGATCAGCGAGATGATGTTCTTGGTTGAGCTGCCATATTTGTCGGCGATCGCGCCGGAGATAGTGATCTTACCGGTGTTGTAGATGCGTTTGACCAGAATCAGGCCAAACAGCGGAAAACCAATCGCCGCGCCAATCACAGACCATGAAGCGGCGAAGCCATCTTCAAAGGCGGCCTGCGCGGTGCCGATGGTCGATTTTGCCCCGATATATTCAGACATCAGCATAATGCCGACGATAAAGGCGGGCATGGCGCGCGAGCCTTCCATAAAGTCGCCGCTGGTTTTACTGCGCAGCCGCCAGGTCAGCCAGGTGGTGAACAGGATATAGGCGACCACCATGCCGACGATCAGTAAGGTGCTCTCAGTTGAGAATGCTTTCATCGTAACCTCGATTGTTCTGGCAGATGGCGACCATCAGGTTCGTTCTCATCTGACCGGTAGGGTGCAAAGGTGATGGACGTTATTGCAGGTAGTGGTTCACGATTTGATGGATCTGCTGCTGCTCTTCGGCGCTGAACTGCACCGCATAACGGCTTTCACCCACCTCAAAGCCCTGCAGGCTGACCGCTTTTTTCACGGCGGCCGGAGAGAAACCGATGCTGTACAGCGCGGTGCGCAGGCCGGTGACGTTCTCCTGAGCCTGATGCGAACCGGCAATGTCTCCAGCACTGAAGCGCGCCCAGATGGCGTTAATCGCCTCGGGTGCCACGTTTGCCAGCCCGGAAATGGAGGCGGAGCAGCCATCAACAAATCCCTGATGAATCAGCGAGTCGGGGCCGTTGAGCACCTCAAAGCCCTCACAGTCGGCGGTGGCCTGCAGGAATCCGCTCAGACTGTCATAGCTGCCTGCTGAATCTTTAATGCCGATGATGTTCGGGTGCGCGGCCAGCGTGCGGACAGTCTCTGGCTGCAAGACATTGCCGGTGCGCGCCGGGATGTTATAGAGGAACAGCGGCACCGATAGCGCATCAGCCACGCGCTGATAGTGGTCGATCAGCTCCTGCTGTTTCAGCGGCACAAACCACGGTGTGATCGCTGAGACGGCATCTACGCCAAGATGAGCAATCTGTTTGCCGAGCCGGATCGTTTCACGGGTCGAAATCTCCCCGATATGCGCAACCACCGGTGCCCGTCCATTAACCTCATCGACGCAGGTGGTGGTCACCGCGATCTTCTCCTGCTCGTTCAGCACAAAGAATTCGCCGTTGGTTCCGCCACAGAAGATGCCGTTTCCGGCGTTGATCTGGCGTCTGACCTGCTCACGCTGCCTCACCGGATCAAAGGCACCTTCACGGTCAAAGGTGGTGACGATGGCGGTCAGTACGCCGTTTATTTTCTTATTCATGACAATCCTCAATTACGCCTGGCAGGAAGGAAACAGCGTCAGGTAGACGGCGCGCACATCGTCGGCGGTGACCGTCATCGGCACGTTGTTCATCAGACGCTGAACGTCGAGTGCAGCTTCCACTAACCCGGGCAGCTGATCCGGGCCGATGCCCAGCGCTTCCAGGCTGGCAGGCAGCTGCAGTCGCGCTACCAGCGCGGTGAAATAGTCGACCAGCGCGTGTGATTTTTCTTCATCGTTCAGACGAAGGCTGGCATCGGGCAACAGGTCATAGGCCTGAGCAAATTTACTCACTGCGGCCGGACGGACAAAACGCATGCAGGGTGCCAGCAGAATGGCGTTGGCGACGCCGTGTGGCAGGTGATATTTGCCGCCGAGCGGATAAGAGAGGGCATGCACCAGATGTGTACCGGCGTGGGCAATCGACGCGCCGCCATAGTAAGAGGCCCAGAGCATCTCCAGCCGCGCCTGTAAATTCTCGGGTTCGTGCAGAGTGGTTTCGAGATTAGCGAACAGCTTCTTCATGCCAGTCAGCGCATAGTTGTCGCTGACCGGGTTGGCCACGTTGGCGGTGAAGCACTCAATCAGGTGGCAAAGCGCATCAATGCCGGTTGAAGAGGCGATGTGCGGCGGCATGCTGGTGGTGAGTTCCGGCACCAGCGCCACCACATCGGGCAGCATCACCGGTGAAATAATGCCGACTTTGGTTTCTTTCTCCGGGATCGCCAGAATCGCATTGGGCGTTGCTTCTGAACCGGTACCGGCGGTGGTGGGAATCAACATTGAGCGGGTGCGGCGCTGCGGCTTTTCGCCGGCCAGCAGGGCGTCCAGCGACGGTGCCCCATCGATGCACAGCACTGATAGCAGCTTCGCCACATCCAGCACGCTGCCACCGCCGATCCCTATCACCATGTCGGCCTGGCGCTGGGAGAGTGTCGCGATAATTGCGGCTACATCATGCTGGCTCGGCTCAGGTGGAACACTGTTAACCACGCTGATGTGCGGAATCTGATCGCGGAGTTGACCCATCAGCGCCTGTACCGCCGGAATCGCCTCAATGTTCCGGTCCGTCACCACCACCGCTGTCGATATTCCTTTCAGCAGATAGCGCATGTCGTTTAACGCCTGATAACCGCTGATCACCGTGCTGTTAATGTTCATGTCATACCCTTATTTCTGTCATTTCTGAGTAAATGATTAATTTTGCTCATCGCAATGCGAAGTCAGTCACCCTCTGTGGCTAATTTTATAAGGCATATCGATTTCGATTAATTTGAACTTGCTCACATATAATCAATCATGATTGAATATAATCAATTACAGCAGCAATAGCCTGACAGGAGTGAGGATGGGCTCATCAATATGGAAAACCCCGGTGCTGGTCATCGCCGATGACTTCACCGGTGCCAACGATGCAGGTAGCGGACTGGCACAGGCCGGAGCCCGTGTACATGTGCTGTTTGGCACCGGGACATCGCTGCCAGATGAGGCGGCGGATGTGCTGGTGATTAGCACCGACAGCCGGGCCGTCAGCGCCAGCCAGGCCGCAGAGCGCATCACTCAGGTGGTGCAGTACTACGCGAAACAGCTTCAGCAGGGCTGGCTGTTTAAAAAGATCGACTCCACGCTGCGTGGCAACGTCGGCGCTGAAACGACGGCTGCGCTGCGCGCCAGCGGCAAAAAAATGGCGCTGGTGGTACCGGCCGTACCGCGACTGGGCCGCACCACACGCGACGGCAACGTGTGGGTCAATCAGCGTTTACTGACAGACACCGAATTTGCCAGCGATCCCAAAACCCCGATCCTTAGCGCCCGCATCCTCGATCAGATGCAGATCGACGGCACGGAGATCGATCTCCCGACGCTGCGCAGCGATCGGCTT
This sequence comes from Candidatus Pantoea varia, assembly GCF_900115075.1. Classification (GTDB taxonomy): domain Bacteria; phylum Pseudomonadota; class Gammaproteobacteria; order Enterobacterales; family Enterobacteriaceae; genus Pantoea; species Pantoea varia. Next base: position 491,072 of record NZ_FOVG01000002.1, read on the forward strand.
GATGCGGTATTAGCGGCGACGCAGGGCGTGGTGGTGGTAGATGCCGAAACTGAGGCCGACCTGGCGCGACTGATAACCGCTGCGGCGCGGCTGAGCGAGACGCCCCTGCTGGTGGGGGCCGCCGGATTAAGCGATGCACTTGGCGCTGCGCTCGCTGTTCGTCCGTTGCGGCCCGTGCTGGCGGTAGTGGGATCGATGAGCGGCAGTGCGGAGCAGCAGATCGCCACGCTGCGTAATCAGCGCGCCGTTGATGTGGTCGATGTCGATATCCGTCAGCTGTTTCAGCAGCCCGCCTGGTCTGAGCGGGATCGCTGGATCGAACAGGCGGCTACCGCACTGCGTGCCGGTCGCCATACGGTGATCCGCACCTGCCAGCATGCATCCCAGCGACACGAGATCGAGCATCTCTGCCAGCAGCACCGCGTGACACGCCAGGAACTGGGCGAGGCGATCTGCGCGTTGCTGGGCGAAATGACCTTTAGCCTGTGCCGGACACCGCTGCCGCATGCGCTCTATCTGTCGGGAGGCGACGTGGCGATTGCTGTCGCCCAGGCACTCGGCGCCAGCGGCTTTAAAATTCAGGGTCTGGTGGCGGGCTGTGTGCCGCACGGGGTTCTGCTTAACAGTGAATTTACTCTGCCGGTAATGACCAAAGCGGGTGGCTTTGGTGATGAAAATACCCTGGTAGCAGCCATTGGTTTTATTGAGGAGAAGTCGAGTGAGTAAAATTATTGCGATCACCATGGGCGATCCGGCAGGCATCAGCCCGGAAATCATTATCAAATCGCTCTCTGAAGGTGAGCTGAATGGCATTCCTGCCGTAGTGATTGGCTGTGCCAGTACGCTGCGTCGCATTATGGCGATGAACATCACGCCACAGGCCGAGCTGCGGGTGCTGGACCGGGTTCAGGATGCGCGGTTTGCCCCCGGTATCATCAACGTGATTGATGAGCCGCTGGCCGATCCCGACGCGCTGAAACCGGGAGTGGTGCAGAAAGAGGCGGGGGATCTGGCGTGGCGCTGCGTTAAGCGTGCCACCGAACTGGCACTGGCGGGAGACGTGCATGCCATTGCCACCGCGCCGCTGAACAAAGAGGCGCTGCATGCGGCGGGCCATCTCTATCCGGGTCACACCGAACTGCTGGCGCACCTTACCGACACCAAAGATTATGCCATGGTGCTCTACACCGATAAGCTCAAAGTCATCCATGTCACGACCCACATTGCACTGCGTAAGTTCCTCGACACGCTGAACCAGACACGCATCAAAATCGTGATTGGTATGGCGGACACCTTTCTGCGTCGTGTCGGTTACAGCGCCCCGCGCATCGCCGTGGCGGGCGTCAATCCGCATGCCGGTGAGAACGGCCTGTTTGGCGATGAGGAGATCACCCTCGTCGCCCCGGCGATTGAGGCGATGAAAGCGCAGGGGATTGATGTCTTCGGCCCTTGCCCGCCGGACACGGTGTTCCTGCAGTGCCAGGATGGACGCTATGACATGGTGGTGGCGATGTACCACGATCAGGGACACATCCCGCTTAAACTGCTGGGCTTCTATGATGGGGTGAACATCACCGCAGGCCTGCCGTTTATCCGCACTTCAGCTGACCACGGCACGGCATTTGATATCGCCTGGACAGGTAAAGCGAAGTCTGACAGCATGGCGATCTCTATTAAACTCGCGATGCAGCTCGCATAGGGATATATGAAGGGACAGAGCCGTCTTGACCAGATTATGGATTACCTGAAAAGCCATAATCTGGTGACTGTTGAGCAACTGGTCAGTGCGATTTCCGCCTCACCCGCCACGATTCGACGTGATTTAATTAAGCTGGATAAAGAGGGCGTGATCAGCCGCAGTCATGGCGGCGTGACCCTGAATCGTTTTATTCCTGCCCAGCCAACCACGCTGGAGAAGATGCAGCGTAACCTGGCCGAGAAGCAGGCGATCGCGGAATGCGCCGCCAGCTTTGTCCGGTCGGGGGATGCGGTAGTGCTGGATGCCGGCACCACCATGCTGGAACTGGCGCGGCAGCTCACGCATCTGCCACTGCGGGTCATTACGGCCGACCTGCACATTGCGCTGTTTCTGTCTGAATTTAAGCAGATCGAAGTGACCATCATTGGCGGGCGGATCGACGATTCCAGCCAGTCCTGTGTGGGTGAGCATGGACGCCGGTTGCTGCGCAGCATCAATCCTGATATCGCGTTTGTCAGCTGTAACTCCTGGAGCCTTGAGCGCGGTATTACCACGCCGACCGAGGAAAAAGCCGGGCTGAAACACGATCTGCTCGCCAATGCGGCGCGTCGGGTATTGCTGGCGGACAGCAGCAAATATGGCTCCTGGTCGCTGTTCTGCGCCTCACCGGTGGATGATCTGACCGATGTGGTGACCGACAGCCGGTTAGACGAAGAGGTCTGCCGCACCCTGCGCGAGCGCGGCATTACGCTGGCGCTGACCTCCGCCTGAACAGAACGCGCAGTGTTGTGTTGACCCGGTAAGCGGGGCGAGAGCAGCACCGCGCGTTTCCATTTAAATATCGCCGTTAACGCGCGTAGGTATCATGCTCTTCGCGCGTCATCGCAGGCGCGTCTACCGTAACCCGCTCAAACCTCAGATTAGTGACCCCCGCTATTTTGCCAAACTCCTGCGCCTGTAGCGTGATATCGCTGAAGCTCAGCCGTTCAATCGGATTTTCCGGCGTGCCTTCAATAAAAAAGGCGCGGGAAAATGTTGCGGGCTGAGTCAGGCTGCTACGGATATGGCTGATGCTGATGTTCTCTACCCGCGTCAGGCCGGCGTCGCCCGTGACGCCTGACGCCAGCTTACGCCAGTGCGGCGGCTGTTCGGTGTCGGCAGGCTGCTCGCTGTAGCTGTATTGCGGGAACCAGTTCAGCTGCAGCATAAACGGATAGCTGACATCCTCCATCTTCAGATGGCGAACCACGATGTTTTTGATCCAGCCGCCGCGATTGCGGGCGGACTTGATGCGGAAGCCGACGCCGGTACCGGAGAAACGGTTGTGTTCGATGATGACGTTTTCGATACCGCCAGAGGTTTCGCTGCCCAGCGTAATGCCCGAGCCTTTCAGCAGGGTGCAGTCGCGAATAATAATATCGCGCGTGGTTCTGCCCATCTGTTGCGCTTCCGCGCCGCGACCCGATTTCACGCAGATATTGTCGTCATTGCAGGAGACCGTACAGCCTTCAACACGAACTAACTGACTGGAATCAATATCAATGCCGTCGGTGCTGGGACCGGTGGCGTTCATCACTCGTAGCCGCTGCAAATTCACCTGTTTCGAATAGCAGACGTGCAGGTTCCAGAAGCCGGAATCCTGTGAGGTCACGTCCTCCAGCGTCACGCATTCGCTCTGATAAACCACCACATTGCGCGGACGCTTGCAGTCATAATCCACCACCCAGCGCAGGCCGCGCCGGGTATAGTCCGCCAGCATTCCGCTGTTTTCATCGTCGCCCCAGAACTTATGCCACCAGACCGCACCCTGTCCGTCGAGAGTGCCACTGCCACAGACGGTGACATTGCGGCACAGGTTGATGTTAAGCATCGCAGCGGGCCAGACCATATCAATCCCCGCCACGCGGGTAGCGATGTCCGGATAATCCTCCAGCCGCTCGCTGCCGAGCAACACGGCATCTTTTGCCAGCTCCAGTGTCATCTCACTTTTCAAAAACAGCGCGCCAGTCAGAAAGCGGCCAGCCGGGATCAGCACCGTGTCGCCTTCTGCGGCGCTGTCGATCGCGTGCTGTATCGCCTGAGTGGAAAGTGAGGTGGCGTCCGGGACGGCATCGAAATCAATGATGTTAATTCTTGCCATTTTTTTGCCTGTAGTGGTTGAGAAATAAGCGTTCAGCGCTGAAAGTAGCACGCTCTGACAGGCAAATTATTGCTGGCGATCAGGGAATTCCGGCGGTTGCCGTGATGAAAAGTCGGATGGGAGCAGGGGGAAGAGACGCGCAGCTTATGGGCGATAACGCTGCGCGCCTGATAATCAGAGGGTCTTCAGACCCACTGAGGGGATATTTCTGCCGTAGTAGATCTCACGCATCTCTTTCCACAGCAGGTCAGTAATGCGCTTGTGCTCCTGCGGGCTGAGATCTTCCGGACGGGTATTAAACAGGTAGTGTTTAAGGTCGAACTCTTTCAGCAACATCTTGGTATGGAAGATGTTTTCCTGATAGACATTCACATCCACCATGTCATACATCGCTTTCATATCCTCAGACATGAAGTTCTGAATCGAATTGATCTCGTGATCGATAAAGTGCTTCATCCCTTTCACGTCACGGGTAAAACCGCGCACCCGGTAATCGACGGTGACAATGTCTGATTCCAGCTGGTGGATCAGGTAGTTCAGCGCTTTAAGCGGTGAGATCACGCCACAGGTTGAGACTTCGATATCGGCACGGAAGGTGCAAAGCCCGCCTTCCGGGTGACTTTCCGGATAGGTATGCACGCAGATATGACTTTTATCGAGATGCGCCACCACCGAGTTGGGTAACGGGCCAGGATGCTCGGAGTTATCGATATCTTTGGGATCGATCGGCTCTTCGCTGACCAGAATCGTGACGCTGGCTCCCTGCGGTTCATAATCCTGGCGCGCAATGTTGAGCACGTTAGCCCCGATAATCGAGCAGGTCTCAGTCAGGATTTCTGTCAGACGGTTAGCGTTATATTGTTCATCAATGTAGGCGATGTAACCATCGCGTTCAGCTTCAGTATTCGCATAACAGATATCGTAAATACAAAAACTCAGGCTTTTCGTCAGGTTATTGAAGCCATGTAGTTTTAGCTTTTGCAATTTTGTTCACCCCCTTAAAAATGCCCTATCAGCACGCAGCTGATAACGCATTTAACAGATATTGTGGCAGGGCAAAGCTGCCGGTATGGATCGCTGGTGTGTAGTAACGGCAGGCCAGGCCAGCAGCCTCGAAACGTGCCTGCAGAGTCGCGGTGTCAAGCTGGCGCAGCGCCGGATTATCACTCGCCCAGGCAAAGGTCATAATGCCGCCGTAATAGGTCGGAATCGCCGCCTGATAGAAACTGACATCGCCAAAGTAATGGCCCAGCTTGCGATGGCTGTTGACAGCCTCATCCTGCTGCAGGAAACAAACGCCATTCTGCGCCACGAAGATGCCATTTTCATTAAGGGCCGCTTTGCAACCGGCATAAAATTCGGAGGTAAACAGACTCTCGCCCGGACCAATCGGATCGGTGCAGTCGGAGATGATGACATCGAATTTTTCCTGCGTCTGATTAACGAAGTTAACCCCGTCATCAATCACCAGTGTAAAGCGCGGATCGTCATAGGCTCCTGCGCTGTGGTTCGGCAGATACTGGCGACAGAAAGTCACCACGCCTGCATCGATCTCTACCATGGTAATCTTTTCGATTTCCGGATGACGTGACACTTCACGCAGCATGGCACCGTCACCGCCGCCAATGATCAGGACGCTCTTCGCCGCACCGTGTGCCAGCAGCGGAACGTGGGTCATCATTTCATGATAGATAAATTCGTCGCGTTCGGTGGTCTGCACGACGCCGTCCAGCGCCATCACGCGGCCCATCGCGGCATTTTCGAAAATGATTAAATCCTGATGCGCAGTCTTCTCACGGTACAGCTCTTTATCGACCGTGAAATACTGGCCAAAACCGGCATGAAGGGTTTCATACCACGTTTCATTGTGGGCCATGGTGCTCTCCTCTGATGACATCGCCATAAAGATGGGCGGCACATGATAGCTAACACTGACCGTCGTTGCACGGTCAATGTCCGGCTGCAGAGGGCAGAGCTGTTACCTGACGTAGGCCAGCAGGCTCAGCGAATCGCGGGCCAGTGATTTACATTTTTTGTCGTTGGTGATGGCGATGCCGCTGAGATCGCGATAGCTATCTTCACCCAGTGCCTTCATGTTGTAGTTGCTGTAGTTGCTTAAATCCCAGCGGTTCTGCTGAGCAAAAAAGACCAGCGCTTTGCGAATCTGCGCATCCGGTAAATCCTGATAGCCACAATCATTTTTCAGATAAACGAAAACCGCCGTAAGATCAGCCAGATCTTCCGCTTCGGATTCGCTCAGGGCAAAACTGGTGGAGGAGAAGCCAAGGAGTCCCGTTAACAGCAGGATCCTGATGCTTTGCTTCATAGTCGTTCTCTTCAATGGATATTGCTCATGACGTTAGCACAGTTACTCTCAGGTTTTCGATTAATTTGGCGTTGAGAGCCGCTGTACCGCCTTTTTTCGTCAGATTCTCACGGGTAAGACTTGACCTTCCCATAAGGTCAGGGTTTAGGCTGTGCGCTCCGATGCCACAAGGATGATCACCATGCAACGTCGCCATTTCCTGAAACTCACCGCCGCACTGAGTGTAGCCGGAGCTTTGCCGCTCTGGAGCCGTCCGCTGATGGCGGCCACCCGTCCGCTGTTGCCGATTCCGTCACTGCTGGAACCCGATGCCAGGGGCAGCTACACCCTTACCGCGATGCAGGGCACCACGCAGTGGAATGGCAACGCGGTGCCGACCTGGGGCTATAACGGCAGCCTGCTGGGGCCGGTGCTGAAGATGCAGAGTGGCAAACCGGTGACGGTGAACATCCATAACCGGCTCAGCGAAGCGACAACCCTGCACTGGCACGGGCTGGAAATTCCTGGCGCCGTGGATGGCGGCCCGCAGGCGGTGATTGCGGCAGGCGGTTCGCGTCAGGTCTCTTTCACGCCCGATCAACCTGCTGCGACCTGCTGGTATCACCCGCATCTGCACGGTAAGACCGGGCATCAGGTGGCGCAGGGGCTGGCGGGATTGATCCTGCTGGAAGATAAAGAGAGCGGAACGCTGCGACTGCCTGTGCAGTGGGGCGTGGATGATGTGCCGCTGATTTTCCAGGATAAGCAGCTGACCAAAGAGGGCAACCGTATCGATTATCAGCTCGACGTGATGCGCGCCGCGGTGGGGTGGTTTGGCGACATGATGCTGACCAACGGCGTGCAGTATCCGCAGCATGCGGTGCCGCGCGGCTGGCTGCGTCTGCGGCTGCTTAACGGCTGTAATGCCCGTTCGCTGCATGTTGCTGCCAGTGATAAACGTCCTCTCTATGTGATCGCCAGTGATGGTGGCCTGCTGGCTGAGCCGGTGAAGCTCGACGCGCTGCCGATCCTGCCGGGTGAGCGTTTCGAGGTGATGATCGATACCTCTGACGGTAAAGCGTTTGATCTGGTTACGCTGCCGACGGAGCAGATGGGCATGACGCTGCCGCCGTTTGACCAGCCGCTGCCACTGGTGCAGATCCTGCCGCTGCGGGTGATGGCCAGCGCCACGCTGCCGGATCAGCTGGCGACGCTGCCCGCGCTGCCCTCCACCGACGGACTGAAGACACGCTGGCTGCAGCTGATGATGGACCCGCAGCTGGACCAGCAGGGGATGCAGGCATTAATGCAGCGCTACGGCGAGAAAGCGATGGGCAAGGGCGGTCATCATTCGATGCCGCAGACGCCGCAGAAAACGGCGGCAGAGCCGATGCCGCCGATGGAAAACATGGAAGGTATGGAAAACATGGATCACAGCATGCACGGCACTACGCCGCCCGCCGGTTACGATTTCCGCAACGGCAACAAGATCAACGGTCAGGCCTTTGATATGACCAGGCCGTCGTTTGCGGTGAAGCTGGGTGATTATGAGAAGTGGACGATTTCAGGGGAAGGCGACGCCATGCTGCATCCGTTCCACATTCACGGTACCCAGTTCCGTATTCTCTCTGAGAACGGCAAACCGCCCGCCCCGCATCGGCAGGGCTGGAAAGATATGGTGAATGTCGACGCCTGGCGCAGCGAAGTGCTGGTGCGCTTCAACTATGTCGCCGCCGCCGAACACGCTTACATGGCCCACTGCCATCTGCTGGAGCATGAAGATACCGGGATGATGCTGGGCTTTACCGTAAGCTGATTACGCCTGATCCAGCGCCAGTTTGATATCTTCAATCAGGTCACCGGCGTTCTCGATGCCAATCGACAGCCGCACCGTGGCGTCGGTGATACCAATACGCTGACGCACCGCCTGCGGCACGCCGGAGTGGGTGGTGCTGCCAGGATGACTGGCCAGCGACTCGGTCCCGCCCAGGCTCACTGCCTGCTTAAACAGCGACAGCGCGTTGAGAAAACGGAACGCAGCAGGCTGGCCGCCGGTGATATCAAATGAGAAGGTCGAACCTGCGCCGCTGCACTGCTCGCGATAGGTTTTCCCTTCGGCGCTTTCCGCATCCAGATAAGGCAGCCAGTGCAGCTTCGCCACCTTCGGATGATCGCGCAGAAACGCCGCGACCGCTTCCGCATTGTGAAAAGCTTTCTCCATCCGCAGCGACAGCGTCTCCAGCGAGCGGCTGATCATCCAGCTTGAGTGCGGGTCCAGCTGCGTGCCGATTGCGCTGCGCAGGGCGCGCACTTTTGCCATCAGCGCTTTACTGCCCATCGCCGCGCCCGCAATCAGGTCAGAGTGACCGCCCACATATTTAGTCAGCGAGTAGAGCGACAGATCCGCGCCCAGCGTCAGCGGCTGCTGGAACAGCGGGCCGAGCAGCGTGTTGTCACAGGCGATAATCGGGCGTGAACCCTGCTGCTGGTCGATCTCATCGGCGATGCGCGCCATCAGACGGATATTCACCAGGCTGTTAGTGGGGTTCGCCGGTGTTTCAATCAGGATCACCGCCACCCGGCCCTGGGCCATCGCCTGCCGGGCGGCGTCACGCACTTTGACTTCATCATTGCCGTCGCTGAAACCCACTGCTTTGATATCCAGATTGTGCAGCGTCTTGCTGAGCAGGGTTTCGGTGCCGCCATAGAGTGGCTGGGAGTGTAGAATCACCTCGCCCGGACGGGCAAACGTCAGCAGGGCTGTGGAGATGGCGGCCATGCCGGAAGAGAAGAGCGAACAGCTCTCTGCCTGCTCATAGACCGCCAGCCGATCTTCAACAATTTCGCTGTTCGGGTGGTTAAAGCGGGAATAGACCAGCCCGCCCGATTTGCCTTCCGGCGGCTCACGACGACCAGAGACATAATCAAAGAAATCCCGTCCTTCTTCGGCGCTGTCAAAGACAAAGGTCGAGGTCAGAAAGACCGGTGGCTTCACTGCACCTTCAGAGAGGCGGGGATCGTAGCCATAGTTCAGCATCTGGGTTTCAGGGTGCAGCGGCCTGTCGCCGATATGCGTTTTTTTGCTTGAAGATGAAGTCATTGTGATCTCCGACCAGCGGCGCGAGTAGGGTAACGATCTGTTGGATAAAGGCTACCACGCAGCGAATCATGCTGGTAAATGCCAGAATGTTCTAAGGTAATGCGCATTTCAGTTACCCACAGGCTGCCGCTAATAATTTTGCGACGTAATCGTTTGCTTGCGGGCCCGCACAGCCGTCACGGCTGCGTCTGTGATAGACTTCGGGGCTTTTCTGACGTAACCGGGCTGAACGCAATGAAACACACTGTTGAAGTGATGATCCCTGAACAGGCAATCGCCACGCGCATCGCTGAACTGGGCAAAGAGATTAACGAGCACTACCGCGACAGCGGCAGCGATATGGTGCTGGTGGGGCTGTTGCGCGGCTCATTCATGTTCATGGCTGATCTCTGCCGCGCCATTGATGTGCCGCATGAAGTCGACTTTATGACGGCTTCCAGTTACGGCAGCGGCATGTCCAGCACGCGTGATGTGAAAATCCTGAAAGATCTGGATGAAGACATTCGTGGCAAGGATGTGCTGATCGTCGAAGATATCATCGACTCCGGTAACACCCTGAGCAAAGTGCGTGAGATTCTGCAACTGCGTCAGCCAAAATCACTGGCGATCTGTACCCTGCTGGATAAGCCAGAGCGCCGTGAAGTCGACGTGAGCGTCGAGTATGTCGGCTTTGCGATTCCGGATGAGTTCGTGGTCGGCTTTGGTATCGACTATGCTCAGCACTATCGCCATCTGCCTTATATCGGCAAAGTGGTGCCGCTGGAATCCTGATAGCGCTCTGACCGCACATTCTTCCAAGGCCTGCACCGCTTGCCTGGTGTAGGCTATGTCGCGCTTTACGCCGCGATCGGCTCAGGACTCGCCGTTCATCCGCAGATTAGCAATACCGTGACGGTAGCGCTGTTCGAGGATCTCCCGGCTGTTTGCCGTGACATCAAGGTTACGCAGGCAGCCATCCTGAATGCCGTATACCCAGCCGTGCAGGGAGACATCCTTGCCGCGCTTCCAGGCAGATTGCAGTACGGTCGAATGGCCCAGGTTATAGACTTGTTCAATAACGTTGATTTCGCACAGTTTGTCCAGGCGCTTATCCGGCGGGAGTTCCCCCAGCAACACGCTATGCTTGTACCAGAGGTCGCGGATGTGCAGCAGCCAGTTGTCGATTAATCCCAGCTCCGGATTATCCATCGCCGCCTGCACGCCGCCGCAGCCGTAGTGGCCGCACACGATAACGTGTTCCACTTCCAGCACTTCGATAGCGTACTGCACCACGGACAGACAGTTCAGATCGGTGTGGATCACCAGATTGGCGACGTTACGGTGAACAAAGAGTTCGCCCGGTTCCAGTCCGGTCAGACGTTCGGCAGGGACACGGCTGTCAGAGCAGCCAATCCACAGGAAGCGCGGTTTTTGTGCCTGGGCGAGCCGCTCAAAAAAGCTGGGATCTTCTTCAACCAGTAATTTTGACCATTCGCGGTTGTTTCTGATCAGGGTATTGATGTCTGTCATGGCGTTGAGCGACCGGTTACTGCGCTAAAGTGCGCGCGCGTACTATATGCCAGGGCCTGATAAATTTAAACGGCATTGCAATGCCAACAAAACAGGGTATGGATGCAGAATGACTTATGCACTGGAACTTTCCCGGCTGACCAAGACCTATCCCGGCGGCGTACAGGCGCTGAAGGGCATCGATCTTAACGTTGAAGCCGGTGACTTTTATGCGTTGCTGGGGCCAAACGGTGCCGGTAAATCTACCACCATCGGTATTATCAGTTCGCTGGTCAATAAATCCGAGGGCAGCGTGCGGGTGTTTGGCTACGATCTGGAAAAAGATGTGGTGAATGCCAAACGCCAGCTTGGCCTGGTGCCGCAGGAGTTTAACTTCAACCCGTTTGAGACGGTGATGCAGATTGTCGTGAGCCAGGCGGGTTACTACGGCGTTGAGCGTCGTGAAGCCAATGAGCGGGCGGAGAAGTATCTGAAGCAGCTCGATCTGTGGGGCAAACGCACCGAACGTGCGCGCATGCTCTCCGGCGGCATGAAACGCCGTCTGATGATCGCCCGTGCGCTGATGCATGAGCCTAAGCTGCTGATTCTGGATGAACCGACCGCTGGCGTAGATATCGAACTGCGCCGCTCAATGTGGGTGTTCCTGAAAGATCTCAATGCCAAAGGCACCACCATCATTCTCACCACCCATTATCTGGAAGAAGCGGAGATGCTGTGTCGCAACATCGGCATTATCCAGAGCGGTGAGCTGGTGGAGAACACCTCCATGAAAACGCTGCTGTCCAAGCTCAAATCAGAAACCTTTATCCTGGATCTGGCACCGCGCAGTCCGCTGCCCACGCTGGAAGGGTTCCAGTACCGGCTGACCGATACCTCAACGCTTGAAGTGGAAGTGCTGCGTGAGCAGGGCCTGAACAGCGTCTTTAGCCAGCTGAGTGCGCAGGGAGTGCATGTGCTGAGTATGCGCAATAAAGCCAACCGTCTGGAAGAGCTGTTCGTTGGCCTGACGACGCAGGGAAAAACAGGAGCAAAAGCATGACACATTTGTACTGGGTGGCGCTGAAGAGTATCTGGGCCAAAGAGATTAACCGTTTCGCCCGCATCTGGATCCAGACGCTGGTGCCGCCGGTCATCACCATGACGCTCTATTTCATCATCTTTGGCAACCTGATCGGATCGCGCATCGGTGAGATGCACGGCTTCAGCTATATGCAGTTCATCGTGCCGGGATTGATCATGATGGCGGTAATCACCAACGCCTACGCCAACGTAGCGTCGTCGTTCTTCAGCGCCAAGTTCCAGCGCAACATTGAAGAGCTGCTGGTTGCACCGGTGCCGACCCACATCATCATTGCCGGTTATGTTGGCGGTGGCGTAGCGCGTGGTGTCTGCGTCGGCATTCTGGTGACGGCCATCTCGCTGTTCTTTGTGCCGTTCCAGGTGCACTCCTGGTCGATGGTGGCGATCACGCTGCTGCTGACCGCGATTCTGTTCTCACTGGCCGGTCTGCTGAACGCCGTGTTTGCCCGCACCTTTGACGATATCAGCCTGATCCCGACCTTTGTGCTGACGCCACTGACTTATCTGGGTGGCATTTTCTACTCGCTGAGTCTGCTGCCGCCAATCTGGCAGGCAGTCTCTAAACTGAATCCAATCGTTTATATGATTAGCGGATTCCGTTATGGCTTCCTGGGCATTAACGATGTGCCGCTGGTGTTTACGCTCTCGGTACTGGTGGCCTTTATTCTGGTGTTCTACTGGCTGGTCTATGCGCTGATACAGCGCGGGCGCGGATTACGCACCTGACGTTAACCTGAATGGTAAGGGCCACGCTGCGTTAAGAGCGTGGCTTTTTTTTTCTGCCTGAAAAACACCCATAACTACGGTTCTGTCTGGTCTTAAAAATCGCCCTGAAACCCGCCTTGTCGTTTCTTTCCTGCCTCTGAAGCCGCCTGCTGCCTCGCTTACATCCTTTCTCACAAAAATTAACCCTAAGCATTATCTGATAATAATCTGACACGTCCCGCTATCTTAATGATTCTTAACTGTTAAATTTTTTTTAAGATTAGCCTTAAGCTCAGGCTGTTGTTTATTTTATTACGAATTATCAGAATACCGCCGGAATAAGGTTATTCCTCTGCTCAGGGATGAAAGGGTGGGTCTGGGATGTTCTCAAATAAGAAAATGGCATCGAATTCAGTGCCAGCTTTTAATAAAAGGCAGGAAAAAATGAATCGTATAACGTGGATCGATAATCTGCGGGGACTGAGTATTCTCGCAATCATTTTTTTGCACAGCACTATCGCCGTACATAATAACGCCGGACATTTTACCGCCTTCAGCAGCCTGTTAAATGAGATGCTGGCACCGGTAAGACTGGGGCTGATGTTCTTTGTTTCGGGGTTATTTGTCGATGCCGGGTTAAGAAAAGGCCTGGGTCCTTTTTTTAATAACAAGGTGCGCAGTATTCTCTATCCGTTTGTGGTCTGGGTGGCGGTCTACGGCGGGTTAAAGATCCTGTTCAGCTCAATGGCAAATACGCCGCAATCACCGATGAATATTATTCTCTCCCACCTGACCGGTGGCGGTGATATGACCTGGTTCCTGCATTCACTGTTTATCTTCTTTATTGTGATTATCTTTGCCCGTCACCTGCCGTTCCTGCTGGTGTTTGCCATCTGTATGGCGCTGAGCTGGGCGCTGCCGGCGATTGAGGCGGATGGGGTGTTTGCCAGCTTCGACAATACGCACATCAACAAATCGCTTTATCTGTTTGTCTTCTTCTATCTCGGCGATTACGTGGTGAGAAAGCAGGTGGATATTGCGGAGAAAGTGCAGCATGGCCCGACACTGTTGATTTCAGTAATGAGCTTTGTGCTGCTCTCCTGCCTGAATATCTTTTTACTGGAACATCATTCCCAGGCGTTATTATCACCGCTGGCACTGTTGTCAGTTCCGTTTTTTGTCTGGATTGCGCTGAAGCTTAAGTCTGAACTGGTCTACTACATTGGCGTCAATTCCATCGTCTTCTATCTGTCGCATTATCTGGCGATTCAGTTCTTCAGTAAGATTGTGAAGTTTGAAAGCCCGTCAGCCTGGGTTAATGACCTGAAGTTTATTTCGGCGTTTCTGGTGGCGCTGGCGCTGCCGTGGACATTATGTCTGATGAGAAAACACGGCTGGTTTAATTTCCTCTTTACGATGAAAAAATCATCGAAGCCGATGACAACTAAACCGGTTTAATTACTGCTGCAGAAATGAAAAGGGCCGTCCATTTTACGAACGGCCCTTATTTTATCAGGCGATCGATTAATCAGGCGATCTGTACTGGCAGTGCTTTCGCCAGCCGCTTCATCTGGTTGTCACCTTCAAAATAGGCGACTTTAGGCTGCCACTGACGTGCTTCGGCATCCTCTACCTGCACATAGGAGCAGATAATTAATATATCGCCCTCGCAGGCGCAGCGGGCTGCTGCACCGTTGACCGAAATGATTTTCGAGCCGCGCTCAGCCGCGATAGCGTAGGTGGAAAAGCGCTGACCGTTGGTGACGTTATAAATATCAATGGCTTCATATTGCAGAATGCCGGAAGCATCCAGGAAATCCTGATCGATAGCGCAGGAACCTTCATAATTGAGGTCTGCCTGCGTCACCTTGACGCGGTGCAATTTGCCTTGCAGAACAGTGCGAATCATAGCCAGAAACCTTGTCAGAGAAATAAAATAACCTGCAGCAGAAGGACTTACAGCGTCAGGTCAACGGTTTGATTATCAATCAGGCGGGCTTTGCCCAGCCAGGCGGCCATCAGCACGACCGCACGCTGGCTGTCCACCGTCAGCGGCTGCAGCGTTTCCGCATCACAAATCGCCAGGCCATCAGGACGCAATCCCTGCGCCAGCAATGCCTCGCTGGCGGTCTCGATGATCTCGTCAATCTGACGCTCGCCATTCTCAAGTCGCTGAGCCATCTGGTTCATCACCTGGCTCAGCAAAGGTGCCAGCTTACGCTCATCGGCTGTCAGGTAGCCGTTGCGTGAACTCAGCGCCAGGCCATCTTTAGCCCGCACGGTTGGCACGCCAATAATCTCAATGTCGAAGCCCATATCGGCCACCATCTTACGAATGATAGCCAACTGCTGAAAATCCTTTTCACCGAAACAGGCAATATCGGGCTGCACCAGATTAAACAGTTTGCTGACGATGGTCGCCACGCCACGAAAATGGCCTGGACGCGTCGCGCCTTCCAGCAGGGAAGAGAGCACCGGCACTTCAACAAAGGTCTGATTCTGTGTGCCCTGCGGGTAAACTTCAGCCGGTGAGGGGGCAAAGACGACATCCACCTGGTGGCGGTTCAGCTTTTCACAATCTTCCTGCAGCGTGCGCGGGTAGCGCGCTAAATCATCGGCGCGATCGAACTGCATCGGATTGACAAAGATCGAGACAATGACGATGTCGCCGCGCGCCCGGGCTTCATCCACCAGCCTCAGATGACCTTCATGCAGGTTGCCCATGGTGGGCACCAGCGCAATGCGTTTACCCTGCTGGCGCCAGCGACGGACTTCCTGGCGCAGCATCAGCAGCGTTTCAATGATCAACACGGTGACTCTCCTGGATTACTGGAAACTGTGCTCTGCCGCCGGGTAGGTACCGGCCTCGACTTCGGCGATATAGTGGCGAATCGCCGCGCGAACATCGCCGGTCTCCGCCAGGAAATTTTTGGCAAATTTGGGAATGTGGCCGCCGGTCACGCCCAGCGCGTCATGCATTACCAGAATCTGACCATCAGTGACGTTACCGGCACCGATGCCAATCACCGGGATGGTGAGCGCGTCGGTAATCTGCTGCGCCACCGACACCGGCACGCACTCCAGCACCATCAGCTGTGCGCCAGCGGCTTCCAGCGCCAGCGCATCGGCCAGCAGCTGTTCGGCTCCGGCTTCATCACGGCCCTGGACTTTATAGCCGCCAAAGATATTCACCGACTGCGGGGTTAGGCCAAGATGACCACATACCGGCACGGCGCGTTCGGTCAGCATCTGCACGGTCTCAGCCAGCCAGCTACCGCCTTCAAGTTTCACCATGTTGGCGCCGGCACGCATCAATTGCGCGGCACTTTCAAAGGCCTGATTTGGCGTGGCATAACTCATAAACGGCAGGTCGGCGAGCAGCAGAGCCTGTGGCGCGCCACGGCGCACGGCAGCGGTGTGATAGGCAATATCGCTGACCGTGACCGGCAGCGTAGAATCATGCCCCTGCACCGTCATCCCTAAAGAATCACCAACCAGCAGCACCTGAATGCCTTCATCGGCAAACAAGCGGGCAAAACTGAAATCGTAGGCGGTCAGCGTCGCGAATTTTTTACCGCTGGCTTTCGCCTGACGCAGATGTGAAATCGTGGTGGGTTTCATGGCGCTCTCAACTCAGGAATTCTGATGGGCGCAGTTTACTGGATAGCGTGAGAGAGCGGAATCAGAGAGTTGCGTTTGTCTGATCAGCCGTGCCACAGCACGATGCTGCTGCTGTCGAGAGAGGCGAGAAGGGGGTTGAGGGCGCGGCCGTCCGGCAGGCGGGCATCTGGCGCAATCGCCAGCAGCGGCACCAGCATAAAGGCGCGGTTCAGCAGATCATAATGCGGGACAATCAGCCGCTCCGTGTTGATTACCGCATCACCAAACAGCATCACATCGATATCCAGCGTGCGCGGACCCCAGCGTTCTGCCTTGCGCACCCGGCCATGCTCCCGCTCAATCCGCTGGGTATGGTCAAGCAGCGCTTCTGCACTGAGATCGGTCTCCAGCGCCACGGCGGCATTGAGAAAATCGGGCTGATCCGGCGGGCCATAAGGCGGCGTGCGGTAGAACGGAGAGGTATTGATGCGTTGCGTCTGCGGCAACGCATCCAGTGCGGTCAGCGCTGCATCAACCTGATGCAGCGGATCGGCCAGGTTACTGCCTAACGCGAGGTAAACCCGTGTCATGAGGCGTTTTGATTGTCACGACGCGGCGCGGAGGGACGGCGGCGCGGACGACGCGATTTACTGCGTGGTACCGGGTCGTCGCCCAGGTTATTCAGCATATTTTTCTGATGCGGCGGCGCAGCCACCTGGAACTCACCCCACCACTGGCTCAGGCGCAGCAGTTCCGGGTTATTTTCGACTTCTGCACGCAGCGCCAGCAAATCGTAAGCGGCGCGGAATTTCGGATGCTCCATCAGTTTCCAGGCGCGTTTACCGTGACGGCGCGACATGCGTAACTGCAGCAGCCAGATATCGCGGATCAGCGAGGTAATACGTTTCGGAATCGCCAGCGCACGGCAGGCTTCATCCAGCGTATCGTTCATCGCCATCGCAAAGGCTTCGAAGTAAGTCAGGCCACTTTCCTGTGCAATGCGTTCGGCCGTTTCAAGCTGCGGATACCAGAACATCGCGGCAAACAGGAACGCCGGGTTAACGCGCATGTCGTTATGAATGCGGTTATCGGTGTTTTTCAGCACCTGAGCGAGCATCCGCTCCATGTGGCTGTCGCTGTTTTCCGTGAAGTTGCGCGCCAGCGTCGGGAACAGCGGCTGGAACAGCTGATATTCACACAGCTTCAGATAGGTGCTGTAGCCGTAGCCGGCCTGCAACATCTTCAGCGACTCTTCAAACAGGCGCGCAGGCGGAATATCACGCAGCAGTGAGGCCAGACGCGGAATCGGCTCGGCGGTTTCCGGCGCAATGCTCATATTGAGTTTGGCGGCAAAACGCGCGACGCGCAGCATGCGGACCGGATCTTCGCGGTAGCGGGTTTCCGGATCGCCAATCAGGCGAATGATACCCTGTTCGAGATCGCTGATGCCGCCGACATAGTCGCGCACGCTGAAATCAGCCACGCTGTAGTAGAGGCTGTTGATGGTGAGATCGCGGCGTTGCGCATCATCTTCGATAGAGCCAAAGATGTTGTCACGCAGCAGCATGCCGCTCTGGGCGCGCTGTGAACTGTTGCGATCCTCTTCCGGCTCTTCCGCCTGATGATGTCCGCGGAAGGTGGCGACTTCGATCACTTCCGGACCAAACATCACGTGTGCCAGACGGAAACGACGGCCGACCAGGCGACAGTTGCGGAACAGCTTACGCATCTGCTCAGGCGTGGCATTGGTGGTCACGTCGAAATCTTTAGGTTTTTGCCCCAGTAGCAAATCGCGCACGCCACCGCCTACCAGATAGGCTTCATAACCGGCTTTATTCAGGCGATAGAGCACTTTGAGGGCATTTTCGCTGATGTCTTTACGTGAGATGTTGTGGCTTTCACGAGGGATGATGGCCATCAGACGTACTGGTTCAACCTCTGCAGGGGCTTCCTCTTCATCACGCTTCAGGACTTTTCGGCAAAAATTAGCTACTCGGGTAAAAATGGGACACCTCGACAGTGGCAATTAGGGTGTAGGTAAAATCAGCGGCTAATCATAGCCTGTTGAGAACCGTTTGAGAATGCTGTTGTCTATGCATCCGGTTTCAGGGCGTTCTGTTGCGGCATCAAAGCGATATTCCACTGCTCTACCGCATCAGACAGCAGTTTGTCCTGCGTTAAGTCCTGCCAGCCGCCTGAAACAGGCTGCCCGAGGAAACGCAAGGCCGCCACCAGCAGCGGTCTGGCATCGCCATCCGGCAGCGAAGGTGCATGATTCTGCTTCGATAACTTATTGCCATCGTGGTTAAGCGCCAGCGGCAGATGCAGCCAGGCCGGCACCGGCCAGTCAAATTGCTGATAGAGCGCAATCTGCCGCACCGTCGGCTCAATCAAATCTGCGCCGCGAACCACTTCGGTAATGCCCTGAAAATGATCATCGACCACCACCGCCAGGTTATAGGCAAACAGGCCATCACGGCGATGAATAATAAAATCTTCCTGTGCCAGACGCCTGTCCGCCTCCACGCGACCCCGTAATTGGTCGTCAAACGTAAAGATCGGCACATGCTGGCGTAAACGCAGCGCGGCATTCTCTGGTCCGCGTTGCCGTTCACGACAGTAGCCATCATAGAAACCGCCCATCTCCTGAATGCGACGCCGGGGGCAGGTGCAGAAATAGCTCTGACGATGCTGCTGCAGCCAGGCCAGCGCCTCCCGATAGGCTTCATGACGTTGTGACTGCCACAACACCTCGCCATCCCAGGTTAACCCGTAGTGCTCCAGCTGATGCAGAATACGGCTGGCGGCACCCGGCACCTCCCGAGGCGGATCGATATCTTCAATTCTCACCCGCCAGATGCCGTTTTGCGCGCGCGCGCTCAGGTAACTGCCCAGGGCAGCAATCAGCGAGCCAAAATGGAGTTCACCAGAGGGAGAAGGGGCGAAGCGACCGATACAGAAGGATGGCATAGGTTCAGAAGTGACCACGCAGTGGACAAAACAGCAGGTGTTCCACTGCGTGGTAACAGGCTGGACGCGGCATTAGCCGGCCATTTGTTTCTCACGAATTTCTGCTAACGTCTTACAGTCGATGCAGAGATCGGCAGTAGGACGTGCTTCGAGACGGCGGATACCAATCTCAACGCCACAGGAATCGCAATAACCGAAGTCGTCATCTTCAACTTTCTTCAGTGTCTTCTCGATCTTTTTAATCAGTTTACGTTCGCGATCGCGGTTACGCAGCTCCAGGCTGAATTCCTCTTCCTGCGCGGCACGGTCAACCGGGTCCGGGAAGTTAGCGGCTTCATCCTGCATGTGCGATACGGTACGATCGACTTCGTCCCGCAATTGATTACGCCAGGCTTCCAGAATCTTGCGAAAATGGGTCAGCTGCGCGTCGTTCATATACTCTTCGCCAGGCTTAACCTGATAAGGTTCAACACCGGCAATAGCGAGAATACTCAGGGACGATGTTTTACGGTTTTGACCTTCTTGCATGTTGCTTCTCCTGGATAACACGCACTATACCCTTTGACTTTCGTCTCGCAGGGGCGTTGCTGCCATCCTGCATTTGACGTCTGCGGGGTACATCGATCCCCCATTGGGGAAAAAAACAGGCCGCTATAAATAACAGAAGCAGTCAGGGTTGGCAATTCTTCATGAACACACCTTGACAAGCCTGTGAGGAACAGCGTAATCAGCCCTTAGCTCAGAACATTCTTAGCACATAAAATTGCAAAAGATATTACAAGGTTACGTTGATCGGCGATTTAAGAAACATTCCCTCTGCCGATAAGTCTGCCTGATACGCTAAAACCTCTACGCCCTCCCGCTGCGCCTGAGCCAGTTGTTCTGCATACGCCGCATCAATGTGGCGTGCCGGGGAAACGTCCTCAATCCCCGAGTGCAAAACGGCAAACAACAAAACGGCCCGATGACCCTCTGCCGCAACTGTTGCCAGTTCACGCAGGTGCTTCTGTCCTCGAATCGTCACCGCATCCGGAAAATAACCTTTTCCTTCATGTAAAAGGGTTACGGATTTCACCTCAATATAGCAGTTGGGTCGTGGATCTGCCTTGAGCAGGAAATCAATTCTGCTTTTTTCACTGCCATATCTCACTTCCGCCTGACGCTGGGAATATCCCGCCAGTGCGGGCAGCCTGTCCTGATCCAGCGCTTCGGCCACCAGTTGATTCGCGCGCAGGGTGTTCACGCAGATCCAGTGGCCCTGCTGCGTTTCGGTCAGCTCCCAGCTGTGAGGGTACTTGCGCGTCAGGCTGTCGGACGTCGAATACCAGACACGATCGCCCGGCGTAGCGCAGCCCGTCATGGCACCTGTGTTGGCGCAGTGGATCGTCAGAACCTCACCTTCCGGCGTCATAACATCGGCAAGGAAACGTTTATAACGACTGATCAGGCGGGCGGGTTTAAGAGGGGGAGAGAAGTGCATGCGGTTCCTGAGACATTAACGGCCAACTGGCCAGAGTGCGGTAGCGGGTGCGGCCCCGGGCATATTCAGAGGAAAACAGGGAAAAAGCAGAGACGCGAAAACGCCAGTGAAAGCCGCGTGGCGGTAACGCAACCGGCTGCGTGGCGTGGCGTAACAGCGTGATGTGCGGATGAAACGGCTGGGGGCTCTGGTAACAGCCATGCCGGGCGGCCTGCGCCCGCAGCAGGCTGGCGAGCTGCAGCAGACCGCGTGGCGCACGCTGGCAGCCGAGCCAGACAACACCTGGACGTGGCCAGTGACCGGCATCATCCAGATCGAGATCAAAGCCAGGTTGTTCAATGCGGGAGGCCAGTGTCTGCAGGCGTTGTGAGGTTTCCGGCGCGACTTCCCCCAGAAACGCCAGCGTCAGATGCAGATTCGCTGCGACCACCTGCTGGCCCGCCTCAGCAGGAAAGGTGTCGGCCCGCCAGCGCACCAGCTGCTGCTGCATCTCGTCAGGCAGGCTGATGGCAAAAAATAAGCGTTGTGTCGGCATGGCGTTCTCCGGCAAATATCACGTGCTACAATGCGCGCCATCTTAGCACAGGCAGAAGCGGAGTTTGCTTTGAGCGATTTACCGGTCAGCGCGGTGCTGCCTGACATCCTGGCGGCACTGCGCGACGCCTCTCAAATCCTGCTGGCCGCCCCCACCGGCGCGGGCAAATCGACCTGGCTGCCGCTGCAGTTGTTACAGCAGGCGGCGCTGCCGGGACGGATCATCATGCTGGAGCCACGTCGTCTGGCGGCGCGTAATGTCGCGCAGCGTCTGGCGGAGCAGCTCGGTGAGCAGCCGGGAGCCACAGTGGGGTTCAGGATGCGTGGCGAAAGCTGCGTCGGGCCACAGACCCGGCTTGAAGTCGTTACCGAAGGGATGCTCACGCGCATGCTTCAGCACGATCCGATGCTGGAGGGCGTGTCGCTGGTGATCCTCGATGAGTTTCACGAGCGCAGCCTGCAGGCCGATCTCGCGCTGGCGCTGCTGCTCGATGTGCAGCAGGGGCTGCGCGACGACCTTAAAATCATGCTGATGTCCGCCACGCTGGATAATGCCCGGCTGGCGGCGCTGCTGCCGGATGCGCCATTAATTGTCTCAGAAGGGCGCAGCTATCCGGTCGAGCGGCGTTACGCATCGCTGAATCAGAACGTGCGTTTTGAAGAGGCGGTGGCGCGTGAAGTCGCCCAGCTGCTGCGCGACGAAGACGGCTCGCTGCTGCTATTTCTGCCGGGCGTGGCGGAGATCGAGCGGGTCAGGCGTGAGCTGGAATCACGCATCAGCGATGATGTGGATCTGACGCCGCTCTATGGCGCACTGCCGCTGGCGGCGCAGCGGCGGGCGATTCTGCCTGCCACCACCGGACGCCGTAAGGTAGTGCTTGCCACCAATATCGCCGAGACCAGCCTGACCATTGAGGGGATCCGGCTGGTGGTCGACAGTGCGCTGGAGCGCAGCGCGCTGTTTGACGCGCGCAGCGGCGTGACGCGGCTGCAGACCCAGCGAATCAGCCAGGCATCCATGATCCAACGCGCAGGTCGCGCGGGGCGACTGATGCCAGGAATCTGTCTGCATCTGTTGCCGCAGGAGCAGGCATCCCGCGCGGCGGCGCAGAGCGAACCGGAAATCGTGAACAGCGATCTCTCGTCGCTGTGGCTGGATATGCTGCAGTGGGGCTGTACCCAGCCGCAACAGCTGCAGTGGCTGGATTTGCCACCCGCCCGAAATCTGGACGCGGCGCAACAGCAGCTAACCCGCCTGAGTGCGCTGGACAGCAACGGCCTGCTCAACACGCTGGGTCGGCGCATGGCGCAGCTGGGGTGCGATCCCCGACTGGCGGCTATGCTCTGTGCCGCTGGCGATGAGCCGGATGCGGTCGCCAGCGCCGCGCTGCTGGTCGCGATTCTGGAAGACCCTCCGCGCAGCGGCAGTGCCGATCTGCGGGATGCCCTGCATCGGCCTCAGTCACAATGGCAGCGACGGGCGCAGCAGTGGCAGCAGCGGCTTAAAATCCGTGGCGGGCGCGTCGATGAAGACCGTTTCGCTGGCTTGCTGGCGGTGGGCTTTGGCGATCGGCTGGCACGGCGACGCGATCAGAGCGGTCGCTATCAGCTGGCCAACGGGCTGGGTGCCAGACTGGATGAGCAGGATGGCCTGACGCGCAATGAATGGCTGATTGCACCCGCCCTGCTGCAGGGCAGTGCCGCGCCAGATGCGCGGATGTTGCTGGCGCTACCGGTCGATATTGAGACGCTGTGCCAGCAGCAGCCCGCACTGATTGAGCGCCGGACCGAAGTCGAGTGGGACGAAGAGAAGGGCACGCTGCGCGCGTTCAGACGCGAGCAGATTGGCGCGCTGATGCTGAAGACCCAGCCGATGGCGCGCCCGGACCCGGACGTACTGCACGCGGCCATGCTGCGCTGGATCGCCGAAAAAGGTCTGTCGGTGCTGGGCTGGACGCCGGACGCCGAACAGCTGCGTCTGCGCATCCAGTGTGCGGCGCAGTGGTTGCCGGAAGAGAGCTGGCCCGCCACCGATGATGAGAGTCTGCTCGAGAGCCTGCCGCAGTGGCTGTTGCCGCAGATGTCCGCGGTGCGCGATCTCCGCAGCCTGCAGGCGGTGAACCTGACCACGGCACTCTTACATTTACTCACATGGTCACAACGTCAGCGGCTGGATACTGTGCTGCCAACTCATTACACTGTGCCGACCGGAAGCCGGCTGCCGATCCGCTATGATGCGGACAAGCCGCCTGCGCTGGCGGTCAGAATTCAGGAGATGTTTGGTGAGGCGACGAATCCTGCCGTGGCGGAAGGACGTATTCCGCTGGTGCTGGAGCTGTTATCGCCCGCCCAGCGCCCGTTGCAGATCACCCGCGATCTGGCGGCGTTCTGGCGCGGTGCCTGGCCGGAAGTCAGGAAAGAGATGAAGGGACGTTATCCTAAACATCCCTGGCCAGAGGATCCGGCCAACGCCTTGCCAACAAGGCGAACCAAAAAAATGTCCCCGCAGGGTTGAGTCCGCTGGATCGAATTCAGAGGGTTCTGCCATGCGGCACGCGAGAAAGCAGTTAGAGTAGCGGCGCTGCCGTAAGCACTGCCTGGAGAAGAAAAGTAATGTCTGGGAACGATCGCGAACCAATAGGGCGCAAAGGTAAACCGTTGCCGCCGCGCAGCAGCGCGGGCCGGGGACGACGCAGGGATATCGAACAGGATATCGATCAGGACGATTTTAATGATGACGAGGAGGAAGCGCCGGTGCCACGTAAAGGTAAAGGTGGAAAACCGCCGCGCGGCAAACGCCGTTGGCTGGGATGGTTAATTAAACTGTTCCTGGTGTTTGTGGTGGTCATGGTCGCATGGGGCATCTACCTCGACTCAGAAATTCGCAGCCGTATTGACGGTAAAGTGTGGCAACTGCCCGCTACCGTCTATGGCCGTATGGTCAGCCTGGAACCGGGCATGGCCTACAACAAAAGTGAAATGGTGGCGCTGCTGGAAGGGACTCAGTATCGCGAAGTCTCCCGGATTACACGCCCTGGCGAGTTTTCGGTGAAGGGCAATACCATCGATCTGCTGCGTCGCCCGTTTGATTTCCCTGACAGTAAAGAAGGGCAGATCCACGCGCGCATGAGCTTCACGAAAGATGAGCTGAGCGAGATTAAAAACCTCGAAACCGGCCGTGATTTTGGCTTTTTCCGCCTCGATCCGCGCCTGATCACCATGCTGCAGTCGCCGAATGGTGAACAGCGTCTCTTCGTGCCACGCGCCGGTTTCCCGGATCTGCTGGTCGATACGCTGATCGCCACCGAAGATCGCCATTTCTATGAGCATGATGGCATCAGCCCGTACTCCATTGGTCGCGCCTTCCTGGCGAACATCACGGCCGGGAAAGCGGTGCAGGGCGGCAGTACGCTGACGCAGCAGCTGGTGAAGAACCTGTTCCTCACCAACGAGCGTTCGCTGTGGCGTAAAGCGCGTGAAGCGTATATGGCCGTGATCATGGATGCGCGCTACAGCAAAGATCGCATCCTGGAGCTCTACCTGAACGAGGTCTATCTCGGTCAGGCCGGCAGCGATCAGATTCGCGGTTTCCCGCTGGCGAGCCTCTACTACTTCGGCCGTCCGGTAGATGAGCTGAGTCTGGATCAGCAGGCGATGCTGGTCGGCATGGTAAAAGGGGCGTCGCTCTATAACCCGTGGCGTAACCCGAAACTGGCGCTGGAACGACGCAACCTGGTGTTGCGCCTGTTGCAGCAGCAGAAAGTGATCGACCAGGAACTGTATGACATGCTGTCGGCGCGTCCATTGGGCGTGCAGCCGAAGGGGGGTGTGATCACGCCGCAGCCTGCCTTTATGCAGATGGTGCGTAACGAGCTTCAGGCGAAACTGGGCGACAAGGTGAAAGATCTCTCCGGCGTGAAGATCTTCACTACGCTGGATCCGGTGTCACAGGATGCGGCCGAAAAAGCGGTAATTGATGGCATCCCGACGCTGAAAAAACAGCGTGGCCTGAAAGATCTGGAAACTGCGATGGTGGTGGTTGACCGTTTCAGCGGCGAAGTCCGTGCCATGGTCGGCGGTGCTGATCCGCAGTACGCCGGTTACAACCGTGCGCTGCAGGCGCGCCGCTCTATCGGTTCACTGGCGAAACCCGCGACCTACCTTACCGCACTGAGCCAGCCAAACAGCTACCGGCTGAACAGCTGGATCGCCGATGAGCCCATTGCGCTGAAGCAGCCCAACGGCAGCATCTGGAAACCCATGAACGACGATCGTCGCTTCAGCGGAAAAGTGATGCTGGTGGATGCGCTGACCAACTCCATGAACGTGCCGACGGTTAACCTCGGTATGACGCTGGGGCTGGATGCGGTAGTCGATACCTGGAGCAAGCTGGGTGTGCCGAAAGATCAGCTGCATCCGGTTCCGGCGATGCTGCTGGGTGCCATGAACCTGACGCCGGTAGAAGTGGCGCAGGCGTTCCAGTCGATCGCCAGCGGCGGAAACCGCGCGTCACTGTCAGCAGTGCGTTCGGTGATTGCGGAAGATGGCAGTGTGCTCTATCAGAGCTATCCGCAGGCAGAGCGTGTTGAACCGGCGCAGGCGGCTTATCTGACGCTCTACACGATGCAGCAGGTCGCAGACCACGGTACCGCCCGTGCGCTGGGCGCGCGCTTCCCGAATGCGCATCTGGCCGGTAAAACCGGTACCACTAACGACCTGATCGACAGCTGGTTTGCCGGTATCGATGGCAAAGAAGTGGCGATCACCTGGGTGGGACGCGATAACAACCAGCCGACCAAACTCTATGGGGCCAGCGGTGCGATGCAGCTCTATCGTCGCTACCTCGACATTCAGGCACCGATGCCGTTGCAGCTGACACCACCGGAAGATGTGTCGCTGATGAATGTGGATTCGGCCGGTAACTTTGTCTGTGGCACGGGCAGCAGCACCTGGCGTTCTCTGCCGGTGTGGGCGCTGGATCCGAACGCGCTGTGTCAGCAACAGCAGCAGCAGGTTCAGCAGCAGCAACAGCTGTTTGATCAGCAGCAACAGCAACAGCAGCCGCAACAACAACCGGCCCAGCAACCGCAGGAGCAGAAAGACAGCGACGGCGTAGCAGGCTGGATTAAAGATATGTTTGGCAAATAAATCAGTCAGACAGGTTAAAAAGGGCGCTTCGGCGCCCTTTTTTTGTTGCTGATCAATACGCATCAATCGCCCTGCAAACGGCGTCACTACTGGGATTTCTTCTTGCAGTGCCCGCTGAAGTTCGCATATTATCTAATCCGTTATAATAATCATTATCGTTTCGATTCGCTCTCCTGAGCCTTTTTAAGAGACACCTTTTTATGAATGCGCGAACGACTTTTGCAGACAACACCAAAAAAACATTTTCCCGACCGCTTCTGGGCGTCATGATCTCACTGAGCCTGAGCACCTCGCTTTACGCCGCACAGCCGGAGACCATGGTGGTCTCGGCGGATGGCGGCAGCGGCGTCGAGGCGGAAAGCGCCTGGGGCCCGGCGCCGACCGTGGCAGCCAAACGCAGCGCCACCGGTACGAAAACCGATACGCCGATTGAAAAAAATCCGCAGTCAGTCTCCGTGGTCACCCGCGAAGAGATGGAGATGCGCAACGTGACCAGCGTGAAAGGGGCGTTTAACTATACGCCTGGCGTGCTGACCGGTAACCGCGGCAGCTCAGACGTGATTGATGCGTTGTCGATTCGCGGCTTCAGCGAAACCAACACCAATCAGTATATGGATGGCCTGAAACTGCAGGGGGATAACTACTCTGAGTTCGCCATCGACCCTTATTTCCTGGAGCGCGCCGAACTGCTGCGCGGTCCGGTGTCGGTGCTCTATGGCAAAAGCAATCCGGGCGGTGTGGTTTCGCTGGTGAGCAAGCGTCCGACTCAGGAGAGCCTGCGTGAAGTGCAGTTCCAGATGGGCAACGATAACCTCTTCTCGACCGGCTTTGATTTTGGCGGCGCGCTGGATGATGACGGCGTCTACAGCTATCGTCTGACCGGTCAGGCGCGCAGTCAGGATGCGCAGCAGGCGATGAACAAAGAGAAGCGCTACACCATCGCACCGGCTTTTAGCTGGCGTCCCGACGATCGGACCCGCGTTGACCTGCTGACCTATTTCCAGAACGAGCCAGAAACCGGCTACTACGGCTGGCTGCCGCGTCAGGGCACCGTAGTGCCTATCACCCGCGCCGATGGCAGCCAGTACAAACTGCCGACCAACTTTGATGAAGGCGAGCAGAGTAATAAGATTTCACGCACCACCAAAATGGTCGGTTATAACGCCGAGCACAGCCTCAACGACACCTGGACGCTGCGCCAGAACCTGCGTTACGCCGACCTGCGCACCGATTACCGCAGTATTTACGGCAACGGTTTCCTGCCGGAGACTCAGCAAATCACGCGAGGTTCGGCCGTTTCAGAAGAGAAGCTCAATCAGTTTGCGGTCGATACCCAGGCGCAGGCGAAATTCGCCACCGGCCAGGTTGATCATACGCTGCTGCTGGGGGTGGACTTCCAGCGTACCCGCAATGATATCGATGCACAGTTTGGCTCAGCATCGAATCTGAATGCGGTAAATCCGCAATATGGCGATACCAGCGTAACGCCATTTGCCGATCCCTATCAGCATCTCAACAAGCAGCGTCAGACCGGCCTCTATGCGCAGGATCAGATGGAGTGGAACCGCTGGGTGCTGACGCTGGGCGGCCGCTACGACTATGCCATGAACTCGGTTTACGATCGGGTGGCGGATAGCGTTGATCGCCAGAACGATCAGGCGTTTACCTGGCGCGGCGGTGTGAACTATGTGTTTGATAACGGCATCGCACCTTATTTCAGCTACAGCGAAGCCTTTATTCCAAACGCGGGTTCGACCTATGACGGTCAGGCGTTTGATCCGTCACGCGCTAAACAGTATGAAGCGGGCGTGAAATATGTACCGAAAGATCGCCCGGTGGTGCTCACCGCAGCGCTTTATCAGCTGACCAAAACCAAAAATCTGACGGCCGATCCCGATCCCGATAGAACGCTTTTCAGCGTGCAGAGCGGTGAAATCCGGTCGCGCGGCGTAGAGCTGGAAGCGAAAGCGGCGCTCAATGCCAACGTTAACCTGACGGCCTCTTACACCTATACCGATGCGGAATATACCGAAGACACGTCGCTTAAAGGCAAAACGCCGGTGCAGGTGCCGAAACATATGGCCTCACTTTGGAGTGATTACACCTTCCATGAGACAGCCCTTTCGGGTGTGACGCTGGGCGCGGGTGTACGTTATGTCGGCGAGAGCCAGGGGCTCTACAGCACCGGCACCGAGCAGAACCAGAACTTTAAGGTTGCCGGTTACACCACGGTGGATGCGGCGCTGAAATATGACCTCGGTCGTTTCGGTCTGCCTGGCTCGACGGTGGGCGTTAACGTCAACAATCTGTTCAACCGCGAGTATGTCGCCAGCTGCTACCGTGAATACGCCTGTTACTGGGGCGCGGAGCGTAAGATTGTTGGCACCGCGACCTTCAGGTTCTGATTTAACCGGGCGCTCCGGCGCCCGTTCGTTCACAGGGATAACCATGCCGTATCCGCACGCAGAAGAGGCAACCTTTACGCTGGCAAACGCCAGTTTTGAGGTGCCCGGCCGTACTCTCCTTCAGCCACTCTCGCTGACTTTTCCACCGGGTAAAATGACCGCGCTGATTGGTCATAACGGCTCCGGTAAGTCGACGCTGTTAAAAATGCTGGGGCGTCATCATCTGGCCAGCAGTGGAGAGGTGCTGCTGAATCAGCAGCCGGTTGGGCGCTGGAACAGCAAAGCCTTTGCCCGCGAGGTGGCCTATCTGCCGCAGCAGTTACCGGCCGCCGAAGGGATGACCGTCCGGGAGCTGGTGGCGATTGGCCGCTATCCGTGGCACGGCGCGCTGGGACGGTTCGGACAGGAAGACCGCGATCGGGTAGAGGATGCGATTGCCCAGGTCGGGCTGAATCCCTTTGCGGGTCGGCTGGTGGATAGCCTGTCGGGCGGTGAGCGTCAGCGTGCCTGGCTGGCGATGATGGTGGCGCAGAACAGCCGCTGTCTGCTGCTGGATGAACCGACGTCGGCGCTGGATATCGCCCATCAGGTTGAGGTGCTGGCGCTGATAAAAGATCTGAGTCAGCAGCGCGGCTTAACCGTGATTGCGGTGCTGCATGATATCAATATGGCAGCACGCTACTGCGATCATCTGGTGGCGCTGCGTCAGGGCACAATGATTGCCGAAGGTGACGCGGCGGCGATTATGCAGCCTGAGGTGCTTGGTGCGATTTATGGCATCCCGATGGGCATTTTACCGCACCCGCAGGGCGGCGCGCCGGTTAGTTTTGTCTGTTAAGGAAAGGATGATGCCCGATCTTTATCGCCGCCGACTATTGCTGGCGCTGGTGGCCTCGCCACTGTTTTGCGCACGTCCTCTGCGTGCCGCCACGCCGAATCCGGGCCGGATTATTGCACTGGAGTGGCTTCCCACCGAACTGCTGATAGCCCTGGGCGTCACGCCCTGGGGTGTGGCCGATCTGCATAACTACAACATCTGGGTAGGAGAGCCGCCGCTGCCTGCGGGCGTGATCGATGTGGGTCTGCGCACCGAACCCAATCTTGAGCTGATGGCGCAAATGCAGCCGTCGCTGATCCTCTGCTCCAACGGCTACGGCCCACCTAAAGAGAAACTGACGCGCATCGCACCGATCATGGGCTTCGACCTTCACAGCGGCGACGGAAAACCTTTTACCGCCGCACGCACATCGCTGCGTCAGCTGGCGGCGCGCCTCGGCGTAAGCGATCGGGCGGAGCAGCATCTGCGCGAGGTCGATGCTCAACTGGCGGCGGCCCGCGTGCGGCTGGCACCCTATGCCGGACGCACGATTCTGCTGATGTCGCTGCTCGACAGTCGTCACGCCATTACCTTCGGCCAAAACAGTCTGTTTCTGGAAGTGATGACCCTGCTGGGCCTGAAAAATGGCTGGCAGGGCGAGACTAACTTCTGGGGCAGCGCGGTGATCGGCATTGAACAGCTGGTGCAGGCCGGGGATGTGGATGTCATCTGTTTCGATCATGACAATGACGTGGAGATGCAGCAACTGATGCGCAGCCCGTTGTGGCAGGCCATGCCGTTTGTACGCACCGGACGCTTTCAGCGCGTCCCGGCGGTCTGGTATTACGGTGCAACGCTCTCGGCGCTGCACTTTGTTCGCGTGCTGGAACGCGCGCTGGAGACGCACTGATGCGCCATGCTCTGTTTCCCGCAGGCCTCCTCAGCCTGCTGTTTCTGCTTTCACTCAGCCTGACGCTGGTTAATCTGCACCAGGCGCTGCCACAGGCAGAGTGGTGGCAGGCATTCTGGTCACCGGCAGTCGATAGCCTGCCGCAGATGGTGTTTCACTACAGCCTGTTACCGCGCACGGCGCTGGCGCTGCTGGTGGGCGCCGGGCTGGGTCTTGCCGGTCTGCTGTTTCAGCAGATCTTGCGGAATCCGCTGGCGGAGCCGACCACGCTGGGTGTCTCTTCCGGCGCACAGCTGGGTATTACTGTGGCGACGCTGTGGCATCTGCCGGGCGGGGCGCTGACACAACAGTTTGCTGCGCTTAGCGGTGCGCTGCTGGTGGCCGCGCTGGTGTTTGGGGTGGCCTGGGGCAAACGTCTGTCGCCGGTGACGCTGATTCTGGCCGGGCTGGTGCTGAGTTTCTACAGCGGCGCGGTGAATCAAATCTTCGCTATCTTCAATCACGATCAGCTGCAAAACATGTTTCTGTGGAGCACCGGCGCGCTGAATCAGATGAGCTGGGAGAATGTGCAGCAACTCTGGCCGCGTCTGCTGCTGGCGTTTGTGCTGGCGCTGGCGCTGCTGCGTCCGCTGACGCTGATGGGGCTGGATGATGGTGTAGCCAAAAACCTGGGGCTGGCGCTTTCTGTCGCGCGTATCGGTGGCCTCGGGCTGGCGATCCTGCTCAGCGCACAGCTGGTGAATGTCGCCGGTATCATCGGTTTTATCGGGCTGTTTGCGCCGCTGCTGGCGAAGCTGCTGGGTGGAAGACGGCTCCTCAGCCGGATGCTGCTGGCACCGCTGACAGGCGCGCTGCTGCTATGGCTGGCCGACAGTTGCGTGTTATGGCTTAGCGCGCACTGGCGCGATATCCCGACCGGCACGGCTACGGCGCTGCTTGGCGTACCGATTCTGCTGTGGCTGCTGCCACGACTGCGTACCGGTTCGGTGCCGCCTGCTCTGAATCAGGGTGACCACGTGCCCGCCGAACGACAGAACCTGCTGCGCTGGGCGCTGATTGGCCTCGCTGTTCTGGCCCTGCTGGCGTGGGGTGGTCTGGCGTTTGGGCGTGATGCGCAGGGCTGGATCTGGTCAGCGGGCGAGATGCTGCAGTCGCTACTGCCGTGGCGCGCGCCGCGCGTGCTGGCTGCGCTGGTGACCGGTCTGATGCTGGGCGTAGCGGGGACTCTGATTCAGCGGCTGACCGGCAATCCCATGGCCAGCCCGGAAGTGCTGGGCATCAGTTCGGGTGCTGCCTGTGGTGTCGTCGTCATGATGTTTTTTGTGCCGGGCGATGCGATGGCATGGCTGCTGCCCGCCGGGGCGCTAGGGGCCGCGCTGACGCTGCTGGTGATCATGGCGGTAGCCAGTCGTGGCGGCTTTTCGCCAGAGCGGATGCTGCTGGCAGGCATGGCGCTTAACAGCGCCTTTGTCACCTTGCTGATGCTGCTGCTGGCGAGTGGCGATCCGCGTATGGGCGGGCTGTTGAGCTGGATCTCCGGCTCGACCTATAACATCAGCGGCAGTCAGGCGATTCAGAGCGCTGTCTGTGCGCTGCTGCTGGTCTCGCTGGCACCGCTGGCGAGCCGCTGGCTGACGCTGCTGCCGCTGGGAAGTCCCACTGCACGCTCGGCCGGCATGGCGTTAACGCCCGCGCGGCTGAGTCTGCTGCTGCTGGCGGCCGCGCTGACCGCCAGCGCGACGCTCACTATCGGCCCGCTGAGTTTTGTCGGACTGATGGCACCGCATATGGCGCGCATGCTGGGATTCCGGCGCGCCTTGCCGCAACTGCTGCTGTCGGGATTGCTGGGGGGAGGATTGATGGTGCTGGCTGACTGGTGCGGGCGGATGCTGTCGTTTCCGGATCAAATCCCAGCCGGGCTGATGGCGACGTTTTTAGGTGCGCCTTACTTTATCTGGCTGCTACGGCGTTCAGGTTAAAAAAAAAGACCGGCGCAAGCCGGTCTTCATCTTTAACGTTGCCGAAATTACAGCTTCGCGAAACAACGACGCGCGGCGTCGACAGTGCGCTGAATATCTTCTTCGCTGTGCGCAAGCGACATAAAGCCTGCTTCATAAGCGGATGGCGCAAAGTAAACGCCTTCCTCCAGCATCAGATGGAAGAAGGTTTTAAAGCGCTCCACATCGCAGCGTGTCACATCGGCGTAACAGGTCACGCTGTCAGCATCGGTGAAGAACAGGCCGAACATCCCGCCAACATGGTTAATCACCAGCGGGATATTTTGCTGTTGTGCTGCTTCGCGCAGACCCTCTGCCAGCTTACGGGTCAGGGCATCCAGTTTGTCGTGAGTGCCAGGCTGTGCGATCTGTGTCAGGCAGGCAAAACCCGCAGCCATAGCGATCGGATTACCGGAAAGCGTCCCCGCCTGATAAACCGGGCCGGTCGGAGCCAGCGCGGCCATGACTTCGCGACGGCCACCGAATGCGCCGACTGGCATACCGCCACCGATTATTTTTCCGAGGCAGGTTAAGTCAGGACGCACATTGTAGTGAGCCTGTGCGCCGCCCAGCGCGACGCGGAAACCGGTCATCACTTCATCGATAATCAGCAGTGCGCCGTACTCATCACAGAGCGCGCGCAGGCCTGGCAGGAACGCCGGCTGTGGCGGGATGCAGTTCATGTTACCCGCGACCGGCTCGACGATGATGGCAGCGATGGCATCAGGATATTGCTCGAAGGCGTTGCGCACCGAGTCGAGATCGTTAAAGGTACAGGTCAGGGTATGTTTAGCGAAATCGGCCGGTACGCCCGGCGAGTTTGGCTGACCCAGCGTCAGGGCACCGGAACCAGCTTTCACCAGCAGATGATCGGCATGGCCATGATAACAGCCTTCAAACTTGATGATTTTATCGCGGCCGGTAAAGCCACGCGCCAGACGAATCGCGCTCATGGTCGCTTCGGTGCCGGAGTTAACCATCCGCACCATCTCCATGCTCGGCACCAGCTCACACACTAGCTGCGCCATCGTCACTTCCATTTCGGTCGGGGCACCAAAGCTCAGGCCGCGCTGGGCCGCTTCGATCACGGCATTGCGGATCGCTGCGTTGTTATGGCCCAGCACCATCGGACCCCATGAGCCGACATAGTCGATATAGGCTTTGCCATCGGCGTCATAAAGATACGCGCCATCAGCGTGCTCAATAAACAGCGGAACGCCGCCCACACCGGTAAATGCGCGTACTGGCGAGTTTACCCCACCCGGAATCAGGCGTTGTGCCTCGGCAAACAGTTGTTCGGACTTACTCATTTTCGGCTCCAGCGGTTCAGAAAAATATTGCGCCATTCTACGGAAGAGGGGCAGCAGACGAAAGGTTGATTCGCCCTCTGTGCCCCTAACCGGAGTGAAAGCGGCACAGAGTGCGAAGGGCAGAGCTTGATTGCGCTGAGGTGCTGGCTGATAATAGCGTAATTAAGGTCGTTTTCTGACCTGGGCGTTTACCGGAGTAAAACATGAGTGATGAAGTAGTAGCACTGCCGTTGCAGTTTACCGACGCCGCAGCCACCAAGGTGAAGAACCTGATTGCCGACGAAGAGAACCCGGCGCTGAAACTTCGCGTCTATATCACCGGTGGCGGTTGCAGTGGTTTCCAGTATGGCTTCACCTTTGACGACCAGATGAACGATGGCGACATGACGATTGAAAAGCAGGGCGTCTCGCTGGTGGTTGACCCGATGAGCCTGCAATATCTGGTGGGGGGTTCGGTGGATTACACGGAAGGCCTGGAAGGATCGCGCTTTATCGTGACCAATCCGAATGCCAAAACCACCTGTGGCTGTGGCTCTTCGTTCAGTATCTGATCATGCAGGCCGTCACCGTGACGGCCTCGTTTACCATTCTATTGTGACCAGCCGGTTACTCTGCTTAAGACTTCCCTGCGATTGAATCTGACTATGGGTGACGCGTGGCTGTGCGTCTGCCTGACTGCCACAGTTGATCTGCGGCGCGTGCTGACCGTTAGCCGTGTTGATTTGACAGCGTGAATAAATGACAAGCCTGGCGCCTATAGAGCCATTTATCGATCCTGCAAAGGCAGGTCCGGTGATCGTTAGCCCTATGGCCAGCAGCAGTGCTCTGGTCATATAAGGTTCCTGGTGTTTTAAAAAAGCGCCGTGGCGCTAAAAGGACGGTGAGCATACGTGGCCCGTTCGTCTCTGGTATTGATTAACGGCAAAAAGTGCAGTGACTTTAATCAATTCGCCGATTTATTCATCGGGATGCAGGGCCGCACAGAGTTGCTGCGCCGCCAGCAGCAATCGCGGACCTGGCCGGCTTAGCCAGTCCTCATTAATCGCAATAACGGGCACGGAGAGCTGCGGCCGCCAGAACGCACGGATGTTCTCCGCCTGCTGCGCACCGCCCGCTGTCACCACGGCCTGAGGATGGCGCATCAGCACCTGCTCACGGCTGACCTGCGGCCAGCTGACGCGACTGTCAGCAAAGATATTCCTGCCGCCACACACTGTAATAATCTCATTCTGCAGCGTGGCTCTGGCGGCGGTAAACAGCGGCTGCTGACCAAACTGCAAAAAAAGCGGAACCGCTGTCAGATGAGTATAGCGCTGTCGCAGCACGGCCTCCTGCTCACGCAGTTGTCGGGCCGCGCTGGCCGCCTGCTCCGGTCTGGGACTCCAGCGACCCAGATCGGCCAGCGCCGTGAACATCTCATCCAGCGTCAACGGATCAATCCATTTAACCGGCACGCCGAGCTGCTGCAACTGATCAATCTGTCGCTGCGGATTACCGCCACGCCAGGCTAAAACCAGATCCGGCTTGAGCTGCAGAATACGTTCGGCCTTGATGCCCTGCCAGTTAGCGACCTGTTCAATCTGTTTCGCCTGCGGCGGATAGTCGGACCAGGCGCTGACCGCAATCGGGGTAATCCCGGCAGCAAAGGCGAGTTCGGTAAGGTGAGGGGCGAGGGTAATAACCCGGGGTGGGGAGGCGAGCAGGCTGCCGCTCAACAGCAGCAGCCAGCAGAACAGCAGCGTTTTAGCCACGCGCCAGATGCGCCAGCAGGTTCTCCACCATCAGCGAAGATTGCTTCGCTGCAACGCTTAAGAACTCATCAAAGCTGAGGTGCGATTCTTTATCGGCCACATCGGAAATCGCGCGGACCACCACAAATGGCACCTGGAACTGATGACAGACGTGACCGATAGCGGTTGCTTCCATCTCAACGGCAATCGCCTGCGGGAACAGATGACGAATGCGTGCCAGCGGCTCGGCACCATTGATAAAGGCATCACCGCTCACTACCAGACCACGTACGGCATTCAGGTCCAGTTGCTTAATGCAGGCTTCGGCCGCCGCGATAAGCTTGCTGTCTGCCACAAACGCGGCCGGACAACCCGCCATCTGACCTGGCTCGTAACCAAAAGCGGTGACGTCAGCATCGTGATAACGCACTTCATCTGATACCACGATATCGCCGACGCTCAATGACGGCGCTAAACCACCCGCCGATCCGGTGTTGATCACCACATCCGGCTTGCAGAGCTGCAGCAGCAGCGTGGTACCCAGCGCGGCAGAGGTTTTACCAATGCCCGATTTCAGCAGTGCCACTTCAACGCCCTGCAGGGTGCCGGTATAGATTTCACAACCCGCCAGTGTCAGCGTTTGACGGTTTTCAATTTTGTCGCGCAGCAGTGTTACTTCCTGCTCCATCGCGCCAATAATGCCTGCTTTCATAATGAGTTCCGTTAATGTAAAGAATCAAAATTTAGGGCATAGTCTACCATGGCATTCAGGGGATTAATTCACGAAAAAGTAAGGGGTAATTCATGTCGGCGATCAATTTCAGGAAGAAGATCAGCTTCTCGCGCCCTTATAACAGTCGAAAAGATCCGGAAGGCGAATATTACATTACCCGCCATTTTGAGAGCGACCGTGGACGGATTATCAACTCCGCCGCCATCCGGCGTTTGCAGCAGAAAACCCAGGTCTTTCCGCTGGAGCGCAACGCCGCCGTCCGATCCCGCCTGACACACTCGCTGGAAGTGCAGCAGACCGGACGCTACATCACCAAAGAGATCCTGCAAACCCTCAAGATGCAGGGCGGGCTGGCACAATACGGTCTGGATGAGATGGAAGGCGCGTTTGAAAGTCTGATTGAGATGGCGTGTCTGCTGCATGACGTCGGCAATCCGCCGTTTGGCCATTTTGGCGAGGCAGCCATCAACGACTGGTTTGAAGAAAACCTCTCAGCCGAACTGGTGGATCCATTGGTGGCGGGCGTCGAAGGAGAGGAGCAGCGTAAAGCTTTTGATCAGCTGAATGCCATGATCCGCCAGGATCTCTGTCATTTTGAAGGCAATGCGCAGGCCATTCGCATGGTGCATACGCTGCTGCAACTGAATCTCAGTTATTCCCAGGTCGCCTGCATCCTGAAATATACCGCACCCGCCTGGTGGCAGGGGGAAAAACCCGCCGAATTTAGCGTCTTAATGAAGAAACCCGGCTTTTATCTCTCTGAGCAGGATTATATTGCGGATTTACGTGCTGCCACCAATATGGAAGAACACCATCGCTTTCCGCTCACCTATATAATGGAAGCGGCGGATGATATCTCCTATTGTATTGCCGATTTGGACGACGCTGTAGAAAAAGATATCTTTAATGTTGAGAGTTTGTTTGAGTTTCTCAATAAAGCCTGGGGGCCGGTTAAAAATAATGACGCTTTCAGCCGGACTATTGGTGAAGCCTGGCGTGAAGCCTGCAGTAAAAAACGCCGAAGCCGCAGCGATCAATTTTTTATGTCATTACGCGTAAATGTTCAGAGCGTGCTGGTAAGTTACGCGGTGAAACGTTTTGTTGATAATCTGCCTGCTATATTTGAGGGGAATTTCAATCACGCGCTTCTGGAAGATGAGGGTGAAGAGGGCCGCTTACTGCAACTGTTTAAAACCGTTGCCCGGCAGCAGGTCTTTAATCACTCTGAAGTCGAGCAGCTGGAGTTGCAGGGATACAGGGTGATCAAGGGGCTGCTGGAGATCTATCAGCCGCTGATGCGCCTGAATTATGAGGCTTTTACCATGCTGATCAATGAAGATTTCCTGCGTCAGCATCCGATTGAAACCCGGCTTTTTCATAAGCTCTCCGGTAAACATCGTAAAGCCTATTTGCAGAAGATGCGTACCCTTGTGGTAGAACATAAATATCAGCGGCTGTTGTGGGAACGTTATTATCGCTTCCGTCTGATTCAGGATTATATCAGCGGGATGACCGATCTCTATGCCTGGGATGAGTACCGGCGGTTAATGGCAGTAGAATAAGCCGCCGATTGTAAAGAGCGCGAATAAATTTTTACCTTTGACTTAAACTTTTAAAGGAACTTCGCGCTAAAACATTTATCTCACCTTCGACCACAGCAATGGTCTGAACAGTAATCTTATCGAGAAACGAAAAATGAAAAAAAAGACTTTAGTGTTAAGTGCGCTTGCGTTAAGCCTGAGCATGGCGCTCGCCCCTGTTACTGTTTTTGCTGCGCAAACGGCCTCTTCCGATAGCCAGCAACTCCCGAGTCTGGCACCCATGCTGGAAAAAGTGATGCCGTCTGTGGTCAGTATTAGCGTCGAGGGCACCACCACGGTGAAAACCCCGCGTATGCCGCAGCAGTTTCAGCAATTCTTTGGCGACAATTCGCCATTCTGCCAGGACGGTTCCCCGTTCCAGGGTTCACCCATGTGTCAGAGCGGTGACGGTGCGGGCGGCAACGGCGGTGCGCCAGCCCCTGATACTCAGCAGGAAAAATTCCGTGCTCTG
This sequence comes from Candidatus Pantoea varia, assembly GCF_900115075.1. Lineage (GTDB taxonomy): Bacteria > Pseudomonadota > Gammaproteobacteria > Enterobacterales > Enterobacteriaceae > Pantoea > Pantoea varia. The sequence continues at coordinate 529,296 of NZ_FOVG01000002.1, forward strand.
GGATCGGGCGTAATCATCAACGCTGAAAAAGGCTACGTGGTAACGAATAACCACGTGGTGAATAACGCCACCAAAATTCAGGTCCAGCTCAGCGACGGTCGTCGCTATGACGCAAAAGTGATTGGTAAAGATCCAAGCTCTGACATTGCACTGGTTCAGCTGCAGGAAGCCAAAAATCTGACCGCAGTGAAAATTGCTGACTCTGACAATCTGCGCGTCGGCGACTACACCGTGGCGATCGGCAACCCGTATGGCCTGGGTGAAACCGTGACTTCCGGTATCGTCTCGGCGCTGGGACGTAGCGGCCTGAATGTGGAAAACTACGAAAACTTTATCCAGACGGATGCGGCAATTAACCGGGGTAACTCAGGGGGTGCGCTGGTTAACCTCAACGGTGAACTGATTGGGATTAACACCGCCATTCTGGCGCCGGATGGCGGCAACATCGGTATCGGCTTTGCTATCCCGAGCAACATGGTGAAAAACCTGACGGCTCAGATGGTTGAGTTTGGTCAGGTGAAACGCGGCGAGCTGGGGGTGCAGGGGACTGAACTGAACTCCGAGCTGGCAAAAGCGATGAAGGTCGATGCACAGCGTGGTGCCTTTGTCAGCCAGGTGCTGCCAGACTCTGCAGCCGCCAAAGCGGGTATTAAAGCCGGTGACGTGATTGTTTCGATGAACGGCAAACCGCTGAGCAGTTTTGCTTCGCTGCGTGCCGAAGTGGGTTCACTGCCGGTTGGCACCACGCTGAAACTCGGCCTGCTGCGTGATGGCAAACCGGTCGATGTCTCTGTTCAGCTGCAGCAGAGTAGCCAGGCGAAAGTGCAGTCTGCCACCATCTACACTGGCATCGAAGGCGCTGACCTCAGCAATGCCGAAACCGGTGATAAAGGTGTTCGCGTTGATAATGTGAAAGCGGGCAGTGCCGCAGCGCGTATCGGCCTGAAAAAGGGCGACGTGATTCAGGGCGTTAACCAGCAGCCGGTAACCAACCTCGGCGAACTGCGCAAAGTCCTCGACACCAAACCAGCCGTTCTGGCGCTGAATGTTAAGCGCGGCGACAGCAGCATCTATCTGCTGATGCAGTAACGGAACGACAACTGACGACGAGGCGGACTGCGGTCCGCCTTTTTTATGCCTGCTTTCTGTCACATCATAGTGTGATACCCACCGCAAATTCGGTAAATGACCGTCCGGCTCTGTGCAATTGCACAATGTTCTGTGCGCGGTGCATGCGTATTCTGTTTCTCCCCCCTCTTTTCAGGAGTAATGGATGGCTACCTATCACCTTGATGCCCGGCTGGCCCAGGATATCGTGGCGCGCACCATGAAAATTATTGACAGCAATGTCAACGTGATGGATGCGCGCGGCCGGATTATCGGCAGCGGTGACCGGGAACGCATTGGGGAGTTGCACGAAGGTGCGCTTCTGGTGCTCTCTCAGGGGCGCATAGTCGACATCGATGAGGCAGTGGCGAAACATCTTCATGGCGTGCGGCCTGGCATTAACCTGCCGCTGCGCATTGATGGTGACATCGTCGGGGTGATAGGTCTGACCGGCGAGCCGCTGGCGCTGCGGCACTATGGCGAGCTGGTTTGCATGACCGCAGAGATGATGCTGGAGCAGGCGCGGCTGCTGCATATGCTGGCGCAGGACAGTCGTCTGCGTGAAGAACTGGTGCTGAACCTGATACGCAGCGATACCCTGTCGCCACAGCTGACCGAATGGGCACAGCGGCTGGGCATCGATCTCAATCAGCCGCGAGTGGTCGCCGTGGTAGAGGTGGATAGCGGTCAGCTCGGCGTCGACAGCGCAATGTCAGAGTTACAGCAGCTGCAGACGCTGCTGACCACGCCGGAGCGCGATAATCTGATCGCTATTGTGTCACTGACCGAAATGGTGGTGCTGAAACCGGCCCTGAACGGGCACGGACGTTACGATCAGGAAGATCATCGCCGCCGCGTCGAACAGTTGCTGCAGCGGATGAAAGAGAGCGGTCATCTTCGGATGCGTATCGCGCTGGGTAACTTCTTTACCGGGCCGGGCAGCATCGCGCGCTCGTACAGGACGGCGCGCACCACGATGATGGTGGGCAAGCAACGAATGCCGGAGGTGCGCAGCTATTTCTATCAGGATCTGGTGTTGCCTGTATTGCTCGACAGCCTGCGTGGCGGCTGGCAGGCGAATGAGCTTGCCCGGCCACTGGCGAAACTCAAGAGCATGGATAATAACGGTTTGCTGCGTCGTACGCTGATTGCCTGGTTCACCCACAACGTCCAGCCGAGCGCCACCGCACGTGCGCTGTTCATTCATCGCAATACGCTGGAGTACCGGCTGAACCGGATTTCTGAACTGACCGGACTGAATCTCGGTCATTTTGACGACAGGCTGTTGCTCTATGTGGCTTTGCAACTGGATGAGCAGGGGTAGAGGAGAGATTTGCGGCATAAAAAAAGGCCAGCAAAGCTGGCCTCTATCGTCCGTCGGACAGAAAATTAGCGGCTGTTACGGGTTAATTTTTCCAGATCCGATTCAATTTCAGTGATCTTGTGGGAAACTACGCTTTCCAGATGACGCAGGTCATCCAGAATTTTGCGTTTCAGATCCACTTCAACCTGGTCACGCTGGCAAATCTGATCCAGTTCATCGATGACATAACGCAGATTCGGGCTGATTTCCTGAACTTCTTTGTAGCCCTGAGTCGCATGATCGGCAACAACGGTTTTGCGCTGACGCGGATATTTGAATTTAACGCTCTTCGCGAAAAACTCGCCTTTATCTTTGCGGAAGTAGATCTTCAGAATGTCGTTGTTGGCTTCCTGACGCAGGCTATAGCGGTCAATGTCGTCCGGGTTACTGATACCTAAGCTTTTCAGATTGTCATACATAGCGTTGTTTCCATCAAAAGTGAGAAGCGCGCAGACTTGTTCATGACGTCCGTCAACTGTAGACATAAATAAGCGGGATGAACATTGCGCGACAGGATTTAACTGGCGCGGATTATGACCTGGATAAAAACTAAACGCACCAGTTAATTCGCGGCGCGAAGCATGTTATTTGGGAATCACTGTAAAGAAAAGATGACGGGCTGGAAACCAGCCCGTTATTTAAATCAGTCGATGGTGCGCAGTAGCTCGTTGATACCGGTTTTGCCCAGGGTCTTCGCATCCACTTTCTTCACGATCACGGCGCAGTAAAGGCTGTAGCTGCCATCTTTAGACGGCAGGTTACCTGAGACCACGACGGAACCGGCAGGAACACGGCCGTAATGTACTTCGCCGGTCTCGCGATCATAGATTTTGGTGCTCTGACCGATGTAAACGCCCATTGAGATCACTGAGCCTTCTTCAACAATCACGCCTTCAACGATTTCAGAGCGTGCGCCGATGAAGCAGTTGTCTTCGATAATGGTCGGGTTTGCCTGCAACGGTTCCAGCACGCCACCGATACCCACGCCGCCAGAAAGGTGAACGTTTTTACCAATCTGCGCACAGGAGCCGACAGTCGCCCAGGTGTCCACCATGGTGCCTTCATCCACGAAGGCGCCGATGTTGACGTAAGAAGGCATCAGCACCGTGTTGCGGGCGATATAGGCACCCTGACGAACAGCCGCAGGCGGCACGACGCGGAAACCCGCTTCTTTGAAACGCGCTTCATCCCAGCCGGCAAATTTCATCGGGACTTTGTCGTAGAAGCGGGTTTCTGAACCTTCCATCACCTGATTGTCATTGATGCGGAAAGAGAGCAGTACTGCTTTCTTCAGCCACTGATGCGTTACCCACTCGCCGTCGATCTTCTCAGAAACGCGCAGCTCACCGCTGTCCAGCAGGGAGATTACCTGGTTGATGGCTTCACGGGTTTCGCTGTCAACGCTGGCAGGGGTAATGTCAGCGCGACGTTCGAAGGCGGATTCAATAACGCTCTGTAACTGTTGCATATTTTTTTCCTGATCTGTCATGTGCGATGCCGGACAAGCGCCCGACACAAGTAAAGAGATTAATGTTTACAAATCGAGTCTGGTCACACTTTATCGTTTGGATTAAGGGCCTCTGTCAACCGTTGTTGCAACGCTTTACGCATTTCTTCGTCCAGCGCCTGACGTTCACTGTTGGCCAGAATAAACAAATCCTCGACCCGCTCGCCGATGGTGCTGATGCGTGCGCCGTGCAGTGACACACCGAGATCGGCAAAGACTTCACCGACCCGCGCCAGCAGGCCCGGCTGATCCAGTGCCACCAGTTCCAGATAGCTACGACGGTCGGTATGCGTCGGCAGGAAATTAACTTCGGTATCCACGCTGAAATGCCGCAGTTTGGCCGACGGACGGCGGGTACGTGGCGGCACCCAGTCTGACTGAGTGATCGCCTGCTCCAGCGCCTGAATGATCATCGGATGACGATCCGGTGAGAGCGGGCTGCCATCCGGCTCCAGCACAATAAAGGTATCCATGGCCATGCCGTCGCGGCTGGTGAAGATCTGCGCGTCGTGAACGCTGAGATTGCGGCGGTCGAGCTCACCAGCGACGGCGGCAAACAGATGCGGGCGGTCGGGACTCCAGATAAAAATTTCGGTTCCGCCGCGCGTGGCCTGCGGGCTGACCAGCACCAGCGGCTTTTTCAGGTCATGAACCAGCAGGTGGCGAGCATGCCACGCTATCTGATTCGGCGTATGGCGCAGGAAGTAGTCAGCGCGGCAGCGATTCCAGATCTGATGCAGCCGCTCTTCATCAATGTTGTCCATCCGCAGCAGCGCCAGCGCCTGCAGACGATGATGGCGCACCCGCTCACGCAGATCCGGACTGTTTTCCATGCCGCGCCGCAACTGCTTCTCGGTAGCGAAAAAGAGCTCGCGCAACAGGCTCTGCTTCCAGCTGTTCCACAGACTTTCATTGGTGGCGCAGATGTCGGCCACGGTCAGGCAAACCAGGTAGCGCAGCCGGTTCTCATTCTGCATCACCTCGGCGAACTGCTGGATGACTGTCGGGTCCTGAATATCGCGCCGTTGCGCCGTCACCGACATCAGCAGATGATGACGAACCAGCCAGGCCACCAGCTGCGTTTCACGCGAGTTCAGACCATGCATTTCAGCGAAATCGAGCGCATCCTGCGCGCCGAGAATAGAGTGATCGCCGCCGCGTCCTTTGGCTATGTCGTGCAGCAACGCGGCCATCAGCAACAGCTCCTGCTGCGGCAGTCGCGGCCATAACTCGACGCACAGCGGATGCTGCGGACGGGTCGCTTCATTGGCAAAGCTTTCCAGCTTCTGCAGCACGCGAATGGTGTGCTCATCCACGGTGTAGGCGTGAAACAGATCGAACTGCATCTGTCCGACGATATGACCCCACAGCGGGGTATAAGCCCACAGCACACTGTAACGATGCATCGGCACCAGCGCCCGGCTGACCGCGCCTGGATGGCGCAGAATCGACATAAAGGTGCGACGTGCCTCCGGGATCTGACACAGCGGCTGTTTGAGATGACGACGCGCATGGCGCAGATGACGCAGGGTGGTGGAGTAGATCCCTTTGATACTGTCGTTACGCACCATGACGTAGAACATGCGCAGAATCGCCTGCGGTTCGCGTGTGAAAAGCGTCTCGTCACGCAGGTCGATCAAATCGCCACGCAGCTGGAAATCGTCATCAATGGGCCGGGGCTTTTCGCTGGTTGAGAGCGCCAGAATCGCTTCATCAAACAGCTGCAGCAGCATCTGGTTCAGCTCGCCGATACGCCGGGTGACACGATAGAAGTCTTTCATCATCCGCTCGACCGGCTCATTGCCTTCGCCCTGGTAATTCAGGCGCTGCGCTACGCTGAGTTGGCGATCAAACAGCAGGCGGTTATCGTAGCGGGGCAGGGAGAGGTGCAGGGCAAAGCGGATGCGCCAGAGAAACGCCTGACATTCGTTGAGTTCGCTGCGCTCCGCCTCGGTGAGGAAACCAAAGCCGACCATCTCATCCAGCGTGGTGGCACCAAAATGGCGTCGGGCAACCCATTGCAGCGTATGGATGTCGCGCAGGCCACCGGGGCTGCTTTTGATATCCGGCTCCAGGTTATAGCTGGTGCCGTGATAACGCTTGTGACGCTCCTGCTGCTCTTCAATTTTGGCGGCGAAGAAGGAGGATGAGGGCCAGAAACCGTCGCTGAAGATGTTTTTCTGTAATTCCAGAAACAGCGCCACGTCGCCGGTCAGCATCCGTGATTCAATCAGGTTAGTGGCAACGGTCAGATCAGACAGTCCCTCCAGCAGACACTCTTCCAGCGTGCGGACGCTGTGGCCCACTTCCAGCTTCAGGTCCCACATCAGCGTTAACAGGTCGCTGGTGCGCTGCGCAGCCTGTTCATCCAGCGGCTGGCGACTGAGAATCAGGACATCAATATCAGAGAGCGGATGCAGCTCGGCACGGCCATAGCCGCCCACGGCGACCAGCGCGATTGACGACATCTCATCAAAGCCAAAGAAGCGCCACAGGCGACGCAGCAGCCGATCGATAAACAGCGTGCGGGCATCTATCAGCGGCTCAACGGGTTCACCGGCATCAAACGCGGCCGCCAGATGCTGCTGAAACTGCTCCAGCCGCGGCTTCAGAATGTCGCGGGTCAGCTGGTCGTCACCCCATTCGGCTGGCGAATCGACCAGGCCGTTTTTCACATCTTCCGACAGACTCACGCTCATGCAGCTCTTCTCTTTTTTAGCCAAAAAAAAGCCGGCTCAGCGCCGGCTTGATCTGTTTTGGGGGAATTACCCTTCGGCGACGAGCACAGCAGGCAGCGTGTCGTCTTTGCGCAGGGTTAAAATCTCACAGCCGTTTTCCGTCACCACAATAGTATGCTCATACTGCGCGGACAAGCTGCGATCTTTGGTTTTTACCGTCCAGCCATCTTTCATGGTGCGGATGCGGTAATCCCCGGCATTGACCATCGGTTCTACCGTGAAGGTCATGCCCGCCTGGAGTACCACGCCGCTATCATCGGCATCGTAATGCAGCACCTGAGGCTCTTCGTGAAACCCCTTGCCGATGCCGTGACCGCAATATTCGCGCACCACAGAGAAGTCGTTCGCTTCAACATACTTCTGGATAGCACGACCCAACTCGCGCAGGCGGATGCCGGGCTTAATCAGACGCAGGGAAAGATAGAGGCTCTCCTGCGTGACGCGGCACAGGCGTTCGCCCTGAATAGTGGGTTTACCGACAATGAACATCTTCGAGGTATCGCCGTGGTATTCATCTTTAATCACGGTGACATCGATATTGACGATATCGCCATCTTTCAGAGGGCGATCATCACTGGGAATCCCGTGGCACACCACTTCGTTCACCGAGATGCAGACCGACTTCGGAAAACCGTGATAGCCGAGGCAGGCAGAGACGGCCTGTTGCTTCTGCGTGATGTGTTCGTGGCAGATGCGGTCCAGCTCGCCGGTGGTTACACCCGGTTGAACATGAGGCTCGATCATCTCCAGCACTTCGGCGGCCAGTCGGCCCGCGACGCGCATTTTTTCGATTTCTTCAGGGGTTTTAATTGAAATTGCCATTAAATTAATCCGCATTTGTCGAAATTTTCGACAATAATAAGTTCTGTGCTGTCATGTTAGCAGCCAGCAAATGGGCTGCCAAATAGAGAACGCGCAGGCTTCGGTCAGCGATCATTTATTGGCGTCCCATGGCCGTTTGTGATATAAAGCGCGCCGACGATTCTCTGTATGGCCGTTTCGGTCAGCAGGAAACGCATAACTCTCATTATGTGTAATAAAACACACATGTATCGACACATACGCCGGGGTGCCTTGAAAGAGGTCGGTCGTATGGGATACATGGAGGCCCAACCCCAATCAAACTTTAGAGGTTTTATCATGGCAACTGTTTCCATGCGCGACATGCTCCAGGCTGGTGTTCACTTCGGTCACCAGACCCGTTACTGGAACCCAAAAATGAAGCCATTCATCTTTGGTGCACGTAACAAGGTTCACATCATCAACCTGGAAAAAACTGTACCTATGTTCAACGAAGCTTTGGCTGAACTGAACAAGATCTCTTCCCGTAAAGGTAAGATCCTGATCGTAGGTACTAAGCGCGCTGCTGCCCAGGCAGTAAAAGAGTCTGCACTGAGCTGCGACCAGTTCTTCGTAAACCACCGCTGGTTAGGTGGCATGCTGACTAACTGGAAAACCGTGCGTCAGTCAATCAAGCGTCTGAAAGATCTTGAGATTCAGTCTCAGGATGGCACTTTCGACAAACTGACCAAAAAAGAAGCGCTGATGCGTGCGCGTGAGCTGGCCAAGCTGGAAAACAGCCTGGGCGGTATCAAAGACATGGGCGGTCTGCCAGACGCACTGTTTGTTGTTGATGCTGACCACGAACACATCGCAATCAAAGAAGCAAACAACCTGGGTATCCCGGTATTTGCTATCGTTGATACCAACTCAGATCCAGATGGCGTTGATTTCGTTATCCCAGGTAACGACGATGCGATCCGTGCTGTAAACCTGTACCTGACTGCCGTTGCGACTACCGTGCGCGAAGGCCGCTCTCAGGACCTGGTTGAGCAAGCTGAAGAAGCGTCTTTAGAAAACGCTTAATAAGGTTTGCTCTGCATAAGAGCCCTTAGCATTCAGATGTGATCTGTAAGGGGCCTATACTGGCCCCTTTATTTTATCTAAGTCTGTCACGCCCCCAACCGGACGGCGGGACAGAGTAAATTTTCCGCAAATAAGTGTCTGCTGGTGCAAACGTACTCAGGCACGAACCGAGGATTCTGGAATGGCTGACATTACCGCTGCATTGGTAAAAGAACTGCGCGAGCGTACTGGCGCTGGCATGATGGATTGCAAAAAAGCGCTGACTGAAGCGAACGGCGACATTGAGCTGGCGATTGAGAACATGCGTAAGTCTGGCGCAATCAAGGCAGCGAAAAAAGCAGGCAACGTTGCTGCTGATGGCGTAATCAAAACCAAGATCGTTGGCGACTACGGCGTGATTCTGGAAGTTAACTGCCAGACTGACTTCGTAGCAAAAGATGGTGGTTTCCAGGCGTTCGCAGACAAAGTTCTGGAAGCGGCTGCAGCGAATCGCGTTACCGACGTTGAAGTTCTGAAAGCGCAGTTCGAAGAAGAGCGCGTTGCACTGGTTGCTAAAATCGGTGAGAACATCAACATCCGTCGCGTTGCAATCCTGGAAGGCGCAGAGCTGGGCAGCTACCTGCACGGCGCGCGTATCGGCGTTCTGGTTTCAGCGAAAGGCGCTAACGAAGATCTGATCAAACAGATCGCAATGCACGTTGCAGCAAGCAAGCCTGAATTCGTTAAGCCAGAAGACGTTTCTGCTGACGTGGTTGATAAAGAGTACCAGGTTCAGCTGGACATCGCGATGCAGTCTGGCAAGCCAAAAGAGATCGCAGAGAAGATGGTTGAAGGCCGTATGAAGAAATTCACCGGCGAAGTTTCTCTGACGGGTCAGGCTTTCGTTATCGACCCAAGCAAAACCGTTGGCCAGGCTCTGAAAGAGCAGGGCGCTGACGTCATCAACTTCATCCGCTTCGAAGTGGGTGAAGGCATCGAGAAAGTTGAGTCTGACTTCGCTGCAGAAGTTGCAGCAATGTCCAAACAGTCTTAATGCTCTGAAAGAACCGCCAGATGGCGGTTCTTTTTTGTCTGTGAATCGCCACAGACGACACGTTTTCAGTTTCATCCCAATAGCATTTTCTTTGCAGTAAGCGGATGATCGATCAGAATTTACTTCTCCTTTACACCCAATCTTCCAGGAAGAACTGACCATGGCGACCAACGCAAAACCTGTTTATCAACGTATCCTGCTTAAACTCAGCGGCGAAGCCCTGCAAGGCGCTGAAGGTTTTGGTATCGACGCGAGTGTGCTTGACCGAATGGCACAAGAGGTAAAAGAGCTGGTTGAACTGGGTATCCAGGTTGGCGTGGTGATTGGCGGAGGAAACCTGTTCCGTGGAGCGAGCCTCCAGCAGGCTGGTATGAACCGCGTCGTGGGTGACCACATGGGTATGCTGGCGACCGTGATGAACGGCCTGGCGATGCGTGATGCACTGCACCGCGCCTATGTGAATGCACGCCTGATGTCAGCGATTCCACTGAATGGCGTCTGTGACAACTACAGCTGGGCAGAAGCAATCAGCCTGCTGCGTAACAACCGCGTGGTGATTTTCTCCGCCGGTACCGGCAACCCGTTCTTCACCACCGACTCTGCGGCGTGTCTGCGCGGCATTGAGATTGAAGCGGACGTGGTGCTGAAAGCGACCAAAGTTGACGGCGTCTACTCTGCGGATCCGGTGAAAAGCCCGGACGCAACGCTGTATGAGCAACTGACCTATGCTGAAGTGCTGGATCAGGAGCTGAAAGTGATGGATCTGGCGGCCTTTACCCTGGCGCGTGACCACAAATTACCTATCCGTGTTTTCAACATGAATAAACCTGGCGCACTGCGTCGCGTAGTGATGGGTGAAAAAGAAGGCACCCTGATTACGCATTAATACCCGAGGCGAGATAAAATAAGGTATATTCTGTCAGCGCGATGATAATGCATCGCGCACCAGTCAGGATTATCGATGATTATCGATCCCGCTTCCGGTTATGCCGGAACTGGCCAGGTCAAACCGAATCCAAGGGTTTCAACGTGATTAACGACATCAAAAAAGATGCTGACACGCGCATGGAAAAATGCGTTGAAGCATTCAAAACTACCATCAGCAAAGTGCGCACCGGTCGTGCTTCACCTTCGCTGCTTGACGGCATCGTCGTCGAATATTACGGCACGCCGACGCCACTGCGTCAGCTGGCTTCTGTCACTGTGGAAGATTCACGCACGCTGAAAATCAACGTGTTTGATCGTTCACTGAGTCCGGCAGTCGAAAAAGCGATCATGAAGTCCGATCTCGGTCTGAACCCAAGTTCAGCCGGTACCGACATCCGTGTTCCGCTGCCTGCACTGACAGAAGAGCGTCGTAAAGATCTGATTAAAATCGTGCGCGGCGAAGCCGAGCAGGGCCGTGTGTCGGTACGTAACGTCCGTCGCGATGCCAACGATAAGATCAAAGCGCTGCTGAAAGATAAAGAGATCAGCGAAGACGACGAACGTCGTGCGCAGGATGAAGTACAAAAAATGACTGATGCGTACATCAAGAAAGTTGATGCTGCACTGTCAGAAAAAGAGACGGAGCTGATGGATTTCTAATCCCATCACTGCCGGACAAAACGCCGTACAGAGAGGTATTCGTATGAATGCGACATCTGGCGGCGTTTTACATTGTGCCTGTCGGCACGCTGACTTCACACGGATAGCCTCATGAAGCGATTAACTCTGCTGGGATCCACCGGCTCGATCGGCACCAGTACGCTGGCGGTGGTTCGCGCCAACCCGGCGCTTTATCAGATTACGGCGCTGGTTGCCGGCCATAACGTAGCGCTGATGGCCGAACAGTGTGCGGCCTTTACGCCGCGTTACGCCTGCATGGCAGACGAGGTATCCGCCGCGGCGCTGCGTGAGCGACTGAGAGCAATCAGCGTCAATACTGAAGTGCTCTCCGGCGTTCAGGCAGCCTGTGAGCTGGCCGCGCTGGATGAGGTGGATCAAGTGATGGCGGCAATTGTCGGCGCGTCAGGGTTGCTGCCGACGCTGGCGGCCATTCGTGCCGGGAAAACAGTGCTGCTGGCTAACAAAGAATCGCTTGTCACCTGCGGCCGTTTGTTTATGGAGTCGGTGCGTCATCATAACGCTCAGTTACTACCGGTCGACAGTGAGCATAACGCCATTTTTCAGAGTTTACCGGCTACCATCCAGCATCAGTTAGGTTACGCTGACCTGCGGGATAATGGCATTGAGTCGATTATCCTTACGGGATCGGGTGGTCCTTTTCGTGACACAGATTTAGCGGATCTGAGCGCTATGTCGCCGGATCAGGCCTGTGCACATCCGAATTGGTCGATGGGGAGAAAAATCTCTGTCGATTCGGCCACCATGATGAATAAAGGCCTTGAGTACATTGAAGCCCGTTGGTTGTTTAATGCCAGCGCAGCGCAGATGGAAGTGATCCTTCACCCACAGTCGGTGATTCACTCCATGGTGCGATACTGCGATGGCAGCGTGCTGGCTCAGTTAGGTTCTCCCGATATGCGTACGCCCATTGCCCACAGCATGGCCTGGCCTTCGCGCATCAATGCAGGCGTGACGCCGCTGGATTTTACCCGCATGTCGGCGCTTTCTTTTGCAGAACCTGATTTTAGTCGCTATCCCTGTCTGAAGCTGGCCATCGATGCCTGTGACGCAGGGCAGGCGGCGACCACCACGCTGAATGCTGCCAATGAGGTTGCCGTCGCGGCTTTCCTGAATCACCAGATCCGCTTCACCGACATTGCCTCGCTTAATAGTGCGGTGATGGCGGCACAAGTGTGTCCGGAGCCGGATTCGGTGGACGCTGTCCTTGAAATCGATCGTACTGCGCGCGCGCTGGCGACAGAAATGTTGCCGCGCTTCACGTCGTAATGCCGATCGATATGAGGCCATTTGTTCGCTTCAGGTGAAAATGGTATAGTCGCTGGCTCGCGTTTCACGGTCTGTCACCGAATTCGGTGTGGCCCGGCACTGAGAGTGTGTCGGGATTTGAATCGGGCGCAATGTATTCAGAAACCACAGCATTTCTGATGAAAGGAATTGGTTAAGCGTTATGTCGTCTAACAATCAAAACAACACTGATGACCAGCAGGGAAACGGTCCGCGCCACGTCGCTATCATCATGGATGGCAATGGTCGCTGGGCCAAAAATCAGGGAAAATTGCGTATTTCAGGCCACAGAGCGGGCGTTAAATCGGTACGCCGTGCCGTCAGCTTTGCGGTCAGTAACAATCTTGAAGCCCTGACGCTTTACGCCTTCAGCAGTGAAAACTGGAGTCGTCCGGCGCAGGAAGTCACCGCGTTAATGGAACTGTTTGTCTGGGCGCTCGATAGTGAAGTGAAGAGCCTGCACAAACATAATGTTCGCTTACGCGTCATTGGCGATACCAGCCGTTTCAGCCCGCGTATTCAGGAACGTATTCGCCGTTCTGAGACGCTGACCGCAAATAATAGTGGCCTGACGCTCAACATTGCTGCCAACTATGGCGGCCGTTGGGATATTATCGAAGGCGTGAAAAAACTGGCTGAACAGGTTCAGGAAGGATTACTGCGACCTGACCAGATTACCGAAGAGAGCCTGACGTCGCAGCTCTGTATGCAGGAGCTGGCGCCAGTGGATTTAGTGATAAGGACCGGGGGAGAGCATCGGATTAGCAACTTCCTGCTGTGGCAGATTGCCTATGCTGAATTCTATTTTACCGATGTGCTCTGGCCGGATTTCGATGAACACGTTTTTGAAGGTGCACTGAATGCATTCTCTCTGCGGGAGCGTCGCTTTGGCGGCGCTGCACCAGGCGGCGCCTGAGCAATCTGGGGGTAACCTTTGCTGAAGTCTCGTCTGATTACCGCGTTGATATTAATTCCGCTGGTAATAGCTGCACTGTTCTGGTTACCGCCTGTTGGCTTCGCCCTGACAACCATCGTTATCTGCATGCTGGCAGCCTGGGAATGGGGTCAGTTTGCAGGGATGGCATCACGGCAACAGCGCGTCTGGCTGGCTGTACTTTGTGGTCTGCTGCTGGCGCTGATGCAGTTTACGCTGCCCCCTTATCAACACACGGTGCATCTGCCACAGATCGCGACACCGCTTTGGGCGTCGCTGGTGTGGTGGGTCGTGGCACTGCTGCTGGTGCTTACCTATCCCGCTTCTGCGGCCTTCTGGCGCCATTCTCGTCCACTTCGCTTACTGTTTGGCGTATTAACGCTGGTGCCCTTTTTCTGGGGCATGGTGGCGCTGCGTCAGTATCACTATGAAACTGATCACTTCGCCGGTGCCTGGTGGCTGCTATTTGTGCTGCTGCTGGTGTGGGGAGCGGATTCAGGTGCCTATATGTTTGGCAAGATGTTCGGCAAGCACAAGCTGGCACCGAAGGTCTCACCAGGCAAAACCTGGGAAGGCTTCCTGGGCGGTCTGGTTTCATCGGCGTTGATTGCGTTGCTGTTTGCCTCGCTGGCTCCGCTGACGGTCTCAACCGGCACACTGGTGATTTGCGCGGTTATCGCAACGCTGGCCTCCGTGCTGGGAGACCTCACTGAGAGTATGTTCAAGCGTGAAGCGGGTATCAAAGACAGTGGCAATCTGATCCCCGGTCATGGCGGCATGCTTGATCGCATTGATAGTCTGACTGCGGCGGTGCCGGTGTTTGCCTGTTTATTGCTGCTGGTGTTCCGCACCCTTTAAGGACAGGCAAAGATGTTGAGCATAATCTGGAGTTTCTTCGCCTTTATCATTGCGCTGGGCGTGTTGATCACCGTTCATGAGTTTGGCCATTTCTGGGTCGCCCGGCGCTGTGGCGTCAAAGTTGAGCGCTTTTCCATTGGCTTCGGTAAGTCGCTCTGGCAGCGCCGTGACCGCCACGGCACCGAATTTGTCATCGCGCTGATTCCCCTCGGCGGCTACGTTAAAATGCTCGACGAACGCGTCGAAAGCGTGCCCGCGGAGCTGCGTCATCAGGCTTTTAATAACAAAGCCGTCTGGCAGCGCGCCTCAATCATTGCGGCAGGTCCTGTCGCAAACTTCATCTTTGCCATCTTCGCCTACTGGGTTGTGTTTATTCACGGCGTGCCCGGTGTGCGCCCGGTAATCGGTGAAATTTTAAACGGTTCGGTCGCTGCAGAAGCTCAAATTACGCCCGGCATGGAACTTAAGGCTGTTGACGGTATCGAAACGCCTGACTGGGATGCTGTGCGTATGGCGCTGGTGGGTAAAATCGGCGACAGCAGCACGACATTAACGGTTGCCCGGTTTGGCGAGGACGCGACTCAGCAGAAGCAACTGGATTTGCGTAACTGGCAGTTTGAGCCTGATAAGCAGGATCCGGTCGTCGCATTAGGGATTCAGCCACGCGGTCCGCAAATTGAGACCACGCTGGCAGAAGTGCAGGCGAACTCGCCAGCCAGTGAAGCCGGTTTGCAAGCAGGCGACAGGATCGTTAAAGTCGATGGTCAGCCATTATCGCAGTGGCAGACTTTTGTCACGCAGGTCCGGGATAATCCCGGCAAAAGCATGGCGCTTGAGGTGGATCGCGGCGGTGAATCAATTGCGCTGACGATGACGCCAGAAGCGAAAGAGGGCAGTAAAGCGGGCTTTGCGGGAGTGATTCCGCGCATTGTTCCTCTGCCAGAAGAGTACAAGACGGTAAGACAGTATGGCGCGTTTGCGGCAATCGGTGAGGCCAGTGTAAAAACCTGGCAGCTGATGAAGCTCACCGTTTCCATGCTGGGCAAGTTAATAACCGGTGATGTGAAGCTGAACAACCTGAGCGGGCCAATTTCGATTGCGCAGGGTGCAGGTTTGTCAGCAGAGTACGGGTTGATTTATTACCTGATGTTCCTGGCGTTGATTAGCGTCAACCTGGGCATCATCAACCTGTTCCCTCTGCCGGTTTTAGATGGTGGGCACTTGCTCTTCCTTGCGATCGAAAAGATCAAAGGCGGACCGGTGTCCGAGCGAGTTCAGGACTTTAGTTATCGCATCGGCTCGATTTTGCTGGTGCTGTTAATGGGGCTTGCACTTTTCAATGATTTCTCACGTTTGTAACCGCTGGAACGCGAACATTCGAGGGATGTGTTAGGAAAACGCATAACAACGATGGCGATGAAAAAGTTGCTCATAGCGTCGCTGCTGTTTAGCAGCGCCACCGTTTACGGTGCAGACGATTTCGTGGTGAAGGATATTCATTTCGAAGGGCTGCAGCGAGTCGCCGTCGGCGCGGCTCTGCTGAGCATGCCAGTACGGGTTGGCGATACGGTGAATGACGATGATGTCAGAAATACCATTCGCTCGCTGTTCGCTACTGGCAACTTTGAGGATGTTCAGGTCCTGCGAGACGGTACAACGCTGATTGTCCAGGTCAAAGAACGTCCTACCATTGCCAGCATTACCTTCACCGGTAACAAAGCGGTGAAAGAGGATCAGCTCAAACAAAATCTGGAAGCCTCAGGTGTGCGGGTCGGCGAAGCGCTGGACCGTACCACTATCTCTTCTATTGAGAAGGGACTTGAGGATTTCTATTACAGCGTAGGTAAATATACCGCTAACGTGAAAGCCGTGGTCACGCCACTGCCACGGAACCGTGTTGATCTGAAACTGGTCTTTACTGAAGGTGTCTCTGCTAAAATTCAGCAGATCAACATCGTGGGTAATAAAGCTTTTAGCTCCGATGAACTGATTTCCCGTTTCCAGCTGCGCGATGAAGTGCCATGGTGGAACGTCGTCGGCGATCGTAAATACCAGAAACAGAAACTGGCAGGTGACCTCGAGACCCTGCGCAGCTTCTATCTGGATCGCGGCTATGCACGTTTCAACATCGATTCGACGCAAGTCAGCCTGACGCCTGATAAAAAAGGCATCTATATCACGGTGAACATCACCGAAGGCGACCAGTACAAAATCGCTGGCGTGATCGTGAATGGCAGCATGGCGGGCCATTCCGCAGAAATTGAACATCTGACCAAAATTCCGGCAGGCGAGCTCTATAACGGCGCCAAAGTCACGAAAATGGAAGATGACATCAAGAAACTGCTGGGCCGTTATGGCTATGCCTATCCGCGTGTCGCAACGCAGCCAGAAATCAACGACGCCGATAAAACCGTAAAACTGCATATCAACGTGGATGCGGGTAACCGCTACTACGTGCGTAACGTCCGTTTTGAAGGTAATGACACGTCTAAAGACTCGGTGTTACGTCGCGAAATGCGTCAGATGGAAGGCGCGTGGCTCGGCAGCGATTTGGTTGAACAGGGTAAAGAGCGTCTGAACCGCACCGGTTACTTTGAAACCGTCGATGTGGATACTCAGCGTGTGCCAGGTTCGCCGGACCAGGTTGACGTAGTCTACAAGGTTAAAGAGCGTAACACGGGTACCTTCAACTTCGGCGTCGGCTACGGCACTGAAAGTGGCGTGAGCTTCCAGGTCGGGGTAACGCAGGATAACTGGCTGGGCACCGGTAATACCGTGGGCATCAGCGGAACCAAAAACGATTACCAGACCTATGCTGAATTCTCGCTTACTGACCCTTACTTCACCGTTGACGGTGTGAGTCTGGGTGGTCGTCTGTTCTACAACGACTTTAAAGCGGATAACGCGGACCTTTCTGACTATACCAACAAAAGTTATGGTCTGGACGGCACGCTTGGCTTCCCGGTTAACGAAAACAACACTCTGCGTGTTGGTCTGGGCTATGTCCATAATGACCTGTCAAACATGCAGCCGCAGGTTGCGATGTGGCGTTATCTTGACTCGGTTGGTAAGCCGCAGCAGATCAATGATAAAGGCGAATTCTCAGCAGATGACTTCACCTTTAACTACGGCTGGACTTACAACACTCTGGACCGCGGCTTCTTCCCGACATCCGGTAACCGCACCAACCTGAATGGCAAGGTGACAATTCCAGGTTCGGATAACAGCTTCTATAAGGCCACGCTGGATAGTCAGCAGTATGTGCCGATTAACCAGGATCGTACCTGGGTGCTGTTGGGTCGTGGTCGTGTCGGTTATGGTGATGGACTCGGCGGCAAAGAGATGCCGTTCTATGAGAACTTCTACGCGGGTGGTTCAAGCACGGTTCGTGGCTTCCAGTCCAACACCATTGGACCGAAAGCAGCCTATCTGAATAACAACTCGTCGAACTGCCGAATCGCTGATCCTAATGGCGTCTGTAAGTCTGACGATGCGGTGGGCGGTAACGCCATGGCGATTGCCAGCCTTGAGCTGATCACGCCAACGCCGTTCCTGAGTGAGAAGTATGCTAACTCGGTTCGTACCTCGGTGTTTGTCGATGCCGGTACCGCGTGGGATACCCATTGGGAAAATACGGCGGAAACGCGTGCGGCAGGCATTCCTGACTACAGCGATCCAAACAACATCCGTGTATCAAGTGGTGTTGCGCTGCAATGGATGTCACCGCTCGGCCCGCTGGTGTTCTCTTACGCCCAGCCGTTTAAGAAAGTCGATGGAGACAAGTCAGAGCAGTTCCAGTTTAACATTGGTAAAACCTGGTAATGTTCTGAGCATGGATGCATAGCTGAAGTATTGCTGCCGGGCAGCACCTGTTGCTGCTTCGGTGCAAACACTGTGTCGCTGACACAAACGTTGATGGTAAGGAGTTTATAGTGAAAAAGTTGTTGTGTGCCGCAGGTCTGGGTCTTGCTTTAGCGGTTTCCGCTGGTGTTCAGGCTGCCGACAAAATTGCAGTGGTAAACGTGTCCAGCATTTTCCAACAGTTACCGCAACGTGCGACTGTTGCTAAACAGCTGGAAAACGAGTTCAAAGGCCGTGCAACTGAGTTGCAGGGACAGGAGCGCGATCTGCAAACCAAAATGCAGCGTCTGCAGCGTGACGGTTCTACCATGAAGGCTAGCGAACGCAGCCGCATGGAAAAAGATGTCATGTCTCAGCGTGAAGCTTTCTCTTCAAAAGCGCAGGCTTTTGAGCAGGATAATCGCCGTCGTCAGATGGAAGAGCGTAACAAGCTGCTGAGCCGTATTCAGGATGCCGTTAAGAAAGTCGCTGACAGCGATGGTTATGACGTCGTAATCGACGCTAACGCGGTGGCTTATGCATCAAACGCAAAAGACATCACTGCTGACGTGCTGAAACAGGTTAAATAATTCATGTCATCTATTCGACTGGCTGATTTAGCCCAGCAGTTGGATGCAGAATTGCACGGAGATGGCGATATCGTCATCTCCGGCATTGCTTCTATGCAATCCGCCACAACTGGTCAAATCACTTTTCTTGCAAACAGCCGTTACCGCGAGCAACTCGCCCTGATTAAGGCCTCAGCCGTGGTGCTGACGGAAGCGGATCTGGAGTGGTGCAATACCGCAGCGCTGGTAGTGAAAAATCCCTACCTGACCTATGCACGTATGGCACAAATACTCGATACCACCCCACAGCCAGCGCAGAATATCGCCCCAAGCGCAGTGATCGACCCCTCAGCCCGACTCGGCAGCAACGTCGCCATTGGCGCCAATGCAGTGATCGAAGCGGACGTAGAACTGGGCGACAACGTGGTGATTGGTGCAGGATGTTTTGTTGGCAAAAAAACCCGTATCGGTAGCGGAACCCGTCTCTGGGCCAACGTCTCGGTTTATCATGAGATCGAAATCGGCCAGGATTGTCTGATTCAGTCAGGTACCGTCATCGGTTCTGATGGTTTCGGCTATGCCAACGATCGCGGTAACTGGGTGAAAATACCGCAGTTAGGCGCGGTAATTATCGGCGATCGCGTTGAAATAGGTGCCTGCACCACTATCGATCGCGGTGCGCTTGATAACACTCTGATCGGCAATGGTGTTATCATAGACAACCAGTGCCAGATCGCTCACAACGTAGTTATTGGCGACAATACTGCGGTTGCAGGCGGTGTGATCATGGCGGGTAGTTTGAAAATTGGACGTTACTGTATGATTGGCGGTGCCAGCGTCATTAACGGCCATATGGAAATCTGTGACAAAGTAACGGTGACCGGTATGGGTATGGTCATGCGTCCTATCACAGAGCCAGGCGTTTATTCGTCAGGCATTCCGCTGCAACCCAACAAAACCTGGCGTAAAACTGCAGCGCTGGTGATGAACATCGATGATATGAGCAAACGCTTAAAAGCCATCGAGCGCAAGGTCGGCAAAGACGACTAACCGCCATCCCAAAACTGACCGGCTTTCATAATAAAAATGTTAAGCAGGGAAGCCCGGCGCCACAGTACCTATTTGCGGCCTGCGGAAGATCATTTTGATCTGTGCAGGCCGTGTTATTGATGTCATCAGATTTTTAGGACAGGAAGAGTATTTTGACTACTGAAACTCATACTCTGAAAATTGAAGAGATTTTAGAGCTGCTGCCGCACCGCTATCCGTTTCTGCTGGTAGATCGCGTGCTCGAATTTGAAGAGCACAAATACCTGCGTGCAGTGAAGAACGTTTCTGTTAATGAACCGTTTTTCCAGGGGCACTTCCCTGGTAAACCGATTTTTCCTGGCGTTCTGATCCTGGAAGCGATGGCGCAGGCCACCGGTATTCTGGCGTTTAAAAGCGTAGGTAAACTGGAGCCAGGCGAACTCTATTACTTTGCCGGTATCGACAGTGCCCGCTTCAAGCGCCCTGTGGTACCAGGCGATCAAATGATCATGGAAGTCACTTTCGAGAAAACCCGCCGTGGTCTGACCCGCTTTAAAGGCGTAGCGACTGTCGACGGTAAAATCGTTTGTGAAGCGACCATGATGTGTGCCCGCAGCCGGGAGGCATAATTCGTGATTGATCCAACCGCCACTATCCATCCCAGTTCTGTCATTGAAGAGGGCGCTATCATTGGCGCCCGCGTTCACATTGGCCCGTTTTGCTTTATTGGCGCGAATGTGGAGATCGGTGAAGGAACAGTACTGAAGTCACACGTTGTGGTGAACGGCCACACGCGTATCGGTAAAGATAATCAGATCTATCAGTTCGCCTCAATTGGCGAAGTGAATCAGGATCTGAAATATGCCGGTGAGCCAACACGGGTTGAGATCGGTGATCGCAACCGCATCCGTGAAAGCGTGACGATTCATCGCGGCACCACTCAGGGTGGCCATGTCACCACCGTGGGCAGCGATAATCTGCTGATGGTGAATGTCCACATCGCGCATGACTGCGTGATTGGCAATCGCTGTATCTTCGCCAACAACGCCACCCTGGGTGGTCACGTGACGGTCGATGATTTCGCCATTATTGGCGGCATGACAGCGGTACATCAGTGGTGCATCATTGGTGCTCATGTGATGGTAGGTGGCTGTTCCGGCGTGGCGCAGGATGTGCCGCCTTACGTTATTGCGCAGGGCAACCACGCTACGCCGTTCGGGATCAATATTGAAGGTCTTAAACGCCGTGGCTTCAGCAAAGAGTCGTTGCACGCAATTCGCAACGCCTACAAGTTGCTCTATCGCAGCGGCAGAACGCTGGAAGAAGTGAAGCCTGAAATCGAAGCCATTGCGCAGCAGCACAGCGAAGTGCAGCCTTTCTACGACTTCTTCACCCGTTCAACCCGTGGATTAATTCGTTAATCCATGTCAGCGCGTCCTTTAACGATTGCCCTGGTCGCCGGAGAAACCTCCGGCGATATTCTTGGTGCAGGTCTGATTCGTGCCCTGAAAGCCCGTCATCCTGATTCTCGCTTTGTCGGCGTGGCGGGACCCCTGATGCAGGCTGAAGGATGTGAAGCCTGGTATGAGATGGAAGAGCTTGCGGTGATGGGCATCGTCGAGGTGCTGGGTCGCCTGCGACGTCTGCTGACAATACGCCGCGATCTCACCCGACGCTTTACCGAGCTCAGACCCGATGTCTTTGTCGGAATTGATGCGCCCGATTTCAATATCACGCTGGAAGGCAATCTCAAACGCACGGGTATTCGCACTATCCACTATGTCAGTCCTTCGGTGTGGGCATGGCGGCAAAAGCGCGTCTTTAAGATTGGTCGTAACACCGATCTGGTGCTGGCCTTCCTGCCGTTTGAAAAAGCCTTCTACGATCGCTATAACGTTCCCTGTCGCTTTATCGGCCACACCATGGCGGATGCCATGCCGCTGCAACCCGATAAGCGGGCTGCGCGCCGTCATCTCGGCATTGCTGATGATGCGCTCTGTCTGGCCCTGCTGCCCGGCAGCCGTGGTGCGGAAGTGGAAATGCTCAGCGCTGATTTCCTGAAAACAGCTCAATTATTGCGTCGTCACTATCCTGCGCTGGAAATCGTGGTGCCGCTGGTTAACGCCCGTCGTCGCGAACAATTTGAGAAGATCAAAGCCGACGTCGCACCCGAACTGCCGATGCATCTGCTGGATGGTCAGGGGCGTGAGGCGATGATTGCGAGCGATGCCGCACTCCTGGCGTCAGGTACTGCCGCACTGGAGTGCATGCTGGCAAAATGCCCTATGGTCGTCGGTTATCGCATGAAGCCGGCCACTTACTGGCTGGCGAAACGCTTGGTGAAAACGCCTTACGTCTCGCTACCAAACCTGCTGGCAGGGCGTGAGCTGGTCAAAGAGTTACTGCAGGATGAGTGCCAGCCTGAAGCCCTGGCCGCGGCGTTAGATCCGTTGCTGCATGCCGGACCTGAGCGCGAAACTTTGCTGCAGACGTTTCATGAATTACATCAACAGATCCGCTGGAACGCCGATGAGCAGGCAGCGGATGCAGTACTGGAGCTGGTGAATGCCTGATTTTATCTATCCTGTCGCCAGACTGATTGCCGGTGTGGACGAAGTCGGTCGCGGTCCGCTGGTTGGCGCGGTGGTCACTGCTGCCGTGATCCTCGATCCGGCCAACCCGATTACCGGCCTGGCTGACTCGAAGAAACTGTCGGAAAAACGCCGACTGGCGTTGTACGACGAAATCAAAGAGAAAGCGCTGGCATGGAGTCTGGGACGCGCAGAACCTGAAGAGATCGATCAGCTCAATATTCTGCACGCTACCATGCTGGCGATGCAGCGTGCGGTAGCTGGCCTGAGTATTCAGCCCGACTATGTGCTGATTGATGGTAACCGTTGCCCGACATTGCCTATGCCTTCACAGGCCGTTGTCAAAGGGGATAGCCTGGTTGCCGAAATCAGTGCAGCATCGATCATCGCCAAAGTCTCGCGGGATCGTGAGATGGCCGAACTGGATCTGCTGTTCCCGCAGTATGGTTTTGCACAACACAAAGGCTATCCAACGGCGCTGCATATGGAAAAGCTGACGCAATATGGCGCCACGCCGCACCACCGTCGCAGTTTTGCGCCCGTACGCAATGCGCTGCTCGATGCTGAAGTACTGGCTGCCCGCCAGACCCTTACGCTTTAATAGCCTGACGCTGTTTTAACCGGAAACTGATATGGCTGAACCCCGTTTTATACATCTGCGTGTCCACAGTGACTATTCGATGGTTGATGGCCTGGCGAAAACCGGGCCGTTGATCAAGAAGGCGGCTGCCCTTGGCATGCCTGCTATCGCGATTACCGACTTCACTAACCTCTGTGGCCTGGTGAAATTCTACGGTGGCGCGCACAGCGCAGGGATAAAGCCGGTCATTGGTGCCGATTTCAACGTGGCCAGTGAGCTGATGGGGGATGAACTGACACAGCTTACCGTGCTGGCGTCCAGTAATACCGGATACCAGAACCTGACGCTGCTCATCTCACGTGCCTATCAGCGTGGTTATGGCGTGGACGGACCGATCATCGATCGCGACTGGCTGGTTGAATTGCAGGAAGGATTAATTCTGCTGTCGGGCGGACGGCGCGGTGATGTAGGTCGCAGCCTGCTGCGTGGCAACAATGCTCTGGTTTCGCAATGCCTGGCTTTTTATCAGCAACATTTCCCCGATCGCTACTACCTGGAGCTGATTCGTACCGGACGTCAGGACGAAGAAAGCTATCTGCATGCCGCAGTTGAGCTGGCGATTGCAGAGGGAATACCGGTCGTCGCCACCAATGAAGTCTGCTTTATCAATGCAGAAGATTTCGATGCGCACGAAATTCGCGTCGCCATTCATGATGGTTATACGCTGGATGACCCCAAGCGTCCGCGCAACTACAGTCCTCAGCAATATATGCGCAGCGAAGAGGAGATGTGCGAGCTCTTCTCGGACATCCCGGAAGCGCTGGAAAACAGCGTAGAGATTGCTAAGCGTTGTAACGTGACGGTGCGGCTCGGCGAGTACTTCCTGCCGCAGTTCCCTACCGGCGACATGACCACCGAAGATTATCTGGTGGTGAAATCCCGTGAGGGCCTGGAAGAGCGTCTGGAGTTCCTGTTCCCGGACGAAGCCGAACGTCTGGAAAAACGCCCGGAATATGATGAGCGTCTGGAGATTGAACTCACCGTTATTAACCAGATGGGATTCCCTGGCTACTTCCTGATCGTAATGGAGTTTATCCAGTGGTCCAAAGATAACGGCGTGCCGGTCGGGCCGGGGCGTGGTTCCGGTGCCGGTTCGCTGGTGGCCTATGCGCTGAAAATCACCGATATCGATCCGCTGGAATTTGACCTGCTGTTCGAACGTTTCCTGAACCCGGAACGTGTCTCGATGCCCGACTTCGACGTCGACTTCTGCATGGAGAAGCGCGATCAGGTAATCGAACACGTCGCAGATATGTACGGACGTGAAGCGGTTTCCCAGATTATTACCTTCGGTACCATGGCGGCGAAAGCGGTTATCCGCGATGTGGGCCGCGTGCTGGGTCATCCTTACGGCTTTGTTGATCGCATTTCAAAATTGATCCCGCCCGATCCCGGCATGACGCTGGAAAAAGCCTTTATTGCTGAACCGCAGCTTCCAGCGATGTATGACGCGGACGAAGAGGTTAAAGCGCTAATCGACATGGCGCGCAAGCTGGAAGGGGTTACGCGTAACGCCGGTAAGCATGCAGGTGGCGTGGTCATTGCGCCAACGAAGATCACTGATTTTGCGCCGCTCTATTGCGATGAGCACGGCCAGTTCCCGGTTACCCAGTTCGATAAAAATGACGTGGAATATGCCGGCCTGGTAAAGTTCGACTTCCTGGGTCTGCGTACGCTGACAATCATCGACTGGGCGCTGAAGATGATCAACCCACGCCGTGAAAAGCAGGGGCTGGATCCGATCGACATCGCCTCAATCCCGCTGGATGATAAGAAAAGCTTCGATATGCTGCAGCGCTCGGAAACCACTGCGGTATTCCAGCTTGAATCGCGCGGCATGAAAGATCTGATTAAGCGTCTGAAGCCCGACTGCTTCGAAGATATGATCGCACTGGTGGCGCTGTTCCGTCCTGGCCCACTGCAGTCCGGCATGGTAGATAACTTCATTGACCGTAAGCATGGCCGTGAAGCAATCTCTTACCCGGATATCCAGTGGCAGCACGAAAGCCTGAAGCCGGTGCTGGAGCCGACCTACGGCATCATTCTTTACCAGGAACAGGTGATGCAGATCGCCCAGGTTCTCTCTGGCTATACGCTGGGCGGTGCAGATATGCTGCGTCGCGCCATGGGTAAAAAGAAGCCCGAGGAGATGGCCAAGCAGCGTTCAGTCTTCCGTGACGGTGCCGAAAGCATGGGCATCGACGGCGAACTGTCGATGAAGATCTTCGATCTGGTAGAAAAATTTGCAGGCTATGGCTTTAACAAGTCACACTCTGCGGCTTACGCACTGGTCTCCTATCAGACCCTGTGGCTGAAAGCGCACTACCCGGCAGAGTTCATGGCGGCGGTCATGACCGCCGATATGGATAACACCGAGAAAGTGGTGGGTCTGGTCGATGAATGCTGGCGGATGGGGCTGAAAGTCCTGCCGCCCGATATCAACTCCGGTCTCTATCCGTTCCACGTTAATGAAGCGGGCGAGATCGTTTACGGAATCGGCGCGATCAAAGGTGTGGGTGAAGGTCCGATCGAAGCGATCATTGACGCCCGTAACGAGGGCGGTTATTTCCGCGAACTCTTTGATCTTTGCGCCCGTACCGATACCAAAAAGATCAACCGTCGGGTGATGGAAAAACTGATCATGTCCGGCGCTTTCGATCGCCTCGGACCGCATCGCGCCGCGCTGATGAGTTCACTCAGTGATGCGTTAAAAGCCGCCGATCAGCACGCGAAAGCGGAGGCGATTGGCCAGGCGGATATGTTTGGCGTGCTGGCGGAAGAGCCGGAGCAGGTTGAGAAATCGTATGCCAGCGTCACGCCGTGGCCTGAGCAGGTGCAACTGGATGGCGAACGGGAAACGCTGGGGCTATATCTTACCGGCCACCCGATTAATCAGTATCTGAAAGAAATTGAGCGTTACGTTGGCGGGGTGCGACTGAAAGATATGCATCCTACCGATCGGGGGAAAATTACTGTGGCGGCCGGTCTGGTGATCGCCGCACGGGTAATGGTCACCAAACGCGGCAATCGAATTGGTATCTGTACTCTGGACGATCGCTCCGGTCGTCTTGAGGTGATGTTATTTACCGATGCGTTAGATAAATACCAGCATCTGCTGGAGAAAGACCGAATCCTGATCGTCAGCGGACAGGTCAGCTTTGATGACTTCAGTGGCGGGCTTAAAATGACCGCGCGTGAAGTCATGGACATCGATGAAGCTCGCGAAAAATACGCGCGCGGACTTGCTATCTCGCTGACGGACAGGCAAATTGATGACCAGCTATTAAACCGACTCCGTCAGTCCCTGGAACCCCATCGATCAGGGACTATTCCGGTGCATCTCTACTATCAGAGAGCCGACGCGCGAGCGAAGCTGCGCTTTGGTGCAGCGTGGCGAATTTCGCCCAGCGATCGTTTACTTAACGATCTGCGCTCGTTGATTGGATCGGAGCAGGTGGAACTGGAGTTTGACTAGAACAGGAACATTATGAGTCTTAATTACCTGGATTTTGAACAGCCAATTGCAGAACTGGAAGCGAAGATTGATTCGCTGACCTCGATTGGTCGTCAGGATGATAAACACGTTAATCTGGATGAAGAGGTTCAGCGTCTGCGTGAGAAAAGCGTTGAGCTGACCCGTAAAATCTTCGCGGATTTGGGCGCATGGCAGATCGCTCAACTGGCGCGTCATCCTTTACGTCCTTACACCTTTGACTACGTCCGTAACGCTTTCGACGATTTCGATGAGCTGGCGGGTGACCGTGCTTATGCGGATGACAAAGCGATTGTGGGCGGGATTGCGCGTCTTGATGGACGTCCAGTGATGATCATCGGGCACCAGAAAGGCCGTGAAACCAAAGAGAAGATTCGCCGTAACTTCGGCATGCCAGCACCGGAAGGCTATCGCAAAGCGTTGCGTCTGATGGAGATGGCTGAGCGTTTCAAAATGCCAATTATCACCTTCATCGACACACCGGGTGCCTATCCTGGCGTGGGCGCGGAAGAGCGTGGGCAGTCTGAAGCGATCGCCCGCAACCTGCGTGAAATGTCTGGCCTGAAAGTACCGGTAATCTGTACGGTCATCGGTGAGGGCGGTTCAGGTGGTGCGCTGGCGATTGGTGTGGGCGATAAAGTGAATATGCTGCAATACAGCACCTATTCAGTGATCTCACCGGAAGGCTGTGCTTCCATTCTGTGGAAAAGCGCTGACAAAGCGCCACTGGCCGCCGAAGCGATGGGTATTACTGCTCACCGTCTGAAAGAGCTGAAGCTGATTGACTCAGTGATCCCTGAACCGCTGGGTGGCGCACATCGTCGTCCGGTTGATATGGCGCAGTCACTGAAGCAGCAGCTGCTGGCTGACCTGGCCGATCTCGATGGATTAAGCACTGAAGAGCTGCTGGATCGTCGTTATCAGCGCCTGATGAGCTACGGCTACGCCTGATTTAGCCTCCTCAATAAAGCGGACTCCGGTCCGCTTTTTTTATGCTGCTGGTTTATCTAAGCACGCGGTCCAATGCCTTTCAGCCTCATCTGATCGTCCCCTTGCTACACCTTCCCTGAGTTAGCGGTTATGCTTGTCCGGTTGCATAACAATCACGGAGATGGGCATTGAATATTCTGGCGATCATGGGCGCGCACGGCGTGTTTTATAAAGATGAACCGTTACGCGAACTTGACGCGGCGTTAAATCTGCAAGGCTTCCAGCTGCTTTACCCAAAAAACAGTGACGATCTGCTGAAACTGATCGAACACAATCCGCGTATCAGCGGCGTCATCTTCGACTGGGACACGCACAACAGTCCGGCGCTGTGCGGTGAGATTAATCAGCTCAACGAATACCTGCCACTGTATGCCTTTATCAACACCCACTCGCAGATGGACATCAGCATCAATGAGATGCGCATGCCACTGCACTTCTTTGAATATGCGCTGAATGCCGCGGACGATATCGCGCTGCATATCCGGCAGTATACCGATGACTATCTCGACCACATTACGCCGCCACTGACTAAAGCGCTGTTCACCTATGTGAAAGAGGGCAAGTATACCTTCTGCACGCCGGGCCATATGGCGGGTACCGCGTTTCAGAAGAGCCCGGTAGGCTGCCTGTTTTATGATTTCTTCGGGGCCAATACCCTGAAGTCAGATATCTCAATTTCTGTTACCGAGCTGGGTTCGCTGCTGGATCACACGGGTCCGCATCTTGAAGCGGAAGAGTACATCGCCCGCACCTTTGGCGCCGAGCAGAGTTACATGGTGACCAACGGCACCTCAACGTCGAATAAAATTGTCGGTATGTATGCCGCCCCGGCGGGCAGCACCGTGCTGATCGATCGTAACTGCCACAAGTCTTTGACCCATCTGCTGATGATGAGCGATCTGATTCCGATCTGGCTGAAGCCGACCCGCAATGCGCTGGGTATTCTCGGCGGTATCCCGAAGCATGAATTTACCCGCGAGAGTATTACGCTGAAGGTCGCGACGACCGATCGCGCCACCTGGCCGGTTCATGCGGTGATCACTAACTCGACTTACGATGGACTGCTCTACAACACCCAGTACATCAAAGAGACGCTGGATGTACCGTCGATTCATTTCGATTCGGCCTGGGTGCCTTACACCAATTTCCATCCGATCTACGCCGGTAAGAGCGGCATGAGTGGCGACCGCATCCCGGGCAAAGTGGTGTACGAAACGCAATCGACCCACAAACTGCTGGCGGCGTTTTCGCAGGCATCCATGATTCACATTAAAGGCGACTACGACGAACAGACGTTTAACGAAGCCTACATGATGCACACCACCACTTCGCCCAATTACGCCATCGTCTCTTCAATTGAAACTGCTGCTGCGATGCTGCGCGGCAATCCCGGCAAGCGACTGATCAATCGCTCTGTGGAGCGTGCGCTGCACTTTCGTCGTGAGATTCAGCGCCTGCGTGAAGAGTCCGACAGCTGGTTCTTCGATATCTGGCAGCCAGAACAGATCGACGAAGCGCAGTGCTGGGCGATCCAGCCTGGTGAGGAAGACTGGCACGGATTTACTCAGGCCGATCGCGATCACATGTATCTCGATCCGATCAAAGTCACGATCCTGACGCCGGGCATGAGCGAGCTGGGGGAGATGGCCGACGAGGGGATCCCGGCGGCGCTGGTGGCGAAGTTCCTTGATGAGCGCGGCATCGTGGTGGAGAAAACCGGCCCCTACAACCTGCTGTTCCTGTTCAGCATCGGCATCGACAAAACCAAAGCGATGAGCGTGCTGCGCGGTCTGACTGAGTTCAAACGCGCCTACGATCTCAATCTGCGGGTAAAGAACATGCTGCCGGATCTCTATGCCGAAGATCCCGACTTCTATCGCAATATGCGCATTCAGACGCTGGCGCAGGGGATCCATCAGTTGATCCGCCATCATGATCTGCCGCGTCTGATGCTGCAGGCATTTGATGTCCTGCCAGAAATGAAGATGACGCCGCATCAGGCGTTTCAGCAGCAGGTGAAGGGCAACATCGAAACGGTGGATCTCAGCGAACTCGTCGGGCGGGTATCAGCCAACATGATTCTGCCTTATCCACCAGGCGTTCCCCTGGTGATGCCGGGAGAGATGATTACCGGGAAGAGCCGTGCCGTGCTCGATTTCCTGCTGATGCTGTGCAGCATTGGTCGGCATTATCCGGGCTTCGAAACGGATATTCACGGTGCCAGCCTGACGCAAGAGGGCGAATACCGCGTCCGCGTGCTGAAAAACGATCCCGCGTAAGCTATTAAACGACTCACAGCGGCAGGGTGTCTGCGGACAGCCTGCCCGAATCAGGATATCCACTATGTTGCAGTTAACCGCTATTCACCACATCGCCATCATCGCTTCCGACTATCAGCGCAGCAAAGCATTCTATTGTGATGTGCTGGGCTTTCGCCTGATGGGCGAATATTATCGCGAGGCGCGTGACTCCTGGAAAGGCGACCTGGCCTTACAGGATCGCTATACCATTGAGCTGTTCTCTTTCCCTGAGCCGCCAGCGCGGGTCAGTCATCCCGAGGCATGTGGCCTGCGTCATCTGGCCTTTACCGTGCCGGATGTGGCCGCCGCTGTCGCCACACTGACAGATAAGGGGGTTATCTGCGAGCCGATTCGCATTGATGAACTGACCGGTAAACAGTGTACGTTCTTTGCCGATCCGGATGGTTTGCCGCTGGAGCTTTATCAGGGGTAAAATAGCGCGCTCAGCGGGCGACATTCAGTGGCCCGACTTTCTGGATTCTGCCATGCCTTTGCCCGCTTTTGATGCCATGTTGCAACCCGATGCCGCGCTGGTGGTCGCATTCAGCGGCGGACTCGATTCAACCGTGCTGCTGCATCAGCTTCGCGGCTGGCAGGCGCAGCATCCTCATTCACATCTGCGGGCTTTGCATGTTCACCACGGGCTCAGCCCGAATGCCGATCGTTGGGCCGCTCATTGCCTGTCGGTATGCGAGCAGTGGCAACTGCCGTGTGAGGTACTGCGCGTTACCGTGGATGGCAGGGAAAACGGCATAGAAGCCGCCGCCCGCATCGCCCGTTATCAGGCGCTGAGTGCGGCACTGTTGCCGGGTGAAGTCTTACTCACCGCGCAGCACCTCGACGATCAGTGTGAAACGTTTATGCTGGCACTGAAGCGCGGCAGCGGTCCGGCCGGGCTGGCGGCGATGCCCGCTACACGCGCGCTGGGTTCGCATCAGCTGGTGCGTCCGCTGCTGAATCAGTCGCGACAGTCGCTTGAAGCTTATGCAGACGCGCATCAGCTGGTGTGGATCGAAGATGAGAGCAATCAGGATCAACGCTATGACCGTAACTTCCTTCGTCAGCGGCTGCTGCCGGAGCTTTACCAGCGCTGGCCCCATTTTGCCGAGGCGACAGCCCGAAGTGCAGCATTGTGCAGTGAGCAGGAGCAGTTACTGGATGAACTGCTCGCCGGACAACTGAATGAGCTCATCCAGCCAGATGGCAGCCTGCACTTTCCGCCCTTGATGGTCATGAGTGAGCTGCGTGCTAATGCGTTATTGCGCCGCTGGATCGCCGGGCAGGGTGGGTCGATGCCCTCCCGTGACGCGCTGAAACGCATCCATGATGAAGTGATGGCGAGCCGGGAGGATGCGCAGCCGAAGCTGCGATTCGGTCAGGCTGAACTCCGTCGCTACCGTCAGCAGCTCTATTGGCTGCCGTTGCTCAGTTCGCTGCGCGACACCGAGCTGGCATGGCCCGATCTCTGCCAGCCGCTGGCGTTACCGCAGAATCTCGGCACGCTGCGTGCCAGCCAGGCGCAGAGCCTGTTGCGCTATCCTCTGCCTGATGAGCAGGTCAGCGTGCGATTTCATGCGCAGGGGCACGTCCATCTGGTGGGCCGTCATGGCGGAAGGGAAATGAAGAAGTTGTGGCAGGAGTTACAGATACCGCCGTGGCAGCGAGAGCGGCTGCCGTTAATTTTTTATAACCAGACGCTGATCTGTGTTCCGAATCTGTTTGTCACCCACGCTGGCGCGGCCAGTCATCAGCCGGGCTGGCAGATAATCTGGGACGGAGCATCCCGCGCAGGAGAGCAACAATAATGAAGCAATGGCTTATCGCCTGTTTAGTGGCCGCCGTGTTACCGGCATGGGCTGCGGGTGATGCGCAGCGTGGCGCACAGAAAGCGGGAAGCTGTCTGGCCTGTCATGGCGCAGCGGGAAAAGCGGCGGTGCCGCTATACCCAAACCTGGCCGGGCAACACGCACCTTATCTGGAACATGCCCTGCAGGCCTATAAAAAGGGCGAGCGCAATGGGGGGCAGGCTGAGGTGATGAAGGCGTTTGTGGCGGGATTGAGTGACGGCGATATGGCGGATCTGGCGGCGTATTACAGTTCGTTGCAACCCTGAGGTTTAACAGGGCGGGAAGGTCCCGCCCATGATGCGTGCATTACTCTGCGCTGACAACGACCGTACCCAACTCGGGATGGGTGAAGCTGGCGATATGGTCGAGACGTAATTCGCGATGCTCCCCAGAAAGGTCGATAGCCAGATATTCCACATTCTTGCGTGAAAATATCTCTTTTGCCCCGGCTTTAAGCTGCTCGCCATCTTTCATTTCCAGCGACAGCATCCAGTTGTTCTGGCAGGCGAGTTCTAGATTATCGTAATCATCGCAATTGATAGGTTGGTACGCTTCATTTATCAACATAGTCGCTCACCAATAAGTTAGCAGCGGCGTAGGCCGCCTGTTCCCTGACAGAAGAGTTTAGCTCAGTATTTGCGGCAATATCATTAAGTGCCTTCAATGCGCAGCCAATCGCATCCGGTATGTAACCTAAATCTCCGCTGCCGATTTCGGCATATTTCCGGCGAACTAACTCACAATAATTTTGCACGTGGCCCTCCTCAGCAGAGCATAAATACTCTGGTTAACTGGCGACTATATCATAGCCATTCGGAGGAAATCAGCCTGCGTAAAGCAGGAACCGTGTGCGAATCACTGCTAAAGTGACAGATTCCGCTGTCTGAGGCGGGATGAATCAGAGCACAAAAGGTTAATTTGATGAACAGGTTATCGGAGGTCAACGTGATTAAGGTGTGGGGAGCGAGTCAATGATTATGCTATCCCGTTCGGTTGAGATTCCGGAGAGTGAGATTGAGCTGACGGCGATTCGCGCTCAGGGCGCAGGCGGACAACATGTCAACAAAGCCAGCACCGCCATTCATCTGCGCTTCGATATTGCGGCCTCTTCACTGCCCGCATTTTATAAAGAGCGGCTGCTCACCGCCAGCCACCATTTGATTACTGGTGATGGCGTCGTGGTGATCAAGGCGCAGGAATATCGCAGTCAGGAGATGAATCGTGAAGCAGCGTTGCAACGTCTGGTCAATTTAATCCAGGAGCTGAGTACCGTGGAAAAAGCCCGGCGCGCCACGCGGCCGACCCGTGCCTCTAAAGAGCGTCGTCTGGAAGGAAAATCACGCCGCAGTACGACTAAATCGATGCGCGGCAAGGTGCAATAAAAAACGCCCCGCAGGCGGGGCGTTTGATTAACGCTAAGAACTTACTTATTCAGAGCCTTCAGCAGGAAATCAACGATTTCATCCTGCTTAATCATCTGCTTCTCACCGGCACGACGTGATTTGTATTCAATCTCCTGATTGTCGAGATTGCGGTCGCCGATGACGATGGTGTGTGGCACACCGATCAGTTCCATATCTGCGAACATCACGCCCGGACGCTCTTTACGGTCATCCAGAATAACGTCAACGCCTTTGGCACGCAGAGTGGCATACAGCTCTTCCGCCAGCTCTTTAACGCGGAACGATTTCTGCATATTCATCGGCAGAATCGCCACCTCGAAAGGTGCCAGTGCGGCGGGCCAGATGATGCCGCGATCGTCATGGTTTTGCTCAATGGCGGCGGCAACAACGCGGGTGATGCCGATGCCGTAGCAGCCCATGCTCATTACCTGATTACGGCCATCTTCACCCTGAACCGATGCTTTCAGCGCGTCAGAATACTTGGTGCCGAGCTGGAAGATGTGACCGACTTCGATGCCGCGTTTGATTTGCAGCGTACCTTTGCCATCCGGGCTTAAATCGCCTTCGACCACGTTACGGATATCCGCAACGCTAGCCAGCGGCAGATCGCGCTCCCAGTTAATGCCGAAGTAGTGTTTACCATCGACGTTGGCACCGGCGCTGAAATCGCTCATCTTCGCTACGGTACGGTCGGCAATGATCGGCATCTGCAGACCCACAGGCCCGATTGAACCCGGACCAGCACCCACTGCGGCGCGAATCTCTTCTTCCGTCGCGAACACCAGTGGTGACGCAACGATTGCTGACTTCTCTGCTTTGATCTCATTCAGCTGATGATCGCCGCGAACCAGCAGGGCAACCAGTGCATGGCCGCTCTCTTCTGCACCTTTAACAATCAGCGTTTTCACTGTTTTTTCAACAGGCACATTGAATTGCTCAACCAGCTCCGCGATGGTTTTTGCGTCTGGCGTCTCAACCAGTTGCATCTCCTGCGACGGCGCAGCACGTTCACCGGCGGGTGCGACGGCTTCGGCCAGCTCAATGTTAGCGGCGTAATCAGAATCGGTAGAGAAGATCACATCATCTTCACCGCTCTGCGCCAGCACCTGGAACTCATGTGATGCGCTGCCGCCGATAGAGCCGGTATCGGCCTGCACAGCACGGAAATCCAGTCCCATACGGCTGAAGATCTGGCTATAGGCGCGGTACATCGCGTCATACGTTTCCTGCAGCGACTCCTGCGACGTGTGGAACGAGTAAGAATCTTTCATGATGAACTCGCGTGAACGCATCACGCCAAAACGGGGACGTACTTCATCACGGAATTTGGTCTGAATCTGATACAGGTTGAGCGGCAACTGCTTATAAGAGCTCAGCTCATTGCGGATCAGGTCAGTGACCACCTCTTCATGCGTCGGACCCAGCACGAACGGACGCTCGTGGCGATCGGCAATACGTAACAGTTCCGGGCCATACTCCTCCCAGCGACCGCTCTCCTGCCACAGGTCGGCGGGCTGCACAACCGGCATTAAAATCTCAACCGCGCCCGCGTTATTCATCTCTTCACGCACGATGTTTTCGACTTTTTTCAGCACGCGAACCCCGGTCGGTAACCAGGTGTACAAGCCAGAAGCCAGTTTGCGGATCATACCGGCGCGCAGCATCAGCTGGTGGCTGATCACTTCAGCGTCGGAAGGCGTCTCTTTCTGAGTAGAGAGCAGATATTGAGTAGTACGCATTGATTACGGTTCCAGTTGATCGGAAAGTCACAGACATAATTTTGCTGGCGGCTAGTGTACCAGTGAGATCACCGGCTCAAAAGCGGGTTTTAACGCGGGTCGATAGCGATCACTTCAGTACCGGCATCGTCGATGCGCCAGCGTACATTAAAATCCATCAGCCAGGCTGCATATTCCCGCTCCTGCGTTTCACCCTGACGGTAAGCGGGGCGGGGATCCTGTGCCAGCACTTCACTGATAAAGCGTGCCAGATTGGGGTAGCGCGACTGCTGGTGAAGTTGCTGCTGTGCCAGCACGGAGAAGCGAACCGGCATATCAGCCGCAGGAGCCGTCTGAGCAAAACCTGCCTGGGCATGAGGCAGCGCTTCGGCAAAGGGCAGATAAGGTTTGATATCTACCACCGGGGTGCCATCAACCAGATCCAGACTGCCAAGCTGCAGGATCACCTGCTGTTTTTCAATTCTGATACCTTTCAGTTCAACCAGTGACATCCCAATGGGATTGGGACGGAACGTTGAACGTGTCGCAAAGACACCCATGCGCGCATTGCCGCCCAGACGGGGAGGGCGAACCGTGGGACGCCAGCCACCTTCCATCGTCTGATGAAAAACAAAAAGCAGCCAGAGGTGACTGAATGCGTCCAGTCCGCGTACCGCTTCCGGCTGATTGTAAGGTGGCTGCAGGTGAAGCTCGCCACCGCCATCCTGCACCAGGCCTGGCTGGCGTGGTACGGCAAACTTCTCCTTCCACGGCGAACGGATTACGCCAATTTGCGCAAAGGTGAACTCACTCATTGACTGCTGACTTTCAGCGCTGAACCCTGACAGACGGCCTGACGATAGCAGCCTGGCGTGCCGGTGACGATTTCACACTGATGCAGCAGCACTGCATTGGCTTTCATCTGTGATGCTTTGATCTGCAGACGTTTACGTGCCGTGGCGATGTTCGCCGGGGAGTTCTGATTGCTGATCTGGCAATCTTCAGCGGAGACTTCACCCAGATCGCGGAACGGCTTACTGACCAGATCGGCGGCATCGGTATAGAGTTTAACCGGGGCAGGTCGTGCTACAGGCTTGCGGGTCGGTTCACTGGATTGCTGCGGCCGGGACGGTGCGCTGCTTATCGGGTGATACTCATGAACACACCCTGTCAGCATCAATGCTAACAAGCAGAGCGGTAAAAAACGCATGGCAACATCCTCAGGTTTCAAAAAGTGGCGTTATTGAAACAAGGACAAGAATAAATAACAAGTCGGGCAGGGCACCCAATAACAGAAAGGGCGGCATCGCGCCGCCCTTCAGGAGATGAACAGCTGAATTACCAGCCTTTAACCGCGCCGCCGTTAAAGACTTTGTTAGCTTCTGCGTAGACTTCATCAGACTGGTAGGCCTTGACGAATTTCTTCACGTTTTCTGCATCTTTATTATCTTCACGCGCGACAATCAGGTTCACATAAGGTGAATCTTTATCTTCGACGAAAATGCCATCTTTCGCTGGCGTCAGGCCAATCTGGCTGGCGTAGGTGGTGTTGATCACCGCCAGCGCAATCTGTTGATCGTCCAGTGAGCGTGGCAGCTGCGGCGCTTCCAGCTCAACAATTTTCAGATGCTTAGGATTCTCAGTGATATCCAGCGAGGTTGGCAGCAAGCCCACGCCATCTTTCAGTTTGATCAGACCGACTTTCTGCAGCAGCAGCAGTGTTCGGCCCAGGTTGGTCGGATCGTTTGGAATAGCAACCTGCGCGCCATCCTGCAGCTCATCCAGTGATTTGATCTTCTTCGAATAGCCCGCGATTGGGTAGACGAAAGAATTACCCACTGAAACCAGCTTATAGCCACGATCTTTGATCTGCTGATCAAGGTAAGGTTTGTGCTGGAAGGCGTTAACGTCGATATCGCCTTTGCTCAGTGCTTCATTCGGCAGAACGTAGTCGTTGAAAGTGACCAGCTCAACGTCCAGACCATACTTATCTTTAGCCACTTTCTGCGCTGCTTCAGCAACCTGCTGCTCAGCACCGACAATCACGCCCACTTTGATGTGGTTAGGGTCTTTCTCTTTTTGATCGCATCCTGCCAGCGCAATCGCGCCAATCAGTGCACCCACAGCGGCAATTTTCTTGAATCTGAAAGACATATCCTTTCCTTCTCTAATAATGTGATATTGCTTGCTTATTTATGGGACACAGCACGCACGATGCGGTCGCCACAGAATTGAATGAGATACACCAAAACCACTAACAACACCAATACCGTATTCATCACAGTGGCGTTATATCCGATATAACCATACTGGTAACCGATCTGACCCAGGCCACCGGCACCCACCGCGCCACCCATGGCGGAGTAGCCGACCAGCGTAATCAGCGTGATGGTCGCCGCGTTCACCAGGCCCGGCATCGCTTCCGGCAGCAGAACCTTACGGATGATCTGCATCGGCGTAGCACCCATGGCACGTGACGCTTCAATCAGGCCAGTTGGCAGTTCCAGTAAGGCGTTTTCAACCATACGCGCAATAAACGGCGCAGCACCGACGGTCAACGGCACGATGGCCGCCTGCAGTCCGATTGAGGTGCCGACGATGATACGGGTAAAGGGAATCATCCAGACCAGCAGGATAATGAAAGGAATCGAGCGGAAGATATTTACCAGCGCGGAGAGCACCCGATAAAGCCCCTGATTCTGCAGAATCTGTCCTGGACGGGTCACATAGAGTAAAACCCCGACCGGCAGGCCCAGAACAAAACCGAAAAAGCCCGAGACGAAGGTCATCATCAGCGTTTCCCACACGCCCCGTCCCAGCAACCACATCATCGCTTCAGACATAACCTAACACCTCTACTTTCACATGATTCTCCTTCAGCCAGGCTATCGCCTCGCGGGTATCGCTTTCTGTGCCATGCATTTCTGCCAGCATAATGCCGAACTTCACGCCACCGGCGTAATCCATCTGGGCACTGATAATGTTGTTATTCACGTTGTAACGGCGGGCCGCTTCGGAAAGCAGCGGCGCATCAACTGATTTACCGGTGAATTCCAGCCGTAGCAGCGGCACAGTGCCTTCAGCGGCGGTGGCAGAAAGACGCTGCTGGTAATCATCCGGGATATCCAGATGCAGCGTCGACTGAATAAACTGCTGCGCCAGAGGCGTTTTGGGATGAGAGAAAACTTCACTGACGCTATCTTTCTCAATCAGCTCACCGTGACTGATGACCGCAACCTGATCGCAGATGCGTTTCACCACATCCATCTCATGGGTGATCAGCAGAATCGTCAGTCCAAGTCGGCGATTAATGTCTTTAAGCAATTCCAGAATTGAGCGCGTCGTCGCAGGATCCAGTGCGCTGGTCGCTTCATCACACAGCAGGACCTTGGGATTGCTGGCCAGGGCACGGGCAATCGCAACACGCTGCTTTTGTCCGCCCGACAGATTGGCAGGCCACGCATCATGCTTGTCTGATAATCCCACCAGTTCCAGCAGCTCAGTGACGCGAGCATTGATCTGAGCGCGGGACAGATTACCGAGTTCCAGTGGAAGAGAGACGTTGCCCGCGACGGTACGGGAGTTCATCAGGTTAAAGTGCTGGAAGATCATTCCGATCTGGCGTCGTGCCTGTGTTAACTGACGTTCATTGAGCGCGGTTAAATCAGCTCCGTCGACCAGTACGCGGCCTGAAGTAGGGCGCTCCAGCAGGTTAACGCAACGAATCAACGTACTTTTACCGGCTCCGGAAGCGCCGATAACGCCATAAATCTGTCCGGCAGGCACATGCAGGCTCACATCCGTCAACGCCGGAATGGACCGCGTGCCTTGCTGAAACACCTTGGTGATATTTTCTAGTTTAATCATTATGTTATTTATTATCGTGTTGCGTTGTCCGTGGTGTGGGAGGCCTCGTCACTTTTATTCATGATAAAAGCTGGATGGATGTTAGGGCATCCAGACGTCTAAATCAATGGAAGTGATTCAATCTGACATTCTCCCTTTTATAGCAATCATGCGATACTGATCGGCAATTTTTACAGCAGGAGTTTCTACGTGGCGAATAAAGTCCCCGCTATTTTTCTTGATCGTGATGGCACCCTTAATGTCGACAATGGCTATGTCCATGAGATCGATGACTTCCAGTTTATTGACGGCACGATTGAAGCGCTGCAACAACTCAAGGCAATGGGCTATGCGCTGGTGGTTGTGACCAATCAGTCTGGCATAGCGCGCGGTATGTTTACCGAAGATACCTTTATGCGCCTGACAGAATGGATGGACTGGTCGTTGGCCGATCGCGACGTTGATCTTGATGGCATCTATTTCTGTCCTCATCATCCCGAAGCAACAGTAGAAGCGTTCCGTCAGGAATGTGACTGCCGTAAGCCGCAGCCGGGCATGCTGCTGACGGCACAGGAAGAGTTGCATATCGATATGGCCGCTTCTTATATGGTAGGTGACAAGCTGGAAGATATGTTGGCCGGGAAGGCTGCCGGTGTTGGCACCAAAGTGCTGGTGCGCAGCGGCAAACCGGTTACGGCTGAAGGTGAAGCGGTAGCAGATTGGGTAATTAATAGCCTTGCAGAGCTGCCAGGACGCATTAAAAAGGGTTAAAACGGCGCTTTTGTGCAAATTTCAGGCGAACAGTAAAAAAGTCTCAATTTGCACTTGCGCTATTTCAGCCGTTCCCTATAATGCGCCTCCACTGACACGGCAAACCGGCAACGGGAAAACGGGTTGAGAGGCGCAGGAGACTGAGCCGCCGGAGAAAAACTTCTGAAATAGAGGTTGACTCTGCAGGAGGAAAGCGTAATATACGCCACCTCGCGACAGGACGCTAACGCACTGTTCGCACTGCTCTTTAACAATTTATCAGACAATCTGTGTGGGCACTCGCAGGATTGATATCAGCGTCTCCGGACGTAAAAAATATCAAGCCTCACGAGTGAA
>NZ_FOVG01000004.1 GCF_900115075.1 Candidatus Pantoea varia
GATTGTCTGATAAATTGTTAAAGAGCAGTGCGAACAGTGCGTTAGCGTCCTGTCGCGAGGTGGCGTATATTACGCTTTCCTCCTGCAGAGTCAACTTCTTTCTGAGAAGTTTTTCTCCGGCGGCTCAGTCTCCTGCGCCTCCCAACCCGTTTTCCCGTTGCCGGTTTGCCGTGTCAGTGGAGGCGCATTATAGGGAACGGCTGAAATAGCGCAAGTGCAAATCACAACTTTTTTGCTGACCGGTCAATTTGCACTCAAAAGGAATAACAAATAAACAAAACCCCCTCAAAAGGGCAAAAAAAACGGGCCTGAGGCCCGTTTTTCGATTCGCACTATTACTGATGTGCAGTTATGACGTCGTTTACTACATCCATTTCGATGGTTTTACCCGGCACCAGCGAACCTGCAAGGATCTGCTGAGCCAGCGGGTTCTCGATCTGCTGCTGTATCGCACGTTTCAGCGGACGCGCACCATAGACCGGGTCATACCCGTTCTCCGCCAGCAGTTTGATCGCCTCATCCGAGATGTGCAGTTGATAGCCACGTTCGTCCAGACGTTTGTACAACCGCTGCAGCTGAATCTGCGCAATGGACGCAATGTGTTTCTCCGCCAGCGGATGGAACACCACCACCTCATCGATACGGTTGACGAATTCAGGACGGAAATGCTGTCCGACCACACCCATCACAATATCTTTCATTTCCGGATAGCTGAGATTGCCGAACCGCTCCTGGATTAAATCTGATCCCAGGTTAGAGGTCATGATCACCACGCTGTTACGGAAATCAACCGTACGACCCTGCCCATCCGTCAGACGCCCATCATCCAGCACCTGCAGCAGAATGTTGAAGACATCAGGATGCGCCTTCTCGACTTCATCCAGCAGAATGACAGAATAAGGGCGACGACGTACAGCTTCGGTCAGATAACCGCCCTCTTCATAGCCGACATAGCCCGGAGGTGCGCCCACCAGCCGCGACACTGAATGTTTTTCCATAAATTCGGACATGTCGATACGAACCATCGCATCGTCACTGTCGAACAGGAAGTTAGCCAGCGACTTACACAGTTCGGTCTTACCTACCCCGGTAGGTCCCAGGAACAGGAAGGAACCGATCGGCCGGTTGGGATCAGAAAGACCTGCACGACTACGGCGGATAGCATTCGATACTGCTTCAACCGCTTCATCCTGTCCGATGACCCGGCCATGCAGATCCTGCTCCATACGCAGCAACTTATCACGCTCACCTTCCATCATTCGTGCCACCGGAATACCGGTCCAGCGAGCCAGCACATCGGCAATCTCCACATCTGTTACGCGGTTACGCAGTAACTTCATGGTTTTACCTTCAGCCTGGGTCGCTGCGGCTAACTGTTTTTCCAGTGCCGGAATTTTACCGTACTGCAACTCTGACATCTGAGCGAGATCGCCCTGGCGACGGGCCTGTTCTAAATTCAGACGCGCCTGCTCCAGTTCGGCTTTGATGTTCTGTGTGCCGGACAGCGAGGCTTTCTCTGTCTTCCACTCATCTTCCAGCTCGGCATATTCGCGCTCTTTCTGATTCAGCTCGGTTTCCAGCATCTCCAGACGCTTAATACTGGCATCGTCCGCCTCTTTCTTCAGTGCCTGCTGCTCAAGCTTCAGCTGAATGATACGGCGCTCCAGGCGATCCAGTGACTCCGGCTTCGAGTCCATCTGCATACGAATGCTGGATGCTGCCTCATCGATCAGGTCAATCGCTTTATCCGGCAGCTGCCGGTCAGCAATGTAACGATGAGACAGGGTCGCCGCCGCGACAATCGCCGGGTCAGTGATCTGCACATGGTGATGCAGTTCATAACGCTCTTTCAGGCCACGCAGAATGGCGATGGTGTCTTCCACACTCGGCTCAGCCACAAAGACTTTCTGGAAACGACGTTCCAGCGCGGCATCTTTCTCAATGTACTGACGGTATTCATCAAGCGTAGTGGCACCCACGCAGTGCAGTTCACCACGCGCCAGCGCAGGCTTAAGCATGTTGCCGGCATCCATCGCACCGTCCGCTTTACCCGCACCGACCATAGTGTGCAGTTCGTCGATAAACAGAATGACGTTGCCTTCCTGTTTCGACAGGTCGCTGAGCACCCCTTTCAGACGCTCTTCGAACTCACCACGATATTTCGCACCAGCCACCAGCGCCCCCATATCCAGC
The DNA here is from genome assembly GCF_900115075.1 of Candidatus Pantoea varia. Classification (GTDB taxonomy): domain Bacteria; phylum Pseudomonadota; class Gammaproteobacteria; order Enterobacterales; family Enterobacteriaceae; genus Pantoea; species Pantoea varia. The sequence continues at coordinate 2,194 of NZ_FOVG01000004.1, forward strand.
GCCAGTACCCGACGACCTTTCAGACCCTCAGGCACTTCACCGTTAATGATGCGCTGCGCCAGCCCTTCAACAATCGCAGTTTTACCGACACCAGGTTCACCAATCAGCACCGGGTTGTTTTTGGTACGGCGCTGCAAAACCTGAATAGTGCGGCGAATCTCTTCGTCACGGCCGATGACCGGATCGAGTTTGCCCTTCTCGGCACGCTCGGTCAGATCGATGGTGTATTTCTTTAATGCCTGGCGCTGATCTTCAGCCCCCTGATCGTTCACGTTGTCTCCTCCCCGCATCTGTTCAATCGCACCGGTGATTTTTTCGCGTGTTGCGCCCGCTGCTTTGAGCAGATCGGCCAGTGAGCCACGAGATTCCAGGGCGGCCAGAACAAATAATTCTGATGAAATGAAGTTATCGTTGCGCTTCTGCGCCAGCTTATCGCACAGGTTTAATACCCGGACGAGGTCAGATGAAGGTTGAACGTCCCCTTCGCTGCCTTCAACTTGTGGCAGGCGATCGATGGCCTGCTCAACCTGAGCGCGAAAAGGCGTAACGTCGACACCGGCCGAAGTCAGTAAAGGTGAAACCGATCCGCCTTCCTGTTTAAGCAATGCGCTCATCAGGTGCAGAGGTTCAATGAATTGGTTGTCGTGTCCCAGAGCCAGGGACTGCGCGTCGGCGAGAGCCAGCTGAAATTTATTAGTAAGACGATCCAGACGCATAATTCCTCCCATTACAGGTCAAAATGCTACTGGAGATTAAATGAGGTCATCCCTCAAAAATTTCAAGGTTAATGACCTGAGATTTGAGTAAAAAACACGCTAACTGGACCGTCTTATGGCGTAAGGTTATAACAGCCAGATTAAAGTTGCCATACGCCCGGTGATCCCATCGCGGCGGAAAGAGAAGAAATCATCGCGCTGCGTAAAGGTACAACGGCTGTCGGCGCTGATTGAATTCACGCCCGCTGCCTGCAGTCGCATACGCGCCAGCAGCCAGATATCAGCGTAAAAACGGTCGCCTGAAGGACGGAAAGCCTGCACGGCGCGGGGATCCTGAGACATAAAGGCCTGACGCACTTCTGCACCAACCTCAAACGCATCCGGTCCGATCGCCGGTCCCAGCCAGGCATGAATCTGCTCAGGCGGCGAGTGAAACTGCGCCAGCGTATTTTCCAGTACGCCCGCACAAAGTCCGCGCCAGCCTGCATGTGCCGCCGCCACTTCCGTCCCATCCTGCGAACAGAACAGAACCGGCAGACAGTCAGCGGTCATGACGGCGCAGACGACACCGGGCTGATCGGTGATACAGGCATCAGCACGTAATGGCGTACTTTCTCCTGCTATCAGACGCACAACCTCAGTACCATGAACCTGATCCAGCCACTGCGGGATCGCAGGCAGGCCCGCTTCTTCCACCAGCAACTGCCGGTTACGCGCCACCCCATCTGGATTATCCCCTACGTGCCCGCCGAGATTCAGCGCATCCCAGGGCGACGTGCTTATGCCGCCCTGGCGCTGCGTCGAGCAGGCCCGAACGCATGACGGCGCAGGCCATTGAGGAGTCATCAGATTCATCACCAATTCATCTGGTCTTTGAATTCTTCAGTGTCTGCTTTTAACGCCGCGATCAGATCAATCATGTCCTGCGGAAGCGCAGCATGGAATTCCATCTCAATACCGCTGATTGGGTGATAGAGGCGCAACATCGTGGCGTGCAAGGCCTGACGGTCAAAACCGCGCAGCGTAGTAATAAATGCCTCTGATGCTCCTTTTGGCGGACGCGGACGGCCACCGTAAAGCGGATCGCCCACCAGCGGATGGCTGATGTGAGACATATGCACACGGATCTGGTGAGTACGACCGGTTTCCAGACGCAGGCGCAGACGGGTATGAGCCCGGAAATGCTCCATGATGCGGTAATGCGTCACCGCCGGTTTACCCATGGGGTGTACCGCCATGTGGGTGCGTTTGGTTGAGTGACGGCTGATAGGCTGCTCAACAGTGCCGCCCGCCGTCATATTGCCAATGGCGACCGCTTCATATTCACGGGTGATTTCGCGACGTTGCAGCGAGTCCACCAGATGCGTCTGAGCCGGCACGGTTTTCGCGACCACCATTAAACCGGTGGTGTCTTTGTCCAGGCGGTGTACGATGCCCGCGCGCGGCACATCCATAATCGCCGGAAAATGATGAAGTAAAGCGTTTAATACCGTGCCATCCGGATTACCGGCGCCAGGGTGAACCACGAAGTCGCGTGGTTTGTTGATGACAATAATATCTTCATCTTCATAAACGATGTCGAGTGGCAGATCCTGCGGTTCCCAGCGCTGTGCCTCTTCGATCTCAGCGTCAATCGCGACCCGCTCGCCGCCCAGCACTTTTTCTTTGGGTGTATCGACCATGACGCCGTTTACAGTAACGCGACGGTCAAGGATCCACTCTTTTATGCGAGAACGTGAATAATCAGGGAACAATTCCGCCAAAGTCTGATCTAAGCGTTGTCCGAGTTGTGATTCGGATACCGTTGCGGTGAGTTGAACTTGTTGTGCCATATACAGCTTCTTCGTTAACGTTGGGTTTTCACGGCGATGCCGTTTAATATAATGTGCTATCGTACCTGGTCATTACCGGGAGCTATACGGACAGCTTCCGCCATAACATTTGAGGATAATCACTTCGTCATGACGCGTATGAAACATCTGGTGGCTGCTGCCACACTGAGCCTGGCACTTGTTGGTTGTTCCGGCTCAAATGACGCGGTACCGGATAACCCGCCTTCTGAAATCTATGCTACAGCGCAGCAAAAGCTGCAGGACGGTAACTTTAAAGCCGCGATTAAGCAACTGGAAGCGCTGGATAATCGTTATCCGTTCGGTCCTTATTCGCAGCAGGTGCAGCTGGATTTAATCTACGCGTACTATAAAAATGCCGATCTGCCCCTGGCGCAGGCTGCCATTGCTCGCTTTATGCGTCTGAACCCCACGCATCCGAACATTGACTATGTCATCTATATGAAAGGTCTGACGGACATGGCGCTGGATGACTCCGCGCTGCAGGGCTTCTTTGGTATCGATCGTTCTGACCGCGATCCGACGCACGCTCGTGATGCTTTCCGCGACTTCTCCCAGCTGCTGCGTAATTACCCGAACAGCCAGTATGCGGCTGATGCTCAGAAACGTCTGGTCTATCTGAAAGACCGTCTGGCTAAATATGAGCTGTCAGTGGCGCAATTCTATACTAAGCGTGAGGCTTATGTCGCGGTTGTTAACCGTGTCGAAGGTATGATGCGCGATTATCCGGATACGCAGGCGACACACGATGCCCTGCCGCTGATGGAAAATGCTTACCGCAATCTGCAGCTGAACGCTGAAGCCGATAAAGTGGCGAAAATCATTGCAGCAAACAAAAGCTGATAGCACTTGATTTCAGCCACAAAAAAAGCAGCCTGCGATGGCTGCTTTTTTTTACTCAATGAACAGTCAGGAATGGATCTGATGCCAGCGAGCTAACTCATCAAGCATGCCGTGTTAATCGTTTCGCTTCAAGCCATTTCAGCCAGTTTCTCTGCCTTTCTCACAGAATGTTGTGACTGACAAAAAGTGACATTTTTTCGTGATCGAAATCTCACATTTAACGCTTTTTCGCGCTATGCTGAGAAGACCAAGACGGAAATGACAGAGAGGTAAGAACGATGATTCTGAACATTACCAGTAAACAAATGGACATCACCCCGGCAATCCGAAGCCATGTTGAAGACCGTCTCGCCAAGCTTGAAAAATGGCAAACCGACCTGATTAATCCGCATATTGTCCTGTCCAAAGAGCCCAAAGAATTCGTGGCTGATGCCACTATTAACACACCGAACGGGACTCTGGTGGCCAGTGCCAAACATGACGATATGTATACCGCCATCAACGATTTGATTGCGAAGCTCGAGCGTCAGCTGAATAAAGTGCAGCACAAGTCTGAAGCGCGCCGCGCCAGTGCCAGCGTAAAAGACATTATCCCCGCCGACGAAGAGTCCTGATTTTCATAACGCGCCTCCGGGCGCGTTTTTTATTGACAGCTTTTAAGCAGTACGGTTACTCTCAGGTCACTCTCTTTTCGGACGTTATCATGAAACTTGATCTGTTTTTCTTCGCTTTCTTTTTTACCTTCCCCTGAACGGGAGGCCATTCGTCGTGTGAAAATGAAAGCGAAGACGAACAACGAAGCCTCCCAACCGGGAGGCTTTTTTATTGGATAGCATACAGGTGAGCCCTATGAATCCCGACAATCCATTGCTGGCGCTACGCGATAAGATTAGCGCAGTGGATAAAAAACTTCTGACGCTGCTGGCCGAGCGTCGTCTGCTGGCAGTGGAAGTCGCACAAGCAAAACTGGCAACGCATCGCCCGATTCGGGATGTGGAACGCGAGCGCGCGCTGCTGGAGAATTTGATTGTGCTGGGTAAAGCGCACAAGCTGGATGCCCACTACATCACCCGCCTGTTCCAGCTGGTCATCGAAGATTCCGTGTTGACTCAGCAAGCGTTGCTGCAGAAAAACCTCAACCATCCTCATGCGCATGCCGCCCGTATCGCATTCCTTGGCCCGAAAGGCTCTTACTCGCACCTTGCCGCACGCAACTACGCATCACGTCATTTCGACAGCATGGTGGAGTGTGGCTGCCTGAAGTTTCACGATATCATCAAGCAGGTCGAAAATGGCGTGGCTGATTACGCCGTGATGCCGATTGAGAACACCAGTTCGGGCTCGATCAATGATGTTTACGATCTGCTGCAACAGACCAGCCTCTCTATCGTGGGCGAACTGACCTTACCTATCGACCACTGCGTGCTGGTGAATGGCCCCACCGATCTGCAGCAGATTGAGACGGTGTACAGCCATCCTCAGCCCTTCCAGCAATGCAGCCAGTTTATTAACCGTTTCCCGCACTGGAAAATTGAATATACCGAGAGTACTGCGGCAGCGATGGAGAAAGTGGCTGCGCTCAACTCACCTAAGGTGGCGGCGCTGGGTAGTGAAGCCGGAGGCGAACTTTATCAGTTGCAGGTGCTGGAACGTAATCTGGCGAATCAGCAGCAGAACCACACCCGCTTTATCGTTCTGGCCCGCAAATCCATTGAGGTTTCAGATCAGGTGCCAGCCAAAACCACGCTGATTATGGCAACCGGCCAGCAGGCGGGTGCGCTGGTCGACGCGCTGCTGGTGTTGCGTCAGCACAACCTGATTATGAGCAAGCTGGAGTCACGCCCGATTAATGGCAATCCGTGGGAAGAGATGTTTTACATTGATGTGCAGGGCAACCTGCAATCTGAGCGGATGCAGCAGGCTCTTCAGGAACTTCAGACAATGACCCGCTCTTTGAAGGTGCTGGGCTGCTACCCCAGCGAGAACGTGGTGCCCGCTGAACCTGGCGATGAAACTGCCGAATAGAAAAAAGGCATCCGCAAGGATGCCTTTTTCATTTATGGCCGGCTGTCATTAGCCGAGCGCAACAGGCTCCGGCTTTCCACCAGGAAGCGTTTCGCGTGATCGCCAAACCACTGTTCAACCCGGTTAAAGCTGGCAATAAATGCCTGTTTGTCGCCTTGCTCCAGCAGCGCAATTGCTTCACCAAACCGCTGGTAATAGCGTTTGATCAGCGCCAGATTACTCTCTGACGACATGATAATATCCGCATAAAGCTGCGGGTCCTGAGCGAACAACCGCCCCACCATCGCCAGCTCCAGCCGGTAAATCGGTGACGACAGCGCCAGCAGCTGATCGAGATTGACGTTCTCTTCGGCTAAATGCAGGCCATAGGCAAAGGTGGCAAAATGACGCAGCGCCTGAATAAAGGCCATGTTCTGGTCATGCTCAACCGCGCTTATACGATGCAGACGCGCCCCCCAGACCTGAATCTGCTCCAGGAACCACTGATACGCTTCCGGCTGTCTTCCATCACACCAGACAACTACCTGTTTTGCCAGGCTACCGCTGTCCGGGCCAAACATTGGATGCAGACCCAGCACCGGACCGCTATGGGCGGCCAGCATCGCCTGCAGAGGCCGGTTTTTCACAGACGCCAGATCAACCAGAATACAATCTTCCGGCAGTGGCGGCAGCTGGGCAATGACCTGCTCGGTCAGGTGAATCGGCACACTGATGATTACCATACCGGCATCGCTAAGCAGCGTTTCAGCCTGAGGCCAGTCCTCTTTATCCAGCGTTTTAACTGTATAGCCTGACAGGCCGAGCATTTTTTCAAACAGTCGACCCATCTGGCCTTTACCGCCGACGATCACCACCGGGCGCAGTTCAGGACAGAGGGTTTTAAAGCCTTTGTCATTCTCGCTGGTATAGGACTCACGCATCACGCGACGCAATATATCTTCAATCAGATCCGGGGGTACGCCGAGTGCCTCAGCCTCTTTGCGACGGGAAGCCAGCATCGACGCTTCACGCTCAGGCACATAGATAGGCAGACCGTAACGGCTCTTCACCTCCCCTACCTCAGCCACCAGCGCCAGCCGTTTAGCCAGCAGATCCAGCAGCGCCTTATCAACACTGTCAATTTGATCGCGTAACGCGGTCAGTTCAGCCACCATTGCTCTTACACCTCTTGTGACAGACGCGCCGACAGCACTCCCTGCAGATCCTGATGCATCTCACGCAGCAACGTTTCGGTCACTTCCCAGTTGATGCAGGCATCGGTAACGGAAACGCCATACTTCATTTCGCTGCGTGGCTGCTCAGAAGACTGGTTACCTTCATTGATATGGCTTTCCAGCATCAAACCAATGATTGAACGGTTTCCGTCTTTGATCTGCGCAATAGCGGATTCCGCTACGCCAGGCTGACGGCTGTAGTCTTTGTTCGAATTGCCATGGCTGCAATCTATCATTAAGGCTGGACGCAGTCCCGCCTTCAGCATCTCTTTTTCACACTGCGCAACATCCTCAGGACCGTAGTTAGGCGCTTTGCCGCCACGCAGGATCACGTGACCATCCGGATTGCCCTGAGTCTGCAGCAGACAGACCTGACCGGCCTGATTAATCCCGACAAAACGGTGCGGCATTGCAGCAGCACGCATCGCGTTAATTGCCGTTCCCAGACTGCCATCGGTGCCATTTTTAAAGCCGACCGGCATCGACAGGCCCGAAGCCATTTCACGGTGGGTCTGAGATTCTGTCGTCCGTGCGCCAATCGCCGACCAGCTGAACAGGTCGCCCAGGTATTGCGGGCTATTCGGATCCAGTGCTTCTGTGGCCAGCGGCAAGCCCATCTCAACCAGGTTCACCAGCAGCTGGCGCGCAATGTGCAGACCCGCTTCCATATCAAACGAGTTATCCATGTAGGGATCGTTGATCAGCCCTTTCCAGCCAACGGTAGTACGGGGTTTTTCAAAATAGACGCGCATCACGATATAGAGCTGATCTTTCAGCTGTTCGGAAAGCGTTTGCAGACGATGAGCATATTCCAGTGCCACTTCGGTATCGTGAATTGAGCAGGGTCCGCACACTACCAGCAGACGCGGATCGCGGCCGGCAATAATGTCAGAGATGGTCTGGCGCGATGCCGCGACCTGATCCTGCTGTTCAGCGGTCAGTGGAAATTTCGCCTTAAGCTCTTCAGGCGTGATTAATACCTGTTCACCGACGATATGCACATTGTTCAGCGCGTCTTTTTGCATGATGGCGATCCTTTGGCTCGTATTAGCGGATAGGGGCTCCTCACTGAGGAATGCAAATACTGTATCACAGACAATACATAGTGCAATATTATATGTACACTTTTATTACCACGGATCAAGTTACGCGTAAGGAAATTTAAAAATTAACAATAAAATCATAGACATAATTAAGGCCGCGCCCAAAAGACACTGCTTGCGAGTGTACTAATAAGTTTACAGTAGTGGTTGTTGCGTTTCTGCTGCCCGCAGGCAGAATGAAAGAATCATTCTGTTCGCGCTGAGAGCGTTATGCACCCATCACCACAAAATATTTATCTGCGACCTTTTGAGCTCAGCGACGTGCCCACGTTTACCGCTGCAGTTAATGCTTCTCTGGACAGTCTGATACCGTGGATGGTCTGGGCGCATCACGATTATCAGCCTCATGACGCAGAAAGCTGGATCCGCTTTACCCACTGGCAAAGGATGAAACAAGAAGCGGAAGAGTTTGCGATCGTTGATCGGCATGACCGGCTGCTGGGTGGCGCAGGGGTGCGCTTTGCCCGTCATCCGGGCGACAGCAGCGCAATTGGCTACTGGGTTCGCAGTGACGCTCAGCGTCAGGGAATCGCCAGCCGTGCGGTGGCAAAGCTGCTGCCGCTGGGGTTTTCACGACCTGAGACCAGGGTGATTGAAATTCTGGCGGCTGAGGATAACCTGGCCAGTCGGAGAGTCGCTGAGAAGTGTGGTGGACAGTTTATTGGCTGTCGCTATGGCCTGATCGTATTAGAGGCGGGGCCGGTTAATACGGCGATTTATCATTTTCAGCGGCCGGATGACGGTTAACTGTCACAAGTGGGCAGGCACCCATACAAAAAAAGGGGCTGGCATCACGCCAACCCCTTGTTTGCTATTAACTTTTAGATGTCGCGTTAGCGATACCTTAGTTAAGACGCTTTTTCACGACACCATTGATACATAACCTTTTTATTTATAAAACAGTTAGTTAGTTCTATATCTGGTGCAACCAAATGCGAGCACGTACAAGCTGGGTAGTCAATTTGTGGACATCAAAATTGTCAGAGGGTTAAGCGCCGCCGCTTCTTCTAAATGGTCTGGAGCAAAATGAGCATACTTCATGGTTTCACGGATGTTAGCGTGCCCGAGTATTCTTTGAAGCACCAGAATGTTGCCACCGTTCATCATAAAATGGCTGGCAAAAGTGTGCCGTAGCACATGGGTCTTCTGACCTTCTATAAGCTGGATAGTAGTAGTAGCCAGCATCTTCTTGAAGTCCTGATAGCATGGCTTAAACATCCTGCCCTGCCGTTCCTTTAGCTCGTCATAAAGCCATACCTGGATAGGAACCGTTCTGTTTTTACCGCCTTTAGTTTTAAAGAATGAAAGTTTATTAGGTGATAGCTGTGAACGGGTCAAGGTTTCCGCTTCAGTCCAGCGCGCACCAGTAGCCAGGCAAACTTTGCATATCATCTTTAAGTCTGGCTTTCCGTAAAGCTCGCAGCCATTCAGAAGTTCTGTGATCTGCCTTAAGGTAAGCCATGACATTTCCTTTTCGTCTTCCCGGAACGTCCTGACTCCTTCCAGTGGGTTAGGTAAAGACCATTCCCCTAATCGCTTCAGTTCATTGAAAACAGCGGCAAGATAGTTTTGCTCTCTGTTGACAGTAATAGGCTTTACTTTCCACTTTGATTCATCGTCGTGATAGCCATTAGAAATTTTACCCTTCAAGCGCTGGTCACGATAATGCGCCCAATCTTTTGCCGTCAATTGAGAGGCTATCGGATCACCTAGTCCGGCACACACAATATCTAATTTAGCCTTACGAGATTTGACGGCCTTGAGCGACTGCCCATGCAGAGAATCCCAGAGATTTATCAGCTCACTAAGCTTGCGGCGATCCTCCTTCTCTTTTATCCACGGTTTGTTTCCGGCCTCAGCGCGCGTGTAATCTTCAAAAGCTACCGCTTCACCTTTTGTCGCAAAGCTTTTCCTGACACGTCGACTGCCGCGCCCATCTAAATAAAAATCAGCTATCCATTCACCAGAGGGTGATTTCTTGATTGCCATTTTAACCAACCCAAAGATTTACATAAATTTATAACGGAGCTTTCAGTTAAAGATTAAATAAAAGCTATTCACCTACCTTATTTTTTTGATGATAAAGTTTACGCTACCTTTCGGTGTAACATCTGATACTGAGCATTCGAAAGATGCAGACTCGCTAGAAAGTTTTAACTTATTCCCCGGAAGTCGGACGACATCATAAATGTCTGCAAGTCCATCTATGCTAATAAGCCACATTCCATTACTTATGGTTTGAGAAGAAGTATCTAAACAAAATATATCACCACCTTTATCTACTACGATGTGATCATTAATATTTTCTAAAAATAACGATGCATCACCGTGCCAGTATCCATTTTCAACTAATTGACCATTTGATAAATAATATTTTTGAATTTTTATGATTCCGTCTTCTTCACCCGCTTGAGGCAAATCCTCTGGATACATTGAGCCGTAGCCAGTTGCTAGCCAGTATAGTGAAGCGCCAGTATCCAGCGCGCACGCGATTACTACTTCACCGGGAAAGTGTTCTCTTCTAAGCCAGGCGCTCATCGTTCCAGAAGGTATACCTAAATGCTCGCCTAATTGTTTCTGCATTGTGAAGCCATATGCATCCATAAGCCTTTTAAGAATGACCTTCCCACCTGATGACTGCATAACCTCCAATAACCGTTCCCCGGTGATCGAATGGCTAGCAATTGTTCTGCGTTCTACTTTTGCATCATCGCCACTTACCAACCATCTTACATCTGCACCTGTATCAAGGGCGCACATCACTATGTAATCGCCAGGTAACTTGCCGCGTTTAATCCAGTTATGGATTGTTCCCACAGGCATATTTTTAAGTTCTGCATAAGCCTGCTGCGTTCTAACCCCATAAGAAATAAGAATTCTTGTGAGAATTTCCCGTACATTTTCAAACACGCCGCTCATAAAACCCCTTAAAAAGCCAATTGACCCGTTTACAACAGATCAATTGACCAGTATTATCCGTATCAAGTTAACAAATGCACGCCAATGCACCAGACTTACTACCAACGGGAGATAATCACTTATGAGTCCTCAAATTACAATACCGAGCGGCCCCGATCTGATGACATATGAACAGTTTGCGCAGGCTTATGGTTACAGCCTTCGCACTGTGAAGCAGATGGTTGAAGACGGTGATCTGCTTGTTATGCCACGTAAAAAAGTTGGTGGTGCCGCACGCATCAACATGGTTGCCTTCCGCGCGCGTTTGCTCGCTCAAGGTGTCAATTGCCGCTACGTCGCTGCGTAACAACTTAATTATTTAAGTTGAGCAAAGGAATGACCATGTTTGATTTTAAGACTTCCACCCATAGCCACTATGACGACGCCTGCCGCAAGTTTGCGCTGTCCCACAATATGGTGAATCTGGCCCAGCAAGCAGGCATGAAAGTGCAGACTCTTCGTAACAAACTCAATCCTGATCAGGTGCATCAGCTGACCGTTCCTGAAGTGCTGCTGCTTACTGATCTGACCGAGGACGCAACGCTGATGGATGGGATGCTGGCGCAGCTGCACTGTCTGCCGTGTGTTCCTGTCAATGAACATGCCGCTGAAAAATTTCCGGCTTACGTGCTCAATGCTTCCGCTCAGGTCGGGACGCTTGCTGCCAGTGCTGCTAATCACGCCAGCATTACTACCTCATGCCGTCGCGGGATCGTTGAAGCTGCTAATACCGGCATTCGCTGCATGATGCTGGCGGCCCTCGCGGTCCAGACTCGCGTCCACTCTACCCCTGCGCTGTCGGGTACTGCTGATGTGTTAAGTGGTATCGGTGCATCTATCGGGATGGTGTGAAATATGGCCTTTTCAGTAGCTCCGCTTCTGAAGCGGCAAAGCCCGTCCCATGCATACGGCCACGGCTGGATTGCGGCAGATAAGGGCAGGCGCTGGCATCCGGCAATTTCACAGGCCGAACTGCTGGCAGAATTAACCGGTAAGAGGAAAGAATCATGGGTTACAAAGCTGAGAGTATCACTGTTCAAATGAACGCGGGGCAGCGTGCAAGTGCGCTTAATCATATCTCTGCGCTTCGTACCATGATGTACGGCGATTGCAGCCACGAACTCAAACGCTTTATCGCAGATATGCGTAATAAGCGCGATCACCAGGCTGAACAAAATGGCCGCGCACTGAGCGCAATATTCTTCCTGGCAAATATCAGCAAAGAACGTCACAGCGTTGATTTCAGTGAACTGACGAGTGACGAATTAACGGCGCTGATTAGCGCGATGAATCACTTAAAGGCAGTCGTGAGTTTATTTCCAAAGAATCTGACGTTACCTAATTAATTAACCCAACGAAATTAAATGGCGTAAACCCGCCGGGCATTTTTTTGCCCGAATTCAGGAGAAAGTGAAATGCGAAATATCGAGACTCGTAATTTTAAAGCCGATGAGGACACGCTAGCCGTCCTGCTGAGTAAGGCCAAAACCGAACAGCGTAGTGATGATGCGCTGTCCGTTTCTATCCGCCTGGCCGCACTGGCAATTCATGCCCGTAAAAATGAAATGTCCGCAGCGGAAATCATCGAGTTGCTGGATAAAGAGGCGGAACGCTTTGAGAACCAGGCGCAGGAGCTGCACTGATGGCTGACTCAATGGATCTGGTACAGCAGCGCGTGCTGGAAGAGCTGGCGCGCAATCTGGCTAACGCTACTCACCGCCCGGCAGGGGCGAGTGAGTTTTTCTGCCTGTCGTGCGGTGAGGAAATCCCGGAGAAGCGCCGCCGCGCACTGCCGGGCGTTTGCCTCTGCGTGACCTGCAAAGAAATAAGTGAGCTGAAAAGCACGCATTACAAAGGTGCAGCGTTATGAAAACTATCCTTAAATGGGCTGGCAGCAAGTCCGGCCTGATGTCTGAACTGATTAAGCACCTGCCCGCCGGTGATCGTCTGGTTGAGCCATTTGCCGGTTCATGTGCGGTCATGATGAATACGGATTACCCGGCCTATCTGGTGGCGGATGTTAATCCCGATCTGATCAACCTCTATCGTCAGGTTAAAGAGCATACGCGCCCGTTTATTGTCGTGGCGTTATCGCTCTTTAATCAGAACAAAACGGAAGAGAGTTATTATCAGGTCCGCGAAGATTTTAACTTCAACGCGGCACTGCCACTGCTGGAACGCGCTGCGCAATTCCTCTACCTGAACCGCCACGGCTACCGTGGCCTTTGCCGTTATAACAAACGCGGTGAATTCAATAACCCTTACGGCAATTATAAAGAGCCATATTTCCCGCTGGCCGAAATCGAAGCGTTTGCCGCGAAGGCTCAGCGCGCGACGTTTGAATGTCTGGGGTACAGCGAAACCCTGAACATGGTCCGTGCCGGTGATGTCGTTTACTGCGATCCGCCATATCACGGCACGTTTACCGCTTATCACACCGAAGGGTTCAGCGAAGATGATCAGCACTCGCTGGCCTGCATCCTGCTGGGTATCTCTGAGCGTAACCCGGTCATCGTTTCAAACAGCGACACAATGTTTACCCGCAGCATCTTCCGCGAATTTGACCTGACAAAAGTCACAGCTGCCCGCTCTGTTGGCGTGGACGCCGGTGAAAGCAAGCGCGCATCCGAAATCATTGCGGTGCGTCGCCCGAAGTCGTCACTGGTCTGGATGGGATTTGATATGGCGGCGGGAGATGATCACTCAGCTATAGCAAAGGTGCAGCCATGATTCACTTTCACGGCGGCCCTATCACTCCAGACACATGTGCACTAAAGGCGTGGAAAGGCAGACATGCATTTATCAGTTTCGCAAATCCTGATCAGTTGCCCCTTGCCAGTGAGATTTGTCAGAGCTTTGCACTGGATAATGGTGCGTACAGTTTCTGGACTAAAAAGCGTGTCGTTAACTGGCAGGATTACTATGCTTTCGTTGCTCGCTGGTTGAATCACCCACGTTTCTCTTTCGCTTGCATTCCCGACGTCATTGGCGGGACCAGCGAAGAAAATGATGCCCTTCTGGCTGAGTGGCCGCATGGGAAATTTGTAGGTTGTCCCGTTTGGCATATGTCTGAGTCTGATGATCGATTCATCAGGCTTTGCCACGAATATCCGCGCGTCGCCATAGGCAGTATGGGCGAGTACGACGCTAAGCGCCCGCGGGCTTGCCGTGCAAAGTTGCGCGATTTGATTAGTAATGTAGTCGATACAAATGGATATCCGATAAGCAAGTTGCATGGCTTGAGGATGCTCAACAAAGATATTTTTATGCACGTTCCGCTGTCATCAGCTGACAGCACCAACGTCGCACGAAATATCGGTATTGATAAGGCCTGGAATGGCAGTGCTTACGCCCCGGCCAGCAAAGAAACCAGAGCCGCAGTGCTCGTTGAGCGTATCGAGTCCCTGAACAGTGCCAGTGCTCTTAACTACGACGCAGAGCGTGATGCCTTTGCGCCGCAACTGGCTTTTGAAATATGAATAAGTCTGCGGCACCAGTTGAGTGGGCTTATCAGTGGAATGCCCCAAAAAAAGCAATCAATCCACAGCTGGACCCGGCGGACGTTGCGCCGGTGTCCGCGCTTTCAAACCTGATCAGTCTTTATGCTGCAGATAACGAACAGGAGCAGCTACGCCGTGAGGCAATGAGTGATGAGGTTTGGGACCGCTACTTTTTCAACGAGTCCCGCGATCCTGTCCAGCGCGAAATTGTGCAGGACAGAATTGTCAGCCGGGCAAAGATGGCCCGCGAACAGCAGCAACACAATCCCGACCTGGTTATCGTGGCCGATGTCAGCGCCCAGCCTTCGCACATCAGCAAGCCTCTCATGGAGCGCGTTAAGTTTTTCCACAATCTCGGCAGGCCACAGGCTTATTCCCGTTACCTGCGCGAAACCATCCGCCCATGCCTTGAAAGGTTGGACCGCGTGCGCGAAAGCCAGGTTTCTGCCTCCTTCCGGTTTATGGCCGGTCACGACGGGTTGGACGGCTTGCTGGCGTTGCCTGAAATGAACCAGAATCAGGTCAAGCGTTTATCGACGCTGGTCGCTGCCCACATGAGCATGTGTCTTGATACAGCCAGCGGCCATCTGTTCATCAGTGATGACGTGACGCCGGAGCAGGTCCGCCAGGCATGGGAAGTCGTTGCGGCGGAGGCGATGCGCCTGGACGTAATACCCCCGGCCTTTGAACACCTGCGCCGCAAAAAGCGCCGTCGCAAGCCCGTGCCCTATGATCTGATCCCGCCATCGCTGGCCCGTATGCTCTGCGCGGACTGGTGGTATCGCAAGCTGTGGCAGCTGCGTTGTGAATGGCGTGAAGAGCAGCTGCGCGCGGTATGCCTGGTCAACAAAAAAGCGTCCCCTTACGTCAGCTTTGAAGCAGTGATCCATAAGCGAGAACAGCGCCGGAAGTCTCTGGAGTTCTTCCGTTCACATGAGCTGGTCAGCAATGAAGGCGATACACTGGATATGGAAGACGTGGTGAATGCCAGTAGCAGCAACCCGGCACACCGCCGCAATGAAATGATGGCCTGTGTTAAAGGGCTGGAGCTTATCGCGGAAATGCGCGGCGACTGCGCTGTGTTCTATACCATCACCTGCCCGTCACGCTTCCACGCCACACTTAACAACGGCAGACCGAATCCGAAATGGACAACGGCCACCGTCCGCCAGAGCAGTGATTATCTGGTCGATATGTTTGCCGCCTTTCGCAAGGCCATGCATAAAGCCGGGATGCGCTGGTATGGCGTGCGAGTCGCAGAGCCGCATCATGATGGCACCGTTCACTGGCATCTGTTGTGCTTTATGCGCAAAAAGGAGCGCCGCTCAGTCACTGCACTGCTGCGGAAATTTGCCATTCGCGAAGACCGCGAAGAGCTTGGCAGCAATACCGGGCCACGCTTTAAGGCTGAGCTGATCAACCCGCGCAAAGGCTCACCGACCAGTTATATCGCTAAGTACGTCAGTAAAAACATTGATGGCCGTGGCCTGTCAGATGAAATCAGTGCAGAAACCGGAAAATCACTGCGTGACAGCGCGGAGAACGTAGGCGCGTGGGCGTCTCTTCATCGCGTTCAGCAGTTCCGCTTCTTTGGTATTCCGGGCCGCCAGGCTTACCGGGAACTGCGCCTGCTTGCCGGTCAGGCGTTGAGAAATCAGGGTGATAAAAAAGCCGGTGCGCCGGTGCTTGAAAACGCGCAACTGGACGCCGTGCTGGCCGCTGCAGATGTGGGCTGCTTTGCCACCTACATCATGAAACAGGGCGGCGTACTGGTTCCACGTAAACATCACATCGTCAGAACTGCTTACGAGCTTAACGAAGAGCCGACCCCTTACGGCGATCACGGCACCCGCATTTATGGCATCTGGTCCCCGTTAGTGGCAGGCCGCATCTGCACGCACGCAACGAAGTGGAAAATGGTCCGTAAAGCAGTTGAAGTTCAGGAGGCGACAGCCGACCAGGGCGCTAGCGCCCCTTGGACTCGTGGCAATAACTGTCCCCCTGATGAAAAACTGAACATTTCAGGGGGCATTCCGGTATCTGTTGAACCTATAGAGCCGGTTGAAACGCCTCTGTATGGTCCGGCAGATTTCGACAACATGACCAGAAAACAGCGCCGGGAACTGCTGGCGCGTCTCCGGGTGGTGAAGCCGCGCCAGAAAAAAAGTTATAAGCAGGAAATTGACGACGATCAGCGGGGGCTTTTGGTTGCAGAGTTGCAGGTAAGAGGATTTACAGGTGAGGAAATGGAAATAAACCTGCTTCTGGCCGGTGGCAGTATCAATTCTGGCGCGGGCATGAGAATTTTTTACCGGAACGGGCGGCTGCAGGAAGACGATAAGTGGCGTCAATGGATCTGAACTAATTAAGCTGGCACAAGCGAAGCCGCTAACGGCAGGTTGTAAACGCTTTATCCAGTCAAAATAACAGCTTGGAATCATTGGAAATCGCAGTTTTCATTTTCAGATTAGGACCAATTGAAGGAAAAAACATTTCACATTTCTTAACGCATCTACTACTGTATGGTTATACAGTCTTTAGAGTAAAGGGAGGGTTAGATGGACACTCAAGATTTGGCACCGATAAACCGTAAGATGGCTTGCGTTCAGTTCATTGCAGAGGTGTCGCTTATAGCGAATTGCAAGCCATCCGATATGAAATTAGCAATGAGTATCATTGCAGAGCTAGCACATTCAAGCTGTGAGAATGTCCCTGAAGATGAAATTTTTTACGCCGCTGAATAACTGAGGGATCGTTATGCGTATTGAAATCATGATTAATAAACAACAAAAAATCAGTCAGGACATTCTTGCTGCACTTGAGGCTGAGCTTTACAGAAATTTCCTGCCGGTTTACCCCGATACAACTATTCGCATTCGGGAAGGTAGCGCCAGCGGCGTTACGTTGAGCGGAGTCAGGCAGGACGATGATAAAAAGAATGTTATGGATATTCTGCAGTCCGTATGGGAAGACGACAGCTGGCAGTATCAGCACTGATAACGTTGCTGGCGTCAAAATTTATTTTGTCGCTGGCAAGGTTGAACAACGAGCGATTGCGAGGCGTTAGGTCATGGCCGGAAGCGATTCAGATTTTCAGGTAGTCTACAGAGGGGAGTACCTGACTTATTATGTGCCGGGCGGCTGGGTATTCTTCCAGCGCTCAAAAGAAAGCGGCGGCGGCTTCTGGTTCGGCCGTACCTTTGACGGCCTTTTTTTGTTTGAATTTACGGCCCCGGTTTCTCTTTCGCAGGGGCTGGCTCATCTGCAGACGCTTAAACATCCCGGCGCGGTTATCTATGAATCTGTACAGCCTGATGACAGCCTGCCCCTGTTCTTAGCCTGAACGCGCGAGTGCATGTCTATGATGCATGAATCCGCATGATCCCAAAAGGATCGTTTACCCTCCGGCCCGCCAGTACTGGCGGGCTTTTGTTTATGTCATGCAGGTGCATGAAAAGCACTGCATAAAGCGGGCAGGCGTGGCGGGGCTACGAGCGCGCGCTGAGAAGTAAAATAGAGCTTTCCATCTAGTAAATATCAGATTAGATTGAGACCATTCTCATTTCTTTCCTACCACACCTCTGGGCTTTTTTTATGCATGAAAAATTGGCAGTTTTAAAGGAAAAGTTGGAACAGCTTCACACATTACTTGATGATGCTGAGTTTCCATATGAAGACTTAAGTAGTTGGTCAAATCCACTTTTTCCGTATTTGCAAACACAGGACCTTATATATTTTCCTTATGATTTAGCATCGAAACTTGGTAAGCATAAAAAGTATATACCTACTGAAGATGATATTAATTTAATAGATGCAATGATTGCTACTGTTGTTAAGATAATTGACAACGTAAGCTATATTTACAGTTCATCCACCTCTACTGCATCACAAGCTATAAATGCGTATTTGCTTTCCATGTATTATGTATCAGATGGTGTAAATAACATCTTTTCATTCGAGGTTCTTGCCAATAGAGAGTTGTTACCAAAAAGAACATTGAATCGGTTGGCTTATTATGATGATAAGCTTGCTGAAATAAAGGAAAAGGCTGGTGATATCGACATGAAAATATCAACCATCAATGAGGCTTATGATGCAGCGGAAGGATTGCCAACAACTTTAAAAAACCTAAGAAATACAAATGATGAGATTGAAAAAGTTAATGGCGATTCAAAGGTTGTATTTGAACAAATTAACAAACTCAATAATAGCTCGAAAGATATTTATAAAATCATAAATATAACAGCAACTGAGGCCCTAGAACTCAGTGCAACGATGAAGGAAACGGTAGAAGGATATTTAAAGGGTTACAAAGAAGAGGCTGAAGCTTACATCAATAAGTGTGAGGAGGCATTCCGAACCACAACGTCTAAAGGACTTGCTGGAGCATTTCAGGATAAAGCACAAAAGTTAAATCGGAGCATCCAATTCTGGGTGGCTGGGCTTGTTGGAGCATTGCTTGCTGGCGCGCTGGTAGGTTATTATAGACTAAGTGCTCTCGAATCCTACCTTTCAAATCCTGACTTGTCAGGTTTGAAATTGATTATACAGCTAATACTTTCTATATTTAGTGTTGGCGCACCGTTATGGTTTGCGTGGCTCGCGACTAAACAAATTGGGCAGCGATTTAGATTAGCAGAAGACTATGAATTCAAAGCATCTGTTTCTAAAGCCTATGAAGGTTATCGTCGAGAGGCTATGCAACTAGAGGGTGATGATTTTATGCAACGATTGTTTGGTAATGCCTTAACCAGACTTGAAGAGCCACCATTACGTTTTGTTGAAGAAAGTGCTCATTCCTCACCTTTGATGGAACTATTATCATCAGACAAGTTTAAGGACTTACTGTCAAGGGGTGACGAATCACTTGATGCTGTATTGACTAAAGCTGGCTGGAAAAGAGACAAAACTAAGGACAATGTCCCTCAGGAAACCGTCTTAAAAAAAGAAGTTGATAATAACATTAGCGACATCGATTCAGATAAGGAATAAAAAAAGCCGCTAACTAGCGGCTTTTTATCTAATCAAGGATGTATTTATTAAATTTAATTATATCATCACCAACCCACTCATTTAATTCTTCAAAGCGTTTTTGTAATGGTATTAGTTCATTACGCACAAATACCTTGCTGGCCTTTTCCACGTCTCCAAATCCTCCGACATTACTTGGCATAATCCCCATCAGCTGCGGCGGCACCCGATGCACGGCCAGCATGTCGTCGCGGCTCACGTTCTTGATGTTCAGAAACTCATCCTTCGCCGCCACCTCAGACAGCGGGATGATCTGGATGCCGTCCTTTTTCCCGTTCGGGCTGTACATAAACAGGTTGCGGAAGTTGCCAGGGCCTTTTGCGCTTTTCATGGCACCGCGGATGTTGTCCACGTCCTGCTGGCTCTGCGCCGGGTCGGTCATGTACATGATGAAGCCCGCATGGCTGCCGTTCAGGTAGTACTTGCGGCGGAACAGCGTAGCCGACTCGTTCAGCAGCGCCGACGGGATGGCCGACAGATAGCCCGGCAGGCCGTAAATCTCCTGATTGATATCCGGCTCCATCAGGTGAAACACGCTGCCCTTCTCGAATTCATAAGGCTCCGTGCTGATGCCATAGTGCGCATACCAGTATGTCTCCAAGTCGAGGCCGCGCCGGGTGAACTTCGCCAGCGACGGCTCCAGCTTCAGCACGTTACCGAGGCGGCTGGTCCGCTTCTCCAGGTATGCATTGCCGAAAATCAGGTAATCCAGCGCAAAGCGGCTGAACGCCTGCTGACTCAGTAGCGGATGCGGTATAAAGGTACTCGCCAGAATATTGCACTTTACGCTGATAGGTGAGCTGTGATGCACGGCGGCGCGGAACGTGCGCGCCAGCCCGTCAACGCTTACGGGCGGTTCATACCAGCGATCATTGATAACACACTCCACGTAGTCCAGCAGTTCGCGGCGGTCCAGCACCGGGATCGGGTCGCCAAAGGTAAACGCCTCCGACGCTGCCCCGCTGGTCATGTTATCCGGCTGCGGCACGGGCTGCGTGCGGGTGCGGTTCCTGCGTTTGCTCATCAGTAAATCTCCACAATGTTCTGCGTGTGTGCCGCCTGTCCCTGCAGCGGCTCGTTTGCCAGCGCGTGCATGGTCGCCCAGGCTAAATCGCCATGGCTGACTTCTTCGCTGCGGCTGGTTTCATAGGTCGGACGGTTGCCGCTGGCCGTGGTGGCCTTGCGGATAGACATAAACGACTGCGCGATGTCGAGGTGGCTGGCGTCAAACTCCAGCCGCCCGCTGGCGATGGTGTCGTAAGCCTTCAGCACCAGGGCGTTCTTCACGTTCGGGTTATAAACAAACTCCTTCACCTGCGGGAAAAACGCTTTGACGTTTTCATACACACCCAGCCCGACGCCGGTGGAGTCGATGCCGATATAGGTCACGTTATACTGCTGCGTCAGCGTCCTGATGGCTTCAGCCTGTGCCCGGAAGTCCATTCCGCGCCACTGATGTCGCTCAAGGATACGGAACTTACCGCCCGGCACGGCAGGCGGTGCCATGACCACGCACCCGGCGCTGTCGCCGTTCTGCGTGCCCTTTGCAGGGTCGTAACCGATCCAGACCTCTTTCCAGCCGAACGGGCGCAGCGCCAGCGCCTCAAAGTCGGTCCAGACTTCCCAGCTGTCCACCATGCACTTCTGCAGCATGGCCAGCTGGAACACCGACGCCAGATCGTCCATGAATACGCACATCAGCAGGTTCTGATAGTCCTCCGGGCTGTAGCGCGTGCGCAGCTGCTCCAGGTCAAACAGATCACAGCCGCCGCGCACGGCATCTTCAACCGTGACAATCTGGCGAAACTGGCCGTCTTCGCAGAGGCGCCCGGCGGCCAGTGACTGATGGCTGAGGTCGATATCAACCCTGTCCGCTTTGGCCCGGCCCTTGTTGAACTGCGAACCGGACCAGAACGGATAGGCGCTGTGGGTGAGGCTGGACGGGGTGGAAAAGTAGGTTTCGCGCCACTTCTTGTGCAGCGCCATGCCGGACGCCACTTTCTGCAGTTCCTGAAACTTCGGGATCCAGAAATATTCATCCAGGTACAGATTGCCGTGATAGCTCTGCGCGGTGCGGGCGTTGGTGCCTAAAAAGTACAGGCACGCGCCGTTGCTGAGCGTCATCGGGTCGCCCTTCAGGTCTACGTCCACCTCGCGGGCAAACTCAATAATGTACTGCTTGAAGACGTGCGCCTGCGCCTTACTGGCTGACAGGAAAATCTGATTGCGCCCGGTGGTCAGCGCATCGATCAGCGCCTCGCGGGCAAAAAAGAAGGTCGCACCAATCTGGCGCGACTTCAGCAGATTGCGTACCGAATATTTATTACCGGCTTCCCACCACTGGCGCTGATAGCCGAACATCGAGCCGTGGAAAACTTCCTGCAGCTTCTCAATCTGTTCGTCGCTGAACAGGTTCTTTTCCGGGGGCTTACGCGGGCCTTTGTTGCGGTTCTCCACGTTCGGATTGAGGTCCGCTTCATTGCCGCCGTTGCTGAATTTACCGATCCGGGCGTGGCGCTCGGACTGACGCGCCAGCAGGTCGATTTCCTTAAAGTCCTTCCCTTCCTTTTGCTCCTTCATGATGAGCTGGCAGTAGCGTGCGGCGGTGGTCAGCTGCATCTGATCCAGCGGGCCATAGTCGCCCCACTTATCGCGCTTTTTCCAGCTGTGAACGGTTGCGGGTTTCTCTCCCAGCATTTCAGCAATGCGGGCGATACGGTATCCCTGAAAGTACAGCAGTAAAGCCTGCCTGCGGGGATCGAGGTCGTCGGGGGCGGGTGTCATGTTCATGCAGCCAAAATACGGCCCCGCCGCTTCCTTTTCCGCCATCCCTCATTGTGTGGTTTCCCGCACAACGTCCGCGCGTTGTTTCGATACCCCTGCCGCCGCAACCATAGAGCCTCACAGAGTTTTACTGACCGGAGCCTGGACAATGGCAAAGAAAGCAAAGCGTTTTCGTATCGGGGTGGAAGGTGCCACCACGGACGGGCGCACCATCGAGCGCAGCTGGCTTGAACAGATGGCGGCAAATTACAGCCCTGAGCTGTACACCGCCGTGATCAACATGGAGCACATCAAGGGCTACACGCCAGACAGTCCATTCCGTCGCTTTGGCGTAGTGGAAGCGCTGGACGCTGAAGAAATCAGCGACGGTCCGCTGAAGGGCAAGCTGGGGCTGTACGCCCTGATCAACCCGACTGACGAGCTGGTCACGCTGACCGGCACCATGCAGAAAATCTTTACCTCTATGGAAATCCGCCCGGAATTCGCGGACACCGGCGCGGCCTATCTGATTGGCCTGGCCGTGACCGACGATCCGGCCAGCCTCGGCACGGAAATGCTGCAGTTCAGCGCCAGCGCCGGGGCGAACCCGCTGGCAAACCGCAAGCAGCATCCTGACAACGTTTTCTCTGCCGCTGAAGAAACCCTGATCGAGTTTGAGGACGTGGCCGACGAAAAGCCCGCCCTGTTTACCCGCATCAAAGCGATGTTCAGCAGACAGCAGCAGACCGACGCGGCGCGCTTCAGCGACGTGCATCAGGCCGTTGAGCTGATTGCCACCGAGCAGCAGGACCTGAGCGCGCGCATTGAAACGGCGCTGAGCGAACAGGCCGACAGCCTGAAATCACATTTCAGCAGTGCGCTGGGTGAGGAAGTGCTGAAGCGCGAAAAGCTGCAGGCGGACTTTACCGAACTGCAGCAGCAGCTGAGCCGGGAAGATGGCCGCCAGCAGGTCCGCCCGCGCACGCAGGGTAACGGCAGCGGCAGCGAAGTGCGCACCGACTGCTGATACAGCGGCGGCAAACCTTTTTAACGTACAGAGAAAGCGAAGCGATGAAAAATACTACCCGTTTTAAGCTGAATGCTTACATGTCGGTGCTGGCAGAAATCAACAAGATTGACCTGTCCGCGCTGAACAGCAAATTCACCATTGAGCCGTCCGTGTCGCAGACGCTGGAAAGCAAAATTCAGGAGTCGTCCGCGTTCCTGCAGGCTATCAACATCATGCCGGTCAGTGAGCAGAGCGGCGAACGGCTGGGGCTGGGGATCGGCACCACTATTGCAGGCACCACCGATACCACCCAGAAAGAGCGCGAGCCGACCGATCCGACCTACATCGACGGCGACGGCTACAAATGCACGCAGACCAACTTTGACACGGCGCTGCCTTATTCAAAGCTGGACATGTGGGCGAAGTTCAGCGATTTCCAGGTGCGCATCCGTGACGCCATCGTGAAGCGTCAGGCGCTGGACCGCATCATGATCGGCTTCAACGGCCTGAAGCGTGAGAAGACCTCTAACCGCGTGCAGAACCCGCTGCTGCAGGACGTGAACATCGGCTGGCTGGAAAAAATCCGCCAGGAAAAACCGGCGCAGGTGCTGGGTCAGCACATCGGTGACGACGGCAAGGTGGTGTCGGACAAAATCACCGTGGGTAAAGGCGGCCTGTTCCGTAACCTGGACGCCGTGGTGATGGGCGCGGTGTCGGAAAAAATCGGCGTGCAGTATCAGGACGACACCGAACTGGTGGTGATCTGCGGACGCCAGCTGCTGGCTGATAAGTATTTCCCGCTGGTCAACCAGAGCCAGCCCAACACCGAAGCGCTGGCCGCTGATCTGATCATCAGCCAGAAGCGCATCGGCGGCCTGCAGGCGGTCCGCGCCCCGTACTTCCCGGCGAATGCGCTGCTGATCACCCGCCTGGATAACCTGTCCATCTACTGGCAGGAAGAAACGCGCCGCCGCTCGATCATCGACAACCCGAAACGTGACCGCATCGAAAACCTTGAGTCGGTTAACGAGGCTTACGTGGTTGAGGACTACGACTGCACCTGCCTGGTGGAAAACATTGAGCTGCTTGAGCAGGAGCAGGAGAAAGAGCCGGGCGAAATGAGCGAAGCGGAAATCGCACGCATCGCCGCTGTGGCGGCCAGCGTGGTGAAGTCCATGAGCGGCGCGGGTGACACAACCGGCAGCGCTGGCGCTGACCAGAACGCCGGAGCGTAAACCGTGACCAATCCTTTCCGCGCGCATACGCGCTTTATTCAGGCACAGGAGGCCGCCCGGTCGGGCGGCAGTGGCCGCAGCACAAAGGGCTATGACCTGATGCTGCTGCAGCTGAACGAAGACCGCCGCCGCCTCAAGGGCATTCAGTCCAACGTCCGAAAGGCCGAAATCAAGGTGGAGGTGCTGCCGAAGTACGCCGCCTGGGCTGAGGGCGTGCTGAGCGCGGACGGAGCGCAGCAGGACGACGTGCTGATGTACGTGATGCTGTGGCGCGTTGACGCCGGTGACTATGCCGGTGCGCTCGCGATTGGCCGCCACGCGCTGAAGCACGGCTGGGCGATGCCGCTGGGAAGCCGCACCACGGCGACGGTGCTGGCCGAAGAAATTGCCGACGCGGCAAAGGCGGCCATCCTGGCAAAGACGCCTTTTGATCCGGCCCTGCTGCTGGAGGCGCTGGAGGTGGTTGACGCACACGATATGCCCGATCAGTCGCGCGCCCGTCTGCACAAGTCCATCGGCTGGGTGCTGACGGAAAGTAGCCCGGCGTCCGCGCTGAACCATCTGAAACGCGCCCTGCAGCTGGACGAGAAATGCGGCGTTAAAAAAGACATTGAGCAGCTGGAGCGGAAAATCCGTAACGCCAGCTGATAACCGGACGTGCCCACGCGCGGGGCGGCACGGGGTGGCGACAGGCAGCGCCGCATCAAAACCCCGTCCACCGCCCACCTATTCAGGAGTAACAGAGCAATGGAATTTATCGCGCCACAGAAGGCGACGGCAGCGCCGGACATCATCCCCAATAACTCATTCTGGCCGGATGTCGATCTGGCGAAGTTCCGCAGCGTCATGCGCGTTGACGGCACCGTGACGCCGGAGCGTCTGCGTCAGGTGGTGCTGACCGCAATGGCAGAGGTAAACGCGGAGCTTTATCCGTGGCGTGAGCGGCAGGAGCTGGCCGGGCATAACGGCCTGGCCGACGTTCCGGCTGAGAAGCTGGCCGGTGAGAGCGTGCGACTGCATCACTACATGAATGCGGTGTGGTGCTGGACGCGCGCGGTGCTGAACGAGCGCTATCAGGACTTTGACGCCACTGCGACGGCGGTTAAGCGCGGCGAAGAACTGAATGATGCCAGCGGTGACCTTTGGCGCGATGCGCGCTGGGCCATCAGCCGCGTGCAGGACATGCCGCATTGCACCGTGGAGCTTATCTGATGAAAGTGCGTGCGCAGCAGTATGACACGGTGGACGCACTCTGCTGGCGTCACTACGGGCGCACGCAGGGGATGACGGAACAGGTACTGCAGGCAAATCCGGGGCTGGCGGAGCACGGCCCCCTCTTACCGCACGGGCTGGAGGTGGAGTTGCCGGACGTGACAACGACGGCCACCGTGCAGGCCGTCCAGCTTTGGGACTGAATCATGTGGGAAAAAATCAGCACCTTTATCACCTGGTGCATGGCGGTAGTGATGGCGTGGCTGGGCGGCATGGACCTGAAGGACGTTTCCACCGTGGCCGGGGTATTCATCGGCCTGCTGATGGCGCTTATCAGCTGGTACTACAAGCACAAAACCTATCAGCTGCTGCTGAGCGGGCGCATCTCGCGGGGTGATTATGAATCTGCAGACCGTTAAACGCTGCGCCGTGGGCGTGGTGCTGGCGCTGGCCGCCACGCTGCCCGGTTTTCAGCAACTGCACACCTCCGTGGAGGGGCTGCGGCTCATTGCCGATTATGAGGGCTGCCGCCTGCAGCCGTACCAGTGCAGCGCGGGGAAGTGGACCGACGGGATCGGCAACACCTCCGGCGTGGTGCCGGGCAGGTCCATCACGGAACGGCAGGCGGCGGGAAATTTCATCACCAACGTGTTACGCACCGAGGCGGCACTGGCGCGCTGCGTGGCGGTCTCCATGCCGCAGCAGGTTTATGACGCGCTGGTGTCGCTGGCGTTCAACGTCGGCACCGGCAACGTCTGCGGCTCTACGATGGTGGCGTTGCTGAAAAAGGGCCAGTGGCGCGAGGCGTGTTATCAGCTGCCGCGCTGGGTGTACGTGAAAGGCGTATTCAATCAGGGGCTGGATAACCGGCGCGGGCGAGAGCTGGCCTGGTGCCTAAAAGGAGTCTGAAATGGAGCTGTTTAAAAAATGGTGGTTTACGGCGTTACTCACCGTCCTGCTGACGCTGGTCAGCATCAGTCACGGCAGCTTTGCGGGCTATCCGCTGGCGGCGCTGCTGTGGGCTGACTTCTTCGCCTGGGCCGTTATCGGGTTTTCCGGCCTGTACGCCTGCGACCTGACCGGCAGTGACCGAAAGCAGGTGTTTGCGTGGCTACTGAGGTTTGCGCAGCTGGCTGACCGCGTGCCGCTCAGATGGTATCACCGCGTATTTATTGCAGTGGTGATGTGGGGCGCGGGCTGGAAGCTGGCGGCATTTGCCGGTATTCATGCGGTTTTTTATCGCCGGATGATCAGGTCAGAACTTGAACGGGCGGCGGCATGATTCGGGTACTGATCGCCATCGTGCTGATCCTGATGGTCATCACCGGCGTGCAGTCCTACCGGCTGAGCAGCGCCCACGGCAGGATTGATGCGCAGCAGGAAACTATTGCGGGCCAGGGGAAAAAGCTGAGCCAGAAAAACAGTCAGCTGATTGCCCTGAACATCCTGACGCAGACCAGCAGCCAGGCACAGACGCAGCTTTACGCCGCCGCCGAACGCAACGGCCAGCTGCTGCGCGACCGGCAGAGAAAAATTGAGGAGCTGAAACGTGAAAATGAAGACCTGCGCCGCTGGAGTGATACCGCTTTGCCTGATCCTGTTATCCGGCTGCGCCAGCGACCGGCCCTCGCAGGAGGTGAATCTTACCGTGAGTGGCTGTCCGAAAATCACCCGCTGCCAGCTGGATCCGGCAGCACCGCGCACTAACGGCGACCTCCTGGCCCTGCTGGACGAAACGGAGGCCGCCTGGGCGGCATGTGCCGGTAAGGTCGATACCATCATCAGCTGTCAGGAAAAAGACGATGAACAAGCCGCAGTCCTTACGCAGCGCCCTGAATAAGTCGGTCCCTTACGTGGCCGATAACCCGGACCGCTTGCACCTGTTCGTGGACAGCGGCCAGCTGGTCGCTACGGCCGCCGCGTCCCTGTCGTGGGAGTACCGTTACACCCTGAACGTGGTGATCACCGACTTCACCGGCGATCAGAACCTGCTGATGGCCCCGGTGCTTTTGTGGCTGCAGGAAAACCAGCCCGACGCGCTGCAGAACAGTGAGGCGCGCGAAAAGCTGTTTTCGTTTGAGGTCGATATTCTGGGGAATGACCGCTGCGACATCAGCATGGATCTGAAGCTGACCGAGCGCGTCGTGGCAACCACTGTGGACGGGAAAATCAGCATTGAGGCAGTGCCGGAACCGGACGCGCCGGAGGAATTCTGGACGGTGAAGCATGGCTGAACTGCATGAAGTGGATGCCTGGCTGGCTGCGCTTCTCTCACAGCTGGAACCGGCAGCCCGGAAAAAGATGCTGCGCGAGGTGGCGCGCGACGTGCGCCGCATTCAGCAGGCAAACATCACAGCACAACGTTCCCCGGACGGCACCGCATGGGAGCCGCGCCGCGTCAGCGCCCGCAGCAAAAAGGGGCGCATCCGTCGCGGCATGTTCGCGAAGCTGAAAACGGCAAAATATCTCAAGGCGCAGGCAGGCGCAGACGCCGCTGAGGTTGCCTTTGTTCCGTCGGTGCAGAAGCTGGCCCGCGTTCATCACTACGGCCTGCGGGACCGGGTAAGCCGTCGCGGCCCGATGGTGAAATATGCTGAACGTCCGCTGCTGGGCGTGAACAGCGACGTGGAAAACACGGTGAGGGAAACCCTGCTGCGCTGGCTGACTTAATAACGAGCCGGGCCTTGTGCCATGCCTCAGACAATGCCGGGAAGATGCCCCGCCCCTGCCTAAGTGACACTCTCAAACCATGAACGAAAAACTCACCGAAATTATGCGCCTTATCACCAACCTGATCCGCACCGGCACCGTGTCCGAAGTGGATCCGGTGAACTGGCTATGCCGGGTGAAAACGGGCGATCTTGAAACCAACTGGATTAACTGGCTTACCCTGCGCGCCGGTAATACGCGCACATGGTGGCAGCCCACCGTCGGGGAACAGGTTGTGCTGCTGAGCCTGGGCGGCAATCTTGAAACCGCCTTTGCGCTGCCCGCCATTTATTCCGAAGCCTTCCCGCCGCCTGACTACTCGGAAGACGGCACCACCACCGTGTTTAAGGACGGCGGCTGGTTTCAGTACGAGCCGGAAACCGGCCAACTGCTGATCAAAAACATCAAAAGTGTGCGCATTGAAGCGGCAGACGGCATTCAGCTGATCACCGATGCGCTGGGGATAGAGGCCAGCCAGACACGGATTAACGGTGACACCACGATGAACGGTGATGTGACCCACGGCGGCGGTTCAATGAGTTCTAACGGCGTGATTGCTGATAAGCATTTACACATCAAAGTGAAGACCGGCACCGATATGTCAGGAGGCCCGCAATGATGTATCTCGGCATGAACCGCGACAACGGCAAAGCCATTACCGATATCGATCACATCCGGCAGAGCATGCGCGACATCCTGATCACCCCGGAAGGCAGCCGCATCGCCCGGCGTGATTACGGCTCGCTGCTGTCGGTGCTGATTGACCAGCCACAGAACGACGTGATCCGCCTGCAGGTAATGGCGGCAGTGTATGTCGCCATCAGCCGCTGGGAGCCTCGCGTGAGGCTGAGCACCGTAAACCTTACCAGCGACTTTGACGGCTCTATGGTGGTTGAGCTGACCGGCCAGCGGGATGATGGTTCGCCGGTTGCTATGTCTGTACCAACGGGGGTTAACAGTGGCAGTAATTGACCTTTCCCAGCTGCCCGCACCGCAGATTATTGAGGTGCCGGACTTTGAGTCGCTGCTGGCTGAGCGCAAAGAGGCGCTGATTGCGCTTTATCCGGCGGATGAACAGGCCGCCATGCGCCGCGTGCTGGCGCTGGAGTCTGAGCCGATTGTGAAAAGCCTGCAGGAAAACACCTACCGGGAAATCCTGCTGCGCCAGCGCATTAACGAGGCGGCGCAGGCGGTGATGGTGGCCTACGCCATCGGCAGCGATCTGGACCAGCAGGCCGCCCGCAATAACGTGAAGCGCCTGACCATTACGCCAGCTAATCCCGACGCGGTGCCGCCGGTGGATGCAGTGATGGAATCAGACGACGCACTGCGCGTGCGCGTGCCGGAGGCGTTTGAGGGGCTGAGCGTGGCCGGACCGACGGGCGCGTATGAGTTTCACGCTAAAAGCGCCGATGGCCGGGTGCAGGACGTGTCTGCCATCAGCCCGTCACCGGCGACAGTACTGATCACTGTCCTGAGTCGCGAAGGCGACGGCACGGCGGCATCGGATTTGCTGACTACAGTGGACACAGCACTGAGCGCCGACAGCGTGCGCCCGGTGGCCGACCGTGTGACGGTTCAGGGGGCGACTATTCGCAACTACAGCGTGAAGGCCAGGCTGCACCTGTTCGACGGCGTGGCCGCCGGTCCCTGCCTTGAGGCGGCAAACGCTAATCTGGCGGCTTACCTTACTGAACAGAAAAAGCTGGGGCGCAGTGTGCGGCGTGAGTCCTACGGGGCGGTGATGCGTGTGGCCGGTGTGGATTGGGTGGAAATCACCGAACCGGCGCAGGACATCATCATGGACCGCACGCAGGCGGGTTACTGCACCGGTACGGACATTTCCGTGGCGGGCGATCAGGGGGTGACATGAGCAACAGTAGCCTGATGCCGCCCGGTTCGTCTGCGCTAGAGCGCCGCCTGGCGCAGGCGTGCAGCGGGATTTCCGGGCTGAACGTGCCGCTGCGCGACCTGTGGAACCCGGCCACCTGCCCGGTGAGCTTTCTGCCCTATCTGGCCTGGGCCTTCTCGGTGGACCGCTGGGACGAAAGCTGGGCTGAGAGCGTCAAGCGGCAGGTGGTGAGCGATGCGTTTTATATTCATCAGCACAAAGGCACCATCAGCGCCATCCGCCGCGTGGTGGAGCCGTTCGGCTTCCTGATCCGGGTTATTGAGTGGTGGAAAACCAGTGAACCGCCCGGCACGTTCCGGCTGGACATCGGCGTGCAGGACCAGGGCATTACTGAAGAAACATATCAGGAGCTTGAGCGGCTGATCAGCGATGCAAAACCCTGCAGCCGTCACCTGCTTGGAATGTCCATCAACCTGCAGGTCAGCGGCGAAACACGCATGGCAGCAGCCAGCTATGACGGTGATGACCTGACCGTTTACCCGTACACCCCGGAAATTATCTCCGTCAGCGGCGCGGCTTATGGCGGCGCGGCGGTACACGTTATTGACCTGATGGAAGTGGGACCATGACACAAAAATACTATGCGATCGTAACCAACCTGGGCGCGGCGAAGATTGCCAACGCTGCCGCGCTCGGCACAAAACTGAACATCACACAGATGGCCGTGGGGGATGGCGGCGGCACACTGCCGACGCCGAACGCCAGCCAGACAAAGCTGGTTAACGAGGTGCGCCGCGCCGCTATCAATTCGATGAGCATTGATGCGGCCAATGCCAGCCAGGTGATTGCTGAGCAGGTGATCCCTGAAACGGAGGGTGGATTCTGGATCCGGGAAATGGGGCTGTTTGATGCGGACGGCACGCTGATTGCAGTGTGTAACACGCCGGAAACCTACAAGCCCGCGCTGCAGGAGGGCAGCGGACGCACACAGACCGTGCGCATGATTCTGATCATCAACAGCACCGACGCCATCACCCTGAAGATTGACCCGTCCGTGGTGCTGGCAACGCGGAAGTATGTGGATGACAGTATCCTGACGGTTCGCCAGTACGCGGATAAGTTACTGGCGGATCATCTTGCGGCTGAAAACCCGCATGATCAGTACCTGCTGACAGCGAATGCGCTGGCAGAAATCAAAGACGCCGATCTGATTGCTGAGCTTCTCAAAAACCTCGGTTTAACAGAAAAATTCTCAGGGCGTATTATTGGCCGCCAGATTTTTACCACGCCTGGAGCAATCAACTACAAGCCTACGCCCGGAACGAAACGCATCAGGATTATCCTGACCGGCGGCGGTGGCAGAGGTTACGGCTATCTTGGATGGGGCAGCGGCTTCACAAGCCGCGGCGCAGGCGGTGGCGCGGGCGGAACGGTCATCGCATGGCTGAACGTGGACGACACCAAAACCTACCCCGGCGTGGTAGGCCGTGGCAGCGATGAAACCCTGTCAGCAACTAGCAGCACATTCAACGGCCTGCTGACGGCGGGCAATGGCGTTAATACTTCATCAGGTGATGCGGGCGGCGCGGGCGGAACGGCAGTCGGCGGCGATTTGAATATTCAGGGTGGTGACGGCAGCGATGCGCCCGGCATTATCTCAACGACCACAAACCCTTATCGGGGCGGTTCTGGTGATGGCGGTGTAAGTTACTGGGGCGGCGGCAAGCGAAGCGGAGACGGTAATTTATCCGTTAAAGGGAAAACCTTTGGAACTGGAGGTGGCGGTAATACCCGATCCGATCCTTTTATTGGTAACTACGGTTCGGACGGCGTTATTTTTATTGAGGAATTCAGCTGATGAAAACGTATGCCCGCATTGAAAATCAGCGCGTCGCGGAAATTGTCGCGCTGAATGTGAAGCCTGAAAAACTCTATCACCCTTCGCTGATATGGGTGGATATCACCGCGCTACCCGAACAGCCCGATATAAATTATCGCTACAGCGACGGCGTCTTTACTGCCCCGGTAACAGATGCTGAAAACGCGGCGCTGATTGCCAGCAGCAGGCTGGCAGCCGAAACGGATGAGGCAAGCCGGGTCATTGCGCCGCTGCAGGATGCAGTTGATATCAGCATTGCGACAGATGAGGAGATCACGCGCCTGGCAGAGTGGAAGCGATACCGGGTGGAGCTAAGCCGGATTGATACCAGTAAGGCGCCTGATATTACATGGCCGGTCAGACCGGAATGAAGAAAGCCCGCTATGCGGGCTTTTTGTTATTGAGGTTTCTGCGGCCAGGTGATGTCGGGTGCCTCATGAATGTTCACCGCCTGAACGTCCTGCACATATTTCATCCATGCCATAAGTGAAGCCTTATCTGCGTCGGTGATCATGTCGAGGCGCAGTTGCGTTTGCCATGCCTGTGTGGTGCTGTTCGCCTCGGTAATCAGTACGGCCTTCCGTTCTATGGCTTCCTTGATAGCTGCCGCTTTCTCTTCCGCCGGATCAGTGACCCACTTTTCACCGTCCCATTTATCCCAGGCCGTTGCCGGTTTAAGCGGCGTTGTATCTGCCGGATAGTCACCCGGCACGTCGATCAGTATTGCAGCACCGTCAGTAACTGAATAAACAGTTTCCCCACGGTGATCGGCAACATCAAGCCAGCTACCATCACGGTAAAATGCTACGCGCCCGGCCTCAGTAGCTGGCGGCTCCGTAATACAGGCGTTAGCGGGCAGGCCGACACCCTGCGCCAGAAACTCATCGCTGGAGCCGGTAAACTCGCCGCTTACCGCATCGAAATTATAAATCGTCAGTGTGCCGGCCGATTTCGCGAGGCCGTTTTTATCGAGCGTTACTTTAGCCATTATGCGGCCCTTACGATGTAGTTAAATGCGACGTTACGCGGGCGCGTTTCACCTGCAATACGCGCAGCCCCGCCGTTGAAGTTGCGCGCTGATACATCCCCGACTAAATCATTGTCGCCAGTAAATTCAGAACTTCCGTCGGGTATGGCAAAGTTGCCACCGGACCCGCCGACGAAGCGCAGCCTGATGGTGCGGTGGCCGTGGTTCTGTAATGCGTCAGCCTGGCTGCTCATCAGAGCGCGCCCGCTGTCAGCGCCGCGCCCATCATCCCATCCACGGATAAACTCACCGCGCAGATCAGCCAGCTTGAGCGCCGGATAAGCCAGCGCCAGCTTTGGGTAAAGCGTGCTACTGAAACTCGCCCCGTTACTTTTCAGAAAGACCATGCCAGCCATAGAGGGAAACAACTCATTGGGCATTTTCGCGTGCGGCCAGGGGAAAGGCGATCCGATTACTGGCGAGCCTTCGCCTAAACCGAGGTTTTTGAGAAGCAATCACCTGGCCCTGCACCGGCCCGCACTGGCACACTTGCGGCCATTTGCGGAGAACTCAGCGTGCTGATTGGCTACATCAGGGTGTCAACAAATGACCAGAACACGGATTTACAGCGGGTTGCGCTGCAGAGCGCAGATTGTGAGCTGATTTTTGAGGACAGGATAAGCGGTAAAACCAGCGACAGGCCGGGGCTGAAGAAGGCGCTGCGCTGCCTGCAGCCAGGTGACACGCTGGTCGTTTGGAAACTGGACCGGCTCGGCAGAAGTATGCGGCATCTGGTCATGCTGACTGAAGAGCTGAGAGAGCGCGGCGTGAACTTCCGCAGCCTCACTGACAGCATCGATACCAGCACGCCAATGGGGCGGTTTTTCTTTCACGTTATGGGCGCACTGGCGGAAATGGAACGCGAGCTGATCGTAGAGCGCACCCGCGCCGGGCTGGCCGCCGCGCGCGATAAAGGCCGCGTCGGTGGCAGGCGGCGAAAGATGACAGCGGAAACGGTGGAGCGTGCCCGGCGGATGCTGGCGCAGGGAGCAACACTGCTGCAGGTGTCGCTGGTGCTGGACGTGTCAGAGAAAACGATTTACCGGTATATCCCGGCCCCGGAACAGAAAAAACTGCGCGAAAACGGCGCGTCTGTTGTATCAGACACCGCACAACAGCCAGCGCGTGCTCCGTCATAGCGGACCATAGACCATAGCGGAACCCCTTCACAGGAGAACCGCCCTATGGCACAGGATTATCACCACGGCGTGCGCGTTGAGGAAATCAACGAAGGCACGCGAACTATCACCACCGTCAGCACCGCGATTGTCGGGCTGGTCTGTACCGGCGACGACGCCGACGCGGCCACCTTTCCGCTTAACCGCCCCGTGCTGTTAACCGACGTACTCACAGCCAGCGGCAAGGCCGGAGAGTCCGGCACGCTGGCGCGCTCACTGGACGCCATCGCCGATCAGTCCAAACCCGTCACCGTAGTTGTGCGCGTGCCGCAGGGCGAAACCGAAGCAGAAACCACCGCCAACATCATCGGCGGCGTGACCGACGGCCAGCGCACCGGCATGAAGGCGCTGCTGGCCGCGCAGTCCGTCTGCGGCGTAAAACCCCGCATTCTCGGGGTGCCGGGCCACGACACCAAAGCCGTCGCCACCGAGCTGCTGGGCGTGGCGCAGAGTCTGCGCGGCTTCGCCTACCTGTCCGCCTATGGCTGCAAGAGTGTTGAAGAGGCGATTGCCTACCGCAGCAATTTCAGCCAGCGCGAAGGAATGCTGATCTGGCCTGACTTCATCAGCTTTGACACCGTGCTGAAGGCAGACGCGACGGCCTACGCCACCGCCCGCGCGCTGGGCCTGCGCGCCAAAATCGACGAGCAAACCGGCTGGCACAAGTCCCTGTCAAACGTCGGCGTGAACGGTGTCACCGGCATTTCAAAAGACGTCTTCTGGGACCTGCAGGATCCGGCCACTGATGCGGGCCTGCTGAACCAGAACGACGTCACCACACTTATCCGTAAAGACGGCTTCCGCTTCTGGGGTTCCCGCTGCCTCAGCGACGATCCGCTGTTTCAGTTTGAGTGTTACACCCGCACCGCGCAGGTGCTGATGGACACGATGGCTGAAGGGCAGATGTGGTCCGTTGACGGTGCGCTGAACCCGTCGCTGGCCCGCGACATCATCGAGAGCATCCGCGCGAAGCTGCGCAGCCTGGTGACTCAGGGCTATCTGATTGGCGCGGACTGCTGGCTGGATGAGAGCGTGAACGATAAGGACACGCTCAAGGCGGGCAAGCTGCTGATCGATTACGACTACACGCCGGTGCCGCCGCTGGAAAACCTGCTGCTGCGTCAGCGCATCACAGACCAGTACCTGCTCGATTTCAGCAGCCGCGTCAGCGCATAAGGAGACGGAAAGATGGCATTACCCCGCAAACTCAAGCATCTGAACCTGTTCAACGCAGGCAACAACTGGCAGGGGCTGGTTGAGTCCGTGACGCTGCCGAAATTCACGCGCAAGTTTGAGAAGTATCGCGGCGGCGGCATGGCCGGTGCTGTGGACATTGACATGGGCCTGGACGATGGCGCGCTGGATACGGAATTCACCATTGGCGGCACTGAAGCGCTGCTGATTAAGCAGATGGGCACCACCACCGTGGACGGCATTCAGCTGCGCTTTACCGGCTCCATTCAGCGCGACGACACCGGCGAAGTGCAGGCGGTCGAGCTGGTCACGCGCGGACGCTATAAGGAGCTGGACTCCGGCGAATGGAAAACCGGCGAATCCAGCACCACCAAAGTGTCCGGCACCAACAGTTACGCAAAGCTGACCATCAACGGCGAAGTGCTCTATGAGTGCGATCTGGTGAACATGATCGAAATCGTGGGCGGCACCGACCTGATGGAAGCGCACCGCAACGCGCTGGGCCTGTAATCATCCCGGCAGGCTGTGCGCCTGCCGCTTATCTCTCTTTTTAACGGAAAAGCATCATGACTGATAAAACCACGCCAAATGAAAAAGCCGTTGAGCTGGACACCCCTATCCTGCGCGGCAAAACAGAAATCACCTCCGTCACCGTGCGCAAGCCGCAGTCCGGTGCGCTGCGCGGCACCCGCCTGCAGGCGCTGCTGGACATGGACGTGAACGCACTGATCACCGTGCTGCCGCGTATCACCACCCCGGCCCTGACCACGGCGGAAATTAACGAAATGGACCCTGCCGATCTGGTCAGCCTGTCGGTGGAGGTGGTCACTTTTTTGCTGAAGAAGTCGGTCCTGTCGGATTTAGCGACGGCCTGACGGTAGACGATCTGGTGGCGGACATCGCCACCGTCTTTCACTGGCCGCCCTCCGTTACCGAGTCCATGACGCTGACCGAGGTTCTGGAGTGGCGGCATAAAGCAATCCTGAGACACAGGGCCAGCGATGAGTGATAAAAATCTGCGCTTACAGGTCGTGCTGGGCGCGGTCGATAAGCTGACGCGCCCCTTCCGCAGCGCCCGCGACAGCACGCGCGAGCTGGCTGGCACACTGCGCGACACGCGCAACACCCTCAAGGCTCTGGACGCACAGGCCGGGCGCATTGACGGCTTCCGTAAAACCCGCTCACAGCTTGCCATCACTGCTAACAACCTTAAAGCCGCCCGCGAAGAAGCGGCGCGGCTTGCCGTGCAGTTTACGGAAACAAACAAGCCCACCGCTGCACAGGCCCGCGTGCTGGAGCAGGCAAAAAACCGCGCCAGCCAGCTGCAGCAGACTTATAACGGGCTGCGCCTGTCGGTGCAGCGTCAGCGTGAGGCGCTGGGCGCTGCCGGTATCGACACGAAGAAACTGAGCCAGGCACAGCGCGAACTGAAAAGTCAGTCGGACGAGGCACGCGCCGCCATTGACCGGCAGCAGCAGTCGCTTAAAAAGCTGGGAGATCGGCAGGCAAAAATGCGCGCGGTACGTGAGCGCTATTCACGCTCGCTTGAGGTGCGCGACCGCGTGGCCGGTGCCGGTGCGGCAACATCCGCCGCCGGGCTGGCAATGGGCGCGCCGGTGCTGGCCGCCGTGAAGTCTTCAGCGGCAATGGAAGACGCCATGAAGGGCGTGGCAAAGCAGGTCAACGGGCTGCGCGACGACAGCGGCAACCGCACAAAGCAGTTTTATGACATGCAGGCCGCCATCAAGGCCGCCAGTGAGCAGCTGCCGATGGAAAACGGCGCGATTGACTACGCCGCGCTGGTTGAGGGCGGCGCGCGCATGGGCGTGACGAACCAGAATGATTCTTATGAGGACCAGAAGCGCGACCTGATGGCCTTTGCCACCACGGCGGCGAAGGCGTCCACCGCGTTTGAACTGCCTGCCGGTGAGCTGGCCGAAGGGCTGGGCAAGATTGCGCAGCTGTATAAAATCCCCACGCGCAACATCGAGCAGCTGGGTGACGCGCTGAACTACCTGGACGATAACGCCATGTCCAAGGGTTCCGACATCATCGACGTACTGCAGCGCATGGGCGGCGTGGCAGACAGGCTGGACTACCGCAAGGCGGCTGCGCTCGGCTCAACCTTCCTCAGCCTGGGCGCAACGTCGGAAACCGCCGCCAGTGCGGCGAACGCGATGGTGCGCGAGCTTTCCGTTGCCACCATGCAGAGTGACCGCTTTATGGACGGCATGGATCTGCTGAAACTCGATCCGAAAAAGATTGAAAAGCAGATGACCACGGACGCCATGGGTACCATCCAGCGCGTGCTGGAAAAGGTCAACAACCTGCCGAAAGACAAACGCCTGACGGCCATGACGATGGTGTTCGGCAAGGAGTACGGCAAGGACGCGGCCAAACTCGCTAACAACATGCCGGAGCTGAGACGTCAGCTGCAGCTGACGCAGGGCGACGGGGCGAAAGGCTCCATGCAGAAAGAGTCAGATATCAACAAGGACTCGCTTTCTGCACAGTGGATGCTGACCAAAACCGGCGTATCTAACACCATGAGCGGCCTGGGCGATTCCCTGCGCACGCCGCTGATGGACATCATGAACATGGTGAAGAAAGTCACCGGTGTGACCCGCCGCTGGGTGGAAAATAACAAGGAACTGGCGGGCACACTGGTAAAAGCTGCAGCAGTTATATCGGTGATTGTGCTGGCGCTGGGTACGCTCATGATCGGCCTGGCGGCGGTTCTGGGTCCGATGGCGCTGCTTCGGCTCAGCTTTAACGTGCTGGGGATAAAAGCATTCAGCGCCTTCGGGCTGATTAAAAGCGCCATCGGTATCGTGGGGAACGGCGTGCTGTGGCTGGGGCGGCTGATGTTTGCAAACCCGATTCTGGCTGTTATCGGGCTGATTGCCGCCGGGGCGCTGCTTATCTGGCAGAACTGGGACACGCTGGGACCGAAACTTGCCGCCATGTGGGACGCTATCAGCACAAAGGTCAGCAGCATCTGGACCGCGATCCGCACCTACATCAGCACAAAGTGGGGCGAGATTGTCGCCGACGCGAAAGCGCTGCCCGCGCGGTTTCAGGAGGCGGGCTCACAGATGATTGACGGCCTGATGGCGGGCATCAGTCAGAAGTGGGACGCCATCAAAAACAAGCTGTCGTCACTGACCGACTACCTGCCGGACTTCCTGAAGCCGGGCGCCGATAAGTCCGGCGGGCCGCAGCTGCCGCGCGCGTCGCAGGCAAAAACGGGCGGCGGTGTATCTCTGCCGCCGGGCGGGTTCCCCGGATTTGCGGGCATGTACGACAGCGGCGGCTTTATCCCGTCCGGCAAGTTTGGTGTGGCCGGTGAGAACGGACCGGAGCTGGTCAGCGGTCCGGCGAACGTAACCAGCCGCCGGAGCACTGCACGGCTGGCGGCACTGGCGGCGCTGACGCTGGGCGGTGCCGGAGCGACGGCGGAGGCGAAGCCGCTGCACCCCCTCAGCCTGCCAGTTCAGGCGTACCGGCAGGAAGCACCGCGCATGAGTGGCAGTGCTGCACAGGCAGCTGCGCCGCAGATTCATGCCTCCTTCACCATCGTGCAGCAGCCGGGGCAGAGCCAGCAGGATTTGGTTGATGAGGTGATGCGCAGGCTGGAGGCAAAAGAGCGGCAGGCGCAGGCCCGCGCCCGCAGCAGTTACCGGGACAGGGGAGGATTTGAGGAATGATGATGACGCTGGGCTTATTTGTTTTCATGCTGAAGACGGTGCCCTATCAGGAACTGCAGTATCAGCGCAGCTGGCGTTTCCCGTCAAACAGCCGCGTGGGCGTGAGGCCGTCGCTGCAGTTTTTAGGCCCGGACAACGACACGCTGACGCTTTCCGGCGTGCTGCTGCCGGAGATTACCGGTGGCAGGTTGTCGCTGTTCGCGCTGGAGCAGATTGCGGAGCTGGGCCGCGCGTGGCCGCTTATCGAGGGCAGCGGGACGATTTACGGCATGTTCGTGATTGAAAGCCTGAGCCAGACCAAAGCGGAGTTCTTCAGCAGCGGCGTGTGCCGCCGCATTGAATTCACGCTGACGCTGAAGCGCACCGATGAATCGCTGGGCGAGATGTTCGGCAGCCTCAGCGATCAGCTGTCTGCCATGCAGGGCGCAGCCGCCACCGCCGCCGGTAAGGTGAGCGCCGCAGCGGGAGGATTATTTTCATGATGACCAGCCCGTGGATTAACGGCCAGCAGAACTCACCGGCGTTCCGGCTGACGATGGACGGCGCAGACATCACGCAGAAGCTGGAAAAGCGCCTGCTGAGCCTGACGCTCACTGACAACCGGGGCTTTGAGGCGGATCAGCTGGACATCGAGCTGGACGACGCGGACGGCCAGCTGCAGCTGCCGCGCCGGGGCGTCGTGCTGTCGCTGGCGCTGGGCTGGCAGGGTGAGGCACTTTTTCCGAAAGGCAGCTATGTGGTTGACGAAATCGAGCACAGCGGCACGCCTGACCGCCTGACGCTGCGGGCGCGCAGCGCGGACTTCCGGCAGACCCTGAACACGAAGCGGGAGAAGTCCTGGCATAAAACCACAGCGGGCGAAATTGTCCGGGATATCGCCGGGCGACATAAGCTGAAGACGGCGATGGGTGAGGACATGGCCGCCGCAGAAATTGACCATATTGATCAGACCAACGAATCAGACGCCAGCTTTCTGATGCGCCTGGCTAAACAGTGCGGCGCGGTGGCCTGCGTCAAGGACGGAAATCTGCTGTTTATCCGGCAGGGACAGGGAAAAACGGCAAGCGGCAAGCCGCTGCCAGTGATGACCCTTCAGCGCAGGGACGGAGACAGCCACCGCTTCACCCTGGCGGACCGCGACGCTTACACCGGCGTGATAGCCAGCTGGCTGCACACACGCGAACCGGCAAAGAAGCCTGTGGCGAAGGTTAAGCGCAGACGACGTAAGACCACGACGAAGAAAAAGAAAGAGCCGGAGGCGAAGCAGGGAGATTACCTGATCGGCACGGACGAAAACGTGCTGGTACTAAGCCGCACTTACGCGAACCGAGGCAACGCCGAACGGGCGGCGAAAATGCAGTGGGAGCGCCTGCAGCGCGGTGCAGCGACGTTTTCCATTCAGCTGGCGAAGGGGCGCGCGGAACTTTATACAGAAATGCCGGTGAAGGTCAGCGGCTTTAAGCAGCAGATAGATGCCGGGGGATGGATCATCACAACGCTGACGCACAGCCTGAGCGCAGACAGCGGATTTACTACAAGCTTAGAGCTGGAAGTAAAAATCGATGATTTAAGCATGCAATAGTAGATTTAACTATTCAATTGATTATTAAAACGTTAATATTCGCTGAAAATTTCAAGAGGAAGTATCTGAAATGATGAACTGCCCGAAGTGCTCCCATGCAGCCCACACGCGTAGCAGTGTTGTGCTTTCTGAGAACACAAAAGAGCGTTACAACCAGTGCCAGAATATTAATTGCGGCTGCACCTTCAAATCCTTAGAAACTGTTACTGACATAATCATGTGTCCTGGTAAAATCAACCCTGCCCCACCACACCCAACACGCATAAGAGCTACTCAAGCACAGGGTAACTTATGGCTTTAGAATTCTTTTAATGCATCAGATTCAGGGCACTGATTTATTCAGTGCCCTTTTTTGTTTGGTCATTTGAATGTGGGTTTAAAAGTTGCGGCAGCAAGACGGTTATCCATAAAAGCTATACCCTCCTCGGTATTCATGCTTGCCATCTGTTCACAGCTTTTGTCTCCATCCTCATAAGTGAAGCCCTGCGTAACTGAATCGTTGGTGATCGTAATATCTTTTATCATTCCAGCTTTCCACGATCGCTTAGGCGGATTATCTCCGTAGTAAGTGAAGCAAAGCGTGTCTACCAAACTACGTGCCTGCAGTAACTCTATTTTTTTGAAATTATATGAAACGTATAAGGTGCCATTCACAAGTGAAGGGGGCCGGGATAAATTGAGCTGCTTAAGGCTATGTAAGAGAGGTGCAGGGATCTGGTCAGGTTTAGCAGCATAAGCAGAAGCCGCAAGAGTCAAACCAGCAAGACAGATGCAAAACTTTTTCATCGGGTATTCCTTCACGTTTTTGGTATCAGCAATCACAACGGATATGACCACAAATGACCACAGAAAAATTCTGCGTAGCCAATCCGTGGACAAGGGCAAAAAAAAAGGGGCTAGCATCACGCTAACCCCTTGTTTCATATTAACTTTTAGATGTCGCGTTAGCGATACCTTAGTTAAGACGCTCTTTAATACGAGCAGACTTACCAGTACGCTCACGCAGGTAGTACAGTTTGGCTTTACGCACAGCGCCACGACGTTTAACAGCGATGCTGTCAATTACAGGTGAATGAGTCTGGAATACACGCTCAACGCCTTCGCCGTTAGAAATTTTGCGAACAGTGAATGCAGAGTGCAGACCGCGGTTACGAATAGCGATAACCACGCCCTCGAATGCCTGCAGACGTTTTTTAGAACCTTCAACGACCCATACTTTCACTTCCACGGAATCACCCGGGCGGAAGGAAGGTACGTCCTGTTTCATCTGCTCTTGTTCAATTTGCTTGATAATGTTGCTCATAATTAAATCTCATATCCTGGGTAAACTGATAGTCGGGGAAGAACTTACTCTTCCACATCATCGTTTTGTTGCTGCTGAGATTCCCGCTGGAACTCATTCAGCAACCTTGCTTGCTCTTCAGTCAGAGCCAGGTTTTCCAGAAGTTCAGGTCTTCTCAGCCAGGTACGGCCTAGCGACTGCTTCAGACGCCAGCGGCGAATATCAGCATGGTTACCTGACAGTAAAACTGCCGGGACTTCCACGCCGTCTAACACTTCAGGTCGGGTATAGTGCGGACAATCCAGCAAACCTTCAGAGAACGAATCCTCATCGGCTGACGCCTGCTTGCCGAGCACGCCGGGAATAAACCGGGCGACTGCGTCAATCATCGTCATTGCTGGCAGTTCCCCGCCACTGAGAACGTAATCACCGATTGACCATTCTTCATCAATTTCGGTCTGGATCACGCGCTCATCAATCCCTTCATAACGGCCACAGACCAGAATTAACTTGTCCCGTGCCGCCAGTTCGCAAACGCCCTGTTGGTCCAGTTTGCGACCCTGAGGTGAAAGATAGATCACCCTGGCCCCATCACCTGCCGCTGCTTTCGCTGCGGAGATGGCATCCCGTAAAGGTTGTACCATCATCAGCATTCCCGGTCCGCCGCCGTAAGGACGATCATCCACGGTACGGTGCCGGTCGTGAGTGAAGTCACGTGGACTCCAGCTCTGAATGCTGAGCAGACCGTTTTTTACAGCCCGGCCAGTTACCCCGTAATCGGTAATAGCGCGAAACATTTCTGGAAACAGGCTAATAACACCAATCCACATTGTATTCGCCGTTACGTTACCGTTCGATTCGGAGATCAAAAACCAGGATCCCAATCTACCTCAATGACGCCAGTAGAGAGATCGACTTTCCTGATAACCTGTTCATCAAGAAACGGAATTAACCGCTCCTGAGCACCGAACGCATCCTTCAGGTTTGCCTTAACGACGAGAACGTCGTTCGAGCCGGTTTCCATCATATCGATGACTTTACCCATCTCGTAGCCTTCGAGGTTAACCACCTGGCAGCCCATAAGGTCTTTCCAGTAGTAGTCGCCCTCTTCCAGCGATGGCAACTGCGTCGAGTCAACCTGAATTTCGCAATTGGTTAACTGAGCCGCCGCATCCCGATCTTCAATGCCTTTGACTTTGATGATCAGGTCCTGATTGTGGTGCTTCCAACCTTCAAGTTCGACCTGCTGCCATTTACCGGCGCGCTGGATGAACCAGGGTTGGTAGTTGAAGATGCTTTCAGCGTCTTCAGTGGAGGAAAACACTTTGAGCCAGCCGCGAATACCGTAGGCGGCTCCCATCTTACCCAATACAATCGGGTTAACAGGAGGCTGTGCGGCAAGTT
This sequence comes from Candidatus Pantoea varia, assembly GCF_900115075.1. Taxonomy (GTDB): domain Bacteria; phylum Pseudomonadota; class Gammaproteobacteria; order Enterobacterales; family Enterobacteriaceae; genus Pantoea; species Pantoea varia. Next base: position 45,467 of record NZ_FOVG01000004.1, read on the forward strand.
GTCTGCTCATGCTCACCACCGTGACAGATTAAGCTGCTTTCTTAGCTTCTTTGACCAGCGCGTTAACGCGATCAGAAAGCGTTGCGCCCTGGCCAACCCAGTGCTCGATACGATCCAGATCAAGACGCAGACCTTCAGCCTGACCAGATGCGATCGGGTTGAAGAAACCAACGCGCTCGATGAAACGACCGTTGCGTGCATTGCGGCTGTCAGTGACGACGACCTGATAGAACGGACGCTTTTTAGCGCCGTGACGTGCCAAACGAATTGTTACCATAACATCCTCTTCAGTTAATAAAACACCCGGCCCCCATCGAGGAACGGGGTCCGGGTGCTGTATAAAAAGCCCGAAAATTTTAATCATTTTGGCGAAAAAAGCAACCTAAACCGTACCTTTTCGGGCTTTTTTGTGGAACGCTTTAGCGGCCAGGGAAACCTGGCGGCATCATACCCTTCATACCGCGCATCATTTTCGCCATACCGCCCTTCTTCATTTTCTTCATCATACGCTGCATGTCGTCGAACTGCTTCAATAAGCGGTTAACGTCCTGCACCTGCATACCGGAGCCGGTAGCAATGCGGCGCTTGCGCGAGCCTTTGATGATTTCCGGTTTCTCACGCTCTTTGCGCGTCATCGAGTTAATGATGGCTTCCATACGCACCAGGACTTTGTCATCCATCTGCGACTTAACATTGTCAGGCAGCTGTCCCATACCCGGCAGTTTACCCATCAGGCTGGCCATGCCACCCATGTTGCGCATCTGCTTCAGCTGCTCAAGGAAGTCATTGAGATCGAAACCATCGCCGGTTTTCAGCTTCTTAGCCAGCTTCTCCGCCTGATCGCGGTCAACCTTGCTTTCGATATCTTCGATCAGGGAGAGTACGTCACCCATGCCGAGGATACGCGAAGCGATACGCTCCGGATAGAACGGCTCAAGGGCTTCGGTCTTTTCGCCGACACCCATGAATTTAATCGGTTTGCCGGTAATATGGCGAATTGACAGGGCCGCACCACCGCGTGCATCACCGTCAACTTTGGTCAGAATAACACCGGTCAGCGGCAGCGCTTCATTAAAGGCTTTAGCTGTGTTTGCCGCATCCTGACCGGTCATGGCGTCGACCACAAACAGCGTTTCTACCGGCTTAATCGCGGCATGAACCTGTTTAATTTCGTCCATCATCGCTTCGTCAACGTGCAGTCGACCGGCGGTATCCACCAGCAGCACATCATAGAACTTCAGACGAGCTTCACGCAGCGCATTGTTGACGATATCGACTGGCTTCTGGCTGAGATCGGATGGGCAGAAATCCACGCCAACCTGCTGTGCCAGAGTTTCCAGCTGTTTGATTGCTGCGGGACGATAAACGTCGGCAGAAACCACTAAGACTTTCTTTTTGTGCTTCTCACGCAGGAACTTACCCAGCTTAGCGACGCTGGTAGTTTTACCGGCACCCTGCAGGCCCGCCATCAATACTACGGCTGGCGGCTGAGCGGCCAGGTCGAGTGCATTGTTCTCAGCACCCATCGACGCAACCAGTTCGTTACGAACGATTTTGATAAACTCCTGACCCGGTGTCAGGCTTTTATTCACATCATGACCGACCGCGCTCTCTTTCACACGGTTGATGAAGTCACGCACCACTGGCAGCGCAACGTCAGCTTCAAGCAGTGCCATGCGCACTTCACGCAGGGTCTCTTTGATGTTCTCTTCAGTCAGCCTTCCGCGGCCGCTGATATTTCGCAGGGTTTGCGACAAACGATCGGTTAAATTATCAAACATGGTCTCTCACTAAAAAAAAGATCGCGAGGCGCCTGATCGGCAGAATGCGGCGGATTATAACACGAAGCCTCGGCGATCTCTGCAATTGCCCCTCAGATCGTTTGGAGCCTGCTTCGGCTGGCGCTATACTGCCTTTTTCCTTATCTGACTGAACCTGAAAGGATCTATGTTCGTTTTCGCGATAGTGGCGCTATTCGCCTACTCCTTAAGCCTTGCCCTGATCATTCCCAGCCTGTTGAAACGTAACGGCGGCTGGCGGCGAATGGCAATGCTCTCTGCCTGTGTGGCGCTGGTGACACACGCGGTGGCCCTGCAGCAACGCATATTTGCTGTTGATAGCGGACAGAATTTAAGCCTGCTCAATATAGGCTCGCTGGTCAGCCTGTTGATCTGCGCCATCATGACCATTGTGGCGGCACGCAACCGTGGCTGGCTGCTGCTGCCGATTGTTTACAGCTTCGCGCTGATCAATCTGGCCTTCGCCACCTTTGTCCCGAATGCGTTCATCACCCATCTGGAAACCACACCAGGCATGATGATTCATATCGGCCTGTCGCTGTTCGCCTACGCAACCCTGATCATTGCCGCGCTCTATGCGCTGCAGCTTGCGTGGATCGATTACCAGTTGAAAAACAAGCGACTGGCGTTCACCCAGGATATGCCGCCGCTGCTGACTATCGAACGTAAGATGTTTCACATCACCCAGGTCGGCGTTGTGCTGTTAACGCTGGTGCTCTGCACCGGTCTGTTTTATATGCAGGATCTCTTCAGCGCAGAAAACGTTGACAAAGCGGTGCTCTCAATCATCGCGTGGTTTGTTTATATCGTTTTGCTGTGGGGGCACTATCATGAAGGCTGGCGTGGTCGCCGCGTCGTCTGGTTTAACTGCAGCGGTGCGGTGCTGTTAACCATGGCTTACTTCGGCAGTCGCATCCTGCAGCATCTGCTTGTCCCTACCTCTCGTTAAAAAGGAAGTTCTGCGTTGGAGAATGTTTCAACCACCACGCTGATTATTATTCTCTGCGTCATGGTGCTGGTTTCCGCCTGGTTTGCCGGGTCGGAAACCGGAATGATGACGCTTAACCGCTATAAGCTGCGCCATCAGGCCAAAAACGGCAGTCGCCCCGCACGCCGCGTAGAGAAGCTACTGCGTCGTCCCGACCGTTTGCTCAGCCTGGTCTTAATCGGCAACAACCTGGTTAATATTCTGGCCTCCGCACTCGCCACCATCGTGGGCATGCGTATTCACGGTGATGAAGGGGTCGCGATCGCAACCGGTATCCTGACCTTTGTAGTGCTGGTGTTTGCTGAAGTGCTGCCGAAAACCGTGGCGGCGCTCTATCCCGAACGCGTTGCCTTCCCCAGCAGCCTGCTGCTGGTCCCGCTGCAATACATCATGCTGCCGCTGGTCTGGCTGCTGAACACCATTACCCGGCTGCTGATGCGCATGGTGGGTATTCGCGCTGACGGCTCTGTTAACTCCGCGCTGAGCAAAGAGGAGCTACGCACCATCGTCTATGAGTCGCGTAGCCTGATGTCACGCCGTAACCAGGACATGCTGCTGTCTGTGCTCGACCTGGAGAAAGTCAGCGTTGACGACATCATGGTGCCGCGCAATGAGATTGTCGGTATCAACATCAACGATGACTGGAAGTCAGTCGTGCGCCAGCTGAGCCACTCTCCCCACGGCCGCATTGTGCTCTATCGGGACTCACTGGATGACTGCGTCGGCATGCTGCGGGTACGCGAAGCCTGGCGCATGATGACGGAGAAAAAAGAGTTCACCAAAGAGATGCTGCTTCGTGCCGCCGACGAGATCTACTACATCCCGGAAGGCACGCCACTCAACACCCAACTGGTGAAGTTCCAGCGCAACAAAGAGAAAGCAGGCGTGGTAGTGGATGAATATGGCGACATCAAAGGGTTGGTGACGATAGAGGATATTCTGGAGGAGATTGTCGGTGACTTCACCACCTCCATGTCACCGTCGCTGGCAGAAGAAGTGATGCCGCAAAATGATGGCTCCGTGCTGATTGAAGGCAGCGCCAGCGTACGTGAAATCAACAAGGCGTTTAACTGGCATCTGCCCGAGCAGGAAGCCCGCACCATCAACGGCATGCTGCTGGAGGCGCTGGAAGAGATCCCTGCCATCGCCACCCGTGTTCAGATCGGCCACTACAATGTCGATATCCTGGATGTGCAGGACAACATGATTAAACAGGTGCGCATTACGCCGAAAACGCCGCTGAAAAAATCAGTCGGTTCCTGAAGCCATAAAAAAACGCCGCAATGGACATGATGCGGCGTTTTTTTTAGCAGTGAAGCCCTGACTAGATGTGCAGTTCTTTCAGCTTTTCAGCAGGCAGCTTCAGATCTTCGTTGCGGTTAACGCCGATCTCATGCGCCAGCACATTGCGGGCGATCTGCTGCGCTTCATCCAGAGAGTGCAGCTTGTAGCTGCCACACTGATATTCATTCAGCTCAGGGATCTGGTTCTGATCTTTCACTTTCAGAACATCTTCCATCGCTCCTTTCCACGCTTTTGCAACGCGCTGTTCGTCTGGCGTACCAATCAGGCTCATGTAGAAGCCGGTGCGGCAGCCCATTGGCGAGATATCGACGATTTCCACACCGTCACCATTCAGGTGATCACGCATGAATCCGGCAAAGAGATGCTCCAGCGTATGAATGCCACGCTCAGTGAGGATATCAATGTTCGGGCGGCAAAAACGCAGGTCAAAAACGGTAATCGTATCGCCATGCGGAGTCTTCATGGTTTTCGCAACGCGTACTGCCGGTGCGCCCATGATGGTGTGATCAACGGTAAAACTGTCCAGTAGTGGCATACGTCACCTCCTGTTCTGAGAATTTTTTTTAAACGATGAAACTTTTCTGTTCGCCCAACGTCTGAATATATGAAAGACGCGCATTTGTTATCATCATCATCCCTGACAACAGAGATGTTAATTTGGCCACATTGATGTGGCCTTTTTCTTTTCTACCCTTCCCGGCTCGCCAGATACGCTTCAAAATCCAGCTTATCATTCGCTTCCAGCTGCTGCTGTGCAGCTACAGATTCCTGTGCCTGACGAGTGAAATCTTCTTCTGTCAGCACTTCCAGCGGCTCTTCGCAGAGCAGATGGCGGTACTGTTCAGCCAGCGCCACGCCGGTTCCGGTTACACCATTCTCCTTCATTGCCTGAAGGATGCGCGCCGAGTAGGTTAGCTCAGGATCGTCGAACGATGCTACCAGTTGATCGCAAACCTGCTGATATTCCGTACTGTCCTGATTGTGACTGTCTAAGACTTCAGCAACCCGACGCAGATCGGCAAACAGGGTTTTGCCCACTTCAACCAGCGAATGTTCCGCTTCTCCGCAGCCCACCGCAATTTTCTGATCCGGTTTGCGCCCTTCCAGCACCACCCGATTCCAGTTTTTGCGGGTGCATTGCAACTCATCTGCACTCATTTCCGGCGCATCTGCCAGGGTACACCAGATCAGGAAGAGGTCGAGGAAGCGAACCTGGTTCTCATCGACGCCGATGGCAGAGAACGGGTTGATATCCAGCGAACGCACTTCAATGTATTCGATGCCACCACGTAGTAGCGCATCAGAAGGCGCTTCACCCGAGCGTGTCACACGCTTAGGCCGGATGGGGGCATAGAGCTCGTTCTCAATCTGCAGCACGTTGGTGTTGAGCTGGAGCCAGTTACCGTTAGCATCTTTGGTTCCCATCGCCGCATACTCTTCTGACGGCGTCTTAATCGCTTTTTTCAGCGCAGTGACATAGCCTTCCAGCGAGTTAAATGTGATGCCCAGAGAGCTCTGTGATTTATTGGTGTAGCCTAAATCGCTCAGACGCAGCGAGGTGGCGTACGGCAGCCACATCGTGTCTTTGTCATTGGTTTCGAACGGCAGCGCGCTCTCCCGGCCCTGCAGGAAGCTGGAGCTGATAGCTGGCGATGCACCAAACAGATACGGGATCACCCAGCCGAAGCGATAGTAGTTGCGGATCAGCCGCAGGTAACCCGCTGAGATGGTCTCTTTTCCGCTTTCCTGATCTTTCACATCAGCCCACTCCTGCCAGAATGAGAGTGGCAGCGAGAAGTTATAGTGAATGCCGGAGATGGTCTGCATCAACGCGCCGTAACGGTTTTTCAGGCCTTCGCGGTAAAGGGTCTTCATCTTACCAATGTTTGATGTGCCATATTGCGCCAGCTCGATATTGTCCGCGTCGTCAATCACGCACGGCATACTGAATGGCCACATGCGTTCATCACCCAGTTCACGGGCAACGTGACGGTGGATATCGCGCAGGAATGCCAGCATATGATCGATGCTGTGATCCACTGGCGTGATGAACTCCAGTAACGTTTCGGCAAAATCAGTGGTGATCCAGTCATGCTTCAGCGCCGAGCCCAGAGACTCCGGGTGGCCGCTTTTTGCCAGATCGCCATTTTCCTGTACACGCAGCGTTTCACGTTCGATGCCACGGCCAATCCCTTTAAGGGCATTGGGATGCGCTTCCAGCCAGGAAAGCGCTTTAGATACGTCCGGGATCACATTACCCCCCCGCTGTGATAATAATTTATTTTTGTTCAGCATAATGTTAACCGTAGCCTCGAATCTGTGCGAATCAATGCCACCATTGCATACCCTGTAATGTGGCAGTCGCGATAACGATATAACGCAGTGTTTTGCCGATAGCGAGAAACAGCATCGCGGGTAGCCAGGCGAAACGTAACCAGCCTGCGAGAACGCAGAGCAGATCACCTATCACTGGCAGCCAGCTGAATAACAGTGCTGCAGGTCCCAGTCGGTGCAACCACGTCATTGCTGTGTCATGCCATCGCCCCTGACGTTTTAGCGGCAGCAAGCGACCAATAAGAATGTTGGTTAAACCGCCCAAGGTGTTTCCCAGTGATGCGGCTAAAAGCAACCCGTAAACTGATGTCTTTTTTGCTATTAATAGTGCTATCAGCAATGCTTCAGAACTTCCCGGCAGGAGCGTCGCACTCAGAAAACTGCTGCCGAACATTGAGGCATAGGTAAGAACGTCACTCACAGTAAGCGGACATCCACCACAGCCATGCCTGCCGCCTTCGCGGCCTGAATACCAAAGTCTGCATCCTCAAACACCACACAACGCGCCGGAGCGACACCCATCAGCTCAGCGCAGCGTAAGAAGGTTTCAGGCTCAGGTTTATGACGCTGTACGTCGTCAGCGCCGACGACTGCCGCAAAGAGCTCACGCACGCCCAGCTGCGTCAGTAACGCCTCTGCCATGCTATGTTCGCTTCCTGTACCCACCGCCATCGGACGACGCCCGTGGTACGCTTTCACCACGTCCATTAAAGGCAGCGGCTTAACGTTTTCCAGCAGCATCGCTTTCACAGCAGCGGTTTTTTCTGCGGCAAGAAGATGAGGGTCGTGTGACGACTGATTGGATTCAATGATGAACTGCGCAAGCCGCCAGGCGGGTGCGCCATTGAAGTCGATAATACGTTCTTCATCCAGCGTTAATCCGTAACGCTGGAGCACCTGACGCCACGCTTTTCGATGTGTCGGCTCAGTATCAAGAATCGTGCCGTCCATATCGAAAATCAGGGCGTCATATTGATCGTACATTGTCACTCCGGACATTCATCAAATGAGACATTACTTTAGCCTAATGTGGACAGGTTGTCGCCAGGGGGGATGAACAGCAAATGCTTTGAAAGCATTAGCAATTTTTGTTTTCAGATAAAGGTGATCGTGCGCGACCAGTAATAACCGTACGAATTTTAAGCGATTTTTTAACATTTTTTTGGCAGCCAGGCGGCGGCGGACGGGCGTGGGCAGCAAAATGGAGAATGCTGACGCGTGAAACAGGCGCTGTGAATCGCTTAAGTCAGAATGATGAATCAGTGAGGCAGGTTAAGCAGGAAAACAGTACGGGTAAAGCCAGAGGGTAAATGCAGAGGGTTCCTGAAACTTACTTAGCTTTGAGTCACGGGCGATTAGTCATGCAAAAGGGGGGGAGCTGGTAATGTCTTAGCGATGATCACGCTATCATGCATAGAGGGATTTTTAGAACCAGAGAAGATTTTTGAGACTTAAGATAGGGTGCATCCAGGAGGATTACTCAGCTTTCGCTTCGCACTGAGGCATTCAACATATTGCAGATATGGTGCATCCAGGAGGATTCGAACCTCCGACCGCTCGGTTCGTAGCCGAGTACTCTATCCAGCTGAGCTATGGATGCATTGGGGTCTATCGTTTGGGGTAAAACTTTTTATGGACTTACAGAAACCAACCTGAGGATGTTACAAAGAATGGTGCATCCAGGAGGATTACTCAGCTTGCGCTTCGCCCTGCGGGCCGTTGCTGATGCAACGTTATCCTCCTTAGTGCGGCCTGAACGATAATTACGTCATGACACACTGAGGCACTGTCCATATTCGGGAAGAATATGGTGCATCCAGGAGGATTCGAACCTCCGACCGCTCGGTTCGTAGCCGAGTACTCTATCCAGCTGAGCTATGGATGCATAAATCTAATTCTTGTACAGCGCAGGGTGCTAACTACTCACCATGAAAGGAATTGCTAATTCGCTTTGTTTCTTTTTTTCGATGGTGCATCCAGGAGGATTCGAACCTCCGACCGCTCGGTTCGTAGCCGAGTACTCTATCCAGCTGAGCTATGGATGCATCGAAAATGGCGGTGAGGGAGGGATTCGAACCCTCGATACAGCTTTTGACCGTATACTCCCTTAGCAGGGGAGCGCCTTCAGCCTCTCGGCCACCTCACCTTACGCTTTCTTTCGAACTGTGCGTCTGAACGTTGTTTCTGCTCATCGGCACTGCGTGGCGCACATATTACTTTCCCGGACTTTTAAGTCAAACAATTTTTCCGAAACTTTGTTTGATTGAGCAAATCACACACAATTGGGACAAAATGGCGACAAAAAGAGTGAATTATCAACAATGAAAGATGATGACGTTAACAAAGCAGGGGGAAAGCGGGAGAAAAGAAAAGAGGAGATTTTTAGACAAAGCGGTAGCGCCTCGCACAGGTGCGAGACGCTGAATCCGTTAAACGCTGGTTTGTTGCGTTTTTTCAGCCTGGATGCGTTGATAGATCTCTTCGCGATGCACAGACACTTCTTTCGGCGCGTTAACCCCAATACGAACCTGGTTACCCTTAACACCCAGCACCGTTACAGTTACCTCATCACCGATCATGAGGGTTTCACCAACTCGACGAGTTAGAATAAGCATTCTTTGCTCCTTGAAAGATTAAAAGAGTCGGGCTAGTACAGGCTCCCGGCATTATCCATCATTTAACGCTGCACATTGACTATGAGGAATACACCAATGCACATAGATGCGCTAATACATTCTGCTGATAGTTAGTTTAGCCGAAATACACTACATCAACCTGACTTTGTCATTTGCTGCTTTAGCATCGTATTAAAAAGCGCCGGAACCGGGGTTCTGACGCTTTTTACAATGCCTTGTTGTATGTGTTACAGGCGGCTGTTAACCCAGCTCTCAACTCCTGCCAGAGCGCCTTTCAGCGCTTCGGCATCAGTACCACCAGCTTGTGCCATGTCAGGACGGCCACCGCCCTTCCCGCCAACCTGCTGTGCCAGACCGGAAATCAACTCACCCGCTTTAACGCGGTCAGTCAGATCTTTGGTCACACCCGCAATCAGCGACACCTTACCTTCAGCAACCGTCGCCAGCACAATAATCGCCGACCCCAGCTGATTCTTAAGATCATCAACCATGGTACGCAGCATTTTAGGTTCGACATTGCTGAGCTCACTGACCAGCAGTTTCACTCCTTTAACGTCGATGGCATTGCTGCTCAGTGAAGCGCTCTCCTGCGCGGCTTGCTGATCGCGCAGTTGCTGCAACTCTTTCTCCAGAGCCCGCACATGATCAACCAGACCACGTACTTTCTCGTTCAGGTTGCTGCTGTTCGCTTTGACCAGCTGCGCCAGATCCTGCAGCTGGCTGCTCTGCGCATTGACCTGCGCCAGCGCGCCTTCACCGGTAATCGCTTCGATACGACGGATACCCGCTGCAGTCCCTGACTCAGCCTGAATACGGAACAGGCCGATATCACCGGTGCGCGCAGCATGGGTACCACCGCACAGCTCAACCGAGAAATCACCCATGGTCAGAACGCGCACGCGCTGATCATATTTCTCGCCAAACAGTGCCATTGCACCTTTAGACTTCGCCGCATCCAGATCCATCACTTCGGTTTCTACCGGCAGGTTGCGGCGAATCTGCGCATTGACGATATCTTCGACCTGACGAATCTCCTGAGGTTTCATCGCTTCGAAATGCGAGAAATCAAAACGCAGATACTTGTCGTTAACCAGCGAGCCTTTCTGCGCCACATGATCACCTAAAACCTGACGCAATGCGGCATGCAATAAGTGAGTTGCAGAGTGATTAAGACGGATGCGTGCACGACGTGCCGCATCAACCTGCGCCTCAAGGCGATCACCGATACGCAACTGCCCTGCGGTCAGCTTACCGACATGACCGATTGCCTGACCATATTTTTGTGTATCCTGGACGCTAAATTCAGCATTCTTCCCTTTCAGCAGACCGGTATCACCTACCTGACCACCCGATTCGCCATAGAATGGCGTTTCATCCAGCACGACCACGGCATCCTGACCGGCCGTCACTTCATCAACCGCCTCGCCCGCAACGTAGAGCGCTTTAACTGTGGCGGCTAAATCGAGCTGGTCGTAGCCTTTAAAGGATGAAGCGGCATCGATGCGAATAACATTGCTGTAGTCAGCACCGAAGCCACTCGCTTCACGTGCGCGCTGACGCTGCTGCTCCATCGCCTGCTCAAAGCCCGCTTCGTCGATTTTCAGATTACGTTCGCGGCAGACGTCAGCCGTTAAATCGGCCGGGAAGCCAAAGGTATCGTAAAGACGGAAGACGATTTCGCCATCCAGCGTGTCGCCCTGCAGTTTTTCCAGCTCTTCGTCCAGCAGCGCCAGTCCGCGCTCCAGCGTTCTGGCAAACTGGTCTTCTTCGCTTTTCAGCACCTGCTCAACCTGAGCCTGCTGACGCTGTAACTCTTCGCCTGCAGCACCCATGACCTCAACCAGTGGCGCAACGAGCTTATAGAAGAAGGCGTCTTTGGCGCCCAGCATGTTGCCATGACGCACGGCACGACGAATGATACGACGCAGCACATAGCCACGGTTCTCATTCGACGGAATCACGCCATCGGCAATCAGGAAAGCACAGGAACGGATGTGGTCGGCAATAACACGCAACGATTTGTTACTGAGGTCAGTCGCACCGGTAACCTGTGCAACAGCCTGAATCAGTTTCTGGAACAGATCGATTTCATAGTTGGAGTTGACGTGTTGCAGAACGGCAGAAATACGCTCAAGGCCCATTCCGGTATCAACCGACGGTTTTGGCAGCGGCAGCATGGTGCCATCAGCCTGACGATTGAACTGCATAAAGACGATGTTCCAGATCTCAATGTAACGGTCACCATCTTCTTCCGGGCTGCCCGGCGGGCCACCCCAGATGTGATCGCCGTGATCGTAGAAAATCTCGCTGCACGGACCACAAGGACCGGTATCGCCCATCTGCCAGAAGTTATCTGACGCATACGCGCTGCCTTTGTTGTCGCCGATGCGAATAATGCGCTCGCGTGGCACACCGATTTCATTCGCCCAGATATCAAAGGCTTCATCGTCGGTTTCATAGATCGTCACCCACAGACGCTCTTTTGGCAGGCTGAACCACTGCTCGCTCGTCAGCAGTTCCCAGGCAAAACCAATCGCCTCTCTCTTGAAGTAGTCACCAAAGCTGAAGTTACCCAGCATTTCAAAGAAGGTGTGGTGACGTGCGGTGTAACCGACGTTTTCAAGATCGTTGTGTTTACCGCCTGCGCGTACGCAGCGCTGTGACGTGGTCGCACGTGTGTAATCACGTTTGTCCTGACCGAGGAACACATCTTTAAACTGGTTCATCCCGGCGTTAGTAAACAACAAGGTTGGATCGTTATTCGGTACGAGGGAGCTGCTGGTTACAACCTCATGTCCCTTGCTATGAAAAAAGTCGAGAAACGCTTGACGGATCTCAGCAGTGCTCTTGCTCATATATGTCCTGGAATCACGCTAACGAACGTTCCCTCTGATCGGCGCGGCCACATTCTCGTGGTGCCTGATTAGCGGAACAAAAAGTGGGAATAAGATAAATTTTCTTCGGTGGGAAGTAAAATTACATCGGCTTTTAGTCATCAAAATTTCTGAAAATGGACTGGATATCGTCGGTCTGAAAGCCCTTTGACTGCAGATAGCGTAGTACTTTCGCTTTCTCTTTCCACTCGGTGGGCAGCGGATGTCCGAATTTTCTTTCAGCCAGCTGAGCCGCGCAGGCCGCCCAGTCAACTTCCGTCTCTTCCATTGCAATATCAATGGCTTCACGGTCGATACCTTTCTGGGCCAGTTCAAGGCGCACGCGCTGCGACCCAAAGCCTTTACGGCTTCGGCTCTGAATAAACCGTTCGGTGAAGCGTTCGTCGTTTAACCAGCCGCTGTCCTGGCACCAGTCCAGCACCTGCTCCAGCAGCGTTTCGGTGATAATTTCGGGCTCTTTTTTCTGTGCCCATGCGGCACGCTGAGCTGACTGTTGCAGCTTGCGGGCTAATTCTGCACGGCTGTGATCGCGCTGACCCAGGATACGCATCGCACGGTCAAGCAGACGAGAATAAGAGACAACATTAGGTTGGGGCTGAGAGGGTTCAGTCATACTGCGCACCTTGTACAAACAGAGGGAGATTATGGCGACAGAACAGGACAGAGGGAAGGCAAGAAAGGTAACAGAGGGGGTAAAAACTACGGGAGAGGCTTTCGCCCCTCCCGCATCAGAGATTAGAAGTCTTCGTTCGCTTCACTTGCTGCGTCTTCTTTCTCAGCAGCCTTGTCGGCGGCTGCGAGTTTTTCATCAGCGCCGTTGAGCAACATCTCACGCAACTTCAGATCAATTTCGTTTGCCACAGCAGCATTCTCTTTCAGGAAGTTGCCAGCATTCGATTTACCCTGACCAATCTTGTCGCCATTGTAGCTGTACCATGCACCCGCTTTTTCAATCAGCTTGTGCTTCACGCCCAGGTCGACCAGCTCGCCAAAGGTATTGATACCTTCGCCGTACATGATCTGGAACTCAGCCTGTTTGAATGGCGCGGCGATTTTGTTTTTCACCACTTTAACGCGGGTCTCACTGCCGACCACGTTATCGCCCTCTTTGATTGCACCGATACGACGGATATCAAGACGGACAGAGGCGTAAAACTTCAGCGCGTTACCCCCCGTGGTGGTTTCCGGGTTACCAAACATCACACCAATTTTCATACGGATCTGGTTGATGAAAATCAGCAGCGTATTGGACTGCTTCAGGTTACCGGCCAGTTTACGCATCGCCTGGCTCATCATACGTGCCGCGAGGCCCATGTGTGAGTCACCGATTTCACCTTCGATCTCCGCTTTAGGCGTCAGAGCCGCAACGGAGTCGACGATGATCACATCAACGGCACCAGAGCGCGCCAGCGCATCACAGATTTCCAGCGCCTGCTCACCGGTATCGGGCTGAGAGCAGAGCAGGTTATCAATATCTACGCCCAGTTTCTTGGCATAAACCGGATCCAGCGCATGCTCAGCATCGATAAAGGCACAGGTTTTACCTTTACGCTGTGCAGACGCGATAACCTGCAGGGTCAGCGTAGTTTTACCGGAAGACTCTGGTCCGTAGATCTCAACGATACGGCCCATTGGCAGACCGCCTGCGCCTAATGCGATATCCAGCGACAGCGAGCCGGTAGAGATGGTTTCCACATCCATTGAGCGGTCTTCACCCAAGCGCATGATGGAGCCTTTACCAAATTGTTTCTCAATCTGGCCAAGCGCGGCAGCTAAAGCCTTCTGTTTGTTTTCATCAATCGCCATTTCAACTCCTAATCAAGCCGGGTAAACACGCACTCAGGGTGCCTGTACTCTTTCTGTTGCAGACAATTATACTGTATAGTCATACAGTATCAAGTTTAATTTGTCAGAAATTCGCCATACAGTTTCTGTAAGGCCCATGCCACCGACTGGCGGCGAACGGCATCACGATCGCCGTTAAAATGCTGCTTAAAAGTCAATACGTTATCCTGTGGCCCGGCCAAGCCAAACCACACCGTGCCCACCGGTTTTTCTTCACTGCCGCCATCCGGACCGGCAATGCCGCTGACAGAGATCGCATAGTCAGCATGTGCCGCCTTGCGGGCACCCAGCGCCATCTCACGTACCACCGCTTCACTGACCGCGCCATGCTGCGCCAGCGAGTCAGCCTGAACATCCACCAGCTGCTGTTTGGCCTCATTACTGTAGGTCACAAAACCGCGTTCGAACCAGGCAGAGCTGCCGCTGATATCGGTAAAGACTTTGGCAATCCACCCCCCCGTACAGGATTCCGCACAGGTTACTGTGGCATTGCGCTGCTTCAGCTTCTCACCTATCTGCGCACTAAGCGCCTGCAACTGCTGATCATCCATTATGTCTTCTCCCTTGGCTGTGGGTTGAAGGTGGTGCAGAAAAAACGCTTTTTCAAGGGCACTCACCTCTGTTGCACTGTTTTTGCGACCGGCTTTCCACCGCGTCTACCCTTTTTTCACCGCAACCATGAAAAGACGCGGGAAGGCGAGCAGAACCTGACCATCGGCCTGAGCCGGATAGGCGGTAAGCAGAAGCTGATGATAATCAGACAGAAAAGCCCGCTGTTCAGAGGCATCCAGCGTCGCCAGGAAAGGCCGTAAGCCGGTCGCCTGCAACCAGCTGATAATCGCCTGCGCATCGGCCATCACGTGATAATAGGTGGTACGCCAGATATCCACCTCACAACCGCACTTCACCAGCAGATTGTAGTACTCCCCCGTGGAAAGCAGCTGTGTACGTTCAGCGGCAGCGGCATTGATGCGTGAACGCCAGCGCTCTGTTGTCGCCACTTCGCGCATCAGTTGATGCGACGGTTCATTAAGGTTATCAGGCATCTGGATTGCCAGCACGCCTCCGGTTGCCAGCTGGCTGACAAGATGAGGAAACAGCGAGGCGTGATTATCCAGCCATTGCAGCGACGCATTGGCGTAAACCACCTGCTGCGGCACATCTGCCTGCCAGCTGCGGATATCCGCCTGGACAAAACGGCAGTGCGGCAGGCGTTCACTGGCCTGAGATAACATCGCCGCTGAACTATCCAGCCCGGTGACCTGCGCCAGCGGCCAGGCATCGGCGAGCAGCTCGGTGCTGTTGCCGGGCCCGCATCCCAGATCGGTTACCTGCTCAACCTGTTCCGGGCTGATGCGCGCCAGCAATTCGCGGGCTGGACGGGTTCGTTCCGCTTCAAATTTACGGTACAGCACGGGATCCCACTCTTTCATTATGACCTCTCGCTCAGTTATCAGATGCATCCGCTTACTGAGACGGACAAAAGACGAAAAAGTGCGACCCATTGCTCACTTTTGAATCATGCGCTGGCAGAGACTGGCTGCAATAATTAAGTTAAAACACCGTTTCATTTTTTCAATACCCGATTCAGGAGTCCGCTATGAGTGAAAAATCGGCCTTTACCGGTGTCTGGTGCCCTACCGTCACCCCGTTCAATGCGCAGGGTGCCGTCGATATCGACGCGCTCGGGCGACACGTTTCCCGCCTCAATGACTCCGGTATCGATACCCTGCTGGTGATGGGCAGCATTGGCGAGTTCGCCTCACTGACGCAGCAGGAACGCTTACACCTGATTCAGGAAGCCAGACCCTTGTCACCGCTGAAGATGGTAGCGAACGTCTCGGCGACCTGCGTGCCTGATATGCTGGAGCTGGCTGAAGCCGCCTGGAAAAATGACTTTGACGCGGTGATGGTACTGCCGCCCTACTATTATGGTCAGACGCAACAGCAGCTGATGCACTACTTCGAAGCGCTTGATTCACAGCTGGGGGGTAAATGGTTTGCCTATAACTTCCCGGCACGCACCGGCTGCGATCTGACGCCAGCGCTGATTGCCGCTCTGGCAGCAAAGCTACCCAACTTTATCGGCATCAAAGATACGGTGGATTGCCTGTCGCATAACCGGGCGATGATCGAAGAGACCCGCAAGGTACGCAGTGATTTTGCCGTGCTGTCGGGGTATGACGAATACCTGCTCCCCAATCTGCTGGCGGGGGGTGCCGGGGTGATTTCAGGCCTGAATAATATTGTGCCGGAGTACTTTGCAGAGATGATGGCCGCATGGCGGACGGGTAATCTGCCTGAGCTGACGCGTCTGCAGCAGCAGATCGGTCGGCTAATGGCGATTTATACTATTGGCGATGATTTTGTGACGACGATTAAAACGGCCGTGGCGCGACGTTATGACTCGATGAGCAGCGCCTCACGTAACTATGGGGGCACGCTAAATACGGAACAGTGCGACGTAATCGATCGACTGTTCAGCTAAAAAGAGAGGCGGGCGCGTCCCTGCGCCCCGGATCTCAGTTCTTTTTTACAAACTCAGATTTTAATTTCATCGGGCCAAAACCATCGATTTTACAATCGATGTTGTGGTCCCCTTCAACCAGGCGAATGCTTTTCACTTTGGTGCCGATCTTCAGCGATGAGGAGCTGCCCTTCACCTTGAGATCTTTGATCACCGTGACGCTGTCGCCATCTGCCAGCAGATTGCCGTTGGCATCACGCACTTCCAGCGATCCGTTGCTGCTGTCACCCTCTCCTTCGGTCCAGATATGACCACAGGAGGGGCAGTTGAGATTATCACCATCTTGCCAGGTGTAATCGGCGTGACAAGCTGGGCAGGCAGGTAAAGACATAATGACTCCAGAGATATCAGTGGCTGTGTGGCCTGAAAAAGGGCGTCATCATATAACCTTACAGTTAACAAGGATAGCCTTTATAGCAGGCCGCCCTGCCGTGCCTTGCTCACCGCCTCACCCAGCTGCCACACCGCCATCGCATAATGAGTACTGTGGTTGTAGCGTGTAATGACATAGAAATTCGGTAAGCCGTACCAGTACTGGTAGCTGGTACCCAGGTCGAGGCGCAGCAGACTGACCTGATTGTTACCGTCCAGCGAACCCTGGGGTGACAGGCCAGAAGCCGCAAGCATGCTCACGCTGTAACGGGTTTTAAAACCGTCTTCCAGCATCGGTGCCTGGCCGCTGGCCGGAACCGCCACATTTTCGCCGCTGCGCCAGCCGTGCTTCTGGAAGTAGTGCGCCACGCTGCCGATAGCATCCACCGGATCCCACAGGTTTGCATGGCCATCGCCATTGAAATCAACCGCGTAATCATTGTAAGAGGAAGGCATAAACTGACCATAACCCATCGCCCCGGCGAAAGAGCCTTTCAGCGCCAGCGGGTCATCCTGCTCTTTACGCGACATCAGCAGGAAGGTTTCCAGCTCGCTACTGAAATACTCGGCGCGGCGCGGATAGTTAAACGATAAGGTCGCCAGTGCATCCAGGATCCGCGTTTTCCCCATCACACGACCCCAGCGGGTTTCCACGCCAATGATGCCGACAATGATTTCCGGCGGCACGCCGTAGACCTGCTGCGCGCGTTGCAACGCATCCTGATACTGGTTCCAGAACGCCACGCCGTTTTGCACGTTATCCGGCGTAATAAACTTGTTGCGATAGCGGATCCAGGCCCCGTTAGGTCCCGGCGCGGGCGTATAACTCGGCGCCTGACGATCCATCAGCCGCAGCACATAATCCAGTCGCTTAGCCTGACCAATGATGTTGTGCAGTTGCTCACGATCAAAGTCATGCTTCTCTACCATCTTATCGATAAATTGCTCTGCTGCCGGATTACCGGCGAAGTCACCAAACATCGCCTGTCCGCTGTGCGAAGGCTGCAGTAAAAAACCGCCCTGTGGCGCAGCCAGCATCTTCTGCTGGGTCGGAACTTCAGGTTTGCTGCTGCAGGAGGCCAGAAGCGGGATGAACGCAAGGAGGGCTAACTTGAGACGCATCGGTTATCCATAAACGAGGGGGTAAATTCAGATGCGGTAATAGTAGTCGTTCAGCGCGGTGACATACAGTCCATAATCTTAAAAAAACGTCAACGCAGCGGTGGGTTAAAAAGGGCTGCGGGGACGGTATTTCTCCCGCAGCCATCCTGCATTTAGCGGCGGTTTCTCACCAACTGATAACGACGGGTCAGATACTCAACCGGCGCGCTCCAGATATGCACCAGGCGGCAGAACGGGAACAGCAGGAACAGCGTCATACCCAGCACCATGTGCACACGGTAGATAAATGCTACGCCTTCCAGATGCTGCGACGCACCACCGTGGAAGGTGACCACCGCCTGCGCCCAGCCCACCAGCTTCATCATCTCACTGCCGTCCATATGCTGGGCGGAGAACGGAATGGTCAGCAGACCCAGCGTGGCCTGAGCCACCAGCAGCGTCAGGATCAAAATGTCGCCGACGCTACTCGTTGCCCGCACCCGTGGATGGGTCAGGCGTCGCTTCAGCAGCAGCGCACCGCCCGCCAGCGTCATCGCACCAAACAGGCCACCGGCAACCATCGCCAGCTTCTGCTTCACGTCGATCGGCAGGAACGATTCATACATCCAGTGCGGCGTCAGCATCCCGACGATATGGCCGAAGAAGATACCGATGATACCGATGTGGAACAGGTTAGAGGCAAGCCGCATCCCTTTTTTGTCCAGCATCTGACTGGAACCGGCCCGCCAGCTGTACTGCCCGTAGTCATAGCGCAGCCAGCTCCCCACCAGGAAGACCGTTCCGGCCAGGTAGGGGTAAATATCGAAGAAGAAGGTATTAATAAAATTCATGCTGATTCTCCTGTGGTGCGCGCCGTCGCCGCGGTGATATCCAGATACTGCGGCGCGACCGCATCGGCGAAGCGACGCTGATGCATCGCCTGCTGCGCCGAGGCACAGCCTTGTTCGCCGAGAAATTTAATCTGCTCCTCTTCCCAGACCGCATCGAGTGCTGCCGGGGTATCATCGCGCGCTTCCTGCGCCACCTGGGGCTTGAGGGCTGCAGGATCGACCGCGCTGCCGGACAGCGTCAGTAACACGGTGAACAGGTCAGCATAAGGACTCTGACGCTCTTCCAGCCGTGCAGCCAGCAAGGCCAGGATCGGCACGATGTCGTCCAGCCCCTGACGCACGGCCTCATCGCTTTTACAGGCGAGATATTCCAGGTATAGCGGCAGATAATCGGGCAACTCTTTGCTGTCCAGCGCCAGACCGTCAGCCCGGTACTGTTCCAGCAGATCGACCATCGCCTGACCGCGATCGCGGGACTCACCGTGCACATGTTCAAACAGCAGCAGCGAGGTGGCGCGGCCGCGATCAAACAGCTCGCAGTAGTCAGCCTGCACATCCAGCATGGGCCGGGCGCAGAGTTGATTAATAAAGCGCGCCAGCCGTGCGTTCTGCTGCGGGTTGAGTTCACCGGCTTCTTCCAGCGCCGCGAGCAGATCGGGATAGTGGGTAAACAGCGCATCGTCCGGGTAGTCCAGCAGGCGCGACAGCACACGCAGCGTTATCATGAGGCATCCTCCGGACGCGAGGTTTTCCGGCTGATGTCGATGGCATCAATACGGCGGCTGTTGAACAGATTGAATTTGCTGTCGCTGCCGTGGCAGCCATCACCAAAGCTAAAGCCGCAGCCTTTGCTCTTCGGGAAGGCTTCACGCGCCAGTTCGCGATGACTTGAGGGCACCACAAAGCGATCTTCATAGTTCGCGATCGCCAGATAGCGGTACATCTCCTGCGCCTGGGCTTCAGTCAGACCGACCTGCTCAAGCGCCCGGATATCATGCTCACCGTCCACGCTTTCTGCGCGCTTGTAATGGCGCATCGCCAGCATGCGTTTCAGTGCCAGCAGCACTGGCGCGGTGTCGCCTGCGGTCAGCAGGTTCGCCAGATACTCAACAGGAATGCGCAGGCTTTCCACATCCGGCAGTACGCCGGTATGCGCCAGTGCTCCACCATCCACCGCCGACTGAATCGGTGACAACGGCGGCACATACCAGACCATCGGCAGCGTGCGGTATTCAGGGTGAAGTGGCAGCGCCAGCTTCCACTCCATCGCCATTTTATAAACCGGTGAACGCTGGGCCGCGTCGATCACGCTCTGTGCTACGCCATCTTTCAGCGCCTGGGCGATCACCGCCGGATCGTTAGGATCAAGGAAGATATCCAGCTGGCTCTGATAGAGATCTTTCTCGTTTTCCGCTGCGGCGGCCTGTTCAATGCGGTCAGCGTCATAGAGCAGCACGCCGAGATAGCGGATACGGCCGACACAGGTTTCTGAGCAGACGGTGGGCTGACCCGCTTCGATACGCGGATAACAGAAAATACATTTTTCTGATTTGCCGCTTTTCCAGTTGAAGTAGATCTTCTTGTACGGACAGCCGGTGAGGCACATCCGCCAGCCGCGACATTTATCCTGGTCGATCAGCACGATGCCATCTTCGCCGCGCTTGTAGATCGCGCCGCTTGGGCAGGTCGCCACACACGCCGGATTGAGACAGTGCTCACACAAGCGTGGCAGGTACATCATGAAGGTGTGCTCAAACTGGCCGTAAATCTCCTTCTGGATGTTATCGAAGTTCTTATCCTGTGAGCGTTTAGCAAACTCGCCGCCGAGGATCTCTTCCCAGTTCGGGCCGTTTTCGATCTTTTTCATTCGCTGACCGGTGATCAGCGAGCGCGGACGTGCGATCGGCTGATGTTTACCGGCAGGCGCATTGTGCAGATGCTGATAATCAAAATCGAACGGCTCGTAATAATCATCCAGCGCAGGCACATCCGGGTTGGCGAAGATCTTCGACAGCAGGCCAACGCGACTGCCCATGCGCGGCTCCAGTTTGCCGTTGATCTTACGGATCCAGCCGCCCTTCCACTTCTGCTGATCTTCCCAGGCGTGCGGATAGCCGACGCCAGGTTTGCTTTCGACATTGTTGAACCAGGCATACTCCATGCCCTCGCGGCTGGTCCAGACGTTTTTACAGGTCACCGAACAGGTGTGGCAGCCGATACATTTGTCGAGGTTCAGCACCATGCCGACCTGTGAACGAATTTTCATGGTTTTACCTCCTGCTGGCTGCCCTGGCAGGCATCGTTGCCTTCCCCATCTAACCAGTTAACGTTGTTCATTTTTCTCACCACCACGAACTCATCACGGTTGGAGCCGACGGTGCCGTAGTAGTTAAAGCCCCAGGAGAGCTGCGCATAACCGCCGATCATATGGGTCGGTTTCGGGCAGGTTCGCGTCACGGAGTTATGGATGCCGCCGCGCTGGCTGGTGATCTCCGAGCCAGGAATATTCACAATGCGTTCCTGGGCGTGGTACATCATGGTCATACCGGCCGGGATGCGCTGGCTCACGACCGCACGCGCAGTCAGTGCACCATTGGCGTTGAACGCCTCGATCCAGTCGTTATCCACAATGCCCAGCTCGCGGGCGTCATCTTCACTCATCCAGACGATCGGTCCGCCGCGTGACAGCGTCAGCATTAGCAGATTGTCGCTGTAGGTGGAGTGAATGCCCCACTTCTGGTGTGGCGTCAGGAAGTTCAGCGCCTTCTCCGGATTACCGTTGGGCTTGCTGTTCAGCAACGGCTTCGCCGCGCGGGTATCGATGGGCGGACGGTAGACAATCAGGCTCTCACCGAAGGCGCGCATCCACTCATGATCCTGATAGAGCTGCTGACGGCCGCTCAGGGTTCGCCACGGGATCAGCTCATGAACGTTGGTGTAGCAGGCGTTGTAAGAGACATGTTCATCTTCCAGACCTGACCAGGTCGGGCTGGAGATAATCTTGCGCGGCTGTGCCTGGATATCGCGGAAGCGGATCTTCTCATCTTCTTTGTTCAGTGCCAGATGCGTGTGGTCACGACCGGTAATTGCGCCCAGCGCCTGCCAGGCTTTCACTGCTACCTGACCATTGGTTTCCGGTGCCAGCGCCAGGATCACTTCTGCTGCATCGATCGCTGTGTCGATATTCGGCCGTCCCGCTGCCGGGCCATCCGCTTTGACGTAGTTCAGTTGCTTGAGGAAATCGACCTCTTTGCTGGTGTTCCAGCTGATGCCTTTGCCGCCGTTACCCTGGGTATCCAGCAACGGTCCCAGCGAGGTAAAGCGTTCCCAGGTCGCCGGATAGTCACGTTCCACCACCATAATGTGTGGCGCCGTTTTGCCCGGAATCAGGTCGCACTCGCCTTTTTTCCAGTCTTTCGCCTCAAACGGCTGCGCCAGCTCTGCGGGTGAGTCATGCAACACCGGTAGCGTAACCACATCCGTTTCAACGCCTAAATGGCCAGGGCAGAGATCGGAGAAAGCTTTGGCGATGCCTTTGTAGATCTCCCAGTCGCTCTTTGAGTCCCAGGCAGGATCGACGGCCGCAGACAGCGGATGAATAAACGGATGCATATCCGAGGTATTCATATCGTCTTTTTCATACCAGGTGGCGGTTGGCAGCACGACGTCTGAGTAGAGACAGGTGCTCGACATACGGAAGTCGAGTGTGACTACCAGATCCAGCTTGCCTTCGGCGCCCTGATCCAGCCATTCCACTTCTTCGGGTTTCACACGCCCCTGCTGACCTAAATCTTTACCCTGAATGCCGTTTTCGGTACCCAGCAGGTACTTCAGCATGTACTCATGCCCTTTACCTGACGAGCCAAGCAGATTGGAACGCCAGACAAACAGGTTACGCGGGAAGTTCTGCGGGTCGTCCGGCTGTTCAGCGGCAAACCGCATGGTCCCCTGCTTCAGGCTCTCCACGGTATAATCCAGCGGTGACTGACCGGCGGCTTTCGCCTGCGCCGCGATATGCAGCGGGTTGACGTTAAGCTGCGGCGCGGAAGGCAGCCAGCCCATGCGTTCAGAACGAACGTTAAGGTCGATCAGACTGCCGCTGTAGCGGCTTTTGTCCGCCAGCGGTGACAGCAGTTCGCTGGTGGTCAGGGTTTCATAGCGCCACTGACTGGAGTGGTTGTAGAAGAAGGAGGTGCTGTTCATCTGACGTGGCGGACGCTGCCAGTCGAGACCAAAGGCCAGCGGTGCCCAGCCAGTCTGCGGACGGAGTTTCTCCTGACCGACATAGTGCGCCCAGCCCCCCCCGCTCTGACCCACACAGCCGCAGAAAATCAGCATGTTCATCAGGCCACGGTAGTTCATGTCCATGTGATACCAGTGGTTCATACCGGCACCGACGATGATCATTGAGCGGCCACGGGTTTTCTCGGCGTTTTCAGCAAACTCGCGGGCAATGCGGATGATGTTCTGACGGGAAACGCCCGTAATCTGCTCCGCCCAGGCCGGGCTATAGGCTTTGATCTCATCGTAGTTTTGCGCGCAGTTGGTATCATCCAGACCGCGATCAAGACCGTAGTTCGCCAGGGTCAGATCGTAGACGCTGGTGACCAGCGCTTCACTGCCATCCGCCAGTTGCAGACGTTTTACCGGCAGCTTGTGCAACAAAATCTCATCCAGCGCGACGCTGTTGAAATGCTCGCTGGTGATGCCACCAAAGTAAGGGAAACCGACCTCAACCACCTCATCGTGACTGCCGAGCAGGCTGAGCTGCAGTTCAACTTCCTGATGTGACGCCCCATCCCGCTGCTCGAGGTTCCATTTGCCTTTTTCACCCCAGCGGAAGCCGATAGATCCCTGCGGCGCGGTCAGCTCCCCGGTCGCCTCGTTGATCGCGACGGTTTTCCATTCCGGGTTATTCTCCTGACCCAGACCATCCACCAGATCGCTGGCACGCAGCTGACGGCCCGCAGCGTAGTAACCGCCCTCACGTGGCTCCAGCATGACCAGCATCGGCATATCGGTGTAACGGCGTACGTAGTCGCGGAAATAGCCGACTTCGCGATCAAGGTGAAACTCTTTCAGCATCACGTGGCCCATCGCCAGCGCCATCGCGCTGTCGGTGCCCTGCTTCGGACTCAGCCACTGATCACACAGCTTCGCGACCTCAGCATAGTCCGGCGTGATGGCCACGGTTTTCGTCCCTTTATAACGGACTTCTGTGAAGAAGTGGGCATCCGGGGTACGGGTCTGCGGCACGTTCGAGCCCCAGGCAATGATGTAAGAGGAGTTATACCAGTCGGCCGATTCCGGCACGTCGGTCTGCTCGCCCCAGGTCATCGGTGACGCAGGCGGCAGGTCGCAATACCAGTCGTAGAAGCTCAGGCAGGTGCCGCCAATCAGTGACAGGTAACGAGCGCCGGCAGCGTAAGAGACCATCGACATCGCCGGAATCGGCGAGAATCCCATAATGCGGTCAGGGCCGTAGGTTTTTGCGGTGCAGATATTCGCGGCCGCGATCATCTCGTTCACTTCCTGCCAGCTGGAGCGAACAAAGCCACCACGTCCCCGCGCCTGCTTGTAGCTTTTGGCCTTTTCAGGATTGCTGATGATGGATGCCCAGGCATCTACCGGATCGCTATGCTGCGCTTTCGCGTCGCGCCACAACTGAATCAGCTTCTTGCGCATCAGCGGATATTTCAGGCGGTTAGCACTGTAGAGATACCAGGAGTAGCTGGCGCCGCGTGGGCAGCCGCGCGGTTCATGGTTGGGCAGATCGGGACGGGTACGTGGATAGTCGGTCTGCTGGGTCTCCCAGGTGACCAGACCGTTTTTCACGTAGATTTTCCAGCTGCATGAGCCGGTACAGTTAACACCGTGGGTGGAGCGCACGATTTTATCGTGCTGCCAGCGGCTGCGATAGCCATCTTCCCAGTCGCGGTTGCTGTTTAAGGTCTGGCCATGCTGGCCGGAAAACGGCTCGGCCAGCTGTTTAAAATAACGAAATCGATCAAGAAACTTGCTCATCCGGAATACTCCTGAAGGCTTTGTATGACATTGCTGACTCTGCATCTGTCGCGACACAGAAAGGAAAATTTTGCCGGTGTGCCACACCGGCTTTATCGTTATCAGGCGCGGGCTTTTCGTCCGTAAACCAGCCAGGTCACCGCGATACAGCAGAGGTAAAAGACCAGGAAGATTTTCATCGCGCCAGCGGGTGAACCGGTCATCGCGAGCGACAGGCCAAAGGTCTGCGGAATAAAGAAGCCGCCCAGCGCGCCAATGGCGGAGATAAAGCCGAGCGCAGCCGAGGTTTCTGTTCCAGCTTCACGCTGCGCATGCGCATCGTCGCCGCCTTCAGCTTTGATACGTTCCAGCGTCAGCTTGCGGAAGAGCACCGCAATCATCTGGTAGGTGGAGCCGCTGCCAAGACCGGAAGTCAGGAACAGGCCCATAAACACAGCGAAGAAGGCCACGAACGAGCCATCATGTCCGTCACCTGGCAGGGTGAGGAACAGCAGAGCGGCAAACAGCGCCATCAGGATGTAGTTGACCAGCGTGACGCGGGTTCCGCCGAGACGGTCAGAAATGATGCCGCCTGCGGAACGGGCCAGTGCGCCAATCAACGGACCGAAAAAGGCGTAATGCATGATCACGACATCAGGAAATTGCGTCTTCGTCAGCATGGCAAAGCCGGCAGAGAAACCGATAAACGAACCAAAGGTCGCCAGATAGAGCAGCGCCATGACCCACAGGTGGGGACGTTTCAGCACCGGCAACTGCTCACGCAGCGAGGATTTCGCTGCTGCCAGGTCGTTCATGCCGAACCAGGCTGCCAGCGTGCCGATCGCCAGAAACGGTACCCAGATCCAGGAGGCATTCTCCAGCCAGAGGCTGTCGCCGGTGACGGTGGTCTGACCCACATCGGCAAAACCAAAGATGGCGCAGGAGATCGCCAGCGGCGCGACAAACTGCATGACGCTGACGCCGAGATTACCGAGGCCGCCGTTGATGCCCAGCGCGCCGCCCTGGCGGGCTTTGGGAAAGAAGAAGCTGATGTTACCCATGCTTGAAGCGAAGTTAGCGCCGCCAAAACCGCACAGCAGGGAAATCACCATAAAAGTCGCGAATGAAGTCTGGCTCTCCTGTACGGCAAGACCGAGCCACAGGCACGGGATGATCAGGATGCCGGTGCTGAAGGCGGTCCAGCGGCGTCCGCCAAAGATCGGAATAACAAAAGAGTAAGGAACACGCAGCAACGCGCCGGACACCGAGGGCAGCGCGGTCAGTAAAAAGAGCTGTTCAGTGCTGAAATTAAAACCCACTTTATTCAGGTTAACCGCGACGGTGCTGAACAGCATCCAGACGCAGAAGCCCAGCAGCAGACAGAAAACAGAAATCCACAGGTTACGGCTGGCGATACGTTTACCGCGTGACTGCCAGAACGCATCGTTTTCCGGTTGCCAGTCCTGAATTAACGCGCCGCGCGTCGGGGTTTGCAAAGGGGCGGATTGGGTCATAAATCTCTCATCAGCAGAATAATAATTGTGCATATCCTGCGCATCCGGCCTGGCGGCTTGCTTGATACAAATCAACGGCAAGGCAGGTTACAAAGGCGCGGTAATCCCTGACCATCCCGGTTAAGTAGTTGACTGAACGCGGATAACCCTTATAAATCATGCGGTTTAATGGCGACTGAAAACGCCATCAGCAAAAGGGTGCCCGAATGGAAATAAAGGAGTAGTCCATTAGGGGTATATAGCGACCCCGCTTCACCGGTAAGATAGGCCTCCCCGCCCGTTCAGGGCTGGCATACGCGACAGACAGGAGCCATTGTGACCGCCGGGAAATTTACGCTCTTATTGATCGACGACCATCCCATGCTGCGTAACGGGCTGAAGCAGCTGATTGCGCTGGATGAACAACTGCAGGTGGTTGCCGAAGCGGGTAATGGCATCGATGGACTGGCGCTGGCACAACAGCACGATCCCGACCTGATCCTGCTTGATCTTAATATGCCGGGTCTGAATGGACTGGATACCCTGATCCAGCTGCGTGAAATCGCCCTCTCTGGCCGGGTGGTGGTGTTCAGCGTTTCAGATAATGAAGAGGATGTGGTCTGCGCGCTGAAGCGCGGCGCGGATGGCTATCTGCTGAAGGATATGGAACCGGAAGCCCTGCTGAAAGCGCTGCATCAGGCGGCCGCCGGACAGATCGTGCTGAGCGAAGCGTTGACCCCGATTCTGGTTGCCCGATTACGCGAAGCGCAGCCTGCTCAGACGCGCGATATCAATCAGCTGACCCGCCGTGAACGCGACATCCTGCAACTGATCAGCGATGGGATGACCAACAAAGCGATTGCCCGCAAACTGGACATCAGTGAAAGCACGGTCAAGGTCCACGTCAAATATCTGCTGAAGAAGATGAACCTTAAATCCCGGCTTGAAGCCGCCGTCTGGGCGCTGCAGAACGGGCTGCACTGACCTCAACTATCCCCGACGCACTTCATTGCCGCCCTGCCCCCCTGAACTGTCGCAGAAATCGCGAGCCGCCTCGCAGCCCCGCGTCGGAGTTATGAAAAAAGACACTTTTCTGTCGCCAGCCGCCGCCACTTTTGCCAGGATGCCCTTCAGGTTATACCCCGTCAGGATCAGGGCGATGTATCAGGCTGGCATATGCCCTGCCCTATTCGTTATCATCTGAATATCCTGCGCGCCTGGAATCCCTTTCGGTTTCATGGGCGTTGACCGCCAGAAATTTACCGCATTAAAGATGAGTTAAAACCTTATGCAAGAGCCAACCGAAAAGGACTTTCCTTCTCATACGCCAATGATGCAGCAGTACCTGCGCCTCAAGGCGGAGCATCCTGACATTCTGCTGTTTTACCGTATGGGTGACTTCTACGAGCTGTTTTATGACGACGCAAAACGCGCCTCGCAGCTGCTGGAGATTTCTCTCACCAAACGCGGTGCGTCAGCGGGCGAACCGATCCCGATGGCCGGTGTGCCCTATCATGCGGTTGAAGGCTATCTGGCTAAACTGGTGCAGCTGGGCGAGTCCGTTGCCATCTGCGAGCAGATAGGCGATCCGGCGCTGAGCAAAGGCCCGGTCGAGCGCAAAGTCGTGCGTATCGTCACGCCAGGCACCATCAGTGATGAGGCGCTGTTGCAGGAGCGGCACGACAATCTGCTGGCGGCGATTGTGCAAAGCCCGCGCGGTTTTGGCTACGCCACGCTGGATATCAGCTCAGGCCGTTTCCGCCTCAGCGAACCTGCCGATGCAGAAACCATGGCGGCAGAGCTGCAGCGTACCAATCCGGCTGAGCTGCTCTATCCCGAAGATTTTCAGGCCATGTCGCTGATCGATCAGCGACGGGGCCTGCGCCGCCGTCCACTGTGGGAGTTTGAGATCGACACCGCGCGCCAGCAGCTGAACCTGCAGTTTGGCACCCGCGACCTCAATGGTTTCGGCGTGGAGAACGCGCACCTCGGACTGAGTGCGGCGGGCTGCCTGCTGCAATATGTCAAAGATACCCAGCGCACCACGCTGCCGCACATCCGCTCGCTGAGCATGGAGCGGCAGCAGGACAGCATCATCATGGATGCCGCCACCCGCCGCAATCTGGAGATCACCCAGAACCTGGCAGGCGGCACCGAAAACACCTTAGCGGCCGTGCTGGATAAAACCGTCACTCCGATGGGCAGCCGGATGCTGAAGCGCTGGCTGCATATGCCGCTGCGCGATGCGCGCATCATTAACCAGCGTCAGGAGTCGATTGCTGAGCTGCAAAATCTCAGCGACGTGCTACAGCCAGTGCTGCGTCAGGTCGGCGATCTTGAGCGAATTCTTGCCCGCCTGGCGCTGCGTACAGCACGTCCGCGCGATCTGGCCCGCATGCGTCATGCGTTTCAGCAACTGCCAGAACTGAACCAGCTGCTGGCCGATGTCGAAGCACCGCAGTTACAGAAACTGCGTGCGCAGATGGGCGAATTCACCGCGTTACGTGAGCTGCTGGAGCAGGCGGTGATTGAGTCACCGCCTGTGCTGATCCGTGACGGCGGAGTGATTGCGCCTGGTTACAACGCAGAGCTGGATGAGTGGCGCGCGCTGGCTGATGGCGCAACCGACTATCTCGACCGGCTTGAGATTCGCGAACGCGAAAAGCTGGGACTGGATACCCTTAAGGTCGGCTTTAATGGTGTCCATGGCTATTACATCCAGGTCAGCCGAGGACAGAGCCATCAGGTTCCGATGCACTATGTCCGTCGTCAGACGCTGAAAAACGCTGAGCGCTACATCATCCCTGAACTGAAAGAGTACGAAGACAAGGTCCTCACCTCTAAGGGCAAAGCGCTGTCGCTGGAGAAAAGCCTGTATGAGGCGCTGTTCGATCAGCTGCTGCCGCATCTGGAAGCGCTGCAGCTCAGTGCCGCCGCGCTGGCAGAGCTGGATGTGTTGAGCAACCTGGCGGAACGCGCCTGGTCACTGAACTATTGCCGCCCGGTGTTGCATGATAAAGCCGGGATTAAAATCAGCGGCGGTCGCCATCCGGTGGTTGAACAGGTTCTGAAAGAGCCGTTTATTGCCAATCCGCTGTCACTGGCCCCACAGCGCAGAATGCTGATCATTACCGGCCCCAATATGGGGGGTAAGAGTACCTATATGCGGCAGGCCGCGCTGATTGCGCTGATGGCATGGATTGGCAGTTTTGTTCCAGCCGATGAGACACTGATTGGCCCGCTGGATCGCATCTTTACCCGCGTCGGTGCTGCGGATGACCTCGCTTCCGGGCGCTCGACCTTTATGGTTGAGATGACCGAAACCGCCAACATCCTGCACAACGCCACCGAAAACAGCCTGGTGCTGATGGATGAGATTGGACGCGGAACCTCCACCTACGACGGTTTGTCGCTGGCCTGGGCCTGCGCCGAAAACCTGGCGAACCGCATCAAGGCGATGACGCTGTTTGCCACCCATTACTTCGAACTGACTACCCTGCCGGAAAAAATGGAAGGCGTGGTCAACGTCCATCTGGATGCCGTTGAGCACGGTGACACCATCGCCTTTATGCACAGCGTGCAGGAAGGGGCCGCGAGTAAGAGTTATGGTCTGGCGGTAGCAGCGCTGGCTGGCGTGCCTAAAGAGGTGATTAAGCGGGCGCGCAACAAACTCAAGGAACTTGAGAACGTTTCAAACCACTCTGCTTCATCGACGGTCGATGGTTCTCAGCTGCCGCTGCTGGTTGAAGAGACCTCGCCTGCCCTGGAGGCGCTTGAGGCACTGGATCCGGATACGCTGACACCGCGTCAGGCGCTCGACTGGATCTATCGTCTTAAATCGCTGGTCTGAGAATACGCTGCACCGCTTAATGCGCGGTGCGGTGCTTTTTTTCACCCGCAAATCACTTTTCTGCAGACATAAAAAAAGCGATGGTTTTCACCATCGCTTTTTGCATTCGTACTCAGATCGTCTTATAAACGATTATTCACGAAACAGTGCTTCAATGCTGAGGCCCTGCGCCTGCAGGATTTCGCGCAGACGGCGCAAACCTTCAACCTGAATCTGGCGTACACGCTCGCGGGTTAAGCCGATTTCACGACCTACATCCTCAAGCGTTGCCGCTTCATAGCCCAACAGGCCGAAACGACGAGCCAGCACTTCACGCTGCTTGGCGTTCAGTTCGAACAGCCATTTGACGATGCTTTGTTTCATATCATCGTCCTGCGTGGTGTCTTCCGGGCCGTTGTCTTTCTCATCGGCCAGAATGTCCAGCAGCGCTTTTTCAGAATCACCGCCTAATGGCGTATCAACCGAGGTAATGCGTTCGTTAAGACGTAACATGCGGCTTACGTCATCAACCGGTTTATCCAGCTGTTCTGCGATCTCTTCCGCACTCGGCTCATGGTCGAGCTTGTGAGAAAGTTCACGTGCAGTACGCAGATAAACATTCAGTTCTTTTACAATGTGAATAGGCAGACGGATGGTACGGGTTTGATTCATGATCGCCCGTTCAATAGTCTGACGAATCCACCAGGTGGCGTACGTTGAGAAACGGAACCCGCGCTCCGGGTCAAATTTCTCTACGGCGCGAATCAGGCCGAGGTTACCTTCTTCAATCAGGTCCAGCAGAGCTAAACCACGATTGCTGTAACGACGGGCGATTTTCACCACCAGGCGTAAGTTACTTTCGATCATACGGCGACGGGAAGGAATATCACCCCGCAATGCACGGCGAGCGAAGAAAACTTCTTCCTCTGCCGTTAACAACGGAGAATAGCCAATCTCCCCGAGATAGAGCTGCGTCGCATCTAATACACGCTGCGTCGCACCCTGTGATAGCAACTCTTCTTCCGCTACGTCACTATCACTGGCTTCATTTTCGACGATTGCCTTTTCGTCGAAAATTTCAGCTCCGTTCTCATCGAATTCCGCGTTCTCATGTAACTCGTTTACTTTCAG
This sequence comes from Candidatus Pantoea varia, assembly GCF_900115075.1. Classification (GTDB taxonomy): domain Bacteria; phylum Pseudomonadota; class Gammaproteobacteria; order Enterobacterales; family Enterobacteriaceae; genus Pantoea; species Pantoea varia. The sequence continues at coordinate 76,575 of NZ_FOVG01000004.1, forward strand.
CGTATTCTGGCTCATAAGCGGCTCCTACCCGTGATTCCAGGGCAGAACATAAAACAGTTTTGTTCTGCCGGATTATCGCTGCGGTAAATAACGCAACGGGTTTACGGATTTCCCCTTGTAACGAATTTCAAAGTGTAATCTGACTGAACTGGTTCCGGTGCTACCCATGGTAGCGATCTTCTGCCCCGCCTTAACTTCCTGTTGTTCCCGAACCAGCATTGTATCGTTGTGGGCGTAGGCGCTCAGGTAATCATCGTTGTGTTTAATGATGATTAAATTACCGTAACCCCGGAGTGCGTTACCTGCGTAAACCACTCGTCCTGAAGCAGTGGCGACAACAGATTGTCCGCGCGTCCCGGCGATATCGATCCCTTTATTGCCACCTTCGGCGGCAGAGAAGTTATCGATAATCTTCCCGTCAGTCGGCCAGCGCCAGCTTCCGACCGGCGTTGAACTGTTGGTTGTACTGCTAACCGTTGGGGGTGCGGTAACGACTGGAGCTGTTGTCGTTGCAACATTTGCTCCTTTCGAAGGCAACAATTTGCTGCCACCCGAATTACCTGAATCATCAGAATACGTAATAACAGGTTGCTGTGCAACAGCAGGCGATTTAATTTGTGGCGCCGCCGGAACCCCGCCCTGCGTTGCATCAGCAACGGTAATGGGATTGCCGCCGGTAATCGGCTGACCCGACCCATTTCCAATCTGTAACGTCTGACCGACATTCAGGCCGTATGGCGCAGGAACGTTGTTACGCTGGGCTAAATCACGGAAATCATTGCCGGTAATCCAGGCAATATAAAACAAGGTGTCGCCACGCTTAACGGTATAGGTTTCACCGGAGTAGCTACCCTTAGGAATATTCTGATAACTGCGATTGTATACTATCCGGCCATTCTGCGTCTCAACATTACTATTGGTACTAATCATTCCACCGTTGCTGGGGAGAGATGCTGAATTTTTGCTTAACATTTGTCCCTGGGATGGCGCGACAGGAACACCCCCTGAAACCGTGTCGGCTCCAGCCTGGCTGTTCGTCATGCCACCATCATCGCCAACGCGACTGATGGGTGCCTGTGAATTGTCGCTGGAGCTGCAGCCTGCCAGCCAAAAACCTACCAGTGAAAGCGCCGCCAGACGGCGTAACTGAAAAAGTGTGCTTCCCGTGCTCATTAATCCCCCGTGATGGCAACTCTGATCTATCTGTTTCACTGTACCTGCCAGCAGAATACTCTGCGCGGCGTGATAAAATCTGCATTTTTGTTGAATAAAACGGATAGTAACAACATCAGGTACGTGGTGCCATGAAACAGTTGTGAAGAAATACGAAGAGCGTCAGGCCAGATCGCCCTGCACCAGCGGAACAAAACGCACCGGCTCAATGATCTTTTCCGTGACCTCTTCGCCCTGACGACGCAGGCGTTTCAGTACCTGCTGATCTTCGCCGACCGGCAGCACCATAATGCCGCCTTCTGCCAGTTGTGCTATCAGCGCAATCGGAATTTCCGGTGGTGCGGCGGTGACAATGATGGCGTCGAACGGGCCACGTGACGGCCAGCCCTGCCAGCCATCGCCATGACGGGTCGAGACATTATGCAGATCCAGCTGTTTCAGGCGGCGCTTAGCCTGCCATTGCAGCCCTTTGATGCGTTCCACTGAATAGACATGGTCCACCAGATGAGCAAGGATCGCCGTCTGGTAACCTGAACCCGTACCAATCTCCAGTACGCGTGAATGCGGATTAAGTTCCAGTAGCGCGGTCATCCGCGCAACCATATAAGGCTGGGATATCGTCTGGCCGGAGCCAATAGGCAAAGCAACATTGTCCCAGGCTTTATGCTCGAACGCCTCGTCGATAAAACGTTCGCGCGGCACCTCGCTAATGGCTTTCAGCAGGTTTTCATCATCAATGCCCTGCTGACGCAGTTGTGACAGCAGTGTCTCAATACGCCGATTCACCATGCCAGGTTCACCTCAGCTTTTGCCAGCCAGTCACTGAGCACGTCCTGGGCGCTGTGCGCCGTTAAGTCGACATGCAGCGCGGTGACAGACACGTAGCCCTGATCGACGGCAGCAAAATCCGTATCCGGACCCGCATCAAGCTTTTCGCCCGGTGGTCCAATCCAGTAGAGAATATTGCCGCGCGGATCCTGCTGCGCAATCACCTGATCTGCCGGATGGCGGCTGCCACAGCGCGTCACACGGATGCCTTTGAGTTCGGACAGCGGCAGATCGGGGACGTTGATGTTGAGAATGCGGCCGGTGCGCAGCGGTTCATGCGTCAGCGCCCTGAGGAGCGCGCAGGTCACCGCCGCCGCGGTATCGTAGTGCTGATGACCATTGAGCGAAACCGCAATTGCCGGTAAGCCAAGATGTCGCCCTTCCATCGCCGCCGCCACAGTGCCGGAATAGATTACGTCGTCACCCAGATTGGGGCCGGCATTGATGCCTGACACCACGATGTCGGGACGCGGCTGCATCAGCGCATTCACTCCCAGATAGACGCAGTCGGTCGGCGTCCCCATCTGAACCGCGATATCGCCGTTTTCATGGGTGAAAGTGCGCAAGGGCGTTTCCAGCGTTAATGAGTTCGAGGCACCGCTTCGGTTACGATCGGGGGCAACAACCTGTACGTCAGCAATCTGCCGCAGGGCTTTCGCCAGAGTCTGAATACCTGGCGCATGAATGCCGTCATCGTTGCTGAGCAATATCCGCATTTCGTTCTGACCTTTTTTTATTCGACTGGTCGCCATGACTGAACCTGTTTTAACGGCATGGCAACAGGCAGGGAATGGACAGCGATTTTTGCATTCTAGCGAGGCGCGCAAGGAAGTGGTAGGCGTAAATCACACGACGGTGGGGGTTTGCCGCAACATTACCCACACTGCGGGTCAGGTTACGGCGAAGATTACTCATCAATCTGATCGGGCGAGTCCGCAGGGGTAAGCAACTCACGGACCACGCTGGTGGCAAAGCTGCCTGCGGGCAGCCAGAATGACAGCTCCAGCGTGACGTCATCCCACCAGCTCCACTGCATATCGCGCGGCACCATCAGCATGGCGCGGCGGGCTGCATCGACCTTCTCACGTTCAATCAGCCCCAGCAGCAGCAGGTCATCCGCCAGCGCCTGCTGTTCAAAGGCCAGCGCGTCAGCCTGCGGGCCTGGCTCACCGCGTCCGGGCAGCGGCGCAGTAATGCGCAGCTCATGCTGATCAACCCGGCGCTGTGATTCTTCCAGTTCATCAGGCTGGGCGACAAACCAGCTGCCGCGCCCGGTCAGCTGTAAAGCATCACCGTTAAGCACCTGAGTCAGGCCGCCCTGCTGCTGCAGACGCACACTTGTCACCTGATTAAACAACGCACTGCGCGCGGCAGAGAGCATCAGGCTGCGCTTGTTACGGTCACGAACAATGATCTCATTGCGCGCCCATTTCTCCGCCATCACCAGGTTGTTGCCACCGCGACCAAAGCGCTGTTCACCAAAATAGTTGGGAACGCCCGCATCAAAAATCTGCGCCAGACGCGTTTCAACCGCATCACGATCGCTAATCTGGCGGATGACCAGCCGGAACGCATTCCCCGCCAGTGCGCCGATGCGCAGTTTACGCTTGTGGCGCACCGCCTGCAGAATTTCGACCCCTTCCAGCGCAAAACCGCGCAGATCGGGCATCGTATTACCCGGCAGACGAAAACAGAGAGTCTGTTCCGTCACCGCATGGCGGTCTTTCATCCCGGCATAACTCATGTCGCGCTGATGAATACCGAGATACTTAGCCAGTGCCTCAGCCACAAAGCGGGTATTGGCCCCGACTTTACGGATGCGCACCAGTAAGTGCTCACCTTCACCATCCGCGCCATAGCCGAGATCTTCAACCACGACGAAGTCTTCCGGATTGGCTTTGATCACGCCAGCGGCCACAGGTGTGCCGTGCAGGTAATTCAGAATCATTGGCTGTCAGCTTTCAGGACTAACGCGACCGCTTCACAGGCGATGCCTTCACCGCGCCCGGTAAAGCCGAGCTTTTCGGTGGTGGTCGCTTTGACGTTGACCGCATCCATATGGCAGCCCAGATCTTCTGCGATGTTGATGCGCATCTGTGGCACGTGCGGCAGCATTTTCGGTGCCTGAGCAATAATCGTGACGTCGACATTACCGATGCGATAGCCTTTGGCTTCGATACGACGCCAGGCCTCACGCAGCAGGCCGCGACTGTCTGCCCCTTTAAAGGCCGGATCGGTGTCGGGGAACAACTTGCCGATATCACCCATCGCGACTGCGCCCAACAGCGCGTCAGTCAGCGCATGCAGCGCCACATCGCCATCCGAATGGGCGATAAAACCGTGTTCAAACGGGATTCGCACACCGCCAATCACTAACGGCCCCTCTCCGCCAAAGGCGTGAACGTCAAAACCGTGACCGATACGCATCATGCGCTCTCCTTTAATTGAATCTGACTCAGATAAAAAGCCGCCAGCGCCAGATCTTCTGGCCGGGTGACTTTGATGTTATCACTGCGTCCGCTGACCAGCAGCGGATGGTAGCCGCAATACTCCAGCGCCGACGCTTCATCGGTGATGGTTGCGCCTTCTGTCAGCGCCCGCGTGAGGCAGGCGGTGAGCAGCGCATGAGGGAAAAATTGCGGCGTTAAGGCGTGCCAGAGATCGTCGCGTTCCACGGTATGTGCCACCGCGGCTTTGCCCGGCTCGCCCCGTTTCATGGTGTCACGCACTGGCGCGGCCAGAATGCCGCCTACGTGGCTCTGTTCACGCACGTTAAGCAGTTTCTGGAGATCGTCGGGATGCAGGCAGGGACGCGCAGCGTCATGGACCAGCACCCAGGCGGAACCCTGTGCGGCCTGCAATCCGGCCAGCACCGATTCAGCGCGGGTCTCTCCGCCTGTGACCCTGAGCACACGCGGATCGCGTGCCAGCGGCAGTGAAGCGAAGTGCTGGTCATCAGGGCTGAGGGCGACAATCACCTGTTTGATAGCGGGATGGGAAAACAGACGCGCAATGCTGTGTTCCAGAAGGGTGTGCTGACCAATCGTCAGATACTGCTTCGGACAGGTTGCCTGCATGCGGCTGCCGATCCCGGCAGCAGGCACCACGGCAATCACATCCGCAAGGGAGGCCAGAGTGTTCATGTTTTATCGTTGTTGGTTTTGCGCTGCTTGTTGCGCGTTGCGTTTGTTCTGGTCAGGAACCAGACGATAGAAAGTCTCACCGGGCTTAATCATGCCCAGTTCATTGCGTGCACGCTCCTCGATCGCTTCCGAGCCGCCATTGAGATCGTCAATTTCGGCAAACAGCTGATCGTTTCGCGATTTAAGTTTGGCATTGTTTGCCTGTTGCACCGCGACATCATCATTGACGCGCGTGTAGTCATGGATGCCATTTTTCCCCAGCCACAACGAATATTGCAGCCAGCCAAGCAGCACCAATAACAGTAACGTCAGTTTTCCCATCCCGCCCCCTAAAAACGGCCCAATCATCCCATAACTTTGCACAGGACTCCACACCAGCGGCGAAAATGGCGCGCTTTGCTGCGCCTCTGCGCAATCAGTACCGATTCTGACGGGAAAAGTTTTGTAACCTGCCGATGCGTTTGCACATCAGCACGGACGCCGTCAGGGCTTACCAGCCGGAGAGAAAGGAGAACATTAACCAGAAGAGAGTCACTACCATAATGACCGTGGCGAGGGCGGCCCAGATCCAGTGTCCGCTCAGCAGCGTATTCAGCGCGATGCCCGTGACCACGGCAACCGGCAGCAGCGCCAGAAAGAATGGCCAGGTATAGAGAAAGAAGAACAGCGTGTTAGAGCCGAACAGCAGGAAAGGAAGCGCCAGCGCACACCAGTAAGCGAGTAAGCCGATAACGCCGCCCGGCAGCAATGAGCGTGGCTCATCCTGGGAGGAGTCATCTTTACGAGCGAGCATGGGTGTGATGTTCTGCATAGGCATCCTGTTGTTGCGAGGGCGGCAAACCCGAAGCGATTTGCCGCTGTCTCTTCAGGATCTGATGATATCGCGGTCGCGCAGTACGTCTAACAATTGGGCGGCCAGTTTTGTAACCAATTGTTCGCCATCCAGCTGGATTTCCGGGCTTTCGGGCGCTTCATAAACGCTGTCGATACCGGTGAAATTACGCAGCTCACCGGCGCGTGCTTTGCGATATAAGCCCTTAGGATCGCGCGCTTCGCACACCGCTAACGGCGTATCGACAAACACTTCGATAAACTGCCCCGGCTCCAGCAGGTCACGCACCATCTGACGCTCGGCGCGATGCGGCGAAATAAAGGCCGTGAGCACCACAAGTCCGGCATCCACCATCAGTTTCGCCACTTCTCCGACCCGACGGATATTCTCCTTGCGGTCATCATCGCTGAAGCCGAGGTCACGACAGAGGCCGTGACGCACATTGTCACCATCCAGCAGATAGGTGCTGACACCGATGCGGTGCAGCGCCTGCTCCAGCGCGCCTGCGACCGTCGATTTCCCCGAGCCCGAAAGCCCGGTGAACCACAGCACCACGCCCTGATGGCCGTGCTGCTGTTCGCGTGAGGCTCGTGTTACCGGATGATCATGCCACACCACGTTATCATCGTGCTGCGCCATTATTGACCGCCCAGCAGGTCGCGCGCATTCCAGTGGGGGAAGTGACGGCGCACCAGCGCATTCAGTTCCAGCTCAAACGCGCTGAACTCACCAGTGTTAACCGGGGCATCATGGTTTGGCTGATGGATCATGCCGGCACCCACGGTGACGTTGGTCAGGCGATCGATAAAGATCATGCCGCCGGTCACCGGGTTTTGCTGATAGCTGTCGAGCACCATCGGTTCGTCAAAGGTTAACTCAATGCGACCAATACCGTTCAGCGGCAGCGCATCAACCTGACGCGTCTCAAGTGAGTTGATCTCGACCTGATGCAGCACCTTCTCTACCCGGCCACGGGTTTTCTTACCGGCGATTTTCAGGTCATAGCTCTGACCAGCCTGCAGCGGCTGTTCTGCCATCCAGACCACGTCAACACTGGCAGACTGCACCGCAGACAGCGTGTCGCTGGCATCGACCAGCAGATCGCCACGGCTGATATCAATCTCATCCTGCAGTACCAGGGTGATCGCTTCGCCTGCGCCCGCTTCCTGCAGATCGCCATCAAAGGTCACAATGCGGGCAATGGTCGACTCCACGCCAGACGGCAGCACTTTAACGCGCAGGCCGACCTGCACGCTGCCTGACGCCAGGGTGCCGGCATAGCCACGGAAATCCAGGTCAGGACGGTTGACATACTGCACCGGGAAACGCATCGGCTGATGATCGACGACACGCTTCAGCTCCACGGTCTCCAGCACATCCAGCAGCGTCGGGCCGCTGTACCACGGCATGGTCTGGCTGGCGGAGGCGACGTTATCCCCTTCCAGCGCCGACATCGGCACAAAGCGGATATCGAGGTCGTCCGGCAGCTGAGCAGCAAAATCCAGGTAATCCTGTTTGATCTGTTCGTAGCGCGCCTGATCGTACGCCACCAGATCCATCTTATTGATCGCCACTACCAGATGTTTGATCCCCAGCAGCGTCGAGATAAAGCTGTGACGGCGGGTCTGATCCAGTACGCCTTTACGCGCATCGATCAGCAGGATCGCCAGGTCGCAGGTTGATGCACCGGTCGCCATGTTGCGGGTGTACTGCTCATGTCCCGGCGTATCGGCGATAATAAATTTACGCTTTTCCGTCGAGAAGTAGCGGTAAGCCACATCAATGGTAATGCCCTGCTCACGCTCAGCCTGCAGGCCATCCACCAGCAGCGCCAGATCGAGTTTTTCGCCCTGGGTGCCGTGACGTTTGCTGTCGTTGTGCAGCGAGGAAAGCTGATCTTCATAGATCTGACGGGTATCGTGCAGCAGACGCCCAATCAGGGTACTTTTTCCATCGTCGACGCTGCCGCAGGTGAGAAAACGCAGCAGGCTCTTATGCTGTTGAGCAGTCAGCCAGGCTTCAACGCCGCCCTGGTCGGCAATCTGTTGTGCAATTACGGTATTCATCTGACGTCTCCTTAGAAATAACCCTGACGTTTTTTCAGTTCCATCGAACCGGACTGATCGCGATCGATCATGCGGCCCTGACGCTCGCTGGTGGTGGAGACCAGCATCTCTTCGATGATCTCCGGCAGCGTCTGCGCTTCGGACTCTACCGCGCCGGTCAGCGGCCAGCAGCCGAGCGTACGGAAACGGACCATCCGCTGGGTGATCTCTTCACCCGGCTGCAGGTTGATGCGATCGTCATCGATCATCATCAGCATGCCATCACGCTCCAGCACCGGACGTGGCGCGGCGAGATAGAGCGGCACGATCTCGATGTTTTCCAGGAAGATGTACTGCCAGATATCCAGTTCGGTCCAGTTCGACAGCGGGAAGACGCGGATGCTCTCGCCCTTGTTGATCTGGCCGTTGTAGTTGTGCCACAGCTCAGGACGCTGGTTTTTCGGGTCCCAGCGATGGAAACGGTCGCGGAATGAGTAGATACGCTCTTTGGCGCGTGACTTCTCTTCATCACGACGTGCGCCGCCAAAGGCCGCATCAAAACCATATTTGTTCAGCGCCTGCTTCAGCCCTTCGGTTTTCATGATGTCAGTGTGTTTGGCACTGCCGTGGACAAACGGGTTAATCCCCATCGCCACGCCTTCCGGGTTGCGGTGTACCAGCAACTCTGCGCCCATCGCTTTCACGGTGCGGTCGCGAAATTCGTACATTTCACGGAATTTCCAGCCGGTATCCACATGCAACAACGGGAACGGCAGCGTGCCCGGGTAAAAGGCTTTGCGCGCCAGATGCAGCATCACCGAGGAGTCTTTACCGATGGAGTACATCATCACCGGGTTGCTGAACTCCGCCGCGACTTCGCGAATGATGTGGATACTCTCCGCCTCCAGCTGACGCAGATGAGTGAGTCGTTTTTGGTCCATGATTTTCCCTCAAGCCAGATTGACAACGGCGGACTCGCGAGCCCCCTGCTGTGCCGAATGTTTAAACCAGGCGAGTTGCCCGTGCAGATTAACCACCTCTCCGATCACCAGTAGCGCCGGGGTAGGTGCTGAGGCGGCCAGCGCCTCAAGTTGTTCTAAGGTGCCGGTCAGCACCTGTTGATCCTGACGGGTGCCGCGACTGATCACCGCCACCGGGGTTGATGGCGCGCGACCGTGCTGAATCAGCGCCGCACTGATGGCCGCCGCTTTAACCGTTCCCATGTAGATCGCCAGCGTCTGACGCGCACGCGCCAGCGAAGGCCAGTCAATGTCATCCCCATCGGGACGGCAGTGACCGGTAATAAACATCACGCTCTGCGCGTAGTCGCGGTGGGTCAGCGGAATACCGGCATAGGCCGTCGCACCGGCAGCCGCGGTGACGCCCGGCACCACCTGGAACGGTACACCCGCCTGCTGAGCCGCCTGCAGCTCTTCGCCGCCACGGCCAAAAATAAAGGGATCGCCGCCCTTCAGGCGCACGACACGCTTGCCTTTCAACGCCAGAGAAACCAGCAACTGATTGATCTCCTCCTGCGGCAACGTGTGCGCACTGGCCCGTTTGCCGACGCAGATGCGATCGGCGTCGCGGCGCACCAGATCCAGCACCTCTTCGCTGACCAGATGGTCATAGAGCACCACATCGGCTAACTGCATCACCTGCAGGCCGCGCAGCGTCAGCAGGCCGCTATCGCCCGGCCCGGCTCCCACCAGGAAAATCTCGCCCTGACGGGTCGGCTCTTCCTGCAGTTCACGGTCCAGCGTGCGTTTCGCCTCTTCGACGTTACCGGCTGACATCTCACTGGCGAACCGGCCGTTAAAAGCCCGTTCCCAGAAGCGTCGACGGTCAGACATGCGGCTGAAGCGCTGTTTGACTTTATCGCGCCAGAGCCCAGCCACTTCCGCCATCTGACCGAGACTGGCAGGCAGCAGCGTTTCGATTTTTTCGCGCAGCATGCGTGCCAGCACCGGTGCGGTGCCGCTGGAAGAGATCGCCACCACCAGCGGTGAGCGGTCAACAATCGAGGGGAAGATAAAGGTACATTTTGGCTGGTCGTCGACCACGTTAACCAGCTTATGCCGCGCATTGGCGGCTTCAAACACCTGGGTGTTGAGATGATTGTCGTCGGTGGCAGCAATCACCAGAAAAACGCCATCCAGCTGGGACGGATCAAATTCGGTCGCCAGCCACTCCAGCTCCTGCTTATCCAGCAGTTCCTGCAGCTCAGGGCAGAGTTCACGAGATGCGATCAGAACGCGCGCACGCGCACGACGCAGCAGTTCAATTTTTCGCGACGCAATATCTCCACCGCCGACAACCAGAACCGGGCGGCCAGAGAGATCGGCAAAAAGAGGCAAATAGTCCACGTTAACCCTGATGTTTTAACTTTGTATTAACGCGACTATACGTCGCTGAGTTTATCCAGATGAAATTACGAATTGGAATGAGTAGTTACCGAATGGAATAACGACTCCGCAAAGCACAGAACAATTTGTTCTTATCAGATGAAATTTAATGGTTTTTCGTGAACAGTTTCACAGATTCGCATCCGTGCCTGCGACTGTAAAAGCAGACAAGTACCTGCAATAAGTGCGCGTTGCTTCTTTCTGTTAAAACAGCGCCCGATTCCGCTAACCAGGTCACAGAACAAAAAGGATATAATACGCGCGGCATGGCTGGCCCTGGGCCTCCATGCGGAACGGCTCCCGAATAATGAAAAAGGATGCACTATGTTTTGTTCCCTCCGCTTGAGGGTAGCGACAGTTTTATTTGGCGCACTCATTTCCCCGCTGGCTCTGGCCACGCCGACTGGCCAGTTTGCCGAACAGCAGGTCCGGCACATTGCCACTTATTTTCCTGGCCGCATGAGCGGCAGTCCGGCTGAGCTGATGGCTGCTGACTACCTGCAGCAACAATTTACCGCGCTGGGTTATAAAACCGATACCCGCCAGTTCAACACCGGCTATAAATGGCAGGAAGATGACGGCACGCAGCGCTGGCATAAGCTCACGGCCACCTCGGTGATTGCCGCGCGCGCAGGCAGCGTGCCGCAGGAGATTCTGATCGTGGCGCATCTGGATACCTGGACGCCGCAAAACAGTCACCAGGCCCATCACAATCTGGGCGGCTTACGCCTGCAGGGCGTCGATGACAATGCGTCAGGTCTTGGCGTGATGCTGGAGCTGGCGCAGCAACTGAGTCGCAAGCCGCTGCACTATGGCATTCGCTTTGTGGCGCTGAGCGCCGCAGAAGCCGATCTACACGGCATGGATGATTATGTTGAGCGGATGAGCACGCGCGAGAAGAAGAACACGCTGCTGGTCATCGATCTGAACAGCCTGATCACCGGCGATCATCTCTATTTCAACAGCGGCATGAACACGCCCCGGGCGGTGCGCAAGCAGACCAGCGATCGCGCTCTGCTACTGGCCCGTCAGCAGGGCATTCCCGCCGCCAGTCATCAGCTGCATAGCAGGGACTTCAACGGCCTGAATGCCTTCGACAAGGCAGGCTTTCCACTGCTGGATGTCACCGCCAGCAACTGGACGCTGGGTAACAAAGATGGTGCGCTGCAGCGTCATCGCAGCCCGCACTTTCCTGATGGCGTGACCCGTCATCAGACTGACCTGGATAATCTGAACTATCTCGACCGCTGGCTGCCGGGCCAGATAGCCCTGAGAACCCGCGACAGCGTCCGCGTGCTGCTGCCGCTGATCAGCGAACTGAGCAACCCCAAAGTGTGAGGATCTGATAGGTACGTGGTCTTTCTGAATTATGTTCGTCCGATAGAAGACGTTGAAGCGCTGCTCGCAGGCCATATCGAATGGCTCGACCGCTATTTTGATGCGGGCAGTTTTATTGCTGCAGGACGAAAAGATCCGCGCACGGGCGGCATGCTGCTGGTCAGGGAGATGGAACGTGAAGCGCTGGATGCGATCTTAGCGGAAGATCCGTTTGTCGCGGTGGCAGAGTATGAGGTGACGAAAGTGAATGTGACCCGTGCAGCGGAGGCGTTTGCCGGATTAAAAGGCGTTTAACTTCCCACCTGACGGTCACGAAACACTTCTCTCCCTGCTTTCAGGGAGAGAAGCACGGTATTAGCCTTCGTGCAGACCACACTCGCGCTTAAGACCGAAGAAGCGTGTCTCTTCTTCTGCCATACCCGGCTCCCACTTGCGGGTGGTGTGGGTATCGCCCACCGAAAGATAACCTTCATCCCACAGCGGATGGTATTTCAGCTTATGCTGCTCCAGATACTGATGAATCTGGCGGTTATCCCAGTCGATAATCGGCAGCAGCTTGAAGACGCCGCGCTGCACGCCCAGCACCGGCAGATTCGCCCGGCTGCCGGACTGGTCGCGGCGCAGGCCGGCAAACCAGGTCTGCGCGCCCAAGGATTCGATAGCGCGGTTCATCGGCTCGACTTTGTTGATCTCGTTATATTTCTCAATCCCCTCGACGCCCTGCTCCCACAGCTTGCCGTAGCGCGCTTCCTGCCAGGCCGGTGAGGTTTCGGCGCGGAACACTTTGAGGTTGAGATTGAGCTGGTCTGCCAGCTCATCAATAAAACGATAGGTCTCCGGGAACAGATAGCCGGTGTCGGTCAGAATCACCGGAATATCGGGCTGCTGACGCGTCACCAGATGCAGCGACACCGCGGCCTGAATACCGAAACTGGAGGAGAGCACATAGGCACCTGGCAGATTCTCCAGCGCCCAGCTGACGCGCTCTTCCGCTGATGACTTCTCCAGCTGCGCATTGGTCGCAGCCAGCGCCATGGCACGCTGGACTTTGGACATCTCATTCAGTGCTGCGAGGTCGGGCTGACTCATTTTGCTTCCTCCCAAAAATCGCGTGCCGGGTCCAGCACCGGCGCAACAATGCCCGCGCGGATGGTGAAGTCACCAAAGCCTTCTGCGGCCTGGCGCTCGGTGGCCCAGCGTCCCACCAGCTCATCAATAGTGGCGAGAATTTCGCTTTCGTTAATGTTTTCACGATACATACGGGGAATGCGCGTTCCGCTGCGGTTTCCGCCCAGATGCAGGTTGTAGCGGCCTGGCGCTTTACCCACCAGACCCAGCTCAGCCAGCATGGCACGGCCGCAACCGTTCGGACAACCGGTAACGCGTAACACTATGTGCTCATCGCCGACGCCATGCGCGTGCATGATCCCTTCCACTTTGGTCACAAACGCTGGCAGGAAACGTTCGGCTTCTGCCATCGCCAGCGGACAGGTCGGGAACGCGACGCAGGCCATCGAGTTTTCGCGCTGAGGCGTGACGTGGTCCATCAGACCATGTTCACGGGCGATCGCTTCGATTTGCGCTTTTTCACTTTCCGGCACGCCCGCCACAATCAGATTCTGGTTGGCGGTCAGGCGGAAATCGCCCTGATGGATTCTGGCAATTTCCGCGATGCCGCTTTTCAGCGGTCGGCCCGGATAGTCGAGCAGTCGGCCATTTTCAATAAACAGCGTGAGGTGCCATTTGTTGTCGATGCCTTTGATCCAGCCAATGCGATCGCCACGGGTGGTGAACTCATAAGGACGGATCGGCTCAAACGTCAGGCCAGCGCGTTTTTCAACTTCCGCTTTAAAGGTCTCGACGCCAACGCGTTCCAGGGTGTACTTGGTTTTAGCGTTTTTACGGTCGGTACGGTTACCCCAGTCGCGCTGAGTCGTGACGACCGCCTCGGCCACATCAAGGATCTTCTCAACCGGGAAGTAACCAAACTCGCTGGCCGTGCGCGCGTAAGTCGCTTTGTTACCGTGCTCGATCGACAGGCCACCCCCTACCAGCAGGTTGAACCCCACCAGCTTGCCGTGTTCGGCGACCGCGACAAAGTTCAGATCGTTGGCGTGCAGATCCACATCGTTATGCGGCGGGATCACCACGGTGGTTTTGAATTTACGCGGCAGATAGGTTTCACCGAGGATCGGCTCTTCGTCAGTGGTCGCAACTTTTTCTTTATCCCACCAGATCTCTGCATAGGCACGGGTGCGTGGCAGCAGATGCTCAGAGAGCTTCTTCGCCCACTCATACGCTTCCTGATGCAGCTCCGACTCCACCGGGTTCGAGGTACAGAGCACGTTACGGTTCACGTCGTTGGCGGTCGCCAGCGCATCCAGCCCCACTTCATGCAGCATCTGATGGGTCGGCTTGACGTTCTTCTTCAGAATGCCGTGAAACTGGAAGGTCTGACGGTTGGTCAGACGGATGCTGCCATAAATGGTTTTATCGGTAGCAAATTTGTCGATGGCCAGCCACTGGGTCGGCGTAATGATGCCGCCCGGCAGTCGGCAGCGCAGCATCATGGCGTGGCGCGGTTCCAGCTTCTGCTCCGCACGTTCGGCGCGAATGTCGCGATCGTCCTGCTGGTACATGCCGTGAAAACGGATCAGCAGGAAGTTGTCGCCGGTAAAGCCGCCGGTCAGACCCTCTTCCAGATCTTCTTTGATGGTGCCGCGCAGATAGTTGCTCTGCTTCTTCAGACGCTCAGCGTCTGTTAATTTGCCTTCTACAACCAGCGGTCCAGGGTGTTTATCACTCATTAGTAAACGTCTCGCTGATAACGGCGCTCAATGCGCAGCTCACTTAAAAATTCGTCGGCCGTTTCACGATCCATTCCGCCGTGTTCGACCACCACATCCAGCAATGCCTGCTCGACGTCTTTTGCCATACGATTCGCGTCGCCACAGACATAAAGATGCGCGCCCTCTTCAATCCAGCGCCAGACTTCGGCCCCTTTCGCGCGGATCTTATCCTGTACGTAAATCTTCTCTGCCTGATCGCGCGACCAGGCCAGGTCGATATTCGTCAGCAGGCCATCCTTCACATATTTCTGCCACTCCACCTGATAGAGGAAATCGTCGGTGAAATGCGGATTACCAAAGAATAGCCAGTTTTTGCCGCTGGCACCGTCGTTGTCGCGCTGCTGCATAAAGGCGCGGAACGGCGCGATGCCGGTGCCCGGGCCAATCATGATCACCGGCGCGTCCGGATTAGCCGGCAGGCGGAAATTATCGTTGTGCTCAATGAAGACGCGGACCTCGCCCTCTTCTTCGATGCGATCGGACAGCCAGGTCGATGCACCGCCGCCGCGCTGGCGACCTTCAATATCAAAGCGCACGGCACCTACGGTGATGTGCACTTCGGACTCGGTTTCGGCCTGCGAAGAGGCAATAGAGTAGAGACGCGGCGTCAGCGGTCGCAGCATACTGGTCAGCTGAACTGCTGTGAGTTCAGCCGGGGCCAGACGCACCATATCCACAATCGGATAGTGCTGCGCATACTGCTGCAACCTGGCCTTATCATCCACCAGCGACAGCAGCTCGGCATTGCGGGACAGCTGGGCGTACTGCGCCACGATCTGCGCAGTATTCACCGTCAGCTCGAAATGCTTTTGTAGCGCCTCAGCCAGCGGCAGGGTTTTGCCCTGAACCTCAACTGACTCATCGCCTTTCAGCCAGACCAGCGCCAGCAGCTCGCTAACCAGCGCCGCGTCATTTTCATACCAGACACCCAGCGCATCGCCAGGCTGGTAGCGCAGACCGGAGTCGCCCAGATCGATTTCGATATGGCGCACATCTTTGTCTGAGTCACGGCCAGTAATTTTCTGATTCACCGCCAGACTGGCGCTGAGCGGAGACTCTTTGCTGTAGGGACTGGTGGTGACTTCGTTGACGCTGCCTGCCGCTGTCGCCGCAGCCTGCGTTGGGGATTCGGTCGGCACGCGCTTTTTCAGAATCTCCGTCAGCGCACTGCGCCAGGCGGTAGCCTGCTCCGCATACTCGACATCCGCATCAACGCGATCCAGCAGACGTTCGCCGCCCAGTTCGGCCAGACGGCTGTCAAAATCTTTACCCGCCTGACTGAAGAATTCATAGGAGGTGTCGCCCAGGCCAAACACCGCAAAGGCTGCACCGGCCATTTTCGGTGCCTTTTTCGACATCAGGAATTTATGCAGCGCCACCGCCTCTTCCGGCGGCTCACCTTCACCCTGGGTGGAAGTCACAACCACCAGCATTTTTTCCTGGCCAATCTGTTTGAACTTGTAATCCCCTGCATTCACCAGGTTTACGTTCAGCTTCGCGGCCAGCAGGTCATCGCGCAGTTGCTCAGCGAGACGACGGGCGTTGCCGGTCTGGGAGGCGGAAAGCAAGGTAATAACTGGCGCTTCAGCAGCGGGAGCGGGTGGTGCGTTGCTGGCGACGGCGCTCCCCGGCGTCTGTTCTACCCGGCCCCAGAAATAGCCTGACAGCCACGCCAGTTGAGTCGGGGAATAATCTGTCGTCGCCGCCTGTAAGCGGGCGAGTTGTTCCGGGGAGAGCGGAAGCAGTGAACCAGGTGCCTGAGTCGTCATCGCGTTAAAAATTCCAGTATCAGAAGTCCGGACCGTAAAGTGGCGGAAGAGTGCGTAGGTTACCGGTCCGTATATTAACGATTAAATACACCTTCGACATATCAAATAACCAAAATGACTAAATGGTTTTCCAGGTAGGCATAATCGTTAAAAGTGGTAAGTAAAGCGGTGATATATCAGTTGATTAGCTGGACGCCAGCGTTCAATCTGGCCGGAAAAGTATCGCTTTGTGCGGTGCGGGTGCGAAAAAAGCGGTAATCAGGTAGAATTCAGCGGTTTTTTAATGTCTGAGAACCACTATGTCTACCACCTTGTTTAAAGAGTTCCAGTTCGAAGCCGCGCACCATCTTCCGAATGTGCCGGCCGGACACAAATGTGGCCGTCTTCACGGTCATTCGTTCCTGGTTCGTCTGGAGATTACCGGCGAAGTGGATGCGCATACCGGCTGGGTTATGGATTTTGCTGAACTGAAGGCGGCGTTTAAGCCCCTCTATAATCGGCTGGACCACTACTATCTGAATGATATTCCTGGCCTGGAAAACCCCACCAGCGAAGTGCTGGCGAAATGGATCTGGGATCAGATGAAGCCGCAACTGCCGCTGTTAAGCGCGGTGATGATCAAAGAAACCTGCACTGCAGGCTGCGTTTACCGCGGCTAGGCCTGTCGGATCGAACCCTTCGATCCGACGCTATTCCCCTCTCCGTCACGCATCTGAATCACCTCTTCCCTGCGGTTAACCCCTCAACGTGCTTTATCAGGCGATATTGAGGTATTTATGGGTCTGCATCGACAGACGCCAGTTGCGTGCAATGCAGGTCTCAATACAGAGTCGGGTGGCATCATCTTTGCGGCTGATCGGCTGTAACGCGATGATCCGGGTTTTGGTATCGTCTATCCCTGCCAGCAGCAGATCCAGCGCTTCCACATCACGCTCGCGCGCCACCGGATGTTTGATTTCATCGGCCCGGCTCAGCGCCTGGGGCAGCACATCGTAACCGCCGCGCATATTCACCTTTGGGGAAACGGTCACCCAGGTCTGTTCGGAACAGTGGATCTCGTGGGTGCCGCTGGTTTCAATCTGACACTGGAAACCGTGCTGCTCCAGTGCGTTCGTTAACGGGCGCAGGTCGTAAATCGCCGGTTCGCCGCCGGTAATCACCACGTGTCGCGCCGTCCAGCCCTGCTGCGCAATGGCACTCACCAGGGTCGCCGCATCAGCATCACCCCAGGCATCGCTTTCCACCGTCTTGATCAAAATATCGCCCAGCGACGTTTCCCGATCTGTCCGCTTTTCCCACGTGTGTTTGGTATCGCACCAGCTACAGCCCACCGGGCATCCCTGCAAACGAATGAAAATGGCAGGCACGCCGGTGTAATAACCTTCGCCCTGCAGTGTCTGGAACATTTCGTTAATCGGGTAGAACATTTTTTACTCGCCTGGAGAAATCGGGGCGCTGATTATGCCAGCGTGTGCCGCACAACAACAGCTGCGCGACACGAAAAAGCAAAAGCCCCGCACATGGCGGGGCTTTCAGAATATGCGATGCCGCTTAACGCGACATCAGCACAAGGTCATTACTGACCTTTAACTTCTTTCAGACCGTTGAATGGCGCTTTAGAACCCAGCGCTTCTTCGATACGGATCAGCTGGTTGTACTTAGCAACACGGTCAGAACGGCTCATTGAACCGGTTTTGATCTGGCCCGCTGCAGTACCTACCGCCAGGTCAGCGATGGTCGCATCTTCAGTTTCGCCTGAACGGTGAGAGATTACGGCAGTGTAGCCCGCGTCTTTCGCCATTTTGATCGCAGCCAGGGTTTCGGTCAGAGAACCGATCTGGTTGAATTTGATCAGAATGGAGTTAGCGATACCTTTATCGATACCTTCTTTCAGGATTTTGGTGTTGGTGACGAACAGATCATCGCCCACCAGCTGGATTTTGTCGCCCAGCACTTTGGTCTGGTAAGCGAAGCCATCCCAGTCAGATTCGTCCAGGCCATCTTCGATAGACACGATCGGATACTGTTTAGTCAGATCTTCCAGGAAGTGGGTGAACTCTTCTGACGTGAACGCTTTACCGCCTTCACCGGCCAGAACGTATTTGCCATCTTTGTAGAACTCAGATGCCGCACAGTCCATCGCCAGGGTGATGTCTTTGCCCAGCTCGTAGCCTGCTGCTTTTACCGCTTCAGCGATAACAGCCAGTGCTTCGGCGTTGGAACCCAGGTTTGGTGCATAGCCGCCTTCGTCACCGACTGCAGTGCTCATGCCTTTGCTTTTCAGCACTTTCGCCAGGTGGTGGAAAACTTCAGAACCCATACGGATCGCTTCTTTCAGTGTAGGAGCGCCTACTGGCTGGATCATGAATTCCTGGATGTCGACGTTGTTGTCGGCATGTTCGCCGCCGTTGATGATGTTCATCATTGGCAGTGGCATAGAATATTTGCCTGGGGTGCCGTTCAGTTCAGCGATGTGCTCATACAGCGGCTGACCTTTAGAGGCTGCAGCAGCTTTAGCCGCTGCCAGTGAAACGGCCAGAATGGCGTTAGCACCGAAGTTAGATTTGTTCTCAGTACCGTCCAGGTCGATCATGATCTTATCGATGTTCGCCTGATCTTTCGCGTCTTTGCCTTTTACCGCTTCAGCAATCGGACCGTTTACTGCAGCAACGGCTTTGGTTACGCCTTTGCCCAGATAACGTGATTTGTCACCGTCACGCAGTTCCAGCGCTTCGCGTGAACCGGTAGAGGCACCTGATGGCGCAGCGGCCAGGCCTACGAAACCGCCTTCCAGATGCACTTCAGCTTCAACAGTCGGGTTACCACGTGAGTCGATAATTTCGCGACCGATGACTTTTACGATTTTGGACATTACGATTTTCCTCAGTACAAGTTAGTCAATCCTAAGACAAGCAACGCGCGAAAAGTTCGCGCGCTGCCTGTGAAACTTACTTCGCTAAACGCTTCTGATGCTCATGCGCGGCTTTAACAAAGCCGGCAAACAACGGATGGCCGTCGCGTGGGGTCGAGGTAAACTCAGGGTGGAACTGGCAAGCCACAAACCACGGATGGTTCGGGAGTTCGATAATCTCAACCAGTTGATCATCACCAGAGCGACCTGCTACGCGCAGACCGGCTGCTTCAATCTGCTTTAACAGCATATTGTTCACTTCATAGCGGTGGCGATGGCGCTCAACGATGGTGTCAGAGCCGTAGAGCTGGCGAACCTGGCTGCCCGGCGTTAACTGACACTGCTGACTACCCAGACGCATGGTGCCGCCCAGATCGCTCTGCTCGCTGCGGACTTCGACGTTGCCATCTTCGTCACGCCATTCGGTGATTAACGCCACCACCGGGTATTTACAGTCTGGCACAAATTCAGTGGAGTTGGCGCCAGGCATGCCAGCAACATTGCGGGCAAATTCCATCAGCGCGACCTGCATACCCAGGCAGATGCCGAGGTAAGGCACGTTGTTTTCACGGGCGTACTGCGCGGTCATCAGCTTGCCTTCCACGCCACGGTAACCGAAGCCACCTGGAATCAGAATCGCATCCAGATCTTTCAGTAATTCGACACCACGTGACTCAACGTCCTGTGAATCGATCAGTTTGATGTTCACAGTGACGCGATTTTTCAGGCCGCCATGTTTCAGCGCTTCGATCACTGACTTATAGGCATCCGGCAGCTCAACATACTTGCCCACCATACCGATGGTGACTTCACCACCCGGATTGGCTTCTTCGTAGATCACCTGCTCCCACTCGGCCAGGTTGGCTTCCGGTGCATTCAGGTTGAAGCGCTTGCAGATATAGTCATCCAGGCCCTGCGATTTCAGCATGCCAGGAATCTTGTAGATGGAATCAACGTCTTTCAGCGAGATAACCGCTTTTTCAGGGACGTTACAGAACAGTGCGATTTTGGCGCGTTCGTTGGCCGGTACGGCACGGTCAGAACGGCAAATCAGCACGTCTGGCTGGATACCAATCGACAGCAGCTCTTTTACAGAGTGCTGAGTCGGTTTGGTTTTCACTTCACCCGCAGCCGCCATGTAAGGCACCAGCGTCAGGTGCATATACATAGTGTGTTCACGGCCCACATCTACGGCCATCTGGCGAATCGCTTCCAGGAACGGCAGTGATTCGATATCCCCGACCGTGCCGCCGATTTCGACCAGCACCACATCATGACCTTCACCACCTTCAATAATGCGTTCTTTGATGGCGTTGGTGATGTGCGGAATAACCTGAATGGTTGCGCCCAGATAGTCGCCACGGCGCTCTTTGCGCAGGACTTCTGAGTAGATACGGCCAGTGGTGAAGTTGTTACGACGCGACATTTTGGTGCGGATGAAGCGCTCGTAGTGACCCAAATCCAGATCGGTTTCAGCGCCGTCATCAGTGACGAAAACTTCACCGTGCTGCGTCGGGCTCATGGTGCCCGGATCCACGTTGATATACGGGTCCAGCTTCATGATGGTCACGTTCAGACCACGGGCTTCAAGAATGGCTGCGAGGGAGGCTGCGGCAATGCCTTTACCCAGAGAGGAAACGACCCCGCCGGTCACAAAAATATAATTCGTTGTCATGCTGAACCTGAGAGTTTAGGTTTAAAGACGGTGGAATAACCAGGACGGGAAAACAGTATACTGGAAACCGCTATCAGCCACAATTGATGAATCACAGCCATCCTCCAACGCATTGCTGCGCCTTAACATAGCGGATAGCCGCCGATGAAATGTTGATGTGCGTCACAAAGTTGCCGCCACGCTGAATCGAGTAAGCGCAAACGGCGACTTAATGCACAGCGCTGGAATAATCAGCGCTTCTCGCCCTGTTTCACCTGCTGCCAGGCCGCTTCCATCTGCTCCAGCGTGGCACCCGGCATGCTCAGCCCCTGTGCAGCGATGATCGTTTCGACTTCACGGAACCGGCGCTCAAACTTGTCATTGGCCTTTTGCAGCGCAGTTTCGGCTTTACTGCCGAGGTGGCGCGACAGGTTAACTGTGGCAAACAGCAGGTCGCCAATCTCCTCTTCCAGCTTCTCGCCATCCACCACGCTCTGCTGTGCCTCGTGCATCACTTCATCAATCTCTTCATGCACTTTCGCCACCACCGGCCCCAGCGTGGTCCAGTCGAAGCCGACATTGTGACAGCGCTTCTGAATCTTGTGGGCGCGCATCAGCGCAGGCAGGGCTTTAGGAATATCGTCCAGCGCGGAATGCTGAGCTTTGTCAGCCCGCTCAGCGGTTTTAATCGCTTCCCAGTTTTTCAGCACTTCGCGACTGGTTTCTGCCGTGGCATCGCCAAAAATATGCGGATGACGGCGCTCCAGCTTGTCGCTGATCGCGTGGCAGATATCCTCAAAATTAAAGCGATCCTGTTCGCTGGCCATCTGCGCATAGAACACCACCTGAAACAGCAGATCGCCCAGCTCGCCGCGCAGGTCGTCAAAATCTTCGCGCTGAATGGCATCCAGCACTTCGTAGGTCTCTTCCAGCGTATAGGGCGCGATGGTGGCGAAGGTCTGTTCACGATCCCACGGGCAGCCATGTTGTGGATCGCGCAGGGTTTTCATTATGCCAAGCAGGCGCTCAATAGCGTTCATTCAGAGGGGTCCTTGAGTCATCGGGTGACAGGCAACGGGCGAAGAGGCAAGGCGTGCAACACTGGCGGATGCGGTGAACAGCATCCGCCAGTGTATTGTGGTGCAGAAAACGCCCGCGCAAGCTTTTGTCGCCTGTTGCCGCAGTGCCTGACTGAATATCAGTGCAGGCGGCGGGCGTCAATGATATCAGAGACCTGGTTCAGGCGCGCCAGGACACGTCCCAGTACCTGATGGTTGTAGATCTCGATATCCATGTCGATGGTCGCCAGCTGCTTTTTGGTGTCGCTGCGGCTTGAAACGCCCAGTACATTCACTTTCTCGTTGGCGAGAATGGTAGTGATGTCGCGCAGTAAGCCGCTGCGATCGTTGGCGGTGACGCGCACCACCAGCGAGTAACCGCTGGAGTAGCTTTCACCCCACACCGCATCGACGATACGTTCCGGCGCATGCGAAGTGAGTTCAGCCAGCTGATCGCAGTCGGCGCGGTGAATCGAGATGCCGCGCCCCTGCGTGATGAAACCGACAATATCATCCCCCGGAATCGGCTGGCAGCAGCGGGCAATGTGGTGCATCAGATTGCCGACGCCTTCCACGACCACGCGTCCACTCTCTTTACGGGCAGAGGGGGTGTACGATTTCTGGGTCAGCTGGCGCAACGCTTCGCGGTCTTCCTCTTCAGCACTCGGCTTATTGAGCTTCGCCTGCAGGAAGTTAACCATCTGGTTAAGACGAATATCCCCGCCGCCAATCGCCGCCAGCAGCTCTTCAAGCGAGGTCACGTTATAGCGCGGCAGCAGCAGTTTTTCAGCTTCACGCAGGCTGATATCGAGCTGATTCAGTTCGCTATCCAGAATCTGGCGTCCGGCGATAATATTCTTATCGCGATCCTGCTTGCGGAACCAGTTGTGGATCTTCGATCGCCCACGGCTGGTGGTGATATAGCCCAGATTCGGGTTGAGCCAGTCACGGCTTGGGTTCGGCTGCTTCTGGGTGATCACTTCAACCTGATCGCCCATCTGCAGCTGATAGGTGAACGGCACGATGCGGCCACCAATTTTCGCGCCAATGCAGCGGTGACCGATGTCACTGTGAATATGGTAGGCGAAGTCGAGCGGCGTCGATCCGGCGGGCAGATCCACCACGTCGCCTTTCGGGGTAAAGACGTAGACGCGGTCATCAAACACCTGACTGCGGACTTCTTCCAGCAGCTCACCGGAGTCCGCCATCTCTTCCTGCCAGCTGATGAGCTTACGCAGCCAGGCGATACGCTCTTCGTGACCGGCTGCGCCACGCGCGCTGCTGGAGGAAGGGCCCTCTTTGTACTTCCAGTGAGCCGCCACGCCCAGCTCTGCATCTTCATGCATCTGGCGGGTTCGGATCTGGATCTCCACGGTTTTGCCCTGCGGCCCTAACACCACGGTGTGGATCGACTGGTAGCCATTGGGCTTGGGGTTAGCCACGTAGTCATCAAACTCGCTGGGCAGATGGCGATAGAGGGTATGCACCGTACCCAGCGCGCCGTAGCAATCCTGCAGTCGGTCGGCGACGATACGCACCGCACGCACGTCAAATAGCTCATCAAAGGCCAGCGACTTTTTCTGCATCTTGCGCCAGATGCTGTAGATATGTTTCGGACGACCATAGACTTCGGCGCGCACGCCCTCTTTGGCCATCTCTTTGCGCAGATTGCTGACGAAGTTATCGATGTACTGCTCACGATCGATTCGCCGCTCATGCAGTAATTTGGCGATGCGCTTATATTCGTCGGGATGTAGATAGCGGAAGCAGTAATCTTCCAGCTCCCATTTGAGCTGACCAATACCCAGACGGTTGGCCAGTGGCGCATAGATGTTGGTGCTCTCTTTGGCGGCCAGCACCCGCTCATCTTCCGGCGCATCTTTCATTTCGCGCAGGTTCATGATGCGTTCGGCCAGCTTCAGCACCACGCAGCGGAAATCTTCCACCATCGCCAGCAGCATACGGCGGACGTTATCCACCTGTTCAGAGGCCATGGAGTCATTGTGTATCGCTTTCAGCTGGCGGATGGCGTCCATGTCGCGCACGCCATGTACCAGCGAAACAATGCCTTTGCCGACAGCGTTTTCAAGCTCCTCTTCGCTCAACACTTCATCGTTAGCCAGCGGGAAAATCAGCGCCGCACACAGGCTTTCGATATCCATGCTGAGCATTGAGAGGATTTCCACCATCTCAATACCGCGCCACAGCAGCAGCGACTGATCGGGATGGCCCTGCGTCTGCGCTTCGCAGTAGCGCCAGGTCTCGGCAACGCGTTGACATGATTGCGGGTTGGCAATACCGAGACTGGCGATCCACTGGTCGAGGGCGAAATCCCCCTCAGTATTTAAATGCGCACTTCTGACCGCAACCATAACCTCTCCTGCACAACGACATACATCGCTTATGTTTTTCTGAACAGCACCATGGATTCGAGATGACGGGTATGTGGGAACATATCCAGCATCGCGACCCTTTCCAATTGGTAGCCTGCCGACAGCAATGTCTGGCTGTCGCGGGCGAGTGTTGTGGGATTACACGAAACATAGACCACGCGTTCTGGTGCAAGTTTAACCACATGCGCCATTACGCCCGCAGCCCCGGCGCGTGCCGGATCGAGTAATACCTTGTTAAATCCCTGTGCCGCCCACGGCTGGCGCGACACCTCTTCTTCCAGATTATGCTGAAAGAAACTGACATTTTTAAGATTATTCAAATCAGCATTATACGCTGCCTGCCGCACTAATGCTGCAATCCCCTCCACACCAACCACATTATGTACGAAGATTCCTATAGGAAGTGTGAAGTTTCCCATGCCGCAAAACAGATCCAGTACCCGGTCTTCTGGCTGCAGATCGAGCCAGGCGATCGCCTTCGTGACCATCTGCTGATTAACACCATCGTTAACCTGAATAAAATCCTGTGGACTGAAGGTTAGCTTAAGCTGGTGAGATTGATAAAACGGCGTCGACTCACTTAACGCACTCAATTCTTCATTGCCCGCATCCAGGAACAGCATCAGTTGATGCTTATGCGAAAACTGTTCCAGTTTTTCATGGTCATCGGCATGCAGCGCATCAAGATGGCGCAGAATCATCAGCGGGCCGTTGTCGGCCAGCACCAGTTCCACATGCCCGAGACGCCTGACGGCGCGTAAGTCGCTGAGGCACTGGTGCAGTGGAAGCAGTAATGCCTCAAGTTCGGGCACTAAAACGGGGCAGTTCTGAATATCGACCAGATCGTTGCTGGCTTTCTGGCGGAATCCCATCTGCAGCCGCTGCGTTTTATTTTGCCACTGCAGACCAAGACGGGCGCGGCGGCGATAGCCCCAGGGCTGACCGGCGATCACCTCATCCACGGCCACGTTCTGTGCCGAAGCCTGACTCAGCATCCGGCTCAGCGCCTGGGATTTGCTGCGCTGTTGCAGCGCCACATCGGCATGCTGTTGCTGGCAGCCGCCGCAGCGATCATAGTGAGGGCAGCGCGGTGTGACGCGGTCTGGACTGCGGCTAATCAGTCGTGTCACTTTCGCCCGGGCAAATTGACGTTTATCCTCTGTCAGCACGACCTCCGCCTGTTCACCCGGCAGAGCCCCCGTGACAAAAAGGGTTTTGCCCTTGTGGCGCGCCACCCCCTGTCCGAACGGGTCGAGCTCCTCAATAGTGACGGTGATCCGTTGTTGCGTCGTCACGCGCTGTTTTGCAACGTAGAATTGCGCCATAGTGTTATTAATTCTCTTTATCGAAAACGGCCTGCATCGTTTTTATCGACAGCATGCACAGGGACGTTAATGCCGGAGTAGCCAGGCGACTATTATGACCAAATACAGCCTGCGGGCGCGAATGATGATTTTAATTCTGGCACCCACGCTGATGGTTGGCCTGTTGCTAAGCTCATTTTTTGTGGTGCATCGCTACAATGAACTGCAGCGCCAGGTGATCGATGCCGGGGCCAACATCATCGAACCCCTGGCGATCTCCAGCGAATACAGCATGACCTGGCACAACCGTGACGCCATGCGTGAACTGGTCAGCCTGCTGCACCGCCGCCATTCCGGCATCGTCCGGGCGATCTCGGTGTTTGATAATCACAACCAGCTCTATGTCACCTCCAATCACAAGCAAAACCTCAGTCTGCTGCAACAGGATGATATCCGCGGCCTGCCTGACGATGTCTCCATGGAGCGTCACGGCAGCATACTGATTCTGCGCACGCCGATTACCAGCGAGCGTTACGATGTGGATGAATTACCGGATGAAGATGCCAAGCCGTCGGGCAATCCGCTGGGCTATGTGGCGATAGAGCTGGATCTGCAGTCGGTGCGACTACAGCAGTACAAAGAAGTGTTTGTCGCCACGCTGATGCTGCTCTTCTGCCTCTGTCTCGCTATGCTCTTTGCCTATCGTCTGATGCGCGATGTGACCGGCCCGATCCGCAATATGGTCACCACCGTTGACCGTATCCGTCGCGGCCAGCTCGACAGCCGCGTTGAGGGCTACATGCTGGGTGAACTCAGCATTCTGAAAAACGGGATTAATGCGATGGCGATGTCGCTGACCGCCTATCACGAAGAGATGCAGCACAATATCGACCAGGCGACCTATGACCTGCGGGAGACGCTGGAACAGCTGGAGATTCAGAACGTCGAGCTGGATCTGGCGAAGAAACGCGCCCAGGAAGCGGCGCGCATCAAATCTGAGTTTCTGGCCAATATGTCCCATGAGCTGCGGACGCCGCTGAATGGCGTGCTGGGCTTTACCCGGCAGATGCTGAAAACCCAGCTGCGCACTACCCAGCGTGACTATATGCAGACCATCGAACGTTCCGCAAACAACCTGCTCAGCATTATCAATGACGTGCTCGATTTCTCGAAGCTGGAAGCGGGCAAGCTGATGCTGGAAGCGATCCCCTTCCCGCTGCGCGCTACGCTGGATGAAACCCTGGTGCTGCTGGCTCCGTCGGCGCATGACAAAGGGCTGGAGCTGACGGTGGTGTGTGACAGCAGCGTGCCGGACAACGTGATTGGCGATGCGCTGCGCCTGCAACAGATTCTGATTAACCTGATCGGTAACGCCATCAAGTTTACTGAGAAAGGATACATCGGCCTGCGCGTAGGACAGCGGGTGATTACGCAGTCGCGCGTTGAGCTGGAGATTCAGGTTAAGGACACCGGTATCGGCATCTCTGAGCAGCAACAGACACAGCTGTTCCAGGCGTTCCGTCAGGCTGACGCCAGCATTACACGCCGTCATGGCGGAACCGGGCTGGGGCTGGTTATCACCCAGAAGCTGGTGCGGGAGATGGGCGGTGAAATCACCTTCAGCAGCCAGCCGGATCAGGGCTCTGTCTTTGTGATTCGCGTGCAGCTGGACCTCAATCCCAATGCGCCAGGCATGCCGCGCGTGCTGGAGGCACTCTCAAATGTGCGCATTGCCTATGTAGAAGCGGATGCTAACGTTGCCAGCCCGGCGCTGGAGATGCTGAACGCCACTCCGCTGCAGATCGATTACAGCGAAACGCTGGAGGGATTAAAAGAGTCTCACTATCCGCTGCTGCTGATGGCGATGCCGGTCGATATCAGCCAGCCTGAACTGCTCAATGAGCGCCTGATTAATGGGCTGCTGGATCGGGCCGACAACGTGCTGATGGCGCTCCCGAGCCCGATGATGTTGCTGGCTGATGAGCTGAAGGTGCGCGGCATTGACGGCTGTATCGCCAAACCGATCTCCCTGACGCGACTCCTGCCGATGTTACTGGATCTGCATACCCGGCAGATCAGTGAGCTGCCGCTTTCACCGCGCCTGCCGCTGACAGTAATGGCAGTGGATGATAATCCCGCCAACCTCAAGCTGATTGGTGCGCTACTAGAGGAACAGGTGCAGAACATCCTGCTGTGCAGCAGTGCCGAACACGCTATTCGCGAGGCACGCCAGCAGTCGCTGGATGTGATTCTGATGGATATCCAGATGCCTGAGATTGATGGCATTCGTGCCAGTGAAATTATCCGCAGCATGCCGCATCACGCCAGCACGCCGATTGTGGCGGTGACCGCCCATGCGATTGATGGCGAGCGTGAGCAGTTAATCAAGGCAGGCATGAATGACTACCTTGCCAAACCGATTGATGAGAGCAAGTTAAGACAGCTGCTGGCGCGCTACACGCCGCCGCCAGTGGCCTCCGTACCGGAACTGCTGCCGATATTACCGACGCTGGACTGGCAACTGGCGCTGCGTCAGGCGGCGAACAAACCCGAACTGGCGCGGGATCTGCTGCGGATGCTGCTGGAGTTTTTACCGGAAGTGCATGCGAAGATGGCGCAGTTTATGGCGGCCAATGAGGTCAATGCCCTGCGTGAGATTATTCACAAGCTGCACGGCAGTGCCAGCTACAGCGGCGTACCGCGCATGAAGCAACTTTGTCACCAGCTGGAGCGTGGGCTGCTGGAGGCCAGCGATATTGCCGCGCTGGAGCCGGAACTGCTGGAGCTGCAGGATGAGATGGAGAATGTTGCCAGAGAAGCCCGGCAGCTGTTAGGGATGGTGTAAGGCTTCTGCGCATCTGTCGCTATCGCTGACGCTCACCGGGCCGCGCGTCAGCGCTCACTGACCGTAGCCCGGCGTGGTAAAAAAGTGCGGCAGACAATAGCGGTGAGCCTGAGCATTCCTGCCACGGTTAAAATCGGCCCGCATTACGCATGCCGGTAAAGGCTAATGGTCAGTGAAAGCCGGCAAGTTTTAAGGTAGCGGCCACATTACGCGCCGTCATCTCAACATTCTTTCCGGCACTGGCGAGTGCCTCATCCAGTGAACAGATGCTGTAGAGCACGCTGAATACCGCATCGATTCCATGCTGATGCACCACGCCGACATCCGCCGTCAGGCTTCCGGCAATGCCAATCACCGGCTTGTTAAAACGCTTTGCCACGCTGGCAACTCCAATCGGCACCTTGCCGTTGATACTCTGGCTGTCGATGCGCCCTTCACCGGTAATCACCAGGTCAGCATCTTTCACCTCATCAGCCAGCCCCAGTGCCTCCGTGACAATCTCAATACCGCGGCGCAGTTCCGCCTGACAGAAGGCGTGCAGCGCCGCACCCATGCCGCCCGCCGCGCCGCCGCCTGGAATATGCAGCACATCGATATCGAGATCGCGGTGAATTATCGCGGCGTAATGGGCCAGCGCCTGATCAAGCTGCTGTACCAGCGCCGGCGTCGCCCCTTTCTGCGGACCGAAAATGGCCGATGCGCCCTCTTTGCCGGTCAGTGGATTGGTGACGTCACAGGCGACTTCAATACGGCACTGATGAATGCGGGCATCCAGCGCATCAATATCAATGCTGGCGAGGTCCGGAAGCGCGCCGCCACCGTGACCAATCTCGTTGCCCCGGGCGTCCAGCAGTCGGGCACCCAGCGCCTGCATCATCCCGGCACCGCCATCATTGGTGGCGCTGCCGCCGATACCAATGATGATGTGGCCGACGCCCTTATCCAGCGCATGTCTGATCAACTCGCCGGTGCCGAATGAGGTCGTGATCAGCGGGTCACGCTGTGAAGCAGGCACCCGCTCCAGTCCGCTGGCCGCTGCCATTTCGATATAGGCAGTGGCCTCATCACCGGACAGGCCATAAAAGGCGTCGACCTGCGCGCCCAGCGGCCCGGTCACCTTCAGCCTGACGATTTTTCCCTTCGTCGCCGCCACCATCGCTTCTACCGTGCCTTCGCCGCCGTCGGCGACCGGTATTTTTACGTAATGCGCATCGGGGAAGATGTCACGGAAACCCGCTTCAATCGCCGATGCCACATCCAGGGCGGATAAACTCTCTTTATATGAATCCGGTGCGATTACGATTTTCATAGGCAATCCGAGCGCAGTTAATTTATTAAAACGGCTCTGAACCCGTCCGGTTTCGGGAGACCGGCACCGGGTTTTAGCGGGTGATCTCAACCTTCGCTAACTTCTCATAATAGCAGGCCAGCGCACTGTGGTCGGCGTTACCCTGTCCGTCGTTGCGCAGCGCCTGCATCATCTCCATCACCGCCGCCGTCAGCGGCAGATGCGCGCCGATGCTGTGCGAGGTATCCAGCGCATTCGCCAGATCTTTGATATGCAGGTCAATCCGGAAGCCCGGCTTGAAGTTGCGATCCATCACCATCGGCGCTTTGGCATCCAGTACCGTGCTGCCAGCCAGGCCGCCACGAATGGCCTGATAAACCAGATCCGGATTCACACCCGCTTTGGTTGCCAGCGATAACGCTTCAGACATCGCCGCAATGTTCAGTGCCACAATCACCTGGTTAGCCAGTTTAGTCACGTTGCCTGCGCCGATGTCGCCCGTATGCACCACCGATCCCGCCATCGATTTCATAATGTCGTAGCAGGAATCGAATACAGCTTTATCACCGCCGACCATCACGGAGAGCGTGCCTTCAATCGCTTTTGGCTCGCCGCCACTGACCGGCGCATCGAGCATTTTTATCTGCTTTTCTGCCAGCGCATCATGCACTTCACGGCTCGCCAGCGGTGCAATCGAACTCATGTCGATGACCACCAGGCCTGGCTTCGCCCCTTCAATGATGCCATTTTTCCCCAGGCAGACATCGATGACCTGCGGCGAGTTCGGCACCATGGTAATCACCACATCGCACTGCTCAGCCACCTCTTTTGGCGTTTTCGCCACGGTCGCGCCCAGTTTAGCCAGTTCCGCTTCGTTTTCAGCGTTGTTGTCGCGTACTACCAGCGAATAACCGGCTTTCACCAGATTTTTACTCATGGGTTTGCCCATGATGCCCAGGCCGATGAATCCAATTTTCATTGCGTTACCCCTTAATTGATTAGCGCTTAAATTTGTCGCATAACGCCTGCGAGGCGTTGCGGAACATCCCGACATCGCTGCCGACGGCCACAAAGGTGGCACCCCACTCCAGATAGCGACGCGCGTCCGCTTCAACCGGCGCCAGAATGCCGCTCGGCTTACCGGCGGCTTTGGCACGTTCAAAAACGTGTTTAATTACTTTCAACACTTCAGGATGCGCAGGCTGGCCGAGATAGCCCAGCGCAGCGGAAAGATCGCCCGGTCCGACAAAAATACCGTCTACGCCGTCCACCGCTGCGATGGCGTCAATATTGTCGACCGCCTGCTGGGTTTCGATCTGCACCAGCACCGTGATGTTGTCATTGATAGTGCTGTTGTAATCCGGCAGGGTGCCGTACATGTTGCTGCGGTGCGACACCGAAACGCCGCGAATCCCCGCGGGTGGATAGCGGGTTGAGGCGACCGCCCGCAGGGCTTCCTCTTCGGTCTCGACAAACGGCACCAGGAAATTGTTAAACCCGATATCCAGCAGGCGCTTTATGATCACCGGCTCGTTGCAGGGCGGACGTACCACGGGCGCACTGTGACTGCCTTTCAGCGCCATCAGCTGCGGCACAAACGTCGTGATATCGTTGGGCGCGTGCTCTCCATCCAGGACCAGCCAGTCAAAACCGGCCAGCCCCAGGATTTCAGTTGAGACTGGACTGGCCAGCGCGCACCAGCTGCCAATCAGGGTGTCGCCCGCTAACAGGCGACGACGAAATCCATTCGGCCAGGCTGCATTACTCATGGTGGAACTCCTGTGACGATGGCTCCGCACGGGGAGCCGAAAAGGTTAACGAACCAGGCAAGGGCGCTTATTGTCGAACGTCCATCCCGGCACTAAAAACTGCATCGCTTCGGCATCGTCACGCGCGCCCAGTCCCTGCTTCTGATAGAGCGCATTGGCCTGCATCACCTGATCCATATCCAGCTCTACGCCGAGACCCGGTTTCTGTGGCACCTGCACCATGCCACCCTTGATCTGGAAAGGCTCTTTAGTCAGGCGCTGATTGCCCTCCTGCCAGATCCAGTGGGTATCAATGGCGGTAATCGCGCCCGGTGCGGCAGCGGCAACGTGGGTGAACATCGCCAGCGAAATGTCGAAGTGGTTATTAGAGTGCGAGCCCCAGGTCAGGCCAAAATCGTGGCACATCTGCGCTACGCGCACTGAACCCTGCATGGTCCAGAAGTGTGGGTCAGCCAGCGGAATGTCCACCGACTGCAGCGACAGGGTATGCCCCATCTGCCGCCAGTCGGTGGCGATCATATTGGTAGCGGTAGGCATGCCAGTGGCGCGGCGGAACTCGGCCATCACTTCGCGGCCTGAGTAGCCCTGCTCTGCGCCACAGGGATCTTCTGCGTAGGCCAGCACATCTTTGAGCTGTTTGCCGAGCATGATCGCCTCATTGAGCGACCAGGCCCCGTTAGGATCGAGGGTGATACGGGCTTCAGGAAAACGTTTTGCCAGCGCAGTGACCGCTTCAGCCTCTTCACCGCCGCGCAGCACGCCACCTTTGAGTTTGAAATCGTTGAAGCCATATTTCTCATAGGCCGCTTCCGCCAGACGCACCACGGCATCCGGAGTGAGCGCCTCTTCGTGACGCAGGCGGTACCAGTCGCACGGATCGTTCTGCTGGTTCTGATAAGAGAGCGACGTTTTATTGCGGTCACCGATGTAGAACAGGTAGCCGAGCATCTCAACGCGATCGCGCTGCTGCCCGTCGCCCAGCAGTGAGGCGACGTTTACGCCCAGGTGCTGGCCCAGCAGATCAAGCAGCGCGGCTTCGATGCCGGTCACCACATGGATCGTGGTGCGCAGATCAAACGTCTGGTTGCCGCGCCCGTTCGCATCGCGGTCCGCAAAGGTGGAGCGCACCAGGCTGAGGGTATTTTTGTACTCACCCAGCGTTTTACCGATCACCAGAGAGGCGGCATCTTCCAGCGTCTGGCGGATTTTCTCGCCGCCCGGAATTTCGCCGACGCCGGTGTGTCCGGCGTTATCTTTGATAATCACAATGTTGCGGGTAAAGAATGGCGAATGAGCGCCGCTGAGGTTCAGCAGCATGCTGTCGTAGCCTGCGACCGGGATAACCTGCATGGCGGTCACTTTCGGTGTTGAACTCATCTTCTGCTCCTTATGCTGTTGCCCGACCAAATGCCGGACGCTTGCGATCAAAAGTCCAGCCAGGGACCAGATACTGCATCGCTGTGGCGTCGTTACGCGCACCGGCGGGCAGTGACTGATAAAGCTGATGGGCTTTGTTTACCTGCTCCCAGTCGAGCTCAATGCCCAGGCCAGGCGCATCCGGTACGGCAATTTTCCCGTTGCGGATTTGCAGCGGATTTTTGGTCAGGCGCTGATCGCCCTCCTGCCAGATCCAGTGGGTATCAATCGCGGTAGGATTGCCTGGCACCGCGGCACCCACATGGGTGAACATCGCCAGCGAAATATCAAAGTGGTTATTGGAGTGGCAGCCCCAGGTGAGGCCCCACTCATCGCACAGCTGTGCGACCCGCACGGCCCCGCTCAGCGTCCAGAAGTGAGGATCTGCCAGCGGAATATCGACCGCATTGACCATTACCGCGTGATTCATCTCGCGCCAGTTGGTGGCGATCATATTTGTGGCGACGGGCAAGCCGGTTGCGCGACGGAACTCGGCCATCACTTCACGCCCGGAATAGCCCTGCTCCGCGCCGCACGGATCTTCAGCGTAGCTCAGCACATCCTTCATCCCTTTACACAGCGCTATCGCCTCATCCAGCAGCCAGGCACCATTGGGATCGACCGTGATGCGGGCGTCGGGAAAGCGCTGCTTCAGGGCTGCCGCCGTGGCGATCTCCTGCTCGCCGGGGAGCACGCCACCTTTGAGCTTGAAATCTTTAAAGCCGTACTTATCCTGTGCCGCCTCAGCCAGCCGCACCACGGCATCGCTAGTCAGCGCTTCCTGATGACGCAGGTGATACCAGTCATGGCTGGCCTGATCACCACTCAGATAAGGGAGGTCGGTTTTGCGGCGGTCGCCGAGATAGAACAGATAGCCCAGCACCGTGACTTCATCGCGCTGTTTTCCCGGCCCCAGCAGTTCAGCCACCGGTACGCCCAGACACTGTCCCAGCAGATCGAGCAGCGCCGCTTCCAGCGCAGCCACCGCATTAACGCGCAGTTCAAAGGTCCAGGCGCCGTTACCAAAGGTGGTGAAGTCAGCCGACTGATTCCCCTTGTGCACCTGCTGCACCAGACGGTTCATTCGGGCAATCTGCTGGCCCTTCACCAGCGGAATCGCCTCTACCAGCGTCTGATAAATGGTGTCGCCGCCCGGCGCTTCACCGACGCCGGTGTGACCGGCGCTGTCCGTCAGCACCACAATGTTGCGGGTAAAACAGGCGTTGTGCGCACCGCCAATGTTGAGCAGCATGCTGTCGTAACCGGCGACCGGGATAACCTGCATTTCAGTAATCACGGGTGAACTTTGCGTATTCATGATGCGTCCTTACCGGGCCAGGTTTTCAGTTCGACACGTTTGATATCGCCCGCAATGACCAGGAAGCTAAATGCCGCGACAAAGGCATGAATGCCGACATAGACCAGCGCGCCTTCAAAGGATCCGCTGGTGGCAATGATGTAGCCGATGGCGATAGGGGTCACGATGCCAGAGAAGTTACCGAACATGTTGAACAAGCCGCCGCTCAGACCACTGATCTCTTTCGGCGCGGTATCCGCCATTACCGCCCAGCCCAGCGCACCGATGCCTTTACCAAAGAATGCCAGTGCCATAAAGAACACCACCACCCATTCGGTATCGGTGTAGTTACACATCACCATTGAAATGGAGAGCAGCATGCCGAGTACGATCGGCGTTTTACGTGCGATATTCAGCGAGCCGGTTTTACGCATCAGCCAGTCAGAAATCACCCCGCCCAGTACGCCGCCGAGGAAGCCGCACACCGCCGGAATCGAAGCAATAAAGCCCGCTTTGAGAATCGACATGCCGCGCGCCTGTACCAGATAGACCGGGAACCAGGTAATAAAGAAGTAGGTTAAGGCGTTAACACAGTATTGGCCGAGGTAGATACCCAGCATCATGCGTGACGTCAGCAGCTGCTTGATCTGGAACCACTTCTCGCTCCAGCTCACTTTGCGGCTATTCTTTTTCACATCCATGTTGATCAGCGCGCCACCCTGCTCCATGTACTCCAGTTCAGCCTTGTTCACGCCAGGGTGATCGGTAGGATCGTGGATGACTTTCAGCCAGATAAAGCTGAGGATGATGCCCAGACCGCCCATGAACCAGAATACGTGCGCCCAGCCCACGGAAGAGACCAGCCAGCCCATGATGGGTGCGAAGATAACGGTGGCGAAGTATTGCGCCGAGTTGAAGATCGCTACCGCCGTGCCGCGCTCCTGCGCCGGGAACCAGGCGGCCACAATGCGGCTGTTGCCAGGGAAGGATGGCGCTTCGGCCAGTCCGACCAGGAAACGCAGAATAAACAGCGACATGATGATGCCGAAGCCGCTGAACAGATCGACGAACCCTTGCAGGAAGGTAAACAGCGACCAGGTAAAGATGCTCCAGAAGTAGACGCGTTTTGAGCCGAAGCGATCGAGCAGCCAGCCGCCCGGAATCTGACCAATAACGTACGCCCATGAGAAGGCAGAGAAGATATAGCCCAGTCCGACCGAATCAAGGCCGATATCTTTGGACATCGCCGAACCGGCAATCGAAATGGTTGCGCGGTCGCCGTAGTTGAATGAGGTGACGATAAATAACATCACCACAATCCAGTAACGGGCATGGGTGCGTTTCTGCACCGTTTCCGCTGTCTGGCTGAAACTATTCATGATGCACTCCTGAAATATAGCGTGAGCTACATTCGCTCTGACTGCATACACATCGCGTTGGGTATCAGAGAGAAGTTGGGTTAAACACGGCGATCTTGTTGTTTTGGCAAACCTTTATTTATTCATCCGGCTGCAGTCAGAAGCGGCAGTGATGCGCCTCTTCAACCCCTGCGGATGAGTAATACGTCGTGACAGATAACCTGACTTTGGCTAACGGAACTCAGTATAAGAACAGCCTTTGGTAAGCACATTGGCGCATCGCCCTGGAATAACCGTGTTATTGAAGTGAATGTCTGGCGGATGCACAAAACCCTGCGGCGTGGCTCACGAAAGTGGCAAATAGCCGGTCGAAATCTGCCCTGAATAACGCTTCTGCCCGCTGTTTGTGAGGCTCTTCACTTGCTTTTGGATAATCGACTCAAAACAGCCGGGTGAATGACCTTAATGGTGGTCATTTGCACAATGCGCCCCTTGCCCCGCCTCCCTATACTGAAGCTGGCAAACAAGCGTGTGACAGGTCAGAACATTACAGCGTGCCGCACAAGTACGGTACGACAGACAGGAAGGTGAGCGATGAACCCCAAAACAGATGAACAACCGCTCTATATCAAAGTCCATGAGCACGACAATGTGGCCATTGTGGTCAACAGCCTGGGTCTGCCAGCCGGCACGCAGTTTGCGGATGGCCTGACACTCACAGAGTATGTGCCGCAAGGCCACAAAGTGGCGCTGAGCGCGATTAATCAGGGTGCAGAGATCGTGCGTTATGGCGAAGTCATAGGCTTCGCATTACGGGATATTGCCCAGGGTAGCTGGATTGATGAGTCTCTTGTCGCGCTGCCGGAAGCCCCTCCGCTGGAGAGTCTGCCGTTAGCCACACAGGTTCCGCCTGATTTGCCGCCGTTGGAAGGTTACACCTTTGAGGGTTACCGCAATGCGGATGGCAGCGTGGGTACGCGTAACCTCCTCGGCATCACCACCAGCGTCCACTGCGTGGCGGGTGTGGTGGACCATGTCGTGCAGATCATTGAACGGGATTTACTGCCGCGCTATCCGAATGTCGATGGCGTGGTCGCCCTGAACCATCTTTATGGCTGCGGCGTGGCGATCAACGCACCGGCTGCAGTCGTGCCGATTCGCACCATTCATAACCTGGCGCT
The DNA here is from genome assembly GCF_900115075.1 of Candidatus Pantoea varia. Taxonomy (GTDB): domain Bacteria; phylum Pseudomonadota; class Gammaproteobacteria; order Enterobacterales; family Enterobacteriaceae; genus Pantoea; species Pantoea varia. The sequence goes on from NZ_FOVG01000004.1 coordinate 113,431, forward strand.
GAATGCCAATTTCGGCGGCGAAGTGATGATCGTCAGTCTGGGTTGTGAAAAGTTGCAGCCGGAACGTCTGCTGACCGGCACACCTGACGTACAGGCGATTTCGCTGGACGATCATGACATCGTGCGTTTGCAGGATGAAAAGCTGGTGGGTTTTGGTGCGATGGTGAATGAGATTCTGCAGGTGGCGGAACGTCATCTCCAGCGTCTCAATCAGCGCCAGCGCGAAACCTGCTCCGCGGCAGAACTGATTGTCGGCATGCAGTGTGGTGGCAGCGATGCGTTCTCGGGCGTGACGGCGAATCCGGCAGTGGGCTTCGCCTCTGATCTGCTGGTGCGCTGCGGCGCTACCGTGATGTTCTCGGAAGTGACAGAAGTGCGAGATGCCATTCACCTGCTGACGCCGCGGGTGATTAATCAGGATGTTGGTAAGCGCTTACTGGAGGAGATGGCCTGGTATGACAATTACCTCGACCAGGGCCAGACCGATCGCAGCGCTAATCCGTCGCCGGGCAATAAAAAAGGCGGGCTGGCAAACGTGGTGGAAAAAGCACTTGGGTCGATCGCCAAATCGGGCCGCAGCGCGATTGTCGAAGTGCTCTCGCCCGGTCAGCGGCCTACGCGGCGTGGATTGATTTATGCGGCGACGCCCGCCAGCGATTTTGTCTGCGGTACGCAGCAGCTGGCGTCTGGTATTACCCTGCAGGTGTTCACTACCGGGCGCGGAACACCTTACGGTCTGGCCGCGATTCCGGTGATCAAGATGGCGACGCGCAATGCGCTGGCAGAGCGCTGGCATGATCTGATGGACATCAATGCCGGAACGATTGCGACGGGTGAAGAGAGTATTGAGCAGGTGGGCTGGCGACTGTTTGAGTTGATTCTTGACATTGCCAGCGGCAGGAAGCAGACCTGGTCCGATCGCTGGGGTATCCGTAATCAGCTGGCGGTGTTTAACCCGGCACCTGTCACCTGATCTCGCGGGGCATGCACGCCAGGCTTATCCTGATGCTGTTAAGGCAGGGATAAGCCTGGCGTCGCTATCAGAGCTGCGCGCCCCAGGCTTCAATCCACGGAGAAGTCACCGCTTCTGGCTCAGGATTTTCAGTGGCATCAACCAGTAATACCTCACCGACCCGCTGCGCGCCCTGCTCCTGCAGCAGCGCATCAAAGGTTTTACCCGCGCCACAGAAATGGTCATAACTGCTGTCACCCAATGCAATCACGCCGTAGCGCAGCGCGGGCTGATGACCCAGCTTATCTTTAATCGCATGGAACAGACCTGAAATCGTGTCGGGGAAATCGCCTTGCCCGGTGGTTGACGTGACGATTAACGCCACATCGCTGGCATAATTCTGCCAGTCAGCCAGCGTCGGATCATCAAACACGGTGACGCTGTGCCCCTGCTGTTGCAGTAACGGTTCCGCTTCTTCCGCCACCAGCAGTGCATTGCCGTATACCGTACCCACAAAAATGCCAATCTTTGCCATTTGCTTTCTCCCTTATTCTGAAACGTTATCCTGTCCTGGCGCTGCGTCAAACTCAACCCGCGGCACCTCAGGAATCTGATCCTGCCAGCCAAACTGATTCATCAGGTTCTGCCAGACGCCATCCAGTCCGGCGCGAATCAGCAAAGGTTCACCGGTCACCGGATGGGTCAATGCCAGGCTGCTGGCGTGCAGCATCAATCGGTTAGCGCCGAAATGTTCGGCGGCTCCCCGGTTCTGACGCAGGTCACCGTGCGCGGAATCACCAATAATCGGATGACGCAGGTGTGACATATGGCGACGCAGCTGATGCTTGCGACCGGTTTTAGGGGCCATCTCAACCAGGCTGTAACGCGACGTGGGATAACGACCAATGCCGACCGGCATCTCAACGGTCGCCAGTGACTGATAATCGGTAACGGCGGGCTGTGCGGTGCGCGCTTCAGTGGCGTGTTTATCGGCAATTTTATCCAGCTCTTCCACCAGTGGATAATCGAGCGTCCCGCTGCTCTCCAGCCAGCCGCGAACCACAGCGTGGTAGGTTTTCTCCATCTGGTGCTGTTCAAACTGCAGGGAAAGAAGACGTCCGACTTCACTTGAAAGCCCCATCAGCAGCACGCCTGAAGTAGGCTTGTCCAGGCGATGCGCGGTAAAGACATGCTGTCCGATCTGATCACGAACAGTCTGCATCACAAACACCGTTTCATGGCGATCCAGCCAGCTGCGATGAACCAGCCAGCCGCTGGGCTTGTTGACGGCAACCAGCCACTCATCCTGATAGAGTATCTCCAGCATCAGTGGGCAGCATCCTTAATCAACGCATCCAGCTGACGCAGGGTCAGCAGCAGCGGTGCAATACCGGGCTGATCAGGCACTAAAGCCACCTCATAATAGGGGGCAACGGCAAAGTTTTGCGGTAACGGATGTCGGGCGGCAATCAGGGCATGCATGCGCGGGACTAACACCCACTGGAGCCACTGCAGCGGCTCCAGCGTATCCAGGCAAAAAGGTTCCTGGCTCTCAAGGGCGCCCTCGGCTGGCGGCGTACTCTGCCAGAGATGATACTCACGCATCACCGCTTCGAGTTGCTCCAGCCGTTGCGTAATCAATTGTTCAGGCGTCATGCGCCACCTCCAGCGAGCAGTCAAAAATGGGCGGCAAGCATATCACTTGTTGGCACAGGCACAAAAAAAGGGAGCACTGTATAAACAGTGCTCCCGGTTCGTTTGCAGCCATCCCGCCACTTTAATGCTCCCTGCTCTTCCATGACAACTTGTCCAGTGCGAACTCCTGTCGCGCATCGTCCTGATGTATCCGTAGCGTCCTGGCCCACCACCTCTTCTGAGGGGTTCTCATTCTCCATCCTGGAGGTGTCCCTTACTCAATCCTGAGCGATCCTGTTTCGTCCTGAAACCTTCCGTGTGCCGTAAGCTCCGTTACGTTCCTGCCTCATGGCTTATCATCATCCTGACGATATCTGTTTCCTGAGCGTCCTGCAGTGCGAAACATTTTGACAGAACTCGTTACGCGCACAAGGTACTCACAGCGGAACTTTACGAAATGTGCGGTACAAATTAAGATAAATGCCATTAAGTTGATGATTCACAATATTTTTACATCATGGCCTTCCGGATGTCTCAACTGTTATATGGCGATCTCTCACAGCAGATGTAAGAGATGTCTCACAAGGTCAGGGGCAAATCACTGCAAATCAGATGATAACCGGTTGTAATGACTTAAGAAATATCTCAAGACTTTCTGCCAGGACGACGCGCTGTTTACGGCCAGGCTGCTCCAGAATAACGTCGCCACTGAGATTAGAGAGAGAGATGATCTCCTCCTCTGAATCTGTCGTGGCAATAAACAGCGTAGGCGACTGTTTCAGACGGCGCTGCATCACCAGATGCCCAATCAGATTCTCCTGTAACCGCAGGAAATCCTCTTCACTCCACACCTGCAACAGCGTCAGCTGATTCTCACCAAAACGGGCCTGCATATCCCCGGCAAACTGCGTGGTATAGAAATCCGTGATCGGCGGCTGGAGCTGGATGTCGATTGCCCGCTCAATCGCATCCAGCGTCGGGGGCAGACTAAACGGCTGCGGCTGCCAGACGACCCGCTGATCGCGATCCTCCAGGGCACAGGGAGACGGGACGCCATAAAGATCGCTGCTGGCCGGCCCATGCCCCGCCTGCTGAAGCCAGTGCTGGCAGTATCGGGTGGTAAAGTCACGCAACGCGGCGGCAGTTTGCTGCATCATTCATATTCTCACTTCTGATGGGTTACACTTAGCCACTTTGATTAATTTTGGTGGTAACCGCAATGACTACTCACGAACAGGATCAGGCACTCAGTAACCTGACGCTGGGCAAACCCACAGCCTATCACGATCAGTATGACAACAGCTTACTGCAGTCGGTGCCACGCAGCCTGAACCGTGAACCGCTTGGCCTGTTTCCCGACAGCCTGCCCTTTACCGGCAGCGATATCTGGACCCTGTATGAACTCTCGTGGCTCAACAGCAAGGGTCTGCCTCAGGTTGCCGTCGGCGAAGTGGTGCTGGACGCGCAGAGTCGCAATCTTATCGAGTCGAAAAGCTTCAAGCTTTACCTGAACAGCTTCAACCAGACCCGCTTTGCTGACTGGGGCGAGGTTCGTCAGACGCTGGAGCGGGATCTGAGTGCCTGTGCAGAAGGTGAAGCGCGAGTCGCGCTGTTCCGTCTCAATGAGATAGAAGGTCAACCTATCGGTCATTTTGAGGGGAGCTGCATTGATGAGCAGGATATCGCCATTGAGGATTACCGCTTCAATGCTGATTATCTGGCGGATGCCACAGGCAGCGAAATCGTTGAGGAGACGCTGGTCAGCCACCTGCTCAAGTCAAACTGCCTGATTACCAATCAGCCTGACTGGGGCTCGGTAATGATCCGCTACAAAGGCCCGCGAATCGACCGTGAAGCGCTGCTGCGCTATCTGGTCTCATTCCGCCAGCACAATGAATTTCACGAGCAGTGCGTCGAGCGCATCTTTAATGATGTGATGCGTTTCTGCCATCCGGAAGCGTTGACGGTTTATGCGCGCTATACCCGTCGTGGCGGGCTGGATATCAACCCGTGGCGGACCAACGTGCCCTTCTCACCCGGTTTTTCACGGCTGGTTCGTCAGTAGTTTGCGAGACTTCTCGCAGGCTGCGTGCAGGAAGCGCAGTTCCGCTTGAGCTGTGCGGGCCGACAAGGCTACTCTGGTGATGGCGGCTACCTGCGGGTTGCCGACCAGGGATTTTCGTCACTGCCGTTGCAGTGCCAACACGCACCCAGGCGGGTGTAAAGGAGTTCATTTGATTACCCATATCAGCCCTCTTGGCTCAATGGATCTGCTTTCACAGCTGGAAGTCGATATGCTCAAGCGCACAGCCAGCAGCGACCTCTACCAGCTGTTTCGCAACTGCTCTCTTGCCGTGCTTAACTCCGGCAGCCAGACTGACAGCAGCCAGGAGCTGCTCTCCCGCTTTGAAAATTTCGACATCAATGTGTTGCGCCGTGAGCGCGGCGTCAAATTGGAACTAATTAATCCGCCGGAAGAGGCGTTTGTGGATGGCCGCATCATCCGTTCACTGCAGGCTAACCTGTTTGCGGTGCTGCGTGACATCCTGTTTGTCAGCGGTCAGCTCAACATGCCGGGCCGTTTCACGGCAGCCGAAGAGAACGATTCCGCCACAATTACCAACACTGTGTTTTCCATTCTGCGTAATGCGCGGGCACTGCATATCGGCGAGTATCCCAACACCGTGGTGTGCTGGGGCGGTCACTCCATCAACGCCGTTGAGTACCAGTATTGCCGCAATGTCGGAACGCAGCTTGGGCTGCGTGAGCTGAACATCTGTACCGGCTGCGGACCTGGCGTAATGGAAGCGCCAATGAAAGGAGCCGCCGTTGGCCACGCTCAGCAGCGCTATCGTGACAGCCGCTTTATCGGCCTGACCGAACCCTCAATCATTGCGGCTGAACCGCCGAATCCGCTGGTGAATGAGCTGATTATCATGCCGGACATTGAAAAACGTCTGGAAGCTTTTGTGCGTATCGCCCACGGCATCATCATTTTCCCGGGCGGCGTCGGCACGGCAGAAGAGCTGCTCTATCTGCTGGGCATCCTGATGAATCCGCACAACAGCGATCAGGTACTGCCGCTGATTCTGACCGGCCCGAAAGAGAGCGCCGATTACTTCCGCGTGCTTGATGATTTCATTGTTAACACGCTGGGTGAACAGGCCCGTAAGCATTATCAGATCATCATTGATGATGCGGCAGAAGTGGCGCGTCTGATGAAGAAAGCGATGCCGCAGGTAAAAGAGAATCGTCGCGAAACCGGCGATGCTTACAGCTTTAACTGGTCGATTCGCATTGAACCCGACCTGCAGGTGCCGTTCCTGCCAACCCATGAAAATATGGCGAATCTCAATCTTTACACCAATCAGCCACCCGAAAAGCTGGCTGCTGACCTGCGCCGCGCCTTCTCAGGCATCGTCGCGGGTAACGTTAAAGAGATGGGCATCCGAGAAATCCGTGAGAAGGGACGCTACAAACTGCATGGCGACCCCGATATCATGCACCGCATGGATGAGCTGCTACAGGGATTCGTTGCCCAGCAACGTATGAAACTGCCAGGCACCGCCTACATCCCCTGCTACGAAATTATCAAATAAACCAGGAGGCAGCCCCCGGGCTGCCCATACTCTCATGGCTCTTCATCTTGTTATTGTTGACGCGTTGAATCTGATTCGTCGTCTGCATGCGGTACAAGGCTCACCCTGTGTCGAAGGCTGTGTGTCTGCGCTGCGCCAGATACTGGGTCACGCCCATCCGACCCACGCTGTGGCGGTATTTGATGGCGAAGCGCGTCATCAGGGCTGGCGTCATCAGCTGCTTCCCGACTACAAAAGTGGTCGCCCGTCGATGCCAGACGATTTACAGGCAGAGATGCCGGCGTTACAGGAGGCTTTTCGCGCCGCAGGCGTAAGCTGCTGGATAGCGGGCGAGGATGAGGCGGATGATTTAGCGGCGACGCTGGCGGTGAAAATGGCTCAGGCCGGACATCAGGCCACCATTGTTTCCACTGACAAAGGTTACTGTCAGCTACTGGCACCCGAGATCCGTATCCGTGACTACTTCCAGAAACGCTGGCTCGATCTGCCCTTTATCGACGCTGAATTTGGCGTGGCGCCACAGCTGTTACCCGACTACTGGGGATTGTGCGGCATCAGCAGCAGTAAAATTCCGGGCATCACCGGCATCGGTCCGAAAAGCGCGAAACAGCTGCTGACAGAGTTTCACTCGCTCGAAGGGATCTATCAGCAACTGGATAAGGTGCCAGCCAAATGGCAGGAAAAGCTCGCTGAAGGCCAGCAGATGGCTGAAATCAGCCGTCAGGTAGCCACGCTGAAGCGGGATCTGGTGTTGCAGGGAAATCTGAATACGCTGCGTTATACCGGCTGAGTGCAGTTGCACTCAGCCCGGCGATTAACGTTCGTCGCGACGGCCACCCGTTGCTGCCCACATACGGCGCACATGAACCGTTACCTCTTCGCGGTCATGATAGAGCTGGCGGGCGCGAATCTGCACGTTTATGCCATTCTCATCAAAGCGCTCCTGCATCATTGCCAGATTCTGCGTGACTTCTTCATAACGCTTTTTCATCGGCAATTTGAGGTTGAAGATCGCTTCACGACACCAGCCGTTAACCAGCCAGTCAGTCATCAGGTTAGCCACGCGAACCGGCTTCTCCACCATGTCACACACCAGCCAGCTGATGTTGGTACGTGGCGGACGGAATTTAAATCCATCGGCTTTCTCGTGCATCACCTGGCCGGTATCCATCAGGCTCGGGGCCATCGGTCCGTTGTCCACCGCATAAACCATCATGCTGCGCTGGACCAGCTGATAGGTCCAGCCGCCCGGACAAGCACCGAGATCCACGGCGTACATGCCGCTGGCTAAACGCTCATCCCACTCATCCGCAGGGATAAAGACGTGGAATGCCTCTTCCAGCTTAAGCGTGGAACGGCTTGGCGCATCGGAAGGAAACTTAAGCCGTGGAATACCCATATAAAACGGCGAGCTGTTTTCCCGGATCGAATAGCCGACGTAGCAGGTGCCAGGTGCGATGAAAAACACATGCACGACCGGGCGTTTCGGGCTTTCATAATTCAGCAGAATCTTGCTTTCACGCAGTGCTGAACGCAGCGGCACAGTGAACTTGCGGCAGAATTTAGTCAGCTCTTTGGCTTCGTTGGTGTCAGGGACTTCAACACGCAGTTCGCCGCCCTTCTCTACCACGCCAGTCAGCATGCCGACGATCGGGGTAATGCGATCTTCCTGCGGCAGGTCACGCAGCATTTCGCCGACGACCAGCATCTGGCGGGCAAAGATCAGCTCGTCAAACGGCAGTTCACGCGCCAGACGCTCAGCATCTTCAAACTGATAGCACTCAAACAGCACGTAGCCGGAGTCATCTTTAACCCGTGGAAAGCCGTAGATTTCACGTTCCGCCGCTTTAGCACTGATTTCTGCCGCACACTCTTTTTCAAAACCGGGACGACAATAGAGTAAAACTTTATTCATGGCGTTCTGCCTTTCGTTTAAGACGCAGCGCGCCAATCAACATCAATACCCAACCGGCGAGGAAACAGATCCCGCCCACTGGTGTGATAAAAACCCAAAACTTCAGATGTGACAGCGCCAGACAATAGAGGCTGCCACTAAATAACACGGTGCCGAGCGCCATCAGCGCACTGCTCCAGTAAAACCAGATATTGGCGCGGCGCAACATCGCGGCACCCAGTCCCATCACCGCTAAGGTGTGATAAGCCTGATATTCCAGCCCGGTATGAATCCAGGCCATTTCAGCAGCACCAAGCGACTGACTCAAAACGTGGGCACCAAATGCGCCAAAAGCCACCAGCAGAAATCCACTGATAGCCGCAAAAACAAACATGGCACGACTGGACATTAACCGATCCTCAGGGTGCTTTTGCATCTGAATGCAAATAAATCAATATTTTACTGTTGATAGCGGAAGCGGAATTTTTCTTGTTCGGTTGCAGCTTTTTCCAGGATCCACTGTCGGAAGGCGGCTATTTTACCCAGTTCTGCCTGACTGTCATGACAAACCAGATAAAAAGCGTTTTTACTGACTAATACGTCATTAAACGGGCAGATTAATCGTCCGGCTTCTATTTCACTCTGCGCCATGACGTTATTCGCCAGCGCCACGCCCTGACCATGAATCGCCGCCTGCAAAACCATGGCGCTGTGGCTGAAGATCGGCCCCTGCTGCACATTGATATGTTGCAGCCCCAGCTGGCGGATATACGATTGCCAATCCCGGCGGGAGGCATCATGCAGCAGGGTAAAGCGCGAGAGATCCATCGGCGTTTTCAGCGGATTCTCTCCGGTCATCAATGATGGCGAACAGACCGGCAGCAGATATTCGGCATAGAGTTTTTCAACCCGCAGTCCGGGCCAGTTGCCCCGTCCGTAGAAAATTGCCACATCGACATCATCGGCCAGTTTCTCTTCATCGCGGTCAACAGCCTGGATACGCACGTCGATTCCCGGATAAGCCATATTAAAGCTGGAGAGGCGAGGAACCAGCCACTGAATGGCAAAGCTGGGCAGTAAACTGACCGTCAGCGCCCCCTTGGCACTGCGCGCCTGCAGTTTGCGGGTCGCTTCGTTGATCGCTGAGAAAATCTCTTTGATGTCGAGATAGTAGCTTTGTCCTTCTTCGGTTAGTAACAGCGAACGATTCCTCCGGCGAAACAGCTTTAACCCCAGAAAATCTTCCAGAGATTTTATCTGATGGCTTACAGCAGCCTGGGTGACAAACAGCTCTTCAGCGGCTTTGGTAAAGCTTAAATGGCGCGCAGCTGCATCAAAAACACGCAGTGCGTTGAGAGGAGGAAGGCGTTTCGACATGGTTTACCGTATCCGGATCGGCGAAAAATACGCAGGCTTATACAAAGCGTTTACGTATTAGAATTTTTAATCCGAGGCATTATAATTTGTCCGTTGAGGAACCTCCAGCAAATACCTATAGTTGCCGCACTTCCTGAGCCGGAACGAAAAGTTTTTAGAATTGTGAGTGAGTTCGCAGATTTTCTGAAAGCTTTTGGCTTGTGGTCGTGATGTTGTGTTTGCAATTTTTGATCCGACGATTGCGGATCGAACTCTTAATTCCTGTAGATTTACCCTGTCTGTCCATAGTGATTTTTAAATAGCACCGCTGATTGCGGTGCTTTTTTTTTGCTTATTACTTGCCAGACTCGACCATTTCTTTGACATCAGAGCGGTTGATTTGCTGCTCATTGCCATTCGCATCTTTATAGCTGATCATGCCGGTATCATTATCGACTTTAGGCTTGCCGGCAGCGACAATGGTGCGTCCATCATTGGTATGCATCACGTAATTGCTTGAACAGGCAGTCAGGGTGAAGGCCAGCGTACACATGGCCAGTACTGCGGTAAGTTTTTTCATCTGCTATCTCCTTGTAGATTGATTGCATCAAACCACCCGCGTTACGCTAACCCGAGGCAGCCGATAAGTGAGTTCGACTAGTAAACGTGCCGTAGTTATGCGGGTTTGGTTTAAACCTTGCAATATTCAGCATAACGCGCTTTTCCAGCTTTGCCAGACGCAGACCATTCTTTCAGTTTGGTCCTAATTTTTCTTATCATGGACCAGGCATGACCGCATTTAATCCCACCGCATTTTGCCAGCAGTTTCCCGCGCTCGCCGACGCCGGCGTTTATCTCGACAGCGCCGCAACCACGCTGAAGCCGCAGGCCGTCATTGATAGCACGCAGCAGTTTTACAGCCTGAGCGCGGGTACAGTACATCGCAGCCACTTTGCCGCTGCCCAGGCTTTAACTCATCGCTATGAACAGGCGCGCAATCAGGTTGCCCGCTGGCTCAACGCCGCTGACGATCATGAGATTATCTGGACGCGCGGCACTACTGAAGCGATAAACCTGGTCGCGAACAGCTGGCTGCGCCCGCGCCTGCAACCCGGCGATGAGATTGTGGTCAGCGAGGCTGAACACCACGCTAACCTGGTGCCCTGGCTGATGGCCGCCCAGGCATGCGGCGCCCGCGTCGTAAAATGGCCGTTGGGGCCGGACCGTCTGCCGGATATCAGCCTGTTACCTGCCCTGCTCAACAGCCGCACCCGCCTGCTGGCGGTCGGCCAGATGTCGAACGTCACCGGCGGGTGTCCCGATCTCGCTCAGGCGATTCCGCTGGCGCACGCCGTAGGCGCGAAAGTGATGGTCGATGGCGCGCAGGGCGTGGTGCATTGCCCGCCTGACGTACAGGCGCTGGATATCGATTTTTACGCTTTTTCCGGCCATAAGATTTACGGCCCGATGGGCATTGGCGCGTTATATGGCAAAGCGGAACTGCTGGAGGCGATGGCGCCCTGGCAGGGCGGCGGTAAAATGATCACGAATGTCGATTTCAGTGGTTTCACGCCGCAACCGGTACCCTGGCGCTTTGAGGCCGGCACGCCAAACGTGGCGGGCGTTGTAGGCCTGAGTGCAGCACTGAGCTGGCTGGCGCAGTACGATCTGCCCGCCGCAGAGCGCTGGAGTCAGCAGCTTGCCTCGCTGGCGGAAGAGCAGCTGGCAGAACTGCCCGGCTTTCGCAGCTTCCGCTGTGGCAACGCCAGCCTGCTGGCTTTTGAATTTGCTGACCTGCATCACAGCGATCTGGTGACGCTGCTGGCTGAGCAGGGAATCGCCCTGCGCGCCGGCCAGCACTGTGCGCAGCCGTTGCTGACGGCATTGGGCGTCAGCGGCACGCTGCGAGCCTCTTTTGCACCCTATAATAATCTGCAGGATGTTGATGCGCTGGTGCGCGCCATGAAGAGCGCCATCTCGCTGTTATCGGAGTTTTGATTATGCATTCATCGCTGTTAGCGCCGCACCCGTTTGGCGAACAGATTACCGTTGCCAGCCTGAAGGAGAGCTTTGGCCGCTTTCATCAGTGGGAAGATCGTTATCGTCAGCTGATCCAGCTGAGCCGCCAGTTGCCTGCCTTGCCGGAGGAACTGAAAACAGCGGAAATTGAACTGAGCGGGTGTGAAAATCGGGTCTGGCTGGGCAGCCAGTTATGCGAGGATGGCACGCTGCATTTCTATGGTGACAGTGAAGGACGGATTGTGCGCGGCCTGCTGGCCGTGCTGCTGACCGCCGCTGAGGGCCAGATGCCGCAACAGCTGCTGGCAAGGGATCCCTTAAAGCTGTTTGATGAACTCGGCCTGCGCGCCCAGCTCAGTGCCTCCCGCAGCAGCGGCCTGCAGGCGCTGGCCGCCGCAGTCGAGCACGCCGCGCGTCAGGCGCTGACGGCGTCCTGACGGGCAGCACGCGCCAGAAACTTCTTCAGCGCATGCGAAACGGCTACAAAGCCGAAGGTGGCGGTGACCATGGTTGCCGCGCCAAAGCCCGATGCGCAATCCATTCTCTTCGGCCCCTCAGCCGTGCTGCGTGAAGCACAGACACTGCCATCAGCCTGCGGATAGACCAGCGCTTCGGTGGAAAAAACGCAGTCGATGCCGAGTTTACCCTTGCTGTTTTTCACCACACCCAGGCTTTTCAGCCGTTCGCGCAGCTTCGCCGCCAGCGGGTCCTGGATGGTTTTCGCCAGATCGGCGACCTGGATCTGAGTCGGATCGATCTGCCCGCCCGCCCCACCAGTGGTGATCAGCGGGATCTTATTCCGGCGACACCAGGCAATCAGCGCCGCTTTAGGCCGCACGCTGTCGATAGCGTCGATCACGTAGTCGAAACCGGCGGCCATCAGTTCGGCGGTATTCTCTGGCGTAATAAAGTCATCAATGCAGATCACTTCGCAGTCAGGATTGATCGCACGCAGCCGATCGGCCATCACATCCGTTTTGGCTTTGCCGACGTTGCCCTGCAGCGCATGAAGCTGTCGGTTGGTGTTGGTGATACAGACGTCATCCATATCAATCAGGGTGATTTTACCAATTCCGGTGCGCGCTAATGCTTCCGCCGCCCAGGACCCGACACCGCCAATACCGATGACGCAGAAGTGTGCGTCAGCAAAACGTTGCAGCGCATCCTGGCCATAGAGACGCGCCGTGCCGCCAAAGCGCTGATGCCAGGCGTCGTTTAACACTTTCATAGTTGAACCTGTTACGTCGTGCGGGCCCGCAGGCCCGCAGAGAAGAAATTAGTTAGCGCCGAGAAGCAGTGATCCATTATTACCGTTTTGCGGGCTGGAGAACAGCGGCTGTCCGGCCCCCGGTGCGGCTTTGATCACCCAGACGCGTCCGTAGTGATTATAGAAGCCCGCCAGATGCGCGGCGTCCGGACCGATACCCTGATAGATATCAAAGTGCTGCCCTTTAATCGCGCCACCTACGTCGAGCGCCACCATCAGGCGCATCTCATATTTGCCGTTGAATTTGCCCTTCTCATTTAACTGCGGCACTTCCGCCAGCAGTACGGTGCCCGCTGGAATTATTGAGCGGTCAGAGGCAACGGAAGCTTTCGCCACCAACGGAACGGCGCTGGCACCTCGCACCGGCGTAAACGGCTCAGCTTTAAAGAAGACGAATGACGGGTTGGTTTCCAGCAACGCACGCACCTCCTGCGGTGAGTGCTCCTGCGCCCACTGGCGAATCGCCTGCATCGACATATCTTCGCGTTTCACTTCGCCGCGATCGATCAGCTCTTTACCAATACTGTGGTAACCCCAGCCATTTTTACCGGCGTAACCAAAGAAGGTCATCGGGCGGCCATCGCCAAAGTCAACATAACCACTGCCCTGCACATCCATCATGAAGTTATCAATCAGCGAGTTGCTGTAGGCAATGACATAGCGGTCATCGAGTCCACCACTATAGATAGAGGCGCGGCTCGGTAATTTTTCACCGCGTTTACGCGGCGGCATGCGGTAGATCGGATACTGGAACGCCCCCTGACGGGTGTATCGCGCTTCGACTACCGGCGTGTAGTAACCCGTGAACTGCACGTTACCGTAGTTATCCGTGCCCTCCATCTGCCAGGCGTTAAGGCCATACTGACGAAGCTGTCGGGTATCAGCGCCCGCCATCAGCCAGCTTTCAATCGCACTGTAGGTGCTGTTCTGACGGCTATATAGAGCAGATGAGGCGGACTGAATCTGACGCACCTGATCGCCAAAATCTTTGCCATTAACCGGCGCGCCTTTGGCATTGGGCTGATTCACCAGCGCCAGCGGCTGTTCCAGTTTTCCATCTTTATATTGCTGACCGCGATCGGTCGGTTTAGAGCTACAGGCCGCCAGCAGCGTAATTAACGCGCCAGTGAGTGCATACTTCACCCAATGTGATTTCATTATCTTCTCTTTTTATAACTGTTCGCCCCGCGACGATAGCAAAGCCCCCGACAGAATGAAATGCATCCGCTTTGACCTGGCGCATATCAGTTCAATAATTAATCAGATGGTTGAATCCTTCAGCAACTGGCTGTTAATTTTGCGTTTATCTTCAAAAAGGGGTTGCATGAATTAGCGCGGAGAGTATAGTGCGCTTCCACGGACGCGGGGTGGAGCAGCCTGGTAGCTCGTCGGGCTCATAACCCGAAGGTCGTCGGTTCAAATCCGGCCCCCGCAACCAATACTTCTGCAGCAGTTTTACAGAAGTCACAGTGTGAGAAGTAAAAGTAATAGAAGCAATACGGACGCGGGGTGGAGCAGCCTGGTAGCTCGTCGGGCTCATAACCCGAAGGTCGTCGGTTCAAATCCGGCCCCCGCAACCAATACTTCTGCAGTAGTTTTACAGAAGTCACAATGTGGAAAAAGTATGATACGGACGCGGGGTGGAGCAGCCTGGTAGCTCGTCGGGCTCATAACCCGAAGGTCGTCGGTTCAAATCCGGCCCCCGCAACCAATCATTTAAACACCTGAAAGGGTGTTTTTTTGTTTCTGACGTTCCCAAAAAGCCTTTTTAGCCCTCTCAGCCCTGAAAAGCGCGCGGATAGCCGTGGCTACCCGCACTCTCTGTTACCGATGGGCCAATGCCGCCCCACTCTTCACATAAGCCTTGATGCCCTCCAGAATCGCCTCCGCAACCTGATGCTGATAGCGGGTGGTTCGCAACTTACGCTCCTCTTCCACATTACTGATAAACGCGGTCTCTACCAGGATTGACGGGATGTCCGGGGCTTTCAGCACTGCGAATCCGGCCTGATCCACAGTGCGTTTGTGCAGATGATTGATGCGCCCCATGCGATGCAGCACCTCTTTGCCAAACTTCAGGCTGTCATGAATCGTCTGGCGCTGCACCATATCGAACATGGTGTGATCAAGATAGCGGTCGCCACTTTTGCTGACGCCGCCAATCAGGTCAGATTCATTCTGCGTCTGCGCAAGGAAACGGGCTGCTGCAGAGGTGGCACCGCTGGTTGATAAGGCAAACACCGAAGAGCCGCGAGCTGCGCGACTGGTAAAAGCATCCGCATGGATCGACACAAAGAGATCGGCCCGCTGTTTACGGGCTTTGGCGACCCTGACGCGCAGCGGAATAAAGACATCTTCATTGCGCGTCATATAGGCTTTCATATTGGGCTGTTTATCGATCAGCGCTTTTAGCCGTCGTCCGATCTTCAGCACAATATCTTTCTCGCGGGTCTTATATTTGCCGTGCGCGCCCGGATCCTCCCCGCCGTGACCGGGATCGATCATGATGATGATCGGACGATCGCGCCCCGCTTTGCCCGGCAACGGTGCCTGCACGCCTTCATCTTTCTCCAGATCGCCCTGGTTATAATCTTTCAGCAGGGCCAGCAGCGGATCCTCTTCGATCGGGTTCTGGCTCGGATAAAGATCGACGACCAGCCGGTGATTGATCCCGGCGACCGGCGAGAGGTTAAAGATCTTCGGCGCGACGTTGCGCTTTAACTCAAGAACGACGCGCACCGTGTTGCTGTCGAACTGGCCGACCCGGGCATTTTTAATAAAGGGATCGTCGACCCGCACCTGCTTATCCACCCCTTTCAGGACCGAATTGAGATGCAGGCCCTGAATATCTATTACCAGGCGTTCGGGATTACTCAGCGCAAACTGCTTGTACTTCAGCGCGACATTGGACTCCAGCGTCATCCGCGAATAGGTGGATGAGGGCCAGATCCGCACTGCCACAATGTGATTTTTCGCCGCCAGCCCTGTGCGGCTGACGCTTAACAGCAGTAAGGCGCCCGTCCCCTGTAGAAATCGTCTGCGTGAAAATTGGGAATTACCGTCTGACATGCCGCTCCATCTGCTGTGTTATGTCTAAAAAATCGCCAGTTAATCAAATGGCGGCGAAAACTTTATCCAATCCGCAGGATGATGTCACTCCGGAAACCCTAAATAATGCAGGCTGTTAGCGGCTTTGACATCCATAAAAACGTAAATTTTCGTCAGGATTAAAACTTGCAAAATCGGGCGTAAAAGCATAAAAATACAAAAAATACGAATAAACATTCACTGAGGGTTGGCCGTGAAGGAACGTAGTACCGAACTGGTTCAGGGTTTTCGCCATACCGTTCCCTATATCAATGCACACCGGGGTAAAACCTTTGTCATCATGCTCGGTGGCGAAGCGATTGAGCATGAGAACTTCTCTGGCATCGTTAATGATATCGGTCTGCTGCACAGCCTGGGCATCCGCCTGGTCGTGGTTTATGGCGCCCGGCCGCAGATTGATGCCAGCCTCGCCCAGCAGCAGCTGGAGCCGGTTTATCATAAATTTACCCGGGTGACCGACGCGCAATCGCTGGAGTTAGTGAAGCAGGCTGCCGGCCGGTTGCAGTTAGATATCACTGCCCGCCTCTCAATGAGTCTCAACAACACCCCACTGCAGGGCGCACATATCAATGTGGTCAGCGGCAACTTCATTATTTCACAGCCGCTGGGCGTGGATGATGGCGTGGACTACTGCCATAGCGGGCGTATCCGTCGTATTGATGAAGAGGCGATTCATCGCCAGCTGGATAACGATGCCATTGTGCTGATGGGACCGGTGGCGGTTTCTGTTACCGGCGAGAGCTTTAATCTGACCTCGGAAGAGGTTGCCACCCAGCTGGCGATTAAGCTCAAAGCGGAAAAAATGATCGGCTTCTGCTCTGAACAGGGCGTGCTGAACAGCGAAGGTGAAATCATCTCTGAGCTGTTCCCGAATGACGCGCAGGCCCGTATCGACGAGATTGAACAGGAAGGCGACTATCTTTCCGGAACGGTTCGCTTCCTGCGTGGCGCGGTTAAAGCCTGCCGCAGTGGCGTGCGCCGCAGCCATTTAATCAGTTATCAGGAAGATGGTGCGCTGTTGCAGGAGCTCTTCTCTCGCGACGGTATCGGTACGCAGATCGTTATGGAGTCGGCCGAGCAGATCCGTCGCGCCAATATCAACGATATTGGCGGTATCCTCGAACTGATCCGTCCGCTGGAGCAGCAGGGCATTCTGGTGCGTCGCTCACGCGAGCAGCTTGAAATGGAGATCGATAAGTTTACGATTATTCAGCGCGATAATCTGACCATCGCCTGTGCCGCACTCTATCCGTTTATGGATGAGAAGATTGGCGAGATGGCCTGTGTGGCGGTTCATCCTGACTATCGCAGCTCCTCACGCGGTGAGATGCTGTTGCAGCGCGTGGCGTTGCAGGCGAAGCAGATGGGGCTGGAAAAGTTGTTTGTGCTAACCACACGCAGCATCCACTGGTTTCAGGAACGCGGCTTTACGCCAGTGGATATTGAGTCACTGCCTGAGAGTAAAAAAGAGATGTACAACTATCAGCGGCGTTCAAAAGTGCTGATGGCCGACCTCACCTGATCTCATCCATAAGGGACAGTCACCGTCACGGTGGCCTGTCCCCCCCTCTCTTCTCAGCCGTTTTCCCCCAGTCGCTCCACCAGACCGCTGCGTCGCTGCGTTTGCAGCTGTACGGCACGCTGAAACACGCCCGGTTCGCTGTAAATGGTCAGTTGTTTGCGGGCACGGGTAATCGCGGTATAGACCAGCTCGCGAGTCAGAACCGGCAGAAACTGCGTAGGCATGACCAGCGCGGTGTGTTCAAACTCCGAGCCCTGCGATTTGTGCACCGTCATCGCCCAGGCGGTTTCATGTGAAGGCAACCGGCTCGGCTGAATCGCCTTAATCGATCCATCCGGCAGCGGGAAGAAGACCTTCAGGTTGCCCTCTTCATCCCGCAGCGTAATGCCAATGTCGCCATTAAACAGGCCGAGCGCGCTGTCATTTCGGGTGATCATCACCGGACGTCCTTCATACCAGCGGCTGCCCATACCAGGACGCCGGATGCGCTGCAGCTGCATCAGTCGCTGCTCAATACGCTGGTTCAGCCCCTGCACGCCAAATGGTCCGTCACGTAACGCACAGAGCAGCTGATAACGACCAAAAGCGGCTATGACCTCAGCGGGCGGTGCCTGCTGTCTGATAAGCTGCAGGAAGGGCTGATAGCCCTGAGCGACCTCATCCAGCATCGCCTGATACGCTTCCGCGCTGTTCAGCGGCTGGTAACTGACATCTTCATGGGCCGCAGCAAACACGGCCCTGACCTGCTCCGCATCGCCCTGGTTAATCGCTTTTGCCAGCTGGCCGATGCCGGATGAGGCGTCAAACCGATAACTTTTTTGCAGCAGACAGATGCTGTCGCGCACCGCCGGAGCCTGCGCATCATCACTGCCCTGCAGGGTGCAGCCGGTCAGCAGGGCGAGCTGTTCTGCCCGCGCCAGGCTGTAGCCGCTTTCTGTGCAGCGGCAGATATCGCCCAGCACCGCACCCGCTTCAACGGAAGCCAGCTGATCGCGATCGCCCAGAAACACCACGCGGGCATGGGCAGGCAGCGCGGCAATCAGCTTGGCCATCATTGAGAGATCGACCATCGACGCTTCATCCACCACCAGC
The DNA here is from genome assembly GCF_900115075.1 of Candidatus Pantoea varia. Taxonomy (GTDB): domain Bacteria; phylum Pseudomonadota; class Gammaproteobacteria; order Enterobacterales; family Enterobacteriaceae; genus Pantoea; species Pantoea varia. Next base: position 131,875 of record NZ_FOVG01000004.1, read on the forward strand.
ACATCAAGATGCAGGGGATTACCGGCATGGTAGCGCAGTCGCTGGGTATCGGGCTGCGCGCCCAGCAGGCGATGCAGCGTGGTGGCTTCGGCGGGAAAACGCCGCCGCTCTTCGTCGCTGACCGCCAAATCCTGCAGCGCCCGGCCCAGTGACTCGGTGAGCCGCGCGGCAGCTTTGCCGGTCGGTGCCGCCAGCTGAATACGCAGCGCGCCAGGATTCAGGCGAATCAGGGCGGCGAGCAGTTTCGCCACGGTGGTGGTTTTGCCGGTCCCCGGCCCGCCGGAAATAACCGCCGTCTTGCGGGTCAGCGCCACGGCCGCCGCTATTTTCTGCCAGTTCTCCGGCTGGTCGCCAAACAGGCTATTAAGTACTTCACCTGCGGCCCTGATATCAAACGCAGTTTTCACTTCCTGCGCAGCAAAGAAGTCCACGATCCGGCCTTCGCTTTGCCACAGCCGATGCAGATATAAACGCTGGTTACTCAGCACCAGCGGCGTGACCCGGCTGCCATCACTGACCGCTGGCCAGTCAGCAAAGCGTGCTGGCCAGTCATCTGGTGCGCCAGCCGCCTGCCAGATAGCCTGGGCCAGCGCAGGCTGACGCCCGGCAAACAGGTTCGCTTCACTGAGATAGCTCAGTGGTAAACAGACGTGCCCTTCACCAGCCTCGGCGCTGACGCAGGCGGCCGCGAGCAGCAGCGCAGGCTGTGATTCCGGCGCCATGAGTTGGGCAAACTGAATATCCAGTGGCCGCAGGAGGCGCTTCTCTACCGCCTGCAGCAGCAGACTCAGCATGTCACTCATAACCTCTCCCCGGTTTCACCAAACAGTGCATCGATCTCTTCCACAAAGGCTTCGTCCGGTCGGGTGGCAAAAATGCCGTTGTCCGGTGAGCTGCCATCCATCCCGCGCAAAAACAGATAAAACACACCACCAAAATGTTGCTGATAGTCGTAGCCCGGCAGGCGATGCTGCAGGTAGCGATGCAGCGCCAGCGTATAGAGCTGATACTGCAAATCGTAGCGGTGGCCAATCATCGCCTGCGCCATCGCCTCTGGCGTGTAAGCGGCGTGGCTGTCACCCAGCCAGTTCGATTTGTAATCGAGCAGATAATATTTTCCCTGCCAGCGGAAGACCAGATCGATAAAACCCTTCAGCATGCCGCGCACCTGACGAAAATCCAGAGCAGCGGCCTGCTGAGAGAGGCTATCGTGCCGACGCAGCAGATCGTCAAGATCGGCGGCCGTCAGCAGATTATTGATCGGCAGATAGAACTCCATCTCGATCAGCCGTTCACTGCTTTTGATTGCCGACAGCGTCAGCCCCTCCGCGTTGAGTGGCGTATGTAACACCCGATCAATCCACTGTTCCATGACCGGCAACCAGCTCAGCGGATAGCCATTATGCTGCAGCTGATCTTCCAGCCAGACGCGATCCGGCGGCTCGGTAAAGTCGATCGACTCGAACAGACCGTGCAGGAAGGTGCCGGGTGCCGCACCGCGCGGAAAGTGGTGCGGCGTCAATGCCGCCTCTTCACCGCTCTCCTCTTCACCCGCCGCATCGATATCGAAGTTGGGCAGCGCATCCAGCAGCGGCGAGCTGTGATGCTGTTGCAGGCCGGAGTAACTGGTAACCCGCCAGACATCCGCCAGCGCGCGGGTCACGTCGCGGCTGCTTAATGCCTCATCACCCGCGTCAGCGTCCTGCCACATTTCGCCCGGAATCAGATCCTCTTCAACCAGCGCAATGCCCTCACCGGTCAGCGCATTGAGTCGCTGGCTGAGCTGCTGCGCATCAGCCGCCTGACCCTGCTGCACCAGGTAGCCCAGTGCGCTCTTGTGCAGATCGCTTTCGCCCTCTTTCTTGCGGGTGCCTTTGATCAGCGGTGCGATGCCGACGCTACAGTGATAAACAGAACGGGTCAGCGCCACGTAAAGCAGACGCAGATCCTCCGCCAGACGCTCCTCTTCGGCCAGCGCCAGACTCTGCGCATCGCCCTGCACATCGAGCAGCGCCGTGAAATTGTCGCGATCGTGATAGAGCGCGCTGGCGGCCTCGCGGAACCCGGCGGCAAACGGCAGCCAGACCAGCGGATACTGCAATCCTTTTGATTTATGGATGGTGATGATCTGCACCAGATGGCGGTCACTTTCCAGACGCAGCTGCTGGCTTGAGGCCTGGCTGTTTGGCCGGGCAATCTGCTGCGCCAGGAAGCGCACCAGCGCGTGCGGACTCTCCAGCTGCACCGAGGCTTCCTGCAGCAGTTCACCCAGATGCATCAGGTCAGTCAGCCGACGCTCACCGTTCTCCGAGGCCAGCATGTTCTCCGCAAGCTGCCGCTTGATCATCACATCACGCAGCATCGGTAACACGCCGCGCTGATGCCACAGTTGCTGCCAGACGGCAAACTGCTCCACCAGCGCATCCCATTCGCGTTCATTCTGTGTCAGCGCGTCGAGCGTTGCCGCGTCAATGGCAAAAATAGAAGTCGCCAGCGCACTGCGCAGCAGACGTTCCTGTTCAGGTGCCTGTATGGCCTGCAGTAACCAGAGCAGTTCGCGCGCTTCCGGCGTGGTATAGACGCTGTCCCGGCTGGAGAGATAGACCGACGGAATCGACAGCGCATTCAGCGCATCGCGGATTAAACCGGCCTCGTTGCGGCTGCGCACCAGCACGGTGATATCGGAAGCCCGCACCGGCTGCAGCGCCTCGCCTTTGCCTAGGCGGGCGCGCCCCTGCTGTCCGGCGACCAGCCAGCGGCTGATATCGGCCGCACACTGCTGTGCCATAAACTGCTGATAATCGCTGTTACCGACGCCCTCGCCAGGCTGCAGCCAGAAACGTAACGCCGGTTGCTGCTGCTCGTCAAAAATCAGCTTCAGCGACTGATTGGGCGCAGCGGGCCTAACCGGCTGAAAGGGAATCGCCGAGAACAGAAAAGGCGAATCGAGCTGAGAAAAGAGGCGGTTGACGCTCTCTACCATCTCAGGTGAAGAACGCCAGTTGGTATCGAGTGTGTAGTGAGCACTGATTTCGTTTCTGGCCCGCAGATAGGTAAAAATATCCGCGCCGCGAAACGCATAGATCGCCTGCTTGGGATCGCCAATCAGAAACAGCGCCTGTTCAGGCTGATTAATATAGAGCGTGCGGAAGATACGATACTGCTGCGGATCGGTATCCTGGAATTCATCAATCAGGGCCACCGGGAAACGTGCCCGGATGGTTTCTGCCAGCAAAACGCCGCCGGGCTGCTGCAACGCCTCATCCAGCTTACTCAGCAGATCGTCGAAGCCTAACAGCGCACGTAACCGTTTCTCGCGCTGCACCGTGGCACGCACATCGGTCAGCGCCTGAGCAATGATCACATCCCGCAGCGACAGCGGTTCAGCCAGGAACTGATCGATCGCCTCGAACAGTGAATGACGTGGGGCTTCCCCTTTTTTGGTTTTCTCATCAAGTACCTGCTGCCCAAAGCGCTCCAGCTCTTTAGGCAACTGATAATCCAGCGTTTCGCTGCTGGCCCACTGCGTGACACGGGCGACCCAGTTGGGCAGATGTTTACTGCTGTAGCTGCGCTTATCCACGCCGGATGTGCTGATCATCCCCTCAACGTCGGCGCTGAACGCCTGCCACTGCTGCTTGATAGCCTTGATGCGTGCCAGATTGCTGGCGTGACGTGATTCCAGTGTCTCACCAGCGGCGGGCGGACGTTTCAGGCCCGGCGATTCACCCTGCAGCCAGGGACGCAGCGTCGTCAGCAGGCTGTCCGGACCGCTCCATTCTGCAGCGATAATTCGCGCCACATCAAGCGTCAGTGGATAGCACTGACGACGCCAGAAATCGGCAGTCGACTGCTTCAGCAGCGCCTGCTCATCTTCGATCAACTCCTGCTCGAACAGCATGCCCGATTCAAAGGCGTTGAGATTGAGCATCCGCTGACAGAAGCCATGAATGGTGAAGATGGCGGCTTCATCCATCTGCCGTTCAGCCGCCAGCAACTGCGCGGCGGCCTGACTCAGATCCGGCATCTGCTCCAGCAGTAACTGGTGCATCGGATTGCTGCTTTTGCCGCGAATACAGGCCAGACGCAGCTGATGAATATTCTCGCGAATGCGCCCGCGCAACTCAGCGGTGGCGGCCTCGGTGAAGGTCACCACTAAAATTTCTTCTACCGAGAGCGGCCGGCTATACGCGTTTTCGCCGCCCAGTCCCAGCAGCAGTCGAAGATAGAGCAGACCAATGGTAAAGGTTTTTCCGGTGCCCGCTGACGCCTCAATCAACCGTTCGCCTTTGAGCGGCAGCGTTAAGGGATTCAGCGATACGGGAGGTAACTGCGTCATTGGGTCTCACTCTTTACCGGCAGCGACTGCTGCAGTTGTGCCACTTCATTCCAGGTCTTCCAGCCGGGCTGGCGGGCAAATTCAACTTTGCCATTGCCGATGCCGGCAATCTGCGAAGTCATCACCATGCCTTTGTGTTCGATCACCGCCTGCCGGAAAAAGTCGGCCAGGCTGGCCGGGGTTAACCGCTGAACCTGCTCTGTCATTTTTTGCCGGGTATCAAATTGATCATTCTGCCGATCAAAGTCGCGGTTAAAGCGATCTGCTTCCTCAAAGAGCGTCTGAGGGCGCTGCTGCAAATCATTGATCATCGCCTGCTGATACTGGGCAAAGTCTGCCTGGCTCATGCTGCGCAGCCGTTTTTCCGCCTGCGGATAGAAGGCCTGATAGCGCTGCAACAGCCAGCCCGGTTGTTTGCTGTTACTTTGCAGCAGGAAGCCGATCCCCCACTGGCGACCTACTGGCATCTGGAAGGCAAATACCGCGTAGCCGAGCTGCTCTTTGGTTCGCAGCTGATTGTAGAACCAGGGCTGTACAATCTGGCTCAGCATAGAGCTGTGCGCCATGCTCTGATATTCACCGTATCCCAGTGGCACATAGAGCGCGGCGAGAGCGGAGTCGGTGCTGCTGCCCTGCTGCTGCAGGTTAGCTTTCAGCGGTTTTTTAATGGTCACATACTGGCTGTGCCAGTCGCGGGTCGCATTACTCTGCATTTGCTGCTTAAGCTCATGCCCCAGTTGCTTCACGCTGTCAGCACTGAGGTTACCCACCACCAGCATCTCTGGCGTAGCGTCGCGGAATAGCGTATCGCGATAGGCCGTCACATCCTGGAGTGAGAGGGTGTTGACCAGCTTACGACGGGTTTCGCGTTGGGTATAAGGCAGTTGCGATAACAGCTGCATCGGCTGAATCGCCTGTTCAAAAGCCTTGCCTTTTTCCGCCGCGTCCAGCCGCTCCAGATACCAGGATTTAGCCTGCTCCAGCTGCTGTTCTGTCGGCTGGAAGGTGGCATAACCTTCCACCAGTTTCTTCAGCAGCACGGGCAGACGCTGAGTGAAGCCGTTGGCGCTGAATACCAGTCCTTCATCTTCGCCGGTTGAGAAGCTGATGCCGCCCACCGAAGCCTGCGAATTAAGCTCGTCCAGAGCCAGGCTGGAGAGGTAATCATTAAGGCCAAACAGCACCTGCTGACGGGCGTCTCTGATGGCATTTTTATTGCGTAATGCCAGGGTGATCGCCGCTTTAGGCTCGCTGGCGTAATAACGGCTGGGCATCCAGTAAATGCGCATACCGTCTTCGTTATCCAGCTTCACCGGATGCTGCCAGGTTTTACCGTCTGACGGCAACAGCGTGAAGTCATCCGGGATATACGGATTCAACACGGGCATCGCCAGCGTAATCTGGCTGGCGCGCTGCTGCCAGTCGGCAAAGATTTGTGGCGAGATCTTCTCAACCTGATAAGGCGCAGCCACAAAATAGGCTGTTTTGTTGTGCGGCTCCTGCGGGCTGATGTACCAGATGCGCGCATGCTGCGGGGTCATCTCATCCAGCCGGGCTTTAATCGCGGCGGCATCGTACTGATCCGCCAGATAAGGTGCATCCAGCGTGTGTTCAACCGGCACGCGCAGCATGGTATCAACCAGCCATTCGATGTAATCCATATCGCGGGTGATGGAGGGATAGCGGAAGTCGAGAGCCAGTACGTGTGAAACTTCGTCGAAATAGCGCTTATCATCGGCCTGCTGACGCAGCAGATTGATGTAGCTGAATATCGCCGCCACCACTTCGTCACGCTGTGCCAGACCTTTATCCGTAAGTGAAGCGGTAATCGCAAATACGCCGCTGTTACGCTCGGTCATCGGGTCAGCACCCGCATTAACCCCATCGGCCAGCCCCTGCTTTTGCAGCCAGTCAGTCAGGGTATTTTTGCTGCGGTTACTGATTAAGTAGCTGATCAGCGTGTCGGTTTTACTGCGGAAGCGATCGCTGTTGTTGGCAATGCGGAATTCAATTTTGAGCTGCTTGCGCGGCTGCGCCGGAACATAATGAATGATGATCCCCTGCTGCGCATCAGTCACCACCGGCACCGTAATCTCCGGCACGCTGGCGTCATGGTTTTGTACCCGGCCAAAGGTTTTCGCCGCAATCGACGCCATCTCTGGCAGCGGTTTGTTGCTGTAGATCACCGCCTTCATCAGGTTGGCGGAGTAATGCGTATGATAGAAATCCAGCAGCGCCTGGTGCAGTTTGCTGCCTGGCTTATCTTTCAGGGTCTCAAGATTTCCGCCCGAGAAACGTGACGCCGGATGCGCCGGGTTCAGCGTCTCTGCGCCGACCTGAGCCATACGCAGGCCATCGCGCGAGCGTGCCATGGTCAGCTCGGCATTCACGGCATGACGCTCGCGGTCGGCATTAACCGGATCCAGCAGTGGCTCAGCCACCGCATCCGCCAGGCGATCGACCGCCGGTTCCAGCGAATCGTTTTCGACTTCCAGATAAAAAGCGGTGCGATAAGAGGCCGTGCTGGCGTTGTGACTACCGCCATGTTTTTTCAGGAATTCAGCAAGGTTGTCCGGCTGCGGGTAGCGCTTTGAGCCCATCAGCACCATATGCTCAAGATAGTGCGCCAGTCCCGCCTGCTGATCGGGATCGTCCAGGGATCCTATCGGCAGCGTCAGCGCCGCCAGCGATTTCGGTGCTACAGCATCGGAAACCAGTAACACCGTCATCCCGTTATCCAGCCGGATAGCCTGATAGTGACGGGGATCCTGTTCACTTTTGCGAATGGTGTCGTTAACTGGCTGCCAGCCTGAAGATGTCTGCGCCTGTGCTGTGCAAGCCGCCAGGCTTAACATTAGCGCCGCTATCCAGCGTGCGTGTACCCGCATGTAAACCCCTCTCGTTTCCCGATAAACCGCCAATGTCGGACCCGGCGGCTCAAAGCAGAACAAAATTGCTGTGTAATGAATCAGTAAGCAAAATGCCTTCTGATCGGCTATTCATCATCCTGATGTGCAGCCAGCACCGGTAAATACCAGCGCTGTGCCGCCTCAGTTATCTGCTGTAGTTGTGGTTCATCCAGTACCCGGCAAAGACGTTGCAGATAGGGATCGCTGCCTTCACCCTCAACCTGATAGTTGCCTGACCAGGCCGTCAGCAGGCGATTGCGCGCCTTGAGCTGGGTGGCCTCATCTGTCAGTAGTTGCTGACTTTTTTTGTCGAAACTGGCGGTGAGCCACGCGCCGCCACTTTTGTTAAGCAGCCTCAGCGGCTGACGCATACCGGCGAGATAGCCAGCAACATACTCATTCAACGCAGCGATTGCTTCTGTCTGCGTTACGGCAAGGAAACACCAGCGGCTTTGCTGCCGGCCAAACATCCGGCTGCTGCCGCGGCCTCCCAGCGCGCAGTAAACAAGGTGCTCCAGCCAGAGTAACAGTCCGTCGTTCATGTTGAGTACGCCAGGCCGCCAGCGCAGCAATCCATCATCCTGCACCTGCGTCAGCCAGCCGGTTAAGCTGACCTGCTCCAGTTGCAGATTCACTTCCCAGCTCTCGCCTTCGCTTCGTTGCGTCACCACTTCTGCCGCCACTTCCTGCATCTCATCGCGCTGCGCCTGCCAGAACAGCTCACCGAAGGCGCCGTAAGGCAGATTCCCGGCCGCACGATGGTGCGCATAAAGCCGCTGGGTATCCTCACCTTCGACCAGGGCATTCAGCAACTGCGCGTTGATTTGGTAACGCTCCAGGTTGTCGAGGGCAAACGGCTCGCTATCGGGCAGTTCGTTTTCCTCCAGCCAGAAACTCACGCCAAGCCGCTGATGGAACCAGGCACGCACCGGATGTCGCCAGAAGCGTAGAAACGCCTCCAGCGTCAGCGCATCAATGAGCGGCGCCTCCAGCGGCTTAACAAAATCGGGTTGGGGCTGTCCCGCGCCCCGCGCGGCAGGCAGCCACTCACGGGCGAAACTCTGCAGTCTGGCCGCAGGCTGGAAGTTCTCCGCAGCAAACGGCATCCGGCTATGCAGATGCTGCAGATGCATCCGCACCCGTTCGGCACTCTCATCCAGCTCAAGATGACCATCACCGTCCAGATAAAAACTCTGTCCAATGTAATCCAGCAGTTCTGTGACCAGCACCGAAGGGTAGCGTTCCGTATTGTCCTGAATCGCCCGGCCGATATAACTGATGTAGAGCTGCTGCTGTGCCGAGATCATCGCCTCAAGGAAGAGATAGCGGTCATCATCACGGCGACTGCGGTCGCCTTTGCGGGACTGCTGCTGCATCAGATCAAAGCCTAACGGCGCTAAGGTGCGCGGATAGACGCCATCATTCATGCCCAGCAGACAGACCAGCTGAAAAGGAATGGAGCGCATCGGCATGAGGGTACAGAAGTTAATCTGTCCAGCCAGGAATCGCTGGCTGATGCGCTGCTGATCAAGCCGGCTGCGGAGATCATCGCGCAATAGCGCCACCGGAATCGCCTCTTCAAACCGAGCATCCATGCCATATTCAATCAATTGCTGCCACTGTTCTTCCACCAGTAACAAGGCAGCCTCAGTTTCTGCATCGGGGCTGAAAAAGGCGTTCAGCAGTTCCCGGCACAGGGGCAACCAAGCCGTCAGTGGCCGGGGTTCAGCCAGCAGCTGTCGCCAGTGATTGAGACGGGAGAGCAGATCGGCCAGATGGCCCGCCAGTTCCCCCACCAGACCACTCGACTCGTCATAAGGCAGAATCCCTTCCCAGTCACCGTTGTGGCTTTCCATCGCATAGCCCAGCAGCATACGCTGCAGGCCAAAACGCCAGGTATGCTGGCCGGTAATCGGGAGTGACAGGGCTTCTACGCTGGCATCATCCAACCCCCAGCGAACACCCGACTCACTGACCCAGCGCCGCAGTAAACGCAGGCCGCTTTCATCGATAGAGAAGTGGGATGCCAGCGCCGGAACATCCAGCAGCGCCAGCACATCCTCTGAGACAAAACGGCTGTCCGGCAGTGCCAGCAGATTAAGAAACGCCACAATGGCCGGATGAGCCTGACTGGCACGGCGATCTGAAATCGCAAAAGGCAGATAGCGATCGGCAGGTGCGTTAGCGAAAACGGCCTGAATAAAAGGCGCGTAGGCGTCGATATCCGCCACCATGACGATGATGTCACGCGCTTTCAGGGTCGGGTCGGCTTCCATCATCGACAGCAGATGATCCTGCAATACTTCGACTTCACGCTGGGCACTGTGACAGACCTGCACCGCAATTGAGCGATCCTCCGGATCCAGGCAGCGCTTCTGATCACTGTGCGCCAGTTCAGCCGCATTCAGTCCGATGACGGCGTTATCCTGCAGGTTGAGAAGATCGTGCTGCATACAGTGCAGCAGATTGTCCGGCTCCACATCCACAAACGCATCAATGTCGTCGTTCGACTCCATCTGACTGAGCAGAAACAGGTTGTCGCGGCCCAGCTTGCCCCATGAGGCGAGCAACGGGTTGGTCAGCTGCTGTTCGCCAGCATCGTTAAACAGCGCCGGTGCCTGCTCTGTATCCCGGAAGAGTCCACGAGATTCATCGGCACCGTGACGTCGGCGCTGACGGCTTTGCAGTTTCGCCAGAAACGCATAGTCCTGAATGTCGCCCCAGTAATCGCGGCAGGGATTGGTGAACAGCAGATGGATGTCGATGTGACGTCCCAGCGCCTGCAACGCCTGCAGATAGACCGGCGGCAGCGCAGAGATGCCACAGATGAAGACCCGTTTGGGCAGATTTTCCGGCGTGCTTTTCGCCTGCTCCAGCGTCTGGATAAATCGCGAATAGAGGTTGGCACGGTGCCATTCAGGCTGACGTAGCGCCTGGGTGTAACTCACCAGATCGCGCCAGAGTGCAGCCTGCCAGCGCTGCGCGTCGCCCAGTCCCTCAATGGTTTCGCCGCGCTCCCAGCTGTTGAGCCAGTCAGCACGATAGACCAGATACTGGTCGAACAGATCGGCCACGCGGGAGCTGAGCTGAAACAGTTTTCGCTTGTCGCCGTCGTCATGGAGATAGTGGCGTAAAGCGGTGAACTCTTCATGCTCCAGCATCACCGGCAGACGGTGCATCAGCTTCCAGCCCATGCTGGCCTTACTGAAGGCACTTTCTACCGGAATATCAGGCAGAACGCGGACGAACATCTCCCAGATAAAACTGGCGGGCAGCGGGAATTCGATATTGGCCGCAATACCAAAGGTTTGTGCCAGCTCCATTTGCAGCCACTGCGCCATACCCGGGCTCTGCACCAGCACCATTTCTGAAGCGAAAGGATCACCAAGAGGATCATGTTTAATCACCGCTGCCGCCAGAATCTTCAGCACATCAAGCTGATTTGAGTGATAAACGTGAAACATGAAAACTCCTGTGATAACTCAGAATATGACTGCGGTATTGCGGCTCTGTCACTTTACCGCGTATCGCGGTTGAAACCCATTAAAAGGGCGACCCGCGATGTTTAACAGCGCAGTCGTGTCAGGCTGGCACTGCGCTGCCAGGGCCCCGTTACCTCAGCCCGCTCCAGGGTGCAGCCTGAGGGACCGCTCTGCTGTTGCAGCGTGGATTTCCAGCCCGCCACTTCATGCCCTGCCAGACGTTGCTCAGCAACCCGCCATGCCTCACGCTGATACCATTGCTGGCTGAATCCCTGCGCCAGTGCGCGATGATAGTGCAACAGGGTGCTGCTGCTTAATGCCATTAACAGCAGAGCAAACAACACTTCCGGCAAGCTGAATCCACCGCACTTATAAACAGGTTGCCGGAAGCGTGAGCGGGCAATAGTCGATCCAGCCGTGCGGCAGTGCAGTAATCTGATTGCCCCGTAACCGGACCCATTGCCAGACCGCCATGCCACTGCCGCTCGCCTCACCTTTAAGCAGACCTTCATCCTTTTCACCTCGTTGTAAACAGCTGCGCCAGACATGGCGATCATCCTGCTGACAACCGGCCGCCTCACTGGCTGGCCAGCTCAGGGATAAGCCCCATTGCAGCGCCGACTGCGCCCGCCAGAAATGCTGCACAAACTGCTGCTCATCGGCCAGCAGTCGCATTCCCTGCTCTGACATCTTTCGGCTGGCATGCAGCGTAAAACTGCCGATGACCATAATCATTAACACCATGCCCAGGGCGCTGCTGCCTCGCTGCTTCACAGATTCTCTCCCTCAACCCAGCTCTCCATGGTTTCAAGCCAGCGACCGGCCTGACCCTGCAACACTATCCTGACCTGCCCGCCTTGCTGGCTCATGCTGAACTGCTCCAGCGTCATAAACGCGGGATCGGAGAGGCGCTCCCAGCCTGCTGACTGACACTGATCAACACCACGCTGCATCTCAAGCTGCTGTTGTCGCAGGCGATAACCGTAGTAGTCACTCTCTGCATGACTCACCCCTTCCCATTTACCGTTGCTGTTCTCGTCCCAGCTCAGCAGCAGACAGTTCTCACTGATTTTCAGTGCGCCACTGCCACACTCACCGTGACAATAACCGGCTCGTCGCACCGCCTTTTCCAGCGTCGCTATCATCTGTTGTAGCTCCTGCCGCAGCTGCGCACGTTGAAGCACGCCAGCGTTCTCCGCCAGCAGCAACGGCAGAAAACGCCCCACACTGAGCATCACGACGGCGCTGATTGCCATGGCAATCAGCATCTCCAGCAGGCTGAATCCGGCGCTTTTCAACGGCATGTCTCCTCATCGGTCATGCAGAGGCGAATACGGGCTCTGGCCGAGATAATCAGCCGCATGCGTCCGGCGCTGTTCCCCAGTTCAATACTGCCCGCTTTAGCAACATTGCGGCGGCCATAGAAGCCCGGTTCCCCCCGGATGCCATAAAGCGCTACGCCCGGGTGCGGCGCCAGGAAATGGAGCCGTTTTCCGTGACCACAACCTGCAACGGGGCGGCTTCCGGCACCGATGCACCAGGGATCGCCTGGCTGTGACCATAAAACCAGGTCGCTATTCTGCCGGTTGGCCTGGGCGCGCAGCCGAAGCAGGAAACCCTGCAATTGCTGAGCGCTGTCGCGCAGTTGCTGCCGCTGTTGCCAGCGCTGCCAGCCGTGCAGCGCGGCAAGACTGAGCAGGCCGGCAATCACCATCACCAGCAGCAGTTCCGGCAGGGTAAAACCACGTAAGTGTGCTGTTTTCATGGCGTCAGAGTGCGGGTTAAGGACAGGCGAAACAAGGTGAGAGATGTCAGGCTGGAAAGCGTGCCGCAGAGAATATTTCCCGTACACAGGCAGTGTCAGAAGCGTGCGAGCGGTGCCGCAGATTTACCGGTGTGTGAGCAAAAAAAAGCCCCGGCGACGTTGCCAGGGCGTGATCTTTTATCGCGAATCAGATAGCGACAGGGGCTTTGATCGCGGGATGCGGATCGTAGCCTTCAATCTCAAAATCATCGAACTGATAGTCAAACAGTGATGCCGGTTTGCGTTTGATCACCAGTTTTGGCAGCGGACGCGGCTCGCGGGTCAGCTGCAGGCGCGCCTGCTCCAGATGGTTGCTGTAGAGGTGCGTATCACCGCCGGTCCAGACGAAGTCGCCCACCTGCAGATCGCACTGCTGCGCCACCATATGCACCAGCAGCGCATAGCTGGCGATGTTAAACGGGAGGCCCAGGAAGATGTCGCACGAGCGCTGATAAAGCTGGCAGGAGAGCTTGCCGTCCGCCACGTAGAACTGGAAGAACGCGTGGCATGGCGCCAGCGCCATCTCGCTGAGCTCACCGACGTTCCACGCAGAAACGATAATCCGGCGTGAGTCAGGATCGCGCTTCAGCTGCTCAATCACCTGGCTTAACTGGTCAATCTCCTGACCGCTGGCCGTTCCCCAGCTGCGCCACTGTTTGCCATACACCGGACCGAGATCGCCATTCTCATCTGCCCACTCATCCCAGATTGAGACGTTGTTTTCTCTGAGATAACCGATGTTGGTGTCACCTTTCAGGAACCACAGCAGCTCATGAATAATGGAGCGGATATGACACTTCTTGGTGGTGACCAGCGGAAAACCATCCTGCAGATTGAAACGCATCTGGTGACCAAAAATTGAAAGCGTACCGGTGCCGGTACGGTCAGCTTTTGGTGTGCCTTCGTGCAGCACATGTTGCATTAAATCCAGATACTGTTTCATTTTTCCTCGCGAAATTGTGGCTGCGGGCGACGACGATACGCCCAGATCATCATAATAATACCGGCAACAATCATCGGCACAGAGAGGATCTGTCCCATACTGATTCCGCCTTCAAACAGGCCAAGCTGGGCATCCGGCTGGCGGAAGAACTCAACGATAATACGGAAGGCGCCGTAGCCAATCAGGAACAGGCCAGAGACGCTGCCCATCGGGCGTGGTTTACGGATAAACAGGTTCAGGATGATGAACAGCACCACGCCTTCCAGCGCCAGTTCATACAGCTGTGAAGGATGACGCGGCAACACACCATAGGTGTTGAGCAGTTCCTGGTATTGCGGATTGGTGGCGGCCAGCGCGACATCTTCGCTACGTGAGCCAGGGAACAGCATGGCATAGCGGAAGCCCGGATCGACACGGCCCCACAGCTCACCGTTAATAAAGTTACCGAGACGACCCGCACCCAGACCAAACGGGATCAGCGGAGCAATGAAATCAGCGACCTGGAAGAAATGACGCTTAGTGCGGCGGGCAAAGACCAGCATCACCACAATGACCCCGATCAGGCCACCGTGGAACGACATGCCGCCATCCCAGACTTTAAACAGATAGAGGGGATTTTCCAGGAACAGCGGTAAGTTGTAGAACAGGACGTAGCCGATACGTCCGCCCAGGAAGACCCCCAGGAAACCGGCGTAAAGCAGGTTCTCAACTTCCTCTTTTTTCCAGCCGCTGCCAGGCTGATTGGCACGACGTACAGCCAGCCACATGGCGAAAACAAAGCCCACCAGATACATCAGACCGTACCAGTGAAGCGAAACCGGTCCGATCGAGAAGATCACCGGATCGAACTGCGGAAATGCAATATAGCCGTTATTCATCATTCACCGTCTATTTTTCAACCCTGAAAAGGGGCGTTGTCAGGCACATAAATTAAGGCTGCGCATAATAGCACAGCCGGTTTTCTGAATTGTCTTGCAAATGTAAACGCCGATAACGCGTAAAGCCTGCCCGGCGTGGGACTAACGGCCGCCGCGAATTAAACCGCCTAATCCGCGCCGCTCCATAAAAGCAGAGACCAGATGGCGCACTTCCGTGGCGGTGTCGGCATTCATCCCCTGCTCGCTGAGCTTCTGCGCTTCTTCGTGATCCAGATGGCGCAGCAGGTATTTAACGCGCGGTACGTTTTTACCGTTCATGCTGAGATGGTGATACCCCAGGCCGACCAGCAGTGCGACACACATCGGATCGCCCGCCATTTCACCACACAGGCACAATTCCAGATTGGCCAGGCGGGCTTCCTGTGCAATCGCATTCAGCGCGCGCAGCATCGCCGGATGCAGCGAGTCATAAAGGTTTGCAACACGGGTGTTATTGCGGTCCACCGCCAGCAGATACTGCGTCAGGTCGTTGGTGCCGACCGAGACAAAATCGACTCGTGACGCCAGATGCGGGATCATAAACAGCATCGACGGCACTTCGATCATGATCCCGATACGCGGTCTGGGAATCGGGAAGCCCAGCATCTCTTCCACTTCGCGACCGGCACGATCGATCAGCTCTTTTGCATCGTCGATCTCGTCGATATGACTGATCATCGGCAGCAGAATACTGAGGTTGCCGGAGGCGGCGTTGGCACGCAGCATCGCACGTACCTGCACCAGGAAGATTTCCGGCTGATCCAGCGTCAGGCGAATGCCGCGCCAGCCCAGGCAGGGATTCTCTTCACTGATCGGCATGTAAGGCAGCTGTTTATCGGCACCCACATCCAGCGTTCGCAGCGTCACCGGCTTGTTGCGAAACAGCTGCAACATGCCCTGATACTGAGCCACCTGCTCCTCTTCCGACGGGAAGCCATTTTGCAGCATAAACGGGATTTCGGTGCGGTAGAGACCGATGCCATCCACCCAGTCGCCCACCGTCTGCTCATGTTCCGGGCTTAAGCCAGCATTCAGCATCACCTGCACGCGTTCGCCACTTTTCAGCTCACCCGGCTGATCGACTACGCCTTCCGCCATTTTGCTCAGCGCGTTCTCTTCGCTGATCAGCCGCTGATACTCCTGTACCAGCACAGGCTCAGGATCGATCAGCAGCTCACCGCGATAACCGTCGACGATCAGCAGGCGTTTGTTGAGCTGATGAGGCTGGATGTCAGCGCCCATGACTGTCGGGATCCCCATCGCGCGGGTCAGGATCGCCGCATGGGAGTTGGCTGCACCGTCACGCACCACCACGCCCGCCAGCCGCTCCTGCGGCAGCTCAGCTAAGGTCGTGGCGGTCAGCTCATCGGCCACCAGCACAAAACGTTCCGGCCAGGCATTGGTGCCGACCAGAGTGTCATCAAGGTGGAACAGCAGACGCTGGCCCAGTACCCGCAGATCGCCTGCACGTTCGCGCAGGTAGTTGTCAGTCAGGCTCGCGAACTGTTCAGCAAACTTCTCGATCACCTGTTTTACCGCCCATTCGGCGACCGAGCCGCGCTCGATCTCATCGAACAGATCTTTCTTCAGACGGGCATCGGTTAACAGGTGAGAATAGAGATCGAAAATGGCCGCGCTCTCTTTCTGTGCGCTGGCGCTGAATCGTTTGCTGAAACGGCGAAATTCATTGGTTGCTTCGCTCATGGCGAGCGACAGACGCTCACGTTCACGCTGAACATCCAGCGTTGAGGCGGCCGATACCTGATCGAGCAGAGGCTGCGTCTCATCGACCCAGCCCGGCGCCACCGCGACGCCAGGTGCTGCTGCAATCGCGCGCACCCGCGTCTGGCGGAACTGACCAAACAGCTGACCCATCTGAGATTGCGACAGCAGTGCCGCCATCTGGGTAGCCAGCGTGACCAGGAATGACTCTTCGCTTTCATCAAACTGACGGTGTTCGCGCTGCTGCACGACCAGCACGCCAAGGAGCTGGCGACGGCTGATCACAGGCACGCCGAGGAAGGAGCGATAGCGCTCCTCTTTTACTGCGGGGATATATTTAAAGCTGGGGTGACTCTGGGCGTCAGCAAGGTTGATCGGTTCGGCCAGACGGCCCACTAAACCAACGATACCCTCGTCAAAAGCCAGCGTTACGGTACGGCCACGCGGTTTTTTGAGTCCGCGCGTCGCCATCAGGTAATAGCAGCGACGGTCCTGGTCGGCGAGGTAAACGGAACAGACTTCCGTATCCATCGCCAGACAGATCTCATTGACCAGGATGTCGAGTGCTTCATTGAGACGCGGCGCACTCGCCACTTTTTCTACAATTTCGCGCAACTGAGTGAGCATAAAGGGCGTGGCCTATCCTCTCTTACGTCGATGGGCAGGATTATTTCGCTGCCCCGCACTCTCCTGCATAGACATCACCACGCCAGCGAATTCCTTCATCACCCGACGATAAACGTCGCGTTTAAAGGAGACAACCTGACGCACCGGATACCAGAAACTGACCCAGCGCCAGCCATCGAACTCCGGCGTGCTGCTGTGCTGCACATTGATATCCGCGTCATTACACATTAACTGCAGAAGAAACCACTTTTGTTTCTGGCCGATACATACCGGCTTTGTGTCCCAACGCACCAAACGTTTTGGCAACTTGTAACGCAACCAGTTGCGGGTAGAGGCAAGTATTCGAACATCTTTCCGGTGTAAGCCGACCTCTTCGAACAGTTCGCGATACATCGCCTGTTCTGCGGTTTCACCGGGATTGATGCCTCCCTGAGGAAATTGCCAGGAGTGCTGTCCAAAGCGCCTGGCCCATAACACTTGTCCCTGCCGGTTACAGATTACGATACCAACATTCGGGCGGTAGCCATCATCATCGATCACCGGACTACCTCAAAGCAAAATTTGAATGAGCTGATTGTTTCACACTCCTTACAGGCGGTAAACCACTGGATTCATGGGGGGTTAAGCCATCAGCACAGGGATAACTCACAGAAAAAGGCAAAGTTATAAACAAAGGCCGCGAAAAAGATCGATCTTATTCACGTTTTCTGTGGATAGCTTTGTGCAGAACGCGGGAGTTAACTGAATAACCTTTTCTGAGGTCACCTGTGGAGTGAAAAGAGTTAACAACTCATCACTATGATTTTTAATAAAATTAAATCGATCCTGCCCGCCATAAAACTTTCATAAAACGCGAATATTTTGGCTAAAACTGACAATCGATTAAAATATAAGCATACCGCTTTTTATCCACAGTTAATCGCTCAGGGTTAGGCCAGAGAGGCGAAAATATGCTCAGACTGGCAAAAGTCAAGGCTGTAAATGGAACCAGTACCGCACAGAAACGGGGGTTATCCCATTTTTCTGTGGATAACCGGGCTGGAGATCCTGTTCATTGTTGCGGGTAAGCTGGGATAACCCTGACTGCCCGTTGCTGATGAGCGGGAGATCCGCTAAAAAAAGCATGATCTATCATGTTATTATCGATTCCTGACGCGGTTTATTTTAGCGAAAAGATATAGCCAGCCGTTACTGTACAAATTTTAATCATTGCGAGTCATCAACATGAGTTACCTGCCAGGACCACCCGAAGATGAGGCCAGCCTGCTGGCACGTGCGCAGGATTTAGCCGGATTAACACTGGAAACGCTGGCCGCTCGCGCGGGTCTGCCCATGCCTGCGGATCTTAAACGCGATAAGGGCTGGGTCGGCATGCTGCTGGAATGGCATCTCGGTGCCAGCGCGGGCAGCAAAGCGGAACAGGACTTTGCCCATCTGGGTATCGAGCTGAAAACCATCCCGATTGATACGCAGGGAAAACCGCTGGAGACCACCTTTGTCTGCGTCGCTCCGCTGACAGGTAACAGCGGCGTCACCTGGCTCACCAGCCATGTGCGTCACAAGCTGGCGCGGGTGTTGTGGATCCCGGTTGAAGGCGAGCGTGAGATTCCGCTGCGGGAACGCCGTGTCGGCGCGCCGCTGTTATGGAGTCCGGATGCGGAAGAAGATGAGATGCTGCGTCAGGACTGGGAAGAGCTGATGGATATGATTGTGCTGGGTCGCGTTGAGCAGATTACTGCACGACATGGCGCCTGGCTGCAGATTCGGCCTAAAGCCGCCAACAGCAAAGCGCTGACAGAGGGGATTGGCGATCAGGGCCAGCCCATCATGACGCTGCCGCGCGGGTTCTACCTCAAGAAGAGCTTCACCGGCCCACTGCTGGCGCGGCATTTTCTCCTCTGAATCGCGCTACTCGCGCTGAGATGTCGCAATTATGTGGGAGATCGGTGAATTGAATGCGTATAATCGCCGTTTACTTTTCGTTTAGGATTGAATGTCGGTATGTTTGAGTGGATTTCCGATCCCAACGCCTGGCTGGCGCTGGGCACCCTGACCATCCTTGAGGTGGTGCTGGGTATTGATAACATCATTTTCCTGTCGCTGGTGGTCGCTAAACTGCCAAAGCACCAGCAAGCCAGCGCACGTCGCATCGGTCTGATGGGCGCGATGCTGATGCGTCTTGGTCTGCTGGCCTCAATCGCGTGGGTTGCCCGTCTGACTAACCCGCTGTTTACGCTGATGGATCATGCGTTTTCGGCGCGCGATCTGATTCTGCTGTTTGGTGGACTGTTCCTGCTGTGGAAATCGAGCATGGAGATCCATGAAACGATCGAAGGCAGCGAAGGCGAGCACAACACCCGCGTCCATTCGTTCCTCGGCGCGATTGTGCAGATCATGATGCTCGACATTATTTTCAGCCTCGACTCGGTCATCACCGCAATCGGCCTTTCCGATCATCTGTTCATTATGATGGCGGCCGTCGTCATTGCGGTGCTGATGATGATGTTCGCCGCACGCGCCATTGGTGAGTTTGTTGAACGTCATCCGTCGGTGAAAATGCTGGCGCTCTCTTTCCTGATCCTGGTCGGTTTTACCCTGATTCTGGAGAGTTTTGCGGTCCATGTACCAAAAGGTTACATTTATTTCGCGATGTTCTTCTCGATGGCGGTTGAGTGCCTTAACCTGATGCGCAGTAAGAAAAAGCACGCCTGATAAAGTCAAGGGCGAGCCTGCTCGCCCGGTTACTTTCAGATTTCTACGATTAACCCTGCCGGCAAAACCATTTATTACTACACTGTTTGCACTTGACCATTTGTGAGGATAAGGCGTGATGAAAGGGTTGGCAGGAGTAGCACTGGTGATGGTAACCGCCGCATTCTTAAGTGGATGCAGTTCTGATTATGTCATGGCGACCAAAGATGGCCGAATGATCATGACCGAAGGCAAACCGAGCATTGATAAAGAGACCGGCCTGGTGGAGTACACTGACCAGACGGGTCATATGGTGCAGATTAACAGCGATGAGGTCTCAACGATCATTGAACGTTAATTGCCCGATTTAATCCCCTGCCACCGATTCCCCGCTGGCAGGTGATTTCCCCGACTTTTCCCCCTTCCTTCCCCGCCATTGCTCGCGCTATAGTCCCTGAGAACACAACATTCCATTCCATAAAGAAAAGGAAGCTGGCAATGCACTATCATCGTATTCCTCACAGCACGCTGGAAGTGAGTCAGCTGGGATTGGGCACCATGACGTTTGGCGAACAGAACAGCGAAGCCGACGCGCATGCTCAACTGGATTTAGCACTCCGTTCCGGCATCAACTTTATAGATACTGCCGAGATGTATCCGGTGCCTCCGCGCCCGGAAACCCAGGGTCTGACCGAACACTATATTGGCAGCTGGCTCAAACAGCGCGGCAGCCGCGACAAAATCATTCTGGCCAGTAAAGTCGCCGGGCCTTCGCGCGGCAATGATGCTTCTATTCGCCCGGATATGGCGCTGGACCGAAAAAACATCCGCGCGGCACTTGATGCCAGCCTGAAACGCCTGAACACCGACTACCTTGACCTCTACCAGCTGCACTGGCCGCAGCGTCAGACCAACTATTTTGGCAAGCTGGGCTATCAGTACAGCGAGACCACCGCTCAGGTAACGCTGCTGGAGACTCTGGAAGCGCTGGCCGAACAGGTGCGCGCCGGTAAGATCCGCTACATCGGGGTGTCGAACGAAACTGCGTGGGGTGTGATGCGTTATCTGCAGCTCGCTGAGAAGCATGAACTGCCGCGCATCGTCAGCATCCAGAATCCCTACAGCCTGCTGAACCGCAGCTTTGAAGTGGGTCTGGCCGAAATCAGCCAGCATGAAGGCGTAGAGCTGCTGGCATATTCCAGCCTGGCATTTGGTACGCTGAGCGGCAAATACCTGAATGGCGCACAGCCTGCGGGCGCACGCAACACGCTGTTCAGCCGCTTTACCCGCTACAGCGGCGAGCAGTCACAAAAGGCGATTGCCGAATATGTGGCGCTGGCTCAACAGCATCAGATCGACCCGTCGCAGATGGCGCTCGCCTATGTGCGTCAGCAGCCGTTTGTCGCCAGCACGCTGCTGGGTGCCACCACGCTTGAACAGTTGCAGGTCAATATCGACAGTTTTAATCTGACCTTAAATGCAGAGATCCTGGAAGGCATTGAGGCGATCCACCGTCGTTATACCTATCCGGCCCCCTAAGCGGTCTGTTGCCAGCTGCCGTGATGGCGGCTGGCAACTCTTACAGGTCGCGATAATAGAGTTTTACCGGCTTAGCGGGATACTCCAGCGCTTCGCCCTGTGGCAGCCAGCCATAACGTTCGTAATAGCCCACAAACGTTGACCATAACCACAACCGTTGATAGCCCCGCGCCTGTGCATAAGCAATGACATGCTGCTGCAGCGCCTCACTGACACCTTTGCCGCGCACCGACTCATCAACATAGAGCGCCGCCAGCCACGGGAAAAGATCCTGACGGCTGATCAGGTCGCAGCGCCAGAATCCCACCGTGCCGACTGCCCTGCCCGCTTCCACGGCAACGAAAGTCACCGGGAAATCAGCACCGGTCAGGCTGCTGTTCACCACACTGGCAAAGAACGCCCGGCTGGTGGATTCACCAAATGCGCGCCACTGCCAGTCGATGATCTGATCGGCAAACTGTGGGGCATCGCTGAGCGAGATAATCTCAATCACATCAGTTTCCCCTGAAAGATCGGGACTGAATCAAACAGGTAGCCATCAAAGTCAGGCGCATCGGCGTCGGAAAGCTCCAGCAGCGTATTCTTGACGTTCTCAAGGTGCTGCCAGGTAGATTGCCAGGCCCCCATCACATCACGCCGACGCAGAGCAGCCAGGATAGTCTGGTGATCGCCGAGCCACTTCAGGCGATAGGCGCGGGTTTCAAACTGCGGGCGCAGCTGCTGCCAGAGCGGGCTGCTGTCATGGTGTCGCCAGATACTGGTGACGGTATCGAGCAGCATCTGATTCTGACTGGCACCGGCCAGCAGCAAATGAAACAGCTTGTCGTTGTCCTGACTGCTGTCGTTGGCGGCGATGGCACGCTGCTCCTGTTCCAGCGTACGGCGCAGATTTTCGATGTCCGCTTTGGTCGCCATTTTTGCGGCAAAGGCTGCAATATTGCTCTCCAGCAACTGACGTGCCTGTAGCATTTCAAACGGGCCAACGTCGCTGCGGAAGAAGGCCTCTTCTTCATCATCACTGGCGGAAGGAATACGCATCACATAGACGCCGGAGCTCTGGCGGATATCCACTGTACCTTCCAGCTCCAGCATCAATAATGCCTCGCGCACAATGGTCCGGCTGACGCCCCAGGTTTCAGCCAGCTGACGTTCAGGCGGCAGGCGCGATCCCACCGGATAGTGCCCGTCACAGATCTGCTGACGCAGGTGCTGACCAATTTCCTGATACTGCTTTTTTTCTTGCGGCGCTTCGGCTTTGTCCACACTGTCACCCTTTGCAATCAATGCGCTAACGGCATTGCCGCGGTTCCCTGCGCGACAATGCCCGCGAACCGGAGAAGCTGGCTCGCAAACTGGGCCTCAGTGTATCAAAGCCAGCGCCTGATCGAGTACCTTTGCACCATTCAGCGTGCCGTAAGCAACCGTATCGATCACCGCGATGGGCAACTGATAGCTGTCGGTGAGTTTTCTGTTCTCCTCCAGTTTGAAGCGCACCTGTGGCCCGAGCAGCACGACGACCACCTCGTTGCCGTAGTTTTGCAGCTCTTCACGCAGGTTTTGCTCCGGAATGGCGTAGATCTGAAATGCCAGTCCGCGAGCGGCAGCCTCTTTTTCCATCCGTGTCACCACCATTGAGGTCGACATGCCCGCAGCACAGGCCAGAACAATTCGTTTCATGCTCGTTTCCTCGCGTTATTTCGGCTCATCATCAAGCCACAGGGTAAATTGCTGCGTGTCCCGCAGCGTACGGAACCAGTGGGCAGACTTCTTCATACGGCGCTGACGCTGCTTATCTAAGTCGATTTCGATAAGACCATAGCGATTTTTAAAGGCATTCATTGGCGAGACATTGTCGGTAAACGCCCACAGCATGTAGCCCTGACAGTTAATGCCCGCCTGACTGGCGCGTATCGCCTGATGCAGGTGCTCGCTGATAAACGCGATACGGTAATCATCCTGAATCTCCCCGTCGGCATTTTTGAACTGCGCTTCGTTCTCAATTCCCATACCGCTTTCAGCCACAAACCACGGGATATTGCCGTACTCATCGCGCATCCGCTGCGCCATATCCCAGATAATTTCAGGCTGAATTTCCCAGCCGCGCGAACGGTTCATCCGTCGCCCCGGCAGTTCAAAGTGTTCGTAATACCAGGCGGGGTGAAATGGCGTCTCGGGATGCCAGCTGCGGGACGGCGCCTTCACGCGATGCGGATAGTAGAGATTAAGCCCGACCTCATCGACGGTATTGGCGGCAATAATCGCCAGCTCTTCCGGGGTGGTTTCCCACTCAATCTGATGCTTATCAAGCAGCGCCAGCAGCTCCGCCGGATACTCGCCTTTAATGGCGGGATCGAGAAACACCCGGTTGTAGAACAGGTCATAAATATGCGCCGCCTTCTGGTCGTGCGGGACTGATGATCGCGGATAGGTGACTTCCGGATTGAGTATGGTACCAATGCGACCGGCATAGCCTGCCTCGCGGAACAGCTGCACTACCCGGGCGGTAGCAAGATTCTTGTGGTGGTTCCACTGCATCCATTTATGGGTGTTCTGCTCATAAGGCCAGCGCAGCGCGTCGAGATAGACGCGGGTCTGCACCACAATCGGCTCGTTAAACACAAACCAGCGCGTGACCCGACCGGCATAGCGTTTAAACACCTGTTCGACATAACGGATAAATAGTTCAACGACATGCTTTGACTGCCAGCCGCCATACTGCTCCAGCAGCGTAGCGGGCAGCTCGTAATGCTCCAGACAGAGCATCAGTTCAATGCCCTGGCGCTGCATTTCATCAATCAGCCGGTCATAGTAAGCCGCGTATTCCTCATCGACCGTGGCGGTTTCGTAATCGATCAGGAAACGCGACCAGTTGATTGAAGTGCGGTAGTGGGTCAGCCCGCTGGCCTTCATTAGCGCCACATCCTCACCAAAGCGGTTGATAAAGTCGGTGGCAACCGCCGGGCCATAGCCGTTGTGCCAGACGTGACGATCCTGCTGATACCAGGCGTCAGGCCAGGAGTCCTGCCCCGGCTTTTTTCCGCTCCAGCCTTCCGTCTGCCAGGCGGAGGCAGCAGCCCCCAGAATGAAATTCTCAGGTATGTGGACAGTCTGACGACTCATAACACCTCCGTCCGGTTGGGGTTCAGCTCAGGTCGCAGGCTTTTTGCTTCCGCTGCATCCGCGCGGCGGGCTGCGACTTTCACAAATGGCAGATAGATGAGTACTGACACCAGAATGCAGACGATCTGCGTCACTACCGCGCCCATCGATCCGGCCGTTGAAAGCCAGGCATTGATAATCGGAGGCGTGGTCCAGGGCACCATCACCACGGCTTTCCCGGCAAATCCCATCACCGTCGCGAAGTAGCCGATAGAACCTGTCACTAGCGGTGTGATGATGAAAGGGATAGCCAGGATCGGGTTAAGCATAATCGGCATACCAAATATAACCGGCTCGTTGATATTGAAAATGCCGGGCCCGAACGACAGCTTGGCAATTTCACGCATCTCTTTGCGCCGCGTCGCCAGCATCACGGCAGTGAGCAGCCCGATAGTCAGGCCGGAACCGCCGATGCTCATATAAACATCCCAGAACGGCATCGTGATGATGTTCGGCGCCTCTTTTCCCTGCTCAAAAGCGGTCATGTTGACCATAATCGCGCCCAGCAACAGCGGCTCACGAATCGGCTTCACCATCTGGTTGCCGTGAATACCAATCACCCAGAACAGCTGGGCGACGAACATCAGAATCAGAATGCCCCACAGGCTCTGCACCACCGACTCCAGCGGCTGCTGCACCACCTGGTATACCGCGTCGTAAAGGTACATGCCGGTGACGCGATGGAAGACAAAGCCAAAGGTCGCTATCAGCGTCACGGTGATAATTGAGGGGATAAGCGCGGAGAAAGAGGCGGCCACGTTGGGCGGCACAGTGTCAGGCATTTTGATTTTCAGCCGCTCAACCTGTTCAAGGCGGCAGTAGATCTCTACCGACAGAATGGCGATAAACATGCCGAGAAACAGGCTCTTGGTATCGGAAAATTGTTTGGCCAGCACGTCGGTGACCAGATGCATCTGCCCATCGACCATCATCTGTAAGGTCGTCGGCGTCACGGATACAAAGCAGATGATAGCCAGCAGGCCGGGAAACAGCGTTTTTATACCGTTGATACGCCCAAGCTCAATACCAATCAGGAACACCGCACCAATGTTAAGAAAGCTGAGCGTGGCGTAATTGATACTGCTGGTGATGGGCTTGAGGTCAGCTAAAAAAGCCAGGGCGGCAAAGCTGGCAAGGCCATTTTTGCTGTCCAGCACCATGTTAGAGATCAATACCGAGAAGGCGCCAACAATGATCACCGGCATCAGGGTAATGAACGAGGCTTTAATCGCCATGATGTAGCGATAACTGTTAAAACGGGTGGCAAAGCTGCCCAGGGAATCGATAAGGCGGTCCTGTAGAGACATGATCAACCCTCAGAGATGTAAGATCGGTATTCCTGTAATCGTCGTGGTCTTCCCTGTTAGTGGCATACCAAAATGACGAATATCATCAGTTTTTTCTGTGACGAACTTCCCGGAAACGTTTTTTGGCATTCCAGTATGATTAAAACAGCCAATTTGGCATACCAATAACGGAGAGGGTTATGGATTACGAACAGACCATGATGGAATTGCTGATCAATGCTGGGGAAGCCCGTTCATCGGCAATGATGGCGATTCAGTGTGCGCGCAAACGCGACTGGACCGGGGCTGATGCGGCGCTGGCTGCTTCAGATACCGCAGCAAAATCGGCACATAAAATTCAGACCGCGTTGATTGGCGCAGACGAGGGAAGCGGAAAGTTGCCGGTCACGCTGATTCTGGTGCACGCGCAGGATCACCTGATGAATGCAATGCTGTGCCGCGAGCTGGCAGAGGAGCTGGTAATGCTGCGCAAGGAGATCTATGGCTGACAGGCGGCGGCCTCGCCGCCCGAGTGAGGTGATTAGCTGATTTCCAGCGCCAGTAATGACTCAATCGTCTGCGCGCGGCGAATTTCGCGCGGCTGGCCCTGCTCAAACAGGACTTCCGGGATCAGCGGACGGCTGTTGTAGTTAGAAGACATGGATGCGCCGTAAGCACCGGTGTCGTGGAACACCAGATAATCGCCCACTTTCGCCGCCGGAATCGCGCGCGGTTCGACCATGCCGCCCTCCAGCTGGGTAAAGACATCACCCGATTCGCACAGCGGACCTGCAACCACCGTGTCGAGTGTCTGCTGCTCATCAATCGCCCGCCCATCGCCCGCCATCAGCGAGATATGGTGATAGCTGCCATACATTGATGGGCGCATCAGGTCACTGAAACCGGCATCGACCAGCACGAAGTGACGGCTGCCCATCGACTTCACCGCCCGAACCTGCGACACCAGCACGCCCGCCTCGGCCACCAGGAAACGACCCGGTTCGATCTCCAGTTTGACCGCGTGCCCCAGATGCTGAGCAATGCGCTGCCGGGCTGCATCCCACAGCCCGAAATAGTGCCTGGTATCAATCGCCTCTTCGCCGTAGCGATAAGGAATAGAAAGACCCCCGCCCGCAGAGATCGCCGTCAGATCCTGACCCGACGCCATCACCAGTTCCACCATCGCATCACAGACCTGCTGCAGATGCGCATAATCGACGCCTGAGCCGATATGCATGTGAATGCCCACCAGGTTCAGGCCGTGCTGTTTAATGGCCGCCAGTGCCTCGGCTAAGTCGCCGTGCCAGATACCGTGCTTGCTATTTTCGCCGCCGGTATTGGTTTTCTGACTGTGGCCGTGACCAAAACCAGGGTTGACCCGCAGCCACACCGCGTGTCCCGGTGACACCGCACCGAGCTGATGCAGCATATCGATCGAACCGGCATTCACCGGCACCTTTAACGCAGTCACCCGCTCCAGCGTCGGTTGATCGAACAGATCGGCGGTAAAGACGATCTCGTCGCCGCCAGGCTGATAACCGGCGGCCAGGGCGCGTTCGATCTCACCCAGCGATACCGAGTCCACTTTTACGCCTGCTGCGCGCATCAGGCGCAGGATATGCGTATTCGAGCAGGCTTTCTGCGCAAAGCGCACCACATCAAAGGCCTGCAGCTGAGCAATACGTGCCTGAATAATCTGCGCGTCGTAGGCCCAGAATGGCCCGGCATAACGGCGTGCCAGCGGCAGCAGGTGAGCGGCGTTGAGTGCGGTTTCGGTACTCTGTAATGAACGTGGCATAGCAATTCTCCTGTGGCGATAACCCCATTAAGCCAGAATCGTGCCATAGCGAAAAATATCTGTTTTAATAGCATCTATGCAGAATGGATATAGGTAAACGGCGTGGCGAACATTAACTGGCGGCATATCGAAATATTTCATGCAGTGATGACCAGCGGCAATCTGACGCAGGCCGCCACGCTGCTGCATACGTCACAGCCTACCGTGAGCCGGGAGCTGGCACGTCTGGAGCAGCAACTGGGATTAGAGCTGTTCGGACGGGTACGCGGTCGCCTGCAGCCGACAGTGCAGGGATTGCGTCTGTTTGAAGAGGTTCAGCGCTCCTGGTATGGTCTGGATCGCATCATGGAAGCGGCTGAAGGCCTGCGCCAGTTCCGTCAGGGTGAGCTGTCGATCGCCTGCCTGCCGGTTTTTTCTCAGTCGCTGTTGCCACCACTGTGTCAGCCCTTTTTAGAGCGCTACCCGGCTGTAAGCCTGAATGTAATTCCGCAGGAGTCGCCACTGCTGGAGGAGTGGCTGTCAGCACAGCGCTACGATATCGGCTTAACCGAAACCCAGCACGCTCCGGCCGGTACTGATCGCCTGGCCCTGCTGACCTGCGATGAGGTTTGCGTGTTGCCGCAGCATCATCCTCTGAGTCAGCGTGAAGAGCTGACGCCGCACGATTTTGCAGGCGAAAAGTATGTGAGCCTGTCGCGTAGTGACAGCTATCGTCAGCTGCTGGATGCGCTGTTTCAGGAGCAGGGCGTCGAACGGCGGCTGGTGATGGAGACGCACAGCGCCGCTTCGGTGTGCGCGATGGTCAGGGCGGGGGTGGGGATTTCTATCGTCAATCCGCTGACGGCACTGGATTACGCCGAAAGCGGTGTCGTAATGCGAAAGTTCAGCGTGGCGGTGCCGTTTACCGTCAGCCTGGTCAGGCCGCAGCATCGCCCCGCGTCAGCGCTGGTCGATGCCTTTGTCAGCCATCTGCAACAGCAGGTGGCTGACTTTCCGGCGCGAATCGCCGCCCGCCTGGCTTAAGCGCGAACCCTGGCGGTCGCGCGGCCCGATTTACGGAAGGTAATCAGGCAGACCAGCAGACCGATGGCGGCCAGCGCAGCCGCAGCAACCGGCACCGCCGTCAGGCCAAAACCACGGCCTATCACTGCACCACCAACCCAGGCACCCAGCGCATTACCGACGTTAAATGCCGAAATGTTAAGAGTTGAGACCAGGTTCGGTGCTTCTTTGCCGTGACGCACGACGTTAATTTGCAGACCCGGCACCGTCGCAAAGGTTGCCATCGCCCAGAGGAACAGGGTGATCTCCGCCAGCCACAGCGCATGGCTGGTCCAGCTGAACAGCAGCGAGAAGATGGCAATCAGTGAGAAGCTGAGGATCAGGCTGAAGGAGACTTTCCAGTCAGCCAGTTTTCCGCCAAGGATGTTACCGACCGTCAGGCCCGCGCCAATCAGGAACAGCGTCCAGCTGACGCCGCGGTCGCTGATGCCCGTCACCTCTAACAGCAGTGGCGCAATGTAGCTGAACAGCGCAAACATCGCCGCCGCAAAGAATACCGTCATCAGCAGCGACAGCCACAGTTTCCCGTTGGCCAGTGCGCCAATTTCACTCGCCAGATGCACCGGTTTTTCCTGTTTATTGTTGGGCAGACTGACGATCAGGGCGATAAACGCCAGCACGCCGATCACCGCCACGCCCCAGAAGGTGGCACGCCAGCCAAACATCTGTCCGAAACTGGTTCCCAGCGGAACACCCAGCACGTTGGCTAAGGTCAGTCCGGTGAACATCAGCGCGACAGCAGAAGCCTGACGACCGGCAGGCACCAGACTGGCGGCGACCACCGCGCCAATACCAAAGAAGGCACCGTGACAGAGCGCGGTAACGATTCTGGCCAGCATCAGCAGGTTATAGTTGTAAGCCAGCGCACACAGCAGGTTACCGACAATAAAGATCACCATCAGCAGAATCAGCGTTTTTTTGCGCGGCAGTCTGGCGGTCAGCAACGCCATAATCGGCGCACCAATCGCCACCCCCAGCGCATAGCCGCTGATCAGCCAGCCCGCCGACGGAATCGACACCTGAAGGTCACGCGCCACCTCCGGCAGCAATCCCATGATGACAAACTCCGTGGTTCCGATGGCGAATGCACTCAACGCCAGCGCCATTAATGCTAAAGGCATAACACTCTCCCGGTTTCATTTGCAGGTGAACCGCACAGACGCGCAGCCCCTCAACGCTTATTAAAATTTGATCTGCGTCACGGTGAGTATTACAGCACAGCGCTGATGCGCCACATAGTCTGTGTGCAGCAAAGGATTATTGCCTGCGCCGCAACAATCCTGCCGCTTTGCCGGAACAAATCGCTTTGTCAGCCTGGTGGTAAAGCCCGTTAAAGCGCGCATGAACCAGGGTCAGGTTGTCATTTCCCGCGAAGCGGTTACGCTTTTTAGTGCGCATTTAATTAATAAATCCTTAACGTTGCCGATATATCCCTAATCAATTGCCAGGTGATGTGATCAACTTCTGACGCAGGGAGAGAGAATGCAACGACTCATAGCCTTAATGGTGTTTGGCTTAACCGGCTGCTCGGTGGGTCATTATGAGTACAGTAAAGAAGCTGAAAAACGGGTAGATATGACCGTGACCGGCATTCCCACCGTGCTGGGTTTAGGCACGCTCGGTACCACCATCCCACTGACGCCGGAGTACAGCCTGACTGCCGCACACGTAGCGAAGTTCTCCCTTTACCGGGTCAAAGCCTGGCATCCGCAATGCGATCTGGCCGTGGTCTACCACAAAAACAGCGAAATGAACCTGCCACCCAACTTTCGTAACAGCCACATCGGCGACCAGGTCAATCTCTACGGCTACAGTTTTATTTCGGCCATGCCGGTCAGCTCCAGCGGGCAAAACCTGATTAATACCACGCTGGCGAACAGCTGGAACAAACCGGATTGCGTCGTAGTGGCGGCGAATGCGGGAGTGGTCAAAGGGATGTCGGGTGGCGCAGTCTATAACGCCTCTGATGATACGCTGGCGGGTGTGATTATTGGCTACAGCAATAACATCAATGACAATGTCAGTGGTAAGACACTCTATAAGAACGTTGCGCTCTATGTGCCCTATGCAAGGTTTCAGACCTGGCTGGATCAGGCGATAAAATCCTAAGATTTTTCGTCGGGCAAACCGGGATGGTTGCCCATAGGATGTTCAGGCGGATTCAGCCATCTGTCTTTACGGGTTGCTTCGTAGTCCGGGTTAAGAGGATAAGTAATACGATTTTCAGGCTTGCTGGTCTCCCCCACCACTAAAAAGCGTGCCTCGTGCTCGCTGTTATTGATAAAGGTGTGGCAAATGCCAGTGCCCGCCGGAAAGGCCACTGCATCGCCCGGCGACAACGGGTACAGCTCGCCGTTGATCCAGGCGTCAGGATGCCCTTCAAGCACAAAAATGAACTCTTCTTCCGCGCTCTCCGCGTGGGGATATGACATGCGGCGTCCGGGCAACAGTTTTTCATGGTGAATGCCAAGGCGGGTTAATCCCAGCAACTTACCCAGTGGCGCACCAATCGACATGCGCTCATCGCTGTCGGCATAATGTTCGTTATCTTCGCCTTCCAGCGCTTGCCAGTGGCGAATACAGTCGGGACGTTGCGTCATGATGATTGCTCCAGGTTGAGATATTCAGCCTGGCAGAGGGAGCGGTATGACTCAAGCATGGCGAGGCGAACAGCAGATATAAAAAAGGCCGGGATGCCCCGGCCTTTTCTGAGAACAGTCAAACTTACTTGCTGCCTGGGCGCAGTGCCGGGAACAGAATCACATCGCGGATAGTGTGGCTGTTAGTAAACAGCATCACCATACGATCAATCCCGATACCCAGACCGGCGGTTGGTGGCAGGCCGTGCTCCAGCGCGGTGACATAGTCTTCGTCGTAGAACATCGCTTCGTCGTCGCCAGCATCTTTGGCATTCACCTGCTGCAGGAAACGCTCAGCCTGATCTTCCGCATCGTTCAGCTCTGAGAAGCCGTTACCGATTTCACGACCGCCAATGAAGAACTCAAAGCGATCGGTGATTTCCGGGTTCTCGTCGTTACGACGGGCCAGCGGAGAGACTTCAGCCGGATATTCAGTGATGAAGGTCGGCTGAATCAGATGCGCTTCTGCGGTCTCTTCGAAGATCTCGGTCACGACACGGCCCAGACCCCAGCTCTTCTCCACTTTGATATGCAGGGATTGGGCAATCGCCACCGCTTTATCAAAGTCATCCAGATCGGCCAGATCCGTTTCCGGACGGTATTTCTTAATCGCTTCACGCATGGTCAGTTTTTCAAACGGCTTACCGAAATCAAACTCCTGCTCGCCGTAAGGCACGACCGTGCTGCCCAACACATCCTGCGCCAGGGTACGGAACAGGCTTTCGGTCAGTTCGATCAGATCTTTATAATCCGCATAGGCCATATAGAGTTCCATCATGGTGAACTCTGGGTTATGACGTGGCGAAATACCTTCGTTACGGAAGTTACGGTTGATCTCGAACACGCGGTCGAAGCCACCCACCACCAGACGCTTCAGGTAAAGCTCTGGTGCAATACGCAGATACATGTCGATATCCAGCGCATTGTGATGGGTGATGAACGGACGCGCAGAGGCACCGCCCGGGATCACCTGCATCATCGGGGTTTCCACTTCCATAAAGTCGCGGCCTACCATGAACTGGCGAATACCGGCCATGATCTGCGAACGAATTTTGAAGGTGTTGCGTGACTCTTCGTTGGCGATCAGATCAAGGTAACGCTGACGATAACGGGTTTCCTGATCGGCCAGACCGTGGAATTTGTCCGGCAGCGGGCGCAGGGCTTTGGTCAGCAGGCGCAGTTCTGAACAGTGAATCGACAGTTCGCCAGTCTTGGTTCTGAACAGTTTGCCACGCGCACCCAGGATATCGCCGAGGTCCCATTTCTTGAACTGCTCGTTGTAAATGCCTTCAGCCAGATCGTCACGAGAGACGTAAAGCTGAATCCGGCCGCCCACATCCTGCAGGGTGACGAAAGAAGCTTTACCCATGATACGGCGGGTCATCATGCGTCCGGCGACGCTGACTTCGATATCCAGCGCTTCCAGCTCTTCGTTGCTCTTCTCGCCATAGCTTTCCAGCAGCTGGTTTGAAAGGCTGTCACGACGGAAGTCGTTGGGAAACGCCAGACCGTTGGCACGCAGCGCACTCAGCTTTTCGCGGCGCGTTTTCAGTTCGTTATTTAACTCAACGGCGGCATCAGCGCTCTGCGGTTGTTGTTCAGACATGTCTATAACCCTGCTTTTAAACTAGCTTCAATGAATCGATCCAGATCGCCGTCCAGCACCGCTTGGGTGTTACGCGTCTCTACGCCGGTGCGCAGATCTTTGATGCGTGCATCATCGAGAACGTAAGAACGGATCTGACTTCCCCAGCCAATGTCGGACTTGTTGTCCTCCAGCGCCTGTTTCTCAGCATTTTTCTTTTGCATCTCAAGCTCGTACAGCTTCGCTTTCATCTGCTTCATTGCCTGATCTTTGTTCTTGTGCTGAGAACGGTCATTCTGACACTGCGTGACGGTACCGGTTGGAATATGGGTAATACGTACCGCAGATTCCGTTCGGTTAACGTGCTGACCGCCCGCACCCGACGCACGATAAACGTCAATGCGCAGATCGGCTGGGTTGATGTCGATATCAATATCGTCATCGACTTCCGGGTAGATAAAGGCGGAGCTGAATGAGGTGTGACGACGGCCGCCGGAGTCAAACGGGCTCTTACGCACCAGGCGATGCACGCCCGTTTCGGTGCGCAACCAGCCAAAGGCGTAGTCGCCTGACACGCGAATGGTCACAGATTTAATGCCTGCAACTTCACCTTCAGACTCTTCGATAATTTCAGTTTTGAAGCCTTTCGCTTCTGCCCAACGCAGATACATACGCATCAGCATGCTGGCCCAGTCCTGCGCTTCGGTGCCGCCGGAACCGGCCTGCAGATCGATATAGCAGTCAGCGCTGTCATACTCGCCAGAGAACATGCGGCGGAATTCCAGTTCACCCAGCTTGCCCTCAAGGACATCCAGCTCGGCAACCGCTTCGTCGAAAGTCTCTTCGTCTTCCGCTTCTACTGCCAGTTCAAGCAGACCCTGCACATCTTCCAGGCCCTGCGACATCTGATCCAGCGTCTGCACGATCGCTTCCAGCGAGGAGCGCTCTTTGCCCAGTGCCTGAGCACGCTCAGGTTCGTTCCAGACATCGGGCTGTTCCAGCTCGGCGTTTACTTCTTCGAGGCGTTCTTTCTTGGCATCGTAGTCAAAGATACCCCCGAAGAACGTCGCTGCGCTCACTGAGGTCCTGAATACGGTTTTTGACCGGGTTGATTTCAAACATGGCTTTAGCGTCTTTCTTATGTTCGATGGGACAGGAAAATTAACGCACAAGTTTACCCGAAACTGGCGGCAGATTGTAGCGCTGAGACAGGGGGATGATACCGGGGTTGCGTAAGGCGTCGCATTTGCGCGACATCCTTGCGCGCAGCAGGTTAACACCGGGGATAATCAGGCTGGCGCGCCTCTGCCGTGGCCGGCCGGAGACGCGTGCGCCCTGTTTAACTCAGTTCAGCGGCCAGATATGGTCGATGATCAGCTGGACCGAGCGGTTACCGCGATACTCATTGATATCCAGCTTATAGGCCAGTTCGACCTGACGGATGCTGCTGTCGGGCCACAGCGTGGTATCAACATTAAAGGCGATGCCGTCGATCAACGGCCCACCGTCCAGCGGCTCGACCATCACTTTCAGATGTCGCTCACCCACCAGCCGCTGTTGCAGCAGCTTAAATTTGCCGTCAAATGCGGGTTCCGGGAACGCCTGGCCCCAGGGTCCGGCTTCGCGCAGCATCTCAGCGGTCTGCAGGGAAAACTCCTGCGGCTGTAACGCGCCATCTGACCAGATAATGCCCTGCAGCGATTCGCCATCCAGCCACTCTCCGACCAGCTCGGCAAAGCGCTGACGAAACTCCTCGTAGCGTGCGGTCTCCAGCGATAAACCGGCCGCCATGGCGTGACCGCCGAACTTCATCATCAGACCGGGATTCAGCGTATCCAGACGCTCCAGCGCATCACGCAGATGCAGACCGGCAATCGAACGACCCGAACCTTTCAGCGTGCCGTCGCCTGCCGGAGCAAAGGCAATCACCGGACGATGGAACCGCTCTTTAAGACGGGAGGCGAGGATCCCCACCACGCCCTGATGCCATTCGGGATGATAGAAGGCTAGCCCCAGCGGCAGATCGCTCTGCTCACGTTCCAGCGCCTGACACAGCGCCAGCGCTTCGCTCTGCATGCCCTGCTCTATCTCTTTGCGCGTCTGGTTCAGCGCGTCCAGCTCACTGGCTAACATCCGCGCCTGACTGAGATCTTCAGTCATTAACAGCGCCACGCCCACCGACATATCGTCGAGACGGCCTGCGGCGTTGAGTCGGGGTCCCAGCGCGAAGCCGAGATCGCTGGCCGCCAGCTGTCGGGCATCGCGATTAGCAATCTCCAGCAGCGCCCGGATGCCTGGCCGGCATTTTCCGGCACGGATGCGGCTGAGCCCCTGCCACACCAGAATGCGGTTATTGACGTCGAGCGGCACCACATCGGCAACCGTGCCAAGCGCAACCAAATCCAGCATCTCCGCCAGATTCGGTTCAGTGCGGGTAGTGCCAAACCAGCCCTGGGCGCGCAGATGGGCGCGTAGCGCCAGCATCAGATAGAACGCCACGCCAACGCCCGCCAGCGCGCGTGAGGGGAAGTTGCAGTCCGGCAGATTAGGATTCACGATCGCCTCAGCGGACGGTAAGGTCTCGCCCGGCAGATGGTGGTCGGTAATCAGCACCGGAATCCCGTGCTGATGGGCAAAATCAACGCCAGCGTGGGAGGAGATGCCGTTATCGACCGTCAGGATCATCGCGGCACCGCGCGCCCGCGCCTGCTCAACCACTTCCGGACTGAGGCCATAACCATCTTCAAAGCGGTTAGGCACCAGATACTGCACGTTACCGCCGCCCATGCTGCGCAGCGCCATCACCGTGAGCGCAGTACTGGTCGCACCATCGGCATCAAAGTCGCCCACCACCATAATGCGACGTCCATCCAGCAGCGCCTGATGCAGCAGTTCCACCGCGCGATCAATCCCGCTTAAGGACTGGTACGGCAGCAGATTTTTCGCACCGCGCTCCAGCTCTGCGGCGTCACGCACGCCGCGTTGCAGATAGAGCCGTTTCAGCAGCGGCGGCAGCGTTGCCGGTAGCGCATCATCAACCGTCACCTCACGGCGACGCAGTTCCACTTCCTGTTTTACCACCGATTAACCACCACGCTTCTGATTGTCCAGCACCTGCTTCAGCTCCTGTGGCGACTGATAACCTGGGATCATCATGCCGGTATCGGTTAGCATCGCGGGTGTACCCTGAATGCCGAACAGCACGCCCAGTTTGTAGTGCTGAGCAATATCAATTTTGCAGCTGTCTGGTGCGGCCATTTTCGGCGCATTGCCTTTCATCGCCTCATCAAACGCTTTATTGCGATCAGCGCTGCACCAGATCGCTTTCATCGCGGGTTCAATCTGACCGTTCAGCCCTTCACGCGGAAACGCCAGGTAGCGCACGGTGATGCCCAGCGCATTGTAGTCTGCCATCTGCTCGTGCAGCTTGTGACAGTAGCCACAGGTGATGTCGGTGAAGACGGTGATCACATGCTGCTCTTTCGGTGCTTTGTAGACGATCATCTCCGGCACCAGCGCCTCGACTTTTTTGTCCAGCAGCTGGTTGGTGACATTGACCGGCTGTTTGCCGCTGACGTCATAGAGCGGACCCTGGATCATATGTTTGCCGTCATCGGTAACATAGAGCACGCCGCTTTCCGACAGCACGGTTTTAAAGCCCGGCAGCGGTGACGGGCTGATCTCCGTCTGGTTCAGACCGAGCTTTTTAAGTGATTGCTGGATGGCGCTGTCATCGGCCTGTGCGAGACCGGAAAAGGCGCTGGCTAACAGGGCCAGCATCGCAAAATGCTTGTTCATTTTTATCCTTATCGCCGCGAATCATGCTCGCGGATGGTGTTGTTGATGCAACTGACGCAGGCGCTCAGTGGCGACGTGCGTATAAATTTGGGTGGTGGAGAGATCGCTGTGTCCCAGCAGCATCTGTACGACACGCAGATCGGCGCCGTGGTTCAGCAGATGGGTAGCAAAGGCGTGGCGCATCACATGCGGCGACAACTTTTCGCTGTCGATCCCCGCCAGCGTGGCGTAGTGCTTGATGCGATGCCAGAAGGTCTGACGCGTCATCTGCTGTGCCCGGTTGCTGGGAAACATCACGTCCAGCGTCTGCCCATTGAGCAGCCACGGACGACCATGTTCCATATATTGCTCCAGCCAGTAAACCGCTTCTTCACCTAAAGGCACAAGCCGCTCTTTATCCCCTTTACCGATAACCCGGACGACGCCCTGTCGCAGGCTGATATCGCTGAGCGTCAGGCCAATCAGTTCGGAGACACGCAGGCCGGTGGCGTAAAGCAGCTCCAGCATCGCCTTGTCGCGCAGCTCCAGCGGAATATCGATATTGGGTGCCTGCAACAACCGCTCGACCTGCGCTTCACTGAGATCTTTCGGCAAACGCTGCGGCAGTTTTGGCGCGGACAGCAACGCGCTAGGATCGTCCGGGCGAAGCTTTTCGCGATAAAGATACTGGAACAGGCGACGCATGGCGCTGAGCAGCCGCGCTGAACTGGTCGCCTTGTAGCCTCCCTCCAGCCTTTCGGCCAGAAACTGCTGCAGATCCAGCGGCGCAACGCTGAGCAGCGTCAGCTGGTGATGCGCCAGCCAGCCGGTCAGCGTCTGGAGATCCTGGCGATAAGAGGAGAGAGTGTTTTGCGCCAGATTGCGTTCAATCCAGAGCGCATCAAGAAACTGTTCTGTCAGATCGCTGTCCTGCACGTTGTCTCCGCCGTCTGGTGTAAAATCATGCTCATTATGCCTGATTCAGCAGTGCTTCTGGTACAATTGCGCCAAAGTCAGTATTTACAGAGTGTTATCTGCATGAAAATCGGTCTTTTTTACGGTTCCAGTACCTGTTACACCGAAATCGTAGCGGAGAAAATTCGCGATTTTATTGGCGAAGAGTTAGTGACGCTGCATAACGTCAAAGATGACGACCCGCGCCTGATGGAGCAGTACGATTTGCTGATCATGGGCATCCCGACCTGGGATTTCGGTGAGTTGCAGGAGGACTGGGAGGCGATCTGGACGCAGTTGCCCGCGCTGAATCTGCAAAACAAGATTGTTGCCCTTTATGGCATGGGCGATCAGATTGGCTATGGCGAGTGGTTTTTAGATGCGCTCGGCATGCTGCACGATTTGCTGCAGCCAATGGGCGTGCGTTTTGTCGGCTACTGGCCGCTTGAGGGCTATGAGTTTACCAGCCCTAAACCGCTGAGTGCTGATGGCTCGCAGTTTGTGGGTCTGGCGCTGGATGATGTGAATCAGTTTGAGTTAACCGATGAGCGCGTTGAGCAGTGGTGTGAGCAGGTGTTAACCGAAACCGCTGCACTGCTCTGACTGGCCTTGCCTGCCCCGCTGACGTTAATGCCGCGCCTTGCTTAAACAGCAGGCGCGTAACGCACGCCATTCGCCAGGCTGCATATTGTCCCGCATCAGCCACCAGCGCAGCGTGGCCCCCTTTTCACTCCGGGCCACCAGCAGCAGGCCAATCGGTAACCAGCGCAGCGGCTGGGTCGGTCGCCAGCGTTTTCCCTGCCAGATCCAGCAATGAATCCCTTCCCGCTGTAACCCGCCGTGCCGCTGAATCAATCGCCGGAAGCTGCGCCAGCCCTCAGCCAGCAACAGCAAAATAACCGGCGCTTTAATCAGCCAGCCGCCCACCGGCAGCGTCATCATGACTACGCCCGTTACTGCGGCCACCAGCCAGGCGCACAGTATTGCGCACGCCAGGCGAGAGGGGCGCAGCTTACATTGCCACCGGGCCGCGATCATGGTTACGCTGCTGGATCAAATTCACCATCCGCTTAAGCTCCGGATCCTTTGGCTCACCGTGATTCATCAGCCAGTTGAACAGATCGGGATCGTCACTCTTCAGCAGATTAACAAACACCTGCTTATCGGTGTCGTTCAGCGTGTCATACTCAAATTTGAAGAACGGCATAATAGCCACATCCAGTTCCAGCATGCCGCGACGGCAGGCCCACTGAATACGTGATTTATCATTAATATCCATGCATCAATTTCCACAATTCACAACGTGGCCGCTAGTGTAACCTGGTTTAATGCGACTCGCAGGCGCAGCATCGCAGGCTGTGCAACCTGCCACATTTCAGATCGCACGTTTTCAGGGTTATCACGCCTTTTGTGCGCCGTTTTCCGTAAACAGGTTGCATTGCCAGTCGGCTCTTTTAACATTGAAGACAATGTTCCGGATGAACCTTCT
This sequence comes from Candidatus Pantoea varia, assembly GCF_900115075.1. Taxonomy (GTDB): domain Bacteria; phylum Pseudomonadota; class Gammaproteobacteria; order Enterobacterales; family Enterobacteriaceae; genus Pantoea; species Pantoea varia. The sequence continues at coordinate 170,597 of NZ_FOVG01000004.1, forward strand.
TATACAGGATATCTCCATGCCCACTTTTACTTTACCGCCGCGCCAGCCTGCCGCGTCCTCTCGTCTGCCGTTAACCCTGATGTCACTGGATAGCTGGGCGCTGGTTTCCATTACCGGTGCCGACAGCACCTCTTACCTGCAGGGTCAGTTAACGCTGGATGTCGCGGCGCTGGATGCAGACCACCATTCGCCCGCTGCTCACTGCGATGCCAAAGGCAAAATGTGGAGCAATATGCGCCTGTTCCATCGCGGCGAAGGCTATGCCTGGCTGATCCGCCGCGAACTGCGCAACACCCAGTTGGCCGAGTTAAAAAAATACGCCGTGTTTTCGAAAGTGACGATGGCGGCTGACGATGAGTCCGTGTTGCTTGGCGTAGCCGGTTTTCAGGCGCGGGCCGCGCTGGCGAATCTGTTTGATAGCCTGCCCGACAGCGAGAAACCGGTCGTGCAGCAGGGAGAAACCACGCTGTTGTGGTTTGCCCATCCGGCCGAGCGTTTTCTGATTGTCACCTCGCTGTCCCAGGCAGAGGCGCTGAAGCAGAAGCTCAACGATGATGCACAGTTTAATGACAGTCAGCAGTGGCTGGCACTGGATATTGAAGCAGGCATTCCGGTGATCGACCCGGCCACCAGCGTGCAGTTTATTCCACAGGCCACCAACCTGCAGGCGCTGGATGCCATCAGCTTTAAAAAAGGCTGCTATGCCGGTCAGGAGATGGTAGCAAGGGCGAAATATCGCGGTGCCAATAAACGCGCACTCTACTGGCTGGCGGGTCAGGCAAGTCATCTGCCTGAAGCTAATGCCCCGCTGGAGTTGCAGATGGGTGAACGCTGGCGTCGTACCGGCAGCGTGCTGGCTGCGGTACAGTTAGATGACGGGATCAGCTGGATTCAGGTCGTGATGAATAACGATCTGGAGCCGGACAGCGTGCTACGGGTGGAAGGCGATGAAGGCGGACATCTGACCATTCAGCCACTGCCCTACTCGCTGGATGAGAGCTGATTGAGCGTAAGGCCCTTCCGCTAAGGGAAGGGCCAGTGTCACCATTCAGAGCAGGCTATACTCAGCGCACATAAAAATAGATGGCGCAGAAGTGGCAGAGACTGCCGCCCAGCACGAACAAATGCCAGATGGCGTGATTAAAGGGAATGCGGCGCGCCACATAGAAAATCACCCCCAGCGAATAGATAATTCCGCCTGCGGCCAGCAGCCAGATGCAGCCCGGCGGCAGGATCATCGCCAGCTGATAAACCACAATCAGCGACAGCCACCCCATACAGAGATAGGTCACCAGCGACAGCGCTTTAAAGCGATGCGCAATCGTGAGCTTGAACACAATCCCCGCCAGCGCCAGTCCCCAGATCACCGCCATTAATCCATACGCCAGCGGCGTCCTCAGACCGACCAGCAGAAACGGCGTGTAGGTGCCCGCAATCAGCAGATAGATGGCGCAGTGATCCAGCTTTTTCAGCCAGGGTCTGGCCGGTCCATCCGGGATAGCGTGATAGAGCGTCGAGGCCAGAAACAGCAGAATCATGCTGCCGCCATAGAGGCTGTAACTGATAAAGGTGATGGTGTCAGCCTGCCTCTCAGTGGCCTGATGAATCATCAATACCAGACCGACGATACCAAACAGGCAGCCGAGTCCGTGGCTGATACTGTTGGCAATTTCTTCAGCAACTGAATAGCCCGCAGCGGGCCGGTGTTTGTGAGAGAGTGTGGTGGTCATATCAGGTTCCTGAACAGCTCCATAGCAATGATAACGGTTACCCAGCGTAGCCAATAATTTTTTCAGTGTACACGTGTACGCTAAAATTATTTGCTGAAATTGACTCTCCGTTAAACCGGGTGATGAATCTGGTAAACTGACCGCCGGTCAACTGTTCAATGAGTCATCCATGTTTTCGCATCGCGATCTCGCTCGTCTTAACGATCTGGAAATGCAGGTCTATCAGTTCATCATTAAGCACCGCGAAGGCGTCAGCTACATGACGATCCGCGAACTGGCTGAGCAGGCTGGTGTCTCCACCACCACCGTGCTGCGTTTCTGCCGCAAGATGGATTGTGAAGGCTGGTCAGAATTCCGCATCCGCCTGCGCCTAAGCGAACAGGAGCGCGCGCCGCTGCTCAATACGGCGGGTGTCAGCGAAATGCTGAGCTTTTTTAAAAGTATTAATAACCCGGAATTTGAACAGCTCATCACGCAGGCCGCGCAGAAAACTAATCAGGCGGAGCGGGTCTTCTTTATTGGCGTCGGCACCTCCGGCAGCCTGGCAAAATATGGTGCGCGTTTTTTCTCAAACCTCGGAAAATTCAGCCATGCGATTGATGACCCCTATTATCCGGTCAGCCCTGATCTCTATGAAAATGCCGTCGCCATTATTTTATCGGTCTCCGGCGAAACGGAAGAGATCCTGCGCATTGCCAGTCAGTTCAGCCTGAATAAGTGCAAAATCATTGCGATAACCAATACAGAAAGCTGCTCGCTGGCGAAGATTGGTGATTTTAACCTCTGCTACCATGTGCCGATTATCCGCATGGCCGACAATTCTGACATTACGACTCAGGTGCCGGTGACCTATATTATTGAAGCGATCGGCCGCCAGCTAGGGAAATAAAACAGCCTGTTTTTTGGATGTAACAAACGTCATTATTCGCGCACTGTTATATCGTGACTTTCAATATTTCCTTGCTACACTCAGCTCAATTTCAATATCCGTAATGGGGTGAAGCATGAGTGCAGAATTGCAGTTACCTAAAGGCTTTCTTTGGGGCGGCGCAGTCGCCGCGCATCAGGTTGAAGGCGGCTGGGATCAGGGCGGCAAAGGCGTCAGCATTGCTGACGTGATGACCGGCGGTTCACATGGCGTTGACCGTGTCATCACCGACGGCGTGCAGCCTGGTCACTTCTACCCGAACCACAAAGGCGTGGAGTTTTACTCCCATTACAAACAGGATGTCGCGCTGTTTGCCGAGATGGGCTTCAAATGTTTCCGTACCTCTATTGCCTGGACCCGCATCTTCCCCAACGGGGATGAGCAGCAGCCCAACGAAGCGGGCCTGCAATTCTATGACGATCTGTTTGATGAACTGCTGAAATATGGCATTGAACCGGTCATCACCCTTTCGCACTTCGAAATGCCTTATCACCTGGTCAAAGAGTATGGCGGCTGGCACAACCGCAAAGTGGTCGACTTCTTTGTACGCTTCAGCGAAGTGGTGCTGAATCGCTATAAGAACAAAGTGAAATACTGGATGACCTTTAACGAGATAAACAACCAGCGTAACTGGCAGTATCCGCTGTTTGGTTACTGCTGTTCAGGCGTGATCTTTACCGAGCATGAGAAACCTGAACAGGCGATGTATCAGGTAATGCACCACCAGTTTGTTGCCAGCGCCAAAGTAGTGAAGCTCGGTCACGACATCAATCCTGACTTACAGATCGGCTGCATGATCGCGATGGTGCCGATCTATCCATTCTCCTGCCACCCGGACGATGTGGTGCTGGCGCAGGAATCGATGCATCAGCGCTATGTGTTCAGTGACGTGCAGATGCGCGGCTACTATCCGGCCTACACTCTGAAAGAGTGGGCGCGCAAGGGCTACGACATTCAGATGGAAGCGGACGATGCCGAAACGCTTCGCCAGGGCTGCGCAGACTATGTCGGTTTCAGCTACTACATGAGTAACGCCGTGAAGACCGATGCCAGCGGCGTTGACGACCCGATCACCGGTTTTGAAGGCGTGGTGAAAAACCCGCATGTGAAAGCGTCAGACTGGGGCTGGCAGATCGACCCGGTTGGCCTGCGCTATGCCATGAACGAGATGTACGAGCGTTACCAGAAGCCGCTGTTCATTGTGGAGAACGGCTTCGGTGCGATCGATAAGCCCAATGCTGACGGACTGATTGAAGATGATTACCGCATCGACTATCTGCGTGCGCACATCGAAGAGATGAAGAAAGCCGTGGCGTATGATGGTGTGGATTTAATGGGCTATACGCCGTGGGGCTGCCTGGATTGCGTTTCGTTCACCACGGGCCAGTACGACAAGCGCTACGGTTTTATTCATGTGAATAAAAACGATGATGGCAGCGGCGACTTTTCTCGTGCGAAGAAGAAGAGCTTTGGCTGGTATCAGCAGGTTATCGCCAGCAACGGCGAAAACCTCTGATCCCTCAAGCCGCATAAACTGTGGCTAGTTAACGCCCACCGGCAGCGTCAATGATGCTGCCGGTGATGTAAGAGGCCGCATCGCTGGCCAGCCAGACGATCGCTTCCGCCACCTCTTCTGCCTCACCGCCACGTCCCATCGGGATCACGCTGGCCAGCCTGTCCACCCTGCCCGGCTCTCCGCCATCCGCATGCATCTCTGTATAGATGAATCCTGGACGTACGCCATTGACCCGAATCCCCTGCTGCGCCACTTCCAGCGACAATCCTTTGGTCAGCGTATCCATCGCGCCTTTTGAGGCCGCGTAATCGACATATTCGCCAGGCGCACCGGTACGTGACGCGGCCGACGAGACGTTTACAATCGCGCCGCCCTGACCGCCGTGATGGGTGCCCATCCGCTTAACCGCCTCACGACAGCAGAGAAAAGATCCGATGACGTTGGTAGCAAAGACCTTATGCAGGCGCGCCGCATCCAGTTGCTCAGTGCGGCACTGCTGAAACAGAATCCCGGCGTTGTTCACCAGCAACGCCAGCGGCACAGGCTGCTGGTCGAGCTGCGCAAACATCGCCATCACCTGAGCTTCATCACTGATATCCGCCTGAACCGCAAAGGCTTCACCGCCCTGCTGCTGGATCTCCGCCACCAGCTGTTGCGCTTCGGCCTCGCGCTGACGATAGTTCACCGCAACCCGATAACCCCGGGCTGCCAGTAACAGCGACGTGGCCCGTCCGATACCGCGGCTGCCACCTGTAACCAGTGCCAGTTTCATGCTGAATCTCCAGTAAAAAAGGGCCGACGAATCGGCCCTGATGATTAATGCTTACCGGCGGGGAGCTTACTGATAATCGCTCATCGGCACGCAGGAGCAGAACAGATTACGGTCGCCAAACACATCATCCAGACGTTTTACCGTCGGCCAGTATTTATTGTGGTTGCCCGCCGGGAAGACCGCCAGTTCACGGCTGTATGGATGTGACCACTCACTGACGATTTCCAGCTGGGTATGCGGTGCATTAACCAGGGGGTTGTCGTCCAGCGGCCATTCACCTGCCGCCACCCGGTCAATCTCCATGCGGATCGCCAGCATCGCGTCGATAAAGCGATCGAGTTCGATTTTGCTCTCTGACTCGGTCGGCTCCACCATCAGCGTACCCGCCACCGGGAAGGACATGGTCGGCGCGTGGAATCCGTAATCGATCAGGCGCTTAGCGATATCCAGCTCACTGATGCCGGTCTGCTCTTTCAGCGGACGGATGTCGAGAATACATTCATGCGCCACGCGACCATCACGACCGGTGTAGAGCACCGGATAGGCAGACTGCAGACGGCTGGCGATATAGTTGGCATTCAGAATCGCGACCGAGCTGGCCTGTTTCAGCCCTTCGGCGCCCATCATGCGAATGTACATCCAGCTGATCGGCAGAATAGAGGCGCTGCCAAACGGCGCTGCGGAGACCGCACCCTGCTGCGTCAGTACACCGTCGATCTGTACCACGCTGTGCCCCGGAACAAACGGCGCCAGGTGCGCTTTCACGCCAATCGGTCCCATACCCGGACCGCCGCCGCCGTGCGGAATGCAGAAGGTTTTGTGCAGATTGAGGTGCGAGACATCTGCGCCGATGTAGCCTGGCGTGGTGATGCCGACCTGCGCATTCATATTCGCGCCATCCAGATAAACCTGACCGCCGTACTGATGCACGATCTGGCACACTTCACGGATGGTCTCTTCATAGACGCCGTGAGTAGAAGGATAAGTCACCATGATGCAGGAGAGCCTGTCGCCCGCCTGAGCTGCTTTTTCACGCAGGTCGCCGAGGTCGATGTTGCCCTGTTTATCGCAGGCTACCACGACCACGTCCATGCCCGCCATCTGGGCTGAAGCCGGGTTCGTACCGTGCGCCGAACTCGGGATCAGGCAGAGATGACGATCGCCCTCGCCGCGGCTTTCGTGATAGCGGCGGATCGCCAGCAGCCCGGCATATTCACCCTGTGCGCCGGAGTTAGGCTGCATACAGAGTGCATCATAGCCGGTGAGCTGCACCAGCCACTGCGAAAGCTGGCCGATCATCTGCAGATAGCCGGTGGCCTGTTCAGCCGGGCAGAACGGATGCAGTTCCGCAAATTCCGGCCAGGTGATCGGGATCATCTCGGCGGCTGCGTTAAGCTTCATGGTGCAGGAGCCCAATGGGATCATCGCCTGATTCAGCGCCAGATCCTTTTTCTCCAGGCTGTGCATGTAACGCATCATCTCGGTTTCGCTGTGATGACGGTTGAACACCGGATGGGTCAGAATCTCGCTGTGGCGTTGCAGCCCAGCAGGAATCGCGTGGCTTTCGCTGGCGACTTCGCTGTCAAGTTTTTCCAGATCCTGGCCATGTTCATCACCCAGCAGAATGGCGAACAGCGCCAGAATATCTTCGCGGCAGGTGGTTTCATCCAGCGTGATGCCAACGGCATTATGGATGTCGCTACGCAGGTTAACGCCAAAGCTCAGGGCGCGATTCAGCACGGCGACTTTATCTGCCACTTCCACCGTCAGCGTATCAAACCAGTGCTGATGACGCAGTTTCAGGCCGCCCTGCTGTAGTCCGGCTGCCAGGATGTTGGTGAAGCGGTGAATACGTGAGGCAATGCGTTTCAAACCAGCCGGGCCGTGGAACACCGCGTAGAGACCGGCGATGTTTGCCAGCAGCACCTGCGACGTACAGATGTTGGAGTTGGCCTTTTCACGGCGGATATGTTGTTCACGGGTCTGCATCGCCATACGCAACGCCGTGTTGCCCGCGGCATCACGTGACACACCGATGATGCGGCCTGGCATAGAACGTTTATGCTCGTCGCGGCTGGCGAAGAAGGCAGCATGCGGACCGCCGTAACCCATTGGCACGCCGAAACGCTGAGCTGAACCAAAGACGATGTCTGCGCCCTGCTTGCCTGGCGCTTCCAGTAAGACCAGCGACATAAAGTCCGCCGCCACGCTGACCACCACTTTACGTGCTTTCAGCCCGGCAATCAGCGCGCTGTAATCGTGCGCTTCGCCGGTGGTGCCTACCTGTTGCAGCAGCACACCAAAGAGATCGTCGTGATCGGATGCCTTGTCGGCGCTATCGATGATCAGCTCGAAGCCGAACGTCGCCGCACGGGTACGAACCACATCCAGCGTCTGCGGATGAATATCGTCGGCAATGAAGAATTTATTGGCGTTTTTGAGTTTACTGACGCGTTTTGCCATCGCCATCGCTTCGGCAGCGGCAGTGGCTTCATCCAGCAGCGAGGCGGACGCGATATCCATCCCGGTGAGATCCAGCGTCAGCTGCTGGAAGTTCAGCAGTGCTTCCAGACGGCCCTGCGAGACTTCAGGCTGATACGGCGTATAGGCAGTGTACCAGCCCGGATTTTCCAGCATGTTACGCAGGATGACTGGCGGGGTGATGACCGCGCTGTACCCCATACCGATCCAGGATTTGTAACGCAGATTCTGGCTGGCAATGGCTTTCAGTTCGGCCAGCGCCTGCTGTTCTGTGGCCGCTTCGCCTACTGCGGGTGGGCCTGGCAGCTGAATGTCGGCCGGCACAATCGTGCTGATTAACGCTTCCAGCGAACGGGCACCAATTGCGTCAAGCATCTGCGCCTGCTGCTCAGGTGAAGGACCAATATGGCGCTCAATGAATGCACCGTTGTGTTCAAGCTGGCTGAGAGTCTGAGTCATTAGCAGTAAATCCTGAATCGGGCTGGGGGAACCGGAGAGCAAACAGAAATCTGCGGCCTCTGCACGAGGCCGCCTGACGACTACTCGTCGATGGAGGCTTTATAAGCATCCGCATCCAGCAGCGTGTCGATTTCAGACGCGTCGCTGGCTTTAATTTTAAATAACCAGCCGCCGTCATAAGGCTCGCTGTTGACCTGCTCCGGGGAGTCAGTCAGTGCTTCGTTGACCGCGACAATCTCACCGCTGATTGGCGCATAGATATCTGAAGCCGCTTTAACGGATTCTGCGACCGCGCACTCTTCACCAGCGGCAAACGTCGCGCCCACTTCTGGCAGATCGACAAATACCATGTCGCCCAGTAATTCCTGCGCATGTTCAGTAATCCCCACCGTGTAGCTGCCATCGGCTTCTTTGCGCACCCATTCGTGGCTGTCGCGGTACTTCAACGTATTCGGCACATTGCTCATTGGCCATTTCTCCTGAATAAAATTTACTGGGCGACCGGTTTACCGGCGCGGACAAAAACGGGACGGGTAACCTGGACGGGCATCTGGCGGTTACGGATCTCAACGATGGCGGTGCTGCCGACGGAGGCCGGTACGCGCGCCAGGGCGATGCTGCAACCCAGTGTCGGTGAGAAAGATCCACTGGTGATGATCCCCTCCTGCGGCTGCCCCTGGTCATCGGTGAAACGCACCGGCTGGCCGTTACGCAGCACCCCTTTTTCAGTAAGGATCAGCCCCACCAGTTTTTCGGTGCCGCGTTCACGCTGTAGTTCGAGCGCTTCCCGACCAATGAAGTCGCGGTCAGCGGGTTCCCAGCACACCGTCCAGCCCATGTTGGCAGCCAGCGGTGAAACGCCTTCGTCCATCTCCTGACCATAAAGATTCATCCCCGCTTCCAGACGCAGCGTGTCGCGTGCGCCCAGTCCAGCAGGTTTGACGCCAGCGGCCAGCAGACGCTGCCAGAAATCGGCCGCCTCCTCTGCAGGCATCGCAATTTCATATCCCGCTTCGCCGGTGTAGCCGGTGGTAGCGATAAACAGGTCACCTGACTGCACACCGAAAAAGGGCTTCATGCCAGCAACAGCCTGACGCTGCTCCTCGCTGAACAGCGTCTGAGCTTTCTGCTGCGCCTGCGGGCCCTGCACAGCAATCAGCGCCAGGTCATCGCGTTCCGTCAGCGTAATGCCATAGCCCTGCGCATGTTGCGTGATCCAGGCGAGATCGTTTTCACGGGTCGCGGAGTTCACCACCAGCCGGAAGAACTCCTCGCTCATAAAGTAAACAATCAAATCGTCAATGACGCCACCCGAAGCATTCAGCATTCCGGTGTAAAGCGCTTTGCCTGGCTGTGTCAGTTTTGCCACATCATTCGCCAGCAGGTAGCGCAGGAATTCACGGGTACGCGGGCCTGTCAGGTCGACGATGGTCATGTGAGAGACATCAAACATCCCGGCGTCGGTTCGCACCACATGATGTTCATCCATCTGGGAGCCATAGTGCAGCGGCATCATCCAGCCATGAAAATCCACCATGCGGGCACCGCAGGCCTGATGCTGTTCAAACAGAGGTGTTTGCTGAGTCATAACCATCCTGTGCAGAAGCGAGTGAGTGCAAAAGTGCGCCGGAATTCAGTGCCGACGCAAACGTTCTCTTACGGCTGACGTTACCACCGAATCTGACGATTAACCATAAGCAAACCGGGGTCGAAAGCAGAGGCACAGCCTAACCAGGAACAGTCGCAGACAGGATAAAAAACTGCAATTTTGTGATTAATCGCGCAATAAATGCAGGGTTTTTAAATATACGCAGCAAATTTATGCGGGATGCCGTTGAGGATGTTAAAAAAATCCCGCTATTACTGAAGGGTTCAATGAGAAAAAGTAATGCGAAATTGCTCGCAAAATTAGAATAAATCAAACGAAGACCCCTGCTGGTGCAGCGTTGCCTTTTGGTGGTGCAGAGGGGGTTCAGGCATAAAAAAGCCAGCAGATGCTGGCTTATCAGAAGGCGTGGATTTAGCGTAGCCAGGCGGGCAGATCATTCAGGCCCATCGCCTGCTTCAGCATCATAGGTTTTACGCCAGGCAGACGATCAGTCAGCTTCAGACCGACGTCACGCAGCAGTTTTTTCGCCGGATTATTGCCGGCGAACATCTCCCGGAAGCCCTGCATGCCTGCCAGCATTATTGCGGCGCTGTGTTTACGGCTGCGCTCGTAGCGACGCAGATAGAGGTGCTGACCAATATCTTTGCCCTGCTGATGGAGACGGCGAATCTCACCAATCAACTCGGCGGCATCCATAAAGCCAAGGTTTACGCCCTGCCCCGCCAGCGGATGAATGGTGTGAGCCGCATCGCCCACCAGCGCCAGACGGTGTGCCGCAAAGTTGCGGGCATAGCGCGCTACCAGCGGGAACGATTTGCGCTCGCTTTCCAGCTGGCACAGGCCGAGGCGCATATCAAACGCCACTGAGAGCTGCTGATTGAATAGCGCTTCCGGCATGGTTTCCAGACGGCTCGCTTCCTGCGGCGAGAGCGACCAGACGATGGAACTGAGATGCGGATCCTGCATGGGCAGGAAAGCCAGAATACCGTCGCCGTGAAACACCTGGCGCGCCACCGCGTCGTGCGGTTTCTCAGTGCGGACGTTAGCCACTAGCGCATGGTGATCGTAATCCCAGAAGGTCAGCGGAATGTCGGCTTTGTTGCGCAGCCAGGAGTTAGCGCCGTCAGCGGCAATCATTAATCGCGCGCTTAACATGCTGCCATCCTGCAGGGTAACAAAGGCTTCGTTGTCACCAAACGCCACCTGCTGTAACTGCGAGTGTGCCATTATCGTCACGTCGCTGCAGGCACTGGCACGCTGCCAGAGGGCATTGTGGATCACCGGGTTTTCGATGATATGGCCCAGATGCGACAAGCCCTGCTGCTCATCATCGAAAGCGATGGAGCCGAAGCTGTCCTTATCCCACACTTCCATGCCGTGATACGCGCGGCAGCGCAGTGAGAGTATGGTCGACCAGACATCCAGCTTCTGCAGCAGCCGTTCGCTGGCGGCGTTGATTGCCGACACGCGAATTGACGGGGACGCATTCAGCGCCAGCGGTGGCTCCGGCGATTTTTCCAGTACGGCGATGCGCAGTCCGCTGCCCTGCAAGCCGCAGGCCACAGCCAGTCCCACCATACCGCCACCGGCAATCACCACATCAAAAGTTTGCATCTGAGCCTCTTTATTAACGCTTAACCCAGCCAAGCGTACGCTCAGCCAGTTGATTTCGTAGCCACGGCAGATGATCCATCGCCAGCAGGCCCAGGTTACGTCCTGCCACCATCGGACCATAGCGATTCGCAAAAACGCGAACCAGTCCGTCGGTGATACCGATGGTGGCGGCGCGATCGGGCTGACGACGCTGCTGATAATGATGCAGCACTGCATAGCTGCCGGGATCCTGCTGTTGACGATGGGCGCCTGCCAGCGTTTCAGCCAGCGACATCACATCGCGCAGGCCGAGGTTAAAGCCCTGCCCGGCAATCGGATGCAGCGTCTGCGCCGCATTGCCCACCACCGCCACGCGATGCGTCACCGGCGACATCGCCTGGTGCAGCGCCAGCGGGTAATACTCGCGCTGGCCGGTGTGCGTGAATTTGCCCAGCCGCCAGCCAAAAGCACGTTGCAGCTGGCTCAGGAATTCGGACTCGCTCCACTGCTCAATGCGTTCACGCTGCGAAAGCGGATGACACCAGACCAGTGAGAGACGGTTGCCGGACATCGGCAGCAGCGCCAGCGGGCCGTGCTCCGTGAAACGCTCAAACGCCCGGCCCTGATGGGGCAGCGCGGTTGAGACATTGGCAATCACGGCGAGCTGCTGATAGTCGTCCCGTTGCCACTGAATGCCGCACGAGGCGGCCAGCGCAGAGCGCGTGCCATCTGCTGCCACCAGCAATTTGCCGCTGAGTTGCTCGCCACTGTCCAGCGTCACCTCAACCTGCTGTTCACTACGGTGTGCCTGGGTGACGCGCGCCGGACAGCGCAGCGTCACACCTGGCGCTTTTTTCAGTTCAGCAAACAGCCGCTGACCGACGTCAAACAACTCGACCACCTGCCCCAGCGCCGGAATAGCGTAGTCAGCCGCCGCCAGCGATACAAAACCGGCGTGACCGCGATCGGAGACATGGATGTCGGTAATCGGTGTGGCACAACGGGCGATGTGCTGCCACAGATTGATGTCCGCCAGCTGCTGGCAGGTTCCGGCAGAGAGCGCAATGGCGCGGCCGTCGAAACCGGGATGCGTCCGGCTGCCTGGCTCGCTGCTTTCAATCAGCGTTACCGGCAGTGTGCCCTGGGTCAGATGAGAGATCGCCAGCGCCAGCGTCGCCCCGGTCATGCCGCCACCGGCAATCAGAATCGTCATGCCTGTTTTGCCGCCGCCATCAGCGCTTCAATCTCATCGGCTTCTTTCACGACGCTGTCGGTGAGATTCTCAATACCATCGTCAGTGATGACAATGTCATCTTCGATTCGGATGCCGATGCCGCGATACTGCGCGGGCACATCCGCATCCGGTCCGATATAAAGACCCGGCTCAACCGTTAACACCATGCCCGGTTCCAGAATCCGGTCGCGACTCGGGGTGCCGTAGTGACCGACGTCGTGAACATCCATCCCCAGCCAGTGGCCCAGGCCATGCATATAGAACTGGCGATGCACGTCCTCGGCGATCAGGGTATCGATGTCGCCCTCCAGGATACCCAGTTCCACCAGACCGGTGATCATGATGCGCACCACTTCGTCATTCACTTCGCGGATGCTGACGCCAGGCCGGAACATCTCAAGCGATCGCTTCAGCGAAGCCAGCACGATGCCATAAATGTCGCGCTGCGCCGGGCTGAATTTGCCGTTAACCGGGAAGGTGCGGGTGATATCACCGGCATAGCCGTGGAACTCACAGCCTGCATCGATGAGCACCAGATCACCGTCGCGCATTTCACTTTCGTTTTCGGTGTAGTGCAGAATGCAGCCGTTCTCCCCGGCACCCACAATGGTGTTATAAGAGGGATAACGCGCGCCGTGACGGGTAAATTCGTGATGGATTTCCCCTTCGAGCTGATACTCGAACATGCCCGGCTGGCAGGTTTGCATGGCGCGGATATGCGCCAGTGCGCTGATTTCCCCGGCGCGACGTAACAGCGCAATTTCCTCCGCATCTTTAAACAGGCGCATCTCATGCACCCACGGACGCCAGTCAGTGAGGGTATCGGGCGCACTGAGATGCTGGCGGAAGCCGCGACGCAGCTTATCCAGCGCGCTGAACACCAGTGTGTCCGCGTGGGCATATTCGCCCTGCGCATGGTAAACCACATCCAGGCCATTCAGCAGCAGGTGCAGCTGGTCATCAATATCATTCCAGGGTAAAGCGCGATCCACGCCCAGTTTATCAGGTGCGGCCTCCTGGCCCAGCCGACGGCCAGACCAGACTTCCGCTGCGGGGTCACGCACGCGGTTAAACAGTACGCTGTGGTTATGATTTTCATCGCTTTTGATCAGCACAAGCAGCGCCTGCGGCTCGTTAAAGCCGGTGAAATAGCTGAAGTCGCTGCTCTGGCGGAACGGATATTCCGTGTCATTACTGCGCGTCACTTCAGGCGCAGCAAAAATCAGCGCTGCGCTGCCAGGCACCATCTTCGCCAGCAGCGCCTGACGACGCTGCAGGTATCGTTCCAGTGAAATCATCTCTGCACTCCCTGTAAACTGACCGGTTAAACTCGTTGACCTGAAATTAGTGTAGCGTCGGTTTTTGCACTTCTGGCGCGGTTGGCCGCGGACGGGTGAAGGTATCGTGGCACAGCAGTGCAGCGACACGCACATACTCGATCACCTCTTCCAGCGACTGCTCCAGCTCTTCCTGGTCTTCATCTTCTTCATAACCGAGCTGTGCGATAGTGCGCAGATCATCAATAGCTTCGCCGGTTTCGCCGGTGACTTTATCCAGTTTAGGCTGTGTTACGCCCAGGCCGAGCAGAAAATGGTTAACCCATCCTGCCAGCGCATCCGCACGGTCAAAGACAGTGATGTCTTCGTCTGCAGGCAGCATTAATTGAAACAGGAAACCGTCATCTTCCAGCGTAGTGGCCGTGTGCTCGTGCAGCGCCGCCAGCGGCACCGCGAGAGTGTGTGAAAACGCCATGCCTTCGTTAGCCAGATCGTGTACCAGCGTCTTCCAGCTGGAGTCCTGGTTACCGCCGCACAGGATCCCGCTCAGCAGGCCGTGCATTTCAGCGGGCGTCATTCCAACACCCTGCTGTGTGAGCACCGCCGCGAGCGCGTTGTAATCGGGGGTTGCGTTCTGTAAGGACATAAGTTTTCATCGTCGTTGGCAGAATAAGTTCGTGTTATGCTACCACTAGCTGCCTCAAGGTTTCCAGAAAAGGGGTTGTATCTTATTTCGTGGGTCTATATAGTTGCCCGCCTCCCAAGCCATTGACTGCTAAGGGAGTTGCGAGCGAAGTAATCAGTCAGGAAGGTGGCATGTCTGCACAACCGGTAGATTTACAAATTTTTGGTCGTTCGTTGAGAGTGAATTGTCCGCCAGAGCAGCAAGATGCGCTCAATAGCGCGGCTGAAGATCTCAATCAACGGTTGCAAGATCTAAAAGTTCGCACTAGAGTCACCAATACAGAACAACTGGTGTTCATCGCCGCGTTAAACGTCTGCCACGAGCTGGCGCAAGAGAAAGTGAAAACGCGCGATTATGCTGCTAATATGGAACAGCGTATCCGTATGTTGCAGCAGACGATTGAACAGGCATTAGTTGAGCAGGGTCGTATCTCTGATCGTGAGGGTGCGAAGTTCGAATAAAACTTCATGGTTGCTATACTCAAGTAACGGTGAGGTAAATTTTCTCTGAGATGTTTGCATGTGGGCCAGTCCCCTGAGCCGATATTTCGAAAAAACAGAATGTGACGCTCGTAACCTGTGTGCATGCTCGGTTCGTCCGAGAAGCCTGATGGTTATGACGGCATGTTCACCTTGAACCAAGGGTTCAAGGGTTACAGCCTACGGCGGCATCTCGGAGATCTCTCTTCCTGTAGTCCTGCTTTCTTCCCCATACCGACATGTTATAGTCGCTGTTCAGCGACTTATCCGGCGGGGAAATCATGTCTGAATCTTCCATGTCATCTTCTTCAATGATACAGCGTCAGGTTATCCGTCAGCAGGTACGCCATCTGCGTCGTGCGATGACTGATGATCAGCAGGCCCTGGCGGCCGAACAACTCGCTGAACTAGCCCTTAACTACGCTCCGATTACTACCGCGCGCAATATTGCCCTGTTCCTGTCGGTTGATGGTGAGCTGAATACCCGTCCGCTGATTGCCAGGC
Source organism: Candidatus Pantoea varia (assembly GCF_900115075.1). Taxonomy (GTDB): domain Bacteria; phylum Pseudomonadota; class Gammaproteobacteria; order Enterobacterales; family Enterobacteriaceae; genus Pantoea; species Pantoea varia. Next base: position 185,864 of record NZ_FOVG01000004.1, read on the forward strand.
TCTGGCATATGAAAAAAGCGGTCTATCTGCCGGTCTTGCACCCCTTCTCCCCCGGTAATCTATTGTTTCTGCGCTACTCGTCCGATACCCCATTGCACACCAATAAACTGCGTATTCCTGAACCGCCGCTGGATATCCGGCAGTTGATCACGCTTGATCAGCTGGATCTGATGATGGTGCCATTGGTGGCGTTTGATAAGCATGGGCAGCGACTGGGGATGGGCGGAGGCTTCTACGATCGCACCCTGCAGAACTGGCGGCAGCATGGCTTTTTGCCGGTCGGTCTGGCACACGATTGTCAGCAGGTCGATAGTCTGCCGGTTGAGGAATGGGATGTGCCTTTGCCGGCGGTAATGACGCCGTCAAAGCTCTGGCAGTGGGAGTAGAATTGTTAAGAAACAGGCACGGTGAAGCGCCTGAGATTGCTGGCAATTGTGCCCTGTTAGCGGTGAGATCGAGCCAGCGCAGGAAACACGGTCAGATCGGAAAGACGCAAAAGCCGTCATCCCTGACATGCTCGGCCCGCGCCGTCCTGGCGCGGGACGCTTTCCTCTTCTGACCGTGTTCCCAGCGTATTGAATTAATGCGTTGCGGTCAGATTTATCAGACTCAGGATTCTCAATAGCCTGTAGCGCCACTAAACGCTACAGGCTGTAAAGATCCCCTTAGTAAAGCAGACGGGCACGGATAGTACCCGGAATCGCCTTCATCAGCTGCAGCGCGTTCTCGGCCACTTCCGGTTCTGCATCAATATCGATAACCACATAACCCATAAACGGCGAGGTTTGCAGATACTGAGCGGCGATGTTGATGCCCTGCTCTGCGAAAATCTGGTTGATGGCCGTCAGCACGCCTGGACGGTTTTCATGGATGTGCAGCAGACGACTGGCGCTGATGCCGTGGATCGGCAACGACACTTCCGGGAAGTTAACAGCTGAGAGAGTCGAGCCGTTATCGGAGTATTTTGCCAGCTTGCCCGCCACTTCAATCCCGATATTCTCCTGCGCTTCTTCCGTCGAACCACCAATGTGTGGCGTCAGGATCACGTTGTCGAATTCGCTCAGTGGAGAGATAAACGGCTCGCTGTTGGTGGCGGGTTCGGTCGGGAAGACGTCGATGGCTGCGCCACCCACATGCTTGCTGGCCAGCGCATCGCACAGCGCCGGGATATCGACCACGGTGCCGCGTGAGGCGTTAATCAGCAGCGCGCCAGGTTTCATCTGCGCCAGCTGTTCTGCACCGATCATATCCTGTGTAGAAGCTGTTTCCGGCACGTGCAGGCTGACAACGTCGCTCATGTTGAGCAGGTCTGCCAGATGGCGTACCTGCGTGGCATTACCCAGCGGCAGCTTGTTTTCAATGTCGTAGAAGAAAACATGCATACCCAGGCTTTCTGCCAGCACGCCCAGCTGCATCCCGATATGACCGTAACCGATAATACCCAGTTTTTTGCCACGCGCTTCAAAGGAGCCTTTGGCAATCTTATTCCAGATGCCGCGGTGTGCTTTCGCATTCGCTTCCGGGATGCCACGCAGCATCAGCAGCATCTCACCAATCACCAGCTCCGCCACTGAGCGGGTATTCGAGAACGGCGCATTGAACACCGGAATCCCGCGGCTGGCAGCGGCCTGCAGATCAACCTGATTGGTGCCGATACAGAAACAGCCAACGGCGACCAGCTTTTCAGCTGCCGCAAAAATCTCTTCAGTGAGCTGGGAGCGGGAACGGATACCAATGAAGTGCGCATCGCGGATCGATGCTTTTAACGCGTCGGAGTCCAGCGCGCCCTTGTGGAATTCGATGTTGGTATAGCCTGCAGCCCGCAGGTTCTCCAGCGCGCTCTGATGCACACCTTCCACCAGCAGGAACTTAATCTTATCTTTTTCCAGTGATACCTTTGCCATTTCCCGATCCTATTCAGCATTCAATGAGGACTACCATAAGCCAGCCTTCTGTCAAAATATCAAAAAAATCGCGTCCGGCAATACAAACGATTGCCCGGCAGCCAGCACGGCAACGGCTGACAGCCGTACATTGCCAGACAAAATCATGAGGTCGGCGAAGATGAGAGAACGAACCCACTGCCGATGACGCTTATGTGACATAAGTCACTAAATTTCACCAGCGCGAGAAAAGATGATTTGCAGGCAGAAATAACCGGCGCCTTTACGGCGCCAGACAGATCATTTTTTGATGGTTTTCACGCCATCAGGCCCGCCAATCAGCGCGATATCGGCTCCGCGCGCGGCAAAAAGGCCGACGGTGACCACGCCAGGCAAGGCGTTGATGGTTTTTTCCAGCTCAATCGGATCGAGAATACGCAGATTATGCACATCGAGAATAATGTTGCCGTTATCCGTGACCACGTTCTGACGATACTCAGGTAAGCCGCCCATTTTCACCAGCTGACGCGCCACATAGCTGCGCGCCATCGGAATCACTTCGACCGGCAGCGGGAAGCGGCCCAGTATATCCACCTCTTTTGAGGCGTCAGCGATACAGATAAAGGTCTCAGCAACTGCAGCCACAATCTTTTCACGCGTCAGCGCCGCGCCGCCGCCTTTAATCATCTGCATCTGTGGGTTGATCTCATCCGCGCCATCAACGTACACCGACAGCACATCAATCTCGTTCAGGTCGAACACCTGAATGCCCAGGCTTTTCAGCTTCTGGGTGGAGGCATCTGAGCTGGAGACGGCACCTTCGATCTGATGCCTGACCGTGGCAAGCGCATCGATAAAGTGGGCAGCGGTGGACCCGGTGCCTACGCCAACAACGGTGCCCGGCTGCACGTACTCAAGTGCAGCCCAGCCAACAGCTTTTTTCAGTTCATCCTGGGTCATGGTATGTTTAAAACCTGTGCGACAACAAAGTGCGCGTAGTATAAAACAAGGCTTGCTGAAAATGCTCGGCTGACCGACGTGGATTTATCGCTTTGGAAGCCAGCCCACAAAAAACAAGAGAGCCATCACAGGTGACACTTTTGTGGCATAGTGACATCCACCCTGAAGGAGAGAGAAGAATAATGAAACGCCCGGATTATCGAACGCTTCAGGCGCTGGATTCAGTGATCCGCGAACGCGGATTTGAGCGTGCCGCACAGAAGTTGTGTATCACTCAGTCGGCGGTTTCACAACGTATCAAGCAGCTGGAGAACCTGTTTGGTCAGCCGCTGCTGGTGCGCACCGTGCCGCCGCGTCCGACTGAACAGGGTCAGAAACTGCTGGCGTTGCTGCATCAGGTGGAGCTGCTGGAAGAGGAGTGGCTGGGCGATGAGAACAGTGGCACTACGCCGCTGCTGCTGTCGCTGGCGGTCAACGCCGACAGTCTGGCGACCTGGCTGCTGCCTGCGCTGAAAGATGTGCTGGCAGATTCCCCCGTCCGCCTGAATCTGCAGGTTGAAGATGAAACCCGCACCCAGGAGCGGCTGCGTCGGGGTGAAGTGGTAGGTGCTGTGAGTATTCAGCCGCAGCCGCTGCCCAGTTGCCTGGTGGATCAGCTCGGGGCGCTCGACTACCTGTTTGTGGCGTCACGCGACTTTGCCGATCGCTTCTTCCCTAACGGCGTCACCCGCTCTGCCCTGCTGAAAGCGCCTGCGGTGGCATTTGACCATCTTGATGATATGCATCAGGCCTTTCTGCAGCAGAACTTTGACCTTTCACCCGGTAGCGTTCCCTGCCACATCGTGAATTCCTCGGAAGCCTTTGTGCAGATGGCGCGGCAGGGGTCGACCTGCTGTATGATCCCACATCTGCAGATTGAGCGTGAGCTGGCGAGCGGTGAGTTAATCGATTTGACGCCGGGTCTGTATCAGCGCCGGATGCTCTACTGGCATCGGTTTGCGCCGGAAAGCCGGTTAATGCGTCGGGTGACCGATGCGCTGATTGCGCATGGGCATCGGGTGCTGCGTCAGGATGACGTGGCAGCCTGAAAACAAAAACGGGGCGAAAGCCCCGTTTTGCATTATGGCGTGTTGGGTTTAATCTCAAACACCACATCGACCTGATCGTCAAAGTTGATACTCTGCTGATCGTAGGTCTCCTGCGCCGTGGTATCTGCCGCTGCAGCCGCTTTATACATGCGGTTCATTGGCATCGGCTGATAGTTGGCAACCTGATAACGAATGCTGTAGATCGATCCCAGCTTCGCATTAAAGCCTTCAGCCAGTTCGGATGCCTGCTGAGTCGCGTTTTTGATCGCTGCTTTACGCGCCTGCTCTTTGTAGCTTTCCGGGTTTGCCACGCCTAACTCAACGCTGCGCACCTCATTCAGACCAGACTTAAGCGCCCCGTCCAGCAGATCATTCAGCTTGTCCAGCTGACGCAGGGTGACCTGTACCTGACGCACCGCACGGTAGCCTTTCAGTACCGATTTACCCTCTTTGGTGTAATCGTACTCTGGCTGGGTGCTCAGATTAGCCGCATCAATATCTTTCTTCTCAATGCCGTTTTTCTGCAGAAAATCGAAGTATTGCGCAACCCGGCTATCCGCCTGCTTCTTCGCATCTGCGGCATCTTTTGACGACACGTTCACCACGATAGAGAGCGTCGCGATATCGGGACGTGCATCGACCGTTGCCTTGCCTGAGGTCACCACGTGCGGTCCGTTCGGTAACTCATCAGCGTATACGCCAGGCAATGCCCCGGCGCTCATGATTGCGGCCAGAGCCAATGCTTTCAGTTTCATGAAAGTCCTCCTTGAAAAGGTCACTATGACGGCTTCCAACCGGCGAAGCCCAAAAGCGCATCGGTATGCGCCATGCTTTGAGTGGTCATTATGGCAAAAGTTCGCCCGCAGCGCGGCAATTACCGCCACGGATCGAGGCTGAGATCAAAAACCAGCAATCCCCTGGCGCGCCAGCTGCAGGGCGATAAACCACATCACTGCGCCCACCAGCAGGTTAATAATGCGTTGTGCTTTCGCGGTGCGCAGGCGCGGTGAGAGCCACGCGGCCAGCAGCGCCAGGCCGAAGAACCACAGGAGCGACGCGCTGATGGTACCCAGCGCGAACCACTGACGCGCCGTGGTGGTCGGCAACTGACCGCCAAGACTGCCCAGCACCACAAAGGTGTCGAGATAGACGTGCGGATTGAGCCAGGTTACCGCCAGCAGCGTCGCGATAATGCGTCCCCTGCTCTGCTTTAACGGCTCGCCATCCGCCAGATCGGCATCGCCACGAAAGGCGCTTCGCAGCGCACCCCAGCCATACCAAAACAGAAACGCCACGCCCGCCCAGGTGATCACCATCAGCAGCAGCGGAGACTGGCTCAGTAAGGCGCTGCCGCCAAAAATTCCACCGCATATCAGCAGAATATCGCTCAGCGAGCAGAGTGCCGCCGTCATCAGATGGTATTGACGCTTCACGCCCTGATTCATCACAAAGGCGTTTTGTGGCCCCAGTGGCAGGATCAGCGCAGCACCCAGGGCAAGCCCCTGAAAGTAGAGAGATATCACAGGATTATGTCCTCACACGGTCAGATGTGGGGAAGTATAGAGAGAGAGGATGATTAGCGGAAATTGAAAGAATTAATCTGCTATTAGCAACATTAATGGGCGACACAGGCCGCCCATTAAACACGTTACTGCGGCTGAGTTTCTGGCGTGGTTGCTTCTGACTGTCTGACGCGATGTAAATGCACATCCATCTGCGGATAAGGAATACCGATTCCTTTACCATCCAGCGCACGCTTGAAATTCTTCAGCAGATCCCAGTAGACGTCCTGCAGGTCTCCACTGTTGCTCCAGCAACGCACCACGAAGTTCATCGAAGAAGCAGCCAGTTCGTTAAGACCAACCTGCACGCCTTTATCCTGCAACACTCGGCTGTCTGCATCAACCACTTCACGCAGCAGCGTCAGAACCTGGTCAACATCGGCATCGTAAGAGACGCCAATGATGAATTCATTGCGGCGTACCGGCTCACGCGAAAAGTTAACGATGTTACCGGCAAGGATTTTACCGTTCGGCACCACCACTCGCTTGCCATCGGCTGACTTGAGCGTAGTGGAGAAGATCTGCACGTTCATCACCGTACCCATGATCCCACCCAGATCAACAAACTCACCGGCACGGAAGTGACGGAAAATCACCAGCAGCACACCCGCTGCAAGGTTTGACAGTGAATCTTTTAATGCCAGACCCACAGCCAGACCGGCCGCACCGAGGATGGCGATAACCGAGGTGGTCTGAACACCAATGCGACCCAGCGCCGCAATCAGGGTGAAGGCGATAATACCGTAGCGCACCAGCGCCGACAGAAAGTCAGCAACGGTCGTATCAATGTGGCGCGCACGCAGCAGACGATTAGCTGTGTTGGAGATGATGCGTGCAATCATCATACCCACAAAGATAATCGCAATGGCTGCGACAATGTTTACCGCATAGCTAATCAGCAGCTCCTGATTGCGTACTATCCAGTTGCCCGCGTGGTTGAGTTCATCAAACATACCCGTATCCTGCATGGAACCATCCTGTAATTAAATTCCCAAGGGAAGTAACAACACATTGTCAGAACCGCTCTGACAATCCGTGACAAAAGGGTAAACAATAAATGCCGGTGTGCCAAACCTGCATGACATTTGAGGTAAATCTGGCGAAAAAAGGGCAAAAAAAAGGCCCTTTCGGGCCTTTTTTGTACGGTAACTAAACGTCAGTTACAGCACGTCGACAGCGTTAAGCTCTTTGAAAGCCTGCTCCAGACGCACCACCATAGAGGCCTGGGCAGAACGCAGCCAGACGCGTGGGTCGTAGTATTTTTTGTTTGGCTTGTCAGCGCCTTCCGGGTTACCCAGCTGCGACTGCAGATAGCCTTCGTTCTTTTTGTAGTACTGCAGGATGCCGTCCCAGGTTGCCCATTGGGTATCGGTATCGATGTTCATCTTGATCACGCCGTAGCTGATAGACTCTTCGATTTCTGCAGCAGACGAACCTGAACCGCCGTGGAAAACGAAGTCCAGCGCGTTGTGCGGCAGGCCATGTTTTTCACACACGAATTTCTGCGAATCACGCAGAATGGTTGGGGTCAGTTTCACATTACCTGGCTTGTAAACGCCGTGTACGTTACCGAATGAGGCCGCAATGGTGAAGCGCGGGCTGATAGCATTCAGTTTTTCGTATGCGTAGTTCACATCTTCTGGCTGAGTGTAAAGTGCAGATGCGTCCATATGGCTGTTATCAACGCCATCTTCTTCACCACCGGTGCAGCCCAGTTCGATTTCCAGCGTCATGTCGAGTTTCGCCATGCGCGCCAGGTACTTGCTGCTGATTTCGATGTTTTCTTCCAGTGACTCTTCTGACAGGTCGATCATGTGAGAAGAGAAAAGCGGCTTACCGTTTTTCTGGAAGTACTCTTCACCCGCGTCCAGCAGACCGTCGATCCACGGCAGCAGTTTCTTAGCGCAGTGGTCAGTATGCAGGATAACCGGCACGCCGTACTGCTCGGCCATCAGGTGAACGTGGTGTGCACCGGCGATAGCACCGAAGATTGCCGCGCCCTGTGGTTTGTCAGTCTTGAAGCCTTTACCGGCGATAAATGCAGCACCACCGTTAGAGAACTGGATGATGATTGGCGCTTTAACTTTCGCCGCTGCTTCCAGTGCCGCATTGATAGAGTCAGTGCCGACGCAGTTTACGGCTGGCAGTGCGAATTTGTTCTCTTTCGCAACTTTGAAGATCTTCTGTACGTCATCACCAGTGACAACGCCGGGTTTTACGAAATCAAAAATTTTAGACATGATTGTGTCCTGTTTCGTGACCGTTGTTCCCCTTGAGGAACGTCGATTTAAACGCCCAGACGGGCAAGACTTCAGGCGATGCCGCGTGGCATCGCCCCCAAAGGATTACTGCTTCGCACGCTCTTCCAGCATGGCAACTGCAGGCAGTTTTTTGCCTTCCACGAACTCAAGGAACGCGCCGCCGCCGGTAGAGATGTAGGAAATTTTGTCTTCGATGCCGAACAGGTCGATAGCCGCTAAGGTATCGCCGCCGCCTGCAACAGAGAAAGCATCGCTGTCTGCAATGGCGTTAGCCACGATCTCGGTGCCTTTACGGAAGTTAGGGAATTCAAACACGCCTACCGGGCCGTTCCACAGGATGGTTTTCGCATCCTTCAGGATGGCAGCCATGGCCTGAGCGGTTTCATCGCCGAAGTCCATAATCTCTTCGTTATCCGCCACTTCCGAAACCTTTTTCACGGTTGCTGGCGCAGTTTCAGAGAATTCTGTGCCGACGCGTGAGTCAGTTGGAACCGGGATACCGTGCTGATCGCGCAGGCCTTTAGCCGCTTCAACGAAGTCGGGTTCATAAAGTGACTTACCGACATTGTTGTCGATAGCCACGAAGGTGTTCGCGATGCCGCCGCCTACAATCACGGTATCCGCGATTTTGACCAGAGACTGCAGCACGTCAAATTTGGTAGAGACTTTAGAACCGCCTACGACAGCCACCAGTGGACGCTCAGGGTTGCTCATGACTTTACCCAGTGCTTCCAGTTCTGCAGAGAGCAGCGGACCGGCACAGGCGATAGGGGCAAATTTGCCGACGCCGTGGGTAGAAGCCTGCGCGCGGTGCGCAGTACCAAACGCGTCCATCACGAAGATGTCACACAGGGCCGCATATTTTTTAGACAGTGCTTCGTCATCTTTCTTTTCGCCTTTGTTAAAGCGAACGTTTTCCAGCACAACCAGCTCGCCAGCGCCCACTTCAACGCCATCGAGGTAATCTTTTGCCAGGGTGACGGTGGTGCCGCTCAGCTTGTCTTTCAGGTAGTTAACTACCGGCAGCAGCGAGAACTCTTCGTTGTATTCACCTTCGGTCGGACGACCCAGGTGAGAGGTAACCATTACTTTCGCGCCCTGTTTCAACGCCGCTTTAATGGTTGGCAGAGAAGCACGGATACGTGCATCAGACGTCACTTTACCTTCTTTAACGGGTACGTTCAGATCGGCACGGATCAGAACGCGTTTACCCGCCAGATCCAGATCGGTCATCTTAATTACAGACATGGTGAATCCTCTCGTTGATTCTCATAAGTTTTGCCAGACGCAAACCGCGTCTTACCTGAAACCGCTTGCGGCCATCGCTAACGTCGTGTCGAGCATTCGGTTAGCAAAGCCCCATTCATTGTCACACCAGACCAGTGTCTTGATAAGGTGTTGACCGCTGACCCGCGTTTGTGTTCCGTCCACAATGGCACTGTGCGGATCATGGTTAAAATCTACTGAGACTAACGGTAATTCCGTGTAGTCAACTATACCACGAAATGCCCCTTCTGCCGCGCTTCGCAACAAGGTGTTAACGTCACACGCCGTTACCGCGTTATGCACAGAAACGCTGAGATCAATAGCCGTCACGTTAATCGTCGGCACGCGAACGGCTATCGCCTCAAAGCGATCGTTGAATTTCGGAAAAATACGGGTAATGCCGGCCGCCAGACGGGTATCCACCGGGATGATCGACTGACTGGCGGCGCGGGTCCGGCGCAGATCGCTGTGATAGGCGTCGATCACCTGCTGATCGTGCATCGCCGAGTGGATCGTGGTGACGGTGCCGGATTCGATACCAAACTCATCATCCAGCAGTTTGATGACCGGGATAATGCAGTTCGTGGTACAGGAAGCGTTGGAAACGATACGGTCGCTGGCGGTCAGATCCTGCTGGTTAACACCGAACACGACGGTGGCGTCGAGATCGTTTCCGCCGGGATGAGAGAACAGCACTTTTTTGGCACCAGCCTGCAGATGGGCTTCGCCATCAGCCCGGGAGCCATAGACGCCGGTACAGTCCAGCACCACATCCACATCGAGTTCACGCCACGGCAAATCGGCTATGTCTGCACGGTGCAAAATGCGCAGGGTATCGCCCCCCACCCACATGACATCACGCTCCTGACGGACATCGAAAGCAAAACGGCCATGGCTGGTATCGTATTTCAGCAGGTGCGCCATACCGGTGGCTTCTGCCAGCTCGTTAATCGCGACCACGGTGATCTCTGCACGTCGGCCCGTCTCATAGAGCGCGCGCAGAACGTTGCGTCCAATCCGGCCAAAACCATTTATCGCTACCCGTACCGTCATTTCTCTCCTGCCACGTCAGACTGAAAAAACGTGCCGTTAGCCTGAGCGTTTCACTGCACTTTGTACAGGAGATTCTTACCCGGCATTGTCCGAAATCAGGGCGGTTTGCCCGGCAACTGAAACGGTTCAGCCAGAATAATAGAAGGAAGGAATAACAGGAATGATTGCGATCAATCTGACTGCTTAAATTTGGATCTGCGTCACAAATTCAAGCCTGAAACGTTTATTACTGCAGGAATAAAAGAGCAAAAGGGACGAAAGGCTCGTCCCTTTAATTTCACGACCAGACGGGAGCGGACCCGCCTGGCCGGTTTTTACGCCAGCAGCGCTTTCGCTTTCGCGACCACGTTGTCGACGGTAAAGCCAAACAGCTCGAACAGTTGATCCGCAGGAGCAGATTCGCCAAAGCTGGTCATACCCACAATAGCGCCGTTCAGGCCGGTGTATTTGAACCAGTAATCAGCGATGCCCGCTTCGATAGCAACGCGAGCGCTGACCGCTTTAGGCAGCACAGATTCACGGTATTCATCGCTCTGCTTGTCGAAGGCATCTGTTGACGGCATAGAGACCACGCGCACTTTGCGGCCTTCGCTGGTGAGTTTGTCCCAGGCACCGACAGCCAGTTCAACTTCTGAACCGGTCGCGATCAGGATCAGCTCAGGCGTACCGTCGCAATCTTTCAGCACGTAACCCCCGCGCGTCACATTAGCCAGCTGAGCAGTATCACGTTCCTGCTGCGCCAGGTTCTGACGGGAGAAGATCAGCGCCGTCGGGCCATCCTGACGTTCGATGGCATATTTCCACGCCACCGCGGATTCAACCTGGTCACATGGACGCCACAGGCTCATGTTTGGTGTGGTACGCAGGCTCGCCATCTGCTCAACCGGCTGATGTGTCGGGCCATCTTCGCCCAGACCGATAGAGTCGTGGGTGTAGACCATGATCTGCCGGATCTTCATCAGTGCCGCCATACGCGCTGCGTTACGCGCATATTCAACGAACATCAGGAAGGTGGCGGTGTAAGGCAGGAAGCCGCCGTGCAGCGCCAGGCCATTGGCGATAGCGGTCATACCGAACTCGCGCACGCCGTAATGGATGTAGTTACCTGCCGCATCTTCGTTGATTGGCTTAGAACCAGACCAGATAGTCAGGTTGCTCGGTGCCAGGTCGGCTGAGCCGCCCAGATATTCCGGCAGGATTTTACCAAAGGCTTCGATAGCATTCTGAGAGGCTTTACGGCTGGCGATCTTCGCCGGGTTCGCCTGCAGCTGCTCAACGAATTTCTGAGACTCTTCGTGCCAGTTAGCAGGCAGTTGGTTGCTCACGCGACGCTTAAACTCGGCAGCCAGTTCAGGATGTGCCTGCGCGTACGCAGCGAATTTCTCATCCCATGCAGCTTCTTTCGCCTTGCCCGCTTCTTTCGCGTCCCACTCAGCGTAGATGTCAGAAGGAATAACGAACGGTGCGTGGTTCCAGCCCAGCTGTTTGCGGGTCAGTGCCACTTCGTCATCGCCCAGCGGTGCGCCGTGTGAATCGTGGGTGCCCGCTTTGTTCGGTGAACCGAAGCCGATAACGGTTTTGCACATCAGCAGTGAAGGCTTGTCGCTGACGCTTTTCGCTTCGTCGATCGCTTTAGCAATTGCATCTGCATCGTGACCATCAACGCCGCGCACCACGTGCCAGCCATAGGCTTCAAAACGCTTCGCGGTGTCATCGGTGAACCAGCCATCAATGTGGCCGTCGATAGAGATACCGTTGTCATCATAGAACGCAACCAGTTTGCCCAGCTTCAGCGTACCCGCCAGTGAGCAGACTTCGTGCGAGATGCCTTCCATCATGCAGCCATCGCCCATGAAGACATAGGTGTTGTGGTCTACGATGTCATGACCTGGGCGGTTGAACTGTGCGGCCAGCGTGCGCTCAGCAATGGCGAAGCCGACGGCGTTCGCGATGCCCTGCCCCAGCGGACCGGTGGTGGTTTCAACGCCCACGGTGTAGCCATATTCCGGGTGACCTGGAGTTTTAGAGTGCAGCTGGCGGAAGTTTTCCAGCTCGCTCAGTGGCAGATCGTAGCCGGTCAGGTGCAGCAGGCTGTAGATCAGCATTGAGCCGTGACCGTTAGAGAGCACGAAACGGTCGCGGTCAGCCCACAGCGGATTGGTTGGGTTGTGGTTCAGGTAGCCGCGCCAGAGTACTTCAGCGATGTCCGCCATGCCCATTGGGGCACCCGGATGTCCCGATTTCGCTTTCTGTACTGCATCCATACTTAACGCACGAATGGCGTTGGCAAGCTCTTTACGAGAGGGCATTTTCTACTCCAGGTCGGATTAATGCTTCGCACCTTAACTTATTGTTATTAATGAGTTACCGGGCAAAACAAGGAAAAAGTCGCCCATCAATGTACATGAAAATCGGGTCAAAAGTACATGTTGTAAAACGCTAAATGTCACCGCTTCGTATGGCTTTTCCGGCCAACTCTGCTAGCAAAGTGCAGACTGGCACGCTATAACCAAATCGTTTATTCACCTGACTGAGTTTCAGGTGTTTGTTTTTTCTTACCTTGTTATGGATGGGATACAGCATGAAAATCAAAAAAATGGTGTTAGCACTTGGCCTGACGACGCTGCTCAGCGGCTGTCAGGGTTTAGACAATAATGCGCTGATGCAGTCGGGCGCACAGGCATATCAGGCTTATAGCCTGAGCGACGATCAGGTCAAACAGCTGAGCGATAAATCCTGTGAGCAGATGGACAAAGACAATCAGATTGCGCCTGCTAACAGTGAGTATCAGCAGCGTCTGAATAAGATCGCCGCCGCGCTGGGCGATAACATCAACGGCGTTCCGGCTAACTACAAGGTTTATCAGACCAAAGATGTCAACGCCTGGGCGATGGCAAACGGCTGTATCCGCGTTTACAGCGGCCTGATGGATATGATGACCGACAATGAAGTGGAAGGCGTGCTGGGCCATGAGATGGGCCACGTGGCGTTAGGCCATACGCGCAAGGCGATGCAGCTGGCGTATGCCACGACCGCCGCCCGCACGGCAGCGGCCTCAGTGGGCGGCGTAATCGGTTCACTGTCACAGTCGCAGTTGGGTGAAATGGGTGAAAAACTGGTTAATGCCCAGTTCTCCCAGACTCAGGAATCGCAGGCAGATGATTACTCTTACGATCTGATGAAGAAGCGCAGCATCAATCCAGAGGGCCTGGTGACCAGCTTCGAAAAACTGGCGAAGCTGGAAAAGGGACGTCAGAGCTCAATGTTTGACTCGCACCCGGCGTCTGAAGCGCGCGCCGAGCACATCCGTGAGCGTATTGCTGCTGACGCGAATTAATGCATTACACAGGCGCATGCACGGTGCATGCGCCTGTAAAACAGGTCTGGTCAGTATCACTGGTCTAGCGTTTGAATATCTGATCCACCATCGAACCTAAATCAAGTTTGTTCTCGTGCAGCGAGGCTTCATCCATATGCCCCTGAGGTGACATTTTGTCGATCAGCTGCGGCAGAATAACCGCCAGCGTGCCCGCTGCGCCCTTAACGTCGGTTCCCAGCTTATCCGCCAGTGACTGTAGCTCAGCCTGACCAAATGCAGAGTGGATGTCGCTGTGTTCTACCGGCTGATTCGCCCCGGTGCCGATCCACGAACCAAACACCTCACCCAGCCCGCCCTGCTGGAATTTTTGCAGCAGCACTTCGATACCGCCCTGCTCCTGCACCCAATGCCAGACCGCCTGCAGTTGTCCGGGCAGATGCCCGTCACTCTGCGCGCCCTGCAGCGATCCCGCCAGTTCATCAAGAAAGCCCATGATTGCCTCCACGTTGAGAATGGATATCAGTCAGTTTAGTTGCTGATGCATGGTTACGCCTGAGGCACGTGCACTATCACAAGGAGAAAAATCTGGATGGGTAAAGCGGATGGAGATCGTTACTGGTACTGCGCCGCTTCAGATGGCGGCGCAAAGCCTGCCGGATTGCCCCGGCAGGCTGAGGACGGGATTAGCCTTTGTTCGCAGCCTGAACATGCAGCATATCCAGCGCCAGCGTCGCCGCCGCCAGTGCTGTCAGATCAGCATGATCGTAACCTGGTGCCACTTCCACCAGATCCATGCCGACAATGTTCATGCCCTGCAGGCCACGGATCAGCTTGGTCGCTTTATCAGTGGTCAGGCCGCCAATCACTGGCGTGCCGGTGCCAGGCGCATGCGCCGGATCCAGACAGTCGATGTCGAAGGTCAGATAGATCGGCAGATCGCCGACGGTGCGTTTCACTTCGGCGAGGATATCGTCAACGCTGCGGTCATTGACCTGCGCCGCATCCAGCACGTTGAAGCCCAGGCTCTTGTCGAATTCGGTACGGATACCGATCTGCACAGAGTGCTGTGGATCGATCAGACCCTCTTTCGGCGCGGTGAAGAACATGGTGCCGTGATCGAAGGTCGGGCCGTTGGAGTAAGTGTCGGTATGCGCATCGAAATGCACCAGCGCCATCTTGCCGAAGTGTTTAGCATGGGCGCGCAGCAGTGGCAGCGTAACGTAGTGGTCGCCGCCAAAGGTCATCATGCGCTTGCCATTAGCCAGCAGTTTTTCCGCGTGGGCCTGTAACTTGTCGGAGAGATCCTGCGAGTCACCGAAGGCGTAAACCAGATCGCCACAGTCGACAACGTTCAGACGCTGACGCAGGTCGAAATCCCACGGCCAGCGGCAGCCTTCCCAGGCCAGATTGGTGGAGATCTGGCGAATTGCGCCAGGGCCCAGGCGACTGCCCGGACGACCCGAGGTTGCAGCATCAAACGGCACGCCGGTGATAACCCACTCAGCGTCGCTGTCGTAAGGCTGGAAATTCAGCGGAAACCGCATGAAGCCAAAAGCGTTAGACACCAGGGAGTTGTCGTACTGATTGCCAAGAGTGTTATACATAATTGCTCTCTCTATGTGCGTAAGTCGGGCCAGGCCCGCAAACCATTAAGGCTGAGATAAAAAAATCCCCTCCGCGTCGTTAGGCCCGACGAGGAAGGGATTGAGTGAGTCAGATTATCGACATAGTTAACGGCAACTGCAATATGCGATTGCGGGCTGCCAGGGCCGATTATTCATCTTCTAAATAGGTGTATCCGTAGAGGCCGCTCTCAAACTCTTCCAGGAACTGCGCGCGCAGCTCTTCGTCGAGATCGGACGCCTGCACCTGATTGCGGAACAGCGCCATCAGCTCGTTAGGATCAAGCTGCACGTAGCGCAGCATGTCCGCCACGGTGTCGCCTTCATCGGAGAGCTGGACTTCCACATCGCCATTTTCGCGTGCGTAGACATCCACCGCTTCGGTGTCACCGAACAGGTTGTGCATGTTGCCCAGGATTTCCTGATAAGCCCCGACCATGAAGAAGCCCAGCATTGGCGGGTTATCCAGGTCATATTCCGGCATCGGCATGGTGGTCGCGATACCGTCGCCATCCACATAGTGATCGATGGTGCCATCGGAGTCACAGGTGATGTCGAGCAGCACGGCGCGGCGCTCCGGCTTCTTGTTCAGCCCTTCCAGCGGCAGTACCGGGAACAGCTGATCGATACCCCACGCATCCGGCATTGACTGGAACAGCGAGAAGTTAACGTAGATTTTATCTGCCATCCGCTCCTGCAGTTCGTCGATGATAGGACGGTGCGCACGGTTGCTTGGATCGAGATGCTGCTGAATATAGTGGCAGATGCTCAGATAGAGCTGCTCAGCCCATGAACGCTGTTTAAGATCGTAAGTACCAGACGAGTAGCCGGTATGGATATCAAACAGATCCATCTGGCTGTCGTGCAGCCATTCACGCAGCGAACGGCGGGTGCTTGGCTCGTGCATCTCCTGCCAGGTTTCCCACATGCTGAGGATCGGGCGCGGCGCATCCGCATCCGGCGTTTCGGGTTCGCTGAACTCGTTACGCTCCACACCAATGATATTGGAGACCAGCACCGTGTGGTGCGCAGTTACAGCACGCCCCGACTCGGTAATCACGGTCGGATGCTCCAGACCGTGCTCATCACAGGCCGCACCAATCGCCCAGATCACGTTGTTGGCATACTCATTCAGGCCATAGTTGACCGAGCAGTCAGACTGCGAACGCGTTCCTTCGTAATCGACGCCCAGACCGCCGCCGACGTCGAAGCATTTGATGTTAACGCCCAGCTTCGCCAGTTCGACGTAGAAACGCGCCGACTCACGCACGCCGGTAGCGATGTCGCGGATGTTGGACATCTGCGAACCCAGATGGAAGTGCAGCAGCTGCAAGCTGTCGATGCGACCCGCTTCGCGCATGATCTCAACCAGCTTCAGCACCTGCGTCGCAGACAGGCCAAACTTCGACTTTTCGCCGCCGCTCGACTGCCATTTACCGGAGCCCTGTGAAGCCAGACGCGCACGGATACCGAGACGCGGCACCACATTCAGACGCTCCGCTTCTTCCAGCACCAGTCGAACTTCCGTCATCTTCTCCAGCACCAGATAAACCTTGTGGCCCATCTTCTCGCCGATCAGCGCCAGACGAATATATTCGCGGTCTTTATAGCCGTTACAGACGATCACCGAGCGGGTCTGACCGGCGTGCGCCAGCACAGCCATCAGCTCTGCTTTAGAGCCTGCTTCCAGTCCCAGCGGTTCGCCAGAGTGGATCAGCGATTCGATGACGCGTTTGTGCTGGTTGACTTTGATCGGGTAAACCAGGAAGTAGTCACCTTTGTAACCGTACGATTCACGCGCACGTTTAAAGGCGGCGTTAATCGAGCGCAGACGGTGCTGCAGAATCTGTGGGAAGCAGAACAAGGCGGGCAGACGCTGGCCCTGTGCTTCGCGCTCTTTAACCAGGCGGGCTAAGTCGACGCGCACGTCCGGACGATCCGGATCGGGGCAGACACTGATGTGGCCCAGTTCGTTAACATCGTAATAGTTGTTGCCCCACCAGGCGATGTTGTACGTACGCAACATTTTGCTCGCATCCTGATCGTTCATTGCAACCTCCTGCATGGAGCGGAGTGCACCCTGTTCGCCAGCTGACGAACCTTTGATATTCTTCATGTCGTCAGACATCGCGAACCTCAATTTTCCGTTGAAAGATAAAACTGTTAACCGGCTTTATGGCCGCTAATCTGAAAACCTGTTGCCACATTAAACGCATTGTCCTGTTCACCTGACGTTGCCGTCAGCGCGATTCACGCATGAGAGTTAAGTGTAAAACACCCTGGCCATCTCCGTTTGAATAGAGAACATTTAACTGTTTTGTATTGACCATGGATAACCTGCGTCGTTCCGCTGCGCGGACGCAGAGAAGAGACAAAACTGGTAGAGCAGAGATAAAGATTAGCCTGCGCCTGTGTCGGTAAAATTACCGCATCGGACATAGTGTCGGCAGGAAAAAGAAACAGATGGGAGGCAGGAGAGAGCCAGCGCAGCGCCGCAGCGCAAAGAACCGGAAGAAGAAAAAGCGTGGTTCATTACTTGTATCACCTCCGCATATGCCAGCGGCACATGGAAAACAACCTGGGTGAAAGCCAGACCAGAGTCTGACAGGCGCGACGCAAACAGTGGCGTCATCCTTGCTGCTGCAATCGAAGCAGCGGCGTTTTATACAGTTTACGGCCCTAAAATGCAAAAAGATTATCCGGGAATTGCGTGGAGTGTCAGCAAATTATGCCGATAACGGTTACAGGTTAAGCGCCGAAACAGAAAAAGGGCTGGTAATTGGTTTACCCTCTATCCTAAAATAGCCGTCCAGATGGTTTTCCATCTAAACAGGTTATTATCCAGGCGGTGTCAGCCTGCTTTGCTGACACAACCTCACTGCTCGCGGCTTTGCCTGAAGGGGCGTCAGGTCAGACAACCTCACTGGCGCTATGCAGTCGTACTCAAACCATATTTAAGGTAAAGAACAGAATGGCTAAACACCTTTTTACGTCCGAGTCTGTATCAGAAGGACATCCCGATAAAATCGCCGACCAGATCTCCGATGCTGTGCTGGATGCGATCCTGGAACAGGATCCTAAAGCGCGCGTGGCCTGCGAAACCTACGTTAAAACCGGTATGGTGCTGGTTGGCGGTGAAATCACCACCAGCGCATGGGTCGATATCGAAGAGATCACCCGTCAGACCGTACGTGAAATCGGCTATGTTCATTCCGATATGGGCTTTGATGCCAACTCCTGCGCGGTATTAAGCGCGATTGGCAAACAGTCTCAGGACATCAACCAGGGCGTTGACCGCACCGATCCGCTGGAACAGGGCGCAGGTGACCAGGGCCTGATGTTCGGCTATGCCACCAACGAAACAGACGTACTGATGCCTGCGCCCGTGACCTATGCGCACCGTCTGGTTCAGCGTCAGGCTGAAGTGCGTAAAAACGGAACCCTGCCGTGGCTGCGTCCGGATGCCAAGAGCCAGGTCACTTTCCAGTATGACGATGGCAAAATCGTCGGCATCGATGCCGTCGTGCTTTCTACTCAGCACGCGGAATCCATCAGCCAGAAAGATCTGCAGGAAGCGGTGATGGAAGAGATCATCAAGCCGGTTCTGCCAGCAGAATGGCTGAGCGCCTCAACCAAATATCACATCAACCCAACCGGTCGCTTTGTGATCGGCGGCCCGATGGGCGATTGCGGCCTGACCGGTCGTAAAATCATCGTGGACACCTACGGCGGCATGGCGCGTCACGGTGGCGGTGCGTTCTCGGGTAAAGATCCTTCTAAAGTTGACCGCTCTGCAGCCTATGCGGCGCGTTATGTGGCGAAAAACATCGTTGCAGCCGGTCTGGCTGACCGTTGTGAAATCCAGGTCTCCTACGCTATCGGCGTGGCTGAACCGACTTCCATCATGGTGGAAACTTTCGGCACCGAGAAAGTCTCTACCGAACAGCTGACCCTGCTGGTACGCGAGTTCTTCGACCTGCGTCCATATGGTCTGATTCAGATGCTGGATCTGCTGCACCCAATCTATAAAGAGACCGCTGCTTACGGTCACTTTGGTCGTGAACACTTCCCCTGGGAAAAAACCGACAAAGCGGCCCTGCTGCGTGAAGCCGCTGGCCTGTAAGGTCAGCCGCTGCTGATAAAAACCCTGCCCCTGCGGCGGGGTTTTTTATCGCCTTTTCAGCCCCACTGCTAACCGGAGAATTTTGGCTTCCGCCATCCTCCTGCGCGACCTGCCCGCACCGTTTTCAGAGCGCGCCCGACGAGGAAAAAACAAATCTTTCCGGCATCTCCTTAACTCTGCAGCAAATTTTCAATTCTCAACTACAATTCTTTTCGCTTTTTCTGACGACGAAATGTTAGCGATTACAAATTGAAATGCTTTGTTTATCCGATATTTAGGAATTAACGCACGTAGTTATTATGCTGAAAATGCGTTATTTTCAGCGTCGTCTGATAGCCACTAAATAGAGCATTGTCAGAAACTTAATGAGTGCTATACCTCACTGGTTAATTAATCTTTCCGGGAAAAATATGCTGAATTTCAGGGTTTCAGCGTGTGTAAGCGATTACACTGATGTGATCAGGCTCACTTTTTTTCCGCAAATGGTTTTTTAACATTGATAAAAACAATGATGGATAAACCTGGAGGCTAAAATGCCTGGCAATACACACAAAAGCAGAACTTCAAATAAGGCGATGACCTTATTTGTCTGCTTTCTGGCGGCCCTTGCGGGACTGCTGTTCGGTCTGGATATCGGCGTCATCGCCGGTGCCCTGCCGTTTATCGCAAAGGACTTTAACGTCACCCCTCATCAGCAGGAGTGGATCGTCAGCTCCATGATGTTTGGTGCGGCGGTCGGTGCTATCGGCAGCGGCTGGATGTCATCCCGCCTGGGCCGTAAGAAAAGCCTGATGGCTGGTGCGATTCTGTTCGTTATCGGTTCACTCTGGTCGGCGATGTCGCCAAACCCGGAAATGCTGATCAGCGCCCGCGTTCTGCTGGGCCTGGCTGTCGGTATCGCCTCTTATACCGCCCCGCTTTATCTTTCTGAGATCGCGCCGGAAAAAATTCGCGGCAGTATGATTTCGCTTTACCAGCTGATGATCACCATCGGTATTCTGGGTGCTTACCTTACCGATACGGCGTTCAGCTTTACCGGCAACTGGCGCTGGATGCTGGGTATCATCACTATTCCGGCACTGCTGTTACTGGTCGGTGTTTTCTTCCTGCCAAACAGTCCACGCTGGCTGGCGGCGCGAGGCAACTTCCGCGATGCACAACGCGTACTGGATCGTCTGCGTGACACCAGCGAGCAGGCAAAACGTGAGCTGGAAGAGATTCGTGAAAGCCTGAAGGTCAAGCAGTCTGGCTGGGGTCTGTTCACCAGCAGCAGCCACTTCCGTCGCGCGGTCTATCTCGGCATCCTGTTGCAGGTGATGCAGCAGTTTACCGGCATGAACGTCATCATGTATTACGCGCCAAAAATCTTTGAAATCGCAGGCTTCACCAACACCACCCAGCAGATGTGGGGTACGGTAATTGTAGGTCTGGTCAACGTACTCGCGACCTTCATTGCTATTGGTCTGGTGGATCGCTGGGGTCGTAAACCTACCCTGATTCTGGGCTTTATGGTGATGGCAGCCGGTATGGGCGTGCTGGGCACGATGCTGCACTTCGGCATTCACTCTGCGGGCGCACAGTACTTTGCGGTCGGTATGCTGCTGATGTTCATCATCGGTTTTGCTATGTCAGCCGGTCCGTTGATCTGGGTACTCTGTTCCGAAATTCAACCGCTAAAAGGCCGCGACTTCGGTATCACTGTCTCCACGACCACCAACTGGATCGCAAACATGATCGTAGGTGCGACCTTCCTGACCATGCTGAATACGCTGGGCAACGCGAACACCTTCTGGGTCTATGGACTGCTTAACCTGTTCTTCATTCTGCTGACGGTGATGCTGATTCCTGAGACCAAAAACGTCTCGCTGGAACACATCGAACGTAACCTGATGGCAGGTAAGAAACTGCGCGACATCGGTTCACGCGACTAACGTTATCCGGTAAAAAAGCGGTAAAAAAAAACGGCGGGGTTTCTCTGGAAACCCCGCCGTTTTTATTGGTTCAGATAAGCACTATGCAGACGTCACCCGCCTATCCGGCAGCGGTCGCCGTAGGCAGCAGAGCGCCAGCGCCATCATGAAAATGGTCGCGGTCTGATTGTAGGGCAGCACCGAATCGGTCAGTCCGGAGATAAATAGCCCCAGCACCGGCAGTGCCACGCCGCGCAAATCGCACTTCTTCAGCACGCCGGTCAGCACCGTCAGATAGATCAGCGCCAGGGACAACGTACCCAGCCAGCCCTGCAGCGAGGTCACTTCGAGAAACTCGTTGTGCATGTTGTATTTAACGTTGGTGTAGCCCTCAACGTTAAGAGGATAGTGCGCCATGATGAACTTACGTGCCTCGGTGGTGCGCGCATCCGGCGCCGCAAAGCCGCCACCATGATGCTCAATAAAGTTAACTGCCCCGCCCCAGATAGCCACACGTGCGCCCAGCGAGGTCGAACTGTTTGAGCCATAGTTCTCAATATCCTGCACCCCTTCCACCCAGCGGTTACTGGTCATCAGGATCAGCACCGCCAGCACGCCCACCAGCAGAGCGCTAATCCGCCAGTTCGTCAGCAACGACAGCCGATAGGTCTGCACCAGGAACAGCAGCCCCACGGCAATCAGCGCAATCAGGGTCACGCGGGTGCCACACAGGTAGAGCAAGGCAAAGGTCACCGCCAGCACAACGACATCAGCCACCTTCCAGTACGCGTGCGTCTCAAAGCGGCTCAGCCATAGCCAGGCACAGTAGATAAACAGAATCATATAGGAGGACATCGAGGCCGCTTCGGTGGTGAGTTTGATGCGGATATTTTCGGTATAGAGATGCTCGTGGATACCAAAGCCCAGCGTAATCAGCAGTCCGACCAGGATTAACCCTCGTCCGACGCGCAGCGTGGTTGTGGAGACGCGGTGCCCATAAATCGCCAGACTGAGCAACACAAAGGCCCCCAGCAGCAGCCGCTTCGCCCCCAGCAGATAGTTGCCGATATTGGTAAGGGCATCGGTTGAGGGCGCAGTCTCGATACCCTTCACGTGTATCGCCCAGAAGAGACGGATCAGGGCGAAAATAATCAGCACAGCAAACAGGGCGAGATAAAAACCGTGCCCTTTAAAGTCCCCTCGCCTGCGCACCAGGCCATACAGCATGGATGCGACGGAGAGATAAGAGACCAGATAGAATATTTTTTGCGGCAGGCCGGTGACAAACATATTCAGTGACAGCGCCAGGCAGAGCGCAATGACTGAAAAATTAACCATTAACGTTAATCCATTGCGACTGATTTTATTCGTCATGCTTAACCTCAGTAAGGCGGCTAAACACACTCATCAGGTGCTTCATATAATTTTCCTCATAAAAACCGGTGATGCTCGCTTTAATAACCTGATGATCGGGGAAGTGAAAATCCCCGCTCATGGCGTTGAGAATAGCGGCCAGTGCCATGCTGTCATTGGTGGGGTAGAGCTGACCATTGAGACCATTCTGGATAATTTCTGACGGGCCGCTGATGCAGTCAGATGAGACACAGTAAACACCCCGTGACATCGCCTCCAGCAGGATCAGCGGGAAGCCTTCGAAGTTCGAGGTCATAAGCAGGCAGGTGACCTGTTTGATATGGTGGAAGACATACTCCCAGGCGTTCTCCTGCCAGCCATGCCAGGTGATGCGATCCTGAATGCCGAGTTCCGCCACATAGTGCTGACACTGCGTCAGATCTTCCCCGTCACCCACAATCTCCAGCGTCCAGTGCGCATCCAGCTGCTGCAGCGCATCAAACAGATCTTTAAGCTGTTTCTGCCGCTGAAAATGGACGCGACCGATATAGAGAAACTTCAGCCCCTGGGGTCTGCCGATAACGACATCATTGCGCCTGATAGGGTTGTAAATGACGTCAATGTCATTGGCGCGTGCGCCTAACTCCACCAGTTGCTCTTTGATCTGATTACTGATGGCAAAATGGTGATCAGCCCGCAGCAGATAATGGGGGCGATATCGTTCACGCGGAGGCAGGTGCATCCAGCTCGACAGAACGATTTTACGTCCAGAAAGCGTAATGGCCCGGCGCGTCATCAGACAGGGAATGGTGTTGAGCGTCAGGACATGATCGGGTTGATAGCGCCGAAAAAAAGCAGCCATTCTCAACGTGTGAATAAGATTTTTTATCTTCTTATTCCGCAATGTGCAGACGCTCTCCGATAAAACGGCGTTGGCGGTCCAGGCGCGGGAGTGGCTCTCTTCTCCGCTGTTGATAATAAACAGCCCCGCGTCGGTTCCGACTTCAGCATTCAGAGCCGTGATCAACTGACCGGTCACATTTTCCATACCACCACGACCGGCCATCAGATCCGTCACCAGCACAATCCGTTGTTTCCTGACGTTATCATTATTTTTCATTGCTTTATCCATGCTCTGTGCCGTTCGCTTTTCATCCATTCACTCTGCAGTGAATGTCTTTAATAGAATATTCTAAAAAAGACCATAACAATATTTAAACCAGAATTTTTCCCCCCGCCAGAATCGCACGTGTCGCTGACAGCGTTGAGTTCCTGCGCGGTGACGATTATTCTGAGCGCCATGAAAACACCTCGTCTCCCCATTGCCCTGCAGCAGGCCGTTATGCGCTCACTGCGCCATTCGCTTGAACGTGCAAATCAGGCCCTGAAAACCGCTTATCCGGAACCGAAACTGCTCTACCAGCAGCGCGGAACGGCGGCGGGCACTGCCTGGCTGGCCGCTTGGGAGATCCGCATCAATCCGGTGCTGCTGCTGGAAAACCAGCAGGCGTTTATCGATGAAGTGGTGCCGCACGAGCTGGCGCATCTGCTGGTCTGGAAGCAGTTCGGTCGCGTTGCACCGCACGGCAAAGAGTGGAAGTGGATGATGGAGCAGGTGCTGGGCGTTCCGGCACGACGCACCCATCAGTTTGAGATCACCTCCGTGCGCAGCAACACCTTTGCCTACCGCTGTCAGTGCCAGCAGCATCAGTTGACGGTGCGCCGCCACAATCGGGTGCTGCGCAAAGAGAGTGAATATCGCTGCGTGCACTGTGGCAGCCTGCTGATCGCAGGCGAGTTTATCGCTTCCTGAGAACAATCCCCATTCCGCCCTATTCCACATTCTGTTAACCTGCCGCCCTTTTTCGTATCAGGTAGAAGCTGGAATATGTCTCGCATAATAAGTCTGGCGGTTGCGCTGCTGTTCGCGCCCGCCGCTGACGCCCTTAATCTGAATAACTATCATCAAAATAACTTTCAGCAGGCTAAAACTTTCGCATCGGCGATTAACGCCGATGCACCAGGTTCGTTCTACTGTGGCTGTAAGATTCAGTGGCAGGGGAAAAAAGGCATTCCCGATCTCAACAGCTGCGGCTATCAGCCGCGCAAAAACGCGAATCGCGCCGCACGCATTGAGTGGGAACATGTGATGCCAGCCTGGGAGTTTGGTCATCAGCGCCAGTGCTGGCAGGACGGTGGCCGCAAAAACTGCAGCAAAGATCCCGACTATCGCCGCATTGAAAGTGACCTGCACAATCTGGAACCGGCTGTGGGTGAAGTAAATGGCGACCGTGGCAACTTCGCCTACAGTCAATGGAACGGCAGCGAGAAGCAGTATGGCCAGTGTGAGATGAAGATCGACTTCAAACTCAAACAGGCAGAGCCACCTGCACGGGCGCGCGGCGCCATTGCCCGCACCTATTTTTATATGCGCGACCAGTATCATCTGCGCATTTCGCGCCAGCAGACGCAGCTGTTTACCGCCTGGGACAAGCTCTATCCCGTCACCCCATGGGAGTGCGAACGCGACCAGCGCATTGCAAAGGTTCAGGGCAATCACAATCCTTATGTGCAGCAGGCTTGCCAGCGCTAAAATCCCTGCCCTACACTAGCTCTTTTTCCCATGACGCCGCTGTAGCGCGGCGTCCGGTCTCAGGAAACTTATGCGTATACCTCGCATCTATCACGCCGACCCCTTAGATATCGGCAGTGAAATTACCCTGGATGAAGATGCATCCAATCATGTGGGACGGGTACTCCGGATGACGGCAGGTCAGCGTCTGGAACTCTTTGATGGCACTAATCTGACTTTTGTAGCAGAGATCACGCATGTTGATAAAAAGCGTGTAAAAGTATCGGTCACAGAGAGCCAGCCGGACGATCGCGAGTCGCCTTTACATCTGCATTTAGGTCAGGTGATGTCGCGCGGTGAAAAAATGGAATTCACTATCCAGAAATCGATCGAACTGGGCGTGAATGTCATTACACCCTTGTTTTCCGAGCGCTGTGGCGTAAAGCTTGATGCTGAGCGTCTGGCGAAGAAAATCCAGCAGTGGCAGAAAATTGCTATTGCCGCCTGCGAGCAGTGCGGCCGTAACCGCGTGCCGGAGATTCGTGAAGCGATGACGCTGGAAGCCTGGTGTGCAGAAGCTGACAGCGGCCTGAAGCTCAACCTGCATCCGCGCGCCAGCCACAGCATCAACACGCTGCCACAGCCTGTTGAGCGGGTCCGACTGCTGATTGGCCCTGAAGGCGGTTTGTCTGCGGACGAAATTGCGATGACGGCGCAGCACGATTTTACTGACATTCTGCTTGGCCCACGGGTATTACGCACCGAAACGACTGCGCTGACGGCCATTACGGCACTTCAGGTGAGGTTTGGCGACCTGGGTTAAGCGATACTTTCAGCGGAAAGAGAGCAGGCATGATGTCCTGACCGATCGGCCCACTGCAGACCGAACCAGACGAGGCGGTAAACACCGCCTCACCGAGGAGATAATAATGATTAAACTTGGCATCGTGATGGACCCTATTTCGTCCATCAATATTAAAAAAGACTCCAGCTTCGCTATGCTGCTGGAAGCACAGCGCCGTGGTTACGAAATTCACTATATGGAGATGCACGATCTCTCCCTGCGCGGTGGCGTGGCGTCTGCCCGCACCCGCCTGCTGACCGTTGAGCAGAATCCTGAGAACTGGTATCAGTTCGGCAGCGAGCAGGTGATCCCGCTGGCTGATCTGAATGTGGTGCTGATGCGTAAAGATCCGCCATTCGATACCGAGTTCATCTATGCGACCTACATTCTGGAGCGCGCTGAAGAGCTGGGTACGCTGATCGTGAACAAACCACAGAGCCTGCGCGACTGTAACGAAAAGCTCTACACCGCCTGGTTTGCGGAGTTTACGCCAGACACCCTGGTGACCCGCAGCAAAGCGCAGCTGCGTGACTTCTGGCAGGAGCATGGCGACATCATCATGAAGCCGCTGGATGGCATGGGTGGCGCGTCGATTTTCCGCGTGAAGAAAGACGATCCTAACTTTGGCGTGATTACCGAAACCCTGACCGAGCATGAGAGCCGTTTCTGCATGGCGCAGAACTACATCGCGGCGATCACCGAGGGTGACAAACGCGTGCTGGTCGTGGATGGCGAGCCGGTGCCTTACTGCCTGGCGCGTATCCCGCAGGGCGGTGAAACCCGTGGCAACCTCGCCGCCGGGGGGCGTGGTGAAGCGCGTCCGCTGAGCGAAAGCGACTGGGAAATTGCGCGCCGTGTTGGCCCGACGCTGAAAGCAAAAGGGCTGATTTTTGTCGGTCTGGACATCATCGGTGATAAACTGACTGAAGTTAACGTGACCAGCCCAACCTGTATTCGTGAAATTGAGGCTGCGTTCCCGATCTCCATCACCGGCATGTTGATGGATGCCATTGAGAAGCGCCTGGGCTGAGCATGACGCCGGGGCGAGGCTCCGTGATCAACCCAATACCGGTGCGGACGTCGCGTGCCGGTTATTTTTTTGGTACATCGTGTGAGAATGAATTTACAACATCACTTTTTGATTGCCATGCCTTCATTGCAGGATCCTTTCTTCAAACGTTCCGTCGTTTATCTCTGCGAACATAACGAAGAAGGTGCAATGGGACTGATCATCAATAAACCTATGGAAAACCTGACGGTTGAAGGCATTCTGAAGAAGCTAAAAATCTCTGCTGACGATCGCGATCCGGCGATCAAGCTGGATAAACCGGTGTTTACCGGCGGCCCGCTGGCAGAAGATCGTGGCTTTATCCTGCACTCAGCACAACGCACCTTTACCTCCAGCATTCGTGTCTCCGATAACACGATTATCACCACGTCCCGTGACGTGCTGGAGTCGATTGGCACCGCGTCTCAGCCCACCAATGTACTGGTCGCGCTGGGTTACTGCGCCTGGGAAAAAGATCAGCTGGAAAACGAGCTGATGGAAAATGCCTGGCTGACCACGCCAGCTAACAGCAACATCCTGTTCCAGACGCCGATTTCAGAGCGCTGGCGCGAAGCGGCGCGCAGTATTGGCGTCGATATTCATAACATGGCCAGTGACGCCGGACACGCCTGATGTCAACTCAAACTCTGTTAGGATTCGACTTCGGCACCAAAAGTATTGGTGTCGCCGTAGGTCAGGAACTCACGGGCAGCGCCCGTCCGCTGAGCGCGATCAAAGCGCAGGATGGCATCCCGGACTGGCAGGTGATCGAAAAGCTGCTGAAAGAGTGGCAGCCCGATTTCGTGGTCGTCGGTTTACCGCTGAATATGGATGGCACCGAGCAGCCGCTGACCGATCGCGCGCGTAAATTTGCCAATCGTCTGCATGGTCGCTTTGGCATCCGGGTGGAGTTGCAGGATGAACGGCTCAGCACGGTAGAAGCGCGTGCGGGCCTGTTTGAGCGCGGCGGCTATCGCGCGCTCAACAAAGGGTCGGTCGATTCACAGTCTGCCGCCATCATCCTGCAGGACTGGTTCGAAAACCATTACTGATCTGCTTACTCGATCAGTCCGGCGGCCTGCCGCGCCAGCAGGCTCTGCTCAAACGTCTGCATACCGGCCTGCGCGCCGGTCTGTAGCAGCGCAGGGATCTGGTGCATCTTGCCTTCCCGGACCAGATTTGTGATGCCGGGCGTGGCGATCAGTACCTCAAACAGTCCGATGCGCGATCCGGCAACAGAGGGAACCAGCCGCTGCGCGATTACCGCTTTCAGGCTGCCCGCCAGTTGAGTACGCACCAGCTGCTTCTCCTCCGCCGGAAAGACATCCACCAGCCGATCCACGGCCTGCGCCGCGCCACGCGTATGCAGCGTCGCCAGCACCAGATGTCCGGTCTCTGCCGCCGTCAGCGCCTGACGAATGGTGTCACTGTCGCGCAGTTCGCCCAGCAGAATCACATCCGGATCTTCTCGTAGCGCACCCTTTATTCCCAGCGAGAACGAACCGCAGTGCAGGCCGATTTCGCGCTGCTGGATCAGCGACTGCCGGCTGTGATGGATAAATTCAATCGGGTCTTCCAGCGTGATGATATGACGCGCCTGCTGGCGATTTAGCGCATCGACCAGCGCCGCCAGCGTAGTCGATTTTCCGCTGCCGGTCGCACCGGTCACCAGAATCAGCCCATCCTGTTGTTCCAGCAGCGTCGGCACAATGGCAGGCAGTTGCAGGCTCTCCAGCGTCGGGCACGCCGTGGCGATAATGCGCAGCGCCAGAGACAGGCCGTTGCGCTGCATAAACAGATTCGCTCGCAGACGCTGACCGCCAGCCAGACTCAGGGCGAAATCGAGCTGTCCTGCACGCTCCACCTCCTGCCGCTGCGGCTCACTGAGCCAGCGGACCATAAACTGCGCCATCCAGGCGGCAGAGAGCCTGGCCTGCTGCGGAATCACCTCCAGCCTTCCCTCCCGCCGCCAGTAGGGCAAATGTCCGCTGCAAAGGTGCAGATCGGCGGCATTATGCTTTACACTAAGCCCCACCATTTCATCCAGATTCATGATTTCTCCTGACTATGACCTCAATCCAGCAGAACCTACAGCAAGTGCGGCAGCGAATCGCCGCCGCTGCCGCGAATTGCGGCCGCGCACCAGAAGAAATTACCCTGCTTGCAGTCAGTAAAACCAAACCTGCGAGCGCGGTCGAAGAAGCTTTTGCCGCTGGCCAGACGGCCTTTGGTGAAAATTACGTTCAGGAAGGGGTTGAAAAGGTTCAGGCACTGGCCGCACATCCTGAGCTGGAGTGGCACTTCATCGGCCCGTTGCAGTCCAACAAAAGCCGTCTGGTAGCAGAAAATTTCGCCTGGTGTCACACCATTGACCGCCAGCGCATTGCGCAGCGGCTCAACGATCAGCGGCCCGCCTCGCTGCCACCGCTGAATGTGTTAATTCAGGTAAATATCAGTGACGAGAACAGCAAATCTGGCATCATGCTGGAGGCCGTTTCCGGACTGGCGGAGCAGATCGCTGCCCTGCCGCAACTGCGGCTGCGCGGATTGATGGCAATTCCGGCAGCGGAGAGTGATTACCCGCGGCAGCTGGCGGTGTGTCAGCAGATGGCGGAAGCCTTCAGGCAGCTGCAACAGCAGTATGCTGGCATTGACACGCTTTCGCTGGGAATGAGCGATGACATGGAGGCGGCAATCGCCGCAGGCAGTACGATGGTGCGTATCGGCACCGCCATTTTTGGCGCACGAGATTATGCGCACAACTCACAACAATAATAGAGGAACTTCATGTTAACACTGACGTTTTTAGTAAAAACGCTGATCGATCTCTACGTCATGGTGCTGTTGTTACGCATCTGGATGCAGTGGTCCCGCTGCGATTTTTACAATCCAGTGGCACAGTTTGTCGTTAAAGTTACCCAGCCTGTGGTTAAGCCGTTACGCCGCATACTGCCGGCTCTGGGGCCGATTGATACCGCCTCGCTGCTGCTGGCCTTTGTGCTGACCACGTTGAAATACCCGATTTTACTGCTGATTCAGGTAGGTGTGTTCTCGGTCGATCCGACTAATCTGCTGGTCGGCCTGCTGTCTCTGGTCAAATCCGCCGGCTACCTGGTCTTCTGGGTCATCATCGTACGCTCTCTGATGAGCTGGATCAGCCAGGGCCGTGGCCCGGTCGACTATCTGCTGGTTCAGTTGACCGAACCGATGATGGCACCGATTCGCCGTATTCTGCCTGCGATGGGCGGCATCGATTTCTCAGCGATGATCGTCATCCTGGTGCTGTATGCCCTGAACTTTCTCGGCATGGACCTGTTCCCGGGTCTCTGGTATCTGCTGTAAATGAATCAAACTGGAACTGTTATGCAAAAAGTTGTCCTCGCAACCGGCAATCCCGGCAAAGTGCGTGAGCTGGCGGAGTTACTCTCCGCCTTTGGTCTGGATATCGTCGCACAGACCGACCTTGGGGTTGAATCGGCGGAAGAGACCGGCCTGACCTTTATTGAGAACGCGATTCTCAAGGCGCGTCACGCGGCACAGATCACCGGATTACCGGCCATTGCCGATGATTCTGGCCTGGCCGTGGATGCGCTGGGCGGCGCGCCTGGCATCTACTCGGCGCGTTACGCCGGTGAAGAGGCCAGCGATCAGCAGAACCTGGAGAAGCTGCTGCTGGCGCTGGAAAACGTGCCTGACGGTCAGCGCCAGGCGCAGTTCCACTGCGTGCTGGTCTATCTGCGTCATGCGGAAGACCCGACCCCGCTGGTGTTCCATGGCAGCTGGCAGGGTGAGATCACCCGCTCAGCCGTTGGCACCGGTGGCTTTGGTTACGACCCGATTTTCTTTGTCCCGGCGCTGGGTAAAACCGCGGCCGAGCTGAGCAAAGCGGAAAAAGGTGCAGTTTCTCACCGGGGTAAAGCATTGACGCTGTTGCTGGAAGCGATGCGCAATGCCTAATCTGCCGCCGTTAAGTCTCTATATCCATATTCCGTGGTGCGTACAAAAGTGTCCCTACTGTGATTTTAACTCCCACGCGCTGAAAGATGAGGTGCCGCACGTTGAATACGTACAGCACCTGCTGCGCGATCTGGAGATCGACTTGCCGCTGATCGGTGAACGGGAAGTGCGCACGATCTTCATTGGTGGCGGCACGCCCAGCCTGCTGAGCAGCAGCGCGATGCAGATGCTGATGGATGGTGTGCGGGAGCGTCTGACGCTCTCCCCTGATGCGGAAGTGACTATGGAAGCCAATCCGGGCACCGTGGAAGCGGACCGGTTCAGTGCCTATCAGCGAGCAGGTATCAACCGTATTTCGATTGGCGTACAGAGTTTCAGTCCGCAAAAGCTGCAACGTCTTGGCCGCATTCATGGCCCGGAAGAGGCCGTTCGCGCCGCTGAACTGGCGGAGTCACTGTCACTGCGCAGCTTTAACCTCGACCTGATGCATGGCTTGCCCGATCAGTCGCTGGAAGAGGCGCTCGATGATTTACGTCAGGCGATTGCGCTGAATCCGCCGCATCTCTCCTGGTATCAGCTCACCATCGAACCCAATACCCTGTTTGGCTCACGCCCGCCGGTGCTGCCGGATGATGATGCGCTATGGGATATTTTCGAACAGGGCGATCAGCTGCTTCAGGCGGCTGGTTATCAGCAGTATGAGACCTCGGCCTATGCGAAGCCGGGTTATCGCTGTGAACACAATCTCAACTACTGGCGCTTTGGCGACTATCTGGGAATCGGTTGTGGCGCGCACGGCAAGCTGACGCAGCCGGATGGCCGCATTGTTCGCACCGTGAAAACCCGTCATCCTCGTGGATTCATGCAGGGTAACTACCGCGAAAAGCAGTATGAGGTTGCCGATAGCGACAAGCCGTTTGAATATTTCATGAACCGCTTTCGCCTGCTGGAAGCCGCGCCGCGCGACGAGTTCAGCCGCTACACCGGTTTGTCAGAGCAGGTGATCCGTCCGCAGATGGATGCCGCGATTGCCGCTGGTTACGTGACTGAAACCGCGGAGCAGTGGCAGATTACGGAGAAAGGGAAGTTGTTCCTGAATTCGCTGCTGGAGCTGTTTTTAGCGGAAGAATAAGCGTGGAAGGGTAAAAAAGCGCCTCAGCCCGGCAGACTGAGGCGTTAAACTATTTTTTCAGTGCGCCAGTAAGCTGTTTACGCTGATCTTCCAGCGAAATAACGCGATTACACACCTCGTGACCGAAGTTCTGGAAATCCTGCTCCTGCTTGCTCCACTCAGCCTGAATCGACTGCTGCAGACCGCCCAGATTCCCCATAATCGCCTGCAGCGGATTACTGCCGCCGCTGCCCTGCTTACTGCCCATCTCATTCAGGCTATCCTGCATCACGCCGCCCAGCGTCGACTGAACCAGTCTTTCGCCTTCGGCGCGCACCTGATCAATCGCCTGATGGTGGAATGTCAGCCCATCTTCACGGTGTTCAATGATGCGGTTCATCTGCTGTTTTAGCTGGCCATTCAGCGTGGTCAGGCGATTACGCACGTTGCTGTCGGTGCCCAGTTTCTCAACGATGACCTGATCCAGTGCCGCACGCCCTTTTTCCAGACGTGATGTCGCCCCGCTGTCGATCCACGGCAGATCGCGACGCAGCGCGTTCTGATAATCGATCGCTTTCTGGCGTCCGGCCGTATCGAGCGTGACCTTCTGTCCATTGAACTGCACGTCGCCCTGCGGCGAGATTTCCATATTGCCGTTAGCACCGACCACCTGCACACTCTGCGGCCTGATGACCACATCGTCCTGCGGCTTAACGCTGCATTCATAGGCTGCCTGAGCCTGAGTTGCTGCCACCAGCAGCACAGCAAGAAGCGCTTTACGCATCATATCTACTCCCTAAGATCGGATCTGAAACCCTCTGATCGGGCCTCAGCCCGATACGGTGTGACGACTTAGTCCCACCAGACGTCAAAGAGTTCAGTCATCTGCACGTCCTGCAGTTTGCGGTCTTCCAGCCATTTGCGGACCAGCGCACGATGCTCATCGGTGCATTTGCCGGTTTTCTGCAGGCAAACCAGACCTTCCCACACCAGGTAACCGCTGCCATCAAAGGCCAGGCCGTTAGGATCGATCGCTTCATTGATGAACTGGTTCAGCGTCTCATCAATTTCGCTTTCGCTGGTGCCTTCCGGGAAGCGCCAGGCAACCGAGAAGCCCAGTTCCTGGAACTCGTCGATGTGCAGTTTTTTACGTAAACGGCGGCTGCGTTGTGTGGCCATTATTTCACCCTCTCAAACATTAAATCCCATACGCCGTGGCCTAAACGCTGCCCGCGCTGCTCAAACTTGGTCAGTGGACGCGTCTCAGGACGCGGCACGTAATTCTGTTGTTCTGACTGGTTGCGGTAGCCATCGATGCTGTTCATCACTTCAAGCATATGTTCCGCGTAGGCTTCCCAGTCGGTCGCCATGTGGAAAACGCCGCCCAGTTTCAGTTTACGCATCACCAGCTCGGCGAAGGGAACCTGAACGATACGGCGTTTATTGTGACGTGCTTTATGCCACGGATCGGGGAAGAAAAGCTGAACCATGCGCAGTGAGTTATCCGGAATCATCTTCTCCAGCACTTCCACCGCATCGTGACACATCACCCGCAGGTTTTGCAGATCGGCTTCTTTAGCGGCGGCGAGACAGGCACCCACGCCCGGCGCATGCACTTCAATACCCAGGAAGTTCTGATGCGGCGTGTTCTGCGCCATGGTGACCAGCGATGCGCCCATACCAAAGCCAATCTCTAGCGTCACCGGGGCTTCACGGCCAAACAGCTCGGGCAGATCGACAGGCGTCGGCTGATATTCCACCCCCATGACCGGCCACAGAGTATCCAGCGCCTGCTGCTGGCCTTTGGTTAAGCGACCCTGGCGGCGCACAAAGCTGCGGATCCGGCGCAATGGCCGCCCGTTCTCATCAAATTCTGGGGTGATGACGTCATTAATCATGTAAAAGCCTGCTGGTTAGCCTGTTCCGGGAAACGGGCATTATGCAAAGTTCATAAGCAGAAGCAAGCCTTTGCAATCTTCCGGTTTACACCCAGGTGCGCATGTGCTGGAATTCCTGCCTGAGTGTAGAGTAAACACGGAAAATTTCCTTCTTATGATGCAAGCGCCGCAGTTCGCGCAACAGGTGCTGGACTGGTATCAGCGCTTTGGTCGCAAAACCCTGCCGTGGCAGCTGGAGAAAACGCCTTATAAGGTGTGGCTCTCCGAAGTGATGCTACAGCAAACCCAGGTTGCCACGGTAATTCCCTATTTTGAACGCTTTATGGCGCGCTTCCCCACGGTCACCGATCTGGCTGCGGCTCCGCTGGATGAAGTGCTGCATCTCTGGACCGGTCTCGGCTATTACGCCCGTGCGCGTAATCTGCATAAAGCCGCAAAGCAGATTGTCGAGGTGCATCAGGGCGAGTTCCCGCGTAATTTCGATGATGTCTCTGCCCTGCCCGGCGTCGGCCGCTCAACGGCGGGCGCGATTCTGTCGCTGTCGCTGGGTCAGCATTTCCCGATTCTGGATGGCAACGTCAAGCGCGTGCTGGCCCGTTGCTATGCCGTCAGCGGCTGGCCGGGTAAAAAAGAGGTCGAAAAGCGGCTCTGGCAGATCAGCGAAGAGGTCACGCCCGCCGAGGGCGTCAGTCAGTTTAATCAGGCGATGATGGATCTGGGGGCTATCGTCTGTACCCGATCGAAGCCGAAGTGCGAAATCTGCCCGCTGAACAGCGGTTGTGAGGCCTATGCCAGCAGCAGCTGGGCGAGCTATCCCGGTAAGAAGCCTAAGCAGGTGCTGCCAGAGCGCAGCGGCTGGTTCCTGATGATGCAGGATGGCGATGATGTCTGGCTGGAGCAGCGCCCGCCTGTGGGCCTGTGGGGCGGTCTGTTCTGCTTCCCGCAGTTCACTACCGAAGCGGCGCTGACCGACTGGCTGACGGCGCGCGGCATCCATGCAAAACCGCAGCAGCTCACCGCGTTTCGTCACACCTTCAGCCATTTCCATCTTGATATCGTACCCATGTGGCTGGCATGGCCTCTTGCCGGGGCGGCGATGGATGAAGCAGGCGGTCTCTGGTATAACTTAGCGCTGCCACCATCTGTGGGATTAGCCGCACCCGTTGAGCGCCTGTTACACGAGCTGCGCCATCCCCGACAACTGGCTTTGAACAGTTGTGAGATTAATGAGGAAGAATAATGAGCCGCACCATTTTTTGTACTTTTTTACAGCGCGACGCCGAAGGGCAGGATTTTCAGCTCTATCCGGGCGATCTGGGTAAGCGCATTTACAACGATATTTCTAAAGAAGCCTGGCAGAAGTGGATGGCGAAACAGACCATGTTGATCAACGAGAAGAAGCTCAACATGATGAATCCCGACGATCGTAAAGTGCTGGAGAAGGAGATGATCAATTTCCTGTTCGAAGGTAAAGACGTTCATATCGAAGGCTATACACCGCCAGAAGCGTAAACATTCCGGGCCTCATCGCTGAGGCCGGTTATCCAGGTCAGGCTTGCATTCCCAATGAATAAAAAATTAATCGCCCTGCTGGTGATAGCACCACTTCTGGTTTCCTGCTCCGGGTCAAAGAAGCAGCAGACCCACGAGGAGTGGGTAAAAGATACCAACGCCTTTGATATTCTGATGGGGCAGTTTGCTCATAATATTGAGAATATCTGGGGTATCAATGAGGTCCTGATCGCCGGACCTAAAGATTACGTCAAATATAGCGACAACTATTACACCCGCAGCCACATCAACTTTGAAAGCGGTAAGCTGACCATCGAGACGATTTCTGGCACCGATCCAATGGCCAGCCTGCGTCAGGCGATCGTGACCACGCTGTTGATTGGCGAAGATCCGGGCAATGTCGATCTCTATTCTGACGCCAACGATATTGAGATCAGTAAAGAGCCGCTGCTGTATGGACAGGTGCTGGATAACACCGGTCAGCCGATTCGCTGGCAGGGTCGTGCAGAAGCCTTTGCTGACTATCTGATTCAGAATAAATTGATGCGCCGCACCTCGGGCCTGCATGTGATTTACAGCATTTCGATTCCGATGGTGCCGAACCACCTGGATAAGCGTGCGCACAAATACCTGCCGATGGTGCGTAAAGCTGCCGAACAGTATGGTGTCGATGCCTCGCTGATTCTGGCGATTATGCAGACCGAATCGAGCTTCAACCCCTACGCCGTGAGCCATTCTGATGCGCTGGGTCTGATGCAGGTGGTGCAGCATACCGCCGGTGTTGACGTATTCCGCATGAAGGGTAAATGGGGCAAGCCGAGCCGCAGCTATCTGCTGGATCCGGAGAATAATATCGATGCCGGTACGGCTTATCTGTCGCTGTTACAGCGCAGCTATCTGGGCGGCATTCAGGATCCGGTGTCACGCCGCTATGCGGTGATCACCGCCTATAACGGCGGCGCAGGCAGCGTGCTGCGCGTCTTCTCCAGTGATAAAGATCGCGCGTTCTCGATGATTAACGGTATGTCTCCCAGCAAGGTTTATTCGACCCTGGCGAACCAGCATCCGTCGGCGGAGTCGCGTCGTTATCTGTATAAGGTGAGTACTGCGCAGAAGAGTTATCGGGGATTCTGATGGCTCAGCGCTGAATCTGGGGTTGTTGTTCGCTGCGCGAACGGGGCTGGGTGCGGAGCTGAAGCCGGGATTTGTTCGCTGCGCGAACGGGCCGCTGAGGAGGTTTCGCCTAGCGGCAGGCTTACACTGAGCGGATTCCGCCCGCCAGGCGGTGGGGAGTTTCAGGTTCTCCGTGCAGGCGGACGCCCGCCCCTTAACAATCCCGGCGTCCGGCTGCCTGCGCGCCCCGCTTCGCGGAGTACCTTCGTCACGCCCTGCAGCCGACGGACCGTCCGGACTCGCCATCCCTGGCTCGTGCCGTCCTTTCGCCGACGTCCTGTCGGCTCTTCCTGGCCTCCGGTTGTTCCTCAGCGCTTCGGACGCCTCTCCCAACCCCCCGCCTGTAAATTTTTTATGTTTTTTTGGTGCTGCGTGATCTGCCGGATAAAGACAGCTCCGGAAACGTAAAGCGATGAAGTACTCAACACAAAAAGAAGAGATAACAGCAGGTGTTTAGGGAGGCCGTCAGAGCCGCAGAGCGGATGAGGGATTTCAGGACGAGTGACAGGGATGTCGCGAAGAGGCGGGTTCGCGCCAGGGATGGCGCGTCCCGGCGGTCCGTGAGAAATCCGGAAGAAGCGAAGGGACCGCGAAGCGGCGGTGAAGCAGGCCGGAGCCCGGGGTCAAGGGGGCGCGGCGACTGGCGCCCCCTTGTTGGTCGCCTGCAGAGGCGGGTCTGAAACTGCCCGACTGCTCAGGCGAACGAAACCTTCTCATAGCCCGTTCGCGCAGCAAACACCAGGCCCATGTCAGCCCGCCACACGAACGAAACCCTCTCATAGCCCGTTCGCGCAGCAAACATCAGGCCCATGCCAGCCCGCCACACGAACGAAACCCTCTCATAGCCCGTTCGCGCAGCGAACACCAGGTCCATGCCAGCCCGCCACGCGAACCAAACCTCTCATAGCCCATTCGCGCAGCGAACAAAAAGGCCTGGCGGGCCGCTACCCGCCTCTGTCCCTGCTCAGATCAACGCCCCACTATCATATTAGCCACCAGATACTTCTGTCCCTGGTCATCCTCTTCGGTGTAAACGCCCTGCAGCTCCGGCGAGAAGCCGGGCAGCAGATTAAGCCCCTCTTCCAGTGCCAGGAAGTAACGCTGCACCGCGCCGCCCCAGACTTCTCCTGGCACAACGCACAGCACGCCCGGTGGATAAGGCAGCGCGCCTTCCGCAGCGACACGGCCTGCGGCCTCGGCGATGGGCACCAGCTCCACTTCGCCGCGAATATAAGCCTGATGCGCATCCTGCGGATTCACCCTGACCGGCGGGAACTCGGCAGCGCGGAACATCAGTCGCTGCAGATCTTTAACGTTGTGACTGACGTAAAGATCGTGCATCTCCTGACAGAGGCGACGCAGGGTATACCCGGCATAGCGTTGCGCGTTTTTGCGATAAATCGTCGGCAGCACTTCGGCCAGCGGCGCATCCTCTTTAACGTGCTGCTCAAACTGCACCAGCATCGCCACCAGATTCGCCATCTTCTCTGGGCTTTCAGCCGGGGTCAGCAGGAACAGGATCGAGTTGAGATCACACTTCTCCGGCACGATGCCGTTCTCACGCAGGTAGTTCGCCAGAATGGTCGCAGGGATCCCGAAATCACTGTATTCCCCGCTGGCCGCATCAATCCCCGGCGTGGTCAGCAGCAGCTTGCAGGGATCGACCCGATACTGATCGCGCGCGTAACCCGCAAAACCGTGCCATTTCGCCTGCGGTTCAAAGCTGAAATAGCGCAGATC
This sequence comes from Candidatus Pantoea varia, assembly GCF_900115075.1. GTDB lineage: Bacteria > Pseudomonadota > Gammaproteobacteria > Enterobacterales > Enterobacteriaceae > Pantoea > Pantoea varia. The sequence goes on from NZ_FOVG01000004.1 coordinate 224,119, forward strand.
GCGGGCGATCGTCTCAGTAGGCGCATCCTGCCAGCGCTGACCCTCCACCGTCTCCGGAACAAACGGTAGGATCATTTCACAGCGATCGAGGATCGCTTTACGTGCCTCAATGCCCAGCGTGACACATTCATCCCACATGCGACGCCCCGCTTCGCCCTGATGCATTCTGGCGTTGATATCCAGCGCGGCAAACAGTGGATAAAACGGGCTGGTTGAAGCGTGCAGCATAAAGGCGTTATTCAGTCGCTTATGCGGGCAGAAGCGCCGCTGTCCGCGAATGTGGTTATCTTTTTTATGGATCTGCGAAGTTTGTGAAAAACCGGCCAGCTGCTTATGTACGGACTGCGTGACAAAGATGCCGGGATCGTTCTCATTCAGCTCCAGCGTCAGCGGCGAACAGCCTTCCATCAGCGGAATGAATTGCTCATAGCCGAGCCACGCGGAATCAAACAGGATGTAATCACACAGATGGCCGATGCGATCCACCACCTGACGTGCGTTGTAGACCGTACCGTCGTAGGTGCCCAGTTGGATGATCGCCAGGCGGAAAGGCCGCGCCTCTTCCGCCCGCTGCGGATCGACTGCCGCGATCTGCTCGCGCAGATAAGCCTCATCAAAGCAGTGCGCGTCAATACCGCCAATAAAGCCGAAAGGGTTGCGTGCCGCTTCCAGATAAACCGGGGTCGCGCCCGCCTGAATCAATGCGCCGTGATGGTTTGACTTGTGATTGTTGCGGTCAAACAGCACCAGATCACCACGGGTCAGCAGCGCATTGGTCACCACTTTATTGGCACTTGAGGTTCCGTTAAGCACAAAGTAGGTTTTATCGGCGTTAAACACCTTTGCCGCATACTTCTGCGCATCTTTGGCTGAGCCTTCGTGGATCAGCAGATCGCCCAGTTTGACGTCGGCGTTGCACATATCAGAGCGGAAGACATTCTCGCCGTAGAAGTCATAAAACTGTTTGCCCGCCGGATGCTTTTTAAAGAACGCGCCGCCCTGATGTCCGGGACAGGCAAAGGTGCTGTTCTGCATATCGACATAGCGGGTCAGCGTCTCGAAGAAAGGTGGCAGCAGCTCAGCTTCATATGCCTGCGCAGCCGCTTCCAGCGCCATCCACTCCTGCGGCTCACCATTCAGCTCACCGCTGACGCCAGGCAGGTGCATCACCTCTTCTTCAAACGCATTCGCGACAAACACCGGCAGATTAAAGCCAGTGTGGCGCAGCAGCGCCAGCACACCGCTGCGGGTATCCGCCAGTGAGACGACAACTGCCGCCACATCCGTAAAGTCGGTGTTATCCAGCGTCACTACGTCACGCGCGGTGTTCAGGGTCAGACTGGGCGCGACAGCGGCGCTGGCAGCAATTTTCAGTGGAGTCATAACAGAATCCCTAACGTCAGGGAGGAAGTGCCTGAGGCACAATCATGGGGACAGCGCCCCGGCGAATTATTAACAGGAAGGCGTTATGCAGCCCGTGAAGAAAAGCCTCACAGCCGCGACCTGGCTGGCCTCACCGCATGAGGAATAACGCAGCGTGCGCAAATGAGGAAAACCCGGTGAGCGCCGGAAAAAGCGAACGGTAATCCGGGCGAGTGCGCGGTGAACCGGACATGGCGACGTCCTCTATGGTGAAGCAGCAGGGCCAAAAAGTGGCGGTCATAATGTCATCTTTTTTAGGCATGAACAACCCGAGCCAGGCAATTATTCAGTCATCACGTTTAAATGTAACAACATGATTTTTATAGTCTATTTATCATAAAAAATTCACAATTCGACTAATTATCTGAAATATATGCAGATTTATGCAAATAGCTTGCTGCGAACTTTTGCGTGCCTGCCGCCGCCCTCACCCGGAGAAGCGGCCGTTACCCTACCGCATTACCCCAGTCAGGCGTAAACTGATCCCCTCTTTCCCACTCTGCCGGAGGCTGCATGTTCAAGGCACTGGTCATTGAAAATGACGAACAAGGTTACCGTTCCCTGCTGAAAGATCTCCCCGAATCCCAACTGCCCGACCACGATGTCACGCTCGACGTGAGCTACTCATCCCTGAACTACAAAGATGCCCTGGCTATCTGCAACAAAGGCCCGATTGTGCGCCAGTTCCCGATGGTGCCAGGTATCGATTTTGTGGGCCGGGTGACAGCCAGCCGCCATCCCGACTGGAAAGAGGATGATGTGGCCCTCCTGACAGGCTGGGGCGTGGGTGAAAAACAGTGGGGCGGCCTGGCGCAGAAAGCCAGCGTCAGCGGCGACTGGCTGGTGCGAGTGCCCGCCACGCTGAGTCCGCTGCAGACTATGGCCATTGGTACGGCGGGGCTGACCGCGATGCTCTGCGTGATGGCGCTGGAAAAACAGGGCATCACACCTGATCGCGGACCGGTGCTGGTGACCGGGGCCAGTGGCGGCGTCGGCAGCTACAGCGTCAGCCTGCTGGCGCGTCTGGGCTATGAGGTCATCGCGTCGAGCGGACGCGCCAGCGACCATGCATATCTGATCGAGACGCTGGGCGCGGCATCGGTCATTGACCGTGAAGAGCTCTCCCAGCCCGGTAAGCCACTGGCAAAAGAGCGCTGGGCCGCTGCGATAGACAGCGTCGGCAGTCAGACTCTGGCGAATGTGCTGGCCGCTACTCAGCGTGACGGCGCGGTTGCCGCCTGCGGCATGGCGCAGGGACTCGATCTGCCAGCCAGCGTTGCTCCCTTTATTCTGCGTGGCGTGACGCTGGCCGGGGTCGATAGCGTGATGTGTCCGAAGCCACTTCGTGAGCAGGCGTGGCAGCGACTCGGCGAGCTGATGGATAGCGAACGGCTCAATAAGCTGAGCCGGGTCATTCCACTGAGTGAAGCCAGAGAAGGGGCGCAGGCATTGCTGGATGGCAAAGTACAGGGCCGCCTTATTGTCGACTGCCGCTAACGCTTTTAAAGGCGCGTGAATCGCGCCTTTATCGATCGGCTCGCTGCAGCCGTTTGATCAGCCCTTCCAGCGCGAACTGCGTGCCCTGCTCCATCACCGATTTCGGATCGCCGCTGAACTGGTGGCACTCCGCCTCGTCCCTGCCGTCGGGCAATACCCAGCCAAACCAGATAGTGCCTGCGGGTGTGCCATCCTCGCCGCCATCCGGTCCGGCATAGCCGGTGATCGAAAGTCCTACCGGTTCGCCAGAGCGGGCACAGGCTCCCTGCACCATCTCCCTCGCCGTTTTCTCGCTCACCGCCGTGTGCTGTTTCAGCGTGTCTGGATGTACCCCCAGCAGACGCGTTTTGGCATTTTCACTGTAGGTTACGAAGCCGCTGGTATAGAAGTCGCCGCTGTTTTCCACGGCGGCCAGCGTCATGCTGATCAGCCCGGCGGTACAGGATTCGGCGGTCGCCAGATGAAGTCCGGAGGAGAGTAAAATATTACCCAGTTGCTCAGCGGTTTGATCTAATGATTTTGCCATTGTGGTCTCCTTAAGGCTGTCCGGAACTCCAGGTATAGCGCAAAATCAGCGATTCAAAGCGCGCAAGGCAATGTTTTTAAAGCGAAACGGTCTAGATACGCAGCTGGATATGCGGCTGTCCACTCCCGGCATGCGCCACTACCTGTAGATCGGCCTGGTACCAGCGCGTGAGCGTCGCTTCCGTCATCACCGTCTGCGGCGAGCCTTGTGCCACCAGTCGGCCTGCGTGCAGCAGCAGTATGCGATCGGCCCACAATGAGGCCTGATTAAGGTCATGTAATACGGTACAGACGGTGAGATCGCCGGCACGCGTCAGCTGTCGTAATAAACGCAGGGTTTGCTGCTGCCAGAAGAGATCCAGCGCCGAGGTCGGCTCATCCAGAAACAGCCAGCCGCGTGGTCTTCCCTCCTGCCAGAGCTGTGCCAGCACCCGTGCCAGCTGCACCCGTTGTTGTTCACCGCCGGAGAGCTGGCGGTAATCACGCTGCGCCAGCCCTTCACAACCGGTCAGCCGCATAACCTTAGCCACAATCTGCGACGTCTGCGCCTCCGGCCAGGGCGCACGGCCCATCGCCACGACCGACTGCGCCGACTGCGCAAAGGTCAGGTTGTTCTGCTGACGCATCACTGCCCGGCGTCGTGCCAGCTGCTCACGCGGCCATGCCGTCAGCCGTCGATCGCCCAGCCAGCACTCGCCCCGATCGGGCGACAGAAATCCCGTCAGCATCCGCAGTAGCGTCGATTTACCTGCGCCGTTGGGGCCAATCAGCGCCACCAGCTCTCCACCTGACAGCGTAACGTCGAGATTATCGATAACGGTTTTGCCGCCGTGCGCGAGACACAATCCCCTGGCCTGTAACATTTCCATCACTCCAGCCCTCTCTGTTGACGCAGAATCAGCCAGAGAAACCACGGACCGCCAATCAGGCTGGTCAGCAGCCCGACCGGCATCTCGGCCGGAACCACCAGAGTGCGCGCCAGCGTATCGGCCAGCAGCAGCAGAATCGCCCCCGCCAGCGCTGAGCCGGGCAGCAGCCAGCGATGATCGCCGCCAAGGCAAAAACGCATCACGTGTGGCACCACCAGTCCGACGAAGCCGATTACGCCGCTGACCGAGACCGCTGTACCGACAAGCAGCGCGCTGAGGATCAGCAGCTGATGCTGAGTACGTTTCACATCAACCCCCATGTAGTGCGCATCCTCTTCGCCCGCCTGCAGCAGGTTAAGGTGGCGGGCGCGAGTCTGTAATAGCAGCAAAGCTGGCAGAATCAGCAGCAGACAGATCAGCAGTGCGGGCCACTGTGTCTGGCTGAGGCTTCCCATGCCCCACAGCGACAGCTGGCGCAGTTGCTGATCGTTGCTCAGCCATGACAGCACCCCTACCGCCGCACCGCACAACGCATTAATCGCAATACCGACCAGCAACAGCCGCGAAAGATTGCCGCGCGCCAGCCGACTGAAACTGAAGATCAGCAGTGTAACCAGCAGACTGCCGATAAACGCGGCAATCATCGGTAGCCACAATGCCAGCGGTGCTGGCAACGCCAGCGGAATAATGATTGCCAGCGCCACCGCCAGTCCCGCCCCGCTGCTGATCCCCAGCAGACCGGGATCGGCCAGTGGGTTACGAAAAACACCCTGCATCACCGTGCCAGAGACAGCCAGCGCCATGCCCATCACCACCGCCAGCAGCACGCGCGGCAGGCGGATATCCAGCCAGATCTGCCAGATAAGATCGCTAAGCGGTGCCTGCCATAGCGCCCGCACTGAAAGCGACATCGCCCCCAGATTTGCCGCCAGCACCATCGCCACCAGCAGGAAGATCAGCATCAGCACCAGGCCACGCAGCGCATTATCCTTAATCATGCTTCAGCGATTCCGCCGCCTGACGCAATTTCACGATGGCCCGCGGCGTATCAAGGCCAAACCCCAGCAGTGCCATGGTGTCGATCACCAGCAGACGATGCTGCTGCCCGGCAGGTGTCAGCGCCAGACCCGGTAACTGCCACAGTTGTGCTTCGCCGCCCACGGTTTTCAGACCATCCTCGCCTATTACCACCAGATCCGGCGCGGCGGCGATCACCCCTTCCTGCGACAGTGCCTGATAGTGCGGCACCGAGCCCATCGCATTCTCCAGCCCGGCGCTGCGAATGGCGCCATCGGCCGCCGTCTGATTTCCAGCCGCCATCGACTTCATGCCGCTGTTCGCCATGATGTAGAGCACTTTTACCGGCAGCGGTTGCTGCGACAACTGGCGAATCTGCTGCGTCATTTGCCGCGCCAGGGCCTGAGCTTCGCTTTCACGCTGCAGCGCCTGGCCCACAGTGATAATTTTCTGCGGGATCGCCTGCAGGCTGCTGTCGCCGCTGACCGTGACCACCCTGACGCCCGCGCGGGCAATCTGTTGCAGCACCAGTGACGGCTGCGCCTGCTCGCTGGCGATCACCAGCGTCGGTTTCAGTGCCAGAATGCCTTCGGCGTTGAGCTGGCGCATATAACCCACGTCCGGCAGTCGGGTGGCCTGCGCCGGACGAAGACTGGTGCTGTCGCGCGCCACTAGCTGTGACTGGGCATCCAGCGCATAGATAATCTGGGTGACGTCACCGCCAATCGACACTACCCGCTCCGCCGCCAGTGATGGCAGCGTCATCAGCAGCCATAACAGCATCACTCTTTTCATGCCGCCGCTCCCGGCGTGCGAAGTGCGCCAATCTGCTCGCGCCAGCTTGACTGCTCTGGCGTACCTTCCGTGCGCTGACCGTAGAGCTGGGCGATCTGCGTGCCGTCGGCGGCGAACAGTTCCAGGCTGGTAACAAAGCCATCGCCCGTTGGCTTGCGTGTTACCCAGCTTTCGCTGATCTGATCAGCCATCAGATGCAGCGTGAACTGCGGATTGAAGATGTTGAGCCAGTTTTCCACTGGCTGCAGCTTCTCTACCCTGCCGGTGAAAATCTGAGTACAGCCACGGTTGCCGACAAAAATCATAATTTCATTGCCCGCCTGCTGTGCCATCTGTAGCAGGCGCTCAAGCGCATCGTTACCGGTCTGCCTGGCGAGATCGTCACCCACCGCGCGAAACGCCTGCGGTCGTGACACCTGATGGCGCTTAAGCAACGCGAAAAACTGATGAACATCGGTCATGGCGCGCCATTCACGGTCGATGGCGGTGGCATCAATCGTCTCAGTCAGGGAAGCAGCGGCAAGCGGCTCAACCACAAGCGGCATCGCCGCGGCGTCGGTAAAGTCGGCGATTAGCGTCTGCCACGCTGCCATGTTGGTCTGCTCCGTGACGTAAACTTTCAGCACCGCATCGCCATGACGATCAAAGATCTGAATGCTGTGACGAACGCCCTGCCCGGTTGGCTCCTGCAGAGCAAAGGCGCTGCACCACTGACCGACGAACAGCCGCAGATCGAGCGCACGGGGATTAAGCACCAGGCCACCATGTGCGCCAATCTGCACATTGTGGTATTCACCCAGATGTTCATGTACCGCATAAGCATTACGCGTAATGTTTTTGGTTTCGCCGACAGCGCCCAGTGCCTTCAGCAACGCCGGAAAATCGCGTTTCAGCGCCACGGCATCAACGCCGATGCGCGCTTCACACAATTCCGCTTCGCTGATGCCAATCAGCGCGGCCAGATCGCGGGCATATTTCTTCGGTTGTTCACCTTTAAGGGCAAGATAGTGCTGATAAATCGGGTTCATGACTCAGGCTCTCTTAGTAATGCCCTGCATCAGCGCAGGGCGACGGCTATCAAAAATCGACGTTAACACCTAACTGGAAAGTACGGCCCGGCATCACGGCCAGTGCCTGATCGTTGCGCTCCTGCTGAGTGGCGCTGGTCAGTTCACGGCTGCTGAGGTAATCCCAGTATTTGCGATCGGTTATGTTGTAAAGCCCGCCACTCAGCCTGACGTTATGCGCGACGCGCCAGTAAGCGGTCATATCCACCATGCCATAACCTGGTACCCGCATGTAATCGGTACTGGAGTCGGCCAGGCTGCTGCCGTTGTTGGCGAAGCTTTCGCGGTTAGTCGCGCTGGCTTGTTTACCTTTGACAAAGGTCGCGGTAACGGCGGCACCGTAGCCACGCGCCTCATCATCCCAGGCGAGTCCGACAATCGCTTTCATCGGGGCAACACTCTCCAGGTCGATGTAGCGGTCACCAAGGTAGCTCGACTTTGCCGCACCCTGCGTGTAACCCAACGCCAGATTGGCGCTCAGACCCTCGACCTCACTGAACCAGCTGCCGAAATTCACTTTACTGCTGATTTCAGCCCCGTAGATGTAGGCTTTATCGCGGTTCTCCGCCTGATAGGTGGTGTAAATGTTGGCGGGCACATTGACGAACTGATCCGGATTAGCCGCCCGGCTGTAACGGGTAAAGGCAATAAAGTTTTTATAGTCGTTATAAAAAGCGGCAGCGTTAAGCGTGACGCCTTTTGCCACCTCTCCTTTTACACCCCACTCGTAGTTGTTGCTGGTTTCGGTTTTCAGGTCTGCATTACCAATCAGCGCATACTGCGCGGTGCCGGCATAGCTGGAGCCAAGGTTCCATGAGCCATAGAGCTGGGTATCGTTGGGGAACTGCGCGCCACGGGTATATTGCAGATAAGTCATCAGTTTCGGTGTCAGATCGTACTGGAAGGCGATCGACGGCAATATCTGGGTGTCGCTGTTTGGCGATCCGTAGAGCGCTGAAACTTCGCTGGCATCGAGCACGCTACTGTTCGTGGTCAGCGTCGCCACATCACGTGGCCGGGTGTTCTGATAGGCCACGCGCGCGCCCGGCACGATAGCCGCCCGATGTCCGTCAGCATCGAAGCTGATAGTATCCTGCAGATAACCGCCCACGCTGTAGCTGCGGCTGTTAGCCTGCGGCTGCATAATCGCAGTAAAAGCACTGGCTGGCGGTGACTGACGGAAAGGTCGCTCAGTATCCACCAGGCGCGCATTCAGCCCGGCACTCAGTTCATGTCGCCCGACGCTTTTAAGCGCACGGGTGTCAAAACCGTAGCTGTCGCTGTTGTAGTCGGAATAGACGGTTTGCCTGGCGGTGGCACTCGACGGCATTAGGGTGTTGTCATGCGCCTGGGTCTGCTGCCAGTAAACGCGGGTCGTCAGGCTGTCGATCAGGTCATTGTAAGGGGTGTACTCATCCGCCAGGCTGATGCCCCAGCGGCGGGTATCACTCTGCTGCTGTGCCGTTCCCCAGACGGTATTGCCTGAAGTGCTCCAGCTGTCGTAATGGCTGTGGTGGGTTTTGTGATAGTAATCAACCGTCACGCTGAGCTTGTGAGCATCATTGGGCTGCCAGATGCCGGAAGTCATAAAGGCGTCGGAGTGCCAGTTGGCCGGATAAGCATCGAGCGTATCACTGTTGTTACGGGTCTGCTGTCCGTCACGACGACTGTAGACAAAAACCCCCCTCAGCGTGTCATCGCCTGCTGCTGCAGTCATGCCGTTGTGCCAGCTGCGACTGGCAGAGTCGTAGTCGCTTTGATAGCCGAAAAAGGTCGGCTTGCCGGGGTGCAGATAGTCGTCAGGGGATTTGTTACGGAACGAGACGTTGCCGCCAATCGAGGTGTTTGGCTGATCCACTGCTGTGGCGCCCTTCTCAATCTCAATACGACCAAACATATAGGGATCGATGTAATCGCGGCCAATGCCAAAGCTGTCGAGACCTGCGCGTCCTACATAGCTGCGGCCAGTGGCCTGCGGCAACGGAATGCCGTCCACATCCAGACCGACGCGGTTGCTCTCGAGGCCTCGAATGTTGTAGCCGGTATAACCAGCCCGATCAAAACCGCTCTTACCGGCTGATGAACCGCCACTGGTACCGGTGGCACTGATCAGCGGTTCATAGCGCATGATCGATCCAAAGTCAGTGGCACCACGCTGTTGCAGATCGCTGGCAGAGAGCGAGGTTTTACTGCCTGCCGTTTTTTTGATTTCCGGCGCCGTCACCGTCATTACCTGTTCGGCATCGCTGCTATAGCGGTCAGAAAGGGTCAGCGTGGCAGATTCACTGCCCGCAGCATAAGTGCAGGTGGTATTGATGAAGGTGGCGAGCAACGCCAGTTGAGTCAGACGCGGTTGCGTCAATCTCCGAAAACGTGGTGACATAGGCGCGAATTACCTGATTAATTGTTAGTATTCGCTCACTTGCTTGCTGGCAACAGTAAAACGGCTCCGCATAAAAGCCGTGAAAAGTCAGAACATCATGCTGGTGTAGTAATTATCGCCCGGAACTTAATACAACTGATAATCATTATCAATCTTATTTACATTTAGATATAAACCACAGCGCACAAATTGTTAAACCGAATGCACTGGCATTTATCAACACGTAAAGGAATAGAGTTATGGCACAAAAACCTGTGGTTGTTATTCACTACTGTATGCAATGCAACTGGCTGATGCGGTCAGCGTGGATGGCACAGGAACTTCTGCATACTTTCGCGGAGGATCTGGCGGAAGTAACCCTGAAACCAGGCACCGGCGGTATCTTTGAAATTACGCTGGATGAGCATCTGCTGTGGGAACGCAAGCGTGATGGTGGCTTCCCGGATGCGACCACGCTGAAACAGCGCGTGCGCGACATCTGTTTCCCGGATCGTACCCTGGGCCACATCGACAAAAACAAAGCTGAAATCAGCTGATTAACTGTGAGTGATTTTTTCAGCCGCGTCGTGCAGCGCCTTAATCAGCGTCTGCAGCGCGGCTTCTGAGATATCTTCCTGCGCCAGCCGCTGGTTCAGCGCGACCTTCAGCCCATAAATCGCCTGCTCTACAGCCGGAATGCTGCGGTTATTGACCAGAATCGCCAGCGTAGAGAGCCGCGTGATCAGGCTGGAGACCGTTTCCAGGTTCTCTGCCAGCTGCGCCTCTCCCGTTGCGGTCAGACGATAGGCTTTACGCGCTGTCTGCGCATCCACCACCTCAATCGCCTCCATCTCTTCAAGCAGCGTCAGATTGGGGTAGATGATCCCCGGGCTAGGCGAATACTCTCCCTTCGACAGCACCTCAACCGACTTGATCAGTTCATAGCCGTGCGCCGCATTCTGCGCTAGGAAATGGAGCATCAGCAGGCGGATCTCACTTGCTTCCAGCATCTTTTCGCGTCGTTTGCGTCGTCCGCCGCAGCCGCCTGCGCGCGTACTCTGATCGTCAGATGATGTAGAATTCGGATGCTGTTTCATGGCCTGCCCTGCGGGAAAAAAGTCGGATTGATGGTAGTCCGCCGTCTGGCAAAACTCAATTGCCAGAGCCGCTTACTTCTGGTGCCAGTAGGCCACCGCCCGCACAAAATCACTGTTGAGGCCGCGCTGTACCGTGAAGTAGTCAGCCAGCGCTTTCACAAATTCACCTTCGCCGGTCAGCCAGATAAAGTAATCTTCCGCCGGGAGTGTGAGCTGATCCAGCCGGGCAATCAGCTGGCTGAGCTGCGCTTTCTGCATCTGACCGCTGCCCAGCCAGTTTGTCGTTACGCCAGTCGTATCCGATAAATAGCCGCGGCCCGTCGCTTCATCGGTAAAGGCATAGAGATGCAAAGACCGGGCACTTGCGTCACGCTGACGACGCGCAAACGCTGGCAGCCCGGTCTCATCACAGACGTAAAGCTGAAATGCGTAATCGGTCGGCACCACCAGCGAACCGCGTGGCCCACCGATAATTAATTTATCGCCCACCTGCGCCTGCGTTGCCCAGTCACTCGCCACGCCCTGCGGGTGAATATAGAAATCCAGGGTCAGTGAAGAGACACCATCGAATTCCAGCGGCGTGTAGTCGCGCGCCAGCGGACGCAAACCTTCGGGCCAGACAATGCCCGCGTCGGTCATCTGCGGCAGAGCCAGTGTTTCACCTTCAGCGGAAGGGAAAAATACCTTGATGTGGTCATCAAAGCCTGCCGATGTAAAGCCCGCCAGATCGCTGCCGCTGAACCGGATGCGCCAGAATTTACCGGCAATGTTAGTTTTACTGGCGACCTGAATATGACGGAAACGCAGTTCATTACGGACGCGCTGGGGTAAACGCTGATTAGCTGATGCAGTCAAAATATCTCTCCTCAAGCTATGCCCGTGATTCAGGGGCATGCTCACTGTCATGAAATTTTAATGGAATAACAATCATTCTCATCTGAAGCCGGGAGATTAGCTATGATATATCTTAATCACAAGAACGAAAAATGCGATCGGGCTTGTTAAGATATATTTTACAGAGATGCAGGTGTGCGTATCGCAGGCGTGAAGCGACCCTGACAAGCGTTCAGAAAAGTATTTGCGGGTTTTTAAGGCGGGCAGATAAGGTTAAGGCTGGCCGGCTCCTGACGAGCCGGTCATGTTGTGCCGCCGGGTCTGGCAGCGTCTCAGCACTTACAGCGTGTCGTTGAATCCGGAGAGGGAAGCGTTACTGCTGGTGTGTTCCGGCAGCTCACCGTCACCCAGAATTTCATGCTGGGAGGCCTGAGAGTGCGGATGCAGCCCAGCAGGCGGTGAGAAAGGCTCAGCCTGCTGCGCCATTGCCATAACAGGCAATGCCAGAATCAGTGAAATCATTAAGCGTCGCATAATTGTCTTCGTTTGTCGTTTTGGCCGGAAAAGGCCTGAAATGCAGATGAATGTTCCAGCCCCATCACGGATGCACGATGATTCCGGTATGACAGGGTTTCGGGAGAGGATTTTACGCCAGAACGGCGAGTTAGTTTATAGAATCGTGCGGTTTGTCACAGTTTACCGCACGAAATATGCATTAACGAGGCCGGGAGTCACTCGCCCTGCCCTGCTGGCTGCTACGCCTGCATCACCGGAATAGAAAATACGCCGCTCAGCCAGTCGGGCTTACACTGTGCAAAGTCGAGACGCAGCAGATCTTTACCCGGACGGCGGGAAACACCCAGCGCTGGCAGATGCTGATAGTAGATATCCTCGATAAAACGCGTCAGCTGCTCCGGTCTGCCGCTCCAGCGAATCGACGCATAGAGGCCCGGCACTTCACTCCAGCTGCCGGTGTGGTCACTCAGCAGATCGGCATATTGCGGCTCCAGCGCCTGAAACAGGCTGATATTCTGCTGGTCAGCCGAACTCTGGCCGGGGCCATACTGAAAGCCTAACCAACCCTGCGCAACATGGCTGCCCGCCAGCGCGACCAGTTGCCGTGCCTGATCAGCCACCCGGTGATCGCGATCGGCAATGTAATCACCAAACTTACACTCCCACTCCTGCGTCTCTCCTCGCAGATGCAGCTCTTCCTCGCGTTCCACCAGCGTTGCGCGCTCTGCCAGCGACCGCACCAGAATGCGACCATGGAAATTTTTCACCGGCAAATGGGGAATACGCCGAAACGCGCCAGGCGTCAGCGCAAAGTGGCCTTTGAATACCCGGGTAAAGTTTTGCTGGTTATCAAAACCAAAACGCACGGCGATATCGATTAGCGTCATGCGCGTCAGACGCAGCGCCATAGCCGCCATCGTCAGACGCCGTTTGCGGGTATACGCCGCCAGCGTCTGTCCGGTCATCTCCTTGAACATGCGCTGCATGTGCCATTTCGAATAACCTGATTTCAGGGTGATTTGATCGATATTGAGATCGTCGGTGAGATTGGCTTCAATCCACTCGACCAGATCGTTAATGTGCTGTTTTTTAATGGCCTGACTGAGCATGATGGCGATTTACGACGCGGGTTAGGACTGGGATTATCGTCACAAAAGGATAACAAAAATCGCGAATCGGTGTAAGGAAAGGGTAAGGCGCACGCGCCCGTTCAGGGCGTTTCCGCATTAATTGCTTAGGTTACTAACTAAAAAAGGCTGACTGACGTCAGCCTTCTGATTATTGATAAAAACTGCGCCGGACAGCTGTGAGACGGCGTCTGCGACAACTAATGACTGCGCATTCCGGCCGCTGTCATCATCATGCGGAACAGCGAGGCGACGACGCCCAGTGCCAACACGCTGGCGGCATAGATAAACACCAGCCACATCACTCGCTTCCACCACGGCACTTTCGTCTCTTCATGGTGATTGTGGTCTTTCATGCTGCTGAGGCTTTTCATATCAATGATATCCTTCATCTGCTTTGATTTTTCCACGGAACACGTAGTAGCTCCAGAAGGTGTAACCCAGGATCATCGGGATAATCAGCAGGCTACCTACCAGCATGAAGGCCTGGCTCTGCGGCGGCGACGCGGCATCCCAGATGGTCACGGATGGCGGAATAATGTTTGGCCATACACTGATACCCAGACCGGAGAAGCCCAGGAAGACCAGCGCCAGCGTCAGCAGAAACGGTGAATAGTGCGCCTCACGCTTAATGGCGCGCACAATGCCCCACGAACAGAGCAATACCAGCACCGGAACCGGCAGGAACAGGAACAGATTTGGCTTGCTGAACCAGCGATGCGCGATATCGGCATGTGCAAACGGTGTCCATAAACTAACGATGCCGATAATCACTAACAGCGCGATCACCAGCGGCGTCGCCAGCGCAGACATCTTACGGTGCAGCTCGTTCTCGGTCTTCATGATGAGCCAGGTACAGCCCAGCAGCGCATACGCCACAACCAGCCCTACGCCGCAGAACAGCGGGAACGGAGCCAGCCAGTCCAGTGCGGAACCGGCGAAACGGCGTCCTTCCACCGGAATGCCATCCAGGAACGCGCCGACCGCGACACCCTGACTGAAGGTGGCGATAACGGACCCGGCAATAAATGATTTGTCCCAGAATGCCCGATGGCCTTCAACCGCCTTGAAGCGGAACTCAAAGGCGACACCACGGAAAATCAGGCCAATCAGCATGGCGGTTAGTGGAATCGACAGCGCATCGGTAATCACCGCATAGGCCAGCGGGAACGCGCCGAACAGGCCTGCGCCACCCAGAACCAGCCAGGTTTCATTACCATCCCAGACTGGCGCAACGGTGTTCACCATCATGTCACGCTCGCCGGCATCTTTGTTGAACGGGAACAGCAGACCAATACCCAGGTCAAAACCATCCATCACGATATACATCAGGGTTGCAAAGACGATAATCACAAACCAGATAACGGAATAATCGATCATCTTAGTGGTCTCCATCCTTAAAGGTGGCAGCGGAAAGCGGACGCGCTGGCGTTTTCTTCTGACCCGGTCCACCCTCTTCGGTGATATGACCTTCGCCGACAACCGGTCCCTGCTTAATCAGACGCATCATGTAGTGATATCCCACACCGAACACCGAGCTGTAGACCAGAATAAAGGCCAGCAGGCTGATGCTCATGTGCATATCGCCATGTGCCGAGACCGCATCAATGGTGCGCTGCACGCCATACACCACCCACGGCTGACGACCGATTTCAGTGGTAAACCAGCCCGCCAGAATCGCAATCAGACCGGATGGCCCCATCAACAGTGCAAACCACAGGAAAGGACGCGACTCATAGAGACGGCCTTTGAAACGCAGCCACAGGCTGACCACGCCCAGCGTGATCATCAGCAAGCCCAGCGCTACCATCACGCGGAACGACCAGAATATCACCGTGGAATTAGGCCGGTCCTCTTTCGGGAACGACTTCAGCGCCGGAACCTGCTTGTCCAGGCTGTGCGTCAGAATCAGGCTGCCGAGGTAAGGCACTTCCAGTGCATATTTGGTGCGCTCCTGCTCCATATCAGGAATACCGAACAGGATAAGCGGTGTGGCTTCACCCGGCGGGTTTTCCCAGTGGCCTTCAATCGCCGCGATTTTAGCAGGCTGATGTTCCAGCGTATTCAGACCATGCGCATCACCAATCATCGCCTGAATCGGTGCAACGATTAACGCCATCCACAGCGCCATGGAGAACATCTTGCGGATA
Organism: Candidatus Pantoea varia; assembly: GCF_900115075.1. Taxonomy (GTDB): domain Bacteria; phylum Pseudomonadota; class Gammaproteobacteria; order Enterobacterales; family Enterobacteriaceae; genus Pantoea; species Pantoea varia. The sequence continues at coordinate 239,397 of NZ_FOVG01000004.1, forward strand.
GCAGGATTGTTATTCCCCTTCAGCAGATGCCAGGCCGCCGACGAACCCACAAAGAAGGCACTCGCCAGGAACGCCGCCACCGACATATGGAACAGACGGTAAGGGAAAGAGGGGTTAAAGACGATTTTGAACCAGTCCTGCGGAACCACAATGCCGTTTTCGATGATGAAGCCCTGAGGCGTCTGCATCCAGCTGTTTGAGGCCAGGATCCAGAAGGTCGAAATCAGCGTTCCCAGGGCGACCATGCAGGTGGCAAAGAAGTGCAGACCCGGACCTACGCGATTCCAGCCAAACAGCATCACGCCCAGGAAGCCCGCTTCCAGGAAGAACGCTGTCAGCACTTCATAGGTCAGCAGCGGACCGGTGATACTGCCCGCAAACGCCGAGAAGCCGCTCCAGTTAGTCCCGAACTGATAAGCCATGACCAGCCCTGAGACCACACCCATACCGAAGTTAACGGCAAAGATTTTCGACCAGAAATGGTAGAGATCGCGATAGGTTTGATCGCGGGTTTTAAGCCACATACCTTCGAGTACGGCCAGGAAGCTGGCGAGACCGATGGTGATGGCGGGAAAGATAATATGGAAGGAAACAGTAAATGCGAACTGAATCCTGGCCAGATGAAAGGCATCTAATCCGAACATTGCTTACCTCTTTGCCACATAGAACACCATGTATTTACTTATAATTAACAACTTAAGCCTGATGCGCCTGGTTCTCTGCGCTTATTGAAATTCCCGCCGCAAATTTAAAACTATTTGCGATGAGGAAATAGAAACAGTGGGGTTAATGAAAACTATAACAGTCTTTATTGATTCTGATCATTGTTTTTGATGGGAATTATTTATTTAAAAATAAGGCCTAAAGGTTAATCAGAGCGTGTTTATGTGTCGTTAATGTTACGGTAATTTGTACTTTAAAAATCGATCGTGCTAAAGCGAACCCTGTCTGGAAATTGCTTTCAACAGGCTGTTTTCAGAAACTATTTTGTTATAAACCCTGATTGAGTAAAGGTCAAATTTTAGAGCTTACAATTTAAATAGCCTTATTTTTTAAGAGGTTAAAAGAGCAAATAGTTACCTCTGCCGCTTTGTTTGCTTTTTTGCTTTTGCCTGGCTAATGCAGCTATAACTTCTGACAGAAAAAACGCAGAACGGCGCTTTTAAGTGCACTCAGAGATGTTAATAAAATGAGTCAAAAAGAAGATATGAATTAACAGCGCACGGCGGGCAGGCGATTATTCCGGTCCAGAGGTTCATAAAACGATTTAATAACCAGCAACCGTGCGAAAAGACCGGCTGGATTATTTGCGCTGCCGTTACGTTATCGCGGTTCTGGTGAGTCAGATCACAAAAAAGCGGAAAAGGACATTTCCGGAAAGGGTAGCGATGCCGTCACCGTCTGACGGCTGACACGAGGATAATTTACTCTGCGGCGGATTTTTCGCGCTGTGCCAGAATCCGGCTCAGGTTAAGCTCCAGCCAGTCCGCCAGCCCCACCACCTGTTCACCGACTTCACGCCCAAGCGGGGTCAGGCGATATTCCACGTGCGGCGGCACTACATCGTAGGCGATGCGCTGCACAAAGCCATCTTCTTCCAGGTAGCGCAGATTCTGCGCCAGCATCCGCTCGCTGACGCCACCGACTGTCCGGCGCAACGCACTAAAGCGCAGCGTCTGGTCCTGCAGGGCCAGCAGTATTAATACGCTCCAGCGACTGGTTACGCGTTTCAGCACGTCACGCGACGGGCAGTTGACGTTAAGCAATTCGCCACGACTAAATTTTTCACTCATCTTTTCAGACATTTAACCTTAACACCTCAAACTAACAATTCTGTAAGTACTTACTAAAAATTAGTTTATACCCTAGTCTGGATTTCACCAACAGCCACAGGAGTTATCCCATGATTGCAGTAACAGGTGCTACCGGTCAGCTGGGCCGAATCGTTATCGATGCATTACTGAAAAAAGTGCCGGCGGGAGAAATCGTCGCCGCTGTGCGTACGCCAGCTAAAGCGGCGGATCTTGCGGCGCTGGGCGTCATTGTCCGCCAGGCCGATTATGGCCAGCCAGAGACGCTGGAGGCCGCTTTTGCAGGCGTGGATAAGCTGCTACTGATCTCCGGTAGTGAAGTGGGCCAGCGTGAAGCGCAGCATAAAGCCGTCATTGAGGCTGCTCGTGCTGCGGGCGTGGGCTTCATCGCCTATACCAGCCTGCTGCATGCGGATACCTCGCCGCTGGGTCTGGGCATTGAACACCGCGCAACAGAAGCGCTGCTGAAAGCCTCTGGCATCCCGTACGCCCTGTTGCGTAACGGCTGGTACAGCGAGAACTACGCAGCGAGCATCCCACCGGCGCTGGCGCATCATGCGTTTATTGGCGCAGCAGGTGAAGGTCGTATCGCCTCGGCAGCGCGTCAGGATTATGCTGAAGCGGCGGCAGAAGTGATGACCCGTGAGGATCAGGCGGGCAAAGTGTATGAACTGGCAGGCGATGACAGCTACACGCTGGCGCAGTTTGCTGCGGAGATTGCCGCACAGAGCGGTGAGAAGGTCGATTACGTCAATCTCTCTCAGAGTGAGTTTGCGGCGGCGCTGAAAAACGCCGGCCTGCCAGAGGGTCTGGCGGAAATGCTGGCAGATTCCGATGCCGGTGCAGAGAAAGGCGGTTTGTTCGATGACTCCCGCCAGCTGAGCCAGCTTATCGGTCGCCCCACCACCACCTGGCAGGCGGTGATTCGCGCGGCACTGGCGCACGGTTAATTCTGTCATTCATGAGCGGGCAATCGGGTCCGCTCACCTCACTCTCCTGCCCGAATCCCCGTTGGGTATGCCACTTTCTGCACTCTTTGCGGCTGCGGTTTCTTTTACAAAATGTGAATAAACGCCAGTTTTCTTCAGGTTAAATTTTTTTATTCAGGTCGCTAAGAGATTCATCTGAAATGCGTTTTTTGTGAACAGCGCTATATTTGGTTGAATTGTCTGGGATTTATCCAAAAACCTCGATTAATCGACAATATTTATTACGTTCATAGATATTCTGCATTGTTGTTCCGCGGGATGAGAGGTCTATAATTTGTCCTTTGTGCAACCACGACCGCTCAGGAGGCCGTTATTAATACCCATCGCCAGCAACAAAATGCACCTGAAGAGGTTCGTGCAGGGGCGGAAGTTGAGTATCAATACGATCCCCATGAACTGAAGCTGGATCGCATGCAGGATTCTGAACCGGAGCCGGAGCTGATCGAAGGCTTACCGGCACCGGATGCGCTGACGCCTGCCGATCGTTATCTGGAACTGTTTGAACATGTTCAGATGTCGCGGATTTTCGAGGACAGCAAAACCTTCCCCGACTGTTCGCCCAAGTACGATCCGCTGGATGTGCTGATGCGCTATCGCCGACAGAAACGCAGCAGTGATTTCGACCTGTCGCGTTTTGTCGCCGATCACTTTTATCTGCCTGGCGTAAACGAAAGCTTTTATGTCTCCAACCCGGATAAAACGCTCAATGAGCATATCGACGACCTGTGGCCGGTTCTGACCAAAATGCCGCAGCAGCATATGCCGCACTCATCGCTGCTGCCGTTACCCAAACCCTATGTGGTGCCGGGCGGACGTTTTGGCGAAACCTACTACTGGGATTCTTACTTCACCATGCTCGGCCTGGCAGAATCGGGCCGCGATGATCTGCTGCGTCACATGGCGGATAACTTTGCCTGGCTGATCGATAACTACGGTCATGTGCCAAACGGCAATCGTACCTATTATCTCAGCCGCTCGCAGCCGCCGGTGTTTGCCCTGATGGTTGAGCTGTTCGAAGAAGATGGCGTGCGCGGTGCTAAGCGCTATCAGGAACAGCTGATGAAGGAGTACCAGTTCTGGATGGACGGTGCCGGTTCTCTGATGCCAAATCAAGCCTATCGTCACGTGGTGCGGATGCCAAACGGCTCACTGCTGAACCGCTACTGGGATGACCGCGATACGCCGCGCGATGAGTCGTGGATCGAAGATGTGGAAACCGCCCGCGAATCTAAACGTCCGGCAAGCGAAGTCTATCGTGACCTGCGTGCCGGAGCGGAATCAGGCTGGGATTACTCCTCGCGCTGGCTGCGTAACCCAAAACGGCTGTCGAGCATCCGTACCACGCAGTTTATTCCCATCGATCTGAACTCGTTCCTGTACAAGCTGGAGCTGATGATCGCCACCCTGTCGCACGCGAAAGGTGAAGAGCTGACGGCGCTGGCCTGGCAGAAAAAAGCGGAAGCGCGCAAGCGTGCGATTACCCGTTATCTGTGGGACAGCACCGCCGGTGTGTTCCGCGACTACGACTGGCGTCGGGAACGTTTCGGTGCCTTTACCGTCGCCTCCGTGGTTCCGTTGTTTGTCGGTCTTGCAACGCCGCATCAGGCGCACCTGCAGGCGATCTCGTTGCGTCATCTGCTGCTGAGCAACGGCGGTCTGCTGACCTCCATGGTCGAAAGCGGTGAGCAGTGGGATCGACCTAACGGCTGGGCACCGATGCAGTGGATGGCGATTGTTGGCCTGAATAACTACGGTGAAGAGACGCTGGCAACGGAAGTGGCGGTGAACTGGCTCAATACGGTCAGTAACTTCTATCAGTTGCACCACAAGCTGGTCGAGAAGTATGACATCAGCGGCGAGCGCGCCCGTCCCGGTGGCGGCGGTGAATATCCATTACAGGATGGTTTCGGCTGGACTAACGGCGTTACCCGCAAGCTGATGACGATGTATGGGCATTTAATGGCTGACTAAGCATCGCAGCCTGTAAACCTTTAAAACGCAAAAAGCCGGATTATTCCGGCTTTTTCATGTTCCATGCAGCTATTTAAAGCAAAGCTACTTCTTCGCTTCAGTGCCTGGCTGTGACGCACGTTGCAGGAACTGCTGTGTCACTTCAGGCAGGTGCTGCAGCAGCCACTCCGCCATCGCCACTTCCTGATCGCGGATCTCACTCAATATGCGTACGCCCTGCGTATCACCGACCTGCTCAGCCGCGGCGATCAGGCTGGTGTAGCTGGCGATCTCGGCATTCTCGAATACATAGCCACTGATAGCGCCTTTGACCACTTCATCTGAGTTAAACATGCCGCCGACGGCCTGGCCGGTGGCGGCCATTTTGCCCATCGCATCTTTCATCACAGAGTGATCGATACCGTGGCTGTCGAGCAGCTGCTCCAGCAGGATCAACTGATGTTTTGTCTCATCCAGATGTTGCGCCAGACGCTGTTCCAGCGCCGGATAGTGTTCAAGACGACCTGACATCTTACTCAGCATGCTTTCTGCTTGTTTTTCCATCGCATGCGCATCGCGCAGCCAGTCGTGATAATGTTCAATCGCAGTCATGTGTTACTCCTTAAGAGACGGTAATAGACTCGGCTACCGAGGTGAGCTTCTCATCCGTTTGCTTCTCTTCATTCAGGGTTTCTTCCAGCAGCTGCGCGGCTTTGGTGTAACCCAGCTTCAGCGCCAGCGCATGCAGCGTACCGTAGGTGGCAATCTCATAGTGCTCAACTTTCTGTGCAGCACCAATCAGCCCCTGATCGCGAATCTCGCCCTTCTCGACCGAGTCGATAATTTCCTGCGCTTCTTCAACCAGGCCTTCCAGCGCATGACATTTCATTCGTTTGATTTTGACTTCAGGTGTCACTTCCACCAGTTCGTCGAGTCGTTCAATCTGAGCACGGGTCTCTTCCAGATGCTGATTAAACGCAGCGATAAGATTTTCGTCACTGGCTGCACGCGCCATTTTAGGCAATGCACGGGTTATCTGTTTCTCAGCGCTGTATACATCGGATAAGTCATGGATGAACAGGTCGTTTAACGTTTTCACTGTCATAAGATAGCCTCATTGATTAAAAAGCTGCGTCTGTAATAACGCAGCGCCAGTCATATCGTTGACACCTGAAAAGTCTAGTGGAGATTCTTAATATCGCACGCCGCATCAGTATGAATTTAAGACAAAAGTGGCATGCAAAATGCATTTTCCTTTTTACAGCAAACATTTAGCTGGGAGATCTTTTTATCGTTGCGGCTTCGCTAGCTGTGCTGAATTTTGTACAAAGTAATAAATCGTTGTATACATTTTTTAAGATTAACTGCATAAAAAAGTACCAGTCAAAAACTTACCTGTACAAAGTTTTATTAAACCGTATAGCTTTAATTGATCGGAAATAAAAAACCGGAAGGGAAAACCCTTCCGGTTTAATTAACAGAGCCGGTCATTGCCAATGATTCAGCACTGACACAATTCAGGGGGCAATTATCTTGCAGAAGAACTAAATAGATTCAAAATGCCCGGCTAACAGAGTAACCCTGCCGTCACAGCAGTGTTAAAGACGCTCAGCTCCGGCGGCTAACCTTACCTCCCTTGCGCCCCGCTTCAATGGCACGTTCAGGATCGTTCTTGAAGTTGCCGCCGCTTTTCTGGCCACCTTTGCGTCCTGCTTCTGCAGCACGCTCTTTGTCGGCCGCAAAATTCCCGGCCCCACCGCGATATTGAGTCATATGCGTCCTCTTTGATTTTTAAAAATTATAATTTGCACAGCTAACGCTTCATCAGGCCGATTCAGCAACATAAATGTAGACAGAAAATCGGACCGTTCAAGTGAGATAAATAAAAAACCTGTCACAGTTCTGGTTTATTGATCGTACTACCCTCAACCGGATTGATAACGGATTTCAACCAACGCTCTTTTCTATTCATAAAAGAGCCGCGGCATGGATAACCTTTATAACAAAAATCGCCGCGCCCTATTAATCGATCATTTTCAAAAAAAGTCCAATTGAAAAAAATATAAGCGAAGCGGCACGTAGAGAGTTTAATCAACATCAGGTAGTGAAGATGATCAACAAACGATCAATTTCCCCAAGCGAAGCGCTAAATAGAAATCCTGCGCCCTGCTTTAGCGTCATAAATAAGCGAAGCGCGACGCATTCATTTCACCAGTTAAAAATAGCCTGAATCGATCAATAAACGATCAATTATGCTGATTTAATGAAAATTTTTATTAAAAATAGAGGGCAAATTTAGCGCTTAAATTTAAATATAAGCGAAGCGGACGAATTTATTTTTTCTGGGGGCAAAAAACGGTTTTTCAGAATAGTACTAAAAAGCAGTTTCTGCGGGGATACGCAAAAATTTTGCCTGCCTGTGAAAAGGGGAACTCAACGTTATGAGTAAGATGGAGCAATGTCATGAAGGGGAGATAGTGCGTTAATGGCATACAAAACACGTGCCCTGTTCAGCAAAGTCAGCGAGAGTCGGGGGAAGCGGAATCAAACGCGACACCGCGCTTGCCATTTTTCTTGATGCGGTACATCGCTTCATCAGCACGCTGCAGTGCAGTATCAAAGTCATCTTTGTGCTGCGCCTGAGCAACACCCACAGATGCCCCAATGAGAGCATGCCCGTTTGCCATATCAAAAGGTGCCATTACCACGTCAAGACAGGCGTGCGCCAGTTTCTTTACCTGCGGATGATCAAGTGCCCACGGCATTAATAACACGAATTCGTCGCCGCCCAGTCGGCCGATGATCACCTCTGTTGGAGAGAGTTCGGTCAATCGATGACTTAACTGGATCAGCACTTCATCACCGCTGCGATGCCCCAGCGTGTCATTGACGTGTTTAAAGTTATCCAGATCAATAAAGACGACGCAGAGCGGCCCCTGCGCTTTCAGTTCACAGAAATAATTCTGCAGCGCAAGGCGGTTGTTGAGCAGCGTAAGGGGATCGTGCAGCGCCAGCAGGGCGAGTTGCTCTTCATATTGCTTTTCTTTGGTCATGTCGATGTGAGTGCCGATCACTTTTACCGGCTCTCCGTGTGCATTCCACTCGCTGACCCGGCCCCGATCCAGCACCCACGTGATGCTGCCATTTTTGGCGATCATGCGGTGCAGAGCTTCATAGTAAGGGGCTTTCCCGACAATGTGATCGTTAAATGCCTTCAAAACTTCGTCGGCATCATCGGGATGGAGACTCTCCTTCCAGGATTCAAAGTTGGCGTCAGTCTCTTTCGGCTGGAAGCCCAGCATCGCTCCCCACCGCCGATTGAAAATCACCAGTTTGCCGCTGGGGATATCAAGCTGCCACAGAAACAGGCCAGTACCATCCAGCGCCGCATTAAGTTTAGTGCGGGCGTCATGCGCTATACGCTTCAGACGCGCATTGTGCTTTTTCAGGTTCTGTATCTGTAGACGCAGCGCTTCTTCTGACATAACCGTGTGAGAGGAGGAAAAAGGGGTATTGTGCCTGTCAGGCTGATTCTGTAAAGGGTGGCTTACAAAACACGATTAGCCCCGGTCAATTGCAGGCTGGGCAGGATATCAGGCGGTGACAGTCTGACAACGCAGCACAGAGCCGGGACGGTAAAGTAATTTCGCCGTGAAATCTGTTTGTGTTGCTACAGGTTTAAGGGACGGAATGCGCCAGTGAGAGGTAAAATTCGGAATGTTCGGGGAAAGGGTAAGTCTGTCGGACCCTCGATAACGGATTCGCTCCACAAACGCAAAAACCCGCCAGAGGCGGGTTCTTTAAAGATGGTGCCCGAACCCGGACAAAAATGCCGGGAGCATTTTTGCATCGCGCAACTGCGCGACCCGGAGGGCGAGCCACAGGATGTGGCGAGTGAATCGAACCTTCGATTACGGATTCGCTCCAGAACGCAAAAACCCGCCAGAGGCGGGTTCTTTAAAGATGGTGCCCGAACCCGGACAAAAATGCCGGGAGCATTTTTGCATCGCGCAACTGCGCGACCCGGAGGGCGAGCCACAGGATGTGGCGAGTGAATCGAACCTTCGATTACGGATTCGCTCCACAAACGCAAAAACCCGCCAGAGGCGGGTTCTTTAAAGATGGTGCCCGAACCCGGAATCGAACCAGGGACACGGGGATTTTCAATCCCCTGCTCTACCGACTGAGCTATTCGGGCAACGGGGCGCATTAAACCAAAGCGGCCCGGCAGCGTCAAACGCTTTTCACCAAAATCAAATCGACTGGCGGCTTTTCCATCAACTCAAATACCGGGTTTGACCTGGCGCAAAAAACTTGTGTCGGGCGGGATAAATTTCACTCAGCGGAGCGGCAAAGGCTGCATTGTGGCGCGGTTTTGCCGATATAGCATGCGAGACCAACACTAATAATAAGGATCGCCATGTTTTCCACCATTACATCAGGAATCGCTTCGCGTCACAGCTGGCAGAAGCGCTCACACTCAGCCGCCACGCTGAGCTCTCTCAACGGCTCCATCGCCATGATTGAATTCTCCCCCGATGGCACCATTCTCAGCGCCAATGCGTTGTTTCTGGCGCGCATGGGCTACACGCTGGCGGAGATTGAAGGCCAGCACCATAGCCTGTTCTGTACCCTGGAGCAGCTTCAGTCACGCGAGTATCAGGATTTCTGGCAGCGACTGAACCGGGGCGAGAGTTTCAGCAATAAGTTTCTGCGCATGGCAAAGAACAGTCGCCCGATCTGGCTTGAAGCCAACTATGTGCCGGTGCAGAACCGTCATGGCAGGGTCATTAAAATCGTTAAGCTGGCGACCGACATTACCAGTCATATTAACGATGCGCATGAGCAGCGCGCCATCACCACCGCGATTGAGCGGTCGATGGCCGTCATCGCCTTCAACCTCAAAGGTGAAGTGCTTAAAGCGAATGAAAACTTCCTGAAAACCATGGGCTACCGTCGTGAAGAGGTAGAAGGTGTTCACCACAGCCGCTTCTGCTCACAGGCACTGCGTGACAGCCGCGAATATAGCGAGTTCTGGCAGCAGCTGAACCGGGGTGAATTTGTCTCGGGCCAGTTTCCCCGTGTGAATAAGCGAGGTGAGACGGTCTGGCTGCGCGCCACCTACAATCCGGTGTTTGACGAACAGGGCCAGCTCTATAAAATCGTGAAATTCGCGACGGATGTGACGGCACAGGTGGAAAAGAATCAGCAGGAGCATGATGCGGCTCAGCGGGCTTATCACACCGCACTGCAAACGGATCAAAGCACAAAGCTGGGTGCCGATGTAATCGCCAGCAGCGTGCAGACCATGAACGCCCTGGCCGGTGAACTGCAGGGGATCTCAGGTGATATTACCGGCCTGAGTGAATCCTCCGATCGTATAGGCGCGATTGTGGAAGGTATTCGCCGGATCGCCGATCAGACCAACCTGCTGGCGCTGAATGCCGCCATAGAAGCGGCGCGGGCCGGAACCCATGGCCGCAGCTTTGCGGTGGTGGCTAACGAAGTCCGTACGCTGGCAGCGAATATCAACCGCGCCACCAGCGACATTGAAAATCGGGTACAGCAAAACCATCTGCTGGCGAACCGGGCACTGAAAGGGATTGAATCTAACCTGAAGCGCGCCGATCAGGGCGTACAGCTGGCCCAGGAGGCGGGCGGCGTGATTGCGGAAATCCGTGAAGGGGCAGCTGATGTAGTACGCGCCATCGGCCAGGTGGCCAAAACGCTTAAAGTCTGAGGCTCCGCGGGGGCAATCGCCCCCTTTTACGGTGTTGCCTGAACAGGCGCTTCTGGCGTCGGCGGAATAAAGATGTGATCCAGAATCGCCCGCATCACGGGCGCTGCAGTAATCCCTTCGTTGCCGCCGTTCTCCAGAATCAACGCCACCGCCACTTTCGGGTCGTTAAACGGCGCAAAGGCGGTGTAGAAGATATGGTCACGCAGCCGCACCGGGATCATTTTCGCGTTATAGGTCTGGTTCTGACGCAGGCTGAACACCTGCGATGTCCCACTCTTCGCGGCGATGCCATAAGGTGCCGTGTGGAAATATTTATACCCGGTGCCGTTTGGCGCGTTAGCCATGCCAAACATTGCGTGGCGTACCAGCGACCAGTAGGGTGAATGAGGATCGCCAATCTGCGCCTCCCGCTGCGAGGGATGGTAATTCTCCACCAGCGTGCCGCGCTGGGTTTTCTCCAGCAGATGCGGTGCGATTACCCGCCCGTTGTTGATCAGCGCCACCATCGCTTTCACCATCTGAATCGGCGTCGCAACCCAGTAGCCCTGCCCGATGCCGACGGAAACCGTATCCCCCTGATACCAGGTCTTTTTATGCACCTTCTGCTTCCACTCCCGGCTCGGCAGTAAGCCGCTGTACTCTTCATTGAGGTCAATGCCGGTCGACTTGCCATAGCCAAACTGGCTGAGCATGGTGTGAATCCGGTCAATGCCCATCATGAATGCCACCTGATAGAAGAAGGTATCGGCAGATTCTTCAATCGCCCGGGTCACATCCAGCATGCCGTGCCCGGTTTTCTTCCAGTCACGATAGTGCCGGTCCGTGCCTGGCAGCGTCCAGGTAGGCGCGCCAAAGAACTGCGACTGCGGCGTAATTACATGGGTCAGCAGCGCCGACATCGCCATATAAGGCTTCACCGTGGAGGCAGGCGGATAAAGGCCCTGCGTGACGCGGTTAATCAGCGGCAGGTCTTTATCCTGCAGCAGCTTTTTGTAAGCCTGATAGCTGATGCCTTTCACAAACGGATTAGGATCGTAGCTGGGGCTGGAAACCATCGCCAGCACCGAGCCGTCGTGCGGATCTTCAACCAGCAGCGCCGCACGCTGTCCCGCCAGCAGACTCTCTATATATTGTTGCAGATGCAGATCCAGCGTCAGCGTGAGGTTTTTCCCCGCTACTGGCGGCACCTCTTTCAGCACCCGCACAATGCGGCCGTGGTTATCCACTTCAACTTCCTGATAACCCGGCTTGCCGTGCAGCAGCGCTTCGTAATAGCCCTCAATCCCCTGCTTACCGATGTTATGGTCAGCGGCATAGTTTTCGGCGATGCCTTCCGCATTCAGCCGTTTATAGTCGTTATCGTTGATTTTCGATACATAACCGATCACATGCGCCAGATCCGCGCCATAGGGATATTCGCGATCCTGGTAGGTCTCAATGCTGGCACCGGTGAAGTGAAACTGATTAACCGCAAATCGGGCGACCTGCTCTTCGGTCAGCTCCTCTTTCAGCACGACCGGCTTATAACGGCTGGTCTGCTTCAGCGCACGGCGAAAAGTGTCGATCTCGTCAGGCGTCAGATTAACGATTGGCGTCAGTTCCCGCAGCGTGGCGTCCATGTCGGTAATTTTGTAAGGCGTCAGCGTAATGGCGTACCAGCTGACATTGCGCACCAGCGGGATACCGTTGCGGTCATAAATCAGCCCGCGCGTCGGGGCGATGGGAATCATCTTGATGTCGTTCTGGTTGGATCGCGTCTGGTAGTAGCTATGGTCGCGCACCTGCAGGCGATAAAGGTTTACGCCAAGAATGGTGAAACAGATACAGACCAGAGCAAAGGCTATTGCGGCGCGGCGGGCAAACAGCTTCTCTTCAGCTTCGAAGTTACGAAAGTTCATCAGGGGGCATTATCAGGCGATTAATTATTATCTGTTATTGCGCACTATGATAAAGCGGGATCGCAGAGGTGCCAGCGCGAAGATGCACAAGCCTCAGTAAAAGTGTGTCATTTGATGTGAATGTTACCGGGAAGGCGAGGCGGGAAAAGCAGATCCTCCGGTAGAGGAGGATCTGAACAGGGGATCGGGCAGCGGGCGGATACTGTCACCCGCTGCGCGGATTAATCACCCAGCAGGACAGACTCCAGCGCAATCTTAATCATGTCGTTGAAGGTGGTCTGACGCTCAGCAGCAGTCGTCTGCTCGTGCGTACGGATGTGGTCTGAAACCGTACAGATGGTCAGGGCTTTCGCACCGAACTCAGCGGCCACACCGTAGATACCCGCGGCTTCCATCTCAACGCCGAGAATGCCATATTTTTCCATCACGTCGAACATCTGCGGATCCGGGGTGTAGAAGAGATCGGCAGAGAAGATGTTACCTACGCGCGCTTCAACGCCCAGATTTTTCGCCGCATCAACCGCATTACGCACCATGTCGAAGTCAGCAATCGCAGCGAAGTCATGATCTTTAAAACGCATACGATTCACTTTGGAATCGGTGCAGGCACCCATACCAATCACGATATCACGCAGTTTTACGTCGGCACGTACGGCACCACAGGAGCCTACACGGATGATCTTTTTAACGCCGAAGTCCGTGATCAGCTCTTTAGTGTAGATGGAGCAGGAAGGGATACCCATTCCGTGACCCATTACAGAGACTTTGCGGCCTTTGTAGGTCCCGGTGTAGCCCAGCATGCCGCGCACGTTGTTCACTTCCACCGCGTTTTCCAGGAAGGTTTCTGCGATGTGTTTTGCACGCAGCGGATCGCCAGGCATCAGTACGACGTCTGCGAAATCGCCCATCTCAGCATTAATATGTGGGGTTGCCATTGTTTAATCCTTATTAAATAGCTGATTTACAGCATGTTCTTGCCATAGTCCATCTCGGACAGGCCAAAATAGTGTGCAATTGTCTGACCAATGTCGGCGAAGGTCTCGCGGTATCCCAGTGAGCCCGGCTCCACTTTCGGTCCGTAGATCAGAATCGGAATGTGCTCACGCGTATGTTCGGTGCCCTGCCAGGTCGGGTCACAACCGTGATCCGCAGTCAGGATCAGAATGTCATCTTCGCCAACCAGCGCCATCAGCTCAGGCAGACGGCGGTCAAACAGCTCCAGCCCGCCCGCATAACCGGCTACGTCGCGACGATGTCCCCAGGTTGAGTCGAAATCAACAAAGTTAGTGAACACAATCGACTGATCCGGCGCGATTTTCATCTCCTGAATCGTCGCATCAAACAGCGCATCCAGACCGGTCGCTTTAACCTTTTTGGTAATGCCCTGCTCAGCATAGATATCAGCGATTTTACCCACGGAGATCACATGCCCCCCCTTCTCATCCACCAGCTTTTTCAGCATGGTGGCGGATGGCGGCTCGACCGCCAGGTCGTGGCGGTTGCCGGTACGCTCGAACTGACCCGCTTTGTCACCCACAAACGGACGGGCGATAACGCGGCCAATGTTGTAGCCACCTTCGGTCAGCTCTTCACGGGCGATTTCGCACAGTGCATAGAGACGATCAAGACCAAAGGTCTCTTCGTGACAGGCGATCTGGAATACGGAGTCCGCAGAGGTATAGAAAATCGGCTTGCCGGTTTTCATGTGCTCTTCGCCCAGTTGGTCGAGGATCACCGTCCCTGAAGAGTGGCAGTTACCGAGATAGCCCGGCAGGTCGGCACGCTCAACCAGCTTGTCCAGCAGTTCCTGCGGGAAGCTGTTCTCTTTGTCGCTGAAGTAGCCCCAGTCAAACAGCACCGGCACACCGGCAATTTCCCAGTGGCCTGACGGCGTATCTTTTCCTGACGAAAGCTCACTGGCGTAAGCATACGCGCCGTTGATCTTCGCTTCAGGATCCAGACCCAGCGGGAAGCGACCGGTCGACAGCTCAGCGGCTTTGCCCAGACCCAGTGCGGTGAGATTAGGCAGATGCAATGGACCTTTACGTCCCTTGTCTGCTTCACCTTTAAAACAGGCTTCGGCGATATGACCTAAGGTATCGGAACCCACGTCACCGAATTTATCGGCATCTTTACTGGAGCCAATTCCAAAGGAATCGAGCACCATAATAAAAGCACGTTTCATGCAAGTCTCCTGCGCATTGGCGCGTGACAAGTCAAAAAAAAGCGATCAGATCAGTATACCCGAATGCATCACGGCTGGCACGGGTTACGGGTCAGTTAGCTGATATCGCTCACACGGCGATAGACAACCGGCGTCTCAGCTGGTGCGGAATCACCGAGCACCAGCGCGGTTTTGACCGCAGCGGCGGCCTGCTGCCATTTGTCTTCGCTGCTGGCGTGAATCATCGCCAGCGGACGCTGTGCATCGGCACGTTCGCCCAGGGTGATCATCTCGCTGAAGCCGACGCTGTAATCGATGCTGTCGCTGGCGCGCTGACGTCCACCGCCCATCGCCACGACCGCCAGACCCAGCGCTCGGGTATCCATGCTGCTGACGATGCCAGGATTGTCGGCATAGACCGGTTTACTCAGCAATGGCGCGGGCAGATAAGTGTCGTAGCGTTCGACGAAATCAGCCGGTCCCTGCTGGGCAGCGACCATGCGACCAAACACCTCGGCGGCCTTGCCGTTATCCAGCACGGTCATCAGCTTCTGACGCGCTTCGGTGTCGCTGGCAGCCAGTTTGCCGGAGATCAGCATTTCGCTGCAGAGCGCCAGCGTCACTTCAAGCAGGCGCGGATTACGCTGCTCGCCGGTGAGGAAGCGAACTGCTTCACGCACTTCCAGTGCGTTACCGGCTGAAGAGGCGAGAACCTGATTCATGTCCGTCAGCAGTGCGGTGGTCTGACAGCCGGCACCATTGGCGACACCCACAATCGACTGCGCCAGACTTTCTGACGCTTCATAAGTTGGCATAAACGCACCGGAGCCGACTTTGACATCCATCACCAGCGCATCCAGCCCTTCTGCCAGCTTCTTCGCCAGAATCGAGGCGGTGATCAGCGGAATGGAATCGACGGTAGCCGTGATGTCACGCGTGGCGTAGAAACGTTTATCCGCCGGCGCCAGTGAGCTGGTCTGGCCGATAATGGCCACACCCACCTGCTTGATGATCTCGCGGAAGCGGTCATCGCTGGGGAAGATATCGAAGCCCGGAATCGCTTCCAGTTTATCCAGCGTGCCGCCGGTATGGCCCAGGCCACGACCGGAGATCATCGGCACATATCCGCCGCAGGCGGCGACCATCGGCCCTAACATCAGCGATGTCACATCGCCGACGCCGCCGGTCGAGTGCTTATCCACTACCGGCCCGTTAAGGTTGAGTGCTTTCCAGTTAAGCACCGTACCGGAATCACGCATCGCCATGGTCAGCGCGACCCGCTCTGGCAGCGACATGTCGTGGAAATAGATGGTCATCGCCAGCGCGGCGATCTGACCTTCCGAGACGGTGTTATCACGCACGCCATTGATGAAGAAGCGAATCTCCTCTTCAGTCAGCGCATGACCGTCACGTTTTTTACGAATAATTTCTTGTGGCAGGAACAAGGTAGCCCCCTGGTTCAGGGAAAACAGGATGGGGAACAGGCGGTCAGCGACCGCCTGAGGGATCAGTAACCCGCTTTGCTGGTGTCGCTGTCATGACCCAGGGTGTTTAGCAGGCTCGCCAGCAGGCTTGAGGCACCAAAGCGGAAATGGCGCGCATCGGCCCAGTCGGCACCCAGCGTATCTTCTGCCATTTGCAGATAGATCGCGGCATCTTCCGCGGTGCGTACGCCGCCCGCAGGTTTAAAGCCAACTTCCTTGCTGACGCCTTTATCACGGATCACGTTCATCATGATCTGCGCCACTTCTGGCGTGGCGTTAACCGGCACTTTACCAGTGGAAGTTTTGATGAAGTCGGCACCGGCATCGATGGCAATTTCAGAGGCCTGACGGATCAGTGCTTCCTGCTTCAGCTCACCGGTTTCGATGATCACTTTTAGCAGTACGTCCGCTTCTGCACAGGCGGTTTTACAGGCTTTCACCAGATCGAAACCCACCTGGCTGTTACCGGCAATCAGCGCGCGGTACGGAAACACCACGTCCACTTCATCGGCACCGTAGGCAATAGCAGCGCGGGTTTCTGCCAGTGCAATGTCGATGTCGTCATTGCCGTGCGGGAAGTTAGTCACCGTGGCGATGCGGATCTCCGGGGTACCCTGCTCGCGCAACGTTTTGCGCGCAATCGGAATAAAACGCGGATAGATACAGATTGCCGCGGTGTTGCCTGCCGGGGATTTAGCCTGATGACACAGGGCGATCACTTTTGCGTCGGTGTCGTCGTCATTCAGGGTGGTTAAATCCATCAGTTTCAGGGCGCGCAGGGCAAGGTGTTTGATATCGGTCATGAGGCTCTCCAAAGGATCGGGGTGCAACCCACCGGCTTGCCGGCGGAATGTTATAATAATAACACTCTGAAGCGGCCTGATATGTGCCAGTAGTCACATAGGGATAAGAAAATGGTGCAATTACGTCACATAAATTGTGACTAAAATCGCAAATTACACTACCTGATAGCGATTATACGCTAGCAGGTGCAATGTTACTATTATCACATTTTAGCGCAAGGGGTGCAGATCGGGAGGCGGGTCAGCTACGCAGCGCCGGGAAAGCGGGATCGAGCTGAAACAGCTGCTGACTGTTTTGCCACAGCGCATCGGCAATGTCTTCAGGTGACTCTTCCCGCAGGCTGCAGAGCACTTCCCACACCTGATGCGCCCGCTCCGGCCGGTTGGGCTGGCCCTGAAAACCCTGCAGTGGCATATCGGGTGCATCGGTTTCCAGCAGCAGCGAAGAGAGCGGCAGTTGTGCCACGGTCTGACGGGTCTTGCTGGCGCGTTCATAGGTAATGGTCCCGCCAATGCCAATCGCATAACCCAGCTTAATAAAGGCCTGTGCCTGTTGCAGGCTGCCAGCGAAACCGTGCACCACACCACGGCGCGGCAGATCGTGACGACGCAGCATCTGTGCCAGCTTGTCATGGGTCCGGCGTGAATGCAGGATCACCGGCAACGCATAACGCTTTGCCAGCTTAAGCTGCGCGTCGAGAAAGCGTTGCTGCTTATCAAACTGCGGATCGTCGCGATAAAGATCCAGTCCGATCTCGCCGATCGCCACCAGCTTACGCGGCCGCTGTTGCAGTAAGATTTCCAGCTGGTCGAGATGGGCGTCCTGATGATTTTCGATGACAATCGGATGCAGGCCCAGCGCGGCATAGAGCGGCGTATGCGCCGCGGCCAGCGCGCAGACCCGCTCAAAGCGGCTGGCATCGATCGCCGGAACGATAATCTTCTCTACACCCGCCTCAGCGGCGCGCGCCAGGCTGGCAGCAATGTCCCCTTCGAACGGCGGAAAGTCGAAGTGACAATGCGTGTCGATAAACTTCATGCCAGCGATCCTTTGTCGTAATCCGCATCATTGTCCGCCAGTGGCGGTGTGATGATCAATCGGGTATCCGGCGCATTGGCGACCGGCGCAGGCGGCGTAACGATACGCGCTGAGCTCATCGGTTCTGCATCGCTCAGCCACTGGCCCAGCGTGGCGAGGAAATAGCGACCGCAGCGTCGCCCCAGATGATAGTCCTGATTCAGCGCCGCGATGCTACTGCCCAACGCACTGCTTGCCAGCACGTGCGGCGGAAAGATTTCAATGATGCGCAAATCATCAGGTGGATTCTCAATAAACTGCTGAATTTCCTGATAGCTCTGCTCATGCTTATTCAGCACGTTAATCATCGGCTGCAGCGCGCCGGTGCTGAGCCAGCGCTCCATGCGCTTAAACCATTTCGGGGTATAGAACATCTGCGACGGCACAGTGCGGATCACCACAATCGTATCGGCCCCGCGTCGGGCGGCTTCACGCACCGGAATGGCATCGCTGATGCCACCATCGTGATAGCTGATCCCTTCCAGATTGACTCCCAGCCGGTAAAAACCGGGAATGGCACTGGAGGCTTTAATCAGATCCAGCCAGTTATCAGCGGTGGGATTGAAGTAGCCGGGCGTGTAGTCATCGCTGCGGCAGGCGCACATATAGAATTCGCGACCGCTGGAGAACAGCTGTTCCGCACTGCTCATCGCCAGCGGGAATTCACTGCGGGTAATATCGATCAGCCAGTCGAGATCAATCAGATTGCCGCCACGCACAAAGCGCAGCGGATCAAAAAAGAGTTTACTGGTGGTGTAGCGGGTAATGACACGACGGGCATAGCCGGGCTGACCACAGACAAAGGCAGAGAGATTTTGCGCACCGGCAGAGGTGCCGAGCATCAGATGAAAAGGATTGAATCGAGCGCGCTGAAATTCGTCTAATACGCCTGCGGTGAAAATGCCACGCTGACCGCCGCCTTCACATACCAGAGCTATTTTCTGAGATTTAAACGGTGTCAGGGCCAGAGGTTCAATGGCGCCGAGTGTGACGGGAATGCGTATACCCACTGTGCGAACCTCAAAAAGGGGTTCCGGGCATGCTGGAGGATCGATCCGTTTATTACGGCAGCATTCCGGAGAACCAGTCATCTATTCCTTTAACCGGCAGGCCAGCTGGGCTGGCTTACCTTGCAGCGATGTGAAGGTGTCCTTTTCTTCACGTCAGTCGCTACAGATGACTGGTCTCCGCTCTATGCTTTGCGTTGCATTAGACTGCAGAACTCATCGGCTAAAGCTTTTTACGGCCGGTAAACAGGCTGATGAGGAACAGGATAATACCAACGACGAAGACAACTTTAGCTGCCCATGCTGCTGTGCCCGCTAAACCGCCAAAACCTAACGCTGCAGCGATCAGTGCGATCACCAGAAAAATAATGCCCCAACGAAACATAAGCCTCTCCTTACCCTATTTAAAATCGACCTGCTTAGTTTATCCCCGGATGGGTATCTTTTATTCATGCGGCCACCCGAGTGACCGCACGCAAGCTTAAGACTTAACCGTCAGGTCATTCTTAACGCTTTTCACGCCT
This sequence comes from Candidatus Pantoea varia, assembly GCF_900115075.1. Taxonomy (GTDB): domain Bacteria; phylum Pseudomonadota; class Gammaproteobacteria; order Enterobacterales; family Enterobacteriaceae; genus Pantoea; species Pantoea varia. The sequence continues at coordinate 258,845 of NZ_FOVG01000004.1, forward strand.
TCAATGGCTTTAGCGATGCTTTCTGCACGATCTGACTGTGCCTGATTAGCAACCTGCCCTGAAAGCTGAACAACGCCGTCGGTGGTCTCAACTTTTACGTTGCGCGACGGAACAATGTCATCCGCTAATAGCTTAGCTTTAATTTCGCTGGTCGTAGCGGCATCGCCCGCATAACCTTTCATTGAAGAAGCTTTGCTGTCTCTGACGTGTAGTTTGTCGCTGACGGATTTAACACCTTCGATTTTCTGCACCACAGCCACAGCCTTTTCAGCCTGATCCTGTGAGGTGACGAAACCGCTTAAGGTCACGACGCCGCTATGCGTTTTTACCGAGATATCCGTGCTTTTAATTGCGTCATCATCTACCAGCGCCGCTTTGGCTTTGGCGGTGATGCCGCTGTCATCCATATAACCATCGACTTTTTTCATAGAACTATCGATTTTTGAACCCGCGCTGTCGGCTGTCTGTGACGCTTTCTGCGACATTGATTCATCAGCCAGTGCGCTGCCGCTGATCAGTGCTGAGCCAATCACGGCGGCCATCAGGGTTTTAGCAATCTTAGTCTTGTTCATCGATATCTTCCTTCTATCAGTTAACTCACCCAAAAACTGTGGGCGCAACAGAGGCAACCAGGGCCACTGCGATACAGGACGTAAGGACAAGAGAAGTCTCTTCCGCCGTCCGATAGAATAATCATAGACGGCATTTTGCAATTTGCCTGGCTAACTGGTTGATCACACGTCAAAACAGAAGATAAACGGGGTTTTTAGGAGGAGTCTGTAGCGGGAAAAACAGGGCCACTCCCAGCTGGAATGGCCCGGAAACAGGCGATTAGTGCTCGCGCGTTTTACGGAAACGAACGTCGGGATAACGTTCCTGCGTAATATTAAGATTGACCATGGTCGGCGCGATATAAGTCAAATTATTACCGCCATCAAGCGCCAGGTTAACTTCGTTTTTACGCTGGAAGTCTTCAAACTTTTTCGCGTCGCTGCATTCTACCCAGCGCGCCGTAGAGACGTTAATCGCTTCGTAGATCGCTTCGACGTTATATTCGCTTTTCAGACGGGCGACCACCACATCGAACTGTAGCACTCCGACCGCGCCAACGATCAGATCGTTGTTATGCACCGGGCGGAACACCTGCACTGCACCCTCTTCCGACAGCTGAACCAGCCCCTTCAGCAGCTGTTTTTGCTTCAGTGGATCGCGCAGACGAATACGACGGAACAGTTCTGGCGCGAAGTTCGGAATACCCGTGAACTTCATGTTTTCACCCTGGGTAAAGGTGTCGCCAATCTGAATGGTGCCGTGGTTATGCAGACCGATGATATCGCCAGGATAGGCTTCTTCAACGTGCGAACGGTCGCCCGCCATAAAGGTCAGGGCGTCGGAGATCACCACATCTTTGCCAGTACGTACCTGACGCAGCTTCATCCCTTTTTCATATTTACCGGACACCACACGCATAAAGGCCACGCGGTCGCGGTGTTTCGGGTCCATGTTGGCCTGGATCTTAAACACGAAGCCGGTGAACTTCTCTTCTTTCGCTTCTACCGTACGGGTGTCGGTATCACGCGGCATCGGACGCGGTGCCCATGCCACCAGGCCATCCAGCATATGATCCACGCCAAAGTTACCCAGCGCGGTGCCGAAGAAGACCGGCGACAGTTTGCCGCTCAGGAAGGCTTCCTGCTCAAACTCGTGCGATGCGCCCTGTACCAGCTCCAGCTCTTCACGAAGCTGTGCCGCCAGATCTTCACCGACTGCGGTGTCGAGGTCCGGGTTGTTCAGGCCCTTCACGATGCGGACATCCTGAATGGTATGGCCTTTACCGGTCTGGTAGAGATAGGTCTCATCTTTGTAGAGGTGATAAACGCCTTTGAACAGCTTACCGCAGCCAATAGGCCAGGTGATCGGTGCGCAGGCAATTTTCAGCTCGCTTTCCACCTCATCCAGCACTTCCATTGGATCGCGGATGTCACGGTCAAGTTTGTTCATAAAGGTCAGGATCGGCGTATCGCGCAGACGGGTCACTTCCATCAGTTTACGCGTACGATCCTCGACGCCTTTCGCGGCATCGATCACCATCAGACAGCAGTCGACCGCCGTCAGCGTTCGGTAGGTATCTTCCGAGAAGTCTTCGTGACCTGGGGTATCCAGCAGGTTCACCAGGCTATCGCGGTAAGGGAACTGCATCACCGAGGTGGTAATGGAGATACCACGCTGTTTCTCCATCTCCATCCAGTCCGACTTGGCGTGCTGGTTAGAGCCACGGCCTTTTACCGTACCGGCGGTCTGGATAGCCTGTCCGAACAGCAACACTTTTTCGGTAATGGTGGTTTTACCGGCATCCGGGTGCGAAATGATCGCGAAGGTGCGGCGGCGTGCCACCTCTTCTAAAAAGGGATTAGACATGGAATTCTTCTCAATAGGCAGCGCAACGTACTGGCGCTGCTGATAAATCACGGTGGCCGGCAGAACCTTACCGGCGGGTAAACGGTGCCAAAAACGATCTTTCATTGTTGGTGGGTCAGCGCGAAGTTACATTGGCGTGAAGTCCGGTTACCTGGTCAGCTTTAAGGCGGCATAGCATACAATATTTTGCGCGCGCGGCCTACAGGGAGAGGGGCAGGATTTCATGGACGGAGAATCGGAAAGAGGGGGATGCCGAAACAGGGCGGGACGGATCGGTATCCGCCCCGCCACCCTTATCCCAGCACCTTCCTGACACAGGCTTTAAAGATCTGCACACCAATCTCCAGCGAGCTGAGATCAAAATGCATATCGGGATGATGCAGTCCTGGCGTCAGGTTGGTGCCCAGCCCCCAGAAGCCCGCTTTCACACCCGGACGCTTCACCGGATAGTAGAAAAAGTCCTCGCTGCCCGGCGTAGTCCGGGTCGACAGTGCGCCCTCTTCGCCCAGCACCTCAACGATCGCGGCGCGGATCACTGCCGTCGCCTCATCATCAATCTCGGCGGCGGGCATCTCTTTCAGCACACGCACCTCGGCGGTAGCACCCAGTGACGCCACGCTGTGGGTAATGGCACGCGTGACCTGCTCTTTCAGCAGCGTCATCGGCCCGTTCTCCTGCGAACGCAGATCCCAGACTACGCGCGCTTCATCCGGCACCGAGTTGGTGACACCCGCATCGCACAGGAAGCGCGTCGCTTTGACGCTCCAGGTCAGGCCGGGCGAAAGATGGATGGCGTTGACAGCCTGAACCGCCTGTACAGCAGCATCCAGTGCGTTTACGCCAAGATGTGGACGCGCCGCATGAGCGGGCTGACCTTTGATGGTCGCTTCCAGCGTGCTACAGGCGGAGTAGAGCACCGCAGGCACCGCCTGACCGACCACGCACTCCTCCAGCGGACGCAGATGGAACCCCAGAATCATCTCCACATCATCCAGTGCGCCGCCTTCGATCATCGAGAGCGCCCCGGCACCCAGCTCCTCGGCGGGCTGGAACAGGATCTTCAGCCGGCCACGTTTCACCGTGCCTTCCTGCAGCAGCGCCGTCGCCGCCGTCAGCACCACCGAAGAGTGACCGTCGTGACCACAGGTGTGACGCGCACACGGCACGCCATCAATGATGTGGCCCAGCGCATCCATATCCGCACGCAGCGCCAGCACCGGTCCCGGCACCCCGCTGTCGATCTCCGCCACGATGCCGGTGGTGTTATTGATGTTACGCGTCACCTTCAGGCCCGCTTTCTCGAGCTGGTCCGCGATGTAAGCCGAGGTTTTCACCTCCTGAAAACCCAGCTCCGGAATTTCGTGCAGATAGTGGTAATGCTCTAATACCTTAGACACAGCGTTACTCCTGAATAAACAGACGCATAACAGACATCGCGATCAGCGCGTTGATGATGCTCACCAGCATCAACAGCGGCCAGTATTTTTTAGGCACATCGGCCACGCCCAGTAGCCGTCCCATATATTGCAGCTGCGATCCCATCAGGAAAATCGCCGGAGCCAGAATAGTAATATCCGCACCGGTCAGCAGCCCTTTCGTCAGCAGACTGACCGCTACGCCAGTACCCGCCGATGATGAGAGCCAGGCGGTGAGCAGTACGGTAATCGCTTCACCCGGCAGGCCAAACAGCCCCATCACCGGCGCAAAGACATGCCCGAGAAACTGCATAATGCCGAGCAGATTGAGTACTTCTGCCAGCACATAGGCCATCACCACATTCGGCATCAGGTTGTGAATGGCGATGTGAAAGCCTTTACGCGCACCGGTCACAAACACATCAAACGGATTACTGCTGGTCGCGATTTTATTTTCCATCGGCGAAATCCTTCTTATAAACACTGTTTAACACAGCACGTGTTATCGCCGCACCGACAAATTTCAGAACGAACATTAATAACAGCGGAATAATAATCGGCAGGGTCATGGAGGCGAACAGCGCAGAACCGATGGCGAAGTAATTATTAATTAATCCGGCACCGGAATATTGCCAGGCGCTCATCACCACGACCTCTTTTTTGCTGATCTGTTTCTGGTCAGCCATCTCTTTGGTTAATGCCGCGCCCGCATCAGTGCTTTGCAGGTCGGTGATTAACGCCAGACCGCAATGTCCCGGCAGCCCCATCAGCGGCTTAAGCAGCGGGGTCAGCAACCGGTGTGCCGCGCGAATCGCGCCATAGTGGGTGAAGATTTCCAGCACGCCCAGCGCCAGCATCACCGTAGGCGTCAGCGACAGCGCAAACAGGAAACCCGCTTTGGCACTGAGTCCGCCTGCGCCCAGGAAGGTGTTGCTGGCGGGATCTTTCATCGTGCCAAAGCTGCCGCCCAGCGTGGTGAAGTCAAAGGCACCCAGCCATGAAAGCCCCTCGACGTTATAAAACAGCCCTGAAAAAAACAGGATGGCAAAAATTAACGCGGCATAACTGCCTTTGGTCGCCGTCATTTTTACCGGATTAACCACACTCTCTTCTGACATTTCTTGCTCCTGGTAAGCTGCTTTGCCTTAAATTCCCTGGTATACAAATTTCAATTCAGGGAAGTAATCTTTTAAGCAGGATTTATGCCAGAGCAGACCTGAGCACGATGATTAATGGCGTGTCTGTCGCTACCTGGCGTTTAATCCACGCCAACAGTCAGTTGCTCGCCCAAATAATATTTTCAGACCGCGTGGTTATATTTTCGCGACGTCATCAGATTGCGGATATTTCGCCTGCGTTTGTGACGGTTGCACCAGCAGCCCCATGAACGCCCGCACTATCATGGTGCTGATTACCCTGACTTTATTGCCCGGTAGCCTGTGATACAGAATGAGAATTGGTCGCATTCAATTTCCGAAATAATTCTATTTAAATCAATCAGATAAATTGACTCATTTTGCCGAAAAGGCTTCACTTTACTAACATGTTTGATGCATAATTCACCGACTATACATCTGTATTTAACATCTTCTTAAAAGGACTCGGCCATGCTGACTGCTGAAATGACTGGGCGTTTAAACGACCAGCTGAACCTGGAATTTTTCTCTGCCAATCTTTATCTGCAAATGAGCGCCTGGTGCAGCGACAAAGGCTTTGAGGGTGCCGCTTCCTTCCTGAAGATGCATTCACGCGAAGAGATGCAGCATATGCAGCGTCTGTTTGACTACCTGAGCGATACCGGCGGCATGCCGGTGCTGGGCACCATCGCTGCGCCACCGGTTTCTTTCACCTCGCTGAATGAAATTCTGCAGCAGGCGCTGGAGCATGAGCAGCTGATCACCAGCAAAATTAATGAGCTGGCCCACGCTGCTATGACTTCGCAGGATTACTCTACCTTCAACTTCCTGCAGTGGTACGTTGCTGAGCAGCACGAAGAAGAGAAGCTGTTCAAAACCGTGCTGGATAAACTGGCGCTGGTCAGCAACAGCGGAAACGGTCTGTTCCTGGTCGATAAAGATCTGGGCCGGATGAGCACCGAGAACCACGCAGAATAATTTCTGTTGGGGGCCACTGAGGTAGAAGACCTGATCGCTGTGAGATCGGGCCTTCACAGGGAACAGGGTCAGATCGGAAAGACGTAAAAGCCGCCATCCCTGGCACGCTCGTCCCGCGCCATCCCTGCCGCGGGACGCTTTCCTCCTCTGCCCCTGTTCCCTGCTAACTGAACTTAAGCGTTGCTGCCCAAAACCTGATTGATTAGGCTTTGCCACCACGGCACCGCTATTCCAGCCGGTAACTCGCCGCTTTCTCGCCATTCACCCACAGCTCACGACGGTCACCTTCAGGCAGTAACAGCGCGATCTCCCGCCAGGCGGGCTGGTAATCTCCGCGTTTTTCCACCGTCAGGTCGATTCGGCTAGCGCTGCTACACAATGTCCAGCTCAGCCACAACGCATTGCCCTGCTGCCAGCCATGGCTTTCGCCATCGTCGTCAAACATTTCGCCCCGAGTAGTTACGCCTTCCGGTGCCGGCCATAGCTGCCACTGCCGCACCGTGTCGCGGCGCGCGTCCGTCGTGGTTTCACTTTCGCCCAGCGGGATCACCGCACCGGCCCGCACCAGCAATGGCAGCCGATCCAGCGGTGCATCCAGCGTGATGGTCTCGCCCCCTGCAAACGCCTTGCCGCTGTGCCAGTCATACCAGCCGCCGCGGTTACGTGGCAGATAGACTTCACGACTCCGCGCGCCCTGCTCTACGACGCTGGCAACCAGCAGATCGCGTCCCAGCATAAAGTCATCACACTCCTGATACGTCTGCGGATCCTGCTCATGATCGAGGAAGGTCGGACGCAGCATCGGCTCATCTTCCACGCTGGCCTGCCACGCCAGGTTATAAAGGTAAGGCATCAGACGATAGCGCAGCCGGATCGCCTCGCGGATCATCGGCGTGACTTCCGCATACATCCACGGCTCGTTCACCGTGTGATCGTCATTCCACGAGTGGATGGTAAAGCGTGGATGCATCACGCCATTCTGAACCCAGCGCACAAACAGCTCGGCATCCGGCTTATCGCCTGAGAAGCCGCCGACATCATGTCCGATATTAAACAGCCCGGACAGGCTCATTCCCAGCCCCATGCGGATGTTGTAACGCAGGGTCTGCCAGCTGGTGCGGTTATCGCCGCTCCAGGTCTGCACATAGCGCTGCATTCCGGCGCAGCCGGAACGGGAGATCAGATAAGGACGTTTCTCTGGTGCAAACTGCTGCTGCGCTTCCATTGAGGCGCGCATCATCAGCAACGGCATCACCGGACGGATATGCTTGATGGCGATTGACTGACCGAAACCGTGACAACGCGCTTCGCCATCCCACACCTCATATTCGTTGTTGTCGTTCCAGGTGGAATCGATGCCCTTTTCCAGCAACTGCTGAGTAACATTCTCCTGCCACCAGCGCACCGCCTGCGGATGGGTGAAATCGAGGTGCGATCCCTCATCATCCCAGAACACCGAACGCTCAGGACGATCCTGCTCAGAGTCGCGAATAAACAACCCCTGTGATGCGACTTCCTGATAACGCGGGTGATCCTGCAGCAGACAGGGCTTGATGTTGGCCGCCAGCTTCATTCCGGCACGATGAAATGCGTCGCTCAGCGCATTGGGATTCGGGACTTTGTCGTAGTTCCAGTTGAACACGTAGCGCTTGTTATTAATCGAGGTGTAACCGGATGAGAGCTGGAACGAGTCGCAGGGAATTTCATGCTCGCGACACAGACGGATAAAGGATTGCAGCTGTTGCTGTGCGTCCGGCGCGTCGGTGTAGTGCATGGTAGAACCGCTGTACCCCAGGCTCCACTTCGGCTGAAACAGCGTGCGTCCGGTCAGGCGCACAAAGGCTTTGGTCACGTCGAGCAGCGTCGGGCCGAGCATCATGTAGTAATCGAGATCGCCCGCCTCGGCGCGGTAACGGCGATAAGGCAGATGGTAGTTATCCAGCTCATTCCCCAGATCGAGCCAGCTGCTGCTGAGGTTGTCATAGAACAGGCCGAAGCTGACGCCATCGCGCTGCGTCAGGGTAAACGGAATATGTTTGTAGAGCGGATCGGTGCTGGCGGCGTTGTAGCCCATGGCGTCGAGATTACGCATCTCAAAACGACGGTTAACCCGGTTTAGGTCGCCACTCTTCTCGCCCAGACCATACACCCGATCCTGCGGCTGACGACGCTGATAGTGCTCGACTCCATCACCGTGCGCATTCAACAGATAGGCACCGGTGTGGCGATCGGCGGTCAGCGGCTGCCAGCTCTCTCCATCAAATTGCTCCCAGCTCAGGCAGAGCGGCTGATGCACCGTGACCCGCAGCTGTTGCGTGCTGATGCGCAGTTGCTGCGCATCGTGCTCCACCTGAAACGCGGGCAGCGTAAAGCCATCCAGCGCCTCGCGGTCACGTCCCTCCCAGGGCACATCCTGGCCGGGCGCAATGCTCCAGGTGCGGTTCAGCGCCAGCTCACCGTCGCGTTTCAGCAGCACGCGCATCAGCTTCTCTTCCAGGATATAAAGCCGCAGGAAATGACGCGCTTCGACCTTGAGTTCAACAAAGTGATCGGCCTGCTGATGCAGCGTCCAGTTCTTCAGAGTTTTCATCGCGATATCCTTATGGGTTAGCAGGGCGCTGGCGGCGTTCGGCGATCAGCATTACCAGGAAAACGGCACCAATCAGGTCAAAGAAGCCCATCGCCACAAACAGCGGATTGAAGCCGATGGTATCGGCGGTGACACCAATAATCAGCGAGAAGATAAAGCTGGCGATCCAGGCGCAGGAACCGCGCATGCCGTTGACTGTGGCCATCTGGCGGCGATCAAAGCGCTCTACCACCAGCGCGCTCAGCATGCAGGAGATCACCTGATGACCAAAGCCACCGACGGAGATCAGGGCGATAGCCAGCCAGAGATCTTTCACCAGCGTCATCAGCGCCAGCGAGACCATCAGCAGTGCACCGGTCACCGAGCTGGCGACAATGGAATTGACGCGGGTGAGACCAAACCAGCGCACATAGATTTTGGTGAGATAGCCGCTGGCGACGCTGCCGAGGTCGGCGGCCAGGAATGGCAGCCAGGCGAACATCACGATCTGCTTGAGATCCATGCCGCGCTCGTTGGCAAGATAGAGCGGCACCCAGAAGCTCAGCACCGCCCAGGCCGGTTCGGCCAGAAATGCCGGAATAGCAATGCCGTAGAATTTCTTCTCTTTACCAATCACTTTCAGCGCGGTAAAGAACGGCAGTTTTTCACCTATCGCTTCGTTGTCCTGATTAATAAAGGCGCGCTCTTCATCAGAGAGACGAGGATGGGTTTCCGGCGAGTGATAGCCCCACCACCAGAGTCCTACCCACAGCAGACCCAGGCCGCCGGTCAGCAGAAAGGCGCCCTGCCAGCCAAAGGTAATGTGCGCGACATAGATAATCGGCGGAGCCAGCATGGCACCAATCGAAAAGCCAACGCCCGCCCAGCCTGCGGCGACCGGGCGCTCCTTTTTCGGAAACCAGTCACCAATCGCTTTGGCGTTAGCGGGCGTGGCTGCTGCTTCCGATGCACCCATCACAAAACGCAGCAGCGCCAGATGCAGCCAGCTTCCTGCACCGGCGTGCAGCAGACAGGTCAGCGACCAGATCAGCGCGCAGATCAGGAAGCCCATCTTCAGTCCGATGACATCGATCAGCCAGCCGCAGAGGGGCTGAAACAGGGTGTAGGCCAGCTGAAACGCGGCGACGACCCAGGAGTACTGCTCGGTACTCATATGCAGGCTGTTTTTCAGTTCCGGAGCCAGAATGCCGAGCGAGTTGCGGGTGATGTAGTTGACGGTGACACCCAGCAGGAACATTCCCAGCATCCACCAGCGTAAATTTTTAATCACGCGCACCGTGCGTGATGCACTGATGGGTTTCGTTGTTGTTTCGAGGCTCATTGTGCCACTCCTGATTACCATTGATGACGCACACCGCCAGCAGGCGTACCGCGTGTCCTTTTCATGAACTTAGAAAAGTGCGAAACGTGGGTACAGCCACTTTTTTGCAACGCTTTTCATGGCAGGCTGGATCCCGGCAGAAAATGGCTCTGAAACGCTTATCTGACGCGATTCAGCAGGCTATGAAAAATTTTTCATCAGCAGATTTGAAGGCGATCACAGAATGAAACAAAGGCTGAAAGTGGGTGAAATAGCGGCTCTGAGCGGGGTCTCGATCAGCACGGTTTCGCGTGTGCTGGCGGGTAAAGCGAATACCCGGCCCGCTACCCGCGACAAAGTGCTGGCGGTGGCGCAGCAGCAGGGTGTGCTGAACAACCTGCACAGCGGTCGCCTGCTGCTGAATAACCTGATGGTTTTTGCCCCGCCCCGAGCCTTCGATGTGCGCAGTGACATCTTCTACTACAAGGTGATTCAGGGGATCAGCCAGGCGGTGGAGCCGCATGAGGTGCGGCTGCGCTACTGCCCGCTGGAAGAGGTGGAAAGTGATGCAGCGCTGTTTATCGATAAGATGCAGCAGACCGAAGCGGCGCTCCTGATCGGCATTGATGATGAGCATATTCATCAACTGGCGGCGGAGATGAACAAACCCTGCGTGCTGATTAACGCCCGCGATCGCCGTATGCGCCTGCCGTCGGTCTCCCCCCATCATCAGCTGATTGGCGAATTTTCAGCGCGCTATCTGTTTGAGCAGGGACACCGGCAGATCCTGTCGCTGCACTGTCTGCGCCGCTACACCATGGAGCAACGCCTGCAGGGCGTCCGTGACGCCTGGCACGCGATGAATCTGCGCTTTGACAGCCGCCAGCATCTGCTGACCCTGAACAGCTTCAGCAGCAATGAGGCGGCGGAGCGGCTGGGGGAATATCTGCGCCACTGCCCGGATGCACTGCGCCCCACCGCGATTCTCGCCAGCGGAGATTACATTGCCGCAGGTGCCGTTACAGCGCTGGAGCAGGCCGGTCTGCGGGTGCCGCAGGATATCTCTGTGATGAGCATGGATGGTTTTAACCTGGCCGCTATCCACGATATTCCGCTGACCTCGGTGCAGGTGCCGCGTGATGAGCTGGGCGCTTCAGCAGTGAGAATGCTGCAGGAGATGCGACTGAATCCCGGCACGCCCACCGGCAGCCTGCTGCTGAATGGCAGGCTGGTGGTACGCGAGTCGGTGCGGCGAATTCGCGATAATCTCAGCCATGCGCCGGTCCAGCAGCATGGCCTCTATGATTAAGCTGGCGCTGATTAACCCAGCGTTTTCAGCCGCAGTTCCGACGGCTGAGGCCGTCCGAACAGGAAGCCCTGGAACAGCGTACAGCCCTCATCGCGCAGCTTCGCGAACTGCTCATCGCTCTCCACCCCTTCGGCGGTAATCTGGATATCCAGACTGCGGCTCATGCCGGTGATGGCGCGGATAATCGCCAGTGCCTCGCGGCTGTCGCCCATATCGTTGATAAAGGATTTGTCGATTTTGATTTTGTCGAACGGGAAAGATCGCAGATAGCTCAGCGACGAATAACCGGTGCCGAAATCATCCAGCGCAATCTGCACGCCCAGCGCCTTGAGATTTTGCAGGGTACGGATATTACCCAGCGAATCATCCAGCAACACCGATTCGGTGATCTCAACCTCCAGCCGCGCCGGATCGAGACCCGACTCCTTCAGCGCACCTTCGACCACCGGCACCAGCGAGCTGTTTTTAAACTGCAGCGGTGAGAGATTGACCGAGACCGACTGCTCCCCTTCCCAGCTCGCCGCTTCGCGACAGGCTTCGTAGAGTGCAAACGCCCCCAGCATATGAATCAGGCCGGTCTCTTCCGCAATCGGGATGAAGTCGTTGGGCATGATCAGCCCACGAATCGGATGATGCCAGCGCATCAGCGCCTCGTAGCCAATGATCGTGCGATGATCGCCGTTGGTGATGGGCTGATAGTAGAGCCGCAGATGCCCGCCGCTAATCGCATCGCGCAAATCGTTTTCAATCAGGCGTCGACTGCGCGCCACGTCGTCCATCTCCAGCGTGAAATGCTCATAACGGTTGCGACCGTTGCGTTTGGCTTCATACAGCGCCATGTCCGCGCAGCGCAGCAGCTGCTCTGGCGTATTGGTAATGGTGGTGCTGAGCGCAATACCTACGCTCAACCCGACCGTCAGATTATGGCCTTCCACGTTGACCGGCGGACGAATCGCCTCGATCAGGCGGTGTGCTACCGCGCTTGCCTCATCACTGCTCGCTACCGAAGGCAGCACGATGGCGAACTCATCGCCGCCGATGCGCGCCAGCGTATCCTGGTCACGCAGCGCGTTGCGCAGACGCTTTGCCACACTGCGCAGCAGCTCATCGCCAATCTGGTGACCCAGCGCATCGTTCACATTTTTAAAGTTATCAAGATCAAGACAGAGCGCGGCGGTCTGGCGCTGTATCTGACCGGCAGTGCGCAAGGCTTCACTCAGACGCTGGCGGAACAGAATGCGGTTTGGCAGGCTGGTGAGGTTGTCGTGATGCGCCATATGGTGAATCCGGGCATCGGCGGCGCGCTGATCGGTGACATCTTCCACCAGCAGCATCAGATAGTTACGGCGCGCATCCTGACCATTAATCGCAGTAGCGCGGGTATGCAGAATGCGTTCGCCGCTGGCGGTCATCAGCAACTGCTCGCGCTCATGCATGCCTTCACTGCGCAGCGCAACATCGGCCAGATTATTAAAGTAGTCGCTGAGTTCAGGCGACATGCATTCGTGCGGGCGCTTGTTGACGATCAGTGATTTGGACAGGCCGAACAGTTGCTGAGTGCGGTCGTTAACCAGCAGAATTTCACGGGTGATAGCATCTTCCACAATCACGCAGGAGGGAATGTTGGCGATGATGTTATCGAGGAATCTGGACAGCGCCGTTTTCTGGGTGCTCTGGGCTTCGGCCAGATCACGTGCGCGCAGGATCTGCTGCTCCTGTTCACGGCGTTCCGTGCGGTCGCGGGTGATCTTGGCGAAGCCGACCAGCTTACCGTCATCATCATGGATGGCGTCGATCACCACATGCGCCCAGAAAGCGCTGCCATCTTTGCGGTAACGCCAGCCCTCATCTTCAAAGCGGCCGGTTTTCAGCGCGATACCGAGGTTGGCTTCCGGCGTCCGGTTCAGTCGCTCCTGAGAACTGTAAAACAGCGAGAAGTGCTGACCGACCACTTCGTCCGCTTTGTAACCTTTTGCACGCTGTGCGCCGGCGTTCCAGTTCACCACCACGCCATCGACGTCGAGCATATAGATGGCGTAATCGGTGACGCCCTCTACCAGCAGACGGAAACGCTGCTCCTGCTCCCGCTGCTCACTGCGGATGCGCTGCTGTTCGGTGCAGTCGCGGGTGATTTTGGCATAGCCCAGCAGCTTGCCCTGATCGTCGCGGATCGTGTCGATCACCACATGCGCCCAGAAGGCGCTGCCATCTTTGCGATAGCGCCAGCCCTCATCCTCAAAACGGCCGGTGCGATACGCGGTTTGCAGGTTCTGCTCCGGAACATGATTCAGCCGATCCTGCGCGCTGTAGAAGCGAGAAAAATGCTGACCGACGATCTCTTCCGCCACATACCCTTTGGCGCGCTGCGCACCAGCGTTCCAGTTCACCACGTTGCCGTCGTGATCGAGCATGTAAATAGCGTAATCGGTGACGCCTTCCACCAGCAGACGGAAGCGCGACTCCTGCTCCCGTTCTTTATGCTGCTGTTCCTGTTGCCGGGTACAGTCACGACAGATAGCAGCGAATCCGACCAGCTGGGCCGCCTCATTGCGGATCGGATAGATCACCACGTGAGCCCAGAACGTACTGCCATCTTTACGACAGCGCCAGCCTTCGGTTTCAAACCGTCCGGTGGTCGCTGAAGTATCGAGTTCGCGCTGAAGCTGACCGCGACGGCGATCCTCTTCGTTGTAAAACAGGGCGGCATGCTGACCAATAATTTCGTCTGGCCTGTAACCCAGGACGTGCAGGCCCCCGCCGTTCCAGCTGGCGACGGTTCCGTCCGGTTTAAGCATGGTGATCGCATAATCGATCACGCTTTGTACCAGCATGCGATAGATGACATCAGAGTTATTATCCATTGTTATTTGCCTGCTGCTCGGTAGCCGGGTAATGGCTTAGGAATGTTCTTAATAAACTGGCCGAGACTAAAGCGGAAAAGGTCTGCAAACACAAGTGTATTAAGAAGAATAACTAATCTTAGCAGGTGATATATCGGCAGCGGCGGCCAAATATTCAATGGTATGACAACAGGATTAAGCGAACGGGATTAACGTTTAAGAGAGATTTCAGGGCAGATCGGCAGAAGCGCGAGGCGTGCTCGCGCTTAATTATTTCACGACGGGCGCGGGTATTTACAAGTCCATCTGCTGCTGTAAATGCAGCGCGGCAATCGGCTGCCAGATCTCGGTTAATGCGCCCTCTTTGCCAGTGAACGGATCCTGCGTCGGCAAGGGCACTTTTTTTACCTGCTCCTGGGCCATCTTCAGCTTCTCCGGCTCATCGCGCATCGTTTCTGGCGACATGCCACGCGGATAGGCCCCCACCACCATAAAATCTTCGCTGGCGCTGACCTGACGATGGCCGACACCTGCCGGAATCAGCACCGCATCGCCTGCGCGCAGGGTGACCATCCGGCCACTGTCGCCGCCAAACAGCACTTCCGCCCAGCCTTCCGCCACGCCCAGCAGTTCATGGGTGTTGGGATGATAATGGGTATAGGGGAAAATCGGATAGCGCCAGGCGGGCGGCCAGCCGTTTTCTTCGAAGGTTTTTTCAAACCACGTCGCGATCTCCTCTTCTTCCGGCACCACGCGCGGCCAGATAATCAGAGGTAACGGGTTATTAGGCACGCCACCCGAGGGGATGCCGAGCATAAGATGCTGAGGATTATCAGAGGCCCCGGCCGAGAAGGTTCCCGCAGCAAAGGACATCATTAACATCAGACTGGAGGATGAGGCACGCATACAGGTTCTCCGTTTTTTCTAAGTGTGGCAAACCTACGGCACAATGCAATGTGCGCCAGACAACACAATTGAGATAATTGACTGATATTGCTGACTAAAGCCAAATGTGTCGTTAACAATATTGCAACGACGTACCTGCGCGGCGGCGGGAAGCGATTCTTACTGCGGCAAAGTGTTGCAAAATGTCACATGGCCAGGACCGCAACCGCTTCAGGCCGTTTCTCTGGCACGCATTTTCTCAACTGTTATAGAAAAATCGAACCAATCTGTTTCTGATATGCTTGACTGTTATCTGTTGTAATAGCTAACAGATGACAGTGAGGTAACCCATGGACGCTATTAAACAAATTCTGATTGATGAGATTGCGACGCTCAACCGCGAAGAACGTCGCGACAATTTGCCACGCTTTAGCCTCTCGTTTCTGAAAAACCATCCTGGTCTCTGGGCAGTCATGTACCTCTGCTATGGGCTGTGCGTGGCGCTGATTTTCACCACCGAGATGCTCGGCTGGCCCGCCTTCTGGTTCGCCACCGTTTTTGTGCTGGTGATGAGCGTGTTGATGCTGCTGGATATCAACCCGAAATATCGCTTCGAAGATATCGATGCGCTCGATCTGCGCGTCTGCTACAACGGCGAGTGGTATTACGTCCAGCCGGTGCGCGAACAGGCTATCTCCCGCATTCTGTCGCTGCCCGAGACGCCGGAGCGGGTGAAAACCGGTATCCAGCGTCTGCTGACGCAAAAAGGGGAAGTGGACTTCTATGATGTCTACTACCTGACCTGGGGCCATCAGGAAGCGGCGCGGATTTAATCGACCTGCGGCTCCGCCATCAACTGACCCAGCGTTGCTATTGCCGCCTCGGCCCGACTATCCCACGGCCAGGCGGTATTCAGCCGAAAACAGTGACTGAACTGCTCCCCTGCCGAAAATAACTGCCCCGGTGCAATACTGATCCCCTGAGCCAGCGCCTGCTGATAGAGCCGGGTGGTATTGATGCTCTCCGGCAGCGTCACCCAGAGAAAATAACCACCGCGCGCTTCACTGACCGTGGCCTGCGGCGGCAGCACCTTCAGCAATGCCTGGCGCGCCATCTGCTGTCGCTTCGCCAGAATCTGGCGCAGCCGCTTCAGATGGGTGTCGTAACGCCGCGTGGCGAGAAAATCGGCCAGTGCCAGCTGCATCGGCGCGCTGGTCGAGAGCGTGCTCATCAACTGAAGCCGCTGGATACGCTGTGCATGTTGCCCTGCCGCAACCCAGCCAACGCGAAATCCCGCGACCAGCGACTTTGAAAATGAGCCACAGTGCAGCACGTTTCCCTGACGATCCCAGGCTTTTGCCGGCAGCGGCGCAACGTCACCTGCCCAGAGTTCGGCATAGACATCATCTTCAATCATCGGCACCTGATAACGCGCCAGCAGCGCCACCAGTTGCTCTTTGCGTTCCGGGGTTAACGTCACGCTCAGCGGATTCTGCAGCGTCGTCATCAGCCAGCAGGCTTTCACCGGCCAGCGCTGTAGCGCCTCCTCCAGCTGAACAAGATCGATACCCTGCTTTGCATCGACCGGAATCGCCAGCGCTTTGAGCTTCAGCCGCTCGATTGCCTGCAGCGCGCCATAAAAACCCGGATGTTCAATCACCACATAGTCGCCTGGCTCGGTCAGGGATTGCAGACTGAGGTTCAGTGCCTCCAGCGCCCCGCTGGTGATGACAATCTCATCCGGCGACAGGGTGATGCCCTGACGCGCATAGCGCTGGGCCAGCAGCTGTCGCAGCGTGGCGTTGCCGGGTGGCAGATTGTGCAGCGCATCGGTTGGGGTCAGATGATGAGAGACGTTCGCCAGCGAGCGCATCAGCTGGCGCTGCGGAAAGAGTGCGGGATCGGGGAAGGCGGAGCCAAACGGCACGATGGCCGGATCGCGTGTGGCCTGCAGCACATCAAACACAAAGTCGTTGATATCAACCTGTTCGCTGATCGCCACACTCAGCGGTGCGGGGGCTAAGGCACGCGGTGCCACGTAGTAACCTGACTGTGGACGGGAGACGATCCAGCCCTGACTCTCCAGTAATTCATAGGCATGCAGCACCGTCATCAGGCTGATGCCCTGCTGCGCCACCTGCTGACGCAGAGAGGGTAAACGGGTGCCCGGCAGCCAGATGCCGGCCTCTATCTGCTGCTGAATCTCATCCATCAATCGCTGGTATTTCGCCACGGGTCGCCTCTCCCTGTTTTACCGTGAATAGTCTGACCGCGAGACTTTACCACGCACAGCGACCAATGACAGGCGGCGCGAATCGCTTTATCCGATGGCGCTGATTCTTCCCTGCTTCAGGCAGGTCAGATCACGGCGACCTGCGGCGTCAGCGGCTGCACGGCTTCCGCAATCAGGCTCACATCCGCAACCGCCTCTTTACTTTCCGCCAGCACAAAATTATCCAGTTCTGGCACCTGATCCGGGGGAACCGGCTTGCCCAGCAGATAGCCCTGCAGCGTATTACAGCCCAGGCTGGTCAGGAAGGCCTGCTGCTCAGCGGTTTCAACGCCCTCAGCTACCACTTTCAATTGCAGCGACTGCGCCAGGGCCACTATCGCCGCCACGATGGTGGCATCTTCTGTGTGATGCTGCAGTTCATTCACAAAGGCCCGATCGATCTTCAGCTCGCTGGCCGGCAGTCGTTTCAGATAGAGCAGGCTGGAGTAGCCAGTGCCGAAGTCATCAATCGAGGCTTTTACGCCGAGCCGGGTCAGCTCGGTGAGAATACGCACGCTCTCATCGGGATCGCGCATCGCGGTCGTTTCGGTTACTTCCAGCGTCAGCAGTTCGGCCGGAATCTGATGTTTTTCCAGCGCATCCACCACCGTCTCCACCAGATTTGATTGCTCAAACTGCAACGCCGACAGGTTCACCGCCACCGACCAGTCCGGATGGCCCTGCAGATGCCACTGGCGCAGCTGGCGACAGGCTTCATGGATCACCCAGTTGCCGATATTGACAATCATCCCGGTCTTTTCCGCCATCGGCAGAAATTTATCCGGCGACAGCAGGCCGCGCTGCGGATGCTGCCAGCGCAGCAGCGCCTCAAAACCGAGAATCGGCCCGCTCGGCGCGCAATATTTTGGCTGATAGAACAGGCGCAGTTCATCATGGTCCAGCGCCTGCCAGAGATCGTTATTCAGCTGAAGCTGGCTCTGGGCCTGAATGTTCATTGAGGGCTGGAAGAAGGTGTAGCCGTTACGGCCATTATTTTTGGTGTGGTACATCGCCGCATCCGCGTTGAACATCAGCTCACGCTCATCCATGCCATCGCCGGGATAGACCGCGATGCCAAGACTCAGCGAGACCACCAGCTCATAGCGTGAGATATCAAACGGACGATCCACCGCTTTGACCAGCTTATCGGCGATGGCCGCCGCATCATTGGGATCGTCGATCTCCACCAGCAGCACAAACTCATCCCCACCGAGCCGCGCCAGCGTGAAGTAGCCGGTCATCTGCTGGCTCATGCGCTCGGTCACGCCGATCAGCAGACTGTCGCCAATGTGGTGCCCGAACGCGTCGTTAACCGCCTTAAACCCATCGAGATCCATAAACATCAGGGCAAACTGCGTCTGCTCACGGTTCGCTTTGTTGATCGCCTGCTCCAGTCGATCTTCCAGCAGAATGCGGTTTGGCAGGCGCGTCAGGTTATCGTGCAGCGCCAGTTGTGCCAGCTCGCGATTGGCTTCAGCCAGCGAACTGGCGAGAATCGAGGTCCGCGCCTGCATCCGCGCATCCAGCATCGACACCAGCAGAGTAATGCCCAGAATCGAAATAGTGACCACCGTGACCAGAATCGCCAGCCAGTTGCTGTTGACGCCCTGCCCGACCGGATGGCTGTGGACGGGAAACTCTGCCGCCATCATGCCGGTGTAGTGCATGCCTGCAATAGCACAGCCCATCACCACCGATGCCCCAATGCGCAGCAGGGTGACCCGGCTGGTCTGTCCTTCCCGCAGGTTAAACGCCAGCCACAGCGCCGCGCCCGAAGCGGCCAGGGCGATCACGACCGACAGCCCCACCCAGCCCCACTTCCAGGTGATACCCGGCGAGAACATCAGGGCGGCCATGCCCGTGTAGTGCATCGCCACGACGCCGCTGCCGAGGATAAGCGCACCACCCGCCAGACGCGGTAAGGGCAGATCGTGACTGCTGCAGACCAGCCACAGCGCGAATATCGACGCACAGACAGCGATGGCCGCAGAGAAAGCGGTGAGCCCGGCGTTGTAGCTCATGACCATCTCCATGTTCATCGACAGCATGCCGATAAAGTGCATCGCCCAGATGCCGATGCCCATGGAAAAACCACCGCCGAACAGCCAGACCAGCGCAACTTTGCCGGTGGAATGCACCACCCGTCCCGCCATATCTAAGGCGGTGAACGAAGCCAGCATCGCCACAAGAACGGAGACGATGACGATAAAAGAGTCGTATGAGGTCGCTAACATAGTGCATTCCCGCGAAAGCAGAGCTTGTGGTTGGGCAGAGGGTTTAACATTATTCTCTTAGTTATCGGCACGGCCCGGCGGTTAATGAGCCACGAACCCTGCATCCTTTTCACTCATTCTGAGTGATGAAATCTATCGTCAGCGTCAGCCCGACAGTGACGCTACCGGCGGGCGCAGCTGGGGAAAACTAAATACATCAACCCGGTCCGCTGGCGTTGGCTTGCCCAGCAGATACCCCTGGAGCGCATCAAAGCCTAAGCTGGTGAGCAAATGCTGCTGCTCTTCCGTCTCAACGCCTTCCGCTACCATGCGCAGATTGAGACTCTGCGCCAGCGTCAGCATGGCGCTGACCACCGTCGCATCTTCACTGCCTGGTCGCAGACAGTTGATAAAGCTGCGATCGATTTTGAGTTCACTGGCATCCAGATCTTTGAGATGCAGCAGGTTAGCATAGCCGATGCCGAAGTTATCAATGGCGACGCTGACACCCGCCTGCTGCAATTCACGAATACGCTGCTGGCTGAAAACGGGATCGCGCATGGCGATCGCTTCGGTGATCTCCAGCATCAGTGCGCTGCCTGGCAGCTGATATCGCGCCAGCGTCTGGGTCAGGGTATTCAGCAAATCACGCTGGTGAAACTGCAACGCGGAAAGGTTCACCGAGACCGTCCAGTCGTTGTGACCCTGGCTGTGCCAGATCCTCAGCTGTCGGCACGCCTCATCGATGACCCAGTTGCCGAGCGCGACAATCTGGCCAGTTTTTTCGGCGCGTGGCAGAAACAGTTCCGGCGTCAGCAAACCGCGCTGCGGATGCTGCCAGCGCAGCAGCGCTTCGAATCCCATGAGCCGGGTGCCACCGGAACGGAATTTGGGCTGGTAGAACAGCCGCATCTGCTGACGATCAATCGCCTCCCACAGATCGTTTGCCAGCTCCAGCTGGTACTGTGTCGCGGCGCTCATGGCCGGTTCAAACAGGCACCAGCCGTTGCGTCCGCTGTGTTTGGTGTGGTACATCGCCGCGTCGGCATTCAGCAGCAGCTCCTGCCGGTTGCGGCCGTGCAGCGGAAATATCGCAATGCCCACGCTGAGTGAAACATGAAGCAGGTAGCGATCCAGTTCAAACGGCGTACTGATCACTTTAACCAGTTTTTGCGCCAGCTGACGGGACGGGCTGATGTCGCACGCCTCCGCCATCAGGACAAATTCGTCGCCTCCCAGCCGCACCAGTAGCATCGTGTTACTGAGCTGGCTGCGCAGCCGTTGCGCCACCGCTACCAGCAACCGATCACCGACGTGGTGTCCCCAGGTGTCATTGACCGCTTTGAAGCCATCGAGATCCATGTAGATCACGGCAAAGCGGCTTTCATTGAGCATAGCCTGTTTAATGGTCAGGTCGAGCTGCTGCTCCAGCATCACCCGATTGGGCAGCGCGGTCAGATTGTCATGCATTGCCAGCTGACGCAGCTCCTGGTTAGCGCGCCGGAGCCGGGTCGCCAGCCGCGCGGCACGCAGCTGCGCATCCAGCATTGAGCTCAGCAGCGTAATACCCAGAATAATCAGCGTAATGAGCGTCACCCACACCGCCAGTCCCGGATTACTCACACCGTGCGACTGCATCGTGCTGATTTCACTGAACCGGGCTGCCGACATGCCAATATAATGCATACCGGCGATGGCGATCCCCATCACCAGGGATGCCAGTCCCCGCATCAGCAGCAGATGATGATCGCCCTGACGCAGATGAAACGCCAGCCACAGCGCCAGGCCAGAGGCCGCAAAGGCAATCAGTACCGAGAGCGCCACCCGCAGCCCATTCCACTCAGGTCGGGGGTCAATCAGCAGCGCATACATGCCGAGATAGTGCATCACGACCACCCCCGCGCTGAGGATCAGCGTGCCGCGCAGCAGCCGCTGACGGGTGAGATGCAGGCCGCCCACCGTCTGACCAAAGGCGACCACAGACGCCAGGATAGCCACCAGCAGCGAGAGGATCGTCAGCCGCGTGTCATAGCGCATCGTCATCGGCATCATCATCGCCAGCATCCCGATAAAGTGCATTGCCCAGACGCCAATCCCCATTGCGGTGCCGCTCACCAGCAGCCATAACCGGGCGCTCCAGCCACGGGATACCACCACCCGTCCGGCGGTATCCAGGGCTGTAAAAGAAGCAATAAACGCCACGATCAGCGAAACGCCGATCAGCACGCTATCCCAGGTGACAGGCAACATGTGAAGCTCCTCACCACCCGCTGATTAACGGGTGCTGTGTACAGTCTGATAAGTGATCTAAAAAACACCCGGTGGATGAGCGTTATTAAATTTCGATGTTTGTGGGACGGAAAAGCTGGCAAAACGCGCCCACAGACGCAGGACATTGATGACCTGCATTCTTATTACCTGGCCCCTAAGGCAGCGGGTAAATTGTTATAATGTCTGATTGGTAAAAGAAAAGTTCACCGAAGCAGAAAACATGACAGCGGCCAAAAACACAAAGGATTTTGCTTTTCCGACTCGCTTTCATCCCTTGCTATTACTGGGTTATCGGCCGCAGTGACGTTTTGATTAGTCAAAAATAAATAGCAAGGCTTCGCGTAACGCTTTAACTGATCTATAGTAAGTAAAACTGATATAAATCAGCATTCTTAAGTCTGAGATTAATCTTAAGATAGCGGCACTGCCCGCCTTGTAACTTTTATTTCATTCCTTTGGGTTAAATCGTTAATAAACACCGGGTGAAAAAGCACTGACTCTCGATAATCCGTAAGGAAATATTATGAAACTCAAGCTTTTTCTGTTTGCCGCTGCAGGATTAACTGTCGCCATTCCGTCATTAACCCAGGCGGCGACGACCTCGGGAACTGTCAATGCCACATTAACGCTGACTACCGGTTGCCTGGTGAACGGTCAGTCAGCCACGGCGGGTGTGAAC
Source organism: Candidatus Pantoea varia (assembly GCF_900115075.1). Lineage (GTDB taxonomy): Bacteria > Pseudomonadota > Gammaproteobacteria > Enterobacterales > Enterobacteriaceae > Pantoea > Pantoea varia. The sequence continues at coordinate 281,151 of NZ_FOVG01000004.1, forward strand.
TTTGGTACCCTGAACTTTGGTAGCAGCGCTGCCACCTTTGATACCCTGAACGCCACGCTGGTCGGTGCGGCGGGCAACGGTATTTTTGTGCGCTGCACCACCGGTCAGGACTACAACGTGGTGGTGACCAGCAGTAATGCTGCTCCAGCCACCATTTATGGCACGGCCTCGACATCGCCGCGTTATCTGATTCTCGGATCGAATAATGCGCAGGGCATCGCCTATACCCTCTACAGTGACGCCTCCTTCACCACGGCGATCGCCAATAACACGCCAATCGCGGCCAGTGGAACCACTGACCCGACGCTGGGCACCAACTACGCCATTTATGGCCGGGTGGTCGGCGGCGGCTTTAATCCCCTGGTCCCTGCCGGAACTTATACCGATACGATAAACGTTGCCGTGAACTATTAACTGCTGTCGCAGGTAAAGAAGGGTGGTTCTCTGGCGATCCTGCCTGACGATCGCATACGGTCTGCCCCTTCTGATAGGGAGTGTCAGCGCCTGGAGTCTGCCCACCAGCACCTTCCAGGTTACCGCGTCGATTGTGGCAGGCTGCGTAATAACCGGTACCAATACCGGCGTTTTCGGCACGCTTAACTTCGGCACACAGTCTGGCGTGGCGACGACGACCGCCAACGCCAGCTTTGTGCAGAGCACCTCCATTAATCTTGCCTGCACGCCGGGCACCACGCTGAGCATGAGCATTAATCAGGGTGCCAACTTCACCACCACCCGCAACCTGAAGCTGCCCAATTTCAGCAACACCGTTCCCTATACGCTCTTTAGTAATGCCAGCCGCACCACGGTGATCCCGGTGAATCAGGCGGTGCCGCTGAGCTATAGCAATGCCAATAACATTACGCTGCCGATCTATGGCCAGCTACAACTGCCCGGCACTGCGCGCGCCGGCGTTTATACCGACACGCTGACCGTCACCCTGAGCTGGTGAGGTGATAGAAAACAAGGATATGATCATGAAGCCACTGCGCGCCCTGCTGCTGCTGCTAAGTTCCACCCTGCTCTCCCCGGCCTTCGCCGCGAATTCGGTGATGATCTGGCCCATCGACCCCGCCATTAATCCTGAAGAGAAAGCCAGTGAGCTCTGGCTGGAGAATCGCGGTGACAGTACCACCATGATGCAGATCCGCGTTTTTAGCTGGCAGCAACTCAATGGCCAGGAGCAGTACGAAACCCAACAGCAGGTTGTGGCCAGCCCGCCGATGGTGCGGATGGAGCCAGGCCAGAAACAGCTGGTCAGGCTGATTAAACAGACACCGCCCGCGGCGGGTAAAGAGCTGGCCTATCGGGTGGTGCTGGATGAGATCCCGACACCGCGCAATCCTGGCGAGAATCAGGCCGGGCTGACCTTCCAGATGCGCTACTCAGTGCCGCTGTTTGTGTATGGTACCGGGCTGAACACAGACAGCGCTCGCCCGACTCTGCGCTGGCAACAGGTCAGCGAAGGCGGCAAGCGCTGGCTCCAGTTAACCAACAGCGGCAGCGGTCACGCCCGGTTGAGCAATGTGGCGATTGGCGGTCGCAAACTGGGCGACGGTTTATACGGCTATGTGCTGGCGGACAGCACTTATCGCTGGCCACTCACCGCGCCGGTGAGCGGCGAACTCACTGCAGAGGTTAACAAGAGCCAGTGGCGCAGCGCTGCACAAAAATAAGCGCTGAATGAGACCTTTCTCCCTGCATCCCTGCGCGCTGGCGGTAGCCAGCGTTATTTACGCCTTAACGCCGGATCCTGTTCTGGCGGAGACTTACTCATCCCTGCCCCCGCCGCCCAGCCTGCAGACCAGCAGCAACGGTCAGCAATATATGCTGGAGCTGGTGATTAACCAGCAGGAGAACGGCAACATAGTGCCGGTAGAGCAGCGCGACGGTCATTTCTGGATTCGCAGTGGCGATCTGCAGCGAGCCGGTCTGCCACTGGATAAGCTGGGCCAGCAGGAGCAGATCGATGTCAGCAGCCTGCAACCCGTCAGTGTGGAATATGATGCATCCCGCCAGCGGCTACTGCTCACCGTGCCGCCTGAGTGGCTGCCCGGTCAGGTGATTGGCGAGGTGAAGAACGGACCACGCTATCCGGGCCGTACCAGCAACGGTGCGCTGATCAACTACGACCTCTACGCCAGCCGTACCGATACCACCGGCACCCGGCTTTCCGCCTGGAACGAACTGCGGCTGTTTGGTGATGCCGGACACGTCTCCACCAACGGCGTCTGGCAGCAGCAGCTGGAAGGCCGTACGACGTATCAGGACAACGGTTATATCCGCTACGACAGCTGGTGGAGTAACGAAGATGAGAACACGGCAGTGAGCTGGCGGGTGGGCGATCTGGTAACTGACTCACTGGCCTGGAGCAGTAGCGTGCGGCTCGGCGGTATCCGCGTTGGCCGCGACTTCAGCGTCCGGCCCGATCTGGTGACCTATCCGCTGCCCGCCTTTTCCGGCCAGGCTGCTGTCCCCTCCACCGTCGATCTTTTTATCAACGGCTATCGCTCCAGCCAGGCAAACGTCCAGCCTGGCCCCTGGTCGATGACCAATGTGCCGTTCGTTAACGGCGCGGGTGACGCAGTGATCACCACCACCGATGCGGTGGGCCGACGCGTCACCACCACCATGCCGTTTTACGTCTCCAGTAACCTGCTGAAATCGGGGCTGTCGGATTACGCCTTCTCCGCCGGAGCAATGCGCGAAAATTACGGCATTAAAAACTTCGATTACGGTGAGGCCGCCGCCAGTGGCTCGTATCGCTACGGCATGACCGACTGGCTGACGCTGGAGAGTCACGCCGAAGGCAGCGAGAGCCTGGCGATGGGCGGGCTGGGAGGCCAGCTGCGCGTCGGCAGCTGGGGCGTGGTTAACGGCGCGGTGGCGCAAAGTCAGCTCGATGGCGAAAGCGGCAGGCAATATAGCTGGGGCTATCAGTACAACAACCGCTGGTTCAACATCGGCACGCAGCAAACCCAGCGCAGCAGCGACTTCGGCAATCTGGCCCTGGTCGGCAGCCGCGCCGGTAGCCAGGCGGATAGCCGTTACGCACTGTCGCGCCGCAGTGCCCAGTACAGTGCCAGCGTCTCACTGAACCGCTTTGGCAGCGTCGGTGCCGCCTTTATCGATATCACCGACGGTCAGGGCGATCGCACCCGCTTGTGGAACCTCTCATGGAGTAAAAACCTGTGGGGTAACAGCAGTCTGTATGTCTCGGCCAGCCGCGATCAGCAGGAGAAAAGCTGGACCGGGGCGATTTCGCTGGTGATCCCGTTTGGCGAACAGGGCAGCGCGGCCATCAGCACCGAGCGCGATCAGCGTGGCCGCGACAGCCAGCGCATTTATGCTTCCAGCGCCATGCCCAGCGACGGCGGATTCGCCTGGGATGCCTCCTGGGCGAATCAAAGCGGAGACAGCGGCGATTACCGTCAGGGCAGTCTGCGCTATCGCAACAATCAGATCGACACCTCGGGCGGCTTCTATGGCGATGATGACAACCTGACTCAGTGGGCCGATCTCTCGGGCGCACTGGTGTTAATGGACAACAGCGTCTTTGCCGCCAACGCCATCAACGACGCCTTTGTGCTGGTGAAGACCAACTATCCCGATGTGAACGTCCGCTATGAAAATCAGTCGATGGGACGTACCAATCCGCAGGGCTATCTGCTGGTGCCCGCCATCAGCAGCTACTATCCGGCCAAATATGATATCGACACCCTCGACCTGCCGGCAGATATGACCACACCTCATGTTGAGCAGCGCTTCGCGGTGAAACGTCAGAGCGGCTACCTGCTCAACTTCCCGGTGGAGAAACTGCGCTCAGCCAGCGTGATCCTGGTCGATGCGCAAGGCCAGCCGCTGCCGGTCTCAAGCCTGGTGCAGCGTCCCGATCATCCCACCGAGTATGTCGGCTGGGATGGCATCGTCTGGATGGAAGATCTCACCGCCACTAACCCGATGGAGGTGGTGACGCCCGATGGCCGCCGCTGTGCAACCGAACTGCGCATCGCCAGCGGTCAACCGCAGGCGCTGAAAACCTATGGCCCCCTGACCTGTGCGCTACCCGCGCCAGCAGCAGGCAGTGCCGCCTCTCAAGCTGAATCTTTTACGTCCGGAACCCAACCATGATGAAATCGCTGTTACTGGCTGGCCTGCTGCTGTTACTGCCGTCGCTGAGCTACGCTGCCTGCGCCCTGCCCGCATCGACTGCCAGTTTCGGTTCCGTTACGACCTTTGTGGCTAACACGACCGTCAGTTCAGTCACCACCAACGCCAACGTCAACTGTGGTGCGGGTGCGGCCCTGTCGCTGCTGGGTAATAACCAGATTACCTTTCAGCTCACTGGCGCGACCAACACCAGCGGCACACGCGGCGTCCTGAAACGCAGCGGTGACACCGGCAGCGATAACGTGCCGGTACGGCTCTGTACCGACAGTGCCTGCGCCACTGAACTGACGATTGGCGGCACGCCGTTCGTCTATGGATCGCAGACCCTGATCAACCTTGCGGGTTTGCTGGGCAGCCTTAACTTCGCTATCCCGGTTTATCTGCGCACCGTTCCCGGTCAGGTGGTGGCAGCCGGCACCTATACCGTCACGCTGAATATGGCCGTGACTTACCGTATATGCACCAGCGTCAGTCTGGGTAACCTCTGTTTAAGCGAGCAGAACGGCAGTGGCGTGATCCCGATTACCCTCACCGCCATACTCACTAATGATTGCACGACGATTACCGCGCCGAATATCAGCTTTGGCAGCGCGCCGCTGGTCGGCAGCTTCTCCGCCGTCTCGCAGACCATCAACGTGTTGTGCAGCAAAGGCAGCACCTATACCGTTGGGCTGAGCAATGGCAGTTATCCGGTCGGCAGCGTCAGGAATATGGCGAGCGGCACGAATCGGCTGAGCTATGAGATCTATAAAAGCACCACCAGCAATCGCTGGGGATCGGCAGGCACTGAACGCTGGAGCAGCACCACCTCGACGGCGGTATCTACAGATGGACTGACGCGCGGCTTTAACTACACCGCGCGCATCCTGACCACGCAGAACACGCCGCCTGCGGGAAACTACAGCGACAGCGTGGTGGTCGATTTGTCGTTTTAGAGTGAGGCGCTGACCGTCGTCGTACCGTTGTGCCGTCTCTGGTACTGCTTCACCATCCGGCCAATCAGCAGCGTACCAATCAGCCCGCAGACAGCAGCAAAGGTCAGCCAGACGCCCGGCATCCCTTTATCACCGGTGGCGTGGATCAGGTAGCTGGAGATGGCCGGTGTGAAGCCGCCAAACAGCGCCGTCGCCAGGCTGTAGGCCATTGAGAAACCGGCAGCGCGCACCTCAGCAGGCATAATCTCTGCCAGATAAACCACCATCGCACCGTTGTAACTGGCATAGAGGAACGACAGCCACAGCTCCGCTTCCAGCAGGTGGGCGAAGCTGGCCGAGCCTACCATCCAGTGCAGCACCGGCCACGTGGTGACGATCATCAGCAGGGTAAAGCCAATCAGCAACGGACGGCGTCCGACACGGTCCGACAGCGCGCCCATCAGCGGCAGCCAGAAAAGGTTGGAAACACCGACACAGAGCGTCACCAGGAACGCCTGCTTGTCGCTCATCATCAACACGGTTTTACCAAAGGTGGGGGTAAAGGCGGTGATCATGTAGAACATCACCGTGGTGGTGACCACCATCAGCATCCCCGCCAGCACCAGCGCCCAGTTGCTGGCGACTGAGCGCATGATTTCCGTCATGCTCGGGTGATGTTTACGTTTGCTGAACGCTTCGGTCTCTTCCAGCATCCGGCGGATATAGAACAGGAACGGCACGATCAGGCAGCCGACCACAAACGGGATACGCCAGCCCCACTCCGTCACCGCTTCTTTCGCCAGCAGATGATTCAGCATCAGACCCAGCAGAGCAGCAAAGATCACCGCAATCTGCTGACTGCCCGACTGCCAGCTCACGAAGAAGCCTTTGCGTCCTTCAGGCGCGACTTCAGCCAGATAGACCGACACGCCACCCAGCTCAACGCCCGCCGAGAAGCCCTGCAGCAGTCGACCCAGCAGGATCAGAATCGGCGCTGCCACGCCCAGCGTGGCATAGCCTGGCACCACCGCAATGGTCAGGGTACCTATCGCCATCAGGCCCAGCGTCAGCAACAGTCCTTTGCGACGACCATGATGGTCGATGTAGGCACCCAGAATAATCGCCCCCAGCGGGCGCATCAGGAAACCAGCACCAAAGGTCATCAGGGTCAGCATCAGGGAGGCAAACGGGTCATCACCGGGGAAGAAGGTTTTTGAAATGGCGGTCGCGTAGTAGCCGAACACCATGAAATCGTACATCTCCAGGAAGTTACCACTGGTGACGTTGAAAATGGTTCGGGCGGCACTTTTCGGCGGCTTTTGTAAAGACGGGGTGTGACTCATAACGGCTTCCTGTTGTTTTTTAGCCGTTTTAGCCTGCCTGAAGCGGGATTAATGTGACCTGAGTCACCATTGCACTTTACAAACCCATGTACATAAGTAACAACCAATTAACAATTCAGCGAAGGCAGCATAAATGATCGGTTTTGACACTGAATGGCCTGATTTTATGTGGCTGAAGCGCCGCCATAAAAAAAGGCGACCTCAGCGGTCGCCTTTTAACGGTGCCGGATAACCCGCTATTTCTTCACGGTTTCCATGCCCATCAGACCAATTTTCAGATAGCCCGCCGTGCGCAGCTTATCCATCACGCTCATCAGCGTTTCATAATCCACCGACTTATCCGCCTGGAAGAAAATGGTGGTCTCTTTGTTGCCCTGAGTCTGGCTGGTCAGCACGTTCACCAGCGAATCCGGCGTCACCTGATCGTTACCGACGTAAAGCTGCTTATCCGCTTTAATCGACAGGTAAACCGGCTTCTCTGGCCGCGGCTGCGGCGCGCTGGTTGAGGCGGGCAGATTGACACGTACGTCGACCGTAGCCAGTGGCGCGGCCACCATAAAAATGATCAACAGAACCAGCATGACGTCGATAAACGGCGTCACGTTGATTTCATGCATTTCACCATCGGTTTCCAGATCGTCGTTTAATCGCATTGCCATAAGAACTTACCCTAAGCGCAGTTTCTGGGCGGTCGCAGGACGCGGAACGTCAGTGGCGACGGTGCCCAGGTCGATGTCACGACTCTGCAACAGCATCACCTGAGCGGCGACATCACCCAGCGAGGCTTTGTAGTTAGCGATCATGCGGGCAAAGACGTTGTAGATCACGACGGCCGGGATTGCCGCCACCAGGCCTACCGCCGTCGCCAGCAGCGCTTCGGCGATACCAGGAGCCACCACCGCCAGGTTGGTAGTCTGGGTTTTCGCGATGCCGATAAAGCTGTTCATAATGCCCCAGACGGTGCCGAACAGGCCGATAAACGGGGCGACAGAACCGATGGTTGCCAGGAAGCCATTGCCCCGGCCTGCATGACGGCTGAACGCAGCGACCCGGCGCTCAAGACGGAAACTGGTGCGATCTTTAATGCCGTTGGTGTCTTCAACGCCCGCCGAGAGTTCAAGTTCATTCTGCGCATCGTTCAGCAGCACGATGCTGTGGCTGTGACCGGTAAACGACTGAGCAATGCGGGCGGCGTCATTGAGACTGCGGGCTTCGCCCAGTGCCAGTTGCTCACGCTTCAGGCGACGTTTAGCGGCGCTGAGTTCGGCATATTTACCGAAGAAGATCGCCCATGTCCCCACTGAGGCCAACAACAGGCCAATCATGACCCCCTTTACCACGATATCGGCATGTTGATACATGCCCCAAACGGAGAGGTCCGTTTGCATCAAATCACTGGCTACCACGCTGCTTCTCCAACTTCTGATTCAGGGATGCGAAACAAGCGCGAATAATAGCAAAATAGCGGCGAATTGATAGTAGTTCTCATTAGTATTTACAAAGCCAATCGCCGTGATTGACCTCCCATTGACCTTGTTTAAACACTATTTGCAGGGATGTTTCGAAAATGTGAAGTTGCATGAAAATTTATTAAAACAACGTTTCAAAATGTGACGGGATTCATTCAATCAGCATTGCTACATTTTACTCAGACGCGATTTCACTATGCTGGCTGCACACGGCCCTCTGCCGTTAGCCCCGATCCCATGCCGTTTTACCTCTGCGGGAGACAATATAATGAGAATGACGAAAACATGCCTGGCCAGTGCCCTGGCGGCGATGATGATGAGCGCCACCGCCACGGCACAGGTGATTAAAGTGGCTGAAGTCCAGCCTGCCGGCTATCCCACCGTGGTCGCCCTGCAACACATGGGCGACAAACTGAAACAGGCCACCGATGGACGGCTGGAGATGAAGCTCTATGCCGGTGGCGTGCTGGGCGATGAAGATCAGACGCTGCAACAGGTGCAGCTGGGTGCCATTGATATGATCCGCGTCTCGCTGGCTCCGGTCACCTCGATTGCCCCGGAAACCAGCGTGCTCACCCTGCCCTACATTTTCCGCGACGTTGACCACATGCACAAAGTGCTGGATGGCGAGATAGGCCGCGAAATTGCCGACAAGTTCGACAAAGATCCCAATGCCCGCATGGTGTTCCTGGGCTGGACCGATGCGGGTGAGCGCAACATGATTACCAAGAAGCCACTGGCAAAACCGGAAGATCTCAAAGGCATGAAGATTCGGGTGCAGAACAGTGCCATCTCACTGGCGACGCTGAAAGCGATGGGCGCGAATCCGGTGGCGATGGGCGTCAGTGAAGTGTTCAGTGCGATGCAGACCGGCGTGGTCGATGGCACCGAGAACAACCCACCCACCTTTGTCGCCCATAACTACATGCCGGTCGCGAAGTATTACACCCTCAGCGGCCACTTTATCCAGCCAGAGATGATCCTGTTTTCAAAGCGCGCCTGGGATCGCCTGAAACCCGAGGATCAGGCACTGCTGAAAAAGCTCGGCAAAGAGGCTCAGGATGAGGAGCGCCAGCTCTGGGCGACCTACACCGAACAGTCGATCGCCAAAATGAAGGCGGGCGGCGTGACCTTCCAGCAGACAAACCGCGACTACTTCATTAAAGCGACACAGCCGGTGCGCGATCAGTTTGGCGGCAAATATCAGGATCTGATGACCCGGATCGCTGAGGTGAAATAATCCAGACGCCACACTGCCGTGTGGCGTGCTTAATCAGGGATCAATTATGTCTGCTTATACGCGTCTGATGGATGGGCTTTATCTGCTCTGCATGCTGGTGGCCGCCGTGGCGCTGTTGATCATGGTAACGGTGATCCCGATTGGGATTTTCGCCCGCTACGTGATGAATGGCGCTCTCTCCTGGCCGGAACCGGTCGCCATAATCTGCATGATCATTTTTACCTTTATCGGCGCACCGGTCGGCCTGCGCGCCGGTACACATATCTGTGTCTCGATGATGACTGACCGCCTGCCACAGGTTCCTCAGCGCGTGCTACTGCGGGTCTGCGATCTGCTGATGATCATCACCTGTCTGGTGATCTTTCAGGCCAGCTACAGCCTGTGCGAAGCGATGTGGGTGCAGACGCTCGCCTCACTTCCGGCGGTGACCTACGGCGAGATGTATCTGCCGATCCCGATTGGCGCGATATTCACCCTGCTGTTTGTTGTTGAGCGATTGCTGACCGGCGATCAAAGTCAGCGACCCATTGTCACGCTGGGCGGCACCCACTAATCCGGAGCAGAAGATGGATGCATTAATCTTGATAGGCAGTTTGCTGGTGTTGCTGTTAGTGGGTTTTCCGGTCGCCTTTGCGGTCGGCCTGAGCGCCTTTATCGGTGCCTGGTGGATTGATCTGCCGCTGGAAGCGGTGGTGATTCAGATTACCAATGGGATTAACAAATTTTCGTTGCTGACCATCCCGTTCTTTATCCTCGCGGGTGCGATCATGGCGGAGGGTGGCATTGCCCGACGGCTGGTCAACTTCGCCTATATCTTTGTCGGCTTTATTCGCGGCGGCCTCTCACTGGTTAACATCGTTGCCTCAACCTTCTTTGGCGCCATCTCCGGGTCATCAGTGGCGGATACCGCCTCAATTGGTTCGGTGATGATCCCGCAGATGGAGGAGAAAGGCTATCCGCGCGATTTTGCCGCTGCGGTGACGGCCAGCGGCTCAGTGCAGGCGGTGCTCACGCCCCCCAGCCACAACTCGGTGATCTATTCACTGGCCACCGGCGGCATGGTAACCATCTCTTCGCTGTTTGTGGCCGGTATTTTGCCCGGACTGATGCTGGGGGGGTGCCTGATGATCATGTGCCTCGGCTTTGCCCATAAGCGTGGCTACCCTAAAGGCGAGCGTATTCCGTTTCGTCAGGCGCTGAAGATTTTCTTCGATGCGTTCTGGGGCCTGTTCACTGTGGTCATCATCATGGGTGGGATCCTCTCCGGGATTTTCACCGCCTCAGAGTCTGCGGCGATCGCCTGTATCTGGGCCTTCTTCGTTACCATGTTCATCTACCGTGACTTTAAATGGAATCAGTTACATATCCTGCTGTTCCGCACCATTAAAACCGTCACTATCGTGATGGTGCTGATCGCCTTCGCGGCCGGGTTTGGTGCGGTGATGACGTTCATGCAACTGCCGACGATGATTACCGAGGCGTTCACCAGCCTCTCCGATAACAAATATGTGATTCTGATGTGCATCAACATCCTGCTGCTGGTGGTGGGCACGCTGATGGATATGGCGCCGCTGATTCTGATCCTGACGCCGGTGCTACTGCCGGTGGCGACCGCGCTGGGCATCGATCCGGTTCACTTCGGCATGATCATGCTGACTAATCTGGGTATCGGGCTGATTACGCCACCGGTCGGCACCGTGCTGTTTGTGGCCAGCGCGGTGAGTAAACAGAAGATTGAGCAGGTAGTCGGGGCGATGCTGCCGTTCTACGGCATGCTGTTCATCGTCCTGATGCTGATCACCTATATTCCCGCCATTTCGCTCTGGTTGCCGCGCCTGATGGGCGTGATGTAAGGCAATGAAAACCGGCCCGGAAGCGGGCCGGTTTTTTCCTGCGACGCACTCTGATAATCACCATTGAGTCTCAACCCTGCTGGCTGTTTCGTGGTAACGTGAGGGCTTAGTCTGAAGCGGTAAAGGCGACTCATGACCACCAGAAAAATTGATACCACGCTCGTCAGTGCAGGACGCAGCAAGCGTTATACCCAGGGCTCGGTGAACAGCGTGATTCAACGGGCCTCCTCGCTGGTTTTTGATACGGTCGCGGAGAAAAAACGCGCCACCGCCGGTCGGGCAAAAGGCGAGCTCTTTTATGGCCGTCGTGGCACCCTGACGCACTTCGCGTTGCAGGATGCGATGACCGAGCTGGAAGGCGGTGCAGGCTGCGTGCTCTACCCCTGCGGCGCAGCTGCCGTGGCGAATGCCATTCTGGCGTTTGTCGAAGCGGGCGATCACGTACTGATGAGCGGCGCGGTCTATGAACCGACGCAGGACTTCTGCACGAAAATCCTGGCGAAGCTGCAGGTGACAACGGGCTGGTTCGATCACTGCATCGGCAGTGAAATCGGTGAACTCGTGCAGCCCAATACCCGCGTTGTCTTCCTCGAATCACCCGCCTCGATCACCATGGAAGTTCAGGATATTCCGGCGATTGTGGCGGCGGTTCGCGCCAAAGCGCCTGAAGCGATCATCATGATCGACAACACCTGGGCGGCCGGTATTCTGTTTAACGCGCTGGCGCACGGTATCGATATATCGATTCAGGCCGGCACCAAATATCTGATTGGTCACAGCGATGCGATGATTGGCACCGCAGTCGCCAATGCGCGCTGCATCGATCAGCTGCGCGAGAACTCCTATCTGATGGGCCAGATGGTCGATGCCGATAGCGCCTACATGGCGAGCCGGGGTCTGCGTACGCTGGGCACCCGTCTCCGTCAGCATGAAGAGAGCGCGATTCAGGTGGCTGAGTGGCTGGCGGCGCGTCCCGAAGTGGCGCGGGTGAATCACCCGGCGCTGGCGCAAAGCAAAGGTCATGAATTCTGGCAGCGCGATTTTAACGGCAGCAGCGGCCTGTTCTCCTTCATCCTGCAGGAAAAATTAGACGCACCTCAGCTGGCGGAATATCTCGATCACTTCCATCATTTCAGCATGGCTTACTCCTGGGGCGGCTATGAATCGCTGATCCTGGCGAATCAGCCCGAAGAGCTGGCAGAGATTCGTCCGGCGGGCGGCGTGGATTTCACCGGCACGCTGGTGCGACTGCATATTGGCCTGGAGCATGTTGATGACCTGCTGGCTGACCTGGAGGCCGGTTTTGCGCGGCTGACGCGCTGAGTTAGCTCAACAGAAAGTAAACAGAAGATAAACCGGGCACCGGCGGCCCGCAGAGTTTGCCGGGCACCGGCTCATTTATTGTTAAAATTTATCCCGCATCGTTCAGATTGTCAGTGAGTTCACTGCGCGGTCTGAACGCAGACGGATTATTCCTTGTGACGTGATGGAATCGCTAATGGGTGTTTTACACGAGATTGTCCAGGCGCTCTGGCATCAGGATTTTGCCGCGCTGGCAAATCCGGATGTGGTGTGGGTGGTGTACGGCGTGATGTTTCTGACGCTGTTTCTGGAAAATGGCCTGTTACCCGCCTCTTTCCTGCCGGGTGACAGCCTGCTGCTGCTGGCTGGCGCGATGGTGGCTAAAGGGGTGATGGATTTTGTGCCGACGATGGTGATCCTGACCACGGCCGCCAGTCTCGGCTGCTGGCTGAGCTATCTGCAGGGCCGCTGGCTGGGCAATACCCGACTGGTGAAGAGCTGGCTGATGCATCTGCCCGCGCAGTATCACCAGCGCGCCTGGAATATGTTTAACCGTCACGGTCTGATGGCGCTGCTGGTCGGCCGTTTCCTCGCCTTTATCCGCACCATCCTGCCAACCATGGCGGGCATTGCGGGGTTACAGAATGGTCGATTCCAGCTGTTCAACTGGCTCAGCGGCGTGCTGTGGGTCGGCATTGTCGTGACGTTTGGCTATGGCATCAGTCAGGTGCCGTTCATCAAGCGTCATGAAGATCAGGTGATGGCGATTCTGATGATACTGCCGATGGTGTTGCTGGTGCTGGGCCTGTTCGGCAGTATCCTGGTGATCTGGAAACAGCGTCGCCAGAAACGGGCCTGACGCGCTTAGCATACTGACCCGCCGCCTCTCAGGCGGACGGGTCTGCAACCGTCTGCCTGACACGATTGACCTCTTCCCCCGGCGTCACGCCAAAATAGCGTTTAAATTCCCGCGAAAACTGTGAGGGGCTTTCATAGCCGACCCGCACCGCTGCCGCACTCGCTTTCAGTCCATCGTGCAGCATCAGCAATCGCGCCTGATGCAGGCGATAGCGCTTGAGATACTGCAACGGCGAGGTCTGCGTCACCGCTTTAAAGTTATGGTGAAAGGCTGAAACGCTCATGTTCACTTCCGCCGCCAGCGCATCGACGCTGAGGTTTTCCGCATAGTGATTTTCAATCCGTCGCAGGGCACGTGCGATCAGACTGAACTGCGTCTGTCGGCTCACCAGTGAGAGCAGCGCGCCGCCAATCGGGCCAGTCAGCACGTAGTAGATAATCTCCCGCACGATATGCGGTCCCAGTACCCGCGCATCGCGCGGCTGAGTCATCACATCCAGCAGCCGCTCAGCGGCACACAGCATCGGTTCTGTCAGCCACGCCGAGTGAATACCTGAAGTCTGCGGCTGCGGCTGAAACTGATCGTCATCGCCGATTTCAATTAATAGATCCTGCAGGCTGGCGGTATCGACGTTGAGGCACAGCCCGGCAATCGGTATCTCCGGCGAGGCCCAGGTTTCGCACTCCACCGGCAGCGGCACGGTCAGCATCAGATACTTGCTGGCGTCATACTGAAACACGGTGCTGCCGAGATAGCCGGTTTTGCTGCCCTGAAACAGGATCACAATGCCGGGCTGATACATCATCGGCGTGCGGGGACGATATTGATTTGCATAAATCAGCGACACATTTTCGACCGGACAGAGACGGTCGTGACCGTGGGTCATTAACGTAACTACCTGCTGTGCCAGCCGGTGACACAGTGCATCGTGCGGCATAACGACTCCTTTTCCGGGCAAAAAGCCAGTGTGCCGTGTGAATGCCTGAATCGCCAGCAGCCTGGAGAATCAGGCAAGAAATTTACCGAATCGGGCATGCCAGCAGAACCGCTGTTGTTGCACGAGCTGAGCAGGCTGAAAATTGTTGGCTAGACTTAAGCACAGTGAAATCTCACGGATTAACCGCAACGGAAAGGAGCAACTATGGCAGACCAACCCATTATCAAACTGCGCGATGGCAATATGATGCCGCAACTCGGACTCGGTGTGTGGCAGGCCAGCATTGAAGATGCGCGTCATGCGGTGCTGAAAGCGCTTGAGGTCGGCTATCGCTCAATCGATACCGCCGCCGCCTATAAGAACGAAGAGGCGATTGGTCAGGCACTGCAGGAAACCGACGTGCCGCGTGAAGAGATTTTCGTGACCACCAAACTGTGGAACGACGACCAGCAGAACGTTCAGCAGGCGATGGAAACCAGCCTGGAGAAACTGAAGCTGGAGCAGGTCGATCTCTATCTGATGCACTGGCCGTGTCCGGAGAAAGACAATTATGTTGATGCCTGGAAGAAGATGATCGAACTGCAGCAGCAGGGTCTGACCAAAAGCATCGGTGTCTGTAACTTCCATGAAGCGCACCTGAAGCGCCTGCTGGATGAAACCGGTGTGACGCCCGTCGTGAACCAGATTGAGCTGCACCCGATGCTACAGCAGCGCACGCTGCATGCGTGGAACGCACTGCATCAGATCCAGACCGAATCCTGGAGTCCGTTGGCACAGGGCGGCAAAGGGGTCTTTGATCAGGAGATCATTAAGTCGCTGGCGAAGAAGTATGGCAAGACACCGGCGCAGATCGTGATCCGCTGGCATCTGGATAGCGGTCTGGTGGTGATTCCGAAGTCGGTGACGCCAGCGCGCATCGAAGAGAACTTTAAGGTGTTCGACTTCCGTCTGGATAAGCATGAAGTCAGTGATATTGCGAAACTGGACAGCGGTAACCGTCTGGGACCAGACCCGGAAACCTTTAACTAAAAACACTCAGCCCTGCGACTGCCGGGCTGAGAGCGTCACGCGGTCAGTCGGGATCTCCCCGCCTGACCGCGCTGTTATGCGGTGGGCTGAACCACCAGTTGACCCGCCGTTCCGCGATCGGCCAGTTCCAGCGTCTGACTGTAATAGACGAACGGGAAGTGATCGGACGAACTCTGCGGGAAGGTCACCATCAGTTCCACGCTGCCATCGACCCACACCGTATCTTTCCAGCCACGATCTTCGCCCATCGGCTGAGCACCATTCACATTTTTAATCAGGAACATCACGCCCTGAATATGTAGCGACTGTGGCCGATCAGCATGCAGGATCCAGCGTTCAAAAGTACCCTGCTGCGCGGTGGTGTCAATGCGGTTCATATCCCAGAGCGCGCCGTTAATGCCCGGCATACTGTCTCCGATGCGGAACTCGCGGGTGCGAACCGCGACACCATCCAGAATTTGATCGGCCAGCAGACGCATCGGCAGATTATCCGTCACCAGCGGCAGTAAGCCAGTAGGTCGCAGCGTCAGGATCAGCGTCGAGGTCAGAATAGAAGATGGCTCAAAGAAACCGCGCAGCCGGTCCATAATGCCCGCAGCCGTTCCCGCTGTAATCGACACTTCATCGCCCTGCGACATATCCACCAGCACTTCACGACGTTCGCCTGGTGCCAGTGACAGACGTTGTACCGCGACCGGCGCAGGCAGATAGCCCTGATCGCTGGCAATGACCATAAACGGACGGTTGTCGCTGAGCACCATCTCATAGCGGCGCGCATTCGAGGCGTTGAGCAGACGCAGACGTACCCAGCCGCGTGACACTTCCACAAACGGATTGCGCACGCCATTCACCAGCAGCGTATCTCCCAGGAAGCCGCCATCCTGCGGCGGGTCATAGACCGGCGTGGCAAAGTTATCGAGCCGCTTGTCCTGAATGATAATCGGGAAGTCATCGACGCCGTAATGCTTCGGCAACGGTAGCTGCCGGCCGATATCATCTTCCACCAGCCACATGCCCGCCAGACCGTTGTAGATGTGCGGAGCCATGCGGCCTGGGGTGTTGGCGTGATACCAGCAGGTTGCAGCAGCCTGACGAATCGGCAGCACCGGCGACCAGTCGACACCGGCCGACATCATACGCGGCGCACCACCCATCAGTGCGCCCGGTAACTGCAGGCCGCTGATGGTCATCGAGACCGGCTCGTTCAAACGATTGCTGTAGATCAGCTTAACGTCGTCACCGCTGTATACCCGAACGGTCGGGCCAAGGTAGAGACCATTGATGCCCCACACCGGCACTTTGTTATTGTCGCCATTAAAAGACCAGTGACTGCGCTGCATCGTCAGAAACAGCGGCTGGCCGCGACGGGATTCCAGCAACGGCGGAATCGGAAGTGGCGTACCGCCATTAGCTGAAGAAGCGGCGTGCGCCGCATGAGGTAATACACTGGCGCTAAGCGCCGCTCCGGCAGAAAGCTGGATGAACTGACGTCTGCTTAAAGACATAAAACTTCTGACCCTTTACGCGTGGCGCTAAGCGCCGACCCTGTTTTTATTGCTCTGATTTTGCTGTGCTGCGTTCACGACGAGCCGGAAAAGGCCCGTCGTGCAGCATCCCTGCAGGATAGTGCGGCGAGTGGTTCGCCGGTCAGATTTTTCCGTTTTTTTCGCGTTCTGCGACTTCGGCGTTCAGCTCTTCCAGCTTTGCCGCCATCTGTTCGCGACAGTGAGTGGCCAGCTTACGCACCGACGAGGACTCAAACGCTTTGACATCAACCGGTGGCAGCATCTCAACAATGACCAGGCCGTTGTTCCAGCGGTTGAGATTGATCTTGCCATGGGTGTTTGATACCACGATCGGAATGATCGGAACACCCGCCGCCACGGCAGCGTGAAAAGCACCGGTTTTAAACGGCAGCAGGCCACGACCACGACTGCGCGTTCCTTCCGGGAACATCCAGATCGAAATACGCTTACTGTTGAACTGATCCACCAGCTCACCGATGGTGCCGCGCGCTTTAGCACGATCATCGCGGTCAATAAGCAGGTTACCGGTCAGCCAGTAAAGCAGGCCAAAAAACGGTACCCACAGCAGGCTCTTCTTGCCCACGGTTACCGTATAGGGCTGAACCATTTTGGCCGCAGTGACCATGTCATAGTTGTTCTGGTGGTTGGCGATGTAGATCGCATTACCATAATTATCCGCGCCTTCCGGTCTGCGCAGCTCTACTTTAAGGCCAAATACCGTCGACAATTTGCCGAACAGACGACCAAAAGTCGCGACGTGGCGCGGATCGCGTGGTGAAAAAAGACACCAGATACAACCAAAGATACAGATTAGGATCGAATAAATGACGACGATAATGGCACGCAGAATCAGTAACATAGTTCCCTCATTGAGCCACGGCTGACGCAGGGTCAGCCGGGTAGTTTACGCTTCGCTATCCGGGCTCGCCGGACGCGCAGGCGCATCCAGTTCAACACGATCAATTTTTTGCAGGCCGCGCGGTAACAGCGTGCCGCGACGTCCGCGATCGGCGCGGAATTTCTGCAGTTCTTCACTGCGCAGCAGCATTTTACGCTTGCCCACGTGCAGTGTAATCGCGCTGCCCGGCGGCAGGATCATCAGCCAGGCCAGTTTGTCCTGACCGGCAGCCGCTTCCGCTGACGGAATCGAGATGATTTTGTTGCCCTTGCCTTTCGACATCTGCGGCAGCTCGCCGACCGGGAACATCAGCATCCGTCCCGCCTGCGTAATCGCCAGCAGCATGTCATCTTCATGATGGACCGCCATCGGTGTCATCACGCGGGCATTTTCCGGCAGCGTCAGCAGCGCTTTACCGGCGCGGTTGCGCGACACCAGATCGCTGAAGGTACAGATAAAGCCGTAGCCCGCATCAGAAGCCATCAGCAGACGCTGGTCATCCGGCTCCATCAGCACCTGTTCAACTACCGCACCCGGCGGTGGCGTCAGCTTGCCGGTCAGCGGCTCGCCCTGCCCGCGCGCGGAAGGCAGCGACGTCGGATCCAGCGTGTAACTGCGGCCGGTGGAGTCGATAAAGGCCACCGGCTGATTGCTCTTGCCGCGTGCCGCAGCCAGATAGCTGTCGCCCGCTTTGTAGCTCAATCCGGCGGGATCGATATCGTGACCTTTGGCGCTGCGCACCCAGCCCATCTGCGACAGCACAATGGTGACCGGTTCAGACGGCACCAGCTCGGTTTCGCTCAGGGCTTTGGCTTCTTCACGCTCACGCAGTGGCGAACGACGATCGTCGCCGTAGCTGGCGCTGTCAGCCTGTAACTCTTTTTTCAGCAGGGTGTTCATCTTGCGTTCAGAGGCCAGCGTGGCCTGCAGCTGATCGCGCTCTTTTTCAAGATCCGCCTGCTCGCCACGGATCTTCATCTCTTCCAGTTTTGCCAGGTGGCGCAACTTCAGTTCGAGGATCGATTCGGCCTGAGTTTCGCTGATGCCAAAACGCGACATCAGGACCGGCTTCGGCTCATCCTCAGTACGGATGATCTCGATCACTTCGTCGATGTTCAGGAACGCAACCAGCAAACCTTCCAGGATATGCAGGCGACGCAGCACGCGATCCAGTCGGTAGTTAAGACGACGTTTGACCGTATCACGGCGGAACACCAGCCATTCGGTCAGGATCTCATGCAGGTTTTTAACTGCAGGACGGTTATCCAGCCCGATCATGTTGAGGTTAACGCGGTAACTCTTCTCAAGATCGGTGGTGGCGAACAGATGGTTCATCACCTGATCGAGATCGACGCGGTTAGAGCGCGGCACAATCACCAGGCGGGTCGGGTTTTCGTGATCCGATTCATCACGCAGATCTTCCACCATCGGCAGCTTTTTATTGCGCATCTGGTTAGCAATCTGCTCCAGCACGCGCGCGCCTGACACCTGATGTGGCAGCGCGGTGATCACCGCCTCGCCCTCTTCTTTCTTCCATATCGCACGCTGGCGAATGGAGCCGCGACCGGTCTGATAGATTTTGCGGACTTCGTCACGCGGCGTAATGATCTCCGCCTCTGTAGGATAATCAGGCCCCTGGACAATATCCAGCAGCTGTTCCAGCGTGGTTTTCGGCGAATCGATCAGTGCAATGGCGGCCTGAGCCACTTCACGCAGATTGTGTGGCGGAATATCGGTCGCCATGCCCACGGCAATACCGGTGGTGCCGTTCAGCAGAATATTGGGCAGGCGCGCCGGTAGCATCTTCGGCTCCTGCAGCGTGCCGTCAAAGTTCGGCTGATAATCGACCGTGCCCTGACCCAGCTCACCCAGCAGCAGCTCGGCATATTTTGACAGACGGGATTCGGTGTAACGCATTGCCGCGAACGACTTGGGATCATCCGGCGCCCCCCAGTTACCCTGACCGTCGACCAGCGGATAACGGTAGGAGAACGGCTGCGCCATCAGCACCATCGCTTCATAGCAGGCGCTGTCGCCGTGCGGATGGTATTTACCCAGCACGTCACCCACGGTACGCGCCGATTTTTTGAATTTTGCGCTGGCGCTCAGTCCCAGTTCGGACATGGCATAGACGATACGTCGCTGAACCGGTTTTAATCCGTCGCCAATGTAAGGCAGGGCACGGTCCATGATGACGTACATCGAGTAGTTTAAGTACGCATTCTCGGTAAATGTGTGCAGGGCAAGACGCTCTGCACCATCCTGAGTCAGTTCACTCATTAATTTCTCATCCTCACATCGTGGCCCACAACGGCGGGACACCCGGCGGTGGTTTGGCGAGGATAGTACCTTATTCCCTGGTGTTAGTCACAGGGGAAGCGCGGGACAAGAGGCGTCCTGCCACGCGATTTTACGTGCCGGAGGCACGCCGGATTAAGACCGGCAAGTGCCTGACCTGTCTGCGGAAGTGTATCAGGGCTTTGCGCCCATCCACTGGCGCGCAATGTCACCATATTCGCCGGTGGCGGTGCTGAGATGCACCCACTGATCGACATAGAGCTTCCAGCTGATGTCGTCACGGGGAATCATGTAAGCCTTCTCACCATACTGCAGCGGTTTGTCGGGATTGATCGCACAGAGCGTCGGGTAATGCTGCTGCTGAAAACGCGCTTCAGAGGCATCGGTAATCATCACGTCCGCCTTGTTATCCACCAGCTGCTGGAAAATGGTGACGTTATCGTGGAACAGCGTCAGTGAGGCTTTCGGCAGATGGCTGTGTACAAAGGCTTCGTTGGTGCCGCCAGCCGGTTCAATCAGCCGCACGTCAGGCCGGTTTAGCTGTTCAATGGTCTGGAAGCGATCTTTATCCGTACAGCGCACCAGCGGGATTTTGCCATCCACATCGAGCGGCCGGGCGAACCAGGCGGTCTGCTGACGTTTCAGCGTGACGGAGACGCCGCCGACGGCGATATCACACTGTTTTGCCAGAAAGTCAGGCATCAGGGTTTTCCAGGTGGTCGGCACCCACTGCACTTTCGCGCCGAGCGAAGTCGCCAGTGCGTTCGCCATGCTGATATCCAGACCTTCATACTGACCATCGGGTCGCAGATAGCTGTAGGGCTTGTAATCGCCGGTGGTGCAGACCTTAAGCGTCTTAGAACTGAGAATGGTATCGAGATGCGATTGTGCCTGGACAGCACCGCTGGCCAGCAGCAAAGAGAGGACAATTTTTTTCATTTTGCGTTTTTTCTTTGATTGTTTTCATGATGAGTTTGCCCACCGATGGTGCCATAAACCGGCGTATTGTTGCTGCCACAGCAAAAGTCTTGTGATCAACCTCCCATTTTTCTGCGGGCGCCACACGCGTAAGCTGGGCGCCATATTCAGGAAACGAGGTAATCTATTCATGAGCAAGATTTTAATTATCGATGGCGGCAAAACCTTTGCCCACTCTAAAGGCGAACTGAACCACACACTGACCGATGTTGCCGCCAGCCAGTTGCGTGACATGGGGCATGAGGTGTCAGTGACCGTGGCTGACAGCCACTATGTGGTTGCGGATGAAGTGCAGAAATATGTCGACAGCGATGTGGTGATTTATCAGATGCCAGGCTGGTGGATGGGCGAACCCTGGACCGTGAAGCGTTACATCGATGAAGTCTTTACCGAAGGTCACGGCTCGCTCTACGCCAGCGATGGTCGCACCCGTTCTGATGCGGCGAAGAAGTACGGTTCCGGCGGACTGCTGCAGGGCAAAAAATATATGCTGTCACTGACCTGGAATGCGCCGCTGCAGGCCTTTACCGATCCGGAGCAGTTCTTTGAAGGCGTCGGCGTCGACGGTCTCTATCTGCACTTCCACAAAGCCAACCAGTTCCTGGGCATGGAAGCGCTGCCGACCTTTATCTGCAACGACGTGATTAAAGCGCCGGACGTGCCACGCGATATCGCCGCTTATCGGACCCATCTTAGCCACGTTTTTGCGTAAGATGGTGGGGGGCTATCCCCTATTTTCCCACGAAAGAGGAATTCGCGAATGTTAACAGTCGTTGCTGAAATTTGTGTTAAACCCGGTCGCCGTCAGGCCGTGCTGGATGCGGTGAAGAAGCTGATCCCGCTGGTCTTAGAAGAAGATGGTTGCCATCAGTATGACGCGCTGCTGGACCACCAGGCGCAGGTGCCGTGGAAGCAGAACTCGCCGGACTCCATTTTTATGCTGGAACAGTGGGAAACGCTGCGCCATCTGGAGCAGCATCAGCAGATGCCGCACATGGATGCACATCGCGCCATCATTAAAGATGATGTGGTGGATGTGAAGATTCTGGTGCTGGAACCCAGCGCCTGATTAGTGCTGAAGCCTTAATCCCGGTTGTGTAAACGGGGTTAAGGCTGGTGATAAAATCTGGCATGGCCCACTGCGAGACCCGGCAGCAGGCACAGGAAACACGGTCAGATCGGAAAGTCGCTTAAACCATCCATGGGCGCTCGTCCCGCGCCGTCCCTGGCGCGGGACGCTTTCCTCCTCTGCCCGTGTTTCCTGCGCATTGAGCTTATTTACTGCGGTCAGAGGCGCCTTAATGCGAAATTGTCACCCATCTGAACCTCTGTCCAGTGACAGAGGTTTTTTGTTTCTGACAGACCGGTTCACAGCATCTGACGCCGATCAATCTCGTTGCGGAGAAAATCCAGGAAGCAGCCAATGCGCGAAGAGAGCGTGGTGTTACGGTAATAGACCGCATGCACCGGCAGGCGCAGATCGCGGGTTTCTGCGGGGAGGACCGGCACCAGTCGGCCAGCGGCGCAATCTTCCCGGCTGACAAAGTCCGAGAGGCGTGCAATCCCCTGTCCTGCCAGCGCCAGCTGTCGGATGGTTTCGCCGCTGGAAGCAGAGAGAGTCGGTTTAATGCGCATGAAATTGCCATCAGACTGCCAGACCGGCCAGACGTTGAGGGTGTCAGGATAACTAAAGCCGATAGTTTGGTGCTGCGCGAGATCGGCAACGCTCTGCGGCATGCCCGCTTTCGCCAGATAGGCCGGGCTGGCCATCAGCCGGATCGCACTGCTACCGAGCATCCGGGCGCGCAGCGTAGAGTCACGCAGTTCGCCGATACGAATGGCAATGTCAGTCTGCTGCTCCAGCAGATCGATCATGATATCGTCGGTATTCAGCTCAAGCTGGATCAGGGGATAGCGGGCGCGGAAATCGTCCACCAGCGGCACAATCACATGCAGCATAAAGGGCGTGGCAGCGTTCACCCGCAGTCGTCCTGACGGCATCTCGCGCCGCAGGGCAATCTGCTCTTCGGCCTGCTCAACCGAGGCCAGGATCTGGCGCGCATGCTCCAGGAAAACCTGTCCCTCTTCGGTCAGCGCCAGCCGTCGGGTGGTGCGATGCAACAGGGTAGTCTGCAGCTTGCTCTCCAGCCGGGACAATGCCCGGCTGATGCCCGAACTGGTCTGTGCCAGCTGGGATGCCGCCGCGGTAATGGAGCCGCTGTCCACCACCGCCACCCAGGCGCGTAGCTCTTCCAGGGTAATCTTCACAATGGTTACTGTCTCTGCTCTGAATCTGCCGGGTTCTCTGAGGATGTGCTGGCTGAAGCACAAAGAGAACAGGACGCTTTCGCGTCCTGTTTTTTTACACTTCGATATCGGCCTTGTCGCCTTTTTCCTGCAACCAGTTACGCCGGTCTTCGGAACGTTTCTTCGCCAGCAGCATATCCATCATGCGCAGCGTCTGATCGATATCCTCTTCGCTAATGGTCAGCTGAACCAGGCGGCGGGTATTCGGATCCAGCGTCGTTTCACGCAGCTGCAGCGGGTTCATCTCGCCCAGTCCTTTAAAGCGCTGAACGTTAGGTTTGCCCTTTTTACGTTTCAGCTGCTCCAGCACGCCCTCTTTCTCATCTTCATCCAGCGCATAGTAGACCTCTTTACCGAGATCGATACGGTAGAGCGGCGGCATGGCGACATAGACATGACCATTTCTGACCAGTGAGCGGAAATGCTTCACGAACAGCGCACAGAGCAGCGTGGCGATATGCAGACCATCGGAGTCCGCATCCGCCAGAATGCAGATCTTGCCGTAACGAAGCTGCGAAAGATCTTCACTGTCAGGATCGATGCCGATCGCCACGGAAATATCGTGCACTTCCTGCGACGCCAGAACCTCATCGGAAGAGACTTCCCAGGTGTTCAGGATCTTGCCTTTAAGCGGCATGATCGCCTGATATTCACGATCGCGCGCCTGCTTGGCCGATCCGCCTGCCGAGTCCCCTTCGACCAGGAACAGTTCTGTTTTATTCAGATCCTGCGCGGTGCAGTCCGCCAGTTTGCCCGGCAGCGCCGGACCGCTGGTGAGCTTTTTACGCACCACTTTTTTGGCTGCCCGCATACGCCGCTGAGCGCTGGAGATCGCCAGTTCAGCCAGCTGTTCTGCCGTCTGAATGTTCTGATTCAGCCACAGGCTGAAGGCATCTTTTACAACGCCAGAGACGAAGGCTGCGCACTGGCGTGAAGAGAGACGCTCTTTGGTCTGCCCGGCGAACTGCGGATCCTGCATCTTGACCGACAGCACATAGGCACAGCGATCCCAGATATCTTCCGCAGAGAGTTTTACGCCACGCGGCAGGATATTGCGGTATTCGCAGAACTCACGCATCGCATCCAGCAGCCCCTGACGCAGACCGTTGACGTGAGTCCCGCCCTGCATGGTGGGGATCAGGTTAACGTAGCTTTCAGTTAACAGCTCGCCGCCTTCCGGCAGCCACAACAGCGCCCAGTCTACCGCTTCCACATCACCGGCAAAGCTGCCGACAAAGGGTTTTTCCGGCAGCGTCGGTAAGCCATTCACCGCTTCGCACAGGTAGTCAGTCAGACCATCTTCGTAGCACCAGGTCTGTTCGGTATTGTTCAGCTTGTCTTTAAAGACAATCTCAACGCCAGGACAGAGCACCGCTTTGGCTTTCAGCAGATGGGATAAGCGTGATACCGAGAAGCGTGGGCTGTCGAAGAAGCTTTCATCAGGCCAGAAATGGACGCGTGTACCGGTATTGCGTTTCGCCACCGTGCCAGTAACCGTGAGATCCTGAACTTTGTCGCCATTTTCAAACGCCATGTCATAGATTTCGCCATTACGGCGCACCGTGACTTCGACGCGTTTTGACAGGGCGTTAACCACAGAAATGCCGACGCCGTGCAGACCGCCCGAGAACTGATAGTTTTTATTGGAGAACTTGCCGCCCGCGTGCAGACGACACAGGATCAGCTCGACGGCAGGCACGCCCTCTTCCGGATGGATATCCACCGGCATGCCGCGACCATCATCAATAACTTCCAGCGACTGGTCAGCGTGCAGAATCACTTCAACCCGCTTCGCATGGCCGCCCAGCGCCTCATCGACGCTGTTATCAATCACTTCCTGACCCAAATGGTTGGGCCGCGTCGTATCGGTGTACATGCCCGGACGACGGCGAACAGGCTCAAGGCCAGTCAGGACCTCAATGGCATCCGCGTTATAGTTTGATTGACTCATCGTAAATGTCTGATTAGAAGGGTGAAATGGGGTGCGATTTCCGCATTGCTCAGGGATGATTCAGACCGAGAAAGTCCAGAATCTGCGGGAAATGGCGCTCGAATCCAGTAAATGTATGATTGCCGCCCTCTTCTACCGTGTGACGGCACGCGCTGTAATAGTCGAGCGCCTGTCGGTAATCGAGAACTTCATCGCCGGTCTGTTGCAGCAGCCAGAGTAAATCAGGCGCTTCCAGCGGTTCAATCTGCATTACTTTGAGATCGTAAATGTGGCGTGACTCTAACACATATTGCTGGCCGGTGTAGGGATTCTGATTTTCGCCCAGGAAATCCACCAGCAGCTCAAAAGGCCGTACCGCGGGATTGACGACCACGGCCGGCAGCATAAAACATTGCGACAGCCAGGTGGCGTAATAACCGCCCAGCGAAGAGCCTACCAGCCCGAGGGTTTCGCCACTGCGACTCAGTACCAGATCTTCCAGCATGGCGGCGGCATCGGCCGGAAACGTCGGCAGCTGGGGCACGATCATTTCAATTTCCGGATGCTGCGTCTCTAACCATTGCCGGAACTGTGTCGCTTTGGCCGACTGCGGCGAACTATTAAAACCGTGCAGATAGAGCAATGCCGCCACGCGTCAGTATCCTTCTGAATCTAAGTCGGGACGAAAAGCGTCGGTGTCAAGCCGGTTCACTTCGGTCTCAAGGCCGCCATCCGGATGCAGCGTAAACCAGCGCCAGCCGGGAGCCACGGTGTCGATCGCAAAACTGGTGCAGTGCGGTTTGAACTGGACGCAGGTCGAGGGCGTAGCCAGCACCCGACGGCCATGCCACTCCATATCTAACTCCTGGTGAATATGGCCACAGACCAGGGTCCGGGCTAACGGGTAGCGCTGCAACACGGCATCAAGCTGATGAGAATTGCGCAGGCTGTGCTGATCGAGCCAGGTACAGCCAGAGGCCAGCGGATGGTGATGCAGCATAACCAGCGTATGCCGTTGCGGAAAGCGGGCCAGCGCGTTGTCGAGCCACTCCAGCTGATAGTCGCTCAGCATTCCATGCGGAACACCGTAGACCTGGCTGTCGAGCAACACAACCTGCCACTGCTCACCCACCAGCACCTGCTTATGGGCATTGATGTGGGATGCGGCCAGCGTGTCGACCATCGCAGGCTGAAAATCGTGATTACCCGGTAGCCAGACACAGGGCCGTGGCAAACGTGAGATACCCTCAGCGAAATGCTGATAGGCTTCGATAGAGTGATCCTGGGCGAGATCGCCAGTGGCGATGATCAGGTCGTAGTCGCGATGTTGCGCAATAATCGCATTCAGCACCGCTTCATAGCTCGACCAGGTGTTCACCCCAAGCAGCGATTCATGTTTTCCCGCGAACAGGTGGGTATCCGTGATTTGCAAAATCCTGATTTCGGAACCGTTCGCTGCAGGAAGAGTTAGCAGGCTATCCAAAGCGTTTCCTTCGTCTCCACGCCATTTACTGCATTATACGCATCAGCAGACCGGAACTGCCATCGCGCCATGTGCCAGGCAGTAGCGCAGCCAGTCTGCGAGAAACTGGTTTATCTGATGTTTTTCATCGCGCTGATGCAATTTTTTATTAGGATAATCATAGCGCGCTTTGAAACGATAGATCTGTTGAGTTGAACACACTTCAGCGACCATCGCATCGTGATAGAGCCTGACAGACATCGAGGGCAGGCTCCAGTAACTCACGGCAGGCGCGACCTGGCGGACCTCCACCAGCGTGGTGTAGCGTGTCGACTCCTGGATCGTCAACTGATAACGGGCGCCACTCACCTGATAGATCACCGATTCTCCCGCCTCATCGTTACGCGGCAGCAGGCGGCGTAACTGGGCGAAATTGGTTTCGCAGAGCCGCATCATTTCGGGAAAGTCAGGGGTATAGCGCTGTTTCATTTTTGTATCCACTCTTCGCGTAGTTTTTCATGGTGCAACGCCAGCCATTGCAGTGCGATGACAGACGCCGCATTATCGATTATCCCCTCTTCCACCCAGCGGTAAGCCTGTTCGCGGCTCACTACATGGACAAGAATATCCTCATTCTCTTCCTCCAGACCATGGCATCCCTCTGCCTGGCTGGCATCCACTTCCCCAATCAGCACCGACAGACGTTCGCTGGTGCCGCCAGGGCTAGCCAGATAGCTAAGCATAGGCTTAACCCGGCCGACTTCTAATCCTGCTTCTTCAACGGCTTCACGGCGTACAACCTGTTCGACAGATTCACCCGGCTCGATAATGCCAGCGACCATCTCCAGCAGCCAGGGTGAAGCACTGCTGTCATAAGCCGGGATGCGGATCTGTTCAATCAGCACCACTTCATCGCGTAAGGGATCATAAGGTAGCAGCACGGCGGCATGTCCGCGCTCAAAAACTTCGCGCTGTACTTCTCCACTCATTTCGCCATTAAACTGGCGGTGGCGGAAGCGGTAACGTTCGACGGAAAAAAAACCATCATAGACGGTTTCGCGTGCAATAATTTCTACATCGTTTTTTGTGAAAGTCACAGGGGATTTTTTTTCTTCTGGCATCATCAGGTTCCTTGTGCAGATTGGGGTGGAGCGAAAAAAGCCTGTAACCGTGCTCCATGTAAGTAGTTCTTTCTGAATTATTTACGTAAATTAGGGGGAGAAGGCACGTTCAGCCAACTTATCTCACAGTTGCCCTCTGCTAGAATCGGCGATAATTTTTTGGCTTACCCGGCAGCGCACCCACTGCAATTTGCTGCAACAAAAGGAATGCAAATGAAAAAACTGCTCCCATTTTTTATTGGGCTGAGCCTGGGCGGTTTCAGCTTCGCCAGCCAGGCCGAAGACCTGCTTCAGGTTTACCAGCAAGCACGTCTGAGCAACCCGGATCTGCGCAGCGCCGCTGCCGATCGCGATTCTGCCTTTGAGAAAATCAACGAAGCGCGTAGCCCATTATTACCCCAGCTCGGCCTGGGTGCTGACTACACCTATAACAACGGTTATCGCGACAGCAGTGGTCTCCATTCCAACACGACCAGCGGCTCGCTGCAATTAACCCAGACTATTTTCGACATGTCGAAATGGCGCGCACTGACCCTGCAGGAAAAAGCTGCCGGTATTCAGGATGTGACCTATCAGGTGGCGCAGCAGGATCTGATTCTGAACACCGCGACCGCCTACTTCAACGTGCTGAAAGCGATTGATACGCTTTCTTACACCGAAGCGCAGAAACAGTCGATTTACCGCGAACTGGACCAGACGACTCAGCGCTTTAACGTAGGCCTGGTGGCTATTACTGACGTTCAGAACGCCCGTGCGCAGTATGACAGCGTGCTGGCTAACGAAGTGACCGCGCGTAACAACCTTGATAACAACGTTGAAACGTTACGTCAGATCACCGGCATGGACTACATGTCGCTGGCTTCGCTAAGCATCGATCGCTTCAGAACCGATAAGCCCGAAGCGGTAAGCGGGCTGCTTAAGCAGGCGGAAGCTCGTAACCTGTCGCTGCTCTCTGCGCGTCTGAACCAGGATTTAGCCCGTGAGCAGATCCGCTCCGCTGAAGCTGGTCATATGCCGACGCTGGGTCTGACTGCCTCTACCGGCCTGTCGAACAGCAAGTATGGCGGCAGCCGTGCGAACCAGAGCCAGGGTTCTACTGACTCCATTACCGGTTCTAACCAGGTGGGTCTGAGCTTCTCACTGCCACTCTACAGCGGCGGCAGCGTCACCTCTCAGGTGAAACAGGCGCAGTACAGCTTCGTCAGCGCCAGCGAATCGCTGGAAAGCGCACACCGTTCAGCAGTCCAGACGGTACGTTCATCGTTTAACAACGTGAATGCGTCTATCAGCAGCATCAACGCCTACAAACAGGCTGTGGTCTCTGCGCAAAGCTCCCTCGATGCGTCAGAAGCAGGCTATCAGGTTGGTACGCGTACCATCGTTGATGTGCTGGATGCGACAACCGTGCTCTACAACGCTAAGCAGCAGCTCTCTGATGCGCGTTATAGCTACCTGATTAACCAGCTGAATATCAGCTATGCGCTGGGTACGCTCAATGAGCAGAGCCTGCAGAAACTGAACAGCCAGCTGGGTAAAGAGATCCCGACTTCACCGGAAACGGTGGCACCGGAAAATGCACAACAGACCGCACGCGTGGATAGCGGTCCGGTGGCAACCGGCTCTTCTGAGGCAGCGCGTCCTGCGGCTCGCCACAGCAGCGCTAATCCTTTCGGTAATTAATCAGCGGACGGGCTGCTTTGCGGCCCGTCTCTCTGTTGAACGTATAACTAAGTAAAGATCCCTGTTGTATCAGGCCTCCAGCTTCAATTTTACCCCCCCATCCCCTATTCTATGCGCTACCTTTGGGCACAGGATAATCATAATGAAACGCACAAAATCTATTCGCTATGCCGCTTTTCGTAAGAGCTGGCAGGCACGCCATTTAACGCCCGTTGCTATCGCCGTCTCGGCGGTATTTATGCTGGCTGGCTGCGAACAGAACGATGAAACTGTTTCGATGTACCAGAACGCGGATGACTGTTCGAAAGCCAATCCGGGTCAGAGTGCGCAATGTACGACCGCATTCAATGAAGCCAAAAAAGAGGCGGAACGTACCGCGCCAAAATATGCCACGCGTGAAGATTGTGTGGCTGAATTTGGTGAAAACCAGTGTCAGCAGACACCGGTTCAGGCGGGTGTAGGCACCACCAATGCCGAATCACAGCAGAGTGGCGGTAGCTTCTGGATGCCACTGATGGCCGGTTATATGATGGGCCGCATGATGGGCGGTGGTTCGGGCTTTGCGCAGCAACCGCTGTTCTCCCCGAAAAATGCCCGCAGCCCGGCCAATGGCCAGTTTGTTGATGCATCTGGCCGTAATTATGGTGCTGCCACCTCCGGCAAAACCATGACCGTGCCTAAAACCGCGATGGCACCCAAACCGGCGACCACCTCCACCATTACCCGTGGTGGCTTTGGTGAAACCGTCGCGAAGCAGAACAGCATGCAGCGCAGCAGCGCCAGCGGCACCTCCAGCCGCTCAATGGGAGGCTAACGCCCCGATGGAACGCATTGCCATTTCAGAACGCCCAGGCTGGCGCGAAAAAGCCACCGAGTTCGGTTTTCGTTTTCACACCATGCATGGCGAACCCTACTGGTGTGAAGATGCTTATTACCAGTTCACGCTGGCGCAAATCGAGCATCTGGAAGAGGTGACCGCTGAGTTGCATCAGATGTGCCTGCAGGTGGTGGAAAAAGTGGTTAACAGCGAAGCGCTGCTGACTAAATTCCGCATCCCGAAGCACACCTGGGACTTCGTGCGCGATTCATGGCATCAGCGTCAGCCATCGCTTTACTCTCGTCTGGATCTCGCCTGGGATGGCAAAGGCGATGTGAAGTTGCTGGAAAACAATGCCGATACGCCGACCTCACTGTATGAAGCGGCGTTTTTCCAGTGGCTGTGGCTGGAAGACCAGCTCAATGCCGGTCAGCTACCCGCAGGCAGCGATCAGTTTAATAGCCTGCAGGAAAAGCTGATTGAACGCTTTGCCGCGTTACATCAGCAGCACGGCTTTAACTGGCTGCATTTCGCCTGCTGCCGTGACACCGACGAAGATCGTGGCACCGTGCAGTATCTTCAGGATTGCGCCACTGAAGCCGGTCTGCCGAGTGAATTCCTTTATATGGATGAGATTGGTCTGGGCGAGAAAGGTGAATTTACCGACGCTCAGGATCAGGTGATTAGCAACCTGTTCAAGCTCTATCCGTGGGAATTTATGCTGCGCGAGATGTTCTCTACCAAACTCGGCGATGCTGGCGTGCGCTGGCTTGAACCGGCATGGAAAAGCATCATCTCGAATAAAGCCTTGCTGCCGTTGCTGTGGGAGATGTTCCCGAATCACCCTAACCTGCTACCTGCCTGGTTCGCCGAAGATGACGTTCCGCACATGGACAAATATGTGGTGAAGCCACTGTTTTCACGTGAAGGGGCCAATATCCGAATCGTAGAAAATGGTCAGGAGATTGCCCGCGTTGATGGGCCGTACGGCGAAGAGGGAATGATCGTCCAGCAGTTCCATCCACTGCCTAAATTTGGCGACAGCTATACGCTGATCGGCAGCTGGCTGATCGATGATCAACCGGCCGGTATTGGCCTGCGGGAAGATCGCGACCTGATCACCCAGGATCTTTCCCGTTTCTATCCGCACGCCTTTATCGGTTAATGCACCGCGATAATAACAGGCCAGCTTCTGGCCTGTTTACTCTCAGCTTCGCCCTAACCTACCTGAACCGACAACATGCTGATGGCGCCCATCTCCATGCCGTCAATCGGAATGCTGATGGCCTCATCCGGCTGACGTGCGCCCAGCACGTAGAGCAGCGGCAGATAGTGCTCAGGTGTCGGATTAGAGAGCGCCGCACCAGGGTGATCCATAAAGTTAACCAGCGGATGAGAAGCGGCATCGCTCTGCACCGTCAGGTTATCGCGGACGAACTGTTCAAAACTGCTGGCCCAGGGATAGACTTCGCTGTTGCCATCCCAGCGCACTTTACGCAGGTTATGCACCACGTTGCCGCTGGCGACAATCATCACACCCTGATCGCGCAGCGCAGCCAGTTTCCTGCCGATCTCAAAGTGCCATGCCGAGGGTTGGGTGCCATCAATACTTAGCTGCACGACAGGAATATCCGCCTCCGGATACATCTTAATCAGGACGCCCCAGGAACCATGATCCAGTCCCCATTCATGATCCAGCTTCACCTCAATAGGCGCTAACTGCTCCACCAGCTGCTGCGCCAGTTCAGGCGATCCCGGTGCCGGATAGCGCGTATCAAACAGCGCCTGCGGAAAGCCACCAAAATCATGAATTGTCTTTGGCTCTGCCATTGCCGTCACGGCGGTGCCGCGCGTATACCAGTGTGCCGAAACCGCGATAATCGCACGTGGACGTGGCAGAGTGTCGCCAGCGTGACGCCACGCGGCAGTATAGCGGTTTTCTTCAAGGGCATTCATCGGGCTGCCGTGACCCAAAAACAGGGCTGGCATTCGTAACTGGCTCATTCGTGATCCCCGGGATCGGTTATTTGATAGCCACTACGATACGCGCATTCGGCACTTTATCACGCTGATAAGCGTGATGGAGATCATCAGGAAATTTGAATGAGATTGAACGTGGCAAATTTAACCGGTGTTCAGCAGAGAGGAGAGGGAAAGTTGAAGGTCAGGCGGGTATGGCTGTAAGTAAAACAGGCCCGGTTCAGGGCCTGTTTAGTGCAGCAGACAGATTAGCTGGCGTGACGCGTTTCGTGCGCGCGACGCCAGGCGATCAGATCTTCGATGGTCACGACTGGCATGTCGTGCTGGCGAGCGAAAGTAATCGCTTCAGGCGCATGGGCCATGGTGCCGTCGTCGTTGGTCAGTTCGCACAGGACGCCTGCGGGCTTAAAGCCGGCCAGCGTCACTAAATCGATGGTCGCTTCAGTATGTCCGCCACGGGTTAACACGCCGCCTTCGCTGGCACGCAGCGGGAAAACGTGACCAGGGCGATGCAGGTCGGTGGGTTTGGCATTGTCGGCAATGGCGGCGCGAATGGTGGTGATACGATCCTGGGCAGAGACGCCCGTGGTGACACCTTCTGCGGCCTCAATGGTCACGGTGAACCCGGTGCCAAAGGAGCTGGTGTTATTTTCCACCATCATGGGCAGATCGAGCTGCTGGCGGCGCTCTTCGGTCAGGCAGAGGCAGACAATGCCGCTGCCGTGACGAATCGTCAGTGCCATCTGTTCCACGGTCATGGTTTCTGCGGCGAAGATCATATCGCCTTCGTTTTCGCGATTTTCATCGTCGAGTACCATCACACCGCGTCCCTCATGCAGGGCGGCGATAGCACGTTCTACACGCTGTTCAGGCGTGCCAAATTCAGAAAGTAGCGTCTGATTCATGGTAATAAAAACCTTAAAATGTATGGGTTACCAGAATCAGGGCGTGCTTAGGAGTGACGTCAAAAAGACGTGGCAATAACGTGAAGCAGACACAATTGTCCGACAGATGTCGTTACCCTCTCCCATCCGGACTGTAACCGTCGGCCCCGGAATTACACCGGATCTGCTGACCTTTATCTCTCTTTTCATCAAGATAAAGCGCTCGCGGGCTTTCAGCCTAAGCTGATTTACCGCCGGTGGGGAATTGCGCCCCGCCCTGAGAATAAGCCTTTCAACTATAACGCCGATCGTTTGAGGCGGCAATCATCAATAGCGCAATTGCTTTTGCATTTCCTGCGTTACCGATTTGAGGTTTATCCTTTTCATTTCTGGCATTACACTTAACACTTATTACGTTGGTAAACACGCTGACACAGCTCCCCGTAACCAGGAAATCATCATGATCGACACGAAAAAAATTGAACAACTTGCCCGTCAGGTTCACGAAGCGATGCCTAAAGGTGTTCGTGAGTTTGGTGATGATATCGAAAAGAAAATTCGTCAGGTTCTTCAGGCGCAGCTGACCCGTATGGATTTGGTCAACCGTGAAGAGTTTGATGTGCAGACGCAGGTATTACTGCGTACGCGGGAGAAACTGGCGGCGCTGGAGCAGCGTCTGGCCCAGCTGGAAAGTCAGGGTTCATCAGCCGGTACGCCACCGACGGCACCGGTAACGCCTGTTGCCGCGACACCCTCTGCAGCGGTAGCGAGTTCGCCAGCGGCTTCACCGGTTGCGGATGTGGTGAAACCTGTCGCGGACAATAAGCCAGAATAAACGTTTGAGCGGGAGCCAGGCTCCCGCTTACTTTCCGCTTCAGCTGCCGCGAATAGTTTTAATAATGTTGGTGGTAGAGATACCGTCCTCGAAGTTCAGCACCTGCACGTCGCCGCCATTTGCCCACACTTCTTTACTGCCCGCGATATCTTCCGGCTTGTAATCGCCACCTTTGACCAGCAGGTCAGGCAGAATGCCTGCAATGAGCCGCTGCGGCGTATCCTCTTCGAATACCACCACCCAGTCGACCGCTTCCAGCGCGCCCAGCACGATCATCCGGTTTTCCTGCGGATTCACCGGGCGGCTTTCGCCTTTCAGACGTTTAGTCGACGCATCGCTGTTCACCGCGACGATCAGGCGATCGCCGAGCTTACGGGCATTTGCCAGGTAAGAGACATGACCAGCGTGCAGGATGTCGAACACGCCGTTAGTCATCACCACTTTTTCGCCACGACGGCGGGCCATCTCAACGGCGACTTTTAGCTGGGCTTCCGTCATGATGCCAAAACCCTGCTCAGGGCGGGCGTGAATCGCATTTTCCAGCTCAACGGTGCTGACAGTCGAGGTACCGAGTTTACCTACCACTACACCCGCCGCGGCATTCGCCAGGAAACAGGCTTCTTCCAGCGAATCGCCAGCAGCCAGAGCCGCAGCCAGCACGCCGATCACCGTATCGCCTGCCCCGGTCACGTCATAGACTTCCTGCGCCTGCGTCGGCAGATGCAGAGGCGCTTTGCCCGGCTGGAGCAGCGTCATGCCATTTTCGGAACGGGTCACCAGCAGCGCGGAGAGGTCAAAATCAGCGATCAGCTGTGTGCCGCGCGCCACGATCTCCTCTTCGTTTTTGCATTTGCCGACCACCGCTTCAAATTCCGAGAGGTTTGGCGTCAGCAGCGTCGCGCCACGGTAGCGCGTAAAATCGGTGCCTTTCGGGTCGATTAATACCGGTACGCCCGCTTCGCGCGCCAGGGTAATCATAGTCTGGACGCTGGAGAGCGCGCCTTTGGCGTAGTCGGACAGCACCAGCGCACCCGCTGCGGCCAGCGAATCTCGCATTTTCTGGTGAAGCGGCGCCGGATCAACCTGATCAAAGCCCTCTTCAAAATCGAGACGGATCAGCTGCTGATTGCGGGAAAGCACGCGCAGTTTGGTAATGGTCGGATGGCTTTTGACCGCCACGAAGTCACAATGAACGTTGACGTCTTTCAGCGTATTACTTAACACGCGCGCCGCATCATCTTCACCGGTCAGGCCGATCAGGCGAGACGCGGCACCGAGTGCTGCAATGTTCATCGCCACGTTTGCCGCGCCGCCAGGACGCTCTTCAACCGTGTCCACTTTCACCACCGGAACCGGGGCTTCAGGGGAGATACGGCTGGTTGGGCCATACCAGTAACGATCTAACATTACATCGCCAACAACCAGCACTGAGGCTTGGCCGAACGCGGGCAGAGTCACTTTCATTCCAGATACTCCAGACTGCATTAAAAATAGTGCGCGGATGATAGCACAGTTGCGATTTGTGCTATCAGCATCACGCCAGGATAGACGCAGGCGTTATCAACCAGCGCTGCCAGCTGTTCAGAACCGTCTGCCGCTCCGCTGCGTAAGCCTCTGGTTCAACGTGACCCGGCAGCTCCTGCAGGGCGCGATGGTGCAATGCGTCACGCAGCGTTACATAGGCCTGCGTCAGCGCCTGCGCTTCATCAGCGGGCATTTTATGGTACTTCGCCATCAGCTCAAAAATGCGCACATTGTCAGACCAGCGCGTCAGTTCAGGCTGCTCAGCGGCGTAGCGTAAGACAAGATATTGGGCGATGAATTCAATATCGGTGATGCCACCCGCATCGGCTTTGATATCCCAGCGACCTTTATGTTTGTTGCTGAGGTGAGCACGCATCTTTTCACGCATCTCACGCACTTCAGTTTGCAGCGCGTCTGCGGCACGTGGCAGCGACAGAATCGCCTGACGGATCATGCTGAAGCGCTCACCCAGGGCCGCCTCGCCAAACACCACGCGCGCCCGGACCAGCGCCTGATGCTCCCAGGTCCAGGCTTCACTGCGCTGATACTCCTCAAAGGCCTCAAAGGTACTGACCAGCATGCCTGCCGCGCCGGAAGGACGCAGGCGCGCATCCACTTCGTAGAGAATGCCGGAGGAGGTGCGGGTACTGAAGAGATGCATGATGCGCTGGGCGAGGCGCAGATAGAACTGACGGCCATCAATGCTGCGCTCCCCTTCTGTCACGGCGTCTGCCGGGCAGTCATGCAGGAACACCAAATCGAGATCGGAACTGTAACCCAGTTCCCAGCCCCCCAGCTTGCCGTAGCCCAGCACCGCAAAGCCGCGCTCATGTTCATTACTCAGGTGCGAAGGACGACCGTAGCGTTGCACCATCATATTCCACGCCTGGCGCACCACCGATTCGATAATCGCTTCCGCCAGCCAGGTGAGATGATCGCTGACTTTCATCACCGGCAGCGTGCCAGCAATATCAGCGGCAGCAATACGCAGATGCTGTGCCTGCTTAAACTGCCGCACGGCTTCCAGCTGCTGCTCCTCATCCTCAGTGGGAATCCGCAGCAGATACTGTCGCAACTCGTCACGATAGGCGTCGGTGGCGGTCGGCTGATAGAGCGTGGCGGGGTCGAGCAGCTCATCCAGCAATAAGGGATGACGCGCCAGCTGACTGGCTACCATCGGTGAGGCCGCACACAGACGAATCAGATGACGCAGGGCGCCGTGATACTCCGTCAGCAACTCAAGATAGGTACTGCGTGTCAGCACGCCGATCAGCAGCGGCGTCAGGCGACTGAGCGTCACCGCCGCATCTTCACGCGGGCAGACTTCGCTCAGCAGGCGCGGCATCAACTGGTCCAGCGCCTGACGGCCACGCGGGCCGATGGTTCGCCGGTTGATATCCTGACGAAACGCCTCCAGCGCCTGATGCAGTGCCAGTCGCTGATCGTCACTGAGCTGCGGCACCAGCGGAGCCAGTTCGCTATCCTCCAGCTGGTCCTGCCACAGCACCTGAAACTCTGCCAGCTCACGCTGATCACCAATTTCAGGGGTATCTTCGCCAATCAGCTCGTCGAAGATAGCGCGCACCGCGGCCATCTGGCCATCAAGCCGGGTCATCAGGGAAGCCCAGTCGGCACAATCCATCGCCCACGCCAGCCGGGCGCGATGCAGTTCATCCTCGGGCAGCGTCTGAGTCTGCTCATCGCCCAGGCTTTGCAGCAGATTTTCCAGCCGCCGCAGGAACAGATAGGCGTCACGCAGTGCATCGACCTGTTCCGCTGGCAGCAGAGCCAGCGTTTTGATCGCCTCCAGCGTCGGCAGCAGCGCGCGCAACTGAAGCGAGCGCTCACGCCCGCCGCGAATCAGCTGGAACACCTGCACGATAAACTCGGTTTCACGGATGCCGCCCGCGCCCAGTTTGATATTGTTTTTCAGCCCGCGTCGCCGCACTTCGCGGCTGATCATCCCTTTCATGTTACGCAGCGACTGGATCACGCTGAAGTCGATGTAGCGGCGATACACGAACGGCCGCAACATCTGTTGCAGCTCCAGGCTCCAGCGATCGTGGTCATCGCCCATCAGTCGCGCCTTGACCATGGCGTAACGCTCCCAGTCGCGTCCCTGCTCCTGGTAGTAATCTTCCAGCGCGGCAAAGCTCATCACCAGCGGACCGCTGTCGCCAAACGGGCGCAGCCGCATATCCACCCGATAGACAAAGCCATCCATGGTGGGTTGATCCAGCACTTTGATCAGCCGCTGCCCCATACGGGTAAAGAACTGGGCGTTGTCGAGCTCACGCCGTCCGCCGCGCGTGGTGCCGTTTTCCGGCCAGGCAAAAATCAGGTCGATGTCAGAAGAGAAATTGAGTTCGCCGCCGCCCAGCTTGCCCATGCCGAGGATCAGCAGCGGCTGCGCGTCGCCATCTGCATTACAGGGCGTACCAAAATCACGGCAGCAATCCTGATAGACCCAGTCACGCGCCCGGCTGATCAGCACTTCGGCTAATACGCTGAGCTGCTGCAGACTCTCTTCGGTTGTGGCGTGTTGCAGAGCCTGCATCCAGGCGACACGTACCAGCATACGGCGGCGAAACAGCCGCAGTTCGCGCATCAGGCTCGCTTCGCTGTCGACATCGTTCAGCGCCTGATTCAGCCACGCAGAGTAGTGTTGCCACTCTTCAGGCTGAGGCGGCTGGTCGAGCATCGTCTGCCACCAGTCGGGATGTTGTTGCAGGTTTTCCAGCACAAAATCGCTGAAAGCCAGCCCGGCGGCCTGCTCCGGGCTTAGCGAAGTCAGAGCCACCCCAAGCTGTCGGGCGGCCTCTTCGGCCTGATCGCGTAGCAACGCGGGAAGTGCTGACAACATAACTCCCTCCTTGATGGCGTAACGGAATGCCCGTTAGCGGGCAGCGCCGCTGGTGAGCCAGAACGGCGGCTGTTTCAGCGCCTGCATCGCCAGCCAGGCTAATCCGGATGTCTGCTTTTCATGGATTGCCGACAGCAGTTGCTGCCAGGGATCGAGCCAGGCCATCACCGTTTCCACCGGATAGGAACCCGCCAGCAGGTGCACCGTCAGCAGCTGACGCGCCAGGCGCGTAGCTTTGTCCTGATACTCATTGGGCTGTTTTACCGTGATGAACGTTTCTCTTAAATCGGCATTAACGCGGCTCAGCATAATGTCGCTGAAGCGCTTAAACGACCCCTGCAGCTTGGTTTCCCCTTTGGCATCGATCCACTGACGCCACTGAGATTCAGCCAGCCAGTGCGTCAGCGCCAGCTGCGTTTCAACGGAGAGAGAAGAGAGGCAGAAAGCAGTCGCCTCCTGCTCCTCATTCACCAGCGTCTCTTCCAGTCTGGTCAGCTGCTGACGCAGTGCACTGCTGGCTTTGCGTGGCACCAGCGCACCAAAGAGGCTAAAGGCCTGACGCAGCAGGTCCAGCGCTTCGCGCACCGCATCCTGAGCCGCCGCGTTACCGCGCAGCCAGACTTCTTCATGATATTGCCAGTGACGCAGTCCAGCAGACATTGCAGCGACCATGCCCTGCTCTACGGTCGCTTTAGTGCCGGCTTTCAGCAGCGGGAACGCCTCAACCTGGCGCGGCAGATTACCCTGCGCCAGCTGATAGCCGCGAGCGGCTTTGCTCAGGCTGCCCATACGCAGACCGCCCAGCCCCACCAGCTGCTGTGCAAAGGCCAGCAGATCCTGGCGTTCGCCACGTTTCAGCTCCAGTTCGATCTCGCACAGCGGTTCGCTAAGCTCACCCGCGGTGACCGCGCCCTGATCAAACGCCACTTCAATTTCACTGTTGCCTGTGGTGATCAGCCAGACTTCGCGCTGGAAATGTGTGGTGAACAGCGGCTCCAGGCGCGACTGTAGCGCCGCGACATCGGTGCCCTTTGGCCAGATCTCTGCGGGCAGGCGCGCAATATCCAGCACCGGCTCGCTGAGCTCAACGTTATATTCCGGACGCTGATGCAGTCCGCCAAGCGTCTGCCCCGCCGCTTTCAGCGTCATTTCATAACGCTGGTCAACGCCACGGATACGCAATCCCATGTCCCAGTGTCGCAGCTGGTTGTCGTCAGTTTCAAAGTAGATATTGGTCAGCTCGCGTGCAGCCTGATGCTGATGCGGCAGAGTGGAGAGCAGTTCAGCCAGTTTCCCGGCTGCCTGTGGAGTTGCAATGAACTTTAGTTCGATTTCGATGGTCATAATTTTTTATTCACTACGCCGCTGGCACTTAAGAGGGTTTTTCCTGCATATTTCAGGCAATTATCAGCAGGTTACTCACGCTGTCGCCTGGAGGGCAAGGGGTTTATGAGGCGAAGATTAATGCACAGAAGCCGCGCTGTCTCTGCTTTCTTTGCTCTTTCGCAGACCTTTTCGCACTCTCATGAGACCAGGATAGTTCTCATTCAGATTTATGCGAGGCCTCTCCAGACTGTGCCGGTAAATTTTATGTCAGACTAAGCCAAACGAAATCGAATGAAAAAAATCACACTCGCTGGACTCACTTTGCTGGCCCTTAGCACCCTTGCACCTGCCCATGCCGACGAAAAACGCTATGTTTCTGATGAGCTTTCGACCTGGGTACGTAGCGGTCCAGGCGATCAGTTCCGCCTGCTCGGTAAGCTGAACGCCGGGGAAGAGGTGCAACTGTTACAGACCAATAATGACACCCATTATGGCCAGATCCGTGATTCGGAAGGCCGCACCACCTGGATCCCCCTGTCGCAGCTTAGCGCGAATCCAAGCCTGCGCACCCGGGTGCCTCAGCTTGAGCAGCAGGTGAAAGATCTGACGGCCAAACTGGATAACATCGACAACAGCTGGAATCAGCGCACCGCTGAGATGCAGAATAAAGTCGCCAGCAGCGATGGCGTAATCAATGGGCTTAAAGGCGAGAATCAGAAGCTGAAAAATGAGCTTATCGTCGCGCAGAAGAAAGTCAGCGCCGCTAACGTTCAGTTGGATGATAAGCAGCGCACCATCATCATGCAGTGGTTTATGTATGGTGGCGGCGTACTGGGTGTCGGCCTGCTGCTGGGCCTGTTACTGCCGCACATGCTGCCGCGCCGTAAGAAAAGCGATCGCTGGATGAACTGACACTATTCTGTCGGATTTAAGCAGGGGATCGCAGGATCCCCTTTTTGGCATGTCTGCAATCCGGGGAATCTGTGCAACAATAAAATGAGATGCACGGCTGATTTCAGGCGCGGGAGGTGCCCGGCGTGCAGGTCATTTCCTTTTTCTCTGGAGTTTTGCGTGAAGACGTTTCTTGTTGGCGGTGCAGTGCGTGATGCGCTGCTGAATCTGCCGGTTACAGACAAAGATTGGGTAGTAACAGGTTCCACACCCGAAGCCATGCTTGAGCAGGGCTATCAACAGGTCGGTCGCGATTTTCCCGTTTTCCTGCATCCCGTCAGTCGCGAAGAGTATGCGCTGGCACGGACCGAGCGGAAAAACGGGAAAGGCTACACCGGCTTTGTCACCTGGTCCGCGCCCGACGTGACGCTGGAGCAGGACTTACAGCGGCGCGATCTGACCATCAATGCTATCGCGCAGGATGAAAACGGCGAGCTGGTTGATCCCTACAACGGCCAGCGTGATATTGCCCAGCGCCTGCTGCGTCACGTCTCT
Organism: Candidatus Pantoea varia; assembly: GCF_900115075.1. Taxonomy (GTDB): domain Bacteria; phylum Pseudomonadota; class Gammaproteobacteria; order Enterobacterales; family Enterobacteriaceae; genus Pantoea; species Pantoea varia. The sequence continues at coordinate 322,142 of NZ_FOVG01000004.1, forward strand.
GACGCCTTCAGTGAAGATCCGCTACGTGTACTGCGGGTCGCGCGTTTTGCGGCGCGTTTTGCCCATCTCAACTTTCGTATTGCCCCCGAAACCCAGCGGCTGATGCAGCAGATGGCCGAAAGCGGCGAGCTGTCGAATCTCACTGCGGAACGGGTGTGGAAAGAGACAGAAAAGGCGCTGAGTGCCCGTAATCCGCAGGTCTATTTCCAGGTTCTGCGCGACTGCGGTGCGCTGCAGGTGCTGTTTCCTGAGCTGGATAATCTATTTGGTATTCCTGCGCCGATTAAGTGGCATCCGGAGATCGACACCGGCGTTCATACGCTGATGACGCTGGCGATGGCCGCCGCGCTCTCCAGTGAGATCGATGTGCGCTTCGCCACGCTCTTTCATGACGTCGGAAAAGCGCTGACACCGCCTGAGCTTTGGCCCAGCCATCATGGTCATGGCCTGGCGGGCGTTCCGCTGGTCGAGGCGCTGTGCCAGCGACTGCGCGTCCCAAACACAATTCGCGATCTGGCGCTGATCGTGACCGAATTTCACGACATTGTGCACACCATCGAACGTCAATCCGCTGCGTCGCTGGTGGCGCTGTTCGACCGGATCGATGCCTGGCGTAAGCCGCAGCGCGTTGAGCAGATGGCGCTAACCAGCGAAGCGGACGCGCGCGGGCGAGCCGGACTGGAGAGCATGCCTTATCCGCAGGGCGACTATCTGCGTCGTGCTTTTGCGCTGGCGCAGGCGGTGCCGACAAAAGCGGTAGTCGAAGCGGGATTCAAAGGGGCAGAAGTGCGGGAGGAGATGACGCGACGACGGATTGACGCCGTCGCGCAGGGTCTGGCGCTCAGGCAGCCTGACTAGCAGGCTGCCTGGGGTTTACATGAAGATCATGTAAACCGCTGCCGCCACAATAAAGCGGTAAATAGCGAATGAGACAAACGAGATGCGTTTAATCAGCTCAAGGAAGGCTTTAATCGCAATCAGCGCCACGATAAACGCCATCACAAAGCCCACCGCGAACATCGGGAAGTCCGCCATTGTCAGGAAGCCGATGCTCTTGTACATGTCCAGCACGGTCGCACCCATCATCATTGGCACCGCCAGGATGAAGGAGAATTCTGACGCTGCATAGCGGCTCACGCCCATCAGCATGCCACCCGAGATCGTTGCACCCGAACGCGAGAAGCCCGGCCACAGTGCTAAGCACTGGAAACAGCCAATCATAAACGCCTGACGATAGGTAATATCATCGACGCCGACGGCTTTCGGCTGTTTTGGCTTAAGATACTCAGCGACCAGCAGCAGCACACCCCCCACCACCAGCGCGTACATCACGTTGATAGGGTTAAACAGCGTTTTGATTTGATCGTGCAGCACCAGACCCACGACCACCGCCGGAACCATACCCAGCAGGATGTGGATCAGCGACAGACGGCCGGTGCCAACACCTTCATGTTTAACCTGGCCAAAGTGGATGCCGATCAGGCCAAACAGACGGCGCCAGAACATCACTACCACAGCCAGAATCGATCCTAACTGGATCACGACTTCAAAGGTCTCGGCTTTTTCACCCTCAAAGCCCAGCAGGTGACCCACTATAATCATGTGCCCTGTGGAAGAGACCGGTAAAAATTCGGTCAGCCCTTCCACAATGCCCAGGATTGCAGCTACCCAAAGCTGATGAATATCTGCCATCAAATGTTTCCTCTATCCGTTTCAAACCATTAAAAAGGCGGTAGCGCGCTGCTATCGCCTGAAATTATGCCGCTATCAGCCTGAATTAAACCTTAAGGTCTACACCGTTTCGCCTGCTGTAACGAAACGGTACACGCTATGACAGACAGTAATTTGGTTTGGTTTCATTGTGATGGCAATCACATCGTATTTATTTAGGAATAGTCCCGCGCTCAATTCGCACGCCAACCTGCGCCGCCTGGGCTACAGCGCCCGGTTTGCTTACCTTTATGCGGACGCCAGGCGAATTGAAACGGTTCATCAACAGATCCGCGATTTCTTCAGCAACCCGCTCAACCAGCGCAAAACGGTTGCCAGTAAGATACGTCAGAATTGCCGAGGAGACATCCGCATAGCTCAGACAATCCTTTACATCGTCGCTGCTGGCCGCCAGACGGTTATCCCAGGCCATTTCGACATCGAGCACCAGCTTCTGCTGTATGCCCTGTTCCCAGTCGTAAACGCCAATGGTGGTGAACACCGTGAGTTGTTCTATAAATACGATATCCATGATGAGAGTCTCTGTTTTTGGCTAAGCCGGATACCACTTCCGGCGGATTATGCGTATTATCCACGGTTGATGAGATCAAAACGACCCTAAAGGGAACGGTACGGTGTTATGAGTGCTTTCGCGCTTGGTATGATTATTTTCGCGTATCTTTGCGGTTCGATTTCCAGTGCGATTCTGGTCTGCAAACTCGCTGGCCTGCCCGATCCCCGCACACACGGTTCAGGCAATCCTGGTGCCACTAACGTACTGCGTCTGGGCGGTAAAGCCGCAGCCGCAGCCGTATTAGTGTTTGATGTGCTGAAGGGGATGGTGCCGGTCTGGCTGGCCTATCTGATGCATGTCACTCCGCTCTATCTCGGCCTGACCGCGATTGCTGCCTGTCTGGGTCATATCTACCCGGTGTTTTTTCACTTTCGCGGTGGCAAAGGTGTGGCGACGGCATTTGGGGCGATTGCGCCGATTGGCTGGGACTTAACCGGGCTGCTCACCGGCACCTGGCTGTTAACGGTTTTACTTAGCGGCTATTCCTCGCTGGGTGCCATCGTCAGCGCATTGATTGCGCCATTCTATGTCTGGTGGTTCAAACCGCAGTTCACCTTCCCGGTTTCCATGCTCTCCTGTCTGATCCTGCTGCGTCATCACGATAATATTCAGCGGCTGTGGCGGGGCCAGGAAGGCAAAATCTGGAAGCGCAAAAAGAAATCTCAGCCATAAAAAAAGCCGGCAAGCCGGCTTTTTTCACATCAGATGGCGGGCAGTTCCGCCAGCGGCCAGCGTGGCCGCACGCTGACGCTTAACCCGCCCCTGGTGCCGCCTTTTAACCGCACCATGCCCGCATACGCGATCATCGCACCGTTATCGGTACAGAACTCCGGACGGGCGTAAAACACGTCACCGCCGCGCTTTTGCATCATGATCGCCATCTGCTCCCGCAGTGTGCGGTTAGCGCTGACTCCGCCCGCAATTACCAGACGCTTAAAGCCGGTCTGATCCAGCGCACGCTTACATTTAATCGACAGCGTATCGACTACTGCATCTTCAAACGCACGGGCGATATCAGCACGGGTCTGATCATCGTCAGGATTCGCGCGAATGGTATTAGCAGCAAAAGTTTTCAGGCCGGAGAAGCTGAAATCCAGGCCCGGCCGGTCGGTCATCGGACGCGGGAAGGTAAAACGCCCCGCCGTGCCCTGCTGCGCCATCTTCGACAGCATGGGTCCGCCCGGATAATCCAGACCAAGCAGCTTCGCTGTCTTATCAAAGGCTTCGCCCGCGGCATCATCGATCGATTCACCCAGCAATTCGTACTCACCGACGCCGGTGACGCTAATCAGCTGGGTATGTCCGCCCGACACCAGTAGGGCCACAAACGGAAACTCCGGTGGATTCTCTTCCAGCATCGGCGCCAGCAGGTGACCTTCCATATGATGAACCGGCACAGCAGGCACTTTCCAGGCAAACGCCAGGGCGCGGCCAATGGTCGCACCAACCAGAAGCGCGCCAACCAGTCCAGGACCGGCAGTGTAGGCCACCGCATCAATCTGCTGCGGCTCCAGACCGGCCTCTTTCAGCGCCGCCTGAATCAGCGGCACGGTTTTACGCACGTGATCACGTGAGGCCAGTTCCGGCACCACACCGCCATAATCGGCATGCAGTTTTACCTGGCTGTAGAGTTGGTTTGCCAGTAATCCGGCCTCGTCATCATAGATTGCGATGCCGGTTTCATCGCACGACGTTTCAATACCCAGAATTCGCATTGCATCACCTCATTCTTGCGGCGCGCAGTTTATCACAGCAATGGGATGTGCAGCGCAGGCATCCCGCGTAAAAAGTCATTTTCTGTCGGCTAAAGAGTGCGCTATACTCCCGCCCCTGGAAAAACCGGCAGCCGCACAGGCAAACGCTCCTGTTGGTTTCAAATTATCCATGGTGCTTTACAAACCAACTTGAGTTGGAGTAAAATGCTGCACCATTTTGAATTTGCTGGCGCCGCAGTCAGCAGCAAAAACCGAATTTTATCGAGGTGAGAGTTACATGCCGGTAATTAAAGTACGTGAAAACGAGCCATTTGACGTAGCACTGCGTCGCTTCAAGCGTTCATGCGAGAAAGCAGGCGTTCTGGCTGAAGTTCGTCGTCGTGAGTTCTATGAAAAACCGACTACAGAACGTAAGCGCGCTAAAGCGTCAGCAGTTAAGCGTCACGCCAAGAAACTGGCTCGCGAAAACGCACGCCGCACTCGTCTGTACTAAGTCGTTCCGGAGGTTCGCCTCCACCGCGTGATTCACGCAGACAGAGTCAAGTAAAAGGCCGTGCTTTCCGAAAGGAAGCGCGGCTTGTTGCCGTTTATGAGCTGAAAATCTGGGGCGTATGGCTGGACGAATTCCACGCGTATTTATCAATGATTTACTTGCCCGCACGGATATCGTGGATCTTATCGATGCCCGCGTTAAGCTGAAAAAGCAGGGTAAGAATTTCCATGCGTGCTGTCCTTTCCATAATGAAAAAACGCCCTCTTTCACCGTAAACGGCGAAAAGCAGTTCTATCACTGTTTCGGCTGTGGTGCACATGGCAACGCTATCGACTTTTTAATGAACTTTGATCGTCTGGAGTTTGTTGAAAGTATTGAAGAGTTAGCCACGTCCCACGGTTTAGACGTGCCTTACGAAGCAGGCAGCGGGCCCAGCCAGATGGAACGCCATCAGCGCCAGAGCCTGTATCAGCTGATGGAGAACCTGAACGGTTTTTATCAGCAGGGTCTGCAGCAATCCAGTGCGCAGCCAGCACGCGACTATCTTGATCGTCGTGGTCTGAGCGCCGACATCATCAATCATTTCGCCATAGGTTACGCGCCAGCCGGCTGGGACAATGTTCTCAAGCGTTTTGGTAAGCAATCGGAAGACCGCGAGTCATTGATGGAAGCGGGCATGCTGGTCAGCAATGACAAAGGCCGTACCTATGACCGGTTTCGCGACCGCGTCATGTTTCCGATCCGCGATAAGCGTGGACGCGTCATTGGTTTTGGCGGACGCGTGCTGGGCAACGATACGCCGAAGTATCTGAACTCGCCGGAAACCCCTATTTTCCATAAAGGCCGCCAGCTCTATGGCCTCTATGAAGCCGTTAAGAACCATCCTGAACCCGCCCGCCTGTTAGTGGTTGAGGGATACATGGACGTGGTTGCGCTGGCGCAGTACGGGATAGATTATGCCGTTGCGTCATTAGGCACCTCCACCACTGCTGAACATATTCAGTTGCTGTTTCGCAGCACCGACACCGTGATCTGCTGTTACGACGGCGACAGGGCGGGACGTGAAGCGGCATGGCGTGCGCTTGAAACCGCATTGCCTTACATGAATGATGGTCGTCAGCTACGCTTTATGTTTTTACCCGATGGTGAAGATCCGGATACGCTGATACGCAAAGAGGGTAAAGACGCCTTCGAAGCGAGGATGGAGCAGGCGATGCCGCTCTCTTCGTTTTTATTTGATAGCCTGCTGCCGCAGGTGGATCTGAGCTCACGCGACGGAAAAGCGCGCCTGAGCACGCTGGCTTTACCGCTGATAACGCAGATCCCCGGGGAGACCTTACGTATTTATATGCGTCAGGAATTGGGGAATAAGCTGGGTATTCTTGACGACAACCAGCTTGAAAAGCTGATGCCAAAGCTGGCGGCAAGCGGAATGACGCCGGTTGCGCCACCGCTGAAACGCACCACTATGCGCGTGCTGATTGCGTTGCTGATTCAGAACCCGCAACTGGTCACCCTGGTGCCTTCGCTTGATGGGCTGTCTGAGTCAAAAATGCCGGGTTTACCGCTATTTATCGAATTAGTGGGTCGTTGTAATGAGAATCCTGGATTGACCACCGGACAGCTACTAGAGTTATATCGCGGGACAAATTTTAGTCAGACGCTTGAAACGCTGGCGATCTGGAACCACATGATAGTAGATGAGGAAGCCGAAGCGGTGTTTCAGGACTCGCTGGCCAGCATCTATGATTCAGCTCTCGAAGAGCGCCTGGAGTTTTTGATTGCGCGCGAGCGCACCCAGGGGCTCAGCACCGATGAGCGCCGGGAACTCTGGACACTCAGTCAGGCGTTTGCCAGGAAATAACCGTTTTCAGCACGCTGCCCATTCCGAACGACGAAAGGGTAGCCGCACGAATTTTAGAGGCCAGGCGAGTAAGCCAGGCCCTTAGCACGAATTTAAGGCCGTCGGCGTCGACGCCAGTCTGGTTACCGCCAGCGCACAGCTTCCGCAGCGTACTGAAGTACGTGAGGAAAGCGAGCACTGCCGGGGAGCAGAATGGCGAGTAAGCCAGGCCCTTAGCACGGATTTTAAAGGCCGTCGGCGTCGACGCCAGTCTGGTTACCGCCAGCGCACAGCTTCCGCAGCGTACTGAAGTACGTGAGGAAAGCGAGCACTGCCGGGGAGCAGAATGGCGAGTAAGCCAGGCCCTTAGCACAGAGTTAACACAAGCGGCTTAAGTGCCGAATACTGATGGGCAAAGCCCACGCCGCGACGAAGGCAGCGGCAAGAACTAAACGCCTTCACTGCTTATTGTTGGCGCGCTGCCGACCGACACCAATCTAATTTAACAGAAGTGTGGATACCGTCTTATGGAGCAAAACCCGCAGTCACAGCTCAAGCTTCTTGTCACCCGTGGTAAGGAGCAAGGCTATCTGACCTATGCTGAGGTCAATGACCATCTGCCGGAAGATATCGTCGACTCAGATCAGATCGAAGACATCATCCAGATGATTAACGACATGGGTATTCAGGTGGTTGAAGAAGCCCCTGATGCCGACGATCTGATGCTGAACGAAAACAGCTCCGATACTGACGAAGATGCCGCGGAAGCTGCCGCTCAGGTGTTATCCAGCGTTGAATCTGAAATCGGGCGCACCACTGACCCGGTTCGCATGTATATGCGTGAAATGGGTACCGTTGAACTGCTGACGCGCGAAGGCGAAATCGACATTGCTAAGCGCATTGAAGACGGTATCAACCAGGTTCAGTGTTCTGTAGCCGAATACCCTGAAGCGATTACTTATCTTCTGGATCAATACGACAAAGTTGAAGCAGGCGAGTCACGCCTCTCCGATCTAATCACCGGTTTTGTCGATCCTAACGCAGAAGCAGATATCGCCCCAACGGCAACGCACGTGGGCTCTGAACTTTCTGAAGCCGATCGTAAGGACGATGCAGAAGAAGATGAAGAGGATGACGACAGCTCCGACGACGATAACTCAATCGACCCGGAACTGGCGCGCGAGAAGTTTTCTGACCTGCGTAAGCAGTATGAAACCACCCGAGCCGTGATTAAAAGCAAAGGTCGCAGCCATGCTGCCGCCGTAGCTGAAATCCAGAACCTCTCTGACGTCTTCAAACAGTTCCGCCTGGTACCGAAGCAGTTCGATTACCTGGTCAACAGCATGCGCATCATGATGGAACGCGTCCGTACCCAGGAACGTCTGATCATGAAGCTCTGTATTGAGCTGTGCAAAATGCCGAAGAAGAACTTCATCACGCTATTTACCGGCAATGAAACCAATGAAACCTGGTTCAAAGCCGCACTGGCAATGAACAAACCGTGGTCTGAGAAGCTGCTGGAAGTGCAGGATGACGTGACACGTTCCCTGCAGAAACTGGCACAGGTTGAAGAAGAGACCGGCCTGACCATTGAGCAGGTCAAAGACATTAACCGTCGCATGTCGATCGGTGAAGCCAAAGCGCGTCGCGCCAAGAAAGAGATGGTGGAAGCTAACCTGCGTCTGGTTATTTCGATTGCCAAGAAATATACCAACCGCGGTCTGCAGTTCCTCGACCTGATTCAGGAAGGTAATATCGGCCTGATGAAAGCGGTAGATAAGTTTGAATATCGCCGTGGTTACAAGTTCTCGACCTATGCGACCTGGTGGATCCGTCAGGCTATCACCCGCTCTATCGCCGACCAGGCGCGTACCATCCGTATTCCGGTGCATATGATTGAGACCATCAATAAACTCAACCGTATTTCGCGCCAGATGCTTCAGGAGATGGGCCGCGAACCGACGCCGGAAGAGCTGGCTGAGCGTATGCTGATGCCAGAAGATAAAATCCGCAAAGTGCTGAAAATCGCTAAAGAGCCGATCTCTATGGAGACGCCGATTGGTGATGATGAAGATTCGCATCTGGGCGATTTTATCGAAGACACCACGCTGGAGCTGCCGCTGGATTCTGCTACCTCAGAGAGCCTGCGTTCTGCCACCCACGACGTGCTGGCTGGCCTGACCGCGCGTGAAGCGAAAGTGCTTCGCATGCGTTTCGGTATCGATATGAACACGGACCATACGCTGGAAGAAGTGGGCAAACAGTTCGACGTGACGCGTGAGCGTATTCGTCAGATTGAAGCGAAAGCCCTGCGTAAACTGCGCCATCCGAGCCGTTCGGAAGTGCTGCGTAGCTTCCTCGACGATTAAGTCCGACAAAAACCCCGGTTCGCCGGGGTTTTTTATACCTGCCTGTTACCGCCCCTGCCCTGACCCACTTCAATGACTCTCCGGATGCAGTTCCAGCCAGAGCTGACGATACGCCCCGACCATCTCATCCAGTGATGCGCGATTCAGTCCGCTGGGATTCGGCAATACCCACACCTGCGTTTTCCCCATACAGATCGGCTGTTTGCCCCATTCGACCTTGCTCTGCTTAAAGGCGCGACGAAAAGCATCTTTACCCAGAATCGCGAGCGCAGCGGGCTGATAATCCAGCACCTTCTGCATCAGGCGTTTGCCCCCATCGCGCAGCTCATCAGGCGCTAACTCATTCGCCTGCACTGTAGGACGCTCAACCAGCATGGTGATGCCGCAGCCGGTTTCTGTCAGGCGCTGCTCTTCTTCCGGTTTCAGCTGCTGCCGGGTGAATCCCGCCAGATGAATGACTTTCCAGAACCGGTTGCCGGGATGCGCAAAGTGGAACCCCTGATGGGCAGTTGACTGGCCTGGATTGATGCCACAGAACAGCACATCAAGACCGGAGCTGATGATGTCGCGGATAGCGTGTTCACTCATGCTGCTACCTCCAGCGTACGCTGCTTCAGCGCATCGCGGCTGCGTTGCAGCATCTGGCTGGCCTGCTCCGCATCCGGGCAGGCACGCGCCAGCGCCAGCGCGCCAACCATCTCTGCCAGCATGCTGGAGGCCAGTGCTTCCGCTTCCGGCAGCCTCAGCTCACGCAATATCTGCGTCAGACTGGCATGCATCGTATTGAAGCCCTGGGCGAAGATCTGCCGTGTCGGCTGTGGAAGATGGGCCACTTCGCTCACCAGCGCCGCCATCGGACAGCCCTGAGCCGGCGCATTGCGATGCGCCTCGGAAAGATAGTTATCAATAAAGTCTGCCAGCTGCTGCGCGGGCTTTGTCACGGACTCCGCGGGCTTGAAGGTATCGGCTTCAGCAAACATATGCTTTAGCACCTCCTCAACCAACTCCTCGCGTGAGGCAAAATGCGCATAAAAACCGCCGTGTGTCAGACCGACCCGCTTCATCAACGCCGCCACACCAATTCCTTCGGTGCCGGTTTCACGCATCACACGTGCCGCCTCATCAAGGATACGCTGCCGCGTTTGTGCTTTGCTGCCCTGCTTTTCCATCTCATCTCCTGCGGTGTCTGCTACGTCGCATCTGGCTATTATAGTAATTATTACGCTCATCATATTCCAGCTTGACGAATCATATGATGATCGTCATATTGATGGCTATTATGACGATCATCATACGAGGAACAAGAGATGTCACAATCAGGCACAGCATTAATCACCGGCGCATCCAGCGGTATCGGCGCGACCTATGCAAAACGACTGGCAGCACGCGGTTATGACCTCATCCTGGTCGCGCGCGATCAGGCTCGACTCACCACCCTGGCTGACACACTGGCAAAGCAGCACGATATTCGGGTGACGGTTATGACGGCTGACTTAACACACGAGCAGGATCTGCAACGCGTGGAGTCGGAGCTCGCGAACAACGCACAGATTACGCTGCTGCTGAACAACGCGGGCATGGGCGTTGAGGGAGAGTTTCTTGAGGCGGACATCACACGCATTAACAGCATGCTGGCGTTAAATATTCTGGCTCCCACCCGTCTGGCTCAGGCGGCTGGCCGGGCTTTCAAAGCGCGCGATAACGGCATCATTATCAATATTGCCTCGGTGCTGTCGCTGGTGCATGAGATGTTCAACGGCGCCTATAACGCCACTAAGTCTTACGTACTGACTCTGACGCGTGCGATGCAGCGTGAACTCGCAGAGAGCGGCGTGCAGGTACAGGCGGTGTTACCCGGCGCAACCCGTACAGAGATTTTCGATCGCGCAGGCCAGTCTATTAATGAAATCCCGGCTGAAATGCTGATGGACGTTGATGAGATGGTAGACGCCGCGCTTGCCGGACTCGACAGCAAGGAGACCGTAACCATTCCGGCGCTGGAGGAGCTGCAGATGTGGCACGACTATGATCAGGCACGTGGCACGATGGTTCCCCATCTTTCGCGGAATCAATCAGCATCACGTTATCGTCAGAACTGAGTCAGCCATCAAACATAATGACTGAAGTCCGGTTTCACTAAAGGCGCGGAGAAGCATTTTCCGTGCCTGTTTGCGACTTCGGGATCGCGGTTCGCCAGATTTGCTATAGAAATCAGCAGTTAAATCACTGCTGCTTATTTCAGCAACCGGTGGCTGAGTGCTGGATTGCCCTGAAGAGATACTTTATAATCCCCGCTCCGCTGGCCCCTTAGCTCAGTGGTTAGAGCAGGCGACTCATAATCGCTTGGTCGCTGGTTCAAACCCAGCAGGGGCCACCAAAATTTAGCTTTTAAATCATATATTTAGGCCACTTAACCGCTAAGTGGCTTTTTTATTACTAAAGCCAATGCCCCCTTTTTGTCCCCCCACAACCCCCTAACTAGGTAATGGATCGCGGCTCAGGTATGCAAAAAAGAATTTACATGCCCCTCACCAAGTGCAAAGAATGTAAAAAGGGGGTCACAACACCTGCAGAAGCTTTCTGGCGCTGTCTAAAAACTAAGCAGATTATTGATGTCAGGGCCTACGATGCAAAGCTATAATCCTTACTTTTAGCCATTCAATGATTTTCACACACTGAAGGAATGACTGTGGACGTACTTGAAAAAGGTAAATTACTTTTATTCGTACTATTTATTATGCCCGGCTTTATCAGCATGAGAGTTTATCGGCTTTTTCATCCAGTTGCAGATAACGATACATCAAAAATATTAATTGACGTAGTATCATACAGTTGCATTAACTACTCATTTTTGCTAATACCCATTTATTTAATTGAAACAAATAAGATTATCGACTCACATCCATTCTGGTATTACATCTTTTATCTCTTAGTTCTAATTATTGTTCCCGTTTTTTTACCCATACTCCTGCTGATGATTCGACAGAGCAATCGAATTAGGCAGATACTCCCTCATCCTATGGGACGTGCATGGGATTATTTTTTCTCAACGAACCAATGTTGCTGGGTTTTAGTAACACTCAAAAATGGGAAAAAATATGGCGGCTTATATAGCTACAACTCTTTTGCATCAAGTAGGCCGGAACCAGAACAACTCTATCTAGAAAAACATTGGGCTTTGGATAACGATGGCGACTTCGATCATGAACTGACCGATACACTAGGCATTATCATATTGACTAATGAAATAGAAAGTGTTGAGTTTATTAAGTTGCAAGAACCTACAACCAGCAATAGAGAGACGAAAGATGCCTGAAGAAAAACCAGTCAGCAAACCAGGGTTTGCAAACGACGGCTGGCAACCTGTGAACAAGGGTCACCAACCAACCAGCAGACCAAACCAGCAAAATAACGGGTATCAACCTCCCAGCCAAACTCAACAGACACAACAGGTTTCCCCACCTCCTAAGAAGCGTTAATGCAAATGTTAGCCGATAGTTAGTTGAATTATTTCAGTCAACAACGAATCTTAAAAATACTGCATAGCCCGCAAATCAACTGGTTGAGCGGGCTTTTTAAGTTATCCCTTACTTCCGAGCAGTTAGATCCTCACACATCGCATAAATAAAATTATTCATTAATTATCAGTTAATTATGGAAATCACCGCCATGTACTCGATCCTCGAAAACTGAAAAACACTGAAATTTTTTTCACTCTTTTCAGTTGGCGGACTCTGGCCATACCGTTTGTAAAAAAATCAAACTGAAAAATTTTTATGATGCAAAACCTGCAGGCGGGTGCGGTGTAGCGCCGATTTTGTCTGCGCAGCGATTATTCTGCCGGGGCTGACGCGCAGCCAGTGCCACGCTCTGCGGATGATCTGGTTGGGGTAATCGTGCGAGATGGCCGCGCCTTTGCGTGGCGCATCGTGCGTCTGAGGCGTTCTGGTGACGGGCAATAAAAAACCCGCTGCGATAGCGGGTTAGCGTGCTGGCTTACTTGCCGATGACGGGGGAATATTTCGTACTGAGCGTGGCGGCCTGCTGGCCACTCTGTGCGATGGCGCTGCTGTTCGTGGGCTGTCCGGTTGACGGGTGCGTATGGCTGGCCAGCTGCTGCACAAGCGCCACGGTATCAAGCATCAGCTGGGCTACATTAATCTTTTCCGAACCAATCCACACCACCGGCGCGATAATTTCCTGACGCGTCCCGGCAATGCTCTGGCGCAGCTGGCCAATTTTTTCAGTCATCGCCTGACCGACTTTTATCGCCGCGCTGCCAGTGACGTCCGTTTCCGCATTACCGCCCACTGTAATCAGCCGGCTCTGCTGTGCGGCCATGCTGTAATTACCGGTCGTCACGTGCTGGATTGCTCCGGCCATCAGGGACGCCGTGCCGATCACGGTCGTTCTGTCAGTGGCTTTGACCGTCGTTTCCCTGCTGACAAGCTCACGCGTTTCCGTATCGGCTTTAACTTCCCGGCTCATGGACGTTTCACGGATGGCCTGATCGGTCTGGCGCTCCCAGTCTCCCGCCTGTGTTAACCGAAACGATGCCGGTTCCCCACCTGAATGAAGAAGATGAGCGTGAACATATTCAACAGGTTCTCAGGGAAACTAACGGCGTGGTCGCCGGTCCTTGCGGGGCAGCACAGCGACTGGGATTAAAGCGCACTACCCTGCGGTCGCGAATGAAAAAGTTAGGTATTGCTGCGCACTGATAAAGCGGGTGCGAATGGCGCACCCAGCGAGGTCCAGTGAGTGTATTTATGAGATTTTTTGCGGGGCTGGCCTATCGGTAAAGCCACCAGCCAGCGTATTGCCATGAGCATACTCTTTACGGCACTGTTACAGAGGACTCGCAGGATACAATCTGATAAACCGAACCTCGTTTAGAGTTGAGTTAGCATTTCATTAACCGAGCCAATTGGGACTGAGTGCCATTAACTCTGGGTTTAGCGAGAAATGAAAATAATGACGCCGTCAGAGAGAGTCATGCTTGTATTCCTTCAGGCTATCGACGGTAAAAAGGCGACAAATTTGAACATTTTTATGCTTATAACTTAATCTAAAACCCACTAACTATAAATGCAAATCATTGATATTTAAAAATAAAAATGAACTCTCTCTCGGAGTAGCGTCATGATAATTTCCCACTATACAAACGCTGTTATCGGAACAATAAAAAATTCCGAAAGTTGATGACGACTCTGGTAATGATGGCGGTTATCCATTATGAATATCCAGCAACTTGTCTCCAATCGCTTTCCAGGTGAACACATAGTTTTAGCTGATAAAACAACACAGTATCTGTGCGACAGCCCTGCTGACTGGCAGCTATACCTGAAGAAGGCCGCTGCGTTCTACGCTGGCGATACGAATAATAAGCGAACATCTCCCCATATTATTGATTCGCATTATCCCATCGTCGGTTTCAAAAAAGGACGTGAGTTATTTTCCTTGTTGCTAAACGTAAAAAAAATGCCTGAGATTTGCCCCCCCCATAACAACAGACTCAAAATGCCAATAAATTTAATTAGCGGTTATATGTACCGCTAATATTTCCGCATGATAATATACCCTCCCTGATTCAATCAGTCGGGAAAAAATAAAAACTGATTAATGCGCATATAGATTCATTAAATCTATCCCTATTTAGACAGTGTATTTTATTACCCGAAAATAAAAACGCATTCGTTACTACACACAGCAATTAAAAACAGGCTGAGCATTCATGACCTGTTATTTATTACCTATAACTTGAGAAAACCATTATGCGTAAATTACTTTTAAGCTCTGCCATAGTAATGGCAATGGCATCTGTCAGCTTATCTGGTCAGGCGGCGGAGTCTACCACCCTGTCAGTCACCGGTACGATCATCCCCGCGACCTGCGACGTCGCGCTGAGTTCACCAAGCATTGAGCTGGGTAATATCCCGGCATCAACGCTGACTAATGATATGAATGTCCAGACGGTCAGCAATGTCACACTGAGTGTCGATTGTGACGCTCCGGCGGCTATCGCGGTACAGACCACCGATAACCGCATCTCAAGCGCAATGACTGTTGCAGAGATTGAAAGCCAGATGAAGGCCACCTATGTCGGTTATACTGATGCCAACTATTTTGGATTGGGATTGGATAAATCCAGCAATAAAGTCGGTGCATTACTTCTGACTATTACTGGCTCAACCAACGACGGCACAGCAAATGCAAATGTGCTGACCAGTACAGATAAAGCAGCCTGGAAAGCAGTGACCGTATCCCCACAAACAGGTCTGTCTCTGACAAAAAATGATTACTTTGCCTCTGCAGTTGATGCAAATGCCACCACACCAGCGGCCTATACTCAGGCAACCTATACCATTGTCCCGGGTGTTGCTCTGAAAAAAGGCGACCAATACCCTTCTGGTGAGTCAGTCAGCATCGACGGTAACGTCACCTTCTCGGTTGTTTATCTTTAATTGTTAACATCTTCAGCGAAGGCCGTCTGGTCTTCGCTGCTTTATGAGTGACTGGTATGAATATTCTGACTAAATTAGCGTCCGTTGCCGCTCTTCTCTCGTTGTCCGTTGCAACGGCTTTTGCCGCAGGTATGAAGCCAGAACAGCCGGTACTGTTTCTTGATGATCTAACTCGTGAAGCGACAATAAGCGTATTAAATACCGACGCCAGTTCCGCACTATTGCACAGTAGTCTGGAAACCATTCCTGAAGATCGTGATAATAAATTGATTGTCACGCCTCAGCTGGCACGTGTAGATGCGGGTAAAAAACAGCAGATTCGTGTGATACTGAAAGATGGCGTTAAATTAGATAAACAAAAAATGCAGCGTATAAACTTTATTTCTGTGCCGCAGGATGATGGCAAAAAAAATCGTGCGCGCATTTTAATTGGGCAAAATATTCCAGTTATTATTTCACCCGCCAGTTTACCTGAAAATACATCACCCTGGGCCGGCCTGATATTTCGCCGTACCGGTGCCACACTGAATATTGAAAACCCAACGCCCTATATTGTCAGATTGACTAAACAGGTCGATCTGCTGCCCGGCAAACAGATGGCAGAGTTGCCTAAAACCTATATTCTTCCCGGTGAAAAAATCAGACTGACCTTGCCCCAGACTTCGGCAAACAGCATTACCTCCGTTCGCCTGCACCCGGTAACCCGATTTGGCATTTTAACCACGCCTTATGACGCGCAGTTGTAATTCAGACTGCCCTCAGCCATGAAAAATATTCTGTTACTCATCCTGATTATCTGCTCTGCCAGCGCGTTGGCAGAGGGAGGTTATGACACGGAGATGCTGAAAGCGCTGGGCTACGATGCCAGCGCCTCAGACCTGCTTAAAGAGGGTGCGCATTTTCTGCCAGGCGATCAGCCGCTCAGCATCGTGGTTAATGGGCAAAGCAAGGGCGTGCATATTATTCGCGTAGACTCGTCTGCCGCTCTCTGCTGGTCAGCACCGTTATTGCAAACCCTGGGCATCAACCCCGAGAGCTTTGAAAAAAACGACTCGTCCGACTGCCTGAAACCGCTCACCGACAGCCAAATCCAGATTGAGCAGCAGGTTGACCGCAGCAGTCTGGTACTGATGGTTCCTGTCACCCGTTTGTTGAGCGAGACCCAATATTCAGCTGGCGGCAAAGCGCTAATCATCAACTACGATGGGCGTCGCTATCAATACCAGACACGCACCGGAGAGAATCACAACTCGCAAACATTAACATCCGAAGTTGGTGCTAATTTTAATAACTGGATTTTTCGCAGCGGTCAGAGCTATTCCAGTTTGGATAACCGCAGCCAGTTCACCCGTCTTTACAGTTATGGTCAGCGCTCCATTCCCGGCTGGGCCTCGGTGGTGCAGATTGGTGAAATTACCTCCGATGATTCGCTCTTCTCCGGGATTAATCTGCTCGGTGCACAGATCGTGCCTGAACGTGATCTACAAAAGGGCGGCGGAAACCGGGTATCGCTGAATGTACTCATGTCACAGGCTGGAACAGCAGAGGTCTGGCAGAACAATGTGTTGCTGAAAACCTTTACCGTTACCGCCGGGATGAATCAACTGGATGAGATCCCAGCGCTTAACCAGCAGGACGATTTTATCGTCAAAATTCATGATCAAACGGGTCAGGTTCAGCAGCAGTCTATCCCCTATATTCAGGCACAATCGGACAGTGCGCTGGTGCAAACCGGTAGCTCACTGGCCGTAGGCCGTTTGCGTCTGACCCAGCAAGAATTTCCGCTGCTACTGGGTTCAGGCTCTGTTTATCAGAATCACCGCCTGGCAGTAATGGCCGGTGGGCTGGTGAGCGAGAATTATCAGGCCGCTTCCTGGCGTACCACTCTGCGGTTGACCGAACGCCTGATGACCTCGTTCTCTCAGACAGCCTCTCTATCACAGGACACTGCCGACAGCACGGGCAAAAAACAGGGACTGAGTCATCAGCTAAGCGTTAATACGTTACTCACGCCGACACTGTCCCTGACAACCTCTGCCAACTTTCGTAGCCGTGACTACATGGATGCCGGCAGCTCATGGTCATCCAGAAAAACCACCGGGCAAAATGGACAAATCAAAACGCAATACGCGGTTGGGCTGAGCTACAGTCAGCCATGGCTGGGCGTTTTTTCCTTTTCCGGCAGCCAGTCGCAGAGCTGGAAAGGCCGGGAAAGTCTGGGTTATATGCTGGGCTGGGGCCGCGCGTTTGGAAAAGTTAACGTAAACCTTGGCATTCAGAAAAACCGTTTAAGTGACGATCGTCAGCGCAGTGACAGCCGCTATGTTTATCTCAACTTCTCGATCCCGCTGGGCAATAGCAGCAGTCTTCGCAGCTGGATCAATAGCAGCGAGAGTAAGACCCGTGCGGGTATTGGCTACGACAGCACCCCGAATGATAAATTTGCCTGGAGCCTGTCGAGTGAGAAAAGTCAGCAGCAGGATGCTTCTGTTGCTGGTTCTGCCACCTGGACCAATAAATATAGCCAGCTCAGCGGTGGTGCTTCGCACAGTGAAAGCAATAACAGCTTTAACGTAGGTGCTCGGGGTGGTGCCGTATTGCACAGTGAAGGCCTGACGTTTACACCACGTAAGGTTGGCGATACTTTTGGCATCATCTCACTAAACAGCGCGCAGCCTGACGTAGAAATTCGTACGCCAGGTGGCAAAGTCTGGAGCGACCGCAGCGGGCATGCTATCGCCACATGGAACCCGTGGCAGAAAAATACAGTGCAGATTGAAAATCAGAGCTTGCCCAAAAATGTTCAGATTATCAGTGGCATTGCCGATGTCATGCCCTACCGTGGCGCAGTGGTGCCTGTGATCCTGCCGGCCTTTACCGTACGTCGTGCGCTGGTGAGCTTCCCGGCGGGAGAGAGCCCGGCTCCAGGCAGCCCGGTAAAAAATGACAAAGGCATGTTGATTGGCTTTGTGAATGAGGATGGCACTCTGTTTTTTGACGATCTGCCCGCCGATCCCCTGTATGGCCAGTTGCGAAGTGGTAACCGCTGCACCCTCAATATTCTTACGCCCTGGTATGATGAGCCGGGCACCCTTTATGCTTCACTTTCAGCGAGATGTGTACCATGAAACAGTGTTTTTATCTGGCGCTCGTATTGACCACCAGCTTTTGCAGCCTCGCCACTGCCCATGCCGCCTGCCAGATACAACTCAGTGAACCTCAGGTGAATTATGGTGCGATGACACGTGGCGAATTGGTGCAGCACTCTGGTAATTCACTGTCAGCCAATGAACTGCAAATGGGGGATAAGCGTGATCTTGACCTCATGGTCACTTGCGACCGCCCCACGCTGCTCACCCTGAGCTTTAACGGGCCAGCTAAAGATGCCGAAAGTTACCGATTCGGCGAGCATGGAAGAGCCACGCTGACGCTGCACAACGTTATGATTGATGATCGCCCGGCATCTATCGAAAGTAATGGAAAACGCGAATCGAAAATGGCCTTTGTTGCCAATAACACTCTGCGCTTCTGGAAGGATGATGCTCCGGCTATTGGATCTCTGCTGCGGGCCAGAGTCACCGTGACGACCTGGATCTCCTCTGGGGCGACCCGGGTCGGCGAAAGCCAGTATATGCAACTGGAAGGCAGTTTCGTCGCAGGTCAGTAACCTGGTGATACCCCATAATTATCTGCTGTCCCACCCTGTTTTCCCGCGCAAACCCCATGCTATCTTGTGGTTTTGATTTTTTCAGTGGGCAAAGTAGATGACAAAGTTGCGGGTAGGGATCGTGTTTGGCGGGAAGTCGGCTGAGCATGAGGTGTCTTTACAGTCGGCCAAAAATATCCTTGAGGCGATCGACAAAACCAGGTTTGACGTGGTGTTGCTGGGCATCGATAAGCAGGGACACTGGCGTCTTAACGATGCGTCGAACTTCTTACTTAACGCTGAAAATCCGGCGCTGATCGCGCTGAATCAAACCGCTGAAGATGTGGCGCTGGTGCCGGGTACGACTCAGCAGCAGATCATCACCCGCCACAACGCCCATCCGCTGTCGCAGATCGACGTCATCTTCCCGATTGTGCACGGTACGCTGGGTGAAGATGGCTCCCTTCAGGGCCTGCTGCGTATGGCCTCGCTACCCTTCGTCGGTTCCGACGTGCTAGGTTCGGCGGTCAGCATGGATAAAGATTTTACCAAGCGTTTGTTACGCGATGCCGGTCTCAACGTCGCGCCATGGCTGAGCGTCACTCAGGCACAACGCGCCCATCTGGATCCAGAGGCCGTGATTGCCCGCTTTGGACTGCCGCTATTTATCAAACCCGCCAACCAGGGTTCTTCAGTGGGCGTCAGCAAAGTGGATAGCATTGAAGAATTTGATGCTGCGCTGGCGCTGGCCTTCTCCTTTGACCGTAAAGTGCTGATTGAACAGGGTATCAAAGGTCGGGAAATTGAGTGTGCCGTGCTGGGCAACGATGCTCCCGAAGCCAGTCCCTGCGGAGAAGTGGTGGTGCATGACGCCTTCTACTCGTATGACACCAAATATATCTCTGAGAGCGGTGCGCAGACGGTGGTCCCGGCGGCTATTGCAGCGGAAACCAGCGAGGCGATTCGTGAGGTTGCCATCAAAGCCTTCTCCGCGCTGGAGTGCTTTGGCATGGCGCGCGTCGATGTATTCCTGACCGACGATGGCGAGATTATCGTCAATGAAGTCAATACTCTACCCGGCTTCACCAATATCAGTATGTATCCGAAACTCTGGCAGGCAGCCGGACTCAGCTATCAGGATCTGATCAGCCGTCTGATCGACCTGGCGATTGAGCGCCACCAGCAGGCCAGCACTCTGAAAAGCAGCGTCAGCTAATTGAATCTGGCGGCGTGGCGTTAAGCCACGTCGCTGGTAATGGCGCGGTAGTTAACCGGTGAAGTCTGATTACGGCCATTGCGTTTCGACAGATAGAGATTTTTATCCGCCGCGGAGATGAGCCGGTTGATTACGCGGTGCCACTCCGCCGCCTCACCGGCACAGCCATGTGACAGCCCCAGACTGACCGTCACCGTGGCCGTACTGCCCTGCAGCCAGAACTTCTCTTTCGCCATCTTCTGGCGGATGCTTTCGGCAAGGAAATAGAGCTTTTCGGGGTTCTGATCAAACAGCACCACTACAAATTCTTCTCCGCCAAAACGGCAGATGCGCCCTTCTTTACCGACGACCCGCTGCATCCGGCGCGCGATCTCTTCCAGCACGCTGTCGCCCGCATCATGACCAAAGTTGTCATTAATCGCCTTGAAATAGTCGACATCTAACAGGATCAGGCCCACTTTGCGATCCGGGAAAATAGGCTCCGCGCGCAGGCTTTCATATAAGCCGGAACGCGACAGCAGCCGGGTCAGGAAATCGTAATTCGCGCGCAGTGCCAGCCGCTGATTCAGCTGGCGAATCGCATCCATGCTCGCGGCCACAATCAGTGGGCTGATTGCGATGGTCGCCACGCCCAGCCGCGCTGAGGTCAGATGGCTGATCGGCAGCAGCGTGTCATCGCCCCCAATATTCATTACCCCATGAGAGACCAGAATGATCTCAGCGATGCCGGCCAGCAGAATGACCAGGCTGGTCAGCGGCATCGGCAACACGATGGCGCACCACACCAGCGCCGGAACCGGCAACGTCAGGCTGCCCGCGACGCCCATCATCGTCCCAATCATCATCGAAAGGACTACGGCAACCACCGGTGCCAGCTTGCGCATCTGTAAAAACTGGCGGGGCGACAGAGACGACCAGTCGCGCGTCAGTAAAAAGGGCAGCACCATTAGCCCGGTGGAGAACTGCTCGCTGAACCAGTCACCCCACGCCGTCGCCAGTCCGGCTGCGAAATCAGCCTGCTGAGCCAGTGCCCCCCAGCTGGCACAGGCCAGCGCGGCCAGCAGGCAGGCCGGGAAAATGCGCAGCACATTGGTAATACGTTCGCTGCCGGAGTCGTGCTGAAGATGCTTTACCAGCAGCGTCACCGCCACCAGCACAAACAGCAGGTTCGCCAGGTTGAGAGTAAAAGCAGAGAGCGCCCAGCCTGAAAACACGGTGTCGTTAAACACCATCGCGGCAAAGATGATGAGGTAAGAGCGGGTCCGATGCAGAAAAGGGTTCCGGACGATGACACCCGTGACGATCGCGTTGACCGGCCAGAACAGTGACAGCTCCTGTGGGATGCGCAGGTGTCCGCCGATAAAGCTAAATAGCAACGTGACTAAAAACAGCGAAAATACGTTCTTCTTAGCGTTGTGCTCTTCAAACAGCTGCATGCGCATACATCCGGACCTTGTCGCAGAGAGGCTGGCTGTCCACGTCAGCCTGCACAGGCGCGTGGTGTCAGAATGATTAAATCCTGGATACCCTCAATGTCATCCGGCGATCAACCCCCCTTCATGGGGTGACTCAGGAAAGTGACCCTGAAGAGTCTAACTCCATCAGATGACAGTAAAAATTGGGGCCTCATTATGCCTCGCAAATAAAAAAATCGGATATCCGAGATATCCGATTTTTGCCTCTCAAACGACTTTACCGTTGCGTTTAGCGCTATTTTACCGCAACCGGCCACTGACTCAGGCGAATGCCGCGTTTGTCGGCGTTATCGCCAAAATCTTTCAGCACCGCTTTGACGTCGGGATCGATATATTCCGCGTTGTCGTTATCAACGATGACCACGCTGTTCTCCGGGATCTCATCCAGCAATCCCTGCAGCTTTGGATTGTGCATAAAGGTCAGGTTTTGCTGAAAGCGCAGCACGTAGTGGTCGTCATAGCGGGTGAGCTGCAGTGCGTTGCGATGGCTTTTGTAGATGCTGTAGAGGATCTGCGTGGCGATACCGATGCCAATACCGACCAACATACCCAGCGTGATAATCCCAACGATGGTGGCCAGAAACGGCACGTACTGCTGTGCGCCCATCCGGAACTGCTCAACGAACAGTCGCGGTGTCGCCAGCTTATAACCGGTGTAAAGCAACACAGCAGCAAGGCTGGCCAGCGGAATGGCGTTCAGCATCTCGCTGAACCACATGCCGCAAATCAGCAGCAGCACACCGTGAATGAAGATCGACAGTTTGGTCTGCGCGCCCGCACTGACGTTAACCGAGCTGCGCACTATCACCGCCGTTATCGGCATCGCACCAAGGAAACCCGCCGCGAGGTTACCGATGCCCTGCGCGAACATCTCTTTGTTGGGCGACGGCGCGGGCGTCTGAGGACGCAGTTTTTTCAGCGCCTCCTGACTCAGCAAGGTCTCCAGACTGGCGACCAGTGCCAGCGTTACAGCAACCACCCAGACCTGTGGATTCTGCCAGGCCATCCAGTCGGGCGTTTCCAGTTCAGCCATCAGCGCGGAGACGCTGTCAAAAGCGGGCAACGAAATACGCGCCAGTCCCTGGGTCATCTCAGGGAAGAATCGCCCGCCTGCCACCGTAGCCAGGCAGCCGATCAGTACGGCTATCAGCGGGCCGGGGATCCAGGCCAGCGCTTTGATGCGTTTCACCGGCGCGGTGGTCCAGAGACATAAAATGGCTAATCCAACACCCGCTACCAGGATTGCGGGCAGCGAAAAGGTCATCTCGCCGGTCACCAGTGATACCAGCTCCGCATCGCCAGCGGCGCCCAGCGCCACCGGAATCTGCTGCATGATCAGCAGCAAACCGATTGCCGCCAGCATCCCTTTGATGACGCTGCCCGGCACCAGCGAGATAAACCGTCCGGCGCGCAGCAGGCCAAACAGACATTGCAGTGCCCCCGCGATAATCAGCGCGGTGAGAAAGGCGGAAAAGCTGCCCAGTGATGCCATTGAGGCAACAACGATGGTGACCAGGCCCGCCGCCGGGCCGCTGACGGCAAACCGCGACGGACTCAGCGAGGTGACCACCAGGCCGCCAATCACACCGGTCAGCAGACCGGCAAACGGCGGTAATCCGCTGGCCTGGGCGATGCCAAGACAGAGCGGTAAGGCGACCAGAAACACCACCAGACCCGCCGGGATGTCGCGGCGCAGGGTATCGAGGTTCATAGTGAAGGCTCCTCTGCAGATTGATGAATCAGCTCTTTGAGATGGCCGGAGCGCAGGTCATAAACACAACCAAACACCTCCAGTTCCTGGCCGGATTGCCAGATTTGCCGGACTGGCTCAGATTTCACCAGTCTGGCGAATTGCGCCTTAACGTTGGCCTCAACCAGCCGATCGAGCTGTTCACCCGGCTCCGCGTCTGAGGCGGGACTTTCTGCCAGCCCCTCCTGAATATCATGACGCAGTGTCTGAATGCGTCTCGCCAGCGCGCTCTCCTGCCCGTCCAGCACGCTGCCCGGCAGGTTTTGCGCAGCTTCTACCCCACCGCAGCCATAATGGCCGCTTAATACGATGCGTTTAACACCGAGAAAGAAAAGCGCGTATTGCAGCACGCTCAGTAAATTGTCGTCATCCTCAATCACCATATTGGCGATATTACGATGCACAAAGAGTTCGCCAGGATGGGAGCCGGTTAATACCTCAGCCGGAACGCGACTATCAGAACACCCTATCCAGAGTGAGTGCGGCTTTTGCTGATGAAGGAAATTTTTAAAATAGTCCGGATTACGCTGGCGGCGCTGTAATGCCCAACTGCGATTTTTCGCTAATAAGGGTTTAAGTGTCGTCACATTCATCTTCTCTCTACTACCGGGATGTCGCATCCTGGCTAACCACAAAGTGTATCGGCTCACAAATAAAGCGTGAGCCGCCAGGCAAATAAGAACTAAGTCACAGAAAAAGGTTATAGCCGCTAACCATTGCCAATGCACGGGCAATATTTCACAGCACGTCACCCTCGCGGCTTTTGTCAATTCACCGTCAGTAAGAGTCAGGGTTAAGTAAATTTAATTAAGCAGGAGAGAGCGAAATAATGAAACGGGCTGCAATTTAAAGTTATTTAAATCAACAACATAAAACAATAAATATAATAAACTAAAGTTATTGCTGACAAATAAATACAAGCATTAACAGAGTGGATATTGACTGCCATACCAACCCTCTCCCTTTTTACCAGGAATACTCTTAATTAAAAAATTAACCATTAGCACAATCCACCGGCTTAATTGCTTAAAGCCAGTCAGATAGACCTGTACTGAGTTAAGAATGGAGCAAGAGATGATTAATTTAATTTGCAGGAAAATAGTGACAGCAGTAAGTAAATAAGGACCAATTATAAACAGAGCCTGAACGAGCAGGCTCTTTTTCTTGACGAATTATTTACCGTTCCAGCTTTGCAGGCGTGATTCCCGCACTGAGAGCTGCTGCTCCGGCGTCAGCTTATTGTAGTTTTCCGCCATTCCGCTCTCCCAGTCGCCGTAGAGTGGATTGGGCAGCACGATGAACTGCGTACCAAACTGCTGATGGTTGAGATTCACGAAATCGCGACGCGTCTGATTACCCTTATGCCAGGTCGCCCCACCGAAATCGTTGAGGTTATCGCCGACGTAGAGCACCACGTTATAGCCCGCGTTTTTGATGGCATCGAAACGCGCCTGCTTGTTGGAGCTGTCGGTATTCAGACGTACCGTTTTATCGCTGACATTCGGGAAACCGAGCTGCTGCATGTTGGCGACCGTGGCAGCGTAATCTTTCTGATCGCGGTTCGACACATAGAACAGCGTGCCGCCATTCTCTGTCACATGACGTGCGAACTCAACCGCGCCAGGCACCGCTTTCGCCTGACGCGCCTGCGTCCAGGCTGACCAGGTTTTGCTGCTGAACGGCTGGCCATTCTTCGCCTGCCATGCACTGTAGGCGCTGTTATCCAGCATGGTTTCATCCAGATCGACAATCACCGCTTTGGGTTTGCCGGTCAGTGACGGCGCCTGATCAAACGCCATGCGCGCGGTGTTAAATGCCTGCCAGGTCAGCGCCTGATATTCGCCAGACTGCTGGAACCAGTTTACCGCCAGCACCGATTGCTGGCCGAGTTGCTGTTGCGCGGTCTGATGTGTCGACGAGGCGCAGCCGGTCAGGAGCAGCGCGACCAGTCCGGATGCTGCGAGTTTTGCGGAGGTTTTCATCATTTCATCCTTAAGGTGAGAAAGGTCTGAGGAGAAGCTTCAAAAATGTAGCAGTTAACGTAAGCTGTGGGCAGCCCAACGCACGCTGTTATAACAGGAGATTCTTATGGCCGTGATCCCGCGCTCGCCGTTGCTCGATTCGCTGGAGTGGCTCGATTATGCGTTTCAGCCAGCCGGTGAGCCACCTCCCGCCGATGCCGCCTATGGACATCAGCGCCACAGCGCAACCGTGGTCACCGATGTTGAGAACATTCCGCCCAAAAGCTGTGAGTCCGATGGCGTGATCGGCTGCGGAACGCGACCGGTGGCGGTCTACACCGCCGATTGCCTGCCGGTGCTGTTCGCCGACCGCCAACAGCGGATCGTGGCGGCGGTGCATGCCGGACTTAAGGGCACGCTGGCGGGTGTACTGACCCGCGCCGTGGAAAAACTGGGCGAGCAGGGCTGCAACCCGCAGGATCTGGTGGTGGCGATTGGCCCGGCGATGGGCCCCTGCTGCTATGAGCTGGCCGAACCGCAGCTGGCGGAGATTGCGCAGAATCCAGCGTTTGCCACCGGGCTGCGCTGGCACCGGAACCAGCCGGTAAACCCACAATCACTTCGTCCACAGGCTTCTGCTCATCAGCAGGGCGTCTGGTTCGATCTGCCCGCACTGGCGACGCAGCTGCTGGTAAACGCGGGTGTGCCGGCCCCGCAGATCGACAACGTTAATGTCTGCACCTATTGCATGGCCGAGAGCGGTTCCAGCTACCGCTTTAATACCCACCATGGCAGCGGCTATCGCTCGCGCTATTCGTGGATCCGGCGGCGTTAACGGTTTCAGAACCAGAAACATCAAAAGCCATACACGCCACGGATGGCCGTGTTGCTTACGGCACAGGCTCCCTGCGCCCGCTCGCTCGACTCACCTGCCGATGTTTATGATTTCACTCACACCCTGACATTCTTTCACTTTTTTTTAACGCAGAAGTGGCTAGAGTAAACTCATCCGACCACTTTGCTGTGAGTGACAATTATGTCCGTCAATCCTGATTATCCTGCGCTGTTTACGCCACTGGATCTTGGCTTTACCCGACTGAAAAACCGCTTTCTGATGGGGTCGATGCACACCGGGCTGGAAGAGCATCCGGATGGCGCAGCCCGGCTGGCGGCGTTCTACGGCGAGCGGGCGCGGGAAGGCGTCGCATTGATCGTCACCGGCGGCATTGCTCCCAATGCGCAGGGTGTCACGACCGTGCATGGCGCGATGCTCACTGACGAGGCGCAGTGCAGCTGGCACCGGCAGATTACAGAGGCGGTTCATCAGCATCAGGGCAAAATCGCCCTGCAGATCCTGCACACTGGCCGTTACAGCTATCAGCCCGATCTGGTTGCGCCCTCGGCACGCCAGGCCCCCATTAACCCGTTTACGCCACAGGCGATGAGCGAGGCGGCGATTGAACAGACCATTTATGACTTCGCACGCTGCGCCCGGCTGGCCCAGCAGGCGGGTTACGATGGTGTGGAGATTATGGGTTCCGAAGGCTACCTGATTAATCAGTTTCTGGTGAAGCACACCAATCAGCGCACCGACCGCTGGGGCGGCGACTTCGGCCAGCGGATGCAGTTCGCGCTGGCGATTACCCGCGCGGTTCGCGCCGCAACCGGTGACGCTTTTATCATCATCTTCCGGCTGTCGATGCTCGATTTGATCGAAGAGGGCAGCACGCTGGAGGAGACGCTGCTGCTGGCGGGCGAGCTGGAGCAGTGTGGCGTCACGCTGTTCAATACCGGCATCGGCTGGCACGAAGCGCGCATCCCGACCATCGCTACCTGCGTGCCGCGCGCGGCCTTTGCCTGGGTGACGCAGCGCCTGCGCGCCCATGTTTCGGTGCCGGTGATCGCCACCAACCGCATCAACCATCCCGCCGTCGCTGAGGAGTTGCTGCAGTCGGGCTGTGCCGATATGGTGTCGATGGCACGCCCTTTCCTCGCCGACCCGGCGTTTGTCAGCAAAGCGCAGCGCGGAGAACCGGACAGCATCAACACCTGCATCGCCTGTAATCAGGCCTGCCTCGACCAGGTGTTCGCCGGTAAAATCACCTCCTGCCTGGTCAATCCGCGCGCCTGCCATGAGTCGCTGATGCCGGTTATCGCCAGCCCCGCCCCGCGCAGGCTGGCGGTGGTGGGAGCCGGTCCGGCCGGAATGGCGTTTGCGCTGCAGGCGGCGCAGCGCGGCCATCAGGTCATACTCTATGAGGCCGCGCCAGAGATTGGCGGTCAGTTCAATATTGCCCGGCAGATCCCCGGCAAATCTGAGTTCAGCGAAACGCTGCGCTATTTCCGGCATGAGCTGGCGGCCGCAGGCGTGACGGTTCAGACGGGCTGTCGGGTCACGCCCGATCAGCTGAGTGACGCCGATGAAGTGGTGCTGGCGACCGGCATTCAGCCGCGTACGCCCGACATTCCAGGCATCGACCACCCCAGCGTGCTCAGCTATCTGGAGGTGCTGCGCGATAAGCGCCCGGTGGGTAAACGGGTAGCCATTATCGGCGCAGGTGGCATTGGCTTTGATGTGGCGGAGTATTTGTCGCAACCCTCGCATGATGAGGATCTGGCGGCGTTTTACACGGAATGGGGCATCGACCACAGCCTGACGCAGCGTGGCGGCGTGATGAAACCTGAGCCGCCAGCCGCATTGCGGCAAATCTGGCTGCTGCAGCGCCGATCGGGCAAACCGGGTGCCGGGCTGGCAAAAACCACCGGCTGGATCCATCGCGCCAGTCTGCAGGCGCGCGGCGTGGAGATGTGGGGCAGCGTAGAGTATCTGGCCATAGATGAGAGCGGCCTGCACCTGCGACGCAACGGCGAAACGCTGCTGCTGGAGGTCGATAACGTGATTATCTGTGCCGGGCAGGAGCCGCAGCGCGAGCTGGAAGCCGCGCTGCGTGCTAAAGGACAGGTGGTGACGGTGATAGGCGGTGCAGATGTGGCGCAGGAACTGGATGCGCGCCGCGCAATTGCGCAGGCGACGCAGCTGGCCCTGTCGGTCTGACTAGCGCATTTTCACCGCACGCAGTACCACAAACTTCTGATTAGAGGCGATCAGCGTGCAGTTGCCGAACAGCTTCTTCAGCTTGTGGTGATAATCAAGGTGGCGGTTGCCGACAATGCGCAACTCGCCGCCATACTGAAGGCAGCGTTTCGCATCGCGGAACATCTGCCACGCCAGATGATCAGTGACAGCATGCTGCTGATGGAATGGCGGGTTACAAAGCACCGCGTGCAGCCTATCCGACGGATAGCCGCTCAGCACGTTATTCACCAGGAACTGACAGCGCGACAGATCATCAGGACGGTTCACTTCCACATTAAGCTTGCTGGAGGCGACCGCCATGTAAGACTCATCAAGGAAATGCACCTCAGCCTGCGGATTCTGCTCCAGCGCCACCAGTCCAACCACACCGTTGCCACAGCCCAGATCGACAATCTCGCCTTCAATGTTTTCCGGCAGATGCTGCACAAACAGCCGTGCGCCGATATCCAGCGAAGCGCGCGAGAAGACGTTGGCGTAGTTGTGAATCTGATAAGGAGTGCCATCCAGCGGCCAGACCAGCGTCGGCGTGGCCTCACGCAGTTCAGGCTTGCTGAACTGGCTGTAGATCAGGCGCGCTTTTTTCCACGCCAGTGAAGTTTTGGTTTCACCGATAATCTGTTCGAACAGCTGCAGGGTAGAGTTATGGATCTCTTTGGCGCGCGCCGCCGCCAGAATCACCGTATCGGGTGTGACCACTTCGCGAATGGCGCGCAGCTGGTGCTCCAGCAGCGCCAGAGTTTTAGGCACCTTGATCAGCACCGCCGCCGGGGCCGCAGGCAGTTCTGCCAGGCTATCAACAAAGTGAACCTCGCTGTCATCCAGCTCATTAAACGTCAGGTTCTGACGGGCGGCCTGCTGGCTCAGCCAGGAATCGCTGACGTGCCAGACGGTGCGTGGATTCAGGGCGCAGGTTAGTGCCCCGAAACTGTCGTTGAACACCAGCACCGGTCCTTCCGGCAGCGCCTGCTGTAACAGATATTCATCAGCCGCATCCCAGGCTTGTAATGGACTTTCGTCACGCATCTGCGGGAAGCGATGCAGGATCAGTGTGCGATCGTTCAGTTCAAGTTGGCTCATGAATTCTCCGGCGTGGTACACTTTGGTTGATTTTCGCCCCAAAATCGGGGGCGCAGTATACTGTCTTTCGCCTGGAATCCCTAATGTCCTCACTGATCTACCTTCAGGGTTATCCTGCCCCCCTTCTTGAGCAGGTGCAGACGCTGATCACCCAGCAGCGCTTAGGTGCGTTTCTGCAGGAACGCTATCCCGACACCCACGATGTGATGAGTGATAAAGCGCTGTATGACTACACGCAGGCGCTGAAAAACCGTTATATGCGTAACGCACCGCCGATCAGCAAAGTGATGTGGGATAACAGGATTAAGGTGATGAAGCATGCACTTGGCCTTCACACGGCCATCTCACGGATTCAGGGCGGCAAACTCAAGGCGAAAGCGGAAATCCGCATCTCGACCTTTTTCCGCCTCGCGCCGGAGCCGTTTCTGCGGATGATCGTGGTGCATGAGCTGGCACACCTGAAAGAGAAAGATCACGACAAGGCGTTCTACCAGCTCTGCTGCCATATGGAGCCGGATTACCATCAGCTCGAATTTGATGCCCGCCTGTGGATGACAGACCAGGCAATGCGCGGCAACGCCGCTTAAAGAAACTCCTGCGCTTTCTGAATCAGGCTGGTTTTGGTCAGCGCCCCCAGAAAGCGTCGCTCCTGGGGATTATTCAGCACCGGCAGTCGTTCCAGCGTCACCGCCGCAAACGCCTCCCACCCTTCACGCATACTCTGATTCTGATAGACCACCGGGAAATCCTGATCCATGACGCACTGTACCGGTGAGTCGAGAGTAATCTCCTGCGCCAGCACCCGGCGTGAAATCTCATGGATCGAGACCACACCGAGGAAAGCACCTGCGGCGTTGATCACATAGACGTAGCGCTCACGCTTCAGCGAACTGACCGCCAGCGCCTGCCCCACTGACTCCTCCGGCTGCAACGCCGCACCGGGAATAATCAGCTCAGCTATGCGCATGTTATCGAAATCATATTTCGCCTCTGAACGGCTGAAGTGATGACTTACGACCGGATAGGTACTGGCGGACTGCAGGCGATAGACCACCATCGACGCCAGCACGGTGGCAATCATCAGCGGAAACAGCAGGCTGCTGTTGAGCGTCATCTCCAGCACCATCAGCATCGCCATCAACGGCGCCTGACTGACCGCCGCCAGCACCGCCGCCATACCAATCGCGGCATAGAGCAGCACATTGCCGAGCGGCAGATGCAGCACCGCCCCCACCGTCGCGATGATGACCCCAAGCAGCGCCCCAATCAGCAGCGAAGGCGTAAAGAGTCCGCCGACGGCGTTCGACCCTACCGACAGGCTGGTGGCGAGGGTTTTCAGCACCAGCAACAGCAGCAGACCCGGCAGCAGATAGTCGCCCGCCATGACTTTGACGATGACTTCGTAGCCGTTGCCGAGGATATCGGTGGAGATCAGCGCCAGTAAGCCCACCGCAAAGCCGCCCGCGCCCAGACGCACTGGCAGCGAGGTGACCCGGCTGAACAGCACTTTGCTGCGGGCGATGCATTTAATCAGAATCCAGCCCGCCAGACCGGCGCTCAAACCTATCACCACCGTCATCAGCAGGCTGCTGAGATCCATGACGAAGCTCGCATCCGCCAGCGGATAGAGCGCGCTGCGAAAGCCCAGCGCCCACATGGTCATCACCGCCGTTGCTGAGGCGATAATCAGGGGGATCAGTCGCTGCAACGCGGAAATACCGAAGGCGATCTCCGCGACAAAAATCGCCGAGGCCAGCGGCGCATGATAGACCGATGCGAGACCCGCCGCGGCCGCCATTGCGACCACATCGCTGTTTTTCAGGTTAAGAGACGCCGGTAACAGGCGGCCAATCGCGCTGCCGCACAGGGCTGAGAGCTGCACCATCGGCCCCTCTTTACCGATCGACGCGCCGCTGCCGATACTGGCAATTGACGATAAGGCGCGGAATAGCGAGGTTTTGGTCGGCACCGCATCGAGCCGGGCATTGATCACTTCAAGGTAATCCGTTTTCACCGTCTGCTGCTGCTCAATGGCAACTGCATAACGCAGGAAAAAGCCCGCCAGCACCCCACCCGCGCCCACCAGCAGTGGCCAGAAGATCCACGGCCAGAGATGTAAAGATTCGGTAATATCGCCACTGCGGGCGAAAAGCAGATGGTTGATCAGTTCAATCACGCCGCGAAAAGCCAGCGTCACCAGCGACGCCGCACACCCGACCGGAATGGCGATCAGAAGTGTGGTCCAGTTTAATGCGTGCTTACTTGCTTTCACCTGCGCTCCCTGGTTGATACATAAACATCATCGCTTCCGCATATTATTGGAATGCGGATCGCAGGATCAATCCCTGCCCGCCCGGCACCATTGCACAGCGTCGGGGAGATGTTACTCTGCCGTTTTAACGCTGCCGGAGAGATGACGTGATTCGTTTTGCCATTGTGGGAACAAACTGGATTACACGCCAGTTTATTGATGCCGCTCATGAAACCGGAGCGATGAAGCTCTGTGCGGTTTATTCACGTAGTCAGCAGCAGGCCGACACCTTTATTGCCGATTATCCCTGCAAACAAACCTTTACCTCACTGGAAGCTCTGGCCGCCAGTCCGGAGATCGATGCGGTCTATCTTGCCAGCCCCAACGCCCTGCACTGCCAGCAGGCGCGGCTGTTTATGTCGCACGGCAAGCATGTCATTTGCGAAAAACCGCTGGCCTCGAATGTGACAGAAGTGGAGCAGCTGATCGCCTGCGCCCGTGAGCATCAGGTGGTGCTGTTTGAGGCATTTAAAACCGCCAGCCTGCCGAATTTCAAGCGACTGCAGCAGGCACTGCCTGACGTGGGTAAACTGCGAAAAGCGCTGCTGAGTTACTGCCAGTACTCTTCACGCTACCCGCGCTATCTCAACGGCGAAAACCCCAATACCTTTGATCCACGCTGGTCGAACGGTTCGATTATGGATATTGGTTATTACTGTCTGGCCTCGGCGGTGGCATTGTGGGGCGAACCAGAACGCGTGCAGGCCACCGCGACGTTGCTTGCGAGCGGCGTTGATGCACATGGTGTGGTGGTGCTGAGCTACGGCGATTTCGACGTGACGATTCTGCATTCGAAGGTGAGTGATTCCAGCCTGCCCAGCGAGATTCAGGGTGAAGCGGGCACGCTGGTGATTGAAAAGTTATCGGAGTGCCAGCAGCTAACCTTTATTCCTCGTGGCGCTGAAAAGCAGGCGCTGAGTGAGCCGCAGCATATCAACACTATGCTGTATGAAGCGGTCGCGTTTGCCCGGCTGGTTGAGCAGCGCCAGGTGGACCATCCCGGACTGGAGGTTTCGCGGATTACCGCATCGCTACTGACTGAGATCCGCCGCCAGACCGGCGTCATCTTCCCGGCCGATCAGGCTGCAGTGTAAATATTTCTAAATATGTCTGAGAGGTGTTGCTTCCTGTGCGGCTAAACCGTAACTTAGCCTCCTGCAAAGGGGAGTAACTTGTAAGCTGATTGATCGTCATTACGATGCGAAAGCATCCGGTCATCAGGCAACCCGGAATCCATTTCTGAGTTGTAAGTGAGACCTTGCCGGAAGGCGAGGTTTGCTTACACAAAAATAAGCGGCTGACGTCTTCTGACTTCAGCCGTTTTTTTTATTTTTCGGACAGGATACGAATATGCAAACTGTGGGTACGCCTTTACTGTGGGGCAGCTTTGCGGTTGTGGTGCTTATCATGCTGGCTATCGACCTGCTATTGCAGGGACGCCGCGGCGCGCAGACCATGTCTTTCAAGCAGGCGGCTGTCTGGTCGCTGATCTGGGTTTCCGTCTCACTGCTGTTCAGCGCCGCATTCTGGTGGTATCTGGAGGGCAGCGCAGGACGTGAAGTGGCTAATACGCAGACGCTCGCCTTCCTGACCGGTTACGTGCTGGAAAAAGCGCTGGCGGTGGATAACGTCTTCGTCTGGCTGATGCTGTTCAGCTACTTCTCTATTCCGGCCAACCTGCAGCGCCGTGTGCTGATTTATGGCGTATTAGGCGCTATCGTGCTGCGTACTATCATGATCTTTGCCGGTAGCTGGCTGGTCACGCAGTTCAGCTGGATCCTGTATGTGTTCGGTGCCTTCCTGCTGTTTACCGGCGTGAAGATGGCGCTGGCGAAAGAGGATGACGGTGCGGTCGGCGACAAACCGGTGGTGCGCTGGCTGCGTAAGCATCTGCGCATGACAGACGATCTTGACGGCGAGAAGTTCTTTACCCGCAAAAACGGTGTGCTGTTTGCAACCCCGCTGCTGCTGGTGCTGATCATGGTGGAACTTAGCGACGTGATCTTTGCGGTCGACAGTATCCC
Source organism: Candidatus Pantoea varia (assembly GCF_900115075.1). Taxonomy (GTDB): domain Bacteria; phylum Pseudomonadota; class Gammaproteobacteria; order Enterobacterales; family Enterobacteriaceae; genus Pantoea; species Pantoea varia. The sequence continues at coordinate 355,867 of NZ_FOVG01000004.1, forward strand.
GGCAATCTTCGCCGTGACCACCGACCCGTTCATCGTGCTGACCTCAAACCTGTTCGCTATCCTGGGGTTGCGTGCCATGTACTTCCTGCTGGCGAACGTGGCGGAACGGTTCTCAATGCTGAAGTATGGCCTGGCTATTGTGCTGGTGTTCATCGGCTTTAAGATGCTGATTGTCGACCTCTACCATATCCCGGTCGGTATCTCGCTGGGTGTAGTCGGTGCCATTCTGGCATCAACCCTGCTGATTAATGCCTGGGTTAACCGCAAAAGAGACCAGAAAAAGATCGCACCATAATTACCTGCGGGGGCAGCGGATGCCCCTGTTTTATTTTGCGACAGCCTGTCACGCCATTTCATCTCTCTGTCACACTTCCACTATCCAGCATAATAAAAATCTGACCTGCTCCACAGCGACAGAACTTTCTCTTTTCTCATCCGATGTTTTCCTTATACTCCGCCGGGCAAACCGTTTTAGCCGATGCAAAACATCGCGTCTGAAACTACATCCGCGACAAAATATAGAAAATATTATGCAGAAAACTCTCTCCGCACGTCTGGGCACGCTGCTCGCCGGAAGCCTGGTGAAGCAAATCATGATTGGGCTGATCGCCGGTGTGGCGCTCGCCTGGGTTTCACACGATGCCGCGCTGGCGGTCGGTCTGCTGGGTGAACTGTTTGTCAGTGCGCTGAAAGCGGTGGCGCCGTTGCTGGTACTGATGCTGGTGATCGCTTCGATTGCCAACCACCAGCAGGGCCAGAAAACCAATATCCGGCCAATTATCATGCTCTATCTGCTGAGCACCTTTTTCGCGGCGGTCGTCGCGGTGGTCTTCAGCCATCTGATCCCGCAGACGCTGACGCTGGCAGTGGGTACCACGGAAATCACACCACCATCCGGCATCACCGAAGTGTTACGTGGACTGCTGATGAGCATGGTGTCAAATCCGATCACGGCACTGATGAACGCCAACTACATCGGCATTCTGGTGTGGGCGATTGGCCTCGGGCTGGCGTTCCGTCACAGCAGTGACAGCACACGAGCCTTTCTCAACGATGCCTCTCATGCGGTGACCTGGCTGGTACGCTGCGTCATCCGCTGCGCGCCAATCGGTATTTTCGGTCTGGTGGCGTCAATCCTGGCTTCAACCGGCTTTGGTGCGCTGTGGCAATATGCGCATCTGCTGACGTTACTGATCGGTTGTATGCTGCTGATGGCGCTGGTGGTGAACCCGATGCTGGTGTTCAGCAAAATCCGCCGTAACCCCTATCCGCTGGTCTTTACCTGCCTGCGCGAAAGCGGCGTGACCGCCTTCTTTACCCGCAGTTCGGCCGCCAACATTCCGGTGAATATGGCGCTGGCGAAACGTCTGGATCTGGATGAGGATACCTATTCGGTGTCGATTCCGCTGGGCGCAACCATCAGTATGGCGGGAGCGTCGATCACCATTACTGTGCTGACGCTGGCGGCGGTGCATACGCTGGGTATCAGCATTGATGTGCCGACGGCGATTCTGCTGAGTCTGGTGGCATCACTTTGTGCCTGTGGGGCATCAGGCGTGGCGGGTGGTTCGCTGCTGCTGATCCCGGTGGCCTGCAATATGTTTGGCATTCCGAATGACCTGGCAATGCAGGTGGTGGCAGTCGGCTTTATTATTGGTGTACTGCAGGATTCGGCGGAAACCGCGCTGAACTCCTCAACGGATATTCTGTTTACCGCCGCCGTTTGTCAGGCAGAAGCGGAGCGCGAAACCAGCCGGGCATAACCTTTCAGATAGCTCAAAGAGCGGGTGGCAGAATCCGAAGAGCAAAGCGTCCCGCGCCATGGACAAAAACGCCGGGAGCGTTTTTGAACAACGCAAAGCGTTGGCCCGGCAACGGGCGCACCTCAGGGATGAGGTGCGTAATCGCGCGGGACGAGCGAGCAGGGATGCTTTAAGCGACTTTGCGATCGGACTCTGCCATCCGCGAATGGCACAGGATTAACCGACGTTATGACCACATCAGGATCGCCATTGTTTGTCTGACAAACTAAAGCGTCACACCACTTTTAAAAATCGCCAGCTCGCGGAAGTCGTTCTTCTCGTTGTTGGTCGGCTGACCGCTGGCAATCGCCACAATGCTGTCGACAAAATCTTCCAGCATTGCATCCATGCTCATCCCCTCGATCAACCGTCCGGCATTAAAATCGATCCAGTGCGGCTTCTTCTCCGCCAGCGGTGTGTTGGTAGCCAGCTTCACCGTTGGCACAAAGCCGCCATACGGCGTGCCGCGTCCGGTACTGAACAGCACCATGTGGCAACCGGCTCCCGCCAGCGCACTGGTGGCAACCGCATCATTACCCGGCGCACTCAGCAGATTCAGCCCAGGCGTTTTTAACCGTTCGCCATACTTCAGCACATCGACCACCTGGCTCTGCCCCGCTTTCTGAGTACATCCCAGCGACTTCTCTTCCAGCGTGGTGATGCCGCCCGCTTTATTGCCCGGCGACGGATTCTCGTAAATCGGCTGCTGGTGATCGATAAAGTACTGTTTGAAGTCGTTGATCATCGCCACCGTTTTGCTGAAGGTCTCTTCATCGCGACAGCGGCTCATCAGAATTCGTTCTGCGCCAAACATTTCCGGCACTTCAGTCAGCACGGTGGTACCGCCATTGGCGATCATCTGGTCTGAGAACCGTCCCAGCAGCGGATTAGCGGTGATACCTGACAAACCATCCGAACCGCCGCACTCCAGACCAAACTTCAGCTCGCTGAGCTTGCCTGGCTCGCGACGGTCATGCCGCATTTTTTCATACAACGCATGCAGCCGCTCCAGTCCGGCTTCAACCTCATCGTCATGCTGCTGGCACACCATGAACTCGACCCGGTCGCTTTCAAACGCGCCAAGGGTGTCACGGAAGGCGTCGACCTGATTGTTTTCACAGCCGAGACCAATCACCAGCACCGCGCCAGCATTAGGATGGCGCACCATATTCTGCAGCATGGTGCGGGTATTTTCGTGGTCCTGTCCCAGCTGCGAGCAGCCGAAGGTGTGGCTGAACAGGAATGCCCCATCGGTGCCCTCTGCCTGCTGCGTCTCTTTCAGGAAACGCTGCAGGATCTGACGCGCAATGCCGTTGACGCAGCCAACGGTCGGCAGGATCCACAGCTCATTGCGGATGCCGACCTCGCCGTTAGCACGACGGTAGATCTGCACCTCACGGTCACCCGGCTGCGGGGGTAACGTCACGAACTCGGGCTGATACGCATACTCATCCAGGTCGCTGAGATTGGTGCGGGCGTTCTGCGAATGGATTAACTCACCGGCAGCCACAGGCTGTGTGGCATGGGCAATTGGCAGCCCATATTTGATCACCAGTTCATCCTGCGCGATAGGCTGCAGGGCAAATTTATGCCCGCGTCCAACGGCCTGTTGCACCGCCACACTCAGTGGCGGCAGCTCTATCGTGGCGCCCGCCTCTAAATCACGTAACGCCACGGCGACATTGTCGCGGGGATCAATTTTAATTGCGTCTTGCATAGCGTTATCTCAGTTGGCTCAGCGCCTCACGCATTCCGTGGGCGATGATATTTTGCAGGTGTTGGGTGACAGCCGCAGCCAGTCCGGGCTGCCGGGTTAAATCTTCACCCCAGTGTTGCGCGTCGCTGAGTACGCCGTTCACCAGCTGTTGCGGTGACAGCTGATCCGCATCAAGTGCTTTCCAGGCGTCAGCGTAGCGCTGTAGCCACTGCGGCTCATCCTGTAACGGCCAGCTCTTTCCGGCTGACTCGCCGCGATAAAAGGCGATTAGCGCGGCCAGCGCAAAGGTAATGTGTGTCGGCCACTCACCGGTTTGCTGATGCGCTGCAAGCAGTGACGTCAGCAGACGGGTGCGGAACTTGGTCATGCCATTGAGGGCAATCGACAGCAACGCATGACGAATAAACGGATTGCGAAAGCGGCGCTGAACCGCATCGGCAAAGGCGTGCAGTTCACCGGCAGGCAGATCGAGCGTCGGGATCACTTCGTGACGCAGCAGGTTGTCCACAAATCCGGCAATCGCCGGATCGGCCATCGCCTCCCCCACACTTTCAATACCGGCCAGAAACGCCACCGGCACCATCGCAGTGTGCGCGCCATTGAGAATGGCCACTTTCTGCGCTTTATAAGGCGCAATGTCATCCACATGCCGGACCTGCGGCGACAGCGCCACCAGCTTCAGTTCGCTGAACAGCGCCGACGGTCCCTGAATCACAAACTGGTAATAGACTTCGCCCGCCACCAGAAAGCGATCTTCATAACCCAGTTCGCGTTGCAGTTGCTCGCTTTCCGCCGGGAAGCCGGTAACGATGCGATCCACCAGGGTGTTGTAGAAGGCACAATGCTGATGAATCCAGGTTTTGAATTCTGACGGCAGATGCCAGTGATCGGCATAACGCAGCACCAGATCGCGCAGCGTGTCGCCGTTATGGTCAATCAGCTCACACGGCACCACCAGCCAGCCCCGGTCGCTGGCACCATTGAAGTGGGAATAGCGCGCCCACAGCAGCTGCGTCAGTTTGCCGGGGAAGCTGCTGGCGGGCTGATCGGTGAGCTGATCCGTACCAACAAAGGCGATACCCGCTTCGGTGGTGTTGGAGAAGACCATGCGCAGGTCAGGATTCCGGGCCAGCGCCATAAATTCACCAAACTGCTGCCAGGGCTGGATCTCACGGTTGAGGCTGCGGATCAGCCGGGTTTCGCTGACCTGCTCACCCTGGTCGTTCAGTCCGCGGATCAGCGTGGTGTAGAGACCATCCTGCTGATTCAGGCTGTCGCTGACTTCACGGTTGCGCGGCCGCACCACCACGATCCCGGCATCGGTGCCCTGATGTTCATTCAGCCAGTCAATCTGCCAGTCAATAAAGGCGCGCAGGAAGTTACCTTCGCCGAACTGGATCACCCGGTCGCGATAGACCGCGCCCGGAAAGTCGTGGCGGTTTAGCCTTTTCATCATCAGGCTCCCAGCTCGATGCCGAAGTAATCGCGGGCATTGTTGAAGCAGATGTTCTGAACCATCTGGCCTAACAGTGCTTCATCGGCTGGCGCTTCGCCCTGCTCTACCCAGCGGCCCATCATCTGGCACAGCAACCGGCGGAAATATTCGTGGCGGGTGTAAGAGAGGAAGCTGCGGCTGTCGGTCAGCATCCCGACGAAGCGGCTCAGCAGGCCAATCTGCGCCAGCTGGGTCATCTGACGCTGCATACCGTCCAGCTGATCGTTGAACCACCAGGCGGAACCGAACTGCATTTTGCCCGCCTGACCCTCTCCCTGGAAGTTACCCGCCATCGTCGCCAGCACTTCGTTGTCGCGCGGATTCAGGCAGTAGAGGATGGTTTTCGGCAGCGCATTATTGAGATTCTGCGCGCCCAGCAGGCGTGCCAGCGGTTCTGCCAGTGGCTGGTCGTTGATGGAGTCGAAGCCCACATCCGGCCCCAGCAGTTGATACTGGCGCGGGTTGGTGTTGCGCAGTGCGCCAATGTGATACTGCTGCACCCAGCCACGGCGCGCATATTCGCTGCCCAGCCAGACCAGTACCGCCGTTTTGAACTGTGCCGTTTCCTGCGGATTTGGCGCGGCACCGCTGCGACGACGCGCCAGAATCGCATCCAGCGTGGCGTCATCCGCCTCGGCATAACAGACCACATCCAGCGCGTGATCCGAGACTTTACAGCCGTGCGCGGCGAAGTGATCCAGCCGCTGATGCAGGGCGCTGCGCAGATCGTCAAAACGCTGCACGCTGATGTCGGTCAGCTGCTCCAGCGTCTCGATCCACGGCAGAAAGGTTTCGGCTTCGATATTAAAGGCTTTATCCGGACGCCAGCTCGGCAGTACTTTGACGCTGAAGCTCGCATCATCTGCCAGCGCGCGGTGATGGCGCAGGTCATCCAGCGGGTCGTCCGTGGTGCCGACCATCTTCACCTTCATCTGCTGCATGATGCCGCGTGTGGTGAAGCTATCCTGCGCCAGCAGTTCATTGCAGCGATGCCAGATGCTGTCGGCAGTTTTCTCAGAAAGCAGTGTGTCGGTGATGCCGAAAGGCCGGCGTAATTCCAGATGGGTCCAGTGATAGAGCGGATTGCCAATGGTATGCGGCACAGTGCGCGCCCAGGCGTCAAACTTTTCACGATCGCTGGCGTTGCCGGTACAAAATGCCTCAGCCACACCGTTGGCGCGCATTGCCCGCCACTTGTAGTGATCGCCCTTGAGCCAGATGTCATAAAGATTGGCGAAGCGATAATTTTCGGCAATCTGCTGCGGGGGTAAGTGGCAGTGATAGTCGAAAATCGGCTGATCTTTCGCATAGTCGTGATAGAGACGTCGGGCGAATTCACTATCCAGCAAAAAATCCTCGGTCATGAAACGTGACATACAGGCTTCCTCATCTACTGAACCACTGATGGCTCAAAGTTATCATACCAATTTTAGTCCGTTACGGATTTATTTGCGATCATGCTCACATAAACGGCGGTACCAGACTGCCGTTATGGACGTTTTAGTCGCCCGTATCGCGCTAAATGGCTGTCATTACGCAGGTTTCCAGTATCCCACAGTGCAGAAAGGGTTTTTGTGATGGCTCTCAACTTTTAAAGTTGTATAACAAGTTAGGCTCTCGCTCCATCATGAGGTCGTTAATGACTCAGATAATGGCAAGGTCAGAACAGGGTTGCTCAGACAGAACCTGCGGGCGTGAGCAGAGCTGCATCACGTGCTGTCCCGCTCCAGATAACAACAGCGGCAAGACCGCATACAGAACTGGAAGAGGTAGAGGATGCGTAAGATCAAAGGGTTACGCTGGTACATGATTGGACTGGTGACGCTCGGTACGGTGTTAGGGTATCTGACCCGTAACACCATTGCCGTGGCGGCCCCGACATTGATGACAGAGCTGCATATCACCACGCAGCAGTACTCATATATCATTGCGGCCTATTCAGCCTGCTACACGCTGATGCAGCCGGTGGCAGGTTATGTATTGGATCTGCTGGGTACCAAAGTCGGCTACGCGGTGTTTGCTGTACTGTGGGCGATCTTCTGTGCCGCTACCGCGATGGCAGGCAGCTGGGGCGGCCTTGCTCTGGCGCGTGGTGCCGTCGGTGCGGCTGAAGCGGCAATGATCCCGGCTGGCCTGAAAGCGAGCAGTGAGTGGTTTCCGGCCAAAGAGCGTTCGGTCGCGGTAGGCTACTTTAACGTCGGTTCATCTATCGGTGCGATGCTGGCTCCGCCGCTGGTTGTCTGGGCTATCGTGGCGCACAGCTGGCAGCTGGCCTTTATCATGACCGGTGTGTTGAGCATGGCCTGGGCACTCTGCTGGCTGGTGTTTTACAAGCACCCGAAACAGCAGAAGAAGCTGAGCGATGAAGAGCGCGACTATATTATCTCCGGTCAGGAAGCGCAGCATCAGACTGGCAACACCCGCAAAATGTCGGCCCTGCAGATTATCCGTAACCGCCAGTTCTGGGGTATTGCCCTGCCGCGTTTTCTGGCAGAACCGGCGTGGGGTACGTTCAACGCCTGGATTCCGCTGTTCATGTTTAAGGTTTACGGCTTCAATCTTAAAGAGATTGCGATGTTTGCCTGGATGCCGATGCTGTTCGCGGATTTCGGCTGCATCCTGGGGGGTTATCTGCCGCCGCTGTTTCAGCGCTGGTTCGGCGTTAACCTGATCGTCTCCCGTAAGATGGTGGTGACGATGGGTGCGGTGTTAATGATTGCGCCAGGCACCATCGGCCTGTTCACCAGCCCTTACGTTGCGATTGGTCTGCTGTGCATCGGCGGCTTTGCGCATCAGGCCCTTTCTGGTGCGCTCATCACCCTGTCGTCAGACGTTTTCGGCCGTAATGAAGTCGCGACGGCTAACGGCCTGACCGGCATGGCAGCCTGGACCGCCAGCACGATGTTTGCGCTGGTCGTCGGTGCACTGGCCGACACGCTGGGCTTCAGCCCGCTGTTTGCTGCCCTGGCGGTGTTCGATCTGCTGGGTGCCGTAGTGATCTGGACAGTCCTGAAAAATAAACCGATTTCAGAGCTGGAAACGGACGCTGTGATTCCGCCAGCCAGCGCCGTACACAATTGATCTGCCGGGCTGGCGCGAGCCAGCCCATTTCCTCGCACAGCCTGAAGTGGTATAACAACTTATCTGTCTGCTACCAGGATTGTGCTATGGACCTCACTGAATCCCGTCGACTCTATCAACAGCTGGCCAGCGAGCTGAAAAGCCGCATCGAAACCGGGATCTATCCGGTTGGTGAAAAACTGCCTGCTGAGCGCCTGATTGCCGAAGAGATGGAAGTGAGCCGCACTGTCGTCCGCGAAGCGATCATCATGCTGGAAGTGGAAGGCTATGTTGAGGTCCGTAAAGGATCCGGCATTCACGTCATAGCCAGCCAGCAGCAGAACCGTATCGCCCCGACCAGCAGTCAGCTTGAGTTCGCGACGTTTGGCCCGTTTGAATTACTGCAGGCGCGCCAGTTGATTGAGAGTAATGTGGCGGAGTTCGCAGCAACTCAGGTCACGCGTCAGGACATCATCGACCTGATGGCGATTCAGGAAAAAGCCCGTCAGGAGGATCACTTCCGCGACTCCGAATGGGACATGCAATTTCATGTGCGCATCGCACAATCCACCCAGAACAGTGCCTTAGCCGCCATCGTTGAAAAAATGTGGCTGCACCGCCTGCACAATCCTTACTGGCTCAAACTTCACGAACACATCGACCAGCGCAGCATTCTCAGCTGGTGCGACGACCACGATCAGATTCTCAAAGCGCTGATGCGCAAAGATCCCGCCGCCAGCAAACTGGCGATGTGGCAACATCTGGAAAATACTAAACAGATGCTGTTTAACGCAACGGCGGATGATTTTGAATTTAACGTGGACCGCTACATGTTTGGTGAGAATCCGGTCATCCTGCCTGATGGGTCCAATAACGCCCGCTAAAATTGCCTGAAAAACCCCTGAAAGGGTCAGTTAGTCTGCAATAGTGTCAGGTCATGTAAAGCTCCTTTTTACAGACCGTTTCACAAGGTAAAACTCCTGTTCGCAAGAGAGTTTTCCTGTCTCAGACAGGCGATTTTTGTTACAGTTATCGCCCTTTTATTACCCTTTGCGACAGGGGATTATAAAGTCGCTGATTTAACAATCAATTCTGGAAGGATCCGGAAAACCCCGCCCAGGCTGCGCTCCTAAAATTTATAACGAAATGCCGGTCTGCGTTTAAGTCCCTGTGGGACATGTTTAACAATGATGTTCAGGAATGAATTGATGGATATTTTGCAATCGTTGCTGCATGCCCTGTGGCAGCAGGACTACGAAACCCTCTCCGATCCCACGCTGGTATGGGCCATTTACGGCGTGCTGTTTATGATTTTGTTTTTAGAAAATGGCCTTCTTCCCGCCGCATTTCTGCCGGGTGACAGTCTGCTGATTCTGGTCGGCGTACTGATTGCCAAAGGCGCCATGAGTTTCCCGATAACGATTCTGGTTTTGACCACCGGCGCCAGTCTTGGCTGCTGGGTGAGCTACATACAGGGCCGCTGGCTGGGTAACACGCCCACGGTACAGAAATGGCTCTCCCACCTTCCCGCCCAGTATCATCTGCGCGCGCACAGCATGTTCCACCGTCACGGCTTATCTGCCCTGCTGATCGGTCGCTTTATCGCGTTTGTGCGAACGCTGCTGCCGACCATCGCCGGATTGTCTGGCCTCAGCAATGCCCGCTTTCAGTTCTTCAACTGGGTCAGTGCGTTCCTGTGGGTCGTGATTCTGACCGTGATCGGCTTCGCGCTGGGTAAAACCCCGATTTTCCGTCGTTACGAAGATGAGATGATGTTCTTCCTGATGATGCTGCCGCTGGCACTGCTGGTGTTTGGTCTGGTGGGATCGCTGGTGGTGATATGGCGTAAGCGACAGGCGAATCAAAACGGGAAAGCCGAGTAATGAAATTACTGCAGGCAATTCCTAAACGGTGGTTACCGTGGTTGATAGCTGGCGCGCTGGTGCTGGTCGCGGTTTGCGCGATCCCGCCGCTGATGAAACACGAAACGGTAGTTCAGATTCGTGTTTCCCATGCTGGCGCAACGCTGCCCGATGGTTTTTATCTTTATCAGCAATTAAGCGCGCAGGGTATTCGTATCAAAAGCATTACCCCTGCGGGTGATGCACTGATCATCCATTTTGACAGCGAAGAGCAGAGTCTGGCTGCCCAGAAGGTGTTACGCCGCCTGCTGCCACAGGGCTTTATTGTGGCGCAGCACGATCACTCTCAGCACCTCTCACTGGCGTAATCTCCCGATTCCCTCTCTTTTAAGACCGCTGCGGGTGGGTGTGGCGGTCTTAAAGGCGCTCTATCTCCCGGTCTTCTTTGAACTTTTTACTTTGGGTGTCTATGCTTAACCCAGAGTCGATTCTCAGCACCCGCAGGCATAAGATTCAGCGAGTGATGACGAGTCAGGTCGCAATGGAAGGTTCAGGACCGATGAAATATCAAGTATTACTGGGAGTCGCGCTGTTTTCGCTGTCGGGTTCGCTGCTGGCAGCAGAATCGCTGTGTGAACAGAAAGAGCAGGATATTCAGCGTGAAATCGGGATGGCGCAGAAGCATAACAACGAGCGCCGGGTTAATGGTCTGGAGCGTGCGCTGACCGAAGTCCGGGCAGATTGCAGCGATAAAAAGCTTGAGGCCGCCCATCTGGAAAGAATTAACGCTCAAAAGCAGAAAGTTGCAGAGCGTGAGCACGCACTCAGGGAAGAGCGTGAAGAGGGCCATGACAAGGACAAGATTGCTAAGCGACAGGAAAAACTGGATGAAGCACGCCGGGAGCTGAAAAAGCTACAGGCGGAGCCCTATTAATCGGAATTAACCAACTGATGTTAAAGGAGTATTTTATGTCTAAAGACACATCATCGGAACATTTGCGTGCTGAACTGAAAAACCTGGCTGATACCCTGGAAGAAGTGCTGAGCAGCAGCACTGAAAAATCTAAAGGTGAGCTGGATAAACTTCGCAGTAAAGCGCGTGATGCGCTGGATAGCTCACGTGAACGTCTGGGCGAATCAAGCGAGCGCATCGCTGCGACCACCCGCGAAGCGGCACAGAAAGCCGAAGGCTACGTGCGTGAAAATCCATGGCATGGTGTGGGCATCGGTGCAGCGATTGGCGTCGCACTGGGCATGCTCATCTCGCGTCGATAACTATGGCAGACTCACAGCATAACCACGGCCCGGCTAAAGGGGTCATTAACATCGGCCAGCGCATTGTGACCACGCTGGTTGGCATGGTCGAGACGCGCGTTCGTCTGGCAGTGGTGGAACTGGAGCACGAGAAAGCTAACCTGATTCAGCTGCTGTTGATGGTTGGCCTGACAATGCTGTTCACTGCATTTGGTCTGATGAGCCTGATGGTTCTGATTATCTGGGCAGTGGATGCGCAGTATCGTCTGATGGCCATTGGCATCACGACCGGCACACTGCTGCTGCTGGCGGTTATTTTAGGGCTCTGGACGCTGCGCAAATCACGTCAGTCCACGCTGTTGCGCCACACGCGCAAAGAGCTGGAAACAGACCGTAATTTGCTTGAGGACCAGCGCTGATGAGCCGCCGCGAGCGTGAAGAACGCATCCATGAACTGCTTAAGCATGTGCAGCAGCAGCGGCTGGATTTAAGTGCTGCGCGGCGTGACTGGCTGGATGGCACCGCCCATTACGATCGCGGCTGGTTTACTTTCCTCAGCTTACGTCGCTATCTGGCTATTGGCAGCAGCGCGCTGGCTATCTACTCAGTTCGCAGTCCCAACATGCTGTTACGCTGGGCAAAACGGGGATTCAGCGCCTGGAGTACCTGGCGCATGATTAAGTCCGCATTGCCTCCGCGTTAATTCTGCTCAAAGCCGGTCCTGAAAAGGCCGGCTTTTCTTCATCAGATTTTCTGAAAAACACTGACAGTATATCTCGCTTACAACCTTTCCCCTCCGCGACTATCATCTCCAGCCATCAACCCAATGAACGCAGTACTGCTTTCAGCGGGCATAAACCTTGCGGGCAGCTTGCCCTGCATCCCTGATAGCGCTGGAGTAAATGATGAAAAAATTCGAAGACGTTGGTTTGTTAGTGGCTCGCATCCTGATGCCAATCCTGTTCATTACGGCCGGCTGGGGCAAAATTACCGGTTATGCCGGTACTCAGCAATATATGGAAGCGATGGGCGTCCCGGGCTTTATGCTGCCGCTGGTTATCCTGCTGGAGTTTGGCGGTGGTCTGGCGATTCTGTTCGGTTTCCTGACCCGTTTCACTGCCCTGTTCACTGCAGGCTTCACCATCCTGACCGCGTTTCTGTTTCACAGTAACTTTGCCGAAGGCGTGAACCAACTGATGTTCATGAAGAACCTCTCTATCGCGGGTGGTTTCCTGGTGTTAGGTCTGGTGGGTCCAGGCGCATACAGCATTGATCGCCTGATCAGCAAAAGAAAATCATAGACGATTGCGCGCTAATCTCACATAAAGCGTAATGCCACATATACTTAGCAGGGCGGGGACATTTCCCCGCCCTGTTTGCATTGGAGCCATTATGGGACAGTTAATTGACGGTGTCTGGCATGACACCTGGTACGACACCAAATCCACCGGCGGACGTTTCAAACGTTCAGAGTCGGCTTTTCGCAACTGGGTCACGGCGGATGGTAGCGCCGGTCCGGTGGGCAAAGCGGGATTTGCTGCTGAGCGCGATCGCTATCATCTTTATGTCTCGCTGGCCTGCCCCTGGGCGCACCGTACGCTACTGATGCGTCAGTTGAAGGGTCTGGATAGCATGATCGACGTCTCCGTGGTGCATCCGCTGATGCTGGAGAACGGCTGGACCTTCGATGATACCTTTCAGGATGCGACCGGCGATAAGCTCTACCAGAATGAGTTCCTTTATCAGCTTTATCTGCATGCCGATCCGCAATACAGTGGTCGCGTGACCGTGCCGGTATTGTGGGACAAGCAGCAGAACACCATCGTCAGCAATGAGTCTGCCGATATCATCCGCATGTTCAACAGTGCGTTTGATGCGGTCGGTGCCCGTGCGGGTGACTACTATCCGGTAGCGCTGCGCGAGAAGATTGATGAGCTGAATGGCTGGATCTACGATACCGTGAACAACGGCGTCTATAAATCGGGCTTCGCCACCTCGCAGTCCGCTTATGACGAGGCAGTAACTGCGCTGTTCCATTCGCTGTCGCGGCTGGAGCAGATCCTGGGCCAGCATCGCTATCTCACCGGCGATCAGCTGACCGAAGCAGATCTGCGGTTGTGGACCACGCTGGTGCGCTTCGATCCGGTCTATGTGACCCACTTTAAATGCGATCGCCATCGCATCAGTGACTATAGAAACCTGAGTGGTTTCCTGCGTGATATCTATCAGATGCCGGGTATCGCAGAGACGGTTAATCTGCCGCATATCCGTCATCACTACTATTGCAGCCACAAGACCATCAACCCGAACGGCGTCATTTCGCTGGGCCCGGCGTTTGACTGGGATGAACCGCACGGCCGCGGTTAAGCTGCATTCGTATAGCGCCACAAAGCAAAAACCCCGACGAAGCGGGGTTTTTGGTAAAAAGCCGACGCTGACCGTTAAGCCGCGTTCTTTTCATAGAGAGCGTCGTGGACAGTCATTCATCGCTGCCTGCACGTCATCCGAAAAGCAAAAACCCCGCCGAAGCGGGGTTTTTGGTAAAAAGTCGACGCTGACCGTTAAGCCGCGTTCTTTTCATAGAGAGCGTCGTGGACAGTCACTCATCGCTGCCTGCACGTCACCCGCAAAGCAAAAACCCCGCCGAAGCGGGGTTTTTGGTAAAAAGTCGAAGCTGACCGTTAAGCCGGGTTCTGTCGTGGACAGTCATTCATCTAGGCCAGCAATCGCTCACTGGCTCAAGCAGCCTACCCGGGTTCAGTACGGGCCGTACCTTGTGAACCCCTATTTGGCCTTGCTCCGGGTGGAGTTTACCGTGCCACGAACTGTTGCCAGTCGCGCGGTGCGCTCTTACCGCACCCTTTCACCCTTACCTGATCCCATTTCTGGGCCATCGGCGGTTTGCTCTCTGTTGCACTGGTCGTAGGCTTGCGCCTCCCAGGCGTTACCTGGCACCCTGCCCTATGGAGCCCGGACTTTCCTCCCCTCTGCCCGTCTCCCCACAAGTGAGGACGACGACAAAGCGGCGACTGTCTGGTCAGCTTCGGCGCGGGATAATAGGACATTCGCCGGCGTTTGTCACGCCTCTTGCTGCTCCAGCGCATACTTATAGAGGGCATTCTTCTTCACGCTGTGGATCTCAGCAGTCAGCGCAGCCGCGCGTTTCAATGGCAGCTCTTTTTGCAGCAGTGCCAGCGTGCGCAGCGCATCGGCCGGTAACGCATCTTCATCATCGACTTTATATCCTTCGACAATCAGCACCATCTCGCCTTTGCGACGATTCTCATCCTCTTTAACCCAGGCCAGCAGCTCGCCGACTGGCGCACCGTAAATCGACTCCCAGGTCTTAGTCAGTTCGCGCGCCAGCACCACATAACGTTCGGCGCCCAGCTCACTCACCATATCCTGCAGACTGTCGATCAGACGGTGGGTCGACTCATAGAAAATCAACGTGCGCGGCTCCTGCACCAGCGCTCGCAGTGCATCGCAACGGCCTTTGGTTTTGGCGGGCAGAAACCCTTCGTAACAGAAACGATCAGAAGGCAGTCCTGCAGCACTTAACGCGGCAATGGCGGCACAGGCGCCCGGCAGCGGCACCACACGGATGCCTGCTTCACGGCAGCGACGCACCAGATGGTAGCCCGGATCATTAATCAGCGGCGTGCCAGCATCAGAAACTAAGGCTATGCTTTGACCCTCCTGCAGCTTCGTCAGCAGCACCTCAGCCTTGTACTGCTCGTTGTGGTCATGAAGTGAGAAGAGTCGCGCATTGATGGCGAAATGTTGTAGCAACAGTCCGGTATGACGTGTATCTTCCGCAGCGACCAGATCGACGCTCGAAAGCACCGTCAGCGCCCGCTGGGTGATATCACCCAAATTACCAATCGGGGTTGGAACGATGTAGAGCGTACTGGCAGAAATCTCTGCCCGATCGAGTTGTTTCATTGTTTCATCCGAATTGCCGATTTAATATTGAGCATCTTGAAAAAAACATCACTGGATACAGTATGCTTCCTTCAAAAGTCGTTCGTCATAAAGCAGGACGCTTTCTGCCTGTCATTCTTGCTGGGCTGATTTTAGCCGCATGTAGCGGTCAGGGGCCGCAAACCTCAACCGTCAATATTCAGGGGCCTGTCACAGCCAGCTCCGCTTACTATCTGCAGCAAGCGCAGCAAAGCAGCGATGATAGCAAGACCGACTGGCAATTACTCGCAATCCGCGCCCTGTTGAAGGAAGGAAAGTATCCTGAGGCGACCCAGCAACTGAGCCAGTTGCCGCAGCAGCTCTCTGAGACGCAGCAACAGGAATCCCTGCTGCTGAAAGCGCAATTGCTGATTGCACAGCAGAAGATCAAAGACGCTGAACCGCTGTTAGCGGCAGTAAAAACCGGCGCTCTGTCGCAGGATCAGCTGGCGCGTTATTACAGCCTGCAGATTGCCAGCGCACAGGGTCACCCTTCACTCTCGCTGCTGCGCAACTATATTGCCCAGGAGCCGCTGCTGAAAGGCACCGATCATCAGGGCAATATTGACGCCACCTGGCAGACACTGACGCAGATGTCGCCGCAGGATGTCAGCAACCTGGTGATCAATGCTGATGAGAATGTGCTGCAGGGCTGGCTGGATCTGCTCGCGGTCTGGCGCGCCAATGCCCAGGATGCTGAGATGCTTAAGTCAGGCATCAAAGACTGGCAGACCCGCTATCCGCAGAACCCGGCGGCCAAAACGCTGCCGACGCAGCTGAGCCAGATGCAGAACTACACTAAAGCCTCTACCAGCATCATCGCCCTGCTGCTGCCGCTGAATGGCCAGGCGCAGGTGTTCGCCAATGCGATTCAAAAAGGCTTTAACGACGCGAAGAATGGCATTTCCGCACCCGTCGCACAGCCTGCTGCTGCCCAGCCCGCCGCTGCGGATGCAGCAGCCAGCACGCAACCTGCAGCAGCCGCGGGATCGTCTGCCGATCCGATCAGCGCGCCGCAGCAGTCTGCCGCCACCACGCCGCAGCCTCAGTCCCAGCCTCAGCCTCAGCCTCAGCCTCAGCCTGCTGCAGCCGCACCGGCCAGCAACGCTCAGATCAAGGTCTATGACACCAGCAGCCAGCCGATTGAGCAGGTGATGCAGCAGGCACAGCAGGATGGCGCCACTATCGTGGTTGGCCCGCTGCTGAAGAGCAACGTTGAGAAGGTCGCTAACAGCCAGACATCTCTGAATGTGCTGGCGCTCAACGAGCCTGAGAAGATCCAGAACCATCCGAATATCTGCTACTTTGCGCTCTCTCCTGAAGATGAAGCGCGCGATGCTGCGCACCATATCTGGGATCAGGGCAAACGCCAGCCACTGTTGCTGGTTCCGCGCAGCGGACTGGGCGATCGCGTCATCAACGCCTTTGCTCAGGAGTGGCAGACGCTGGGTGGCAGTACCGTCATGCAGCAGCGCTTTGGATCGACCGCTGAGCTGAAACAGGGCATTAACAGTGGTGCGGGCATCAGCCTGTCGGGTACGCCGGTAAACGCTGCACCCGCGCAACCGCAGGGCGTTTCGATTGCGGGCATGACCATTCCGGCACCGCAACAGAGCACGCCTGATGTGGTCAGCACCAGCAGCGGCGGCGGCGTCGATGCGGTCTACATCGTCTCAACGCAGGATGAACTGCAGCTGATCAAACCGATGATCACCATGCGCACCGGCAGTCGCAGCAATATCTCGCTCTACGCCAGCTCGCGCAGCGCGCAGGCCGGCGCTGGCCCGGACTTCCGGTTAGAAATGGATGGCCTGCAGTTCAGCGATATTCCGCTGCTCTCCGGCAGCAATCCTGGCCTGATGCAGCAGACGTCGAAGTCATTCAATAATGACTACTCGCTGGTGCGCCTCTATGCCATGGGTATGGATGCCTGGACGCTGGCGAATCACTTTAACCAGATGCGCCAGTCTCCTGGCTTCACGCTGGATGGCAATACTGGCAAGCTCAGCGCCGACACGGACTGTGTGATCAACAGGAAGTTGACATGGAACCAGTATCGCCGGGGCGAAATCGCACCGGCCAACTAAATCGCCGTCAGGTTGGTGCCGGGCATGAAGAAGATGCCCGGCGCTATCTGGAGCAGGCTGGCCTGATATGGGTCGCCAGTAATGTTCACTTTCGTTATGGTGAACTTGACCTGATTATGCGTGACGGGCACTGTTGGGTGTTTGTTGAAGTTCGCTACCGACGCGATGCGCGTTATGGTGGCGCGCTCGCCAGCGTAACCCGGAATAAACAACAAAAGCTGCTGCGCGCTGCCGCTCTCTGGCTGGCGCAACGCGGCGGCAGTTTTGAAACAGTGAATTGCCGTTTCGACATCATCGCCATTACCGGCACGGCGCTCGAGTGGCTGCCGAATGCCTTTAATGCAGACGTTTAGAACCAGGTGGTCGTGTGCAGGAAAGAATTAAAGCGTGTTTTACCGAAAGTATTCAGACTCAGATTGCCGCAGCCGAGGCGTTGCCCGATGCCATCTCCCGCGCGGCCATGACGCTGGTGCAGTCGTTATTGAATGGCAATAAAATCCTGAGCTGTGGCAACGGTGCCTCATCCGCCAATGCCCAGCATTTCGCTGCCAGCATGATCAATCGTTTCGAGACCGAACGCCCCAGCTTACCGGCACTGGCGTTGAGTGCCGACAACGTGATGCTGACCGCGATTGGTAATGATCGTCTGCACGATGAAATTTATGCCAAGCAGGTACGCGCGCTGGGACACGCAGGTGATGTGTTACTGGCCATCTCGACCCGTGGCAACACCCGTGACATCGTTAAGGCCGTAGAAGCGGCGGTGACGCGCGATATGACTATCGTTGCGCTTACCGGGTATGATGGCGGAGAGCTCGCCGGACTGCTGGGGCCGCAGGATGTGGAAATCCGTATTCCTTCGCACCGCAGCGCCCGTATTCAGGAGATGCATATGCTTACCGTTAATTGCTTATGCGATCTGATCGATAACACTCTCTTTCCCCATCAGGAATGACTGAAGGAGCACGAATGAAAGCATTGAATGCTATAGCTATTCTGTTAACCGCCATGCTACTGCAGGGCTGCGTCGCGGTCGTCGCTGGCGGCGCAGCTGTTGCCACCAAAACGGCCACCGATCCCCGCTCAGTGGGTACGCAGGTTGATGACGGCACGCTGGAGCTACGCGTCACGAACGCGCTGGCAAAAGATCAGCAGATTAAAACCGACGCTCGCGTTGTCGCCACCGCCTATCAGGGCAAAGTGCTGCTGACCGGACAGGCGCCTTCGCAGGAGATCGCCAATCGTGCCAAACAGATCACCATGGGCGTTGATGGCGCAACCGAGGTCTATAACGAGATCCGCATCGGCCAGAAAGTGACGCTGGGCACCACGTCGTCAGACACCTGGATTACCACCAAAATTCGCTCACAGCTGCTGGGCAGCGATCAGGTGAAATCCTCCAACGTGAAGGTGACGACGGAAAATGGCGAAGTGTTCCTGCTGGGTCTGGTGACACAACAGGAAGCGCAGGCCGCGGCAGATGTTGCCAGCCGCGTCAGTGGCGTGAAGCACGTCACCACCGCCTTTACCATGCTGAAGTAACACGCTAAAACGCAAAAAGGCGGCCACGGCCGCCTTTTTTATTGCCCGATTCTCAGACCGGAATGTCGATGACCAGCGCGCGGGTCGCGGTTTTCGCCTTCAGCTGCAACAGCTTCTCTTCCTGCAAAAACGCGCCATCGCCACAGCCCAGCTTTTCCTGATGATCCGTGCCGGACATCGCCTCCAGCGAACCGTGAATCGACTGCAGATAGGCTCGTGGCCCCTGTATCCGCAGCGAGTGCTGTTCGCCCGGAGCCAGCTCAACCTGATGAATCCACACCTGCTGACGAAGTTGCAGGCTGTCGTCCACGCCATCCGGCGAGGCGATCAGCTGAGACAAGCGGCCTTCCGTCAGGGCAATTTTCTGCATCCGCGGATTTTCGCGCTCCGGACAGGCGGCCAGCCACAGCTGCATACGTGTCAGCGGGCGATCTTTGCTCAGGTTGATTTCGGTGTAACTTACCCCCTGCTGGGCAGAGAGCAGCAGCGCCTCTCCTTCCCGCACGCTGATGGTGTTGCCTTCGCTGTCGCGGTATTCAGCTTCACCCTGCAGCACGATGTTCAGCACATCGACCTGAGGATAGGTACGCGGCTGAAAAGCCGCGCCCGGTGCCAGCACTTCCTGGTTCAGAACACGCAGCGATGCGTAGCCCATCAGTTTAGGATCAAAATAGTGGCCAAAAGAGAAACTGTAGCGGCCCTGCAACCAGCCGAAATCGGCCTGGCCACATGCCGACGCACTGCGTGTTGTTATCATTATTTACCTCCGGCATCCGGTGACGAGGATCGGCCACGGACTTTATACCCACTATGGTAAAAGTCTGGACGCCGGATTGTTAGCCAGTTAATCTGCCCGGCATGTTCAAATTTCCTGACAGAGAACCGGGATGGCTAAAGAGCGTGCGTTAACCCTTGAATCTTTACGCGTTATGGATGCGATTGATCGACGTGGCAGTTTTGCAGCGGCAGCAGATGAACTGGGGCGCGTTCCTTCTGCCCTCAGCTACACCATGCAAAAGCTGGAAGAGGAGCTGGATGTGGTGCTGTTTGACCGCTCCGGTCACCGCACCAAATTTACCAACGTGGGACGCATGCTGCTGGAGCGTGGCCGGGTGTTGCTGGAAGCGGCCGATAAGCTCACCACCGATGCAGAAGCGCTGGCGCGTGGCTGGGAAACACATCTGACCATCGTCACCGAAGCGCTGGTGCCTGTTGATGCACTTTTTCCGCTGGTAACAAAGCTGGCCGATAAAGCCAACACGCAATTTTCGCTGGTTACTGAAGTGCTGGCTGGCGCGTGGGAACGGCTGGAACAGGGCCGTGCCGATATCGTGATTGCCCCCGATATGCACTTCCGTGCCTCCACCGAGATCAACACCCGCAAGCTCTACACCATGATGAGCGTCTACGTCGCCAGTGCTGACCACCCGATTCATAACGAGCCTGAACCCCAGTCTGAAGTAACGCGGGTGAAATACCGGGGCATTGCGGTGGCGGATACCGCGCGTGAGCGCCCGGTGCTGACCGTACAACTGCTGGATAAGCAGCAGCGCCTGACCGTGAGCAGTATGGACGATAAGCGCCGTGCGCTGCTGGCCGGCCTGGGCGTGGCGACCATGCCCTATTCACTGGTGGAGCAGGATATTGCGGAAGGCCGCCTGCGCGTGGTGAGTCCGGAATATACCCGCGAGGTCGACATTATTATGGCATGGCGGCGTGACAGCATGGGTGAAGCTAAATCCTGGTGCCTGCGCGAGATCCCCCGCCTGCTGGCGAAGAAAAACTAAACAGGCTACGGCCGGCTCAGGCAATCCATCGCCACCGCCCTGAAGCAGGTGAAATCGGTGCTGTCCCGCAGGCGGGTCATCGCCCTTTCACGCAGAAACGTCACAAACAGATCGTATATCGCCATCGCTTCTTCATATTCACTTTTGCTGATCGCTAGCAGGAAGATGACATAGGCGGTATCGTCTCCCCAGGGAATGCCGTGCGGCGCCAGCACGGTATAGACCACGGTTTTCTTTGCCAGCAGTCCCAGCGAGTGCGGCAGCGCAATGCCTTCGCCCAGCATGGTGCTGACAATCGCTTCGCGCTCTTCGACCGACGGATAGAACGCCGCATCCACAAAGCCCTCCTCCTGCAGCTGATCGCACAGCTGGCGGAACAGCTCAGACCGCGTCATCGGCTTGTCGACAATATGAAAGTGCTGGGCATCAAAAAATTTCTCCAACATGTAGGGCCGCGTCCGGTCGACCAGCACCAGCTTGCCAATCTGCTCCAGCTGAAAAGCGGTGGGAAACGGCGACATTACCACCACGGGTTTCTCTTTTTCGCTGAGCCGGATGGTGGAGATCACAAAATCCTCGTCGATGCGGCTGCGTTCCTCATACTCGCGCTGTGACAGACGCGCCGTAACCTGCAACTGTGGATATTTACGCAGCAGCATCGCCTCAATCATCCGCAGCGTAGAGTTACCGCTGTCGCACACCAGCAGCACCTGCGGGTGACGCTGATAACCCACGTCATAGTGGCGCTCCAGCCCGACGCCGATGTGCAGCACCAGAAAGCCAATCTCATTCTCGGTGATGACGTAAGGGGTATATTTCCCCCAGTTGGTCACCGCCGCCAGGGTGACATCATAGGCCATGGGATAGTGCTGTTTGATGTTGCTGAGCAGCGGGTTGGGAATGTGAATCTGATAGCGCACCCGGGTAATCATGGTTTTGATATGGGTGAGCAGATCGGCGCGCAGCTGCTGATCGTTTTGCAGATTGAAGTTGTAGTGCGTGTTGATAAAGCTGAGCAGGTAATCCACCAGCGCGTCGGCGTCATCCGCATTAATGGCGCTGGGGGCGATCGCCTGAATGCGCCGTGCGGCGATGTTGACCCGCAGCCAGTTCTCTTCCGCAGGTGAAATCGGTTTGCTGACCAGCGGGCGCATCAGATTGATCAGCTGATGTGCCGCTTCATGCACCTCATCGCCAATCTCCTCGGCCCCTGGATCGTTAAGCGGATAACCTTCGCTGATACGACGCACAGCAACAGCGCAATAGAGCCGCAGATAGCGTTCGCCCTCATCGCTGAGGCGGATGTTGTGCTGCGCAAAACAACTTTGCAGCAGCGGGCGCAGCGTCTCAAGCATGCCGCTGTTGAGCGCTTCAATAGTCAGCAGTGGACTCTCAGGCTGCGCCTGATCGATTTGCCATAACAGGTCGGTGAGGCAGGTCCGAATCGCCACTTCGCTGCCGAACAGTTTCATGCCGTAATGTGGCTTGCTCTCAATGGTGAGGTGATAGCGCCCCAGCCATTCGCGCACTTCTGCCATATCATTCTGCAGGGTAGCGCGGCTGACAAACCACTCTTCCGCCAGCTCTTCAAGTTTCAGGGAATAGGCGGCGGTGAGAAAGCGGGTCAGCAGGTAGCGCACCCGATCTGGCGAGGTGCGCGGCACCCGCAGCGGCGACGCGGTATGCTGCTGCAGATGCTGAAAGCGCTGGGCATCCTCAATCTTCAGCTGATAGCCCGCGCCTCGGCTCAGGATAAACTGCGCGCCATAGTCTGCCAGCAGCGCATTCAGCGCCGTGATATCGGTGCGCACGGTGCGTGTCGAGACGGCAAAACGCCGCGCCAGCTCATCCTGAGGCAGCGTTTCGTTTTGCAGGGCATCGAACAGTTGCGCAAGGCGCTGATTGGGAAATCTCACAAGCGTTACCTGTTTGCTGGCAGAGAGTGGGAACTTCAGCCTACGGAGTTCGTCACGCAACGTCCATGTTGCGCGATCTGCCTGTCAGAGGCAGATCATGTCGATCACCGGGCCAGTACTGTTTTAAAGATGGCCAGCAGCTGCTTCACATCTTCAATGCGGGTCTCTCCACTGGCCTTGTCGATGATCGAACTGTAGACGTGCGGGATCACTTTGCTGACGCCCGCTTCCAGCGCAATGCGCACGATCTCGCCGACGTTTTCCAGATCGATACCGCCGGTGGGCTCCAGCCAGAAAGCCTGTTTTGCACAGGCTTCCGCCACAGCGCGGTACTCATCCACCGCCTGCAGACCGCCCATCGGAAAATATTTCACCGAGCTGCCGCCCATATCCTGCAGCATCGCGATCGCCGTTTCGATGGGCACGATCCCGTCACGCTGTTTTGAGCTACACGGTCCGGTGGAGATTTTCACCTGCCCTGGCGTGCCGGTGGGTGAGATCAGACCGTTCACTATCGTCTGCGACTGCCCCAGCAGCGCGCGGCTGGTGGCGACGCCGGTAAAGACCTGATTCACATGCTGCGGTTGCAGCACCGCCGAAATCTCACTCACCATTTGTGACTGGTTGGGATCGCCTGCGCCCAGCCCCACCGAGAGCGCATTATCAATCAGTGCGGCATACTCGCGCATATCGGCGATAGCGGCTTCATTGCTGGCATAGTTTTTTGACAGTACCCCGACCAGCACATGCCCTTCTGCTGCCTGCCAGATGGCGCGCGCATTCTCTTTTGATCCCGCCAGGACGTTAAGGCAAAGACGATCCTTGTAAAAATTGGGTGTCAGCGTCATGCGTTTTTCTCTCCGTTTAACAGTGCCTGAATGCGGGTGAAAATAGTGTGCAGTTGATCGGCGCTGACGCTGCGCACGTCCGCCTCAATGATCCCCTCGTTGGCTTTGTAGCCACGGAAGTAGATTGCAACGTCGCCCTTTTTCAGCGCCTGCACCAGATCGCCAGTGCGCTGCTGGATCGCGGCTTCGTCGAACGCGATCTCAGCCCGGGCGATGTCGCGTCCGGCTGCATCCCACACTATGCGGGCCGTCACGCCATTCAGACTATTGAGCTGTTCAATGAATGGCGTCATTTTTTCCACCATCTGCGCGCCGCTGATTTTTGGCTGCGACAGATAATTTTCAATCGCCTGGGTCAGCCCCAGAATCCCCTCTTTGCCCACTTTCATCGCGCGGCCAATGCCGTTGGTCTGGCGTTTAACCCACTCAACGTAGTGGTGTCTGCCAATTACCAATCCGCTGGTCGGCCCTTCAATCGCTTTTGCGCCGCTGTAGATCAACAGATCGGCTCCCGCCTGGTAGTAGCATTGCAGATCCTCTTCTGCTGCCGCATCGACGATAAGCGGGAGGCCATGCTCACGCGCCACCGCCGCGGCCTGCGCCACATCGAGATGGCTCTTCTGCACGCAGTGGTGCGATTTCACATAGAGGATCGCCGCGGTCTGTGGCGTGATCGCCGCCGCCAGCTGGGCAGGCGAGCATTCGTTGCTGTAACCCGCTTCCACCAGTTGCCCGCCACCCAGCGCCACCATGCTGCCGACCGGCGCGCCATAGTTCACGTTGTGCCCTTTCGGCACCACAATCTGATGCGGGACGGTCAGCGGCGCGGCGTGCAGGTTATCCACCAGCCAGTCGTTATCTTTCACAATCACCGCCGCTACGCACTGGGCGATACCGGCCGAAGCGCAGGAGACCACCAGCGCGTTCTCCACCTTCAGCAGACCAGCGATATAAGCACCGGTCTTATCCACCAGATCTTTCATTTCGAAGTAGTGATCGAGGCCATACTTCACCGTATCGATCACATCGCTTGACGGCGTGGAGACGCCGAGGATCGTCATACGGCCAGAGGCGTTAATCACCGGCTTCAGGCCATACTTTTCATATATCGAGGTCATGCGCTATTCCTTCTTCAGTCGCGATCCACGTACCAGCGACCACCGCCGCCAGCGGAACCAGATGCTTCTCACCGGTTACCTCTTCACCTTCTGAATCGATGAAGGGCCGGGCTTTCTCTTGCACGCTAAAAACAGTCAGATCGGCGTCGTAGCCGACTTTCAGCTGGCCTTTGTGCAGCAGGCGCAGTCCGGCGGCCGCGTTAACCGTGACGCAGTCGATCACCTGCGGCAGCGTCATGCCGACGCTGAAGAATTTCGACATCACATGCGCCAGGCTTTGAACCGGCCCGGCCAGACGATTGCGGCAGTAGATGTCAGAGCTGATGGTGTCGGGCAGAATGCCCTGCGCAATCGCCACCCGAGCGACCTCGAAGCTGAAACTGGCGCTGCCGTGGCCAACATCGAGTTTTACGCCCCGCGCGATAGCCTGTTTGACCGCCGCTTTGAGTTCGCCCTGCGGCGTCAGAATGCGGTTGGGTTTGCCATTAAAGCAGTGCGTAATGATGTCGCCCGTGGTGAGCAGCCCGGCAATCTGATCGAGATTGGGCGGGTTATTGCCAATGTGAACCATCAGCGGCAGACCGCCGCTCTGCTGCTGAATTGCCTTAGCTTTTATCAGCGGCTGGACGCCGTTCTGACCGACCACACTGCTGCTGATGCGCGCCTTGAGACCGACGATAAAATCGGGCAGTCGCGCTACCGCCTGCTGCACCGCCTCGCCGTCAATTTGCGTCATGTCGGCCAGCTCATTCTGGGTGACGATGCCGGTGCGGGCGATATTAATCAGCGCATAGACCTGAGTCTGCGCCGCGCGCGTCAGCTGGTAGAAATCATCAATATGCTCTGCGCCGGTACTGCCCGCATCGACAACCGTGGTGACGCCATACGCCACGCCAATCGCGTCCGCTTCATCATGATAAATCGGGGATTTGGGATAGCAGTGAACGTGGGAGTCAATCCAGCCGGCGCTGAGGTAGTAGCGGCCAGCCAGGTCGCGCTCGCGCTGTGCCGTGCCCTGCACTTTGCCCACGTCGGCGATGCGGCCATCCTGCAGCGCAATGTCGACCACCTGCTCATCGCTGAGGCGCGCATTGCGGATAATCAAGTCGTACATGGTTTCTCCTTAGCGACAGCCCGCTGCCGGGCTGCCGTTGAGATTCAGAGAGCAATCGGGAACAGCGCACCCAGGATCATCGCGCCGAGGATCGCGCCGCCGGTAATCGGCTTGTTCCAGAGATAGAACAGCAGCGCACCCAGCAGCGAACCCAGACCAATCGGAATGGAGGCCGCCATAGCGGACAGAATGATCAGCGGTCCCAGGAAGCGCCCTGACGCATTACCTGCCCCCATCATCACGTCTGCACCGTAGGTAGAGTCGCTCTGATTGATGGTGAATTTACGCGCCAGAATAATCAGGTACCCAATCGCCACACCAATCACCAGCCCTGTCGCCAGCGAGGCTGCGAAGTTCGCCACCGGGAAGACGATGCCTGCGCCCAGCAGCAGGGCCGGAACGCCCAGCCCGACGCCGGTCTGAATCGCCCCGCCGATATCCAGAATGCCCACCAGCGAGCCTTCGATAATGCGGGCGAACAGGAAGCTGGCACCAAAGGCGGCGACCGCGCCGTAGACGCCAGTTTCCATGCCTGCGCGCAGCATCGACACAAACGCCACTTCGTTAAACGCGCCGATTCCATAGAGGTAGTACATGTGGGTCCCGGCAAAGACGCCAGAGGAGAGCAGGCCAACAAAGATCGGGAAAGACCAGTCGGCGTACCAGAAGCCTTTATTTTCGTTCATCGCATCGCCTCTTATTTGCCGCTGACTGAGTTGTGGATCATGTCGAGCCAGCCGGGAATGCCGAGCTGGAAGGACTGCAGCAGCTTCATGTCGAAACCACGGAAGAAGCCGCTCAGCACAAACAGCAGCACGATGGCGGTCATCATCACTTTGGTGACCCGGTTCCAGCCGCTCTCTTCCACGCCTTTACCGATCAGGATACCCAGCACCAGTCCCGGCACGGCGTTGCCCATGATCAGCTGCGCCAGACCGCCAAAGATGGTGGCCCAGAAGCCTGACTTTTTGCCTGCATCGATCGCTGCCAGCCAGAAGATCACCGGCATCACCGTGTTCACCAGCAGGTTTGCGGCGGGCACCAGCACTTTGACCGCAGTAACCTGCAGCGCAGCCGGAACCGCCGAGGCGGTTGAGTTGAGGAAGGCGACCACGATCATGCCGATGATGCCGCAGGCGATGGCCATTTTTTTCGGGTCATGCAGCGTCTCCGCCACATTACGATTCTTCACCATCAGGGCAGCCGCCCCCCAGTTTGGAATGATGCGATGATCCACATCCTGCGTGAATGAACCGGCTGCGACAGACGATGCCCAGGCATTGAAAAAGAAGCCAAGACCAAAGGAGAAGTGGGAGGCTGGATCGCCTTCGCACGAGTTCAGCTCGCCCAGCGTACGAAAGGCGCCCATGCCCTGGGTGGTGGGCGCGTGAAACATGCGCGCAGCGCCCGCACCGACGCCAACCCCGACCAGCCCGCCAATGATCAACGACTTAAACAAAATGATTAAAAACATGTTGTTGTACCTTGTTGTCATTTTTACCTGCCCTGCCTCAGCCGCCCCATCGCCCCGCCCGACGGCCGCGCGATCGCGACAGCTGAGAATCGGGCCAGTAGCTGGCTGATGTGAACAGGCTCTGTTTTATGATGCCGCCGTGAACGTCACCTGTTCGGTGTCGAAAACGGTGACGCTGACGGTGATCTCCAGCGTGACGCTGAAGCTCCTCCGCTGGCGCGCCAAAAAGAAGAAGAGAAACTTCTCGGTTTTGACGCTTTCCTGCGCGCGCAGCACCCGGACATCCTGAGGTTCAATGCGCAGCAGAATTTTTTGCGTCGCGCGCAGAACCTGGTTCTGCACCCGACTCAGGGCATCAGCAAAGGCTTTCGCTTTGGTGTCGCCTTTGCCCTCGACCGTCACCTGGGTAACGTAGTGTTCTTTCATAATCAGCTGCCGTGCTTCTTGTTCCAGGCCTGCACCAGCCGCTCACCTAACTCTTCTTTATCCATAAAGCCGAAGCCCAGCACCGTGGCACCTTCATTAATGGCGGTGACGCCTTCGTCGACAGAGCGCATGCCATGTCTGGCTTTGTAGCCGTATTTGTTCTGCGCGGTAATGGCGCCTGCGCCGCCACTGCCGCAGAACGAGATGCCGAAATCGGCATTTTCTGCCTTCATCACGTCACCCAGTTTCATGTCGGCCGCCACGCCAGGCACCACGACGGCACGGCCACCCGCTTTTTCGATGCCCGCAGCTACTTTCTGGCCTTTACCTAAACGATCACCAATCACGACTGTTACCATCTTGTGTTCCTCTTTAGTTGTTTGATCGCGCGACTTCAATATGCACTGACAGCAGCCAGGCCTCTTCGCGGGGGAGATTGCCAAACAGATCGACGACCTGCTGTGCCAGCGCGACCGTTTCCGGCGGAATATCCTCAAACAGCTCCGCTTCCACTTCGGGCAGCGGCTCTCCGCTCAGCGAGCGTGACGCCATGGCACCGACATGCGATTGCAGCATCTGTTGCTGAACCGCATTGGGCTGAATGCCATGCTGCTGATAGATCGCCGCAATCTGCGTCATCACGCTGTCAGCCAGCTGTTGCACTTTCTCCGATGGCGCTTCATACACCGGGACGCCGTTATTGCTCACCTTGCTACTCCTGTTAAACCGGATAATTCGCGTTAGAAACAAATTAACGGTCATCACCCCGGCTGTGGAGAGGCAACATTTCCAGCAGCAAGTGGAAATTGAAGTGAAGGTTGTGCGTCAGATCGCAGGTTGCACGCTTAGTGCGACACGCGTCGCATAATGCGCAAAATGAGGGATTTAAGGGTGGCAGACAGTGATGTTGTGCGACGACAGGTATGGTGTGTTGAGGTTCAGGGCGCAGTTATAAGCAGAAGTGATGGTAAAAATCGCCGGTCGTGCTGACCGGCAATCTGATTAACGGAATTTCTTATGGTTAGTATTGCGGATGTCATCAAATTTGGCCGCTTCACGCTTTGCGCCATCCACGTTGTTGGCTTTCGCCAGCGCGCTGACCACGTCGATCTGTGCGATGAGTGAGTCGAGGCCCGCGTGATAATCTTTGACCTGCGCGCTGTCAGCAGGCTGACCTTCCAGCTTATCCGGCGTCGATTTTTTAGCATCCTGCGCCGCGGCACGCATTTTAGTTAACGCCTGCTGCATCTCCTGCGCATTGTCACTTTTCTTGACGATTTTCAGGTTCGCATTCAGCGTGTCCATATCCTGCTCCAGATCCGCCGCATAGAGGCTGACGCTGGAGAACAACAGAGAAGCCGACAACATTGCAATCACATGCTTACGCATCATTACTTCCTTTTTATTGTGATGAAAAAAAAGCAGCCAACAGGCTGCTTCAGGAATCCATCTTATTGTCCCGCTATCTTCATCTCAGGCAGTAACACGGAACCGCACTGGATATTGCTACGGGTTTCAATATCGTCACCAATCGTCACCATGTTGCGCCACATCTCTTTGAGATTTCCGGCGATAGTGACTTCGCTGACCGGGTACTGAATAACGCCATTCTCGACCCAGAAACCAGCCGCACCGCGTGAGTAATCACCGGTAATGGCGCTGACGCCCTGGCCCATCAGCTCGGTCACCACTAATCCGGTGCCCATCTGCTTCAGCAGCTCGTCAAAGCTGTGGCCCTGACCAGCGATACGCCAGTTATGGATGCCGCCAGCGTGACCGGTGCTGGTCAGGCCCAGTTTACGGGCTGAATAGCTGGTCAACAGCCAGGTCTGCAGTACGCCATCTTTAATGATGTCGCGCGCCTGAGTCCGCACCCCTTCGCTGTCGAATGGCGTAGAGGCCAGCCCTTTGAGCAGATGCGGCTGTTCATTGATGGTGAGCCACTCCGGCAGAATCTGCTGACCCATTGAATCCAGCAGGAAGGTCGATTTACGGTAAACGCTGCCGCCGCTGATCGCACCAACCAGGTGACCAAATAAGCCGGTCGCCACTTCAGAAGCAAAAATCACCGGGGCTTTCATGGTCGGCAATTTACGCGGCGCCAGGCGGGAGAGCGTGCGGCGTGCGCACTCTGCACCTACCCACTCCGGGCTTTTCAGATCTTCAAACGCACGGCCAATGGTATAGGCGTAATCGCGCTCCATGTTGCCATCCTGCTCGGCAATCACACTGCTGGAGAGCGAGTGACGGCTTGAGCAGTAGCTCTGCAACATTCCGTGACTGTTACCAAAGACTTTGATGCCGACGTGGCTGTTAAAACTGCCGCCTTCGGTGTTGGTAATTCGTTTGTCTGCACGCAGAGACGCCTGTTCCGCCTGCGCAGCCAGTTCAATGGCGCGGTCAGCATCAATCTCCCATGGATGGTAAAGATCCAGGTCCGGCGCATCATAGGCCAGCAGCTCCGCGTCGGCCGGGCCGGCAAACGGATCGGGCGAGGTGTAGCGCGCAATATCAATCGCCGCCTGCACGGTACGTTTGATCGCGTCCGGACTAAGGTCGGTCGATGAGGCGCTGCCTTTACGATTCTGATGATAAACGGTGATGCCCAGCGCACCGTCGCTGTTGAATTCGACGTTTTCCACTTCGCCATAGCGGGTGCTGACCCCGATGCCGGTGGTTTTACTGACTGCCACTTCCGCGCTGTCAGTGCTTGCTTTAGCCAGTTCAAGTGCCTGCGCAATGGCCTGCTCCAGTACTTTTCGCTGTTCTGCAACCTGAGTAGATACGTTCATCGACCTGCCGTCTAATCTTATGTGTGAATGATTTGAGTCTATCAGACTCAGAGAACAATTTCGCAGTCACCCGATAAACTGGTAGGATTAGCCTCTTTTTTTTGGGAGCCCGGAAATGACCAAACAGCCCGATGAGTGGCTCGACGATGTGCCAGATAATGACGAAGAAGAAAATGAAGAGATTATCTGGGTCAGTAAGAGTGAAATTAAACGCGATGCAGAAGAGTTAAAGCGCCTGGGTGCCGAACTGGTTGATCTGGGTAAAAACTCGCTGGATAAAATCCCGCTGGATGAGCGCCTGCGTACCGAAGTCGAACTGGCGCAGCGCATCAAGAAAGAGGGTCGCCGTCGTCAGTTGCAGCTGATCGGTAAACTGCTGCGCAGTATTGATGTGGAGCCGATCCGCGTTGCGCTGGATAAGCTCAATAATCGCCATAACCAGCAGGTTGCGCTGTTCCATAAACTCGAAATGCTGCGCGATCGTCTGATTGAACAGGGCGATGAGGCGATGAGTGACGTGATTGCGCTCTATCCCGAAGCCGATCGTCAGCAGTTACGCAGCATGATCCGTAACGCGCAGAAAGAGAAAACGGGCAACAAGCCGCCGAAGTCTGCCCGTCAGATTTTCCAGTATCTGCGCGAACTGGCCGAAGCGAAGTAATGCCATGGCGGGCAGCCTCGCCCGCCTCCCGGCAGAGCATTTACCGATAGATGTAGAGAATACCGGTGCGCAGCCGCAGCTGGCGTTCGC
The DNA here is from genome assembly GCF_900115075.1 of Candidatus Pantoea varia. Taxonomy (GTDB): domain Bacteria; phylum Pseudomonadota; class Gammaproteobacteria; order Enterobacterales; family Enterobacteriaceae; genus Pantoea; species Pantoea varia. The sequence goes on from NZ_FOVG01000004.1 coordinate 386,875, forward strand.
TCGACGTGGCAGAACGTCCGATATCGCCAAAGGTGACGTAAGGCACCCAGACGCGATCATTGCCAAACGCATAATCGAACTGTAACTCCTGTTCGTAGTCATCATGTTTATTGGCAAACAGTTTCGCATCGGCGTGCTTATATACCAGCTTATAGGTGGTCGTGAGCCGATCGCTTTTATTCCGCAGATAGAGATCAAAACGGTTAGCAGTGCGATGCCGTTCAGTATCACAATAATCAATGCCACCGGTGCGGCATTGATCCTCATGCGCATAATCCGTCAACTCAAGGCGGTACAGCCCGCCAACAGACCAGCGATCGTTAATTTTATACCAGGGTGCCACACCAAACTTCCATTCAGTACGCGAGGAGTTGAATTCAGGCTGGATAAAAGGCGACAGCGTCCAGTTCCCCCAGTAATAAGATTTAAGAAAGGTTACCTCCACCACATTTAACACGGTGTCGTTATAATATTTGTCTTTTGGATCTGCACCGCCGGTTTTGAATTTTGTTTCGACGCCGAGAAACATATTGTCCGGCAGCGTGGTGCTCAGACCCAGCTTGTCATAGTGCGTGCGGTCACGAAGACGGTACTCATGCCGGTAATCAACGGTGGCGGTCGCCAGCGCTGTAGCCGTGCTCAACAACAACGTCGTACCCAGTAAAAACGGTAATGATTTATTATTTCCCATAACAACATCCTTATTGGTGGCAATCAGGGCAATGAATTATCCAGATTCATTCATTTAACCCGAAGTTAACTTATATTTAAAATCCTCATCAATATAAGATCGCGCATAAAGTTAACCTGTTATTTATTCCTTTAACTTTAACGCTTTAATTATTATCCCTCAGTAACTACAAGGATGATGCTAGAAATAACCGGCGAGCGCGGCCTTTCTGTTTCAGACAGTCATAAGAAAAATATGGCAACGTCAGGAAGAGTGAGCAGATCGAATTCAAAAATATGCAGGATTTATTGAGGAGATAATATTTCCGGGGAGAACGCTTTTAAAAAAAGCGCCCGAAACGGGCGCCTGTGACATTATGCCAGCCTGTCCAGCAGCTTCTGGTGGATGCCGCCAAACCCGCCGTTGCTCATGACCAGAATCGTGTCGCCTGGCTGAGCGGCTTTAGCCACCATCTCCACCAGGGTATCGATATCCGCGCTCCAGTGCGCAGGCGGAATGCACGCTTCTGCGACATCTGATACCTGCCACGGAATATGGTGCGGCTGGAACAGAAAGACCTCATCCGCACGCGCCAGCGACGGGGCCAGATCGTTCTTGCTGACGCCCATCTTCATGGTATTAGAGCGTGGCTCCAGCACGGCCAGAATGCGCGCTCTGCCGCCCACTTTGCTGCGCAGGGCAGCCAGCGTCGCCAGAATCGCGGTCGGATGGTGCGCGAAGTCATCATAGACTTTTATGCTGTTCACTTCGCCGCGCAGCTCCAGCCGCCGACGCGCATTGATAAAGCTGTTGAGTGCCTGGCCTGCATCTTCCGGCTTCACCCCCACATGCCGCGCAGCAGCAATTGCCATCAGCCCGTTGTGCATGTTGTGTTCGCCAACCAGCCCCCAGTTCACTTCCCCGACTTTCTCGCCGTCGAGCCAGATTTCCCAGTGAGACGCATCGTTGGTCAGTTTCTTCGCCTGCCAGCGACCGTGCTCGCCAACGCTCTCCTGCTCGCTCCAGCAGCCCATCGCCATCACCTGTTTAAGGTTGGGATCATGTTCCGGCAGCAGGATCTTGCCCTGCCCCGGCACGATCCGCACCAGATGGTGGAACTGCTTCTGGATCGCCCGCAGATCGTCGAAGATATCGGCGTGATCAAACTCAAGATTGTTGAGGATCAGGGTGCGTGGGCAGTAATGGACAAACTTGGAACGCTTGTCGAAAAACGCGCAGTCGTACTCATCCGCTTCAATCACGAAGAATGGACTTTTTCCTAATTTTGCCGAGACATCGAAGTTTCCAGGCACACCCCCAATAATGAAGCCGGGTTCAAGGCCGCAGGCCTCAAGAATCCACGCTGCCATGCCGGCTGTGGTGGTTTTGCCGTGGGTTCCGGCCACTGCCAGCACCCAGCGATCGCGCAGCACGAAATCGTGTAGCCACTGCGGGCCAGAGAGGTAGGGAATGTTGCGTTCCAGCACCGCTTCTACACAGGGGTTACCGCGCGTCATCGCATTGCCAATAATGACTAAGTCAGGCACCGGATCGAGCTGGCTGGCGTCGTAACCCTCCGTTAATTCAATGCCTTGCTGTTCGAGCAGGGTACTCATTGGCGGATAAACGTTGGCATCTGAACCGGTCACCTGATGACCAAGTGAACGAGCCAGCATCGCCAGACCGCCCATAAAAGTGCCACAAATCCCGAGGATGTGAATGCGCATAACATGATCCATTACTCAAAAGTTCGGCGCACAGTGTAACGCTGGTCGCAGACGGAAGAAACGGATTAGGACTATGGTTTTTGAAGTTCATTCGGCTAAACTGCGTACGCATCCGTTGGCAGACTGTTACGCGTGCTGCCACTCCATCGAAGATTCAGGGAATGTGTTATGAAAACGTTGGGCGAATTTATCGTCGAGAAGCAGCACGACTTTCCGCACGCCACAGGTGAACTGACGGCGCTGATTTCAGCTATCAAGCTGGGTGCCAAAATTATCCACCGCGACATCAATAAAGCCGGTTTAGTGGATATCCTCGGGACCAGCGGCGTGGAGAATATTCAGGGCGAACAGCAGATGAAACTGGATCTGTTTGCTAACGAAAAACTGAAGGCAGCACTGAAAGCACGTGGCATCGTCGCGGGTATCGCTTCTGAGGAAGAAGACGAGTTCGTTATCTTTGAAGGTGAGGAAAACGGTAAGTACGTAGTGTTAATGGATCCACTGGATGGTTCTTCTAACATCGACGTTAACGTTTCCGTCGGCACCATTTTCTCTATTTATCATCGCGTCAGCGAACCTGGCACGCCAGTGGTTGAAGCGGACTTCATGCAGCCAGGCAACAAGCAGGTCGCAGCCGGTTATGTGGTCTACGGCTCATCCACCATGATGGTTTATACCACCGGTGCAGGCGTGCATGCGTTTACTTACGATCCGTCACTGGGTGTGTTCTGCCTCAGTCACGAACGTATGACCTATCCACCGACTGGTTACACCTACTCGATCAACGAAGGTAACTACATTCGTTTCCCGCAGGGTGTGAAGAAATATCTGAAGTTCTGTCAGGAAGAGGATCTGCCAACGCATCGTCCTTATACCTCACGTTATATCGGCTCGCTGGTTGCGGATTTCCATCGTAACCTGCTGAAAGGCGGCATCTATCTCTATCCAAGCACAGCCAGCCATCCTCAGGGTAAGCTGCGTCTGTTGTATGAGTGCAACCCAATGGCGTTCCTGGCCGAGCAGGCGGGCGGTAAAGCCACCGACGGTCAGAGACGTATTCTGGATATTCCGCCGGTCACGCTGCATCAGCGTTGCCCGTTCTACTGCGGTAATGAGGCGATGGTGAACGACGTTGAGCGTTTCCTGGCTGAGTTCCCGGATTGCCGTCAGGGTTAATCTGGCAGTAGTATAAAAAATCATATGCAAAGGGCGCGATTTCGCGCCCTTTCTGTTTTTTACGCCGTCTGCAATTTGAATTGTGCCATGGTTGCCTGAAGCTGATCGGACTGCGCTTCCAGCGACTGGGTTGCGGCGGTTGCCTGCTCAACCAGCGCGGCGTTCTGCTGCGCCGCCGCATCCATCTGAGTGACGGCCAGATTGACCTGCTCAATGCCACGGCTCTGCTCGTCGGAGGCCATCGAGATCTCTTTCATCAATGCCGTGACGCGCATCACCTCACCAGAAATCTCATCCATGGTTTCACCCGCGCGCGTTGCCATCTCGGTGCCCTCTTTGACCCGCGACTGCGAATCACTGATCAGCGTGCGGATCTCTTTGGCTGCGTTAGCACTGCGCTGTGCCAGCGTGCGCACTTCATTTGCCACTACCGCAAAACCCCGGCCCTGTTCGCCTGCGCGCGCCGCTTCCACGGCGGCATTGAGCGCCAGGATGTTGGTCTGGAAGGCGATGCCGTCGATCACGCTGAGAATGTCGCCGATACGATTGGAACTGTCGGTGATCTCATGCATTTTTTCCATCACGTAGCAGACAACTTCAGCGCCGCGATCGGCGGTATCAGAGACCGCGTTAGCCAGTTGATGGGCCTGCTGGGCGTTGCTGGCGTTAAGCCGCACGGTTGCTGTGAGCTGCTCCATACTGGCCGCCGTCTGCTCCAGCGAGGCGGCAGACTCTTCGGTGCGTTGCGACAGATTAACATTACCCGCCGCCAGTTCACGGCTGCCGATGTCGATCTGCATACTCGCTTCGCGGACCTGACTCACCGAGGTCCGCAACGACTGCTGCATCCCGCTCAGCGCATGGTTCAGCCGACCCAGCTCATTGTTGCTGGACGGTGGCAGCGCCTGGGACAGATCGCCCGCCGCGATCTGCTCAAGATGGACAATCGCCAGGTTCAGCGGCTGCAGCAGCATCCGGCGCAGCAGTTGCCAGGCGAGCACCAGCAGCAACAGGGTTAAGACTCCCGCCACGGCGATCAGGATTTTCATTTTGGTTTCGTTGTGGGCAGCCTCTGCCAGCTGGGCCTGGGTGATCTGATCGGCCAGCTGACTGAAGTCATTGACCGCCTTATCGTAACTGGCCGCCAGCGTTGCCAGGTTGCCTTCCAGCAACTGGTAATATTCGTCGGTATATTGCTTGTCCAGCGCGTCCATCATCGGTTTGATGCCCTGGTCGAGATAGGCTTTATAACTGGCTGAAACCGCATCCGCCAGCATTTTGCCGTGCGCCGTCACCGTTCCGGCGTCCACAAAACGCTTCAGGTGTGTCTGCGATGACACCACATCCGCCTGCGACAGTTTTGTTACTGCCGCGCCCTCTTCCAGCATACCAATTTCAATTTTACGTACCGCCAGCGCCGCGTTAGCGCGGGCACGCATCAGGTCTGAATTACTCTTATAAAGACTGTTCAGCTCGATCCCCTGAATGCGGTTGATCACATCCAGCGAGCGATTCCCTTTGTTAATAGCCACGATACCCATAAAACTCACCGCCAACAGCAGCAGTGTCATAAATGCCAGCAATGCCAGCAACCCCGTGCGAAGTGATAACTGTTTCATCCTGATAGTTTCCGTGTATGTGAAAAGGCGAAATTCAAGCGGCCCTAAAGCGGAGGAATTATCGGCAGTAACGGTCTGAAACTTTAACTCTGATGAGTGTTAACAACTTGATCATCACAGAAACATCCATCAAGCTGATCGCCGCCCTTCCGCTATCCAGAGAAAAAAATGAAATCAGGATTGTTTTTGATGCTGTTGTGCCTCAGCACATCGGCGCTGGCAGAGGATATGCCGTCAGACGCCTCACCTGATCGCTGCCTCAATAATGCCTCGACCACGCTCGCCATGAACCAGTGCTACGCGGCGGCCAGTCAGGTGTGGGATCAGGAGATGAATAAGCAGTACAACACACTAATGAAGACTCTCTCCGGCGAACCGAAAAATAAACTGCGTGCCGCTCAGCGTGCCTGGCTGAGCTATCGCGACAGCTGGCTGGCGGCGAGCCGCAGTCAGCTTAGTTCTCAGGGAACGCTGGGTAGCGTGGCGCTGAGCGCTCAGAGCCTGAGCCTGGTGCGCAACCAGGCACTGATGCTGCAGTCACTGAGTAAAGGCAGCTGTGCTAACCCCGATGACTGCTGATTGATAACCGGCTTTTGCGCTGGCGGAAGTCAGCGCGTTCAATAACCTTCAGGGAGAAACCATGGCTGCTTACGCCTCAACCATCATTCTGATTTGCCTCGCCGTGCTGAGTTATTTCGTTCACAACAACGCGGTCACGATTTCGATTCTGGTGCTGCTGGCGATTAAAATTACCCCGCTGGCTCAGTTCTTCCCCTACGTCGAAAAACAGGGCATTACCTTAGGCATCATTATTCTTACCGTGGCGGTGATGGCTCCGCTGGCCAGCGGCTCATTGCCTGCCTCCGCGCTGCTCAAATCCTTTGCTAACTGGAAGTCAATTGTGGCGATTCTGGTGGGGATTTTTGTCGCCTGGCTGGGCGGTCGTGGCGTGAACTTTATGAGCGTGCAGCCTTCAGTGATCGGGGGTCTGCTGATAGGTACAGTGATTGGGGTGGCGTTCTTCCGGGGCGTGCCAGTAGGGCCACTGATTGCCGCAGGCATTGTTTCGCTGTTTGTGGCGGCTAAGTAGCGTTTGGGCGCATTCCGAAACGCCAAAAAGGGGGCATACATTCAGAGTCAGTTGGCTATAATAGCCGACACTCAACATACGACTATTGAAGGAATACCAGATGAGTTTGAACCAGGTGCCAGCAGGTAAAGACCTGCCAGAAGATATCTACGTTGTCATTGAGATCCCGGCGAATGCTGATCCGATCAAATATGAAGTTGATAAAGAGTCTGGTGCCCTGTTTGTAGACCGTTTCATGTCTACCGCCATGTTCTATCCGTGCAACTACGGTTACATCAACCATACCCTTTCTCTGGATGGTGATCCGGTTGACGTACTGGTTCCGACCCCGTATCCACTGGTCCCAGGCTCAGTGATCCGCTGCCGTCCGGTTGGCGTACTGAAAATGACCGACGAGTCTGGCGAAGATGCCAAACTGGTTGCCGTTCCGCACACCAAGCTGTCTAAAGAGTACGATCACATCAAAGATGTGAACGACCTGCCAGAACTGCTGCGTGCACAGATCACCCACTTCTTTGAACACTACAAAGATCTGGAAAAAGGCAAATGGGTGAAAGTGGATGGCTGGGATAACGCCGAAGCCGCTAAAGCTGAAATCATCGCCTCTTACGAGCGCGCACAGAAGAAGTAATTCTGCTGCCGGTTTGTGAGTCGAAAAAAAAACACCGTCCAACTGGACGGTGTTTTTGTTCAGGCCTCTGGCTCCTCATCGCGCTTCAGCCAGTCACCACTCATAATGCGCTGGCGTCCTGCCACTGAGCGTTGATAGACATAAAGCCATGCACTGCCAAACGGCGTCTGAGTCAGAAAACGTTTGTACTCTCCCCCTTTAGTACGAAGCGCATCCAGCTCCGCAAGGGTTGAGGCATCAATGCGGTACACCTCACAATGTACCGCGCCATTGCCCTCTATGACGCCGGGATAATGGCCCAGACTGTAAAGCTCAAAGCCTTCAATCTGGTGATCACCCAGCCACTGCGCATTGGTCATCCAGTGACTATTTCCCTGTTTGCGCCGTAAACTGCCGTAGACAATTATTCGCATTGCTAAAACTCAAACTGATAGAGCAAATCGAGAGCCTGATCCACACCGGACACGGCTTCCAGATAGAGCTTAGGCATCAGACGGTAACGCAAGGTTAACGTCGCCAGTGAATCAAATATGCCAACACCGTATTTTACCTGCAGACCCGGCAGCACATAGCCGCTGACCTGCACCTGCTGGCTGTCGCCAACACCGGCAGTATCAACAGCGAGATTGCTGACACCGAATGTCTCCCCGATTTTACCCACAACCTGCCCACTTTGTGCAACCCCTAAGCCAACAAGTGCCGAAGTGAGAGCGTTACTGTCGCCGTCGCTGCCCAATCCCTGACCGCGCAGCAGATAGGAAAGCGCTTCCTGTTGCGACATCGCCGGATCGGAGAAGACTTCCGCTTTGGGTTCATCGGCAAGACCGGTGACGCGAAGACCTGCCGTGACGCCATCTTCAGTCGCATCCGGATTACGGATGGCTTCAAGGTTGACGTAAGGCTGATCCGGCGGACCGGCAAACTGCAGCTCGCCTTTACGCACGATCAGATCCTGACCATAAGCGTGGAAGCGACCAGACGGAATGTTGATCTGACCGTTTAAGCCAAGTCCTGACTTATCCTGCACCATTTTCAGATCGCCATTCAGCTTCGCTTTCAGGCCAAACGCGGAGAGCCGGACATCGTTGCCGACGTGGATCACCAGATTACTGTTAATCGGGATAGAGGCGGTTTGCGGTGCAATCGGCTTCAGCTGCTTATCCAGCATCACCTCATCCGACGAGACGCCGGTGGCGCTTTCCGGCACTTCCTGCACCGTGATACGCGCCCACGGAATATCGACGCGGCCATCAAGATTAAAGGCGGCTGGCGTCGCTTCAAACACCAGATCCGGCGAGACGTCCATCCGCACCATCGGCGGCACCGTGACGCGAACCCGACTGCCCTGCGCTGCGATGCGCGCACGCCAGTTGTCGAGCTGGCTCCAGTCAGCATTACCGCTGAGATTGATGTTGCCCTGGGCAGTCTGCACCAGCCCGTTCAGGGTGGAGCTCATGCCGTTGAACACCAGATTCAGGTTAGCGGCAGTGAGATCGACCGGCATAAAGTTGCCATCCACATCGACACCCGTCAGGCCAAGCTGACCAAATACCTGCGGCTGCTGCACGCTGCCACCCAGGCGCAGGCTGCTGTTCAGGCTGCCTTTGATCTTCTCGCCCTGCATCAGCGCCGGATTGATCATCGCCAGCGAGATATTGCGGATGTTGACGTTACCGCCCAGCGTGCGGCGGTTTTGCGGATCGTCGATCTGCACGTTGCCATCCAGCTGCCCGTTTTTGGCGATACGGATCAGCCAGTCGAGCTTAGCACGTCCGTTTTGCAGCGCGGCATTGAGGTTCAGCGTGTCGAAGGCGACAGGCAGGCTATTGCCCTGCACATCCTGAACCACTTTCACGCCGTTGCCCTTCAGCGCCACGCTGCCGGTCGGCAGGCTGCCATCGGCAGTCCAGTTGACGCGCACGTCACCGCTGAACAGGCCGCTGAGCTGCGTCGCCTCCGGCATAAATGGCTTGACCATCGCCAGGTCAAAGCGGTTCAGCACCACATGTGCCTTGCCTGCCGGGCCAGCTTCAACCGGCTCCGGCACACAAATTTGCGCATTGGGGTTCTGCCAGCAGTGCGGCCCGATGGTCGCCGTCTGGCTGCTGTTGAGATAGTCGATTGCCATCGCACGCGTCAGACGCCACTCGCCGACGGGCGTATCAAAGTGGGTGTCATTCAGCGAGCCTTTCCAGCGTGCGGTCTGGCGATCAAAGCTGCCGTTCAGCGCCAGTTGCCCCGAGACCGGTTTGCCCTGCACATTGAGCTTCAGCTGATGCTGATGCTCGTTGCCGTCCGCATTCAGCGTCAGCAGGCTGATGTTCAGCGCATCCTGCTTTAGCTGCTCGACGCGCAGTTGCAGTTTACCCGCCACCTGCTCGCCGGAACGGACATCGCCATTCAGGGTGACGCGATTAACCTGCATCTGCTGCCAGCGTAAACCACGGGCATTGAGATCGGCCAGCAACTGTGGCGCCTTCAGAGTGCCACGTGCTTTGAGGGTGCCGTTGACGACGCCACCCAGACCTGGCAGCGCATTGTCGAGCTGTGGCGCATCAATACTGGCATCAAGGTCCAGACTGTCGCCCAGCGCGCCTTTGACATCCAGATGGTTGCGTCCCAGCGCCAGCTTAATGCCCGGCACCGTCCACTGGTTGTAGCTGTTACCAGTCAGTGAGCCATCAGCGGTCACGGCGTTCTGCTTCACGTTTCCTTTCAGCTGAAGCTGCGGCACGCTCAGCTGCCAGGTGCCGCCATACAGACTGCCGCGCGTGGTGATTTTGCCATCCAGTCGCGCGGGCCAGTCGGGATACTGTCTGGCGGTGTTGATCCCCGTCAGCGTCAGTTCACTGCGCCAGCTGATCGCCTTGCTCCAGTCCACCAGCGCGGTGAGATCGATATTGCCCTGCAGAGCGGCTACGCGCAGACGATCGAGGCTGAACTGCTCAACGTTGCCTTTACCCGTCAGCGAGATAGTGGCCGGTGGCACAGATTCGCCCCTCACGGCGGTCTGCAGCGACATCACATAGTCGGTGGCTTTGCCTTTGAACTGATAGTTCAGGTTATCGGCCTGATACTGTATCGGCCCCGTTAGCGGCCAGCGCAGCTGCGGACTGGTCAGCTGCAGTGACAGCGGCAGTCCTGCGACCGCCAGTTGGGTCGTCGCATCCAGCTGCGCATTCACCGGACCTGAGAGGTTCAGGCCCAGCTTCAGCTCGTCGCGCATCGCGCCGTTAAGTTTCAGCGCCAGCTTTTCGCCTTTAATCGGATCGGTATTGACCGTGCCGTTCAGGGAGAAATCGACCGGCCAGTTATCCGCCAGCGTCGCCTGTCCGCTACCCTTCAGGTTGCCAAGATTCGAGTCCACTTCCAGCGTCGTCAGTTGCATCTGGCGATCGGCGGTTCTGGCTTTCAGCAGCAACCGGCTAACGGAGATATCGGTGTCGCCGGTAATGCGCAGCTGTTCACCCAGAATCTGCTGCACGTCAATATCCAGCGGCAGACGGAAATCGGGCAGCGCAGGCAGCAGCGGTTGAGCAAATATCGCCTGCAGCGTTTCACCCAGCGGTTTCTCGGCGGGATGCGGCTGCTGAACCTTCGGATCGACCACCTCTTCCTTCACCACTTTTGCCGCTTTCGGCAGCGCAATCAGCAGACTTTGGATATGGGTCGGATTCAGCGTCAGCGCGCGATCCTGCCACTGCAGGCCAGTGGTGAAATCGAGCAGCGAGATTGCGGTGTCATCGACTTTGACATTGATATTGTGCAGCCCAAGATGACGCAGCGTGATCGGATACGGCGTGCTGAGGTTAGTGTTGCCACTCTCCTCTTCCGGCGCCGGTGCGGCAGGCGCCATCTTCCTGCTGTCGACGACCACACTGATATCACGCAGGGAAACATCGTTAACGCAGACGGAGGAGTGCAGCAGGCAGTTGAGATCCACCGCCAGATGGATCTGCCCGGCATCGACGCTGACGCCGGGCATTTCGTAGCGCAGACCGTTAAGTGTCAGGTTACGCCAGCCACCATCGACCTGTTTGATCGACAGGCCCGGCACCCAGCGCGACGCGCTCTTGAGCACTAAATGCAGCCCCGGCGTAGTCCCGATTAAAAATGCCACGCCACCCAACAGCACAACCAGAAAGATCAGAATACCGATCAGGACCTTTTTCCACAGCTTCATAGTTCAGGCCCCAGTCCTACGTAAAATTGCAATCCATGCTCCTCGTCATCCCCGATAGGTCTGGCGATATCAAATTTGATTGGGCCAACCGGTGAAGACCAGCGCACGCCAACGCCCGCACCGGTTTTGACGTTACTTTGTTTGATGTCGTTAACCGCTTCGCCCGAGTCGACAAACACCGCGCCCCACCATTTACCGGTGACGTTGTACTGATATTCCAGCGATCCGGTGGCGAGTTTTGATGCACCGGTGAGCTTGCCGTCGTCATCACGTGGTGAAATGTTTTTGTATTTGTAGCCACGAATACTGCGGTCGCCACCGGCGAAGAAGCGCAGATCCGGCGGCACTTTGTCGAAGTCGTTGGTTTCGATCCAGCCAAGATTGCCGCGCGCGATGAAACGATGGCTGTCGCCCAGAGTACGGATCCAGACGTTTTGCGCCTGCAGGATCAGGAAGTCGACATCGGAACCCCAGGTGGTATCCGAGACATCGACGGAGTAGCGCTGTGAATCGCCCCAGGTCGGCATCAGGCCGCCACGGGAACGGGTGCGGTTAACGCTGACGCCGGGATAGAGGAGCATCGTGGTGTTGGTCACGCTGCCCTGCGTAAAGTGATCCAGGCTCCAGCGCAGGTTGACCGCCTTCTGCCAGCCGCTGCTGCTGTCCCAGTTGCGCGACATGGCAAGCGTCGTGGTATCCGCTTTGGTGTCGTTAAGGTCGGTGCGCTTCAGGCCGCCAGAGAAGGTGTAGTACTGCTCAAGCGGGCTTTTCAGCAACGGCACTTTATAGCTGAGATCGACCTGCTGTTCCGGTGCGGAAACATAGGCGCTGGCCGCCAGGCTGTGACCGCTGTCGTTGATCCACGGTTTTTTCCAGGTGCCTTTCAGGCGCGGACCGACGTCAGTCGAGTAGCCGACGCCGGTTTCAATCGTGTTTTCGGTGCGAGGTGACATTACTGCGCTCAGCGGCAGCACTTTGGTCTGTCGTCCCTTGCTGAATTCCGGCGCGACCACCACCGAATTAAACCAGCCGGTGGCGGAGAGGCGGCGATTCAGCTCGGCTAAGTCGCGGGAGCTGTAGTAGTCACCCTCTTTAAACGGCACCAGGTTTTGCAGGTACTCTTCGCGGATCTGCGATCCCTGGAAAGTGACGTCACCAAAGCGATAGCGCTCGCCGCTGTCGTAGTCAATATCCCAGAACGCTTCGCGCCGCTCAACCGAGACGCCGAGCTGGCTTTTTTTAAAGGTGCCATCGAAATAGCCGTTACGCAGCGCAAGATTTGAGAAGCCGCTTTTGAATTTGTCATATTGTCCGTGGTTAAGCTGCGTGCCCACTTTAGGTCGCCCCTGCTTCACCCAGGCTTTGTAATCGGGATCATTGCGCGCATCACCTTCAACCACAATGGTGCTGCCGCCGATTTTTACCGGTTCCCCAGGGGTGACATGTGCCACTAATACCGGGCGCCCGCCCTTCGCTGGTGCGGGGCGGGATTCAAAATCGATGGTCGGCTCGTAATAACCGAGCGCGCGCAGCCCCTCTTTTATCGCAACAGAGACACGCGCCCGAAAACGACCATCATTAGAAACCTCATCGCTGCCGATGGTTGACAGGCGCGCTCTGACATTCTTTTGCAGATCCCCGGTTAAGCCGTCTACCTGTAATCGCACTGTCGCCGCCTCAAGGGCGGGCGCGGCAAGCAGCAGGCCAGCCATGCAATAAACATAAAATCGTGGCACCTGTACTCCTGTTAATCATGCCGGCCCCTTTTCCGCGGGGCGCTTATTAATCATCTTTGCCCGCACTACCGCAACGGCAACATCCTCATCATAGCCGCACTTTATGGCAAACGGCGACGCAACACTGGCATCTAACTCAAATAACGGGGCTATTGTCGGCAAATGGGGGTAGCGATACAACTCCTGCGGGAGGGAATGATCAGTCCAGAATGACGCACTCAGATAAATCTGAGCCGATAACGCACCGCTCTGACTGCTAATGCTGTCTGAAGCGACGGTTTGCCCTCTGGCGGGCCGATGAGCGCTCCTGCTATAATCGGCCACCACAGGCATTCCGCCTGTTTTCATTTCTGCCCCGACATTTACTTTATTGTCGAACTGGCGCAGACATTTTTGGCACGGATAGCTTTGTTTCACGGATAAACCAACTCTGTTTGCGCTTACCCACGCTGCCCAGGCCAAAAATGACAAGTGGATAACCCTTTGGATCTCATATGTTAGATAGCTTACTTGTCATTCTGTTGCTGATTGTAATCAGTGCCTTTTTCTCCCTGTCGGAGATCTCGCTGGCGGCCGCCCGCAAGATCAAACTGAAACTGCTGGCCGATGAAGGCAACGTTAATGCGCAGCGTGTGCTGAAAATGCAGGAAACGCCGGGCATGTTCTTCACCGTGGTGCAGATTGGCCTTAACGCCGTCGCCATCCTGGGTGGTATTGTCGGCGACGCGGCGTTTTCCCCGGTTTTCAGCGGCCTGTTTAACCGTTTTGTCGCACCGGAGCTGGCAGAGCAGCTCAGCTTTATCTGTTCCTTCACCATCGTCACCAGCCTGTTTATCCTGTTCGCTGACTTAACCCCCAAGCGGGTGGGCATGGTCGCCCCGGAAACCATCGCGCTGCGCATCATCAACCCGATGCGTTTCTGCCTGCTGGTGATGCGTCCGCTGGTGTTTCTGTTTAATGGCCTGGCGAACGTTTTCTTCCGTATTTTCAAGCTGCCGATGGTGCGTAAAGATGACATCACCTCTGACGATATCTACGCGGTGGTGGAAGCCGGTGCGCTGGCTGGCGTGCTGCGTAAGCAGGAACATGAGCTGATTGAAAACGTGTTTGAGCTGGAGTCGCGTACTGTTCCCTCTTCCATGACCTCGCGCGAGAATATTGTCTGGTTTGATCTGCATGAAGATGAGACCAGCCTCAAAACCAAAATCGCCCAGCATCCTCACTCGAAGTTTCTGGTCTGCAGTGGCGATATCGATCATATCGTCGGCTATGTCGACTCAAAAGAGCTGCTGCTGCGCGTCCTGGGTAATCAGAGCATGGCACTGAATAGCGGCCTGCAGATTCGCTCGGCGCTGATTGTGCCGGACACGCTGACCCTCTCCGAAGCGCTGGAAAGTTTTAAAACCGCTGGCGAAGATTTCGCGGTGATCATGAACGAATATGCGCTGGTGGTAGGCATCATTACTCTGAATGACGTGATGACCACGCTGATGGGCGACCTGGTCGGTCAGGGCATGGAAGAGCAGATTGTGGCGCGTGATGAGAACTCATGGCTGGTTGAAGGTGGCACGCCGATCGATGACGTGATGCGTGTGCTGGACATCGATGATTTCCCGCAGTCAGGCAACTACGAAACCATCGGCGGCTTTATGATGTATATGCTTCGTAAGATTCCGAAGCGTACCGATTTTGTGAAGTTTGCGGGCTACAAGTTCGAAGTGGTGGATATTGATAGCTATCGCATCGACCAGTTGCTGGTCACCCGCATCGATGAACGACCACCTGTGCTGAGCATGACGAAAAGCGAAGAAGAGTAAGAATGACTAAGGGCGCCATCGGCGCCCTTGTGATTACTTCTGCTTAGTTGAACTCAAGCTTGAGACGCACGACCTGGCGGTTAATTTCTGACATCACGCTCAGGTGCTGTTTGTCTTTGACGCGTGGGATTAAAACTTTCCCTTTATCGAACTCGAACGCGCCGACGTCCTTGATATACAACCTTCCCTTGAACAGCGTTTTTACATATTTCGCTATTTGCAGCGGATTATAGCGCTGGAAGATCTTCATGCTGTATGACTCCTGTACATTTTTAAAGCACGCTTCGCTGTTTCCAAATTTGGTTCCAGCCCATGAAGCGCGAATTCGCGATAACTATAGAACACTCAAACTGACTGGTGTTCCTAAAAGTGATTTTTTTTACTGAATTGACACATCATTACAGAACACTCTGTTATCAGGCTCACACAACACAGTATAAACCTTTGTTGGTTACGGAATTGTGGCGGCCATAACAAACCTGACACCTTTCCAGGACAGGCGCATCATCCCTGCTTACTATTGCAATAAAATGACTGACTGGTCTGATCACTTAAGGAAATAGCAATGCGAATAACTCTGGCAGCTTTGGCGTTGTCTCTACTGATACCAGCAAGCGTGATGGCCCATGACCTCAAACAGGATATGCGGGTACCGGCCGTTGGCGTGAATGACAAGGGCGAGCTGTTGTTGCAGCAGGAGAAGTTTAGCTACAAAAACTGGAATAGCGCGCAGCTCAGCGGAAAAGTTCGAGTGGTCCAGCATATTGCCGGTCGCTCATCTGCGAAAGAGATGAACGCGGCATTGATAGAGGCGATCAAAGCCGCGAAGCTGCCGCATGATCGCTATCAGACCACCACTATCGTCAATACCGATGATGCGATTCCCGGTACGGGCATGTTTGTACGCAGCAGCGTCGAGACCAACAAGCAGCAATATCCGTGGTCGCAGTTTGTCATCGACAGCAAAGGCAATGTGCAGCACGCCTGGCAGTTACAGCCTGGCGGGTCCGCCATCGTAGTGCTGGATAAGCAGGGAAAGGTGAAATTCGTGAAGGATGGATCGCTGACGCAGGATGAAGTGACAAAAGTGATGACGCTGGTCACTTCACTGCTGAAGGAGTAATCCTGAACTCCCGGCAGCGCGAGAATCGACCGCCAGCAGTCCAGGATCAGGACGCCTTAAAATAGGGAGACGCGGAAACCAGGATTCAGGAAGGATTCGCGCGGCGCGTAGTCCAGGGTTTTGCCCTGCCAGTCATGCACATGCGCACCGGCAGCCATCGCCACGGCATGGCCCGCGCCGGTATCCCAGATGTTGGTTGGCCCGAAACGGGGATAGAGCTGGGCTTTACCTTCCGCCACCAGGCAGAACTTCAGTGAGGAGCCGGTCGCAACGGTCTGATGCTCACCCAGCTGCTTCAGGTACTCTTTCATCTCGTCGTCGTCGCCATGTGAGCGACTCACGACGACCAGCGGAGGACGCGCGTCACGGACATGAATCTGTTCACGCTGACCGCCCTCTTCTTTCCACGCTTTACCCTCTGCCGCGGAGTACATGACGCCCAGCACGGGCGCATAGACCACGCCCATCACTGGCTTACCCTCTTCAATCAGCGCAATATTGACGGTGAATTCGCCGTTACGCTTGATGAACTCTTTGGTGCCATCCAGCGGATCGACCAGCCAGTAGCGCTGCCAGTGCTGACGTACCTCCCAGGCGGGCGGATCTTCTTCTGACAGCACAGGGACGTCAGGCGTTAACTTTTTGAGGCCAGCGAGGATCACCTCGTGTGCAGCGATATCCGCGGCGGTCACCGGCGAATCATCCGATTTGTGAGAAACGTCAAGCGGCGCGGCACCGTCATAGACCTGCATAATCGCGTCGCCTGCTTCGCGTGCCAGTTGGCAGATTTGCTCTAACATTTTTCACCTCATTGTGTCTGTCTGCTACCGGATCAGCTCATCGTCAGATAGTGACATTTTAGCAGTTCCGCCTGAAGTGCCCATTCAGAGGGACTTCAGCGATTCAATTTATTGATATATCAATATCATAGTTACCTGCTTATCGCCACGCCGACACCCCTGAGGCCTTATCGTATAAGAATCAGCCGCTGGCTGATGCGCCAAAACGTTATATCCATCACGATTTAAAATGACTATCTGTCATGCTTTTACATTATTTTGAGAGCCTGAATTTAATTTGCAGCAGGAGCAAGCATGTTTAAGCCCGGAATGATGTTACTGGCCCTGAGCGTATCCGTCGCCACCCAAGCCGCGACGGTCGATTTGCGCGTACTGGAAACCACCGATCTGCACAGCAATATGATGGATTTCGATTACTACAAAGACACGCCAACCGAGAAATTTGGTCTGGTGCGAACCGCCACGCTGATTCACGCCGCACGTCAGGAGGTGAAAAACAGCCTGCTGGTCGATAACGGTGACATCATTCAGGGCAGCCCGCTCGGCGACTACATGGCGGCCAAAGGATTACGTGAGGGTGAGATCCATCCGGTCTACAAGGCGCTCAATACGCTGGATTACGCTGTCGGCAACCTCGGTAACCACGAATTCAATTATGGTCTGCCCTACCTGAAAAAAGCGCTGGCGGGCGCCCGTTTTCCCTATGTGAACGCCAACGTGATTGATGTGAAGAGCGGCAAACCGCTGTTTACTCCCTACATCATCAAATCCACTTCGGTCGTTGATCGCGAAGGCAAAACGCAGACCCTGAAGATTGGCTATATCGGCTTTGTGCCACCGCAGATCATGGTTTGGGATAAAGCCAATCTGCAGGGCAAGGTACGGGTCAATGACATCACCGAAACAGCTCGCCGCTACGTGCCTGAGATGCGCGCGCAGGGTGCCGATCTGATTATCGCTATTCCCCACTCCGGCCTGAGCAGCGAGCCGTATCACACGATGGCGGAGAACTCGGTTTACTATCTCAGCCAGGTGGAAGGCATCAACACTATCCTGTTTGGTCATGCGCATGCGGTCTTCCCCAGCAAGGAGTTTGCTGACATCAAGGGCGCAGACATCGCCAACGGCACCCTGAACGGGATTCCGGCGGTGATGCCAGGCATGTGGGGCGATCACCTTGGCGTGGTCGATCTGGTGCTGAACAATGAGGGCGGACGCTGGCAGGTGAGCAGCGGCAAAGCAGAGGCGCGGCCAATCTACGATACCGCCGCGAAGAAATCGCTGGCGGCGGAAGATCCGGCGCTGGTGAAAGTGCTGGCTGACGATCACCGCGCTACGCGGGAGTTTGTGGCGAAGCCGATCGGCAAGTCCGCTGACGTGATGTACAGCTATCTGTCGCTGGTACAGGACGATCCGACGGTGCAGATCGTCAATAATGCCCAGCGCGCTTACGTGGAGCATTTCATTCAGGGCGATCCGGATCTGGGCCGTCTGCCAGTGCTCTCTGCTGCTGCCCCGTTTAAAGCGGGCGGACGTAAGAACGATCCCTCCAGCTATGTCGAAGTTGAGAAAGGCGCGCTGACCTTCCGTAACGCAGCTGACCTCTATCTCTATCCCAACACCCTGGTGGTGATGAAAGTTACCGGTGCGCAGGTGAAAGAGTGGCTGGAGTGTTCAGCAGGCCAGTTTAACCAGATCGATCCGCACAGCACCAAAACGCAGTCGCTGATCAACTGGGATTTCCGCACCTATAACTTCGATGTGATCGATGGGGTGAAATACCAGATCGATGTGACCCAGCCCGCGCGCTACGATGCAGAGTGTCAGCTGATCCATCCTGACGCCTCGCGTATCCGTCAGCTAACGTGGCAGGGTAAGCCCATCGATCCGCAGGCGACGTTCCTTGTGGCGACCAATAACTATCGCGCTTACGGCGGCAAGTTTGCCGGCACCGGGGATAAGTACATCGCCTTTGCCTCTCCCGATGAGAACCGTTCAGTGGTAGCAGCCTACATCAGCGCAGAAACTAAAGCGCATGGCGCAGTCCAGCCGAAGGCGGACAATAACTGGCGTCTGGCACCGATTAACTCATCCACCCCGCTCGATATTCAGTTTGAAACGGCACCGGGTGATAAGGCGACCGGGTTTATTAAGCAGCATGCGCAATATCCGCTTCAGCCCAAAGGGACCGATGCGATTGGCTTTGCTCTGTGGCAGGTGAATTTACAGCAGAAGTAAGGCGGGAGAAAACGCTGCAACCGGGGGGGTTGCAGCGCTCGGGTATTACAGAATTTCCAGCAGTTCGACTTCGAACATCAGGGTGCTGAATGGTGGGATAGAGGCACCCGCACCGCGCTCGCCATACGCGAGGTTCTGTGGGATCACCAGTTCCCATTTTGAGCCAACCGGCATCAGGGTCAGTGCTTCAATCCAGCCCGGGATAACGCCGCTAACCGGGAATTCCGCCGGTTCGCCACGGGCAACTGAGCTGTCGAACACGGTGCCGTCGATCAGTTTACCGGTATAGTGAACGCGTACGCGATCCTGACGAGATGGGATTGGACCCTCGCCCTGCGTTATGACGCTGAATTGCAGGCCTGACTCGGTGCTGCTCACACCTTCACGCTGCGCATGTTCCTGCAGGAACGCCTGACCTTCTGCGGCCATGGCTTCGGTACGCTCACGACGCACGCCTTCAGCGCGTTCGTGGACTTCACGCAGTGCGCGATGAACCACATCAACCGGTACGGCCGGCGAGTTCCCTTCCAGCGCGTCGCGCAGACCCGCGAGCAGTGCTTCTGGTTGCAGACCCTGCAGACCAGATTCCAGCAACTGCTGGCCAACCTGTAAACCAATACCGTAACTTGCTTGTGCTTCGACGCTGTCGAAAGAAGGGGTAGTCATCTTCGTTCCTTTCACTCTCGGATAAATTCGAACCGGCAGCATAGCAGCGCAGGCCGCTGGCGTAAAATGCCCTGCGTCGCAGATGACTTTTGCGATTGAAAGAGAAACAATAGAGCCGTCAAATTTATCAATGCTGGCAGGCACTTCGCGCCGGTATTGCCCATACTATAACTATCGATGGGGATCATCCCGTCTGTAGCACCTGAATAAGAGAGCAAACATGGGCCAGATTGCCCCACGACGCCGCAGGATGCGTGCAAAACAAATGGTATCCCGGCTGCAGACCTGGCTGGCCGCACGCAGGCTAAAGCAGCCTGCCGGAGAGGAGGAACCCCGAATGGCTTCAGACACGTCATCCCGCCTGCCGACATGGCTTCAGCGTATCTGGCATTTTACCGACCACATTCGCTGGATGGACCCGCTGCCTGCGCCGCACCGTCGTGGCATTGTGGCTGCATTGCTGGTGATGCTGGTGGCGTTTCTCTGGCCTGCCAGCACGTTGCGCTATCCGGTCGAGCAGCCGGTTACGCCTTCAGCGGAGAAAGAGGTGCCCATGCAGGCGGATATTTATGAAAACAACACCGCCCGCCAGCCGTCATCCTCATCGTCTCAGCAGACGCCAAAAGCCGATTCTCAGGGCGAGTGGCGCAACCTGACCATCGCCTCCGGTCAGACGCTGGCACAGCTGTTTCGTGACAACAGTCTGCCGGTCAATGATGTGTTTGCGATGGCGCGGGTAGAAGGCAATGATCAACCGCTTAGCTCACTGAAAAGTGGTCAGCAGGTTAAAATCCGTCAGGATGCGCAGGGTGTGATAACCGGTCTGACAGTGGATGGCGCAAACGGCCCGGTGCTGTTTACGCGTCAGCCAGATGGTAGCTTTATTCGCGCGCAGTAAAGCGAACAGCGCCTTGAGAAAGGCATAAAAACAAAAACGCCGGCACAAGGCCGGCGTTAATGTCGTGCTCAGTTAATCAGGATTAACCAGCAACAACTTTCACGTTCAGTTTAGCGAAGACTTCGCTGTGAACCTGGAAGCTTACTTCATGCTCACCGGTAGTGCGCAGAACGCCGTTCGGCAGACGAACTTCGCTCTTAGCGACTTCAACGCCTGCTGCAGTAACTGCATCAGCGATGTCGCGGGTACCGATTGAACCGAACAGTTTACCTTCATCGCCTGCTTTAGACGTGATGGTTACAGTGCCCAGTGCATTGATTTTCTCAGCGCGTGCAGTTGCTGCAGACTGAACGTCAGCCAGTTTGGCTTCCAGTTCAGCACGGCGTGCTTCGAAGAACTCAACGTTTTTCTTGGTAGCAGGAACAGCTTTGCCCTGTGGTACCAGGAAGTTACGAGCGTAGCCCGCTTTAACGTTAACCTGATCACCCAGGGTGCCAAGGTTTGCTACTTTATCAAGCAGAATAACTTGCATTACCTTATCCTCTTAAAGTCGTTAATGGACAGTTGCCGATTACTGATGACGATCAGTGTACGGCAGCAGAGACAGGTAACGCGCACGCTTGATGCAGCGAGCCAACTGACGCTGGTATTTTGCACGAGTACCGGTGATACGGCTCGGGACAATTTTACCGCTTTCGGTAATGTAGTTTTTCAACGTTGCGATGTCTTTGTAATCGATCTCAACAACGCCTTCCGCGGTGAAACGGCAGAACTTGCGACGACGGAAATAACGTGCCATTAGGCTAGTCTCCAGAATCTATCAATTCAATCTGCTCGGCATGGAACACCACTTTGCTCTGGCCATTTCTTGCCTGATGGCAACTAATGAAACCGTCGAGTGTGAGTTGCGTGCCGACCGTTATATGTTGAGTAATCACCTGATGGGCGCTGCCGCTAATAATAACAGGCATACGACACCAGGCTTGCCGGTGAAACCCGGCCTCCTCCTGCACTGAGCGGTGCTCAAGCACGAACTGACAGTGAGGAATTCCTGACGGGCTAACTCTTCGAACCGGTGTCTTGCACACAGTGCCTGACAGGCGAAGTCGATTGACCGTCACGATGGATTACTCTTCAGAATCCCCAGCATCTGACTCATCAGCGGATTCGTTAGCAAAATCTTCGCGACGATCACGACGCTCATCTTTCGCTTTAACCATCGGTGATGCTTCAGTTACCGCGTTTTTAACGCGCATAACCATGCTACGGATAACGGCGTCGTTGAAGCGGAAGTTCGTTTCCAGCTCATCGATCGCTTCCTGCGACGCTTCAACGTTCATCAGAACGTAATGCGCTTTGTGCAGTTTATTGATCGGGTAAGCCAGCTGACGGCGGCCCCAGTCTTCCAGACGGTGAATCGTGCCTTCAGCACCAGTGATAGCACCAGTGTAACGCTCGATCATGCCAGGAACCTGTTCGCTCTGGTCAGGATGAACCATAAATACGATTTCGTAATGACGCATCGAAATTGCTCCTTACGGATTATTCAGCCTCCTGTCGGGGTCAACCGCGGCCCATGGAAGCAAGGAACGTTATAGGCTGTGTCCCACAAAGGTTCGCTATGACGAGCATTTGTGGGACACAGCCTGAGAATGCGGCTGAAAAATTGACGCGTAATCATACCGGCGAAGGCGCCTGAACTCAAGCGCACATTTAAACAAATCACAGGCGTCGTGCCAGATACCGTGGCTTTTTGTGCTAATGATGGGAATACAGTGAGTTAATCAGGGTTTGTTCAAAAACGCTGATGAAGAGGTTCAGATGGACGATCTGGCGATAATATGCTCAGTCGCTAAACTGATTAAAGACGTTGCGGTTCGCTTAGTAACGTCGCTCAGAGTGTGTTCCCTGAAGTGAGGAGTCGGGCATGAAAACGTTCGTCATCGCCACTTTACTGGGTCTCTTCCTGTCTCCACCCGCTCTTGCCAGCCATGCTGACTGTGCGCAGCAGATGAGAAGTCACAGCAGCGAAGCGGCATCGGGTTATGTCTACGTTAACCGGCTGGATACGCCGGAAAGAAACCCGGTCAGTGCGCCTGCCAGCGCCGCAGAAAACGCGTCTGCGTTCTGGTAAGTGCCGGTAAGTTTACGGGCGGCAGAGTCCTTCTCCGCCCGTTCATTGTTTACAGGTGCTGGGTAAAAAAGCTGACCAGCGCCGTCAGGGCGGAGGGTGTGATCTTATGCCCTATCTGTTTTTCCGATAGCGAGGTCAGATGCTGCGCCAGCCCGTTGTCATGCAGCGCCTTCTTCAGCCGGACGCTCTCCGCCCAGGGTACGACCTCATCCGCTTCGCCATGCCATAACAGCAGCGGACGATTTGCCAGTGCTTCCAGATGGTTGCAGGGATCATAGTCCGCCAGCGGTGCCATGCGCGCCGCAAACTGCGCTTTTTGCTCCGGCGTATCAGTCACCAGCGGTGGAAACAACGATTCGCTGAGCTGCATAAAATAGCCCGATCCCATCATGCAGGCGACGCTCTGGATGTGCGGATATCGCGCCATCGCACCGAGTGCCGTCATGCCACCCATCGACGCACCCGCCACCGCGAAACGCCTGTCAGCGATCAGATTGTCTTTACGCAGCGCGGCCTCCAGAAGCGGCAGCTCATCAATGTTCTGTTTCAGAATTTCCCAGAAGCGGCCCAGTCGTGCACCAGCATCACCGTGATAACGTGCGCCGTGCAGCTCCGCATCTGGCATCACCGCCCTGTATCCCGCCTGCGCCAGGGCTACGGCGAAGTAGGCGTAGACCTCTTTTGATGAGGTAAAACCGTGATAAAACAGCACGGTGGGCAGTGGCTGATGCCGTTGTCCGGCAGGCGAGGCGTGCAGGCATTCGATACCGGCCAGCGTTTCTGTGGTGAGTTCAATCATGATTTCTCCTGAAGAGGCAAGGCGTGCCGATCAAGTCTACGTTCTGCGGGTTAATTTGCGAAATTCCCCGCTGCGCTTAGTAATAAGATTTCACACTAAACTTTTTCCCCACTCTGCCGTTGATCGTGTATTCCCCTAACTTGATCAAAGGTAATTTATGAAGCGTCTCTCTCTCAGCGGCCTGAGTCTCGGAGTTAAGCTGTCTGTACTGACGTCTCTCAGCGTTGCACTGCTGTTGCTGGCTCTGACACTGACTCAAAGCCACAACGCCTCGCGCCAGCTGGAAAATCTCGCCATCGATGATATGCACAACCAGGTGCAGGGCATCAGTGAAATGGCCACCATGTTCAACGCCACCCTCACCGAAGAAGTGGCGCACTACACCGATCTGTTTACCAGTTTCCTGCCTAAGCGCTTTAGCCTGGATGAAAGCTCGCGGGTACAGGTTGGTACCTTTTCGACGCCGGTGCTGCGCGCCGGTTTAAAAACACTGAACCTCGACCAGACCGCGGTAGATGATTTCACTGAACGCACCGCCGCCGTGGCGACCATTTTCGTGCGCGACGGCGACGATTTTATTCGTATTACCACCTCGCTGAAAAAAGAGGATGGCAGCCGCGCAATCGGTACGCAGCTTGACCGCAGCGGCGCCGCCTGGAAAAGTATTCAGCAGGGCGAAGTTTACCGGGGACTGGCGACGCTGTTCGGCCATCGCTACATCACACAGTATCAGCCGATAAAAGATGAGAGTGGCAAAGTCGTTGCCATCCTGTTTGTCGGCGTGGGCATTGATAAGCAGTATGCACTGATGCGTGAAAAAATCCTGGCGCGTCAGTTGGGTGATAGCGGTCATTTCTTTGTGCTCAACGGTACACCCGGTAAGACTCAGGGAGAGTATCTGTTCGATCAGCATAACGAAGGAAAACGCCCCGTCTGGGATGACGCGATAATGCAGCCGCTGCTGACGCAGCCAAAAGGTATGCAGCAGGTGGAGATCAAGGGTGAGATGCAGATTCTGGCCTGGCAGCAGTTGCCGGGCTGGAACTGGGTGATCACCGGCGAAGTTAACCGCGACAGCCTGCTGGCTCCGATTACGCACAGCCGTAACCTGTTCCTGATTACCGGACTGGTTCTGGTGATGGTCTTTGCGCTGGGCTTTGTCTGGTACAGCCGTCGGGCGATTACCCGTCCGCTGCAGCAGGTGATCCATCTGGCGGAGCAGTATGCCGCCGGGAATCTGCAGGTCCATATGGACACCCACCGTCGCGACGAAGTGGGCCAGCTGATCGTTGCAATTAATGGCATTGGCGATGGTCTGGAGAAAATCGTCGGTCAGGTGCGCGGCGCGGCGCAGGAAATCAGCGACGGCACGGATACCATCGCGGCCAGCAGCCATAACATCAGCGAGCAGATCGGGCGTCAGGCCAGCAGCGTGGAGCAGACCTCCGCCAGCATGGAGCAGTTTGGTGCCACGGTTGAACACACCGCCGAAAGCCTGCGTCAGGCGATGTCACTCGTGTCCGAAGCCAGCGATATCGTCAGTCACGGCAGCAAGACGGTGGTGCGCTCGGTCAATACCATGTCAGCCATTAAGGTTTCATCACAAAGCATTGCGGATATCACGCATGTGATTGAGTCGATCGCCTTCCAGACCAATATCCTGGCGCTGAATGCTGCGGTTGAAGCGGCGCGAGCTGGCGAACAGGGCCGTGGCTTTGCCGTGGTGGCCGCAGAGGTGCGAGCGCTGGCTCAGCGTTCCGCGCAGGCTGCCAAAGAGATTGATGGGCTGATTGCGACCTCTATCAGCAACGTGGCAGAGGGCCACCAGCTCTCTGAGCAGACGCGCGATGCGATGACCGACATAGTGACCCACATCGAGCAGGTGCAGGCGCTGATGGGCGAGATCAACGTTGCTGCGCAGGAGCAGGCGGCGGGTATTGGCCAGGTTAATATTGCGATGAACCAGATCAGCCAGGCGACTCATCAGAACAGCGAACTGGTGGCACAGGCGGAAAACAGCGCGCAGAACCTGAGTGATAAAGGGCATCACCTGACCCAGCTGGTCAGCGTATTCAGCCTTAAATCCTGACGTCATTCAGGGCGATGGCGTACACTTAACGTTTCGTCCTGAATAAGGGTTTTGCTATGCCTTCCGCTTATTTACTGGTGTTCAGCCTGCTGCTGGCAGGTTGTTCTGCGCTTGAGAGCACGCCAAAAGCCCCACCTGCGCCAACCCAACAGGCGCAGGAGATTTCACGGGCACAAAGTGGGGGCTTACCGAAGCTGGGTAATATTACCGTTAACGTGCACGGCTCACCGGATGACGCCCAGCGGGCAGTTGCCGCCCAGGCCAATCAGGCCGGGGCAGCTTACTATCAGATTGTGATGCTGAGCGAGACGGTTATGCCCGGCTTCTGGTACGCCAGTGCGATTCTTTACAGTGCTTCACCTGCCACAGGCGCGGTCCAGTAAACGATCGGTAATGGCGGACTCAAGCGGGCGTGAGCCACGCTGGTCGAGCCACTGCTGGCACCATGCATCCGCCAGCGGGGGTTCGGCATATTTCAGCAGCTGAGCACCCGTCGCCAGCTGCAGCAGCGTGCGGGTGACCTCGCGCGCCTGCTCTTCAGGAACGCGGCTAAGCCTCAGACGGAGCTGACGCCAGCGCGTATCGAAATGACGATTACTCCCTTTTACCGCTTCAAACTCCTGACTCAGCATCTCCGTGACCTCTGCCTGACGGGCGAGCACGCGCAGGACATCAAGACACATCACGTTGCCCGAACCTTCCCAGATGCTGTTGACCGGCATGTCCCGATAGAGGCGCGGCAGCTCACTCGCTTCGCAATAGCCGATGCCCCCCAGGACTTCCATCGACTCCGCCACAAAAGGCGCTCCCGCTTTGCAGATCTCATATTTTGCCGCTGGCGTAAACAGGCGGGCAAAGGTGACTTCATGCGGCTTTGCCGGTTGTGACCAGGCGCGTGCCAGCCGCATCAGCAGCGCGGTTTGCCCCTCCAGCTGCAGTGCCTGCTGGGCCAGAACCTGCCGCATCAGCGGTTGCTCCACCAGATTTTTCCCCATCACCTGGCGCTGATGGGCATGCCAGACGGCCACCGAGAAGGCGCGCCGCATCTGGCCATGACTGCCGAGCGCGCAGTCAAAACGTGTCATGCCGCCCATCTTCAGGATAAGCCTTACGCCTTCGCCCTCCTCCCCAAGCAGCCAGCCCGTCGCGTCGCGAAACTCCACTTCACAGCTGGCATTGGAGCGATTGCCCAGCTTATCTTTGAGCCGCTCAAGCTGGATGGCGTTGCGTGACCCGTCGGGCAACAGACGCGGCAGGAAGAAGCAGCTTAATCCGGTGGGCGTCTGAGCCAGCACCAGATGCGCATCGCTCTGTGGCACAGAGAAAAACCATTTGTGGCCGGTCAGCCGGTAGGCTTCACCCGCGCCGCGCGCACCCAGCGGTTCGGCGCGGGTGGTGCTGGTGAGCAGATCGCTGCCGCCCTGCTTTTCCGTCATGCCCATCCCGATCAGCAGACCGCGTTTCTGGTCGCCGGGCTGGGCATGGGTGTCGTAGCGATCGCTGAGCAGCGGATCGAGCCAGCCCTCAAACGCAGCGGGCAGATAAGTCTGCAGCAGGGGAATAGCCGCGTGCGTCATGGTCACCGGGCAGAGCGTGCCCGCTTCAACCTGCGCATGCAGAATAAAGCGGGCAGCGCGTGCCACGCTGGCCTGTTCACGTACTGTAGGTTGCCAGCTGAGGTTGTGCAGGCGACTGGCGCAGACGCCCTGCATCAGCAGGTGCCAGGCGGGGTGAAAACGGACCTCATCCATGCGTTCGCCACGGGCGTCGTAGCGCAGCAGTTCAGGCGGCTCAGCATTGGCGAGCCGGCCCAGCTCCAGCGACTCGGCGCTGCCCAGCTGTCGGCCAACCGACGCCAGCCATTCCCGATCCCATCCGGCGCCTTCGCGTGACAGAGCCTCGCTCAGCGGCGTATCAGACAGGAACAGGTTGCTGTTGCTCAGAGGATGAGGCTGATTAAAAACGGTGTGTGTTGTCCAGGTCATAACCACTCCTCGCGGATGTCACTCAGTAAGTATACCCGTCGTCTTTCAAGCTGCATTTTTGTTGGCTGCGTTCACTCACCCGAATCACTTACTCATGTAAGCTCATCGGGATTCGTTCTCTTGCCGCTTCAATGCAACCCGAAATTCTTTGGGTATATACGAATGACGCGCAGTTATGCCTGGTACAGAAACTAATTTGTGGCGAGGATCACATCGGGGATCAGGCGTTGCGCTGACGCACCGCTTCAAACAGGCAGACGCCGGTCGCGACCGAGACATTCAGCGAAGAGACGCTACCCGCCATCGGAATGCTGATCAGCTCATCGCAATGCTCACGGGTCAGACGACGCATGCCTTCCCCTTCCGCGCCCATCACCAGCGCCATCGGGCCGGTCATTTTGCTCTGGAAGACGGTATGGTCAGCTTCACCTGCGGTGCCGACCACCCAGATGTTGTACTCCTGCAGCAGACGCAGGGTACGCGCCAGGTTAGTGACGCGGATCAACGGCACATTTTCTGCCGCGCCGCTGGCCACTTTTTTAGCGGTGGCATTCAGGGGAGCAGAACGATCTTTCGGTACGATAATCGCGTGCACACCCGCTGCGTCGGCGCTGCGCAGGCAGGCTCCCAGGTTGTGTGGATCGGTGACTCCGTCCAGCACCAGCAGGAACGGTTTATCCAGGCTCTGCAGCAGATCCGGCAGGTCGCCTTCCTGATACTGACGACCCGGTTTTACCCGCGCCACGATACCCTGATGTACACCGCCTTCAACCTGGCTGTCGAGCCACTTGCGCTCGGCCAGCTGAATCACAACACCCTGAGCTTCCAGCGCGGCGACCAGGGGTTGCAGGCGACGATCGTCGCGGCCTTTGAGGATAAAGACTTCCTGGAAACGTTGTGGGTCACGTTCCAGCAGCGCCTGCACGGCATGGATACCAAAAATAATTTCGCTCATCGATCTGCTCAGTGTTTGGAAAAAAATGAATGACCGCCCTTTCTCAGGAGAAAGGGCGGGTGCGCGCATCAGTCAGGCTGCGCCTTTTTTCTGGCGCGCTTCGCCCGGGTGGCGGCGGCGATTTTACGGGTTTTTTCCGAGACGTTTTTACTTTTATTCTCGGTATTTGCAGCGGCGGGCTTGCCCTTGTCACCACGGAACGCAGCGTCCGGCTCGAAGTTAGACTTCTTGCTCGCATCACGACGGCGTTTCGTTGGGGCTTTGTCGTCACGCTTCGCACGGTCACGCGCCGTTTTGCCTTCACCACGCACCTGACGCTGGCTGGAGATCAGGGCAAAGTCGATTTTACGCTCGTCCATATGCACCGCTTCAACACGCACTTCAACCGTGTCACCCAGACGATAGGTGCGACCGCCAGATTCACCGATCAGACGCTGACCTACCGGATCAAAACGGTAGTAATCGTTGTCGAGCGTTGAAACGTGGACCAGACCGTCGATGAACAGATCGCTTAAGCGGACAAAGAAGCCAAATCCGGTCACGCTGGAAATGACGCCGTTGAAGACGTTGCCGACCTGATCCTGCATGAAGTCACACTTGAGCCAGTCCGCGACGTCACGGGTCGCTTCATCGGCGCGGCGTTCGGTCAGAGAGCAGTGCAGACCCAGCTGCAGCATCTCCGGCATCTCGTAGTGATAGCCGCCGGTTGCCGTGGTGAGATCTTTGGCATTTTTATCTTTTGGCATCAGGTATTTGATGGCACGTTGTACCAGGCCCTTGCCTTCACCCTGCTCTTTCGCCAGCAGATACTTGATGGCGCGGTGGAGCGTCAGATCCGGATAACGACGGATCGGCGAGGTAAAGTGCGCATAGGACGACAGTGCCAGACCAAAGTGACCGCGGTTTTCCGGATCGTAAACAGCCTGCTTCATCGAGCGCAGCAGCATGGTTTGCAGCATTTCCGCATCAGGACGATCGGCAACCTGCTTCAGCAGCGCCGCGTAGTCGACTGGCTGCGGTTTGTTGCCGCCAGGCAGGCTCAGTCCCAGCTCGTTGAGCACGGTACGGAAGCTCTTGATGCTCTCGTCGGTCGGGCGATCGTGATCGCGGAACAGTGCCGGTTCCTGATTTTTCTCAACGAAGCGTGCCGAGGCGATGTTCGCCAGGATCATGCACTCTTCGATCAGTTTGTGGGCGTCATTACGTGACACACGCTCAACACGTTCGATACGGCGCTCGGCGTTGAAGATGAACTTCGCCTCTTCCGTTTCAAACGAGATGCCGCCACGCTCTTCACGGGCGGCTTCCAGCGCGTGATAGAGGTTATTCAGCTCTTCAAGGTCTTTGACCAGCGGCGCATACTGCTGACGCAGCTCTTTGTCGCCCTGCAGGATGTTCCAGACTTTGTTATAGGTCAGACGCGCATGGGAGTTCATCACCGCTTCGTAGTGCTTGAAGCCAGTCAGCTTACCCTTGGTCGAAATGGTCATCTCGCACACCATACAGAGGCGATCGACCTGCGGGTTAAGCGAACATAAGCCATTCGACAGCACTTCCGGCAGCATCGGAACGACCTGCGACGGGAAGTAGACTGAGGTGCCGCGCTGATGCGCTTCGTCATCCAGCGGCGTGCCAGGACGAACGTAATAACTCACGTCGGCAATAGCCACCCACAGACGCCATCCGCCACCGCGCTTCTTCTCACAGTAGACAGCATCATCGAAGTCACGGGCATCTTCACCATCAATGGTAACCAGCGGCAGTTTACGCAGATCGACGCGGCCTTTTTTGGCCTCTTCCGGAACGTCTTCTTTCAGCTTGCTGACCTGAGCTTCGACTTCCGGCGGCCAGGTGTGCGGGATTTCATGCGTACGCAGCGCCATATCCACGGCCAGGCTGGTACCCATATCATCGCCCAGAATCTCAGCGATTTTACCGATCGCTTTGCTGCGACGGTTCGGACGCTGGACCAGCTCAACCACCACCACGGAACCCATGCGGGCATTCATCGTCTCTTCAGGTGGGATGAGAATGTCAAAACTCAGACGACTGTCGTCCGGCACCACGAAGCCGGCACCGGCATCGGTAAAGTAACGGCCAACGATCTGGTTGTTGCGCGGTTCCTGCACGCGGACCACGCGCGCTTCGCGGCGGCCTTTGCGATCGGCACCCAGCGGCTGCGCCAGGATCACGTCACCGTGCATACAGAATTTCATCTGTTCTGCGGAGAGGTAAAGGTCATCTTTCTGACCTTCTGCCCGCAGGAAACCGTAGCCATCACGGTGGCCAATGACTTTACCGCGCAGGAGATCAAGACGTTCTGGCAGGGCATAACATTGACGGCGGGTGAACACCAACTGACCATCACGCTCCATGGCGCGAAGGCGGCGACGCAGCGCCTCAAGGTGCTCTTCTTCCTGCAGATTCATCTCTTCAGCCAGCTCTTCACGGCTGGCCGGTTTTTCACGTTTTTCTAACAGAGCCAGAATAAATTCGCGGCTCGGAATAGGGTTTTCGTATTTTTCAGCTTCTCTATCCTGAAAAGGATCTTTTGACATAGCGGTTCCTCCGATGTCATTTAATATTTATTGCCACTGGCGACCTGGACAAGATGATCTCATAAAGTGGTGTATTTCCTTCGACCAGGTCTGCCAACGTATAGCTATCCAGTTCCTGCAAAAATCGCTGCACCGCATCATGTAACGCCTGCTTCAGACGACAGGCTGGCGTGATGGAGCAGGAGGCGCAATCCACTAATTGTAGTGGTTCCATCTTACGCACCACGTCGCCAATGACAATCTGGCGTGCCGGCATACCCAGACGGATTCCTCCGTTTTTACCCCGTGTGGCGGCAACATAGCCCGCCCGGCTCAGCTGATTGATGATTTTGACCATATGATTACGGGACAAACCATACGTGTTCGTCACTTCCGTAATATTGGTCTGCTGACCTTCAGGCAACGATGCCAGATAAATCAGGGCCCGTAAGCCATAATCAGTAAAACTCGTGAGCTGCACAGTAACCTCAGTAAACCTTCAGGCGCGGCATGACCTTATTCGCCCTGTGATTGATGTCAGGATTAAATCGGATCGCCATTCGATTAGCTACGATGATAAACCAGAGTCTGTCTGGCCGTGCGCTTTTTTAAGCCAGCACGAGGTTTGACAAGCGAAGGGAGATTAAGTGGCATCAAAGAGTGGAAAAACAAGGGCCGGACACTGTCCGGCCTCAATAATTATGCGTCGAACGGGTCGCGCAGAATCATTGTTTCACTGCGATCGGGACCGGTTGAGATGATATCAATCGGCACACCTGTTACCTCTTCCACACGCTTGATGTAGTCACGTGCAGCCTGAGGCAAACCTTCCAGCGTCTTCACGCCAAACGTTGTCTCGCTCCAGCCTGGCAGAGTTTCGTAGATTGGCTCAATGCCTTCCCAGTTCTCTGCGGCCAGTGGCGTAGTGGTGACTTCGCGGCCATCAGGCATACGGTAAGCCACACAGATTTTCACCTCTTTCAGGCCATCCAGCACGTCCAGCTTGGTCATGCAGAAACCTGACAGGGAGTTAATCTGGACTGCGCGGCGAACTGCCACCGCATCCAGCCAGCCGGTACGACGACGACGACCGGTGGTCGCGCCAAACTCATTACCCTGCGCACAGAGGAATTCGCCGGTTTCGTCGAACAGCTCAGTCGGGAACGGGCCTGCACCAACGCGGGTTGAGTAAGCTTTCACAATACCCAGCACATAGTCGACATAACGCGGGCCAATACCTGAACCGGTTGCGACGCCACCTGCAGTGGTGTTGGATGAGGTCACGTACGGATAGGTACCGTGATCGATATCCAGCAGCGTACCCTGCGCCCCTTCGAACATAATCAGATCGCCACGCTTACGCGCGACATCCAGCAGTTCAGAGACGTCAACCACCATGCCAGTGATGATGTCAGCGACTTCCATCACATCATTCAGCACTTTATCGAAGTCGACAGCGGGCTCTTTGTAGTATTCCACCAGTTGGAAGTTGTAGAAATCGACGACTTCTTTCAGCTTGGCAGCAAAGGTTTCTTTGTTAAAAAGGTCGCTGACGCGCAGTGCACGGCGAGCGACTTTATCTTCATAAGCAGGGCCGATGCCACGTCCGGTAGTACCAATCGCTTTGGCACCACGGGCACGTTCACGTGCCATATCCATCGCAACGTGATATTGCAGGATCAGCGGACAGGCTTCAGAAATCAGCAGACGTTCACGTACCGGAATCCCGCGCGCTTCCAGGCCTTTCATCTCTTTCATTAAGGCTTCAGGAGAGAGCACTACGCCGTTACCAATGATGCTGGTGACGTTATCGCGCAGAATGCCAGAAGGGATCAGGTGGAGGACGGTTTTTTCACCGTTGATGACAAGCGTGTGGCCCGCATTGTGGCCGCCTTGATAACGCACAACGTAATTCGCGCGCTCAGTCAGAAGGTCTACAATCTTACCTTTACCTTCGTCACCCCATTGGGTGCCCAGTACGACGACGTTCTTACCCATTTCTCAAAATCACCGATTGCTTAAAAAAGGATTCTACCATCTGATCCTATGGTTTTCAGCACTTTTAGCATACGATTGCGCGCTTTTTTGCCTGAGTTTTGATCACTACAACATGTTGGGGATAATGGCGCGAAGAGGCACAATTTAGCCGGTCTGAACCTGGGTTCAAAGGTTGCCGTGCAGGCTGAGCATGCAGTAAATCACCATGCCAGCCACCACCAGTCCTCCACCAAAGCGGTGAAGCAGGCGATCGGGTAAGCGGGTCATCGTCAGGATCATGCGGCGCCAGGCGCGCGGCATAAACATCGGTCCCAACCCTTCCAGCACTAATACCAGCGCCAGTGCCATCCAGATGCTCGTTTTCATCTTGCTACCCAAAAAAAAAGGCCGACAACATTGTCGGCCCACAGGTTATATCAGTTCTTAACGTGTCGCGTTAGAGGGCGCCTTCATATATCGGAAGAAGTCGCTATCCGGGCTTAACACCATCACATCCTGATTTTCACTGAAGCTGTTTTCATACGCACGCAGGCTACGAATAAAGGCGTAGAAGTCCGGATCTTTGCTGAACGCATCAGCAAACAACCGCGCCGTTTCCGCATCGCCGTCACCGCGTGTAATCAGTGCTTCACGCTGGGCTTCAGCCAGCGTACGTGTTACCTGGTAATCGGCCTGAGCACGCAGTTTTTCTGCCTCTTCCTGACCCTGCGAACGCTGGCTACGTGCGACTGCTTCACGCTCAGCACGCATACGGTTGAAGATCGCATCGGACACTTCGGTCGGCAGGTTGATCTGCTTAATGCGCACATCCATCACCTGAATACCTAATGCCGCCATACTGTTCGGATTCGGTGCTGGCTCGCTGCTGTTGGTTTCACGCTCAACACGGGCCGCTGCGCTGGCAATTGCGTCATCCGCTGCAGGAGTTGCGATTTCATCATCGCTGCCTGCAGAACCGGTGTTCAGCGCGTCACGTACATCCGTCGTCAGTCGACCACGTGAGTCCGTTACGATATCTTTCACATCCAGACGACCCATTTCAGAACGTAAGCGGTCACTGAACTTACGTTTCAGCAGCACTTCCGCCTGAGAGACATCACCGCCACCCGTGGCCAGGTAGTAGCGACTGAAGTCGCTGATACGCCACTTGATGTAGGAGTCCACGATCAGATCTTTCTTCTCTTTAGTGACGAAGCGATCGGCCTGGTTATCCATGGTCTGAATGCGTGCATCCAGCGTTTTAACCGTTTCCAGGAATGGGATCTTAAAATGCAGACCCGGCGCGAATACCTGCGGTTTGTTTTCGCCATCGCGCAGGACTTTACCGAAGCGCAGAACAATGCCCCGCTCACCTTCCTGCACCACAAACAGCGACGCATAGAGCGCCACCAGCACGACAATGATCAAAAATACTATTGGCTTACGCATCGATTACTCTCTCCCTTCGCGCTGGCTGTCGCTGCGCTGAGCATTTGCCCGACGCTGATCCATGATGTTGTCCGGACTGTATGACGACGTGTCATTGCGGCTGGCGCTGCGATCGGAGATAGCCGGCAGCGAAGAACTGTTACTGCCCTTCTGGCCGCTCTGGCCCGGTGCAGCCTGCGTGCCACGCATCAGTTGATCCAGCGGCAGCACCATCAGGTTGTTACCCCGATCGTTAACCAGGACTTTGCGGGTATGGCTCAGCACACGTTCCATGGTTTCGATATAAAGACGCTCTTTGGTGATTTCAGGTGCGGCTTTATATTCCGGCAGAATCTTGGCGAAACGCGCCACTTCACCCTGCGCTTCCAGAACGGTACGCTCTTTGTACGCGCGCGCCTCTTCCAGAATACGTTGCGCCTTACCGTTAGCACGAGGCTGAACTTCGTTGGCGTAAGCTTCTGCTTCACGGACGTACTGCTCACGGTTTTCACGTGCAGCAATCGCGTCATCAAACGCAGACTTCACTTCTTCCGGCGGACGGGCAGCCTGGAAGTTGACGTCCACTACCGCGACCCCCATGTTGTAAGGACGAATTGTCTCGTCGATTTCACGCTGGGTTTCGCTACGCACCACGGTACGGCCTTCGGTCAGAATGCGGTCCATGGTAGAACGACCGATAACGCCACGCAGCGCGCTGTCAGTCGCCTGACGCAGGCTGTCATCCGCGCTGGTCACAGCATAGAGATAACGTTCAGGATCGGTCACGCGGTACTGCACGTTCATTTCGACGCGCACGACGTTCTCATCCGAGGTCAGCATGACGCCAGAAGCGGCCAGTTCACGCACCGATTCAACGTTAACCGCACGCACCTGATCAATGAACGTCGGCTTCCAGTTCAGACCCGGTTCGACCAGGTGACTGAACTTACCGAAGCGCGTCACCACGCCACGTTCTGCTTCCTTGATGGTGTAGAAACCGCTTGCAGCCCAGATGACTACAGCAGCAACAGCCACGATACCAACAATTTTGCCACCGCTGCCGGAGCCGCGCTGACCGTTGTCGCTCTGTTTGCCACCGCCCAGTCCACCAAGCTTCTTGCTCAGCTTACGGAAGATATCATCCAGATCAGGAGGCCCGGATTCCCGTCCTCCCTTATTCCCCCCAGAGTTGCCGCCTTGATTATTGCTGCTTCCCCACGGGTCGCGGTCCTGTCCGTTATTTCCGGGCTGATTCCACGCCATGTTTCTACTCCATTTATTGTAATTACGATTTTTACCCTTCATTTTTCGGATTGCAGCGGTGTGGGCTGCCTTCGCTTACCCCGGTCACTTACCTGCGTAAGCTCCCGGCGATTCACTCAGTTGCCGCCTTGCTGAAATCCGAAACACGCGGGTAAATCCTGCGTATTTGGGCATGCAACGAAAATGCGACAATCTTCAATTTTTAAGGTAAATGCGTTGGGCAATATCAAACAATGTAACTGGTCAGCGACGGTTCCTGCTTACATAAACGCATCCACTCAATGATGGGCATACGGATCTGCAATCCTACACTGCCGTCTTCTTCATTCCACTCTTTCTCAATCGCCTGCAACTGATAGAAACGGCTGCGAAGACGCCCCGCTTCCGGTGGCAGACGTAATGCGTGCTGGGCAATTTCACCCGCCAGACGCTCTGAAAGCGCCTGCCATAACAACGGAACGCCAACGCCGGTCTGGGCGGAAAGCCAGACGCGAATCGGCAGATTCTCTTCGTTACGATCGATACGCGGCTCGAATCCGTCGAGCATATCGATTTTATTCATCACCAGTAACGTCGGGATTTCGTCCGCTTCAATCTCTTCCAGTACGGCATCAACGGCTGCGATGTTTTCTGTGACGCGAAGATCAGCGCCATCGATCACGTGCATTAACAGCGTCGCCTGACGAGTTTCCTGCAGCGTGGCTTTAAAAGCGGCAACCAGATCGTGAGGAAGATGGCGAATAAAGCCGACCGTATCCGCCAGGACCACATCCCCGACATCGGCAACATTCAGACGACGCAGTGTGGGATCGAGTGTCGCAAACAGCTGGTCTGCGGCAAAGACGTTGGCAGAGGTCATGGCGTTAAAGAGGGTCGATTTACCGGCGTTGGTGTACCCCACCAGCGAAACCGTTGGCACGTCCGCTTTTGCACGAGACTGACGTCCCTGCTCACGCTGTTTCTCAACCCGTTCAAGACGAGACAAAATCTGGCTGATACGTCCGCGCAACAGGCGGCGGTCTGTTTCTAACTGCGTTTCACCCG
Source organism: Candidatus Pantoea varia (assembly GCF_900115075.1). Lineage (GTDB taxonomy): Bacteria > Pseudomonadota > Gammaproteobacteria > Enterobacterales > Enterobacteriaceae > Pantoea > Pantoea varia. The sequence continues at coordinate 423,460 of NZ_FOVG01000004.1, forward strand.
GACCACGTAAACCGATCCCGCCTTTCTGGCGTTCAAGGTGAGTCCAGCCGCGCACCAGACGTGTCGCAAGATGGCGTAGCTGTGCCAGCTCAACCTGCAATTTACCTTCGTGGGTACGTGCGCGTTGGGCAAAGATATCCAGGATTAAACCGGTGCGATCAATGACCCGGCATTCGCACAGGCGCTCGAGATTTCTTTCCTGAGCGGGCGTAAGGGCATGATCGAATAATACGACCGATGCTCCAGTTGTTTTTACCGCATCGGCAATTTCAACGGCCTTTCCTTCACCGACAAAATACTTGGGATGTGGCGCTTTACGGCTGCCAGTAACCACTTGCAGCGCCTCAACGCCAGCAGAAGAGACCAGGGTTTCGAACTCCTGCAAATCTTCTACTTCTTTGTCTTGGGAGAACCAGATGTGTACCAGTACGGCCTGCTCACCGGCTTCATAACGGTCAAACAAGCTATAACCTCGCTAAATAAAAGACCAGGACGGAAAACTGCTGTTCTCCGTTCCTGGCTGTACGGTGACGCGTTATTCTGCGTTATCACCGTCTTGTTGTGGCTGTGGCTGCGCAGTCGTATTGCTGCCGCCATGATGGTAATTGTTGCTGCCGCCACCGGTATTATTGCTATGGTGAGAAACCGGGCGCGAAGGAACAACGGTAGAAATGGCGTGCTTATACACCATCTGACTTACCGTGTTTTTCAACAAAATGACGAACTGATCAAATGACTCAATCTGACCCTGCAGCTTAATACCGTTAACCAGATAAATCGAAACCGGAACACGTTCACGACGCAGTGCGTTCAAAAACGGGTCTTGTAATGATTGCCCCTTAGCCATTCTATCTTTTCCTTATATGCTTGTTGTTTGTTGCTAGTAGAACCTATGGTTCGAAAAAAACTGCGTAAAATTTTGCGCACGATAACCCATCAATTGTACACAATCACCCATGCTTCGCACTAAGAACCTGTAACACTGTATCACGCGCCAGCCGGGGCTCGTCACTGTCAAGCCAGTGAACATTTTCCCAACCGCGTAACCAGGTCATTTGTCGCTTAGCAAGCTGCCGGGTTGCGCAAATTCCACGATAAACCATCTCGCTGTAATCGATTTCGCCCGATAAATAAGACCACATCTGACGATAGCCGACACAACGAATGGAAGGCATGTCCGTATGCAAATCACCTCGTGCAAAAAGGGCCCGAGACTCCGCTTCAAATCCTGACGCCAACATCTGCTCAAAACGCAACGCGATGCGCTGATGCAGCAATTCACGGCTCGCGGGGGCGATGGCAAACTGGTGCACGTCGTAGGGTAACGCTTCACCGGATGTTTTTGTCAGTTCCGTTAAAGTTTTACCCGAAATAAAAAAAACTTCCAGTGCTCGCGAAAGTCTCTGCGGATCATTCGGATGAATACGACTGCCGGCAACCGGGTCGATTTCACACAGCTGGCGGTGTAAAGCATCCCAGCCTTTTTCACGCGCCGTTTGCTCTATCTGCTGACGAACGTCGGGATCGGCCGAGGGCAACGGCGACAATCCTTCAAGTAACGCCTTGAAGTAGAGCATGGTTCCACCAACAAGCAACGGTATTCGTCCGGCTTCAACGATCTCCGCCATTTCTGCTAAAGCATCCCGCCGGAACTCCGCTGCCGAATAGGCCTCTGCGGGATCGCGGATGTCGAGCAGACGATGGGGCGCCACTGCTAACTCCTCAGCCGACGGTTTCGCCGTGCCAATATCCATCTGACGATAGATTAAGGCAGAATCAACGCTGATTAGTTCCACTGGTAACTGCTTGCGCAACTCAATGGCTAAAGCCGTCTTGCCAGAAGCCGTGGGTCCCATCAAAAAAATAGCCTTTGGCCGGCCAGCCTGGTTTAGTTCACTCATGCTTCAACGCGTTAACCGCGCTCTCAATCTCTATGGGCTGTAATAAGCCTGAAGGCGGCGATTTCAGCAGCTGTGGGCAAAGCCGTTCAAGCTCTGCCAGCAGGTTGATCGCCTGTGAGTGATTCCAGTCGGAGGACTCTGTTTCCTGTTGCCGCGCCAGCCAATGGGCCAGTTGCGTCGCAGAGTTCTCCTGCTGCCGGGCGAGATAGCCTAACAGCTCAGGAATCAAGATTTGTAAATTTTGTGTTCGTAACGGTAAAGGCACCGCGCGCAGGGTCACGTGGTCGCCGTCGATCTGGAGATCGATACCCATCTGATTGAGCAGGCTGCTATTTTCTTTCGCCGCCTGGCGTTCATCCAGGGCGATTTTCAGCCGTACCGGAATGAGCAGCGGCTGCGGTTTAAGCCCCTCTTCACCCGGTTCCAGCTGCGCCTGTTTCAGCCAGCGCGCCGCAACCGGCAGCGCCATCAGCATTAACGTCTGCTCCTGCTCCAGCAGCGCATAGTGATTGTGCAACACCGTCAGTACCCGGCCAAAACTCTGGGCATGCGCGGCCAGCGGCGAGGGTCTGTCGGCCAGAGGCGTTGCCGGCTCGCGTGCCTTGAGTGGCGGTGTGGCGCTGACGGGGGTTTTCAGAAGCTGCTGATAAACCGCACCTTCGCGCTGACGATAAACATTCTCTTTGTTCTGCCAGGCGGGTGCCGCTGCGGGCTGCGTTTCACGCGCGGGCGATGAGGGTTTTCGCTCACTGGCGGACGCCGCAGGCTGGGCAAAATGATTTCCCCCGGCCGCCTGACGATTTTCTGGCTGCCAGCGCGGCGCAGGTTCTTCGGCCTGCAGCGCGGGCAAGGTGGGTGCCGCCATCGCCTGAAGGGCGCTGACCACGCCCTGATAAATAAAATCATGTACCAGACGCGACTGATGAAAACGCACCTCATGCTTGGCTGGGTGCACGTTGACATCTACCTGATGCGGATCGATCTCCAGATAGAGCACGTAAGCGGGCTGCTGGTCATCCTGAAGCTGGGTCTGAAACGCCTGGCGGATAGCGTGGTTGATCAGCTTGTCGCGCATCATCCGGCCATTGACGTAGCAATATTGCAGATCGGTGACCTGCCGCGAACCGGCCGGATCGGCGACCCAGCCGCGCAGCGAGAGGTCGTCATGCTGCCAGTCGATTCGTAGCGCATGCTGCATAAAGGTGGTGCCGCAGATCGCCGCCAGTCGCCGTTCGCGCTGGCTCTCCTCGCTGACAGCCCGATACTGGCGCATCATCTTGCCGTTGTGGCTCAGCGAAATCGCAACATCAAAACGCGCCAGTGCAATACGACGGATCACTTCGTCGATATGACCGAACTCGGTTTTCTCAGTGCGCATGAATTTACGGCGTGCCGGGGTGTTGTAAAAGAGATCCAGTACTTCCAGCGTGGTACCACAGGGATGCGCCGCCGGTTTAACCGTCACCGTCATGTCACGTCCTTCCGCATAAGCCTGCCAGGCTTCGGTTTGATCGGCGGTCCGTGAGGTTAAAGTCAGGCGGGAGACAGAACTGATACTGGCCAGCGCTTCACCACGAAAACCCAGGCTCATGATCGCTTCCAGGTCATCGAGTGAGGCTATTTTACTGGTGGCGTGTCGGGCCAGCGCCATCGACAGCTCACTTTTCACGATGCCGCAGCCGTTGTCACGGATGCGGATGAGCTTTGCGCCGCCCTTTTCAATGTCTACGTCAATGCGTGTTGCGCCAGCATCCAGGCTGTTTTCCACCAGCTCTTTAACAACCGATGCAGGACGCTCAACCACTTCACCCGCCGCAATCTGGTTTGCCAGCTGGGGCGGTAAAATTTGAATCGGCATGGTTTTCCTTTTAGCTGGCAGCCCGACGAAACGGCCGGGCAAACAATCAGGATGCAGGAATTTTCAGGTTCTGCCCCAACATGACGTTGGTCGACTTCAGATTATTGGTCTGCATTATCGCCTTTGGGCTGACGCCGTAGTGGGCGGCAATGCCGGTCAGTGAATCTCCGACCACAACTTTATGGCGCACCATACCGCGTGGCGCGGCGCGCGTGGTACGACTGGCAACCGCACTGGCCGGAACTTTCAGCCGCTGTCCAACCCAGACCACATCCCGCTTCAGAGTGTTCATTTCACGCAGGGTGTCCATGCTGACGCCATACTTCGCGGCAATACCAGAGAGTGTCTCACCGCGCGCCACCGTATGACGCTGGGTCACACCGGTATATTGCGTCACGCCGGTCGCCGGATTACTGGCTACGCTGACCACTGGCGACGAGACCAGCGGCCGGTTTTCCTCCTTTGGGATGGATTGTAGCGGGTGCGCCAGGAAATAAGTGCGCAGGCCTCGGTAAATCGACTGCGCAATCTTATCCTGGTGTGCGCTACTGCCAAGCAGTCGCTCCTCCGAGGAATTACTGATAAAGCCGGTTTCCACCAGCAAAGAAGGAATATCCGGTGAACGCAGCACACCAAGACTGGCATGCTCAGGCAGACGTTTATGCAGCGACGTTACGCTGCGCAGCTGCTGCAACACTTTCTGGGCGATGTCATAACCAACACGCTGCGAGTGACCAAACTGCAGGTCAAGTACAGCCTGGCTGAGGTAAGGGTCGGCCTGACTGTTCGCCAGCAGGTCCCCTGCGCCACCCAGTAGCTCAGACTGTTTCTCTTTCTGCTCCAGCCAGTTAGCCATCTCGTTATTCGCGCGACGGTTGGATAATACCCAGACCGATGCACCGGTCGCCGCATGACTCGGCGCGGCGTCAGCGTGAATCGACACCAGAACGTTGGCATTGGCTTTACGCGCCACATCGGAGCGGCCCATGACCGAGATAAAATAGTCGCCGTCACGCGTCAGCACGCCTTTGAACATCGGATCGTTGTTCAGCAGCACCCGCAATTTACGGGCAATCGCAATCGTGACGTTCTTCTCTTTCAGTCCGCGTTGCCCGATAGCGCCCGGATCCTGACCGCCATGTCCGGCATCAATCGCCACAATCACGGTGTCATTCTGGCTGACCGCACGGCCAGGGCGCACGGTGCTGGCGGTGCTGGTCACAGAGGTCACTGGACTGGAATTAAACGGGTTAACCGCGTCGGCACTCTGGGTCGGCACAGGCCTCGGGGCCGAGACCGGCGCAGGCACACTGCGCGTAATAGCAGGCGCCTTACCAGTAATGGTGAAGACCACGCTATAGCTGTTGCCATTGCGCTGGGTGACCGCCCGGGTTTTTCCCGCCTGCGTCAGTTCAAACACCAGCCGCACGCTCTGTTTATCTTTAGGCGTGCTGGTACGAATCCGCTTTACGATATTTTCGCCGCTGAAGTTAAGCGGCAGCCCCTGAACCACGCCGCTCTGGCGCACATCAAGGACTACACGATTCGGGTTGTGCAGAGGGAAGAAGGCATAGACCGGCTGTCCGGCAAAGTTCAGGGTGATGGTGGCCTGACTGTCGCCATTAGCCACTTTGATATCGGACAGGGTGGCGGCAAAAAGGGGCGTACAGACCAGCAGCAACAGGAATACGAGCGCTATTTTCATCCGTGACATCATGCCTGATCCCTGCCCTGACCAACGTGTTCAAGCGATTGCTGTCCCGACGGGGATTGTGCCGTCAGCTCCGCTTCGCGCGCCTCACCCACATAACGCAGCGTTAAGGTGAGATCGGGCGGCGGCAGGAAACCGGCGCCCTGCTGCGGCCATTCCACTAGGCAGATGGCATCGCCGCTGAAGTAGTCACGGATACCCATGAACTCAAGCTCTTCGGGATCGGCAAGGCGATAGAGATCGAAGTGATAGAGCGTACGGTCATTCAGCGTGTAAGGCTCAACGAGGGTGTAAGTGGGACTTTTCACGTTACCCTGATGGCCCAGCGCCTGCAGAAAGCCGCGGCTGAAGGTGGTTTTACCCGCCCCCAGATCGCCATAGAGATAAATCACTGCCGCGCTGCCACAGGCGCGCGCCAGCTGAGCGCCCAAACTGAGCGTAGCCGCCTCATCGGGCAAAGAGATAACACAGGTCTTCATGCTTCTTTATTCATCTCAGGATTAACAAACTGCCACAGCAGATCCAGTAAGTCAGTTGCGAGCATACCGCGTGTGCCGCGTTCTGCAGCCACGGCATCGGCCGCTGCACCATGAGCCACGCAGCCAGCACAGGCCGCATCAAACAGCGTCAGTTTCTGACCCACCAGCGAGGCGATAATTCCACTCAGGAGATCGCCCATACCGCCAGAGGCCATACCGGCATTGCCCACATCCGCAAAGGCCATTTCGCCCTGCTCGCTGGCAATCAGCGTACCGGCACCTTTCAGGACCACCACGCCACCATAACGCTGCGCCAGTGTCTGCGCTGCATGTAAGCGGTCACTCTCAATTTCACTGGTCTCGATATTCAGCAAACGCGCCGCTTCGCCAGGATGCGGCGTAATAATGCGATTCTGACGTTTCTCAGCACTGATTGCCAGCAGGTTAAGCGCATCCGCGTCCCAAAGCATCGGCTTTTCACTGCCCGCGACCTGCTTTAGCGCTCGCTTTCCCCATTCACGCTGACCCAGACCAGGCCCAATCGCGATAACATCGGCCCACTCCAGCGCCTCGGTCAGCCGTTCATCGGTCAGTTCATCGACCATAACTTCGGGCCGGGCGGTAAGAATCGGAATAATATTATCTTTGTGAGTAAGTACTCGCACTAACCCACTGCCGCTGCGTAGCGCAGCCTCTGCGGTCATTCGCACTGCGCCAGCGGTACCGGCATCGCCCCCGACGATCAGTAGCCGGCCGTGACTTCCCTTGTGCGAGGTCGGTTTACGCGGTTTTAGCCAGCGGGTTAATGCGCTGGCATCGTATCGCGCGATGGGCGCCGCTTCGCCTGCCAGAAAAGCGGCCAGGCCGAGATCGGCATAGTAAAGCTTTCCGATGTAGTCTCGTGCCTTACCGGTGATCTGACCCGGTTTCAGTGCGACCACACTGAGCGTATGACTGGCATTCATCACCTCGCCTGGCGCAGTGCCGTTGCGGGCGGATAAGCCGGAAGGCATATCGATGGCGAGTATCGGTGCCGCATGGGCGTTTGCCTGCTGGATCAGGGTGGCATAGGGTTCTTTCGGCGCACGATTGCTGCCGGTTCCCAGCAGCGCATCGACAATCACATCGATCTGCTCAGGCCAGACTGCATCGGCCGCATGAATTTCACCGCCCGCATCCAGCCATGCCTCCCGCGCGCGCTGCGCCTCTTCCGGCAATGCTTTTTCACTGTCGCATGCCAGCAGCGTAACGGTTTTCCCGGCCGCCTGCCCCAACCGCGCCAGCACATAGCCATCGCCACCGTTGTTACCGTGACCACACAGAATCAGCCAGTGGCTGGCCTCAGGCCAGTGCACATTCAGATGCTCGTAAGCGGCCTGTCCGGCACGCAGCATCAGCTCATACAGCGTAATCCCGAGCGTATCGGCTCCCTGTTGCTCAAGCTGCGCCACGGCCTGCGCAGGCCAGACAGAATATGGTAAACTTCGGCTGTTTTTCTTCGAATCCTGGTCACTCATGTCATATCCTCTCGATCTTCATCAGCTCGCACAACAGATTAAACAGTGGGGATTGGATCTCGGCTTTCAGCAGGTCGGCATCACCGATACCGATCTCAGTGCAGAAGAGCCGCGCCTGCAGGCGTGGCTGGACAAGCAGTATCATGGCGAGATGGAGTGGATGGCGCGACACGGCATGATGCGGGCGCGTCCTCATGAGCTGCTACCCGGCACGCTGCGCGTCATCAGCGTTCGCATGAACTACCTTCCGGCCAAAGCCGCCTTTGCCAGCACGCTGAAAAATCCTCAACTGGGCTATGTCAGCCGTTATGCATTAGGTCGTGATTACCACAAAGTATTACGCAATCGACTGAAAAAGCTCGGAGAAATGATCCAGCAGCACTGTGGCGAGCTGAATTTTCGACCGTTTGTGGATTCGGCACCGCTGCTTGAGCGACCGCTGGCGGCCAAAGCGGGACTCGGCTGGACCGGCAAACATTCGCTGATACTGAACCGGGAAGCCGGCTCCTGGTTTTTCCTTGGCGAACTGCTGATCGATATTCCGCTGCCGTTAGATACCCCGCAGGCGGAGCAGTGTGGTCGCTGTGTCGCCTGCATGACCATCTGCCCCACCAGCGCTATCGTTGAGCCTTACGTCGTCGATGCCCGTCGCTGTATCTCCTATCTCACCATTGAGCTGGAAGGTGCTATCCCGGAAGAGTTTCGTCCGCTGATGGGCAACCGGATTTATGGCTGTGATGACTGCCAGCTCATATGTCCGTGGAATCGCTATGGACAACTCAGTGACGAAAGTGACTTTTCACCGCGAGCCGCGTTACATGCGCCGGAGCTGGTCGATCTGTTTCAGTGGGATGAGGCGAAATTTTTACGCATCACTGAAGGCTCAGCGATTCGCCGCATTGGTCATTTACGCTGGCTGCGTAATATTGCCGTCGCGCTGGGTAATGCCCCCTGGTCACCCGAAGTTGTTCAGGTGCTGGAACACCGACTGGGTGAGAGCGAACTACTGGATGAACATATTCTGTGGGCAATCACGCAGCAGCAGCAGAAACGCGAGCAACTCGTGGTTGAAGTGCAGCCTGCCCAGCAGAAGCGGCTGGTTCGTGCAGTAGAGAAGGGGTTGCCGCGTGATGCGTGATTGACCAGCCCTGGCGCATTTTATCGTTTTCCACACGCTGTGAATAAAAATAAAAAGCTGTTGTCATTCAACTGCAATAACGCTGATTTTGCTGCGAAATAACAAATTGAAATATTTTCATAGATATAAATATCAATAAGTTATGTAACAGTTGTGTTTATTTAATAATGAGGCTATCGCTTCGGTTAAAGCACAAAGCTGTGGATAACTCTGTTCAAAAACAATTTATAGATCGCCGTAACGGGCGCAGATGATGGGGTGTCGTGCTGTGGATAACCTTCAGGAAACAATCAAAAATCACGCAACCTAAAACTGCCGTAAAACGGACTGAAACAGGGGTGATGTTAAAACTGGAGCGGGAAACGAGACTCGAACTCGCGACCCCGACCTTGGCAAGGTCGTGCTCTACCAACTGAGCTATTCCCGCATAGAAGGGCACTACTAAATCAAAACTGGAGCGGGAAACGAGACTCGAACTCGCGACCCCGACCTTGGCAAGGTCGTGCTCTACCAACTGAGCTATTCCCGCAAAGAGGTTACTGCATACTTTTTAAATCTGGAGCGGGAAACGAGACTCGAACTCGCGACCCCGACCTTGGCAAGGTCGTGCTCTACCAACTGAGCTATTCCCGCGCCTTGTACCGTTAATAAATTCTTCACCGGTACGGGGTGCGCATTATACGAGAAATCGCCGTTGCTGCAAGCGTCTGAAAGCAAAAATTTTCTCTTTCAGCGCGTTTGCTGATTAAATCAGCAAACTGGTGATTTCATGCGCACCCACAGCCCACTAAAGCTGCAAAAAGTGCTCGCGGTAGTAAGCCAGCTCCGCCACAGACTCACGAATATCATCCAGCGCCTGGTGCGTGCCGCCTTTTTTGAAGCCAGGAAGGATATCCGGTTTCCAGCGACGCGCCAGCTCTTTCAGGGTACTCACATCCAGGTAGCGATAGTGGAAATACGCTTCCAGCTCAGGCATGTACTTAAACAGGAAGCGGCGATCCTGCCCGATGCTGTTGCCACAGATAGGCGACGTGTTGGCCGGAACCCACTGTTTCAGGAACTCAATGGTCGCCAGCTCTGCTGCGCGGTCGTCAATCTTACTCTCCTTTACCCGCGCAACCAGACCGCTGTTGGTATGGGTGCGTACGTTCCACTCATCCATCAGCGCCAGCTGCGCATCGGACTGATGAACGGCCATGACTGGCCCTTCCGCCAGAATGTTCAGGTTGGCGTCCGTCACCAGGGTCGCAATCTCAATAATGCGATCGTGCGTCGGATCAAGTCCGGTCATCTCAAGATCAATCCAGATCAGATTCTGTTCATTTCCAGTAGCCATGCTGTTTCCTGCGGTTGCTGTAGTCGTCATTCACGATGAATAAGGTGTATCATAGACGTTTTGCCCAGCCGGGCGAAATCTGGCTAATGCTGTGAGGGTGAGTGAGTAAAAATAAACTGTCGAAAGGCCAACAACGTCGCGTAAGCGCTAACCACGATCGCCGTCTCAACCAACGCAGAGAGCGTCCGGAAGCGGATGACAACCTGTTCGGTGAAACTGCAGATGGGGTCGTTGTTAGTCGTTTTGGCATGCATGCTGATGTTGAGGATAGCGCAGGCGTCGCCCACCGCTGCAATATCCGCCGTACTATCCGTTCGCTGGTCACGGGCGACCGGGTGATGTGGCGTCCCGCCACCAGCGGCGGCAAAGGCATTGTTGAAGCGGTGCATGAGCGCACCAGCGTATTAACCCGCCCCGATTTTTACGATGGCGTGAAGCCGATGGCGGCGAATATCAATCAGATCATCGTCGTTTCAGCGATCCTGCCGGAACTGTCGCTGAACATCATCGATCGCTATCTGGTTGCCAGCGAAACGCTGGACATCGAACCGTTGCTGGTACTGAACAAAACCGATCTGCTGGATGACAAGGCGCGCGCCTTTGTCGATCAGCAGATGGATATCTATCGCGATATTGGCTATCGCGTGGTGATGGTCTCCAGCCGGGCGAAAAACGGCCTGGACGATCTGAAAGCGGCCTTAACCGACCGTGTGAGTATCTTTGCCGGTCAGTCCGGGGTGGGTAAGTCGAGTCTGCTGAACGCCCTGCTCGGCTTCGACAAAGAAGAGCAGGTCGCGATTCTGACCAACGAAGTGTCGGATGGCTCAGGCTTAGGCCAGCACACAACCACCGCATCGCGCCTGTATCACTTCCCGGACGGCGGCGACGTGATCGATTCTCCTGGCGTACGTGAGTTCGGTTTGTGGCATCTGGAGCCGGAACAGGTTACCCGCGGGTTTGTCGAATTCCGTGCATACCTGGGCGATTGCAAATTCCGCGATTGTAAACACGGCAGCGATCCTGGCTGTGCCATTCGTGAAGCGGTCGAACAGGGAAAAATCAACCGTTCCCGTTTCGATAACTACCACCGTATCCTGGAAAGCATGGCGCAGGTAAAAACGCGTAAAAACTTCCCTGATGGTGAAAGTTAATCGGTATAACCGCGTCTGAACAGATAAGCCGGTGCATTTTGCGAAGTGCATTCCATTCGTGCGTCCAGACCGTGCAGCGTGCCGGAAATCGGGTATAGTCGCCATCTGAACGGGGCGCTGCTACAATCCGCCCCCTTTTTTTACAACGTCCTAAAATAGCCAGGAGGCTAAGGTGTTTGATCGTTTAAAACTCGGCTTGAATCATATTCTCCCGAAGAAATGGCTGACTGAACTTGCCGGTTGGGGCGCCAGTCGCCGCGGTGGTTGGTTGACCAAACTGGTCATTGACATCTTTGTCTGGTTTTACAAAGTCGACATGGCGGAGGCGCGTAAGCCCGATACTGCCAGCTATCGCACCTTTAATGACTTTTTTGTCCGTCCGCTGAAAGACGATGCACGTCCGGTGGATGCCGACGCCAGCCTCATCGCCCTGCCCGCAGATGGTGCTATCAGCCAGCTCGGCCACATTGAAGGCGATCAGATTTTCCAGGCGAAAGGTCATCACTACACTATCGATGCTCTGCTGGCGGGTGATGAGCAGATGGCAGCCCGTTTTGTTGATGGCGAGTTCGTCACCACCTATCTGGCACCGCGTGACTATCACCGCGTCCATATGCCGTGCAACGGCATCCTGCGTGAAATGATTTATGTGCCTGGCGACCTCTATTCCGTCAATCCGCTGACCGCGCGTAATATTCCGAACCTGTTCGCCCGTAATGAGCGCGTTATCTGTTACTTCGAAACCGACATCGGGCCGATGGTACAGATCCTTGTCGGCGCTACTATTGTCGGCAGCATTGAAACCGTCTGGGCTGGCACCATCACGCCACCGCGTGAAGGTGTGATTAAACGCTGGCACTATCCGGCAGCGGATGATGAAGGCGCCGTAGTGCTGCTGAAAGGTCAGGAAATGGGCCGCTTTAAACTCGGCTCTACCGTCATCAACCTCTTCGCTCCGGGCCGCGTCAAACTGGCTGAAAGCCTGGAAGCAGAAAGCAAAACCCGTCTGGGCCAACCGCTGGCGATTGCGTTGCCGGTCGCGACAGACATTTCCGACGTCATCGTCGATTAAATTGAGTGTCCTCTGTGCGTTCGATTCTCCTCCTGCTGCTGAGCCTGTGGCTCAGCAGCCCGGCCTTCGCGGCCAGCCTTCCTGATGCCAGCCAGCTCAAACAGCAGCTGGAAGAGGTAAAATCGGCCAAAAGCTCACCGTCTCAGACGGAGCAGATCCAGACGATTGAAGCCGCCCTGAACTTCCTCTCTGAACGTGATGAATCGCTGGAGCGCGCGGCGCAATATCAGCAGGTCATTGATGACTTCCCGCGTCTGGCGCGCGAACTGCGTCAGCAGATTGCTGCGCTGAGTGACAGCGGGAAAACCGTGCGAAACAACATGAGCAGCGCCGAGCTGGATCAGGAGATCCTGCAGGTCAGCAGCCAGTTGCTGGAAGAGGGTCGTCAGGCGCGGCAGGAGCAGGATCGGGCGCGGGAAATCAGTGATTCGCTGTCGCAGCTGCCACAGCAGCAGACTGAAGCTCGGCGGGCGATGACGGAGAGTGAACGCCGGCTGCAGGGCGTCAGCAGCAGTTCGCCGCAGGGTCAGCTGCAACTGGCGGCGCGTCAGGCCGAAAGCGCCGCAAATAAAGCGCTGGTCGATGAACTTGAGCTGGCACAACTCTCCGCCAACAATCGTCAGGAACTGGCGCGGATGCGGGCTGAAGCCCACCAGCGTAAAGCGACTCAGCTCGATAACTATCTGCAGGCGCTGCGCAACCAGCTCAACGATCAGCGACAACGTGAAGCGGAAGTCGCACTGGCCCGCACCGAGCAACTGGCGGAAAATAGTGGCGATCTGCCGCCAGAGATCAGCGATCAGTTCCGGGTTAACCGCGAACTCTCGGTTGCCCTGAATCAGCAGGCGCAGCGCATGGATCTGGTGGCGTCGCAGCAGCGACTGGCCACCAACCAGATTATTCAGGTCCGTCAGGCACTCTCTACCCTGCGTGAGCAGTCGCAGTGGCTGGGTGCCTCTAATCTGTTGGGCGAAGCGCTGCGAGCGCAGGTTGCGCGTCTGCCAGAGATGCCGAAGTCGCAGCAGATTGATAATGAGATGGCACAACTTCGCGTGCAGCGTCTCTATTATGAGGATCTGCTGGAGCGGCAGGATACGCTGCGTAAGGGTCGGCAGGCCGATGGTCAGCCCCTGACCGCAGATCAGAAACGTATTCTTGATGCGCAGTTACGCACGCAGCGCGAACTGCTCAATTCTTTGATCTCCGGTTGTGACACGCTGATTCTGGAGATCACCAAGCTCAAGGTCGGCAACACGCAGTTGCAGGATGCGCTGACGGAAGTCAAAGAGGCAACGCACCGCTATCTGTTCTGGACCGCCGACGTCAATCCGATTGGGTTAAGTTATCCGCTGGATCTGGCCAAAGATCTTTCCCGTCTGCTGTCGCTGGATACGCTGGGGCAACTCGGCAAAGCGATGGCAATGATGTTCACCAGCCGTAACTCGGTGCTGCCGATCATTGGTGCGTTGCTGCTGGTCGGCTTCAGCATCAGTTCGCGCCGCCACTTCAATGCTTTCCTCGAACGCTCCGCAAGCAAAGTCGGCAAGGTCACCCAGGATCGTTTCCGCCTGACCATCCGTACCCTGTTCTGGTCGATTCTGGTGGCGCTGCCGCTACCGGTGTTGTGGGGTGCGCTGGGTTATGGCCTGCAGAACGCCTGGCCCTACCCTATCGCCGTAGCCATTGGTGATGGCATTACCGCCACGCTGCCGCTGCTGTGGGCATTTATGATCAGCGCCGCCTTTGCCCGTCCTAACGGACTGTTCATTGTGCATTTCCGCTGGCCGCAGAATCGGGTGGCGCGCGCCATGCGCTACTACTCGCTGAGCATCGGATTGATTGTGCCGCTGATTATGTTGCTGATCGCCTTTGGCAACCTGGAAGATCGGCAGTTCTCCTCATCGCTGGGCCGTCTCTGTTTCATCCTGATCTGCGGGGCAATCAGCATTGTTACCGTGAGCCTGAAACGTTCCGGGATTCCGCTCTACCTCGATAAAGAGGGGAATGGCGAGAATATGGTGAACCGGATGCTGTGGAACCTGATGATCGCCATGCCGCTAATGGCTGCCCTCGCCTCCGCCGTGGGTTATCTGGCTACTGCGCAGGCGCTGCTGGCGCGACTGGAGACCTCCGTCGCCATTTGGTTCCTGCTGTTGGTTATCTATCACATTATCCGGCGCTGGATGCTGATTCAGCGTCGCCGTCTCGGCTTCGATCGCGCCCGTCAGCGCCGTGCCGACATGCTGGCTAACCGTGCGCGCAGTGAAGAAGAGAAAGAGCAAGGCTCTCTGAACACTGACGCGATTGAAATTGAAGAGCCGGTGATTGACCTGGATGCGATCAGTGCACAGTCGCTGCGGCTGGTGCGCTCAATCCTGATGCTGATCGCACTGGTCTCCGTGATTGTGCTGTGGTCAGAAATCCATTCGGCCTTTGGCTTCCTGGAGAATATTCAGCTGTGGGATGTCAGTACCTCTGTGCAGGGCGTGGAGTCGATTCAGCCCATCACCCTGGGCTCGGTGCTGATCGCCATTCTGGTGTTTATCATCACCACTCAACTGGTGCGTAATATGCCTGCTCTGCTTGAGCTGGCGCTGTTGCAGCATCTTAATCTGACGCCCGGAACCGGTTATGCCATCACGACCCTGACCAAATATCTGCTGCTGTTGATTGGCGGGCTGATTGGTTTTTCCATGATTGGTATTGAGTGGTCGAAACTGCAGTGGCTGGTTGCCGCGCTGGGTGTGGGACTGGGGTTTGGTTTGCAGGAGATTTTTGCTAACTTTATCTCGGGTCTGATTATCCTGTTCGAAAAGCCGATTCGTATCGGCGATACCGTGACGATCCGCGACCTGACCGGCAGCATCACGCGGATTAACACCCGCGCGACCACCATTACGGACTGGGACCGCAAAGAGATCATCGTGCCGAACAAGGCCTTTATCACCGAGCAGTTTATCAACTGGTCGCTGTCCGATTCAGTGACCCGCGTGGTACTGACCATTCCGGCTCCCGCGAAGGTGAGCAGTGAACAGGTAACCACCATTCTGATTCAGGCGGCTGAGCGCTGCAGCTATGTCCTGGACACGCCGCAACCGGAAGCCTTCCTGGTCGATCTGCAACAGGGGATTCAGTTGTTTGAACTCCGTGTGCATGCCGCAGAGATGGGACACCGTATGCCGCTGCGTCACGAGCTGCATCAGTTGATTCTGAGCGGATTTGATCAGCACGGTATCGAGATGCCGTTCCCGCCGTTCCAGATGCGTATGGAGACCCTGGGCAAGAAGTTGCCTGCCAGCAACGGTACGCCCGCCGCCCGCGCCTACAAATCTGGCGGCCTGTAATACAAAACGCCCGGCAAAGCCGGGCGTTATTTCAATTCTGAGCCATCAGTTACTGCTTAACGAACTCTTCACCCTGAGCGATATCTTTCTTCAGCGTATCCAGCATGCCTGACAGCGCCTGCTGTTCGAAAGCGCTGAGGGTTCCAATCGGCTTGCGCTCAGCAATCCCGTTTTTACCCAGAAGCAGCGGCTGTGAGAAGAAGCGGGCATGTTCACCCTCACCTTCCACGTAAGCACACTCCACCACATTCGCCTCACCCTTCAGAGCACGAACCAGTGACAGACCGAAACGTGCGGCCGCCTGGCCCATGGACAGCGTGGCCGATCCGCCACCCGCTTTGGCTTCCACCACTTCGGTTCCGGCGTTCTGAATGCGTTTGGTCAGATCCGCAACTTCCTGCTCGCTGAAGCTGACGCCTTTAACCTGCGACAGCAGCGGCAGAATGGTCACGCCAGAGTGGCCGCCAATCACCGGAACTTCTACCTCATCAGGCTGCTTACCTTTCAGTGCCGCCACAAAGGTATTGGCGCGGATGATATCCAGCGTGGTCACGCCGAACAGACGATTTTTGTCGTAGACGCCGTGCTTTTTCAGCACTTCAGCTGCAATGGCAACAGTGGTATTGACCGGATTGGTGATAACGCCAATCAATGCTTTAGGGGCTGTAGTGGCAACCTGTTCAATCAGGTTACGCACGATACCTGCGTTAACGTTAAACAGGTCGGCACGATCCATACCCGGTTTACGTGCAACACCTGCGGAAATCAGTACCACATCGGCACCCTGCAAAGCGGGTGTTGCGTCTTCTCCACTAAACCCCTCAATAGCCACTGCAGTAGGGATATGGCTGAGGTCAACGGCAACGCCAGGCGTAACCGGCGCGATGTCATACAGTGAGAGTTCTGAACCTGCAGGAAGCTGGGTTTTGAGCAGAAGTGCGAGCGCCTGGCCTATGCCGCCAGCGGCACCGAGAACGGCAACTTTCATTCTTAACTCCTTATTAAGGTGGGGCAGAGATGGGCCGAAATTCTATCTGTGTCAGACCTTAATCAACTGCTCAGGCGATGATAAATATCCGCTGTTAATTCTACGTGTTTTCACACTTAATCGCCGGATTCAAAAGTTACTTATCATTGCACCTGAATGACCGACAACTTTGCCGTCGTCAGACAGAGAACGGCTACGAGCGTTTTCTGTTACTACTTCTGTTACTACACCATCAATAATATAACAACTTTGCAACCTTCGCCTTCCGGGGCTGTGACGGGGGTTTTGGTATGAGCGGATTTATTTGCTATTATCGCCGCCCGCTAGCCGCCCGAACCCTGCTCACCAATCGACCGATTGCATAAAAATGCATTTAAATGCATAATCACCACTCTGCCGCAGGCGGCTGCGCGGTTATTCTCTCTATTTATTGGTAACCTATGCGAAACCCATCGAAACAAGACGATCTGATCAAGGCTTTCAAAGCCTTATTAAAAGAAGAAAAATTCAGTTCCCAGGGCGAAATTGTTCAGGCGCTTCAGGATGAGGGCTTTGAAAATATCAATCAGTCCAAAGTCTCGCGGATGCTGACTAAGTTTGGCGCAGTGCGCACCCGCAATGCCAAGATGGAGATGGTCTATTGCCTGCCCGCTGAGCTGGGTGTGCCGACAACCACAAGTCCGTTAAAAAACCTGGTACTGGATATCGACTACAACGATGCGCTGGTCGTGATTCATACCAGCCCGGGCGCAGCCCAGCTGATTGCACGCCTGCTGGATTCACTGGGTAAGTCGGAAGGGATTCTTGGCACCATTGCTGGCGATGACACAATCTTTATCACCCGTGCGCGTGACTTCACGGTTAAGCAGCTGCACGGTGCGATCCTCAACCTGTTTGAACAGGAACTCTAATCGCTGACTGACGGCCTGCACGCCCGCGCCAGGCCGTCAGTTTGTTCTCTCTTCCCGCAGCTTTGCGTCACACTGCTCCGCTGCTTAATGAGTAATAAGCCGGTTCTGATGCACCTGACCCTTGGTCAGATCGCTTACTCTTCTTCACCTTTTGCGCTATTTTACACTGCTTTACATCACTGATCCGGCACCATTGCCCGGATCCAGATCAAACTCCAGTCCGATACACCCTCTACTTTCGCACTAAACGTTAAAGTGATCTATCTCACTGTTTTTGTGATTAAAAACAGACCAGAGGCTATTTTTTATCCGGTTTTTATAACGTTAAGTTATTAAAAGTAGCCATAAGGATAAAGAATCACAAAAAAACATTATTAGCGGAGTATTAATTTCTGTCGTTATTAGTTCTATACTTCTTTTCGTGATGCACATCACACTAACTAAAAAGATAAAAATAGACGACGAGGAAATAGATATGAACGTTAAAACTACCATCGCTGCCCTGAGCATTCTCTCTGCCCTCTCATTTGGTGCTGTGGCAGCAGAATCTATCGATGCTTCGCAGGCACAGGATCTGCAGGCTGTCGGCACCATCAGTGTCAGCGGCGTATCGGGTTCACCCATGGATATTAAGCAGAAACTGAGCGACAAAGCCGATCAGCAGGGCGCAAAAGCCTATCGTGTGATTGAGGCCTATAACAACGGCAATTATCACGCTACCGCCGCACTGTACAACTAAGGCGTAACCTAATAATGCCATCGGCTCTCTGTCTGACGCGCCTTTTGCGCTCCTAAGAGCTGAAGCAAAACCTTCAGGAAAGTTGACCATGAAAATGAAATTAGCAATTGCCGCATTGAGTCTGGCATCCCTGTTCTCAGTAAGCGCCAGTGCCGCAAGCCTGGTCTCTAATGAACAGGCACAGGGCCTGCAGCCAATGAATCAGACCATCAGCATTGGTGGCCGTAACGGCGACCAGACGCATGTCCGTCAGGTGCTGTCAGAGAAAGCCGATGCACAGGGCGCAAGCCACTATCGCATCATCGAAAACAACCAGGACAACACCTGGCATGTTACCGCTGAGCTTTATAAATAATTAACCGTGATGACGCCTGAATAGCGTCAGAAAATATCGACGACCCGCCTTTACGAGTAACCGCAGGTTGTTGATTGTATTGAGGAGATAATCATGAATATCAAAACAACCATCGCTACAGTCAGTCTGCTTTCCGTTATGGCGTTCGGCGCATCAGCCGCACAGCTGGTAACCGGCGATCAGACGCAGAACCTGCAGCCTGCGGGCACCGTAAGCATCAGTGGCACCGCGGGTGCACCCATGGATTACCGCGCTGAGCTTTCACAGAAAGCGGATGAACAGGGTGCCAGCGCCTATAAAGTGATTGAAGCACGCACCGGTGATAACTATCACATCACCGCACAGCTTTATAAGTAATTCCTCGTCAGATCTATGACGAACCCTTTGGCCCCGCTCGCCGGGGCCTTTTTTCATCTGACGTTTTATCTGACGTTAAAGTGCAGCCGACCTTCCAGCTCCTCTTCGGCTTCATCAAATAACAGAATAAGCGCACCATAGCGCCGTCGCTGTCCCCTGCCCAGATTGACGAACTCAATCTCCAGCGGCATGGGTAACAGATCACCCGTCACCACATCCCATAATCCATCCAGATCGCAGATGCGGCGCTCCTCCAGCGCAAATCGCTCGGCGAACTGGCGGAAGAAATGGGCCTGGTCGACAATTTCATTAAAATCAAAACGCTCGATTTTCATGCTGACGGCTCCCATGCTCCGTCTGCGGACGGCCTTAGCCGCCCGACTCTGTCCGCTAGCTCAAACCGCCCAGATGCAGCGCTTTGACCTCCAGATACTCTTCCATGCCGAGCACCGAACCTTCGCGACCCAGGCCCGATTCTTTCACACCACCAAACGGTGCCAGCTCGGTTGAAACAGCACATTCGTTAATACCGATCATGCCGCTTTCCAGCGCGGCTGAAACACGGAACACCCGTTGCAGATTCTGAGTGTAAAAGTAAGCGGCAAGGCCGAATGGCGTATCGTTAGCGCGGCGGATCACGTCCTCTTCATCATCGAAGCGGAAGCAGGCGGCTACCGGACCAAAAGTCTCTTCCTGCGCGAGCTGCATACCTTCGTGCGCCTCGGTAATTACGGTCGGCTGCCAGAAATTGCCGCCCAGCGCATGTCGCTCGCCACCCGCCAGTAATGTGCCGCCTTTGGCGACCGCATCTTTTACGTGCTGCTCAACCTTCTCCACCGCCGACGCTTCAATCAAGGGTCCGACAATCACGCCTTCGTCCATGCCATTACCCACCTTAAGCTGGTTCACTTCGGCAGCCAGTTGCTGAGTGAAACGGTCATAGACGGCATTGTGGATGTAGAAACGGTTAACGCTGACGCACACCTGACCCGCATTACGGAATTTGTTGGCAATCGCACCCTGCACAGCGGCATCAATGTCGGCATCGTCGAACACGATGTACGGGGCATTCCCCCCTAACTCCATCGACACTTTTTTCATGGTTTCGGCAGCATTACGCATCAGTAGCTTGCCAACCTGGGTGGAGCCGGTGAACGAAATTTTACGCACTGCTTTGCTGGCCATGATCGCATCGCTGATGGCATGGGTATCACCCGCCACCGCGTTCAGTACGCCATCCGGCACGCCCGCCTGCTTTGCCAGCGCCAGCAGGGCAAAGGCGGAAAGCGGCGTGTTATTGGCGGGTTTAATAATGCCGGTGCAGCCCGCCGCCAGGGCTGGCCCCAGTTTGCGGGTCAGCATCGCCATCGGGAAATTCCACGGCGTGATGGCAGCCACCACGCCAATCGGTTCACGGGTTGCCAGAATACGGGAACCTGGTTTTGCTGGCGGAATGATCTCACCATTGGCCCGTTTCGCCTGCTCGGCAAACCACTGAATGAAACTGGCGGCGTACTCAACTTCCCCTTCCGCCTCTTTCAGGGGTTTGCCCTGTTCGGTCGTCATCAGCTGTCCCAGCCAGCGCTTGTTTTCAATGATCAGCTGGTACCAGCGAGTGAGAATTTCAGCGCGCGCTTTTGCGGTCTGCGCCCGCCAGGCGGGAAAGGCACGCTCAGCGGCAGCGATAGCCTGTTCTGTTTCAGCTTTACCGGCTTTTGCCACCTGCGCAATCACCTCACCGGTCGCCGGATTGGTCACGTCAAAGGTAGAGGCAGCCTGATGCCACTGGCCGTCGGCTAAATAGCCGGTCCGGAACAGTTCGCTCTCTTGCAGTGATTTCATTGATTCGCTCCTGTCAGTTTTGCTCTTCCGTCTGGAGAGTATAGTTGGCAAAAGCGACAGATTTTGTGATGGGCGGGGATTGCGCAGGCCGCTGCAGGTCGCAGCGGCCAGATTCAGATTTGGATGAGCGTGTTCTGGTACTTATCCAGCATCATCGCCAGTCGTTTTACCGGTTCCGTTACGCTGACAGGCGCATCGTATTGGGCCAGTTTTTCCTGATAGACATCCAGCTCTTTCAACAGACGTTCAAAGTAGTAACGCCGCTTATCATCGCTGCTGGCGGAGATCACCCGGTCGGCGGTGTAACGCAGCTGTCGGTGATAAGCGGAGAGATCGGCATTGACCGGTACTTCAGCGTCGCGTAATCGCTGATGACCGATGATCAACGTCAGGGCGATGCGATATTTATTGATGTCGCCCGGAAACAGGTTCAGGAGCAGAAACAGTTGCTGATAGAGCGCTGGCAGATGGTTTTCACGCCGACGCGCCTGATTGGTGGTCATGGCCGAGACGGCTGCATACATAAAGCGATTCAGCAGCTTGCGACCGGTGCGCGCCTTAGATTTATCACGAATCAGCAGGATGACCATCATCGCCACAAAGCAGCCAATAACCTGTCCAAGCACGTTGTCGAGGAAGACGTTAAAGCGGAACTCCATCGGGTTATCGAGCACCAGCACGTTGAGAGTGCCAATCAACGCCCCCAGCGTGCCGAGTTGACGTCGCTGAATGAAGATGCCACCGATAAAACCCAGCAGGCCGATTGCGATGCAGAGCAGCAGTGCACTCTGCTGTGTAGCAGGGAGAACATACATAAAGTAGAGCGCGCCCAGCGGAACCGCGACGGTCATGCCGTAGAGAAAATCCTTTGCCATCATCAGCGGGTTGGGCATACGCATCGCCAGCGCGGTGATGACAGCCAGCATGACCATGCAGCCGCTGCCTGAAGTCCAGCCGGTATAGAGCCAGAACAGTGAACCCAGTGCGGTCGCAACAAAGGTACGGATTCCGTTGATCATCGCATGATGGGTTTCAGCGGAACGGGCCTGAATCACCACTTCACGCTGCAGAATCTCCTCTTCCAGCGAGGTGATTCGGCTGTTGCTTTTGATTCCTTTGAGCAACAGCAGATATTCAGTAGCGGTGCCAACCCAGCTGGCCAGTGTGACCGGCGTTGTTTTGCCAGTGGCACCCATCACCCGCCGCATCACTTTCATCCGCTTATGCACCTCTTCAATGGTCGAGGCTGGCTTTTCAACCATCAACCGATACTGGGGCGGAATGTAATCAGGACGGGAATTCTGGATCAGAAAGGTTTCGGCAGCCTGCGTAATCAGCGTCAGCGACAGGGTATTAAGCATCTGCAAACGGCGGTTGCTGTTCTTCCAGCGTGACGATTCCATCATCAGCTGGCTGCGCATGCTGTTCAGTGCCGTGGTGCGACGTACAAGGGCGCTCCAGGCTTTATCGACCTCGTCTTTGTCGCCATGAGCGACGCAGAGCTGCAGCAGGTGATAGTGGGCCACCAGCAGCGAATCAACTTCCGCGTCGATCACTTTTTTAATCGAACGGGGTGAGAAAATCATGTCGGCCAGAATGGCGCACAGAATACCGAGTACGATTTCACTGCAGCGTTCTACCGCATATTGTGGCACCAGCGTCAGACCACCGCTGGCATTGGCCGTCACCACAATAATCAGCGCGGTGTAACCTGCCAGTCCCAGCGCGTAGGAGTTTTCTATTTTGATCAGCGAAGAGAGCCAGACGCAGAGTCCTGCCCAGATGCAGCACAGCAGCAGCATCACGACAGGCGCACGAACGGTGGCGATCATGATAGTCAGCGCGGCGATACAGCCGATAAATGTCCCGATAATACGCAAAACACCGCGATAGCGCAGCGCCCCTGAATAGGGATCGCCACCTGCCGCAAACGCGGTGCCGCCCGCCACGATCCCGGCGGTCATCACCGCCCAGCGTGGCGTTTCAAGGTTGAGATGAAAGCCGACCATCAGCGCTAACACCAGCGCAAAGGTGAGCTTTACCGGGAACCGCAGGAACTGAATCATATCGCTCTCTTAACCAAACTCACGCAGGCGATTAAACAGTCGGATCATCGGTGAAACATGCTCAGGCTGACAATCGGCCTGACCTGTGATGACCACCGTTGCCGTGGTTCCCGCCGGGAAGCGATTGCCGGGCTGCTGATCAAGCCGGATGCGGACCGGCACACGCTGCGCCAGACGAACCCACTCCAGGTTGGAATCTACCGTTGCCATCCCTTTGTTGTCGACTGAGCTGCTGCTGTTGGTCACGCCCGCCGCCACGCTGTCAACGGTGCCACGCAACACAATGTTGCTGCCGAGTGGGGTCACTTCCGCGCGGAAGCCCTTCTCCACGCCGTGCAATTTGGTCTCTTCCAGGTAAGCCAGCACATAGAAAGAGTGCTGCTGCACCAGCGCCACCGCCACAGAACCACGGGTAATAAACTCGCCCTGGTAAACATTGAGGTTAGTGACCCAGCCGTCTGAAGGGGCTTTCACGGTGGTGCGCTCAAGGTCGATCACGGCCAGATCGCGTGTCGCCACCGATTTTGCCAGCTGATGCTCACTGGTTTGCAGATCGTTGTTGGATTGCTCGATCGCCTCGCGGGACATCGCCGAGGTACCAAGCTGATTACGGCGTCCGGCTTCGCGACGTTTCTCACTCACCAGCGCCTGGTAATATTCAACATCCGCCTGTGCCTGATCGAGCGCTTTTTGATAGCGCGGCCGGTCAACCACAAACAACGTATCACCCTTCTTCACCAGCTGGTTGTCGTGTACCGGAACCTCGGTAATCAGGCCAGTAACGTCAGGCGAGATGGCCACCACGTCAGCTGCAAAACGCGCATCACGCGTCCAGGGGGATTCGGTATAGAACACCCAGGCGCGGAAGATGATTACCACGGCGATGATGACCAGCAGGATAGTGATCGCGTAGCGCGCGATTTTTCTTATAAGTGCTTTCACTTCAACCTCAGACTAATAAACGGGAGACAAGGTAAAACACACAGCAGTAAAGCGCTGTATTAAAAAGTGCCGGATGCCAGACAAGATCGTAGATACCGCTCGGCGTCAGCACACGTTTCACTAACCAGAACAGCATCAGTGAAATAATAAGTTCGATGAAAACGGGCGGAAAAGAGAGCCCAAACATGACAAATACCGGAAGCACACTCATCACAAATCCTTAGTTCGACCTTGCCGGGATACGTCGTTGCCTTTTCAGATGTCGCAGGAAAACCCCTGGCAGCGCTATCCGAACCGCAGCTGGCTTAATAATAGCGTATCATCGAAGAGTATCAGGCAATGAAGAATCACCGGGAAATACCCCGGCGCGCTTATAATAACGCGCCTGACTATAAGTTTTCTACAGAATGTGATCTAAATCACTTTTAAGCCAGAGTAAACAATGGAACGACTGAAAGGCATGTCTGTCTTTGCCAGAGTGGTTGAACTGGGCTCGTTTACCGCTGCGGCGCGTCAGCTTCATCTGAGCGTCTCATCGATTAGCCAGATCGTCGCGAAACTGGAAGATGCATTGCAGGTTAAGCTGCTGAATCGCAGTACCCGCAGTATCGGGCTGACCGAAGCGGGTAAAATCTATTATCAGGGCTGCCGTCGTATGCTGGCGGAAGCGACGCAGGTGCATGAGCAGCTGTACGCGTTTAACAATACGCCGATTGGTGTACTGCGAATTGGCAGCTCCTCGACCATGGCACAGAACGTATTGGCCGGTATGACCAGCGATATGCTGCGGGAATATCCGGGACTGAGTGTGAATCTGGTCACCGGCGTTCCGGCACCGGATCTGATTGCGGATGGCCTGGATCTGGTGATTCGGGTGGGCGCATTAAAAGACTCCAGCCTCTTTTCACGTCGTCTTGGCGCGATGCCGATGGTGGTATGCGCCGCAAAAAGCTATCTGGCGCAGCACGGCACGCCGGAGAAGCCGGGTGACATTGATAATTTTTCCTGGCTGGAATATAGCGTTCGGCCCGACAATAATTTCGAGCTGATTGCGCCGGAAGGTTTGGTGACCCGCCTGGCACCGCAGGGACGTTTCGTGACCAATGATTCGCTGACGTTGATCCGCTGGCTGAAGTCGGGCAATGGTATCGCCTATGTGCCGATGATGTGGGTCATTGATGAGATCACCGCTGGCGAGATCGATATTCTGTTTCCGCAATATCAGTCCGATCCGCGCCCGGTCTATGCGCTCTATACCGAGAAGGATAAGTTGCCGCTCAAGGTGCAGGTCTGTATCGATTATCTGACCGGCTATTTTGAACAGGTGGCCGAGCAGTATCAGCAGCACCGTAAAAGCTAACAACCCGCCAGGCGGCGGGTTGTTAGCGTCACATCAGGCGGTGCCGCCGATGGTCAGTTTATCCAGCTTCAGGGTAGGCTGACCGACACCGACCGGCAGACTCTGACCCTCTTTACCGCAGACGCCCACGCCTTTATCCAGCGCAAGGTCATTACCCACCATTGAGATCTGCTGCATTGCTTCAATGCCGGAGCCAATCAGCGTGGCGCCTTTGACCGGTTTGGTGATTTTTCCGTTCTCGATCAGATAAGCCTCTGAGGTTGAGAAGACAAATTTACCGGAGGTGATATCCACCTGACCGCCACCAAAGTTCGGCGCATAGAGGCCGTACTCAACGCTTTCAATTATATCCTGCGGCGATGATTTGCCTGCCAGCATATAGGTGTTGGTCATGCGCGGCATCGGCAGATGCGCATAGGATTCACGACGTCCGTTACCGGTCGGGCTGACGCCCATCAGGCGCGCGTTCAGCTTGTCCTGCATGTAGCCTTTCAGCACACCATTCTCAATCAGCATGTTGTACTGACCGGGAACGCCTTCATCATCCACCGCCAGTGAACCGCGCAGCCCTTCAAGGGTGCCGTCATCCACCACGGTACAGAGTTCAGATGCAACCTGCTGACCGATTTTACCGCTGAACACCGAAGTGCCACGGCGGTTGAAGTCACCTTCCAGACCGTGACCCACCGCTTCATGCAGCAGTACGCCAGGCCAGCCCGCGCCCAGTACCACCGGCAATGCGCCAGCAGGTGCCGCCACGGCAGAGAGATTAACCAGCGCCATACGCACCGCTTCACGCGCCCAGGCGTCAGCGCGCACTTCGCCATTTTCATCTTCAAGGAAGAACGCATAACCGGTACGAGCACCGCCGCCGCTTGCGCCGCGTTCACGCTTGCCCTGATCTTCAACCTGAACGCTGATAGAAAGGCGAACCAGCGGACGAACGTCTGCCGCCAGCGTGCCGTCAGTCGCGGCCACCAGCACCTGCTCGTAAACGCCGGTCAGGCTGGCATTCACTTCCTGTACACGCGGGTCAGCCGCACGGGCGACTTTATCAACGCGATGCAGCAGGGCAATTTTGTCTTCACGCGTCAGGCTGCTCAGCGGATCGACCGCCGAATAGAGCGAACGGTTCATCACGGCAGAAAGGGTGTGTGCCTTGCCATTTCCCTGTTCGCGGACGATGCTGCGCGCTGCTTCAGAAGAGAGACGCAGCGCATTCAGTGTGATCTGGTCTGCATAGGCGAAGCCGGTTTTCTCACCGCTGACCGCGCGCACGCCCACACCCTGATCGATATGGTATGAGCCATCTTTTATAATTTTGTCTTCCAGCACCCAGGATTCGTGAAAGCTGGACTGAAAATAGAGATCGGCATAATCCAGACGACGTTCTGAAAGCTGCCCTAACAGGGAAAATAGGTCCTGCTGATTAATGCCGTTAGCAGTCAGTAACTGCTCACTTACCAGGTTCAGAGTCATCGTTTCTCACTCATTATGTGCTCGGATAATCATAGCCTGCGGTAATTCCGGTACGGCGTCAAATTCACTTGTTGTCTGTTTCACGCGGTTTACGCAGCACTTCATTGATTTCCGGTTTATCCAGCGGGCCACTGATGTGATAACGCAGCAGCGATATCTTGTTCCACAGCGGTCCCAGAACTTTACTGGCGGCAAATACCGCCGCGCCAATCACCGGATTGATGGCGAAGGCGGTAGCCACACCGACCGAGGCGGATATTTCAGGGGCAACCACGGCTTCCATGTCGATCTGACGCTTCACCAGGTCGAGATTACCCTGCATCGCGATGTCCGCTTCCAGCCCATCCACCAGCAGGTTGTCAGTGCGCATCATGCCGTTTTCGATCCAGGCGGTGCCGTTAATCGAATCGAAATAGAACGAGTTGGTGAAGGTGTCGCTGAAATCGAAGCGCAGCTTGCGCAGCAGCGCATCAAAGCTCACCAGCCGCAGGATTTTCCCCGCTGTGCCGGTATTCACATCCGCAATCTGGCCTTTGCCAAAGTGGGTCTTCAGGGTACCACTCAGCGTCTCTGCGGAGGGCTGCCAGGGCGCAGAACGCCAGTGCAGGTCATACGTAATATCAAATGGTGCATCGCGCAGCGGCGTGTTGACGCCAAACCAGTTGGTCGCGTTATTAATATTCGGACCCTTAAGCGTGCCCTTCAGCGAGGTGCGCTGGTCTTCCGGACGGTTGACCCACTCACCATTGATTTTCAGCTGTGAACTGCCGGTATCCACTTTCCCGTTAGTAAGCGCTAACGTATCTCCTTTAGGTTGCAGCATCGCGGATACCTGACCATATTTCTGACCCAGTACCCAGCACTCTTTACAGCGTAATTGCAGGGCGGGCCACTGGCTGAAGTTAATGTTTGTGGCTTGCTGAGGAGGCGCTTTGCCGCCTTTACCTGCATCGTTATCCCACTGCGGATTGTAGTAGAGGTAATCCAGGCTCACCTGCCACGGCGCTTTGGACGCCATTGCCAGCGCACCACGCAGCTCTTTCGCATTGACGCTGACCTGGCTATTGCCGCCTGAACTCTGAGCCAGCGTTGCTTCGACCTCATGCCATTGCTGTCCGGCCAGCGTGACCGCCGGGCTGCGCAGAATGATGTTACCCGGCAGCGTGACGCCACCCGTCTGGAAGTCGCTGCCGCCGCCTGACTGACGCGCGCCCGCAGAACCGCCGGCAGCCATCATCGCCACCCAGGCTTCGCCATCCAGCGCTGGCAGGTTCAGCACCATGCCGGGATGATCAGGCAGAGCAGGTGTTTTCCGGGCATCATTAAGCCAGATGCCGCGGTCAACACGCAGCGTTGGCTCCAGCAACCAGCGGCTGTTAAACCGATGGTTTGCATCGACGCTGCCACTGAGATCGAAATGGGTAAGGTCGCCGCTGGCCTGAATGGCGACTGGCATTGCCTCACCGGCTTTCTTGCCGAGTGGTGAAGGTAAGTGACTACTTACTTCTTTGGCATTACCGTTCAGCACCACGTCATAACGCGCCCCGCCATGATGGGGCAGCGTGATATTAACGTCGCCCTGCCAGGGGAGATGCCCGCCCAGCTGTTTACTGACGGCTGCCGGAACCTCGTTGATTTTCGCGGGTTGCCAGTCGCCCTGAAGTTTGACGTTCACGCCAAAGTCGTCCGGATTCTCTTTGGTGCTGAAACGGACCCCCATCGGCTGACCGAACCAGTTCGCCCGCAGATCCTCACTGGCCAGATTGCCGTTGTCGTAACGGAAGCGGCCTGACAGGTTATTGATCGTGGTTTTTAACGGTTTGATAAACAGCGAATTATTGTTCAGGTCGACATTGCCACGGGCATGTACCTGCTGGCCATCCAGCGGAATATCCAGATTCAGGTGACCACCGACGCGGCCTTTGATTTCCAGCTGTTCCAGCGCGGCACCCAGTGAAGGTTTCAGCGGCGACTGGTCGAAATAGTCTGCGATCTGCTGGCCTTCACCACTGATATCGCCATCGATAATCAATTTTTCTTTCAGGTAGTCCGGGATCACTGCCGTGACGTTACGCGCGTCCACCTCGCCCAGTCGGGCGATTGGCGCTTTCATCCACAGACCGTCGTTCAGGAAGTTGAGGTCGATATCGAGATTGCTTAACGCCGGCCACTTGGGCTGAAACTCATAGGTCGCCTGGCGAAGCGGCACCCAGACCTGGAACATGCCATCATTGTGCTTAAACGGGAACAGCGCCGGGTTACCGGCAAACAGCAGCGTGGCGTTGTCTACCTTGCCACCCTTCACTGCCCCACTCAGATAGTGCGTCAGGCTGTTACCCATCAGCGGCACCGGGAAGTAGCGCCAGGCATCGCCCGCATCGGTAAGCCGGATACCGGCCAGAATATCCAGACGGGGTTCACCGCCACTATTCTGCTGATAGCTGAAATCGCCGCGTGCCCAGAGCGAGCGCGCTTCGAGGTCAAGATTTTCGCCTGCCAGCGTGAGGCCATGTTCATCATTCAGCCAGCGCAGCGCACCGGTCACCCGCTTAATCTCTAACGGAGCCTGGAACATATCGCCATAGGGAACGGTCGCCGCGCCCATATCCACACTGACCTGACCATTGCTCAGGCTGCCGCGCGCTTCCCCGCTTAAATGGCTGATGCCTGGCAACAGTTTCCAGTGCTGCCAGCTGAAATCACGCCACTTCACCTGTACGCGGGTTTTTTCAGGCTGTTGTAAGGGAATATCCAGCGCCAGGCCATCGATAGTGCCCTGTGGCTGCAGCGTCTGCCAGTTTTCAAATAGCGCCGGAGAGAGCGGCGCAAACAGCGGAACGATCGGCGCAATATGACTCAGCACCAGCTGTGTGGCGCGAACCCGCACTTCCGGCTGACCATCCGGTCCCAGCATCTGCTTATCTTCAGGGCGCCATAACAGAGAGAAGTGACCGGCGGGCCAGGACTGGCCGTCGGTGCTGAGCCGGGTCTGCGGCACATTGACCACCCAGCCATTCTGGAAACGTGAAAGGTGCGCGGTCAGTCCATCGACCTCAATGCGGTGTCGTCCGGTCTCACCCTGCCAGCTGGCTCCGCCCTTGCGCAGCAACAGATCACCGGCATAGATATCGCCATCACGCAGGTTGACCCAGGCGGCCAGGCTGAAGCGGGCGCTGTCCAGACGGGTATTGTCGCGCACCCAGCGGCCCAGCCACGGACGCATGTCGACGTCGTCGGCCTGCATCCAGATGCGGCCATCATTGAGTAAACCGTTGCTGTCGTTGAGATCGAGTCGTACCTGTACTACGCCGTGCTGGCCGGTAAAGCTCGACAGACTGACTTCGCCTTCGGCCCGGTGGCGGTTATCTTCATTGACCCAGGTCAGTCGCGGTATCGCCAGCTCAGCATGCTGGCCGGATGGGGTGCGGAAACGGATGGTACTGTCACGCAGGTCGAAGTGGTCAAACTGACGCAGGAAGAGTTCGTTAATCTGCGCCGGACGGAAGCTGTTTTTCTCTTTGTCGTTGTCGAGTAAAGGACGATTAGTGTCGAGATGCAGCTGCCAGAATGTCAGGTCACGGAACTGCCAGCGCCAGTGAAGAAGGGATTGCCAGACGTCGAGCGCCAGATTGATGCGATTGATCGTGAGTTTGCCACTCTCATGCAGATCGACGCTGAGATCGCGAACCTGCAGGGTTGGGCCAAAATTCTCCCATTTGCCCTCTACCTGGCTGGCGTTGACCGGCACTCCGCTGCGATCGGAGATGAATTGCAGAAGGTTGCTGCGATAGCTGTCGAGATGCGGTATCACCAGACGCAATCCACTGACCAGCAGCGCGACAATCACGATGATTGCCGCGACCAGCAGTAACAAAATCCTCGGCAACTGCCTCACTCACGCCTCTCCTTGTGTTCCGTAAACGACGGATAGTTGGTTCTTATACCCGACCGTCTTCAGATAAAAGCGTTAAAACGCGCATTTTATCCCAAACAAGGGCGATTTTTCAGCCCGATATCCGAAGAAACCGGTGACGGGCTGGCGTTACATCATCACCACGTCGAACTGCTCCTGAGTGTAGAGCGCTTCGACATGAACTTTAACCTGCTTGCCGACAAAGATTTCTACTTCAGCCAGTGCATGAGACTCGTCGGTTTTTAACGCCTCGCCGACCGTCGGTGAAACATAGACCAGAAAACGGTCAGAATCATAGGCGTGGTGAACACGGACAATCTCGCGCAGAATTTCATAGCAGACCGTTTCAACCGTTTTCAGCGTGCCGCGCCCTTTGCAGACCGGGCAATCCTGGCACAGTACATGCTCAATGCTTTCACGGGTACGCTTACGCGTCATCTCCACCAGACCCAGCGCCGAGAAACCATTGATACCGGTTTTGACCCGATCTTTACTGAGCGCGCTTTCCAGCGAATGCAGCACGCGACGCCGATGATCTTCATTGCTCATGTCGATGAAGTCGATGATGATGATGCCCCCCAGATTACGCAGTCGCAACTGACGCGCGATCGCCTGAGTGGCCTCAACATTGGTATTAAAGATCGTCTCATCCAGATTGCGATGACCGACAAACGCACCGGTGTTGATATCAATGGTCGTCATCGCTTCGGTCTGATCGATGATCAGATATCCGCCTGACTTTAGTTCAACTTTGCGATCCAGCGAGCGCTGAATCTCATTTTCGACGTCAAACAGGTCGAAAATAGGCTGTTTACCGTTGTAAAGCTCCAGCTTACCCGCCATTTCCGGGATGTATTCACCGGTAAATTCTACCAGCATGTCGCAGGTCAGACGCGAGTCGACCCGGATGCGATCCAGCGCGGCACCCGCAAAATCACGCAGAATACGCTGGGCCAGCGCCAGCTCGCCGTAGAGCAGGCAGCGGGTCTGGTTGCGCTTTTTACGTTCACTGACTTTGGTCCAGAGACGTTTGAGAAAAGCCGCGTCCTGCGCCAGCTCTTCCTCTCCGATCCCTTCTGCGGCGGTGCGGATAATAAAGCCACCGAGGTCGTCGCAGTAATCAGCCACCACCGCTTTAAGCCGATCGCGCTCTTTCTCACTCTCGATACGCTGTGAGACACCGACGTGCGATGCGCCAGGCATAAAGACCAGGTAACGTGAAGGCAGGGTAATGTCCGTGGTCAGCCGGGCGCCTTTGGTGCCCAGCGGATCCTTGACAACCTGAACGACCAGATCCTGTCCCTGACGCACCAGCTCGGCGATATCGCGCACGATGAAGTTTTTCTTTTCGTCACCCGCCACACATTCAGTATGCGGCATGATGTCAGAGGCGTGCAGAAAGGCCGCTTTTTCCAGACCGATATCGACGAAGGCGGCCTGCATACCAGGCAGAACACGGCTTACCCGTCCTTTGTAAATATTGCCAACAATGCCGCGCCGCGCTTCACGCTCAATATGTATTTCCTGAAGGATGCCGCCGTCGATATAGGCAACACGTGTTTCAGAAGGCGTGACGTTAACCAGTAATTCAGCCGTCATGTTGACCTCTTACAGCACGCAGTGACTGGAAGTGGCTGATCAGCTCCGCTGTCTCAACCAGAGGTAATCCGACCACTGCATGGTAGCTTCCATTAATTTTGCGGACAAAGTTTCCTCCCCTGCCCTGAATACCGTATGCACCCGCTTTATCCATCGGTTCGCCGGTAGCGATATAGTCGTCGATGTCGGTCTCAGTTAAGGTGCGGAATGTCACATCAGTGGTCACGACGCAATCCAGCGACTGCTGGTTGTCGGCCAGCGCCACCGCCGTCATCACCTGATGCGTATGACCGGAGAGTTTGCGCAGCATCGCGTGGGCGTGGGCGGCATCGCGTGGTTTTTCCAGCACTTCGCCATTCAGCACCACAATGGTATCCGCGCCCAGCACCGGCAGATCCTGCGCGGCCAGTTTGACACCCGCCTGCGCTTTGTCATTCGCCAGACGGCGGACATAGTTCTCCGCCGCTTCATTCGGCTGACGTTGTTCTTCAACATCAGTCACGATGCGCTCAAAGGTCAGGCCAAGTTGAGATAACAGCTCACGACGACGCGGTGAACCGGAAGCAAGATAGAGGGTTACCATAAATTTCCTTATTGAACAGCGAACTGACGACGAATTTTTCTCATTAATAAGAATAGCCAGGGCCAGAGAATACCGTCGACGACACTGCTCCAGAAAATTTCAGGTCGGAATGAAACGTTGATTACCAGGAATTCTGCCCAGAAGACGATCACATCCATCGCCAGTGACAGCACCATAACCATTAACGCTTGCTGCCACAACGCTAAGTTGCGGAATAACTGGAACTTAAAGGCAATCAGGTAGGCAATGATACTGAGTGCCAGCGCACGTACGCCGAGTGTGGAGCCGGCGATCAGATCCATGATGGCACCCAGCACGAATCCGGTTCCGACATTCACCCGATGCGGCAGTGCGAGCACCCAATAGATAAGGATCAGCAGCAGCCACGAGGGCCGGAACATATAAATCTCTTCCGGCCAGGGCATGATCTGCAGGACTAACGCAACCAGGAAAGAGAGCCAGATGACCCAACGTCCCTGGCTACGATATCGACTCAAGGCTGGCCCCCGCGTGAACGCGAGGTGCTGCTCTGTCCGCTACTGCTACTGGCTGACGGTGCAGGCGGTCCCATCTGAGCGGCAGGCGCTGGCGGGCCCATTTCACCGGCAGGCGGTAAGACCTGCGGCATCATCTGCATCAGACGCTCGTTCGCGACGCGGTGCACTTCATCCTGCGGCAGTGGCATATCACCATTGCGATCGGCACCCCAAAGCAGCAGCAGGTAACGCAGACGCTGCAGACCGGCGGTCGGATGCGCCTGAATCACCGTGTAAGCGCGCTGGGTATCCACTTTCACAGAGGAGACCACGCCCACCGGATAGCCTTCAGGGAAACGACCACCAATACCCGAGGTCACCAGCACATCGCCGACACGAATATCCGTATTACCCGGCAGATGCTCAAGCTGGAGATCTTCAGTACAACCGTTACCGGCGGCAATCACACGAATGTCATTACGCAGCACCTGAATCGGCAGGGCATGTGACGCATCACAGATCAGCAGAACGCGGCTGGTGAGTTGTCCAACGGCGATGACCTGTCCCACCACACCTTTATCACTGATGACCGGCTGACCTTCATAGACACCGTTAACGCTGCCTTTGTCGATCACAACCTGGTCGGTGTAAGGATCGGTGCCGGTGGAGATCACCTGTGTCACCATCTTTTGCTCATCCTGACGCAGCGGTGAACCCAGCAGTTCACGCAGACGTGCGTTTTCCTGCTTATATTGCCCCAGCATTAGCAGGTTACTGTTTTTCAGGAAGAGTTCACGACGTAACGCTTTGTTTTCCAGCTCCAGTTGCTGACGCGACGCCAGCGACTCAGACACGCCATCCAGCAGCTGACGTGGCCCATTGGCCAGGAAGTAAAACGGACTGACCGACGTATCCAGATAGTTGCGTATTTGGGTAAAAGAACCCACACGGCTGTCGGCAATGATGATGGCTATCGCCACAATTACCGCCAGAAAAAGACGCAACTGCAGGGAAGGCCCCCTGCTAAAAATCGGCTTCATATAATCTGCGTGATCCTCGACAACAGGAGAGGAAGCGACGGCAAAACACCGTGCTTCCCTGGGCTGAACGCACTGTACCGGCACAGATAGCGCCGGTTCACATGCCACTCCCTCGCATGATCATTGCGTTCTCAGCCGGTTGAGGCAATTATTCTTCGCTGAACAAATCGCCGCCATGCATGTCGATCATTTCCAGCGCCTTACCGCCACCGCGAGCCACACAGGTCAGTGGATCTTCAGCAACCACAACAGGAATACCTGTCTCTTCCATCAGCAGGCGATCCAGGTTGCGCAGTAACGCACCCCCACCGGTCAGCACCATGCCGCGCTCTGAGATATCAGAAGCCAGCTCTGGCGGACACTGCTCAAGGGCAACCATCACCGCGCTAACGATGCCGGTTAACGGCTCCTGCAGCGCTTCCAGAATTTCGTTGGAGTTCAGCGTGAAGCCACGCGGTACACCTTCCGCCAGGTTACGGCCACGGACTTCAATTTCACGGACTTCGTCACCCGGATAGGCTGAACCGATCTCATGCTTGATACGTTCTGCGGTCGCTTCACCAATCAGTGAACCGTAGTTACGACGCACATAATTAATAATAGCTTCATCGAAGCGATCGCCACCAATACGTACAGATGAAGAGTAGACCACACCGTTAAGGGAGATCACGGCCACTTCTGTCGTACCGCCACCGATATCGACAACCATGGAACCGGTCGCTTCAGAAACAGGCAGACCTGCACCAATGGCTGCAGCCATTGGCTCTTCAATCAGGAAAACTTCACGCGCGCCTGCGCCCTGAGCGGACTCACGAATCGCACGGCGTTCTACCTGGGTAGCCCCGACGGGTACGCAGACCAGCACGCGTGGGCTGGGACGCATAAAGCTGTTGCTGTGAACCTGCTTAATGAAGTGTTGCAGCATCTTTTCGGTCACGAAGAAGTCAGCGATAACGCCATCTTTCATCGGACGGATAGCTGCAATGTTGCCTGGCGTACGGCCGAGCATCTGTTTGGCTTCATGACCCACGGCCGCGACACTTTTCGGCGAACCGGCACGGTCCTGACGAATAGCAACCACGGAAGGCTCGTTCAGCACGATGCCCTGTCCTTTTACGTAAATCAGGGTATTCGCGGTACCCAGGTCAATGGACAAGTCGTTGGAAAACATGCCACGAAATTTTTTAAACATCTAAGGGATAATCCTGCAAGCTGGGGGCGGAAAATAAAATCCGCTTACTTTACCAACCACACGAAGCTGCCACAAGGCGCAAAAACGTTCTGCTTCGGTGAAAAAAGACGCCTGATTGCGTTTAAGTCATCTGAACCGGCAATCCGCAACAGCAGAATGGCGACCAGACGCCATCAGCACTGCATTTCATGCAAATTCCCTTCGCCCTGCCCGACATAAAATCTAACATTTCCGGCAGCAGACTTAGTGGTTCAGATGCGGCTAAACATTAAAAAAAACCGCAAATTACCGTCAGTCCGACGGCAATTCATTAAATACGGTAACGTTGTGAATACTTCTTCACGTTACTGTTAACCGGAAGCGAAGGGGCAAAAAAATCGCCCTGCCCACCTGCGACACCCAGCGCGACTAATGTCTGCCACTCTGCTTTGGTGCGGACTCCGGTAGCAAACACCTGAATGCCTGTGCACTTACAGACTTCCAGCAGACTTTGCACGAACAGCTGATTTTCGGTCCGACGCTCAATGTTGCGCACCAGACCGGCATCAAGCTTGATCAGTTCCAGCGGTAACTGTCGTATATAGGCACTGCTGACCACAGTCAGACCCGCCTGATTTACCGCAACCCGACAGCCAAACGCTTTAAGTGCGCGGAATACTGGCGCTAAACGGTTGATGTGTTGACAAACATCTGCCTCGGCAAGTTCAAATAAAAATCGTTTTCTTTGTGATTTAGGGCACTGAAGCAGCATGTTTTGCAGCCAGAGTACAAATGAACGCTTCAGAAGCGAGGTCATTGTCACCGGGATGACCAGCGTCTCTTCCGGCCAGAGTTCAGAGAGTGCGGCAATACGTGTCATCAGCTGGCGGTCCCAGGCATCCGCCATACCGAGTTGCTGAACCAGCGGCATGTACTCTGCGGCCAGTACCTCTTTGTCACCATCGAAGATACGGGTCAGCATCACCCGATGCTGTACCTTACCCTCAATATTGACGGTGGGTTTATGGTAGAGCCGTGGACCACCCCGGCTGAGCGTGTTCTCCAGCAGGGTTCGCCAGCGCACACTTCCCCGCCCGGCGTCCTGAGGATTTCCGGCACCATTGGTCCAGTTGTTACCACCCAGCAGCGCAGCACGTCGGGTGGCCATTTCAACATTTTCCATCACCTGCGGCACGGTCTGTCCGCTGTGCCAGGCGCTGATACCGATATGGATCAGATCATCGCGATTCACCATGCGCATCGGCGGCAGAGAATCGACGGCATTAATCAGCTGATCGGCAATGCTGTTTGCCTCTTTGAGGCTACGATGCGGCAGCAACACGGCAAAATCACTGCGGAAGTAACGTGCCAGCAAGGCGCCGGGATAGCGCAGCACAAAGGTGGAGAGCATGTTGACGAAATTAAACAGATATTCCTCCACCAGCCCTGGCGCCAGCGAATCCTTCAGCGTATCCAGATCGGGCAGGCGCACCATCATCACCACACCGTGAGTGCCGACATCCTCCTGATCCTCCAGCAAGGTGGCGAGCTGGTTATCAAAGAAGAGCCGGTTATTGAGGCCGGTGCGGCCATCCTGCGCGGCAAAGGTGCGGATCAGGGTGTCGATACGCAGACGCTGTTCGCCCGCTTCCTGCAAATCTTCCAGCAACACATCCATCGCGCGGCTCGCCCTGGGTGGCCACTCATCCACACCCCGTTTCGGCACGACTCCACGCTCACCGTTGATAATCGCCTCTGCCCGGATCTCAAGGTGCTCCATGCCACGCCACTGACGACTGAGCCAGCGATGCATCATCAGCAACACCAGACTCATTACCAGCATGACGGTAAAAAGGATGCCCAGCGTGTAGGTTCCGGTGATGGACCGTAGCCAGGTTTTGGCAGGATCCAGGGTAACGACCCGCAGTTGCAAACCGGTCTGATGCATTAAAGGCACATCGACCTGGAGAAAACGATTGGGCTCGTCTTCCAGCATCTGATTTTCGTGTCGGGAAAGGGTGAGGAAAGTCTGTCTGCCGTTGTGAAGGGAAATCTGCTCAGCATTCATGACCGGCATCATACGCGTGAGCCAGTTATGCAGCTCTGCCGGCGTCTCGGTAAACATCGCCTGATCGACCTCAGTCGCCAGTACCTGTGCCCGATGTTCAACCCGCTGATGACTGAACCAGAAAACACTGAATGCGCAGCCAGCCAGCATCAATGACATTGCCAGCAAGCTTAAAAAGGTAATAAACGCAGATAATTTTGTGGTTAATCGCATCCCTGTGCCTGTATTACTGCGGTGATAACCGGATCACCCAACCTTGTTGTACCGTCAGCCTGACGAAAACACGAGCAAAATAGCATAATTTGCCGCTACCGACAGTGCCCGGACGTATGAAGCCGAAGTATATCCCTGAGATATCATCGCTGACGTTGATCCCGGCACTTTTCGGTGCATTCTCATCGTGCCGGTCAGCCAGGAAATTTCACATTTTCACGGCGAAACTGGCTGATATCAGCGATAGTCATCATGCTGGATGATGACATCCTGTCTGGAGAAGCCCAATGAAACGCATACCCTACCTGACCGAAGCCGACGTAACGCCGGAAAGCATCTTTAATATGAAGCGCCGCCAGGTGCTGAAAACGCTGGGACTGAGCGCTGCGGCGATGGGTATGCCGGGCGTGGCCAATGCCGATATTCTCAGCTGGTTCAAAGGCAACGACCGCCCACCCGCGCCAGCAGGCCGGGCGCTGGACTTTACCAAACCGGCGCAATATCAGGCCGATCTGACCTTAACACCAGAGGATAAAGTCTCCGGCTACAACAACTTCTATGAGTTCGGACTGGATAAGGCCGATCCGGCTGCCAATGCAGGTACGCTAAAAACTGAACCCTGGAAACTGACCATTGATGGTGAAGTGGCTAAGACCGTGACGCTGGATATGGATGACATCTTTAAACGGTTTGCCATGGAGCAACGGATCTATCGCATGCGCTGCGTGGAAGCCTGGTCAATGGTGGTGCCCTGGATAGGCTTTGAGCTGAATAAGCTTCTCTCGCTGGCGGAACCCACCAGCAAAGCGCGCTTTGTCGCCTTCCAGACGCTGTACGATCCGGAGCAGATGCCGGGCCAGAAGGATCGCTTTATTGGCGGCGGGCTCAACTATCCTTATGTAGAAGGTCTGCGTATGGATGAAGCGATGCATCCGCTGACGATACTGACTACCGGCGTCTATGGTAAAGCGCTGCCGCCGCAGAATGGCGCGCCGATTCGTCTGACCGTGCCGTGGAAATATGGCTTCAAAGGCATTAAGTCGATCGTCAAAATCACGCTGACCGACAAACAGCCGCCAACCACCTGGAACCAGATTGCTGCCGACGAGTATGGCTTTTATGCCAATGTGAATCCGCACGTCAATCACCCACGCTGGTCGCAGGCCACAGAGCGGTTTATTGGCCCTGGCGGCAGTCTTAAGGTTGAACGTCAGCCAACGCTGCTGTTTAACGGCTATGCCGAGCAGGTGGCGTCGCTCTACCGTGGCATGGATTTACGGGAGAATTACTAAGTGGTCCGCCTGTCGATAAAACAGATCACCTGGCTCAAGGTGATTCTGCATCTGGCGGCCCTGTTGCCGCTGGTTTATCTGATTCTTGCCGCGATGCAGGGTGGCCTGAGTGCGGATCCGGCAAAAGATATTCAGCACTTTACCGGCCGTATGGCGCTGAAACTGCTGCTGGGTACTCTGCTGGTCTCACCGCTGGCACGTTACGGCAGGCAGCCGCTTCTCATCCGCACCCGTCGTCTGCTCGGCGTCTGGACGTTTGCCTGGGCTTCCCTTCATCTGCTGAGCTATTACCTGCTGGAGCTGGGCGCTGACAACCTGCGTCTGCTGGGCAGCGAGCTGATCTCCCGTCCCTATCTGACGCTGGGGATTATCAGCTGGCTGATATTACTGGCCCTGGCGATAACCTCTTTCCAGCGCGCTCAGCGTAAGCTCGGTAAGCGCTGGCAAACCCTGCACAACGCGGTCTATCTTGTCGCGATCCTGGTGCCGATTCACTATATCTGGTCAGTGAAAATCCTGTCACCCCAGCCACTTATCTATGCACTACTTGCTGCGATACTGTTAGCCTGGCGTTACAAAAAGTTTCTTAAATGGTGGCCCCGCTAGCGCTTCGCCCGTTGTTTTCTTCCGCTGTTTTCTGTTAAAAGATGTGGCCCGCAGGCCACATCCGATCATCTTCGCAGATAAGACCAGTATTTTGCTGCGAAATGACACGAAACGGATATAATGCCCGGCTTTATTGCTCGTCGGGTCTTCTTTTTCATCCTGAAAGGTGACAAATGAAGATTCGCAAGGTATTTTACGCGATGCCTCAATGATTGCGGGAGATGGCAGCACGATGGCGCATAAATTACATATTCTGCTTTTAAACGGGCCCAACCTTAACCTGTTGGGAACACGTGAACCTGAGAAGTATGGTCATACCACGCTGCGTCAGATCGTGGACGATTTGACGCGTCAGGCAGACCAGTTGAATGTGGAGTTGAGCCACCTGCAGACCAATGCTGAATTTCAGCTGATTGATCGCATTCATGAGGCCAAAGGCAATGTGGATTACATCATCATTAATCCTGCCGCGTTTACCCATACCAGTGTCGCACTCCGTGATGCCCTGCTGGCGGTAGAAATACCGTTTATCGAGGTTCATCTCTCTAATGTGCATGCCCGCGAGCCCTTCCGCCATCACTCCTATCTTTCTGATGTTTCTGCTGGCGTGATCTGTGGGCTTGGCGCTGACGGATACACATGGGCTTTACAAACGGCAGTAAAACGCCTGTCTCAATCTAATTAATCAAACTGAGTACGGAACCCCACTCATGGATATTCGTAAAATTAAAAAACTGATCGAACTGGTTGAAGAATCTGGCATTTCTGAGCTGGAAATCTCCGAAGGTGAAGAGTCCGTTCGCATCAGCCGTGCACCTGTCAACACAGGTTACCCGATGATGCAGCAGGCTTACGCTGCGCCAGCTCCACAGCCCGCTCTGGCAACAGCGGTTGCCCCTGTAGCAGCGGTTGCCGAAGCGGCACCGGCTGAGATCAGCGGTCACATCGTGCGTTCACCAATGGTAGGTACCTTCTACCGTACGCCGAGCCCGGATGCGAAAGCCTTTGTGGAAGTCGGCCAGAAAGTGAATGCTGGCGATACATTGTGCATCGTCGAAGCCATGAAAATGATGAACCAGATCGAAGCGGACAAATCAGGCGTGGTGAAAGCTATCCTGGTTGAAAGCGGTCAGCCGGTCGAATTTGACGAGCCACTGGTTATCATCGAGTAACGGGGCAGATCATGCTGGATAAAATTGTTATTGCTAACCGTGGTGAGATCGCACTGCGCATTCTGCGTGCCTGTAAAGAACTGGGCATCAAGACTGTCGCGGTACACTCAAGCGCGGATCGTGACCTGAAGCACGTGCTGCTGGCAGACGAAACCGTCTGCATCGGCCCGGCGCAGTCAGTTAAAAGTTACCTCAATATCCCGGCGCTGATCTCTGCTGCAGAGATCACCGGCGCGGTGGCGATTCACCCTGGCTACGGCTTCCTCTCTGAGAATGCCGATTTTGCTGAGCAGGTTGAACGCTCCGGCTTTATCTTCATCGGCCCGAAAGCAGACACCATTCGCCTGATGGGCGACAAGGTTTCAGCAATCAATGCGATGAAGAAAGCAGGCGTCCCGACCGTACCGGGTTCTGACGGTTCGCTGACCGATGATATGGAAAAAAACCGTGCCTTTGCTAAGCGCATCGGTTATCCGGTCATCATCAAAGCCTCTGGCGGCGGCGGCGGTCGTGGTATGCGCGTGGTGCGCGGCGACAAAGATCTGGAAGAATCCATCAACATGACGAAAGCGGAAGCCAAAGCGGCTTTCAACAACGACATGGTTTACATGGAGAAGTATCTGGAGAATCCGCGCCACATCGAGATTCAGGTACTGGCTGACGGTCAGGGCAACGCGATCTATCTGGGCGAACGTGACTGCTCCATGCAGCGTCGTCACCAGAAAGTTGTCGAAGAGGCGCCAGGTCCAGGCATCACCGAAGAGCAGCGTCGCTTTATCGGCAATCGCTGTTCTCAGGCCTGTATTGAAATTGGCTATCGCGGCGCAGGCACCTTTGAGTTCCTGTATGAAAACGGTGAGTTCTACTTCATTGAGATGAACACCCGTATTCAGGTAGAACACCCAGTGACCGAGATGATCACCGGTGTCGACCTGATCAAAGAGCAGCTGCGCATTGCTGCGGGCCAGCCTCTGTCGATCAAACAGGAAGATGTGATCATTCGCGGACATGCGGTCGAGTGCCGTATCAATGCCGAAGATTCGGTGACCTTCCTGCCAAGCCCGGGTAAAATCACCCGCTTCCACGCGCCAGGCGGTTTTGGCGTGCGCTGGGAGTCGCACATTTATTCAGGCTACACCGTGCCGCCTTATTACGATTCCATGATCGGTAAACTGATCACCTATGGCGAATCGCGTGACGTGGCTATCGCCCGCATGAAAAATGCGCTGGCGGAACTGATCATCGACGGTATCAAAACCAACGTTGAACTGCAGATGAAAATCATGTCCGACGAAAACTTCCAGCATGGTGGAACTAATATCCACTATCTGGAGAAAAAACTCGGCTTGCACGAGAAGTAATCGCAACGCTGAGTAGTCAGAGGCCGGTTAATCCGGCCTTTTTCTTTTGCCGCTGGCGTTAAGGTTGAATCATGGACGCTCGTTTTATACAGGCTCATAAAGAGGCGCGCTGGTCGCTCTATCTCACCCTGCTCTGGCTCGCTGCCTGGGGACTTTCCGCCTGGCTGGGGGGCAGTGAAATTGGTATCACCGGCCTGCCGCGCTGGTTTGAACTCTCCTGCCTGTTTGCTCCCCTGTTGTTCATTTTCCTGTGCTGGATGATGGTGCGGGTCATTTTCCGCGATATGCCGCTGGAGGATAAAAGTGAACAGTGAAATTATCCTGCC
Source organism: Candidatus Pantoea varia (assembly GCF_900115075.1). Taxonomy (GTDB): domain Bacteria; phylum Pseudomonadota; class Gammaproteobacteria; order Enterobacterales; family Enterobacteriaceae; genus Pantoea; species Pantoea varia. The sequence continues at coordinate 465,826 of NZ_FOVG01000004.1, forward strand.
GTTGCTGATTTATCTGGTGGTGATTGCCGCACTGTCGGTATTTGCCGTCCGTAAAAGGCGTGAAGGCAGCTTCCTGACTGAATATTTCCTTGGCAGCCGCTCCATGGGCGGGTTTGTGCTGGCGATGACGCTCACTACCACCTATATCAGCGCCAGCTCGTTTATCGGTGGCCCCGGTGCCGCCTACAAATATGGGCTGGGATGGGTGTTGCTGGCGATGGTGCAGGTGCCCGCCGTCTGGCTCTCGCTGGGTGTGCTGGGGAAAAAGTTTGCCATTCTGGCGCGTAAGCATAATGCGGTGACGCTGAATGACATGCTCTATGCCCGTTATCAGAGCCCGCTGCTGATCTGGCTGGCGAGTCTGAGTCTGCTGATTGCCTTTATCGGTGCCATGACGGTGCAGTTTATTGGCGGTGCGCGGCTGCTCGAAACTGCCGCGGGTATTCCCTATGACACCGGTCTGCTGATTTTTGGCGGCACTATCGCGCTCTACACCGCATTCGGTGGATTCCGTGCCAGCGTGCTCAATGACGCGATGCAGGGCATCGTGATGCTGATTGGCACCTTTCTGCTGCTGTTCGCGGTGATTCATCAGGCTGGCGGCCTGAGCACGGCCGTGCAGAAACTGCATGACATTGACCCTGCCTTGCTGTCACCTCAGGGGCCGGGCGAAATTATTACGCCGACCTTCCTGAGTTCGTTTGTCGTGCTGGTCTGCTTTGGAGTCATTGGCTTGCCACATACTGCGGTGCGCTGCATCTCCTATAAAGACAGCAAAGCCGTTCATCGGGCCATCATTCTGGGCACCATCGTGGTGGTGTTTCTGATGCTGGGCATGCATCTGGCCGGAGCGCTGGGCCGGGCGATACTCCCGAATCTGACCGTGCCGGATAGCGTTATTCCGACCCTGATGATTACTGTTCTGCCACCGTTAGCCGCCGGACTCTTTCTGGCAGCCCCGATGGCCGCGATTATGTCGACCATCAATGCCCAGCTGTTACAGGCTTCGGCTACGCTAATCAAAGATCTCTATCTGCGAGTTGCCCCGCAACAGCTGGAAAATGAGACGCGACTGCGGCTGTTATCTGGCACCATTACCTTCGCACTGGGTATCCTGCTGCTGATTGCGGCATGGAATCCGCCCGATATGATTATCTGGCTCAACCTGCTGGCATTTGGCGGCCTTGAGGCGGTTTTCCTCTGGCCGCTGGTACTGGGTCTCTACTGGGAGCGCGCCAATGCCGCAGGGGCCATCACCGGCATGGTGGTGGGTGGTGGCTGCTACGCTTTTATGGCGAGCCTTAACCTGCAGATTCTGGGTTTTCACCCCATCGTGCCCTCACTGCTTTTGAGCCTGCTGGCATTTTTAGCAGGCAACCTGTTTGGACGCGCGCCGCAAGCGGTCGATGCGTCGCAACACTGACGGAAAGAGAGACGTTATGCCGTGGATTCAAATCAAAATTAACAGCTCCGGTGCACATGCGGAGACGCTGAGCGATGCGCTGATGGACATCGGTGCGGTTTCAGTGACCTTTCAGGATACCAACGACACGCCGGTATATGAGCCGCTGCCTGGTGAAACTCGCCTGTGGGGCGATACCGATGTCATCGGCCTGTTCGATGCAGAAACTGACATGGCCGTCATTACCGCCGAACTGGAGCAACATCCGCTGCTGGGCGTCGGTTTTCGTCACCGGATCGAACAGATCGAAGATAAAGACTGGGAGCGCGAATGGATGGAAAACTTCCACCCGATGCGCTTCGGTGAGCGTCTCTGGATCTGTCCGAGCTGGCGTGATGTGCCGGAGCCCGATGCCGTCAACGTGATGCTTGATCCGGGTCTGGCGTTTGGAACTGGCACCCATCCCACCACCTCACTCTGCCTCACCTGGCTCGACGGGCTGGATCTGGAAGGCAAAACGGTGATCGATTTCGGCTGTGGCTCTGGGATCCTGGCGATCGCCGCGCTTAAACTCGGCGCATCTCAGGCGATCGGCATTGATATCGATCCGCAGGCCATTCAGGCCAGCCGGGATAATGCTGAGCGCAATGGTGTCTCCGATCGCCTGTCGCTCTACCTGCCCCACCAGCAACCGGACAATCTGCAGGCTGATGTGGTGGTCGCTAATATTCTGGCCGGTCCGCTTCGTGAACTGGCCCCTCTCATCAGCGTACTGCCAAAGTCTGGTGGTCACCTGGGCCTCTCAGGTGTGTTAGAGAGCCAGGCGGAGAGCGTCTGCGAAGCGTATGCCAGCGAGTTCACGCTCGACCCGGTGGCGGTTAAAGAGGAGTGGTGCCGGATTACCGGGATTAAATCCTGAATTTAGCGCCTGTCTGCCCTTCTGATATCGCTCTCGCCGGTACAAAGTGCCTTCTCAGAACATTAAGCCAGCCCGTAGCGTAAGCTGCGGGCTTTCCTGATATGAAATGGATGCTTGTATCGTTAATCACGGCATGTGACGTTTTTTATCTGGCTAATCGACGTACTTTTCTGGAAAAACTTTTGTTCACAATTTCAGCATAAATTACTAATTCATTGATATATAACATTAATAATCAAGAGCCACAATCATCACCCGGATTTCATTGATCTTTCTTGCTGATTGTTCAAAGTTTGGCCTTTCATCTTCCAGCAAAAATGCGTAATATACGCCGCCTTGCAGACACAGTATGGCTATTCTGACTTCATGCGTATTGGAAACCTCCAGCTGAGAAATCGACTGATTGCAGCACCGATGGCCGGTATTACCGACAGGCCGTTCAGGGCGCTGTGTCACGAAATGGGTGCAGGCATGGCAGTTTCTGAGATGTTGTCTTCTAACCCGGAAGTCTGGGCTAGCGACAAATCCCGATTACGCATGGTTCACAGTGATGAGCCAGGCATTCGCGCCGTGCAAATTGCCGGTTGCGATCCCAGTGAAATGGCGCAAGCTGCACGCATTAATGTTGAGGCTGGTGCACAGGTCATCGACATTAATATGGGATGCCCTGCCAAGAAGGTTAACCGCAAGATGGCGGGTTCAGCCTTGCTGCAATATCCCACCGTGGTGGAGTCAATTCTCTCCGCAGTGGTTAATGCAGTGAATGTGCCGGTTACGCTGAAAATTCGTACTGGCTGGGATCCTGAAAACAGGAACTGTGTCGCGATTGCCCAATTGGCTGAACGCTGCGGTATACAGGCTCTGACGATACATGGTCGCACTCGTGCCTGCCTGTTCAACGGAGAAGCTGAATATGACAGCATTCGGACAGTTAAGCAGAGTGTCTCCATTCCGATTATCGCGAATGGAGACATAACTGACCCGCATAAAGCCAGAGCGGTGCTCGACTATACAGGGGCCGATGCTCTGATGATAGGACGCGCTGCTCAGGGAAGACCGTGGATCTTCCGGGAAATCCAGCATTATCTGGACACTGGGGAGTTGCTTGCCCCGCTGCCGATGGCAGAGGTCAAGCGCTTGCTTGTTTCGCATATACGTGAGCTGCACGACTTTTACGGTTCAGGCAAGGGATACCGTATAGCGCGAAAGCACGTCTCCTGGTACCTGCAGGAGCACGCCCCGAATGACCAGTTTCGGCGCACATTCAACGCCATTGAGGATGCCAGCGAACAGCTGGAGGCGTTGGAGGCATACTTCGAAAATCTTGCGTAACGAAATAAAGAGCTGAAAGAACTATGTTCGAACAACGCGTAAATTCTGACGTACTGACCGTTTCAACCGTTAACTCACAGGATCAGGTAACTCAAAAACCTTTACGTGATTCGGTTAAACAGGCACTGAAGAACTATTTTGCTCAACTGAATGGTCAGGATGTGAGCGACCTGTATGAGCTGGTTTTGGCTGAAGTCGAGCAGCCTCTGTTGGACATGGTGATGCAGTATACCCGTGGCAATCAGACCCGTGCTGCCCTGATGATGGGTATCAACCGCGGTACGCTGCGTAAGAAATTGAAAAAATACGGCATGAACTGATTTTTAGTTCTGTCTGTAAATCACGCCAGCCTTCGGGCTGGCGTTTTTATTTGTGCAACGTCGCACAAAGTAACGGCAAAAATAGTGAAACAGTTGCCTTCTATATGGTAACTATAGTTGCAATCGCTGACGTAATATTTCGCCCTCTCGCTTCAGTTCTATTAGATTTGACTTAGTGCTTACCCTCTCTCTCGCCTCGCTGCACATCCCATGACTGCTGGGTATGTGACTTTCTGCGCATTAAATAGTAACGCACTCTCTTCATACATTCCTGCCTGAGCGAGCGCTCACACTGCTTCTATATAGTGAAACTATTTGCACTAAATGTGATCGGGTCGACTCGCTTTGCTTCCTTTTGGTGCGCCATATTAGCGGAACTTTCTAAGTGCTTCCGATTATTAACCGTTCTTTCATACGAATTCAGGATTCTCCAAACCTGGCATCAGCTTTGCAGAGTCGTGGATGGCTGACCGCCACAGACAGGAAAAAACGCACATTAAAGTGCGCAAACATAACAACATGATCCCGCCACACAGGATGCTTTATGAAAAAGATGATGCTCTCTACGCTGATCGCCGCTACCTCGCTGGTTGGCATTGCTCAGCAAGCACACGCAGGCACCACACTGGATGCGATAAAGAAAAAAGGGTTTGTTCAATGTGGTATCAGTGATGGCCTGCCGGGCTTCTCCTATGCAGATGCTGGCGGCAAGTTTACCGGTATCGATGTGGATGTGTGTCGTGCGGCAGCTGCGGCTGTGTTTGGCGATGCGACCAAAGTGAAATATACCCCGCTGACCGCGAAAGAGCGTTTTACCGCACTGCAGTCAGGCGAAGTGGATGTGCTTTCACGTAATACCACCTGGACCTCATCACGCGATGGCGGCATGGGCTTCCTGTTTGCGGGCGTGAATTATTACGACGGTATCGGCTTCCTGACTCACCAGAAAGCCGGTCTGAAAAGTGCGAAAGAACTGGATGGTGCCACCGTCTGTATCCAGGCAGGTACTGATACCGAGCTGAACGTGGCGGACTTCTTCAAAGCCAACAAAATGCAATATACGCCGGTGACCTTCGACCGTTCTGATGAATCCGCTAAGGCGCTGGATAGCGGCCGCTGCGATACGCTGGCATCTGACCAGTCTCAGCTCTACGCATTGCGCATTAAGCTCGGCAAACCTGACGAGTTTATCGTCCTGCCAGAAGTGATCTCCAAAGAGCCTCTGGGGCCGCTGGTACGTCGTGGTGATGACGACTGGTTCACCATCGTCAAATGGTCGCTCTACGCCATGCTGAATGCGGAAGAGATGGGTATCAACTCGAAGAACGTTGACCAGATGACAGCCAAGCCAACCAATCCAGACATGGCACACTTCCTGGGCGCCGAAGGTGATTTTGGTAAAGATCTGAAGCTGGATAACAAGTGGGCCTACAACATCGTCAAGCAGGTAGGTAACTATCAGGAAAGCTTTGACCGTAACGTCGGTAAAGACAGCGCACTGAAGATCGCACGTGGTCAGAATGCGTTGTGGAACCAGGGCGGCATTCAGTACGCACCACCGGTACGTTAACAGACCTCACCAATCGGGCACCGTATTCTGCGGTGCCCTACCCCAGCTTTCGTATTGAGGTTTCAACATGTCACAACGCCCAACCGTGAAAAGGGATTTTTCATTTGGTAATCCCACGGTTCGCGCCTGGATTTATCAGCTCATAGCCGTCGTCGCTGTGCTTGGTGTGGTGGGTTATCTGGTGCATAACACCATTATCAACCTTGCCAATCGCGGTATTACATCGGGGTTTGGATTTCTGGAACGCACTGCCGGTTTTGGCATCGTTCAGCATCTTATTGAGTACACAGAGGGAGATACCTACGCGCGCGTGTTTCTGGTCGGATTAACCAACACGCTGCTGGTCTCTGCACTCTGTATTGTTTTCGCGTCGATTCTCGGATTCGCGGTCGGCCTTGCCCGCCTTTCTGAAAACTGGCTGCTGCGGAAGCTCTCGAACATCTATATCGAAACCTTCCGTAATATTCCGCCACTGCTTCAGATCTTCTTCTGGTACTTCGCGGTATTACGCAATCTGCCGGGACCCCGTCAGGCGCTGAATGCATTCGACCTGGCTTATGTCAGCAATCGCGGGCTCTATGTTCCGTGGCCGACCTATGCACCAGGCAGCTGGCCGTTTGTTATCGCGCTGCTTCTGGCCGTGGCTGTGAGCTATGGACTGTACCGCTTTAACCGCCAGCACCAGCTGAAAACCGGTGAGTTACGTCGCACCTGGCCCGCTGCCATTGGGATGCTGATTCTCTTTCCTTTGCTGGCGCATCTTGGGTTTGGCGCAGCTATGCACTGGGATGTGCCGCAACTGCATGGATTCAATTTCCGTGGCGGCTCGGTGATGATACCGGAGCTGGCAGCACTGACGCTGGCCCTGTCGATCTATACCTCGTCGTTTATCGCTGAAGTGATCCGTTCCGGGATTCAGTCGGTGCCGCATGGTCAGCACGAAGCCGCACGATCGCTGGGTCTGCCTAATCCGGTTACGCTGCGCCAGGTCATTATTCCTCAGGCCATGCGCGTCATTATTCCGCCGCTGACCAGCCAGTATCTGAACATCGTGAAGAACTCCTCACTGGCCGCCGCTATCGGTTATCCCGATATGGTGTCGCTGTTTGCCGGCTCGGTACTGAATCAGACTGGTCAGGCGATCGAGACGATTGCTATTACGATGGGCGTTTACCTGATTATCAGCCTGCTGATATCGATGCTTATGAACTTCTACAACCGCAAAATTGCGCTGGTTGAGCGTTAAGAGAACGGGATAACTATGTCTTTGACTACGCATGAAACGCCCCCCGTCCCGACGACTCCTGTCAGTCGCGCCTGGCTTTGGGCTCGTAAAAATCTATTTTCCAGCTGGCTTAACACGTTACTGACGCTGTTTTGCATCTGGGTAATCTGGCACGTGATTCCGCCGGCGCTGAACTGGCTGGTCTTTCAGGCAAACTGGATTGGCACCACGCGTGCCGATTGCACTAAAGAAGGTGCGTGTTGGGTCTTTATCCATGCGCGTTTCGGCCAGTTCATGTATGGGCTTTATCCGCATGAGCTGCGCTGGCGTATTAACCTGGCGCTGGTGATTGGCCTGCTGTCGATTGTACCGATGTTTCTCAGGAGCCTGCCGTATCGTGGACGCTACATTGCGGCCTGGGTCGTCATCTATCCGGTGATTGTCTGGTTCCTGCTGTATGGCGGGTATCTGGGGCTGGAGCGTGTTGAAACACGTCAATGGGGCGGGTTAACGCTGACGCTGATCATTGCGTCGGTCGGTATTGCCGGTGCGCTGCCGTTAGGTATTTTACTGGCACTTGGTCGTCGCTCACGTATGCCGGTGGTCCGCACCCTGTCGATTATCTTTATCGAGTTCTGGCGTGGCGTGCCGCTGATTACCGTGCTGTTCATGTCATCCGTGATGCTGCCGCTGTTTATGTCTGAAGGCACTAATATCGACAAACTTGTGCGCGCACTGGTGGGCGTGATTCTGTTCCAGTCAGCCTATGTGGCCGAGGTGGTGCGCGGTGGCCTGCAGGCACTGCCGAAAGGTCAATATGAAGCGGCCGAGTCTCTGGCGCTGGGCTACTGGAAGACGCAGATGCTGGTGATCCTGCCGCAGGCACTGAAGCTCACCATCCCCGGACTGGTTAACACCATCATTGCACTATTCAAAGATACCAGCCTGGTCATCATCATTGGTCTTTTCGATCTGTTCAGCAGCGTCCAGCAGGCAACGGTCGATCCGACCTGGCTGGGTATGTCGACTGAAGGTTATGTCTTCGCTGCACTGGTCTATTGGATCTTCTGTTTTAGCATGTCGCGCTACAGCCAGTATCTGGAAAAGCGCTTTCACACCGGGCGTACATCGCACTGAGGTTTTACATGACTGACTCTATGACACACTCTTCCGACGCGTTGATGATCTCCCTTGAGAACGTGAATAAATGGTATGGGCAGTTCCACGTACTGAAAGACATCAACCTGCAGGTTAAACCCCGTGAACGCATCGTGTTGTGCGGACCTTCTGGCTCCGGCAAATCGACGACGATCCGCTGTATCAACCATCTGGAAGAGCATCAGCAGGGCCGCATTGTTGTTGACGGTATCCACCTCAACGATGACGTTCGTAATATCGAGCGCGTTCGTACAGAAGTCGGCATGGTTTTCCAGCACTTCAATCTCTTCCCGCATCTGACCGTATTGCAGAACTGTACGCTGGCACCTTCCTGGGTGAGGAAGATCCCTAAGAAAGAAGCAGATGAGCTGGCTATGCACTATCTTGAACGCGTGCGAATTGCCGAGCATGCGCATAAGTTTCCGGGTCAGCTCTCTGGCGGACAGCAGCAACGTGTCGCTATCGCCCGCTCACTCTGTATGAAGCCCAAAATTATGCTGTTTGATGAGCCAACATCAGCGTTGGATCCTGAGATGGTTAAAGAGGTGCTGGATACAATGATTGGTCTGGCAGAGGATGGGATGACCATGTTATGCGTGACCCACGAGATGGGCTTTGCCCGAACGGTGGCTGACAGGGTGATCTTTATGGATCGGGGTGAGATCGTCGAAGTTGCGCCACCCCAGGAGTTCTTTGCGAACCCTAAATCAGAGCGTACCCGGGCGTTTTTATCGCAGGTTATTCACTGATTACCGGCTCAGTTATCTTACTACCCGGCCTGGCGCCGGGTTTTTTATGGCCTTAAAACCAGGTTCAGGCAGCTGACTGAGCCGACGTGCGGATAAATGCACAGGAAACCGGGCTGATATGAAGGGTTTTTATGGTGGATTATCGGGATTGCCATAACGAAAAAAGCCCTTCGCATACGCGAAGGGCTCTCTCTTATTTGATGCCTGGCAGTTCCCTACTCTCGCATGGGGAGACCCCACACTACCATCGGCGCTACGGCGTTTCACTTCTGAGTTCGGCATGGGGTCAGGTGGGACCACCGCGCTACAGCCGCCAGGCAAATTCTTTTATTTACCGAACTCGTGTCTTAACTGGTGCTGATACCCAGAGTCGAACTGGGGACCTCACCCTTACCAAGGGTGCGCTCTACCAACTGAGCCATATCAGCACACTAAATTTGATGCCTGGCAGTTCCCTACTCTCGCATGGGGAGACCCCACACTACCATCGGCGCTACGGCGTTTCACTTCTGAGTTCGGCATGGGGTCA
>NZ_FOVG01000006.1 GCF_900115075.1 Candidatus Pantoea varia
ACTTTAACGATGCCGCGCTCAACACGACCGGTAACAACGGTACCACGGCCAGAGATTGAGAATACGTCTTCGATTGGCAGCAGGAACGGCTTATCAATCGCACGCTGTGGTTCTGGGATGTAGGTATCCAGATGCTCAGCCAGCTCCAGGATTTTAGCTTCCCAGTCAGCTTCGCCTTCCAGCGCTTTCAGAGCAGAACCACGAACGATTGGAGTGTCATCGCCTGGGAAGTCATATGCTGACAGCAGGTCACGAACTTCCATTTCTACCAGTTCCAGCAGCTCTTCATCATCAACCATGTCACACTTGTTCAGGAACACGATGATGTAAGGAACGCCAACCTGACGACCCAGCAGGATGTGCTCACGAGTCTGTGGCATAGGGCCATCAGTCGCAGCAACAACCAGGATCGCGCCGTCCATCTGCGCAGCACCGGTGATCATGTTTTTCACATAGTCGGCGTGGCCTGGGCAGTCAACGTGCGCATAGTGGCGAGTCGGGGTTTCATACTCAACGTGTGAAGTGTTGATGGTGATACCACGTGCTTTCTCTTCTGGTGCGTTATCGATCTGATCGAATGCACGAGCCTGGCCGCCGTAAGTTTTAGACAGTACGGTGGTGATAGCTGCAGTCAGGGTGGTTTTACCGTGGTCGACGTGACCGATGGTGCCCACGTTTACGTGCAGTTTGTTACGCTGAAATTGCTCTTTCGCCATGGCGATAATTCCTTACGTTGTGCCTTCACCATCTGGGTGAAGGCATCAGTTCAAATTTAAACCGTAGCTTATTTGCTACGAGCTTCAATAACGGCCTGCGCTACGTTGTTCGGCGCATCGTCATACTTCAGGAACTCCATGGAGTACGAAGCACGACCTTTGGTCAGAGAACGCAGCTGAGTTGCGTATCCGAACATCTCAGACAACGGAACTTCAGCGTGAATCTGAACGCCAGTAGCGTTAGATTCCTGCCCTTTGAGCATACCACGACGACGACTAAGGTCACCGATGACATCACCCGTGTTCTCTTCAGGCGATTCAACTTCAACCTTCATGATAGGTTCAAGCAGAACTGGTTTCGCTTGTTTAAAGCCTTGTTTGAAGGCAATAGACGCGGCCAGTTTAAACGCCAGTTCTGAGGAGTCGACATCATGGTATGAACCATAGTGCAGACGAACGCCCAGATCCACAACCGGATAGCCAGCCAGAGGGCCTGATTTCAGCTGCTCCTGGATGCCTTTATCAACCGCAGGGATGTATTCACCAGGAATCACACCACCTTTAATGTCGTTGACAAATTCGTAGCCTTTCGGGTTCGAACCTGGCTCCAGTGGGTACATGTCGATAACAACATGACCGTACTGACCACGACCACCAGACTGCTTAGCGTGTTTACCTTCAACGTCGGTAACTTTGGTACGAATCGCTTCACGGTAAGCAACCTGTGGTTTACCCACGTTTGCTTCAACGTTGAACTCACGCTTCATACGGTCAACGATGATGTCGAGGTGCAATTCACCCATACCAGCGATGATGGTCTGGTTAGATTCTTCATCAGTCCATACGCGGAATGATGGATCTTCTTTTGCCAGACGGCCCAGAGCCAGACCCATTTTTTCCTGGTCAGCTTTGGTTTTTGGCTCAACGGCGATAGAGATTACCGGCTCCGGGAACTCCATGCGCTCAAGGATGATGACGTTATCTGGGTCACACAGGGTGTCACCAGTGGTCACATCTTTCAGGCCGATCGCCGCTGCGATATCACCCGCACGAACTTCTTTAATCTCTTCACGCTTGTTAGCGTGCATCTGAACGATACGGCCCAGACGCTCACGGTTTGACTTAACCGGGTTGAATACGGTGTCACCCGTGTTAACAACACCAGAGTAAACACGGAAGAAGGTTAAGTTACCCACGAACGGGTCAGTAGCGATTTTGAACGCCAGTGCAGCAAACGGCTCGCTGTCATCAGAGTGACGAACAGCCGGCGTGTCTTTACCGTCGTCCAGCATACCGTTGATCGCGGTAACGTCAGTCGGTGCTGGCAGATATTCTATAACTGCATCCAGCATCGCCTGAACACCTTTGTTCTTAAATGCAGAACCACAGGTTACCAGGATGATTTCGTTGTTCAGAACACGCTTACGCAGAGATGTTTTGATCTCTTCTTCAGTCAGTTCTTCACCACCGAAGAATTTCTCCATCAGCTCATCAGAGCCTTCAGCAGCGGCTTCAACCAGCTTCGCATGCCATTCTTCAGCCAGTTCCTGCATATCAGCTGGAATATCTTCGTAGTCGAAGGTTACACCCTGGTCTGCGTCGTTCCAGTTGATTGCTTTCATTTTCACCAGGTCAACAACACCGGTGAATTTCTCTTCTGCGCCGATAGCCAGCTGCAGAGGAACTGGAGTTGCGCCCAGACGAACTTCCATCTGGTTAACAACTTTCAGGAAGTTAGCACCCATGCGGTCCATTTTGTTAACGAACGCAATGCGTGGAACTTTATATTTGTTAGCCTGACGCCATACGGTCTCAGACTGTGGCTGAACGCCACCAACTGCACAGTAAACCATTACCGCGCCATCAAGCACACGCATAGAACGTTCAACTTCGATGGTGAAGTCAACGTGTCCTGGGGTGTCGATGATGTTGATGTGGTGTGGTTCAAACTGCTTGGCCATACCAGACCAGAAACAGGTGGTCGCAGCGGAAGTGATGGTAATACCACGTTCCTGTTCCTGCTCCATCCAGTCCATGGTTGCTGCGCCGTCATGTACTTCACCGATTTTGTGGTTTACACCGGTGTAGAACAGAACGCGTTCGGTAGTGGTAGTCTTACCGGCGTCGATGTGCGCACTGATACCGATGTTACGGTAGCGAGCAATGGGTGTTTTACGAGCCATTTGATTCCTCTGATTCTCGGGCGTTCAAGGTAAGTCGACCCCAGCGGGTTGGCTGATTGAGCGCCCGCTGGTTTAACAACTACGTGGTGATTACCAACGGTAGTGTGCGAACGCCTTGTTGGCTTCTGCCATGCGGTGAACGTCTTCACGTTTCTTCACTGCAGTACCTTTGTTCTCTGCAGCATCAGAAAGTTCGTTCGCCAGGCGAAGAGCCATTGATTTATCACCGCGTTTACGAGCAGCATCTACGATCCAGCGCATTGCCAGAGCATTACGACGAACCGGACGGACTTCTACTGGTACCTGATAAGTAGAACCACCAACGCGACGTGACTTAACTTCGACAGTCGGACGCACGTTTTCCAGGGCTACTTCAAAAGATTCCAGCGCGTTTTTACCTGAACGCTGAGCCAGGGTCTCAAGCGCGGTATAAACGATTGATTCTGCAGTAGATTTTTTACCATCTACCATCAGGATATTTACAAATTTGGCCAGCAGCTCTGATCCGAACTTAGGATCTGGCAGAATTTTACGCTGACCAATGACGCGACGACGTGGCATGGAAATACTCCGTTGTTAATTCAGGATTGTCCAAAACTCTATGAGTTTATTATGACATTTAATTTAAAACGTTTGGCCTTACTTAACGGAGAACCATTAAGCCTTTGGCTTCTTCACGCCGTACTTGGAGCGAGCCTGCTTACGGTCTTTAACACCTGAGCAGTCAAGCGCGCCACGAACGGTGTGGTAACGCACACCTGGCAAGTCTTTTACACGACCGCCACGGATCAGGATCACGGAGTGTTCCTGCAGGTTATGACCTTCACCACCAATGTAGGAGGTAACTTCAAAACCGTTGGTCAAACGCACACGGCAGACTTTACGCAGTGCGGAGTTTGGTTTCTTAGGAGTGGTGGTGTACACACGAGTACAAACGCCACGTTTTTGCGGGCAAGCTTCCAGCGCCGGCACGTTGCTCTTTGCAACTTTGCGGACGCGTGGTTTGCGAACCAGCTGGTTAACTGTTGCCATTAAATAGCTCCTGGATTTGCTTTTGCTTCGTAAACACGTAATAAATCGCCTCGTAGAATTACGAGGAGGCAGAATTTTAGGGCTGAGTCAAAGGGGTGTCAAGAAATAACCAGGTTTTAGCCGATTACCACACGATTTGTTGCTGATGCCTGATCGTTAGCGTGACAAAGCCATTATAGTCTATTGACTGCACACTGGTCGAAATTTGTCCAGCGAGACCGCGAGCCTGGACATCTTCGTCCAGCACCCACAGTGTCGCGTCGCTCTCTGAGAGCCGCATCAATGCGCGACTACCGGCTAAGGCGGCCAGCACGCCATCCTGCAGCAGCAGCAGGTCATCGCCTGCACCCACCATCAAAAGCAGGGTCTCAAGGTCACTGTGTGCCGGTGAGTGCATTAAAGTGTGCAGCATTAACGTCTCTTAAAAAGTAAGGATGCGATCGTAGCTGGCCAGCATCTGCCGCAACTCCGGCGCGTCCAGTAGCGTAACATCCAGCAACCGGTCAGCGTCAACCTCTAATCCACGCGCTATCAGCGATGTCCGACAGAGATAGCACTGTTCAATGTCATACAGCGCCAGCACGCCAAAGGTCGCCGCATAGTGACGGCTCTTAATCGTCTCAGGTTGCTGATGCAGATTCAGCTGCAGCACACCATCACCGATAAAAAACAGGCCGATATCTTCACTGAGTGCGCCCGTGGCCAGCGCGGCATCCAATCCTTCGCGCCCTGCACTGCTGCCGTGTGGCGCCCGGGTAAAGACAAATGCGACACGATTCATCAGAACTGCACCATGCGTTCACAGCTCAGCGCCGCTTCCGCCAGCGCACCCAACCCACTCAGTGTAAAGCCCGGCTGCAGGTTACTGCCTGCCAGCTGGAGCCGGGCCGCTTCCTGCGCATCGCTGACCCCTCGCCGCAGCGCAGCCGCCACACAGATGTTCAATGCTACACCCTGCTCCTGATGTAATGCCTGCCACGCGCGCACCAGGTCAAATTCATCACTGGCCGGCGCGGTGAGCTGGTTAGCGTTCAGCACCCCTTCGCGATAGAAGAACACGCTTTCAAGCTGATGCCCCGCCGTCAGCAGCGCGCGGGCAAACAGGTAAGCACTGGTCGCCTGTTGCGTCCCGTAAGCCGGGCCGGTGACCATCAGGGTGTAACGCATTACCGATCCTGTCCCTGGAAGTCGCCATTTTTAAACTGGCGGATGTAGAGATAGACAGTGTGCTTCGAAATGTTCAGCCGTTCGGCCACCTGGTTAATGGCATCTTTGATATCGAAGATTCCTTTTTCATACAGGTTGAGCACAATCTGGCGATTCTTGGCGTTGTTGGACACATTGCGATCAGCGCTCACCTCTTCAATGGTGAACTCCAGCGTCTGCATCACCAGATCATCGACTGAACTGGCAAAGTTAACGTTGGAATCAACCTGCTGCATCTCGGGCGGCATAAAGGTCGACATGATCTGTGAGAACGGCACATCCAGGTTCATATTAATGCAGAGCAGGCCAATGACCCGTTGCTGACGGTTGCGAATCGCAATCGTGACCGACTTCATCAGCACGCCGCTTTTGGCGCGCGTGAAATAGGCACGGGAGACATTGCTGTCCGCGCCATGCATATCGTGCAGCATCCGCAGGGCTAAATCAGTGATCGGTGAACCCACTTTACGGCCGGTGTGTTCCCCATTGGCGATACGCACGGCCGAACACTTAAGATCTTCAAGCGAATGCAGGACGATTTCACAATGCGAGCCGATCAACATCGCCAGGCCATCCACGACAGCCTCGTAAGATTTCAGAATATCGTAATCAGTTTGTTCGAACGGGCGCTGCTCCAGAAGATCGAAGTCGCTCAGTTCACCCGGATTGAATGGATTAGACATTGAAGAGTATCACCCTGAATGGCTGGAGCCTGTCACAGCGGCTTATGGGCAGACTCAATATGGGATAATTAGGCAGGCATTAGTCTGGCAAATGTCGTCGGCTTATGCCAGAGGTTTGTCGTGAAGCTAAAATGAAACCGCCGCCCGAAGGCGGCGGTCAGCAGATTACTGCGCTTTTTCAGCAGCAGCAGGCGCAGGGGCCTGTGCTTTTTCATCTGCTTTAGGCGCTGGTTTGATATCAAGCAGCTCAACATCAAATACCAGGGTGGAGTTAGCCGGGATACCCGGAACGCCATTTTTGCCGTAAGCCAGGTTTGGTGGGATCACCAGCTTAATCTTGCCGCCTTTCTTCACGTGCTTCAGACCTTCAGTCCAGCCTGGGATAACACCATCCAGACGGAATGAAAGTGGCTCGCCACGGGTATAAGAGTTATCGAATTCAGTACCGTCGATCAGCGTACCTTTGTAGTTCACTACTACAGTGTCGCTGTCTTTAGGTGCTTCGCCGGTACCCTCTTTCTCAACTTTATACAGCAGGCCGCTTTCGGTTTTCTTCACGCCGCTCTCTTTAGCAAATTTGGTTGCGAAGGCTTCACCCTTTTCAGCGTTCTCTTTCGCATCTTTTTCCATTTTCGCTGAGGCTGCGCCTTTCACGCGGCCTTCAAAGGATTGCAGCGTCTGCTCAATCTCTTCATCAGACAGTTTGCTCTTGCCACCAAACGCATCCTGAACACCAGCAATAAGCTGCTGCTTATCCAGTTTGATGCCCAGTTTTTCCTGTTCCTTCAGGGAGTTGTCCATGTAGCGACCCAGTGAAGCACCCAGTGCGTAGGCAGACTGCTGGTCTTCATCTTTGAAAGCAGCATTTTTAGGTGCCTGAGGCGCGGACTGTGGCGCGGCGGCTGGTGCAGCCTGTGGCGCCGCAGCGGTGTCTGCTGCCATTGCCATTGGGGCATTCAGTGCAACAGCCATAGTGGTAGCTAACAATGTGACTTTAAACAGTGATTTCATCCATTCTCCAAAACCGAAGCGTCTAACCTCGGGAAACATTGCGGACTTCAGGGCCCACACTATAACTTTACGTGGCAGTGTCGAACACTCCCACAATGTAATTACCCGGTCTACCTCCGACCTTTATAATATCGGGAAGTTTCATCAGAGATGATGCCGCACTGCCTTTTTTCAAGCGCAACGCCGTCGATCGTGAAAAAAACAGGTGATTCCTGGCATTCAGGTCGTAGAATCACGCCCCGAGTCGCACCTTAACAGAGGAACAGGTCATGCAACAATCTGAGTGGGAACAGCGTCTGGAGACGCTAGAGAGCAAACTGGCCTTTCAGGAGATGACTATCGATCAGCTGAACAGCGCGGTGGTTCAACATGAGCTGGAGATGAATAAGATGCGTGAGCAGATGCGCATCTTAACCGACAAGCTCAAAGCGAATGCGCCCTCGATCGTCGCCTCACAGTCTGAAGAGACCCCACCCCCGCACTACTGATTGCGGGCCATCTGGCCCCGGTTAAGCCGGGAAGAACCAGAGGGATAGCCAAAATAAAGGCCACCCGGAGGTGGCCTTTAAAGGTCTGTTGAGACTTAGTGGCTGCAGCCGCAACCGCCAGTACCACAACCGCCTTTACCGTGATCATGGTCGTGGTCGTGATCATGGCCGTGGTCATGATGATGGCCATCTGCACCGTGAACGTGGCCATGAGCCAGTTCTTCCGGTGTGGCTTCACGGATAGCAACCACTTCAACGTTGAAGTTCAGGTTCTGACCCGCCAGCATGTGGTTACCATCAACCACAACATGCTCATCTTCCACTTCGGTGATTTCTACTGGTACCGGACCCTGATCGGTCTCTGCCAGGAAGCGCATGCCAACCTGCAGTTCGTCAACGCCCATGAAGACGTCTTTAGGAACGCGCTGCACCAGGTTGTCATCGTACTGACCGTAAGCATCGTTTGCCGGGATATGCACGTCAAACTTGTCGCCGGCAACGTGATTTTCCAGCGCATTTTCCAGACCAGAAATCAGGGAACCATGACCGTGCAGGTAATCTAACGGTGCAGTCACCGGTGATTCGTCAACTAACACGCCGTCTTCTGTACGTACCTGATAGGCCAGGCTTATCACCAGGTCTTTTGCTACTTTCATGATATCTCCTAACCGTTGAGAGCTGAGATCCCGTCTCATTGGTCTATTCTTGCGTGCAATAACACCAACCAGAAAGGTTCGGGGCTGAGTACAAGAGGGTTTTCACTTTCTCTTGCGACTTCAGCCTTAATGGCGGCAATTGTAACGGAATTCAATCCCGCTGTAAGTTTAAGCGTAAAAAAAGCTGCCCGATTCCGCTACTCAGGATGGAAAATACCGATAACCTGCTCATTCGAACGAACCTGATCGCGCGCCTGTTTATCCGCCTCACGCATCTGGTGACCACACTTTACACACTCCACCACATCGACATTATTTTCACGCCACATCGCCAGCGTGTCCTTCTCCTGGCAGTGCGGGCATGTCGCACCGGCAATAAAACGTTTACGCATTAGCTTCTGCCTGTTTAAAGGGGTTATTGATCATCGTCCCAGCCGTCGATCTGCCGCTTTTCGCGCTGCATTTCGCGCTGGAAGATATCTTCCAGTTCACGCCGCGCTTCACGGACGCGTGATGCCTGCGCGCTTTCAGAGAGATTGGGCATCAACTCGCGCAGCATCCGCATATCAAGCAGGCGGAAATGCTGTTGGGCGCGGTGCGCTTGATGCGGATGCATCCCCAGCGTCATCAATGTCTTACGTCCCAGTTCCAGCGCACTTGAGAAGGTCTCACGCGAGAATTGCGTAACGCCCGCCTGTAACAGCTCATGCGCTTCGACACGGCCCCGGGCACGCGCCTGAATCTGCAGCTGCGGAAAATGCTGCTGGCACAGATGCACGATTGTCATCACATCTTCCGGTTCATTGCAGGTGATGACGATTGACTGCGCGTTGGCTGCACCGGCTGCCCGAAGTAACTCCAGTTCGGTGGCATCGCCGTAATAGACCTTATAGCCATATTTGCGCATCAGACTTACCACACTGATGTCGCGCTCCAGCACGGTGATGCGTTTATTGTTCGCCATCAACAAGCGTCCTACCACCTGACCAAAGCGACCAAAGCCCACCACAATCACCTGCGGCTGGTCGTCTTCAACAAAGTGTTTCTCTGCTTCGTCATCCGGCTCATTGAAGCGGCGTGCCAGCAGACGATCGATTCCCTTCATCAGCAGCGGCGTGGTCATCATCGACAGGGTCACCGTCACCAGCAGCATTGGCAGTTGATCGCCTGAGAAGAGCTTTGCCGAAGAGGCCGCTGAGAAGAGCACAAAAGCGAACTCGCCACCCTGACTCAGCACGCCTGCAAACTGCTGCCGCTCTGAACTGCGCAGGCCATAAATGCGCCCCAGCAGATAGAGCACCAGCGTTTTGACCGCCACCAGCGTCACGACGCCCAGCAGGATGGTCACAATATGGGTATAGAGCACACCAAGGTTGAGCGCCATGCCTACCGAAATAAAGAACAGGCCCAGCAGTAAACCTTTGAACGGGTCGATAGCGACTTCCAGCTCATGGCGGTATTCGCTCTCCGCCAGCAGGATCCCGGCAATAAACGTACCCAGCGCCATCGACAGGCCCAGCGCATCCATAAACAGCGCGGAACCCAGCACCAGCAGCAGCGAAGCCGCGGTAAAGACCTCGCGCACGCCCGATGCAGCGATGTAACGGAAGATCGGCCGCAGCAGATAGCGTCCGCCCACCAGCATCCCGGCAAACGCCAGCACTTTCATGCCGACCTTCATCCAGTCGATATGACCGCTATCGGTTCCGGCCAGCAGCGGGATCAGCGCCAGGGCAGGAATCACCGCGATATCCTGAAACAGCAGCACCGAAAAGCCCAGCTGCCCCGCTTCGCTGCGGTTCATGCCTTTATCCATCATCAGCTGCAGCGCCATGGCGGTCGAGGACATCGCCAGACCAATCCCGCCAATAATCGCCGCCTGCCAGCTAAAGTTGGTCAGCCACAACAAGCCGCCGAGAATGGCTGCTGAGAAGATGACCTGCGCCGCGCCGACGCCAAAAATGGAGCGGCGCAGCGCCCACAGCTTTGCCGGGTTCAGCTCCAGCCCGATAATAAACATCAGGAAAACCACGCCGAGTTCAGAGAAGTGAAGAATCTCGTCGACGTCGCTGATAAAGCCTAATCCCCACGGGCCGATGGCGATACCCGCCACCAGATAACCCAGAACAGCACCAATACCGAGGCGAGCCGCCACCGGTACAATCAAGACCGCCGCGACCAGATAAATCACCCCCGCGGTCAGCAGCGTTTGCCCTTCCATCTATACCCCTCCATTCGGCAGCGGTGCCGCGAGCCAGTCGCCATAGGCGCGGGCGTAATTTTTCATTAATTCAGGACTCTGACGACGCGCCCAGTAGACGATCATCGGCGGCATCCAGTGCATACGGCACATCTGCGCGGTCAGCTCAAAAGGACGCATAATGTCGTTGAGCGAATAGCGGTTAAGGCCCTGCTGTTTAAAGGCGCTTTCCGGTTCTCCGGTCGTCACCACGCTGCGCCAGTATTTACCTTCAAGTGCATTGCCATCCACGCCATTGGCGAAGCCGCGGGACAAAACCCGATCCAGCCACTCTTTCAGCAGCGCCGGACAGCTATAGGTATAGAGCGGATGCTGAAAAATGATGACGTCATGTTCGCGCAGTAATTGTTGTTCATGATGAATATCGATAAAAAAATCCGGATAGGTCGCGTACAGATCGTGCACGGTGACGTGTTCCAGTGCCTGAGCCGGCTGCAGCAAAATCCGATTCGCGATCGAATCCTGTGATTCCGGATGAGCATAAAGCAGCAAAACCCTGGGTGGCTGCGACATCCTTTCCCTCCAAAGCGTCGTCATTGGTGCGGTTTTCGGCTACCATGCACGACGCAGCAAAATCTCATTATGTTGCCAGTAAATTAACATATTCTGACGATACGGCGCTTACATGATTGTCTTCTCAGCCTTACAAATTCGCCGCGGCATCCGCGTCCTGCTCGACAACGCCACCGCCACCATCAATCCCGGCCAGAAGGTCGGGCTGGTGGGTAAAAACGGTTGTGGTAAATCCACGCTGCTGTCGCTGTTAAAAGGTGAAATCACCAGCGATGCCGGTACCGTCACGTTCCCGACTCACTGGGCACTGGCCTGGGTGAATCAGGAAACCCCTGCGCTGGATAAAGCCGCGCTGGAGTACGTCATTGATGGCGACCGCCAGTTCCGTCAGCTTGAGGCAGAACTGGCGGACGCCAATCTGCGCGACGATGGCAATGCCATCGCGCTGCTGCATGGCAAGCTGGATGCGGTGCAGGCGTGGAGCATCCATGCGCGCGCCTCAAGCCTGCTGCATGGTCTGGGCTTCAGTCAGGAACAGCTGCAACGTCCGGTCAGTGACTTCTCCGGTGGCTGGCGCATGCGCCTCAACCTGGCGCAGGCGCTGATTTGTCGTTCCGATCTGCTGCTGCTGGATGAACCGACCAACCACCTCGATCTCGATGCGGTGATCTGGCTGGAGCGCTGGCTGAAGAGTTATGAAGGCACGCTGATCCTGATCTCGCACGATCGTGACTTCCTCGATCCGGTCATCGACAAAATTATCCATATCGAACAGGAGTCGATGTTCGAATATACCGGCAACTACAGCTCCTTTGAACGGCAGCGCGTCGCCAAACTGGCTCAGCAGCAGGCGCTGTATGAGAGTCAGCAGGAGAAAGTGGCGCACTTACACAGCTACATTGATCGCTTCCGTGCGCAGGCCACCAAGGCGAAGCAGGCACAGAGCCGCATCAAGATGCTGGAGCGCATGGAGATGATTGCACCTGCCCATGTCGACAACCCGTTCAGCTTTACCTTCCGCAAGCCGGAGAACCTGCCTAATCCGCTAATGAAGATGGAGAAGGTTACTGCGGGTTATGGCGATCGTATTATTCTCGACGCCATTAAGCTCAACCTGGTTCCGGGCTCACGCATCGGCCTGCTGGGGCGTAACGGAGCCGGTAAATCGACACTGATTAAGCTGCTGGCGGGTGAGCTGGAGGCGATGGACGGCAAGATGGGCCTGGCGAAAGGGATCAAGCTCGGTTACTTCGCCCAGCATCAGCTGGAGTACCTGCGGGCCGATGAGTCACCGTTGCAGCATCTGGCGCGCATAGCGCCTAAAGTGCTGGAACAGCAGCTTCGTGATTATCTGGGCGGCTTCGATTTCCGTGGCGATAAAGTCACTGAGAACACTGAACGCTTCTCCGGTGGTGAGAAAGCGCGACTGGTGCTGGCGCTGATTGTCTGGCAGCGCCCTAACCTGCTGCTGCTGGATGAACCGACCAACCACCTGGATCTCGATATGCGCCAGGCATTGACCGAAGCACTGATCGACTTCGAAGGGGCGCTGGTCGTGGTCTCGCACGACCGTCATCTGCTGCGCGCGACCACCGACGATCTCTACCTGGTACACGATGGCAAAGTGGATGTGTTTGAGGGCGACCTCGATGATTATCAGCAGTGGCTGAGTGACCTGCAGAAGCAGCAGGCGCAACAGGATGCCGCACCAAAGCAGGATAACGGCAACAGCGCCCAGGCGCGTAAAGACCAGAAGCGCCGTGATGCCGAACTGCGTACCCAGACGCAGCCGTTACGCAAAGAGATAGAGAAGCTGGAAAAACAGATGAGCAAATGGCAGAGCCAGCTGGCCGATGCCGAAGTGCAGCTCTCAGACAGTGCGATTTATGATCAGAGCCGTAAAGCGGACCTGACCACTGCGCTGCAGCGTCAGGCGGAGAGTAAATCTGCGCTGGAAGAGGTTGAGATGGCGTGGCTGGAAGCCCAGGAACAGCTCGAACAGATTATGGCCTCATAAAAAAATCTCCCCGCTCGCGGGGAGAATCTCTTTTAACGGGGTTTATCACCCAGCACGGTTGCCCGCTGCATGATCCGCCGGGCAGGATAGTAGTCGGCATTGGCATAATGCTGCGTGACCCGATTATCCCAGATAGCCAGATCGTCTGGCTGCCAGCGCCAGCGCACCTGAAACTCCGGTTTGGTGGCATGCGCAAACAGGAAGCCCAGCACCGCATCACTCTCCTTCTCGCTTAAATCCACGATCCGCGTGGTAAAGCCCTCATTCACAAACAGCGCTTTTTTACCGCTGACCGGATGAGTGCGGATCACCGGATGCTGCACCGGTGGATGTTTTGCCACCGCCTGCTGCCAGCGCTGGTGCTCCTCTTCGGTTTTGCGGTACTTGTACTCCTGAAACGACTTTTTGAAATCATGCTCGGCATTCAACCCTGCCAGCAGGTGCTTAAAGGGTTCCGACAGCGCCTCGTAAGCCGCAATGCCGCTGGTCCAGAGCGTGTCACCGCCCGCCTCCGGCAACACCTTTGACGCCAGCAGCGCGACAGCGGGCGGTGTCTCAATAAAGGTGACATCGGTGTGCCAGTTGTCATTATCCGGCGGATTATCCTGATGGGTATCGAGGACGATAATCTCTTCGACGCCCTCCGCATGCGGATAGACCGGATGGATATGCAGGTCGCCAAATCGAATAGCCAGTGCGCGATGCTGTTCCGGTGTAATTTTCTGGTCACGCAGAAACAGCACCTGATGACGCAGCAGGCCATGATAAAGCTGCTCAAACTGCGCATCACTTAATGGGCGAGAGACATCCAGGTTTGAGACCTGCGCGCCGATATAAGGGCCAAGCGGGGTAAAACTCAGACGTTCATTCATGATTGTTCTCCACTCCAGGGCGTCAGACGGCGCTGCAACGCGCGAAGCCCAAGTTCTAAGCTAAAAGCGATAAAGGCGATCACCGCGATACCTGCCAGTACCACATCGGTGGCAAGGAATTCTCCCGCTGACTGCACCATAAAACCGAGGCCCCGCGTGGCGGCAATCAGCTCCGCTGCTACCAGCGTTGACCAGCCAACGCCCAGTCCGATGCGCAGACCGGTCAGAATCTCTGGCAGCGCGCCCGGCAGAATCACCCAGCGCAACAACTGCCAGCGGTTAGCCCCCAGCGAGCGTGCCGCACGAATCCGCACCTGCTGGGTATTTCGCACCCCGGCCAGGGTCGAAAGTGTCACCGGCGCGAAGATCGCCAGAGTGATGAGCAGGATTTTCGACGTCTCACCAATGCCGAACCAGATCACCATCAATGGCAGATAGGCGAGTGGCGGAATCGGGCGATAGAGTTCAATCAGCGGATCGAGCAGCCCGCGTGCTACCGGGCTGAGGCCCATCAGAATACCCACCGGAATGCCGATGGCGGCAGCCGCGGTCAGCGCAATCAGCATCCGCGTCAGGCTGGCGGCCAGATGCTGCCACAGCGTGGCATCCATAAAGCCCTGCGCGCTGGCAATCAGCAGAAGCTTGCTGAATACCTGCTGTGGCGACGGCAGGAACAGTGGAGCAATCAGGCCCAGCGCGGTCACGCCCCACCAGAGCAGCAACAACGAAGAGAGACTCAGCATGCTCAGCGTAAAAGCGGTTGAAAACGGCCAGCGAAGACGACGGCGCACCGGCAGGGACTTGTCGTGGATTAACGCGCTCATGCAAATGCCTCCCGCTGATCAAATACGCGGCTCAGCACATATTCGCGCTGGGCGATAAACTGCGGATCGGATTTGATGCTGCGGCACGACTCGCCTGCGGCAAAGCGCTGACCAAAGCCTGGACGCAGTCGCTCCACGATGCGGCCCGGTCCTGGCGACAACAGAATCAGTTCGCTGGCCAGGAAAATCGCCTCTTCTATATCGTGTGTAATCAGCAGGATCTGTTTACCGCTATCGCGCCACAGCGTCAGCAGCAGGGTCTGCATCTGCTCGCGGGTAAAGGCATCCAGTGCACCGAACGGCTCATCCAGCAGCAGGAGTTGCGGATCGGTGGCCAGCGCGCGCGCAATGCCTACCCGCTGACGCTGACCGCCGGACAACTGCCAGATGGCGCGCTTCTCCGCCCCTTCCAGCCCCACCTGCCTGATGAGCTTCCGCGCGATGGCCTCGCGCGCCTGGCGCGACATCCCCGCCAGCTGCAGGCCAAAAGCGACGTTATCCAGCACGTTGCGCCACGGCAATAAACCTTCATTCTGAAACACCACGCCGCGCTCCGCACCAGGCCCGGTCACCGGCTGGTTATCCAGTGTGATGCTGCCCGACTCCACCGGCAGAAATCCGGCAACCAGATTGAGCAGCGTGGTTTTGCCGCAGCCGGAAGGGCCAAGCACCACCAGCAGTTCATGGCTGTCCAGTTGCAGATTGATATCCTGCAACACCGGCTGTCCGGCATAACGGGCATTAAGATGAGCGATGCGCAGCATAAGTGCCTCCTTAAGGTTTAACTAATGGCGCGACGAAACGGGAGGTCACATAGCTGCTGTAGTCGTTATCCGCCTGCGGCACCCGGCCCTGCGCCTTCAGAAACTGGGCGGTATCGACGATCGCTTTATTCACTGGCTTGCCCAACTGCTCAACCTGCTGCTGCGCCGTGAGGTAGGTATTGCCTTTCACCAGACCCGGCACCTGCGCTTCCGGCACACCGCTGAGGCGAGAGAGTTTGCTGAGGTTATCGGGCTGCTTCAGCCAGCTGTCGGGGCTGTTAAGATAGGCCTGCTGTGCATCAAGCGCGCTGCGGGCAAAGGCGGTCACGATTTCCGGGTGCTGTTCGGCAAAATCTTTGCGGACTACCCAGACATCCAGCGTCGGCGATCCCCAGCTTCCTACTTCCGCAGAGTCGGTCAGCACCTTGCCCTGTTTTTCCAGTTCATTCACCGCAGGCGCCCAGACGTAAGCGCCATCAATATCGCCACGCTGCCAGGCCGCAATAATCGCAGGCGGCTGCAGATTGATCAGCTGTACCTGCGACGGCTTGATGCCCCAGTGTTTCAGCGCAGCCAACAGGCTGTAATGGGTGGTAGAGATGAACGGCACCGCGATACGCTTGCCGATGAGATCTTTGGGAGTCGTGATGTTCTTCTTCACCACCAGCGCTTCAGAGTTGCCCAGCTGAGAGGCGAGTAAAAAGGCTTCTATCGGCAGCTTCTGCGCCGCCGCGACCGCTAACGGACTGGAGCCGATATTACCGATCTGGACGTCGCCGGACGCCAGCGCACGTAATACCCCTGCGCCGCTGTCAAACTTTCGCCAGTCAACGCTGGCCCCGCTCTCTTTGGCAAAACTGTTGTCAGCCTGCGCCACTTTCGCGGGTTCGGCTGAGGTCTGGTACGCCACGGTGACATTGACCGCATCAGCCCGAAATGCCAGCAGCGCCAGCGCTGCGGCTAAGAAAGTTAAACGTGTTGCTGCCATGATCACTACCCCACCGTTTTTATAGTGAAAGCAGTGTCTCTGGGCGCAATAGTTTCATAAAGGAATTAAAAATTATCCCTAATAGAAATAAGTTCTTAGATCACTTTCTGCAAAACTAAGCTGAAAATCGCAAATGCTGAAAATAGCTAAAGTAAGCAAAAATGTCAGGCGCTCACATTGTCCCTGTGCTATTGATATGCGTTCTCTATTATTGCCTGTTAAGGTCTGTGAATTCGATGTCGATCGAGAAAGTCGCTCAACTGGCTGGCGTTTCTAAAGCCACGGTATCGCGGGTTCTCAACGCGCATCCCGGCGTAAAGCCCGATACGCGCGAGAAAGTTCTGGCGGCAATCTCTGCCTGCGACTATCAGCCCAACTTACTGGCGCGTCAGCTGCGCACGGCCCAAAGCCACATGCTGCTGGTGCTGATCTCGGATATCACCAATCCCTTCTGTTCACGCGTGGTTCAGGGCATTGAGGCCGAAGCGGAACTGCACGGCTATCACATCCTGCTCTGTAACTCCGCCTCACAGCTTCAGCGTGAAGCCGCCTATCTCTCCCTGCTGACCGGGAAAGTGGTGGATGGTGTTATTACCATGGATGCCGCCTCTGGTTTACAGGATTTGCAGGCGCTGATCGCCGGTGCGCCCTGGGTGCAGTGCTGCGAATTTGATCCGGATATCCCCGCCTCCTCCGTCAGCATTGATCACCTTGAAGCCGCACGCGACACCGTCCATTACCTTGCCGGTAAAGGGCGTAAACGCATCGGGCTGGTCAATGGCGACATGCGTTATCTTTATTCACATCATCGTGAAAAGGGCTACCGGCAGGCGATTGAGGAGCTGGGGTATGCGTGGTCCGGCGTCTCCTACACTTACGAGATCTCCTGTGAGGCGGGCAGTCAGGGGCTGAGGGAGTTGATGGCGCTGCCGGAACCGCCGGATGCGGTGTTCGCAGTTTCAGATGTGCTGGCAGTCGGCGTGGTGCATGCAGCGCTGGAAGCGGGACTGCGCGTGCCGGAAGATCTGGCGGTGGTCGGGTTTGATGGTGTGCCGTTTACCCGCAGCCTCAATCCCCCGCTGACTACCATCGAGCAGCCGATGAACCAGCTGGGCGCGCGCAGCGTTCAGCTGTTGCTGCAGAAGATCCGCAACCCGAACGCGCCCGTGATCCGTGAAGTGCTGCCCTGGACGCGCGTTGAACGCGCATCCAGCTGACTTAGTGCCAGATTAACAGCACGCAGGCGGCGGTCAGCAGCCCCATGGCGAGGTTAAAGATTTTCCAGGCGCGGCGGCTGCGCAGAATGCGGCCGATCATCGCGCCAAATCCCATCCAGATCACGCCCGAAACCAGATTAACCAGAAACATACCGACGCTTATCGCCATCACCGAATGGCGATACGCATCACCGGCCAGACTGAAGCTGGCGACCGCGCCCAGCGCCATCAGCCAGGCCTTGGGATTGATCAGCTGCAGCAACCCACCCTGCCAGAACGGCATCGGCGCATCCGGCGCCTGGTCAGTTTCCAGTTTTTCATAACTGGCGGTCGCGATTTTCCACGCGAGCCAGAGCAGATAGAGACTACCGGCGATTTTCAGCACCAGGTGCAGCGAAGGGTAGAGCAGGATCAGACCGCCTACACCAAAGGCCACCATCAGCAGCATCACCTGCATGCCGATCATGATGCCAATCATCAGCGGAATGGTGCGCAGAAAGCCAAAATTAGCGCCCGAGGCGGTGAGTAACATATTATTGGGACCAGGCGTAATGGCCGCGACCCAAAGAAATCCCAACATTGATAAGAAAAGACTCAGTTCCATGGCAATCGGGTACTCCTTACCCTGCAAGAAAAAACTTATCGAAGCTAACAGTGTGATATGGAACAGACAAGCTTTTAACACATGAAATTTACCGGACCGGAAAACGAGTACTTCACACCACCTGACAGTCTGCGCAACGCGCACCTGCAGACGATGCTGCCGCGCCTGTTACGTCGCCGTACCACCTTCGATCCTCACTGGCAGCGACTCGATCTGCCGGATGGCGACTTCGTCGATCTCGCCTGGAGCGAAGACCCACAACGGGCGCAGCATAAACCGCGCGTCGTGCTGTTCCATGGGCTGGAGGGGAGCTTTCACAGCCCCTATATTCATGGCCTGATGAACATCTGCCGCGCGCGCGGCTGGCTGGCCGTGGTCATGCATTTTCGCGGCTGCAGCGGCGAACCTAACCGGCTCAATCGCATCTATCACTCGGGCGAAACTGAAGATGCCCGCTTCTTCCTGCACTGGCTGCGCACCCGCTGGGGCCACGTTCCCACCGCTGCCGTCGGTTTCTCGCTGGGCGGCAACATGCTGGGCTGCCTGCTGGGCCAGCAGGGCGCAGCCGCTGAGGTGGATGCGGCCGTGATTGTTTCCGCCCCGCTGCTGCTGGAACCGTGCAGCGTGAAACTGGAACGCGGCTTCTCACGCTTCTATCAATACTATTTGCTGGCGCAGCTTAAGAAAAATGCCCGCCGTAAACTGCACGCCTGGCCGGACACGCTGCCAGTCAATCTGGCGCAGCTGAAAGCGCTACGGCGACTGCGCGATTTTGATGATGCGATTACTGCCCGCGCCCACGGTTTTGTCGATGCAGCCGATTACTATCATCGTGCCAGCGCCATGCCCTGGCTGAAGCACGCAGAGAAACCGCTGCTGATCATCCACGCCAAAGACGATCCCTTCATGAGTGATGAGGTCATTCCGCACAGCAGCCAATTATCTGCCACTATTACTTATCAACTGACACTTCACGGCGGCCACGTAGGGTTTGTCGGCGGGACGTTACGCCAGCCTGAAATGTGGCTGGAACAGCGCATCCCGCAGTGGATCGCCCCTTTTCTGGATAACTGATCTCGTGATTATTCCCTGGCAACAGGTCTCACCTGAGACCCTTGAAAACCTGATTGAAACCTTTGTGCTGCGCGAAGGCACGGACTATGGCGAGCAGGAACGCAGCCTGCTGGACAAGGTGGCTGATGTACGACGCCAGCTGGAAACCGGCGAAGTGGTGCTGGTGTGGTCGGAACTGCATGAATCGGTCAACATCATGCCACGCAAAGAATTTCGTGGCTGATGCACCCGGCACCATTTCATGATAACAATGCTCATTGCCCGACCTCACAGGGAGCTTTTGTATGTCTGCACGTCATCCCATTATCGCGGTGACCGGTTCCAGCGGCGCAGGAACTACCACGACCAGCATCGCGTTTCGCAAAATCTTTCAGCAGCTCGATCTTCATGCGGCCGAGCTGGAAGGTGACAGCTTTCACCGCTTTACCCGCCCTGAAATGGATATGGCGATTCGTAAGGCGCGCGATTTAGGACGTCATGTCAGCTATTTCGGGCCGGAAGCCAATGACTTTGGCCTGCTGGAACAGAGTTTTAAAGAGTATGGTCAAAGCGGACAGGGTCAGTCGCGTAAATATCTGCACACCTACGATGAAGCCGTACCGTGGAATCAGGTGCCCGGCACCTTTACGCCCTGGCAGCCGCTGCCGCAGAACACCGACATTCTCTTCTATGAAGGACTGCACGGTGGTGTGGTGACGGCACAGCACAACGTGGCCGAACAGGTCGATCTGCTGGTGGGCGTGGTGCCGATTGTTAACCTGGAGTGGATTCAGAAGCTGGTGCGCGACACTGGCGAGCGCGGTCATTCACGTGAAGCGGTGATGGATTCCGTGGTGCGCTCGATGGAGGATTATATCAACTTCATCACGCCGCAGTTCTCACGCACTCACCTGAACTTTCAACGCGTCCCGACCGTCGATACCTCAAACCCGTTCGCTGCCCGCGCCATTCCATCACTGGATGAGAGCTTTGTGGTGATTCACTTTCAGGCGCTGGAAGATATCGACTTCCCCTACCTGCTGGCGATGCTGCAAGGTTCGTTTATCTCTCACATCAATACGCTGGTGGTGCCGGGCGGCAAAATGGGGCTGGCGATGGAGTTGATCATGGGTCCGCTGGTGAAGCGGCTGATGGAAGGTAAGCGGATAGAATAAGAGGCCAGAAATAGCTGCTTCAGACGGATTACAAACCCTGGGCAGAAAGAATCTGGCAGCAATAGATAAGTTCAACACGCTTGGAGCCGGGTCAGAAGAGGAAAGCGTCCCGCGCCAGGGACAAAAACGCCGGGAGCGTTTTTGAACAACGTAACGCGTTGGCCCGGCTACGGGCGCACCTCAGGGATGAGGTGCGTAATCGTGCGGGCCGAGCGGCCAGGGATTGGCTTAAGCGACTTTCCGATCTGACCCGGTTTCCTGCGCAGGCACAGTCTTAAAGCAACCGGCATCAGATACGGGAAGTGAAGTTAGCAGGTCGGCAATGACCCTTGCGGCTACTAAAGCTCAATCACTTCATAGCTATGCGTAATCGTCACACCTTTACCCAGCATAATGGCCACAGAGCAATATTTTTCAGCAGAAAGATCCACCGCGCGTGATACCGCTTTATCCTGGAGCGCTTTACCACTCACGATAAAATGCAGGTTGATGTGCGTAAAGATTCGCGGCGCCTCTTCACGACGTTCTGAGGTCAGTTTTACTTCACAATCAGCCACATCGTTGCGGCCTTTTTGCAGAATTGATACCACGTCAATCGCGCTGCATCCGCCCGCCGCCATCAGCACCATCTCCATTGGGCTGGGCGCTTTATCACCCGAATTGCCATCCATCAGTATCTGGTGGCCGGATGAGGATTCTCCGAGGAATGTCAGCCCTTCTACCCATTTCACTCTTGCCTGCATGATTTTTGCTCCGGAATACGCTGTTTTCTCGCCAGAGTACGCTTTAGCCTGGTAAACAGCAATCCAGAGAAATCCACCCTTAGCTGAAGCGAGACAACAGAAGACAGTCGGCAAAAGCTGTGCTACAAACAGTGCTGAAAATATTTTTCGTCACCCGATGGCGAAGCCGGGAAGAATGATGCGCACTGCGCCTGATGCGGCCCGAATAATTTCCTGAAATGGAAACGCTTGAAGCTTTCACCGCCTGACAGGGAAAACTGCCCCCTGTATTTTGGGCACGATTACAACAGAGGATAATAGCGAATGGTTCTCGGCAAACCGCAAACAGACCCTACACTCGAATGGTTCCTGTCCCATTGCCATATTCACAAGTATCCATCCAAAAGTACGCTGATTCACCAAGGTGAAAAAGCAGAAACGCTTTACTACATCGTGAAAGGTTCCGTCGCGGTTCTGATTAAAGATGAAGAAGGCAAAGAGATGATTCTTTCCTACCTGAATCAGGGCGATTTCATTGGTGAGCTTGGCCTCTTCGAAGAAGGCCAGGAGCGCAGCGCCTGGGTACGTGCGAAAAGCGCGTGCGAAGTGGCGGAGATTTCTTACAAGAAATTCCGTCAGCTGATTCAGGTTAACCCTGATATCCTGATGCGACTCTCCGCGCAGATGGCGAGTCGCCTGCAGGTCACGTCTGAAAAAGTGGGTAACCTCGCTTTCCTCGACGTAACCGGACGCATTGCACAGACCCTGCTCAACCTGGCGAAGCAGCCAGATGCCATGACGCATCCCGACGGTATGCAAATTAAAATCACTCGTCAGGAAATTGGCCAGATTGTTGGTTGTTCACGCGAAACCGTGGGCCGTATTTTGAAGATGCTGGAAGATCAGAATCTGATCTCCGCACACGGCAAAACCATCGTCGTTTACGGCACCCGCTAATTCCTGTCACCCACGGCGTGATGGCAACATCACGCCGTTATTGTTTGTGTTGGGCCGATGTGGCGTCGAATTATTTACCATCCTGAAGTTAACTACGCCTTGCGGCAAACGCTGGTGCTCTGTCTGCCGGTGGCGCTGGGCTGGCTGGCTGGCGACCTGCAAAAAGGTCTGCTGTTCTCGTTAGTGCCCGCCTGCTGCAACATCGCCGGTCTGGATACCCCGCACAAACGCTTCTTCAAACGCCTGGTTGTTGGCGGTAGCCTGTTTGCCCTCGGCAGCTTTCTGATTCAGTGGCTTACTCTGCATGCGATTCCACTGCCGCTGATCCTCTTCGCTATGCCCCTGCTGCTCGGCGTCACCGGTGAAATCAGCCCGCTGCATGGCCGCCTGCTGCCCGGCACCCTTATCGCCGCCATCTTCACCCTCAGCCTGATTGGCCGCATGCCCATCTATGTCACCCCGCTGCTCTATATCGGCGGCACGCTCTGGTATGGGCTGTTCAACTGGTTCTGGTTCTGGCTGTGGAAAGAACAGCCGATGCGTGAGAGCCTCAGCCTGATCTATCGCGAGCTGGCTAACTACTGCGACGCCAAATATACCCTGCTCACGCAGCTCACCGATCCGGAAAAGGCGCTGCCGCCGCTGCTGGCTCATCAGCAGAAAGTGGTCGATCTGATCAACACCTGTTATCAGCAGATGCACATGCTGTCGGCAAGCCGCGATCACAGCCATAAGCGGCTGACGCGCGCCTTTCAGGTGGCACTGGATCTGCAGGAGCATATCTCCGTCAGCCTGCATCGGCCGGAAGAGGTGCAGAAGCTGGTCGAACAGAGCCATGCCGAAGCGGTGATCCGCTGGAACGCCAAAACCATCTCTGCCCGGCTGCGGGTGCTGGCGGATAACATCCTTTATCACCAGCTACCCGATCGCTTTGCGATGGATAAACAGCTCGGCGCGCTGGAGAAGATCGCCCATCAGCATCCCGACAATCCGGTGGGTAACTTCTGCCTTTACCACTTTAACCGCATTGCGCGCGTCCTGCGCACTCAGAAACCGTTGTATCAGCGCGATCTGATGGCGGACCGTCAGCGCCGTCTGCCGCTGTTACCGGCGCTGCGCAGTTATCTCTCGTTTCGCTCGTCGGCACTGCGCACCGCCGGTCGCTTTGCGGTGATGCTGATGCTGGGCAGCGCGCTGGCGCTGTTCTTCAACATCCCCAAACCCTACTGGATCCTGATGACCATTATGTTCGTCAGCCAGAACGGCTACAGCGCCACCCGTGTCCGCATCCAGCATAGGGCGCTGGGCACCTTTGCCGGTCTGGTCATCGCGGCTGCGACGCTGCGCATGGCGGTGCCGGAGTCGCTGGTGCTGCTGATCATGCTGGCGATAACCTTTATCAGCTATCGCTTTACCCGCCAGTTCTATGGCTGGTCGATGATTGGCTTTACGGTCACGGCGGTTTATTCGCTGCAATTGCTGTCGCTGAATGGCGCGCAGTTTCTGCTGCCGCGACTGATGGATACGCTGATGGGCTGTCTGATTGCCTTTGGCGGAATGCTGTGGCTGTGGCCGCAGTGGCAGAGCGGCTTACTGCGGCAGAATGCCCATGACGCGCTGGAGACCTATCAGGATGCGCTGCGGCTGTTACTGGGCGACGAACAGTCACCAGAGAAACTGGCTTATCAGCGCGTGAAGGTTAATCAGGCGCACAATGCGCTGTTTAACTCACTGAATCAGGCGATGCAGGAACCCGCATTCAACTCCCGCTACCTCAGTGATATGCGGCTTTGGGTCACGCACAGCCAGTTTATTGTCGAGCATATCAATGCGATAACGATTCTGGCGCGTGAGCACACCATGCTGACGGCCGCGCTGGCTGAACGCTATCTGCAATCCTGTGAAATCGCGCTGCAGCGATGTCAGCAGCGGCTGGAATATGATGGTGAAAGCTCACAGGTGAATCTGCTGGATGACCTGGAGAATATCAGCGAGGGACCGATCACGGTGGTGGAGCAGCATGTACGACGGATTCTCGATCATCTGAGCGTGATGTACACCATTTCATCGCTGGCGTGGAACCAGCGACCGCAACATGGCCGCTGGCTAATCAGACGCTTACGTAAAAACTAAGCTAGCCGTTAAGCACCTTGCCGACGGCGGTGGCGAAGCGGCTCATGCCCTCTTCAATGTCGGCCGGTTCGATAATCAGTGACGGGGCAAAACGCATCACGTCGGTTCCGGCTACCAGCACCATCACGCCTTCAGCGGCGGCGGCATTCAGAATGTCGCGCGACCTGCCCGCATGCTGAGGTTTCAGCGCTGCACCAATCAGCAGCCCTTTGCCGCGAATGTCGCTGAAGAGATCATACTTCGCATCGATGGCCTTCAGCGCCGTGACAAAGTGCTGACGACGCATCTCCACACCCGCCAGCACGTCCGGCGCATTGATAATATCCAGCGCCGTTTCGGCGATAGCGCAGGCCAGTGGATTGCCGCCATAGGTCGTGCCGTGCACGCCAGGCGCCATGGTCGAAGCGATCTCGTTGGTGGTCAGCATGGCGCTGACCGGGAAGCCGCCGCCCAGCGCTTTGGCTGAAGTCAGAATATCGGGCTGAATGCCATAATGCTCATAGGCGAACAGCTTGCCGCTGCGTCCCATGCCGCTCTGCACCTCATCCAGCACCAGCAGCGCCTGATGCTGATCGCACAGCTCACGCAGTCCCTGCATAAACGCCTGCGTCGCGGGCACCACGCCGCCCTCACCCTGAATCGGTTCAACCACAATGGCGCAGGTATGATCGTCAATTACCGCTTTCACTGCATCCAGGTCATTGAACGGCACGTGGACGATATCCGCCGGTTTCGGGCCGAATCCGTCAGAATATTTTGGCTGTCCGCCGACCGTGACGGTAAACAGCGTCCGGCCATGAAAAGCGTTATGGAAGGCGATGATCTTACTTTTGAATGGGCTGTGACGTTTGCAGGCGTAGTAGCGCGCCAGCTTAAACGCGGCTTCGTTAGCTTCGGCACCGGAGTTGGCGAAGAAGACGCGATCAGCAAAGGTCGCCTGGATTAACTTGCTGGCGAGACGCAGCGCCGGTTCGTTGGTGAAAACGTTGCTGGTGTGCCACAGCGTCTCGCCCTGGCTTTTCAGCGTCTCCACCAGCGCAGGATGGCAGTGTCCAAGTGCGGTGACGGCGATACCACCCGAGAAATCGATATACTCTTTGCCCTGCTGATCCCATACGCGACTGCCCTTGCCTTTTACCGGCACGAACTGCGCAGGTGCATAAACAGGCAAAATAACGTTATCGAACGTCTCCCGCGTGACCGCAATTTTTTCCGCTGCCATTAGTAACCCCATCTGGATGATTGTTGTACTGAATTGAAATAATAATCACAAAATATGCATAAAAAATCACTCAAAGGCAACTTATTGCTCAAGGAAATTACGCAGAAGCAGATGTCCCTGCTCGCTGAGAATGCTTTCGGGATGGAACTGTACGCCTTCCAGCGCCAGGGTTTTATGGCGGAATCCCATAATTTCGTCAGGCTCGCCGTCACGCACCGTCCAGGCAGTCACCTCGAACGTGTCAGGCAGAGAATCACGCTGCACAATCAGCGAGTGATAGCGGGTCACAGTCAGGGGATTATTGAGATTGCGGAACACGCCCTGGCCGGTGTGCTGAATGGCGGAGGTTTTGCCGTGCATCACCTGACGCGCACGCACCACCTGCGCGCCATACGCCTGCGCAATCGCCTGATGGCCAAGACAGACACCCAGCACGGGCAGCCGCCCCGCGAAGTGCCGGATCGCCGCCAGCGAGATGCCTGATTCCGACGGCGTGCAGGGGCCAGGGGAGATCACCAGATGGGTCAGCGGCAGCGCCGCCATCTGCTCCACGGTGATGGCATCATTGCGCACCACCTGAACCTGCGCGCCCAGCTCGCAAAAATATTGATAAAGATTCCAGGTAAAGGAGTCGTAATTGTCGATAAGCAGCAGCATGACGTATCCAGAATGATAAACCGCGCCGCTATTCTACGCGGTCAGGCCGCCTCACTCACCACTTTCGCGAAGACCTGCTCCAGCGGGGCCAGGTCTCCGGCCACACCGGCCTGATTAGCGGCTTTCCAGCTTTCAGCATCCGTTTTTTCCCAGTTCAGCAGATAACCGGCATGCAGCGCCAACTGTTCAAAGAAAATCCGCTGCGCACGACCATTTCCATGGCGGAAAGGATGCAGCATATTGATTTCGCAGTAGTAGTGAGCAAGGCGCTGAATAAACGCGTCATGTGGCAGGTCAGCCAGCCCCTTCTCCTCTTCCAGCGCGGCCATCAGGGCGTTGCCTTCCTTTTCGATATATTCGAAATGACAGAACGGCGTCTCATCACGCCAGATATCGATGGTGCGCAGTTCACCGGCCCAGCTGTAGAGATCCTGGAACAGCGTGCGATGGATCTGGCGAAGATAAGGCAAACCAGGATTACGGGGACCCAGCTCCAGCGTGGCGGCACGCGCGGCACTGAAGCTCAGCTCCGCCTTGCGCAGCTGCGCGGCGTCATGAATATCGGGCAGGTTTTTCAGCACGTTGTCGTGCTGCCACAGGTAGGGATCCTGGCTGACGGCGGTATTAGAGTCCATATTGCCTCCTCAGTGACGCCAGACGTGCGGCTGCATCATCGCTGTTGACGCTGGTTTCATTCGATGAGAAGCCTTCCAGCCGACAGCTGGCCTGATAGCTGGCGCTACGCCGCTGTTGCCACAGGGTGACCTTCTGTTTTTCGGTGAGTTTGTTCGCCATGCCGCCTCCTGCCAGGTTTTTGCCCTAAGTATAAGAGCAATTTCTGGCTTTGCCGGAGGCGGCAGGCGGTCGCCATCCGCAGATGGCGACGAAAAGCGTTAAGGCAGGACTTTAGCAGAGAGGATAACTACCGGTTTGGACGGAACATTCTGGTAAGGACCCACATCTTTAGTCGGTACCTGAGAAATTTTTTCAACCACATCCTGACCTTTCACAATCTTACCAAATACGGCATAGCCAAAATCGCGCTGTCCGTGGTCGAGGAAGGCATTATCCGCGACGTTAAGGAAAAACTGGCTGGTCGCACTGTCTTTATCGGCGGTACGCGCCATAGAGATGGTGCCACGCAGGTTACGCAGGCCATTGTCCGCTTCGTTTTTGATCGGCGCGTTGGTCTGCTTCTGCTGCATGTCAGTGGTGAAGCCACCCCCCTGCACCATAAAGCCCGGGATCACGCGGTGAAAAATGGTGTTGTTATAAAAACCGTTGTTGACGTAATCAACGAAGTTTTTCACAGAAACCGGCGCTTTTTGGTTATTCAGTTCGAGTTCGATATTGCCGGCGGAGGTGGTGAGCAGAACGTGGGTGTCACCTTTTGCAGCCAGCGCCTGGGCGGAAACGGAAGAGAGCGCTAACAGGGTGATGGCCGCTGTTAAAGTACGTTTAAACATGAAAGATTCCTTACCTGGGAGAGCGGGCACAAAAACGTGATTGATTGTAGAGAGACTCTATTCCAGGAGCCAGTGTTTTACCTATATTTACGCTGTTGCGGCAAATGGCGTGAGCAAACGTTAAACCACCGCAATTGCGTGATTAAAATCACACATCACATGAAATATGGATCTGTAGTTTCACTGCTTGTTTATTAAGATCACAGTTCCGTTTACACTTTCTGACACTTTTTGCCACCCGGTTCTCAACAGGTTCAGAACATGACAAACCGTAATCGTATTGGCCTCACCTGGATAAGCTTCTTCTCCTATGCGCTGACTGGCGCGCTGGTGATCGTTACCGGCATGGTAATGGGCGACATCGCAAAAGATTTCCAGATCCCCATCTCCAGCATGAGTAATACCTTCACTTTCCTCAACAGCGGCATCCTGGCTGCGGTTTTCCTGAACGCCTGGCTGATGGTGATTGTGCCACTGAAACGTCAGCTGATTTTCGGCTTCGTCCTGATGGTGCTGGCGATAATCGGGCTGATGACCAGCCGCGATCTGACCGTCTTCTCGCTCTGCATGTTTGTTCTGGGCGTGGTCAGCGGCATTACCATGTCGATCGGCACTTTCCTGATCACCCACATGTATGAAGGCCGTCAGCGTGGTTCACGCCTGCTGTTTACCGACTCCTTCTTCAGCATGGCGGGCACGCTGTTTCCGGTGCTGGCAGGGATCCTGCTGGCGCGTCAGTTGCCGTGGTACTGGGTTTACGTCTGCATCGGCGTCATCTACGTCGCCATCTTCATCATGACGCTGTTTGTTGAGTTCCCGGTGCTGCGTAAGCCTGAAAACAGCCCGACCGTTGAGAAAGAGAAATGGGGTGTGGGCGTGCTGCTGCTGGCTGTCGCGGCACTCTGCTACATTCTGGGCCAGCTCGGCTTTATCTCCTGGGTACCGGAATATGCCACCAAAGTCATGGGCATGAACATTAATGACGCCGGACAACTGGTGGGCAGCTTCTGGACGGCTTATATGGTCGGCATGTGGGCCTTCAGCTTCCTGCTGCGCTTCTTCGATCTGCAACGCATTCTGATGGTGCTGGCGGGTCTGGCGACCGTGCTGATGTACTGGTTTGTCAGCAGCAGCGATGCCAGCATGCTGAAATGGATCATCATGATTCTTGGCTTCAGCTCAAGTGCTATCTACACCACCATCATCACCCTGGGTTCACTGCAGACCAAAGTGGCTTCACCAAAACTGGTGAACTTCATTCTGACCTGCGGCACCGTCGGCACCATGCTGACCTTTGTGGTCACGGCGCCTATCGTTGAGAAAAGTGGTGTGCATACCGCACTGGCGACCGCGAACGCGCTCTACGCCGTGGTGTTTGTGATGTGTGCCCTGCTCGGCTTTGTCAGCCGTCATCGTACTCACGGTCACGTCACGCATTAATCCTTCAGGGCGGCGAGTGATCGCCGCCCTGCTGTTTACCGCCGGAAGTCGATGCGCTCCCGTTCCCGCCAGTAAATCTCGCTTTCTGCAGGCTTCGTCTCTGCCACTACCACTCCACGACGCACTGAATAGCGCACCGGAACCTGCCTTCTCACCGCATCAAAACCGCTTTCCGCCGGCAGAATAATCAGACTGGCTTCGTTGCCGCTCTGAATGCCATAGCCTGACAACTGCATCGTCTTCGCGCTGTTATGCGTAATCAGATCCAGACCCGCATCGATCTGCTCATAACCCATCAGCTGACAGACATGTAAGCCCATATGCAGCACCTGCAGCATGTTGGCGGTGCCCAGCGGATACCAGGGATCAAACACATCGTCGTGGCCGAAGCAGACGTTAATCTCCGCCTCGAGCATCTCTTTCACCCGCGTAATGCCGCGCCGCTTAGGATAGGTGTCAAAGCGGCCCTGCAGGTGGATGTTGACCAGCGGATTGGCGACAAAGTTAATGCCCGACAGCTTAAGCAGCCGGAACAGCCGTGAGGCGTACGCACCATTATAAGAGTGCATCGCGGTGGTATGACTGGCCGTCACGCGTGCGCCGTTGCCGTCGCGATGCGCCAGTGCCGCTACGGTTTCTACAAAGCGCGACTGTTCATCATCGATCTCATCGCAGTGAACATCGATCAGCCGGTCGTAGCGGTTAGCCAGCGCAAAGGTTTTATGCAGCGACTCGACGCCATATTCGCGGGTGAATTCGTAGTGCGGAATCGCGCCGACCACATCCGCGCCCAGCCGCAACGCCTCTTCCAGCAGCGCTTCGCCGTTGGGATAAGAGAGAATGCCCTCCTGGGGAAACGCCACAATCTGAATAGTGATCCACGGCGCCATCTCTGCTTTCACTTCCAGCATCGCTTTCAGCGCCGTCAGTGACGGATCGGACACGTCAACGTGGGTGCGGACAAACTGAATGCCGTTGGCGATCTGCCACTTCAGCGTCTGCAGCGCCCGCTGTTTAACATCTTCGTGGCTGAGCAGCGCCTTGCGTTCGGCCCAGCGCTCAATCCCCTCAAACAGCGTCCCAGACTGGTTCCATGCCGGTTCGCCCGCTGTCTGGGTGGTATCCAGATGAATATGTGGCTCAATAAAGGGCGCGCAGGCTAAACCGCCCTCGCCGTCCAGCGATTGGTCCGCCGGTGAAGGCTGCTGCGGCTGAGCTGAAATTCGGGCAATGTTCCCCTCGGCTATTTCGATTTGCCACAATCCTTCCCGCCAGGGCAAACGCACGTTATTGATCCACTTGGGTGACAGCATGGCTGATTCCTTATCCGATTAACCTGTGTGGTTAAAACTAGCACGATTCATACCCCCCGCAGCAATGCAGGATATTCATCAGGTTACGCCCGGCGAGGAAACTTAATTAAAATCAATAATATACCTCTTAATGGGTATATGGGGCCGTGGTTGATGTATATCAATAAGCGCCAGAAAGGGCGCGCTATTGTAACCGCAGATATCGCAAATTTGAGGCAAAAATGAGCAAGCACAATGTCGTCGCTATCGGTAACGGCATGGTCGGCCACCGCTTCATAGAAGAGTTACTTGAGAAAGCGGAACCTGACCTGTTTTCGCTGACCGTCTTTTGTGAAGAACCGCGCGTCGCCTACGATCGTGTCCACCTGTCCGCCTACTTTTCCCACCACACGGCCGAAGAGCTGTCGCTGGTCCGTGAAGGCTATTACGACAAACATCAGGTCAATCTGCTGCTGGGCGAGCGCGCCATCACCATTAACCGTGATGAAAAACTCATCCACTCCAGCACCGGTCGCGCGGTTCACTACGATACGCTGATTTTTGCCACCGGCTCTTATCCGTGGATCCCGCCGATTAACGGTGCCGAAGGCAGCGACTGCTTTGTCTACCGCACCATCGAAGACCTCAACGCCATTGAAGCCTGCTCACGTCGCAGCAAACGCGGAGCGGTGATTGGCGGCGGCCTGCTTGGACTGGAAGCGGCGGGCGCGCTGAAAAATCTGGGTATTGAAACCCACGTCATTGAATTTGCGCCGGTGCTGATGGCAGAACAGCTCGATCAGCAAGGCGGGGAACAGCTGCGTCGCAAGATTGAACAGATGGGCGTACGGGTCCACACCGGCAAAAACACCCAACAGATTGTGCATCATGAGCACGGCGGCAAAACGCTGCAGTTCGCCGACGGCAGTGTGCTGGACGTCGATTTCATCGTCTTCTCCACCGGCATTCGCCCGCAGGACAAACTGGCAAAACAGTGTGGATTAACGCTGGGTCCGCGCGGCGGCATCGCCATTGATGACCAGTGCCGGACCAGCGATCCCGCTATCTACGCTATCGGTGAGTGTGCTGCCTGGCAGAATCGTGTCTATGGCCTGGTGGCGCCGGGGTACAAAATGGCCCAGGTCGCCAGCGACCATCTGCTGGGCCGCGACAATGCGTTTACCGGCGCGGACATGAGCGCCAAGCTCAAGTTGCTGGGGGTCGATGTCGGCGGCATTGGCGATGCGCGCGGCACCACGCCAGGCGCACGCAGTGTGGTCTGGCTGGATGAAAGCAAATCGGTCTATAAACGCCTGATCATCAGCGAAGATCAGAAAACCCTGCTGGGTGCGGTGCTGGTGGGCGACACCAGCGACTATGGCAACCTGCTGCAACTGGTGCTGAATGCCATTCCGCTGCCCGCTAATCCGGAAGCGCTGATTTTGCCGGCGGGCAACGGAGATAAACCGGCCATCGGCGTCGATTCCCTGCCTGATAGCGCGCAAATCTGCTCCTGCTTCGACGTCAGCAAAGGCGACATCGTTAAGGCGGTTCAGGGTGGCTGTCACACCGTCGCAGCGCTGAAAAGCACTACCCGTGCAGGTACCGGCTGCGGCGGCTGTCTTCCCCTGATTACCCAGGTGCTTAACAACGAACTCAGCCGTCAGGGCATTGAGGTCAATAACCATCTCTGCGCGCACTTCGCCTGGTCACGTCAGGAGCTGTATCACCTGATTCAGGTGGAGGAGATCAAAACCTTTGACGCGCTGCTGGCGCGCTATGGTCAGGGCTACGGCTGTGAAGTGTGCAAGCCGACGGTGGGTTCCCTGCTCGCCTCCTGCTGGAATGAGTATGTGCTCAAGCCGCAGCACGCACCGTTGCAGGACAGCAATGACCTCTATCTGGGCAATATTCAGAAAGATGGTACCTATTCGGTGATCCCGCGCTCGCCCGGCGGGGAAATCACGCCACAGGGACTGAAAGTGATTGGCGACATCGCCGAACGCTACCAGCTCTACACCAAAATCACCGGCTCTCAGCGCATCGGCTTGTTTGGCGCACAGAAGGACGATCTGCCCGCTATCTGGTCACAGCTGATTGACGCCGGATTTGAAACCGGCCAGGCCTACGCCAAGGCGCTACGTATGGCGAAAACCTGCGTCGGCAGCGCGTGGTGCCGTTATGGCGTGGGCGACAGCCTCGGCTTCGGCGTGATGCTGGAAAACCGCTACAAAGGCATCCGCACTCCGCACAAGATGAAGTTTGGCGTCTCCGGCTGCACCCGCGAATGTGCGGAGGCTCAGGGCAAAGATGTCGGTATTATCGCCACCGAAAAAGGCTGGAACCTCTACGTCTGCGGCAACGGCGGCATGAAACCGCGTCATGGCGATCTGCTGGCGGCGGATCTCGATCAGCAGACGCTGGTTACTTATCTTGACCGCTTCATGATGTTCTATATCCGCACCGCCGATCGCCTGCAGCGCACTTCGCTATGGCTGGAGAGCCTGGAAGGTGGCATCGACTATCTGCGCAGCGTGATCGTGGATGACAAACTCGGCATCAACAGTCAGATGGAACAGCACCTGGCCGCGCTGCGCGCCAGCGTCAGCTGTGAATGGCAAGCCACGCTGGAAGATAAAGAGCACCTGACGCGCTTCGCCCACTTTATCAACTCGCCGCAGCGCGATCCTGCTGTGCAGCAGGTGGCAGAGCGCGACCAGCATCGCCCGGCACGCCCCGAAGAACGCATTGCCGTGACACTGATTGAGGAGACCGAATCATGAGCCAGTGGAATCCGGTGTGCCCGCTGACGCAGATCCTGCCCGCCACGGGCGTCTGTGCGCTGGTCAAAGGCCAGCAGGTGGCTATCTTCCGTCCACGCGACGATGAGCAGCTCTATGCGATCAGCAATATCGATCCGTTTGCTGATGCCAGCGTACTGTCACGCGGCATTATCGCCGAACATCAGGATACGCTCTGGGTGGCCAGCCCGCTGAAAAAGCAGCATTTTCGCCTCAGAGATGGCTACTGCATGGAGGATGAAACACGCTCCGTGGCGTCCTGGCCAGTGCGGGTCAATGCCGGACAGGTTGAAGTCTGCCTGTAATGCCCCTCAACAGCCCGCCTCTGCGGGCTTTTTTAAGGACCTCTGATGGACTACTTCCCCTTGTTCTGCCGCCTGCAGGGCCGACGCTGCCTGCTGGTCGGCGCGGGTGATGTGGCTGAGCGGAAAGCGCGCCTGCTGCTGGAGGCCGGCGCCGAGTTGCGGGTTGGTGCCCCTGATTTCTCTCCCGCCTTCCGGGAATGGGCGCGGCAGAAAGCCATCACACTGCTGCCCGGGCATTTTGAACCCGAGTGGCTCACCGGCTGCTGGCTGGTCGTCGCCGCGACCAATGATGACGCGGTCAATCAGCAGGTAGCGGAAGCAGCCGAAAAACAGCAGATCTTCTGCAATCTGGTGGATGCACCGCAGCAGGCCAGCGCCATTATGCCGTCGATCATCGACCGCTCGCCGCTGATGGTTGCCGTCTCTTCTGGCGGACGTGCGCCGGTGCTGGCGCGTCTGTTGCGGGAGAAGCTGGAGGCGATGCTACCGCAGCATCTGGGTCAGCTGGCGCAGCTGGCGGGAACCCTGCGCGATCGGGTGAAAAGACAGTTCGGCTCCATCAATGCCCGCCGCCACTTCTGGGAGCGCTTCTTTAGCAGCGAGCGGCTGGCTCAGACGCTGGCTAACGGTGACAGTGGACGCGCGGAGCAGATCACCGATACGCTTTTTAATGCAGATCTTACTCAACAGGGCGAAGTGGCGCTGGTCGGTGCCGGTCCGGGCGATGCCGGATTACTCACCCTCAAAGGCCTGCAGCTGATCCAGCAGGCGGATGTGATCGTCTATGACCGGCTGGTCTCCGATGAGATCCTGAATCTGGTGCGCCGCGATGCTGAACGCATCTTTGTCGGGAAACGCGCCGGACATCACTGCGTGCCGCAGGATGAGATCAACCAGCTGCTCTGCGAACAGGCGCAGCGCGGAAAACGCGTAGTGCGGCTGAAAGGCGGGGATCCCTTTATCTTTGGTCGCGGCGGTGAAGAGCTCGAGGCGCTGGCGCAGTTGCAGATTCCGTTCAGCGTGGTGCCGGGGATTACGGCCGCCTCGGGCTGTGCGGCCTACAGCGGTATTCCCCTGACCCACCGCGATCATGCACAGAGCGTCAGGCTGGTTACC
The DNA here is from genome assembly GCF_900115075.1 of Candidatus Pantoea varia. Classification (GTDB taxonomy): domain Bacteria; phylum Pseudomonadota; class Gammaproteobacteria; order Enterobacterales; family Enterobacteriaceae; genus Pantoea; species Pantoea varia. The sequence continues at coordinate 34,374 of NZ_FOVG01000006.1, forward strand.
GGACATCTGCAGAAAACGGGTACGCTCGCCTGGCAGACGCTGGCAGCGGAACAGCAGACGCTGGTGTTTTATATGGGGCTGGCGCAGGCCGGAGAGATTCAGCAGCAGTTGATAAAATATGGGATGCGTAGCGATATGCCAGTGGCGCTGGTGGAAAATGGCACCAGTACGCGCCAGCGGGTAGTGACCGGGACACTGAGTGAGCTGGAAGTGTTAGCCGGACAGGTGATCAGTCCCAGCCTGATGATTATCGGCAGCGTGGTGAGTCTGCGCGACAGCCTGCGCTGGTTCTGAACCGGCAAAAAAAAACGGCGGGCACAAAGCCCGCCGTCCTTTTTGTCTGTTCAGCCATTACGGCATCGCGACAAAACCTACCGCCTGATAAACCTTCTTCAGCGTTTCCTGCGCCTGTGCGCGTGCTTTCGCCGCGCCATCACGCATTACCTGCTCCAGCAGTGCTTCATCGTTGCGGAAGCTGTGATACCGCTCCTGCAGCTCAGAGAGCATGCCTGACACAGCATCGGCTACTGCGCCTTTCAGGTGTCCATACATTTTGCCTTCGAACTCCTGCTCCAGCTCGGCGATGGATTTACCGGTCACGCCCGACAGAATATCCAGCAGGTTAGAGACGCCCGCTTTCTCTTTGATGTCGTAGCGCACCACTGGCGGCTCTTCAGAATCGGTAACGGCGCGTTTAATCTTCTTCACGACCGCTTTCGGATCTTCCAGCAGGCCGATAACGTTGTTGCGGTTATCGTCAGACTTGGACATCTTTTTGGTCGGTTCCAGCAGCGACATCACGCGCGCGCCAGACTTAGGAATGAACGGCTCTGGCACCCGGAAGATATCGCCATAGATCGCATTGAAGCGATGCGCGATATCACGGCTCAGCTCCAGATGCTGCTTCTGATCTTCACCCACCGGCACCTGATTGGTCTGATAAAGCAGAATGTCCGCCGCCATCAGCACCGGGTAGTCGAACAGACCGGCGTTAATGTTCTCTTCATAACGCGCTGATTTATCCTTGAACTGCGTCATGCGGCTCAGTTCACCGAAATAGGCGTAGCAGTTCAGGATCCAGCTCAGCTGCGTGTGCTCTGGCACATGCGACTGAACAAAGATGGTGCTTTTTTGCGGGTCGATACCACAGGCCAGATAGAGCGCCAGCGTGTCCAGCGTCGCTTTACGCAGTGCAGCAGGATCCTGACGCACGGTGATCGCGTGGAGATCAACGATGCAGTAAATGCAGTGGAAATCATCCTGCATCTGCACCCACTGACGCAGCGCTCCCATATAGTTGCCAATGGTCAGTTCGCCGGACGGCTGTGCGCCGCTGAAAACGATGGGTTTCATACTTAAGTCCTGATATTTACAGCCCCAGTGTGGGCAAAAGTTCGTCGAAAGAGTCGAGGGTTAAATCGGGCTGGCTGGTCGCAATCGGCTCACCATAGTTATAGCCAAAGGTCATACCGACGTTGGGAACGCCAGCTGCCTGCGCCGCCTGAATATCATTGCGTGAGTCGCCAACAAACAGCAACTCATTCGGCAATACGCCGAAGGTACCCAGCACCATAAAGATCGCCGCAGGGTGCGGTTTTTTAACCGGCACATCGTCGCCACCGATAATCAGCGAAAACGCATCGGCAATGCCAAGCGACTCCAGCAGCGGTGCCACAAACGGCGTCGGCTTGTTGGTGACAATCGCCATCGGCAGCCCGGACGCCTTTAATGCGTCCAGCGTCTGCTTAACCTGTGGGAACAGCGTACTGCCTGCATCCACGGTATCGGCGTAATGCCGGTCAAACAGTGCCCGCGCATCACGCTGCTCTTCCGGCTGCGGCTCGCGGCCCAGCGCGAAGGTCAGCGCACGGGCCATCATGATATCCGCACCGTTGCCAATCCAGGTTGAGACACGCTCCAGGCCCGCCTGCGGCAGACGGAGATCCGTCAGCGTGCGATCAATCGCCTCAGCCAGACCTGGCGCGCTATCAACCAGCGTGCCATCAAGATCAAACGCCAGCGCACGAATATCAGTGAAACGAGCCATTGGCTTTCTCCAGTTCATTGCGCATATCGTCGATCACTTTTTTATAGTCAGGGTGACCGAAGATGGCAGAACCGGCGACAAACATGTCGGCACCTGCGGCGGCAATCTGGCCAATGTTATCAATCTTCACGCCGCCATCGACTTCAAGACGAATGTTGTAACCGCTCTGATCGATACGTCTGCGTGCTTCACGCAGTTTATCCAGGGTGCCAGGAATAAATGACTGACCGCCAAAACCAGGGTTCACGGACATCAGCAGAATGATATCCAGCTTATCAATAACGTAATCGAGATAGCTCAGTGGGGTCGCCGGGTTAAACACCAGCCCCGCTTTGCAGCCGTGCTCTTTAATCAGTTGCAGGGTGCGGTCAACGTGTAAGCTGGCTTCGGGATGAAAGGTGATGTAGGTGGCACCGGCTTTGGCAAACTCCGGGATCAGTGCATCGACCGGCTTCACCATCAGATGCACATCGATGGGGGCGGTGATGCCATAGTCGCGCAGTGCTTTCAGCACCATCGGACCCATGGTCAGATTAGGGACGTAGTGGTTGTCCATCACGTCGAAGTGAACCACGTCACCTCCGGCCGCCAGCGCTTTGGCTGTGTCTTCGCCCAGGCGAGCAAAGTCCGCCGAAAGGATTGAAGGGGCCAGCAAATATTGTTTCATCCGATTCTCCCACTGTTGTGCGCCAGCACTTAGGCTGGCGTAATGCGTTGGTCGCGGACGAAACAGACTAGCAATAAAGTGCCAGCAGTTCGTCGACCTTGGTGCGACCGGCTATGCTCCGACTGATAGAACGCCGGGCTTTGACCACATGTAACACTGCATCCTGATACCACAAACGCGTCAGTGCAGTGTCGTGGTTAGAAATCAGTACCGGAATCCGGTTCTCCGACGAGGCAAGCTGTGCCGCCAGCGCCGCCAGATGCTCCTGCTCACGCATGCTGAAGCTGTTGGTGTGATAAGCCGTGAAGTTGGCCGTTGCCGACAGCGGCGCATAAGGCGGATCGCAATAGACCACTGAGCCTTTAGCGGCATTGGTCAGGGTAACATCGTACGATTCACAGACAAACGTCGCTTTTTGCGCGCGCTCGGCAAACCATAACAGTTCTGCTTCCGGAAAGTAGGGTTTGCGATAGCGGCCAAACGGCACGTTGAACTCACCACGCAGGTTATAGCGGCAGAGGCCGTTGTAACAGTGACGGTTCAGATAGAGGAACAGCAGCGCGCGCTGGTAGGCGTCGGTGCTGGTATTAAATTCGGTGCGACGCTGGTAATAACAGAGTTCGCTGTTACCTTCCGGCGTGAACAGCAGTTGCGCGTCACGGATGAAATCCGCCGTGCGCATTTTGACAATGTTGTAGAGATTAATCAGGTCACTGTTGATATCAGCAAGATGGTAGCGATCAAACTCAGTGTTCAGAAACACCGAACCTGCGCCAACAAAGGGCTCGACCAGGCAGTCGCCTTGCGGCAGATGACGATGGATCTCTTCTACTAAGGGAAATTTTCCCCCTGCCCATTTCAGGAAAGCGCGATTTTTTTTCATGCTGTCGTGGTTATTACATCTTATTGTGAGGCTGTGGCTGTACCGACAGCAGATCTGCGCTTAAAACGGGGCCAGAGACTGGCCCCACATCCGCTATTGGCTGGCTTCTTTCTTCACCTGGCTAACTGGCTTAACCCATGGGTTCTTCGCACGTACTTCCGCAGGCAGCGACGCGACAGCGCGTTTGGCATCCGCCGGCGTGGCATAGGAGCCACTTACCAGTACGTACCACGGCTCACCGTTACGGGTGGTCTTGTAGACGTGATACCCACTCAGATTCTGTTGTTTAGCCCAGGCATTCAGGCTTTCCGCCTTCGAGGCACCGCTCAGTTGCAGCGTATAGCTGCCACCTGGCACGGATTTGCTGGCTGAACTGCTGCCTGACGCCGCCGTGGCCGGAGCAGAACTGGCTGGCGTATGCGCTGGCGTGGTATGAGTTTTACTGTCACGGGTTGCAGGCTTAGAAGCCGTTTTATGCGATGAATCATGCGCCGGACGGGTAGAAGCACTGGATTTGTTCGGCGTCTGACGTGAAGGTGCCGCTACAGGATTGGCAGCTGTTCCGGCATTACCGCTGACCGTCGCGGGCGCCGTCGGCAGTGAACTGCCACCCTGCGTTCCCATCGCGGCATTATCGACCTGCTGCTGCTGATTCGTCAGCGCGCTGTTCAGATCGCCCGGCAGCGTGACACGCTGCTGATTCGCTGGCGCCTCAACCGGCGCGGCCTGCGTAGGCGTTGACGCCACAGGCGGCATAGAAACATCGCGCTGCGGATTAGAGGCAGCATCACCGCTGGTGGCTGGCGTGCTCTGCCCGGCTGAAGGAGGAGTCTGTCCACCGGACATGGAAGAGGAGCCGCCCAGGTCGATATTCTTCTCGCTACCGGAACCGCTATTGGCAGCAGGGGTCGTGCCCGCAGTCGCAGGTTTTTTCTCATCCGGGCCATTCAGCGCCGAGCCAATTCCCAGTACCAGTAACAGCAGAACCAGAATCCCGACGCCCATCATGATGCGCTGGCGCGAAACCGGTGTTTTGGCCGCGGTAGACGACTTACGAGGGCGCGAGGGACGGCGGTCGCTGGCGTCAGGTTTTAACTCGTCTTCCGGTTTAAACTCATCCATTTTGGCTCCTCCGTAAAGCGGCATTCCGCACTGCGCACCCTGCGCGCCGCGTCACCACTCAACTGCTTAATCTCAGGGTTGCTGACAATCGTTAATTGCAGCCAGCACCATATCATGTGCCACGCCACCACGCACTTCAGAGCGGCCAATCGACAGCGGGAGTATCAGCCGCAGTTCGCCCGCCAGAACTTTCTTATCGCGCATCATGTGCGGCAGATACATCTCCGCACTCATCGCCTGCGGCCCATGCACCGGTAAACCGGCACGACGGAACAGGGTAATAATGCGGTCGGTCTCTTCCGGCTGAAACTGGCCCAGGCGTTCAGCCGTGCGAGCGGCCATCACCATGCCCGCCGCAATGGCTTCACCGTGCAGCCAGTTGCCGTAGCCCATGTGCGCTTCAATCGCATGACCAAAAGTATGGCCCAGATTAAGTAATGCCCGCTGACCGTTTTCACGCTCATCGGCCGCCACAACCTCGGCCTTCAGTTCACAGCAGCGACGAATGCAATACGAAAGCGCCTGTTCATCCAGTGCCAGCAGAGCATCAAGGTTCTGCTCCAGCCACTGGAAAAACGCACCGTCGAGGATGATGCCGTACTTAATGACTTCCGCCAGACCGGACGCCAGTTCGCGCGCGGGCAGCGTCTTCAGACAGGCCGTATCAATCACCACCGACGCAGGTTGATAAAACGCGCCGATCATGTTTTTGCCCAGCGGATGGTTAACGGCCGTTTTACCGCCAACCGAAGAATCAACCTGCGACAGTAAGGTGGTTGGTACCTGAATAAAGCGTACGCCACGCTGATAACTGGCCGCAGCAAAGCCGGTAAGATCGCCAATGACGCCGCCGCCTAAGGCGATAAGCGTCGTATCACGACCATGCGGCTTTTGCAGGAGTGCGGTAAAAACCTGATCCATCACGGCCAGCGTCTTAAATTGCTCGCCGTCGGGTAAGATCACCTGATCCACTTTTACACCTGCCGCCGTCAGCAGCGCTGTCAGCTGGTCAAGATAGAGCGGAGCCAGCGTCTGGTTTGTCACCACCATGGCGTTTTCGCCCGCAGTTAGCGGCCAAAAAGAAGCCGGATCGTTAAACAGTCCGGCGGCGATAGTGATGGGGTAACTGCGTTCCCCCAGTGAGACGGTGATCTTCTCCATGATGCTCGATACCTGTTAAAGAGCCTTCGAACGTTGGATCAACTTTTTTCCAACATGTGGATAATCTGATTCGCCACCACTTTCGCACTCTGATCATCTGTGCGAATGGTTACATCGGCGATCTCTTCGTAGAGCGGGTTACGTTCGCCAGCCAGCGCTTCGAGCACTTCACGTGGCGGTGAATCCACCTGCAGCAACGGACGTTTTTTGTCACGTTGGGTGCGCGCCAGTTGCTTCTCGATGGTGGTTTCAAGATAAACCACAACACCGCGGGCGGAGAGACGATTACGCGTTTCCCGGGATTTGACGGAACCACCGCCTGTCGCCAGGACGATGCCTTGCTTCTCGGTCAGTTCGTTAATGATTTTTTCTTCGCGATCGCGAAAGCCAGCTTCGCCTTCGACATCAAAAACCCAGCCCACATCCGCTCCGGTGCGTCGCTCAATTTCCTGATCGGAATCGAAGAACTCCATGTTGAGTTGCTGAGCCAACTGACGGCCAATAGTGCTTTTGCCGGCACCCATCGGCCCAACCAGAAAGATATTGCGTTTCTCTGCCATTTTGTCGGTATTACTAAGAATTCGTTAATGATACCCCGCGTTCAGCATTTGCTGGCGGGACAGGAACTGAGACCTCATGAGCGTTAGCAAGAGTCAGATGAAAAATTATCTCAACACTCAAGGCTGTTTGGCAACCGATTATATTGCCTTCAGCACATCCATTTCTGAATTGGCCTGTGTTCGCGAAACTGTAACGCGCCAGCGCTGCGTCTTTACAACGCTGCTTACAGAGGAATTTTCTGATCTGTTTGCCGGGATTTACCCAGCATAGACGGTTACATCGTATTGAAAATCGCTAAACCTTGTAAGCTAATTCGTCCCCTGCGTCAACGCAGATGGCCCTAAGGGACGCATTTTCCGTTTTATCCAGCCGTAAGCGCTGCTTCCCTGACCAATCGCGGCGTAATGAAGATCACCAGCTCTCTTTTTTTACGCTGCTCAGATTGCTGGCGAAACAACCCGCCAATCAGCGGCACATTTCCCAGCAGCGGCACCTTATTTTCTCCACGACTACGCTGCTGCTGAAAGATACCGCCTAACGCCAGAGTTTGCCCGTCACTGACCGTGACCTGAGTCTCAATTTCCTGTTTATCAATAGATAATATGTCGCTATCGCCGGTTCTGATGCTGCGACCCGGCATATTCTGACTGATATGGATCTTCAACTGGATACGGCCATTACCCGAAATCGTTGGTGTCACCTCCATGCCCAGCACCGCTTCTTTAAACTCAATACTGGTGGCACCGCTGTTTCCCGCCGACACTTCATAGGGAATTTCAGTACCCTGCTTGATCGATGCGGTCTGCTGATGTGAGGTAAAGAGGCGCGGACTGGCGATGATTTCGATCTGGTTCTCCTGCTCCAGCGCACTTAACTCCAGATCCAGAAGCTGCCCGCCGATACGCGCCAGCGCCATACCCACGCTGACACCGGGTGAACTTACCGCCAGCGGAATATCCAGCCGGGGATGATGCAGGATGTCAGTCACTGCAGCGTCACCCGCCTGCAGTCCCCACTTCACACCCAGCTCCTGCAGATGCTCTTCGCTGATGGTAACGATGTGGGCCGATAGCTCAATCTGCTCCAGTGGCAGATCCAGTGCCCGTATCCAGCGTTCCGTCTCTTTTAAAGCCGCTGCGGTATCGCGCAGTAACAGGGCGTTGGTGCGTTTGTCGACCGTCACGCTGCCGCGCGGCGTCATCAGTGACTGCCGCTCAGTCAGAAGGCTGGCATGTACCTCGCTGGCGCTGGCATAGCGCAATATTACAGCGCGCTGGTGCAGAGGTATCTGCTGCAACTGCTCCTGCTGCTCCGCTTCCCGTGCCTGCTGCCAGCTCTCCGGATAGACCAGCAGGACATTATCCTGTTCTACCAGCGTCAGCTTTGCCATGCGCGCCACCAGGTCCAGCGCCTGATGCCACGGCAGGTTATCCAGCCGCAGCGATAACGAACCTTCCACCTCTGGCGCAATCATCAGATTGATCTGCTGATAGTCTGCCAGTGCCTGTAAAATACGTTCTACTGGCGCATTATCGAATGTCAGGCTGAGAGGCTCTTCATCAGCGGCGTAAACCGGCAGCAGGCAGCTGATGACCAGCAGCAGGGTAGCTATCCTTTTCATGTGAACGTCCTTTTAAATAAAATGCAGTCTGTTGTGCGGTGCAGCTATCAGGCACCGCTAAGGTGATGCTGCGGCGGGTCATATCAGCGAGTTGCCAGGGCGATACGGGAAAGGGTTTGCCGGTGCGGGCGATGACGCTCTCCCCCTGCGGGCCCAGCAGCCACGCATGGAAATGTGCCTCACGGCCAATGATCCCCTGCAGACGCCAGCCAGTGAGCGGTTCTACTGACGCCTCACAAACTGAACCGACAACCGGCCGGAACGGGTCACGCGCCAGCACACCGCTACAGCACAGCAGTAAAATCAGCAGGCTATGGCGCATCGTCAGGTTCCAGCCAGAGTTGAGCGACCAGGAACTGCGGCTGCGCCAGCAGCAGGAAATGCACCGGAAACGGCGCGGAGGTATCGGCAAGCTCGGCAAAAAGCGACTGGAACGCTGGCCACTGCAGATGCAGCGTCAGCGTGCGGGAAGGCGCATCCGGCTGCCACTCCTCCAGCTGATTACGCCGTGCCGCCAGAATCTCTTCCACTGCCCGGCCCGATGCGGATCTGGCGATCTGCATCAACTGCAGTTGCGCCTGCAACTGCACATTATCCGGGTTCTGACGCCACTGCTGCTGGCGTTGCTGCAGGGTGCGGCTCAACTGCATCAGTGCCTGCTGTTCAGCGGTCAGCACCTGCTGCTGTGGTCGTAACCACAGAAGCCAGGAGAGCAGCAGCAGACCGGATGAGAGAGCGGCGAGCAAGCCGTAGCGCGGAAGTGCGGCCATCTGCCACCAGCGTTCACACCACTCATTCATCAGCCACCTCCTGTACTTCGGCACGCAGTGAAAAACGATAACTCCCCCCAGCCTGGCGTTTAACCCCGCCCTGCTTTACCTGACTAAACAGGGCGACATGGGTTAGCTGCTGGCGAAACTGCCGCACCGACGCCATATCTCGCGCCTGGCCCTCCAGGTTCAGATGGTTGTCGCGCTTCTCCAGCCGGGTCAGCCAGGCGGTGTCAGGCAGCAACGTGGGTAGATCGAGCCAAAACTGTTGCCAGGCTGCCAGTTGTGCCGTCTGCTGCCGCTGCTTTGCCTGCTTTTTTTGTACGACCGCCAGCTGCGCCAGTAGCTGCTTCTGCTGGGCTAACTGCTCTGCCAGCGTGGCCAGCGTCTGCTGCTTCACCCTCCCCGCCTGCACTACCTGCTGACGCGTCTGATGGATCTGCCAGGTTTGCTGCACAACTACCAGCAGCAGCGCACTCATCAGCAGTGACAACACTACCAGGCTCTGCCGCCGCTGCTGTTGCCGACGGCGCTGCCGCCAGGGCAGCAGATTGACAGCCACCATCACGCATCTCCGTCCCGCAGCGCCAGACCGGCCGCCAGCGCAAAGGCACCCGGATTCTCCGGCAAGGGCGGCTGCTGATAACGAAACAGATCAAAAGGGGAAAACGCGATGGCGTTAGCGGGCTGCGCACAGGCCTCCGCTGTACACCAGGCAACAGAAGGGGCGTCGGGGAAGGCCTGCAGTTGCAGTGTCTCCAGCGTGGCGGCTTCGCCACTCTCAGCCGCAGTGTGCGCATCGCTCCAGAGCCAGCGGTTATCCTGCTGCAGCACCAGCATCGCGCCATCCTGCAACGCAGCCTGGCGGGCTAGCCGCTTCAGCGCTTCGGTAGTCAGTTCGAATACCTGCGGCTTTAATCCGGCTTGCAAAAGCGGTGCCGCCCACTGGTCAATAATCTCCAGCCGCGCTGCCGTGACGCAGAGCTGACCACTCTGCGCATCCGGACGGTAGTCCAGCGCCAGCGCAGTCGGCTCCAGCGGAAAGAGACGCCGTGCGGCCGCCTGCACGTAGTGCCCCAGTGCAGGCTCATTCAGCGACTGCGCTGGCAGGGGAAGCTGGCGCTGCAACACCAGCCGGGCGGGCAGTGCGACCCGCAGCGAGTAACGACGTGGCAACCGCTGACGCCAGGCCGTCAAGGCCGCCAGTAATTCAGGCGAAGATTGCAGCACGCCGTTTCTTAACGTATCTTGCGGCAGCCGCTGCTGCCACCAGTGGCGTAGCTGCCAGCCATCACGACGAGGCTGGAGGGCCAGGGCACAAATCTGCCTATTCTGAATATCCAGCCCAATTTGCCAGGTATGAAAAGCCATGCGCGCGATCTCCTTATCGTCCGGGAAAGATGGACATATCAAAGCGTCTGGCTTGCCTTTATACTACCGCGCGGTTGTTTATAAACTGCTCAAACGACAACAGATGGGAAATTCCAGGTGAAGTTCGTAAAGTATCTATTGATCCTTACAGTGTGTTGCATCCTGTTGGGAGCTGGCTCGATTTATGGTTTATACAAATACATAGAGCCACAGCTGCCCGACGTGAACACGCTGAAAGATGTGCGTCTGCAAACCCCTATGCAGGTTTACAGCGCCGATGGCGATTTAATCGCCCAGTATGGCGAAATGCGCCGTATCCCTTTGACTCTGCAGCAAGTGCCACCTGTGATGGTGAAAGCGTTTATTGCGACCGAAGACAGCCGTTTTTATGAGCACCATGGTGTTGATCCGGTAGGTATTTTCCGTGCGGCCAGCATTGCGCTGGTCTCCGGTCATGCCTCGCAGGGTGCCAGTACCATCACTCAGCAGCTGGCCCGTAACTTCTTCCTGAGTCCGGAACGCACCCTGATGCGTAAGATAAAGGAAGCATTCCTGGCGATCCGCATTGAGCAGTTGCTGAATAAAGATGAGATCCTGGAGCTCTACCTGAATAAGATCTACCTCGGCTACCGCGCTTATGGCGTTGGTGCAGCCTCACAGGTCTATTTTGGTAAGCCGGTTGACCAGCTGTCGCTGAGTGAGATGGCGATGATTGCCGGTCTGCCGAAAGCGCCATCCACCTTTAACCCGCTGTACTCGCCGAGCCGCGCCCTTTCGCGCCGCAACGTGGTACTGGCGCGTATGCTGGATCAGCATTACATCACCCAACAGCAGTATGACGAGGCCCGTAATACGCCGCTGGTGGCGAAATATCACGGTCCGGAAATCGCTTTCTCTGCCCCTTATCTCAGCGAGATGGTGCGTCAGGAGATGGTGAAGCGCTACGGCAACAATGCCTACACCGACGGTTACAAGGTCTATACCACTGTGACCCGCCGCCTGCAGGAAGCCGCGCAGACCTCGGTACGTAATAACGTGATGGCCTACGATATGCGTCATGGCTATCGCGGCCCGACCAGCGTGCTGTGGAAAGTGGGTGAACCGGCCTGGGATCAGACGAAGATTGAGAAAGCGCTGAAGGTGCTGCCGGTCTATGGTCCGCTCCACCCGGCCGTCGTTACGGAAGCGCGCAGCGATGAAGCGACCGTAATGATGCAGGATGGCAGCAATGTGTCGCTGGCGTTAGCCGGTGTGCGCTGGGCGCGTCCTTATAAGTCTGACACTGTGCAGGGCCCAACGCCGAAAAGCGTGACGCAGGTATTGCAGGCTGGCCAGCAGATCTGGGTGCGTAAAGTCGGTGACGACTGGTGGCTGGGCCAGGTGCCGGATGTGAACTCAGCACTGGTCTCCCTGGATCCAAATGATGGTGCGGTGCGCGCGCTGGTAGGCGGTTTCGCCTTTAACCAGAGCATGTTTAACCGTGCGACTCAGGCACTGCGCCAGGTCGGTTCCAACATCAAACCTTTCCTGTATACCGCCGCTATGGATCGCGGGCTGACGCTCGCCTCCATCCTGAACGATGTGCCGATTTCACGCTGGGATGCGGGTGCCGGTGCAGACTGGCGTCCAAAGAACTCACCGCCAACTTACGATGGCCCGATTCGTCTGCGTCAGGGATTAGGTCAGTCGAAAAACGTGGTGATGGTGCGTGCGATGCGTGCGATGGGCGTGGATTACGCCGCAGAGTATCTGCAGCGCTTTGGTTTCCCGGCGCAGAACATTGTTCACACCGAATCGCTGGCGCTGGGTGCAGCCTCATTCACTCCGTTACAGGTGGTGCGTGGCTACTCCGTGATGGCGAATGGCGGCTTCCTGGTCGATCCTTACTTCATTACGAAGATTACGAATGAACAGGGCGGCACCGTCTTTGAAGAGAAACCGAAGATCGCCTGCCCGCAGTGCAATCTGCCGGTGATCTACGGTGAGACCAAAAAAGCGCTTGCGCTGAATGAAGAGAGCGTTGAGAACGTTGCGGCCTCAAACACCAACCAGAATCAGGCGGTTCCTCAACCTGAACTTGAGCAGGTTCCGGCGCAGGCACAACAGGGCGATCAGCAATATGCGCCCCACGTAATCAACACCCCGCTCAGCTTCCTCATCAGGAGCGCGCTGAACAGTAACATCTTTGGCGAACCGGGCTGGATGGGAACCGGCTGGCGTGCCGGGCGTGACCTCAAGCGTAATGATATCGGCGGCAAAACCGGTACCACCAACAGCTCGAAAGATGCCTGGTTCTCAGGTTACGGCCCTGGCGTAGTGACTTCAGTCTGGATCGGTTTTGATGATGCGCGCCGCAATCTGGGCCGCAGCACGCTATCCGGTGCGATTCCCGATCAGATTTCGGGCTATGAAGGCGGCGCGAAGAGTGCGCAACCGGCATGGGATGAGTACATGAAAAGCGCGCTGGACGGCGTCCCGGTGCAGCCGTTAACACCGCCAGATGGCGTGGTTACGGTGACGATCGATCGCAGTACCGGCAAGCTGGCAAACGGCGGGGGTAACACTCGTCAGGAGTACTTCATCAATGGCACCCAGCCGACCGAATATTCGGTTCATGATGTGGGTACCACCATTATGGATAACGGCGAAAGTCACGAACTGTTCTGATGTGATATCAGTAATCGCACAATAAAAAAGCCGACGTGAGTCGGCTTTTTTATTCAGTGACGCATCAGTAACTCAGACGGCCCTGTTTCACCAGCCATTCGCGCGCCATAAACAGCGCACTGACATTACGCGCCTCGCGGAAATCGGGTTCTTCCAGCAGCAACAGCATATCGCTCAGCGGCCAGCGGTGGACAATCAGCGGTTCCGGCTCATCGCCTTCCAGCTTTTCGGCGTAGAGACCTTCCGCTACCACGATGTTCATTTTGCTGGAAAAGTAGGAGGGTGCCATGGTGAGCTTGCCCAGCGTTGTCAGCTGTTCGGCCCCAAAACCGACCTCTTCTTTCAGTTCGCGCACCGCCGCTTCATTCACGCTTTCACCTGAGTCGATAAGCCCTTTAGGGAAACCGAGTTCATAAGTCTCCAGTCCGACGGCATACTCCTGAATCAGGATCAGATGGTCATCAATAATCGGCACAATCATCACCGCTTCACGCTCGGAGGGCTTCATCCGCTCATAAACGCGATGTGCACCATTGCTGAAAGCCAGATCGACCGATTCAATGGTGAATAACCGTGAACGCGCCACGGCGGTGATATTGAGGATGTCAGGTTTTTTTGGAATTTTCATATCAGCCTCAAATTATTCTGCGCCGGCTATCAGTAGCGAATTAGCATACCTAACCACAGGCAATTGTGCGACAGTCAGACAGTGACGTTATCGTTGCACAGATTAAAGCGATTGAATAACAGCCTTTAGTTATCAGTTAAGACTAAATTTGCATTAGTCAATATGCTGCGATAAGTTTCAGATAATACCGATATTTAATCCAGTCTGTGCCGGTTACCATTCGGACAAGGCAGGGTTTAACAAATGCCAATCAGATATACGCTGGCACTATTTCATCGGGTGTCTGACTCCTCAGGGTTATATAATCTTCCGGAATGCCTCTTTTATAGTGAGCATAACCGGAAGCGAAAGTTTAAAGTGAAGGCAGCATTTTGGCTGAATTGAGCAGAGCATGAGCACAATCTTGATGATCCTGGCCATAGTGCTGACCTGTTCAATCCTGGCAGGCATTGGGTTCTGGTACGCTATGCGGCATCGTCCGCCGTTGGCGAAACCGCTGCCATTCATCAGTCCGCCCTGCCGTAAACTTTCTGCGCAGGAGCGAGAGGCTGTTGATAAGTATGTCGCCGCGCTGGAGAAACAGCTGCGCACCCCGGTGACTACAGATAAGCGAAGCGCGTCTGAACGTCTGACGCTGACGGCGCAGAGCAACAATGTCTACCCGGTTACCCGTGCGATTACCCGCTACGGCCTCTCCACGGACGATCCCCATAAATGGCGCTACTATCTGGATGAAGTTGAAGTTCATCTGCCGCCGCTGTGGGAGCAGTACATCACCGACGAAAACTACGTCGAGTTAATCCGCACCCAATCTATTCCGCTAGTGATCTCGCTGAACGGCCACTCGCTGGTGGATTACGCCGTGGATCAGCAATCGCTGCCGACGCTGATGCGTCCGGTGTCGACCAACGCTTCTATCCGCAAAGCGGAAACCGAAAATGTCGAACTGCTGCAGGTGCGCAAAGAGACAGCGGAAGAGTATCGCCTGTCGCGGCCAGACGGCACGCGTGAAGCGGTGATGATCTCCCTGGCCTTCTTACTCTTCTTCTTCAGCCTGTTAGTGCCCACCACGCTGATGATCTGGCTGGTGCTGACCGGTACAGTCATGATTGGTGCCAGCCTGTGGCTGCTCTATCGCATTCCCGGTGAGCGTGGCCTGCGTGACATACACTGCCTGCGCGGTGCGCCAAAGCGCTGGGGCCTGTTCAGCGAGTCAAACCAGGAGCAGAGCAATATCACGCTCGGGATTATCGACCTCGCCTATCCGCCGCACTGGCAGCCCTATGTCGCGCACGATCTCGGTCAGGTAACCGATGTCGAGATCTACCTCAACCGTCAGGTGGTGCGTCAGGGTCGCTTCCTGTCGCTGCAGGATGAAGTCAAAAACTTCCCCATTCAGCGCTGGCGGAAAAACGTGGTGCTGGCCTGTGGTTCGCTGATGGTGCTGATCATGCTGGTCACCTGGATCCCGCTCAGCATGCCGATCAAGCTCAGCCTGGCCTGGGCCAGAGGCACCGACAGCCTGGAAGTCAGCAGTGTCGATAAACTCAGCAGCGTAGCGCTGAATATTGGTGACAATCTCAAGGTGAGCGGTACGGGTATGTGTTCAGTGCCGGACAACTATCAGAGCAACCGCAGCTATGCTTATATGCCGTTCGACTGCTCAGCGGTCTACTGGAATAACGCCACGCCGTTACCGCAGCCGCAATCGGACATTATTGATAAAGCCGCGGCTCTGCTGGAGACCACCACAAAGCAGCTGCATCCGGAAACCAATACCGACCCTAAACTGAACCCGCAGCTGGCGTCCGCGATTCAGAAGTCCGGGATGATCCTGCTGGATGACTTTTCAGACCTGGTGATGAAAACGCAGGATCTCTGTAATCAGCCGCAGGACTGTATGCGCCTGAAAAATGCCCTGGTAAACCTGGGTAATGCCAAAGACTGGGAAGCGCTGATGCGTCGGGCAGATTCCGGCCAGTTAAACGGCATGAATGTGCTGCTTCGCCCGGTGAGTGCCGAAGCGCTGGAAAACCTGGTCAATACTGCCACCTCGACCTTCTTCTTCCGCGAAACCCGTCGTGCGTCAGAAAACCTTAACAGCCCGCCGCCAGGGGGATTCCTGATCGTCAGCGACGAAGGTCGCCAGCTGGTGAATCAACCGCAGCCCACCGTGTCACTGTTTGATCTCGACCCGCCTTCTCAGTGGCGCGAGCTGCAACGACTCTCCGGCATGCTGCTGCATACGCCTTTCAGCGCCAGCGGCATCATCACCGGCATTTCAACGGATGCCAACGGCACACGTCATATCGTGCTGCACAATGAGCCGGATGCCATGGCGCAGTGGCGCTATCTCGGCACCGTCCTGCTGCTGCTGGTACTGCTCACCTGCGCGGTTATCAACGGGTTACTGGCGCTGCGCCGTATGCACCGGAATCGCCAGCGCATGATCGATATCCAGCAATACTACGACAAGTGCTTCAACCATAACCTTGGCACTTTGCAGGGTGTGCGCTCGATATTCTGACCCCCCGCCCTTCTGTGCTACCCTGTCGCCCGGTTTTTTTACAGGGTGAACCTGGATGCTCAACTGGTCTGAGATTGATACTGTACTGCTCGACATGGATGGCACACTGCTGGATTTGGCGTTTGATCGTCATTTCTGGCTAGAACATGTGCCTGAACAGCTCAGCCAGCAACGCGGTATCAGCCGGGCGGAAGCCGAAGCATTCATCGCAGAAAAGTATCAGGCCGTCGCCCATACGCTAAACTGGTATTGTCTGGATTACTGGGCAGAGGCGCTGGCGCTGGACATCCGTGCCATGACGCTGGCGATGCGCAGCCGTATCGCGCTGCGTGACGATACGCTGCCTTTTTTGCAGGCGTTGCGCCATGCGGGCAAGTCCACCATCCTGCTGACCAACGCGCATCCTTACAATCTGGACGTCAAACTGGCGCAGACAGGTTTAGCGCCGCACCTTGATTTATTACTTTCCACCCATACCTTTGGGTATCCGAAAGAAGACCAACGTTTATGGCAGGCGGTACAACAGCACACCGGCTTTTCTGCGCCGCGCACGCTGTTTATCGATGATAGCGAAGTGATTCTGGATGCTGCAAAGCTATGGGGCATCGGCTGGTGCTTAGGCGTAAAGAACCCCGATTCGGGTCGTCCTGAGCAAATCTTTCAGCGTCACCGCGCCACCCGCGATTACCGGACGCTGATCTGAGTCAGGAGCAGCAATGAAAGAGAAAAGCAGCGAAGAGGTCCGCCTCGACAAGTGGCTTTGGGCCGCGCGCTTCTACAAAACCCGGGCGATTGCGCGGGAGATGATTGAAGGCGGCAAAGTGCATTACAACGGCCAGCGCAGCAAGCCTGGCAAAGTGGTAGAGCTGAATGCGGAACTGACACTGCGTCAGGGCAACGATGAACGCACCGTGGTGGTGGCGGACATCAGCGCTCAGCGTCGTCCCGCCAGCGAGGCCCAGCAGCTCTATCGCGAAACCGATGCCAGCATTGAGAAACGCGAAAAAATGGCGCAGGCGCGCAAAATGAATGCGCTGACTATGCCCCATCCCGATCGGCGACCTGACAAAAAAGAGCGTCGCGATTTGATGAAGTTTAAATTATCGGGCGATGAATAACGCCGTCTTCGCTGACGCACCATCGCCCCGTCCCAGTGAGAGAAAAAAAATATGTCAGTCCCGGATCAACTGCACCGTTATCTGTTTGAAAATGCCGCCGTGCGCGGCGAGCTGGTGAACGTCTCTGACACCTGGCGTGAAACCGTGAAGAACCACGACTATCCGGCGCCAGTTAAAACGCTGCTGGGTGAGATGCTGGTCGCAACCAGCCTGCTGACCGCCACGCTAAAGTTTGATGGCGAAATCACCGTGCAGCTGCAGGGTGACGGACCGCTGTCGCTGGCCGTGATCAACGGTAACAACAACCAGGAGCTGCGTGGCGTAGCACGTATCAAAGGCGACATCCCGGACGACAGCACCCTGAAAAGCATGGTCGGCAATGGCTATCTGGTGATCACCATCTCCCCGGAGAAGGGTGAGCGTTATCAGGGAGTGGTCGGACTGGAAGGTGAAACCCTGGCCGAGTGCCTGGAAGATTACTTCATGCGCTCAGAGCAGCTGCCAACGCGTCTGTTTATCCGCACCAGCGACAAAGGTGCTGCCGGTATCCTGCTGCAGGTTATGCCCGCGCAGGATACGGAGAAAGAGGTCTTCGAACATCTGGCGACCCTGACCGAAACCATTAAAACGGAAGAGCTGATCGATCTGCCTGCGAACGAAGCGCTGTGGCGCCTCTATCATCAGGAAGAGGTCACCCTCTACGATCCGCAGCCGGTGATCTATAAATGCACCTGCTCGCGTGAACGCTGTGGCGAAGTGCTGACTACGCTGCCCCAGGAAGAAGTGGACGAGATCATCGCGGAAGATGGCAAAATCGACATGCACTGTGACTATTGCGGTTCAAACTACGTGTTTGATGCCGTCGATATCGCCGGTATCCGCAGCCACTCCCTTGAGAATAACGACCGTCTGCACTGATTGATCGGGCGGCTTCTGCCGCCCCTCCTCCTCTCCCCCGTCCTATCCCCATAATTTTCCAGACAAAATATCTTTTTTTACTTTCATAACATCTTTTAAACGTTCGAAACATGGCCTTAACGCGCCCTGAGTCGCATTTTTAGATCACTGCCCTTTTTCCCATAACGCAGAAGAGTAAACTGCGCGCGATCGTGCAAACGCCCGGAAGCCAAAGGCAGATGCCCTGAAAAGTCCGGTTCTCTTTGCAGGCTGTCGTGACGAAGCGCAGTGGACTGTCAGTGATTCGCCGCACCTGATGCAACAGCCGGTTGGCACGATCCCAACCTATCTCTGCTTTGCAGAACAGACACCGATTTAAGGAGCAGTAAAATGCGCGTTAACGGCCTGACCTCGCAAGACCTTGCCGCTTTGGGCATCGTGGATACCACGGAAGTGGTTTACAACCCTGATTACGACACGCTATTTCAGGAAGAGACGCGCCCGGACCTCGAAGGTTTTGCTCGTGGCACCCTGACGCAGAGCGGCGCGATTGCAGTAGACACCGGAATTTTCACCGGGCGATCGCCTAAGGATAAGTACATTGTGCGTGATGACACCACGCGCGATACCCTGTGGTGGAACGACCAGGGCACCGGCAAAAACGACAATCAGCCTCTGTCGCAGGAAACCTGGAGCGCGCTGAAAAGCTGCGTCACCCGCCAGCTTTCCGGCAAGCGTCTGTTTGTTGTGGATGCGTTCTGCGGTGCCAATGCCGATTCACGTCTGAGCGTACGTTTCGTCACCGAAGTCGCCTGGCAGGCTCACTTCGTGAAGAACATGTTTATCCAGCCTGACGATGCTGAGCTGGCCGACTTCAAACCTGACTTTGTGGTGATGAACGGGGCTAAATGCACCAATCCTGACTGGCAGGCGCAGGGTCTGCACTCAGAGAACTTTGTCGCCTTCAATCTGACCGAACGCATGCAGCTGATTGGCGGAACCTGGTACGGCGGCGAGATGAAGAAAGGTCTGTTCGCCATCATGAACTACCTGCTGCCGCTGAAAGGCATTGCTTCCATGCACTGTTCAGCTAACGTCGGCAAAGCGGGTGATGTGGCGGTCTTCTTTGGCCTCTCGGGCACCGGCAAAACCACACTCTCCACCGATCCTGACCGCCAGCTGATCGGCGATGATGAGCACGGCTGGGACGATGATGGCGTGTTTAACTTCGAGGGCGGCTGCTACGCTAAAACCATCAACCTTTCTGAGCAGGCTGAGCCGGAGATCTACCGTGCCATTCGCCGCAATGCGCTGCTGGAAAATGTGGTGGTTCGTGAAGATGGCAGCGTCGATTATGACGACGGCAGCAAAACCGAAAACACCCGCGTCTCCTATCCGATCAATCACATCGACAATATCGTGCAGCCAGTCTCAAAAGCGGGCCACGCGAAGAAAGTCATTTTCCTGACCGCCGATGCGTTTGGCGTGCTGCCACCGGTTTCACGCCTGACGCCGGAGCAGACGCAGTATCATTTCCTGTCAGGTTTCACCGCCAAACTGGCGGGTACCGAGCGTGGCGTCACTGAGCCGACCCCCACCTTCTCCGCCTGTTTCGGCGCGGCATTCCTGATGCTGCATCCGACGCAGTATGCGGAAGTGCTGGTGAAGCGGATGGAGGCATCCGGTGCGCAGGCTTACCTGGTGAATACCGGCTGGAACGGCAGTGGCAAACGCATCTCACTGAAGAATACCCGCGCCATCATCAATGCGATCCTGGCGGGTGAGCTGGATAATGCACCGACGGAAACACTGCCAATCTTTAATCTGCAGATGCCGGTTGCGCTGGGCGAGCTGGATAGTGACACGCTCGATCCGCGTCGTAGCTGGGAGAGTGAAGAGAAGTGGACCGCTGCCGCCGAAGGTCTGGCACAGCGCTTTATTGATAACTTCGACAAGTACACGGATAACGCCGCAGGGGCTGCGCTGGTGAAAGCTGGCCCGCAACGCTAACGGAACCGGCGCGGCAGTGATTCTGCCGCGCCGCTTTTCTCAGCCCGAAACGCTGTTGCTGCCGGTGTTGTGGCTCAGCGCCATCGTTTCCACTAGCGGCAACCAGGCACGAATACGTAAGCCCCCACGTTCGCTCTCGCCAATCTCCAGCGAGCCCTGATGGGCATCGATAATACGCTGCACAATCGCCAGACCGAGACCGGTGCCGCTGGTGCTGCGGGCGCTGTCGCCCCGCACAAACGGCTGGAACAGATGCGCCAGTTGATCCGGCTTGATGCCAGGACCATCATCTTCCACCTGGAACCAGGCGCGATGCAGTTCCCGTCCGCTGCTGACTTTGATCCAGCCATTGCCGTATCGCGCAGCATTGACCACCAGGTTAGCCAGTGCGCGTTTAATCGACAGCGGGTTGATATCCAGCATTAACTCTTCCGGCATCACCGCATTTTCGATTTCACGCTCATAGCCACTCTCAGCCGCCACGACTTCGCCCAGCACGCTGTTAAGATCCGCGCGCTCGGTCTGCATCTCCTGACCGGTGCGCAGATAGTCGATGAACTGCTCAATGATGGCGTTGCACTCTTCGATATCTTTATTAATCGATTCGGCCAGATAGCCATCCTGCTCGCTCATCATCTCGGTGGCGAGACGAATGCGGGTCAGCGGCGTTCGCAAATCGTGGCTGACGCCCGCCATTAACAGCGTGCGGTCATCCGCCAGCTGCTTCACCCCTGCAGCCATCTGGTTAAAGGCACGGGTCACCGATCGCACTTCTGACGCGCCATACTCGCGCAGCGGCGGCGGAATAATCCCGCGCCCGACCTGCAGGGCGGCGTGCTCCAGATCCACCAGGGGTCGGTTCTGGATACGGATAAACAGCCAGGCTCCGCCTATCGCCAGCAGCATAATCGCCAGGGTGTAGCGGAACAGCGGGGAGAAGTCGCCCTGATGAATCTCAGTCAGCGGCACCCGTACCCAGATGTCGGGCGACAGCCAGGTTTTGAGCCAGACCACCGGCGAGTTTTTATTAACCTCAACCCGGACATCGGTCGGACCGCCAAGCTGCTGTCCCATCTGCTCGCTCAGGAATTCATAGTGCTGCGCCCAGCGCAATCCGCTCTCCTCTGCTGCTGCATTGGTGTAGAGCGAGATCCCCAGTTCGCGATAGATTTCCCGGCGAAACGCCGGAGGCACTTCCAGCTGCGTGCCATCCTCCAGCTGCAACCGGTCGGTCATCAGCATACGAACTTCGTAAGCGAGCACCTTATTGAACTGTTGCAGGCTGGGAAGAATGGCGAAGTTCAGCACCACCAGATAGGTCGTTACCAGGCTGACGAACAGCAGGGTAACGATCAGCAGCAGGGTGCGGGCAAACGAACTCCGTGGCGAGAAGCGCAGTCGCTTCATGCTTTACTGCCGTCCGGCACAAAGACGTAGCCCAGACCCCAGACAGTCTGAATATAACGTGGGTGCGCAGGATCCTCTTCCACCATGCGACGCAGGCGGGAGATCTGAACGTCAATCGAACGTTCCATGGCACTGTATTCACGGCCACGCGCCAGGTTCATCAGCTTGTCGCGAGACAGCGGCTCACGCGGGTGGCTCACCAGTGCTTTCAGCACCGCAAACTCACCGCTGGTCAGCGGCATTGGCTCATCTTCACGGAACATCTCGCGGGTGCCGAGGTTAAGTTTGAATTTACCGAAGGCGATAATCGCCTCTTCCTGCGAAGGTGCGCCTGGCAGTTCATTAGCCTGACGACGCAGCACGGCGCGGATACGCGCCAGCAGCTCACGCGGGTTAAACGGTTTGGGAATGTAGTCGTCAGCGCCGATCTCCAGCCCTACGATACGATCCACTTCTTCGCCCTTGGCGGTCACCATAATAATCGGCATCGGGTTGCTCTGACTGCGCAGACGACGGCAGATAGAGAGACCATCTTCGCCTGGCAACATCAGGTCGAGCACCATCAGATGAAAAGATTCACGGGTTAACAGACGGTCCATCTGCTCGGCATTAGCGACACTGCGCACCTGAAAGCCCTGCTCGGTGAGATAGCGTTCAAGCAGTGCGCGCAGACGCATATCATCATCGACGACCAGAATTTTGTAGTTCTCTTGCATTTTCAACTCCCAAAGGCGCTATTGCCTGAGCCAACATTGTTAAAAAAAGATGCCTTATAGTGACAGTCATTATTGGTTTATATTCTAGCCAAAATTGTTACAAAGCATATTAAACAGGAGCTTATATTTGATTTAAGGCGATTTCGGGTCAGTTTTAACGCTTTTGCCCCTGCCCGGCCCCTGATACGGCAAATCTGAAAAAACGGCCCGGTTTCTCTCAATGGCTGGCGTCGGAAGTAAGCCAGTTTTTAATCAGTGAAATAATTCAGTGAGTTAGCAGGCAATTTGACTTAATGATCAGCCATCACTGTGGATAAGCTCCAGATAATCTACCTCAACAGCAACCAGACAGCATAATATTCCAGCAAACTCGTCTAACGCCCCACGCTCCTCTCGGATTAGTTTCAGCAGTGCCATCAGCAAGGCCAGTTTAAATTAAAGTCCTTTAAATCAATCAGTAAAGCCAACTTTTCCCCTTCTCCGTTTTAAACCAGACTGCTCAGGCAACATTCGATGTCTCAACGGGGAATACACACAATGAAAAAAACAATTTTACTGCTGAGCGCGCTGGCATTAGGCAGCGTCAGCCCAGGTTATGCTGCCACAGCCACGGGTGAAGCGGCCGGCGCAGCAGCGACAACGACAGCACAAGGTAACTCTAACGCCATCGGTGTTGGTGCAGTCGCAGCCCTGCTGGGCGTAGCGCTGGCCACCATGGGCGGCGGCGGCGGTGACGGTCACAGCACCGGTACATCGACCACCACGGCGACCCACGCCGGAAAATAAGTTTAAGCACCCTCTGTACCGGCTTCAGATTACTGGCTTTATTTTGAACCACAGCACCAACCCTTTCGCCGCCGGGGAAAACAACATGGGTTTTTAGCCTTTAAAAACCCTTTCCCCGACTCTTTTTTGCCGCGCCCTCTTTGCCTTACACTGTCGCTCTTTGGATCTCTCTGGCCGGTATAGCATGAAAACCCGACTTATTACCCGCGAAGGCTTCGATAAGCTAAAAGCGGAACTCGACTATCTGTGGCGTGAAGAGCGACCGGAAGTGACAAAAAAAGTCACCTGGGCTGCCAGCCTTGGCGATCGCAGTGAAAATGCCGACTATCAGTACAACAAAAAACGGCTGCGGGAAATCGACCGCCGTGTACGCTATCTGACCAAAAGCATCGAGCAATTGCGTATCGTGGATTACTCCCCGCAGCAGGATGGCAAAGTGTTCTTTGGTGCCTGGGTGGAAATTGAAAACGATGAGGGCGACCTCAAACGCTTCCGCATTGTGGGCTACGATGAGATTTTTGGCCGCAAAGATTACATCTCTATCGACTCGCCGATGGCGCGGGCGCTGCTGAAAAAAGAGGTCGGCGATGCCGCCACCGTCGAGACGCCATTGGGTCCGGCGCTGTGGTATGTCAACGCGATTGACTACCCGCAATAACGATTCAGATTATCGCTGAAAGCCGCCCGCGTCTCTGGCAATTTTAACCATCAATCCGTATAACTGTCGGCTATTTCTCAACCCGGAAAGCAAGACAGTCCTGATGATGAAAGTTCTGAGCCAGATAATTGCCAGTGAGCTACAGGCGCGACCAGAGCAGGTTGACGCCGCCGTTCGCCTGTTAGATGAAGGGAATACCGTGCCGTTTATCGCACGCTATCGTAAAGAGGTGACCGGCGGGCTGGATGATACCCAACTGCGCCAGCTGGAAACCCGTCTCAGCTATCTGCGTGAACTTGAAGAGCGACGGCAGTCGATTCTGAAGTCGATTGACGATCAGGGAAAACTCACTGACGACCTCGCCCGCGCCATCAACACCACCCTCAGCAAAACCGAGCTTGAAGACCTCTACCTGCCCTACAAACAGAAACGCCGCACGCGTGGACAGATTGCTATCGAAGCCGGTCTGGAACCGCTGGCGGACACGCTCTGGCAGGAGCCGTCTCACATCCCTGAGCAGCTTGCCGGACAATATGTTGATGCCGACAAAGGCGTCGCCGACGTGCGTGCCGCGCTGGATGGTGCCCGCTACATTCTGATGGAGCGTTTCGCCGAAGACGCCGCGCTGCTGGCGAAAGTACGTAACTACCTGTGGAAAAATGCCCATCTGGTGTCACGCGTGGTGGAAGGAAAAGAGGAAGCGGGCGCGAAGTTCCGCGACTACTTCGATCACCACGAAGCACTGAGCACCGTGCCGTCGCACCGTGCGCTGGCGATGCTGCGTGGCCGCAACGAAGGCGTACTGCAACTCTCGCTGAATGCCGATCCGCAGTTTGATGAAGCGCCACGTGAAAGCCACGGCGAAACGCTGATTGCTGAGCACCTGAATCTGCGCCTGAACAACGCGCCGGCCGACAGCTGGCGTAAAGCAGTTGTGAGCTGGACGTGGCGTATCAAAGTGATGCTGCATCTGGAAACGGAGCTGATGGGCACGGTGCGCGAACGCGCAGAAGATGAAGCCATCAACGTCTTTGCCCGCAATCTGCACGATCTGCTGATGGCAGCTCCCGCCGGGATGCGCGCCACTATGGGACTGGATCCCGGCCTGCGCACCGGCGTCAAAGTGGCGGTGGTCGATGCCACCGGTAAAGTCGTGGCGACCGATACCGTCTATCCGCACACCGGCCAGACTGCCAAAGCCGCAGCGGCCGTCGCCGCACTCTGCATTAAGCATCAGGTTGAGCTGGTAGCGATTGGCAACGGAACCGCCTCACGTGAAACCGAGCGCTTCTTCCTGGATCTGCAGCAGCAGTTCCCACAGGTCACGGCGCAGAAGGTGATTGTCAGTGAAGCCGGAGCCTCCGTCTACTCAGCCTCCGAACTGGCGGCGCTGGAGTTCCCGGATCTCGATGTCTCACTGCGTGGCGCGGTGTCGATTGCCCGCCGTCTGCAGGATCCGCTGGCTGAGCTGGTGAAGATCGACCCGAAATCGATCGGCGTCGGTCAGTATCAGCATGATGTCAGTCAGAGCCAGCTGGCGAAGAAACTTGACGCTGTCGTAGAGGATTGCGTGAACGCCGTCGGCGTTGACCTCAACACCGCCTCGGTGCCGCTGCTGACCCGCGTCGCGGGCCTGACGCGCATGATGGCGCAGAACATTGTCGGCTGGCGTGATGAGAATGGCCGCTTCCAGAACCGTCAGCAGTTGCTGAAAGTAAGCCGTCTTGGACCAAAAGCTTTTGAGCAGTGTGCGGGCTTCCTCCGCATCAACCACGGCGATAACCCGCTGGATGCCTCGACCGTTCACCCGGAAGCCTACCCGGTAGTAGAACGTATTCTGGCCGCCACCGAACAGGCTCTGAGCGATCTGATGGGTAATTCTGGCAGCCTGCGTAATCTCAGCCCCCGGGATTTCATTGATGACCGTTTTGGTCTGCCGACCGTCACCGACATCATGAAAGAGCTGGAGAAGCCGGGCCGCGATCCGCGTCCTGAGTTTAAGACTGCGCAGTTCGCGGAAGGCGTTGAAACACTGAACGACCTGACGCCGGGCATGATCCTCGAAGGTGCCGTCACCAACGTCACCAACTTCGGTGCGTTTGTGGATATTGGCGTCCATCAGGATGGCCTGGTGCATATCTCCTCGCTCTCTAATCGCTTTGTGGAAGATCCCCATCAGGTGGTGAAAGCCGGCGATATCGTTAAAGTAAAAGTGATGGAAGTCGATCTCCAGCGCAAACGTATTGCCCTGACCATGCGTCTTGATGAGCAGCCAGGCGAAGGCAATGCACGTGGTGGTGCGAAGAACGCCGCCCCGCGCGAAGAGAAACGTCCGGCTGCCGGTAAAGGCCGTCCGCGTCCGGTCAGCTCATCCGCGGGTAACAGTGCGATGGGTGATGCACTGGCCGCCGCTCTGGGTAAAAAACGCTAAGCTTTTCAGGGGGCCACATCGGGCCCCCTCTTCACGTCCTCCTCCCCGGTTGAAAATCTCCATCATCGCGCTACGCTAAAAAGACGCCTGTCATAAAAACAACACCTGCTGTGGCACCCAATTCACGATGGATACGATCACCGATCTGATTGATAAGATTTATGCTGGCACATTCCCGGAGGCGACCTTTGCGCGCCTGCAGGCTGACATCACTTCAGCCCGCGAGGCGATCAAGTTGCCTCGCAAGGCTCACTGGGATGAACAGGATGTGGTGCTGATCACCTACGCCGATCAGTTTCGGGAAGCCGGTAAACCGACGCTCAGCACCTTTTCCCGCTTCTACCAGCAGCACCTGCAATCCACCTTTCCGCTGGTTCACCTGCTGCCCTTTTTCCCCTGGTCTTCCGACGACGGCTTTTCGGTGATTGATTATCATCAGGTCGATCCGGTGTGCGGGGACTGGCAGGATATTGCGCGTCTGCATCAGGAAACCCGGCTGATGTTCGACTTTGTCTGCAACCATATGTCGGCTAAGAGTGCCTGGTTCAGCCACTTCCTGGCGCAGGATCCCGGCTGGGACGATTTCTTTATCAGCATGCCGCCCGCTACCGATCTCAGCGCCGTGACGCGCCCGCGCACCTCGCCGCTGCTGACGCCGTTTAAGATGGCGGATGGCGATACCCGCTTTATCTGGACCACCTTCAGCGCCGACCAGATTGACCTTAACTTTGCCAATCCTGAAGTGTTGCTGCGCATGGTCAACGTGCTGCTCGACTACCTGATACGCGGCGCTGACTATGTGCGCCTTGATGCGGTTGGCTATATGTGGAAAACGCCCGGCACGCGCTGCATTCATCTGGAAAAAACCCACCAGTTGGTGAAGCTATTTCGCGCCATTGCCGACCACGTTGCGCCGGGCACGGTGATTATCACCGAGACCAACGTGCCGCATCAGGACAACATCAGCTATCTGGGCAACGGGCATGATGAGGCGCAGATGGTGTATCAGTTTTCACTGCCGCCGCTGGTGCTGCATGCGATTCACACCGGATCGGCACGCGCGCTGAGGCAGTGGGCCAGCTCACTGGATCTCAGCAGTAACGACACCACCTTCTTCAACTTCCTGGCGTCACACGATGGCATCGGACTTAATCCGGCACGCGGCATTTTGTCTGAAGTTGAGATTGTGGCGCTGGTGCGTGATCTGGCGCTGGAAGGCGCGCTTGTCTCCTATAAGAACAATCCTGACGGCACCACCAGTCCCTATGAAATCAACGTCACTTTCCTGGATGCGCTGAACCGCGAAGCCGATGATGATGCCACGCGGCTGAAACGCTTTTTACTGGCCCATGCGATGCTGCTGGTCTTTCCTGGCGTGCCTGCCATCTATATCCAGAGCATTCTGGGCGGTCGTAACCATTATGATGGCGTGCGGGCCGCCGGACATAACCGGGCGATTAACCGTCAGAAGTATGATTTGCAGCAGATTGAGGCGGCGCTGGCGGGCGGTGACTGGCTGAGGCAGCAGATTTATACCCGGCTCAGCCAACTGATCCAGCTGCGTCGTCGCCAGCCTGCATTCCATCCCGATAATCCGATGACGCTGTATGACAGCGAAAATGCCGTGCTGGTGCTGAGCCGTCATAAGGCGGAAAGCGGCGAGGGGTTACTGTGCGTGTTTAATCTCAGTGGACGGTCAGTGGAGACGCAATTGCCGATGGCACATACGTTGCAGGATGTGGTGAGCGGGGAGAAAGTTGATGGCACCCAGCCGGTTAAGCTGGATGCCTGGCAGTTCATGTGGCTTCGTTAATTACTTGTAAACTTCAGCCGTAGCGCTGAATTTACCGTGTTCGCGGCCTGCGATCACCCGGTAGTATTTACCGCCTTTTTCATCTGCGAGCTTAGACAGCACTTTTTTAGCATCCATTGGCGAGGTGGTTTCCGCCGTGGTGTTAACGTTGCCGATCTTTTGCAGGTTCATTGTCTTAACTTCTTCCTGCGTGACTTCTTTTGCTGCCATCGCAGAAAATGAAATCGCGCCCATCATCATTGAAGCCACAACCCATTTGAAAACCTTCATTATGTTTACCCTCATTCATGATCCATTGTGAGATGTAAGCAGCAGCTAAACGCGTAAGGCAGTATGGAACGGCATAGTCATTTCCGTGACTAATCACATAAAATTGCAGCGGCCTTGCTTACAGACAGAAGTATTACTGCTGTCTGCGATTTTGCCAACTCAAAGCATGATTATCCTGGTAAATTACTGATAAAATTAACAATATGCTGACAAAATGTCTCAGGGTGGGAGATGAAAGGCGCATGTGCTGCTTTTTCGATAACCACTGAAGGCGAGGCTGGCAACATTTGATCTATCTCTGGGGCAATCCGGCGCGGCACCAGTCCATCTAATGCCCCATAAAGTCGCAGGAACGGCAATGTAATCTGCGGTAACGCATCACGCAGATCGACCTGACGCAGAATCTCCAGCCCGCCATCCAGTACCGGCACCTCCGGCATCGGTTGTGACAGCACCACCTCTTTCAGCTGTCGTGCATCGGCACGCGCCGTTTCGGTGCCCAGCGTCTGCAGCGCCAGAAAGCGCTCCACTGTGCGTTGAAAATCGTTGCTGAGCATCTGCTGAAAGTTCTGCAGGGTCTCGGGTTTAATGCCGGGCCAGCGCTCTGTGGCGGTGAAACAGGGTGACGACGCAACGGTAATCAGTGCGCCCAGCTTTTCTGGCGCGGTCAGCGCAAGCTGCGTCGCCACCAGTCCGCCCAGCGACCAGCCCAGAACAATGGCCTGCGGTGGCAGCAAAGGCAGTATCTGCTCAGCCATCTGCTCCAGCGTCAGCGCGCCAAAATTCTGACTGCGGCCATAACCGGGCAGATCGACCAGGTGCAGCCGATAGTGCGGGCTGAGTCGCGGAATAATGCTTTGCCAGACTTCGGCATTCAGTCCCCATCCGTGCAGCAGCACAAGATCGCGTTTTCCTTCTCCGCAGGTGTGCCAGTAGAGCGACGTCATCAGTTACTATCCCGAAAATTGATAAGGAGGTCGCTATGCTAGCAATGCCCGCCCTGTGTTGGCTATGCCGGATGCCGTTGCGGATAGCCCGTCATGGCATCTGCAGCTTATGTTTACGCAGATTACCGCCGTTACCGCTGCTCTGTCCGCGCTGCGGATTGCCGGCAGGTTCAGCAAAAGTCGCCTGTGGCCGCTGCCAGCTTAAACCGCCCGCCTGGCAGGCGCTGGTCTGCGTCAATGACTATTGCCCGCCGTTTAGTCAGTGGGTTAATCAGCTGAAGTTTTCTCACATAACCGCACTCAGGGTGATGCTGGCGCGGCTGATTTTGCTAAGCTGGCTTAATGTTTACCGGCGTGGCACGGTGCCGCGTCCCGATCTGCTGCTGCCAGTTCCGCTGTATCAGCGACGACGCTGGCAGCGCGGCTTTAATCAGACGGTATTGCTGGCCGCACCGCTGGCGCACTGGCTGGGATGTGAGTGGCGTGAAGGGCTTTCCCGCAAGCGCGGGGGCGCACTGCAGCATCAGCTCAGCGCCCGCCAGCGCCGCACCAACTTACGTGGTGCTTTCAGCCTTGAAATGGCGGTTAAAGGGCGCCATATCGCCCTGCTGGATGACGTTATTACTACCGGCAGTACCGTAGATGAAATCAGTCGTCTGTTACTGGCGCAGGGTGCCGCCAGCGTGCAGGTCTGGTGCCTGTGCCGTACCTTGTAGAGCGTCATTGATGGGCGTATTATAACCAACTAAATTAGTCAACTATTGAGCAATCGACATGATCCGAATTACTGACTCTGCCCAGGAACATTTTTCTAAACTGCTATCCAAACAAGAAGATGGCACCCAGATTCGCGTATTCGTGATTAACCCGGGTACGCCAACAGCCGAGTGTGGCGTCTCTTACTGTCCGCCCGATGCCGTTGAAGCCACCGATACTGAACTGAAGTTCGAGAAGCTCTCAGCGTATGTTGATGAACTGAGCAAACCTTATCTGGAAGATGCGGAAATCGACTTCGTTACCGACAATCTGGGTTCTCAGCTGACGCTGAAAGCACCGAATGCCAAGATGCGTAAAGTCTCTGATGATGCGCCAATGGTTGAGCGCGTTGAGTACCTGCTGCAGGCGCAGATCAATCCACAGCTGGCTGGCCACGGCGGTCGTGTCTCGCTGATGGAGATCACTGAAGATGGCTACGCCATTCTGCAGTTTGGCGGCGGCTGTAACGGTTGTTCGATGATCGACGTGACCCTGAAAGATGGTATTGAGAAAGAGCTGCTGGCTGCCTTCCCTGAACTGAAAGGCGTACGGGATATTACCGAGCATCAGCGCGGCGAACACTCGTTCTACTGATGATAAAGCGCGGCAGCCTGACTGCCGCGCTATTTTTATTGCCCTTTCTGTCCTGACTGACGTTGGTGGCTGACCACCTTCAGCAGTGCATTCACTTCCTTGTCCGCAAAGATCTCCTCCAGCGTTTTACTCAGCTTGCGTCGCCAGTTAGGGTACTGATCTACCGTGCCCGGCACGTTGACCGGCGTGGTCATGCCGAGCCAGTCCTCAGGCTGCAGGCCAAGCAGCGCACTGTCGGTGTCCGCCAGGAAGCGATGGATCGCCCGGTTCAGCGCAGGCGTCATGATCAGCTTCTCCGCCTTCTTCTGGCTGCGTGCCGGTAAGGCACCCGCCTGATGCAGCGCATCCAGCAGCGCCTGCTTCTGTGCAGCGCGCTGCTGATGCAACGCTTTCACTGCATCGCCCGGATAGAGACCCAGCTTCTCCCCCAGTTCCAGATCGCCCTGCTCCCAGAAACCGGTCAGCGTCGGCAGATCATGGGTACTGGCGCTGGCGATTGACTGACGCGGATAGTCCTGCGGCGCGCGGTAGCGCTGATCTTTCTCCTGCTCAAACCACAGCACTTTCCATGAAAAGACGCCGCTTTTACGCAACAGACTGACAATCTCCTGAGGCACGGTGCCGAGGTCTTCACCAATCACCATGCAGCGCAGACGGTGGCTCTCCAGCGCCAGGATACCCAGCAGATCGTCAACCGGATAAGCCACATAGGCGCCTTTATCCGCCGTCTCTCCGGCAGGCACCCACCACAGACGCAGCAGCGACATGACATGGTCGATGCGCAACGCGCCGCAGTCGCGCATGTTGGCGCGCAGCATGTCGATAAACGGCTGATAGCCACGCGCCTGCATCACATGCGGGTCCATCGGCGGTAAGCCCCAGTTTTGCCCCAGCGGACCGAGACGGTCAGGTGGCGCACCCACAGAAGCCTTGAGGCGATAAAGCTCCGGGTCATGCCAGGTTTCTGCACTGCCTTCCGCCACGCCTACCGCCAGGTCACGATAGAGACCGACGCTCATGCCCAGTGTCTGACTGTGCGTCCAGCAGGCCGAGAACTGCTGCTGCGCCAGCCATTGCAGCCACTGCCAGAAGGCGATCTCCTCTTCATGCTGTTCACACCACTGCTGCACCTCGGGCAACTTACTGTTGCGCCACGCTTCCGGCCACGCAGGCCAGCCGCCCTGCTGCGTCTTATCCGCCTGCCGCTCCAGCTGGATGCCGTCGTAGGCAGCCTGATAACGCAGGCTGTCGCCGCCTTCATGCACAAAGGCCATCCAGGATTGATGCTCTTCGCTCTGGCTGTCACGCGCCTGGAAGTGGGCCCAGGCGTGCCGCAGCGCAGCGAGCTTAAGCGCCATTACGGCCTCGTAGTCAACCAGTTCCGCCTCACGCGCTTTGGTCAGCGCCTTCTGGGTTTTGGCGCTTTTCCACCACTTCTGTGCCGCCGCGCTTTGCTGAAAATCGGCCACCTGACTGACGTCGATATAAATCACGTTCAGCCAGCGGCGTGATGACGGACTGTACGGACTGGCGAAACCGGCGCTGGCGGGATACAGCGCATGCAGCGGATTCAGCCCGACGAAATCACCGCCGCGCTTAGCCAGTTGCACCAGCAGCTGGTCGAGGTCGCCAAAGTCGCCAATGCCCCAGTTCTGTTCCGAGCGCACGGTGTAAAGCTGCACCAGCGCGCCCCAGCGTTTCTCTCCCGCTTCCAGCGCCGGCGGCAGATAGCAGCGGCGCGGCGCGACGATAATCCGCGTCTGCCAGCTCTTCTTGCCTTTGCTGAGCGTCAGCTGGTGATAACCCTGCGTCAGCGGGCCAGGCAGCGTAAAAGACTCTCCTGCGGTCAATTCGCCGCTGAGCTGCTTGCCCTTTTCGGTCTGCAACTGCCAGCGGTAGACACCGCTGCCCTGTGGCGTCAATTGCCGCTTGCCATTGCCGCTGAACACCGCGACCGGCGGCAGCGGTGATTTTTTGGCGTCCTGCGGATCGTCCATCACTGCCAGCAGCGCGCGTTTGGTCTCATCGCTGATCGCCTCTTTCTCGCCGTTAACGTTGATGTAATCCAGTGAAATTCCCGCGGCACGGGCGGCCTGATCGAGTGCATTTTGCTTCATTGCTGCTCCTTAGCGCGGTGCCTGCCAGATACGTTGCTGATAGTCACGAATGGAACGGTCCGAACTGAACATGCCGGTTCGGGCCGTATTAAGAATGGCGGCGCGGGTCCAGCCTTCCGGGTCACGCCACAGCGCTTCCACCCTCTGCTGTGCCTCGATATAGGCCTGGAAATCGGCCAGTACCAGCCAGGGATCGCCATGTTTGGTCAGGCTCTCCAGCATCAGGTCAAACGCATGTTTATCCCCGTCGCTGAATTTGCCCTTCTCCAGCGATTTCAGTAAATCGTCCAGCGGCTTGTTCTGCTTACGCACCTTTTTCGGGTTGTAGCCTTTTGCCTTGAGCGCCTTCACCTCATCCACGGTGTGCCCGAAGATAAAGATATTTTCCTCACCCACCTGCTCAGCAATCTCGACATTGGCACCATCCAGCGTACCGATAGTCAGCGCGCCATTCAGCGCCAGCTTCATATTGCCGGTGCCGGAAGCTTCATAACCGGCGGTGGAGATCTGCTCTGAGAGATCGGCCGCCGGGATCATCAGTTCAGCCACGGTGATGCGATAGTCCGGGATAAACACTATTTTGAGTCTGTCGCCGACTCGCGGGTCGTTATTGACCACCTCTGCCACTTTGTTAATGGCGTAGATAATATTTTTCGCCAGATAGTAACCGGGCGCGGCTTTGGCCCCGAACAGAAATACCCGAGGCGTGAAGGTGAGATCTTCCGGGTTATTCAGGAGCTTCTGATAGCAGTAAAGGATATGCAGCAGGCTGAGATGCTGGCGCTTGTACTCATGCAGACGCTTGATCTGCACATCGAACAGCGCGGCCGGGTTCACGATGATGCCGGTATGGCGGGCGATATACTCCGTGAGCTGCGCTTTGTTCTGCTGTTTGATGCTGCGATAGCGCTGGCGAAAGGCCTGATCGTCGGCGTAACTTTCAAGACCGCTCAGCACATCAAGGTTATTGGCCCACTCGGTTTTCAGCGTCTCATCAATCAGTCCGGCCAGCGCCGGATTGCACTGCTTCAGCCAGCGACGCGGCGTTATACCGTTGGTGACGTTGTGGAATTTTTGCGGCCAGAGCTGGTGATATTCGGGGAAGAGATCGCTGACCACCAGGCTGGAGTGCAGCGCCGCCACACCGTTGACCGCAAATCCGCTCACGACGCAAAGATTCGCCATCCGCACCTGACCGTCCGCGACCACCGCCAGCTTGTGCCACATCGCTTTGTCATCCGGCCAGCGCTGCTTCACCTGCTTTTTCAGCCGCTGGTTAATCTCTTTGATGATCAGCATATGGCGCGGCAGCAGGCTGCGCATCAGCTTCTCATCCCAGCGCTCCAGTGCCTCCGGCATCAGCGTGTGGTTGGTGTAAGCGAACAACCGGCTGGTAATCTGCCACGCCTCATCCCAGCTGAGCTGATGCTCATCCAGCAGCACACGCAGCATCTCAGGGATGGCGATGGTGGGATGGGTATCGTTAAGCTGGATCACTTCGAATTCAGGCAGGCTGTGAATGCTGCGTCCCGCCAGATGGTGACGGCGCAGGATATCCGCCACCGCACAGGCGCACTGGAAATATTGCTGCATCAGGCGCAGCCGCTTGCCGGCCTGATGGTTGTCATTGGGATAGAGCACTTTGGTGAGTTTTGCCGCCTCAATGCCCGGCTGCTCCGCCTGCAGAAAGTGGCCGTCGTTAAAGGCCGTGAGATCAAACGGATGCGCGCTCACTGCCTGCCACAGGCGCAGCGGCAGCGTCACGCCGTTGCGGTAGCCGGTCACCGGCAAATCCCAGGCCTCGCCGCGCAGCGTAAAGTCGGGAAGCCAGCGTACACCGCCGTTTTCCCGCTTTTCTACCCGACCGCCCATCGCGACCTCAACATCCAGCGCCGCGTTGTGGCGGAACCAGGGATAGCGTTCGCGCTGCCAGTCATCGGGCGCTTCAATTTGCTGACCCTCATCGAAAGACTGGCGGAACAGGCCGTACTGATAATTCAGTCCGTGACCGGTGGCGGACTGCCCCACCGTTGCCATCGAATCCATGTAGCAGGCGGCGAGTCGACCCAGCCCGCCGTTGCCGAGTGCCGGATCGACCTCCTGCTCCAGCAGCGCCGATAAATCGAGATGCTGCTCGGCCAGCGCCGCTTTGACCTCGTCATACCAGCCGAGATTCAGCAGATTATTGCCGGTCAGACGACCAATCAGAAACTCCATCGACAGGTAATTAACGTGACGCTGCTGCTTCGCCGGACGCGGTGCCGGTTGGGTATCCAGCAGTTCTGCCAGTGCCGCGCTGACTGCCTGCCACGCCTGGTGCGAGGTCATCTGTTGGGCGGAGTGGAGACTCAACTGTTGCCACTGACGGGTCAGAGCAGCGGTAAAACGGGCTTTATTAAATTTTTGCTGCGGCATATCACTCCCTTCTGTTACGCAATGAGGTGAAGCAAAAATAGAAAGCGCACGGGCTGGCAACCGGGTGCCAGCAACCGTTAAGTTAAGACGTGAGTGGGGGAAAAAGCGACAACAATCAAAGAAAAACGCCAGCCGGAAGGCTGGCGTGGCAGGAATCAGCAGAGTTCGAGGTGAACCTCATGCTGCTCAATCACTTTCATGACGCTGGCTGGCGGCATTTTGTCGGTGTAGAGATAGTCCAGCAGACTCATGTTGCCGAGGTTAACCATGGCGTTGCGGCCAAACTTCGAATGATCCACCACCAGCATCGCGCAGCGTGAGTTTTCAATGATGGCGCGCTTGGTGCGGACTTCGTGATAGTCGAACTCCAGCAACGACCCATCCATGTCGATGCCGCTGATCCCCAGAATGCCGTAATCGAGACGGAACTGGGATATAAAGTCGAGTGTCGCTTCCCCCATCACCGCACCATCGCGGGTCCGCACTTCACCACCCGCGATAATCACCCGAAAATCCGGCTTGCCCATCAACAGCATCGCGACGTTGAGATTGTTAGTCACCACGCGTAAGTCGCTGTGGTTGAGCAGGGCATGCGCCACCGCTTCCGGCGTGGTGCCGATGTCGATAAACAGCGTGGCCCCATCCGGGATCTGGCTGGCAACCCGCTGCGCAATCCGCGCTTTTTCCGCTGACCACATCATTTTACGATCGTGCCAGGCGGTATTCTCAGAGCTGGAAGGAAGCGCCGCGCCGCCGTGGTGGCGCTGAATTTTGTTCTGATCGGCCAGATCGTTGAGATCGCGACGAATGGTTTGCGGGCTGACCTCAAAATGATCCACCAGCTCCTCAGTACTGACATATCCCTGACGACGGACTAAATCGATAATCGCGTCATGACGTTGCGTCTGCTTCACGTTCCTCTCCTGTTAACCCGCTAAATCTGTCTAACGACGCGTGACGTTACGCGTATCTACCAGCGCCATCGCCAGTCCGACCACCAGACCGGCGACGTGCGCCGCGTTGGCAATAGCCAGACCAAAGACGCCGAACCAGCCAATCACCAGCCAGACCACCGCAAAACCGATCAATCCCCGTTCAAGATAAACGCCGCTGTCGGGATCGCGCTCACCGCGCAGCCAGCAGTAACCCATCAGGGCATACACCACGCCCGACAGACCACCAAACCAGATGCCGCTGAACTTCGCCTGCAGCCAGCCGCTGAGCAGTGCCGAGATCAGCATAATCACGAACAGTTTGCCGCTGCCAAGACGCTTCTCAACCACGCCGCCCAGATACCACCACCACATCAGATTAAACAGGATGTGCAACAGTGAGAAGTGCAGCAGCGCATGGCTGAACCAGCGCCAGACCTGAAGGTGCTGGTCAGTATCCGGCCAGGAGAGCCACGCCA
Organism: Candidatus Pantoea varia; assembly: GCF_900115075.1. Classification (GTDB taxonomy): domain Bacteria; phylum Pseudomonadota; class Gammaproteobacteria; order Enterobacterales; family Enterobacteriaceae; genus Pantoea; species Pantoea varia. The sequence continues at coordinate 70,745 of NZ_FOVG01000006.1, forward strand.
TCACGGCCTGATCGCCCATGACCTGCATCAGAATAAAGACTGCGATGCAGAGCACCATCAGGGTCATGGTCAGCGGACCGGCACGCTCACGGATGTTCGCCCAGATATTGCTGCGCTCATAGCGCAGACCGCTGTCGGTCTTGCCGCTGTGCCAGCTGGCAGCCTGATAGCGCGGATGGTTAGGGTCGTGTAAAAACTGCTGAAGTTCGTTTTCGACCACCGAAATCTTACTTTCATCATCCAGCATGATGACGTAGTGATTTTCATGCTCGATACGCAGCGTGATGCCCTGCGTCGCCATGTAGTCAACGAACGCCTGCGCCATGCGCGGCTGATTAAATTGGGTAATGCGCATCAGTAACTCTCCATGTGACGAGCAGCAATCTATTCACTGCCGAGGGCAACCTGCTGAGGGAAGGCGGCACGCCAGGCATCAAAGCCGCCATCGATGCTGTAGGCCGCGCTGAAGCCCTGGCCCAGAAGATATTGTGCCGCGCTTTTGCTGCTGTTGCCGTGATAGCACATCACCAGCACCGGCAGGCTGTGATCGGCACCACTGACAAAATCACTGAGGTTGGTGTTGGTCAGATGCAACGCGCCCGCCGCATGACCCAGGGCATAGCTTTGCGGATCGCGGATATCTACCAGCAGCGCACCCTGCGCCAGACGCGCCTGCGCCTGCTGCACATCAATACATTCGAACGTTTCCATGGGATCTCTCATAACAGCGTCACAATAGCGCGTAGTGTAACCCGAGAATCCACGCCGATAACCTGACAATCGTTACGGCTATCAGTTTTTTTGGTGGGCAGAATGTTAGCTATATCACGCAAAAATGTTTTTACCTGGTTAAAAGCTGGCGTCAATGTTGGTTTGCGATTATGATTATGCTCGAAAACGAACATTAATGAACTATTCCGAACATCGGAGGAGATGACGTGGAAACCAAAGACCTGATCGTGATCGGCGGCGGCATCAACGGTGCCGGCATTGCAGCAGACGCTGCAGGACGCGGACTGTCGGTGTTAATGCTGGAGGCGCGGGATCTGGCTTGCGCGACCTCCTCTGCCAGTTCAAAACTGATTCATGGCGGCTTGCGCTACCTTGAACATTACGAATTCCGTCTGGTCAGTGAAGCGCTGGCCGAGCGTGAAGTGCTGCTGAAAATGGCTCCGCATCTGGCGTTCCCGATGCGCTTCCGTCTGCCGCACCGTCCGCATCTGCGTCCGGCGTGGATGATCCGTACCGGCCTGTTTATGTATGACCATCTTGGTAAGCGTACCAGCCTGCCAGGCAGCAAAAGTTTGCGATTTGGCGCGGATTCGGCCCTGAAGCCGGAAATTACGCGCGGATTCGAATATTCTGATTGCTGGGTCGATGATGCCCGCATGGTAGTCCTGAACGCCCAGGAAGTCGTGAAACGTGGTGGCGAAGTGCGTACCCGCACCCGCGTGACCCGTGCCTGGCGTGAAGGCGGCCTGTGGAAGGTCGAAGCAGAAGATGTCGACAGCGGTAAAACCGTTACCTGGCAGGCGAAAGGCCTGGTCAATGCGGCCGGCCCGTGGGTCAAACAGCTGTTTGACGACAGCCTGAAGCTGAAATCGCCTTACGGTATTCGCCTGATCAAGGGCAGCCACATCGTGGTGCCACGCGTCCATACCGAAAAGCAGGCTTACATCCTGCAGAACGAAGATAACCGCATCGTGTTTGTCATCCCATGGATGGATGAATTCTCTATCATCGGCACCACCGATGTGGAATACAAAGGCGATCCGAAAAGCGTCCATATCGATGACAGCGAGACCGAGTACCTGCTGAAAGTGTTCAACGGACACTTTAAAAAGCAGCTGACCGCCGACGATATCGTCTGGTCTTACTCTGGTGTCCGTCCGCTGTGTGATGACGAATCTGATTCACCGCAGGCGATCACCCGTGATTACACGCTGGATGTGCGTGACGATAACGGTCAGGCTCCGCTGCTGTCCGTGTTTGGCGGCAAGCTGACCACCTATCGTAAGCTGGCAGAACATGCGCTGGAGAAACTGGCGAAGTACTACCCGAACGCCGGTCCGGCCTGGACGAAGAACTGCGTATTGCCGGGCGGTAACATTAACGGCACCAGCGATGATTACGCGGTCAGCCTGCGTCGTCGTTATCCGTTCATTACCGAAAATATGGCGCGCCACTTCTCGCGCACTTACGGCAGCAGCACTGAAACCCTGCTGGCTGGCGCGAAAAGCCTGGACGATTTAGGTGAGAACTTCGGTCACGATTTCTATGAGGCGGAGTTACGCTACCTGGTGCAGCATGAGTGGGTACGTGAGCTGGATGATGCTATCTGGCGTCGTACCAAACAAGGCATGTGGCTGACCAAAGAGCAGCAGGCGCGCGTTACCGAATGGCTGGCAGCGAAAGCGAAACCCGCACTGTCGCTGGCATCATAAACTGTCAGTCACTGAATAAAAAATCAGAAAGCAGGCTTCGGCCTGCTTTTTTTTATGTCTGCGAAAACGGATCGGTGCATGCGTGTGCTGATCCGACAGGTTTCTCCTTTTAGCGTGTAGCAGAGTTTATTTTTGTACGACGTACTATTTATTAAAAATGTCAGGCTCACACCATTCTTTATACAGAAATCCGTTTATGCGATCACATTTTTGGTCAGCGCCTAAACTCAACTCGTTCCGCTTCACATATCAAAACGTTCACATCCTATTGTTACTGTAAATATAACGTTCAGGCTTTTTGCTTAATTGAACGACGTCATCAGAAAGCACAAACTTTCCTCAGTAAAAACGAAACAACCGTTATTTTAATCAGGAGGTTGAAATGAACACAGGCCAAACGCCTGCCCGGGAATGGAACACGCGCCGCAGTGAAAAAGCGCGTCGTCTGGCATCCTTCCCTGTTGATGGCAAAGTCATTCCTACTGAAAGAGCTGTAGAAGCATTTGAAAAACTGATTGCACCGGGCGACCGGGTGGTCCTGGAAGGGAATAACCAGAAGCAGGCGGACTTTTTATCCCGCACCCTGGCGGCGGTGAATCCGTCAAAAATTCACGACCTGCATATGATTATGCCCAGCGTCGGCCGCAGTGAGCATCTGGATATTTTTGAAAAAGGCATTGCCCGAAAACTCGACTTCTCTTTCTCCGGTCCGCAGAGCCTGCGCATGTCTCAGCTGTTGCAGGATGGTCAGCTGGAAATCGGCGCGATCCACACCTATATCGAACTCTATTCGCGCCTCTATGTCGATCTGAGTCCAAACGTCGCGCTGATTGCCGGTTATAAAGCTGACCGCAAAGGCAACCTTTACACCGGCCCGAGTACTGAAGATACGCCTGCCCTGGTGGAAGCCGCCGCGTTCCGTGACGGTATCGTGATTGCCCAGGTGAATGAACTGGTCGATGACGAGACCGACCTGCCCCGCGTCGATATTCCCGGCTCCTGGATTGATTACATCGTCGTAGCCGATAAACCTTTCTTTATCGAACCGCTGTTTACCCGCGATCCGCGTCTGATTAAGCAGGAACATATCCTGATGGCGATGATGGCGATTAAGGGCATTTACGCCGAACATCAGGTGCAGTCACTTAACCACGGTATCGGTTTTAACACCGCCGCGATCGAACTGCTGCTGCCCACCTACGGCGAACAACTCGGCCTGAAAGGCAAAATCTGTAAGCACTGGACCCTTAACCCGCATCCGACACTGATCCCGGCGATTGAGAGCGGCTGGGTTGAGAGCGTGCACTGCTTCGGTGGCGAGCTGGGCATGGAAGAGTATATTCGCGCCCGTCCCGATATCTTCTTCACCGGCAGCGACGGCTCGATGCGCTCTAACCGCGCCTTCTGTCAGTTGGCAGGTCAGTATGCGGTGGATATGTTCATCGGCGCCACCCTGCAGGTCGATGGCCTGGCAAACTCCTCAACCGTGACCCGCGGTCGCCTTTCTGGTTTCGGCGGTGCGCCTAACATGGGCCACGATCCGCACGGCCGACGTCATGCCACGCCTGCATGGCTGAATATGATCACCGAACCGGACCCGATGCAGCGCGGTAAAAAACTGGTGGTTCAGATGGTGGAAACCTTCCAGGCAGGGGCCAAACCGACCTTTGTTGAAACGCTTGATGCGGTGGAAGTGGCGAAATCGACCGGTATGCCGCTGGCACCCGTGATGATCTATGGCGATGACGTCACCCACGTGCTGACCGAAGAGGGTATTGCCTATCTCTATCGTGCGGAAAGCCTTGAAGAGCGCCGTGCAATGGTCGCTGCGGTAGCCGGCATCACCGATATCGGCCTTGGTGTCGATGCGGCGCGCGTGGCAGCCCTGCGTAAAAGCGGCAAAGTGGTCTATCCGGAAGATATGGGCATTCGTCGTTCAGATGCGACCCGCTCGCTGCTCGCCGCCAGCAGTGTTTCTGACCTGGTGGAATGGTCGGGTGGTCTTTATAACCCACCGGCAAAATTCCGGAGCTGGTAATGAAACTTCTGTCGCAGACTCAAACCGAGGCGCAGGCCAGCCAGCTGGCGACGATTGCGCGCGATTGTCTGACCGATGAAGCACGGCTAAGCCCCAAGCCGGGTCTGGTAGACAGTCGGGGAAACGGTGCGCATCAGGACCTTTCACTGGCGCTGATGGAGCGTTCCGCTCACAGCCTTGTGCCGACCTTTCTGGCGCTGGCCCGTCACAGCTGGCTGCGCCCTGCTGATATTGCCCTGCGCGAAACGGTGGGTCGGCTAGGCCGTGACGGCGAACAGCAGATGATGGCGGCAACCGGCGGCGTCAACACTCATCGGGGTGCGATCTGGGCGCTGGGACTGCTGGTCAGTGCTGCAGCCATGCACGGTGGCGCGGCCCGTGCCGACCAGCTGACCCGCACCGCAGCCGCGCTGGCCAGCCTGCCCGACCGCGCCGCACCAAAACTGTTCAGCAAAGGGTTAAAAGCGACGCATCGCTATCAGGTGCCCGGCGCACGCGAAGAGGCGCAACAGGCGTTTCCTCATGTGATGAAACTGGGGCTGCCACAACTGCTGGCAAGTCGTGCAACAGGTGCCAGTGAAAGCGAAGCCCGCCTTGATGCGCTGATGGCGATCATGACCTCGCTCAGCGATACCTGCGTGCTGTCACGGGCCAGTATGACCGGACTGAAGGCGATGCAGCAGGGAGCACGTGCCGTGCTGCTGTCTGGCGGCTGTCGCACAGCAGCCGGCCAGAAGGCGCTGGCGCAGCTCGATCAGCGCATGCTGTCGCTCAACGCGTCGCCTGGCGGGGCCGCTGATTTGCTGGCCGCGACGCTGTTTATCGATCGGGTCTGTTCACCTGAACATTCTTATTTCTAGAGGCCATTATGGAACACATCACATTATCTTTCCCTGCCAGCCGCGCACTCAGCGGTAAAGCTCTGGCAGGCGTCGTTGGTTCCGGTGATATGGAAGTGCTGTACACCGCAACTGAAGGACAAACGCTTAGCATCGTTATCACCACGTCACTGGATAACAGCGACGCCCGCTGGAAGGCGCTGTTTGACCGCCTGAATTTAACCAACGGCCTGCCTGCCGGAAAGCTGATTATTCACGATTTCGGGGCAACACCTGGCGTGGCACGTATCCGTATTGAACAGGTTTTTGAGGAGGTGAGCCATGCGTAACGATGCCAGTTTTATTGAACTACGCGCCCGTGAGCGCGCCCGCGCACTGCTGGACGACGGCAGCTATCGCGAACTGCTGGATCCTTTCGAAGGCATCATGTCGCCATGGCTGGCTCCGCAGGGCGTGGTGCCGCAGTCAGACGACGGCATGGTGGTGGCACGCGGCACGCTGAACGGTCAGCCTGCGGTCGTTATCGCCATTGAGGGCACCTTCCAGGGTGGCAGCATGGGCGAAGTCTCCGGTGCGAAAATGGCGGCGGCGCTGGAACTGGCAGCCGAAGACAACCGCAACGGAATCCCCACTCAGGCGGTGCTTTGCCTGGAAACCGGCGGCGTGCGTTTACAGGAAGCCAATCTGGGGCTGGCGGCGATTGCTGATATTCATGCCGCGATTGTCGACCTGCGCCGCTATACCCCGGTTATCGGCATTATTGCCGGTACTGTCGGCTGCTTTGGCGGGATGTCCATTGCCGCTGCGCTCTGCAGCTACCTGATTTTGACGCGTGAAGCGCGCCTGGGGCTGAACGGTCCGCAGGTGATTGAGCAGGAAGCGGGCATTGAAGAGTATGACTCGCGCGATCGCCCGTTCATCTGGAGCATGACCGGCGGTGAGATCCGCTACGCCAGCGGCCTGGTCGATGCGCTGGTCGGTGATGGCGTCAATGCGGTTAAGAGTGCGATGAATGACTTCATCGCCAAAGGCGTTCCGGCGCAGCACCGCAGCGATAAATATGCCGATTTCCTGCCACGTCTGACACAGTTCGACACCCGTCAGCAGGCGGACACGGCGCAGATTAAACAGCTTTTCGCCCGGGAGGATAAATAATGACCCAGACAAACAGCCGCGGTGCAATCTGGCTGGAAAAACTTGCACCTGATGCACAACGCCTCAGCGGCCTGTGCGCCTCAGTTCAGGTGGCGGACGGCCAGCTCAATGGCGAAAGCGTGCGCTTTATCGCCGTGGTGCCCGATGCACAAAACCACTATCCGCGTGCCGCGCGGGGCGAAGTCGGTCTGCTGGAAGGCTGGACGCTGGCGAAAGTGGTGAATGAAACGCTGGAAGAGGACAAGAACAGCGACGTGAAACGCCCGATTGTGGCAGTGATCGACGTACCGAGTCAGGCCTATGGCCGTCGCGAAGAGGCGTTCGGTATTCATCAGGCGCTGGCCGGGGCTGCAGGCGCTTATGCCAAAGCACGCCTTGCGGGTCATCCGGTGATTGGACTGATTGTTGGCAAAGCGATGTCTGGTGCCTTCCTGGCGCACGGTTATCAGGCCAACCGCCTGATTGCGCTCAACGATCAGGGTGTGCTGGTGCACGCGATGGGTAAGGAGTCCGCCGCGCGTATCACGCTGCGTTCCGTGGAGGCGCTGGAGAAACTGGCCGCGACTATTCCCCCCATGGCCTATGACGTGAATAACTTCGCCACGCTGGGTCTGCTCTCCGATCTGCTGAACGTGGCCAATCCCGATGCGCCTGCTGACGCCGATGTGGCGATGGTAGAGATCGCCCTGCAGAAAGCCATTAGCGATGCGCGTCAGGATCCCACCCTGAAAAATCGCCTTGGCGCATCCAATCGTCACAGCTCCTCCCTGGTTCGCGAACGTATGCGCGCAACCTGGTAATGACATAAAAAAATAAACCTGCCGAAACCGGTCTGACGGGGCGCATCGCTATGTGCGCCCCGGGGCAGTGGCCGTGTTCAGAATTATAAACATCGCTGTTAACAGAAAATTCTTTCTTAAATACAGGTGATTTATGATTTATATAATTGTTCATGCCCTTGCTCCGATTTTTGTCATCATGCTGCTGGGTTTCTGGGCCGGTAAGGCCGGAATGGTCAACAACAAAGACGTCTCTCTGCTCAATATTTTCGTCATGGATTTTGCGCTGCCCGCCGCGCTGTTCAGTGCCACTGTACAAACACCCTGGCCGGGCATCGTGGCGCAATGGCCGCTGATTGTTGTCATTACCGGCGCAATGTGGATTACCTATGGGGCTGTCTATTTCACGGCCACAAAAGTGTTCAAAAAGTCACCGCAGGATGCGGCTGTGCTGACACTGACTGTGGCACTGCCAAATTACGCTGCGCTGGGCCTGCCCATTCTGGCCAGCGTGCTGGGTGAAAATGGTGCCACGTCGCTCTCGGTCGCGGTCTCCATCGCCTGTGGTTCAGTGCTGCTTACACCGCTTTGCCTGCTGATTCTGGAACGTGAAAAAGCGTTTGCCGACGGCACCGAACACGGTTCAACCCTGACTATGCTGCCGATTCTGATGTGGCGCTCAGTGAAAAAACCGATCGTACTGGGACCGTTGATTGGCGTGGTGTTATCAGCACTGGGCGTTAAGATGCCTGATCTGGTTCTGGCCGCCATCAAACCGCTGGGTCTGGCTGCCACCGCCGCTGCACTATTCCTGACCGGTGTCATCCTGTCTGCGCGCAAACTGAAACTTAACGCGGTGGTGGGCGTCGGCACGGTGACTAAATTGCTGATTCAGCCCTTTATCGCCTGGGGTCTGGTACTGGCGCTGGGACTGAACGGTTCTGTTGCGATCACCGCTATCCTGATGATCGCGCTGTCGGCCGGTTTCTTTGCCGTGGTGTTCGGCAACCGCTTTGGCGTGCAGTCACCCGATGCTGAAGCCGTGCTGCTGTTAAGCTCGATTCTGTGTATTTTATCTTTACCGTTGTTCATTACGCTGACATCAGGAATGTAATATGAGTGCGCCGCGCCCCCACGATCTGCTCTGGCTGCGAAACAGCAGTGCGTTAGCGACGATCAAAGAGAGCTGGGTCAGCCCGTTCTGGCATCCCGGACTGCCCGTGGTGGTGCGGCGCGATCACCGTGAATCCGGCCTGATCCCGATTGGCGTGCGCGGTGAGCATCGCGAGCAGCGTGCCGCCGGCTGGATCACACCAGCCGATATTATCCGGGTAATGACGCCAGAGAGTCTGGCGGAACGCACGCTGCTGCTGGCGTCGCCCTTTACGGCTTATGCGCCGGTTAGCGCGGCGATAGCGCTTAGCGAGACCGTCTGGCCGTGGTGCTGGGGCATTACCGGCAGCACCGGTTTTGCGCTGGCGACGCAGCGACCCACGCTGCATGCCGCCAGCGATCTTGATTTAGTTATTCGCGCGTCAGGGCCGTTGCCACGCGACGCGTTGCAACGCTGGCAGACAGAGACCGACGCGCTGGGCTGCCGGGTGGATACTCAGGTGGAAACGCCCTCTGGCGCATTTGCCCTGAACGAATGGTTGCGCGAGGGACGCGTGCTGTTAAAAACCGATACCGGACCGATACTGACCGCTTCACCCTGGAGCAGGGAGAATCCATGAAAATACTCTTTACCTTTCCTGGCCAGGGCACCCAGCGTGCCGGAATGCTGCAGCATCTGCCTGATGGTGATGCGATATTAAGCCACGTGCATTCGGTGCTGGGCGACGAAACTAGCCAGCTCGACAGCGTTGAGGCGCTGCGCCACACCCGTGCCGTGCAACTTTGTCTGCTGATTTCCGGTGTCGCCTGGGCGCGCGAGCTGATCCGCCGTGGGGTAAGACCGGATATCGTCAGCGGTCTGTCGATTGGCGCATTTCCTGCTGCGGTGATCGCCGGGGCGCTCGATTTCAGCGATGCTCTGCGGCTGGTTGCACTGCGCGGAGATTTGATGGAGCAGGCGTATCCGCAGGGCTATGGCCTGACCGCGATCACCGGCTTAACGCTGAGCCAGCTGGAGAAACGGCTGACCGGCAGCAACACCTACATCGCGAATCTAAATGCAGAAACGCAGATTGTGATTGCGGGTCGTGATGAGGATATGGCGGTGGTGGCGCAGAGGGCGCTGGATGCGGGTGCCAGTAAAGCGATTAAACTCGCGGTGAGCGTGCCGTCGCACTGCGCGCTGCTGGATAAGCCCGCCGCCGAACTGGCTCGCGCGTTTGAGTCCGTCACCCTTTCCCGCCCCGATTGCGCTTATCTCAGCGGCTCAAGCGCACGGGTGATTTGGGAGCCGGAGAAGATTGCCGACGATCTGGCCTTTAATATGGCGCGCACGGTGCAATGGAATGATGCGATTGTTTCCGCTAATCAGCGCGATGCCCGGCTGGCGATTGAGATGCCGCCTGGCAATGTGCTGACCGGCCTGACGCTGCAGGCGAACTGGCAGGGCGAAGCGATCTGTCTGGAGCGCAACAGCATCGAGGTTGCGCTGCATCTGGCTAAACGGCTGAGTCAGTAAGGCTGCGGGCATACATCCGCCCTTCTGCCGCCAGCGCCAGCGCCAGCAGGTCATTATCCCGTTCGCGGCGATGTGAGTAGACAATCGAGATCTGCTGACGCATCTGATAAGGCTCCGCGAGCGTCAGCAACTGAATGTTGTTTTCATAGACTTTCTTCATGCGTCCCGGAATCAGCGCCAGGCCAACGCCCGCCTGCACCAGACTGATCATTGAGAAGATGTCATTCACCTGGGTAACGATGCGCGGTTCAAATCCGGCGATCTGAAAGGCCTCTTGCGAACCGGCATAGGTGGCAAACCCCTCCGCCAGTGAAACAAAATCGCGGTCGGCATAATCACGCAGATCCACCGGACCGGTTTCGTTCTGCGTTTCCCCGGCAGGTGTGGCCAGAAAGATGCTGTCTTCAAACAGCGGAATCACATCGAAATGCGCGTCACTGAGTTCGCCATTATCGGTGGCGATCAGAATCGCATCCAGCGCGTCATCTTCCAGCATATTCAGCAGCATCTGATTCGACCCCATGGTCAGATCAAGCTCCAGCGTGGGACGGCGCAGCTTCATGCCCATGATCAGCCGGGGAATGGTCTCCAGCGTCAGCGAATAGAGCGTACCAAGCCGCAGGCGACCTCCGCCGATGCCCGCTACCTTGCGCGCCTCTTCAATGCCTTTGCCCATCAGGGTGGTCACGTCACGGCAATAGTCCAGCAGCGTCCAGGCGGCAGGCAGCGGCACCAGATTGCGGCCCTTGTGGATAAACAGCGGGCAGTCAATGCCCTCTTCCAGCGTGTGCAGCGCGCGATGCACACTGACGCTGCTCAGTTCGAGCGCTTCCGCCGTGCGGGCGATATTCCCTTTGCTCATAAACATCATGAAGACGCTGAGCTTACGGAAGGTAATTTCCTGGTTGATGTTGTCACTCATGGGCTGCGGTTGCCTGTAGGGTCGTTTTGCTTTCAGGCATAGTAGCGATTCTCAGTCAGGGTGTAATGATCTGGTTCGCACAACGGACAGTTATGGGCGCAGAGAGGATAAGAGGCTGAATTTTCTGGAGGTGTGCGGGATGGATAGAGAACAAAAATAACGGAGAGTGCGGCCGATCCGTCGGCCGCAGTAGAAAGTCAGAACCGCTTACTGCACGTGCCTTACAGTCTTACCGGCGAGATATTCCAGATCTCATCGGCGTACTCCTGAATGGTACGGTCCGACGAGAAGTAGCCCATTCCGGCGATGTTTTTCGCCGCGCGACGCTGCCACTCATCCGGTTTACGGTAGAGCGCATCCACCTTATCCTGGGTATCCACATAGCTGCGATAATCCGCCAGTAACTGGTAGTGATCGCCGAAGTTAACCAGAGAATCGAACAGATTGCGGTAGCGGCCCGGATCCTGCGGACTGAACAGACCTGAAGCAATCTGGGTCAGCACCTGATGCAGCTCTTCATCTTTTTCGTAATAGTCACGTGGGTTATAGCCGCCCTTACGCAGCGCTTCGACCTGCGGCGTGGTATTACCGAAGATAAAGATGTTCTCTTCACCAACGTGATCCAGCATTTCAACGTTAGCGCCATCCAGCGTACCGATAGTCAGCGCACCGTTCAGCGCAAACTTCATGTTACTGGTGCCGGACGCTTCCGTCCCTGCGGTCGAGATCTGCTCAGAGAGATCGGCCGCCGGAATGATAATCTGCGCCAGGCTCACGCTGTAGTTCGGGATGAAGACTACCTTGAGCTTGTTCTTCACCTGCGGATCGTTGTTGATCACATTCGCGACATCGTTGATCAGATGAATGATGTGCTTGGCAACGTAATAGGCGGATGCCGCTTTACCCGCAAAGATATTGACGCGTGGCACCCAATCCGCCTGCGGATCGGCCTTGATACGGTTGTATCGGGTGATCACATGCAGCACGTTGAGCAGCTGGCGTTTGTACTCGTGAATACGCTTGATCTGCACATCAAACAGCGCGTTCGGATCGAGCACCACGTCCAGATTCTTCGCCACCCAGTCGGCCAGCCGACGTTTGTTCTGATGTTTGGCAACCGCCACTTTTTCGATAAACGCCGGATAGTCGATCTGCGCTTTCAGCTCTCCCAGCTGGCTGAGATCGGTGCGCCAGTTGCGACCAATCTCCTCATCCAGCACCTCTGACAGCGCCGGGTTCGCCAGCGCCAGCCAGCGACGTGGCGTCACACCGTTGGTTTTATTGCAGAAACGGCCCGGGAACAGGCGGGAGAAGTCGGCAAACAGCGACTGCACCATTAAATTAGAGTGCAGCTCAGACACGCCATTCACTTTATGGCTGACGACGACTGCCAGCCAGCCCATGCGAATCCGGCGGCCATCGTTCTCGTCGATGATCGAAATGCGCGACAGCAGATCCAGGTCATCAGGATAGTGATCCTGAATCGTCTTGAGAAAGAAGTCATTAATCTCGAAAATGATGCTGAGATGACGCGGCAGGATCTTGCCGATCATATCGACCGGCCAGGTCTCCAGCGCTTCCGTCATGAGCGTGTGGTTGGTGTAGGAGAACACCTGACAGCAGACGTCGAAGGCGCTGTCCCAGCTGAATTTATGTTCGTCGATCAGCAGGCGCATCAGTTCAGGGATCGCCAGCACCGGATGGGTATCGTTGAGGTGAATGGCGATTTTGTCCGCCAGATTGTCCCAGGTTTGATGCATCCGCCAGTGGCGATTGAGGATGTCCTGCACCGTCGCGGAGACCAGGAAATATTCCTGACGCAGACGCAGCTCACGGCCTGAATACGTGGAGTCATCCGGATAGAGCACGCGCGACACGTTTTCGGAGTGGTTTTTATCTTCAACCGCCGCAAAGTAATCCCCCTGGTTGAACTTACCGAGGTTGATTTCGTTGCTGGCCTGGGCCCCCCACAGTCGCAGGGTGTTGGTGGCGTCGGTGTCGAAGCCCGGGATGATCTGATCATAAGCCATCGCCAGAATCTCTTCCGTCTCCAGCCAGCGCACTTTCGCGCCTTCGTGCTGAACGCGACCGCCAAAGCGAACTTTGTAACGGGTATTGAAACGCTGGAATTCCCACGGATTACCATACTCAAGCCAGTAATCCGGTGACTCTTTCTGCTCACCTTCCACGATGTTCTGTTTGAACATGCCGTAATCATACCGGATGCCGTAGCCCCGGCCCGGCATGCCCAGCGTCGCCAGCGAATCGAGGAAACAGGCCGCGAGGCGACCGAGACCGCCGTTGCCAAGCCCTGGATCGTTCTCCTCTTCCATCAGCTCGGCCAGATCCAGCCCCATCTCATCCAGCGCCTGGTTGAGATCGTCATAAATCCCCATCGCCAGCAGCGCATTTCCTAGCGTGCGGCCCATCAGGAACTCCATCGACAGGTAATAGACCTGGCGGACATCCTGAGAGAGCTGGGCACGGCTGGAACGCAGCCAGCGCTCCACCATCCGGTCGCGCACCGCCAGCAGCGAGGCGTTGAGCCACTCGTGCTTATTGGCGATAGAGGGATCTTTGCCGATGGTAAACATCAGTTTGTAGGCAATCGAATGCTTTAAGGCATCAACCGTCAACGTTGGTGAAGCGTAAGTGAAAGGTGCATTCATATCCAGTTTTCCCAATCCGTTACATCAAACGTTGGTAGAGATCACGGTAGGCTGTTGCTGCCACCTGCCAGCTAAAGTCCATTGCCATCGCCTGGCGCTGAACATAGCGCCATAGCGAAGGACGAGACCACAATACAAACGCGCGCCGGATGGCCCGCAACAGCGACCAGGCATTGGCATCTTCGAAACTGAATCCACTGGCGATACCGTCAGCCAGATTCTCTAACGAGCTGTCATTCACGGTATCGGCCAGTCCACCCGTACGGCGCACTAACGGCAACGTACCATACTTCAGGCCATAAAGTTGTGTCAGACCACAGGGCTCAAAGCGACTCGGCACCACGATCACATCCGCGCCACCGACAATGCGGTGTGAGAACGCCTCGTGATAGCCAATCTGCACGCCCACGCTGCCCGGATGCTCTGCTGCCGCCGCCAGGAATCCCTGCTGCAGTTCGGCATCGCCCTGCCCCAGCAGCACCAGCTGTCCGCCCTGCGCCAGCAAGCCAGGCAGCGCCTCCAGCACCAGGTCCAGCCCTTTCTGTTTGGTCAGACGGCTGATGACGCAGAATACCGGCGCTTTATCATCTACCCTCAGCCCCATCGCCACCTGCAGCTGACGTTTGTTCTCCGCTTTCGCTTCCAGCGTGTCGCGGTTATAGCGCGCGCTCAGCAGCAGGTCGTGCGCCGGGTCCCAGATAGAAGGATCGACGCCGTTGAGAATCCCGGTCAGGCGGCCTTCCAGCATCCGCTGTGCCAGCAGGGTTTCCATGCCATACGCATATTCGGCAGAGGTAATTTCATGGGCGTAAGTCGGGCTGACCGCCGTGATATGGTCGGCGTAAAAGAGTCCCGCTTTCAGGAAGGAAATCTGACCGAAGAACTCCAGCCCATGCATGTTAAAGAACGACCACGGCAGGCCAATCTCTTCCAGATGGTGCGCCATGAACAGCCCCTGATACGCCAGGTTGTGCACGGTAAACACCGATTTGGCCGGACGGCCTCGCGCTTCCAGATAGGCGCAGGTCAGACCCGCGTGCCAGTCATGCGCATGCACGATATCGGGACGCCACATGGAATCCATACCGCACGCCAGTTCACAGCCGACCCAGCCCAGCAGCGCAAAGCGCAGATAGTTGTCGACATACGCAAACTGCGACTCATCATGGTAGGGACTACCGGGACGATCGTAGAGGCCGGGAGCATCAATTAAGTAGATGCCCACACCGTTAAATTCACCATATAACAGACGTATATGACCGGCAAATGTCTCTCGCTCCGTCACTACCTGGAGATCAGGTATGCCTTTGCGCAATGCGGGAAAAGCGGGCAACAGCACCCGCGTATCCGTACCGCCCGCAATTTGCGCCTGAGGTAATGCTCCGACAACATCAGCCAGTCCGCCCGTTTTCAGCAGCGGGAAAAGTTCTGAACAGACATGTAAAACCTGCATCCTCGACCTCATTAAGTTATCCGGCACGCTCCGCGTACCGATTGCGTAAGTTCCGCTTATCGCTTAGAGCCCCGCTTTGGCCATTCTGGCCAGCATGGCGCGGGTAACCAGTACGATCCCTTCTTCCGAACGGTGAAACCGGCGACTGTCTTCATCGGGGTTTTCGCCAATGACCATGCCTTCCGGCAGTTCGCAGGCGCGATCAATCACGCAGCGACGCAGGCGACACGATCGGCCGACAACCACATCAGGCAGCAGTACAGTTGAATCTATATTGCAAAACGAGTTAACGCGAACGCGCGGGAACAGCACCGAATTGACCACCACCGAACCAGAGATGATGCAGCCGCCCGACACCAGCGAGTTCATGGTCATTCCGTGACTGCCGGAACGATCCTGAACAAATTTGGCTGGCGGCAGCGGCTCCATGTGGGTACGAATCGGCCAGGTGACGTCATACATATCGAGTTCAGGCATCACCGATGCCAGATCAAGATTGGCGCGCCAGTAGGCTTCCAGCGTCCCGACGTCGCGCCAGTAAGGCGGCGCATTGTCGTCGTTCTGCACGCAGGAGAGCGCAAAAGAGTGCGCATAGCCTTCGCCGCTTGCCACGACTTTCGGCAGGATATCTTTACCGAAGTCATGGTTAGAGCCTGGCGTCTGCAGATCCTCTTCCAGCAGTTCATAGAGATAGTCCGCGTTGAAAACGTAGATCCCCATGCTGGCAAGTGCCTGCGTGTCATCACCCGGCATGGTAGGCGGCTTCGCAGGTTTCTCTACGAAGTCGATCACCATGTTCTCTTCGTTCACCGCCATCACACCAAACGCCGTGGCTTCATGTACCGGCACGGGTAAACAGGCAATGGTACATTTCGCCTTGTTGACCACGTGATCCAGCAACATACGTGAATAATCCATCTTATAAATGTGGTCCCCGGCAAGGATCACGATGTACTGCGCCTGATAGCGGCGAATCACATCAAGGTTTTGCGTCACGGCATCGGCCGTTCCGCGATACCACTGTTCAGTCGAAAAGCGCTGCTGCGCTGGCAGCAAATCGACAAACTCATTCATCTCTTCATTGAAGATGGACCAGCCACGCTGGATATGCTGAGTCAGGGTATGGGACTGATACTGAGTAATCACGCCAATCCGTCGGATACCGGAGTTAACGCAGTTGGAGAGGGCAAAGTCGATAATGCGGAACTTGCCGCCGAAATGCACCGCTGGTTTGGCACGTTTGGCCGTTAAATCGACCAGGCGCGTGCCGCGTCCACCGGCGAGGATCAGAGCAACCGTCTGTGTAGGGAGCTGGCGGGCCAGCATCAGGTGATCTGTTCTATCTAACTTAACCATGTCTGACTCCTTATGATTGCTTTTGGAACACGCACACACCGTGTGCGGGACCATGCCAGACAGTTAGCAGGATGGGGTTGTCGTCCCCGGCGAAAGGAGGAAGGGCACGCCATTCTCCGTCTGGTAACACGATGTCATTCACCGTATCCGTGGCGTTTATTGTTATTAACCAGCGGCCGGACAGCAGGATCTGCAATCTGTGCATCCCCTGAGCCCATTCATCGTGTTGCAGTGGCTGGCCACCGGCATTGAGCCACTGCACATTGCCGTCACCATCCTGCCACCAGCGATCTGCGGTCAGCGCCGGAATGCGCTGGCGCAGAGCAATCAGTGCTGCGGTGAATCCGACTAATCCCTTCTCATCCGCCTGCCAGTCAAGCCAGCTCAGGGCGTTGTCCTGACAATAGGCGTTGTTGTTGCCGCGCTGCGTATGGCCGCGCTCGTCGCCAGCCAGCAGCATCGGCGTGCCCTGTGACAACAGCAGCGTGGTCAGCAGTGCCCGCACGCTGCGACGGCGCCGTTCAATCACGTCAAAGCTGACGTTCAGCCCCTCTTTACCGTGATTGTGGCTGTAGTTATCGCCGTGACCATCACGGTTATCTTCTCCGTTCGCTTCGTTGTGTTTGCGTTCGAAGCTCACCACATCCCACAGCGTAAAGCCGTCATGGGCGGTGATCAGGTTAACCGTGGCGTGTGGCGGCCGATCATCATGCTGGTAGAGATCGCTGGAGGCGGCAAAGCGGCGGACGAAGTCGCCGTTACTTACGTCGCCGTGCAGCCAGTAACGACGCGCGGTGTCGCGAAACTTATCGTTCCATTCGGCAAACGGCGGCGGAAAACGGCCAACCTGATAGCCGTCAGGACCGATATCCCAGGGTTCAGCAATCAGCTTGACCTGAGAGAGCAGCGGACAAGCGCGTATCGCTTCGAAAAAAGGGGCATCACGCTGGTAGTCGGGCGTGCGGCCCAGTACCGGGGCGAGGTCAAAGCGGAAGCCGTCAACGTGGCAGACCCGCACCCAGTAACGCAGCGCCTCTAAGGCCCACGTCATCACCTGCGGATGGTGAATATTCAGCGTGTTGCCGCACCCGGTCCAGTTCTGATAATCGCCCTGCTCATCCAGCCAGTAGTAACTGGCGTTATCGATGCCGCGCATGGAAATCGTCGGGCCAATCTCATCCAGTTCAGCGGTGTGGTTAAACACTACATCCAGCACCACTTCGATACCCGCAGCATGCAGGTTTTTGACCGCCTGCTGAAACTCCTGCAGCGGCGTCACGCCAGGCTGACCAGAAGCGTAACGGGGATCCACCGCCCAGAGCGCAAAAGGGTTATAGCCCCAGTAGTTACTCAGGCCGAGCTGCAACAGTCGCGGTTCGCTGGCGAAATGGGCCACCGGCAGCAGCTCAAGGGTGGTAATCCCCAGATTGCGCAGGTAATTCACCATAACAGGATGACCCAGCGCCGCGTAAGTCCCGCGCAGCGTTTCCGGAATTTCCGGATGCTGCCGCGTCAGGCCGCGCACGTGGGCTTCATAAATCACCGTGTTGCCCCACGGAATGCGCGGTGCGACATCGCCCTGCCAGTCAAAATCTTCCGCGACGACCTGAGACTTCGGCGCAATCGCCGCGTTGTCATGCGGGTCGGGCTGTGCGTCACCGCCATAAAACAGCGGATCATCAGGCACATCGCCTTCAACCGCGCGGGCGCAGGGATCAACCAGCAGCTTCGCCGGATTAAAGCGGTGTCCCTGCTGCGGTGTCCAGGGGCCATGCACCCGGTAGCCGTAGCGCTGTCCCGGCTTTAACACCGGAACATAACCATGCCAGATATCCCCACTGCGGCCAGGCAAGTCAAGACGCTGTTCTGCGCCCTGCTCATCAAACAGGCAGAGCTCTACGCGCTCTGCATGCTGAGAAAACAGGGTGAAGTTAACGCCTTTGCCATCGTAACTGGCACCAAGCGGTTCGGGATCGCCGGCAGTGATTGTCATTCAGCCTCCCGCACCAGCCATACTGTTGCCAGCGGCGGCAGATTAAGACTCAGCGACTGCGGTCGTCCGTGGCTCTCCTGCTCATCGGTATGCACCCGATTGTTGCGCACGTCGCTGCCGTGATACTCATGCTGGTCGGTGTTCAGCACTTCACGCCAGTAGCCCGGCTGATTGACGCCAAAGCGATAACCCGGACGCGGCACCGGAGTAAAGTTACTGACCACGATCACTTCGTTGCCTTCACGGTCACGGCGCACAAAGGCGAACACGGAGTGCTCCGCATCGTTTACTACCAGCCACTCAAAGCCGGCAGGATCGAAGTCGAGCTGATGCAACGGCGTGTAGTACTGATAGGTGTGGTTGAGATCGCGCACCAGACGGTGAACGCCGTTGTGCCAGTTGTCTCCCCCTTCCAGCAGATGCCAGTCGAGGCTGACGTCGTGATTCCACTCGCGTCCCTGGGCGAATTCGTTGCCCATAAACAGCAGTTTCTTGCCCGGGAAGCCCCACATCCAGCCGTAGTAGGCACGCAGATTGGCGAACTTCTGCCAGGCGTCGCCCGGCATACGATCGAGAATCGAGCGCTTACCGTGCACCACTTCGTCATGCGACAGCGGCAGCACAAAGTTTTCAGTGTAGTTGTACATCATGCCGAAACTCATCAGGTCATGATGATGCTTGCGGTAGATGGGATCGACCTTCATGTAGTCGAGGGTGTCGTGCATCCAGCCCAGATTCCATTTGAACCAGAAGCCCAGCCCGCCGTCTTCCGTCGGACGCGTCACACCGGGATAGTCCGTAGACTCTTCCGCCATCGTCACCGAGCCGGACGCCACAGTGCCGAGCGTGCGGTTGGTGTGACGCAGGAACTCAATCGCTTCCAGGTTTTCACGGCCACCGTACTGATTCGGCACCCACTCCCCTTCGCTGCGGCTGTAGTCGCGGTAGATCATCGACGCCACCGCATCCACGCGCAGACCATCAATGCCAAAGCGCTCCGTCCAGTAGAGCGCGTTGCCCGAGAGGTAGTTGCTCACTTCCCGGCGACCAAAGTTGTAGATCAGGGTATTCCAGTCCTGATGGAAGCCTTCACGCGGGTCGCTGTGCTCATAGAGTTCAGTACCGTCATACTTCGCCAGACCGAAATCGTCGCTGGGGAAGTGGCCCGGCACCCAGTCGAGCAGGACGTTAAGGCCCGCTTCATGGGCAGCGTCAATGAAGGCGCGAAACTCGTCACGGGTACCAAAACGGCGGGTCGGCGCGTACATGCCCAGCGGCTGATAGCCCCAGCTGCCATCAAACGGATGTTCGTTGATTGGCAGCAGTTCGATGTGGGTAAAGCCCATCTCTTTGACATAAGGCACCAGCTGTTCAGCCAGCTCTTTATAGCTCAGCCAGAAGTTGTTGTCGGTGTGACGACGCCAGGAGCCCAGGTGGACTTCATAGATCGAGATGGGTGCGTCGAAGGCGTTGGCGGCCTTGCGCTCCTCTTTCATCTCAACCGGCGCCGGCAGACCACAAATCATCGACGCCGTTTGCGGACGCATCTGTGCCTCAAAGGCGTAAGGGTCCGCTTTGATGCGCAGTTCGCCATTGGCGTCGATAATTTCATATTTATAGAGCTGGCCGTTGACCGCACCTGGCACAAACAGCTCCCAGATGCCCAGCTCCTGTCGCAGACGCATCGGATGACGGCGGCCATCCCAGAAGTTGAAATCGCCTACCACTGACACGCGACGGGCATTCGGTGCCCAGACGCAGAAGCGGGTACCGAAGACGCCATCAATGACGTCGCCATGCGCCCCCAGCGTTTCGTAAGGGCGGAGGTGCGTGCCTTCCGCCAGCAGCCACAGATCCATTTCCTGCAGCAGCGGGCCAAAGCGATAGGCATCGTCTATGAGGTTTTGCTGGCCATGCCAGTTCACCGCCAGCTGATAGCGGAACGGGTTTTTTCGGCGTGGAATGACGCCACTGAAGAAGCCGCGTGCATCTTCGCACAGCAGCTGGGCCAGTTTGCGCCCGGTGGAGGTTTCAATGACCCACACTTCAAGCGCTTCGGGGAGCAATGCCCTGACTTCAAGGCCTTGCTGAGTTCGGTGCATCCCTAGTAACGAAAAAGGGTCAGCATAATTGCCCGCAAAAAGGGCATTGATCGCATCGCGATCGGGAAGCTCTGACATGACTTTCTTCCTGTGATAATTGGCAGCCGAAATGAACGCAACATAGCCTGTCGCGATTCACCTGCGCTGCTCTTCATTGAGCCATACGTACAACGACAAAGAAGTCAGGCCATTCCGTGGGAAAAGTGTTTTTGCCGTGTACCACAACCATTTAATCCGGAAAGCACAAGAGTTACCTGTGGCACATCATGGTTAAATCATAGCTTGGTCACGGGAGTTGCCATGGACTTAAGCAAAATATTCTTCATTAATCGGTAAAAAAGGGAAGCTGATCACTTAGTAAGCGAAACGGCAGATTGTTTCGTGTACGACAGAGATGAAAAAGCCGGGTAAATGGATGATTATTTTCATTTAAGCTGCCCGGAACGCCCCAACTGATGAAGCCACATTTTTTACTGGATCGAAACGGTAGCTCTGCCGCCGGCCCTGGTCAGACTCCAGGCGCGATGCGTGCAGACAGCGGTTAAGAAAAGCTACCTGATAACGTGATGTAAAGCGATGGTTAACGACATGTTTCTGTTATGGGCAGCATTCGTTCATCAACAGGCTAAGAAGTGAACCTGCTTCCCGTCAGCGCTGTAATATCTGTAAACCCTGCATTGAATGAATTTCACGCCTGCACGCACAACAAAAAAGCCCGCAACCATCAGTAATGATTACGGGCTTTAACAGAGCAACCTGGCGGTTAACCGATCATCTGTATCACCTGATCGGCATTGATCATCAATCCGCCCTATGGCGATGTTTGCTGGTTAGTTGGTTAACAACCGCAGCATACGACGTAGCGGTTCGGCTGCGCCCCATAACAGCTGGTCGCCAACCGTGAAGGCGGAGAGATATTCCGGCCCCATATTCAGTTTACGCAGGCGGCCAACCGGTGTGGTCAGCGTGCCGGTCACAGCGGCGGGTGTCAGTTCACGCATCGTCAGCTCGCGGTCATTCGGCACCACGTTGACCCACTCATTGTGAGAGGCCAGCAGCTGCTCAATTTCAGCCAGCGGCAGGTCGCGTTTCAGTTTCAGCGTAAAGGCCTGGCTGTGGCAGCGCAGCGCACCGACGCGCACGCACAAGCCATCAACCGGAATGACTTTAGAGGTGGCGAGGATTTTATTGGTCTCTGCCTGGCCTTTCCACTCTTCGCGGCTCTGGCCGTTATCCAGCTGTTTGTCGATCCACGGAATCAGGCTGCCCGCCAGTGGTACGCCAAAGTTATCAGTTGGCAGGGTGCCGGAACGGCTGAAGTCGGTCACGCTACGTTCGATGTCGAGGATCGCCGAGGCCGGGTTCTGCAGCGCAGGTGCCACGTGATCGTGCAGCATGCCCATCTGGGTCAGCAGTTCACGCATGTGGCGCGCGCCGCCGCCAGAGGCTGCCTGATAGGTAGCAACCGATGCCCACTCCACCAGATCCTGGGCAAACAGGCCGCCCAGCGACATCAGCATCAGGCTGACGGTACAGTTACCGCCGACAAAGGTTTTGATGCCACGGTCGATACCCTGGCGAATCACAGCATGGTTGACCGGATCGAGGATGATGATGGCATCATCTTTCATCCGCAGCGTGGAGGCCGCATCAATCCAGTATCCCTGCCAGCCGCTGGCACGCAGCTTTGGATAGACGTCACTGGTGTAGTCGCCGCCCTGGCAGGTAATGATGATATCCAGCGCGCGCAGCGCTTCAATATCAAACGCATCCTGCAATGTGCCCTGCTGTTTGCCCGCAAACGCGGGTGCCGCCTGACCATGCTGCGACGTCGAGAAGAAGACCGGATTGATTGCATCAAAATCACGCTCTTCGCTCATGCGGGACATCAGCACTGAGCCGACCATACCGCGCCAACCAACAAAACCTACATTCTTCATGTCGTGTCCGTCTAAGGCAGTTACACCTGCTTTTCATTTCAGAGGAGAGAGCGGCGTGCTATTTTCACGCCGCTCTGCGTAATAATAAGATTTACCTGTGTCCCCTCACTCTACAAAATGCAGGCCGGGTAGCAAGTGAATTAATTCGATTACGCTAACTTTTTCAGCAGCGTAACTAATAACTCCGCTTTTTCGCGAACAACATGGCGCAAAACCGATGACTGAAATGATTTCGGCGACAATATTATTGTTGTTAATTATGGATCCGCTGGGCAATCTGCCGATTTTTATGTCGGTTTTAAAGCATCTGGAGCCGAAACGGCGGCGGGTTGTGTTAATCCGCGAAATGTTGATCGCGCTGATCATCATGCTGCTGTTCCTGTTTACCGGCGAACGCATCCTGGCGTTTTTGAATCTGCGCACTGAAACCGTGTCGATCTCCGGCGGGATTATCCTGTTTCTGATCGCCATCAAGATGATTTTCCCGTCGGCTGAAAGCAGCAGTTCTGGCTTACCCGCGGGCGAAGAGCCCTTCCTGGTGCCGCTGGCGATTCCGCTGGTCGCAGGACCGTCGCTGCTGGCGACGCTGATGCTACTGTCACATCAGTATCCGCATCAGATGTCGCATCTGGTCGGCGCACTGTTGATCGCCTGGGGCGTGACGGTGGGTATTCTGCTGATGTCAGGTCTGTTCCTGCGTCTGCTGGGGGATAAAGGCGTGAATGCGCTGGAGCGCCTGATGGGATTAATACTGATTATGCTGGCCACCCAGATGTTCCTGGACGGCATTCGGGCTTATCTGAAGCTGTAAGCGCACCTGTGTCCTTTTACCCTGGCAGGCGAGCAGGCTGCCACCTTCATTCAGCCGGCTTATCACAACTTTACGACATTGAAATGAACAATAATATTTATATAATGCCGTAAAAAAAGGAGATATCCATGGCGGGCAGTATCGAAAATTATGCCGGGACAGGCGTATTTATTATCGCAGAACGGCTTTACAGCAGGGACGCGCCTAACTGGCACGGTGTTGGCGCCTCCATGGTGCAGATTCACAAAAGGTTGTTATTACCCTTTTTTCTCGGCGCGCTCTATCTGATAACAGGTTACTTCTCCCTTCAGGAAGTCCTGCAGTATGCCAACAGCGGCCATTCAGGGGTGATCACAGATATGCGCAGTTATCTGGTTGCCCCGCTACTCTGCGCGTTGCTCTGGCTGCTGGTTTATCTGGTAGCCTGGTGGGGTTTCAGAAAAATTGCGCTCCTGTCCGTGGCTAAAGAAACAGCCTTTCAGGCGCTATTCTTTCTGGCAAATATCCTCTGTTTAGCTGGCCTGACAGTACTATCCTTCCCGGGCCAGAAAGCGGCATTGAATGACGTGCAGCTGATGCAAGTTGACGTCACTGATTTTGCCTGGGTTTACTTACTTACCGCCGCCATCACGCTGGTTGTTTTTGCTCTGATAAGAAGAAAATGGGCATGAACAGGCTGCTGCAGATTATCAAAAGCTGTCTGTTGCGCACCTTTAACTATCAAGGGCGTGAAGGCAGGACGAGCTATTTTATTTTCCTGCTGTTCCAGCTGGCCTGGTTCTGCAGTTATCTGCAATGGTTTACCGGGCCACAGCATGAAATAGGCTTAATCGCGCTGCTGCTGTTTATTTTACCTACATTTTCCTGCGGGGTGAGGAGAATAAATGACGCCGGCTATTCACGCGGCGTCATTGTCCTTTTGGTGGTGGCACCTTATCTGCTGTTCCCTTTTTTACTCTTCCCCCGCTCGCGGGAAAAAAAACTGAGGGGCAGATAGCCCGTCAGGTTGGTCAGGAAAGCAGTTCGAAAGCAATCATACCTACGATAGCCCCGGTAGTACCGAGAATGGTTTCCATCAGCGTCCACGTCTTCAGCGTTTCCGCTTCGCTGGCCCCGGTAAAGCGACCAAACAGCCAGAAACCAGCATCGTTCACATGGCTGATAATGATGGAGCCGCCGCCGATGCAGATCGACAGCGCCGCCAGCTGGGCACCGCTGTAGTGCAGCGGTTCAATCACCGGCATGATTAAGCCCACCGTGGTCAGACAGGCGACCGTCGCCGACCCCTGAATCACCCGCACCGCACCCGCCAGAATAAAGCAGGCCAGCGCAATCGGCAGTCCTGCACCGGTCAGCGCATTGCCCAGCACCGGGCCGACACCGGAATCCACCAGCACCTGCTTAAATACACCGCCCGCGCCAATCACCAGCAGGATAATCCCGGCCGGTTGCAGCGCGCTGCCGCACACCTGCATCACCCGCTCTTTATCCATGCCCTGACGGTAAGCCAGGCCATAAATCGCCACCAGCAGCGCCAGCAGAATGGCGGTGAAAGGATGGCCGATAAATTCCAGCCACTCATAAAGGGTGGTGCCTTCGGTCGTGAAGCGTGCGCCGATGGTTTTCAGGCCAACCAGCACCAGCGGAAACAGAATCAATGAGAGGCTGAAGCCAAACGACGGCAGCTTGCTCTCATCGACATCCGGTTGATGATCTTCCGGCGGCGCGCTGAACGTGACGTGGTTGCCGATGAAGTTACCAAACAGCGGCCCGGCAATCAGCATGCCGGGGATCGCCGCGCAGAGACCCAGCAGAATCATCCAGCCAAAGTCTGCATGCATCTGCGAAGCCAGCAGCATCGGGGCTGGCCCGGGCAGCAGGAACGCCGCCGCCGCCGCTACACCGGCAAACAGCGGGATCACCAGCTTCACCAGATTGCCGCCGGTTCGCCGCGCCACCGCAAAAGCGATACTGATTAACAGCACCACCGCCACCTCAAAGAAGAGCGGCAGCGCGCAGATCAGACCGGCAATGCCCATGGCGTAATGGGCGCGGCTCTGACCAAAGGTTTTCAGCATCCGGATAGCGATCTGATCCACTGCGCCGGTTTCATGCAGGATTTTGCCGAACATCGCGCCCAGCGCGACCACAATGGCGAGGAAGCCGAGCGTGCCGCCCATCCCCTTCTGCATCGTTTCAGCGATCTTGTTCAGTGGCATACCTGAGAACAACCCGGCACCGATGGAAACTAACATCAGCGCGACGAAGGCGTGCATCCGGGCCTTCATCACCAGAAAAAGCAGCAGCAGGACAGAGCCTGCTGCGGTCAAAACGAGTGTTGCGGTATTCATCTCTAATCCTGGCTGATAGCGTCCTGGATAGTCGCAACCGTAGCCGCCACCACGTCGTCCAGTGAATGCGCGATATCCACTACCAGGATATCTGACTCGTCCTGCCCTGGCTCTTCCAGCGTGGCAAACTGGGTTACCAGCATCTGCGGCTTGAAGAAATGGCCTTTACGCGCTTTCAGACGGGCTTCGATGGTGTCGAAATCGCCTTTCAGGTAGACGAAACGCAGGTTGTCATTTCCCTGACGCAGAATGTCGCGATAACTTTTCTTCAGGGCCGAGCAGACAATGATGGAAATCGCCTGGGTGCGCTGCATGGCAAACGCGGCATCGTTGAGTGCCTGTAACCACGGCTGGCGATCGCTGTCATCCAGCGGATGACCATCGGCCATCTTCAGGATGTTGGCGCGGGGATGGAGAAAATCACCGTCAAGAAAAGCCGTATTGAGCTGGTGAGAAACCTGGTTGGCGACGGCAGACTTTCCGCTGCCTGAAACGCCCATCAGGATAAAGACGTGATGAGACGGGGATTGCGTTGTCATTTTTCTGCTCCGGCAGGTGAGAATTTGCCAATGTTACCGATAACAATGTCGTTTCTCATTCTCCTGGCCGGTTAACAGCCTGGCAACCTTTTTACCAGGAAATGCATGAAAGTGTGAGCTGACTCATAAAAAAACCACAATCAGATGCTTTCACCTTCACTGATCTCAAAACCGACATCCAGCAGCTGATTTTCACAGCTCTCACCTGCGATGCGCGCCAGTAACAGAGCGGCCGCTTCACGCCCCATACGATCGCGCGGTGTCAGCACCGTTGCCAGCTGTGGCGTCACCACCTGGCTGATGTCATGGCCGTGGAAACCGGCAATCGCCATCTGGGTGGGTACCTGCAATCCCTGGCGCTGGCACTCAAACATCGCGCCGACCGCCAGATCGTCATTGGTACAGAACAGACTGTCCGTTTCAGGGTAGAGACGTTGCGCCTCACGCAGCAAATCGCCACCGGCGCTGAATGAAGAGGCATCTTCCATCATCACGCTGCGCGGCGTCAGCCCCGCTTCACGCATCGCGATTTCGTAACCGCGCTGCTTCTGCAGCGTACGTTCATCAAGTCGTGCACCGAGGTAGACAGTGTAACGATGGCCTTTGCTGAGTATCGCCCGCGTCATCTGCCGGGCCGCTTCAACATTATCAAAGCCGACCGCCATATCCAGGCAGGGCGTCACGCTGTCCATCATCTCAATCACCGGAATCCCGGCCACTTCCAGCATGCGCAGCGTGCCTGGCGTATGAGTGCGTTCGGTGAGGATGACGCCATCAATGTTCCAGCCCAGCAGCGAGCGCAGTTGCAACTCCTCTTTTTGCGGGTTGTAACCAAAGTGGGCGACCAGCGTCTGATAGTTGGCTTCGTCGGTGACGGCTTCGATGCCGCGCAGAACATCGGCAAAAACCTGGTTGGTGAGTGATGGCAGCAGTACGCCGATGGCGCGACTGGTGGCGTTAGAAAGCATATCGGGGGCGCGATTGGGGATATAACCCAGCTCATCCAGTGCCACTGCAATCTTGTCCCGCAGGGCAAGAGAGACCTGCTCAGGATTGCGCAGGTAACGGCTGACGGTCATTTTTGTAATGCCGACGCGATCGGCAACGTCCTGTAATACCGGTCTTTTCTTCTTCATCGTAGCGCCTGGGATCGCCCTGAAAGCTAAAGTACGATGAGTCTATCACTTTTCTGTCACAAAATTGCCAACCGGGCGCGACGATGCGCGCCCGTTATCTGCTTAGACCGGTGGCAGATCAAACAGCAGGACTTCTGCAGCCGAGCTGGCTTCAATCGTCAGCGCGCTTTCGTCCCAGATCGCCAGGGCATCGCTGGTGGTGACCGCATTACCGTTAACGGTCACATCGCCTTTAACCACCTGAATCCAGATACGACGTCCTGCATCAATCGCAACGTTGTCCTGCTCACCGGCAGCCAATACCCAGCGCGATAAGGTCATGTCCTGATAAACTTTCAGCGATCCTTCACGTGCATCCGGGCTTAATACCAGCTGACGCCCTTTAATATCCGGGAAGCGGCGCTGATCGTAACGTGGCTCAATGCCGGTACGCTCAGGAATGATCCAGATCTGATAGAGGTGCAGCGGATCGCTTTCGCTGGCGTTGTACTCAGAGTGACGGACGCCGGTGCCGGCGCTCATGATCTGGAACTCCCCTGCCGGGATCTGCTCTTTGTTGCCCATGCTGTCCTGATGTTCAACCGTACCCGAGAGCACGTAGGTCAGGATTTCCATATCTTTGTGAGGATGGGTACCAAATCCCTGACCGCCATCAATCACATCTTCGTTGATGACCCGCAGCGCGGAGAAACCCATAAAGTTCGCATCGTGATAGCTGGCGAAAGAGAAAGTGTGCCAGCTATCCAGCCAGCCATGGTTTGCGTGACCGCGTTCTTCAGCTTTGCGTACATAAATCATGTTCAAATCTCCTCAATGTTTTTTATAGTCTGTCCCTGAGGCGGTCTGATTGATAGCTGAAAAACTTCACGCCTCTGTTCAAAATAGTTGAATGAGCATTGAGCAGTGGCTGAAAAGCACTGAAAAAGGGCAGGCAAAAAAAAGCCAGCGGATAAGCTGGCTAAATAATACTGGAAGCAATGTGAGCAATGTCGTGCTTTCTCAGGCTGTCGATGACCTCCCGGGAATGCATGACAATAATAATCATTATCATTCGCGTCTGTAAAGTCATTTTCACACTTTTCACCCTGCTTAATGCAGTGAATACCTTGATGTTTAAAGGGTTTTATTGGGCTAAAGGAGAGATCATGAGTGAAATAGTTGTCCGCCACGTCACGCCAGAAGATGCTGCTGCGCTGCACAGGATTTACAGTCAGCCAGATACCCAGGCCAGCACACTCCATTTGCCCCACTCATCACTCCAGATGTGGTACACCCGTCTCGCCACGCCTCAGCCCAATGCGCATCTGTTGGTGGCCTGTATTGATGATGAAGTGGTCGGTCAGTGTGCGCTGCACGTGGAAGATCGCGCCAGACGCCGCCATGCAGCCTCACTGGGTATGGGCGTGGATGAACGCTACCGGCAGCGAGGCGTCGGCACTGCACTCATGCGTGAAATGGTCTCGTTGTGCGACAACTGGCTAAAGGTGAGCCGAATGGAGCTGACGGTGTTCGTCGATAATGGACCGGCCATCGCCCTTTATCAGCGTTTCGGTTTTGAGATTGAGGGAACGGCCACGGGCTTCGCATTGCGTCACGGTGAACTGATCGACGCGCATTATATGGCGCGGGTTAAAGCCTGACGTGTACAAGCAGAAAGGGCACCGAAGGTGCCCTTTCTGCTGATAAACCCTGACAAGGTTCGCTGTCAGTTAGCGCCTGCGCAGGAAACAGGGTCAGGTCGGAAAGACGCAAAAGCCGTCATCCATGACAGGCTCGGCCCGCGCCGTCCTGCCGCGGGACGCTTTCCTCTTCTGACCCAGTTACCTGCGCGTTAAGCTTATTTATTGCTGTCAGATTCACCGGGGTTTGAGTTTTTCAGTAGTCTCAAATCTCAATAACCCGCACTCAAATCATCAATACTGCGCGGATCAGAAGCGCCATATAACATGCCATCCGGCCCAATCATGATGCTCTGCGTACTGCCCATCGATGGCAGCACTTTTACATGCTGACCTTTGGCTTCCAGCAGACGCAGCGTATCGGGACTGAAGCCCTTCTCCACCCGCAGCTGATCCGGCAACCACTGATGATGGAAGCGCGGCGCATTGGTGGCTTCCGCCACGTTCATTCCAAAGTCGATGCTGTTAACCACCATCTGCAACACCGTGGTGATAATGCGGCTGCCGCCAGGACTGCCGGTTACCAGCCAGGTTTTGCCTCCTTTGGCGACGATAGTCGGCGACATTGATGACAACGGACGTTTCGCTGGCTGAACCGCATTCGCTTCCCCGCCGACCAGCCCGTAGACATTTGGCGTGCCTGGCTTAGCTGAGAAGTCATCCATCTCATTATTCATCAGGATACCGCTGTTGCCCGCCACAATCCCGCTGCCGAAATAGGTGTTAAGCGTGTAGGTCACCGCGACCGCATTGCCCTGCTTATCCACCACCGAGAAATGCGTCGTCTGATTACTTTCATAAGGTTCGAGCTTGCCCGGCTTGATCTCGCTGGAAGGGCGCGCCTTCGCCACATCGATCTGCTGCGCCAGCGTTTTGGCATACGCTTTACTGGTCAGCGCCTGCCACGGCACCTTCACGAAATCGGGATCGCCGAGATATTCTGAGCGGTCCGCATAGGCATATTTTTCCGCTTCCGCCATCACCTGCATGGCGTCAGCACTGCCAAAGCCCATCTTCGCCAGATCGAAGTTCTCCAGGATATTCAGGATCTGCACGATGTGGATGCCACCGGATGACGGCGGCGGCATTGAGAAGACTTCATAGCCACGGTAAGTCCCGCTGATGGGCTTACGCTCGACCGCACGATAGGCCGCCAGGTCAGCTTTGTTGATCAGGCCGCCGTGTTGTGCCATCTCTCCGGCGATTTCATCCGCAATTTCGCCTTTGTAAAAGGCATCCGGTCCCTGACGGGCAATCAGTTGCAGGCTGTGAGCCAGGTTCTTCTGCACCAGCCGATCGCCCTTCTGCCACGGCGTGCCGTCCGGTTTGTAGAAAATTGCTTTGCTGTTGGGATGGGTGATCAGCACTTCTTTGCCGTAGGTTTTCAGGTCATCCGCCAGTGCGTCATTGACCGGAATACCGTCACGCGCCAGTTTGATCGCCGGTGCCAGCAGGGTGCTCAGCGGCAGCGTGCCATATTTTTGCGCGGCCAGCGCCAGTCCGGCGACGGTACCCGGCGTACCGGAGGCGAGATGCGATGTCAGCGACAGCTTACTGTCGGCGTTGCCCTGCTTATCCAGGAACATGTCGCGCGACGCGTGCCCCGGTGCCATTTCACGGAAATCGATAGCGGTAGCGCGGCCCGATGCGGTGCGCAGCAGCATAAAGCCCCCCCCGCCCAGGTTGCCCGCCTGCGGATGGGTCACGGCCAGCGCAAAGCCCACCGCGACCGCGGCATCCACCGCATTCCCGCCCTGTCGCAGAATTTCCACACCCACCTGGGTGGCCATCGCATCCACCGACGCCACCATGCCATGCTGCGCTTTTACCGGGTGAAAAGTATCACTGTCCACGCCGTAGGAGACCGGCGGAGCCTGTACAGGCGCAGCGTTAGCACCCGCCACTACGGTGAAACTCATCACCAGCGACCAGCTAAGCTGACGCACTGTTTGCTGCATTTTCATCCTGCCACCATCCCGTATTGTTATTTACATTTTTTTATCATTTCTGCAAGTGTCTACAAATACAGCAAAATAACCGGGGTTAAGTCAAATCAGGAATACATCTGAAAGTAAGGTCTGTGATATCGGGTAAACTTATGGATGCGACCCTGAGATCGGTGTGCGCCGTTGTGCACCCAAAACCCTGTCGCGTTAAGGAAGGAGGAGTGATGAAAAAGTGGATGATTGTTTTAGCTGCCCTGCTGCCTTTCGCCAGCCAGGCGAACACGCTGAACAGCACCAACGATCCGAACAAACCGGGCTATAACCCAAGCCAGCAGCGGATGCAGTCGCAGATGCAGACCGGCCAGCAGCAGCAACAGCTGAAGCTGCGCCAGGATCAGCAGCGTCAGACGCAGGACATGCAGCGTAAAATGCAGGAACAGCGGAACAGCACCCAGCAGCGGGTAATTACCTCGCAGCCGGGCCAGCAGAATCAGAATCAGAATCTAAACCAGAACTAATGAAAATCGGGGCCAATGATGTCGATGCTGTCGGTACAGATGGCATCGACGCCCCACTTCAGTAATTCCCGCGCCCGATCCGGGCTGTTCACGGTATAAACCAGAATCTTCAGTCCGCCTGCTTTCAGTTCGGCGACACGCTCAGCGGTCAGCACCTTGTGATTGAGATGGATCGACACGCACGCCAGCGCGGTCGTTTTTTCCTGCCACTCTGGATCCCAGCTGTGCGACAGCAGGCCACGCGGCAGCTGCGGCTCGACCTGCATCGCCGCGTCCAGCGCCTCAAAAGAGAACGAGGAGAGCAACGGTGCAGTCTGACCCTGCCACAGGATCGCGGCAGCCTGGGCCACGGCGCGCCCGGTTTCGGCGTCACTGCCGGTGGTCGGTTTGATCTCGATGTTCGCCATCATCTGATGCTGACGGCAGCGGGCCGCTACGTCATCCAGCCGCGCCAGCTTCTCGCCGGTAAACGCGTTGCCAAACCAGCTGCCCGCATCGAGCTGCGACAGCTTCTCCCACGGCAGCTGACCCGCCACGCCCCAGCCGTTGCTGGTGCGATCCAGCGTGTCGTCATGCAGCAGGAAGATCTGCGCATCCAGTGATAATTTGGCATCAAACTCAATCATCTGATGACCATATTTCGCACCGGTGTCGATCGCGGCCAGCGTGTTTTCCGGTGCCAGTTTACCGCCGCCGCGATGGGCGACGATGCGGGGATAGGGCCAGTGTTGTGTGCTCATTCCAGACGCTTTCCATGGGTTGAATCGAAGAAGTGTAACGCATCTGGCGGCAGATGCAGCCACAGCGTACTGCCGGGCTGCGGGCGTTCGCTGTGGGCTAAGCGTACCACCAGTGGCGTGTCACCGATGCGACCATGTGCCAGATTATCGGCGCCCAGCATCTCCAGCGTATCGACCCGAAGCGGCACACCGCCCTGCTCACGGCTACTGAGCTGGATATGCTCTGGCCGGATACCCAGCACCACCGGCCGGTTAGCCCATTTCGCTTTACTGTCGCTGAGCGGCAGTGCGTGTGAGGCATCCAGATTAAAGCGTGTGCCGTCACTGCTGAACTGCCCTTTCAGCAGGTTCATGGCGGGCGCGCCGATAAACGAGGCAACAAACAGGCTGGCAGGACGTTCATACACGTCAACCGGCGTGCCGAGCTGTTCGACCACGCCTTTGTTCATCACCATCACCCGCTGCGCCAGCGTCATCGCTTCGACCTGATCGTGCGTCACATAGAGGCTGGTGGTCTGTAAGCGGCGATGCAGCAGTTGCAGCTCCAGCCGCATCTGCACCCGCAGGCGGGCATCGAGATTCGACAGCGGCTCATCGAACAGAAATACCGCCGGTTCACGCACGATGGCCCGACCCATCGCCACGCGCTGGCGCTGTCCGCCCGAGAGTTCGCGAGGCCGACGCATCAGCAGGTGATCCAGCTCCAGGCTGCGCGCCGCGTCGAGCACCCGCTGCCGGACCTGCTCTTTGCCCATCCCGCGGATTTTCAGGCCATAGGCCATGTTCTCCTCCACCGACATGTGGGGATAGAGCGCGTAGTTCTGGAACACCATTGCAATGCCGCGATCTTTAGGCTCTTCCTGGGTAACGCGCCGGTTGTCGATATAGATATCGCCGGAGGTGACGCGCTCCAGTCCGGCCACCATGCGCAGCAGAGTCGATTTCCCGCAGCCGGATGGCCCGACCATCACCATAAACTCGCCGTCATTGATCGTGACGTTCAGCGGCTGAATGATCTGGTTTTTGCCATCGTAGGACTTGGTTACTGCCTGAAGGGTTACGCCTGCCATCTTATTTCTCACTCTCAACCAGACCGCGCACAAAGGCACGCTGCATGACTAATACCACCACCAGCGGCGGGATCAGGGTTAATAACATTGCTGCCATCACTTCGTTCCACTGGGTCGGCGATCCGCTGGTGGAGATCATGCTTTTGATCCCCGCCACTGCCGTGCCGAGGCTGGCATCATTGATGATCAGCAGCGGCCAGAGATACTGGTTCCAGCCGTAGATAAAGGTGATGACAAACAGCGCCGCCAGATTGGTTTTCGACAGCGGCAGGACAATGTCGATGAAGAAGCGCATCGCGCTGGCCCCGTCGATGCGCGCCGCTTCCACCAGCTCATCCGGCAGCGACATAAAGAACTGGCGGAACAGGAAGGTGGCGGTCGCCGACGCCATCAGCGGCAAGGTTAATCCGCTGTAGCTGTCGAGCAGATGAAGGTCGGCGATCACCTGCACCGTGGGGAAGATACGCACCTCAACCGGCAGCATCAGAGTGATGAAGATCAGCCAGAAAAAGAGCGTGCGCAGCGGAAAGCGAAACCAGACCAGCGCAAACGCCGACAGCATCGACACCGTGATTTTGCCGAAGGTGATACCCAGCGCCATAATCATGCTGTTGAGCAGCATCAGGCCAAACGCCGGCCCGCTGCCGTTGACGCCGTGAGTCCAGATGCGCGAGATGTTCTCCCACAGGTGCGTGCCGGGCACCAGCGTCATCGGCACCTGATAGACCGCCTCGTTATCCAGCGTCGCCGCCACAAAGGCGACATAGAGCGGAAACAGGATGGTGAGCACGCCCAGCACCAGCACAATGTGGCTGAAGATATCCAGTCCGCGTCGATTCTCAATCATTGGTATTGCACCTTACGTTCAACAAAGCGGAACTGGAGCACCGTCAACCCAATGACCAGCAACATCAGCACCACCGACTGCGCAGCGGACGAGGAGAGATCCAGCCCGGTAAAGCCTTCGCGATAAATTTTGTAGATCAGCGTGGTGGTCGCCTGCACCGGCCCGCCGCCGGTTGCGGCATCGATCACCGGGAAGGTATCGAAGAAGGCATAGATCAGGTTCACCACCAGCAGGAAGAAGCTGACCGGCGTAATCAGCGGCAGTGAGAGGTTGAAGAAGCGACGCACCGGTCCGGCACCGTCAATCGCGGCGGCTTCCACCAGCGATTTGGGGATAGACTGCAGTGCGGCGAAGAAGAACAGGAAGTTGTAGCTCATCTGCTGCCAGATCGAGGCCAGCACCACCAGGAACATCGCCTGACCGCTGTTCTGCGCGTAGTTCCAGTTGTAGCCGAAGTGGTTCAGCAGGTAGCTGAACAGGCCCAGGCCAGGGTTAAACAGAAACATCCACAGCACCGCGGCCACCACGGGCGCAACGGCGTAGGGCAGCAGCAGCAGGGTCTGATAGAGGCGGCGCAGTCGTACCACATAATCCACCAGCGCTGCCAGCAGCAGCGAGAAGACCATGCCGAACACCGTGACCATGCCGCTGAATTTGATGGTGGTCCAGAACGAATCCAGATAGTAAGGATCGGCAAACAGCCGCGTGAAGTTTTCCAGCCCGACAAAGCTGCTGGAGATGCCAAAAGGATCGAGGCTTTGCAGCGAGTACCACAGCGCTTCACCGGCAGGCCAGAGAAAGAAGATAGCGGTAATCAGCAGTTGCGGCAGCACCAGAAGATAGGGCAACAGGCTGGTGCGAAAGACCGGACGAGATGAAGACATGGCGTACCTGACGTCAGAAAAGAGGGGCCAGCCAGGCTGGCCCGCATGGAGAGATTACTTCACCTGCTGCTGGAAGCGGCGCAGCAGCTCGTTGCCGCGTTTCACTGCGTTATCCATCGCGTTTTGCGGTGACTGTTTGCCGGTCCAGACGCTTTCCAGCTCTTCGTCGATCACGGTACGAATCTGCGGCATGTTGCCCAAACGCATCCCTTTGGTGAACGGCAATGGCGGCTTGTTCATCATCTGACGGGTGGCGATATCCGCACCCGGATTCTTATCGTAGAAGCCCTGCTGTTTCGTCAGCTCGTAGGCGGCGGTAGTAATCGGCAGATAGCCGGTTTTCTGGTGCCATTCCGCAGCGATTTCCGGTTTAGCCAGGAACTGCATAAACTCAGCTACGCCTTTGTAGGTTGCCGCATCTTTGCCTTTCATCACCCACAGGCTGGCACCGCCGATCAGGGCGTTCTGCGGCGCATTCGGCACGGTGTCGTCATACGGCATCATGCCAACGCCGAAGTTGAATTTGGCGTAATGACGGATATCAGCCAGCGAACCGGATGAGGCGGTGGTGATACCGCAGTCGCCGTTGTAGAACTTGGCGGTGGACTCATCTTTGCGGCCAAAGTAGGTGAAGTCCCCTTTCTTGTTCATCGCTTCCAGCTGTTCAATATGACGAACCAGTACCGGCTTGTTGAACTCCAGCACCGCATCGAGTCCGTCAAATCCATTGTTTTCAGTCGCTACCGGCAGAGCATGCCAGGCGCTGAAGTTTTCAATCTGGATCCAGCCCTGCCAGCCGCTGGCGTAGCCACAACTCATGCCCGATTTACGCAGTGCGGCGGCATCCGTCGCCAGCGCCTGCCAGGTTTTAGGCGGCTGGTCCGGGTTCAGGCCCGCTTTTTTAAAGGCGTCTTTGTTGTAGTAGAGCACCGGCGTCGAGCTGTTGAACGGCTGAGAGATCAGCTGACCTTTGCTGTCGCTGTAGTAGCCCGCCACCGTTGGCACGAATTGTTTTTCATCGAAAGGAATGCCGGCATCTTTGAAGACCTGATGCACCGGCACAATCGCTTTTGAGGCCATCATGGTCGCCGTACCGACTTCATAGACCTGCAGCACCGCAGGCGCTTTGCCGCTGCGCACAGCCGCAATCCCTGCTGCCAGGCTCTGCTCGTAGTTACCTTTGTAGGTCGGAACAATTTTGTAATCGGGATGCGTCTCGTTAAAACGCTGTGCCAGCGAATCCACTTCTTTGCCTAACTCGCCTTCCATAGAGTGCCAGAAAGGGATCTCAGTGGCGGCCATGGCATGGCTGCTGAGCGTCAGACCGAGCAGCACGCTCATCAGGCTACGACGAAAGGTAACGACGGACATAGAATTTTCCTGTGCAGGTAAATACGCGTGAAATCACGGATTTCTGGTTCGCGAAGTAACATGACACGCGGAAATGAAGGATTAATAACAGAAAGATGACAGCGCGGTGACAGGCGAAAGCGAGGAAAAGAGGACGCTGGCAGCGCGGCGGCAAAACACCACCACCGCCAGGTTTTGGTTACACAATTTGCAAAGCGGTTAGGAAGTGAAAACATGTGATGCTGGTTTTCACTTTACCAGACTCAAAGACTGATGGCGGCTCCACCATCATCGATATTCAAGGCCGTCGGCGGCGCAGGCAGATTGCGGGCGGACAGCGCGCAGCCACCGGAGCGTACACGTAGTACGTGAGGATGGCGAGCACTGCCCAACCACAACCTGACCAGTAAGCCAGGCCTGTGTACCAAAGCGCACAGCATCCGGAGCGTACACGTAGTACGTGAGGATGGCGAGCACTGCCCAACCGCAACCTGGCCAGTAAGCCAGGCCGTGCCCCATCAGGCACCTAAGTAAGCGCTGCGGACGGCTTCGTTGGAGAGAAGCGCTGCACCGGTATCTTCCAGCACCACATGCCCGTTCTCCAGCACATAGCCCCGATCCGCCAGCTTCAGCGCCTGATTCGCATTCTGCTCCACCAGGAAAATCGTCATCCCCTCGCTGCGCAGCTGCTCAATGGTGTCGAAGATCTGCTGAATAATGATCGGTGCCAGTCCCAGCGACGGCTCATCCAGCAGCAACAGGCGCGGCTGGCTCATCAGCGCACGGCCAATCGCCAGCATCTGCTGTTCGCCGCCTGACATTGTCCCGGCGCGCTGGATTTTGCGCTCTTCCAGACGCGGAAAGAGTTCATACACGCGCTTAATCCGCGTCAGATAGTCCGGACGGCTGGCAAAAAAGCCGCCCATCGCCAGGTTCTCTTCCACCGTCATACGCGAAAACACCCGCCGTCCCTCTGGCACGATGGCAATCGCTTCACGCATGATGCGCGCCGTTTGCCAGTCGGTGATGGCTTTACCATCAAAGGTAATCGTGCCCTTGGTCGCGCGCGGCTCACCGCAGAGCGTGCCCAGCAGCGTGGTTTTTCCGGCTCCGTTGGCGCCAATCAGGGTGACGATTTCGCCCTGATTGATATAGAGGCTGACGTTGTGCAGCGCCTGAATTTTGCCGTAATGGGCGCTGACGTTCTCAATGGTTAACATCGCATTTGCCATCTCAGGCCTCTCCTAAATAGGCACGAATGACATCCGGGTTATTACGAATCTCCTCCGGCGTTCCGTTAGCCAGCGGCGTTCCCTGATTAACCACGTAAATACGGTCAGAAATGCCCATTACCAGCTTCATATCATGTTCAATCAGCAGCACCGACACCTTGTGTTCGCCACGCAGCTCCGCAATCAGCTCGTCCAGTTCGTGGGTCTCTTTAGGGTTAAGGCCCGCCGCCGGTTCATCCAGCATCAGAATCTCCGGGCGCGTCACCATGCAGCGCGCAATCTCCAGCCGACGCTGCTGACCATAGGCCAGATTACCCGCCTGGCGGTTAGCCAGATCCAGCAGACCGACCCGCTCCAGCCAGGTCGCCGCACGGTCCAGCGCCTCGCTTTCACTGCGGCGAAATGCCGGCGTCTTCAGCAGGCCGGAAAACACGCCGCTTTTCAGATGCTGATGCTGCGCGACCAGCAGGTTTTCAATCACCGTCATCTCACGGAACAGACGAACGTGCTGGAAAGTGCGTACGATGCCCATCCGCGCAATCTTCTGGCCCGGCAATCCTTCCAGATGCTGCTCACGCAATGTGATCGTGCCGCCAGTCGGCTTGTAAAAGCCGGTCAGGCAGTTGAACACGGTGGTTTTACCGGCACCGTTGGGGCCAATCAGTGAAACGATCTCCTGCGGACGCAGCTCCAGCGCCACATTGTTCACGGCTAACAGACCGCCGAAGCGCATCATCAGGCCTTCAACGGCTAATAAAGGCTGAATCATGCCTGCTCTCCTTTTTTAGCAGCTCTGAGCTTCAGATGCGGACGCTTCATCGGCAACAATCCCTGCGGACGCCAGATCATCATCAGCACCATCAGGCCGCCCAGCACCAGCATGCTGTATTCATTAAGGTCGCGCATCAGCTCGCGTGACACCACCAGCAGAATGGCGGCCAGAATCACCGCAAACTGCGAGCCCATCCCGCCCAGAACCACAATCGCCAGTACAAAGGCGGATTCGACAAAGGTAAAGGATTCGGGGCTGACAAAGCCCTGACGCGCCGCGAACAGACTGCCGGCAAAGCCCGCAAACGCGGCACTGATGGTAAAGGCGGTCAGCTTGATGCGGGTCGGACTCAGGCCCAGTGAACGGCAGGCAATCTCATCCTCGCGCAGCGCTTCCCAGGCCCGTCCCAGCGGCATGCGGAGCAGCCGGTTAATCACGAACAGGGTCAGCACCACCAGCAGCAGCGCCACCAGGTAGAGGAAGATAATGCGGTCGCTGGGATCGTACTTCAGCCCAAAGAAGTTATGGAAGGTATCCCAGCCGCCTTCACGCGGCGTACGGCCAAACTCCAGACCAAACAGCGTCGGTTTCGGGATCTGGCTGATGCCATTCGGCCCGCCGGTCAGGGCGGTATTGTTCAGCAGCAGAATACGCACGATCTCACCGAAGCCCAGCGTCACAATCGCCAGATAGTCACCGCGCAGTCGCAGTACCGGGAAGCCCAGCAGC
This sequence comes from Candidatus Pantoea varia, assembly GCF_900115075.1. Lineage (GTDB taxonomy): Bacteria > Pseudomonadota > Gammaproteobacteria > Enterobacterales > Enterobacteriaceae > Pantoea > Pantoea varia. The sequence goes on from NZ_FOVG01000006.1 coordinate 109,671, forward strand.
AGACCAAATAGCGCAGCGACCATGCCGGAGAGCGGCAGGCATTGCCAGAAGCCGAGACCGTAATAGTGGTTCAGCAACGCAAAGGTGTAGGCACCGATGGCGTAGAAGCCGCCATAACCCAGCACCAGCAGGCCAGAAAGGCCGACCACCACGTTTAAGCCCAGACCGAGCATCACGTAGATCAGCGTCATGGTGGCGATATCGACGGTGCCGCGTGACACCAGGAATGGCCAGGCAATCGCGGCGATAATCATCACCGCCATCACCAGCTTCTGCTTCGGCGTCGATCCATCCAGGCCGGGTAACACCAGCGCCGGACCGGAGATTTTCTTCAGGCCGCGTTGCCACACCGGACGCATAAGCTGGAACAGAAACACCACCGCACAGCCTGCGGCGATCCAGTTCCAGCGTACGTTACCGGCGTTCTGCACCACCAGATTAGTGCCGTCCAGATTCAGGCGTAGCCCCATGAAGAAGGTGGCGAGCACCAGCAGCATCACCGAGGAGATCAGGGCGTTGATAAAGGAAGACTTCATACTTTTTCGACCTCCGGGCGACCCAGAATCCCGGTCGGCATCACCAGCAGCACCACAATCAGCAGGGCAAACGAGACCACATCTTTATATTCCGTGCTGAGGTACGCCGAGGTCAGCGCTTCAGCAATGCCCAGCACCAGGCCGCCAATCATTGCGCCCGGAATACTGCCAATCCCGCCCAGCACGGCGGCGGTGAAGGCTTTCATGCCCGCCATAAAGCCGATGAAGGGGTTGATCGAACCATAGAACTGGCCCAGCAGCACGCCTGCGACTGCCGCCATCGCGGCACCGATCACAAAGGTCAGCGAGATCACGCGGTCGGTGTTAATCCCCAGCAGGCTGGCCATTTTCAGGTCTTCAGCGCAGGCGCGACAGGCGCGGCCCATGCGGGAATAGCGGATAAAGGTCGTCAGCGCCAGCATCGCCAGGAACGTCACCACCCAGATCACAATCTGCATAGTAGAAATTGTGGCGGCAAAACCGTTGCTCTCACCAACCGTCCACTGTCCGGTGATCAGGCTTGGCAGCGCCAGGTCGCGTGAACCCTGCGTCAGGCTGACGTAGTTTTGCAGAAATATCGACATACCGATGGCGGAGATCAGCGCAATCAGGCGCTTGGACGAGCGCACAGGCCGGTAGGCGACGCGCTCAATGCTCCAGCCGTAGGCGCTGGAGATAATGACCGCCATCACAAAGCCGGCTGCAATCATCAGCCAGGTGGTGTCGATGCCCATCATCATCAGGGCGGCAATCACGATAAAGGAGACATAGCTACCGATCATGTAGACCTCGCCGTGGGCGAAGTTGATCATGCCGATAATGCCGTAAACCATGGTGTAACCGATGGCGATCAGCGCGTAGGTGCTTCCCAGGGTCACACCGTTAAACATCTGCTGAATAAAATAGAGGAACTGCTCGGACATACCTTGACCCTTACTTAACCGATCGCAGGCGATCGGGGTACAAAAAACGCCTGGCAGAGGAGCACCAGGCGTTCGTGTCGCTGGTCAGAGGAAACCGGTTACCGGCTTCCTGCTCACCACAAAACAGCCTGGTTTACTTCACTGCGGTCGAGGTGCCATCGGCATGCCATTTGAAGACGCCGAATTCAAAGCCCTTGAGATCGCCCTTCTCATCCCAGTTCAGGTTGCCCATCACGGTTGGCACAGCAGCGCCTTCCTTGAGGTTTTTCACGATAGCATCCGGTTCAGCGCTCTTGCTGCGCTCCATACCGGTTGCCAGTGACTGCAGTGCTGCATAGGTGGTCCAGACGAACGGTCCGGTTGGATCCAGTTTCTTCGCTTTCAGCGCGTCAACGATCGGTTTGTTGGTTTCAACCTGGTCGTAGCGTTTCGGCAGGGTCACCAGCATGCCTTCAGAAGCCGCACCGGCAATGTTCGACAGAGAAGCGTTACCCACGCCTTCTGGTCCCATAAACTGGGTTTTCAGACCAGCAGCACGTGCCTGACGCACGATCTGGCCCATTTCCGGGTAGTAACCGCCGAAATAGACAAAATCGACGTTCTCTTTCTTGAAGCGCGCGACCAGGGTAGAGAAATCTTTGTCGCCTGCGGTAATCCCTTCAAACATCACGATATTGGCGCCCTGCTTTTTCAGGCTCTCCTGCACGGAGCGCGCCAGACCTTCGCCATACTGCTGTTTGTCATGAACCACGGCGATGCGCTTGGGCTTAAGCTCGCTCATCACATATTTCGCGGCGGTCGGACCCTGGTCGGAGTCGAGACCGGTGGTGCGCATAATCAGCTTATAGCCACGGGCAGTCAGGTCAGGTGCGGTCGCGGCCGGGGTGATCATCAGTACGCCTTCATCTTCATAGATGTCAGACGCGGGCTGGGTGGAGGAAGAGCAGAGGTGGCCGATAACGTAATGGATGCCGTCGTTAATCACCTTGTTCGCTACCGCAACCGCCTGTTTCGGGTCGCAGGCGTCATCATATTTCACCGCAACCAGCTTGTTACCGTTGACGCCGCCTTTAGCGTTGATGTCTTCAATCGCCTGCGTTGCACCCGCAAACTCCATGTCACCGTACTGTGCCACCGGACCCGACATTGCGCCGACAATCGCCACTTTGATATCTTCAGCCAGCGCCGCATGGCTCATCGCCAGTGCTACACATCCCGCCAGTAATGCGCGACCTTTCATTTTCATCCTGACTACCCCATTTGTTTTGTCGTGTATGTTGTGAGTGCTTGCGTTGCCAGATAAAGCCGAAAACTGATTAATCAAGAAGGAGTTAGCGTGCTTTTCTGGCATTTTTTAGTAATAAGGCTTTATTTTTCAGGTTATTAAACAGGAAGTTTCTTCTGTAAATCAACTGACATATTCAGAATTGACTGAGTGAAACAGCATAATACACTGGAGGCAACGGCCGGTTTATGACCACTTTGCCAGCGTGTTATGCTGGATTGATCGCCAGCTAACCCTGTTTACAACTATCATCCTGGCATCCAGGCCACCTTTTGACCTGTTTTATTGATGAAAATGTGGTAGCACTCTGGTTGTCTATTTTCGCTGCACTTTCCCCTATTACAGAGGTTTTTGTTATGAAGCTCACCATTCAGCGTTTAACCACGCTGACCGCGCAGGACCGCATCGATCTTGGCAAAGTCTGGCCGGATCTGGAGATTGAAAAACTGGAACAGAGTCTGAGTGAGCGACATCGCCTCTACGCCGCGCGCTTTAACGATCGGCTGCTGGCGGGTTTGCAGCTGGAAATCTCGGGGATGCATGGCAAGATTCACCGGCTTACGGTGCGCGATGTCACCCGGCGACGCGGAGTGGGACAATATTTACTGGAGGAGACGATCAGGCAGAACGGGTCGATATCAGACTGGTGGATTGCCGATGATGGCAGTGACGATCAGCAGGTGCGGGCAGCGTTTATGCAGGCGTGTGGCTTCAGGGCGCAGAGTGATGGCTGGATAATGGCGGTAGAATAGGCAGGCGCAAAAACAAAAAGGGCGACATCATCTGTCGCCCCTTGAGGTGTTGAAGTGCGTTACGCTTCGATCGCCATACGCAGTTTCTTCATGGCGTTCTTTTCCAGCTGCCGGACACGTTCGGCTGATACGCCGTACTGATCGGCCAGCTCCTGCAGCGTGGTTTTGTTGTCTTCATCCAGCCAGCGGGCGCGAATGATGTGCTGACTACGCTCATCCAGACCTTCCATCGCATAGCTCAGCTTATCAGCGGCGTGCGCGTCCCAGTTATCCTCTTCAATGCCATCAGCAAAGTCAGAGGTTTTATCCTGAAGATAAAGCACCGGCGCCATCGAACGGCCTTCGCTGCTCTCGTCGTCGGCAGACATATCAAAAGTCATGTCCTGCGCGGCCATACGCGATTCCATTTCACGCACATCTTTGCTGCTTACGCCCAGCTCACGCGCAACCATCTCGACTTCGTCCTGATTGAACCAGCCCAGACGCTGCTTGGTTTTACGCAGGTTAAAGAACAGCTTACGCTGTGCTTTAGTGGTCGCGACTTTCACGATACGCCAGTTACGCAGCACGTATTCGTGAATCTCCGCTTTAATCCAGTGCACGGCAAACGAAACCAGACGCACGCCCACTTCAGGGTTGAAGCGACGCACCGCTTTCATCAGGCCGATGTTGCCTTCCTGGACCAGGTCAGCCTGTGGCAGACCGTAGCCGGAGTAATTACGAGCGATATGAACTACAAAGCGTAGGTGAGACAGGATCAGCGTCTTTGCTGCTTCCAGATCGCCCTGGTAATGCAGCCGTTCAGCCAACGCTTTTTCCTCTTCAGCCGAGAGCATCGGCCAGGTATTCGCAGCCCGGACGTAAGACTCCAGGTTGCCAAGAGGAGCAATAGCTAAAGTTTGCATTTCTTTGGTCATTCAAACCCTCACAAATTTAGTGGAATTGCCGCACATTTCCCTGCGCAGACGATACATTAAGTCAACGTCGCGCGAAATCCGAAAGCAATCTGTGCTACTTAGAGTGATAAAGTTATCCACAAGTTCAATTGTAGCAGTGAATATTTTACACACAGATGACAGGAAGGGAAGAGGGGGAACTATCCTCTGCACCCACCATCGGTAGCAGAGGACCATTATAACAAAAAAATGTTGCAGGCGTTTACTGCGGCGTAAATCGACGTAAATGTTGTACCGTTGCCAGCCATGCAGCCACCCAGCCGATGATTACCGCAATCAGTAACAGCAGCAGCGCCTCATCCCAGGAGAAGCCTTCCAGCGAGAAGGTGGTACCAAATACGTTCGCCACACTGGCAACAACGGATTGCAGACGCAGCACCAGCACTTCTGACAGCAGCAGTGACAGCACCGCCCCGCTGAAGCCCAGCAGCGCCCCGCCGTAGAGGAAAGGACGCAGGATAAAGCCGTCAGTCGCACCAATCAGCTTCTGCACGTTAATCGTATCGCGTCGGGCAAAGATGCTGAGACGAACACTGTTACCGATCACCAGGAACACCGCCACAATCATCAGCACGCCAATCATTGAGGCGATCTGCCCCACCAGCCCGGTCAGCGCTGCCAGTCTTGCAAACCAGCTGTCATCCATCCGCACTTCATCCACGCCCTGCACTTTGCTCACCCGATCGCGCAGGTTCTGCATGGTGTCTGAGTTCTGGAAGTTAAGCTTAGGCGTGATGATGGCCACAGCAGGCAGCGGATTCTGCTCCAGCATATCCATTGCGCCGCCAAAGCCTGACCAGTTGCGGAACTCGTTCAGCGCCTCTTCCCGTGTCAGATAGTTGACGTTATCCACGCCTTCAACCTGCTTGAGCTGCGCCACGACGTTCTCTGCCGCCGTGTCATCCAGCGTTTTGGAGAGATAAACGGTTAACTGCGGAGCCGGATACCACTGCGTGGCCGCCTGGCTGACGTTTTTCCACACCATGTAGCAGACGCTGGGCAGCGTCAGCGAGATGGCGATAACCATGACCGTCAGCAGAGTAGCCAGCGGCTGACGCCACATATCAGAAAGCGTGCCGCGCAGCGCATAGCGCCACTGCTCCTGCCAGCCGCCCTTGAGTGCTTTACTCTTCGACTGCTGCTTCGCTTTCGGCGCAGCAGGACGTTTAATGCGTTTATTGACCATCGTGGCCTCCGTGCAGACGTCCCTGATTCAGCGTCATCATCCGGTAGTTGCGTCGGGCGATAAGACCGCTGTCATGCGTCGCCATCAGGACGGTGACGCCGACGCGGTTAAACTCTTCGAACAGGCGCAGAATGTCTTCTGACAGCGCGTCGTCAAGGTTACCGGTCGGTTCATCAGCCAGCAGCACAGCCGGCTTGTTCACCACCGCACGGGCGATGCCCACACGCTGCTGTTCACCGCCCGAAAGCTGAATCGGATAACTTTTCGCTTTGTCGAGCAGGCCCACTTTATCCAGCGCCGCCGAGACGCGACGACGGATATCTTCGCCGCTGGCACCGGAAATAATCAGTGGAATTGCCACATTGTCATAAACCGAACGATCCATCAGCAGGTGGTGATCCTGGAAGATCATGCCGATCTGACGACGCAGGAAAGGCACCTCGCTATTTCGCAGGCGGGAAATGTCATGGCCGCTGAACCAGATTTTTCCGGCACTCGGGCGCTCAATGCCACAAATCAGCTTCAGCAAGGTACTTTTACCGGCACCGGAGTGGCCGGTCAGAAACGCCATTTCGCCAGGACGCAGACGGAAATCTACCCCCTGTAGCGCCTGACGTCCGCCGAGATATGCCTTACTGACCTCTTCAAAGCGAATCATCCTAATTAGTCCTCTCGGGCAAACAGTGCCTCAATAAAATCTTCCGCCTTAAACGGCCGTAAATCTTCAATGCCTTCCCCGACGCCGATGTAGCGAATCGGAATACCGAACTGATCGGCCACCGAGAAGATTACGCCGCCTTTGGCGGTGCCATCCAGCTTGGTGAGCGCGATACCGGTCACGCCAACGGCTTCGTTAAACAGTCGGGCCTGGCTGACCGCATTCTGTCCGGTGCTGGCATCCAGCGTCAGCATCACTTCGTGTGGCGCTGAATCATCCAGTTTTTTCATCACGCGGGTGATTTTTTTCAGCTCTTCCATCAGGTGCGATTTGTTCTGCAGACGACCGGCCGTATCAGCAATCAGCACGTCAACGCCACGCGATTTCGCTGCCTGAATGGCATCGAAGATCACCGAAGCAGAATCTGCGCCGGTATGCTGAGCAATCACAGGGATGTTATTACGCTGGCCCCACACCTGCAGCTGCTCAACCGCCGCTGCACGGAAGGTATCACCAGCCGCTAACATCACCGTTTTGCCTTCGGCCTGATACTGGCGCGCCAGCTTACCGATGGTGGTGGTTTTACCCACGCCATTGACGCCAACCATCAGGATGACAAACGGCGTTTTGCCTGAAACTTCCAGTGGCGCATCCACTTTCGCCAGAATCGAGGCCATTTCCGCTTTCAGCAGGCCGTAGAGCGCTTCCGCGTCACGCAGCTGCTTGCGGTTTGCCTGCTGGGTGAGATGGGTAATGATGCGGCGCGTGGTATCCACACCGACATCCGCAATCAGCAGCTGCTCTTCGAGCTCATCAAACAGGTCATCATCAATCTTTTTGCCACGGAACAGGCTGATAAAACCGGAACCGAGGTTCTGACGGGTTTTGACCAGGCTGCGCTTCAGGCGGGCAAAGAAGCCCTCTTTGCTGGGACGTTCCTGCTCCTGCACGATGAGTGGCGCGGCGGCCAGCGGAAGATCGCTGACGGTATCGGATAATGTCTCTGCTGGTTCCGCGTCGGTGACTTCCGCTTCGCCCAGTGCCAGCGCGGTCAGCTCTTCCTCGGTGAGCGGCGCTTCGGCTTCGCTATCCGGGGTTTCAACGATCGCAGCCTCATCCAGCGTCAGCGCTTCATCGCTTAACGGTGCTTCGGCTTCGCTGTGCGGGGTTTCAACGATCTCGGCGTCGCCCAGTGCCAGTGCGGTCAGCTCTTCTTCGCTTAATGGCGCGTCGGCTTCACTCTCCGGGATTTCAACGATCTCGGCGTCGCCCAACGCCAGCGCGGTCAGCTCTTCTTCGCTTAACGGCGCGTCTGCAGGAGCCTCGTCAGCGATCGGCGTGACCACGTCGTCGGCGTCGATAACTGGCGTCGCGTCATGTTCAGGTGCGGAGACGTCCAGTAATGCTTCAGGATCGGCCTCAATCGGCTCAGCCTCATCGAGCACCGCGGGTGCTGATTCATACGGCGCTGCCGCGGTGACTTCCGCCTCACGCTGCTGTCCGGCCACCGTTTCAGTGATGACGACAGTCTCTTCCGCTTGCGCTTCAGCCTGGCTTAATGCCGGGGCCTCCTGTTCTGTCTGCTGCTGTGCGGGTTCAGCGACCTCTGGTGTCTGCTCCTCCGCTACAGGTTGTTTCTCTTCCTCTTTGCCAAATCCCAGCCAGGAAAAAAAGCCACGTTTTTTCTCTTTTGCCATTGTGTGACGACACTCCTCGATGGCTTTGTCCTGGTCGCGCGTGGTTTCCAGGGGTAAATCAATGAAAGTCGGTCAGCGCCAGACCGGCGTAAACCGCAGAATAATGCATGACTTCAGCAACTCAGTAGTCTAACACTTTCCAGCCAGCTCACCACAGCACCCTTTTTTAACGTTTCTTCTCACCGATTCGCCCGTTAAACTACGCAACAAATTATGACGAGTTGTGAGCAAGATGAATAAAAACCCCCGCAGTACAGGCGGTGCCGGGCAGATTCGCATCATTGGCGGCCAGTGGCGCGGACGCAAATTGCCGGTGCCGGACAGTGCCGGACTGCGCCCGACCACCGATCGGGTGCGTGAAACGCTGTTTAACTGGCTGGCCCCGGTACTGCCAGAGGCTCGCTGCCTTGACTGCTTTGCCGGTAGCGGCGCATTAGGACTGGAAGCGCTGTCGCGTTACGCGGGATCGGCGACCCTGCTGGAGCTGGAACGTCCGGTGGCACAGCAGCTGACAAAAAATCTGCAGACGCTGCGCGCCAGTAATGGCACCGTGATTCAGACCAATGCGTTAAACTGGCTGGCACAGCCAGGTACACCCTTTGATGTGGTGTTTATCGATCCGCCGTTTCGTCAGGGATTGCTGGAACAGACGTTGCAGCTGCTGGAGCAGAATCACTGGCTGGCCGCTCAGGCGCTGATTTACGTCGAAAGTGAAGTAGAAAATGGCGCACCGCCGGTGCCGCCAGAGTGGGATCTTTATCGCGAGAAAATAGCCGGACAAGTGGCTTATCGTTTGTATCAACGTCAACAGGAGACGCAGGATGTTACTTAATTTGGGGCGTCTGTTGATGCTATGCGTGTGGGGATTTTTACTGGCTAACCTGGTTCATCCCTACCCTAAACCGCTGACTTACTTTATCAACGTTGCGCTGATTTTCATGATCCTGATGCATGGTCTGCAACTGGTATTACTGCGCACGACGCAGACCAAAGATGCGCCGCCGATTGACCGCGTCACCCAGGCCAAAGTTTTTCTGTTTGGGGTATTCGAACTGGTCGCATGGCAGAAGAAAAACTTCCCACGCAAGAAATAGTGCCGAGCGGGCGCAATGCCCGCCGGTTACTGCAGGGGCGTGAAGCTGATAAAGCGCGTGCCCTGCATCTTCAGCTCGCCTCTCGCGCCTTTATCCAGCTGATGATATTCCGCCTCTTTCAGCTGCACTTTAATGTCGCTGGCACCGTTCAGCGGATGAAACAGTACCTCATACCGCATCTCTTCCCCGGCGATCACTTCGCGCTGCCGTGAACGGCGATTGGGAGAAGGAAATTCACGCTTGGTTTTGACCTCAGCCTGCAAAGAACGCTCCGGTGACGCGTCGTTCACTGCCACTTCACGGCGTTGCTTGATGAACTGACGAGTCGCCAGCACGGCGATAATCGCCAGGACGATGATAAAAATTAGCGGCGGTTTGCTCATAGCGCTCTCGTGCCTGCGGGGATAATGAATCAGGCGGCAAAGCATACAACCAGAGTTGCCTGATTGTCACATCTCAGAGGCTTAACCTAAACTGGAAGTGATATTTTGGGATCTTTCACCATTTTGAGTAAAAAAGGGAGAAACAATGCTCTGGTCTTTCCTCGCTGTACTTTTCTCCGGCTGGCTCTATGTCGATGCCACCTATCGCGGGCCTCAGTGGCAACGCTGGCTGTTTAAACCGGTCACGCTGCTGCTGCTCGTCGGGCTGGCCTGGCAGGCACCCGTGCTGCAAACCACGGACTACCTGATTCTGGCCGGTCTGGTCGCGACGCTGGTCGGTGATGCGTTAACGCTGCTGCCGCGTCAGCAGATGCTCTATGCCGTCGGGGCTTTCTTCCTGTCGCACCTGCTCTATACGCTCTGCTTCGCCGCCAGCATGACCATGACCTTCTTCTGGCCGATTCCGCTGACGCTGCTTATCATCGGTGCCGCCCTGATTGGCATCATCTGGAGCCGACTGGAAGATCTGCGCTGGCCTGTCTGTACGTTTATCGGCATGACGCTGGTGATGGCCTGGATAGCGACCGAGCAGTACTTTTTCCGCCCGACCGATTACAGCTTCTCGATCATGGTCGGTGCCGGTCTGCTGCTGCTGGCAAACGCCGTCTGGTTTATCTCGCACTATCGCCGTCGCTTCACCGCTGACAGCGCGATTGTTGCCGCCTGCTACTTTGCCGGTCACTTTATGATCGTGCGTTCATTGTGGGTCGTCTGAGAAAATAGCCTTGACTCTGGAGTTCACTCCAGAGTGTAGGATAGCGGGATGAGCCGGGTTGCTCATCCCATTATCCGGAGGTCATATGCACCAAGATCACGCCTGTGGCTGCGGCAAACCGCGTGCCAGCCACGCCGCAGCAAAACCGCTGTGCCAGGTTCGCCAGGCCCGTCCCCTCTCCCTTTCCATCCATGCTGCTACGCCCGTGACGGCGGATACAGCAGGCTGTTGCTGTGACAGCAACAGCAGTCCTGGCAACGAGGCTGACACCGCTGAGGAAAGCGACCGGCGAGGGTCCACTTATCCCTTTAGCTGGCAGGTCAGCGGGATGGATTGCCCAAGCTGCGCCCGCACCATTGAAACTGCCGTCCGCCAGGTAAAAGGCGTGACCGATGCCCGCGTGCTGTTTAGCAGCGAGAAGCTGGTCGTCAACGCAGACCAGGATGTGCAAAACGCCGTTGAACAGGCGGTGAAAAAAGCCGGTTTCCAGCTCGCAGCCTCATCAGCCACGTCGGCTACCTCCCCCGCCAGTCCGGGCTGGCAGCAGAACCGGATGCTGATATTGCTGGCACTGCTGGTGCTCGCCAGCAGCGTTCTCAGCCAGTTCGCACCCGCCTGGGGCGATCGGCTGTTTGTGCTGACCACGCTGGTCGGCCTGGTCCCGGTAGCGCGCAGTGCATGGCAGCGCATTCGCAGCGGATCGCCGTTTACCATTGAGACATTAATGACACTGGCGTCAGCCGGTGCGCTGATTATTGGCGCGCACGCTGAAGCCGCGATGGTGCTGGTGCTGTTTCAGCTGGGCGAACAGCTGGAAAGCTACGCCGCCTCCAGGGCGCGCAGCGGCGTCACCAGCCTGATGGCGTTGCGGCCTGAGTCGGCAATTCGCCTTGAACAGGGCAAACGTCTTGAAGTACCGCTGGCGGCGCTGCAACCCGGCGATGTGATTGAAGTCGCGGCGGGCAGCCGCCTGCCGGTCGACGGCCGTTTAATCAGCCCGCTCGCCAGTTTCGATGAGAGCGCGCTGACCGGAGAATCATTGCCGGTTACCCGCGCCAGCGGCGAAAAGATTCTCGCCGGCGCCACCAGCGTGGATCGGCTGGTGATGCTGGAAGTGGTGTCGAAGCCAGGTGAAAGCGCGATTGACCGTATCCTGCAGCTGATTGAGGAAGCGGAAACACATCGTGCGCCGGTTGAACGCTTTATCGATCAGTTCAGTCGCATCTATACGCCACTGGTGATGCTACTGTCGCTGCTGGTAATGGTGGTGCCCCCCCTGCTCTTCGCAGGCGACTGGCAGCCGTGGATCTACAAAAGTCTGACGCTGCTGCTGATTGGCTGCCCCTGTGCACTGGTGATCTCTACGCCTGCCGCCATTACCTCCGGGCTGGCTGCGGCGGCGCGACAGGGCGCACTGATCAAAGGCGGTGCGGCGCTGGAGCGGTTGAGTACGCTACGCAGAATGGCGTTTGATAAAACCGGCACGCTGACGCTGGGCAAGCCACAGCTGACGCAGATCCTGCGATTTGGCGAGGCCCGCGAATCAGAGATGCTGGCGCTGAGCGCCGCTGCGGAACAGGGTGCGACCCATCCACTGGCCAGCGCTATCGTGTCGGCCGCGCAGGCGCGTGACCTGGATATTCCTGACGCGCAGGATCAGCAGGTGCAGGCCGGACGCGGTATCAGTGCGCAGGTCTCAGGCCAGCAGATTCAGCTGCTGACACCCGGCCATGCTCCCGGTCTGACGCCGCAGCAAAGCGCGCAGATAGCGCAACAGGAAGCCGAAGGTGAAACGCTGGTAGTGCTGATGCGCGATGGCGAAGCGCTGGGTGCGCTGGCCCTGCGCGATCAGCTGCGCGACGACGCCGTCGATGCGTTAAAGGCGCTGAAAAAGCTGGGCATTGAGAGCCTGATGCTGACGGGTGACAATCCGCGCGCTGCGGCGGCGATTGCCCGCCAGCTGGATATAGATTATCGCGCCAGCCTGCTGCCCGCCGATAAGGTGGCAGCCATCCGTGAACTGAGTCAGCAGCAGCCGCTGGCGATGGTCGGAGATGGTATTAACGACGCCCCGGCGATGAAAGCGGCGACGCTGGGCATTGCGATGGGCAGCGGCACCGATGTCGCGCTGGAAGCGGCCGATGCGGCCCTGACGCGAAATCAGCTCAGCAATCTGGCCCCGATGATTGCGCTGGCACGCCGGACACGGCGCATCATCCACCAGAATGTCGGAATTGCGCTGGGTCTGAAGGCGATTTTCCTGGTCACCACCCTGCTGGGTCTGACCGGACTGTGGCTGGCGGTGCTGGCGGATTCCGGAGCGACCGCGCTGGTCACCGCCAACGCGTTGCGTTTACTGCGTCGTCGCGCCTGAGTGTGAGGCTATCGATGAGTGAGGTTAACGACGGCCCGAACGGCTGTCGTTAACCCGCCATGCCTTTGCGGATCAGAAACTGGTAGGGCAGCGTGTCGGTCTGCTGCGCCAGCAGGCCATGTTCCATAAAGCGGCAGAAACCGGGAATATCGCGGGTCGTCGCCGGATCATCGGCGATGATCAGCAACGTCTCGCCATCCTGCAGGCCGCGTACGGTTTTGCGCACCATCATCACCGGCTCCGGGCAACGCAGGCCACGGGCATCCAGCTGATGGTCGGCAGAGGAAAAAGCATCGCTCATAATCAACTCGGTTCAGGTAAAGGGCGCTCATTCTAGCGCGTGCTGACGGTGAAGCAAGGCGATAACGATTGCGCTAAAATTAACCATTGCATAAAAAGCACAACGCGGTAAGATGCCGCCGCTTTTTGCTCATGAAACTGCCAGGCGCTGCTCGAACGGCGTCCCGCAATGGGTTCCCTCACCCCAACATTAAAAAGGTTGAATATGCTCGCATTTTCTTCACGTCAGCGCATGCATGCGCTTTTCTGGTTGTCGCTGTTTCACCTGCTGGTGATCACATCAAGTAACTATCTGGTACAGCTGCCCATTTCCGTTTTTGGCTTCCACACCACCTGGGGTGCGTTCAGCTTCCCGTTTATTTTCCTGGCAACCGATCTCACCGTGCGTATTTTTGGCGCACCGCTGGCCCGACGCATTATTCTGGCCGTGATGATCCCGGCGCTGTTTATCTCTTACGGTGTCTCGGCACTGTTTTATCAGGGTGAATGGCAGGGCTGGCAGGCACTGGAAGTGATGAATCTCTTTGTTGCCCGTATCGCCTGCGCCAGCTTTATGGCTTATGCGCTGGGTCAGATCCTGGACGTTCATGTGTTTAACCGTCTGCGTCGTCTGCCACAGTGGTGGATAGCACCGGGCTGCGCGATGTTTCTGGGGAATATCAGCGATACGCTGGCCTTCTTCTTCATCGCCTTCTATAAAAGCCCCGATGCGTTCATGGCGCAGCACTGGGTTGAGATCGCCCTGGTGGATTACAGCTTCAAAGTGCTGATCTGCATGGTCTTCTTCCTGCCCGCCTATGGCGTGCTGCTCAACGCCGCGCTGAAACGTCTGGCTGAACGCCAGACCGCCCGCCAGGTCAATTTCGGCTGAGCCCATACAGTTTTCTGCCATTACCCGCTAAGATCTTCTGACAATCATCAGGTTGCGTTTGCAACCTGATTCCTGTTGTATTAATGCCTGACTGGAAATTTAAAAAGGGATTCTGATGCGCAACCTGGTGAAATATGTAGGAATGGGTTTACTGGTACTTGGCCTGGCGGCCTGTGACCAGAAGAAAGATGAAGCGGCGAATGACAACGGCGTCAGCGCCAGTCAGTCGGCGCAGACCGTCACGCTGATGGATGGCAAACTGAGCTTCTCACTGCCACCAGGCATGTCAGATAAAAGCGGTAAACTGGGTTCGCAGACCACGAACATGCACGTTTATGCGGATGAAACCGGTGCCCGCGCCATTATTGTGATTGCCGGTGACCCGACCAATGATGGGCTGGATGTGCTGTCGAAGCGCATGGAACAGCAGCAGCGCAACCGCGATCCGCAGCTGCAGGTGGTGTCGAACAAATCTGTGACGCTGAAAGATCAGCCCGCACAGCAGCTGGATACGGTGATTTCTGCCAACAACCAGACCTCATGGTCTTCCGTGGTTCTGGCAAAAGTGGATGGCAAGCTGGTGACACTGCAGATTACGCTGCCAGGCGATAATCAGCAGCAGGCGCAGAGCGATGCGGACAACATTGTGAAAAGCATTACGCTGAAGTAAAACAAAAGGCTGGCTTCCCGCAGGGAAGCCAGCCTGTGTTCAGAGTCCGTTATAAACCTGTATTTTCGCGAATATATTTCCGCGCTTTCACCGCATATTCAAATGGATTGGCCAGCGCCGGATCCTGCTCCGCTTCCACCACCATCCAGCCTTTGTAGCCATAATCATCCAGGATTTTAAACACCGGTTTGAAGTCGATCACGCCATCGCCCGGCACGGTAAAGGTGCCCTTTTTAACGCCTTCCAGGAACGAGAGATGATTCTCACGTACCTCGGCGACCACCTCATCACGCACATCCTTGAGATGAACGTGGAAGATGCGCGGCAGATATTTTTCCAGTACCGCCAGCATCTTCTGCTGGGAGCCTTCGGAGTAGTAGACGTGGCCGGTGTCATAGAGCAAACCCACCTGCTCGTCGGTCATCGCCATAAACCGGTCGATCTCTTCAGTGGTCTGAATGCCGGTGCCCATATGGTGATGCAGCGTCACGCGCATCCCCTTCTCCCCTGCGATGCGGGCCAGTTCGTTGTAACCCTCTGCGGTTAAACGCCACTCTTCATCACTGAAAATCGCTTTCTCTTCAAACACCGCAAGCCCGGTGCCCTGAATACTTTTACTCTGCTCTGAACAGCCAATCACCCGCGCACCCATCGCATGCAGGAAGTTCATATGCTCGATGAACTGTTCGATGGTTTTCTCTTTGTCGCCGTTGGCAAAAAAGGTGCTGAACCAGGCGTTGCAGATTTCAATGCCGCGAATGTCGAGCATCGGTTTCAGAATCGCCGGATCGCGCGGGTATTTGCTGCCCACTTCGCTGCCAGTAAAGCCAGCCAGCGCCATCTCACTGACGGTCTGCTGGAAGGTATTCTCACTGCCGAGATCCGGCATGTCATCGTTGGTCCAGCCGATTGGCGCGATCGCCAGTTTTACGTTCTCTTTGTTCATCTTCTTATTCCCAGGCGGAGAGCGGCCAGGCCGCATAGAGAGCTGAATCAGTTATAAAAAGCAGGACGCGGAGGCATCTCTACCGGCTCAATCGCACCACTGTTCTGCGCTTTGATACAGGCATCGGCGGCCACTGAAGCGGCAAAGCCATCCCAGGCAGAAGGTCCGGTAAGCTGGCCCGCTTTGATGTCGTTGATAAACGCCTGCAGCTCAACGTCATACGCCTCGATAAAGCGATCTTTCCAGTCCACCAGAATGGTGTTCGACAGACGGGCATCTTTGCGCAGCTGCACTGAAGATGGCTCTGGCAGGCGGGCAATGCCCTCTTCACCGACCACTTCACACTGAATGTCATAGCCGTAAGCGCAGTTAACGAAGATCTCGACGTCGATGCGTACCCCTTTATGGGTTTCGAACAATACGATCTGCGGGTCTTTCAGCTGACCATGCGACTTTGACGTCACGCGCGGGAAGATCACCTGCACCGTTTTATAGTCGTCGTTTGTCAGCCAGCGCAGCACATCCAGCTCGTGGATCAGGGTGTTGGTGATTGCCATCGGCGTGGTGTAGTTCTCTGGCACGGTCGGGTTACGGTGCGCGCAGTGCAGCATCAGCGGCTCCCCGATATCGCCATCGGTGATCACTTTTTTCAGGGCGCGATAGCCCGCATCGTAAGGACGCATAAAGCCAACCTGCACCAGACGTTTACCCGCCTGAATCTCGGCATCCACCACCCGGCGGCAGCCCTCGGCGCTCATCGCCAGTGGCTTCTCACAGAAGACCGGTTTACCGGCGGCAATCGCCGCTAAGGTGAACTCTTCATGAGTCGGATCCCATGAGGTGACCAGCACCGCATCGACGTTGGGTGACTGAATCACATCGTGGCCATTTTCGAATACCTCCGCCTCAATGTTCAGGCGTTGCAGTGCGGCACGCGCGCCTTCGACATTGATGTCAGAGACGGCAACCACCTGGGCACCCTGCAGCACATGGCTGCAGCGGCGAATATGTTCCTGACCAATTGCACCTGTACCGATGACGCCAAGTTTCAAAGTCATAATTACACCTGTGTAGGGTTCGTACGGAGAAGAGGAAAACGGGCCGCAGCACGGCCCGGAAATTAATATTTGCGCGCCTGATCCAGATGGCTGTTGAGCTTCTCCGCCACCGCCTGAGCACGTTCAGTTTTCGAGGCCTGCGCCACGCCGACATGCCACCAGCTGAAATATTTGTGGATCATGGTTTTTGGCAGCACTTTGATGTCGATAAGGGTGGAAACCGTCTGGGTACGCGCATCTGCCAGCGCCGCTTTGAGCTGCTCAAGCGTGGTGACGCGATAGGTTTTGCAGCCATAACCGGCAGCAATCCCGGCGAAATCGACCGGGATAAAACCGCCATCCAGCTTGCCGCCTTCCGGATTACGGAAGCGGAACTCGGTGGTAAAGCTGTCCATGCCGTGTTCCATCTGCAGGTTATTGATGCAGCCGTTAGTCATGTTATCCAGCAGCACCACGTTGATCTTCGCCCCTTCCTGAATTGAGGTGACCAGCTCTGAGTGCAGCATCATAAAGGAGCCATCACCGACCAGCGCATAGACCTCACGCTGTGGCTGCGCCAGCTTCACACCCAGCGCGGCATTCACTTCATACCCCATGCAGGAGTAGCCATATTCGACGTGGTAGGCGTTGTAATCTTTCGTGCGCCAGACGCGCTGCAGGTCGCCCGGCAGACTGCCCGCCGCCGCGACGACCACCGCGTCTTTAGGCAGCTGCTCGTTTAAGGTACCGAGCACGCTGCTTTGCGTCAGCAGCGACTGAGTCAGGCGATTGAATTCAGCGAACACCGCTTCGCGGTCGAGATGGTCAGCAATCTCCGGCACAAAGTCGCCATCGTGATATTCCACCTGATAGACGCGCTGCGTCTCTTTCAGCAGCTGGCTCTGCGCCTGCTCAATCTGATCGCCCCAGTCGTTGCTGTAGTGCTGTGAAGCCAGCGCGGCGGTGAGCGCGGTCAGGCCTTCGCGGGCATCGGCCAGCAGCTGTACGCCATCCAGCTTGTAGCTGTCGAAGTTGCTGACGTTAATGTTCAGGAAGCTGACATCGGGATGCTGGAAAATCCATTTCGATGCGGTGGTGAAATCGGTGTAGCGGGTGCCAATGCCGATCACTAAATCGGCCTCTTTTGCCAGCAGGTTAGCGGCCAGACAGCCGGTTTCACCCACGCCGCCGACATTCAGCGGATGGTCAGAGACCAGCGTGCCTTTGCCCGCCTGCGTCTCGGCAAAGGGAATCTGATAGCGTTCAGCAAACTGGCGGAGCGCCTCGCCCGCTTCGGAGTATTTCACGCCGCCGCCGCAGATAATCATCGGCTTGCGCTTACGGTTAATCAGCGTCAGGGCATCTGCCAGCTGGGCCGCCACCGGAAGGCGGCGATCCAGACGGTGCACGCGTTTCTGGAAGAAGTAGTCCGGGTAATCCCAGGCTTCACCCTGCACATCCTGCGGAAGAGAGAGCGTGACCGCACCGGTTTCTGCCGGATCGGTCAGTACGCGCATGGCGTTGATACAGGCAGACATCAACTGCTCCGGGCGGCTAACGCGATCCCAGTATTTGCTGACGGCGCGGAAGGCGTCGTTGGTGCTGATGCTGAGATCGTAGCTCTGCTCAATCTGTTGCAGTACCGGATCGGGCTGGCGGGTAGCGAAAACGTCGCCGGGCAGCAGCAGCAGAGGAATTCGGTTAGCGGTCGCCGTGGCGGCGGCGGTGATCATATTAGCCGCACCAGGCCCCACGGATGAACTGCAGGCGATAATCTGACGACGCAGTGACTGGCGGGCAAAGCCGGTGGCAGCATGGGCCATGCCCTGCTCATTACGGCCCTGATAAACCATCAGATCGCCGCTATCCTGTTCCAGCGCCTGGCCCAGCCCCAGCACGTTACCATGTCCGAAGATCGCGAAGATGCCTTTGACGAACTTCGTTTCAACGCCATCGACATCAATGAATTGATTATCAAGAAATTTAACCAGCGCCTGTGCCGTGGTGAGTCTGATAGTGCCCATATTCTTCCTTACATGCTGGTGGACCCCAACTTCCGCGACAGCGCGCCAGGCGCTGTCATCGGCGGAAAAGGCGACCGGAATAACTGAAACGTGAAGCGATTATAAACAAATATATTTTTCATAAAACACGATTACAGAAGAAACATTTCATTTTGCGAGTGAGATCAAATTTAATGGCGGCGACAGGTCTGGCGGGCGATGGCAGAGGGGAAATCTGGAACGTTTAACAGAGAGTGGTGCATGATGAAAAAATTCATTTCAATGCAGCAGCTTGCCTGACTGGCGTGCGGATTCCTGCGATCCCCTTCACAACCCTGACACACCGCACATCGCGATGGCAGAGACCGTGCAGGCGGACGACAATCAGGAGTTTTACCTGGTTCACAAAATTGCGATGGATATTTCATTTCGTGTTGAATATGGAATTTTTATTCCTCATACTCCCCTCATAGCCAGTCAGACACCTACAGACCCGGACGCAGAGCGCACCTGGTGTCGGTCTTTTCGCCCGCCAGCTCTGCTAATCACAGAAGGAAACCACAGGTATGAGTACACAACAGAAGCCGCTTGATGTGATTTGTATCGGGCGCATCGCCGTTGATTTTTATGGCCAGCAAATTGGAGCGCGACTGGAAGATGTCACCTCATTTGCGAAATATCTGGGCGGATCGTCGGGCAACGTCGCCTATGGGACTGCGATTCAGGGGCTGAAATCAGCGATGCTGGCGCGGGTGGGTGATGAGCATAATGGTCGCTTTCTGCGTGAAGCGTTACAGCGCGTGGGCTGTAACACCGATGCGCTGATTACCGATGCCAACCGCCTGACGGGCATGGTGATCCTTGGGATTAAAGATGAAGAGACTTTTCCGCTGATTTTCTACCGTGATAACTGCGCTGACATGGGGCTGGTGCCGGAAGATATCGATGAAACCTTTATTGCCTCTGCCAGAGCGGTAGCGGTGACCGGTACGCACTTATCGCATCCGCAGACCCGTGAAGCGGTACTGAAAGCGCTGGATATCGCCCGCCGTAACGGCCTGCGCACGGCGCTGGATATCGATTACCGCCCGGTGTTGTGGGGACTAACCTCTTTGGGTGACGGTGAAACGCGTTTCATTGAGTCGTCTCAGGTCACGCAGCAGTTGCAGGAAGTGGTGCACTATTTCGATTTGATCGTCGGCACCGAAGAGGAGTTTCATATTGCCGGTGGCAGCACTGATACCCTGACCGCCCTGAAGAACGTACGTAAAGCAAGCCAGGCAACGCTGGTCTGCAAACGCGGTCCGCTGGGTTGCGTGGTGTTTGAAGGTGATATACCGGATAGCTGGGAAGAGACTCAGTTGCACACCGGCGTGCGCGTCGAGGTTCTCAATGTGCTGGGCGCAGGCGATGCCTTTATGTCTGGTCTGCTGCGCGGCTGGCTGAATGATGAAGGCTGGGAGCAGGCGTGCCGTTACGCCAACGCCTGCGGAGCGCTGGTGGTTTCACGCCACGGCTGTGCCCCTGCCATGCCAACCAAAGCGGAACTGGATGATTTCCTGAGCCGCGACAAAGAGGTGAAACGTCCCGATCTCGACAGTCGTCTGAATCACCTGCACCGCGTGACCACCCGCAAGCAGGAGTGGCCGGAGCTGAATGTCTTCGCCTTTGATCATCGTAAACAGCTGGCCGACATGGCGCAGGAAGCGGGTGTTGACGAGAGCCGCATTCCGCAGCTTAAACTGCTGCTGCTTGAAGCCGCTCAGCAGGCTGCCAGAGAGGCGGGATTAGAGAATAAGAGCGGCATTCTGGCGGATACGACCTATGGTCAGAAAGCGCTGAATGCTATTACCGGTAAGAACTGGTGGATTGGCCGCCCGATTGAGCTTCCCAGCTCACGTCCGCTGCGCCTTGAGCATGGCAATATTGGCTCGCAGCTGATCGACTGGCCCGCCGAGCACGTAGTGAAATGTCTGGTCTTCTATCATCCTCATGACAGTGCTGAACTGCGTAAAGAGCAGGATGATGTGGTGCTCGACGTCTGGAAAGGCTGTAATAAAAGCGGTCATGAACTGTTGCTGGAAGTGATTCTGCCCGAGAGTAATCCGGATAAGAACGAAGCCTATTACCTTGATATGCTGACTCATTTCTACAGTCTGGGCATCCAGCCTGACTGGTGGAAACTGCCACCGCTGTCGGCGGAGAACTGGCAGGCGATAAGCACGCTGATTGAGCAGCAGGATCCCCACTGTCGCGGCATTCTGTTACTCGGTCTGGATGCGCCCGAAGAGAAGCTTAAAGCGGGCTTCGCTGCGGCAGCCAAAGCGCCATGGGTAAAAGGCTTTGCAGTGGGTCGCACTATCTTTGGTCAGCCTTCGCGCCAGTGGTTGCAGGGTGAACTGGACGATCAGGCGCTGATTGAGACCGTAAAAGGCAACTATCTGCGACTGATTGAGTACTGGCGCGCTGCCCGCGCGTGATTTCATGCTCTGCCAGACGCCGCTTTGATAAAGTGCAGACGCAGGGAACACGGTCAGATCGGAAAGACGCAAAAGCCGCCATCCATGGCATGCTCGGCCCGCACCATCCTTGGTGCGGGACGCTTTCCTCTTCTGACCGTGTTCCCTGCTCGTTTAGCTAATGTGTTGCTGCCAGACCCGATTTTTCAGCAATCTGCAGCCATTCCAGGTTGGATGGCATTTTTACTCGCTACGCTCTTCTCCCCCACCGAAATTCAACGCCGGTTTTCACACTGTCATTGCCCGCGAAAAAGCAGGCCTGAGGCACTAAAGCTAATCTGTGAACCATTTCATAAAGCCATGAAATAAACCGCGTCGTTGACGCAAAGAAATGAAATTTTCCATCCATCTGATACTATAGCGCTCATTATGCAGCCATTATTCTAATTATACGGGCAGAAGTGATGAACAATAATCCCACCCAACTTTCTCTCTTGCAGGACGATATTCGTCGCCGCTATGAAACACTGAGCAAGCGTCTTAAACAGGTTGCGCGCTACATCCTTGATAACAGTAACAGTATTGCTTTCGATACCGTCGCCTCGATTGCCCAGCAGGCCGATGTGCCGCCGTCGACGCTGATCCGTTTTGCGAATGCGTTTGGCTTCAGCGGTTTCAACGAAATGAAACAGGTTTTTCGTCAGCACCTGATGGAAGAGACGGTAAACTATACCGAGCGTGCTCGCCTGTTTCGTCAGACCTCAACGGACGACAGCGCCAGTGCGCCTGAAAGTCCGGCGGAGATCCTCAACGTCTTTACTATGGTGAACAGCCAGGCGCTGCAGCAGCTGGCGATGCAGGTTAATCCTGAGCAGCTGAACAAAGCGGTGAAACTGCTCAATGAGGCTGAGAACATCTATGTGATCGGCCTGCGTCGCTCTTTCAGCGTCGCCTCCTATCTGGTCTACGCGCTGCGTCACCTGGAACGTCGGGCTTTTCTGATTGATGGCCTGGGCGGGATGTTTACCGAGCAGCTCAGCCTGGTAAACCCGAAAGATGTGGTGATTGCGATCAGCTACTCGCCTTATGCGCGTGAAGCGGTCGAAGTGGTGGAAATGGGTGCCAAGCGTGGCGCGCATCAGATTGCTATTACCGACAGCCAGGTTAGTCCGCTGGCCGCTTTCAGCGATGTCTGCTTTGTGGTGCGTGAAGCGCAGGTCGATGGCTTCCGTTCGCAGGTTGCCTCACTCTGTCTGGCGCAGACGCTGGCGGTGTCACTGGCTCTGAACAACGCCGATAGTTCCGCTCAGTAACCTGCGTTCCGCACAGTAAAAAGGGCAGCCCAATCGGCTGCCCTTTTTGATGCTATGCACGCACTGATAAAACCGCAGTGACTTACGCTTTGCGCGGATAGCTGTCGCTGTTCACCCAGGCGTGATCTTTCTCCCAGCTGAATTTCCACAGCCGCACCGGCCCCGCCATCACATTCAGATAGTAGTTGTTATAACCCGCCAGCGTCGCCACCGGATGATAGCCGCGCGGCACCATCACCACGTCGCGATTATAGGGTGCCATACAGACATCCAGTGAGCGGTCGTCGGTATAGACGCGCTGCATGGCAAAGCCAGGCTCGGGATCGAAACGGTGATAGTAGGTCTCTTCCAGGTAGGTTTCGTTTTCACTCTCCTCCTGGTCATGCTTATGGCTGGGATAAGAGCTGGTATCGCCCTCATTGGTATAGACCTCAACCACCAGCAGACTGTCAGCGGGTTCAGTGTCAGGCAGGATGTTATGTACCAGACGCTGGTTGCGC
This sequence comes from Candidatus Pantoea varia, assembly GCF_900115075.1. Classification (GTDB taxonomy): domain Bacteria; phylum Pseudomonadota; class Gammaproteobacteria; order Enterobacterales; family Enterobacteriaceae; genus Pantoea; species Pantoea varia. The sequence continues at coordinate 132,389 of NZ_FOVG01000006.1, forward strand.
CCTTTTCCGCGATGCTCAACGCCGACATCGGCTGGCGCAATCAGTCGCGCAGGCAGATTTCCCTGACCGGGCGCGTTACAGACTGCCAGCTCAAGATCGCTGTCAGCGTAAACTTCCACTTCATCGTCATGCGGCACATAAACAGAATAGGGCGGCACGCGTTCAAATGGCGACATGCGCTTACCGATACCGGGAAACTCAGCATGGCGGGTTTTCACCGAGGCCAGCCCGGCCACCAGCACCAGACACAGCTCTTTGTCACCGCTGTTGAGGCGCAGGGTTTCCCCTTTCTTCAGCAGATAGGCATCAAACCCGACATAACGCCAGCCAGCGCGCTCAGGCGTGACATGCTGAATACGACCCTGTGCGTCAGGGGCCTGTGCTTTCGACAGTAAAGACATCCTGATCCTCCTCTCTGTCACGATTAACACGGCGAGAGTCATGCGGGCACAATACCAGCGAACAAAGCGACCGGCAGACTATCCTGCCGGCCGCACACCGTGATCGACGTTTAAATGAATTAGCCTAAGGTTGGCATACTGAATTCAGACACAGTCTGCTGACCGGACGGCCAGCGCACGGTGGCTGTTTTCATGCGCGTATAGAAACGCACGCCATCCGGCCCGTGGACGTTCAGCGCACCAAACACGGAACGTTTCCAGCCGCCGAAGCTGTGGAATGCCATCGGCACCGGAACCGGCACGTTGACACCGACCATGCCCGCTTCAACATTCTGCACAAACTCACGCGCAGTGTGACCGTTGCTGGTGAAAATCGCGCTGCCATTACCAAACTCATGGCTGTTGACCAGTTGCAGGGCACTGTCGTAGTCCGGAGCGCGCATGATGCTCAGCACCGGCCCAAAAATCTCTTCACGCCAGATCACCATCTCAGAGGTGACGTTATCAAACAGCGTGCCGCCAACGTAGTAACCTTCAGCGTGACCCGCAACCTGCACGTTACGGCCATCGACCACCAGCTTCGCACCTTCCTGCTCGCCTTTGTCGATGTAACCCAGCACTTTTTTCTGGTGCGCGGCTGAGACGACCGGGCCCATCTCATTTTCATCGGCACCCTGACTCATTCCCGGGCCGATACGCAGCGCTTTGACCAGCGGAGTCAGACGGGCAATCAGCTTGTCAGCGGTGTCATCGCCCACGGCGACCACAACGGGCAGTGCCATGCAGCGTTCACCGGCAGAGCCAAATGCACCGCCCATGATGGCGTTCACAGTGGCATCCAGATCGGCATCCGGCATGACAATGGCGTGGTTTTTCGCCGCGCCAAACGCCTGTACCCGCTTGCCGTGGGCACTGGCGGTTTTATAGATATGCTCAGCCACGCCTGAAGAGCCGACGAAGCTCACCGCAGCGATACGCGGATCTTTATAGAGCTGCTCAGCGTCTTCGTTAGAGCTGTGCACCACGTTGAATACGCCATCCGGCAGGCCCGCTTCGGTCAGCAGCTCGGCCATACGCACGGCCGCTGAAGGATCCAGCGCCGGTGGCTTCAGCACAAAGGTGTTACCGCAGGCCAGAGCGATCGGGAACATCCACAGTGGCACCATTGCCGGGAAGTTAAACGGCGTAATGCCCGCCACAACGCCAACCGGCTGCATCAGCGAGAAGCTGTCAACGCCGCCGCCGACGTTCGGGGAATATTCGCCTTTAAGCAGATGAGGGATTCCGCAGGCAAACTCAATCACTTCAATGCCGCGCGTCAGTTCACCCAGCGCATCAGACCAGACTTTGCCATGCTCAGAGACAATCAGCGCCGCCAGCTCATCACGGTGCTGCTCCATCAGGGCTTTAAAGTTAAACAGAACGCGGGCGCGACGCAGCGGCGAAGTTTTCGACCAGGCTGCAAACGCGTCATGCGCGACACCAATCGCCTGGGCCACTTCATCAGCGGTACTTTGCGTCAGTTCACGGACCACTTTGCCGGTTGCCGGATCGTAAACAGGAATGGTTTCGTTGCTGGCGCTGAAAGTGGTTTTACCGCCAATAAAGTTACCTATGATTGTCATGATGTTGCCTCTTAAAATGGTTAAGTTCGCTGCAGACAGACCCTGTGGCCTGCCACACTGCCTGACCAGGCAAACCTGAAAGCGTGCTATGAAGCTATTACAGTGGAATAAATTTTTCAAATAGTTCTTTTTGAAAAATTTGATTTTAGCGGCACAGATCGCATTTTTCCTGCTCGTCGATAACGGATAGCTTTACAAGGAGAGGAGGCCGTTAACAGCGGCCAGCCTTAGCGCAGCAGGGAAATCGCCTTGGTGCGGATCGGTTGTGTTTCTGCGAAGTCGCTCCAGCGTTTATGCATATGGGTGAAACGAAATATGGAATTAATGCGAGGCTGATCTAATAATCTGCATTTCATAATTCACTATTAATGAAATAAATGTTTCTTTGGTCGCATCACTCTCCTGTCCCGGAGTCAGCACATGGCTATTGATCCCACCCGTTTCTGCATCAACCGCAAAATTGCGCCCCGGCTCTCGCTGGAGGCCTTCTTTCAGCTGGTTCAGCGTCTGGGGCTGAGCAAGGTTGAACTGCGTAATGACATGCCGGGCGGCAGCGTGACTGACGATCTCCGCCCCGATCAGCTTCGCGCCCTGACCGACCGATATCACATTGATATCGTGACCATTAATGCGCTCTATCCGTTTAACCGCATTGATGACGCGCTGCTAAGCCGGGCCGAGGCGCTGTTACAGACAGTACAACAGATTGGGGCGAAAGCGCTGGTGATGTGTCCGCTGAATGAGGGGATTACCGTGTCGCCTCAGCAGACTCAGGCGGCAATGCAGGCGCTGGCTCCGCGCTTTGCCCATTATGGCATTCAGGGGCTGGTGGAGCCGCTGGGATTTCCGGTCAGCTCACTCCGTTCGATCGTGCAGGCGCAGGAATTGATCGCAGGGGCAAGCGTGCCCTTCAGGCTGCTGCTGGATACCTTCCATCATCATCTCTACGAGAATGCTGAACAGGAATTTCCGGCGGGGATCGATATTGACCAGATTGGACTGGTGCACCTTTCAGGCGTGGAAGATCGGCGTCCGACCGCCGAACTGACCGATGACGAACGCATCATGCTGAATGATAACGATGTGCTGAAGAGCGTGGTGCAGGTTAAACGGCTGGAAATACTCGGCTACAAGGGCGTCTACGCTTTTGAGCCCTTCTCCGGTCAACTCAACAGCTGGACCCCGGCGGAGATTGAACGCCAGATCCGCCACAGTATTGAACTGCTGCAGGCCTGAAGCCTGTTGCACCCAGAATTTATCCGTTTATCTGTGTCTGAAAAGACGTTATGGCCCGCTGCTGGGCCATTTTTTTTATTCTGAAGAACCGTCTGCTGCTGGCAGCGATGCCTGACGCCGCTGCAGCCGCAGTGTGCAGAAAAGCGCGACACAGACCAGCAGCGCCGTGAGCAGATAGACGCGTGAGACATCCGCATAATTCATGATGAATCCGGCCAGTGGCCCGGTTATTCCCAGCGACAGATCCATAAAGGCGGTATAGGTTGCCAGAGCACTGCCCTGATTCTGCTGCGGCACGACTTTAACCGCTACCACGCCGAGCGCGGGAAATACCAGTGAAAACCCGGCGCCGGTCAGAAACGCACCCGCATTTGCCATCCAGGGATTACCCGCGGCAGCGACCAGAAACAGTCCGGCCGCCTCAACCGTCAGACAAACGCTGGCGACCCGGAGACCGCCGTAGCGGTTAATCGCGTTGGGAAACAGCAGGCGCGCGCCGACAAAAGCCATGCTGAACAGGGAGAGCGCAAAGGCGGCCCCTTCCCAGCCTTTATCCTGATAGAACAGCGTGATAAAGGTGGCGATGACGCCGAAACCTGCCGACCCCATCGCCAGAATCGCCCCAAAGCCAGCAATTTTCCCCAGCACCGCCCGAAACGGCAGCGGTCTGGCGCGGCTGGCTTTTACAGCCGGACGCGGCACGGCGCAGACGATGCCTATCACGCAGATAGCCACAATCACCAGCGACAGCCACAACAGGCCACCTGCCTGGAAGATCACCACGCCGAGCGGCGCACCAATCGCCATCGCGCCATAGGTGACGATGCCGTTCCAGGAGATGACCCGGCCAATGTGCAGCGAACCGACCCGCGCCACACCCCACAACGAGGTGCCGGTGCCGGTAAAGCTCTGGCCCACGCCCAGAATCAACCGGCCCACGCAGAGCAGCGTCAGGCTCCACATTGGTGATGCAATCAGCGCCGCCAGCAGAATACATAATCCGCTGATCAGACAGCCCACCAGGCCGGTCACCACTACTTTCTTTGGCCCCCAGATATCGGCATAGCGTCCGGCGTGTGGCCGGCTTAGCAGTGTCGCCACGTATTGCAGGCTGATCACCAGGCCCGCCCAGAATGCGCTGAATCCCAGCTGGTCATGCACCCAGCCTGGCAATACTGCCAGCGGCAGGCCAATGGTGAGATAGCTGGCAAAGTTGTAGGCCACAATAGAGAGGATCAGCAGAGAGATATTCAGGTTTCCGGATGGGGCGTTCTGTTCCGCTGCAGGCTGTTCAGGCATGAGTCCTCGCGCTCGTATTTGGCTGAATGATAAGGTTTATCCTTTAACTATACCCGCTTTCGCTACCTACGCATCACAATGGCACGGTTATCGGACAGCTGAAGCGGCGGGAAAAGCGGGAAAACGGAGTTTCGCTGCTCTGCCACTCTGGCTGAGTGAGGTGGTGCTGATTACTTCGCCCTTTTGCCGCCACGCTTTACCGTTTCTCTGATAAATCAGATTGTTAATTTTCTTTCAGCTACACTTTCAACTGCCAAATTACGTTATGAGAGAGAGAATGAGCGAGCTGCAACGGGAAAAGATCGGACAAAATATTCTGATAAAACTGGCGATGTTGGTCGTCATCCTCGCTGGGGTTCGGGCAGCGTCCGATATACTGGTCCCGCTCCTGCTGGCGGCGTTCTTTGCCATTGTGCTGAATCCGCTGGTGACGATGCTGATGCGTCGGGGCTTCCGTCGTGGACTGGCGATTGGGCTGGTCATTACCGTGATCTTCTGCGGTATCCTGCTGCTGGGTGCCATCATCGCCAGTTCAATGAGCGAGTTTTCTGACCTCTACCCGCAACTGCGCACCACCATGGAACAGAAAATGACGTTGCTGCAACATCTGGCGGCGGGCTTTCATCTCAATATCTCAACCGATGCACTGGTACAGCGTTTCGACCCGAACACCATGATGAACCTGGCAAGCGTGGCGCTGAGCGGCTTTTCCGGCGCGATGACCAATACCGTGCTGCTGGTGCTGACCGTGGTCTTTATGCTGTTTGAGGTCCATCACCTGCCCTACAAAATGCGCAACGCGCTGGTGAATCCAAAGATTCGCATCGCCGGGCTGCATAAGGCGCTGAAAGGCGTGACGCACTATCTGGCACTGAAAACCCTGGTGAGCCTGATCACCGGCATCGCGGTCTGGCTAAGTCTCTATCTGCTGGATGTGAAGTTTGCGCTGCTATGGGGTGTCGTGGCGTTTATCCTCAATTTTATTCCCAATATCGGCCCGATTATCGCCGGTATCCCGCCCTTTCTGCAGGCGCTATTACTGAACAGCCTGTTTGATGCCGCAATGGTGGCGGCGCTGTTTACCGCGATTCATATGGTGTTCGGCAATATGCTGGAACCGCGTCTGATGGGGCGCGGTCTTGGCTTATCAACACTGGTCGTGTTCCTGTCACTGGTGTTCTGGGGCTGGCTGCTCGGGCCGGTCGGCATGTTGCTCTCAGTGCCGCTTACCAGCATTACCAAAATCCTGATGGAGACCACGCCAGGCGGCAGCCGTCTGGCGATTATGCTGGGTACCGGACGACCTAAGCGGGCGCGGGCATTAACCAAGTAGCCGCTGCTGCACGTGCTGCAGATGGCTCTCCATCGCCTGGCGGGCCGCTGCTTCATCGCCCGCCACAATCGCGTCGGCGATCTGCTGATGGTCAGCGTTCATCTCCTGCGCAAAGCTGTTATCGGCATAATGGCGTTCCAGTCGCTGCACATGCGGGCTGTGACGCCGGTTCCATAACTGCTCCAGCAGGTCACGTAACACATCATTGCCGCTCATCTCGCTGATCAGCAGGTGGAAGCGCTTGTCCTGCTCCAGAAAAGCCGCGTCGTTTTCGTTGTACTGCTGCAGTTCGGCGGTCAGCGCCAGCAGTGCCTCTCGCTGCCCGGCAGTGCCGTTACGTGCGGCAAATCCTGCCAGCATGCCTTCAAAGGCTTCACGCGCCTGAAGCAGATCCTGCAGGCTACAGGTCTCACTCTCCTGCGGAACAGCGGCCTGCGGCAGCGGCTGGGCGACGTAAACGCCGTTGCCGGTGCGGATATCGACCCAGCCGGTCATCTCCAGCGCAATCAATGCTTCGCGCACTGACGAGCGGCTGACACCCAGCTGTTTTGCCAGCTCGCGCTCCGGTGGCAGCAGGCCACCGGCCACGAAATCACCGCGCGTGATGCCGGCCATGATGACGTTGGCGATCTGACGGTACAGCCGCTCGGTTTTTATGATGGGTAGCGTCATCACCCTCTCCTCTGATTGCATTTAAAACCGATCTCTTCGCCGATGCAGTTTGTCATGCTGCGATCCGGATCACGGCCCTGATTTGCCCACTATCATACTCTTGGTCCAGCGGCCTGACCACTGGGCCACATCACAGTAAGGAGTAAAAATGGAACATACATGGCGATGGTACGGCCCGAATGATCCGGTCTCACTGGATGATGCGCGTCAGGCGGGCGCGACGGGCATTGTGACGGCCCTGCACGCTATCCCTAACGGCGAAGTATGGCCGGTTGAGGAGATTAAAGCGCGTCAGGCTCTGCTGGCGGAAAAAGGTCTGGTCTGGTCGGTAGTGGAGAGCATCCCGGTCCATGAGGCGATCAAAACCCAGCGTGGTGACTACCTTCGCTATATCGCCAATTATCAGCAGTCGATACGCAATCTGGCCGCCTGCGGCATTGATACCGTCTGCTACAACTTCATGCCGGTGCTGGACTGGACGCGCACCGATCTTGCCTGGACGCTGCCGGATGGCGCAAAAGCCCTGCGCTTCGATGCCGACGCTTTCGCCGCCTTCGAGCTGTATCTGCTGAAGCGTCCCGGTGCGGAGCAGGATTACAACGCTGCTGAGCAGAAGGCCGCAGCAGCGCGCTTTGCCGCGATGAACGAAGAAGAGAAAAGCACCCTGGTACGCAATATTATCGCCGGTCTGCCAGGTGCCGAAGAGGGTTACACCCTGGAGCAGTTTCAGGCGCAGCTGGCACAGTATGACGGCATCGACAAAGCGAAACTGCGCGAGCATATGGCAACCTTCCTGCGCGCCATCGTACCGGTGGCGGAGGAAGTGGGGATTAAACTGGCGGTGCATCCGGACGATCCACCGCGTCCTATTCTCGGCCTGCCGCGCATTATCTCTACGCAGGAAGATATGCAGTGGCTGAAAGAAACCGTGGACAGCCTGCACAACGGTTTCTGTTTTTGCACCGGCTCCTATGGTGTGCGTGCCGACAATGCGCTGGTTGAGATGGCGGAAACCTATGCTGACCGCATCAACTTTATCCACCTGCGCGCGACGAAGCGTGAGGATAACCCCAACAGCTTCCATGAAGCGGCCCATCTGGCGGGCGATGTCGATATGGTCGGCGTGATCAAGGTCCTTCTGGCGGAAGAGCAGCGCCGTCGTCGGGCGGGCAACCTGCGGGCGATTCCCATGCGACCCGATCACGGCCACCAGATGCTGGATGACCTGCATAAGCGCACCAATCCGGGTTATTCCGCGATTGGCCGCCTGAAAGGACTTGCTGAGCTGCGCGGCGTTGAAGTGGCGCTGAAACAGATCTATTTTGCCGATTAAGTAAAACGTCCCACCCTGCGCTCGCCCTGTGACGGGCCAGGGTCTCTCCTGGCCGCTGCGGCGGATCGGCCTTTTGCCCTCCCCCCATCCTTTTTCACCTGATTTTTCGCTGCATAACAATGAAACCCAAACAACCTGTCAAAAAATGCAATGTCTGGTCGATAATTGACCTTAGTCAGTTCTGTTGATCGCAAAAACGATAATCTGCACCGCCCGGAGAAATGCTATGCTGCGCCACTAATCAGCACCTCCGCATAACACCAATAATACTCAGAGGATTCAGCGGTGCCGCTACTGAAACGAAAACGCGACTACGCCAGGCTGGTGATTATTATTTCCGGCGTGCTGCCTCTGATTATTGGAATTTTTTTCACCGCTCTGGATGCGCGCCACACCGTGCATCAGCAGCAGGTGACCGCGGCGAATACCCTGTTATCTCAGGCTGAAAGAATGAGCGACAGCGCCTGGGATATGATTACCGTGCTGCGCCAGTTTAATCATCAGCCCTGCAGCCAGATTGAAAACCAGTTGCAGCGCATTGGCTCGCTAAACCCCTATTTTCGCGCGATCGGTAAAATGGAGCAGGGTAACATCGCCTGTTCATCGGTGTATGGTTCACGCCCAGGCCTGCTGAAAGGGATGATCATGCGCGACGTGCCGATAACCGGAAAAGCCTGGTGGAGCCTGTCAATTGCCGGGACATCGGGCGTACCCGACCGTCCGGCAGTGATTTTTATGCGCAATCTGCCCGATGGCGAGGGATTCTGGGCAGTGATTGAGGGTCAGTATCTGATCGATTTTATGCGCGCTATCAGTAGCAGCCATCTCTATCATTTCAGTATGGCGTTCAGCGGCGGCGCACCGATCTCGTTTGGCGATCCGCAAATCGCGGCGTCCAGCTGGTTTGAACCCATGATTTATCAGGCCACTTCAAATCGCTATCCGCTCTCTGTCACGCTGATTGCCTCGCCTTCTGAGCTGATCTCCGCCTGGCGTCAGGTGATGTTTATCATCATGCCGATGGCCGCTATTTTCTCTATTCTGCTGATGATGCTGATGTCGACCTGGCTTCAGCGACGTATTTCATGGCGCGATGAGATTCGTCGGGCCATCACCAGCGACCAGTTCAGGGCGCACTATCAGCCGGTCTATGACAACCGGCTGCAACGCTGCAGCGGCGCTGAAGCCCTGCTGCGCTGGACAACGCCCGACGGTAAAGGCGTGCGGCCAGATATTTTTATCGGCGCAGCAGAAGCGGAAGGAATGATTGTGCCGCTGACCCGCCATCTGCTCGATTTAATCGCGGAGGATGTGCAGGAGTGGCAGGTTGAGCCCCATTTCCACCTGGCTATTAACGTAGCGGCGGATCATCTGCAGCACCCTGATTTTGTTGACGATATGCTGCATTTTGCCGAACGGATCAAAGATAAGCAGTTCCTGATTACCCTGGAGCTGACCGAACGGAGCCTGATCAAAGATGGCGCTGAGGTGGCACGCAAGCTGGAGCAGTTACGTGGTTGCGGAATGAAGGTCGCGATTGATGATTTTGGTACCGGTCACTGTTCGCTGAGCTATTTACAGACCTTCAAAATAGATTATCTGAAAATCGATCGTGGCTTTATTAGCGCGATTGAATCCCTGGAAGGCAGAACGCCGGTGCTGGACGCGATTATCCAGCTCAGTCATGAGCTTGAGCTGGAAGTGCTGGGAGAAGGCGTTGAGACCGCGTTACAGTTCAGCTATCTGCAACGGCGCGGCGTGGTCTTTATCCAGGGCTATTATTATGCCCGCCCGATGGACAACACGGCGCTGGTGGCCTGGCTGACCGATCGGGGCGAACAGCCGATTGAACAGGAGCAGGCTCTTCAGGCCCGGCAGGAACCCGACGTCTGAATCAGAGCAGATTGCAGCTGAACCGCCCGTCGATCCACATTTACTCATCTTTCTGCTCTCCGCCCTGTGATGCATAGCGAATAGCCGCTTACGGTGCCATCATGGCCCGTAACTTCCCCCTCTTTGACCCTGATTTGCTGAAAAAAACGGCGGTCGTCACGCAGCGTGATAATTTTTTTCCGGAGCTAAACAGCTAAAACTCGCGTCCCCAAAGGCCATTTTTAGCTCAAACATGACAGATATCACACAAAAACGGTATACTCTGTCGCTGTTCGCAATAATCACAACAGTAATTATTGTGTCAGCCGGCGCGTAAGTAGCGCTTATTTACGGCTATGCTTAAATTTCTCAACGCAGCGATCTGATGACTCACCGCGGCTCGCGCCGTTGAGAACTTTCGTGTTCCATTACAGGGTAATTCTATGAAATTGCGTAGGAAGCGTGTAAAACCAATTGGGATCGATGATGTCACTATCATCGATGATACCCGTTTACGTAAAGCTATCACCGCGGCCTCTCTGGGTAACGCGATGGAGTGGTTCGACTTCGGTGTTTATGGCTTCGTAGCCTATGCGCTGGGTAAAGTGTTCTTCCCGGACGTTTCGCCGGGTGTTCAGATGATCGCGGCGCTTGCCACCTTCTCTGTTCCATTCCTTATCCGCCCGCTGGGTGGACTGTTCTTCGGGATGCTGGGCGACAAATATGGTCGTCAGAAAATCCTCTCCATCACCATTATCATCATGTCGATCAGTACCTTCTGTATCGGCCTGATACCCTCTTATGCCTCCATCGGCATCTGGGCACCGATTCTGCTGCTGTTAGCCAAGATGGCTCAGGGCTTCTCGGTAGGCGGTGAATATACCGGTGCGTCGATTTTTGTGGCCGAGTACTCGCCTGATCGCAAACGCGGCTTTATGGGAAGCTGGCTCGACTTTGGTTCGATTGCGGGCTTCGTGCTCGGCGCGGGCCTGGTGGTGCTGATCTCCTCCATTATCGGGGAAGAAAGCTTCCTTGAGTGGGGCTGGCGTCTGCCGTTCTTCGTCGCGCTGCCGCTGGGCATTATCGGTCTTTACCTGCGCCATGCGCTGGAAGAGACCCCGGCATTCCAGCAGCATGTGGACAAACTGGAACAGGGCGACCGCGAAGGCCTGCAGGATGGTCCAAAGGTTTCGTTTAAAGAGATTGCGACCAAACACTGGCGCAGCCTGCTCTCCTGTGTCGGTCTGGTTATCGCCACTAACGTCACCTACTACATGTTGCTGACGTACATGCCGAGCTACCTGTCGCACAACCTCCACTACAGCGAAGATCACGGCGTGATGATTATTATCGCCATCATGATCGGTATGCTGTTTGTTCAGCCGATGATCGGCATGATGAGTGACCGCTTTGGCCGTCGTCCGTTTGTCATTATCGGCAGTATCGCCCTGATGATTTTCGCGATACCCGCCTTCATGATGATCAACAGTGGCGTGCTGGGACTCATTTTTGGCGGTCTGCTGCTACTGGCGGTGATCCTCAACGCCTTTACTGGCGTGATGGCTTCATCACTGCCTGCCATGTTCCCGACCCATATCCGCTACAGTGCGCTGGCGAGTGCGTTTAACATTTCGGTACTGGTTGCTGGTCTGACGCCTACTCTGGCCGCCTGGCTGGTGGAAACGACGAATAACCTCTACATGCCGGCTTACTATCTGATAGTGGTGGCGGTCATTGGTCTGATTACCGGTCTGTACATGAAAGAAACTGCCAATAAGCCGCTGAAAGGCGCGACACCGGCAGCCTCGGATATGGAAGAAGCGCGCGAAATCCTGCAGGAGCATCACGATAATATCGAGCACAAAATCGAAGATATCGACGAAGAGATCTCCCGTCTGGAAGCGAAACGTAAAAACCTGGTGCAGCAGCATCCGGATATCAACGAGTAATGGTTCTGCTCTCCCGCCGCCCGGCGGGAGAGTCCTTTCCCCCCTCTCTTACCGCACACAAACCTTCATCCCTCGCGGGCAAAGGGAGTAAACTGTTGTCACTTTTTTCACCTGCGTAAGAATGAAAATGTCTGATTATTCCCTTATCCAGCGCCCAAGAAGATTGCGCGCCAGCGCCTCGATGCGTGAAATGTTCCAGGAGTCTTCCCTGAGCCTGAACGATCTGGCTCTGCCTATCTTTGTTGAAGAAGAAGTCGACGATTACAAAGCGATTCAGGCAATGCCTGGCGTGATGCGTATTCCGGAAAAACGTCTCGCCTATGAGATTGAGCGTATCGCCAAAGCAGGTATCCGCTCGGTGATGACCTTTGGTATTTCGCACCATACCGATGCCACCGGCAGCGATGCCTGGAACGAAAACGGTCTGGTCGCGCGCATGTCGCGCATCTGCAAAGATACCGTGCCGGAAATGATCGTGATGTCTGACACTTGCTTCTGTGAATACACCAGCCACGGCCACTGTGGCGTGCTCTGTGATCACGGCGTTGATAACGATGCCACCCTGGAAAACCTGGGCAGGCAGGCGGTCGTTGCCGCCGCCGCCGGTGCAGATTTCATCGCCCCGTCAGCGGCGATGGATGGTCAGGTCGAGGCGATTCGCCGGGCACTGGATGCTGCGGGCTTTACTCAGACCGCCATCATGTCCTACTCCACCAAGTTCGCCTCCTCGTTTTACGGCCCGTTCCGTGAAGCAGCCGGAACGGCGCTGAAAGGCGACCGTAAAACCTATCAGATGAACCCGATGAACCGCCGTGAAGCGATCCGTGAATCACTGCTCGATGCGGCTCAGGGCGCGGATTCACTGATGGTGAAACCAGCAGGCGCTTATCTGGATATCCTGCGCGACATCCGCGAACGCACCGAACTGCCGCTGGCGGCTTATCAGGTGAGTGGCGAATACGCGATGATCAAATTTGCGGCCCAGGCCGGTGCGATTGATGAGCGTAATGTGGTGCTGGAAAGCCTCGGTGCGATCAAACGTGCCGGTGCGGACCTCATTTTCAGCTATTTCGCCCTTGATCTCGCCGAACAAAAAGTGCTCTGATCCCCTCCTCATAAAGAGCGTGGTCGCGAGATCACGCTCTTCTTCTTCGCTGTAAGGCAAACACCAGAACCTGGCTTCAGCTAGAAAACAAAGGGCTCTGTGATGAAAGCACCTGAAATCCCCGCCGATGAGGCACAACGTTTATCGCAGTTGCGTGCGCTGAACATAATGAACACCCCAGCGGAAGAGCGTTTTGATCGTTTAACCCGACTGGCACGCCGCCTGTATGACGTTCCTATCGCGCTAGTCAGCCTGCTGGAAGCGGAGCATCAGTGGTTTAAATCTGCTCAGGGCTATGAACCCACAGGATCGCCCCGGAACATCTCTTTTTGCGCCCATGCCATCCTGCAGGATGAGATCATGATCGTTGAAGATGCATTAAAAGATGAACGTTTTCATGATAATCCGCTGGTGACCGGCGATCCGCATATTCGCTTTTATGCGGGCTGTCCGCTGCGTGCGCCAGGCGGTGCTAAAATGGGTACGCTTTGTATTATTGGTCGTGAGCCGCGTCAGTTTAATGAAGAGGACCAGGCCACAATGCGCGACCTGGCCGCCATGGCCGAAGCCGAACTGGTTGCCTTTCAGACCGCCACCTGTGATGAACTGACGCAGATTACCAATCGCCGCGGCTTTATGACGCTGGGCCAGATGGTGCTGAATGAGTGCCGGATGAAGAACCGTCCCGCCTGCCTGACCTTCCTCGATCTCGACAAATTTAAGCAGATTAATGACACGCTGGGCCATCGCGAAGGCGACCGCGCGCTGATGGACTTCGCCGATGCGATGAAAGTGGTGTTTAAGCACTCCGATCTGTTTGCCCGTCTGGGCGGTGATGAATTTGTTGTGCTGTTTAATGGCCTGCAGCAGCAGCAGAGTGAAACGCTGCTCATGCAGTTCGACCATTATCTGCAACAGCAGTCGATCAGCCTGAACCGTCGTTACCGTCTGCAATTCTCTTCCGGTGTCGTGGAGTTTGACGCGGCGAATCCGCAGTCGCTGGAACATCTGCTACACGACAGCGATGAGCAGATGTACCTCAGCAAAAAGCAGAAACGCATCGCGTTGTAAAGTCAGGCGCCGCAGCGCCTGACAGTTCAGGGCCGGGCCAGATCGTCGAGCAGTTTCTGATTAAACGTTGCCGGTTCCTCCATTTGCGGCGCGTGTCCCATACCGGGAAATTCAATTAAGCGCGCGCCCGGAATACGTTTTGCCGTCTCTTTCCCCAGCACCGCGTAATCACCCAGCCGGGCTTTCACCTCCGCAGAGGCGATATCACTGCCGATGGCCGTGGTATCTGAGGTGCCGATCATCAGAGTGGTCGGCACTTTCAGATCGCCGAATTCATAGAATACCGGCTGCGTGAAAATCATGTCGTAGATTAAAGCCGAGTTCCACGCCACCTTCTGATGCCCCGGCCCGCTGTTGAGTCCGGCCAGCATATCGACCCACTTGTCATATTCCGGTTTCCAGCGCCCGACATAGTAAGTCTGCTGCTCATACTTCTTAATGCCCGCTGCGCTGAGTTTGAGTTCACGCTGATACCACTGATCCACCGAACGCCACGGCGCGCCTTTGGCTTTCCAGTCCTCCAGCCCAATCGGGTTAACCAGCACCAGCTTCTGCGTCTGTTCCGGATACATCAGCGCATAACGCGTTGCCAGCATCCCGCCCGTAGAGTGACCGACAATCACCGCCTTCTCCACACCCAGTCGGGCAAGCAGCTGATGGGTGTTCTCCGCCAGCTGCTGAAAGGTGTATTGATAGCTGGCGGGCTTGGTCGAGCTGCAGAAACCAATCTGGTCGGGCGCAATCACGCGATATCCCTGCTGACTGAGTGCGCGAATGGTCTCTTCCCAGGTCGCGCCACAGAAGTTTTTACCGTGCATCAGCACCACGGTTTTGCCATTGGCCCGTTGCGACGGTTTCACATCCATATAGCCCATACTCAGCGACTGCTGCTGGGACTGAAAATCAAAATGCTGCAGAGGATAAGGATAGTGAAATCCTTCCAGCTGCTCGCCATAGACAGGCGCGGTACTGGCCGATGCAGGAGCTAATAAAGCCAGCGAGGTGAGCAAGGCGGCAAGCGGTTTTTTCAGCGCATATGTCGGGCTCATCCGGGGGTTCTCCAGGTTAAAGGTGAGTCCTAAGCCTGGCAGGTCACAGCCAAAAATCTATTGATGGTCCGTGCTATCGCGTTGATTACACAGGCGCTGGCAGGGTGAATCCGGAGGCTGGCATCAGAATAATGCCTCGCCTTAATGACTGTCAGTCTGAATCAATTCTCTATTCACCCACAATTACCAACAAATTAACCACAATTCATCTAATTTATTAATAACCCCCCTTCAAATGAATATCATAAGAGATAACGATTCAAATACTGAAAAAACTTTACGCAAAGAATAAGCACATTAAGATAAGTTAATTAGAATCCTCTTAAATTAAAAAAGGGGGTGTCTATGAACGAAAATAAATATAACGAAAGCGTGATCGTCTCTATCACTGAGTGGATTAATAATAATCTGGATCAGCGTTTGAGCGTTGATGATATTGCAGAAAAAGCAGGTTACTCTAAATGGTACTTACAGAAACTTTTTGCCCGTTACCATAATGAAACGCTGGCGCGTTATATTCGTAAGAAAAAGCTGAACGCCAGTGTGAATGATTTAAAGAACAGCCGCACGCCCATTATCAGCCTGGCGCTGAAATATCATTTTGAAAGCCAGCAGTCTTTTACCCGCTCTTTTAAACAGATTATGGGCTGCACGCCGAGCGCCTGTCGCAAACGCCTGATGAACGAGGATGCGAAGCAGCAGATGGTCGGGGTTGATGATCCCTGTGCGCTGTGCAGCTACGTGCGGCCTGCAAGCATGAAGCCGAGCTGTGGCGTAACAGTCCGGCCTGTTACGCCCTCAGTGCGCGGATATACGCAGGCAGAGGCTTTCCGCGATTTCAGTTAATCAGGATTCATCCGGCTGATAATATTGCACACCAATCTGAATACGCTCACGTCCCTGGGTGACGCGATGACGATTGGTGTCGCGCAGTGAATAGACGCAGCCACAATATTCCTGCTGATAAAAACTCTCGCGCTTGCTGATTTCAATCATGCGCGACGACCCGCCGCCTTTACGCCAGTTAAAATCCCAGTACATCAGATCCGGATAGGCCGCCGCTGCGCGGACACCGCAGCCGTTAATCTGCTTCATATCTTTCCAGCGTGAAATACCCAGGCAACTGGTCATCACCGGAAAGCCGTTCTCATGGGCATAGAGTGCCGTGCGCTCGAAGCGCATATCAAAACACATGGTGCAGCGTTCACCCCGTTCCGGTGACCATTCCAGCCCGCGCGCCCGCTCAAACCAGTTATCCCGGTCGTAATCCGCATCAATAAACGGCACGCCAAATTTTTCGGCAAAGCGAATATTCTCCTCTTTGCGCAGCTCATACTCTTTGAGCGGATGAATATTCGGGTTGTAGAAATAGATGGTGTATTCAATGCCGGATGCCAGCATCGCTTCCATCACTTCACCCGAACAGGGTGCGCAACAGGAGTGCAGCAGGACTTTTTTATGGCCGCCCGGCAAAGGCAGCGGCTGACGCTGGAAAGGTTCAGACATAAGCACCTTCAATCAATGGCAGAAAAGCGGCAGTGTAATGCCGCAGGCGGACAGTTGCAAAATCTGACCCGAACTGCCCTGCTTTGCGTATTCGTGCCTCAGCCAGAGTTTCCCCTCGCTGCGCCACCCCGCTGATCTCCCATACTTTCTTGTCGCGATCAGGCTGTGTCACCTCAGCGATGGCCGGAAGTGTGATCGGCCCCACACTGGTATCGGCTATGTTTACATAACATTAACAATATTGACATTAAATCACTGCAAGGAGACCGGCATGGTTGCGGCAAAAAAATCGGGAAATCAACAGAACCGCTTTACCTGGTTCGTCTGTTTTATGGCGGCGCTCTCCGGCCTGCTGTTTGGTCTGGATATCGGCGTCATTGCCGGTGCCTTGCCGTTTCTGGCGAAGGATTTGCAAATCACTAACCATCAGCAGGAGTGGGTAGTGAGTTCGATGATGTTTGGTGCGGCGCTGGGCGCGCTGGCGGCGGGCTGGATGTCATCAAAGCTGGGACGTAAAAAAAGCATGCTGGCAGGTGCGACGCTGTTTGTGATTGGTTCGCTGTGGTCAGCCTTTTCACCCGATGTAGAGTCGCTGGTCTGCGCCCGCGTGATGCTGGGTCTGGCGGTGGGGATCGCCTCTTACACCGCGCCTCTCTATCTGGCAGAGATTGCGCCGGAACGTATTCGTGGCTCAATGATTTCGATGTATCAACTGATGCTGACCACCGGCATCGTGGTGGCTTATCTCTCCGACACCGCGTTCAGCTACAGCGGCAACTGGCGCGGGATGCTGGGCGTTATCGCCATTCCGGCGGTGATCCTGTTTATCGGCGTGCTGTTTCTGCCCAACAGTCCGCGCTGGCTGGCCGCGCACGGACGCTTTAACGAGGCACAGCGGGTGCTGGATCGGCTGCGGAACAGCAGCGAGCAGGCCCGGGAGGAGCTGGAAGAGATCCGCGAGAGCCTGCAGGTGAAGCAGCGCGGCTGGTCGCTTTTCCGCTCTAATGGCAATTTCCGCCGCGCGGTATGGCTCGGCATGCTGCTACAGGTGATGCAGCAGTTTACCGGCATGAATGTGGTGATGTATTACGCCCCGAAAATCTTCAATATCGCCGGCTTCTCCAGCACCAGTGAGCAGATGTGGGGCACGGTGATTGTCGGACTGGTCAATATGCTGGCCACGCTGATTGCGATTTTCTTTGTTGACCGCTGGGGTCGCAAACCCATGCTCACCACCAGTTTTCTGGTGATGGCGGTAGGCATGGGCGTGCTGGGAACGCTGCTGCACATGGGCGTTGAAACCGATTTCCGCAAATACTTTGCTGTTGCGATGCTGCTGATGTTTATCGTCGGCTTTGCGATGGCGGCCGGACCGGTGATCTGGCTGCTCTGTTCAGAGATTCAGCCGCTGAAAGGGCGTGACTTCGGCATTACCGCCTCCACCACCACGAACTGGGTAGGTAATATGATTGTGGGTGCGACCTTCCTGACGATGCTGGATCAGCTGGGGAATGCCAATACCTTCTGGTTCTACGGCGCGCTCAATCTGGTGTTTATCGTGCTGACGATGATGCTGGTGCCTGAGACCAAACATGTGACGCTGGAGCACATTGAACGCAACCTGATGAAAGGTAAGGCACTGCGTGACATCGGGGCGTAACCGCCCCGCATCAGCCTACCATTGCAGCTGCTGACCGGCGTAATCGACGTAGTGATGACCACCGCGACCGCGCCACTGGGTCAGCTGCTGGACGATACCGGCGGCACTCTCTTCTGCCGTCAGAGGCGCACCCTCGCCGCCCATATCCGTTTTCACCCAGCCGGGATGCAGCGTCAGCAGTGTCCCGTGCTGAGCGTCTACTGCCGGAGTCAGCGTGCGGCTCAGCATATTCAGGGCGGCTTTGCTGGCCGAGTAAATCGGCATCTGCGCCTCCGGATTTTCATTCAGGCTGCCGAGCTGGGATGAGGTCAGCGCCAGCACGCCTTCCTGTTTCAGCAGCGGCAGCAGGATCTCTGCGCTGCGAACCGGTGCTATCGCATTGGTCAGGAACAGCTGCGCCAGATCCTGATCGTCACTCTGCGACACCTTCTGGTGCGAAGGCCCGGAAATCCCGGCGTTGATAAGAATTGCATCGAACGTCCTGCCACTGAGCTGGCTGGCAAGCTGCTGAACCGCCGATGAGTGAGTCATATCCAGCGCATGCCAGTGAATGTCTGGCTTATTGCCCTGCTCCGGAATGCCACTGCGATGCGTAGCCGTGACCTGCCAGCCCTCACCGGCAAAAGCCTGTGCCACTGCCAGACCGATACCGCGCGAAGCACCAATAATCAGAACCTCTTTTTGCTGAGCCATATTCACTCCTCGTTAATTGTCTCACTACAAGCTTAACGGGTATTCCGCCAGGACAGCGGCCCACTGTGCTTTTTAGCCTGACGACCGCACGGTCGGTAAAACCCTCACGGCACAGCGCTGATGATGGTTTTCCATCATTAAATCGCTTTATCTTTTACTTTTAACCGGTTAGAAGAGATAAACAGTCTGGCAGGTAGCAGTTAATCGCCATTTTTCGCGTGGAGTCTGAATGAAAAAGCTCACCTTAGAGGTGGTGGCAAAAATGGCGGGCGTCGGGATCGCGACGGTCGATCGGGTGCTGAATGAGCGCGGTGGCGTGTCGCTGGAGACCAGCCGCAAGGTCCTTAAAGCCGCGCGCGAAGTGGGCCTCAAGCGTCTGCTGCCGGAGGAGTACCAGCATCCGTGGCAAATCGAGGTATTCCTCAGTAATAACGGCTCATCCTTTTTTCAGCAGCTCACCACCCATTTCAGCGAAGTCGCCAGCCAGCTTGGCTATCGCCGACTGAAACTGCACAAAACGCTAATGGCTGAAGCGCAGCCTGAGCAGCTGGCGCAAAGCATTATCGCCCGTAGCAGTACCCGCGACGGCATCATTGTGTTTGCGCACGATTCGCCGCCCATTTATCGGGCACTGGCGCTGTGCCGCAGCCGCAATGTGCCGGTAATCACTATCGTCACCGATCTGCCCGATGCTGACCGCCTGTGTCATGTCGGCATCGACCAGTATCAGGCGGGCCGTACGGCGGGACTGCTGATGAGTAAAACAGTGAATCAGCCCGGCGACATTCTGATGGTCAGTGGTCGCTTTGATTACCGCGCCCACCGTCAGCGTATCGCTGGCTTCCGTGAGGCAATGGAGCAGCGCGCGCCGCAGCGTCATCTGCGTGAGGTACTATCGGGTCAGGATCAGCGGGAAACTATCCGCAGCGTGCTGGCCCGCAACCTGAAGCCATCGCAGGCGATTGCGGGTGTCTATAACACCGGCATGGGCAATACCGATGTCAGCGACACCCTGCGCGCCCATCAGTTACTGGGTAAATGCACCTACATCACCCATGAGCTTTATGATGTCACCCGCCAGCTGCTGCTGAACGATGAAGTGGCCTTTACTCTGGATCAGCATGCTCAACAGCATGCCCGGCTAGCGATTGATCTGATGCTGAGTCATCTGGAAACCGGCTATCAACCGGATATCTATCAGGCGGGTAAAGTGGCGTTCAGACTGTTTACGGCGGAAAATATGGCGTGAGGGGGATCGGTTTCCCCTGATGTGCCAGCATCAGGGGAAACCGATCGGGCTTTTAACCCGCTGCATCGCGGCTTTTATCGTCCGGACTGTCCGCGTCGTCAGTACCCTGACTCTTCTCCACTTCCTGCGGATGCCCCATTGAAAGCGCGGCGGCACTGGCGGGATCGAACAGTGACAGACTCTCAATCTGGTCAACCATGATCACTTTGCGGAACGACATCGCATCTTTGGGTTTCGAGTCGAGCGTGATGTCATGTTCGGCGTACCACTTGCTGTAGTTATGTTCCACCGCCAGCTTCAGTGTCTTGCTGTCGCGGTATCCGCTCAGCATCGGGATCAGGACAATGTTTTTGGTGCTCTCATATTCAAACGTCGAGGCATGAATCATGCCGATGTAAATGC
This sequence comes from Candidatus Pantoea varia, assembly GCF_900115075.1. Taxonomy (GTDB): domain Bacteria; phylum Pseudomonadota; class Gammaproteobacteria; order Enterobacterales; family Enterobacteriaceae; genus Pantoea; species Pantoea varia. The sequence goes on from NZ_FOVG01000006.1 coordinate 152,844, forward strand.
GGCGCGACTTCATTGTAATCCATGCCAGTTCACCCTCTTCCATGCACTGAAACAGCAGTTGTTCCACACCATTGGAGCGTGACAGTTGCTGATAGAGATCTTTACGTCCTGTAACATTCAGTCGTGCACTGCCCGCCCAGTTTGAGCGATAAAGGCAGAGCAGAATGGCAAAGGCGAGCATGATCACCACCGGAGCCTGGATGCCCAGGAAGCTCCAGTTCATAAACTCCACCTGCCACTTCAGATGAACGCCGGGGATCATCTGGACGGCGTTGGCGATGCCGGAGATACAGAGCAGCAGTAACCAGATGATGCCGGTCGCAAAGACACCCTGAAGAACAAAAATACAGCCGTAAAGCGCGACCAGGAAATAGACATCCCAGCCCGACGAACGACGGATTTTAAAGCGGCTGTTTAAATCGCGGCTGGTGTACCAGTAACCACTGACCATCAACACCATAAATATTGCGGTACCCACCTCACACTCCCTTTAACGTATTCACATGGCGGGCAAAATCTTCATGGACATCCTCGCTCAGCGTGTTGACCGAGATATTGCCGTTCTCATCAATAATGATGCGCTCACCTTCAGCGATTGAGTCGTTGATATCCTGACGGGTCATGATCTGCAAAAACTTCTCGGGACTGGCAAAGACCGACTTAATAACTTTAAACATAGCGATCCCATTGTTGGCCTGAAAATTGAAGTATGTGACCGAATCCACACTCTTGCCTGTTTAATTTCGGGTGAAATTTCTTAAAATCAATTAATTAGCGAAGCGGCAGCCAGACAACCGAAGCCGTTTTTCACTGAAATCTTCAACGTAACCAGCAGCCTGGCGTCGCCGCATCGCATTTTCACTGGGCGGGCCTGCGACGACGTGAAATCGCCTCTCCGTCAGGAAGCGCTAAGCTCAATGGTTAGCCGCTTTCTGTCACCCTGTCTGAAACGCATCGAGGAATGTTTGCATGAAACTACGAACACTGGGCCGTACCGGTCAGCGCGTCTCCGAAATTGGCTTTGGCGCATGGGCTATTGGCGGAACCTGGGGAGAAGTAAGCATGGAGGATGCCAAAGCCGCGCTCAACGCCGCGCTGGATGCGGGCATCACCTTTATTGATACCGCCGATGTTTATGGCGATGGCCGCTCCGAAAAGATCATCGCAGAGGTGCTGAATCAGCGCGGCGGTGAGCGCCCGTTTGTGGCGACCAAGCTGGGGCGTCGCCTTTCGCCGCACGTCGCTGAGGGCTACAACGCCGAAAACCTCAACGCGTTTATCGAACGCTCACGGGAAAATCTGCAAACTGAAACGCTGGATCTGGTGCAGCTGCATTGTCCGCCGACCGAGGTCTACTACAACCCGGACGTGTTTGCAGTGATGGATGAGATGGTTGCCGCCGGAAAAATCCGTCATTACGGCGTTTCCGTTGAGAAAGTCGAGGAAGGTCTGAAGGCGCTGGAATTTCCCAACGTCTCGTCGATTCAGCTGATCTACAATATTTTCCGCCAGCGTCCGGCGGAACTGCTGCTGCGTGAGGCGAAACGCCATGATGTGGCAATCATCGCCCGTGTGCCGCTGGCTTCAGGCTTACTGACCGGCAAAATGCGCGCCGACAGCGTCTTTGCCGCTGACGACCATCGCACCTTTAACCGGAATGGCGAAGCATTTGATAAAGGCGAGACCTTTTCCGGCGTGCCTTATGAGGTGGCGCTGGAGGCGGTTGAGGAGATTCGCCGCTTTGTCACGGGCGATACCACCATGGCGATGTTTGCGCTGCGCTGGATCCTGATGAACGAGGATGTCAGCGTGGTGATTCCTGGTGCGAAAAACCGCGAACAGGCTGAAGCCAATGCCCGCGCCAGCGACATCGATGCGCTCTCTGCAGATACGATGACGGCGCTGAAACAGATCTATCAGGAGAAGATCGCGCCTCACGTCCATCAGCGCTGGTAAAGGCGCGTTACAAAGCCTGGGCGCAAGCCCAGGCGGAACTCCACGCCCACTGGAAGTTATATCCCCCCAGCCATCCGGTGACATCGGCCACTTCACCAATAAAGTAAAGTCCCGGCACCGCGCGCGCCTCCATGGTTTTTGAGGAGAGCTGGGTGGTATCCACGCCGCCCAGCGTCACTTCCGCAGTACGATATCCCTCGGTGCCGTTTGGCTGGATGCGCCAGGCGTGCAGCGTCTGCACCAGTTCGGTTTGCTGTTTGCTGTTGAGCTGCTTCAGGGTGATATCCGGCACCACCTTCAGCGCCTGCAGGACTTCCACCAGACGCTTCGGCAGGATTTTCGCCAGGCTGTTTTTCAGGCTCAGATTCGGATGTGCTTCACGCTGCGCCGTCAGAAAGGCGTCAAGTGGCGTGGCGGGTGAGAGATCGATGGTGACGAACTCACCCGGCAGCCAGTAGCTGGAAATCTGCAATACCGCCGGACCCGACAGACCGCGGTGAGTAAAGAGCATCGCCTCTTTGAAGCGGGTACCGTCCTGCGCATCGATCGTGGTTTCCAGCGCGACGCCTGACAGCGTCTGCAACTGCTCCAGCAGCGGCTTATGCAGGGTAAAGGGTACCAGCGCCGCCCGCGTCGGAAAGACGCTCAGCCCGAACTGTTCCGCTATTTTGTAGCCAAAGGGCGAAGCCCCCAGGCCTGGCATCGACAGACCGCCACTGGCGATAACCAGCTTTTCCGCCTGAACCGTGCTGCCGTTGAGTTGCAGGGTATAACCGCCGTCATCGCGTTCTACGCTGAGCACTTCACTGCGCAACCGCAGGGAGACATTGCCTTTGTCACATTCGGCCAGCAGCAGATCGACAATCTGCTGCGCTGAGTCATCACAGAAGAGCTGGCCCAGGGTTTTCTCATGCCAGGCGATACCGTGGCGATTAACCAGATCGATGAAATCCCACTGGGTATAACGCGCCAGCGCCGATTTACAGAAATGAGGATTGTGCGACAGATACGCCGCCGGTTCAGTGTAGAGATTGGTGAAGTTGCAGCGGCCCCCGCCAGACATCAGAATCTTGCGTCCTGGCTTTTTGCCGTTATCCAGCAGTAACACGCGGCGCCCCCGCTGTCCGGCCTGGGCGGCGCAGAACAGCCCTGCTGCTCCGGCACCAATGATGATAACGTCAAACTGTTCCACTACGACTCACTCACTTTACTGGAAAGGCGCAGATTGTAGTGATCTGCTCACTCAGACGCCAGCGTCAAAAAATTGCCGTAAATGTGTCATATTGTATCTGTCTAATATCTAACCCTTTTTCGTTGAGTTACCCTTAACCCTTACGAAGAAAGGTTAAATTAGCGCTATATTTTCCTTTCCCATACAGCACGTTGTCGCGGATAATGCGCCGCGTTCATGTCCTCCAAAAATGGCGTAACGTTTATGCTACATCTGTTTGCTGGTCTAGACCTCAGTACTAGCCTGTTATTGGTTCTTGCCCTGCTGTTTGTATTGTTTTACGAAGCGATCAACGGTTTCCACGACACGGCCAACGCAGTTGCGACGGTCATTTATACGCGTGCCATGCGTGCCCAGCTTGCTGTGGTGATGGCGGGTGTATTCAACTTCCTTGGCGTGCTGCTCGGTGGATTGAGTGTTGCTTACGCTATTGTTCATATGCTTCCCACCGATCTGTTGTTAAATGTTGGATCGGCTCACGGTCTCGCCATGGTGTTTTCTATGCTGCTGGCGGCGATTATCTGGAACCTCGGCACCTGGTATCTCGGTCTGCCGGCCTCCAGCTCCCATACGCTGATCGGCGCCATTATCGGTATCGGTCTGACCAACGCCCTGATGAGCGGAACCTCGGTGGTTGATGCGCTCAATATCCCGAAAGTCCTGAACATCTTCCTTTCTCTGATCCTGTCGCCGATTGTCGGCCTGGTGATGGCGGGCGGCCTAATCTTTATTCTGCGTCGCTACTGGAGCAATACCAAAAAGCGTGCGCGTATTCATATGACGCCTGCCGACCGCGAGAAGATCGACGGCAAGAAAAAGCCGCCGTTCTGGACCCGTATCGCCCTGATTGTTTCGGCAATTGGCGTGAGCTATTCGCACGGTGCGAATGACGGTCAGAAAGGCATTGGCCTGATCATGCTGGTCCTGATTGGCGTGGCACCGGCCGGGTTCGTGGTGAATATGAATGCCTCAGGTTATGACATCACGCGCACCCGCGATGCGGTCAATCACCTGGAGCAGTATTACCAGCAGCATAACGCCGCGCTGACGCACATCATCCAGATGGCACCGCCTAAGCTGCCCACGCCGGAAGAAGTGCCCGCAACCAGCTCGCAGGAATTCCACTGTGACAGCGCGCGCGCATTGCAGGCGGTACAGCGTGCGCAGGTCTTGCTGAATAATCTGCAGAGCTACGATCAGCTGACGGTTGATCAGCGCGGTCAGATGCGTCGCCTGCTGCTGTGTATCTCAGATACCGCCGATAAAGCGGCTCGTCTGCAGGAAACCACGCCAGATGACAAACGCTTCCTCAATAAGCTGAAAAGCGACCTGCTTGGCACCATCGAGTATGCGCCAATCTGGATTATTGTGGCCGTGGCGCTGGCGCTGGGCATCGGCACCATGATCGGCTGGCGTCGCGTTGCCACCACCATTGGTGAGAAAATTGGTAAAAAAGGCATGACTTATGCGCAGGGAATGTCAGCACAGGTGACCGCCGCGCTGTCGATTGGCGTTGCCAGCTATACCGGCATGCCCGTCTCCACCACGCATATCCTCTCTTCATCGGTGGCCGGTACCATGCTGGTCGACGGTGGCGGATTGCAGAGCCGGACCATCAAGAATATTGCCATGGCGTGGATCTTCACCCTGCCGGTTTGTATTCTGCTGTCAGGTTCGCTCTACTGGATTGCCTTAAAACTGGTGTGATGCCAGCTAAATAAAGGGCGACGCAAGTCGCCCTTTTTTAATGCCAGATCGCCAGCGCCACCAGGCTGATGACCACCAGTCCACACAGCGCACTGGTCAACATAAACTGCCCCCGCACCCGCTCGCAGCGCCGGATAAACTCATCGTCATGATGATCAAGATAGCGTTTTGCCCAGATATAAGTGACCAGTCGCACCTGCTTGCTCGGCTGACCGTGAGAGGTGAAAAAACCCGCCCCATCCACATACTGATACAGCAGCGGATCACAACCGCGTAACACCGCCAGCAGCGCGCGCAGAGACGAAAAATAGCGCGCCATATTCACGATACATACCACACAAAGAGCCCAAAAAAGCGCAATAGTGCTGATCATATTCTCCCCTCCTGACTGGAATTGCAGCAATGGACCCCGTGTCTGACACTGAGCCCGCCTGCAGAAAAAACCAGCCACTGAATCACCGGACTGCGAAAGTTTTTCGACCCCCTGAGCGGCTGCGAACCGGACCGCCTTTTTTCAGTGTAGGAGAATTCTTTACATTTTTTCCAACGATGATTTTCGTTCAGCGCGAGTAAATCTGTCATAGCCTTGATCTTATTCATAAGCCAGGCGGCAACGGCAGCATTTGCAGTGAGAGAAGGCTATACTCTTCACATAACAACATCATCACCTGCAATGCAGGTAGACACTTTGGTGGCGCTCATCGCCCGCTCGCGCAAGGGATTCGCTAAGCTGTGACGCGGCAGGAACACCGGATGCCATCCTTAATCTCGTGAAAGGAGTTTTATCATGGCTTATAAACATATCCTGATTGCAGTAGACCTTTCTCCCGAAAGCCAGTTACTGGTGGATAAGGCCGTCTCGCTGGCTCGTCCGTACGATGCCAGAATTTCCCTGATTCACGTTGATGTGAATTACTCAGACCTCTACACCGGCCTGATTGATGTCAACTTAGGGGATATGCAGAAGCGCATCTCTGAAGAGACGCATGCGGCACTGAAAGGGTTGTCAGATGCGGCGGGCTATCCGATCAGTGAGACGCTGAGCGGCAGTGGTGACCTCGGCCAGGTTCTGGTTGATGCGATCAGGAAATATGACGTTGACCTGGTAGTGTGTGGTCATCACCAGGATTTCTGGAGCAAGCTGATGTCCTCAGCCCGTCAGCTAATCAACACCGTGCATATCGACATGCTGATTGTGCCGCTGCGCGATGAAGACGACGAGTAATCGCTGTTATTAAAGCCGGCGCAAGCCGGCTTTTCTCCCGGCCTGAATAGATTTACGCTTTTCTCACCCCTGTTATTTAAACTTTTAATTCCTGACCAGCTTCGGCTGAATTAATTTTCATTTATCAGCCTATCCGCCAGACTGACTTAATATAAAAAACTCCGCTGCTTTATAATTTCTCGCAGCTGTAAATACTTCCTCCCTTTAGCTCTGCAACTTACAGCCCTATACATAAAATCAAAACAACTGTTACATTGCTGATTCATACAATCGCTAATGATAAAGAATTTATTGATAGCAAAGCGCGCTTTATCAAAACTTTACTATAGGAAAAGATTAATTCATCCGTTATCTTTCGCTGGCTTATCTGCTGCACATGCAACAGATAAAGCAGAATAATGATTGCCATTATTTTAAAAAACCAATAAGGATATTAAAAAATGAGAGAAATCAACCAGACTGAAATTGCTGCCGTTAGCGGCGCGGGCCTGACTGAATTCCTGGGTGAAGTTAATACTGCACTGACTGAAGTTTCAGGTTTATTCGACACCACCGTCGCATCAATCAAGGAAAGCACTGATCTGGGCCAGACTCTGGGTCTGACTTACAAAGCGATTGGCCTGAATTTCGCCCAAGGCTTCCTGAGCGCATTTTCAGGCTTCCTGACTAAATTAGCTGCCTGATAGAATCATTACCACCGTATTAACTTAAATGCGGTTAATTAAAGTCTGCCTGATACTCTTTCAGGCAGGCTTTTTATTTAGCACAATATTATAAATCTTTCGCTTTCAGATTACGTATCCGTTAATAACCGGCAGGGAAATTATCATGGCCGGAAGCGGCCGGTGCAGTCTGGCATTGACCTAAACCGAACCGACCAGCGGTGGATAAATATCAAAACGATGGCTTTTAGTGACCACGGCCGCCTGCGTTACCACACCCGCCAGCGGCGGTGCATAGTCTGGCCGTTTGACCACGATACGTTTCTTCGCCAGCCGCCGGGCCGGTTCCAGTAGCGCATCCGCATCTTCATCCGGCCCGACCAGCGACTGAAACACCCGCATCTCCTTTTTCACCAGCGCACTTTTCTGGCGATGGGGATACATCGGATCGAGGTAGACCACATCCGGTTGCGGCGTGATATCGCCCAGCGCCTGCGCGCTGGCGGCATGAATCAGCGTCAGGCGGTCGCGCAGCCAGGGGCCAATTTCCGCATCCTGGTAACCGCGCTGCAATCCATCTTCCAGCAGCGCAGCCACTACCGGATGACGCTCCAGCATCCGCACCCGGCAGCCGAGTGCGGCCAGCACAAACGCATCACGTCCCAGTCCTGCAGTCGCATCAACCACATCCGGCAGATAACCGCCTTTGATACCGACCGCTTTAGCGACGGCCTCGCCGCGTCCACCACCGAAGCGACGGCGATGCGCCATCGCGCCAGTGACGAAATCAACAAAAATACCGCCCAGCTTAGGCTCATCACGTTTACGCAGTTCAAGGTGCGTTGAAGTCTGCACCAGCGCCAGCAGCGACGCTTCATCGTGCTCCAGCTGCCAGCGCTGCGCTAAACGTGATAAGGCGCCGTCTCCGGCGCCTGATTCATCGAGCAAACAGATTTTCACGAACCGACTTATCCCTGAATGCCGTAATGTTCCAGCATTGCATCAAGCTGCGGCTCACGGCCACGGAAGCGTTTGAACAGCTCCATCGGCTCTTCAGAACCCCCACGCGTCAGGATGTTATCCAGGAATGACTGACCGGTTTCACGGTTGAAGATGCCCTCTTCTTCAAAGCGGGAGTAAGCATCCGCCGCCAGCACGTCTGCCCACAGATAGCTGTAGTAACCCGCCGCATAGCCACCGGCAAAGATGTGGCTGAAGGCGTGCGGGAAACGGCCCCATTCCGGACTCGGGACAACTGCTACGCGACTTTTCACTTCGCGCAGGGTGTCCAGAATCTGCGCGCCTTTTTCCGGATTAAACTCGGTATGCAGACGGAAATCGAACAGGCCGAACTCCAGCTGACGCAGGATAAACAGCGCGGCCTGATAGTTCTTAGCGGCCAGCATTTTATCCAGCAGCTCTTTCGGCAGCGGTTCACCGGTCTCAAAGTGACCCGAGATAAACGCCAGCGCATCCGGTTCCCAGCACCAGTTTTCCATAAACTGACTGGGCAGTTCGACCGCATCCCATGGCACACCGCTGATACCGGAAACGCCAGGCGCTTCGATGCGGGTCAGCATGTGATGCAGGCCATGACCAAACTCATGGAACAGAGTAATCACTTCATCATGGGTGAACAGCGCAGGTTTGCCCTTCACTGGACGGTTAAAGTTGCAGGTCAGGTAGGCAACGGGCTTCTGCAGGCTGCCATCGGCTTTACGCATCTGACCAACGCAGTCATCCATCCACGCACCGCCACGTTTGTGCTCGCGGGCGTAGAGATCGAGATAGAAACTGCCGCGCAGTTCGCCGGTTTCATCGAACAGATCGAAGAACTTCACGTCTGGATGGTAAACCTCAACGTCAGTGCGCTGCTTCGCGCTGATGCCGTAAATGCGTTTTACCACTTCAAACAGACCGGCGACCGCACGCTCTTCCGGGAAGTAAGGACGCAGTTGCTCATCGCTGATGGTGTAGAGATGCTGCTTCTGCTTTTCACCGTAATAGGTAAGATCCCAGGGATTCAGTTCAGTGACGCCATGCTCTTTTTGGGCGAAGGCGCGCAGCTGCTCCAGCTCTTTCTCACCCTGCGGACGGGCGCGTTCAGCCAGATCGTTGAGGAAGTCGATCACCTGAGACGGGCTTTGCGCCATTTTGGTCGCCAGAGATTTATCCGCATAGGAGTCGAAGCCCAGCAACTGTGCCAGCTCGTGACGCAGCGCCAGTTCTTCCGCCATGATGGGACCGTTATCCCACTTACCGGCGTTCGGCCCCTGATCGGAGGCGCGCGTCGCATAGGCGCGATACATCTCTTCACGCAGCGCCGCGTTGTCGCAGTAGGTCATCACCGGCAGATAGCTTGGGATATCCAGCGTCAGCAGCCAGCCTTCCTGCTCTTTGGCCTCGGCCTGGGCTTTCGCCGCCGCCATCGCGCTTTCCGGCATACCCGCCAGCTCGCTTTCATCGGTAATCAGCTTGCTCCAGCCCATGGTGGCATCGAGCACGTTGTTGCTGTAAGCCGAACCCAGCTCAGAGAGGCGCGCGGCGATTTCGCCATAGCGTTGCTGTTTATCTTTTGGCAGGCCAATACCGGAGAGTTCAAAATCACGCAGAGCATTGTCGACCGCTTTCTTCTGCGCCAGATCCAGTGCAGCGTACTGATCACCCTCTTTGAGGTTGCGATACGCCTGATAGAGACCTTCATGCTGACCGACCCACGTGCTGTATTCTGAGAGCAGTGGCAGCGTCTGCTCATAGGCTTCACGCAGCTCCGGGCTGTTTTTAACCGCGTTGAGGTGGCTGACCGGTGAGAAAATACGGCTCAGGCGGTCGTCGGTTTCCGCCAGCGGCTGAACCAGATTATCCCAGGTGTAGGGCGCGCCCTGTGCCACCACTTTTTCAACTTCTGCGCGACAGTGGCTCAGCACTTCCGTCACGGCAGGCACCACATGTTCAGGCTGGATGGCAGAAAAAGGAGGGAGCGTAAAAGATGTCAGTAGCGGATTGGTCATAGCGCAGTCCTTTATAGATGTATGGGGCGCAGCGGGTCGCGCAACGCAATCTAAGTAACATGCGGCTTAGTGTAGCGGAAATCAATGGCAGCCAGGATGAGGTGGGGAAGAAACGCGCGAATGGCCGCACGGAAGATGCAGGCGGGGGTCTCATGCCCGAGATCCTGGCGGGCACGCCGGGCAGGTTTTGCGGCCGGTTTATGCATCTGGAAACCACAAACCAAACCTGCCACCCCGAACCACGCCCTGCAATCCCGATTTGTTATCACGCTTCTGGCCCATCAGCGGGTCATCCCTGATATAATCGCGGATTCTCATGCTTTTCCTGCGTCGGTTGCTGTGCGTCGTTCTGTGGGTAATACGTGAGGTAATAATTGGTATAAATTGATTTTCCATCAATTAAAACCTTATACATTCAACAGGATAAACAATGCTGAGTTATCGCCATAGCTTCCATGCTGGCAACCACGCCGACGTGCTGAAGCACACCGTTCTGAGCCTGATCATCACGGCGCTGAAAGAGAAAGAGAAACCGTTTTTCTATCTGGATACCCATGCGGGCGCAGGTCGCTACCAGCTCAGCGGCGAGCACGCCGAGCGTACCGGTGAATATCTGGAAGGCATCTCTCGTATCTGGCAACAGCCCGATGCGCCGGAATTGCTGCAACCCTATTTTGACGCGATTCGTGCGCTGAACCGAAGCGGCACGCTGCGCTACTATCCCGGCTCACCGCTTATTGCCCGTCACCTGCTGCGTGCAGATGACAAACTGCAACTCACGGAGCTGCACTCCAGCGACTACCCGCTGCTGCGTAACGAATTCAGCAAAGATGACCGCGCGCGCGTCGATCGCGCCGACGGTTATCAGCAGTTAAAATCGAAACTGCCACCGCCGTCGCGTCGCGGACTGGTGCTGATCGATCCACCGTATGAGATGAAAAGTGACTACCAGGCAGTAGTGAAAGGCATTCAGGAAGGCCATAAGCGTTTTGGCACCGGCGTCTTTGCGCTGTGGTATCCGGTGGTGTTGCGCCAGCAGATCAAACATATGCTGCGCGACCTGGAAGCAACCGGCATCCGTAATATCCTGCAGATCGAACTGGCTGCCCGCCCGGACAGCGATCAGCGCGGCATGACCGCTTCCGGCATGATCGTGATTAACCCACCGTGGAAGCTGGCCCAGCAGATGAATACCCTGCTACCGTGGCTGCACCAGAAACTGGTTCCGGCTGGTACCGGCCACTTCGTGGTTAACCAGATCGTCCCCGAATAACTCTCTTTGTCTTCTACGCCGCTCACTACCGGTGCTGCGGCGTTGTATCAGGTCTTTACCATGTGGATCATACTGGCTGGCGCGCTGGCCGCGCTGCAACCGGCGCGACGGCTGGCATTATTATTACTGGCGCTCGCCACCCTGCTGGGTTTTTATCAGGACGTGTTAGCGTGGCCGGCACTGCTGCTGTTTACCGGCACCGCCGCTGTGGTGGCACTCCGTATTTATGACCGTGACCATCATCGACGACAAATGCTCTCCGAAGCGCTGCTGGTACTGATTGCTATCGGGTTGCTCCTCCATCTTTTCCCAGGCTTTACTAACCCCCTTCAGGCAGAGGATGTGCAGGCCGGGCCGCGCAGCGTGCCTTTCAGCTTCGGGTTTAACTTCGATAAAGCGCTTATTCCTTTTGTACTGCTGGCCTGCCTGCCGACGCTGTTTCGCGCGCCTGCCACGCCACCACGCTATCGGCTGCCCGCCGCACTGGCGCTGGTCGCGGCCATTCCGGTATTGCTGTACTGCGCGGTATTATTGGGCGGATTAGCGTTTGAGCGACACTCGCCAGACTGGCTGGGCGCATTTATGCTCGCCAATCTGTTCTTTGTTTCACTGGCGGAAGAGGCCCTGTTTCGTGGCTATCTGCAGCAGCGCTTAAAGCCGGTAGTGGGCGGCCTCCCGGCGCTGTTACTGAGTGCGCTGCTGTTTGGTCTGGTGCATCTGAGCGGCGGCCTGTTGCTGGTGATCTTCGCCACCCTGGCCGGGCTGTTATATGGGCTGGCGTGGCACTGGAGCGGCCGCTTATGGCTGGCGACCGCCCTGCACTTTGGCCTTAACCTCACCCATCTGTTGTTTTTCACTTATCCCGCACTGCATCATTAGAGGTTAAAAACCGCCAGGTCCGAGGCCAACTCAGTGCAGGGGAAAATGGTCTGGCACTCCGCCAGCAGGCGGCTCATGTCCTTTGCCAGATAGCGGGAGCTGAAATGGGTGGCGATCAGCCGTTTTGCCCCGGCACGCTTTGCCACCCCGGCAGCCTGCAGCGTTGTGGAGTGCCCGCGCCCGTTGGCTTTTTCCACCATCGCCGCCTCCAGCGTGGTTTCATGCACCATCAGGTCAACATCCGCCGCCAGTTGCAGCGCGACCTCGGTCGGTGCCGTATCGCCGAAGATAGCCAGCTTTTTGCCGGGTGTTGCCGGTCCAAGGTAGTCAGCACCGTTAACTATCCGCCCATCCTCCAGCGTCACACATTCCCCCTGCTTCAGTTGCTGAAACCATGGGCCCCGTGGTACCCCTTCCGCTTTCAGACGCGCGGCATCCAGCAGGCCGGGTTTGTCATGCTGTTCAATGCGGTAGCCAAAACACTCCACCGGATGGCTCAGCGGCCAGGCACTGATACGAAACTCTCCGTCATCCAGCGTCCAGCCCGCCTCAATCTCAACAATGGTCAGCGGATAGTCAGTGTAGGAGCCGCTGATCGACAGCGCCGTCTCCACAAAGGTCTTTAATCCTTTGGGGCCATAGACCGTCATCGGTGAGGTCAGTCCGGCCATCGACCGGCTGGTGAGTAATCCCGGCAGCCCGAAAATATGATCGCCATGCAGATGGGTGATAAAAATCTTATCCAGCTTGCCCGGTTTCAGGCTGGAGCGCATAAACTGTAGTTGCGTGCCTTCCCCGCAGTCGAACAGCCAGGTTTCACCACTCAGCGCGCGGGTAAAAGCGATGGACGTTACGTTACGTTGCAGGCTGGGAGCACCGCCGCCGGTGCCGAGAAAAGTAAGGTGCATGGTATGCTTCCCTGTAAGCGAATAAAAAACAGAACCCTATTACAATCATAGGCGCAAACTTTGCGTCATTTCGACCCGCAGCGTTACACTCAACCCCAATTTTTTTATGCAACCGGATGGATACTTCAATGACCCGACATTTCGACTATCTCGCCATTGGCGGCGGCAGTGGCGGCATCGCCTCAATTAACCGTGCGGCTATGTATGGCCAGAAATGTGCCCTGATTGAAGCGAAAGAGCTGGGCGGCACCTGCGTGAACGTGGGTTGCGTGCCAAAAAAAATCATGTGGCATGCCGCGCAAATCGCCGAAGCTATCCATCTCTATGGGCCGGACTATGGCTTCGACACTACCGTGAACCGCTTCGACTGGGCCACGCTGGTGAAAAACCGCAGCGCCTACATCGATCGCATCCACAACTCTTACGACAACGTGCTGGGTAAAAACAACGTTGAAGTGATCAAAGGCTTCGCCCGCTTTGTCGATGCGCACAGCGTTGAAGTTAACGGCGAGATTATCACGGCCAACCATATTCTGATCGCTACCGGCGGTCGTCCGGTTCACCCCAACATTCCGGGTGCGGAGTACGGTATTGATTCCGATGGCTTCTTCGAACTGGATGCCCTGCCAAAACGCACCGCCGTGATCGGCGCAGGCTATATCGCGGTCGAACTGGCGGGCGTGGTGAACGCGCTGGGTTCAGAAACCCACCTGTTCGTGCGTAAACATGCGCCGCTGCGCAGTTTCGATCCGCTGCTTACTGAGACGCTGGTCGAAGTGATGAACACCGAAGGCCCGGCGCTGTACACCGAATCCATTCCTAAAGCCGTGGTCAAAAACAGCGATGGCAGCCTGACGCTGCAGCTGGAAAACGGCAGTGACTACACTGTGGATTGCCTGGTCTGGGCGATTGGCCGTGAGCCCGCTAACGACAACCTCAACATTGAAGCCGCTGGCGTGACGCTGGATGACAAAGGCTATATCAAAGTCGATAAATTCCAGAACACCAGCGTGTCAGGCGTCTACGCCGTGGGCGACAACACCGGTGCGGTTGAGCTGACGCCGGTGGCGGTTGCTGCAGGCCGTCGTCTCTCTGAGCGTCTGTTTAACAACAAGCCGGACGAGCATCTGGATTACAGTAATATCCCGACCGTGGTGTTCAGTCATCCGCCGATTGGCACCGTGGGACTGACCGAGCCGCAGGCACGCGAACAGTATGGCGACGATCAGGTGAAGGTCTACAAATCGTCGTTTACCGCCATGTACACCGCAGTCACCCAGCATCGCCAGCCGTGCCGCATGAAGCTGGTCTGTGTGGGCGCAGACGAGAAAATTGTCGGCATTCACGGTATCGGATTCGGCATGGATGAGATGCTGCAGGGCTTTGCCGTGGCGCTGAAAATGGGTGCGACCAAGAAAGACTTCGATAACACCGTGGCGATCCACCCGACCGCAGCAGAAGAGTTCGTGACGATGCGTTAATCTGCACCAGACTTCAGAAACAGTACAGGCGACTCCGGTCGCCTGTTTTTTTGTGTCACATTCTCTCAACCGCTTTCTGACCGTGAAGTGCAGCAACGCACCGCGCCAGTGCAACTCAGCTAACCCGATCCAGCCAGCGCACATAAGCCTGATCCCACAACGCCGCGGGCGTTCCCGCCTTGCCAAGACCAAAGCCATGCCCGCCCTTACTGATCTGAATCAGCTCAACCGGCACACGGTTGCGGCGACAGGTGTCGCGCATCAGCTCGGTGTTAAAGGGATTTGAGGTGTGATCGTCCTCGGCCTGCGCCAGAAACGTGGGCGGATATTGCCGGGTGACATAGTTCTGCACTGACCAATTCGCCTCATCCTGCGGCGTAGCATTTTTGCCAACCATCATCAGATGCGTATTGGTGTGCTGGTAAGGCGCTTCCAGCGTAATGACCGGATAGATCAGGCCGACGCTGTCGACTTTCGGCACCACTTCATCCAGCGGGTCGATGGCTGGATAGGATTCAAAATCCGGCCGCGCCGCCGCCATTCCCAGCAGATGTCCACCTGCGGAGAAGCCTAGTACATGCACCTTGCGCTCAAAAGATCGCACCAGCCGGATGGCGCGCTGCGCATCCTGCAGCGGCGCCAGCCGGCCCGCCTGCCACTTCTCATGCGGTAACCGGTAGCTGAGCACGTAGGCGGTATAACCACTGGCATTGAGCCAGCGCGCGACCGGCCAGGCTTCGCGTCCCATGCCGATCCAGCGATAACCGCCGCCTGCAGCGATCAATACCGCTTCGCCATTCGGATTTTCCGGTTTAAAGCGTTGAATCGCCGGGCTGACGATATTTGACCACGAACCGGTGCTGTTAATATGCAACTGGCCGGATGGGCCGCCGCCGCCGGGCGGATCATCCGGCCAGAGGGGAATAATGTCATCACGGGCAAATAATTTGCCGGTGGTCATGGAGAGCCCGAGCGCTCCCGTGCCGAGAATAAAGCGTCGACGCGTAATCATAATGCCTGTTGTGTGATGTCCGAAGTGTCAGCAAACCGTTGCGGCAGGCTAAAGAAGTATGACTAAATGCAAGTCTGGTGCCATGGCTGGCGATTATGTACGCAATCGAGTGCCAAAAGCCATAAAAAAACGCGCCCGGCAGGCGCGTTTTCATTTCATTCCGTGTGGTTAATCTTCCTGCTGGAACTGTGCCATCACGGCCTGCTCACACTGCTGCTCGTTGACGCGCAGTTTGGCACGCTCATCATCACCCAGTTGCAGCCAGGCACTGGCCACTTCACGCGCAGACTCTTCATCAAATTCGGGCTGATTCATCGCCGATGACGACTGACTGCTCGCCACTGAAGATTTCATCTGTTCAACATATTGATCCGCACTCGCAACCTTTTTCTCGCCGCTGACAATGTGGCACAACTGACTGGCATAAACATTCTGCTCCGTATCAGTGTCGTCCGCCGCCAGCGCGCTGCCGGTGGCGAGGATGCTCAGCAGCACTATCTGAGTCACTTTCATTCTTAACTCCTGTTCGTTCGGGTTAAACCTTGCGCTGAAGGGCTTCGAGGCGCTTCTGACGCCAGTTCAGCAGCGGCGACACGGTGGTGCCGTGGACCACCACGCTGCAGACCACCAGCGTTAACGCCATATTCGTCATAATTTCCATCTGCGGGCCTTGCATGCCGTGCGTCCAGGCATAGGCGATGTAGTTCAGGCTGCCAATCCCCCGGATGCCCAGCCAGCCAATCAGCAGACGCTGCCCCAGCGGCAGTCCGGCACGAACTGTCACCAGCCAGACAGCCAGCGGCCGCACCACCGCAAACAGCACCAGGCCTATCAGCACGCCGTAGATGTTCCAGTGCTGCGCCAGTGTGACGCCCAGCACCACCATCATGCCAGCCGCCAGTAAACGTTCAATAGTATCGCCAAAAGAGAGGGCGTCGCCTACTACAAACCCAATCGACTTCACCATATTGTTGTCGCCCTGATGCGCCAGACGTTTGTTAGGGTTCACCAGCGCCTCAGAGGGCAATACACGCTCGTCGTCAGAGAGATCTTCCGGCTGATGGCGACGGAACACGCCCAGCTCGGCACGGCGTAACCCCAGTCCGGCGGCGAAGGCGGCCAGGAAGCCGGAGGCACCCAGGTACTCCACCAGCGAATAACTCAGCGCAATCAGCGCCAGCGCCAGGAAATCATTGGGCGCAACGTCGCCATTAGCATTGCGCAGTCGGGTCGCCAGCATGCCGATTAACTGCCCCAGAACAAACCCGATGATCAGACCGCCGCCAATCGCCCAGAGCACCTCGACCGCACCCCAGTGCGCCAGCATCGCGCCGTTCAGGCTTTCGCCATTGAACAGCAACAGCGCCAGCATCAGCAGTGGTAATGCAGAGCCATCGTTCATGCCTGCCTCGCTGGAGATCGCCACGCGCAGCGAGTCATCATCCTGCGCATCGTTGACCGAGATTAAACTCGCCAGCACCGGATCGGTCGGCGCGACAATGGCCCCAAACGCCAGCGCAATCGGCCAGTCTAATCCCACCAGGAAGTGTGCCAGCAGGGTCATCGCGGCGACGGTGAGCAGCATGGCGGGAAAAGCCAGTTTCAGCCCGGTGTGCCAGCAGTTGTTCTGCAGCGGCTGACGCAACTTGAGACCGGTGATAAACAGCGAGGCCGCCATGGTGATTTCAGTGATATGAGCCACGGCTTCGGAATGGGTGACGATATCGAGGTGGATAACATCAAATCCCCACGGGCCGCACAGCATGCCCGCAATAAGGAACAGACCAAATGAGGTAACTGGCCCCCGGTGAATCCAACCGGAAGCCAGCGACATCAGCAGCAAGAGGCCGCCCGTCGCTGCTGTCCAGGCTAAAAAGTTCATAACACTCCACAATATTTTGGGTTTATGAATAAGCCTGGCACATTTTTTGACGGGCGCGGTGTCAGTTTTTCAGGTGGCGACTGGCGAAGCGGACCGCGAGAGCGGCGGCACCGGCTAAGGTGGCGAGCGCAACCACGCCATTCCAGCCCCAGTGAGCCAGCGCCAGACTCCCTAGCGCCGCACCGGTGGCCATACCGATAAACACGACGGTAAACAGCAGTGCATTCAGACGACTACGAGCTTCCGGCGCCAGTCCATAAACCAGCGTCTGATGCGCCACCAGCGTGGCCTGCACCCCTAAATCAAAGCCGATGGTACAGAGGACAATCAACGCCAGCTGGACCGGCATCGGCAGCAGCGGCAGCAGGAACATCAGCGCAAAGGAGATCGTTACCAGCGCGGCACCGGCCTGCGTCACTCTTGCCGGACCGATGCGGTCAGCAAAACTGCCCGCCAGCGGAGCCGCCATGGCGCCTGCAGCCCCGGCTAAACCAAAGGCGCCAGCCACCGCACTGTCCAGATGAAAGCGGTCGCTGAGCATTAACGCCAGCGTCGACCAGAAGGCGCTGAAGGCCACTGACAACAGCCCCTGAGCCAGCGCGGCCCGACGCAGCGTCTGATGGTGGCGCCACAGATGCACCAGCGACAGCAACAGGCGCGGATAGCTCACCGAGGTACCTGGTGCGAAGCGAGGCAGCACCCGCCACAGCGTCAGCGTAATCAGCAGCACCGCCAGCGCGGCGATCATGTACATGGTGCGCCAGCCGAAATACTCTGCTACTACTCCACTGACCACCCGCGACAAGAGGATACCTACCAGCAGCCCGGTCATCACGGTGCCGACTATTTTACCCCGGCTGCGTTCCGGGGCCAGCGCCGCCGACGCGGGCACAATATCCTGCGCCACTGTGGCGGTCAGGCCGGTGATAAAACTCGCAACCAGCAACGCGCTAAGCCCACCGGAAAAACCACACAGCAGCAGCGCCGCTACCAGCAGTAAGCCTTTAATAAAAATAATGGTGCGGCGGTCGTGACGATCGCCCAGCGGGGCCAGCAGCAGAATACCCAGCGCATAGCCCGCCTGGGTCAGCATCGGCACCATGCCGACTGCGCCAATGCCGGCATTAAACTGCTTGCTGATGATATCCAGCATCGGCTGGCTGTAGTAGATCGACGCGACGCTGAGCCCGGCACCAGCGGCCAGGGTAAACACCAGCGGCGCAGAGAGCGATTCATTTTGAGTCTGAGTTTGTGTGGCTGACATGCTGTAATCCTCATCATTTCGTACAGCCATTAAAGCGCATCGCGGTTATACGCGGTAGACTTATAACAGGCAAAACCGTTATGCGTGGTACGTATGAATAACTCTAACAGCAGCGATCGCATCGACCTGATGCAGACGTTTATCCGTATCGTCGAGAGCGGCAGCTTATCC
This sequence comes from Candidatus Pantoea varia, assembly GCF_900115075.1. Taxonomy (GTDB): domain Bacteria; phylum Pseudomonadota; class Gammaproteobacteria; order Enterobacterales; family Enterobacteriaceae; genus Pantoea; species Pantoea varia. The sequence goes on from NZ_FOVG01000006.1 coordinate 171,506, forward strand.
GCTGCCGCCGCCCAGCTCGGTACGACACAGCCCACCGTCAGCCGTCGGCTACAGACCCTGGAACAGCGGCTGGGATTGAAGCTTATCCTGCGCACCACCCATGCGCTGAAGCTTACCGATGATGGCGAACGTTGCTATGCCCAGGCACGGCAGCTGCTGGCGACCTGGCATGCACTGGAAGATGAGCTGACCGGTGCCAGCGCCGACCCGGTCGGTACGCTGCGGGTGCGCGCCCCACACGCCTTTGGTCAGGATCAGCTGATCGCCCCGCTGGTGGACTATCTGCACCGCTATCCCCGGCTCAATATCGAGTGGATGCTGAATGATCGCACGCCCGACTTTATGGCGGAGAATGTGGACTGCGCTATTCAGGTCGGCGCACCCACCGATCCCTCGGTGGTGGCGGTTCTGCTGGCCGAAGTGCCGCGCATTGTGGTGGCGGCCCCGCACCTGCTGGCACAGCATCCGCCCATAGAGCAGATTGAACAGCTACGCGATTTGCCGTGGCTGGCCCTCACCAGTTTTTACCGTAACGAAGTGGCGTTGCAGAAGATTGACGACGGCCAGCCGGTGAATCTGGCGATTACGCCCCGGCTCAGCAGCGACAGCTTATATGCGGTGCGCAAAGCAGCGCTGGCCGGTATGGGCGCGGCGATTGTCTCCTCGTGGGCGGTGCAGGAAGATTTAGCGGATGGCGGCCTGGTTCAGCTGATGCCCGCGTGGCAGGCACCGCCGCTGCCGGTGTGGCTGACCTATCCCTGGGCGAGTTACTACCCGGCCAGGCTGCAGCACTTTTTTGCCATGATCAAAGAGGTGATGCCGCAGCTGGCGGGCACACGCCCGGCCTCACAGCCAGCAGGTCGTTCAGGGGCAACAGAGCAGAAAGGGTAAAGCAGGCGCCCGCCTCAGCGGGCCGCCAGAGAGGTTACTTCGGTTTTTTATCGCCGCGCGACATCTGATCCAGCCAGCCCATCACAAAGGCGGAGAGCACAAAGGTCAGATGGATGATCACGTACCACATCAGCTTGTCGTTTTCGACGTTGCGCGCTTCCATAAACACCCGCAGCAGGTGAATCGAGGAGATGGCGACAATGGAGGCAGCGACTTTGTTTTTCAGCGAGCCGGAGTCCATCTTGCCCAGCCAGCTCAGTTTCTCTTTGTCTTCGTCGATATCGAGCTTAGAGATGAAGTTCTCATAACCCGACAGCATCACCATCACCAGCAGGCCGCCAACCAGCGTCATATCCACCAGCGACAGCAGCAGCAGGATCAGATCATTTTCCGCAATGCTGAAAATGTTGGGCAGCAGGTGGAAAATTTCCTGGAAAAATTTAATGGTCAGCGCCAGCAATCCCAGCGAAAGTCCAATGTAAACCGGGGCCAGCAACCAGCGCGATGCATACATCAGGTTTTCGGTAAAACGTTCCATACAATCCCACGAATAATCAAACAGGTCCGGGAGTATAACCGATCAACTGTGAAGTTATTTCAGCCCTTCGTCAGAAATTTCAGGAGCAGGCGGCAGCGGCAGCGAGAGACGAAATGCCGCGCCACCTTCGGGCCGGTTTTCGGCCCAGATCTGACCACCGTGGCTCTCGATAATGGTTTTACAGATCGCCAGACCCAGCCCGACGCCCGGCACCGCCGACTCTTTATTACCGCGCCAGAACTTATCGAATATCCGGGTTAAATCGTCTTCGGCAATGCCCGGCCCGCCGTCCCAGACCGCAATCTCCAGCCGTGTCGCTGCCCGCCAGGCGCGGATGCCGCGTGGGGCGCTGTTACCGGCATACTTCAGGCTGTTCTCAATCAGATTAGTGAAGACCCGCTCAAGCAGCGTGCTGTCGCCTTTGATCAGCACGATATCGTCTGGCAGATCGAGCTGGACCTCATGCCCTTTCAGCGACGGAGCCATGCTGCTCAGCGCGCCGCCAATCACCTCTTCCAGCGCCAGCCACTCTTCCCGCAGATTAAGCCCGCCCGACTGAATGCGCGCCATATCCAGCATGTTGCTCACCAGACGGATAGTGCTCAGCGTCTGCTCGCGGATCTGGCTGGCCTGCGGCACATATTTTGAGTTGTCGCTGGCCAGGTCGAGCATCAGCATTTCTGCCTGACCAAACAGCACGGTCAGTGGGGTGCGAAGGTCGTGGGACAGCGCCGACAGCAGCGCATTGCGCAGCTGTTCACGCTCTGCCGAGAGACGGGAGGCCGCCTCGCTGTGCGACAGCGCCATCCGCTCCAGGGCGTTGGCGATCAGTACGGTAAAGGTTTCTACCAGCCGCTGCTGTTCGGGGATCATCAGCTGACGCAGGTTCTGCGGCTCCACCACCAGCAATCCCCGGCAGTGCGCGCCGCTTTTCAGCGGCAGGATTTGATAAGGCACCGCCGGTAAGGTATCGGTGCCCGCGCCTGCAGGCTGGCCTTTGCTGTAACTCCATTTAGCAATCGCGCGATCCGGCTCGCTGGCCGGTAACGCATCGCCCACGGGTTGCAGTTCGCCCTGCTCATCCGGCAGCAGCAGCAGGCAGCGCGCCTGTAAGGTGGCGTCGAGCACCCGCTGGCTGGTGGCGGCGATATCCTGCGGCGTCAGCGCGCTACCCAGCGATTTCGCCATCTCATAGAGCTGACGCGCACGCTGCTCGCGGTAGCGCGCCACCCGCGCCTGATAACGCACGCCTGCGGTAAGATTCCCGACGATTACGCCGACCGCCAGCATCACGCCAAAGGTCACCAGGTATTGCAGGTCAGAGACGGCCACCGTGCCGGTGGGGGCAACAAAGAAGAGGTCAAAGGCGATGATGTTCATCACCGTGGCGATCACCGACGGCCAGCGCCCGTAGCGCAGCGCCACGATCACCACCGCCAGCAGGTAGATCATCACGCAGTTGGCGGGATCGAAACCGATCAGCACAGACTGTCCGGCGGCGGTCACAAGGATACAGAGCACCAGCGCCATCATTACGCCGCGCAGCTGGATACGCCATTTTTCGCTGGTGACGCGGCCATCCGGCAGTGGATGCGGTGCATCTTTCAGCGGCTCATCCAGCGCGACGACCAGCAGGTCGAGATCCGGGCCAAGCTGGCCCAGACGTTCGGCAAAACTGTCACGCCGCCAGCGCCGCAGCGGGCGACGGCCGGTCACAATTTTGCCCAGATTATGTTCGCGGGCGTAGCCCAGTACCGCTTCAGCTTCATCCGGTTCAGAAAGGGTGGCAGTTTCTGCGCCCAGCTCCTGCGCCAGCTGTAAGGTGCGCAGAATCGCCCGTCGCCGCGCTTCCGGCAGCCGGTTGAGCCGGGGCGTTTCGACATAGACCGCGTGCCATTCACTGCCGAGGCGCGCCGCCAGTCGGGCTGCGGTTCGGACCAGCTTTTCACTGCCGCTGTCGTCACCAATGCAGAGCAGAATGGCGTCGCGGGTGTGCCAGACGCGTTCCCGTCCCTGCTGATCGCGCCAGGCGCGCATCTGATCATCGACGCGGTCGGCGGTACGGCGCAGAGCCAGCTCACGCAGGGCGAAGAGGTTACCTTTGCGGAAAAAGTTTTCGATGGCGCGCTCCGCGCGGTCACCAATGTAGACTTTGCCTTCTTTCAGTCGCTGCCGCAGATCGTCGGGCGGCAGATCGACCAGCACCACTTCGTCGGCGCTGTCGAAAAAGGGATCGGGCACGGTTTCACGCACCTGAATACCGGTGACGCCGCCAACCACATCGTTGAGACTCTCAAGGTGCTGAACGTTGACGGTGGTCAGGACGTCGATGCCCGCTTCCAGCAGCTCCTCGATATCCTGCCAGCGCTTGGGATGGCGCGAGCCCTTTACGTTGGTGTGCGCCAGCTCATCCATCAGGATCACGGCCGGATGGCGGGCCAGCGCGGCATCGAGATCAAACTCCGCATGACGCGAACGGCCGGTCGCGCGACGCGGCAGCAGGGTTAATCCTGTCAGCAGCTGCGCGGTTTCCGGCCGTTCATGGGTCTCTACCACGCCGATTAAGACATCCAGACCCTGCGCACGCAGCCGCTGTGCCTCCTGCAGCATGGCATAGGTTTTGCCCACGCCAGCACAGGCACCAAAGTAAATTTTTAGCTGGCCGCGATGCGTTTCGCGGTTGGCCTGCAGCAGCGCGTCGGGATCGGGACGCTGGGGTTCGTGGTTCATCGCTTCCTTAACACCATTACAGTTCGTTGAGCGCCATATTCAGCTGCAACACGTTGATAGTCGGTGTGCCGAGGAATGGCATCAGTGGACGATGCGTCATTTTTTCAATCAGCGCCTCGACCTGCGCCACCGGCACCTTGCGGCTGGCGGCGACACGTGGCGCCTGCCAAAGGGCGGCCTGTGGCGAAATATCCGGGTCCAGCCCGCTGGCTGAGGCGGTGACCAGCTCAACCGGCACGGCGGCCGGTGCCTGCGGATTCGCGCCCCGCAGCGCAGCGACGCGGTCGGCTACCGCTTTATCCAGCGCCGGGTTGCTGGCGGCCAGGTTGCTGCCGCCTGAGGCCAGCGGGTTGTACGGTTTATCACCTGTGGCTGAAGGTCGGCCCCAGAAATAGTTGGGCTGGGTAAAGTTCTGGCCAATTAGTGCTGACCCGCGCGCCACACCATCTTCTTCCAGCAGCGAGCCGCTGGACTGGGACGGAAACAGCCACTGCGCCAGACCGGTAGTGAGCAAAGGATAAACCACGCCGGTAACCAGCGTAAGCAGCAACAACAGTAAAATTGCCGGACGTAACTGACTCATTTTTCTCTCCTCAGGCCATGCCTGAAAACACTAACAGCAGATCAATCGCTTTGATGCCGACAAACGGCACCAGCAGGCCACCCAGACCGTAAATCAGCAGGTTGCGACGCAGCAGCGCAGCGGCGCTCAGGGGGCGGTAGCTGACGCCTTTCAGAGCCAGCGGGATCAGGAACACAATCACCAGGGCGTTAAAGATTACCGCCGACAGAATCGCGCTGGCTGGCGAGTGCAGCTGCATCACGTTGAGCATGTTGAGCTGCGGATAAGTCGCCGCAAACGCCGCCGGAATGATGGCGAAATATTTCGCCACGTCGTTGGCGATACTGAAGGTGGTCAGCGAACCGCGCGTCATCAGCATCTGTTTACCGATGTGCACCACTTCCAGCAGCTTGGTCGGGTTCGAGTCGAGATCGACCATGTTGCCCGCCTCTTTCGCCGCCTGCGTACCGGAGTTCATCGCCACCGCCACATCCGCCTGCGCCAGTGCAGGCGCATCGTTGGTGCCGTCACCGGTCATCGCCACTAAACGTCCTTCTGCCTGATACTGGCGGATCAGCGCCAGCTTGGCTTCCGGCGTAGCCTCTGACAGGAAGTCATCCACGCCCGCTTCTGCAGCAATCGCCGCGGCGGTCAGCGGGTTATCACCGGTGATCATCACCGTTTTGATACCCATTTTGCGCAGCTCGGCAAAACGCTCTTTGATGCCGCCTTTCACGATATCTTTCAGCGCCACCACGCCCAGCACGTTCGCGCCCTCTGACACCACCAGCGGCGTACCGCCACTGCGTGCTACCTCTTCCACCTGCGCATTGACCTCAGCAGGGAAACGGCCATGGTTCGCTTCGATATGGCGACGAACCGCATCGACCGCACCTTTGCGGATCAACCGGTCCTGTACGTTTACGCCACTCATGCGAGTCTGCGCTGAGAACGGAATAAAGCTGGCGCCCATGCTGCTGAGATCGCGCTCACGCAGATTAAATCGCTGTTTCGCCAGCACCACGATGCTGCGCCCTTCCGGCGTCTCATCGGCCAGTGAGGCGAGCTGCGCGGCGTCAGCCAGTTGCTCTTCGCTGACGCCCGGCGCGGGCAGGAACTGGGTCGCCTGACGATTACCCAGCGTGATGGTGCCGGTTTTGTCCAGCATCAGCACATCCACATCCCCGGCGGCTTCCACCGCACGCCCGCTGGTCGCAATGACGTTAGCACCCAGCATCCGGCTCATCCCCGCCACACCGATCGCCGACAGCAGGCCGCCGATCGTGGTCGGGATCAGACAGACCAGCAGCGCCACCAGCACGGTGATGCTGACCGGCGTTCCGCCCCATGCCGAGAACGGCCAGAGCGTCACGGTTGCCAGCAGGAACACGATGGTCAGTGATACCAGCAGGATGGTCAGGGCGATCTCATTCGGGGTTTTGCGGCGTTTCGCCCCTTCCACCATGGCGATCATCCGGTCAAGGAAGGTTTCGCCCGGATTGGCGCTACAGGTGATCACCAGCCAGTCAGAGAGAATACGCGTACCGCCAGTGACCGAGGCGAAGTCACCGCCTGACTCGCGGATCACCGGTGCGGACTCACCGGTAATCGCGCTCTCATCCACCGAGGCTCCGCCCTCCATCACTTCACCGTCACAGGGAATGATGTCGCCCGCTTCAACCAATACCGCGTCGCCTTTGCGCAACTCATCGGCACTGACCTGCTGCCACTCGGCACCATAGCGCGCCGACGCCAGTTTCCTGGCAAAGCTGGTTTTTTTCACCCCTTTCAGGCTGCTGGCCTGGGCCTTACTGCGTCCTTCTGCCAGTGCCTCCGCCAGGTTGGCGAACAGCACGGTGAACCAGAGCCAGACCGCAATCGACCCTGTGAAGCTGGCGCTGCCGCTGATGCGTCCGGTCAGCATGGCCAGCGCCAGCAGCGTGGTCAGGATGCTGCCGAGGTAGACCACAAACATCACCGGGTTACGGAACTGCACCCGGGGATCGAGCTTTTTCACCGCATCCCAGGCCGAGGTACGCAGCAGGGCTGCGTCAAATAACGCCTGTTGTTGACGACTCATGAGGATTGTCCCTGAACAAGTTGCAGATGCTCAGCCACCGGGCCCAGCGCCAGAGCAGGAATAAAGGTCAGTGCACCCACCAGCAGCACCGTGCCGATCAGCAGTGCAATAAACAGCGGACCGTGGGTTGGCAGCGTGCCGTTACCCACCGGCTGCACCTTTTTGACCGCCATCGCACCGGCAATCGCCATCACCGGAATAATGATGCCGAAGCGGCCGAGCAGCATGCAGGCAGCCAGTAACAGGTTCCAGAACGGCGTGTTAGCACTCAGGCCGGCAAAGGCGCTGCCGTTGTTGTTGGCCGCCGAGGAGACCGCGTAGAGCACTTCGCTGAAGCCGTGAATGCCCGGGTTCGCCATTGCGCTGCGTCCGGCGTCGGTCATCATCGCCAGGGCGGTGCCGATCAGCACCAGCGCCGGCGTGACCAGAATCGCCAGCGCGGTCATTTTCATCTCCCACACATCGACTTTTTTGCCCAGGAACTCCGGGGTACGGCCAATCATCAGTCCGGCGATAAACACCGCCAGCAGCACGAAGAGCAGCATGCCGTAGAGACCGGCACCAACGCCGCCAAACACCACTTCACCCAGCTGCATCAGCCACATCGGCACCATGCCGCCCAGCGCGGTAAAGGAGTCGTGCATGGCATTGACCGCACCGCAGGAAGCCGCGGTGGTGATGACCGCGAACAGGCTGCTGTTAAGAATGCCAAAGCGTGTCTCTTTACCTTCCATGTTGACGGCGCTGTCGGCCCCCAGCTGGAGGAAATGCGGGTTGCCCTGCAGTTCGGCCCACATCACGACGGCGACCGCCGCCACAAACATCAGCGTCATCGCCCACAGCAGCATGTGGCCCTGACGACGGTCACGCACGCTTTCGCCAAACGCGAAGCAGAGCGCGGCCGGGATCAGGAAAATGCTCAGCATCTGCACCAGGTTAGTCAGCACTGTCGGGTTTTCAAACGGATGGGAGGAGTTGGCGTTAAAGAAGCCGCCACCGTTGGTGCCCAGCATTTTGATCGCCTCCTGCGACGCCACCGGCCCCATCGACAGCGTCTGCTGCACGCCTTCCAGCGTGGCGAAGCTGTGATAAGGCGCGAAGTTCTGAATGCTGCCCTGACTGACAAAGAACAGCGCCATCAGCAGGCTGATGGGCAGTAAGACGTAGAGCGTGATGCGCGTCAGGTCGCGCCAGGCGTTACCCAGCGAAGCAGAGCTGCGATTGGCGAAGCCACGGATCAGCGCAAAGGCTACGGCGATACCGGTCGCGGCAGAGAGGAAGTTCTGCACCGTCAGGCCCACCATCTGACTGAAATAGCTCAGGGTGCTTTCGCCACTGTAGGATTGCCAGTTGGTGTTGGTCACGAAGCTCACGGCGGTGTTCAGCGCCAGATGCCAGCTCAGGCCAGGCAGCTGCTGCGGATTCAGCGGCAGCGAGCCCTGCAACAGCAACATCGCCAGCAGCACCACGAAGCCCAGCGCGTTGAACAGCAGAATCGCCAGCAGGTAGTGCGGCCAGCGCATGTCCGATTCCTGCGCGCCCAGCAGTCGCCACAGTGGCGCTTCCAGGCGGGCAAACACCGGCTTGTCAGCCACTAACGAGGCCAGACCCCGTCCAAGCGGCTGCGCCAGCACCATCAGCAGTACCAGATAAAATGCGATGAGTAGGAAAGCATTGGCCGCCATCAGAAGGCCTCCGCATTTAACAGGGCATAGATCAGATAGCCCAGCAACAACACCACCAGCACAATGCCGGTTATTACGCCCACGCTCACAGGAACCTCCAGAGGATTGGATTTATGGCTTAGCTTGCGCGGAGACGTATAAAGAAGGGGTTAAAATGCAGCGGGCGGGCGTAAAAATAGTGTAAAAATGGCGAAAAATCAGGCGACTTCCAGCGCCCAGATACGATTGAGATCGACATTGCCCCACAGCTTACTGTCCTCTGCACCCACAATGCTGTCGGTGCAGAAGCTGTCGCCGAGGTCCAGCTCTTCCGGCTTCACTTCACGCTGGGCGTGCAGCGACCAGAAGACATGCACGCAGGGCCGCATCAGCGATTTTTCGCCTGCTTTCACCACCAGCGCCACCCGGCCGGAAGCCAGACGCACCAGCGACCCCACCGGATAGATGCCGATGGTTCGTACGAAGGTGTGCAGCAGGCCAGGATCGAAATGGCCGCGCCAGCTCAGCATCTGGTGCATCGCCTCTGCGGGTGTCCAGCCGTTACGATAGGAGCGGGTCGAGGTCACCGCATCATAAACATCACACACCGCCGCCATGCGGGCGTAGAACGAAATTGCCTCCCCTTTCAGGCGGTGCGGATAGCCGCTGCCATCATATTTTTCATGATGATGAAGAGCGATATCGAGCAGATCGTCGTCAGCGTTGGCCTCTATCAGCATCTGCGTGCCGACCACCGGATGCTCACGCATCACCCTGAACTCCTCTTCAGTCAGCTTGCCCGCTTTGTTCAGGATCGCCAGTGGCACAGCCGCTTTGCCGACATCATGCAGTAAACCGCCCATGCCTACCCGGCGCAGCTGCTGCTCATCCAGCCCGAGTTTTTTACCCAGCGCAATCATCAGCCCGCAGACCGCCATAGAGTGCAGATAGGTGTAGTCATCATGATTTTTCAGCCGCGCCACGCTCAGCATGGCGGAGGGTTCACGCGTGATCGATCCGGCGATTTCATCCACCAGGTCCATCATATAATCGAGCTTCAGGCCATTACCCAGCCGCGCTTCGTTGAACATCGCCCGCACTTTCGGTTTGCCCTGCTGGAAGATCAGCTGCGCCTGATCCATTTCCTGAAAAAACGGGGTGCGGCCAATGGTTCTCTTTGCGACCGAGGTGGCGATCGGCGTCTGAACCGATCGATCGAGGTCGATCCAGAGCTGGCGGATCCCTTCGCTGCGTAGCGTGGCAATTTGTCGTGGATCGGTGATCAGCATCTGATTATGAATGCGCTGGTCTTTTATCCACCAGACCTCCAGCTTGTGGATAAACATCCCTGGCCGCAGTTCATCGATGGTAATCAGCTTTATCACGCTATCACTCCTTAAGATCAGCGGGTGGTAAGGTGATATCGGCAGCTGGACAAATTTTCTTCAGGCTGTTTTGTGCGAAGCGTGGGGTCGGGAGAGTGGTCAGAGGAGAGGCGTCCTGCCTCGCCCTCGTTTCAGCAGGGTTAAGTCATTGGTGTGGTTACACTACCCGGGTCAGCACCGGCTCATCCCGGGCAAAGGCCAGCATGTTCTCAAACACCAGGTCGGCCATCGCCGCCATGGTTTCGCGGGTGCTGCTGGCGATATGCGGCGTAATCACCACATTGTCGAGCTGGCGCAGGGCGTCGGGCACCTGCGGCTCCTGTTCAAACACATCCAGCCCGGCGCCGGCGATCTTCCCGGTTGCCAGCGCCTCCACCAGCGCCTGCTGATCCACTACGCTGCCGCGTGCAATATTGATCAGATAGCCCTGCGGTCCCAGCGCCTGCAGCACTTCCGCGTTGATAATATGGCGCGTCGCGGCACCCCTTGGCAGCGTCAGCACCAGAAAATCGGCCTGCTGCGCCAGGGCCACCAGGCTTTCATGCCGGGTATAGGGCACATCGGGGCGTGAACGCGGATTGTAGTAATGAATTTGCATATCAAATGCCTGCGCGCGCCTTGCTACCGCCTGACCGATATTGCCCAGCCCGACGATGCCGCACACCTTGCCGCCGATTTTGCTGCTCAGCGGGAAGCGACCCTGCGACCAGTGACCGGCACGCGTGAAACGATCGGCCTCACTGATGCGGCGCGCCACATCCAGCAGCAGCGCCATCCCCAGATCCGCGACGCAATCATTCAGCACCTCTGGCGTGTTGGTCACCACAATGCCGCGCGACCGGGCGGCTTCCGTATCAATGCTGTCATACCCGACGCCGTTACTGCAGATCGCTTTCAGGTTGGGCAACGCGGCAATCAGTGCGGCGGGTGCGCCCATCACCGCATTGCCGCTGGTGACCAGCATGTCGATATCTGCGCCCTTTTCAGCCAGAAAGATCGTCTCATCTTCCGCCTCCCACAGCCGGAACGCGGTAAACGTCTTTTCAATGTTCTCAATCAGCTTTGGCGGCAGAAATTTCCCTTTGATCAGCACCTTACATTGCTTTAATGCCATCTTCTTTCTCCTGATTGTTATAAGATGCCGGGCGACCGGTCTCTTCGCCGACGCGTTCAATCGGTCCCATCACCAGCAGGAACAGCAGAGCCGCTACCACGCAGTGTGCCGCCACAAACGCCAGTCCGATGCTGTAGCTGCCAGTCAGCCCGACGATGATGCCGAACAGCAGCGGCGTAGTGAAACCGGCGATATTGCCAATGCCGTTAAAAATCGAACCCGCCAGACCTACCGCCTCTTTCGGTGCGGTGTCGCTGATCACCGTCCAGGTGCCCGCTCCGGCCGCGATGCCTTTGCCGAAAAAGGCGAAGGACATAATGGCGATGATGCCGCCGTTACCGGGAATAATCGCCGCCAGTACCAGGCTGGACGCCATCAGCATGCCGACGATATAGGGTGTTTTACGCGCCCAGGAGACGCTCCAGCCACGGGCGATTAATTTGTCTGACAGGTAACCGCCGCTGATCCCGCCCAGAAAACCAAACAGCGCCGGAGCAACGGTGGCGAAGCCCGCCTCCATGATGTTCATGCCGCGCGCCTGCACCAGATAGATGGGAAACCAGGTGATAAAGAAGTAGCTGAGCGCAATGATGCAGTACTGACCGAGATAGGCGCACCAGAGCATGCGATTAGTGAGCAGCTTCCTGAACATCGCTTTGCTGACCGGTGGCCGCGCTTTCAGCGTCTGGGCCGCATCGATATCGACCAGCGCACCACCATCGACGATGTGGCGCAGTTCACTTTCCGACACGCCGGGGTGATTGCGCGGCTCGCGCATCCAGGCCGCCCAGACAAATACTGCCACCAGACCGATGCCGCCCAGCACAAAGAATGGCCATTCCCAGCCAAAGCGCGACACCAGCCAGCCGGAAAGCGGCGAGAAGATGGCGACGGCAAAATATTGCGCCGAACTGAACAGCGATGAAGCCCGTCCCCGCTCTGTGCCGGGGAACCACATAATCACCACGCGCGCATTGGCGGGAAAGCTGGGCGCCTCAATTAATCCCAGCATAAAGCGCAGCCCAAACATCAGCATCAGCGCACCGGTCATGCCGCTGGAGAACTCACCCACGAATCCCATCGCCAGCGTGGAGAGGGACCAGAGCGCCAGCGTGACGCCATAGACTTTTTTGGCGCCGAAGCGGTCAAGCAACAGTCCGCCGGGGATCTGACCGATGACATAGGCCCAGCTGAAGGCAGAGAGGATCAATCCGAGCTGGATCGCCGACAGCCCGAATTCCTCTTTGATCGCCGATCCGGAGATCGAGAGGATCGAGCGGTCGGCGTATGCCACCACCGACAGAAACAGGATCAGGCAGAGGATCCAGATGCGCACATGAGACGTCCGGTGAGTCGTTTGGTCTTTAAGCATGAGCTGAATTCCTTAAAAAGCGGCAGGTTGCGCCACGAGGTTTTTTTCAGGAATAACGCTGAGATTTCCCGCTTAAGGGAATATAGATAGGCCGCTAACCATTGGTCATTGTGCGGATGTTGAGATCGCCGGGTCCGATTAACCGCTTTTCTGGCAACCGCCACAATCGCCCGTGCGGCGCTGCACAAAAGCGCGAAAAGCCCCGGCTATCTGCTCCAGAGTGTGCGCCAGGTCGGGGATTTCACCGGCGCGGCCAGCTATGACGCGGCGATTTCACGGCAAAGTGTGGCGGCGCTAGCAAGTGTGAAAAGGGCCGGTTGTCAAACCTGACGGCAGTTCCTAAGCTGCAAATGATCCTGCCTTTCCATTTTTACAATAAATGAAAAATACATTCCATCCGGTTTACCTCGGGAGTCATCAATGAAAAAACGTGCATGGGTACTACTCTGTCTGCTCTCTCTTTCCACGTCGGCACTGGCAGAAAAGATCGGCGTCTCGATGGCCTATTTCGACCAGAACTTCCTGACCATTATTCGCCAGTCGATTGAGAAAGAGGCCAAAGTGCGTCAGCTTGATGCACAGTTCGAAGATGCGCGCGGCGACGTGGGTCGTCAGACCGACCAGGTGCAGAGCTTTATCAGCGCTGGCGTAGACGCGATTATCGTCGATCCGGTCGAATCCGCCAGCACCCCTGCCCTGACCAGACTGGCGCAGCAGGCTCACATTCCGCTGGTCTACGTTAACCGCACACCAGGCGATAAAACCCTGCCGCCGGGCGTGGTGTTTGTCGGCTCTGACGAACGCGAATCGGGCACGTTGCAGATGGAGGCGCTGGCGAAGCAGGCGGGTTATCGTGGCAGGGTCGCCATTATCATCGGTAACCTCAGCGATGCGGGTGCGCTGCAGCGCACCAAAGATGTCGAGCAGGTGGTGGCAAAGTATCCCGGCATGAAAGTGGTGCTGAAGCAGACCGCCAACTATTCGCGTAATGAGGGCATGGATTTAATGCTCAACTGGCTGTCGAACGGGGAAGAGATCGATATTGTTGCCGCCAACAACGACGAAATGGCGATTGGCGCAACCATGGCGATTGCCCAGGCGAAACCAAAGAACACCATTCTGGTGGGCGGCATTGATGCCACGCCGGATGGCCTGAAAGCCCTGGCGAGCGGCAAACTGGCCGTCACCGTGTTCCAGGATGCCGTGGGTCAGGGCAAAAAATCGGTCGAGGTGGCGCAGCAGATGATCAAAGGAGAAAAAGTCGACTCCCACCAGTGGATCCCGTTTGAACTGGTGACGCAGCAGAACATGCAGCACTACAGCAATAAAAATCCGTAATGCAATACGGAGCGGCAGTGATGCCGCTCCGGTTATCACTTCTCGTGCAGCAGCTTCGCCATCATCACCACATCGCGCAGCTGACCGTCGCGCAGGGCGGCCTGCCGCATCACCCCTTCCTGCTCAAAGCCCAGCCGCTCATAGAGCCGCAGCGCCCGATCGTTGTCGTGGAACACTTCAAGCTCCATACGGGTAATCCCCAGCCAGTTGCGGGAATAGTCCATTGCAGTGCGGATCAGGCGCTCACCGACGCCGCGACCGGCGTAATCGGGATGCACGCCCAGCCCAAAGCTGATGCAGTGGCGGGTGCGCGGCTTATTATCCACAAACAGCGTCAGCTCACCGGCCAGCACGCCCTCAATCTCCGCGACAAAGGCGATAAACCCTTCGGCATCCATTCTGGCGATTTTTTTCTCCCAGGTGGCAACGCTGGGAAACGGCAGCTGCAGTGTCCACGGATAGACATCGGGATGACTGTAGAGTCGCTGATAGGCGGCGGCATCCTGCGGTTCCCGTGCCCGAATAACGATTTCCATATTTTCTCCTTTTAGCCGAACGGGGTTCATGCACTAAGCTGTAGCTCTTTACCGGACGGAAAGAGTATCGTTATGTTGTATCGCCGTTTTGAGCGTTTTATCAATATTTTTCATGACGCGCCCACCGACTCGCCCCCCTCAACGGTCTGGTCGTTTTACCTCTACTATCTGCGGCAGGTCTGGCCAAGTTTCGCGGCACTGCTGGTGGTGGGGCTGGCGTCAGCCCTGATTGAAGTGTCGCTGTTCAGCTATCTGAGCCGCATTATCGACATGGTCAATCACTCCACGCCCGCCACCCTGTTTCGGGATAACTGGCCGATACTGCTGTGGATGGGAGCGGTGGCGCTGATTCTGCGGCCGATTTTTATCGCCCTGCATGACATGCTGGTGCATCAGAGCATCAGCCCGAGCATGACCAGCATGATCCGCTGGCAGAATCACAATTACGTGCTGCGCCAGAGCCTTAACTTCTTCCAGAGCGATTTCGCGGGTCGTATCGCCCAGCGCATTATGCTGACCGGCAGTTCACTGCGTGATTCCGCGGTGCAGCTGGTAGACGCCATCTGGCACGTACTGATCTACGCGGTGACCTCGCTGGTGCTGTTTGCCGGTGCCGACTGGCGGCTGATGATCCCGCTGATTATCTGGATGGTGGCCTACAGCGCCTCTCTGCGTTTCTTTGTGCCGCGCGTTAAAGCACGCTCGGTGGTCTCCTCAGAGTCACGATCTAAGCTGATGGGCACCATTGTTGATGGTTATACCAACATCGCCACCATCAAGCTGTTCGCCCACAGCGATCTGGAACGGCAGTATGCGCGTGAGGCGATTCAGGAGCAGACCGAAAAAACCCAGAACGCCGGCCGCATGGTCACCAGCATGGATCTGACGCTGTCGGCGCTGAACGGCCTGCTGATTGTCTCGACCTCCGGGCTGGCGCTGTGGTTATGGAGCCAGTCGCTGATTAGCGTCGGGGCGATTGCGCTGGCGACCGGTCTGGTGATCCGCCTGGTGAATATGTCCGGCTGGATCATGTGGGTGGTCAACGGCATTTTCGAAAATATTGGTACGGTACAGGATGGCCTGAAAACCATTGCGCAGCCGCTGAGCGTGCAGGATGCACCGCAGGCGAAGCAGCTTAAGGTGACGCGCGGCAACATTCGTTTTGAGGATGTGCGCTTCGATTATGGCGGTGGCCGTCAGGTGATCAACGGTTTTAACCTCGACATCAAGCCGGGCGAAAAGATTGGGCTGATTGGTCCTTCGGGCGCCGGTAAATCGACGCTGGTGAACCTGCTGCTACGCCTCTATGACCTGAACGGGGGGCGGATTGTGATCGACGATCAGGATATCGCCGCTGTGACGCAGGAAAGCCTGCGCAGCCAGGTTGGCATGATCACCCAGGACACTTCGCTGCTGCACCGCTCAATCCGTGAAAACCTGCTCTATGGCCGTCCCGACGCCAGCGAGGAGGAATTACAGCTGGCGATTCACCGTGCCCGCGCCGATGAGTTTATCCCGCTGCTCTCCGATTCACTGGGCCGCACAGGGCTGGATGCGCACGTGGGCGAGCGCGGCGTGAAACTGTCGGGTGGTCAGCGTCAGCGTGTGGCGATTGCCCGCGTGCTGCTGAAGGATGCGCCGGTTCTGATCATGGATGAGGCGACCTCGGCGCTCGACTCCGAAGTGGAAGCGGCGATTCAGGAGAGCCTGGAGTCACTGATGCAGGGTAAAACCGTTATCGCCATCGCACACCGCCTGTCGACCATCGCGAAGATGGATCGACTGGTGGTGCTGGATAAAGGCGGCATTGCCGAGATGGGCAGCCATCACGAACTGCTGGCGCAAAACGGTCTCTATGCCCGGCTGTGGCAGCATCAGACCGGCGGTTTTGTCGGCATCGATTAATCGCCGCGTCGATAGGGTAAGGCGTCGCGTGCTTCTTCCGCCCAGCCGCGCACGCCTTCCCGCTCCTGCACCAGAAAATCAGCGACCGCATCACGCAGGCCGGGATGCAGCAGATAGTGCCAGGAGTGGGTAATCTGCGGCTCGAAGCCGCGCACCAGCTTGTGCTCGCCCTGCGCGCCTGCATCAAACCGCGTCAGCCCCTCATCAAGGGCCAAATCCATTCCCTGATAGAAACAGGTTTCAAAGTGCAGCCGGTCAAACTCCGCCAGACAGCCCCAGTAGCGGCCATAGAGCGCGTTGCTGTCCCGCAGATAAAACGCCATCGCGGCCGGTTGCTGCTGTAAACGGGCGATCACCACCACAATATTCTGTGGCATGCGTTCCGCCAGCAGGCTGAAAAAGTCACGCGTCAGATAGGGACGCTGACCGCGCACCGCATAGGTGTTGGCGTAACAGGTGTAGACAAAATCCCACTGATCTTCGCGCAGCTGGTCGCCCAGGTAGCGGTCAAACTCAAAGCCGCTCTGCATCACCTGCTCACGCTCTTTACGCAGCTGTTTGCGCTTGCGCGACATCAGCGAATCCAGGAAATCCTGAAAATCGCGGTAGCCACGGTTATGCCAGTGATACTGACAACCGAGCCGGGAGAGCCAGTCGGGCTGATCGGCCAGCAGCTGGTTCGCCTGCACATCGGTAAAGTTGATGTGGGCGCCGCTTAAGCCCTGCTGTAACAGGCTCTCCGGCAGGGCCGACAGCAGCTGTGCAGCAGCAGAAGCTTCCCCCAGCAGGCGCGCGCCGCTGACCGGGCTGAAAGGTATCGCACCCAGCCATTTCGGGTAGTAGCGGATCCCGGCACGCTGGCTGGCATCCGCCCAGGCATGATCAAAGACATACTCGCCCTGTGAATGGCGTTTGCGGTAGCCTGGCAGCGCGGCGCGGGTCACGCCCTCCTCCCGCCACAGCAGATGATCGGGCTGCCAGCCCGATTCGGGCCGCACGCTGCCGCTCTCTTCTAAGGTAAGCAGAAAGGCGTGGCGCAAAAAAGGCTGGTCATCAGGCAACAGCGCATCCCACTCGGCGGCCGGGATCTCCGCCAGTGACGTCAGGTGAATCAGCGACATGAAATACTCCAGAGAACGTCGGGCAGAGAGTCAGTCAAGCAGGTTTTCTGCGCCAGCGAAAGGGTAAAGGCACGCAAAGTGAAGGCTGCATCAGTGGAGCACAGCTTCTATACTGCGACTTTATCACCCCAGGATCTCTACAGGACATCGCCATGGATCGACTCGATTGTGACCGGATGTTTGTCACGGTGCTGGAAACCGGCAGCTTTTCGGCGGCGGCGTTACGTCTCGGTACCAGTAGCAGTCAGGCTTCCAAGCTGGTTTCAAAGCTGGAGCAGCGGCTCGGCGTCCAGCTGTTTAAGCGCAGCACGCGCGCCCTGTCGCCCACCGATGTCGGGCGCAGCTATTATGAGCGGGTAAAAAACCTGCTCGATGCGTTTGAGACGCTGGATGCCAGCGTACGTGAAAGCGCCACCACGCCAACCGGCAGGCTGAAAATCAGCGCGCCCGACTCCTTTGGCACGGCGGTGCTCTCCCAGGTACTGGTGGCGTTTGCCCGGCGCTATCCGCTGATTGAACTGGATGTCAGCTTTTCAGATCGGGCCGTGAACATCGTCGATGAGGGATTTGATATGGCGATCCGTATCGGCACCCTCAGCGGCAGCAGCCTGGTGGCACGCAAGCTGGGCGAAGTGCATGTGCGCATCGCCGCCTCACCGGTCTATCTGGAGCAGTTCGGCACGCCGCAGCACTGGCGTGAAATGGACCAGCACCAGTGCATTATCGACACCAATTTTCGCGATCCCTGGCACTGGCCCTTTGCCAGCGGCGACGGCAGCAACGAGATTGTCACCGTACCGGTACGCGGACGTCTGCGCTTCGCCAACACAGAAGCCTGCCTGCAGGCCGCCAGCGCCGGATTAGGCATCGCGCGTCTGCCCGGTTTTATTGCGGCCCCGGCACTGCAACGTGGTGAGATTGTCCGGCTGCTGGAGAACTTCGGGACGCCGCCGCTGGGCCTGTTCGCGGTCTATCCGCCTGCCCGCCATCTGGCACACCGGGCGCGCCTGCTTATCGACTTTCTGGTAACGCACTTCACCCATTTTCCATTGGCGTGATTTATTCCAGACTGGAATAAATTATTGTCTTCAGGACCAGATTATCAGCCGTTTCGGCATCAGTTAAACTACTTCTCTAATCACAGAGGAGTCGCGCGATGTTAGTAGAAGGCAAATGGAGTAGTGACTGGCATCCGGTGCAGGCTACCGATAAACAGGGCGGCTTCGTCCGTCAGACGTCCGGCTTCCGGCATTTTATCAGCAGCGATGGCTCCACTGAATTCGCGGCCGAACCCGATCGTTACCATCTCTATGTCGGGCTGATCTGTCCATGGGCGTCGCGCACCCTGATGGCCCGTAAACTCAAAGGTCTGGAGTCGCTGATTAGCGTGACGGTGGTGGAGCCGCAACTTGGTGCCCAGGGCTGGCGCTTTGGCAATTTTCCCGGTGCGCAACCGGACCCGCTGAATAACGCGCAATATCTGCATGAAATCTATACCCGCGTCGTGCCTGATTACACCGGCCGCGCCACCGTACCGGTGCTGTGGGACAAGAAAACCGGCACCATCGTTAACAACGAGTCCGCTGACATCGTGCGCATGTTTAACAGCGGCTTTGGCGATCTGGCCGATAACCACATCGACCTCTATCCCGCCGCGCTGCGCGCCGGGATTGATGCGCTGAATGAGAGCCTCTATCCACGTCTGAATAACGGTGTCTATCGCGCCGGGTTCGCGACGACATCCATCAGCTATCAGCAGGCGTTTAATGACGTTTTCAGCCAGCTCGACGAACTGGAAGCCCTGCTCGGCGATGGTCGCACCTTCCTGCTGGGCGAACGGTTGACTGAAGCCGATATTCGCCTGTTCGTGACCCTGATTCGCTTTGACGTCGCCTATCATGGCCTGTTCAAATGCAATCTGCGCCGGATACGCGACTATACGCTGCTGAATCGCTATCTTAAGAGCATGTTGTCGGTCTCCGGCGTGCGTGAGACGGTCAATATCGATCACATTAAACAGGGTTATTACTCGATCAAGGCGCTGAACCCGAACGGGATCGTTCCGGCTGGCCCGGATATGAGTGAATACCATTTATAAGGGCATAAGCTCAAGGAGCAATGATGGCAAAAGCACTGGTGATTTTTCTGCATGGCGTGGGCAGTAACGGCGACGATCTGGCTCCGATTGGCCGTCACTGGGCGACGCTGTTGCCGGATGTGATTTTTGCCTCACCCAATGCGCCCGAACGTTTTCCCGCCGGTTTTGGCTGGCAGTGGTTCAGCCTGGAGGACGTGACGCCAGAGAACCGGCCGGGACGGGTACGGGCCGCGCGGGCGGCGTTTGATGCGACACTGAACGAGATTGTCGCGCAGCACGGCTTCGCCGATCGCTGGCAGGATGTGGTGCTGGTGGGCTTCTCTCAGGGGTCGATCATGGCGCTGGATGCGCTGGCCTCTGGCCGTTATCCGCTGGCGGGCGTGGTCGCCTTTTCCGGCCGTCTGGCGGTTGAGGATGAATTAACCCCGCAGGCTCATGTGCCCGCGCTGCTGATCCACGGTCAGGCCGATGAGGTGATCCCCTGGCAGGAGAGCGAATCTGCCGCAGCACGACTCCGGGCCGCATTGGTGCCGGTCGACGCGCGCTTTGAACCCGCCACTGGCCACACCATATCAGCTCAGGGGGCCATGCACGCCGCCGCGTTTATCGGACAGTGCTTACAGGATTAACCCCAGCAGCGCTTTAACGCCTGCCAGGCATGACGCGCAGCCACGTCGGGCGGCAGGCGTTTCAGCGCATCATTAAAGACTTCGATTCCCACCGGCCCCTGATAGCCCGCGCTTTTGAGTTTATCGACAAAGTGCTCAACGTCGATAATGCCATCGCCGGGCAGCAGACGCTGATGCTTCGCCATCGCCATCAGGCTCTGTTTATCCTGAGCGGGAACGGCGGCCATATCACATAGCTGCACTTCATAAATGCGATCGGCAGGAATGCCGTCCAGCTGCGAGGCATCACCGCCCAGCGCGCAGATGTGGAACAGATCGACCACCAGCCCGGTATTGGGTTGGTCGAGTCGCTGCAGTCGCTGCCACGCCAGCGGCAGCGTGTTGTCCACGCTGCACCAGGCCATCGGTTCATACATGATGCGCATGTTATAGCGCGCGGCTTCAGAGGCCATCCAGCGCAGGTCATCATCAATCTGGTCGGCGCAGCAATCCTCACGGGTGCTGGCCGGGGCCTGAATAGTGTCGCAGCCCAGTACCTGAGCGATTCGGATAAACTGGCGCAGCTCCTCGCGCTTCTTTCCGCGCAGCGTACCGGGAGCGCCGGTGAAATCGCGCAGCACCTGCAGATTAGTGAAGCCAGGTCCCTGCCGGGCGGCGATCTCAGCCAGTGCCGCCGCGCCGCCTTCACATGCTTCGACATCCTCGCGCCAGATCTCGACCTGATCGAAACCGGCGTCACGCGCCGCCTGCAGTTTCTGGCCGGGTTCACCGTTTAACAACACCAGGTTAAGGAAGGTGGAGTTAGTTCGCATTGCTCGGCTCCTTAATCGTCCGGAATAATCGGTGATGTTCAGCTTCTGCGCCCGTTCATACAGGATGTACGGGCGTAAAACCTGAAACAGTATCTACCTCTTAAGAAGTATGACAAGCGCCGCTTAGCCGGATCAGCCCAGCATCGTGACCAGTGCGAAACCGGCAAACGCCATCAGCAGCGAGCCGATCACATGCACCAGCGCGCTGGCCATCGCCCAGAAATAGTTCCCTGATTGTAGCAACCCCATTAATTCCGCCGTGAAGGAGGAGAAGGTGGTCAGCCCGCCGCAGAGTCCGGTGACAATCAGCAGTTTCCAGATCGGGTCGATGTCGGGATGGCGAACAAACCAGGCCATCGCGCCGCCGATCACCAGACCGCCGATCAGATTCACCAGCAGCGTGCCCGGCGGCAGATTGGGAAAAAGCGCATTAAAGCGCATCGCGAACAGCCAGCGCAGTACACAGCCGACAGAGCCACCGATCATCACAGCCAGTAACGGTTTAAACATGTCTTGCTCCTGATTACAGAGTAATGCCGGGCTGAGGGGGGAAAGGCAGAGATAAACTGCGCCTGACGCCTCAGCTCCCGCGAAAGGATTGAGTGTCAGGCGTCATCAGCCGGTGTTAAACCCACCGGCGGTTGGGAAAGGTGGCACGCCATCACCTTGAGCCGGTGATAATACGACGCCCGTTTCAGGCTGGCAACAGTGAGGTCATAGCGGCTGAAAACCTTGACGCGCACGCCACAGACGGGGTAATGCTGATGGTTTACAGCCTGTTGCGGAGACCCTATGCGTACCCTGATTTTTGATACCGATATCGGCGTGGATGATGCCTTTGCGCTGGCTTATGCGGCGCGGACGCAGCATCTGCTGGGAATTACCACCGTATTTGGTAACGTGGCGGTGGGGCAGGCGGTGAAAAACGCCCGGCTGTTTTGCGACAAAATGGCGATTAACGCGGAGGTCTATCGCGGCTGTTCGCGGCCGCTGGCGCTGGCACCCTCTGCGCCCGCCAGGCTGCACGGTGAAGATGGGCTGGGCGACGCGTTTGATAATCCCTGCAGCGATGCGGCGCCAGGCGCGGTGCAGTTTATTATCGACAGCGTGCGGGCGCAGCCGCATCAGATCACCCTGGTGGCGATTGGCCCGCTGACCAATATCGCCACGGCTATTAATCAGGCGCCGGATATTATTCCGCTGGTGAAAGAGCTGGTCATTATGGGCGGTGCGTTTGGCACCGACGGCCACAGCGGCAACGTGACGCCTTTCAGCGAATTCAATATCTGGAAAGATCCACACGCCGCCGATCAGGTGCTCGCCTCGGCGCTGAGCGTGGTGGTGATCCCGCTGGATGTCACGCACAAGGTGCTGATCAGCGGCGATGAGGTTCAGCGTCTGAACCAGCCTGTGCTGAGCGCTATCTGTCGCCCTTACCTGGCTTACAGTCTGGAGAAAGAGGGATTCGACGGTATGGCGTTGCACGACACCCTGGCGGTGGCGTGGCTGACGCTGCCGCAGGCCTTTACGCTCACTGAAAGTCCGCTGCGGGTGATCACGGAGGGCATCGCCTGCGGTCAGACGGTGCGTAAACTGAGCGCGCTGGCATCACGAGCCGATCCGTTTGCCGGTCTGCCCGCCCAGCGTATCGCGCTCGGCGTGGATGCCGACGCGGTGCGGGCGCACTTCTTTGAGACCCTCACCGCGCCCTGAAGCGCTGGCTGGCCGCGTTACCGGTCGAAGTGAATCACGCCTTTGATCAGCTCGCGGTTGTTGATGATTTGCGCCTCGAAGGTTTCATCCAGCGTGGAGAAAGCCAGATGGTGATTCAGCATCATTTCGGCGCGAAGCTGGCCGCTGGCCATCAGCGCACGCACGCGGTCGAAATCTTCACGGGTGGCGTTGCGGCTGCCCATCAGGGTGGTCTCTTTTTTATGGAATTCACTGTCCGGGATCACCAGATCGCCTTTGTGCAGGCCAACATAGACGATCGTGCCGCCGTGCCGCATCAGGTTGACCGCATTGTTCATCGCCGCCGGGCTGCCGGTGGCGTCGATCACTTTCAGGGCCAGACGGCCACCAAACTGCTCGCGTAGCGCGCTGTAAAACGCCTCATCAGCCGGATTCAGCGCTGCCAGGCCGAGCTGATCAGCGACATGCTGGCGACGAAATTCGCTGGTATCCGCCACCACCACCTGCGCGCCGCTGGCGGCGGCAATGGCGGCGACACCCAGCCCAATCGGTCCGGCGCCTGCCACCAGCACCTGCTCATCCGCCACGATCCCGGCCCGACGCACCGCATGGGCGCTGATGGCAAACGGCTCAATCAGCGCGGCCGCTTCCGGAGCAACCTCATCCACCGCCAGCAGCGTGCTGACCGGCACGCTTAGGTAGTCGCAGAAACCACCATCCTGATGCACGCCAATCACCGAGATCTGCTCACAGCAGTTGGTCTTGCCGCTCTGGCAGGCGTCGCAGCGCAGGCAGGAGATGTAGGGCATTAACGCCACCCGCTGGCCTGGCTGAAAGCCCTCGGCGCCACTACCCAGCGCCACCACTTCGGCACAGATTTCATGGCCCAGCACCCGTGGATAGCTGAAGAACGGCTGATTGCCGGACCAGGCGTGGATGTCAGTGCCGCAGATCCCGGCGGTAAGGATTTTAATCAGTGCCTCGCCAGCAGCAGGTACGGGGGTGTTGCGGGTGGCCCAGACCATCTTACGTGGTTCAGCGATGACCAGTGCTTTCATTGTTGTCATGGTGATTCTCCGGTTGTCCTGCAGGCAGTTATGGCGAATCCTGCTTGCTGCGCGGCGTTCGTTTGCGGGAAGTGTGAAGCACGGCGATTTTTTTGGGCTTTGAATGGTTTTTAATGCATAAAAAACCGGAGAGTGAGATGAGCCGCAGCCAGAATTTGCGTCAGAACGTCATTAACCAGATGCTGGAGAGTATTGCTCAGCGTCATATTCGTTCGCCCCTGCCGCCGCAGGCCGCGCTGGCCGAGATGTTCAATATCAGCCGGACCACGGTGCGCCATACCCTGCACTATCTGCATCAGTGCGGCGTACTGGATAAAGTGGATCAAACCTACGTAATCGTGCGCGATCCTCGCGAAGATGACAGTTTTAGTGCCTTAACGCCGCCGATTGAGCAGCAGGCCAGTCACTTTGAGCAGATGTTTTTTAATATGATTAACCAGCGGCAGCTGGTGCCCGGCGATACGTTTAGCGAGCTGCAACTGGCGCAGCAGGTAAAAGTCAGTCCGGTGGTGGTACGCGAATTTCTGCTGCGCTTTATGCGTTATGACCTGCTGGAGCCCGTGAAACGCGGACAGTGGCGCATGAAAAAATTCACTCAGGATTACGCCGAGAAGCTGTTTGAATTGCGCGAGATGCTGGAAACCCACGCCCTGAGCCGCTTCCTGAATCTGCCCGCCAGCGATGAGCGCTGGGTGCAGGCGCGGGATCTGCTGGATCGTCATCGATCTATGCGTGACACCATCGCCAGCAACTATCGCCACTTTGCTGCGCTGGATCGTCAGATGCATTCGCTGATTTTATCCGCCGCTAACAATCCCTTTTTCAATCAGTCACTGGAGATTATCTCGGTGATCTTTCACTCGCATTATCAGTGGGATGAAAGCGATCTCAAGCAGCGCAACATTATCGCGCTGGAGGAACATATGGCGATTCTGACCGCGCTGATTAGCCGTCAGGATATCGACGCACTCTGTGCGTTACATAACCATCTGGCGACCGCCAAAACCTCGATGGTGCGCTCCATCGATCAGTACAATTAAAAACCGATTAAAAACCACAAAGCATTAGCTCCCGCACGATTCAGAAACATCTTTGCAACATCCTTAACCCTTTGCTCTTAGTCTCGACTGCAACGTCACGGCGGCCTTTTGCCGCTGCGCGCAGACCCCCTTCTCACCATAACGATAAGTACCCAGTTTCGGGAGAGTGCAATGGAAAAGACCTCAGTAACCGGCCGCGACAACGTGACCGGCGACACGCCACCAGACCAGGATTTCGTGCCAATGCGCAGCGACGTGGTGCGTTCACCGCGCATCCGTAAGGTGCAGATTACGGCGATGCTGCTGTTGCTGTTCGCCGCCATCATCAACTATCTGGATCGCAGCTCGCTGTCGGTCGCGAATATGACCATCCGCGACGAAATGGGGCTAAGCGCCACCGAAATTGGCTTCCTGCTCTCCGCCTTTTCGCTGGCGTATGGCCTGGCGCAGCTGCCGTGTGGCGCGCTGCTGGATCGCAAAGGGCCACGCATAATGCTCGGTATCGGCATGTTTATCTGGTCGCTGTTCCAGGCCGCTTCTGGTCTGGTGCACAACTTCACCCAGTTCATCCTGGTGCGCATCGGCCTCGGGATTGGCGAAGCGCCGATGAACCCGTGCGGCGTGAAAGTGATCAACGACTGGTTCAACATTAAAGATCGCGGCATGCCGATGGGGATGTTTAATGCGGCTTCGATGATTGGGCTATCAGTCGCCCCACCGATTCTGGCGGCGATGATGCTGGTGATGGGCTGGCGTGGCATGTTTGTCACCATCGGTATCCTCGGCATGTTCCTCGCTATCGGCTGGTATATGATCTACCGTGACCGCGACAACAACACCCTGAGCGCCGAAGAGATCCACTATCTGCAGGCGGGCAGCGTGGCGTCGCGTAAAGAGCCGATCAGCTTCAAAGAGTGGCGCGGCCTGTTTAAGCAGCGCACCATGTGGGGCATGATGATTGGCTTCAGCGGCATCAACTACACCGCGTGGCTCTACATCGCCTGGCTGCCGGGCTACCTGCAGTCCACCTATCACCTCGATCTGAAAAGCACCGGCCTGCTGGCGGCGATTCCGTTCCTGTTTGGTGCGGCGGGCATGCTGCTGAATGGCTATGTGGTCGACTCGCTGGTGCGGCGCGGCTTTAACGCGGTGAAAACCCGTAAAGTCTGTATCGTCAGCGGGATGCTGCTGTCAGCCGGATTCACCGCCGTGGTGACCCGCGCGACCGATACCACCAGCGCCGTGACGCTGATTGGTATGGCGCTGTTCTGTATCCACTTCGCCGGAACCTCTTGCTGGGGACTGATTCACGCCAACGTCACCGCCCGCATGACCGCTTCGGTCGGCAGCATCCAGAACTTCGCCAGCTTTATCTTCGCCTCGTTCGCGCCCGTTATCACCGGCTGGGTGCTCGACACCACCAAATCGTTCAGCCTGGCGCTGATGATTTGTGCCTGCGTGACGCTGGTTGGCGCACTGGCCTACCTGCTGCTGGTGCGCCAGCCCATCACCGACGGCGAATAATCGCTATTAACGGCGCGGCGGTTACGTCAGCGCCGTCAGCGTGACACCATGTTTCGCCCCGTAACGCTGAATACCCGACATCACCTTCTCCGCGTTGAGCGGTGGCGGTGGTGGCAGCAGCGGTGCCCGTTCCCGTAGCGCCGAGTCGAAGCGGGCAAACGTGGCGAAGTCACGCGGGTAACGCTCTTCATCCACGCCGATTAATACGCCTTCGTCACGGGCATGAGAGAGCAGCGCGCGCCAGCGATCAATCTCCGCCAGCCCGATACTGTCAGTGCCGTGAGAAAAGAGCATCATGTCGATGTTGCGGAACGGCGGCTGTTTTTCGAGGAAGCGTTGCAGCGCTAACGCCGAGGATTCGCTGCTGAAGCTCAGCCAGAACGGAATTGACTGCTGCTGCTGCGTACACCACGGATCCATCAGCAGGAAGCTGTCCACCGTCAGCCGGGTCGGTAAAATTCCCGCCGCCAGATACCAGTCGCGGTAGATCTCCGCCACTACATAACTCATCGCTTCCGGGTCTTCATAGCGAATCTCCATCAGCTTCCAGTTCTGCGCTTCAGCCAGTTTTTTCAGCGGCCCGATCAGATAGCCATCCAGCCCCCACTCCGCTTCCGGCACCCGGTCGGTGATGGCTGGCGGTGTCCAGCGTTCCCGATCGACGCCATAGCGCGCCAGATATTCCGCCACGCGCGGACCACCCTGCATAAACTCTTTTTCGCTGGCCCCGCCCGGCGCACCAAACTGAAAGAACGAGCGATCGCTGGTGCGCGTCACCGGCCATTGCTGAGTGCAGTGATTGATAAACAGCGTGGAACCGGCGGGCAGGCTCCCCATCAGAAATTCGTTGAAGGCCAGCGGCAGTTCGCGCAGTTTCAGTCGAAAATAACGCATCTGATCGAGCATCAGGCGGTCCTGATTCGGGTCGTGCATGTGGTGAACTGCCAGCCGTGGCCAGGCGGCCAGCAGCGCGGCGGCCACCTCTTTGCCCTGCTCAAAACTCGCCTCGGCATCATCGGGATCGTTGCTGGCGGCACGTACCGGACAGAGGAAGGTTTGCGGCAGCCACGGCACGTTCATCGCCGACGCCAGATGCACCAGCGCGCCGTTCGACGAGCCGATAAAGGCTGCCGGATAATCCTGCTGTGGGTACTCACTCACCATCCATTCCGCGATGCCTTCTATATCCAGCTCACCCGCCTGGCGCAGGCTGATGCCCTCTGCCATGCCGCCCAGCGCGTAGCCCCACTCACGCAGCCCGGTCGGCAGACGATTCAGCGAGGGCAGCAGCCGGTCGAGCGTCGGTGACTGACTTGGGCTGGCAAAGGGGCGATCGTGCAGCGCATTGGACAGCGCCAGTAGCATGGCGGCGGCAGAGTCAAAACGGGCGATGCCCTTGGGCGGTTTACTCATGCTGATTCTCCTGCTGAATGCGCGCCACGAAGGGGCGGATGGCGTTGCAGAAACTCCACGGATAGACGTAGTGCAGCGTATGGGTGCCGTCGCGCAGCGTCAGGCGTTCACTGCGCGGCATCAGCGCGGCGAGTTCATCCAGCCAGCGCGCCGGGCAGATCGGATCGCGCGAGCCACGCAGCAGCAGCGTCGGCGCATTGATGTAAGTGAGGCGATGTTCGATGTGGTCACGCATCATGACGCGCAGCGTGCCAAACGCACGGCGCAGCCCCGCTTTGGCATAATCAATGCGCGCCAGCGAACCCGGCGAGCGATGCCCCTCCAGTCCGGTATTGCGCCAGTTGCGCCAAAGCTGCCGTGTCAGGCTGCGCGCATGGCGATCCACCGTCGGCCCCTGCAGCACCAGCCCCGCCACTGCCTGCGGATATCTCACCGCCAGCGCAGCCAGAATCTGGCAGCCAAAACCGTTACCCACCCAGATGGCACGCCTGAACCCGTTGTGTTGCAGCCAGAGCCAGAGCGCGTCAGCCTGCTCATCCACCGTCATAACCGGCGCAGAAGATGGCAGCGTGCTGGCACCAAAGCCGGGCAGATCCGGCACCAGCACGTGATAGTCGCGACCCAGCGCCAGCGCCAGCGGCTCCATCGCCCGGCCTGACATGACCAGACCGTGAATCAATACCACCGGCAGTCCCTGATCTTCATTGGGTGTGACGCGAGTAAACATGCGCCAGTCGTCCACCTGCTGGAAGTAACCCGCCAGCCCGGCGTGATGACTGCGTGGTGACACCGGCGGCGTCTGCTTCAGCGCCTGCCAGCGTTTCATACCCCAAAGCGTAGCCGCTACACCTAATCCCACGCCTGCCACAATCGCTGCCTGTTTTCGTCGATGCTTCTGGATCATCCGCTGCTCCTCGTTGGGGGGAATAATTCAGTGTAGGACGGGATCGGGTGGGAGGCGGGTTATCCGCGTGATGGTGTGAAAAAGTATGGGGTTTAGCATGAGAAGTTGCTGACGTTGCGGGTGAGGAACGCTGGCGGGGAGCTGTCTGGTGTAAGCGGGAAGGCAATAACTGAAACACCTGAGGTGTATCGCTTTAAATTCAATACCCGATATCCAGCGTTAGCAAAAGAAATAGATTACTTGCTGACAATCAGTAATGCGCCGCACGGGAACTGACTTACGCTTAGCAAAGTCCGCTTATAGCTTACGAAGAGAGGATTAACATCGGGTTGGAATAATAAATACTGAGCAGGTCAACGGACCCGGGGTAATACGAATTTCAGGCAATAAAAAACCCGCACAAGGCGGGTTTATTTATTATCAGCAGAGCTTATCTGCTCAGACATATGTCTTCATCGCTATTGTAAGCGTCGCTGATAATGAGCGCGATTTATAGCGCTGTGACGTTGCCAGCTGCAGGGCCTTTAGCGCCATTTTCAATGGTGAAGGAGACTTTCTGACCTTCATCAAGCGTTTTGTAGTTATCACCCTGGATAGCAGAGAAATGCACGAATACATCTTTGCTGCCATCATCGGGAGTAATAAAGCCAAAACCTTTATCTGAATTAAACCATTTTACTAAACCAGTCATTTTATTAGACATAGATATTTCCTTAATCGATTAGCCACTAAGAGCGGCGAAGATGGCCTGTAGTTAGAGATTTACTTATTGGGCACTTAGGAAGAGGCTCTCGAAGAAGGATATCTGTGGATAACACTTGAACTGAAGACTACTTTACTAAAACTGCTTTCATAAGGTCTGTGTTCCAAACCGATGACGCATTAAGACATAGCGATAATAATTTAGCAATGTATATGTTTATTTATTTTAACCATTTAAACGCTCAGATGGCTGAATGGCCATTTTATTTTGATGAGTCAGGAAACGCTTCCGCTCCGCTGTGCGCGCAAAGGCGCGGGTCAACCCCGTTATAACGACGGTGCCGATTGGACATTGATGCTTAAAAATAAACAGAGCCAGTCATGTCACATCGCATAAAAATTTCCACACGGCCAGCGAAGGGGTTTCTTCGCCCTCCTGATCTGTGAGCTTACCTGCTGCATGTCTCAGTGACCGTGAACAGTCAATCCTACAAGCCGGATAACAACGGGGCGGACAACCAGTATGCAAAAGAAAGCCGCTGGCATAGCAACCTGGTAAGCATTCATCACATTTGTCATGTAATGAGGCCCCATTCCGAATTCGGCTAACGTGATGACCAGACTCATCAGGAACGCCATGATGATCGCCATATAAAGCGCAAATATGTAAGGTGCCGAGCGCACCGGCAGGCGGGTTCGTAAGGTTTTTTTTGTTGTAGCATCAGTCATCTGAATATCCTGTTTAACAAAAGTAGATAAAACAGCGGCTAATTTAGCAAGCTTATGAGGGGGGTTGTAGAGCGGTCATGCTTTAATCATTATTAAGTAAAAGTGACGAATTAACGGTGGGGATGCGATGGACGTTTTAGGGCTGATTAGTACTTTTATCCGCGTGGTGGAAAACGGCAGTATTGCAGCGGCGGCACGTGCTAAAGGTATGAGTCCGGCAGCAGTCAGCCAGAGTCTTTCGCGCCTTGAAGCGCATCTGGGCGTGCGACTGCTATCGCGCACCACCCGCAGCATGATCTTAACGGAAAATGGTAAACGCTATTTCGAGAAAGTCCGTCACATCCCACATGATATCGAACTCGCCTCGCAGGCTGCTGCGAATGAAGCCAAACCGCAGGGGCCACTCTGTATCGCTACGACAGCCGCGTTTGGTCGGTATGTTCTGGCTCCCCTTATGCCCGCTTTCAAAGCATCTTTCCCCGATATAGATATTGAACTGATCAGTACCGATCGCAACGTCGATCATCGCCTGGAAGGCGTCGATGTCAGTATCCGCATCGAAGCACAGCTGAATGATCAACTGATCGCCAGAAAAATCGCATCGCTACCCTTTATATTCTGTGCGGCTCCCGATTACCTTGATCGCGCTGGCACTCCTCAGACGCCTGGAGAACTTAGCCAGCACGCCTGCCTGGTTTTCCGCTATCCCACCGACAGACGGTTTCTTCCATGGACGTTTATGGTCAACGGACAGCCTGTTAATGCAAAACTCAATCCCAGTTTTATCAGCGATGATATTGATATCATTGCAAAGATAGCTGTAAACAGCGGCGGCATTGCCCGTCTGGCAAGCTTTGTTGCTCAGCCACTGATAGA
Organism: Candidatus Pantoea varia; assembly: GCF_900115075.1. Classification (GTDB taxonomy): domain Bacteria; phylum Pseudomonadota; class Gammaproteobacteria; order Enterobacterales; family Enterobacteriaceae; genus Pantoea; species Pantoea varia. The sequence goes on from NZ_FOVG01000006.1 coordinate 202,228, forward strand.
CAGCGGTCTGCTAAGACCTTTGTCCTGGTCAGATCACAGTGGCAAGAGCAACATTGAGTCCCAGCCGATGAATATCTATGCCTGTGTCACCGAACGTTCGGCACTGAATTCGAAAGTACGGACATTTATTGAATTTTTAGCAGATGCGATTTAAGACAGCAGTGCTTTTGGCAGGCAAAAATTGTCCGCATTTTGATGGAAATCTCAGCAGGTTCGTCACCGCCAGATACAGAAGCAGTTTCATCGCCATAAAGCGGCACATAACGGGGAAATCAGAAGAAGAAGAAGAGGGTTAGCAGCCAGTCAGAGGGACCAGAAGTGCAAAAACGCGGTTTTAAATCAGCAGAGGCAGAAAAGGTGATAATCACAGGTCGATCCCTGACCGCGATTATCGAGGGTTTCTTGCGGGGTACTTAGTACATGGCACCCGGCGGTACGTGTTTGAACGTCTCAACGTATGCGCGGAACACGTGTTTAATGATGCGTTTCATAAAATACCTGATTCAAATTTAGTTGAAGATATACCGAAAAAGTATAGCCTCTGTGCGTTTTAACAGCAAATAAATTTGAACCAGATCACAAAAATGACGCTTTTATGTGCAAAGGCCCTAGGCGGTGTAGCCAAGATGCTGCAACAAAATGGTGGAGCCGACGGCGATTAACACCACGCCACCCAGCACTTCCGCCCATTTGCCCAATACCGGACCGATAAAGCGTCCGACTAATACGCCGGTCGTCGCCATCACCGTGGTGGCAGCACCAATGGTCAGCGCGGTGGTGATGATATTCACCTGCAAAAAGGCCAGACCAACGCCGACCGCCAGCGCATCCAGACTGGTCGCGACGGCAGTGGTCGCCAGGACCATAAAGCCATGACTTTGCGGAGCTTCACAGGGTTCTGCAACGGCAGTCTGACGGAAACCTTCCATCACCATACGGCCACCCAGAAATGCCAGCAGGGTGAAGGCAACCCAGTGATCCCATGCCATGATGTAACGACTGGCGGCCAGGCCAAGCGCCCAGCCAATCAGCGGGGTCAGCGCTTCAATAGAGCCGAAGATCAGACCGGTACGCAGCGCTTCTTTAAAACCAGGACGATGCAATGTGGCACCTTTGCCCAGCGCAGCGGCAAACGCGTCCATCGACATACCCAGCGCAAGAATTAAAGTGGCAATAAAGGTCATGATTTATTCACCTGGGGCGAAAAAGCGGCAATTCACGCTGAATTCACCACACAAAGTGTTCAGTTATGAAAAAGTGGGCGCAGTCTACCACGCAAAGGCTGAGATAAAAAGACAGTAAAATCAGGGATTTAAGTATAGCAAAGGCTATAACTCTTATCATTCGCTATGAATCGCGCTAAGTCGATGGTGCTAAAGCGTTTTCTGACCCTTTCCCTGGCCCTTCAACGCATCGGATGCACGCATTGCCGCACGCCATCATTGAACCGTGTCGCCGATTACCGGAAAATGCCGGGCTGATAAATATGGGATACCGGTTATGAATAACCCTTTTGAGACGTTGATCGTGCCTGGCGGCATTTTGCTACTGGGTTTTCTCTCGGCGCTGCTGCTGCCCGCGCCCGCCTTTAGCGTGACGGTGGCGCAGCATCTGTTGCAGATGTTCCATTTACAGGATCTGAATCAGCTCTACACGGTGGTGTTTTGCGTCTGGTTTTTGCTAATGGGCACACTGGAGTTTTTTGTTATCCGCTTTGTCTGGCGTCGCTGGTTCAGGGGCTGACCGCCTGCGCATCGACCAGCGCTCTTAGCCGTTCGGCGCTGCGCGCGTAACCTTCACGCGGCAGATGTGCCGCACCCAGCACCAGACCCGCACCGCGCTGATCGGCCTGCTGATACCAGATCGACAGCGGCGAGGGGGCCATGCCCCACTCCACCGCCTGCTGCGCAATGGCCTCATCCGGCGTACCGGCGGGTAAGCGGACAATCACCGCCAGCCCGGCGCGTTGCAGGTCGGGAAAGTGAGGATGGAGCGCCGCGATCATCTGTTCCAGTCGCTCATGATAGACGCGCTTCATGCGCCGCAGATGCCGCATAAAGTGTCCGTCCCGCAGAAACTCCGCCACCGCGTTGTGCAGCAATCCTGAGGACGCAGGCGAAAGCAACGCGCAGACCTCGCCGAAGCGCGCCGTCAGCGCGGACGGAACCACCATAAAACCGAGCCGCAGTTGCGGCGTCAGCGCCTTGCTGAAGGTGCCGATGTGCAACACCCGCCCCTCGCTGTCGAGCGCTGCGAGTGCCGGAGCCGCGCGGTTACCGGGCTGAAGCTCTCCGAGATAGTCATCTTCGATTATCCAGCGCTGCTCCCGGCTGGCCCAGTTCAGCAACTCATGGCGGCGCGCGAGGCTCATCGTCATGCCAAGCGGTGCCTGCTGTCCCGGCGTGACCAGCGCGAAAGCGGCCTCCGGTGCGCGGGCAATCCCGGCCTCCACCTGCAACCCTTCAGCATCAACCGGCACGGCAAACGGCGTGACACGCAGCGCTTCAACCGCGCGACGTGCCACCCAGAATCCAGGATCTTCCAGCCAGGCCGTTTTGCCCTGAAAGTCCATCGCCAGCCCAATCAGACCCATCGCGCCTGCATAGCCGCTGGTAATAATGATCTGGTCCGCCTGACAGCGCAGGCCGCGCGCCACCGCCAGGTAGGCCACCAGCGCCTGACGCAGCGCTAAGCTACCGCGCGGATCGGGATAGCTGGCCGGTCTGCTGACCTGCATGCGCGCCTGACGCTGCAGGATGCGCAGCCAGACTTTTGCCGGGAACGCATCGCTGGCCGGAATGCCCATCTGAAAGGTCAGCGGTGCCGCGTCATATTCTTCAATGCCTTCCAGCAGCAGACGTTCAGTATTGGCGCCGGCCGGTTTTAACGGCGGTAATGTGCTGACAAAGGTGCCCGCCGCGCCTCTGGCCTGCAGAAACTGACCATCAACCAGCATGTCATAGCTGGCACGAACGGTGCCGCGCGCCACGCCGAGCTGCGCCGCCAGATCGCGGCAGGAGGGCAGACGCGCGCCGGGTCGTAAACGCCCTTCACCAATCGCCTGTTCAATCAACTGGCGCAGCTGTTCGCTGAGGCCACGTGATGTTCCGCGCTGCAGTGTCAGCGTAGAAAGCGGCGATGGACCAGTCAGACTCTCATTTTTTGGCACTTTATCTGCTCCATTGAAAGGCCGAAAATCGCCTCATCAATCCCAGGAGGCAATAAGATGAGCGAACGTATCGATTTTCACAGTGCAGCACCGGCAGGCATGAAAGCGCTGGGCGGCGTATACAGTTATCTGGCGCAAACCGATCTGCCGCTCACTTTACTGGAACTGCTGTTCCTGCGCATATCCCAGATTAACGGCTGCGCCTACTGCATTGATATGCATACCAAAGAGCTGAATAAATCGGGTATGAGTTGGGATAAGATCGTACTGACATCGGTCTGGCATGAATCTGGCACGCTGTTCAGTGATAAAGAGAAGACAGCCCTGCACTGGGCTGAATGCCTGACGCTGATTGCTCAGCAGGGCGCGCCAGACGATTGCTATAACGCACTGACAGCCCACTTTAGTGAAAAGGAGATTGTCGACCTGAACATCGCGATTGGTCTGATGAACACCTATAACCGCATGGCGATAAGTCTGAAAAAGCGACCTGCCAGCGCGAATCAGTCATAAGTGAATCCGCTGCGTGCGCTGCTGCGCACGCATTTTCAGACTCACAAAAATGTAACATTATTTTTACACGAGCGGCGGTTCAGGCTCTCTTACACCGATTCCTGTTATTCCTTACTGCATAATAAATCGCTAGATTTCAGCTAATTAAATAATTCCGTACTGTTCACATCCTTTCCGGTACTGCACCAGCATGGGGCTTTTCCGCAACATGACTTTTTAGTTAACTCACTGACTTAACTCTAAAAAACCGCTAATACGCCACTAGCCGTGATGATTAATTCTTATGCTGAATCATTTCTGCATTTAAAAAATAAACTAATGTTTAATTCAGATGCGAGAATGTTATATTCAGATGACTAAGCATAACGATCAGTTAACGCGTTATCACCGCTTTAACCCTATACCTGAGACTTAACCTTTGTGAAATAGCGCAACGCGCTCGTAAGAAGCGTGACTATTTCGCCTGCGAAACTGTTGGGCTTCAGGTCAACAGAAGAGGAGATGTCGCCTCATGAGCAATTCAGCTGTAAACCTTGCGCTCGCGATGAGTGCCATGGCAAAAGACACCACTACTACCGCGCAGGAGCGCAAAGACGTTGATGTGCTGCTGATTGGTGCTGGTGTGATGAGCGCTACCCTCGGTGCATGGCTGCAGGACTTAGAGCCAGACTGGTCCATCGAAATGGTGGAGCGGCTCGATAGCGTGGCCGAAGAGTCATCCAACGGCTGGAATAACGCGGGCACCGGTCATGCGGCGCTGGCGGAGCTGAACTATACGCCTCAGCAGGCGGATGGCAGCATCGACATCTCCAAAGCGGTAACGATCAATGAATCGTTCCAGATTTCCCGCCAGTTCTGGGCTTATCAGGTTCAGAAAGGCAATCTGCGCAACCCTAAAAGCTTTATTCACAGTACGCCGCACATGAGCTTTGTCTGGGGCGACGACAATGTCGACTTCCTGCGCAAGCGCTTCCAGGCACTGCAAAAAAGCACCCTGTTCCGTGGCATGGCCTACTCCGAAGATCCGCAGCAGATTGCTCGCTGGATCCCGCTGGTGATGAATGGCCGTGACCGCCGCCAGAAAGTGGCTGCGACCTGGACAGAGATGGGCACCGATGTGAACTTCGGTGAAATCACTCGTCAGTTGATCGCCGCGTTAGAGAAGAAAGAGAATTTCCAGCTGCGTCTGCGTCAGGAAGTGCGTGAGCTGAAGCAGCTGGCCGATGGTCGCTGGCAGGTGACACTGCAGTGTCTGAACAGCGGCACACGTCGCACGCTGACCGCGGGCAAAATATTTATCGGTGCAGGTGGTGCGGCGTTACCGCTGCTGCAGAAGGCCGGTATCCCGGAAGCCAACGGTTACGCCGGTTTCCCGGTGGGCGGTTCGTTCCTGGTCACGGAGAACCCACAGGTCGTCGCGCAGCACATGGCCAAGGTCTACGGCAAAGCCAGCGTCGGTGCACCGCCGATGTCCGTGCCGCACGTTGACACCCGCGTGCTGGATGGCAAGCAGGTGCTGCTGTTTGGCCCGTTCGCCACCTTCTCGACCCGATTCCTGAAGCAGGGTTCGCTGATGGATATGTTCACCTCGCTGAACAGCAGCAATATGCTGCCGATGGTTAAAGTGGGACTGAAAAGTTTTGATCTGGTGAAATACCTGATGGATCAGGTGCTGCAAAGCGATCGCGACCGGATGGACGCGCTGCGTGCTTATGTGCCGCAGGCGAAGCAGGAGGACTGGCGCCTTGTCACAGCCGGTCAGCGTGTGCAGATCATCAAGAAAGATGAGAAAGAGGGTGCGGTATTACGTCTGGGCACTGAAGTGGTCGCTTCACAGGATGGCACGATTTCAGCTCTGCTGGGTGCGTCGCCGGGCGCGTCTACGTCTGCCCCCATCATGCTGGAGCTACTGCACAAGGTCTGTCCTGAGCAGATGGCTTCGCCGGAATGGCAGAACAAAATCCGTGCGGTGATCCCCTCCTGGGGTCGTAAGCTAAATGGTGACGTGGCGCTGACAGAGAAAGTGTTAGCCGAAACCAGCCGTATTCTGCAGCTCGACTACTCGCCGGTCACACCAACGGCGGCTAATGATGAAGGACGGGAAACCGCGTTCGTCGTCGGCAAGTAATTCAGCGCCGCTGATAAAGAGGCTCCGCACGGCGGGGCCTTTTTTATTGGGCGGTAGCCTGGTCGTACCGGGGAATCTCTATTAGGGTTAAGTCATCTTTTAGCTGAACGATCAGGAGGAACCCGCATGTCTTACTCCCCTGCGTCACCCGAATTTACCCTGCTCGACCGCTACTGGCGGGCAGCGAACTACCTCTCCGTTGGACAAATTTATCTGATGGATAACCCGTTGTTGCGCGAACCACTCATGCCAGAACACATCAAACCGCGCTTGCTGGGTCACTGGGGCACGACGCCCGGACTGAATTTTATCTACGCCCACCTCAACCGTGTTATCCGCAAAAAGAACCTGGATATGATCTATATCTGCGGGCCAGGCCATGGCGGCCCCGGCATGGTGGCGAATACCTGGCTGGAGGGCAGCTACAGCGAAATTTATCCGCACATCTCGCAGGATGCGGCGGGCATGCAGCGCCTGTTTAAACAGTTCTCCTTTCCTGGCGGCATTCCCAGCCACGCGGCACCGGAAACGCCGGGCTCAATTAATGAAGGCGGAGAGCTGGGCTATTCGCTCTCTCATGCCTTTGGTGCGGCTTTCGATAATCCCGATCTGGTGGTGCCGTGCGTGATTGGCGACGGCGAAGCGGAGACCGGGCCGCTGGCTTCCAGCTGGCACGGCATCAAATTCCTCAATCCTGAACGTGACGGCGCGGTGCTGCCGATTCTGCATCTTAACGGCTATAAGATTGCTAACCCGACGCTACTGGGTCGAAGCAGCGATGAGGATCTGCACCAGCTATTCAGCGGCTATGGCTATGAGCCGATATTCGTCTGCGGGCATGAGCCGGAAAAAATGCATCCGCTGATGGCGGAGGCACTGGATAACGCCTTCAGTAAGATCGCTGCGTATCAGCGTGAGGCGCGCAGCGGCAACGCCAGCACCGACGTGCCGCGCTGGCCGATGATTATCCTGCGTAGCCCTAAAGGCTGGACCGGCCCTGAAACGGTCGACGGCAAGAAAGTAGAGGATTTCTGGCGGGCGCATCAGGTGCCGGTCGCGGCCTGTCGTGAAGATGAAGGTCATCGCCAGATCCTTGAAACGTGGATGCGCAGCTATCAGCCCGACGATCTGTTTGATGAACAGGGTCGCCTGAAGCCGGAACTGCAGGCGCTGGCACCGGAAGGCGATAAACGCATGGGCGCTTCGCCTTATGCTAATGGTGGCCTGCTGCGCCGTGAGCTGGATGCACCCGGCATTGCGGAGTTTGCCTGCGATGTCAGCGAGCCAGGCACCCAGATGGCGCAGGCCACTGAGCATCTGGGTCGCTATCTCAGCGTACTGTTCCAGCGTAACCGCGATAATTTCCGCCTGTTTGGCCCGGATGAAACCGCCTCTAACCGTCTGACGCCGGTCTTTGACGTGACCAGCCGCACCTGGCTGGAACGCATCGAGCCGTACGATGAGCAGCTGGCGCGGGATGGCAGGGTGATGGAAATCCTCAGTGAGCATCAGTGTCAGGGCTGGCTTGAAGGCTATCTGCTGACCGGCCGCCACGGGCTGTTCAACTGCTATGAAGCTTTTATCCACATCGTCGATTCGATGTTTAACCAGCACGCCAAGTGGCTGAAAGTGTCGCGCAAGCTGGGCTGGCGTAAACCGATTTCGTCGCTGAATTACCTGCTCTCTTCGCACGTCTGGCGTCAGGACCACAATGGCTACAGCCATCAGGATCCGGGCTTTATCGATCATGTCGCCAACAAGAAAGCGGACATCGTGCGCATCTATCTGCCGCCCGATGCCAATACGCTGCTGTGGGTGGGCGATCACTGTCTGCGCACCTGGGACCGGATCAATGTGATTGTGGCAGGCAAACAGCCTGCGCCGCAGTGGCTGGATATGGCCAGTGCCGTGACGCATTGTGAAGCAGGCATGGGAGAATGGCGCTGGGCGGGCACCACGCCGGAACATGACCAGCCAGATGTGGTGATGGCCTGCGCCGGTGATGTGCCAACCATGGAGACGATGGCGGCGGTGGATCTGCTGCGCGGTATGCTGCCCGAACTGCGCATCCGCGTGGTGAACGTGGTCGATCTGCTGGCACTGCAGCCGGAAGATCAGCATCCGCATGGTAAATCTGATGCGGAGTTCGACGCGCTGTTTACCCAGGATAAACCGGTGATTTTTGCTTTCCACGGCTATCCGACGCTGATACATCGCCTGACCTATTCCCGAACCAACCACCGCAACTTCCATGTGCGCGGCTTTAATGAAGAGGGAACCACCACCACGCCATTCGATATGACGGTGCTGAACGAGCTTGACCGCTATCATCTGGCGCAGGAGGCGATTCTGCGTGTGCCGGGCCTGGCCGATGCGCATCCTGAGCTGCTGGAGGATTTACAGCAGCGTCTGGCGGAACATCATCGCTATGTCCGTGAGCATGGCGAAGATTTGCCGGAGGTGCAGAGCTGGAAATGGCCGTCGGCCACCGCACCGGGTGCGCCCGATTAAGCGGCCAGCAAGGCGTCGGTCAGCATCCAGACGGTGGTCGCCACCAGTGACAGCGCCATCAGGCTGTTAAACAGCTGGCGCTTCCAGGCAATTTGCAGATGGCTGCGCAAGCGATCGCCCAGCGCAGCCCAGATCAGGATGCAGGGCAGATTGAGCAGCATAAAGCCGATCATCACCGTCAGGACGCCGCTGCTGCCGCTGTAGAGCAGCGCGACGTTGGTGGCCATCAGCCAGGCCTTAGGATTGATTGCCTGGAAGCAGGCACCGCCCACTATCGTCATTGGCTGTGGACGGGTGCGCGCTTCGGGTGCGGCAGCGCGAAAAATTTTCCAGGATAACCACATCAGATAGGTACAGCCTGCCAGCGTCAGCGGCAGGCGAATCGCTGCCATCCAGTGCAATAACACCTCCAGCGCCATCCCGGCAATCACCGTCTGTAGCGCACAGCCCACCAGAATACCGAACACCATTGGCAGGGTGCGCCGCATGCCAAAATTTACCCCGGAGGTCGCCAGCAACAGGTTGTTCGGGCCTGGCGTAATCGACATCACGGTAACGTAGCTGAAGAAAGAGGGATCGAGCATGGTGGCTCTCCTGAAAGTGGACAGAGTTCTATGCTACGGTGGGGAAAGAGATGGTAACAGTGACACAAAATCACTATTGTTATGGTTACAGTTATTGTTAACAGCAATTGTACCCATCCAATCCGGAGGCTACTGTGTCCCTTGCTCCCACTTCCGATCAGCCGCTCTATCAGCAGCTGGCAGACAGCTTCGCTGAAGCCATCCATCAGGGCACGCTGAAACCTGGTAAACGCCTGCCGGCAATCCGCCGCGTTGCCCAGTCACATCAGGTCAGCGTTAATACGGTGCTGAATGCCTGGCAGATGCTGGAAGATCGCGGGCTGATAGAGGCGCGTCCGCAGTCGGGCTATTACGTGCGCGGCGTGTTGCCCGCCGTCACCCGTCACGGTCAGCATAAGACCCGGGTGCGCGACCCGAGCAGCAGCAAGCTCGACCTGATTGATAAGGTATTTGCGGCGCAGAATCATCCCGACTACACCAATATCTCGCTGGCCTGCCCGCAGGACAGCGAGCTTTTCCCGGCGGCGCGCATCGCCCGGATTACCGCCTCATTGTTGCGTCGTGATCCCAACATGATCGGGCGCTATGCGCTTCCGCCCGGAAGTGAGCGCTTACGGGAGGAGATAGCGCGACGGGCGCTGCACGCTGGACAGACCCTCACCGCCGATGAAATCACCCTGACCCACGGCTGCATGGAGGCGCTTCAGCTGGCGCTTCGTGCCGTCACGCAGCCCGGCGACTGCGTCGGGCTGGAGTCGCCGACCTACTTCTTCCTCTTCCCGCTGCTGGCCTCGCTGGGCCTGAAGGCGCTGGAAATTCCCACCGATCCGCAGCATGGGCTGTCACTGGATGCGCTGGAGATGCTGCTGCAGGAGCAGCGTATCAAGGCACTGATTGCGATGCCGAGTGCGCAGAACCCGCTGGGCTGCGGCATGTCGCTGGAGAATAAGAAGCGGCTGGCGAAGTTAGTGAACACTTACCACGTTCCGCTGATAGAAGATGGGCTGTATGACGAATTGCAGTTCGACTGGCCGCTCTCACCCGCCGTGAAAGCCTTTGATCGCGATGGCTGGGTGATTTACTGCACCAGCTTCACCAAAACCGTGGCACCCGACTTCCGTATTGGCTGGACGGCTGCAGGTCGTTTTCATGATGCGATTGCCCGATTGAAAGCGGTCTCCTCAATGGCCGAATCCGCCCTGCTCTCGGAAACGCTGGCGGAGTTTCTTGCTTCCGGCGGTTACGACCACCATCTGCGCACGCTGCGCCGTCGCTACGCAGCTAATCTGGATGAGGCGCGGGGTCTGATCGCCCGCTACTTCCCGGAAGGCACGCGCGCCACGCTGCCGCGCGGTGGCTTCGTTTTCTGGGTCGAGCTACCGGGCGGCGTGAATACCACCGAAATGTTTGATCGGCTGCTGCAGGAGCAGATTTGCGTCACGCCTGGCGCGCTCTACTCGCTGAGTGAGCGCTATAACCATGCGCTGCGTCTCTCCTGCTGCTATCCGTTTGATGCGCGCTATACCCGGGCGATTCAGCGCGCCGGGGAAATGGCCTGTGAACTGGCGGGCGTGCCGTGCGGCGAGGCTCAGGGTGTACCGTTACGGCCCCAGACGGTATAGCCGCGACGTTCAGTCAGGCGCTCGTAATAATTACGCACCGCCGGATAGTCTGGGTGTTCGAGCGGCGTTTCAAACCAGCGGTTCACCGCCAGACCAATCGGAATGTCTGCCAGCGTGAAATTACGTCCGGCAACGTAGCGACCGGTTTTTTCCAGCTGCTGATTGAGAATGCTCATAGTGTGCGCCCAGCCTTTGCTGGCCGCGGCCAGCAGACGCGGATCCTGATGAGCCGGGGAGTTTCGCACCAGCGACATAAATGCGTAGCGCCATGAGGTGTTGAGTTCAGTGGCTTGCCAGTCTATCCACTGATCGACAGGCGCTCGCGTTTGCGGATCATGAGGATAGAGCCACTCGCCGCCATAGGCGTTCGCCAGATAGCGCAGAATGGCATTAGATTCCCACATCACAAAGTCATCATCTTTCAGAACTGGCACCATCGCATTTGGATTAAGTGCCATGAATTCCGGCAGGTGGGTTGAGCGGAAGCCGTCGCCCCACTCCTCGCGCTCAAAATCAAGGTCAAGCTCGTCACACAGCCATAATACTTTGCGCACGTTGATTGAGGAGGCGCGTCCCAGGATCGTTAGCATTCAGAGTCTCCGGTAAAATCTTTAACTTATTGATAACGCTGTTAGCTGCTATAAGCAATCATCCGGCAGAGAAAAGGCCACACTAACCCAGAGCAAGGAGTCACAATGAAGGTCGCGTTTAAGCAAGTCGATGTGTTTACCTCATCCGCCTTTAATGGCAATCCGCTGGCGGTGATTATGGATGCTCAGGGGTTAAGCGACAGTCAGCTGGCGGCGATTGCCCGCTGGACTAACCTGTCGGAAACCACGTTCGTGCTGCCACCACAGCATGAAGAGGCGGACTATCGGGTGCGTATTTTTACCGTGGAAGGCGAATTGCCGTTTGCCGGTCATCCGACGCTGGGCACCGCGCACGCGCTGCTGGAGGCGGGCTGGCCAACCCGTACGCCGGGTGAAATCGTGCAGGAGTGCGGCGTCGGTAATGTGACGGTGAAGATTAATGAGGCGGGCCTGGCATTTGCTGCGCCTGCTGCCACCCTGATGCCGTGGCAGGATGCGCTGATGGGGAACGCCTTAAACAGCGATGCGTTCGATCTGACACAAAGCCCGACCGTGGTGGATATGGGGATTCGCTGGCTGCTGGTGCCGATGGTCAGCGCCGACGCCGTGCTGGCGCTGCAGCCCAATGTCAGCGATTTGCAGCGTCTGATTAAGCATGCGGGTGTTTCGGGTGTGATGCCGTTTGGCCGGTTGCCAGAAGGTGAAAACGAACAGTATGAAGTGCGTGGCCTGTTGGTAGAGAATGGCAGCCTGACCGAAGATCCGGTGACCGGCAGCGCCAACGCCTGTCTTGCGCGTTATTTTGCAGCCGCAGGCCATACCACCTCCTATCGCGTTCGCCAGGGCACAGTCCTGCAGCGTGCGGGTCGGGTGAACGTGACCTTTGCCGGTGAGACCATCTGGATTGGCGGCAATACGGTTACCGTCATTGACGGCACCATTACGCTATGAAAGGCGGCGGCGTCGTGTTTTCCGCGACGCCGCCAGCGGTTAAATTCCCTGCCCGCCTGACGCCTCAATCCGCTGCGCGGTGATCCAGCCCGTTTCGTCACTGAGGATCGCACTGATGGCGTCGCCGATATCATCCGGCAATCCGACCCGGCCCAGCGCCGTCAGTCCGGCAATCTGATCGTTAATCTCGCGGGTATCGCGCACCCGGCCCCCACCGAAGTCGGTCTCAATCGCGCCGGGTGCCAGGATATTGACGCGAATGCGCCGTTCACCCAGCTCTTTCGCCTGGTAGCGCGTCAGCACTTCCATCGCCCCTTTCATCGACGCATAGGTCGAGGAGCCAGGATAGACCAGGCGGGTCAGCCCGCTGGAGATATTCAGGATGCGGCCACCGTCATTGATCAGCGGCAGCAGCTTCTGGGTCAGGAAGTAAGGCCCTTTGAAATGCACATTCACCAGCGCATCAAATTCCGCCTCGGTGGTGTCGGTAAACGGCTTGTAGTGTCCGTGTCCGGCATTGTTCACTAAATAGTCAAAGTGCTCCCGTTGCCACTGCTGCTGCAGTGCCTGTTTCACGTCTCCGACAAAGCGATCGAACTGGCCGGTTTCGCCGACATCCAGCGCCAGCGCCACGGCGCGCCTTCCCAGCGTCTCAATCTCCTTTACGACCGCCTGCGCCTCATCGGCATGGCTGCGGTACGTCAGAATGATATCTGTGCCTCTGGCAGCCAGTTTTAAGGCTCCATTCCGGCCTAAACCACGGTTTCCACCGGTAATTAACGCCACTTTCTGATTCATCGCTCACACCTGTTGAAAAATTGAACACGGGTTAAGGATATTCGCGAATTATTGATCTATAAACAGGGTTAAACGCGCATCACTGTTTCAATAAAAACAACAATCGGTGAACAACATGGACAAAATTCACGCAATGCAGGTGTTTGTGCGGGTGGCCGAAATGGGCAGTTTTACCCGCGCGGCAGAGAGCTTAGGCGTACCAAAAGGCAGCGTATCGCGGCAGATTCAGGCGCTGGAGAACCAAATGGCAACGCGTTTGCTGCATCGCACCACGCGCCGGGTGCAACTAACTCAGGATGGATTAGTCTATTACGATCGCTGTCTGGATTTACTGTCGATGATTGACGATATGGACAGCCTTTTCCAGCACGAGCCGGCCTCGCTCAGCGGTAAACTGCGGGTGGATATGTCGGTGGCGATGGCCACCGGTTTCGTCCTGCCAAGGCTGCCGGAATTTTTGCAGCACTACCCCGGCGTGGAAATTGAGCTGAGCAGCAGCGACCGCCAGGTGGATGTGATCCGCGAAGGGTTTGACTGCGTACTTCGGGTCGGTGAACTCAAGGATTCGGGCCTGATAGCGCGAAAAATTGGTACCCATACCTTGATCAACTGCGCCAGCCCTGGCTACCTTTCGCGGTTCGGCATGCCGACCCGTCTGGAAGAGCTGTCGCAGCATGCGATGGTGCATTACAGCCAGCAGCTGGGTCAGGCATCACCCGGGTTTGAATATTTTGATGGCAGGCAGTGCCATTACGTTCATACCGGCGGCGTGGTGACGGTGAACAGCACCGAAACCTATCGCGCCGCCTGTCTGGCAGGATTAGGCATTATTCAGGTGCCTGCCGCCGGGATTCAGACATTACTGGAAAGGGGCGAGCTGGTGGAAGTGCTGCATCGCTTCCCTGCCAGACCGATGCCGATCCATCTGCTCTACCAGCACCGGCGCAATGTAGCACGTCGCGTGCGGGTATTTATGGAGTGGCTGAGTCAGGTGTTACAGGAGTACGTCACCTGAACGACTATACTTTGATTTTAAAGATAAACAGGACAGTGAAGGTCTATGACAGACAAGCAGGAAAACCCGCAGGATTTGCAGCCAAAAAAGCCGCTTATCGACATTAAAACCGGCAACCACACCGTGGATGAATCCATTGTTCGCGTGTCGCGTTTCGCCACCTGGTTTCAGGCTATTCCGGCGGTGGCGCATTTTATTCGCGCCCTTGACCGCTTTAACGATCGGCTCGGCAGCCAGTTTGGTGCAGCCATTACCTATTTCTCATTTTTATCGCTGATCCCCATTCTGATGGTGTCGTTTGCCGCCGTGGGTTTTGTGCTGGCATCGAATCAGGATTTGCTGACCGATATCATCAACAAAATCGTCAGCAGCATCAGCGACCCGACGCTGGCGACCACGCTGAAGAATACCGTGAATACCGCCATTCAGCAGCGTGCCACCGTGGGGATTACGGGTTTACTGCTGGCGCTCTACTCCGGTCTTAACTGGATGGGTAACCTGCGTGAAGCGATTCGTGCCCAGTCACGCGATGTGTGGGAACGGAAACCGGATGACAAAGAGAAGATCTGGAAACGTTATATCCGTGATCTGCTGTCGCTGACCGGTCTGATGCTGGCGCTGGTGATTACGCTGTCGCTAACCTCGGTAGCCGGTTCTGCGCAGGCCTTGATCGTCAGTGCGCTGGGCCTGGATGGCATCGACTGGTTACGGCCTGCCCTGACCATTATCGCCACCTCGATTTCCGTTATGGCAAACTATCTGTTGTTCCTGTGGATTTTCTGGATCCTGCCGCGTCATAAGCCGCGTAAGAAAGCGCTGTTCCGCGGAACTCTGCTGGCGGCAATCGGCTTTGAGGTGATTAAGTTTGTCATGACGCTGACGCTGCCGAAGCTGGCGACCTCGCCTTCCGGTGCGGCCTTTGGTTCCGTGCTCGGCCTGATGGCGTTTTTCTACTTCTTCGCCCGCCTGACGCTGTTCTGTGCGGCGTGGATTGCCACCGCCAAATATAAAGACGACCCACAGATGCCTGAAGCGGGCAGTGCGTCACGACACACGTCATCGTAATTCGTTAACAACAGCGGAAAATATTACCCCTTGGCTATTTTTCAACCAGACTACAGGATGAATAGCTGAGGGGTCACTTTTATTTAGCCCTTTCGTAGAGTATCCCGCCAGATATCGTCCGGATTACCCCGGTATCACCCGGTATTCGCAGCACCACAGAAATTATCCTCTTTTTACCCTCGGAAGCCAGACGCGGCGCGGGTTTTCATCATTGAATGCGCTCTGGCAGATGCGTAAGATTCTTTGTCTGTATTTACAAATAAGAAACAGTTATGCAAGCCTCCCTCACAGACACGCTCGACAAACAGCAGGATCCCACGCCGGTTAACTCACGCAGTAAAGTGGTGATTGCCTCGCTGGTCGGAACGGCCATCGAGTTCTTCGACTTTTATATTTATGCCACCGCTGCGGTGATTGTTTTTCCTCACATTTTCTTCCCGCAGGGTGATGCTACCGTCGCGACGCTACAGTCGCTGGCCACGTTTGCTATCGCCTTTATCGCGCGTCCGATTGGCTCTGCCGTGTTTGGTCACTTTGGCGATCGCGTGGGTCGCAAAGCCACGCTGGTTGCTTCTCTGCTGACCATGGGTATTTCCACCGTAGTGATTGGTCTGCTGCCCAGCTATGAGACGATCGGCGTGATGGCGCCGCTGCTGCTGGCGCTGGCGCGTTTTGGTCAGGGACTGGGACTGGGTGGCGAATGGGGTGGCGCAGCGCTGCTGGCGACGGAAAATGCTCCGGCGAAGAAGCGTGCGCTTTATGGTTCGTTCCCTCAGTTGGGTGCGCCAATTGGCTTTTTCTTCGCTAACGGGACTTTTCTGCTGCTTTCGTGGCTGCTTACCGACGAGCAGTTTATGCAGTGGGGCTGGCGCGTGCCGTTTATTCTCTCTGCCGTGCTGGTGCTGATTGGGCTGTATGTGCGCGTTTCGCTCCATGAGAGTCCGGTGTTTGCCAAAGTACAGAAAGAGAAGAAGCAGGTTCGGGTGCCCATTGCGGCGCTGCTGAGCAAGCATCTGACCGCCACTATTCTCGGCACCTTTATCATGCTGGCGACCTATACGCTGTTCTATATCATGACCGTCTATTCGATGAGCTATGGCACCACAGCAGCACCGGCGGGTCTGGGTATTCCGCGTAATAGTATGTTGTGGATGCTGATGCTGGCGGTGATTGGCTTTGGGGTGATGGTGCCGATTGCCGGTTTGCTGGCTGACCGTTTTGGTCGCCGCAAGACGATGATTACCATTACGCTGATGATTATCGCGTTTTCGTTCCTGTTCCCGGCGATGCTCGGTTCAGGTTCGCAGGCGCTGGTGATGGCGTTTCTGCTGCTGGGTCTGAGCATTATGGGGCTGACCTTTGGCCCGATGGGCGCCCTGCTGCCGGAGCTGTTCCCGACGGAAGTGCGTTATACCGGCGCATCGTTCTCCTATAATCTCTCCTCGATTCTGGGTGCTTCCGTTGCGCCTTATATCGCGACCTGGCTGAATGCGCATTATGGTTTGCAGGCGGTGGGACTTTATCTGGCGTCGATGGCCGTACTGACGCTGATAGCGTTGCTGGCCTGTAAAGAGACGCGTAATCAGACGCTGTATGACGTTTAATCCGGCTGGATGAAGGTCAGTAAAACCCGGCAGCCGCCGGGTTTTTTTATGGGTTGAATTCAGTAAATAAAGAGGGCATCAGGGGATATACATGACCCCTGAAGGGCTAAAAAGCATCGCCTTGAGGTCAGCGACAGGCTCAGGGAGCATACGCTTTTCGCAAAGACGCAAAAGACGCCATCCATGGCAGGCTCAGCGCGGTCGATTACGCACCTCATCCCTGAGGTGCGCCCGTGGCCGGGCCAACGCATTGCGTTGTTCAAAAACGCTCCCGGCGTTTTTGTCCCTGGCCCGCGATGCTTTGCTACAGGCGTATGCTCCCATCGCTTGAAGCAGGTTAGCTGTCTGTTTGAAGATCTTGCATAGTGCTAATGAGGCAGGATGATTCTGGCAGCAGTGAAGAAGCCAAAGGCACTGGCAGCATGGTCAGGGGAGGAAAGCGTCCAGCTATCGTCTACTAACAAAAAACCCCGGCAAGCCGGGGTTTGTTTTGCTGAAAACTGTGTTGCCAGTTTATTAGCCCGCGACAGCGATACGCTTCATGTCGGTCATGTAGCCACGCAGTTTGCGGCCAACGGTTTCAATCGGGTGCTGGCGAACGGCTTCGTTGACGTCACGCAGCTGCGCGTTATCGACCTGCGTGCCTTCAACCGCTTTACCCAGATCGCCTGGCTGCAGCGTGGTCATAAACTCTTTCAGCAGCGGCACCGCGGCGAAGGAGAACAGGTAGTTACCATATTCGGCGGTATCGGAGATCACCACGTTCATTTCATACAGGCGCTTACGGGCGATGGTGTTCGCGATCAGCGGCAGTTCATGCAGTGATTCGTAGTAAGCAGACTCTTCAATGATGCCGGCGTCTACCATGGTTTCAAACGCCAGCTCAACGCCCGCTTTAACCATCGCAACCATTACCACACCTTTGTCGTAGTACTCCTGCTCTTCGATTTTGCCTTCATACTGTGAGGCGGTTTCGAATGCGGTCTGGCCGGTCTCTTCACGCCAGGTCAGCAGATTTTTATCATCATTCGCCCAGTCAGCCATCATGCCGGAAGAGAATTCACCGGAGATGATGTCATCCATGTGCTTCTGGAACAGCGGCGCCATGATGGTTTTCAGCTGCTCTGACAGCGCATAAGCACGCAGTTTGGCCGGGTTAGAGAGACGATCCATCATCAGGGTGATGCCACCAAATTTCAGTGACTCGGTGATGGTTTCCCAGCCGAACTGAATCAGTTTTTCTGCGTACGCCGGGTCGGTCCCTTCAGCCACCAGCTTGTCGAAGCAGAGCAGTGAACCAGCCTGCAACATGCCGCACAGGATGGTCTGCTCACCCATCAGGTCAGATTTCACTTCTGCAACGAAGGAGGATTCCAGCACGCCAGCGCGATCGCCGCCGGTCGCTGCTGCCCAGGCTTTAGCAATCGCCATGCCTTCGCCTTTTGGATCGTTTTCCGGGTGAACCGCGATCAGCGTCGGAACACCAAAGCCACGTTTGTACTCTTCACGGACTTCAGTACCCGGACACTTCGGTGCCACCATCACGACGGTGATGTCTTTACGGATGCTTTCGCCCACTTCAACGATGTTGAAACCGTGTGAGTAGCCCAGCGCAGCGCCATCTTTCATCAGCGGCTGAACAGCCTGAACCACAGCAGAGTGCTGCTTGTCTGGCGTCAGGTTAACCACCAGGTCAGCCTGCGGGATCAGATCTTCGTAAGTCCCCACTTTGAAACCGTTATCGGTCGCTTTGCGCCATGAAGGGCGTTTCTCCGCAATCGCTTCGGCACGCAGTGCATAGGCGACGTCCAGACCGGAATCACGCATGTTCAGACCCTGGTTCAGGCCCTGCGCACCACAGCCAACGATAACGACTTTTTTGCCTTTCAGGAAACTGGCACCCTCCGCGAATTCATCACGCGCCATGAAACGGCATTTGCCTAATTGTGCCAGTTGGTTGCGCAGGTTCAATGTGTTGAAATAGTTAGCCATGGGTACTCCGGTAAGGTTGTGTTTGCTTTTTTTGTTCAGGAACGGCGATTCATGCAGCGCCGCGAATGACCCCATCATATGACAGGAATTCTGTTGCTTAAATTGATATATTAACAACGTCACATTGCAATAAATGCAACACCACCCAGAGGCGACGCGCACATGGATTTACGGGATCTGAAACTGTTTCTTCATCTGGCAGAGAGCTGCCACTTTGGGCGCACTGCGCGTGCAATGCACGTCAGCCCTTCCACGCTGTCACGCCAGATCCAGCGGCTCGAAGAAGATGTCGGCCATGCGCTGTTTCTGCGTGATAACCGCACCGTGACATTAACGGAAGCGGGTGAACGCCTGCGCCAGTTTGCCCAGCAGACACTGTTGCAGTATCAGCAACTGCGCCATGTGATGGATCTTAACGGCCCGTCACTCAGCGGCGAACTGCGCCTGTTTTGTTCTGTGACGGCGGCCTATAGCCATCTGCCGCCTATTCTCGACCGCTTTCGCGCGGAACATCCGCAGGTCGAAATCAAACTGGATACCGGCGATGCCGCGGATGCAGTGGAAAAAGTGCACTCCGGCGATGCCGATCTGGCGATTGCCGGACGGCCTGAAACCCTGCCCGCCAGCATTGATTTTATGCCACTGGGGCTAATCCCGCTGGTGCTGATTGCGCCCGCTCTGCCCTGTGCCGTTCGTACCCAGGCCACACAGCCGCAGCCCGACTGGTCAAAAATTCCCTTTATCCTGCCGGTGCAGGGCCCCGCACGGCGGCGTATCGATCTCTGGTTCCGCCGTCAGCGCATCCCGAATCCGGTCATTTACGCCACGGTATCGGGGCATGAGGCGATTGTCTCGATGGTGGCGCTGGGTTGCGGTATTGCACTGTTGCCGGATGTGGTGCTGGAAAACAGCCCGGATCCGGTGCGAAACCGCGTGCTGTTGCTGGAGAATATTGACTCGGTTGCGCCGTTCGAACTCGGCATCTGCGTGCAAAAAAAGCGGCTCGGAGAGCCGCTGATCAGTGCCTTCTGGAGCCAGCTGTAATCAGTGGCCTGACAGGAAGAAACGGAACGCCGGGTTCTGGCTTTCGTCATGAAAGTCGTAACCCAGATCGGTGAGGTGCTCCTCGAAACGTGGCTCATCGCTGCCGAGTTCAAAAGCCGCCAGCACGCGACCGTAGTCGGTACCGTGGCTGCGGTAGTGAAACAGCGAGATATTCCAGTGGGTCCCCAGCGTCTGCAGGAACTTCAGCAACGCGCCTGGTGCCTCCGGAAATTCGAAGCTGAAGAGTCGTTCACGCAGCGGCTTGGAGGGACGTCCGCCCACCATGTAACGCACGTGCAGTTTCGCCATCTCATCATCTGAAAGATCGACCACCTGATAACCGCCGCTGGTGAGTTCGCTGATGATCTCGCTGCGCTCTTCCACGCCACGGGTCAGACGTACACCAACAAAGATGCAGGCTTTATCCGCATCGGCGTAGCGATAGTTAAACTCAGTGATGGAACGTCCGCCCAGCGTCTGACAGAAGCGCAGGAAGCTGCCCTGCTGTTCCGGGATGGTGACGGCCAGCAGTGCTTCACGCTGTTCGCCCAGCTCGCAGCGCTCTGAGACGTAACGCAGGCCGTGGAAGTTGACGTTGGCGCCGGATAAGACATGCGCCAGCCGCTCGCCTTTGATCTCGTGCTGCTGGATATACTTCTTCATGCCTGCCAGCGCCAGCGCGCCAGACGGTTCCGCCACGGCACGAACATCTTCGAACAGATCTTTCATTGCAGCGCAAATCGCATCGCTGTCGACGGTGATGATGTCATCAATGTAAGCCTGACAGAGCCGGAAGGTTTCGCTGCCAATCCGTTTGACCGCTACGCCTTCGGCAAACAGCCCGACGCGTGGCAGATCGACCGGATGACCCGCTTCCAGTGCGGCTTTCAGGCAGGCTGAATCTTCTGACTCCACCGCGATAACTTTGATTTGCGGCATCAGCTGCTTGATCAGCACCGCGACGCCCGCTGCCAGACCGCCACCACCCACCGGGACAAAGACCCGGTCAAGGTGCGCATCCTGCTGCAACAGCTCCATCGCCAGCGTGCCCTGTCCGGCAATCACGGCCGGATGGTCAAACGGCGGCACGAAGGTGTAGCCGCGCTGTTCAGCGAGTTCTATCGCTTTGGCTTTCGCCTCATCAAAGTTGGCGCCAAACAGGAAAGCCTCACCGCCAAATGCGCGCACTGCATCAACCTTGATGTCTGCGGTCGCCAGCGGCATCACAATCAGTGACTTGATGCCCAGCTTAGTCGCGGAGAGCGCCACGCCCTGCGCGTGGTTACCGGCTGACGCCGTCACCACGCCGCGCGCTTTCTGCTCTTCATTCAGACCGGCAATCATCGCGTAAGCACCGCGCACCTTGAAACTGTGCACAGGCTGGCGATCTTCCCGCTTCACCAGAATGGTGTTGCCGAGACGCGCTGAAATTTTTTCCATAACCTGCAGCGGCGTCACCTGTGCCACTTCATACACCGGTGAACGCAGCACTGCGCGCAAATACTCGGCGCCGCCAGGCGCGTCAGGTAGCGGTTGAGACTCGGCCATTTTTAGCCTCCCAGCTTGCTCTTATCGCGGACGGCGCCTTTGTCAGCACTGGTCGCGAGTAATGCGTAAGCACGCAGCGCAAAGGAGACTTCACGCTGACGATTGACCGGCGTATAAGCCGCATCGCCACGTGCCTGCTGCTCTTCACGGCGGGCATGCAGTTCGTTATCCGGTACAGCGAGTTTGATGCCGCGATTAGGGATATCGATTTCAATGGTGTCGCCATCTTTGACCAGCGCAATGGTGCCGCCGTTAGCCGCTTCAGGCGAAGCATGACCGATTGAGAGACCCGACGTCCCGCCGGAGAACCGACCGTCGGTGATCAGTGCGCAGCTTTTACCCAGGCCCATCGATTTCAGATAGGTGGTCGGATAGAGCATTTCCTGCATGCCCGGCCCGCCTTTTGGTCCTTCGTAGCGGATGACGACCACGTCGCCTGCCACGACTTTGCCGCCCAGAATCGCTTCTACCGCATCATCCTGGCTTTCATAGACTTTGGCCGGACCGGTGAAGGTCAGGATCTCTTTGTCTACGCCCGCCGTTTTAACGATACAGCCATCTTCGGCGATGTTGCCGTAAAGCACAGCCAGACCGCCATCCTGCGAGTAAGCGTTTTCGCGGGTACGGATACAGCCTTCGGCACGGTCATCATCCAGCGTGTCCCAGCGGCAGTTCTGCGAGAATGCCTGGGTGGTACGGATGCCCGCCGGGCCAGCGCGGAACATATCTTTTACCGCCTGATCTTTAGTCAGCATGATGTCGTACTGATCCAGCGTTTCACGCATCGTCTGCTGCAGGATGTTACGGGCGCTGCTGTCGAACAGACCTGCGCGATCCAGCTCGCCCAGGATGGCGAAAACCCCACCCGCGCGATGGACATCTTCCATGTGGTATTTCGGGGTACTTGGCGCGACTTTACACAGCTGAGGCACTTTACGTGACAGGCGATCGATGTCGGAGATATTGAAATCGATGTCGCCTTCCTGTGCAGCCGCCAGCAGGTGCAGCACGGTGTTGGTAGAGCCGCCCATGGCGATATCCAGCATCATGGCGTTCTCGAAAGCGGCCTTGTTAGCAATGTTACGCGGCAGCATGTTGACGTCATCCTGCTCGTAATAGCGCTTAGTCAGACTGACGATGCGCTTACCGGCATTGATGAACAGCTCTTTGCGATCGGCGTGCGTTGCCAGCAGTGAACCGTTGCCAGGCTGCGACAGGCCGAGTGCTTCGGTCAGGCAGTTCATCGAGTTGGCGGTGAACATCCCGGAGCAGGAGCCGCAGGTCGGACAGGCAGAACGTTCGATCTGATCGCTGTCGGCATCGCTGACGTTCGGGTTGGCGCCCTGAATCATCGCATCGACCAGATCCAGCTTGATGATCTTGTCTGAAAGCTTGGTTTTACCCGCTTCCATCGGTCCACCGGACACAAAGATCACCGGGATATTGAGGCGCAATGACGCCATCAGCATTCCCGGGGTGATTTTGTCGCAGTTGGAGATGCAGACCATGGCGTCGGCGCAGTGCGCGTTGACCATGTACTCGACCGAGTCAGCAATCAGCTCGCGCGAAGGCAGTGAATACAGCATGCCGCCATGACCCATGGCAATACCGTCATCCACCGCGATGGTGTTGAACTCTTTAGCTACACCACCTGCCGCTTCAATCTGCTCAGCGACGAGTTTACCCAGGTCGCGGAGGTGAACGTGGCCAGGTACAAATTGGGTGAATGAGTTAACCACAGCGATAATCGGCTTGCCGAAATCGTCGTCGGTCATTCCTGTCGCGCGCCATAAGGCACGGGCACCCGCCATGTTGCGGCCGTGGGTGGTAGTGGCTGAACGGTACTTAGGCATGCTCTATTTACTCCAGTAAGAATAAGCTCGCGGACGTCAGATGACGCCCGCGCTGTATCTGATTATGGGTTAACCGGATCTAACCAGCCCCATTTGTCTTCTGTTTCGCCAGTGAACAGACCAAAGAAGGCCTCCTGGATGCGTTTGGTGACCGGACCACGCTTGCCTTCGCCAACCTGAATGCGGTCAACGCTGCGCACCGGTGTGATTTCTGCGGCGGTGCCAGACATAAAGACTTCATCAGCGAGATAGAGAGATTCACGCGACAGGGTCTGCTCACGCACTTCAATGCCCATATCACGCGCCAGCGTGATGATGGCATCGCGGGTGATGCCCGGCAGTGCTGAAGAGGTAAATGGCGGGGTATAGAGCACGCCATCTTTGACTTCAAACAGGTTTTCGCCTGCACCTTCGGAGATCAGGCCATTGGTATCAAGCGCGATACCTTCCTGGTAGCCGTGACGACGAGCTTCACTGCCCACCAGCAGTGAAGAGAGATAGTTACCACCCGCTTTAGCGGCGGTTGGCAGGGTGTTTGGCGCAACGCGGTTCCATGATGAGACCATGGCATCGATGCCGTTCTCCAGCGCTTCAGCGCCCAGGTATGCGCCCCACGGGAACGCCGCAATGATCACGTCAGTCGTGAAACCATCTGGCGGGTTCACACCCAGGCCAACATCGCCGACAAAGGCCAGCGGACGGATATAAGCACTTTTCAGTTTGTTCACGCGGATGACTTCGCGGCACGCTTCCATCAGCTCATCAACGCTGCTTTTAATCGGGAAGCGGTAGATTTTTGCGGAGTCGTGCAGACGTTGCATGTGTTCGCGATGACGGAACACAACCGGTCCTTTGTGAGAGTCGTAGCAACGCACGCCTTCAAATACCGACGTACCGTAGTGCAACGCGTGGGACATGACGCTGACCTTCGCATCTTCCCACTTAACCATCTCGCCATTGAACCAAATAAAGTCTGCTTTCTTCGTGCTCATTGTTATTCCCTCTCGCGGCTACGCGCGGATTTGTTGTGTTGTCTGTTGTTGAATCTGAACGCATGCAACGTCGATCAATTTACTTAATTGCGAAGACAGTAAATCGACGGAGCGCTGGCTGGCAACGGTCATCTCAATATTAATGTTTTCTGCGTTGGCGACTGAGGCCATGTTCATAGAACAGACCTGAAAACCGCGATGACGCACGACGCGTAAAATGCGCTCTAATATTTCAGGGCGGAAACGGGCTTCGATAGACAATTGATGCTGGTTCATACGGTTTTCTCCATCATGTTTGCATTGCTGGCACCCGGCGGTACCAGTGGCCAGACGTTTTCATGCTCATCTATTGCAACATGCAGGAAGTAAGGACCTTCGCTGTTCAGCAGAGCATCAAGGGCGGCGTCGACCTGATCTTTACGGGTAATGCGCTGGCCGGGAATGTTGAACGCGCTGGCCAGCGTGAGGAAGTCGGGATTGTCGGACAGATTGGTTTCACTGTAGCGACCGTCAAAAAAGAGCTGCTGCCACTGGCGCACCATACCCAGACGCTGGTTATCCATCAGTACGATTTTGACCGGCAGCTTGCCGCGCTTGATGGTGCCGAGCTCCTGGATGTTCATCATGATGGAGCCATCGCCCGAGACACAGATAACCGTATCGTCAGGCCGTGCAACCTGTGCGCCGATGGCAGCAGGTAAACCAAAGCCCATGGTGCCTAAGCCGCTGGAAGTGATGAAATTCTCCGGTGCATTGAATGCCATGTGTTGCGCCGTCCACATCTGATGCTGACCGACGTCGGTGGTCACCACGGTATTGGCCGGTTTGCGATCGGAAAGCTGCTTCAGCAACAGCGGTGCGTAGATCGCGTCGCCTGGATGGTCATAGCGCCATGGGTGACTGGCTTTAAGCGCTTTCACCTCATCACGCCACGCGTTGATATGCAGAGGCTGACTCAGGGCGGGCAGCAGTTCATTAAGATCACCCTGCAAAGAGACGTGTGCGCGACGTAATTTGTTTAATTCAGCGGGATCGATGTCGAGATGAATGACGCTGGCGTGCGGTGCAAAGGTATCCAGCTTGCCGGTCACGCGGTCGTCGAAACGGGCACCAACCGCGATCAGCAGGTCACACGCCTGTACGGCCAGATTGGCGGCTTTGGTGCCGTGCATCCCCAGCATGCCCATATAGACATCACTGTATGGATCCACGCTGCCTAAACCTTTCAGGGTAGCTACTGCCGGAATACCGGTCTCTTCTGCCAGCGCACGCAGTGCCGGAACAGCCTGTGCCAGGCCAACCCCCCCGCCAACGTAAAGCATTGGTTTTCTGGACTGCGCCATCAGAGCGCGTGCTTCGTGAATCGCCTGATATGGCAGCGCGCTTTCCTCTTCTACCGGGACCAGATGCGGTGCAGGCTCACCCTGCGCAATCTGAATATCTTTCGGGATATCAACCAGTACCGGACCCGGACGACCCGACTGCGCCAGCGCGAAGGCTTCTGCCATGATGGCGGGCAGCTCATCCAGTGATTCGACCAGGAAGCTATGTTTGGTGCAGGCCAGTGAGAGCCCCAGTACGTCGATCTCCTGGAAGGCATCGGTGCCGATGAAGGCAGAGGAGACCTGACCTGTTACGGCAACAACCGGCACCGAATCCATCATGGCATCCGCCAGGCCGGTGATCAGGTTAGTCGCGCCGGGGCCGGAGGTTGCGATACAGACGCCAGTTTTGCCGGTTGAGCGGGCATAGCCAATCGCCGCCATCACTGCGCCCTGCTCATGACGACACAGTAGGTGTTCCACGCCGCCGTCATAGAGCGCGTCGTATACCGGCATGATGGCGCCGCCAGGGTAACCGAATACGGTATCAACACCCTGTGCGCGTAAAGCCTGAACTACCCACTGTGCACCTGTCATCGCTATTCTCCTGTGTCCTGACCGGAACAACAGAATTTTATGCTACTGTTCATTGTTTGTTCCTTGTGGATTTACTGATATTTCCTCGGGTCGAAAAAAAACCCCCGGACCTTTCGGTGCGGGGGTTTTTTCGGATTCGAGGCTTGATTTTTAAGCCTTTCTTTCTCCAAGCGTTGCCCCGCACGGTAGGTTAATAACCACCACCACGCTAATCACGACCAGGCTAATCACTTGTAGAAGGGCTTTCATGTGTTGTTCAATTCTTTTACGTGTTCGAAGTAATACCTACAGAGTTATCATAGTCAGGGGGCATGACACAACTTTTTTTACAGACTTTTTTTAGCGCGCGTCGCTAAATCATCTCCTATCAATCTGTAATAAAAGAAATAATTACATGATGATGATTATTCATCACTTTAGTGACGTAATAATGTTTTGGTGGATTTGCGTACAGTCGCACACTGTTTCAACACGCCTTGCAAAAGGCACTCATGAGCTGTGCGATATCACGAACAGTGCGGATCATCCCCTCGCTTTCCTTCGACGTTGTCACCAGACTGGCAGCAACAAGGAGCGAGTATGTCATTGTCAAAAGTTCTGACCCGGGCAGCATTGGGAGTGGAAGCCCCGCTGGTGACCATCGAGGCACACATCAGTAACGGCCTGCCTGCATTAACACTGGTGGGTCTGCCTGAAACCACGGTGAAAGAGGCGCGTGAGCGGGTACGTAGCGCCATTATCAACAGTGGTTTTACCTTCCCGGCAAAGCGCGTCACCATCAATCTGGCACCGGCGGATTTACCCAAAGAGGGCGGGCGGTATGACTTACCCATGGCGATCGCCATTCTGGTCGCCTCTGAGCAGCTTCCTGCCGACAAGCTGACGCACTATGAGTTTCTGGGTGAACTGGCACTCGACGGCGCACTGTGCAGTGTACAGGGCGCGATTCCTGCGGCCATGGTGGCCATTCGGGCTGGGCGACAGCTGGTTCTCTCCGCTGAAAATCAGGGTGATGCCGGACTCATCCGTCAGGGTACGTCGCTTATAGCCTCTCACCTCAGCGAAGTCTGTGCCTTTCTGCGCAATGATCTCACGTTACCAGCAGCCCAGTATCCTGAGCATCACGGCGACGCACCTGCTGAGGATCTCACGGATATCATTGGTCAGAAACAGGGACGCAGAGCACTGGAGATCACCGCGGCTGGCGGGCACAACCTGTTGCTGATTGGGCCACCTGGCACCGGTAAAACCATGCTCGCAACCCGACTGCCTGGCATCATGCCTGCTTTAAGCGATCAGGAGGCACTGGAGTGCGCAGCAATCGCCAGTCTGGTGAACAGCAGTACTCTGCACCGACAGTGGCGCACCCGGCCTTTCAGGTCACCTCATCATAGTGCGTCTCTCTATGCTTTGATTGGTGGGGGATCGCTGCCACGGCCCGGTGAGATCTCCCTGGCACATAACGGCGTGCTGTTTCTGGATGAACTACCGGAATTTGATCGCAAGGTGCTGGACTCTCTGCGCGAGCCGTTAGAGTCGGGCTTCATCGCGATTTCACGCACCCGCGCTAAAGTCACTTACCCGGCACGGTTTCAGTTGATTGCTGCGATGAATCCCAGTCCAACCGGCCATTATCAGGGGCAGCATAACCGCTGTTCACCCCAGCAGGTGCTCCGTTATCTCAGTAAGCTATCCGGCCCTTTTCTTGATCGTTTTGATCTTTCGCTGGAGGTACCGCTACTGCCGAGTGGCATGCTCAGCGGTCAGCGCGCCAGAGCGGAAGCGTCTGAGCAGGTTCGTCATCGGGTGGTCGCCGCGCGTGAGATTCAGCTGGCTCGCGCAGGCAAAATAAATGCGCATTTAAACAATGCGGAGATTATGCGCTGGTGCCAGCCTGCTAAAGAGGATGCGGAGTGGCTGGAGTCCGTGCTGGAGAAGCTGGGTTTATCGGTACGGGCATGGCAGCGGATTTTGAAAGTAGCACGCACGGTGGCCGATCTGGCCGGGGATACAGACATCACACGATATCATCTGCAGGAAGCAGTCAGTTATCGCACGATTGATCGGTTGATGATTCATCTGCATAACGACCTGCAATAAAAAAGGGGCTTTCGCCCCTTTTGTGCTAATCGTCGCTGTCGGTAAAGTCTTCAACGGTGTCCATCTGCGGTTTACCGCCAGACAGCGTATGAAAACGCTTAGGACGCTTGATGCGGGTCATATACTTAGACCATACACGTTCAGCTTCCGTTTGCGGCTCACGCACGCCACGACACACTTCAATAAACAAACGTTCTTCTTCGGTTGCAGGCTCACGCTTTGATAAATCCAGCTCATTAAAGGCGAAACCGTGGCGTTCAAGAAGCTGAGCTTCTTTAATAGTAAAGTCACCGTGGCGTGAGAAACCACGCGGGTAATGTTTGTTATCAAAGAAACGATTCTCTGTTGAGAAGCTTTCCGCCATGTTACACGCTCCTGATTTTCTAATGCCGTGCTGTTAATGGCGCGGAGTATTAGATAGGCTTGACAGAGTGTAAAACAAAACATTTAAATCTATACGACAAACATTTTTTGGGAGAACGCTGTGGATACGGAATTACTGAAAACTTTCCTGGAAGTGAGCAGAACACGCCATTTCGGGCGTGCTGCAGAAGCCCTTTACCTCACGCAATCTGCTGTCAGTTTTCGCATCCGTCAGTTAGAGAATCAGCTTGGCGTTAACCTTTTTACACGGCATCGCAATAACATACGTCTGACGGCGGCCGGAGAGCGACTGCTTCCCTATGCTGAAAGCCTGATGAGTACCTGGATGATGGCGAAGAAGGAGGTTTCTCATACTCAGCAGCATCATGAGCTTTCTATAGGTGCCAGTGCATCCCTGTGGGAGGCTTATCTGACACCATGGCTACAGACGTTGTATGAGAATCGTGAGAGCCTGCATTTAGAAGCACGCGTGGCACAACGGCATCTGCTGGTTAAGCAACTTCATGAGCGTCAGCTTGATCTGTTGATCACCACTGAAGCACCAAAGATGGATGAGTTAACCAGTCAGCAGATTGGTCATATTTCGCTGGCGCTGTTCTGCGCTCGGCAGAGCGAAAAACGCGAAAAATATGATTACATTAAGCTGGAATGGGGAGCAGATTTTCATCAGCATCAGAGCTACCTCTCTGGGGCTGATGATGTGCCAGTACTGTCCACGACGTCGGCGCACGTCACCCGTGAACTGCTGCATACCACCGGAGCGTGCGCGTTCCTGCCGGACTTCTGGCAAAGTGTTTACAGTGAGTTGATGATGATTCCGGATACGCCCGTCGCTGTTCGTCCGCTCTATGCTGTCTGGTTGCAGAACAGCGATCAGCAGGCTCACATTCGTCAGTTGCTTAAATTCCCGATTCTGGTCAGGCAAAACAGCTGAATTTGCGGAAAAAAAGAGGTAAGCAGAGAGGATCAGAGGCCAGTTAGAGTTAGCTGGTTTTTTTTTGCTTTTTTAAAGGCAAAAAAAATCCTTTGCCGAAGCAAAGGATCGTTTTCTGGCAGGGGCGGAGGGACTCGAACCCCCAACACCCGGTTTTGGAGACCGGTGCTCTACCAATTGAACTACGCCCCTAATAGGGTGGCGGAACGGACGGGGCTCGAACCCGCGACCCCCTGCGTGACAGGCAGGTATTCTAACCAACTGAACTACCGCTCCACCGATTCTTTCACAGCTCTCAGCAACTGGCTGATCGCCGTCTGTTCCTGTTGCTTTCCTTGTCAGGGGAAAAGGAACGAATTTGATGCCTGGCAGTTCCCTACTCTCGCA
>NZ_FOVG01000005.1 GCF_900115075.1 Candidatus Pantoea varia
GTTAGCGTCCTGTCGCGAGGTGGCGTATATTACGCTTTCCTCCTGCAGAGTCAACCTCTATTTCAGAAGTTTTTCTCCGGCGGCTCAGTCTCCTGTGCCTCTCAACCCGTTTCCCGTTGCCGGTGTTCCGTGTCGATGGAGGCGCATTATAGGGAGTTCGCGCGGGCTGACAAGTGTTTATTACGAAAAGATTATCGTTCGCAGTAATTTTCATCAAATCGCGCTATTTCGCTACGATTTGCCTGGTAACTGTGCAAAATCATTGGCAAAAGTGCGTACCTGCTGCCAGTCCGTGTACTCCACTTCTTTTGTGGAATCTGTCTCACCGCCGGTCATACGCATAATCAACTGAATCATGACGCGATCAAACCAGCGATAGCGCGGATAATAGAGCGCGCCCGCAAACACGGCACAGCAATCAGGTTGCCACGGCGAACTGGCCAGGAACTTCTGCGTATAAGCATTAGTTTCAGGAGAACGCTT
Organism: Candidatus Pantoea varia; assembly: GCF_900115075.1. GTDB lineage: Bacteria > Pseudomonadota > Gammaproteobacteria > Enterobacterales > Enterobacteriaceae > Pantoea > Pantoea varia. The sequence goes on from NZ_FOVG01000005.1 coordinate 484, forward strand.
CTCAGGTTTGCGCGCCGTGAGGTTTACCGAAAAGAAACCGCTGGTACGCTGCTGCAAATCCTGAAGATGTTGCTTCACGAACTTATCAACGACCGGCTGGAAGTGGCCATAGCGAATTGAGGCGCCAATCAGCACGCGATCATACTGCGCCCAGTCAGGCAGAGTGGCATCCTGAATGTCCAGCACATCACATGGCTGCTGCTGACGGATCACCTCAGCTATAGAAGAGGCAATCTTCTTTGTTTGTCCGTCGCGGGTGGAATAGAGAATCAGCGCTTTCATGTCAGCATCCTTATTAATTATTCACGCCAGAAAGTAGGCGTGAACAGCACCAGCAAGGTAAATACCTCGAGACGCCCGAATAACATGGTGGAGATAAGAATCCATTTCGCCACGTCATTCATTGAAGTGAAGTTATCGGCCACAACCCCTAAACCCGGCCCGAGGTTATTCAACGTCGCGGCAACGGCAGCAAAGGCCGAGAAGTCATCGACGCCGGTGGCAATGATCGCCAGCATGCTGACCAGGAACACCAGCGCATAAGCCGAGAAGAATCCCCATACGGCCTCAAGGATACGTTCAGGCAACGCCCGATTCCCCAGCTTAATGGTGTAGACCGCATTCGGGTGAACCAGACGCTTAAGCTCACGGTTACCCTGCTTGCATAACAGCAGGATGCGGATAACCTTCAGGCCACCGCCGGTTGAACCAGCACAGCCGCCGATAAAGGCGGAGCATAACAGCAGCACCGGCAGGAACAATGGCCAGCGTGCGATGCTGTCGGTCGTGAATCCCGCTGTCGTCGCCATGGAAACGACCTGGAAGAAGGCCTGGTTCAGCGTTTGCCAGCCACTGTCGTAAACATTGTGGAACCAGAGCACCAGCGTGCAGATCAACACCAGCGTCAGCTGAACACCAATGAACATGCGGAATTCCGGATCGCGCCAGTAAACGCGCAGATTCCGCCCGCTTAACATGGCAAAGTGCAGGCCGTAGTTACAGCCTGAGATCAGCAAAAACACCGCCACGATGGTATTGATGGTGCCACTGTGAAAATAGCCAATGCTGGCATCATGGGTTGAGAAGCCGCCAATCGCGATGGTCGAGAAGCTGTGGCCGATAGCATCAAAGGCCGGCATTCCTGCCAGCCATAATGCCAGCGCACAGGCCACCGTCAGCAGAACATAGATCAGCCAGAGTGTTTTGGCCGTTTCGGCAATACGCGGCCGCATTTTGTTATCTTTCAGCGGCCCCGGCATTTCAGCGCGATAGAGCTGCATGCCCCCGACGCCCAGAATCGGCAATATCGCCACCGCTAACACGATGATTCCCATACCGCCCAGCCACTGCAGCATCTGCCGATAGAAGAGGATCGCCTTGGGCAGCGAGTCCAGCCCCACCAGCGTGGTGGCGCCGGTCGTTGTCAGGCCAGAGAAAGATTCAAAGAACGCATCCGTCACGGAAAGATGCGGCTGTTCGGCAAAGATAAAGGGCATGGCCCCAACGCTGCCCAGCACCGTCCAGAACAGGACGACAATCAGAAACCCTTCCCGCGGTTTGAGTTCGGTTTTCTTTTTGCGATTCGGCCACCACAGCAGCGAGCCGATCACCAGCGCCATCATGAAGGTCTGGCTAAACGCCCGCCCCGCGCCATCGCGATAAATCAATGCGACCAGGCCGGGCAAAATCATCGTCACTGAAAAGAGGATCACCAGCAGACCGACTATGCGGGTAATGGCGCGAAAGTGCATTCAGCCGTTCCTTTAAATAATAGAGATGAACATCAGGGTGTGAACGGGATCAGCGATAACGCGCCCCGACTAAAGTCTGACAGATTTTTTTTGAATCCGTCGATTTGTCCGTAAGGTACAGCCAGCGTCAGCGCGATGCGATCCTGAAACTGACTGTCGGTCACCTTACCGTCGAAACGCTGAACCAGCCGTTCAACATCACTGAGCTGTGGATAGTCACATTGCAACGTAAACAGCTTCATCGGCACTTTGCGCTGCCGTGGCAGCAGCTTAAGCCCCTGCTGAACGCCACCACCATAGGCTTTCACTAAGCCACCGGTTCCCAGCATGATGCCGCCGTAATAACGCACCACTACGGCAGTAATCTCGCCAATATCCGCGCCCATCAGCTGCGCCAGCATCGGTTTCCCTGCAGTACCCGAAGGTTCACCATCATCAGAGAAGCCGAGCTGTTGAGAATCATTCGGCGCGCCCGCGACCCATGCCCAGCAGTGATGCCGTGCAGCGGGATGCTCGCTTTTGACCTGCTGGACAAAGGCGCGCGCCGCCTCTGCCCCCTCGGTGTGCGCCAGCAGCGTAATGAAGCGACTCTTTTTTATCGTCTCCTCACTGCTGCTCACGGGCACAGCGGGAATATCAAAGGCCTCCATCAGGCCAGATGCAGATCGCGGGTTATGTTCTCAACGCGATGCGCATGGATCACCACGTTATCCTCGATACGAATCCCGCCATAAGGCCGAAGTGCATCGATAGCCTGCCAGTTAAAGTGCTGACTGAAACGGCCTGCACGCAGCGGCGCCAGTAATGAGTCAATAATATAGAAGCCTGGCTCGATGGTTAATACCATGCCCGGTTGCAGCACGCGGGTGCAGCGAAGATAAGGATATTGCGCAGGCGCGGCCAGATGCGTGCCCTGATCATCCTGCATAAAACCAGCCACGTCATGCACCTGCAGACCCAGCGGATGCCCCAGTCCATGTGGCATAAACGGACCGGTCAGATCTTCAGCCACCAGCGCTTCTTCGCTGATTCCCTGCACCAGCTCAAACTTCAGCAACATCTTCGCAATACGCTGGTGCATCTGAAGATGATAATCGGTGTAGCGAACGCCGGCTTTCAGCGTAGCTATCAGCGCCAGCTCTTCCGCGTTCATCGCCTCAACCATTCTGGCATAGAGCGAACTGCTCTGCGCCGCATAGCTGCGGGTCAGATCGGCGGCGTAGCCAAGATACTCAGCACCCGCATCAATCAAAAAGCTGTGGCGTTTCGCCGGTGGCTGATGATCCAGCCGGGTGTAGTGCAGCACCGCAGCGTGTTCATTCAGCGCAATGATATTGCCGTAGGGCACATCGGTGTCGCGATGACCGGTCGCAGTCAGATAGGCCTGGTTGATATCGAACTCGCTTAAGCCTGCCGAGAACGCCTCTTTCGCGGCGAGATGACCGGCAACCGCCAGCTTCTGCGCCTGGCGCATACAGGCAAGTTCATAATCTGTTTTGATGCTGCGATGGAAATGCAGGAAGTCGATCACCGCTTTGGGATTGATATTGCCGGAGGCGATACCGAGCTGAGCCGCGCGCGCGTTGACCGGGCCAATATAGGCGACGTTATCACGCTGGGCAGGCAGCAACTGCGCAATCTCATCCGCATTTTTCAGGCCGACAACCTCGACATCCCCGGTCCAGAAGCTATCCGGCAGCGGTTCAACGTTATGCCAGTAATCCACCGGAGAGTAGAACCACAGTTTGGGTTTATTCACCCCATCAATCCACAGCCAGCAGTTAGGCACCTGCGTCACCGGCACCCAGGCCTTGAACTGTGGATTCACCTTGAACGGATAAGTGTGGTCATCCAGAAACACCGTCAACAACTCACCGGAATGGATCAACATCGCATCCAGTTTGTTGCGTGCCAGCACCTGCTGCGCCCGTTGTTGCAACGTGGCGATATGCGCGTGATACAAGGTCTTCAGTGAATCCATTGACGTCTCTCCAGTGTCGCGAAATGGCCGCAAGTTTAGCATACCCCATACGCAGATGCCGAAGTCGCGGAGCTGTGATCTTGTTAGCAAATAAGCAAAGAGCAGTTTGCAAATAATTAACATCACTCCCACACTCACGATCATCTGGTATGACCAGATCACCTTTCGCGGTTTCAGGAGACGCACATGCTCTACCAAGGCGCTAACCTTACTCTTCACTGGCTGGACGATGGCATCGCCGAGCTGGTTTTTGACGCTACAGGCTCGGTCAATAAGCTTGATACGCAAACCGTCGCCAGTCTGGGCGAGGCGATTGCAGTGCTGGAACAGCAGCCAGAATTGCGCGGCCTGCTGCTGAGCTCCGCTAAACCTGCTTTTATTGTGGGCGCGGATATCACCGAGTTCCTTTCCCTGTTTGATGCACCTACCGAAAAACTGAGTCAGTGGCTGAGTTACGCCAACAGCATCTTCAACCGTCTGGAAGATTTGCCGGTGCCGACCCTGGCCGCCATTGACGGCTATGCGCTGGGCGGCGGATGTGAATGCGTTCTGGCAACCGATCTGCGTATCGCCACTGCGGACGCCCGTATTGGCCTGCCGGAAACCAAACTCGGCATCATGCCCGGATTTGGTGGCAGCGTGCGATTGCCGCGCCTGCTGGGTGCCGACAGTGCGCTGGAAATTATTGCGGCGGGCAAAGATGTCGATGGCAATGCTGCCCTGAAACTCGGTCTGGTCGATGCGGTGGTCGCTCGCGAAAAACTGCGCGAGGCGGGGATCACGATGCTCAAAGCCGCCGCCACTGATGGCAGCTGGCGCGCGCGCCGGGCACCGAAACTGGCTCCGCTGAAACTCAGCCCGATTGAAGCGGCCATGAGCTTCACGATTGCGAAAGCGATGGTGCTGCAGACCGCAGGTAAACATTATCCCGCTCCGCTGATGGCAGTAAAGACTATTGAAGCGGCGGCCAGTCTTGGCCGTGATGATGCGCTGAAACTTGAAACCGCGGCGTTTGTGCCGCTGGCGCAGTCTGATGAAGCCCGCGCACTGGTCGGCATCTTCCTCAACGACCAGTACGTGAAAAGCCTGGCGAAAAAGCGCGGCAGCGAAAGCGGCGCACCCTCTCAGGCGGCGGTACTGGGCGCAGGCATTATGGGTGGCGGCATCAGCTACCAGTCTGCGTGGAAAGGCGTGCCGGTCAGAATGAAAGATATTAACCCCAGGGCGTTAACCCTGGGGATGAACGAAGCCAGCAAGTTACTTAATAAGCTGCTGGAACGCGGCAAAATCGACGGCAACAAACTCGCCAGTGTGATCGCCACTATCCAGCCCACACTGGATTACGCCGGTTTTGACCAGGCCGATGTGGTGGTGGAAGCCGTGGTTGAGAACCCGCTGATCAAGGCCAAAGTGCTGGCTGAAACCGAACAGCATCTGCGTGAAGACGCGATTCTGGCCTCCAATACCTCGACCATTCCTATCAGCCAGCTGGCGCAGGCGCTGCAACGCCCGGAAAACTTCTGTGGCATGCACTTCTTCAATCCGGTGCCGCGTATGCCGCTGGTTGAAGTGGTTCGTGGCGAGAAAACCAGTGAAGCAACCCTGAGTAAAGTGGTGGCCTGGGCCAGCAAAATGGGCAAAACGCCGATCGTGGTGAATGATTGTCCGGGCTTCTTTGTGAACCGGGTGCTGTTCCCCTACTTCGCTGCTTTCAGCCTGCTGCTGCGCGACGGCGCTGATTTTCGTCAGATTGATAAAGTGATGGAAAAACAGTTCGGCTGGCCGATGGGTCCCTCATGGCTGCTGGATGTGGTAGGCATCGATACCGCACACCACGCGCAAAGCGTCATGGCGGATGGTTTCCCGGATCGTATGAAGCATGACTATCGCGATGCGATCGACCTGCTGTTTGATGCCGGTCGTTTTGGCCAGAAAAATGGCAAAGGTTTCTGGCGCTGGGAAGAGGATAAAAAGGGCAAGCTGAAGAAAGTGCCAGATGCGGAGGTGGATACGCTGCTGCAACAGGTCTGTCAGCCCGCGCGGGTCTTCAGTGACGAAGAGATTCTGAACCGCATGATGCTGCCGATGCTGAATGAAGTGGTGCGCTGCCTGGAAGAGAAGATTATCGCCTCACCGGCAGAAGCGGATATGGCGCTAGTCTATGGCCTCGGCTTCCCGCCGTTTCGTGGTGGTGCTTTCCGCTACCTCGATACCCTGGGCAACAGCAATGTGGTCGATCAGGCCCGGCGCTACAGCACGCTCGGCGGCCTGTATGCCCTGCCTGCGCTGCTGGTGCAGAAAGCCCATCAGCATGAAAGCTGGTATCCCGCCGCCAAACCGATTGATGAAGCCGCGCTGAAAAGCGCCTGAGGGCAAGAAGATGGAAAATGTGGTGATTGTTGATGCGGTACGCACGCCAATGGGACGTTCAAAAGGCGGAGCTTTTCGGAACGTGCGCGCTGAAGATCTCTCTGCGCATCTGATGCGCGAAATTCTGAGCCGTAACCCGGCGGTGAATCCGACCTCCCTCGACGATATCGTCTGGGGCTGTGTACAGCAGACGCTGGAACAGGGATTTAATATCGCGCGTAACGCCGCGCTGCTGGCCGAAATCCCGCACTCCGTACCGGCCACTACCGTCAACCGGCTGTGTGGTTCTTCCATGCAGGCGCTGCACGATGCGGCACGCGCCATTATGGTTGGCGATGCACAGTGCTGCCTGATTGGGGGCGTGGAGCATATGGGACACGTGCCGATGAATCACGGTGTGGACTTTCATCCCGGCCTCGGCCGCACCGTCGCTAAAGCCGCAGGCATGATGGGCTTAACCGCCGAGATGCTGGCGCGTATGCATCATATCAGCCGTGAGCAGCAGGATGCGTTTGCCCTGCGCTCGCACCAGCGTGCATGGCAGGCCACCCAGCGTGGGGATTTCGCGACAGAGATTGTCGCCACCTATGGTCACGACAGCGACGGCATTCTCAAACGCTATGATTTCGACGAGGTGATCCGCGAGGAGACCAGCGCCGAAGGACTGGCGGCGCTCAAACCCGCCTTCGATCCGGTGAATGGCACCGTCACGGCGGGAACGTCGTCGGCGCTGTCAGATGGTGCGGCCGCCATGCTGATCATGAGTGAATCACGCGCCCGTGAACTGGGGCTGACGCCACGCGCACGTATCCGCAGCATGGCAGTGGTCGGCTGTGATCCGTCGATCATGGGCTACGGACCGGTACCGGCCAGTAAACTGGCATTGAAACGCGCTGGACTGAGCGTCAGTGATATCGACGTGTTTGAGCTGAACGAAGCCTTTGCCGCGCAGACGCTGCCCTGCATTAAGGACTTAGGTTTGCTGGAGCTGATGGATGAAAAGGTCAATCTGAATGGCGGCGCGATTGCTTTAGGCCATCCGCTAGGCTGCTCCGGTGCGCGCATCAGCACTACGCTGCTGAACATTATGGAACGACGCGATGCCCGATTAGGTCTCGCCACCATGTGCATCGGACTGGGTCAGGGGATCGCGACCGTATTCGAGCGTCTGTAATACGTTGAGTCTTACTTTGTCAGATTTACCCGCCGTTAACCGGCGGGTTTTTTCTATCGGCTACAGGCTGCTACCGGGAATCAGATAAAGGCAAACGCATCGCCATACATCTGTGATTCCACGGCGCCACGCTCGGCACAGAAACGATCGCGGGCAATCTTCGCCATCTCAAAACGTCCGGCGATGTAGATCTCATGCTCGCTCAGCGTGCTGAAGTCCTGCATCACGGCCGTCAGGACCGTGCCTGAACGACCCTGCCAGCCCGCTTCGGGCTGCTCGACGACCGGGATCACCTTCAGGTTCGGGTGCTTGACTGCCAGCGCATCCAGCTCGTCCATATCGTACAGATGCTTGAGTTCACGTCCGCCCCAGTAAATGGCGATATCGCGCTCTGGCTGTTCCGCCAGCGCGGTAAGCAGAATGGAACGGGCATAGGAGAAACCGGTGCCGCCTGCAATCAGGATCAGCGGTTTAGTGCTCTCTTCGCGCAACCAGGCATCGCCGTGCGGCATATCCACCGTGATCTGGCGATCGTTACGGATGCGATCCATAACGGCCATGGCATAGAGGTTCAGATCGGACGCGCCGATATGCAGCTCAATGATATCTTTTTCCATCGGCGTTGAGGCCAGTGAGAACGGACGCTTGTCGCGCTCATCCATCACTACCATCAGATACTGTCCCGCGCGAAAACTGAATTCCGCTTCAGGGATCAGGCGAACGCGATAGACCGTGTCGGTAATCGCCTCAACTGAAGTTACTTTACAGCTTAACGTTGTCATGCGTTCCCTCTGTCGGGTCGTCTTTATGGTTGTGCTCGCCATCAACGCTGTGGCGGCTGATCAAAAATACCTAGCTCATCCCAGATAGCATCAATGCGCGCGGTGACCGCCGGATCTTTGACGATAGGTGTACCCCATTCGCGCTGCGTTTCACCTGGCCACTTGTTGGTCGCATCCATCCCCATCTTCGATCCCAGCCCGGACACAGGCGAGGCGAAATCGAGATAGTCGATCGGGGTATTTTCCACTAATACCGTATCGCGGGCCGGATCCATACGCGTGGTAATCGCCCAGATAACGTCGTTCCAGTCACGCGCATTAACGTCATCGTCACACACAATAACAAATTTGGTGTACATGAACTGCCGCAAAAACGACCAGACGCCAAACATGACACGTTTGGCATGCCCTGCGTACTGCTTTTTAATGGTCACAACCGCGAGGCGGTATGAGCAACCCTCAGGCGGCAGATAGAAGTCCACGATCTCCGGGAACTGCTTCACCAGAATCGGCACCAGGACTTCATTCAGCGCCACACCCAGCACCGCAGGTTCATCCGGCGGACGGCCGGTGTAGGTGGAGTGATAGATAGGCTTATGGCGCTGCGTAACATGCGTCACGGTAAACACCGGGAAGCTATCTACTTCATTGTAGTAGCCAGTGTGGTCGCCGTAAGGTCCTTCCGGCGCCATATCGCCCGCTTCGATATATCCTTCCAGCACGATTTCCGCACTGGCCGGCACGTCGAGATCGTTCGAGAGGCATTTTACCACTTCGGTTTTATTGCCGCGCAGCAATCCGGCAAACGCATATTCTGATAGCGTATCCGGTACCGGCGTGACGGCACCGAGGATGGTCGCGGGATCGGCACCCAGTGCCACCGAGACCGGAAAACGCTCACCCGGATGCGCTTTCGTCCACTCCAGATAATCAAGCGCGCCGCCACGGTGCGACAGCCAGCGCATAATCAGACGATTTTTGCCGATCACCTGCTGCCGGTAGATACCGAGATTCTGCCGCTCTTTGTGTGGGCCGCGCGTCACGGTCAGTCCCCAGGTAATCAGTGGTGCTGCATCGCCAGGCCAGCACTTCATCACCGGAATGCGTGTCAGATCGACTTCATCGCCGCTGAACACCTCTTCCTGACAGGACGCATTACGCACGCGTTTCGTCGGCATGTTCAGGACCTGCTTAAACTGCGGCATCTTGTCGAACAGATCGCGGAACCCTTTTGGCGGCTCCGGCTCTTTCAGGAAGGCCAGCAGTTTACCCACTTCACGCAGTGCGCTGACCTCCTCCTGGCCCATGCCCATCGCCACACGCTTTGGCGTGCCGAACAGATTACACAGTACCGGCATGTCGTACCCTTTCGGGTTTTCAAACAGCAAGGCGGGGCCACCGGCACGCAGAGTGCGATCGGCAATTTCGGTCATTTCCAGTTCAGGGTCGATCGACTGGGTAATGCGCTTTAGCTCACCGCGCTGTTCGAGCAGCGCGAGAAAGTCTCTTAAATCGTGATATTTCATGCGGCTTTAGCTTTCCGGCCAGAGTGAATCGGCCATTATAGGTCTGATTAAGCGGATATGCTGAGGTTTATCCGGCGGCTTCACAAGCTGACGTCCATTTCCTGCCACCTTTTCTGCTGCCCACCGGTATGTTAAGAAAATTCTCAGTTTTTTTTCGCTGCGGGACGCTTTACCCTGCCCCTGCGCTATAACTCTGGCAGCAGTTTTGCTATTCTTAGCGTCCATTCAATGGGAGCAGTTATGGAATCCTGGTACTTACTCTATTGCAAACGTGGACAGCTATTGCGCGCGAAGGAGCATCTGGAGCGGCAGGAAGTGAATTGCCTGAGTCCAATGATCGCTCTGGAAAAGATCGTGCGCGGTAAACGCACCACGGTGAGTGAGCCACTTTTTCCAAATTATCTGTTTATTGAATTCGATCCGGAAGCGATTCACACCACGACCATCAGCAGCACCCGGGGTGTCAGTCACTTCGTGCGCTTCGGCACCACGCCCGCGACTGTGCCTTCGGCCGTGATTGAAGCGCTGGAGACCGACGTCCCGCAAATCCTGCTTGATCCTGAGACCCCACAAAGCGGCGATGAAGTGGTCATCACCGAAGGGACGTTTGAAGGGCTGCGCGCCATCTTTGCCGAGCCGGATGGTGAAACACGCTCGATTCTGTTACTTAATCTGCTGAACAAGCAGGTGATGCGCAGCGTGGATAACAAGCAGTTCCGCAAGCTTTAAACCAGTCTGAACAACGTCCGCGCATTCTGATCAATGCGGACCGCCAGTTCCTCAGCATTCTCGCCACGCCATGTCGCCACCTGATTAACAATATGCGGTAAAAAGCAGGGTTCGTTCCGGCGTGAGGTCGGGCGCGGGCGCATGTCACGCGGCAGCAGATAAGGCGCATCGGTTTCCAGTAGCAGACGATCGGCTGGAATCAGTGGCAGCAGCTCACGCAGTTCCAGACCACGACGCTCATCGCATACCCAGCCCGTTATCCCCACCGATAATCCCATTGCCAGACAGGCTTCCAGTTCCTCACGCGTGCCGGTAAAGCAGTGGATCACCGCACCCGGCAATTTTGGCAGCCAGGGCCCAAGCACCGCAGCGAAACGCTCATGAGCTTCGCGGCAGTGAAGAAACACCGGCATATTGAGTTCTGCCGCCAGAGCCAGCTGCGCGTCAAACGCATACTCCTGCTGCTCATGCGCCGACAGATTGCGGTTGAAATCGAGTCCGCACTCACCGATAGCCACCACTTCCGGTTTTTCAGCCAGGCGACGCAGGGTGCTGGCAATTTCCACAGACCATTCACTGGCATGATGAGGGTGAACGCCCGCAGTAGACCAGCAGAAGTCAGGTTGAGCTTCAGCCAATCGCTGAGCCTGCTGGCTCTCCAGCGCGTTAGTGCCGGTAATCAGCATCCCGGTGACGCCCGCATCACGCGCGCGTTTAACCACCTTTTGCCGGTCGGAGGCGAATTGCGTGCTGGTCAGGTTTACACCGATATCAAACATAATTTTTCCCACTGTTTATAAACAAAAACCGCCCATCCGGGCGGTTTGGCTTGATCGCTTCCCGCCTGTGCGGGTAAAGCCGTCAGCATCAGGAATCGCTGTTCTCGTCCTCATCCTGTGACCGGCGGCCTTTACCCACATAGTAACGGGAAAAGAATACGCCGACTTCAAACAGGCAGTACATCGGAATAGCGAGCAAAGTTTGGGAAAAAACATCCGGCGGTGTGAGCAGCATCCCGACTACGAAGGCGCCCACCAGAATATAGGGACGTTTCTTCTTTAAATCTTCCGGGCTGGTGATTCCGGTCCAGCACAGCAACACAATCGCCACCGGCACTTCAAACGCCACACCAAATGCCATAAACAGTGTCATGACAAAATCGAGGTATTTGGCAATATCCGTCGCAACGGTGACGCCGATCGGCGCGGTCTTGGTGAAAAAACCAAATGCCAGCGGGAAGACCACGAAATAGGCAAAAGCCACGCCGAAGTAAAACAGGAAGGTGCTGGAAAAGAGCAAAGGCATAACCAGCTTACGCTCATGTCGGTAAAGCGCCGGGGCGATGAAAGCCCAGACCTGATAGAGGATCACCGGCACCGCAAGAAACACCGACACAATAATGGTCAGCTTAATCGGGGTGAAAAACGGTGAGGCCACATCGGTCGCAATCATGCTGGAGCCAACCGGCATCTGGCTGATCAGCGGAGCCGCAACCAGCTGGTAGATATCATTAGCGAAGAAAACCAGCACCAGGAAAATCCCCAGTACGGCGAGGATGCAGTTCAGTAGTCGCTTACGCAGCTCAATCAGATGACTGATGAGCGGTTGGGTATCTTCAACGGCCATTATCGTTCATCACTTGCAGAAGAGGAGGTAGCGGAATTACGCACAGAATCTGTCGGTCTGGCAACATCAGCAGCGGGGGCCTGTGCCGGCGCGCTGGCCACGGCGGCAGGTGCGGCAGAAGATTGCACAGCCGGAGCGGATGAAACGGCTGACGGAGACTGTGCCGGGGCAGTGGCAACAGCGGAAGGTGCCGCAGAAGGTTGCACAGCCGTGACAGAGTCTGCAACCGGAGCGGGGGCCTGTGCCGGCGCGCTGGACTGATGTTCTGCGGTAGCCGGCGTCGCCGCAGGCTCAACCGGGCCAGGTTCTGAGGCCTGCACCGTTTCAGAAGCGGGCTGAGGCGCGGGCCTGTGCTGGGCCGAATGAATGGTGTTTGCCTCGTCTTCCTCTTTTTCAATGTCGATGCTCTGACTGACCGAGCGTTTCATTGAATCCGCAGTTTTACGCAGCTCTTCCATTGACTCTTTCAGCTCAGGTGAGAGTGTGCCGCGGCTCGCTTCTTCCACCTTTTTCAGGCTGTCCTGCAGCTCCTGCAGCTTGAGCTCCTGCGCCAGTTCATGTTGTACATTGGCTGCCAGCGAACGAATCGCCCTGATCCAGCCGACCACGGTTTTCACCGCAACCGGTAAACGTTGCGGGCCGAGTACAATCAGCCCGATAACGAACACCAATACCAGTTCACTAAAACCAATATCGAACACGGTTTACACCTGCTTGTCGTTCTTGGCGTCTTCTTTGGTAGCCGAAGTTTGCTGTTTATCAGCCAGTGTTTTGGCCGCGAAGTCAGCGTCCTGCTCTTTCGGTTGATCCTTTTTATCGTCCTCGTCACTCATGGCTTTCTTGAAGCCACGAATCGAAGAACCTAAATCTGAACCCAGATTACGCAATTTATTGGTACCGAACAGAAGTACAACAATGACGGCAATGATTAACAATTGCCAGATACTGATACCGCCCATGAGATAGCCTCTAATATTCTGTGAAAACGATGAGGTAATGCACCACAGAGTGCCCTTTCAACCGGGCCTGAGCCAGCGACATTACCTTTTTTTAGACGGACGTGACAATCAGTTTGTCTTACGCCAGCCGATTAACCAGGAGACGATTCCCGCTGCCATCAAGACCGCCGGGAAGAAGTCCCAGTCTGGTCGGGTGAGCAGCACAGCCGTTCCGCTTAACAGCAACGTTGCACCGACGCCAAACAGGTAACGCGCCTGATGATGACGGACGCGCTGCGCATTCATATCGCCCACTAATTTGTCGACACTGTGCCTTAAAAGTTTGTGCTGGCGCAGGCTGTCGTAAAAGAGTTCTGGCAACTCGGGAAGCTTCTCAGCCCAGAATGGCGCTTTCTCTTTCACCGCACGGATAATGGCGGGCAAACCAACCTGATCCTTAATCCACTCTTCCAGGAACGGCTTGGCTGTCTTCCACAGGTCGAGCTGCGGATAGAGCTGACGGCCGATGCCTTCCACATAAAGCAGCGTTTTCTGCAGCAGGACCAGCTGAGGCTGCACTTCCATATTGAAGCGGCGTGCGGTGTTAAACAGGTTCAGCAGCACATGCCCGAAGGAGATCTCAGCCAGTGGCTTTTCAAAAATCGGTTCACAGACCGTACGAATCGCAAACTCGAAATCTTCAACGTTGGTATCGGGCGGTACCCAACCTGAGTCAACGTGCAATTCCGCAACCTTACGGTAGTCACGGTTGAAGAAGGCGATGAAGTTTTCCGCCAGATAACGCTTATCTTCTTTGTTCAGCGAACCCACGATACCGCAGTCAATGCCGATATATTGCGGATCTTCCGGATGTTCGTAGCTGACAAAGATGTTGCCCGGATGCATATCCGCATGGAAGAAGCTGTCGCGGAACACCTGGGTGAAAAAGACCTGCACACCACGTTCAGCCAGCAGCTTCATGTTCACGCCATGACGCTCCAGCGTGGCAACGTCTGAGATAGGAATGCCGTAGATGCGCTCCATCACCATCATGGTTTCGCTGCAGTAATCTGAATAGACCTCCGGCACATAGAGCATGCGGCTATCTTCAAAATTCCGGCGCAGCTGAATGGCGTTGGCCGCCTCACGTAACAGGTTCAGCTCATCAAGCAGGGTTTTTTCATAATCACGCACCACCTCGACCGGACGCAGACGGCGGCCATCCGGCAGCAGACGCGGAACCCAGCGGGCCAGGCGATAGATCAGCTTCATGTCCGCTTTAATCACCGGTAAAATATCGGGGCGAATCACTTTGATCACCACTTTCTTGCCGGTCGATTTCAGCGTGGCGGTATGCACCTGCGCAATGGATGCCGACGCCAGTGGCTTGATATCAAAATCATCAAACCAGGTTTCAATCGGTGCGCCCATTGAGGCTTCAATCTGCGCTTTAGCTTTGACGCCATCGAAGGGCGCAACGCGGTCCTGCAGGATCGCCAGTTGATCGGCGATCAGCGGCGGGAAGAGATCCCGACGGGTCGACAACATCTGGCCAAACTTGATCCAGACCGGCCCCAACTGCTCCATCGCCATACGCATACGTGCGCCGATGGGTTCATGCTGATGCAGATTCGGGATCCAGAAAACAGAGCGACGCCACAGGCGAAACAGGAAAGTGAGGCGTGTCTGAGGAATCAGTTCATCAAGGCCATAGGTCAGAAACACCTTCATGATCAGATATAAGCGGCGGATCTCTCCAAAACTCATTTTGCCTCCAGCTGCGCCAGACGCGCATCAAGCGCCTCAAGCGAACGTTCCATCGCGTCAACCTCCTCAGAAAACCAGGCTAATTCCAGCGAGCCAGGCGCAACACGCCACTCTTCGGTTATAGCCTGTCCGAGATAATCCTGGCGACGCTGCACTTCACCTTTGAAAAAGCGTAATGCCTGTTGAGAGCGCTGACTGATGCCCTGTGCGGCGATATCGCCCACCCAGGGAGCCAGATATTCGGCCGGATCCAGCTCAGCCAGATCCATCAGCGCGGAGAACTGCTGCACCACCTGCAGGTCGCCTTCAACCTGCAGCTCACCGCTGCGGATCAGCGGCGTCAGCTGCTGGCGATCGCGCAGCTTCGGCAACGTTTTCAGCGAGGTGATCACCGTGCAGTCACTGCGATCCTGCCAGTCCGCTAACACATCCAGCTGCTGTTCACTGAAGACCAGCACCAGCGGATGCGAGAACTCATTCAGGCGCAGCGTCAGCACTTTGCCATTCAGGCGTTGCCGCGCCGGTTTCAGGCCGCGATCGCGATAGAGAATACGGTTCAGCGCCATTTCCAGGCCCGCGGTAATCAAGGGCGTCAGGTTCATTACCATCTCACTCAGAACTTAAATCCACGATGCAGCGCGACAATCCCGCCAGTCATATTGGAGTAAGTGGTATTTTCAAAACCAACATCGTTCATCATCGCTTTCAGGGTCTCCTGATCGGGATGCATGCGGATCGATTCGGCCAGATAGCGATAGCTTTCTGCATCCTGCGCCACCAGCTGTCCGATGCGCGGCAGAATGTGGAACGAGTAAGCGTCATACGCTTTGCTCAGTGGATCCAGCACCGGCTTAGAGAACTCCAGCACCAGCAGACGTCCGCCCGGCTTAAGGACGCGGAACATCGAGGCCAGCGCCTTCTCTTTTTCCGTAACGTTGCGCAGACCAAAGGAGATGGTGATGCAGTCGAAATAGTTATCGGGGAAAGGCAGAGCTTCTGCGTTGGCCTGTACGTAACTCACGTTGCCAACCACGCCCTGATTGCGCAGCTTTTCGCGGCCCATCTTCAGCATAGAGCTGTTGATATCGGCCAGGACAACCTGACCGGTTTCGCCCACCAGGCGAGAAAATTTAGCGGTCAGATCGCCGGTACCACCCGCCAGATCTAATACGCGCTGGCCGCGACGGACGCCGCTGCTGTCAATGGTAAAACGCTTCCAGATACGATGGACGCCAAACGACATCAAATCGTTCATCAGGTCATATTTTGCCGCTACGGAGTGAAACACGTCTGCGACTTTGTCAGCTTTTTCGCTTTTGGCGACCGTCTGAAAGCCAAAATGGGTAGTTTCCTGCTGTGATTCATCTGCCATCGGTTTTACCTGCTCCACAAACAATACTTCCCGAAGTGTATCAGAGTCACGGAAGTCAGGCACGCTGCGCCCATACTATTCGTGGAGGCGTCTCACACGCAGCTCGCTCTCATCCGCATCCCTGTCGTCATCTGCAT
Organism: Candidatus Pantoea varia; assembly: GCF_900115075.1. Taxonomy (GTDB): domain Bacteria; phylum Pseudomonadota; class Gammaproteobacteria; order Enterobacterales; family Enterobacteriaceae; genus Pantoea; species Pantoea varia. The sequence continues at coordinate 16,637 of NZ_FOVG01000005.1, forward strand.
CTTCCTCCGCCCGGTTTTCCGGCATGGCACGTTCGGCCAGTTGCGGGTTGATGGGTCGTTTGATCTCCACGCCCAGCGCGCGAAATCCTTCTGTCTGCGCAATCAGGTTGCCACGCCCTTCTGACAGCTTTTTCATCGCCTCGCGATAGCTATTCTGCGCCTTATCCAGGCTGTGACCAATGCCGCTCATGTCATCAACAAACAGCCGCATTTTGTCATAGAGCCGGGTTGCACGATCGGCGATACGCTGCGCATTGCGGCTCTGATGCTCATAGCGCCACAGATTATTAATGGTCCGCAACGCCACCAGCAGCGTGGTGGGGCTGACCAGCATAATGTTCTGCTGCAGCGCCTCGCCAATCAGCTCCGGCTGGCGGTCAATGGCCAGCAAAAAGGCGGGCTCAACCGGGATAAACATCAGTACATAGTCCAGCGATCGTAAGCCGGGCAATTGTTGATAATCTTTTCGTCCCAGCAGGCGGATGTGCGCCCGCATGGCAGCGACATGTTCCTGAATCGCCTGCTCACGTTCGCTCTCATCATCCGCATTGAAGTAGCGCTCATAGGCCACCAGCGTCATTTTGGCGTCTACCACCACATCTTTACCCTGCGGCAGACGCACAATGACATCCGGCTGCATCCTGCCCTGCTGTTCTGACTGGATACTTACCTGGGTTTCATATTCGTAGCCTTCACGCAGTCCGGAGGCTTCCAGTACCCGGCTCAGCACGACTTCACCCCAGTTACCCTGGATTTTATTGTCGCCCTTCAGCGCTTTGGTCAGGTTAAGGGCCTCCTGCGCCATCTGCGCATTCAGCTGCTGTAACTGCCGGATTTCATGGGTCAGAGTGTGCCGCTCGCGCGCCTCTGCGCCAAAGCTCTCATGTACCTGACGACGAAAGCCATCAAGCTGTTCACGTAGCGGGCCAATCAGCCCATCCAGACTCTGGCGGTTTTGTTCATCGACGCGACGGCCGCTGTTTTCGAAAATACGGTTGGCGAGGTTTTCAAACTGGGCGCTGAGGCGTTGTTCGCTGTTGGTCAGCAGGCGCTGTTTCTCTTCAGCAGCGAAACGGGTCTCTTCAAGGCGGATGGTCACTTCGCGCAGCTCCGCTTCCTGCGCGCTATTCACCTCAAGCTGATTGCGCAGTTCACGATTGAGCTGTTCGCTTTCATTGCGCCAGTAATCAAGCTGTTGCAGTCGCTCATTGGCCCCGCTCAGCGCGCCGTGAAGCTGACGCAGCTCCTGCTCACGCTGCTGCGTCTGATGCTGAAGCTGTTCGATTTGCTGCTGCTGGCGCTGTTGCGCCTCTTCCTGCAGACGGCGCTCGGTCTGGAAACTGGCGACCTGATGACCAGCACGCAACTGTGCCAGCATCCAGCCAATCCCTAACCCGGCAAGCGCCAGACAGGCGCTGATGATAATGTGCTGATCCATGATTTCCCCGCGACTCAGGCTGCTGAGGGAAAAGGTAGAGTCGCACTGTATGAATGTCCAGACAATTTTAGCCGGACTCAGCCACTTACAAAGCCGCCACCGTCAGCTTTCCAGCCCGCCACTCATCAATCAGGAAAAATGGCATCGGCAGCAGCCATTCCCCCTTTCTGACCTGCGCCAGATAGTGCCAGGTTGTCTCGCCGGACGTGATCGCGACGCGCTGCCTGCTCCCCTCCGCGACGCTGGATTTGCCGGTCATGCTGGCAAAACCGGCATTGCTGCCAACGTGGAAATGCGGCGTCTGCCAGCGTACGGGCGCATGGTCAGGCCACGGCTGAGCCTGATGGAAATGAAACAGTTCATCATGGCTCAGGAGGCTTTCACGCACTGTCGGCCACAACGCCACCTTAAGGAAATACTGATCGGTAAAGCGTTCACTGCCCTGATACTGCGCAATGAAATCACGCATCGCCTGTTCCACACCCTGGAAGACGCCGTGACAGCCGCCCCACATCCCTGCCAGCAGCAGTTCGGTATGAGAGAAGTAGTCACGCATATGGTGGAACCAGTAAGGCGATGCCAGCCAGGCGTTAACCGCCGCCGCTTCGCGCTCCGAGAGCAACGAGTCGGCATCGCGCACGATAAAGCGCTTCACAGCCGGATCGTCGAGCACCAGAAAACGCCACAGGGTTGGATACACGGTTTTTTCGTGAGACATATCGACCAGCTGGACGTGCGGCTGGTCAAGACGCTGCCAGACATGCTGCGGCACGCTATCATCAAGGTAGATGCGGCAGACCCAGCCGGGATAAAACTCAGGCGCCACTTCAACGTTTTTGATTAAGGTTTCGCAGTAGCGTGGCTGATCGCCATACAGGCAGAAGGCGATCACATTCTGGTGCGGCTGACTGAGATCGACAGGCTCAGGTTGCGGAGCGGGAAACGCCATGCGCTGCCCCTGACTGAAACGTGCATCAGAACGCATCAGCGACGCCAGACCGTGATGCGCCACCTCGTCCTTTTTATCCAGCCAGCCACACACTTCGGTCAGGCCATCCAGCCAGGTTTCAGAGGCTGTCGCCTGCACAGCGGGTGGTGACTGATAAATCTTCTGATAGATTTTGTACGCTTTATTGTACTGACCCAGACGCAGCAGACAGAGCGCGTAGTCGCTCAGCACCTGCATCTGATTGGGCATTGAGCGCAGCACCTCTTCGCAGCATTGGGCAGCCAGCGCATAGTCGCTCTGTTGCATGGCGGCGCGGAAACGTTCGGCACTGCGTTCCAGCCGGGCACTGAGTGCGGCAGGATTAGCGCCAGGGAGGGGACGTCGGACAGGAATGGTGTTGCGCATAAACACTCTCAGGTTTCACTGAAATTACGCGCCGTTAACTACCGGCAGCAGGTTTTGAGTCTGGACAAAAACCTGCTGCCTGACGCGGCCTACAGCAAGCGACGCGCTGCTTCGACCACAATCTTCACTGCGTCACTTTCTGTCTGTTTCATGGTGACCGGATCCGGGATCTCTTTCTGAGTACGGTTCACAATCACGCCCGCCACCATACCGGCCCGCAGACCCTGGCTGGCGCACATGGTTAACAGTGTAGCGGATTCCATCTCATAGTTAAGCACGCCCATCTCCTGCCACTCTTTCATCGAACCTTTGAAGCGACTGACGACGCGGCCTGAGACGGTGTCGTAACGCTCCTGGCCCGGATAGAAAGTGTCAGAAGAGGCGGTGATACCGATATGGGTCTTCGCGCCACAGGCTTCTGCGGCGGCAACCAGTGCGGTGGTGCAGGCGAAATCCGCCACGGCCGGGAATTCCATCGGTGCAAAATGCAGGCTGGCCCCGTCCAGGCGAACCGATGCGGTGGTCACCAGTACATCGCCAACATTGATGTGTGGCTGGATCGCGCCAGTCGTTCCGACACGCAGGAAGGTCCGCACACCGAGCTGGGCCAGCTCTTCGACGGCAATCGACGTAGAAGGACCGCCAATACCGGTTGAACAGACCACGACCGGCTTACCCTCAATTTTTGCCAGCCATGAGGTAAATTCACGGTGTGAGGCGAGATGCGTGGCATCCTCCATCAGTCCGGCAATTTTCTTCACACGCTCCGGATCGCCTGGCACAATCGCCAGGGTGGCGCCCTGCAGATCGGCTTTAGTCAGGCCAAGATGGAAAACGTCAGACTGTGTCATTTTCAGACTCCTGTTAAGGGAAGGTAGCGCGCCACTCTACGCCAGCACGCCCGATAAATATGTGACAGCATTCACTTAAGAAAATGAAAGTTACATTTTCCGCCAGATAAAATGTGATTGCTATCACACAATCACATCTTCCTTGTCCGGATAGCCCTTCGCGAGGCTGTGTCCGGGTCAGCGCAATGTTAAAGAGGTGGATGATTTTATTCGCTGCTGATTCTGTTACCCGACACCTGGCGCGCAGGCTTTACAGCCAGGCTATAGTTACGTGATTGCGCAAATGCTTGCACGGAGAGAATAATGAAACCCAGTGATAATATGGCACAAAAACCGGCGACGGGCGGCTTTGCCCCTGCCGTGCAGCCCACCGCCTCTACGACCATCATTACCGAAAGCCCGGCCATTCACTCAGGTGAAACCTCGGTGCCTAGCCAGGGCGAAAACATGCCGGCATTTTTTGCAAAGCCCCACGCTGCGGAAGGACCATTGCCTGTCGTACTGGTGGTGCAGGAGATCTTTGGTGTGCATGAACACATCCGGGATATCTGCCGCCGACTGGCGCTGGAAGGCTATCTGGCGATCGCGCCCGAGCTCTATTTCCGCGAGGGCGACCCTTCTGAATATAATGATATCCCGACGCTGTTCAGCGAGCTGGTCAGCAAAGTGCCTGACACCCAGGTGCTGGCCGACCTCGATCATGCCGCTAACTGGGCGGCGCGTAACGGCGGCGATATCCGTCGCATGGGCATCACCGGTTTTTGCTGGGGTGGCCGCATCAGCTGGCTCTACGCCGCACATAACCCGCAGCTGCGCGCCGCAGTGGCGTGGTATGGACGACTAACCGGTGAGCGCACGCTGAAGCAGCAGAAACATCCTATTGATGTTGCCGTCGATCTGAGTGCGCCGGTGTTAGGTTTGTATGGGGGGCAGGATGACGGCATTCCACTGGAGAGCGTCGAGCAGATGCGTCAGGCGCTGCATGCCGCCAATGCAACCGCCGAGATCATTGTCTATCCCGAAGCGGGACATGCGTTTAATGCTGACTACCGTCCGAGCTACCATGCTGAATCTGCCAATGATGGCTGGCAGCGCATGCTGGCCTGGTTCAGGCAGTATGGTGTGGCATCAAAATAAATGAAAAAGGGGCGCTTCTGCGCCCCTGATTTTACCCACCGGGCCCCTTTCCTACGCCGTCTCCCCACGCAGTTTCTTCGCCGCCGTCACCATATTTGCCAGCGCCTGACGCGTCTCCGCCCAGCCACGCGTTTTCAGACCACAGTCCGGATTCACCCACAGCCGCGCTTCCGGAATCCGTTTCGCCGCCTTCAGTAAAAGCGCTTCTATCCACTCCACGCTGGGGACATTAGGCGAGTGAATGTCATAGACGCCCGGGCCGATTTCATTCGGATACTCAAAGTGTTCAAACGACGCGAGCAGGTCCATGTCCGAACGCGAGGTTTCGATCGTGATCACATCGGCATCCAGCGCCGCGATGGCCTCCATGATGTCGTTGAACTCGCAGTAACACATATGCGTGTGAATCTGGGTTTCATCCCGCGCGACCGCCGCATTCAGCCTGAACGCCTCCACCGCCCAGTTCAGATAGGCTGCCCACTCAGACTGATGCAGTGGCAGACCTTCGCGCAGTGCCGGCTCATCAATCTGAATGATCCCGATGCCCGCCTTCTCCAGGTCTTCCACTTCATCACGCAGCGCCAGCGCGATCTGCTTCGCGATGGTTTCACGTGACACATCTTCACGCGGGAATGACCAGCAGAGAATCGTCACCGGACCGGTCAGCATTCCTTTTACCGGCTTATCCGTCAGCGACTGGGCATACCGGGCCCACTCAACGGTGATCGCTTCAGGACGACTGACATCGCCGATGATGACGGGCGGTTTCACACAGCGTGAACCGTAGCTCTGAACCCAGCCATTCTGGGTGAAGACAAAGCCGTCCAGATGCTCGCCGAAGTACTCAACCATGTCGTTACGTTCTGCTTCACCGTGCACCAGCACATCCAGCCCCAGCCGCTCCTGCTCGGTAATCGCCTGTTTAATGTGCTCCGCTATGCCCGTGCGGTAATGGTGGCTGTCGAGACGACCCTGCTTAAAGTCGAGACGCAGGCCGCGAATTTCCGTGGTCTGCGGAAAAGAACCGATGGTCGTGGTAGGCCAGGCGGGCAGATTGAAACGCTGACGCTGCAGAACTGCCCTTACCGGATAAGCGCTCTGGCGTTCACTGTGCTGCGGCGTGATGGCCTCCAGACGCTGGCCTACCACCGCATTATGCACGCGGCGGGAGTGAGCACGGGCGCGCACCGGTGCGCTCCAGGCGTCCAGCGACCTCGCATCATTGTTGTTCAGTGCCTGACTCAGCAGCGAGAGTTCAGCACATTTCTGCAGCGCAAAGGCAAACCAGATTTTGACTTCATCATCCAGACGGGTCTCGACGCTCAGATCGATCGGACTGTGCAGCAGGGAGCAGGAAGAGCCGATCCACACCTGCTCACGCTCTTTGATCAGCGGTTGCAGACGGCTGAACCAGCGGCTCAGATCGGCGCGCCAGACGTTACGTCCGTTAATTACACCCAGCGACAGCAGCCAGCTGGCGGGCAGTTGCCGATTCAGTTGCTCAATATCATCGCGGCCATGAACCAGATCGACATGCAGGCCCTGCACCGGCAGCGCACGAATCACGTCAATGTTCTGGCCAATGCTGTCAAAATAGGGGGTCAGCAGCAGCCTGCAGTGGCCCTGCAGTGCGTCATACGCCGGCTGGAAGGCTTCGCGCCACGCCTGTGGCAGCTCCAGCGCCAGGGCGGGTTCATCAATCTGTACCCATTCGATGCCGCGCTTTGCCAGTTCCGCCAGCACCTGCTGATAAACCGGCAGAATCGCCTCCAGCAGCGACAGACGTTCAAAAGGCTCACCTTTGACTTTACCCAGCCACAGATACGTCACCGGCCCGAGCAGCACAGGTTTGATGTTATGGCCCAGCGCCAGCGCCTCATCAACCTCGTCCAGCAGCTGAGTCCAGGTCAGTTTAAATGTCTGGCCTTGGGTAAATTCCGGCACGATGTAGTGATAGTTGGTGTTAAACCATTTGGTCATTTCTGCCGCCGCCGCAGGCTCGCCGGTCGGCGCACGTCCGCGCCCCACGCGAAACAGCGTATCCAGATCAACGGTGCCCTCTTTGTTCTGATGACGCGCAGGCACGTTGCCCAGCAGCAGGCTGGTGGTCAGCACATGGTCATACCAGGCGAAATCACCGACCGGCAGCAGATCAACGCCTGCCTCTTTCTGTTGTTGCCAGTGTCGCACACGCAGCTCGCGGCCTGTCGCCAGTAATGCCTGCTGCGTGCTGTCGCCCGCCCAGTAACTCTCCAGTGCTTTTTTCAGTTCACGGCGCAGGCCAATTCGGGGAAAGCCGAGGGTATGGTTCAGGATAGTCATGTGCTGTTCTCCAGATAATCTTTCACTTTGGCTAAGATGGGCAGCCAAAGATGTTTAGCCGTCCAGATGTTTACACTGCTATACTCTGCGGGTACTGTATGTTGCTCAAGCGCAATATGTTCATTTTCGATGTGAAGGACTCTCATGATCGAACTCAAGCACCTGCGGACGCTTCAGGCTCTGCGTAATACGGGATCGCTGGCGGCGGCGGCGGCCCAGCTTCATCAGACGCAATCGGCGTTGTCTCACCAGTTCAGCGATCTGGAGCAGCGGCTGGGATTCCGCCTGTTCGTGCGTAAAAGTCAGCCTCTGCGTTTTACGCCGCAGGGCGATATTCTGCTGCAGCTGGCAGAGCAGGTGCTGCCGCAGATTCAGCAGGCTTTGCAGGCCTGCCATGAACCCCATCAGACCACGTTGCGGGTAGCGATTGAGTGTCATAGCTGCATTCAGTGGCTGACCCCCGCGCTGGATAAATTCCGTCAGAGCTGGCCGCAGGTGGTGATGGATTTCAAATCGGGCGTGACCTTTGATCCCCAACCCGCCCTGCAACAGGGTGAGCTGGATGTGGTGCTGACCTCCGATATTCTGGCGCGCTCGGGCCTGTTCTACTCACCGATGTTTGATTATGAAGTCCGGCTGGTGCTGGCGACGGATCACCCGCTGGCGCAGGTTGAGCAGATCTCGCCGGAAGATTTAGCCGATGAAGTGTTGATGATCTATCCGGTGCAGCGTCAGCGTCTGGATATCTGGCGTCACTTCCTGCAGCCCGCAGGCGTCAGTCCGGCTCTGAAAAGTGTGGATAATACCCTGCTGATGATTCAGATGGTGTCGGCGCGGATGGGGATTGCCGCACTGCCGCACTGGGTGGTGGAGAGTTTTGAGAAGCAGGGTCTGGTGGTCACCCGCACGCTGGGCGATGGGCTCTGGAGCCGTCTTTATGCCGCCGTGCGCGAAGGGGAGCAGCGTCAGCCGGTGCTGGAAGCCTTTATCCGCTTTGCCCGTCAGCATGCCTGTGAGCATCTGCCGTTTGTGCGCGACGCCGCGCTGCCTGGTGCGGTGTTACAGCGGTAAGTCAGCAGGCACAAACCTGCGCGAGCACGGGCAAAATCCCCTATAATGCGCAGCCTGTCGACTGACCATGAGAAGATCTCACCATGACTAACAATGATATTCTGCGCAGCGTGCGCTACATGCTCAATCTGAGCGATGCCAAAATGGTGGAGATTTTTGCGCTGGCGCAATGTGACGTGCCGGTAGCGGATATTCAGGCGTGGCTTAAAAAAGATGACGATGCCGCATTCCGTCCCTGCCCCGATGTGCTGATGGGTTATTTCCTGAATGGCCTGATCTTCTACCGTCGTGGCAAAAGCGAAGATGCACCCGCGCCGTCGATTGAGCGCAGGATGACGAACAACATCTTCATGAGAAAACTGCGCATCGCTTTTGATCTGAAAACCACCGACATCCCAGATGTCCTGAAGCGCGTGAATTTTACCGTTTCACAGGCTGAGATTGGCGCGATTTTCCGCAAGCCTGATCATAAAAACTACCGCGAGTGTGGCGACCAGATTCTGCGTAACTTCCTGAAAGGGCTGGCGATGATTCAGCGCCCAGCGCAGCCCACCAAACCGCAATAACTTCACTCTTTCAGCCGATTGCGACCAGCCAGTCGGTTTTCTATTCCCTTCGCTTTTAGTTGGATTACTATATATTTAGCGCCGCTGCCCACTTTATCATGAGCGGAGGTTATGCGCGTTCTGTATACAGGTAGCGCATAACCCAGGTAACCGTTGAATGATAACAAGGAGAAAGTATGCGTGAATTGAGTCAAAATGAAATCGGACATGTTTCCGGTGCAAGCAACACAGGCTGGGGTTCGATTTCATGGGCAGCGCAGTTAACTTCTGCCAATACCGGTGCGTGGACAGCGCATTTTACTTCCGCTAATACCGTTGCGGGCACAGCACAGTTAACTTCCGTGAATAAAAGTTTCCCGGTGGTTAATGAAATTTTTAAGGTTATTAACAACCTGTTTGGGATAAACATACCCTCTCTGACCCTGTAATAACCTGATGGGGTACAGCTGTACCCCACTCTTTAGCGGGTAAAACCTCCACTATTTTGCCCGCGAGTCCCTATTTTTTACCCACCACCCACCGCTTATGCACCCACAGCGAGGCGAGGATCACCAGCGCGCCCGCAATAAAGCTCGGCCAGTGCGGTTTCTCCTGCCAGATAGCCAGATTCACCAGCAATCCGGCGGGAACGTGCATGTTATTCATAATGCCCAGCGTACCGGCATCGACCTGCGTCGCACCGTAATTCCACATAAAATAGCCGAGACCGGAAGCGGCGACGCCCAGCCAGACCAGAATGCCCCACTGCAATGAAGTCGTCGGCAACTTCTGCGGATTGCCCCAGGCACACCAGGCGATCACCGCAATTAACACCGCACCCAGATAGAACCAGGAGAAGGCAGTGTGCTGCGGCATGGGTCGGGTCTCCTGCAGACGCTTATAACCCACCATTCCCGCCGCAAAGCAGATGTTTGCCAGTTGCACTAACAGCAGACCAAACCAGAAATGATCGCTGACTTTGTCATAGCGAATAATGGCCGCGCCTGCCACCGCCAGCAGCGCACTAAAGATATAGCCGATGCGCAGTGGACGACGGCTGATCAGATCGTAAATCAGCGTCACATAAAGCGGCGTCATCACCGTAAAGAGCAGGAATTCCGACACGCTAAGGTAGAGATAGGCTTCAAAACTCAGCAGATACATCACCCCCAGCTGGAGCATCCCGACCAGCATGTAAAGCAACAGCGTTGAAGGGCGATGACCACGCCAGCGCAGGAAAGGTAAAAATACCAGCGCAGCCAGCGCCAGTCGCATCAGTACCGAGAACCAGCTATCCACCTGCCCGGCAAGGTATTCGCCGATCAGACTGAACGAGAAGGCCCACAGAATGGTGGTAATAATCAATAAAAACACGGCAACGACCCCGAAATTAACAGGCCGTCAGTGTAAACAATGTGCTGCAATAAGGCTGTGAAATCGGGTTGACATCTGGTTACAAACCAGGCGATCAGAATACCCATCGTAAAAGGGCTTTCGCCTCCTGACACAACTGTCTGCAGAAAGATCTTTCAGCCAGATAAAATGCGCGAAATGATCCATCAGATGATCACTTCCGCTCTAAAATGTAATAAAAGTGTAACAAATGTGTCATTCATCACAGTAACGTTGCGCAACTAACACTATTCTTTGCGCGAAATGGAACATTCTGCGCCCATTTTATCCTGCTCTTTACCTGCCCCAACCTACTGGGAATTAAAAACCATAATGTGCCCTGGAGGGCCTCACTGATGCTGAGCATTTTTAAACCTGCACCACGTCAGCCGCAGGTGGCGGAGGATCACGTTGATCCGCTCTACCGTCGTCTGCGCTGGCAAATTTTCATCGGGATCTTCTTTGGTTACGCCGCCTACTATCTGGTCAGAAAAAACTTCGCACTCGCCATGCCCTACCTAGTAGAGCAGGGTTTTTCACGTGGTGATCTCGGTTTTGCTTTATCCGGCATATCCATCGCCTACGGCTTTTCAAAATTCATCATGGGATCGGTCTCTGACCGCTCTAATCCACGCGTCTTCTTACCGGCCGGCCTGATTCTGGCCGCGACAGTGATGCTGATCATGGGATTCGTTCCCTGGGCGACCTCCAGCATCATGGTGATGTTCGTGCTGCTGTTTGTCTGCGGCTGGTTCCAGGGCATGGGCTGGCCACCTTGTGGTCGCACCATGGTTCACTGGTGGTCGCAGAAGGAACGCGGCAGGATCGTCTCGGTCTGGAACTGTGCGCATAACGTGGGCGGCGGTATTCCGCCTCTGCTGTTCCTGCTCGGCATGGCGTGGTTCAACGACTGGAAAGCGGCACTCTACATGCCCGCGTTTGGTGCGATTGCCATTGCGATTCTGGCCTTTGCGCTGATGCGCGATACCCCACAATCCTGCGGTCTGCCGCCGATTGAAGAGTATAAAAACGACTATCCGCCCGACTACGATGCCAGCCACGAAGAAGAGCTGACGGCAAAACAGATCTTCATGAAGTATGTATTGCCGAACAAACTGCTGTGGTACATCGCGCTGGCTAACGTGTTTGTCTATCTGTTGCGCTACGGCATCCTCGACTGGTCGCCGACCTATCTCAGAGAGGTCAAACACTTCACGCTGGATAAATCGTCGTGGGCCTACTTCCTGTATGAATATGCGGGGATTCCGGGAACGCTGCTGTGTGGCTGGATGTCGGACAAAGTGTTCCGCGGTAATCGCGGGGCGACCGGGGTATTCTTTATGACGCTGGTGACCATCGCGACTGTGATTTACTGGCTCAACCCGGCGGGTAATCCTGGCGTCGACATGGCCTGCATGATCGTGATTGGCTTCCTGATCTATGGTCCGGTGATGCTGATTGGTCTGCACGCGCTGGAACTGGCACCGAAAAAAGCGGCGGGAACGGCGGCGGGCTTCACGGGCCTGTTCGGCTACCTCGGTGGATCGGTGGCGGCCAGCGCCATTGTTGGTTACACCGTCGATTACTTCGGCTGGGACGGCGGCTTCATGGTGATGATTGCGGGCTGTGTGCTGGCGGTTATCCTGTTGTTACTGACTATGGTGAGCGAACACAAACACAAAAAGACCCTCGCCTGACGGCCATAAAAAAAGGGCCGGATAACCGGCCCTTTTACAGGCTGAAGTCTTAAGCCAGATAGAGCGTGTGCAGCGTCTGCGGCACCGCATCATCAGCATTCGAACCAATCACATCCAGCGCCGGCAGCGTATCTTTCAACCGCTGATGGGCGTTCTGCATGATATAGCCCTTACCCGCCATGCTCAGCATCTCCACGTCATTCATGCCGTCGCCAAAAGCGATACAGCTTTTCAGCGTGTGGCCCAGCGTCTTCGCGACCGCTTCCAGCGCATGCCCTTTCGACACGCCGCCCGCCATCACTTCCAGACAGGTCGGCAGTGAGAAACTGACGTTAACCCGATCGCCCCAGCGTGCTTCAATCGCCTGCTCCATCGGGATCAGATGTTCGGGATCTTCGCAGGTGAAGAAGACCTTGCTGATGTTATCGGTTGGCAGCAGGCCTGGCTCATAGACCTGATAGTTGAAGACTGACTCGCGGAAATAGTCCTGTTCAGCCGGGCTTGAACGGCTGACAAACCACTCATCGTCGCGGTAAACGTGCGTCAGAATATCGCTGTGATGATATTGCAGGCCAAAGAGATCGCTGGCGATATCCTCGTCCAGATTATGACTGAACACCAGTTCGCCCTCTGCGTTGTGCACGCGTGCGCCGTTTGAGGTGATCATATAGGCCGGAATCGCCAGGCTGTCGCGCATCTGTCCGACATCGATATGATGACGGCCGGTGGCAAAAACGAAGTGAATATCCTTCGCGACCAGCTGCTGCAGCGTTTCACGCGCAAAAGGGGTCAGACGATGTTCGGGGGAAAGCAGCGTGCCATCCAGATCGGATGCAACGATGTGATACATGAAAACCTCGGGTATCTGGTTCTGCCGGTTTAAACCGGTCGGATAAATAACGTCAGTGGTGCGATGAAAAGAAGTCGACCACTGCATTGAGTGCTTCGGCGCGCATCTCATCCTTTTCAAACAGAATTTCATGACGCGCACCCTCGATCACCCGTGGCTTATTGCCCTCACACGGATGACCCGCCGCCGCCATCGCGGCACAAAACAGGTCCTGCGAACGATTGTCGACCACCCGATCATCGCTGGCCTGTAACAGCAGCAGTGGCGTGGTGATCTTATCGACCTGACTGATGATGTTGCGACCCGCATGGATGCCTTCACGCACCCAGTGATAGGTTGGCCCGCCGACGCGAATCGCCGGATCGTCCGCATAAAAACGCAGGTTTCGCCGGTAACGCTCGGTGCTGTGCGTCAGCCGGTTAATGCCAAACGGATGTGCGCGCCAGCGTCCGGTGCCCAGCGCATAGCCATCGCGCATAGCCGGACGTTTCTCCGCCCAGTCCAGGATGCGGTGGGCCAGAAATGAGGGCAGCGGCAAGGCGATGCCAAACATCGGTGCCACCAGCGCGACCGCATGAAACGCCTGCGGCTGACGCGCCAGGAACAGCGTTAAGATTGCGCCACCCATTGAGTGAGCCAGCGCATAGCGCTGCTGGTAATGGCCGCTGACGATCTCTTTCAGATAGAGCGTTTCAAGATCGTCAACATAATGGGTAAATTCCGCCACATGACCCCGGTGTGAATCTTCCAGCAGGCGATCGGAACGCCCCTGACCGCGATGGTCCAGAATCACAACATCAAATCCGCAGTGAAACAGATCGTACGCCAGCTCAGGATATTTTATGTAACTCTCGATGCGTCCCGGCACAATCAGGATCACACGCTTGTGTTGCGGCGATGTGAAGCGGACATAGCGCAGCGTCAGATTACCCACGCCGGTAAACTCAAGCTCTTCACGACTGTGCCAGAAATCGAGCAGCGGCCCGGTGGCGAAGGCAGCAAAGGCTTTTTCTCGTCGCAGCCAACTGGCTTTATGTTGATTCATTCGCCCTCCTGATGACCGGATACAGAGTCCTGAATGCGCTGCGCAGGCCATAGCGCCGCGCTTATTTCTGGCGTATTGTGTCACAATTCCGCTACTAAAGAGAGCCTGACCCATGACCATCGAATGGTGGCTGACCTATCTGCTTACCACCACAATCCTGAGCCTGTCGCCCGGTTCCGGCGCAATCAACACCATGAGTACCGGTATCAGCCACGGCTATCGCGGCACGGTGGCCTCGATCTCCGGTTTGCAGGTCGGTCTGGCGCTGCACATCGTGCTGGTCGGCATCGGTCTGGGCGCGCTGTTTTCTCAGTCGCTACTGGCGTTTGAAATTCTGAAATGGGCCGGTGCAGCCTATCTGGTCTGGCTGGGTATTCAGCAGTGGCGATCAGCGGGCGGCATCGATCTGGATGCGGTCGCCAAAGCGATGCCGCGTCGTCGCCTGTTCAAACGCGCCGTGCTGGTTAACCTGACCAATCCGAAAAGTATCGTCTTTCTGGCTGCCCTGTTCCCGCAGTTTATCCAGCCACATCAGCCGCTGTTTATGCAGTATCTGGTGCTGGGCGTGACCACCGTGGTGGTCGATATCATCGTGATGATTGGCTACGCCACGCTGGCCACACGCATTGCTGGCTGGATTAAAGGGCCAAAACAGATGAAGTTGATGAACCGCATTTTCGGCGGGCTGTTTATGGCCGTTGGCGCACTGCTGGCCAGCGCCAGAAAAATCGCGTAAGACCTTACGCGCCGACACACTGAGGTCGGCGCGAACCCTTCCTGTTTAATCCCTTCTTCCCTGGCGCCGTTACGGCGCGGTCAGTGGCACCGCACGTAACACAACGATGCCCGGTTTAGACCGCATATATTCCCTGAATGGCGCATCGACAACTTTGCGATTAGCGGCCAGCGAAGAGGCATTCCTGAACCACAACCGGCCATCATGCCGGACGGCAATCCCGGCATGTGAGACATCCAGCCCCTGGGTGGGGGTGTAAACCCCAATGTAATCGCCGGTCTGGATCTGCTTCAGCACCTGTACGGTGATCGCGCGGGCCGGAATGTAAGTGATGCGGCGAGGAATCACACCCAGACCGGGCAGCCTCTCTTTTCCGCCGGTCTGACGATTCAGTTGCTTCACCACCGTCACCGCATCCGGGCTGAGTGTGCGGGTTATGTCATCGGCATTGCGCGGACTCTCAGCAAACCAGTCGGTAAAAAAGTGCCGACGTTTCAGGTAGCTGACTTCACCGCCAGCGTAGCGGGTCTGAATCAGGCTAGCTTCAAAGCTGGCGCGGTCGTGGCTGCGGCTCAGCGCCTGGACGTAATCAAGCAGCGTGAAGCAATCCACACCATTGAAATTGATCACCAGTGCCTCTGGCGTATCGGGCGAGCCAATCAGCGTATCCGCCTGGTAGGGCGTACCGAGAAAAGTGGCTGAGATCTGGCTAATCCTGTCACCCTGCAGTTGCTCTGACGCCGGAGGTATCTGCGCAAGGATAGCCGGGACACTATCCCCTTTAGCCGGATCAGGGGCGCGGTAATGGGCAGCATCAGGCGAGGCGCAGGCGCTGAGGCAGACCGTGATTAACAGCAGTAACAGAGGTTTTACTCTCATCATCATCTCCATGAAAAAATAGTCCGTCGCAACGACCATACCGGAGGTGATGGTTTCATTGATTAACGAATGGTGACTATTTATCTGTGGTGGCAGCAGAGAGGCATCAGCAGGCACAGTTTGTGACAGCCGTCACACAGGTGAAGTTCAGAGGAGGCGACAGGAGATGAAATTACTGCCGGATGCGCAGCGCGCTATCCGGCATAAGGGCTTAACGCGAAATAATCAGATGGATACCAAAACCGGCAAACAGAACGCCTGCCATGCCATCGACCCATTTCGCCAGCCGCTGATAGCGGGTGCGGATCCACGGCAGCGCAAAGATAGCCGCCACCAGGGTAAACCAGGCAAAGGTTTCACCGACAATCAGCAGGAACAGACCCCAGCGCTCCGCCGAACCGACATCGTCGCCGACAAACAGCGAGAAGACGCTGCCGAAGTAAATAATCGCTTTAGGATTCGACAGGTTCGTCAGCAGGCCTTTGAGAAAGCTCATGCCGCGTTTCGGCAGCTCAACCACTGGCTCATCCTGCTGCGGCTGTTTGTGACGCTGACGTGCTGAACGCATAAGCTGCCAGCCCATCCACAGCAGATAGAGTCCACCGCCGACCATGATAATCTGGTGCAGCCAGGCCATCTTTTCCAGGATCAGATGCAGCCCCATCAGCGCCACGCCCGCCCAGACCACAATGCCCAGCGTAATGCCCAGCACACCCATCATCGCTTCTTTGCGCGAGCGGCTGGCTGCGGTTTGTGATACGAAAAAGAAATCGGGGCCGGGGCTCATCAGCGCCACCAGATGAACCAGCGCCACGGTTGCGAATAACATCAGCATGATTAGTGTCCTTTACTCTTCATCATCAAGATGCTCTTTGATCATCACCAGGAAAGGTTTGCCAAAGCGCTCCAGTTTGCGGTGACCCACGCCGTTGACGCTGAGCATCTCGGACGCGCTGACCGGCATCTGTTCTGCCATCTCTATCAGTGTGGCGTCATTGAACACCACGTAAGGCGGAATATTCTCTTCATCCGCGATCGCTTTTCGCAGCTTACGCAGTTTTGCGAACAGTTTGCGATCGTAATTGCCGCCGTGGAACTTCGCCGGACTGCTGCTCTTAATCTTCGCAGTAATTAAACGCGGCACCGCCAGCATCAGTGGCACTTCACCGCGCAGCACCGGACGCGCCGCCTCGGTGAGCTGTAACGCCGAATGCATAGCGATGTTCTGCGTCACCAGCCCCAGATGGATTAACTGACGTAACACGCTGACCCAGTGTTCGTGGCTCTGATCTTTGCCCAGTCCGTAGACTGGCAGTTTGTCATGACCCTGTTCACGGATGCGCTGATTGTTAGAACCGCGCAGCACCTCAACGATGTAACCCATCCCAAAACGCTGCCCTACGCGGTAGATGCTGGAGAGCGCTTTTTGCGCTTCAACCAGGCCATCATAACGTTTAGGCGGATCGAGACAGATATCGCAGTTGTCGCACGGCTGCTGGCGACCCTCGCCAAAATAGTTCAGCAGTACCAGGCGGCGGCAGGTCTGCGCTTCGGCAAACGCGCCCATGGCGTTGAGCTTGTGGCGCTCAATATCCTGCAGCGGCCCCGGCACTTTCTCTTCCAGGCATTTACGCAGCCAGGCCATATCGGCCGGATCGTAGAGCATCATCGCTTCGGCTGGCAGACCATCACGTCCGGCTCGCCCGGTTTCCTGATAATAGGACTCAATGTTGCGCGGAATATCGAAGTGGACCACAAAACGGACATTGGGCTTGTTGATGCCCATGCCAAAGGCCACCGTCGCTACCACGATTTGCAGATCGTCACGCTGGAATGCTTCCTGCACCCGGCCACGCTGTTCGCTGTCGATTCCGGCGTGGTACGCCCCGACGCTGAATCCCCGGCTTTGCAGTCGCGCGGCAGTGTCTTCCACTTTCGCCCGGCTGTTGCAGTAGATAATGCCGCACTTGCCGCGCTGATCCTGAACGTAACGCAGCAGCTGATCGGTGGGTTTGAATTTTTCCACCAGCGTGTAGCGGATATTGGGGCGGTCAAAACTACTGATCTGGATCAGCGGATCCTGCATGTGCAGCAGGTTAACGATGTCGTTGCGGGTAGTTTCATCGGCGGTCGCGGTCAGCGCCATCACCGGTAATTCCGGGAAACGCTGACGCATCTTCCCGAGTGCGCCATATTCCGGGCGGAAATCGTGGCCCCACTGGGAAATACAGTGCGCTTCATCTACCGCCAGCATCGCCGGTTGCCAGTGCGCCAGACTTTCCAGGAAGTTATCCATCATCAGGCGTTCAGGGGCGATATAGAGCAGCTTAACCCGACCCGTGCGGCAGTCAGCCATCACCGCCTGCTGCTGATCGCGCGTCATGGTGGAGTTGAGATAGGCTGCCGCCACGCCGTTCGCCAGCAGCTGATCGACCTGATCTTTCATCAGCGAGATCAGCGGCGACACCACCAGCGTCAGCCCCTCGCGCACCAGCGCCGGGATCTGATAGCAGAGCGATTTACCGCCGCCGGTGGGCATCACCACCAGACAATCGCGCCCGCTCAGCGCCTCATTAATGATCGTCTGCTGACCGGGACGAAAATGCTGGTAGCCGAAGGTATCCTGCAATACCTGCTGCGCCAGCGCTTCCTGATTAAGAACTGCCGAGGTTGCCACGCGATTCCTGTCTTTCGTTAGGGATTAGAACAAGTCGTTAAGTGTTACACCCATACCCAGACGCGTCTGGCGATGGTTGTAATCGATCAGTGATTCACCGTAGCCGCTAAACACCTGAGTATAGAAGCGAACATGCTCAGTGATAGGGTAGCTCCAGCCCAGCGTCGCGCCGCCATAACCGCTGTTCCAGTTATAGTTGCCCTCTACGCTGAAGATATTGTCGCCGAGTTTATAGCCCAGGCGGGTGCGGTAGTAACCCATGTATTTGGTGATATCAGGGTTATCATCGCTGCTCGCCCCTTCAGGGATGCGATACCAGGGTTTGATTTCCGCCAGGAAGTTGCCGTTCTCTGCCATCAGACGCGCATAGACGCGGTTCCAGCTGCGCGAGGTCGGGTCGCTTCGTCCGTTGGATTCGTGATTCAGACCCACTTCGACATCACGCAGCGTCCAGCCACCCAGCGAGTAGTCGGTCGCCCAGCCGAGGAAAATCTGCGGCTCATAGTTGGTCTCGCGGAAGGGTGATGACTCCGCGCTATTCGACAGCTGCCACCAGGAACGCTGGGTGTAAGAAGCTGCCAGCACCGAGTTGTCGCCCAGAATACCGCGCCACAGCGGAAACGCCAGGCTGAGCTGGAATTTCACTTCATCTTTGCGCGCATTCTCTCCCCAGTTATAGGAGGAGATCGCCTCTTTATTAAGGTCGCTGGTATAGGTGTAGAGCAGATAGTTGTTCTCGTAAGGATAGAGAACAAACGGATTATCATGCTTCTCCAGCAGGTTAGCTATAATGCTGCCCTGCACCTGTGGCGCGTCATGAACCTCTTTAATCCGGGCTTCATCCGCCTGCGCCAGCGCAGGAAATATCAACATTGCCGCCAGCAAGGCGCGATGCTTACGCATATAATTCTCCGGTGAGCAGCTGCGTATCAGAATAACTGAAAGGGTGTCGTAAAAAGCAGGCCATTCTACACGCAAATGGCAGTGAGCATGAGTGCTGATTTCTTAAACTGGAAACACCCTCGCAGGCGGAATAGAATACACAACTCGTTCATGTTCCGCGCCCCTCTGGCCCGATTTTTTCAGGACACATCATCATGTCATCACCCGTGCTGACACAGCAGGACGCTCGCCAGCTGGTCGGCGAAATTTTCGTTTATCACATGCCGTTCAATCAGGCATTAGGCCTGGAACTGATGCGCCTTGATGCAGACTACGCAGAGATCAGCTTCAATAACAAAACCATGCTGGTAGGCAACCAGGCGCAGCAGATTCTGCATGGCGGTGTTATCGCGTCCGTCCTGGATGTCGCTGCGGGCATGGTCTGCGTCAGTAATGCGTTAACCCGTCAGGAGAGCATCAGCGAAGCAGATCTCCGCCAGCGTCTGTCACGCATGGGCACCATTGATATGCGCGTCGATTATTTACGTCCCGGACGCGGCGAACGCTTCACCGCGACCAGCAGCCTGCTGCGCGCCGGTAACAAAGTCGCCGTGGCACGCGTAGAGCTGCACAATCAACAGGGCGACTATATCGCCACGGCGACCGCCACCTATCTTATCGGCTAACAAAGCCATTGAATGGATCGCATATGGATACGCAACAAACCCGTCAGGGCGTTGGCTTTGCACTGGGCGCTTACTTTATCTGGGGCATTGCGCCCGCTTATTTCAAGCTGGTGAAACAGGTTCCCGCCACGGAAATCATGACGCACCGGGTGATCTGGTCAGCACTCTTTATGCTGTTGCTGATTACCCTGAGCCGCAGCTGGCCAGGCGTGCACAGCGTGCTGCGTCAGCCTAAAAAAGTGCTGCTGCTGGCGCTGACGGCTGTGACTATCGGCGGAAACTGGCTGCTGTTTATCTGGGCAGTCAACAATCAGCATATGCTGGAAGCCAGCCTGGGCTACTTTATTAACCCGTTGATCAACGTGGTGTTCGGCATGCTGTTTCTGCGCGAGCGTTTTCGTCGCCTGCAGTGGCTGGCCGTGCTGCTGGCAACCGTCGGAGTCCTGGTGCAGCTGTGGCAGTTTGGGTCGTTACCGATTATCGCGCTGGGCCTGGCGCTGAGCTTTGCCCTGTACGGTCTGTTGCGCAAAAAGATTCAGGTCGATGCACAGAGCGGCATGCTGATTGAAACGCTGTGGCTGTTTCCGCTGGCGGCGATTTACCTGTTTGGCTTTGCCGACAGCGCCACCAGCCATTTATCGGCTAACCCGCTGAGTCTCAACCTGAAGCTGATTGCGGCCGGCATTGTAACCACCATTCCACTGATGCTGTTTGCGGCGGCTTGCAGCCGGCTGCGACTCTCCACCGTGGGCTTCTTCCAGTACCTCGGTCCGACGCTGATGTTTGTCCTGGCGGTGGTGTTTTACGGTGAAACCATCACGCCAGACAAGCTGGTGACCTTTGCCTTCATCTGGCTGGCGCTGCTGGTGTTTGTCTGCGATGCGGTGGCGTTTTCATTCCGCGCCCGTTCCCGTGCGCGCATAGCGTGAAATAAAGCGCGCTAAAGCCGGGCCGGTCAGCAGGATGGTAAAGAGACGCAACGTCTGCATCGCCATCACAAACGCCATGTTGACCTGCGTTCCTGCAGCAATAATCGCCACCGTGTCCAGTCCGCCTGGACTGGTGGCGAGATAGGCCGTCATCAGATCGATATCCAGCATTCGCGTCAGCATCCACGCCAGCCCGCCACATAGCAGCATCAGCCCGAAGATCGAGGCCAGCATCTGCGGCAGTGTGCGCAGCGCCAGCAGAAAGATCGGACGGGTGAAACGCAATCCCACGCTCCAGCCAATGAGCGCATAGGCCACGGCCAGCAGCCACTCCGGCACCTGTAATACCGCGATATGACTGCTGTTCAGTGCCGCGCCCGCCAGCGCGGGCAGCAGCAGCGCGCCAGAAGGAATGCGCAGTCGTGTGCCCAGCCACGCGCCCGTCAGCATCACAACCAGGGTAATAGCAAAGCCGCGATTCAGCGCGGGGAACCAGAGCAGCGAAACGCTGTGGGCTTGATCACCCAGCCCGATGCGCGCCACCAGCGCAGCCGCCGAGGCGACAAACAGCACCCGAAGATACTGCATAAAAGCGACCAGCCGGACGTCAGCGCCAAAGTCTCCCGCCATCGCCACCATGGCGGAGGCACCGCCCGGCGACGATCCCCACGCGCCGGTCGGGCCGGGCAGATGACTGAAGCGCACCAGCAGAAAACCGGACAAGCCGCTGGCCGCCAGCGTCAGCAGCAGCACCGCCAGCACGATCGGCCAGTCCTGAATCAGCGGTGTCAGAATCGAGGGCGACAGGCTCTGGGCAATCATGCAGCCCAGAACGGCCTGAGCAAGCAGGAAGAACCGTCTGTCAATGCGCAGCGTAGCACCCGACAACCCCATCACCACACCCACAATCATCGGTCCCAGTAACAGCGCGGCGGGCACATGAAAATAGTGCAGCACTGCACCCAGCAATACGGAGATCAGCAGCAGCAGCGTCCACTGCGCGCGCAACGAAAAAGCGTCCATAAGAAGTTAATTATTTGTAAAAACAGGAGGGTCAGAGTACGCAGAAATCGGGACGGGAGCCAGCAGAACGGGCCATCTGAGATGGCCCGTGGCTTTTTTAAAGCCAGTTTTTACGCTTGAAGTAGAGATAAGGAGCCAGTCCGGCCAGAATCATCAGGCCGATAGCCGCAGGATAACCGAAGCTCCACTTCAGTTCCGGCATAAACTCGAAGTTCATCCCGTAGCTGGAAGCGACCAGCGTCGGCGGCAGAAACACCACGGAGACCACCGAGAAGATCTTGATGATGCGGTTCTGTTCAATGTTGATAAAGCCCATCGCCGCCTGCATCAGGAAGTTGACCTTCTGGAACAGTGATTCGTTATGCGGCAGCAGCGACTCGATATCGCGCAGAATTTCCCGCGCCTGCTCCAGCTGATTGCCCGGCAGACGCGCTTTACGCACCAGGAAGTTCAGGGCGCGCTGAGTATCCATCAGACAGAGACGCACCTTCCAGCCAATATCTTCGAGTTCCGCGAGTCGCGACAGCGCCTGATCATACTCTTCGCCCTGCTGACCTTCCATGATCACCCGGCTGAGTTTCTCCAGCGCGCTATAGATGTTCTCGATTTCGTCCGCCAGCTGTTCGATTTTGGTTTCAAACAGGTCGAGCAGCAGCTCAAAGGCATTGCCATCGATCAGGGTCTGGTTACGGGCGCGCATGCGATAGAGGCGGAAAGCGGGCAGCTCACGTTCGCGCAGCGTGTAGAGTCGACCTTCACGAATGGTGAACGCCACGGTGGAGTTACCGGCGTGGTCGTCAGCATCTTCATAGAAGAAGAAGGAGTGAATATGCAGACCATCTTCATCTTCGAAGAAGCGTGCCGAGGCCTCGATATCTTCCAGCTCAGGCCGTGTTGCCAGGCTCTGGCCCAGCTCTGACTGCACGCGGTCACGCTCACCCTCTTCCGGTTCGATGAGATCGACCCAGACGGAGGTGGTCAGTTTGTCGTTTTCGTCTTCCAGCTCCAGTCGCGTCAGGCGGCTGTGATCCAGTTTAAATGCGCTCAGCATAGCAATACTCCCCATTGCAGACTAAATGGGACAAGGCAGTCCGCCGTTCCTCAAAACGGAACGTGCGGCCTGAACACGGAAACAGAGTTTCAGAGATAAATCAGTGCTGACTCGTGCGACGGAATCAAAAAGGGAGGTCGCTGATAACCGCTAAGGCTACCCGCGTAAAGAGGTAGCCTTAGATGTTATTCCTGGTATCCAGGTCATTGAGCCAGCATCGACTGGGCGTGTCCAAGGCATTGTCCTCTCATGATAATAGTGGGCGCATGTTACGCTGAGACGAAAAAGCCGTCAACCGCACGCTAAAGCGTTTCCAGCTTCGCGTAAGCCGCCACCAGCCACTTGATTCCCTGCCCCTGAAACGCCACCTGCAGGCGGCTGTGTTCGCCGCTGCCTTCCAGATTAATGATGGTGCCTTCACCAAATTTAGCGTGATGAACACGCTGTCCCAGCGCGAATCCGCTGTCATTTTTGGTCACCGGGGCACCCATCCGCTGATGGTTTACCGGACGGCTGACACTGGCGCGCAGACGCACCTCTTCAATGCACGCTTCGGGCAGTTCGCCGATGAAACGGGAAGGCCGATGATACACTTCCTTACCATAGAGTCGGCGGGTTTCAGCGTAGGTCAGTGTCAGCTTGATCATCGCACGGGTTACGCCGACATAAGCCAGACGACGCTCCTCTTCCAGACGGCCGCCTTCATCCAGCGACATCTGGCTCGGGAACATCCCCTCTTCCATGCCGACGATAAAGACCTGACTGAACTCCAGCCCTTTGGCCGAGTGCAGCGTCATCAGCTGAACCGCATCCTGCCACTTGTCCGCCTGACCTTCACCCGCTTCAAGGGCGGCATGGGATAAGAAGGCCTGCAGCGGCATCAGGTCTTCATCTTCGTCCTGGTAGCTGAACTGGCGTGTTGCCGTCACCAGCTCCTCAAGGTTTTCGATACGCGCCTGGCCCTTCTCACCTTTTTCCTGCTCATACATCAGCCACAGACCTGAGTCTTTAATGACCCGGTCGGTCTGAACATGCAGCGGTAAATCGGCGGTTTCGGTAGCCAGTGAATCGACCAGCTCACAGAAGCGTTGCAGCGCAGATGCGGCGCGGCCAGCCAGCGCGCGGCTTTGCAGCAGTTCACGCGTTGCCTGCCATAGCGTCATCTGACGTTCACGCGCCGTCTGACGCACCACGTCGAGCGTGCGATCGCCCACGCCGCGCGTCGGGGTGTTTACCACGCGCTCAAATGCGGCGTCGTCATTGCGGTTCGCCATCAGACGCAGATAGGAGAGCGCATCTTTGATCTCCTGACGTTCGAAGAAGCGCATGCCACCATAAATACGGTACGGCATGCTGCTCTGCAGCAGCGCCTCTTCCAGCACACGCGACTGGGCGTTGCTGCGATAGAGAATGGCGCAGTCGTTGAGCGCGCCGCCGTTCTCCATCCAGACCTTGATGCGGTTGACCACGAAGCGTGCTTCATCCAGCTCATTAAAGGCGCAGTAGATAGAGATCGGTTCGCCATCGCTCCCTTCGGTCCACAGCTCTTTACCCAGACGACCATTGTTGTTGGCGATCAGGGCGTTGGCGGCTTTCAGGATATTATTGGTTGAGCGGTAGTTCTGCTCCAGACGGATCGTTTCTGCGCCTGGGAAATCCTGCAGGAAGCGCTGAATATTCTCGACCTGCGCACCGCGCCAGCCATAGATCGACTGATCATCATCGCCCACGATGATCACCCGGCCGCTGTCGCCCGCCAGCATCCGAATCCAGGCGTACTGAATGTTGTTGGTATCCTGAAACTCATCTACCAGCACGTTGGTAAAACGCTCGCGATAGTGATTAAGAATGTGCGGCTTGTTGAGCCACAGCTCATGGGCGCGCAGCAGCAGCTCGGCGAAGTCAACTAAACCGGCGCGATCACAGGCTTCCTGATAGGCCTGATAAATGCGCAGCCAGGTCTGCTCAATCGGATTGCCGTAGCTTTCGATATGTTTTGGCCGCAGGCCTTCATCTTTTTTGCCGTTGATGTACCACATGCCCTGACGCGCAGGCCACTGCTTGTCATCAAGGTTCATGGATTTGATCAGGCGCTTGAGCAGACGCAGCTGGTCTTCACTGTCGAGGATCTGAAAATCCTGCGGCAGGCCGGCGTCAAGATGGTGAGCGCGCAGTAAGCGGTGCGCCAGCCCGTGGAAGGTTCCGATCCACATTCCGCCCTGGCTGGTGCCGATCAGATGCTCGATACGGTGACGCATCTCCGCTGCCGCTTTGTTGGTAAAGGTCACCGCCATAATCGAATAGGGTGAGCAGTTTTCCACTGACATCAGCCAGGCAATGCGATGCACCAGCACCCGCGTTTTACCACTGCCCGCGCCTGCCAGCACCAGCAGGTTACTGCGCGGAGCCGCAACGGCAGCGCGCTGATTGTCATTCAAACCATCGAGCAGTTCAGAAACGTCCATAAGCACCGTTTACCAGAGAAAAAGCGTCGTCGTCGCGCAATTTATTCCGCCTGCCGCAAGGCATTGTCGCTGCGAGTCAGGCGGCGACACAGATGCCGGAAAAGGGTCGGCGGCAAAGCAGAGAAGAGGAGACGACTGGATAAATTTACAGCCATTATAGCAGTGAGGTGAGTGATGCCAACCGCGAAATTTCGACATGCGGCAACAGGCGCGCATCCGGGATATGCATCAGGTTGCCCTGCCGCAGGTTAATCCAGCAGGCCTGCAGTCCGCAGCGCAGTGAGCCGGCCACGTCGGTGGTGAGGTCATCCCCCACATGCAGAATATGGTGTGGCGCGATATCAAGGCGTTGCGCGGCAAGCTGATACATATCCTGCCACGGCTTGGCGCGTCCATCTGGTCCGGCCCGCAGCGTAAACTGAAAGTATTGCGCAATGCCCATTTTTTCCGGGCAGGCGTTGCCATTGGTGACTGCCACCAGCGGAATTTTTTCCGCCAGCGCTTTCAGCGTCTGATGTGTCTCATCCGGCATCTCGACCTGACTCCGCCACTGATGGAATACCGCCATCACGTCTGCCGCGCCCGCAGTGGCTTCAGCGGCCGAGAGGCCGACATTCAGCATCGCCAGCTCCACCGAACGGCGACGCCACTCCGAAACATCATGATAGATCTCAGGCTCACGCTGCAGCAGTGCATCACGCAACTGCTGATAATCCTCCGGCGTGAAGTCTCGCAAGGCTGGATGATAAGCCTGCAACGCCGCATGAGACTCCAGCGTGGTGCGACGAATCACCGGATAGTTATCGTAAAGCGTGTCATCAAGGTCGAAGGTCATGGCTTTTATGGCCGACAGCGGACGATAAAACTTCATTCGTTCTTTCCTCGTTTGGCGCGGGGATGCGCAGCGTCATACACCGAAGCCAGATGCTGGAAGTCGAGATGGGTGTAGATCTGCGTCGTCGACAGATTCGCATGCCCCAGTAACTCCTGCACGGCGCGCAGGTCGCCGCTGGATTCCAGCAGATGCGTGGCAAAAGAGTGTCGCAACTTATGCGGATGGATATGGCTCGCCACACCCTGTCTGATGCCCCATTCGGCAAAGCGCTTCTGCACGTTGCGTGGAGAGATGCGGTTGCCGCGCGTCGACAGAAACAGCGCATCATCCTGGGCACCGAATGTTTCACGCAGCGGCAGCCAGTGCTGGATCCAGGTAACCGCCGTGCGGCCAATCGGTACCCGACGCTCCTTGCTGCCCTTACCGACGACCCACACTTCGCCTGAATCGAGATCGACATGGCGGCAATCCATATTCACCAGTTCGGAGAGACGCAGACCGCCGCCATACATCACTTCCAGCATCGCCCGGTCGCGCACCGCCAGCGGATCGTCAAGGTTGATCTCCAGCAGCTGATTCACTTCATCAACATCGATATTTTTAGGCAGATGGCGCGCTTTACGTGGCGTCATCACCCCTTTGGCCGGATTAGCGGAGAGCAAACCCTGGCTTACCTGCCAGTCGAGAAAACTGCGCAGGGCGGAGAGACGCAGCGCAAGGCTGCTGGCAGAAAGTCCGGCGCGACGACTGCGTGCCGCCATGCTGCGCACCTGCGCCGGTTCCAGCTGTGCCCAGTTGCTGAGTTTCATCTCATCCGCAATCGCCAGTAGCGCGGCAAGCTGTCGCGCATAGCTGCTCTGGGTTAACGGGCTGAGCTGGCGCTCCACTTTCAGGTAGCGCAGAAATCCGTCGACGGCCTCCTGCAGCGCGCTGCTCATGCGCGTTCAACCCAGCGGGAAAGCAGATCAGGCATCATCTGCGACAGATGCTGTAACAGCAGTGTCCCCATGCCCGATTGATAGTGCTGGCTGTCACGACTGCTGAACACCAGCACGCCGAGATCGCCCTCTTCGCCCATCAGCGACATCGCAACCGAGCCGATCGCTTTGGCCTGCGGTAGCAGCAACAGCAGTTCCGGCCCATTAATGTTGCCGAGATAGTGATGCTGATTGCCGAAGCGCTGAATACGCAGCGGTTCAAACGCCTGACGCGACAGGCTTAGCTGAAAGAAATCGGAGGGCGCGCCCAGCAGCCATTTATCACTGAACAGCCGAACATTGGCGCCCGCCAGGCCCAGCTCACGCGCCCAGCGATGCAGGCGGTTAAGCATATCCTGCAGGGAGTCAGCCGCGGCCAGATGGCTTTCCAGCGACAGCAGGCGGTCAAACAGTTCGTGGTTAGCGCTGGCCTGCTCCATCAGCAGCGTAATCTCTTCTTCCAGTCGCTGGATGTGATTGCGTTGCCGCGCCATATGCCACTCAACCAGTGAGACGCTGCCGCGCACCGGATGCGGCACGGCCATCTGTTCAACTTCGCGGGCATTGCGGATGAAGAAATCGGGATTCTGCCGCAGATAATCACTGACGGCCTGATCGTCCAGCAGAACCGAACTGTCAGTCTGCTCTTCGATATTTTTCATAGATGAATAAACCCATCGTAGACGTGTGTCGCAGGCCCGGTCATGTAGAGCGGCTGACCGGCACCTTTCCAGGAGATATGCAGCGTTCCGCCAGGCAGATCGACCCGCACTTTCGGTGCCAGAATGCCCTGCTGAATGCCGCATGCAACGGCAGCACAGGCGCCACTGCCGCACGCCTGCGTTTCACCCGCTCCGCGTTCGTAGACGCGCAGCCGGATATGTTCGGGATTGATGATCTCCATAAAACCGACATTGACGCGATCCGGGAAGCGCTCGTGGCTCTCCAGAATCGGGCCCAGCAGTTCAACCTGCGCGGTTTTAACGCTTTCCACCTGGATGACACAGTGAGGATTTCCCATCGACACCGCACCCAGCATCACCGTCTGCTCGGCCACGCGCAGCAGATAGAGATTTTCGGCTTTATTGGCGCGGAACGGCACCTGCTGAGGCTCAAAATTGGGCTCGCCCATGTTCACGCGTACCTGATCGTCAGGCGTCACGGTGAGGACCATGCGGCCATTCTGGGTACTGACCCGGATATCGGTTTTGTTGGTCAGCCCTTTCAGCTGAACAAAACGGGCAAAGCAGCGCGCGCCGTTGCCGCACTGGGCCACTTCACTGCCGTCGGCGTTGAAAATGCGATAGTGGAAATCGAGATCGGGATCATAAGGCGGTTCAACAATCAGCAGTTGATCAAAACCGATCCCCAGATGACGATCGGCCAGCCGGCGGATCAATTCCGGCGAGAAGAAGACGTTTTGTGTTACCGCATCCACAACCATAAAATCGTTGCCGAGACCGTGCATTTTGGAGAACTGCATTTTTTGCTCCGCCGGATAAGCCATCAGATTAGTTCGCTTGTGCGCCTGAATTACCGGTCACCAGACCGCCAACATCGGCTTTCGTGGCATCCGCTTTCTGGCTTTCGGTCGGCGCTTGTTGTTTCTTCGGCTGATCCTTCGGCGGGAAGTAAAGCGGTCCTTTCAGACCACAACCTGCAAGGCTGGTTACTGCCAGTGTCATGGCCAACAGGCTTATTACTTTCTTCATTCTTTATGCTCTTCATGTCCTTTACCTGGATGCTTATCATCGCAGTTGAAGGTGGAAAAGCAACAGGAAATCCCCGCTAATAGCGTGAACCGGGTGACAAGCCAGAAAGATAGCGGCCACCTGCAGAGCGCAGGCAGCCCGTCAGCATCAATGCACCTGATAGCGCGGTTGATAGTCGCTGTTATCGTTATCAGGCTGCGTCGTACACAGCTGCGTCAGCGTCTGACTACGGAACGGAATCACCTGGAATCGCTCACCGGTGTTCACAATCTGGTAGAACTGCGGCAGGTTGAAGTTGATAAAGCTCGATCCATAGGTGAAGCGATCGTGCGATGAGGAGTAGAAACGGCTGACGTCGCGTACCAGCTCCTCTTTGCTGCCTTCACAGTGATGATAGACCTCAACCCGATTGGTCTCATCGAGAATGTAGATATTGAAGCCGCGCTCATCCGTGGTGTTTTCAAAGAAGAACTGAATGATGCCTTCGCTGGCATAGCCGTTGACCACGGGGGGCAGCGGCGTCTGATTCGTTTCGACTTTGATCGACAAGCCGTGCAGTTTGTTGTTGGAGATCGCGCCATAAAACTCCACCGCGTTTTCCAGCTTCTGCACAGAGACACTCATACGTTCAAAGAACAGACCCCAGGTCTCGCCTGCCATACGCAGCGCTTTAAAGCGGCCCGGCTCCTGACGTGTGCTGGAGAGGCGCAGCTCAATGCACTCTGAGACCAGCTGCTGCACACGCGTGCGAATCAGACCGCGCAGATGCTGGCTATAGCAGAACACTTCAACCGTATCCGGCGGTGCGGCATCCTGATGCATCTTGCCGAGAATGGTTTTCAGCCCTTCGATCATCGCCTGTTCGCCGCTGAAGTGAAGCGTACGCACCTCATTCCAGGAGTTGCGATAGAGCAGATCGATGCTGCCAATCAGGCACTGCTGCTGCTGACCAAAACTAAAGACATCCAGCTTGCGGAAGTCGAAGTGCACCACCTGATTGCGGAAGGCCGCCGTCGGGTCATGCTCAAGGTTAACAATAATCGCCAGGTGACGGATTTCGCACGGGCTGTAGAGCGCTTTTGGCGTCGGCGAAGGCAGGCGCAGCGGGAAGTGGCTGGAAACATCGTTAACCAGCTCCTGCAGACGCGCCAGATCGCAAATCTCATTACCTTTAATATGCAGCCGGGTTTTGCGGGTCAGCAGACCATTGAACCACGCCCACGCCACCAGCTTGTTCAGGTAGCGGTTATATTCCAGCGGCTGATGGCTGATGATCGAATCCATATCCGGTGCCTGGTTATAGAGATACCAGCCGGAACGGTTGGCTCGGCCAGGCGGCACATGAATAAAGGTCAGATTCGGTTCAGAGAGATCGGGCGAAATCTGCGGATTCACCAGCGTCACTTTGCCCGGCAGCGCTTCAAACGCGGCGTACAGTTTACGGGTCAACACACCAATATCCTGTGGGCTGGCGCTGACGCTTAAGTTATTGCGGCGGGCAAAGCGGATCAGGTTGCGATAACTCTGCATCATCGCATCCAGCAATTCGTTATGGGCTTCGCGTACCCGCTCGATTTTCCACTCGGCACGGTTGTCCAGAATGGCGATCTTCTCTTCGTTCCAGCCCCACTCTTTCACCAGCTGCGATAAAATCTCGCGACGCCAGCCAGTGCGATGCTGATGATCGTCGGTGCTGAGCTTTTCACACACCTTGAGATAGAAGCAGCGACGCACCAGGTCAAGGCGCGGCTGATCGTCCACGCTGGTCAGGTAGTGCGTCACGCGCTCCAGCATCATGCAGTAAGGATCAAGTCCGAAGCAGATGATTTCACCGTCGTGCAGGCGCTGTTTGATATCCATCGCCAGCAGTTGCGTGTTCGGGTATTCCCAGCTGTAGGCTTCGAGCAGCAGCGTTTTCAGCACGGCTTTATAAGGTGAGTCGATACTTTTATAGAGCTGCCACAGGCTGGCACCGAAATACTCTTCTGCCGACAGCGTGCCGAGGCCGCCCAGATCGAGCCACTCGTTGGGCGTCAGCACGCCTTTGGCGTACAGCGACATCACGTAGTCGTCGTAATGATGCTCTTCTTCGCCCGGCACCATATTCCACAGGATGCGTTTGCCCGCCATACGAACCGCGGTACGGTAAAACTCATCCAGCAGTAAAATGTGTTGGGTAGAGCCGCAGTCTTCACCGCCCAGGCTGCCGCTTTCGTTGTGACGGAAGCGGTTCTCATCAATCAGGAAGAAACTCACTTCCACGCCCATCGAGACGCACCACTTCTGCAACAGCGTGCATTTGCGCTGCAGATTCAGGCGCTCTTCATTATCAAGCCAGGATTGATGGCAGACCCAGATATCAAGATCCGAGACGCTGTTCTGACCGACCGAGGAGGTGCTGCCCATGGAATAGATCGCCGTGATCGGCATTTCGCCTTTCGGCACATCGGCATGGCGCAGGTCGCTGTCGCCGGTAAGATCGGCCAGTAGCTGACGCTGATTTTCATCAGGCGTGTAGAAGCTGATGCCATGTGGAACGCTACCTTCAAGGTAACCCGGCATCTGAGGGTGTTGATAATGTAATAAGGTTGGCAGCAGACTGTAGACGCGCTGGAAAGCGGGTCCCATGGCAGCCAGCGCACGGTCAACGCGCAGCTGGTTAATTGCATCCAGTCTCTGTTTCAGTGTCTCAATGTAGAGGTACAAGACGTTTCGCCTGATTGTCCCAGTGTTTAAGCACCCTGTTTCCACGCTCTGCCGCTTATAAAAGTCAAAAAGTGGGCAGATAATTGCTGGAAACGTGATCAATCTAACACTCGCCAGATTGACCGTAAAGAAAGTTGCGCTACCTAACAGTTTAGCACGTTCTTACCAGCTTCCCGCCTTTTCAGCACGGCTTCCCACGTTATGGCTTGATAAACCGGGCATGAAACCACGCGCAGGCCGTTTTCAATCCGTTGAAACTGACAGTATTCACCCAGAGATGATAGGATATTCAGTGAACGATAAAAATGGTTAACAGCATGTTAGACAAAATTTTCAGAATTGCTACAAGACAAAGCCCGCTCGCATTATGGCAGGCACATTATGTACAGCAACGCCTCATGAGTGCCCATCCGGGACTGCGCGTTGAGCTGGTGCCTATGGTCACGAAAGGTGACATTATCCTTGATACGCCGCTGGCAAAAGTGGGCGGCAAAGGACTGTTTGTCAAAGAGCTTGAGCTGGCGATGCAGGATGGCCGTGCCGATATGGCAGTGCATTCGATGAAGGATGTGCCGGTCAGTTTCCCTGAAGGTCTGGGCCTGGTGACCATCTGCGAGCGCGACGATCCGCGCGATGCGTTCGTTTCTCATCATTATGACTCTATTGACGCGCTACCACAGGGTGCCATCGTCGGCACCTCGAGCCTGCGTCGTCAGTGCCAGATTAGCGCGCGCCGTCCGGATCTGGTGATCCGCTCGCTGCGTGGCAATGTGGGCACCCGCCTCGGCAAGCTCGATGCCGGCGAGTATGACGCGATTATTCTTGCCGTCGCCGGGCTGAAACGCCTGGGACTGGAAGATCGCATTCGGCAGGCAATGCCTGCCGAAGTTTCCCTGCCCGCCGTGGGTCAGGGTGCGGTCGGCATTGAATGCCGTCTGGACGACAGCGTCTTAATTGACCTGTTACGGGCACTGAACCACGATGACACCGAAGTCTGTGTGAGAGCGGAACGCGCCATGAATACCCGCTTAGAAGGTGGCTGCCAGGTGCCCATTGGCAGTTTCGCGGTGCTGGAAGGCGATGACCTCTGGCTGCGCGGCATGGTCGGCGCACCGGATGGGCGGGTGATGGTCAGCGGCGAACGCCGTGGTCCACGCGCGCAGGCAGAACAGATGGGCATTTCACTGGCCGATGAACTACTGAATGGTGGCGCACGTGAAATCCTGAAAGAAGTTTACCAGGGGCAGCCGCCGGCATGACCATCCTGGTGACGCGCCCGGAACCCGCAGCGGCAGAGCTGGTATCACGCCTGCATGCCCTTGGCAAACAGGCGTGGAGCCTGCCGCTGATCGAGTTTGCACCGGGCGCTGACCTCGCCTCTCTGCCCCAGAAGCTAGCCGGACTTCGTGCTGGCGACCTCGTCTTTATCCTTTCTCAGCAGGTTATTCACTACGCACAGCACGCGATCAAAGCATGGCCCACTGAGCTGGACTATTATGCAATTGGTCGTAGCACCGCGCTGGCGTTTCACACCGTCAGCGGACAGCAGGTGACCTGGCCTCATGCTCATGAAACCAGTGAGGAGTTGATCCAGATAAACACGCTTCAGCAAGTTGCCGGTAAACGTGCGCTGATTCTGCGTGGCGATCCTGGTCGCGAATTGCTGGCAGAGACCTTAACCCGGCGAGGTGCTGAGGTGACGTTTGCTGCCTGCTATCAGCGCTGCCAGAAGCATTATGATGGACCCGTTGAAGGCCGCCGCTGGCGCGATCGCGGCGTCTCTGTGCTGGTGGTGACCAGCGGTGAAATGTTACAACAGCTCTTTTCGCTGTTCCCCGCAGTTGATCGCGAGGAATGGCTGCTCCACTGCCGACTGATTGTCGTCAGTGAACGTTTGGCTACCCTGGCCGCTGGATTAGGTTGGCAGGATATTCAGGTAGCCGATGGTGCCGATAACGATGCGCTGCTGCGCGCGTTACGCTGAACTTTAACAATGGGATGTGCCACATATGACGGAACAAAAAGACTCCTCCGCCATGGTTGAAGAAACCACCCCAGCGGTCGACCGCTCTCCTTCCAGCAACAGCACACCACCGCGTAATGCGAAAAATGGTGGCATGGTGTTGGGAGCAGTTGCGATTGTCATCGCGCTGGCGATTGGTGCGGGTTTATACCTTAACGGGAAACATCAGGCTGATTTACAGGCACAAACCAATCAGAAGCTGAGCGATCAGTTAAGCGCGTTGCAGCAGCAAGCCAGCAGCGATAAACAGCAGCTGACACAGCAACTGAGTGGCGCTGAAACCGCGTTGCAGACGGCGCAACAGCAGCAGAGCGCGTCTGCAAAAGAGCTGGAAACCCTGCGTGAAAAAGTGGCCGTGATCTCTGGCAACGACGTACGCAGTTGGTTGCTGGCACAGGCTGACTATCTGGTGAAACTGGCCGGCCGCAAACTCTGGAGCGATCAGGATGTCACGACGGCTGCTGCACTGCTGAAAAGCGCCGATGCCAGCCTGGCCGACATGAACGATCCCAGCGTCATGAATGTGCGACGTGCGCTGACCCAGGATATCAGTAACCTCTCTTCTGTTACGCAGGTCGACTACGACGGCGTCATCCTCAAGCTGAATCAGCTGTCAAATAACGTCGATAACCTGCGTCTGGCCGATAACGACAGCGATGATGCGCCGATGGACAGCGATGGCGGCGAACTCTCAGGTTCTGTGCGCGAATGGCGTCAGAATCTGGTGAAAAGCTGGCATAACTTTATGGATGATTTTATTACCATCCGTCGCCGCGATAACACCGCACAGCCGCTGCTGGCACCGAATCAGGATGTTTATCTGCGTGAGAATATCCGTTCGCGTCTGCTGATCGCTGCGCAGGCGGTACCGCGTCATCAGGATGAGATTTATAAACAATCTATCGATACCGTTTCCGCCTGGGTTCGCGCCTGGTACGACACTAATGATGCCGCCACCAAAGCCTTCCTTGCCCAGCTGGATGAGCTGAGTCAGCAGAACATCAATATGGATCTGCCGGATAACCTGGAAAGTCAGCCGTTGCTGGAACAGCTGATGCAGACCCGCGTGCGAAACCTGTTAGCGCAACCTTCTGCCGCTGCTAATCAGCAGGGAGGCTAAGGATGCTTAAGGTATTTATCCTCTTTATCCTGCTGATTGCTGGCGTCGTGCTGGGACCGATGATTGCCGGTCATCAGGGCTATGTGCTGATTCAGACCGATAACTGGAACATCGAAACCAGCGTTACCGGCCTGGTGATTATCCTTATCCTGAGTCTGCTGGTGATTCTGGCCGTGGAATGGCTGTTGCGTCGCGTGCTGCACACCGGAGCGCGTACCCGAGGCTGGTTTACCGGACGTAAACGCCGTCGCGCCCAGCGTCATACCCAGTCGGCGCTGATGAAGCTGGCGGAAGGTGACCATCGTCAGGTGGAAAAACTGCTGTCTAAAGATGCCGATCACGCCGATGTGCCGGTAGCCAACTATCTGCTGGCAGCCGAAGCCGCCCAACAGCGTGGCGATGAAATTCGTGCCAATCAGCACCTTGAACGTGCTGCTGAGCTGTCTGAAAGCAATACCATCCCGGTGGAAATTACCCGTGCACGTATTCAGCTGGCCCGTAACGAAGATCACGCTGCGCGTCACAGCATTGACCGTCTGCTGGAAGTGGCTCCGCGTCACCCTGAAGTGCTGCGTCTGGCCGAACAGGCTTATGTCCGCACCGGTGCCTGGAGCGCCCTGCTGGATATTCTGCCTGCTATGCAGAAGTCGCAGGTTGGCGATGAGCTGCATCGCGATGCATTGCAGCAGCAGGCCTGGCTGGGTCTGATGAATCAGGCGATGGCCGACCAGGGCAGCGATGGACTGAAGCGCTGGTGGAGCACGCTGAGCCGCAAAACCCGTCAGGATACCACCCTGCAGGTGGCTATGGCGGATCATCTGATTGAATGTAACGATCACGACACCGCGCAGTCGATCGTGCTGGAAGGCCTCAAGCGTCATTATGACGATCGTCTGGTACTGCTGATGCCTCGTATCAAAAGCGGTAATCCGGAAGCGCTGGAGAAGGCATTACGCCAGCAGATCAAACAGCATGGCGCAACGCCGTTGCTGCATAGTACGCTGGGACAATTGCTGATGCGTCATGGCGAATGGCAGCAGGCGGCTGACGCGCTGCAGCAGGCGCTGGCACAACGTCCGGATGCCTTCGATTATGCATGGCTGGCAGATGTCTACGATCGTCTGCATCGTCCGGAAGAGGCCGCGAAAATGCGCCGTGAAGGTTTGTTGCTGACGCTGAAGAATAATCCCAACGTCTGATGCAGTTGTCAGACAGGATAAAGCCGGGCTCGCCCGGCTTTTTTGTGCCCGTAATCTGCCACTGCGTTCTCGCAGGCAAAAAAAACACCTGCCATTGGCAGGTGCAAGATCAGGTCGGTAAGACAACCGGGAGGTACCTGACTCAACGTGGTGTCTGTTAACCCTGTAAGACTTTCGCGATACAGGCAGGCAGACAACAGGTACCTAAAATTGGCTCTGCATCATTCCCAGGTTTATGTTGCATCAGCAAACA
This sequence comes from Candidatus Pantoea varia, assembly GCF_900115075.1. Lineage (GTDB taxonomy): Bacteria > Pseudomonadota > Gammaproteobacteria > Enterobacterales > Enterobacteriaceae > Pantoea > Pantoea varia. The sequence goes on from NZ_FOVG01000005.1 coordinate 52,492, forward strand.
TAAGAGGTGGAATGAGCATCTACAGCAGAAGTATTGCACAAGCCGTGCCAGGTTAAGATTTATTTTTAAAGTGTTTTTAAATCAATACATTAAGTGGACTACTAAATCTTTCTTCAGCGACGTACGGCAGGAAGTGTCGGTATCAGGCGACAGCTGGCATTTTCTCTGTCTCTGAATGGAGACAGCGGGGTGATTCTTACTGCGAACTCAACAATAACAATGACTTATTTGTCGGCAATTCACGACGCTGTTGCTCCTGCTCATATTGCGAACGGAATCAAAGCGCAGTAACTCTGGTTGAAACGGATAAGCTCACACGCTGCCCGCTCTCACCGCTGCGCAGGCTTCAGGGAGCATACGTATGGCAGAGGCATCAAGTACTTACATAAGCTTCAGAGGGTTTACAGCAATGAATATGCTCAACGCGCAGGGAACACGGTCAGAAGAGGAAAGCGTCCCGCCGCACGGAAAAAAGCGCCGGGAGCGTTTTTGAACAACGCAAAGCGTTGCCCCGGTAACTGGCGCACCTCAGGGATGAGGTGCGTAATCGCGCGGGCCGAGCGGCCATGGATGGCATTAGCGCCTTTCCGATCTGACCGTGTTCCCTTCGCAGGCTCGCACTCACCGCAACATTGTTCCACAGCCTGCGTCCCTAATCTCTCGCAGAAATTTGCACCCTCTTTTCTACAGACGAAAAAAAACCTGTCTTTTCAGACAGGTTTCTAAAATGGTCGGCGAGAGAGGATTACCCTGCTCTGCGAGCAGCGCCCTTCGGGCCGTTGCTGAAGCAACGTTGTCTCGCTACGCTCGGCTCAAACCTCCTTCGAAGGTCCTCATCCTCTTTTCTACAGACGAAAAAAAACCTGTCTTTTCAGACAGGTTTCTAAAATGGTCGGCGAGAGAGGATTCGAACCTCCGACCCACTGGTCCCAAACCAGTTGCGCTACCAAGCTGCGCTACTCGCCGATTTTTTTAACTGTTTTGCCTGGTGCGAAGAGAGGGACTTGAACCCTCACGTCCGTTAGGACACTAACACCTGAAGCTAGCGCGTCTACCAATTCCGCCACCTTCGCGTTTCCCAGCAAAATCTGGGGTGGCTAATGGGACTCGAACCCACGACAACTGGAATCACAATCCAGGGCTCTACCAACTGAGCTATAGCCACCACAATTCTTAATGTCACAAGTTTAAAACCTGCAGCATTTAAATCTTTACTGCCAACCGCGGTAAATCAACCACCGAAGCTCATGCGCACAAACGATATGGCGCGCCCGACAGGATTCGAACCTGAGACCTCTGCCTCCGGAGGGCAGCGCTCTATCCAGCTGAGCTACGGGCGCGTAGCGCCGTTGCGGATGTGCATACTAGAGATAAGCGCCCATCGTGTCTAGTGCTTTTTAAATAAAAAGACGCGTTTGATTACGCTTTGTGCACTTTCTCGACAAATAGTGCATTTCCTCTCTCTCAACGCCTAAAAATGCGGCATTTATCAGCAATATCAGAGATCGCCGCGCCAGTGGTAGCGCAAATATTTAAGCAGTTTTAATTGCCTGCGCAGGCGGCTCGGCTGTCGAATCAGACGATAGAGCCACTCCAGCCCCAGTCGCTGCCAGATTTTAGGGGCGCGCTTCACATGGCCGGTAAAAACATCATAGGTTCCGCCCACACCCATGTAGAGCGCATCAGGCCAGTGCGCACGGCACGCCAGCATCAGCAGCTCCTGACGTGGCGATCCCAGCGCTACGGTCACCAGCTTCGCACCGCTAGCCGCAATCCGGGCAAACAGCGCATCCTGATCGGCTGGCGCAAAATAGCCATCCTGCGCGCCAACAATATTCACATTCCACTGACGACGTAACTTATTACAGGTTTCATCCAGCACACGCTGGCGACCACCGATAAGAAAGACCGGCGTCCCTTCACGCCCGGCGCGCTCCATCAGCGCTTCCCATAAGTCTGCCCCCGCAATGCGCTGCACCGACGCCTGCGGATATTTTTTACGAATAGAACGCACAATGCTGATGCCATCGGCATACGCATATTCCGCCTGCGCTAACAGCGTGCGCAATCCCTCATCCCGCTCAGCGGTCAGGATCTTCTCTGCATTGATCGCCACTAAAATACCGCAGCGAACGCTCTGCGGCGGCATAAGAAAATTTACCGCCGACGGCATGTTTTCGAAGCCATACAAATCAACGCCGCGAATCCGGTACTGCGGCGTCTCAGTTAACGTTGTCATATCTTCCGTCAATCCCAGAGGTTAATCAGAGCGGGCTGTGCATCACCCGCCTGCTGCGGTCGCGAATCAAACCTGCGCGATCCAGTAACCAGAAAAGTAATTTAGCCATGCCCAGACAGGCAGCAAAAATGATGCAGAAAAACACCACGCGAGAACCGAACGCATCGAGACCTTCGCGGGCCAGCACGATCATGTTAAACACAGCACCAAAACAGAAACTCTGCAGTATGGCGCCGGTATACCGGTTGGTCTCAAGGCAGCCACGCTGATAGATCGCATCGAAGGCTTTAATAATCATCCCAACCGCGACAGCACCGATTGGAATCGCCCAGACGCCGCCCATCACCACCAGCGACCCGATTAGCGTGGGGGAAATCGCCAGGCCAGAATGGTTGTTCAGCACGTCCCAGGTAAAGTAGTTCGCGCTGTTTAACACCGCCAGTGGCCGATCGGGCCAGAGCCAGGTTGGAATGAAAACGTAGAAATCACGCCACAGGGGTGCCAGCCCCTGAAACTCAATTCTGGCGTAGTTATCCAGCAGCAGGGCGAGATTCTCCCACGGCGAGAAGGTATCACGCGTCAGATAGAGGAAGGTGTAGAACGCTTCATCGCCCATCACGTCGAGGTTATAGCGGCGCAGCGCCAGCCAGAACATCCCCGCAATCGCCAGTACGCCCGCCGTTGCCAGCATCCACAACGTGATCCAGCCACGGGTAATCCCGATAAACAGGAACAGAGCAAACGCAATAATGATATTGGCGCGGGTGCCGCCTACCAGCGCGTAGGTGAGCAAACCAAAGGCCACCGTCACCACCAGGAACAGCAGCCAGTTGCGGCGCGTCGGACTCAGAAAATAGGGGATCAGCATCGCCGGGATAAAGAAATAGAAGAAGCGCTTAAGCGCCACACCCGACACTTCGCTGGAGAAAATCTGGTTATAGGCGGTCAGGCGGAACAGCAGAAAACCGTTGTGAATGAAGAACACCGTCACGGTTCCCAGCGCCACCAGAGCCAGAATCACGCAGGTCAGGTGCGTTTCAACCCGATTCATCTGCAACAAGGGCTTCGCAGGAGACGCACTGGCGGGCTTCAGCCGCACTTTATAACTGACGTAGTAGATGGCGTAAAATGCCGTCGCCGACAGCAGCGCCTCCAGCAGATTCTCCACCGGCACCACCTCAACATTAAAGCGAAACACCAGCACGGAGGTCAGCGGGAAGCCGAAGTAAAAGGTCAGTAAGAACAGCAGCGTGAAGAAAAGATGGAAGTTAAAACGGACGCGCTTAAACTCCCGCCAGGTCAGCGTCAGAATAAAAACCAGTGACAGAAGATAGACCACCAGCAGGCCGCCAAACTGCATAAGACTCATGACAACTCCCCTTCGCTGAGCTGTAACGCTGTCCGCCAGCCTGCGAGGTAACCCGGCGCAAAAAAGGCGATCGCCTGTTTATCACAGCTCATCAGCTGGCGGCGTGCCTCGGCGATCACCGCAGGCGACAGCGTATCTTCGCTGAACAATACCGGAAGCTGCTCCCCGGCAACATCGCGCCAGAACGGATTTTTGCGGGTCAGGATAAACGGCACATTGGCCTGGATCAGCAGACAGAGTGTTCCCACCCCCTGCTGGCGTTCAAACATAAAATAGCCGACATGGCAGCGCGCCAGCAGCGCTAAGTAATCATCAAACGCCAGATTTTCACGCATCAGATTCACCTGCCCGTTCGGGAACAGCGCCTCTGCCGCGGCCTGAATCTGACGGATGTAAGCCTCATTGCCTGGCGGATAGCCCAATGGCACCTCGATGCGCACCTGCTCGCCAAACTGCGCGTGAATCGCTTTTAAGCCTTCAATGTGCCGGTTACTCGGATCGCCCGAGTTGCCCAGCAGCAGCGTAAACGGCTCTGACGGCGCAGACTCAACGGCGGCGGCGGGCATTCGGGTCGGGAAATAGAGCAGTGAACCAGGAACCCGGCGATGACGCTGCTGATAATGATGCAGGTCGCCGCGGGTCGCGAAAACTTGTGCAACACGTCCCTGCGCTATCCGGCGCACCAGATAGAACAGGCGGAACTTCAGGCTGCGCGAATCTTCATAGAGATCGGCACCCCAGACATGCCAGAAGAGCTGAGAACGACGCAGCTTACCGCTGAGTAATGCCAGCCAGATCCACGGGTTAAACTGACCGTGGCAGAAAAAACGCTGCTGACGATTTCTGGCCCGCTGCAGCACCGCCTGCGCCAGCGCTTTCTTGCTGGTAAAGCACTCGATCTGCAACGCACTGAACGGCGCCAGGCTCTCTGGCTGCTGCGTCACCACCATAAAATGGCGTGGCGAAGCCACCGGCAGCTCAACGCTGAGTACCTCGTTGAAAAAGCGCAGCACCGTAAGATTGTGGTGGGGAATGTCCGATCCCAAAACGTGAATTAAAGTCATTTTTTCCGGCAGTAAACAATAAAAGCGCCACAACACAGGGCAAAGTAAGCCATATAGGTAAACATATAGGCCTGCGCCGCACCCGTCGCGCCATGTAACGGGATCAACCAGCGTGAGAACAGGGTCAGCAACAGAAACTGGCTGATCTCAGTCAGAACATAAAAGCGCAGCGAGGCTTTAGCGATAACCAGATATCCGAAAACATAGGCACCGACCTTAAAAACATCGCCGCACAACTGCCAGATAAAGAGATCGCGCATCCCGCGAAAAGCCTCAGAGAACAGCAGGCTGATGGCAAAATCGCGCAGCACCCAGACGCCAAAGCTGGCAACCGCCACCGCAGGCAACACAAAGCGCAGCGCCCGGCCAATCTCACGCGCGATGTCGCGTTTGTTGTCGAGCCGCGCCAGCGTCGGGAGCAGCCAGACGCTAAACGTCGCGGTGATAAATTGCAGATAGGCATCGGAAATGCTGGTGACGCCCTGCCACAATCCGACCTGTGCCCAGCCTTCCTGCTCTGCCAGCAGGTTACGCATCAACACCCAGGCCACCGGCAGGGTCACGGCGGTGATCAGCGCCATCAGGGTATATTTTGCCAGATCACGCGCCAGCTCAGGGTGCCATTGCGGGCGCAGCCAGCTCAGCGGCAGCGGCGCGCGGCGTTTCAGCATCAGTAGAGCAGGCAGCAGCAGCAAGGCTGGCACCAGCGCGAGGCCAGTCAGCGCCCCCTGATAGCCACCCAGCCACCAGCAGAGCAGATAACCCGCCACGCCAATCAGGCTGCCGAGAATCAGTGCCAGCGCATTTCCGCGCGCATCGCGATAGCCCTTCAGCAGCGCCAGGGTAAAGTTGGCCCAGGCGATGCCGAGCTGAAGAAAGGCGACGACGCGGATGACGCCCTGATAGCGGTCGTGGCCAAACAGCGCGGTGCTGACAGGCGCCGCCGCCAGCAGAAACAGCAACGCCAGCACGCCGGAAAAGCCCAGCACCATGGTTGATGCCGTGCCCACCATCGCCCGCAATTGTCCGGGCTGCTGCTGATACTGCGCCACATAGGTAGTGACGCCGTTGAAAATGCCCGCACCCGCCAGCACACCCAGCACGGTGATCAGCTGACGGAAGTTCCCCGCCTGGCCGACACCCTCGGGTCCAAAGCTGACCGCCAGCAGTTTGACGACCAGCAGACCGGCCACAATTTTCACAAGCGTGGACGATGCGGTCCACACTGAGGCTCTGGCTAATGACATCAGGAAAAGAAGCTCAGCAGTGAGCTGATAACCGTGCTCTGATTATTATCCGACAGGTTATAGAACAGCGGCAGGCGCAGCAGACGTTCACTTTCCTGCGTGGTATAGCGATCGTCGCCGACAAACTGCGAGAAACGCTCACCCGCAGGCGAACTGTGCAGCGGAATATAGTGAAACACCGTCAGTATCTCGGCTTCTTTCATCCAGTTGATCAGCGCCTGGCGATCGTCCTGATCGCGCAGTTTGATGTAGAACATGTGTGCATTATGTTCACAGCTGGCGGGGATCACCGGCAGGCTGATGCGGCCCTGAGCCGCCAGCGGCTGAAGTGCGTCGTAATAACGCTGCCAGATGCGTAACCGCTGCTGATTGATGCGCTCAGCGGCTTCCAGCTGCGCCCAGAGATAGGCCGCCTGCAGGTCGGCCATCAGGTAGCTCGACCCCATATCGCGCCAGGTATATTTATCGACCTGTCCCCGGAAGAACTGGCTGCGGTTAGTCCCTTTTTCCCGCACGATCTCGGCGCGCTCGACCAGGCTGGCGTCGTTGATGAGTGTCGCGCCACCTTCGCCACCGGCGGTGTAGTTCTTGGTTTCGTGAAAACTGAAGCAGCCAATGTGACCGATGGTGCCCAGCGCACGACCTTTGTAGCGAGACATCACGCCCTGCGCCGCATCTTCAATCACAAACAGCTTATGTTTTGCCGCCAGCGCCATAATGGTGTCCATTTCACAGGCCACGCCTGCGTAATGTACCGGCACAATGGCGCGGGTTTTTTCAGTGATCGCGGCTTCGATCAGCGTTTCATCGATGTTCATGGTGTCCGGGCGCACATCGACAAACACGATGCGCGCGCCGCGCAGCACAAAAGCGTTGGCGGTAGAGACAAAGGTATAGCTCGGCATGATCACTTCATCACCGGGCTGCAGATCGATTAACAGCGCCGCCATCTCCAGCGAAGCGGTACAGGAGGGCGTCAGCAGCACTTTTTTGCTGCCAAAACGCTGCTCCATCCACTGCTGACAGCGACGGGTAAAACCGCCGTCGCCGCATAGCTTGCCGCTGTTCATCGCCGACTGCATATACTCAATTTCTGTGCCCACAATCGGGGGCGCATTAAATGGAATCATGACCTTTCCTGTAAAACCAGTAGGCGGTGCTGTCGAGCCGGGCACCGCTGCGTAAATAGAGGCGCATCGCCGTGAGATTACTGAGCTGGGTAGCAACCCGAAGCTGAGCCAGCTGTCGTACCCGCGCCCAGTCCGCCGCCGCCAGCAGCAGTCGCTGACCTAGTCCCTGGCCCTGCGCGTCAGGCAGCACGCCCAGCAGACCAATGCGGGCATCGCCGTCCACCGCGCGCAGCGAAACAAAACCCTGCAGCTGGCCGGTGGCGTCACTGGCCACCAGGCACTGATCGTCAAACGTTCCGCGCACCGCATTCTCAATCCACTGCGCATAGAAGCGGCCGCTGGCGTCGGGTGCATACCAGGGCGCGCGAAAACGACTCTGGCTGAAAAGCTGAGATGCCGCCTCGCGCAGTGGCGGAATTTGTGCTTCGCGCGCAATGCGAATCCCCGCCTGACGTTCCGTCTCTTTAACCGCCAGCGTCAGATCCGCCTCGCCTTCTGCCAGCTGGAACTGATGCTGCTGCAGCGTATCAATCAGCGCCGTCTCACTGGCCGCGACTTTCATCTGCATCAGCGCACAGGGATGACGCAGCGCCTGCGCCAGTGGCATATCGCCCTTCGGCTCCAGCCGTACGCTCTCAACACCGAAGAATGCACTTTCCCAGCTTAGGGGATTAATACTGACGTGGACGGGCATGTAATAAATCCAGCAGGTATTGGCCGTAGCCGGTTTTTGTCAGCGCTTCACCGGCGGCACGCAGCTGGTCATCACTGAGCCAGCTGTTACGCCAGGCGATCTCTTCCAGGCAGGCAATTTTAAAGCCCTGTCGTTTTTCTACCGTCTGCACAAACATGCTGGCTTCCACCAGGCTGTCGTGTGTGCCGGTATCCAGCCAGGCAAAGCCTCGCCCCAGCAGTTCGACCGTCAGCTCACCGCGCTCCAGATACATTTGGTTAATGGCGGTAATTTCCAGCTCGCCCCGCGATGAAGGCTTAACCTGCTTCGCGAATTCGATAACCTGATTGTCATAGAAATAGAGTCCGGTGACTGCCCAGCGCGATTTCGGCTGCTGTGGCTTCTCTTCAATCGAGATCGCCTTAAAGTTATCGTCAAACTCCACCACACCGAAACGTTCCGGGTCCATAACCTGATAGCCGAACACCGTTGCGCCACGATTCTGCTCGACGACTTTCCGCAGCTTGGGGCTGAAGCCCTGGCCAAAATAGAGATTGTCACCCAGCACCAGGCAGCAATTGTCATCGCCGATAAAGGATTCGCCGATGATAAAGGCCTGTGCCAGTCCATCGGGACTGGGCTGCACCGCATAGCTCAGGCGAATACCAAATTCACTACCATCACCCAGCAGGCGTTCAAACTGCGCCCGATCCTCCGGCGTGGTGATCAGCAGAATGTCGCGAATCCCCGCCAGCATCAGCACGGAAAGCGGATAGTAGATCATCGGTTTGTCGTAGACCGGCAGAAGTTGCTTTGATACTGCCCGGGTTATCGGGTGTAACCGAGTGCCCGATCCTCCCGCTAAAATGATGCCTTTCATCGCTGCTCCTTACGCGGATTTATTGCGATAAGCCGAGGCGTTCGCCCTGATAGCGACCATCCAGAATGGCCTGCCACCAGGCGGGATTAGCCAGATACCATGCCACGGTTTTACGCATGCCGCTTTCAAAGGTTTCCTGCGGCACCCAGCCAAGTTCATGCGCAATTTTACTGGCATCGATGGCGTAGCGCTGATCGTGACCGGGCCGGTCAGTGACATAGGTAATCAGGTCGCGGTAATGCGCCAGCCCGGCAGGTTTCTGCTCTGCAGCCAGCTCTTCAAGCAGGCTGCAGATGGTTTCGACCACCTCGATATTGCGACGCTCGTTATGGCCGCCAATATTATAGGTTTCGCCTGGCTTGCCCTGACTGACCACCTGATAGAGTGCGCGGGCGTGATCTTCAACGTAGAGCCAGTCACGAATCTGCTGTCCGTTACCGTAAACCGGTAAGGCTTTACCCGCCAGCGCATTGATGATAGTCAGCGGGATCAGCTTCTCCGGGAAGTGGCACGGGCCGTAGTTGTTTGAGCAGTTGGTGACCAGCGTGGGCAGACCGTAGGTTCGCAGCCAGGCCCGCACTAAATGGTCGCTGCTGGCCTTGCTGGCAGCATAAGGACTGCTTGGCGCATAAGGGGTGGTTTCGGTGAAATAAGCCTGGCTGTCATGCAGATCGCCAAAGACTTCATCGGTAGATATATGGTGGAACAGAAACGCTGTCTTGCGTGCGTCATCCAGGTTTTGCCAGTAAGATCGTGCGGCTTCCAGCAACTGCCAGGTCCCGACAATATTGGTTTCGATAAAGGCCGCCGGCCCGTCAATCGAGCGATCAACATGGCTTTCAGCGGCAAGATGCATCACGCAGTCTGGCTGATGACGGGCAAACACCTCATCAAGCGCCGCACGGTCACAGATATCGACCTGCTCAAAACAGAAGCGGGCCGAGTTGGCCACACTGGTGAGTGACGCCAGATTTCCGGCGTAGCTGAGTTTATCGACTACCACGACCTGATGTTCGGTTTCTGCGATCAGAAAGCGCACCAGAGCCGAGCCGATAAAACCGGCCCCGCCCGTGATCAGAAAGCGCTTCATCGCCATACACCTTTGGTGTCGACAATCCAGTTCTGCTGAACGTCGGCGGCATCAATGGCGCGGAAGGCGCGGTGATCGACCAGCATCACCAGAATATCAGCCTGGGCCAGCGCCTGCTCGCAGGATACCAGTCCGGCTTTATCCGCCAGCGAGTCTGCAAGCTGCTCAATATGGGGTTCAACCACCCAGGTTGTGCCGCTGTGCCACTCTGCAATCTTCTGTGCCACACCGACAGCCGGACTTTCGCGCAGGTCGTCGATATTCGGTTTAAAGGCCAGGCCAAAGCAGGCGATAGTGATATCGCTGGCACGCTTGCCGGTCTGTGTCAGACAATCCGCCAGCGCGGTTTTCACCTGGTCCAGCACCCACTGCGGCTTGGCGTCATTCACCTCGCGCGCGGTGCGGATCAGGCGGGCTAATTCCGGATTCTGCGCCACGATAAACCAGGGATCGACGGCGATACAGTGACCACCGACGCCTGGACCCGGCTGCAGAATGTTGACGCGCGGATGGCGATTCGCCAGCGCAATCAGCTCCCAGACGTTGATCCCCTGTTCGGCACAAATCAGCGACAGCTCATTGGCAAAGGCGATATTCACGTCACGGAAGCTGTTTTCTGTCAGCTTGCACATCTCGGCGGTACGGGCGTTGGTCTCAACGCATTCGCCTTTTAAAAACAGCCGATAGAGTTCGCTGGCACGGGCAGAACAGGCAGGCGTCATGCCGCCAATCACCCGGTCGTTGTTAATCAGCTCAACCATCACCTGACCAGGCAGCACGCGCTCCGGGCAGTAGGCGACAAAAATATCGGGTGTATCACCGTGCTGCGGAAAGCGCAGGTCGGGACGCGCCGCCGCCAGCCAGTCGGCCATCTGTTCGGTGCTGCCCACTGGTGAGGTCGACTCCAGGATGACCAGATCGCCCTTCTTCAGAACCGGTGCGATCGACTCCGCCGCTGCTTTCACAAAGCGCAGGTCGGGCTGATGCTCATCTTTAAACGGGGTCGGTACAGCGATCAGAAAGGCGTCGGCGGGTTCAGGCTGGGTGGTGGCGCGCAGGTCTCCGCGCGTAACGGCCGCATGCACGACCCGATCTAAATCGGGTTCCACGATGTGAATCGCGCCACGATTGATGGTTTCAACGGCGCGCGCATTGATATCCACGCCCACCACTTTTTTTCCCTTTGAGGCAAAAACGGCTGCCGTCGGCAGCCCAATGTATCCCAGTCCAATCACGGAGATGGTTTCAAAACTCATAATTCGGCTCTGTTATCTTTTAAGGCTTGTAAAATTCGACCACAGGCTTTGCCATCGCCATAAGGATTATGGGCGTGGCTCATCGCCTGCCAGGCATCGTCGTCGTTCAGCAATTCGCTGACACTGGCCACGATTCTGGCGATATCTGTTCCCACCAGTTTGACGGTACCGGCATCGACCGCTTCGGGGCGCTCGGTGGTATCACGCATCACCAGCACCGGTTTACCCAGCGAAGGCGCCTCCTCCTGAATGCCGCCGGAATCGGTAAGGATCAGCCAGGCGCGGTTCATCAGCCAGACAAAAGGCAGGTACTCCTGCGGTTCAATCAGGATGATATTCTCAATGCCGCTAAGTATCCGGTTGACCGGCTCGCTGACATTGGGATTGAGGTGTACCGGATAGACGATCTGCGCCTCGGGATGCTGGCGGGCAATCTGCGCCAGTGCGCTGCAGATACGTTCAAAACCGCCGCCAAAGCTTTCACGGCGATGACCGGTGACCAGCACCAGTTTCTTATGCGGGTCGAGAAACGGATAGCGCGCCGCTAACTGTGCATTCAGATTGCTGTCATCCAGCACCCTGTCGCGAACCCACAGCAGCGCATCAATAACCGTATTACCGGTCACAATGATGCGCGAGTCGGGCAGATTTTCCTGCAACAGGTTCTGCCGCGATTGCAGGGTTGGAGTGAAGTGCAGACGGGCAAGATGGCCGGTGAGCTTACGGTTACCCTCTTCCGGCCACGGCGAGGCGAGATCGCCGGTACGCAGACCGGCCTCCACATGCCCCACTGGAATTTGCTGATAGAAAGCCGCCAGGCTCGCCGCCAGTGTGGTGGTGGTATCACCATGCACCAGCACGATGTCCGGTTTGAAGTCGAGCAGAACGGTTTTCATGCCCTCTAAAATGCGGCAGGTAATCTCGGTCAGCCCCTGCTCAGGACGCATAATGTTGAGATCGTAGTCCGGTTCCAGCTTGAACAGACGCAGCACCTGATCCAGCATTTCGCGATGCTGTGCGGTGACGCACAGTCGCGACTCAAAAGCGGGATCCTGCGACAACGCCTGAACCAGCGGGGCCATTTTAATCGCTTCGGGGCGAGTACCAAATACCGTCAGAACTTTCACACTGTTTCTCTCACTCATGCGTGTCTGACATCAGACGCGGACGACGTGCCAGCGCCACTCCCGCGCCTGTTAATGCCCCAACGGCACCCCACATAATCATCATGAACAGACGTCGCGGACTGTCACGTGATACCGGCTCTTCCGGCGTACGCAGATAACGGTAGGTCTGGAACTTGCTGTTCAGTTTTGGCCCGGTCTGCAGCGTGGTCAGCATTGCTCTGTTCTGATCATAGCTGATATCAAAGCTCGGACCGGTGGCGCGCAGGGTATCCAGCTGTCCCTGTAAAACAGGCTGGCCCAGCAGAAACAGATCGCTGTCCGCCAGGTTCTCACCCACTTCGCGCGTCTGCTTCTCATTGATGCCCTGCTGACTGGCGATCTTCAGCGCCTGCTCCAGCCGATGCTGCTGGCGCTCGAATACCGCGTTAGCCACATCTTCCTGACGCTTCACCTGCGCCTGCAACTGGTCGGAACGCGCCCGCCAGGCGCCTTTTAACTCATCGTTCAGATGACGCGCGGCGCGCTCACTGGCGTAAGCGATGTACTGACGCAGCAGATTGTTGGCGTCGCCGGCCGTTTCCGCTTTGAGTTTGACGTTATCAGGCAGGTTATGTGCCGCGTCAGCGGGCGTGAACAGGATATTGCCGATCATATCGTCGAGCAGCGCGGCATCGTTATGCGCATTGCCGGTTTTACGACTTTTGAAGTAATCCGTCTGCTGCCAGAACTCACGACGCGTATCCCACGAGGCGAGTTGCATGGTGAACTCCTGATAGACCTGATCCATCACCGTCGGTGACGGCGCTGCCAGGGTCAGGGCGTTGTTGCGCACATCAAGATTGGTCAGGAACTGCTGCTGCGCATAGTAAGAACCCAGCATGTTCACCGTCGGACGATCGGTGATCGCCGTGGTGCTCCAGACCTGTTTCAGCAACAGTGTGACCAGCCAGGCGACCAGAGCAAACAGCAGCGCCAGCCCGACAATCCAGCGCTTGCCACGCCATAAACGGCAGCTCAGGCCGCGAATATCCAGTTCGTTGTCCACAACGTCAGAAGGCATGGCAGAGTTATCCTTTAATCAGCATCGGGTTCATTTGTTTTTTGCTTCGCGGTAATGGCTCAGACGACGCTTGATACGCCGGATACGTCGCGCCACGCGCCACGCATGTTTCAGGCAGTAGCCGTAAACCATAAAGGCGCCCAGGAATAGCAGCAGCATCACCCACTCCGGGATGAAGGCCAGATACTCACCCAGCACACCGATACCGGCGAGGATCGCCGCCGCAACAGTGATCAGCACAAAGGCCTGACGCGAGGTAAAGCCGGCACGCATAATCAGATGGTGGATGTGCTGGCGGTCAGCCGAGAACGGGCTCATGCCTTTACGCAGGCGACGATACATAATCGCCACCATATCCATCAGCGGAATGGCGATGAGCCACAGGGCAGTGACAGGCGTAATGGGATGACTCAGACCCTGCGTTGTTTCCAGCAGAATCCAGATAATGGTGAAACCGATCATGGTGCTGCCGGCATCGCCCATAAAGACTTTGAAGCGGCGGCCAAGGAAACCGAGGTTAAGCAGGATATAGGGCAGCGTAGCGGCAATCATCGCAAAACACCACATCGCAAGGCTAGTCTGGCCGTCGAAGTAGAGGATGATGCCCATTGCGGCAAAGGTGACTGAGGAGAGTCCGCCCAGCAGACCATCGATCCCATCCACCATATTAAAGGCGTTGATCGCGGCCCAGACGGCAAACAGGGTCAGCACATAACCGAAGGGTCCGACGATAAGCTCGAACGGGCCGACGATAAAGCCCAGGCTGAGCAGATAGAGTTTTGCGCCAAACATCATCACCAGGGCGACAATGGCCTGCACGACCGCGCGGAATTTGACGCTGATATCGAAACGGTCATCCAGTGCGCCAACCAGCACCAGAACACCCGCGCAGCCCAGATAGAGCAGCGCGTGGGGCAAATAGTAGTTGGTAATGGCAAACGTGAAGCAGATACCTGCGAACACAGAGATGCCGCCCACCAACGGAATCGCGCCATGATGGCGTTTACGTGAGTTAGGCTTATCAACTAAACCAATTTTTTTAGCTGCTTTTCGAGCAAAAAAGAGGAAAGCCAGGGAAAAGAGAAAAATTAAACCAAGCTCAGTACTCATAGTGAGTAAATTCACGTTAAACGCTCTCAGCTAACATCCCGCACAACGATACGCGAAAAAACGCGGCAATCGCGGTGTCGGATTCCGAATTCTGCATAAAGAGACAGACGAACGGTCAAAAATTCGCCATCACTACCACAGTCATTATAAATGCTCCTGCCAGTGTTCAATCCTATAGCTCACAAATGAAAAACGCCACGTTGAGACGTGGCGTAAGGTCGATTTTCTGCGAATCTGGACTTAAAAAAGCCGAATCTGTGGTTCGGCCTGGCAGTATCGGATTATGAACGCTTCATCATGTCGAAGAATTCATCATTAGTTTTGGTCATCGCCAGCTTGTTGATGAGGAATTCCATTGCGTCGATTTCGCCCATTGGGTGAATAATCTTACGCAGGATCCACATCTTCTGCAGCTCTTCCTGAGAGGTGAGCAGCTCTTCTTTACGTGTACCAGAACGGTTGTAATCAATCGCCGGGAAGACACGCTTTTCAGCGATTTTACGAGCGAGATGAAGTTCCATGTTACCGGTACCTTTAAACTCTTCGTAAATGACTTCATCCATCTTCGAACCAGTGTCAACCAGCGCGGTTGCGATGATGGTCAGGCTACCGCCCTCTTCCACGTTACGTGCAGCACCAAAGAAACGCTTTGGACGATGCAGGGCGTTGGCATCCACACCACCGGTCAGGACTTTACCTGAAGCAGGAACCACGGTGTTGTAGGCACGCGCCAGACGTGTGATTGAGTCGAGCAGGATGATGACATCTTTCTTGTGTTCAACCAGACGCTTGGCCTTCTCGATCACCATTTCAGCAACCTGAACGTGGCGTGAAGCTGGCTCATCGAAGGTTGAGGCGATAACTTCGCCTTTCACCAGACGCTGCATCTCGGTCACTTCTTCCGGGCGCTCATCGATCAGCAGTACCATCAGGGTACAGTCCGGATAGTTGTGCGCCAGGCTCTGCGCGATGTTCTGCAGCAGCATGGTTTTACCGGCTTTCGGTGGTGCAACAATCAGACCACGCTGGCCACGACCAATTGGCGACGCCAGATCCAGTACGCGAGCGGTTAAATCTTCCGTTGAGCCATTACCCCGCTCCATACGCAGACGCTTGTTTGCGTGCAGCGGCGTGAGGTTTTCGAACAGAATCTTATTACGCGCGTTTTCCGGCTTGTCGTAGTTAACTTCGTTAACTTTCAGCAGCGCAAAATAACGTTCACCTTCTTTTGGTGGACGGATTTTGCCAGAGATGGTGTCACCCGTGCGGAGGTTGAAGCGGCGAATCTGGCTGGGGGAAACGTAGATATCATCAGGACCGGCGAGGTAGGAGCTGTCTCCGGAACGGAGGAATCCAAAACCATCCTGAAGGATCTCCAGCACGCCATCACCGAAGATGTCTTCGCCGCTTTTCGCGTGCTGCTTCAGGATTGAAAAGATAATGTCCTGCTTGCGCATACGAGCCTGGTTTTCCAGTCCCATATTTTCGCCGAGAGTAACCAGCTCAGCAACCGGCGTATTCTTTAATTCGGTAAGATTCATAGTGATGGGTTCTTAAACTCGGGGTAATACTCGGAATGTTTGTCGTGAATGGTATGGCAACTAATCCATGCCGTTAATGGCTCTTTTCGGCTCTTCCCGACGATCATCGTATGGAATGGCGATCGGTATGCAGGGAGATGTCCGAATGTAATGCCAGAGTTGGAGCTAACCGTAAGATTGCTGAACCGTTCTATCTTTATAAGGTACAGGGCGACAGGGTTCAACAAGGGAAAACTTTAGATGCTAACTACAAGGTAAGTTCGTAATGCAGTGTTGGTAACTTAGCACGCCTGAAAGTGAACGTCCAGCAGCAGGAGATAAATTCACCACTGCCAGACATTCAGTCCTGAGTTACGCCAGATTGGCGTTCAGGAACTCTTTCAGCTGGCCTTTAGACAGCGCGCCCACTTTGGTCGCGGCGACTTCGCCATTTTTAAACAGCAGCAGCGTCGGGATACCACGAATGCCATACTTCGGTGCCGTGCCTGGGTTATCATCAATATTCAGCTTAGCGATGGTCAGCTTCCCATCATACTCTTCTGCAACTTCATCAAGGATTGGCGCGATCATTTTGCAAGGACCACACCATTCAGCCCAGAAATCTACCAGTGTAACGCCGTCGGCTTTCAGCACGTCGGTGTCGAAACTGTCATCAGTCAGATGAACGATTTTATCGCTGCTCATGTTTTACTCCACAAGATTATGCCTGGCGAATTGGCGTAAAATATACCAATGTTGGTTGACTTTATTTCATCGGATACGCTTTCGTAAAGCGATAGTAAGCTGATATTCTACCACACTATGAGCAAAACACACTTAACTGAACAGAAGTTTTCCGACTTCGCCCTGCACCCAAAAGTGGTGGAAGCCCTTGATACTAAAGGCTTTCAATACTGCACGCCGATTCAGGCGTTAGCTCTGCCTTTTACGCTTTCAGGGCGTGATGTAGCAGGCCAGGCGCAAACCGGTACCGGCAAAACGATGGCGTTTCTGACGTCAACGTTTCATCATCTTCTCTCTCATCCTGCGGCGGAAGGTCGTCAGGTTAACCAGCCAC
Organism: Candidatus Pantoea varia; assembly: GCF_900115075.1. Lineage (GTDB taxonomy): Bacteria > Pseudomonadota > Gammaproteobacteria > Enterobacterales > Enterobacteriaceae > Pantoea > Pantoea varia. The sequence goes on from NZ_FOVG01000005.1 coordinate 69,335, forward strand.
GGGCATTAATTCTTGCGCCGACGCGTGAACTTGCTGTGCAGATTCATGCAGATGCAGAACCCCTTACCGCCTCAACCGGCCTGAAACTGGGTCTCGCCTATGGCGGAGACGGTTATGACAAACAGCTGAAAGTGCTGGAACAGGGCGTGGATATTCTGGTGGCAACCACCGGTCGCCTGATCGATTACGCGAAGCAGAATCACGTTAACCTCGGTGCCATTCAGGTCATGGTACTGGACGAAGCCGATCGCATGTTCGATCTCGGCTTTATTAAAGATATCCGCTGGCTGTTCCGTCGCATGCCGCCGGCAACTCAGCGTCTGAGCATGCTGTTCTCAGCGACCCTCTCCTACCGCGTCCGTGAACTGGCGTTTGAGCACATGAACAGTGCTGAATATGTGGAAGTGGAGCCGGAGCAGAAAACCGGCCATCGCATTCAGGAAGAGCTTTTCTATCCGTCTAACGAAGAGAAAATGCGCCTGCTGCAGACCCTGCTGGAAGAAGAGTGGCCCGATCGCGCCATTATCTTCGCGAACACCAAGCACCGCTGTGAAGATGTCTGGGGCCACCTGGCTGCGGACGGACACCGTGTTGGCCTGCTGACCGGCGATGTGGCTCAGAAGAAGCGCCTGCGCATTCTGGATGACTTCACCAAAGGTGATGTGGATATTCTGGTCGCGACCGATGTTGCGGCTCGCGGTCTGCACATCCCGGCTGTGACCCACGTCTTTAACTACGATCTCCCGGACGACTGTGAAGATTACGTTCACCGTATTGGCCGTACCGGTCGTGCGGGCGCTAGCGGACACTCAATCAGTCTGGCCTGTGAAGAGTACGCGCTGAACCTGCCTTCGATTGAAGAGTACATTGGCCACAGCATTCCGGTCAGCAAGTACAGCAGCGAAGCGTTGTTAACCGATTTACCGCCGCCTAAGCGTCTGCAGCGTAGCCGTACCGGCAGTGGCCCGCGTCGCGGGGGAAATAACGCCAATCGTCGCGGTGCTCCACGCAATAACAACCGTAAACGTTCAGGTTAGGGCACCATGCTAAGCGCATCGTCACTTTATGCAGCGATCGATTTAGGGTCTAACAGCTTTCATATGTTGGTGGTGCGCGAGGTCTCTGGCAGTATTCAGACCGTCGCAAAAATTAAGCGCAAGGTTCGCCTTGCTGCCGGTCTGGATAAAAATAACCTGTTGTCAGCCGATGCGATGTCGCGTGGCTGGCATTGCCTCAGACTCTTCTCTGAACAACTGCAGGATATTCCCCCCGATCAGATTCGCGTGGTGGCGACTGCTACGCTGCGTCTGGCTGCCAATGCGCAGACCTTCCTGGACACGGCTCAACAGATTCTCGGCTGTACTATCAACGTCATCAGCGGTGAAGAAGAGGCGCGCCTGATTTATCAGGGCGTGGCCCACACCACCGGCGGTTCCGACCAGCGTTTAGTGGTCGATATCGGCGGCGGCAGTACCGAGCTGGCCACCGGCGATGGTTCGCACGCGTCGGTGTTGTTCAGCCTGTCGATGGGCTGTGTGACGTGGCTGGAGCGCTTCTTCAGCGATCGTCACCTGGGAAAAGAGAACTTTGATCAGGCCGAACTGGCGGCGCGTGAAATGATCCAGCCCGTTGCAGCGCAACTGCGTGAGCAGGGCTGGCAGGCCTGTGTCGGGGCATCCGGCACGGTTCAGGCACTGCAGGAGATCATGGTGGCGCAGGGCATGGATGAGCGCATCACGCTGAATAAACTGCAGCAGTTGAAGCAGCGCGCCATTCAGTGCGGCAAACTGGAAGAGCTGGAAATCGAAGGGCTGACGCTGGAACGGGCACTGGTATTCCCCAGTGGCCTGTCGATCCTGATCGCCATCTTCCAGGAGCTCAGCATTGATAGCATGACGCTGGCGGGCGGCGCACTGCGGGAAGGACTGGTCTACGGCATGCTGCATCTGCCCATCGACCGCGATATCCGGACCCGCACGCTGCACAACGTCCAGCGCCGTTTCAGCATCGATGTCGAACAGGCAGACCGCGTGCGTCAGCTGGCAGAAAGCTTCTTCCGCCAGGTTTCTACACCGTGGAAGCTGGATCAGCGCTGTCGTGAGCTGTTGCTCAGCGCCTGCGCGATCCACGAAATCGGCCTGAGCGTCGACTTCCGTTATGCGCCGCAGCACGCAGCGTATCTGGTTCGTCACCTCGACCTTCCCGGCTTCACACCGGCGCAGAAGAAGCTGCTGGCCTGTTTGCTGCAAAACCAGAGCGGCAGCATCGACCTGGCGTTGCTGACCCAGCAAAACGCCCTGCCGCCGCGTCTGGCGGAACGGATGTGCCGTCTGCTGCGACTGGCGATTATTTTCTCCACCCGCCGTCGCGACGACACTCTGCCTGCTGTGCGGCTACAGGCAGACGATGATGCCCTGCATCTGACCCTGCCCGCAGGCTGGCTGGAGGCGCATCCGCTGCGCAGCGAACTGCTGGAGCAGGAAAGCCACTATCAGTCTTACGTCCACTGGTTGTTAACCCTATCGTAATTGCACACGCGTGAGGCGAATCTCCTTCGCCTCCTGCTTTTGGGGTTTAACTCTTTTTCGCCTTATCCAGCATCGCTCTCAGTCCCGCAACCCGGCTCTGCCCGGTTTTCATCCGCTCTTCCGCACTGACCACTTTGCGCTCGGTCTCCCATTGCAGATCGTCCTGCGGCAGTTCCAGCAGAAAACGGCTGGGTTCTGGCCGGATTAACTCGCCATATTGCCGCCGTTCGCGGCACAGGGTAAAGGTCAGCTCTTTCTGCGCCCTTGTGATCCCCACGTAAGCCAGACGACGCTCCTCTTCGATGTTGTTCTCATCGATGCTGCTCTGATGCGGCAACAGCCCCTCTTCCATCCCCACCAGGAACACATAGGGGAACTCCAGCCCTTTAGAGGCGTGCAGCGTCATCAGTTGCACCTGATCCAGCTCTTCATCGCTTTCACCGCGCTCCATCATGTCGCGCAGGGTAAAGCGCGTCACCACCTGCGCCAGCGTCATCGGCTCGTCGATATCGCTGCCTTCCAGCATTTCGGTCATCCACTGAAACAGCGTGTTGACGTTCTTCATCCGCATTTCGGCGGCTTTCGGACTGCCGGAGGTTTCGAACAGCCAGCTTTCGTAGTCGATGCCACGAATCAAATCGCGTACCGCGTTCACCGGCTCCCGTTCGGTGAGCTGGATAATCTCATTCAGCCAGTGAGTGAAGCGCTGCAGATGCTCCAGACCACGGCCACTTAGCGTCTGCCCCAGGCCGACATCGAAACTGGCGTTGAACAGGCTCTTGCTGCGCAGGTTGGCCCACTCACCGAGCTTCTGCAACGTGGCCGGGCCAATCTCGCGGCGTGGTGTATTGACGATGCGCAGAAACGCGCTGTCATCTTCAGGATTGGTCAGCACACGCAGATAGGCGAGCAGATCCTTGATCTCCGGCCGGGAGAAGAACGACGTGCCGCCAGAGATGCGATAAGGGATGCGGTTCTGCATCAGAAACTTTTCGAAGGTTCGTGACTGATGGTTGCCGCGATAGAGAATCGCGTAATCTTTGTACTGTGTTTTGTTGATAAAGTGATGCGCGATCAGTTCGCCGGTCACCCGCTCCGCCTCGTGCTCTTCGCTGTTAGCGGTCAGCACTTTCAGCTCGCTGCCCTGCCCCAGTTCCGAAAACAGCCGTTTCTCAAAGACGTGCGGGTTATTAGCAATCAGGATATTCGCCGCTTTCAGGATACGCTGCGAAGAGCGGTAGTTCTGCTCCAGCTTCACCACCTCCAGCGCCGGGAAATCCTGGTTCAGCAGCACCAGATTCTGCGGCCGCGCGCCGCGCCAGGAGTAGATGGACTGGTCATCGTCGCCGACCACCGTGAAGCGCGCGCGTGCGCCAACCAGCAGCTTAACCAGCTCATACTGACTGGTGTTGGTGTCCTGATACTCATCCACCAGCAGATAGCGGATACGCTGCTGCCAGCGTTCGCGCACCTCCTGATTACGCTGCAGCAGCAGCGTCGGCAGCAGGATCAGGTCGTCGAAATCGAGCACGTTGCACGACTTCAGATGCTGGCTGTAGAGGGCGTAGCAGTGGGCAAAAATATTATCCTGCTGCGAGCGCGCCAGCGCGGCGGCGCCCTGCGGATCGATCAGATCATTTTTCCAGTTTGAAATGGTGGAGATGAGTTGCTGTAGCAGCGTCTTATCCTCTTCCAGCCACTCTTTGGTCAGCTCTTTCAGCAGGGCGAGCTGATCCTGATCGTCGAACAGCGAGAAGTTAGACTTCATGCCCAGCGCCGCGGTTTCGCGTTTGATGATCTCCAGTCCCAGCGTATGGAAGGTCGAGATCAGCAGGCCGCGCGCCTCTTTGCGGCCCAGCGTCTGCGCCACACGCTCTTTCATTTCGCGCGAGGCCTTATTGGTAAAGGTCACGGCGGCGATATGGCGCGCCTGATAGCCGCATTCACGAATCAGGTGGGCGATTTTATTGGTAATCACGCGGGTTTTGCCCGATCCCGCGCCCGCCAGCACCAGACAGGGACCGGTAACAAATTCGACGGCACGTTGTTGGCTGGGGTTTAAACGCATAGGAGAAATCGCCTGATTGAATCAAAAGAAAGGGGTTTATACTGGGCGGCAATTATACACAACCGGGATACCAACATGGCGAAAACCGCGGCGGCTTTACACATCCTCGTCAAAGAGGAAGCGCTGGCAAAAGAGATTCTGGCGAAACTGGCGAAAGGCGGCAATTTCCAGCAGCTGGCAAAGAAGCACTCAACCTGTCCTTCCGGCCGGAATGGCGGCGACCTGGGCGAGTTCCGTCAGGGACAGATGGTGCCAGCCTTTGATAAAGCAGTCTTTACCTGCCCGCTGCTGACGCCTTACGGGCCGGTAAAGACCAGCTTTGGTTATCACATTATCAAAGTGCTCTACCGCAACTAGTTACTTCTTCTGCTTCATCTGCTGCAGGACGGTGCTGCACTGGTTGTCTTCGTTATCACTTGGAGAGATCAGTGCCAGCAGCGCTGCCGCCGGACCCACGACCGCACCCAGCGCCACGGCAGCGGCACCACGCGCCAGCAGTGGCCCCGTTTTCACGCCCGCATCAGGATTTTTAAAGGTGCCGCGCACGTAGAGCGGGGAGCGCAGCGTCACGATGCGGATGCCTTTACTCTCCGGATTCACCGAAAGATCCAGCCGCTCACTGGCGAAGTTTGCGTTGCCGGACACATTGATAATCGCGTTCTCGGTATCAAATACAAACAGATTAGGCGTCGCCACACCATTCTGCAGTTTGAGATCGGTGGCGGCGCAATTGATGCGCACCTGGTCATCCCCAAACAGCTTGCCCACCACGTAGTTACCCACGTTGAGTCCGGCAATTTCCATCAGGCTGCGGCTGATCAGACCATCATTCATCAGCAGCTTAAGTTGCCCGTTACTGGTCGCCAGCAGATCGGCTACGGAGTTACCGGTGCCGGTAAAGCTGGCATCGCCATTGAGCTGGCCACGGCTGTTCTTCATCGCCTCCACAGTCGGGAAGAGCTGACGCAGCTGCAGCTTACGGACATGAAGGTCAACCCGACCGCGCATCGGCGAGTGATCACCCTCCAGCCGGATAGTGCTGTTGAGGTTGCCGCCTGCCACCCCAAAGCGCAGCGGGTCCAGCAGCAAATCCCCGTTTTTCATCTGTAAGTGGGTATAAAGATCGCTTAACGGCAGTGAATTGCTGTGTTCGATCCGTTTGCCGCTGAACTTCACGTCGGCATCCATCACATCCCAGTTTTTGGTATCGAATTTATCGTGCGGCAGCACGCGGTCAGCGGGCTGATTCGATTTATCACCGCGACGGGCTTTGGCCTGTGCGGTTTTTTCACTGCCTTTACCGGAGTCCACGCCAATCAGCGGCCCCAGATCGGCCATGCGCAGCTGCTCAGAGTTAATTTCACCACTGAGTGTCGGGCGAGGTTTGACCTGGCTGTAGATCAGCGAGCCATGAATATCGCTGTCACCTATGTGGCCGTTGAATTTCTCATAGCGGTAGACCGCGCCCTTTTCGCCATTGAATTTGGCAATCAGATGGCCGTCAGTTTCATAAGGCGGTGTGTCAGGCAGCAGGACGCCAGTCAGGCCATAGAGATTCGCCAGCGTATCGCCCGAGAAGCGCAGTCGCACATTCAACCCGCCGAGGTTCATCGGATCCTGCAAACCGCCACTCACCTGAACACGCGTGGTGCCGTTGTGCACATCGGCCTGAATCGGGAAGGGCGTGTTCTGACTGCGCAGCGACAGCATGCCGCCAATCTTGCCGTCGCCAGTGAGTTTCTCGCTGTTGTAGGTGCCGCTGGCCTGCCAGCCAAAGACGAAGTCGCCTGCGCCCTTCTGCTGGTCATCGCCTCCGGCGATCTGCGTATACGGCACCGGTTTACCCAGCGGATTGACCTGCACCGTGACATCGGCGCGGTTAATAGCGTCGCGATAACGAATCTGGCCCTGATCGAACAGAATATTATCCAGACGGAAGGACCAGGCCGATGGCGCGGCATTCTTATCGTCCTTGCCTCTATCAGCAAGGGTAAAGGTCCAGTTGTTCTTTTTATCGGCAGTCTGAATCAGTCGCGCATCAGGACGCTGCAACTTAATCCACGGGATGAAGAGTTCTTTATGCAGCAGCGACAGCGGTGACAGAGTCGCGTCGACACGCTGCAGATGTACCATGGTGACGTCAGAAATGTCAGGCGGGTTACCCAGCATGATGTCTTCCGCATGGATCTGCGGCCACGGCACCCAGCGCCGCCAGCCTGCCTCGTCGCGATTTCGTGCCCAGTCGATGCCCAGATCCCCGCGTATCACAAAGGGACGGTTTAACTCGGTTGAGACTTTTTGATTGATAGTGGGCTTAAGGCGATTCCAGTCAAAGGTCGCGATGACGACGATAATCACCACGATCAACAACACCAGAATTCCTGCTACCCAGCTGACTATTTTCCCGATACGCGACATTACGCTTTCTCCTTGCACATTCACGGTCTGCGTTAAAGATAGTCGAGACTACGGGCAACGGCATCAGGGAAGCGGGATAGTAAGATGATCCGATTCAGAAAAGGGAGTTTCTCAGCCATTTTGTTAGCATAAGCGGTAAAAAATCCCAAATTCCCGGCGCTTATCCCCCAGACCGGGGCTAATAGCCACCTTTAAAGTTAAATTAAAACACCGTTTTAAAACCATTTGACGACTGCCATACCAGACGCGAAACTAGGACGATATTTCACTACAGGTCTTAAACCATGACGCAGAAGAAAATCGCCATTATCGGCGAATGCATGATTGAGCTGTCCGAGAAGGGTGAGAACATTAAGCGAGGCTATGGCGGCGATACGCTTAACACGGCGGTTTATCTCGCCCGCCAGGTTGATGAACAGCAGTTGCGGGTCGATTATGTCACTGCGCTGGGAACGGATTCGTTCAGCGATCAGATGATCGCCGCCTGGCAGCAGGAGAAGGTGAATACGGACCTGATTCAGCGCCTCGATAATAAGATGCCGGGCCTGTATGTGATTGAAACGGATGCCGATGGCGAGCGTACTTTCTGGTACTGGCGCAGTGATGCCGCCGCGCGTTACTGGCTCGATAGCCCGCAATCTGCGGAGATAGCCGAACAATTGTCGCACTACGATTATCTCTATCTCAGCGGCATCAGTCTGGCGATTCTGCCGCCGTCCAGCCGTGAGAAGCTGATGGGGCTGCTGGCCCGTTGCCGGGCAAATGGCGGCAAGGTGATTTTTGATAACAATTACCGCCCGCGTTTATGGGCCGATCGCGCCAGTGCCCAGGCTGCGTATCGCGCCATGCTGAACTGTACCGATATCGCCTTCCTGACACTGGATGATGAGCATCTGCTGTGGGGCGAAGATCCTCTGGTAGAGGTTATCGCGCGAACCCGTCAGGCAGGAGCCGGCGAAATCGTGATTAAGCGCGGTGCCGACTCCTGTCTGGTGGCCACCGGTGATGCGCCGCTGATTGATGTGCCTGCGGTGCGTCTGGCGAAAGAGAAGATAATCGATACCACTGCCGCCGGTGATTCATTCAGTGCCGGTTATCTGGCACGCCGTCTGACGGGCGCCTCAGCTGAGGCCGCCGCGCAGCGCGGACACCTGACTGCCAGCACCGTGATTCAGCATCGCGGCGCGATTATTCCGGCAGAGGCGATGCCAGACTGATGCTATGCAGTGAGCGTTGTTAAGATCGATCTGCGAATGCAGATGACAAAAAAATGCGCCCAGAGGCGCATTTTTTTTTGAGCATATCAATTGCTGTTGGATTTACTCTGTTTTGGCTTCATGCGTCGTGTGCCTTTCAGGCAGTGATTTGGCACAAGCGACTGTTACGCACAAAGCGGCTGACTGAACTGCATCTGATAGAGCCGCGCATAAGCGCCGTTCTTTTGCAGCAGCTGCTGATGCGAGCCACGCTCCACAATCTTCCCGTCTTCTACCAGCAGAATTTCATCTGCCTTTTCAATGGTCGAAAGCCGGTGAGCGATGATCAGCGTGGTACGGTTCTGCTGCAGCGTCTCCAGCGCAGACTGAATAGCGCGTTCAGATTCGGTGTCCAGAGCTGAGGTCGCTTCGTCGAGGATCAGGATCGGACTGTCACGCAGCAGGGCGCGGGCAATCGCGATGCGCTGGCGCTGTCCACCCGACAGCAGCACCCCATTCTCACCAATCACTGTATCCAGCCCATTATCCATTTTATTAATGAATTCCATGGCATGGGCCATCTGCGCCGCCTTTTCGATCGCCTCGCGGCTGAAGACGTCGGTGCGGGCATAGGCAATGTTGTTGGCGACCGTGTCGTTGAACAGGTGAACATGCTGCGAGACCAGTGCCACCTGCTCGCGCAGCGAGGCCAGGGTGTAATCACGCAGGTCATGACCATCCAGCAAAATTTCGCCGCTGTCGATATCGTAAAAGCGCGTCAGCAGGCTGGCGAGGGTCGATTTACCTGAACCGGAACGACCCACCAGCGCCACCGTTTTTCCGGCGGGAATCGTCAGATTGATATGCTGCAGCGCAGGCGTTTCCGCGCCCGGATAGGTAAAGGTGACATCGCGAAATTCAATATTGCCGGTGGCGCGCTCAATGACCCGGGAGCCATCATCTTTCTCCTGTTCAGTATCCAGGATGGCAAACAGCGTCTGACAGGCGGCCATGCCGCGCTGGAACTGGGCATTGACGTTGGTCAGTGATTTTAGCGGACGCATCAGCATCAGCATGGCAGAAAACACCGCACTGATGGAGCCTGCGGTCAGCGTGGCCATCACCGACGGGAAGCTGGCTGCATAAAGCACGAAGGCGAGTGCCGACGAGGCGAGCAGTTGAATAATCGGATCGGAGAGCGAGGTCGCAGAGACCATTTTCATCCCCTGACGACGCATTTTGTTGCTGACCTGTTCGAAACGGGAGGTCTCAACCTGCTGACCGCCGAACATCAGCACCTCTTTATGCCCTTTCAGCATCTGCTCGGCATGAGAGGTCACCTGCCCCATGGTGTTCTGCATATTTTTACTGATGCTGCGGAAGCGTCGGGAGACGATGCGGATCCCCAGCGACACAATCGGTGCCAGCACCAGCAGGATAAGGGAAAGCTGCCAGCTGTAGTAGAACATCATCACAAACAGGCCGAGAATGGAGGCCCCTTCACGCACCACCGTCACCAGCGAACCGGACGAGGATGAAGCAACCTGTTCGCAGTCGTAGCTGATGCGGGAGAGCAGCGTGCCGGTAGATTGCTGATCGAAAAACGCCACCGGCATGCCCATCAGATGACTGAACAGACGACAGCGCAGGGCCATCACCACTTTGCCTGACACCCAGGATATACAGTAGCTGGAGATATAGCCGCTGACACCGCGGATCAGGATTAGCCCGATAATCACCAGCGGCATCCAGACCAGAATGCCGGGGTTTTTCTTGCCAATCACATCGTCCAGCAGCGTCTTCAGTAACGTCAGCATAAACGGGTCTATGGCGGCGTTGACGATCAGGGCAACACCCGCGGCCAGCAGTCCCAGCCTGAAGGGAGAGATCATCGGCCACAGCCGACCAAAGGTTTGTCTGGTAGAGAGATCGGTATTAAACATGGAATGCATCTTACCGTTGTGAATGAACGGCTGATCTTATGTTAAACCTCATCAACCAACAGGAAACTGCCCTGCGCTGATCATTCTCAAATGAGACTGGCACTTAAGCCTCTGAAGCGAAGCCGGTGTAGCCCTGGCGCTGAAATCATTATGTCGCCTTAACAGCAGACAGCGTGATATCCGGTAAATTGCGGCTAGTAAAGCGGGCCGTGCCAGCCATTTACCTTAAGCTATAAATTAGTGGTTAATAACGCACTCCGTGCGGCAATCCCCTTCAACCTCTCTTATAATTTAGTGATTAAAATTAATCAGTTATACAAACAGATCCACCACCAGGCATAGTCCGAATCTGGTCAGATCCACCCTTTTCGGATGGACGATTGCCTGAAAAAAGACCATCTTTTAATCAAAAGACAGCAGGACGCTGTTCTCTCCGGCCGCGAACAAAACAATTAAAATATTCCCCGCATCAGGATCTATTTATGCACACAGAAATTATTAATATCTGGCCACACGGTGAGGCGCCAGGCGCCAGCGATTCGCGTGCAGAGCCGCAAATCGTCGATATGGCAAAAGAGTATGAGCCTTACGATCGGGCAGCGACCGGCGTGCGTTGCCCGGAGATGGCGATCTGGCATCCGGTCGAATCAAACGGGATCACCCTGCTGGTCGCACCGGGCGGTGGCTATCAGCGCGTGATGATCGACCGTGAAGGCAGCGCTCTGGCGACCTTCTTCACGTCGATGGGGTACACCCTGGCGGTCATGACCTATCGCCTGCCCTATGACGGGCATCACGAAGGTCCCGACGCGCCGCTGGCCGATGCGCAGCGTGCGGTTCGCGTCCTGCGTGAGCGGGCACAGCGTGGCCTGAACGGTAAATACATTGTGATGATGGGTTTTTCGGCGGGTGGTCACGTGGCAGCCAGTCTGGGAACGCGTTTCGCAGAGAAACTCTATCCGGTGCAGGATGGCGCAGAGAACTTCTCGCCGCGTCCGGATGCGATGGTACTGGTCTATCCGCTGATCAGCATGCGTGACGGTATTGCTCATGAAGGTGCCAGAACCCGTTTGCTGGGTGCGTGGCCGGATCAGAAAACCATTGAAGCCTATTCAATGGAAACCCGTGTTCATCCGCTGGTGCCACCGACACTGTTGATCCACGCGGCCGACGATGATGATGTCTCAGTGAACCACAGCATGGCGTTTTTTGGCGCGCTGCGTGAGCATAAGGTTCCGGCAGAGGTGCATTTCTATCAGAAAGGCGGGCACGGATTTGGTATCCGTGGTGTGGCAGATCTGCCCCTCGCCAGCTGGCCGATGTTAGTGACCGAGTGGCTCAGGGCAAAAACCTGATATTACGCAGCTGGCGGAACGTCTTTGACGTTACTATCCGGCGGACTGGCTTCATTGCTGGTCGCCGGTGCCGCTGGCGGTGACATCACTTTGTCCCAGCTGTTTTGCAGGCTCTTCACGTTGGTTTCCGCTTCGCCTTCCGGCTGAATGAGAACCATCATCAGTTCCTGCGTCAGTTGCTGGCGCAGCTCCTGGTTCAGCTGTTCACGGGTCAGGCCGGCCAGGAAAGTCTGACGCAGCTTCTGATACTGCTCAGGCGCAATATCGACCACGGCGTTCTGCTGAGATCGCAGGCGCTGGCTCATCAGCACATCGGTATCGGTGCGGGCATAGGTGGTAAAGAGCTTATTCAGCTCCAGCAGCTTCTGCGCCATTAGCGCATCAAACTCCTCCTGCGGAATGCCTTTATCACGCACGTTCGCCAGCTCACGCGCCACCAGATTCATATTCTGCGCCAGATTTTCGTTGCGCCCATCCATGTTGATCGAGCACTGCGCACGCTGATAGAGCACGCGGCAATCAAATCCGACCTGAATGCCCTGAGCCTTACTGTCGCTGAGCGCACGCTGGACATGCCAGAACAGCGCTTCACGCGCCAGGTCGCCCTGCCAGTAACGCTGCAGATTCTGGGAGTCACGAATCGGCTGCCACGGCGTATCCCACACCAGCGAGAGACGATCCTGCGTCATGTTGCTGCTGACCAGATTCACCGGCTCGTGCGGCAGCGGCGACAGCGTCGGCAGTGGCGCAGGCGTTTCACGTTTGCCGGTTAACGCCGAGAAGGTTTTGTTGATCTGCTCAGTGAGGTTGCGGCTGTCGACATTCCCTACCACGTAGAGCGTCATCGCATCCGGGGTGTACCACTGATGATAAAAATCGTTGAGCTGGGTTAAATCGACCGGCGCGCGCGGTTGCGCTGCGGGATCGTGCGCCAGCAGCGCAGAGCCTTTAAGGCGGTAGCGCCACCAGACATCCTGGGAATCTTTCGGCCAGGTGGCCACCGGATCGGAGGCGGCCAGCGCGGTATTAACCACCTGTTCAGTAATAGCCATATTACCTGCCGTGGCCGCCAGCCAGTTCAGCGCTTCTTTCAGCAGCTCGGGGCGGTTATTCGGCAGACTCAGATTATATTGGGTGGAATCATAAGAGGTGATGACGGGCGGCAACGGGTGCTGAGGATCCATCGCCTGTTGCCATAGCGCGCGCTGCTGATTGTTATCGAGCGCGGTGTTATGCACCATCGCCAGGCGCGGCAGCAGATGGCTGAAGCCGGTCTGTTGCGCACTTTCCACCAGCGAACCGGTATTCACCACCAGCCGCAGTTCAATGCGATCGCTGGGGCGTTGCGGTGTGGCCAGTAACTGCCAGTTAAATCCATTATCCAGCTTGCCTTCCTGCCAGGCCGGATCCGGTTGCAGCGTTTCTGCCTGGAGACCAAAGCTGCCTGCCAGCACTAATCCACCAACCAAAAGCCGAATTCTGGTGCCCTGCATGTGAACCCCTACTCAAATAATTCAAATATCGTTATCAATGGCGCATAGTGCCGCTGTTATTAACGAATCGGCTGGCGCCGAATCGCGCTGTTATCCAACAACAAAGTGTTTGACCACAGGAAGCGCAGGATGTCGCGTAACGAAGTGAAAAACGTCAAAAAAAACAAGTGGGGTTTATTATGCAAATGCCCGCTGTCAGGGCAAGCGACAGCGGGCATTTGTGAGGATTTAAGTGAAATTCAATGATTAAATTGAAGATTCAGATGCTTTATTCTCCTTATTCCGGCCTGCCAGCGTATCGGTCAGCTGTTTATGATCCAGCTGGTCGACCCACTTCGCCACCACCACGGTCGCCACACCGTTACCGATCAGGTTGGTCAGCGCACGGGCTTCGGACATAAAGCGGTCAATACCGAGAATCAGCGCCAGACCCGCCACCGGCAGATGTCCCACCGCAGAGAGCGTCGCCGCCAGCACGATAAATCCGCTTCCGGTTACCCCCGCCGCACCTTTGGAAGAGAGCAGTAACACCACCAGCAGCGTAATCTGATGGAAGATATCCATGTGCGCATTGGTCGCCTGAGCGATAAACACCGCTGCCATGGTCAGGTAAATCGACGTGCCGTCCAGGTTAAAGGAGTAACCCGTGGGAATCACCAGCCCGACCACCGATTTTTTACAGCCCAGCTTCTCCATCTTATCCAGCATGCGCGGCAGCGCAGACTCGGAAGAGGAAGTCCCCAGCACAATCAGCAGCTCTTCTTTGATATAGGCAATGAACTTAAAGATGCTGAATCCGGCAAACAGACGCGCAATCAGCCCCAGCACAATCACCACAAACAGAATACAGGTAATGTAGAAGCAGATAATCAGCTGGCCGAGTTGCACCAGTGAACCCACGCCATACTTACCGATCGTGAAGGCCATTGCGCCAAATGCCCCTATCGGTGCCAGACGCATGATCATGTTGATGATGCCGAAAATCACTTTTGAGAAATTTTCAATCACGTTGAAAATCAGCGTGCCGGTGTTACCCAGACGATGCAGGGCAAAACCAAACAGAATGGCAAACAGCAGTACCTGCAGAATGTTGCCGCTGGCAAAGGCGCCAATTACGCTGTTGGGGATAATATCCAGCAGGAACGCGACGACACCCTGTTGTTCTGCCTGCTGGGCGTACATCGCCACGGCTTTGGCATCCAGCGTGGCAGGATCAACGTTCATCCCGGCACCTGGCTGCACCACGTTCACCACAATCAGGCCGATAAGCAGCGCGATGGTGCTGACAATTTCAAAATAGAGCAGCGCTACCGCGCCGGTCCGTCCTACCGCTTTCATGCTTTCCATGCCAGCGATGCCGGTCACCACGGTACAGAAAATTACCGGGGCGATAATCATCTTAATTAACTTAACGAAGGCATCTCCCAGAGGCTTCATCTGGGTCCCTAACTCCGGGTAAAAATGGCCTAACAAAACGCCGATGCCAATCGCCATCAGCACCTGGAAATAAAGGCTTTTAAAAAGTGAGGTTTTCATAAACAGGTGTCCACTAACGCCGTGAGGTGATGTTGTCGGATTCGTTATTGTGACTGTCGGGCAACACAGGTAGCGCCTGACAGTAACCCGAAAATAACACTCTGTTTACGTGATTAATACAGGGTGACAAACGCCCAGGAAACCCTGGGATCGTATTTCTGAACTGAAACGCTTCAGCAAGGGGTTTTGTAACTAAAATTCTCGCAAAATCAATGAATCAGGTAATTATTGCGGTAGTGAGGAGTTTTCAATCCACGCCTGATTGAATCGGGTCAGAGGCAGGGCTTCCGCGTAGAGATAGCCCTGTCCGATAGCGATACCGCGTGCCAGCAGCCAGTCGCGCTGCTCTGCGGTTTCCACGCCTTCGGCAATCACTTCCAGATGGATAATCTCGGCGATGGCCGCCACGATGCGGACCATCGTGTCGTCATGCGGCAGCGCCGCCACGAAACTGCGATCCATCTTCAGCTTGTTCACCGGCAACGCTTTCAGCTGATGCAGATAGTTCAGGTTGGAGTAGCCCATGCCAAAGTCATCCAGTGCCACGGCGACGCCGGTCTGCTGTAACAGTCGCAGCATCGACATCGCCTGTTCTGCATCTTCAAGCTGAGCCGTCTCTGTCACTTCCAGCACCAGCGTGTCAGGTGCGATGCGGTGGCGCGTCAGGAGGGATTGCAGATGGGAGACCACGCCGGTATCCCGCAGTTGCACAGCAGAAATATTCACACTCAGTGGCAGCATAATGCCCTGTCGCTGCCAGCCTGCCAGAATGCGGCACGCCTCTTCAAACACCCAGCGGC
The DNA here is from genome assembly GCF_900115075.1 of Candidatus Pantoea varia. Taxonomy (GTDB): domain Bacteria; phylum Pseudomonadota; class Gammaproteobacteria; order Enterobacterales; family Enterobacteriaceae; genus Pantoea; species Pantoea varia. The sequence continues at coordinate 84,672 of NZ_FOVG01000005.1, forward strand.
CAATCGCGCTGATCACGCCTATCTCTTCGGCGCTGGCAATAAATTCTTCGGTCAGCCCATAACTGCCATCTGGCTGCCGCATCCGCAGCAGCGCTTCCGCACCGGTTAACGCGCCAGTGCGCATATCGACCTGCGGCTGCAGATAGAGCGCGAACTGCTCATCGTGCAGCCCCTGCAGAATGTCATGCTCCTGCGTAAGACGCTTCTGGGCGCGTTCGGTCAGCGCGGCGTCAAAGAACAGGATCTGATTTTTGCCCTGATGACGGGCCGACATCATCGCCGAGGTCGCGCGGTCAAGCAGCTCATTCGCGCTCAGCGGCTGATCGTCACGCAGCGCCAGGCCGATGCTGAGGTTAGGACGCAGCTGCAGCTGATGCAGATTAACCGGCTGATTCAGGCGAATCATCAAATTGCGCGCCAGACGCAGTGCGCGGAATGGATTACTGGCGCGCTTCATTAACAGGACAAAGTCGCTGGTCCCGGTCTGCGCCAGCAGGGTATGGTCATCCAGGGTATGCCGGATCTTCTCCACCAGCGTCAGCATCAGCGTATCGCGCTGCTCATCGCTCAGTACGCCGTTGGCTTCCTGCAGGGTTTCAACGCGGATTACCATCAGACCCAGCGGCTGTTCAGGGTGACACATGAACTGTTCGACCAGTGCCAGAAACAGAGTACGGTTGGGCAGATCGGTAACGGGAAAATGGGTGGTCAACCGGCTCATCTCGTCATGTATCGACTCCAGCACCTGCTGATTGCGGTTGTAGCTGCGCACCAGCATGCCGATCTCGTCATCGCGGTGGCTCTGCGGCAGCGACAGTTTATGCGTCAGAATCGACTGCGGCGGCAGCTCCTGCAGCTCACGCGAGAGATTGCGCAGCGGATGCACCACCAGCCGGTTGATGCACCAGCTGATCGCCACGGAGAGGATCAGCGCCAGCAGCAGATAGGTGATTATCATGGTCGAGAGCGTGCTGAGGATAAACTGGTAGACGCGCGTCGAATTAGCCTGCAACACCAGATAAGCCAGCGGCTTCGGCATCCCGGTATTTTCGATCGAATAGAGCGGCAGGGTAATCTGCACCGGCAGCTCAAACAAGCGGGCGACCAGACGCGGCACCGGTTTTTCCACCTCGAAGTCGGCATGCAGTGCCTGGAACGCATTCGGCAGCACCACATCGGCGCGCGATAAAATACCGGCTGGTTTCAGTGAGTGAAGAATACGTTCGGCCTGAGGAATATCGGCGCGCAGTACCGCTTCCGACAGCGGCTGACGGACGGTATGCGCGATGTTTTCCATCTGCTGGGCGTAGTCAATCCTGCGCTGCTGCACAAAATGAAACAGTTGGATGACGATAAAGATACTGATGGTGATAACCGCAACCAGCGAAACTGTCGCCATCTGCTTTATCGTAAGTGATCGGCTTACGCGCAAAAAATTCTCTCCTGACGATGAAAAAAGCCCAGATAGCAGACAGTACAATGCCCGCCAGTATATCCCATAAACTGACTTTTTTACCGTCTGAAAAGTCCGGCTTTTTCCCGGTCAGGATTATTTAAAATCCGCATAAGGGCTTAGCGGCTGTGGCGGCATATCCATATCCCCTTCCCAGCCTCCGGCAGCATAGCGCACATAGAGCAGACCGTGGCTCGGGGTGTAATCCTTCGCCTGCTGAATATCGACACCCGCCCCGATAAACCAGCCCGACGTCAGCCGTCGTTCAATCACCGCCTGCAGCGTGTAGCCCGTGCCACCGCCTGAACTGCTGGCGGAAGAGGGGTTGCTGGCAAGTGCGAAGCCAGGATTAACCGGATAACGCTGCTGCGCATCGGTTTTCGAATGCGACCAGGAGACAGAGCCGCCCAGATCAAACGACCAGTTCTCCGTCCGCTGCCGCCAGGTGACCGGCACAGAAAAAGAGAGGTACTGCTGCGGACTGTAGTAGCCGCCCTGGCCGAAGGTGTAATCGCTGAGATCCTTCTGATAGTGCCAGAGCATGCTGTTCAGCCCGATGGTCGCACGGCGATTATCGCTGTTAATCAGTTTGTAGTAATAGCCGCCCATCAGGCGCTCACGGCTGTTATCAGCGACATTCTTGCCGGTGATCTGATGCGCACTGATGTCGCCCCAGACGCCATGCGCACCGCCCTGATCGTAACTCAGCCCGATGCTGCCGCCCGTTGCCACCACGCCGCCCCAGCTTTTGCCACCGTTGGCTGCAGGATCGCGCGTCCCGGCATAGGAGAGCAGCGAACTGGCAATCGGCCTGCGTGAGGCGGTCAGCGTCACGCCGAGCGGCTTCACATCGGTTTTCCAGCTTACTCCACCGGTCCAGTTAGTGACTTCAAAACCCAGCGGCGTGGTGCCGAGGTCGGCCGACCAGGTCGCGTTATGCCAGCCAGCGGCCAGCGCCGTGCCCTTGTCGCGCTGGTGAGTCTGAGAGCTGCAGCCGCCGGAATTAGCGTCGTCGCAGCTGCCAAAAAGTTCATCAAAGCTGCCGTTTCGGGTGGTAAAGGTCCCTGCGGAGACGTCCACCTGGTCGAGACGGAAAAAGCCGCGCCCACTGGCAAACGGATGTTCCGCCTGCAGCATGGTGGTGTGCGCCGTAAAATCAGAGATGCCGCCGGTGCCGCTGTTGCGTGAATAGTCCTGCTGCACCGTCAGCGTGGTCTGCTGCTGACGATAGAGATCGGCCGTGTCGCTGCGCAGGCTGCGCTTCAGCCAGTCATCCTGCGGATCGTTGCGGGTGGCGCGGCTGATATTGCCACTGCTATCAATACCGCTGGCCGTCATCGCCTGACGATAATCCACCAGCGCCCGTTCAGGCTGCTGCTGCACACGCTCCAGCCGTGCCGCATCACGAAACACCAGCGCCTTGTCCTGCGAAGGTGGCAGCGAGGCGGCGCGCTGTTTCAGATCGGTAAACAGCACGGCAGCCCGTGTGGTTTCACCCACCGCCTGCCACGCCAGCGCAGCACGCCTGTCCGCATTGACACTCGCCTGCATCGGCGGCTGTTGCTCAAGAGCCTGTCGCGCTTCGCTGTTGCGCTGCAGGGCAACCAGCGCTTCGATTCGTCCCAGCGCCGCATCGCCGTTTTCCGGCTCGCGCGACAGTACCTGCTGATAGCCCGCCAGCGCCGGCTGCGCGTCACCGCGTGCCAGTGCCCAGTCGGCCAGCGTCAGGTCGCGTCGGCTGGAAACCGGCTGCTGCTCAAGCAGCGTCACGGCTGCTGGCGCCTGCCCGGCGGCGCGCAGCGCCTCGGCCTGGGCATAGACCTGATTCTGTTTCAGGCGGTCAGCCAGCTGGCGCATATCGTTGCTCCACTGCGCGTCGGGCAGACGGTGAAGCGTGGCCAGTGCCGCGTTGTCGTTATCGTTGCCCGAGAACCAGAGCGCGGTGGCGTAAAGTGCGGTGGCGTCCTGCGGATGCTGCTGCGCGACCGCGCGCATCACCGCCTCTGCCTGTTGCACGTCGCCACTGTTACGCAGTGCGCCTGCCAGCCGGTAACTGAGCCAGACGTCATCCGGCGACAGCAACAGCGCCTGGCGATATTTCTCTGCCGCCTGCGGCCAGCGAGCCTGCTGCGCCAGAGCATCTGCTTCCGCGCGCAGGCTGTCGCTGCGCAACAGGCGCAGCGTGTCAGCCAGGGCGCGCTGCTGCCCGGCGGGTAAGGTATTAATAAATTCCAGCTCGCGTGCAGGCGACACCGCCTGATAAAGCCCCGCCAGCCGACGTACTGCGGTGATATTGGTGCCATCCAGCCGTCGCGCGCGCTGCCAGAACTGTTCAGCGCCCGCCGCATCTTTACGCGCCATCGCCACATCGCCCAGGCCAATCAGGGCATAGCTGTCGCTGCTGTCAAACTTTTGGGCCGCGCGATAGTGCTGTTCGGCACCCTCAACATCGTGCTGCGCCAGTGCTTTATCGCCCTGCTCAATCGCCAGCCAGTAGCGATTGCTCTGCAGCAGCGACTGCCATTTGCCGATCAGCGTGCTCTGTTGTCCCGCTTTGATGGCGCGTTCCAGCCAGAGAATGGCGGCATCACGATGGCCCGCGCGGGCCTGGGTCTGCCCCATCGCCCCCATTAATTCGGCATCATCGGGATTCGCTTTCAGCGCCCGGTTCAGGGTCGCCATCGCGTTATTCACATTGCCTGCGTCGACCAGCGCCAGCGCGCGCATCCGTTCGCGATAAGCGGGATCGGCCAGCGTCGTCTGCTGCTTCGAGAGCGCCTCCACGCCCTGCTGATGTGCATCGCCCTCGGTGAAGACGGTGAGATACTCTTTCAGCTGCGCTACGCTGCTGTCGCTGATCGGTTGATCGTTAATCTGTTTCAGCCAGAGATCAGCCGCGGCATCACGCCCGGCGCCACTCTCCGCCAGCTGCTTCAGCTGGGCTATCGCCTGCGCTGATTGCTGCCGGGCAAACGCCATGCGGGCAATCTGCAATCCGACGCCGACATTGCCCGGATAGCGCTGTTCCAGCGCCTGCAGCTGCTGCCAGACGACATCTTCCTGGCCGGTAAGACGCGCCAGCAGCCGCCAGTACTCCAGAGCGATGTTGGGATCGGGGAACACGCCGTTAAACAGCGCGTCGTACGCGCTTTTCGCCTCCGCCAGACGCCCCGAGGTGGCAAGCAGACGCGCCTGCTGCAGTTGCTGGCGCCCCTCTGGCGACATCATGCGCAGGCCTGCGGCAGACTCACGCGCCGCCGTCGAGCCGGGCGCCAGCCTGTTGAGCTGATCCAGCAACGTCTGCGCTGCGGTGATATCGCCCTGATGCAGCGCCAGACGCAGACGCGCCGCCAGCACCTGCGGATTATCCGGGTCCATCTTCTCCAGCCGGTAGAGCGATTGCTGTACCAGATCGTATTTGTTGGTCGACTCGCCGGTGCGGACCTGTGCCAGCAGCCACTCGACTGGCGAGACTTCCGGTCCGTCAGTCGGTGCGGCCAGCCCCGGCAGCGCACTTAGCGCACCAAGCAGCATGCCCGCCCGCAGTACCTGAGCGTTATTCATCTTCATCCAGTAAACGACGACGGGTAATAATTCGCATCAGACGCCACGTCATTAGCGCGAACAGCACCACCACAAAGAGTGCGCAGAGTGCCAGCCAGAAGGGATGGGTCGAGAGTAGCGACCAGAGGCGCTCCCACCACGGCAGATGACCAACGTAGTAGCTCTCGCCAACCCGCAGGCTGTTAACCCCTGACTCGCGGATAATCGCGGTAGAGCCAGACATTGCGCCACGCTTATCGCTGTCACTCATTGCCTCGTTGAGCAGTTGCCAGCCACGCGGCGTGCCATCGGCGAGCAGTGCCACCACGCTGCGCTGATCGTAAAACGGCGACTGGAAGCCGATCACCGTTGCCAGCGGGCCGCGGGAGCTGATGGCAGTGGTGCTTTCTGCCGTCTGATCGCGACTACTTTGCGGATTCATCTGTGGCGTGATCCGTCGCACAGGTTCTTTCAGCCAGCTGGCGGTGGCGTCGACCAGCGCCGGGATCCGCTGGTCATCCTGCAGATCTTTGGGGATGACACCGATCATCAGTAGATCCACATCCTGCTTCTTCGCCGTGGCCCAGTCGTCGGTCAACTGAACGCGCAGTGCCGGATAGCCGGTCTGTGCGCCACTATTGCCCATCGCATTCAACAGTGTGCTGACCTGCTGGACGTCTGGTTTTGGCGGCATCAGCACCAGAGTTTGCGCCAGATCGGCATAACGGCTGAACGGGAAGCCCGCATTTGCCCAGGCACGCAGTGACGGCATTTCGATGTAGTGGCGATAGCCAGAAAAATCGATGCTGGAACTGTCGTCCACCACCACATGATGGCCGACCGGCGTCACGGTTTCACAACGCCCGTCAGCATTGCCACCAATAAAGGTGTTGGCATAGTCAAAATCGAAGCGCAGCTGGTTCACCACACCCAGACGTAACGCCGGAATCAGCAGTTCATGGTTTTTGTCCAGCATTCCCTGAATCAGAGGAATATGCAGCAACTGCTGACCGGCCGTGTTTTTAGGCGGTAGCGGATAATCCTGGATGAACTGATTATTCAGGTTTACCGCCAGCCGTGAGCCATCCGACTGGAAAGGCGCGGTATAGCGATAGCTCAGATCCATGTCGATGCCGCGCGCGCGAACCAGAAAAAGATCGGGCGGCAGATTCAGCGTCAGGCTGATGGGATTGGGCTGCAGGCCGTCAGACTGCAGCTGGTTTTCATACTGCGTCAGCTCAGCAAAGGTGGTGCGGCGATCGGTGCGCACCCAGTTTGGCGCATCATAGGGCTGGCGCGGTGCCAGCAGCGTAACGCGGTCAATGGTCGAGGTGTCCCCACGCAACAGCAACTCACCCTGCGCAATCCCCTGCACCGCCGTCAGCAAATCGTCATCGTTGCGTCCCAGGATCAACAGCATTTTTTCATAGGGACTGTCAGGCTGACTCACTATCTCCACGGTCGGCTTAACAACCGGCGGCAGATCTTTCAGGAAATCCGGGCGCGCATCGTTGGTGGCAAACACCACGGCATGCTGCTGTTGCGGCAGCTGATTGTAGAGCACCGGAAAGCGCTGTCCGCGCCAGGCGGCTTTGCTGCCGAACCAGGAGGCGAGAATCGCGGCAGCCCGCTGCTGCTTGATCTCCGGCTGGGCAGTAAACACCATCGGCAGGGTCAGCGGTCGCGTGTCGCGGGTATCAAAAAAGGGTTCCGGAAAATGGGAGAGGTCATTTTTCAGCGGCAGTTTTTGCAGCGTCAGATCGATGCCGCTCTCTTTGCCGATATCAAGCCAGATGGTGCTGTTGGCCGGATTTTCGCAGATGTTGGCGTAGTGACCAACCAGCTCAAAGCGCACGCGGTTAAAGTCAGCAATATAGCGAGGATCGATCGCCAGCTGCGTCTGAATCTCTTTACCCGGCTGGTCCGGGGTGATGGTGATCAGGCCGATCAGCTCATCGTTGAGATAAACCTTCAGCTGCGACAGCACAGGCAGCAGCGCAGGCGAGGGCCGATAGGTGAGATTAAGCAGCGCACGCGTCACCACCTCATCACTGCGCACCCCGAACTCGATCTGCCCGCTGGTACGCGTTCCGCTCAGCGTCATGCTACCCGGCGGCGGTGCCAGCTTAACAAAGCTCAGCTGACTGTTACGCAGCGGTGCAGCAGGCTGTGGCGGCAAAGATTGCACCGCGGTTTCTCCGGGAGTGACCGGCATATTTTCCTGCGCCAGGGCGCAGCTCAGTGTTGTGGAACCCAACAGCAGCGCAGCGACCCACCTGTTTACTCTCGTTATCGTCATATCATCAACTCAATGCGTTTTTTGAAGCTGGCACACGGATGCCTTGCGGCAACAGCGAAGCCAGCCAGCTCACCCCAACGGTAAGCAGGTTAAACAGCCGACGTAACTGCGGCGGGCCATATTCCGCCAGGCGCAGGTAACCTTTGAAACCGAGGACCATGATATCGGCGAGGCTTTGCACCGGTTTATCTTCCGGAAAACCGTCCTGCCACAGCGCCCAGGTATCGGCGCGGGCGAAGGTACACTGGATAAATTCAATATGTTGCTGGGTGGTCAGCTGATGGAGACGCACGCCAGCCCGGTGGCCAAAGACACGCTGCACCTGGCAGGGGAAGCTAAACTCCTGCTGTCCACGACGCAGCAGCAGCCACACTTTTTCATTCTCCCGCAGCGCATCCGGCTCGCGCATCTCCAGCCCGACGCCGCCATCCGAGTAGTCACGCAGCGTACAGGGCAGCATATGACCATCTTCGCGTGCGATGGCGGCCGGCATGGCGATCTCTACGCGGTGCGCCTCGCGGATCTGCCGGGCTTCAACCGAAACCGCCACCGCACCGCCAAGAATAATCATGTTGTAGAGCACCCAAATCAGGCTTACGCAGACGGTCAGTATCTCGTTGGCCGGACCGTGCTGCATGCGCCAGAACGCCATCAACACGCCCGCCACATTAAGCAACACCAGCAACATATAGGGCTTGGTTATCACCCAGTCCAGATGCTGCTCCTCGACCAGTCCGCCTTTCGCCGTGACGTTAAACTTACCCTTGTGAGGATTGAACAGCGCCACGGTAGTAGGCCGGGCGATATACCAGGCCAGCACCGTCTCGTAAACTTCGCTCCAGAAAGAGTGACGCCAGCGCCCCTGAATACGCGAGTTGGTCAGGCTGGTGTGCAGCATATGAGGTAAAACATAGATGGCGATCGCCAGGGCAGGCGCGTAGATGATGTAGGCATGGCAGAGTAAAAACGCCAGCGGTGCCAGCAGGAAGATCAGCCGCGGAATGCCGGACAAAAAATGCAGCATGGCGTTGGCATAACAGAGCCGCTGCACCCACTTCAAACCCTTACCAAACAACGGGTTATCAAGGCGGAAAATCTGCACCATCCCGCGTGCCCAGCGAATACGCTGCCCGATATGCGCTGACAGGCTTTCGGTCGCCAGCCCGGCCGCCTGAGGAATGCGGATGTAGGCCGAGGTGTAGCCACGCCGGTGCAGACGCAGCGACGTATGGGCATCTTCAGTGACGGTTTCTACGGCAATACCACCAATCTCTTCCAGCGCGGTGCGGCGCAGAATGGCGCAGGAGCCGCAGAAGAAGGCGGCGTCCCAGGTATCGTTACCGTCCTGCACCAGCCCATAAAAGAGCGAACCCTCATTCGGCGTACGGCGAAACCGCCCGAGATTGCGCTCAAACGGATCGGGCGAAAAGAAGTGATGCGGCGTCTGCAGCATCGCCAGCCGGGGATCTTTGATAAACCAGCCCATGGCCATCTGTAAAAAAGAGCGTGTCGGCACATGGTCGCAGTCAAAGATCGACACGAAGTCGCTGCGGCAGTAGTTTTTCAGCGCGTGGTTGATGTTCCCCGCCTTGGCATGTTCGTTAGAGGGACGCGCCACATAGTTAATGCCAATGCTGGTGGCAAACTCGCGGAATTCCGGCCGGTTGCCGTCGTCGAGCAGATAGATATTCAGGCGATCTTTCGGCCAGTCGATACCCAGCGCAGCATAGAGCGTCGGTCTGACAACGCTGAGAGCTTCGTTATAGGTCGGCACCAGCAGGTCCACCGATGGCCACTGCGAACGGTCAGCCGGCATGGAGACGGGTTGCCGGTTAAGCGGCCACAGCGTCTGGAAATAGCCCAGCACCAGCACCACCCAGGCGTAGGTCTCGGCTGCAATAAGCAGCAGACCAAAGATCAGGCTCAGCGGATCGTCCCAGTTCAGCGTCGAGGTGTAGCGCCACCAGAGGTAGCGGCACGACACGGTCAGCGACAGCACGATCAGCATCATGGTAGGAAAACGACCCGGAATGCGCCGTACCAGCATCGCCAGACCCCAGAGCAGTACGACAAAAATAAACTGCGTCATCAGACCAAACGGCTGGCTGATACAGAGCAGCGCCAGCAGTGAGGCAAAGAGAGCCGTCACGACAAAGAGGCTGCGTCGCATCGGCGGCGACAGGCGCTTCAGCCGCTGTTCGATGCGCGTATCAATGCCCTGGGTTTGCGAGCGGGCAATAACGTTGTCCAGCCAGCGATAGCCGTGCTGCCGCCAGCCAGAAAGGGCGCTCAGGCCCTTAACGCCGTCGCGGGCGCTCGCCTGGGGGAGCCGGATCATAATCAGCCACAGTGTCTGGATCAGATAACGCAAGATATCCAGCGGACGCGGACGCTCCGGTGAGATGTGCGGATAGAGGCAGCGGCGCTGCTGAATCACGCTCTGCCAGCCCGGGCTTTCGAAGCGGAGCAGCATCAGGCCCAGAACAGACCAGAAAAGATGAAGTGCGCTGGCGAAGCGGGAGGCGCCATTGCCTCGCGCAGTGGTATAGCCCTGATGCAGCGATTGCCAGGCGGGCGCAGTCAACAGCCAGCGCAACGGATTCAAGAACTCACTCCCTTCAGATTGAGCAGCAGCCAGTTAGCCAGCGTGATGATCTCCTCGCTGGCTAACGCATGTGGCCGGTATTCACCGACAGGTTGCTTCATCATCAGCGCCTCTGCCAGCGCCTCATCGCGATGAATCAGCAGCGGTATCAGCTGAGTCAGTGAAGCCATCCAGAGCTGATGCAGATCCTGCTGCAAACGGCTGTTGGCATTAAACTGATTGATAACAAAGCGGGTTCGCGCCGGAAAGCGGCGCTGGCTAAGGCGCAAATGACAATTGGCGTCAGGCTGGGTGATACACAGTATGCCGTCCAGCTGCGGATAGAGTGTTTCATGCCATGGCAGGGAGTCGGCAGGCAGATCAAAAATAATCCACTGATAGCGCGCCTGCAGGTCCGGCAATGCCTGGAGCAGCGGTGCGGCGACCGCCTCATTCTGACGGGTGATTGTCAAAGAATGCTGATGAGAAAGCACACCATGCGGCAGCAAATCAGGCCCATGGGGATAGCGCAGCGCGCTGTGCTGCCAGTCACCCCCTTCGCACAGTGCTTTCATCCAGCCAGTCTCCTGCTGAGCAGGCAGATTGAAATGCACGCCGAGCTGACTGACTGGCGAGCCGTCGATCAGCAACACCCGCTCGCCGAGAGCCGCCAGCGCCCAGCCCAGACCGGCACATAGAGACGTTGTGCCGACACCGCCCCGCACGCCCTGAAGCGCTATCTGCGGCATCAGTGAGGTTGCTCAGGCTGGCTGGGGACCGTTTCGGCTAACAGCGTCCAGCGCGACAAAATTTCTTTCAGACGCTCTTCGCGCGCAATATCGACATAACGAAAAGAGTGCAAAGAAAAGGCGTCACGCAAAGCACTAATATCATCCTGACGATCGCCATCGGCGGCCTCAGGGGTATGAAGATTTGGGTTTTTCATTACTGTTCGCCAAAGATAAAAACACTGTCAGACTCAGAATAGCCGCCTGCGCGTAAAAAAGAGGTTCAAAAAGATTTTCAGCAACGCTGCATTTGCCAGACGTTGTGAGCCAGTTTGTCATTGGCAATGTTTAAATTTCTCAGGTTACATCCTGGCCTGTCTATAATAAGCTAGCCTGGACTGGAAAAATAACGAATTCAATATGAAAAATTCTTTTTCGCTAGGGCTGTTGCATGTTCAGCCTGAATTAACGGCATTGCAAACGCCTGGCTGTTATTGGGTGACGTGTGCACGGCAGGATGACGCCCGCACGTTTATCCGACAGGTGATTTCCCATCAGCAGGCCGTCACGCTAATCAGCGCTGATCAACCGCCTCGTGATTTCCTGACGCCCGACCCAATCGGCGGCCCCGACCGTATCCCGCTGTTTTCTCTTTCCAAAAGCAAACGGAGTCTTTTTCAGCTGGAAAGTGATTTTCTGCGCACATTTGGCAGTAAAAACGGACTGGTAATATTTAACAGCAGCGCGGCGCAATGGGATAAGCTCGATGACGCCGAATTAACCCGGTGGATAAAGGGTATGCGCCGCACGCTGCATAAAAGAAAACTCACGCTTTTAATCATTACCTCCGGTACCACCATAATAAATCTGAGCAATAATCTTCAGCGTTATTTTCGTCAGCTGGATGGCGTTGCGCATTTGAGCTTTCAGCAGGACAGCTGGCAGTATCGAATTAACTGGTGGTATGCCGCGGAACGCCTGCTCGCCGATCGTGCAATACGTCTGGGCTGTGAAGAGGATCGTTTCTTTACCTTAAATGAAAAGCAGGAACCGTTGAGCCTTAATGACGAACAACATTATCTCGCGGACAAAATCGTGCTTGAGGGCGCGCCGCCGCTTTCACGCCAGTGGCAGCTCTTTGATGATAATGAGCAGGTCTGGTTGCGGGCACAACAGGCCAATGCTGCGACGGTTATTTTCAGTCTGACCCGCAGCGACTATATCAGCGAACTGGCAAAGATGGTGCACAGCCTGCGTCGTGCTCGCGGCAACGGAATGAAAATTGTGGTACGTGAGATGGGGGCCAGCCTGCGTTATAGCGACGAGCGCCTGCTGCTGGCCTGCGGAGTCAATACCATCGTGCCGGCTAACGCAGCCATGTCGCGCTTTCTGATCACGCTGGAAGGTCTTCAGGGACAAGTGTTTAACCGTCGCGTTCCCGCCAGTCTTGAAGCGTTAACCGCTTCGTTGCAGCCGCTGCATGAGAAAGGGTACCTGCGGCTTGACGCCTTCTGTCAGTCAGTCAGCCAGTTGATCAGTAATACCTTACTGCCGGAAAATGATAAGGGCCTGTTAGTGGCATTGCGGCCAGTGCCGCAGCTTAAACCTCAGCAGATTCTGACGCTCTGTAAGCCGCGTCGCTTCGGCGACCTGGTCACGGTGCTGGAAGATCGCGTCATACTGTTTCTCTCCTCCTGCCGCTACAACGATCTCGATAAAGCATTGAAATATATATTTTCATTGCCTCACGACGAGCTGTTTGCAAACCGGATGGTCTGGTTCGAGGATAATCAGATTCTTGCGGAAGTCAGCAATATCAAAAAACTGACGCCGATGGCGATTCAGGAACTGACGCCGGTTTCAGAATCTCTGCGCGAATCCACCCTCAAGCCAGTGGATGCGCCTGAACGTTCGGCACCGCAGCCCATCTCTTTACTGCCGGAGAAAGAATCCCGATGAACCTGATGGACTGGGTACAGATTGCGCTGCTGACTATTTTTATCCTGTTGATTTTAAAGCCTCTCTGGCAACGCTGGCTGCCGCGCCGCTGGAACGGTCTGCTGAATCGCCTGTTGCCTGCTCGCGCGCTGAAGTCTGAAGGTCACTGGCAGCGTCAACCTTCAAAAACGGATGCAAAAATTAATGAAAAATGATCAACCCGCTGCGGCCCACTCTTCCGGTTTGTGGTCCTGCTGGCGCGGACTGGGCGGCTGGAATTTCTACTTTTTAGTGAAGTTCGCCCTGCTGTGGTACGGCTATCTCAACTTTCACGCACTCAGCAACCTGGTGTTTCTCGCCTGGCTGCTGTTCCCGCTGCCGACGGTACGCCTGCATCGCCTGCGCCACTGGATCTCGATCCCCATTGGTGCAGGACTGTTCTGGCATGACACCTGGCTGCCAGGACTCAGTAGCCTCCTCAGCCAGGGTGATCAGCTGGCGGGCTTCTCCGCAGCCTATCTTCTCGATCTGGCAGACCGGTTTATCAACTGGCAAATGGTAGGTGCGCTCTTTGTCCTGCTGGTTCTCTATCTCTTTGTTGCGCAGTGGGTTCGTATCACCGTGCTGGTTTCATTGATGCTGATCTGGCTCAATGTACTCACTATCGCTGGCCCGGCGATGTCGCTGCTGCCGACCCGCGCAGCCACCCCGCAGGTGGTCCTGAATCAGACGCCAGCCGCCAGCCAGCCAGCCGCTACGCCGGATGGGCTCGATCAGTCTGCACCCGCGACCAGCTCGAATCTGACCGCCTGGCTCAACCGTTTCTATGAAAGTGAGCGCAAGCGCGTCACCCACTTCCCCGACAGCCTGCCTGCCGATTCACAGCCGTTCGACATTCTGGTGATCAACATCTGTTCTCTCGCCTGGTCAGATATGGATGCCTCGCAGCTGCGTAATCATCCGCTGTGGCAGCATTTCGACATCATGCTGACCAACTACAACTCCGCCACCAGCTACAGTGGACCGGCAGGGATTCGTCTGCTGCGTGCCAGCTGCGGTCAGACCTCGCACAGCGATCTCTACAAGCCCACTGATTCACGCTGCTATCTGTTCGATAATCTGGCGAAGCTGGGCTTTAAAGAGCAGCTGATGATGGACCACACCGGCGTGTTTGGTAACTATCTCAAAGAACTGCGCGAGGGCGGGGATATTCAGGCACCGCTGATGTCGCAGGCGGGTGTTGCGCCGGAGGTGACCTCATTCGACAGCACGCCGGTGTTCAACGATGCCCAGCTGATGCAGCGCTGGCTCGACGATCGCAGCAAGAGCAGCGATGCCCGCAGCGCCACCTTCTATAACCTGATCCCGCTGCACGACGGCACCCGCGAACTGGGCAGCACCCAGACCGCCCCATGGAAGCCGCGCGCTCAGTTGCTGTTTGATCAGATCGACGCCTTCCTCACTCAGCTGGAGAAGTCAGGCCGTCGGGTGATGGTGCTGGTGGTGCCGGAGCATGGGGCCGCCCTGCAGGGTGATAAGATGCAGATGTCAGGCCTGCGCGACATTCCCAGCCCGGGTATTACGCATGTGCCGGTCGGGATTAAGTTTGTCGGCATGAAAGCCCCGCATCAGGGACAACCACTCAATATTGATGCGCCAACCAGCCTGCTGGCGGTCTCAGAGATTGTGTCTCGCGTGGTGGATGGGCAGGTATTTAATGCGCCAAATGTGAATATGTCGGTGCTGACTGACAAGCTGCCGCAGACGCCAGTGGTGTCGGAAAACGACGGTGCGGTGGTGATGATGTATCAGGGCAAGCCCTGGATCAGGCTGAATGGCGGAGACTGGGTACCCTATCCGGAGTAACGCATCACCGCCGGGAAGCAGAAGTGCGGGTCAGGCGCAGCTTAACGCCTGACCCCTTTTTATCGTGTTACTGTCGGCAGCAGAACAGCGGCCAGCGCCGCCGTTCTGCCTGTTATCAGCGCTTCTCCTGAAACGCCTGCCAGGTCAGCAGCTGCAGACTGGCGGAGAAATAGTTCTGATCCGCAGCCAGCTTATCGCTCAGATAGCCGGTCTCATTCAGTGTCAGGTCACGAACCGCCAGCAGTCCACCCTCAAGATGGTAAGGTGCAGGCGCATTCGCCAGCACGTCGAACCAGGCGGGGGTCAGCATGCGGCTGTAACTCTGCCAGACACGCTGAAACGGCACCAGCGCCAGACTATGCGGGTCATACCACCAGATGTTCAGCGGCACGCGAATCGCGTCGTAACTGAAGCGGTTTGAGTAGCCCACCGCGGGCGCAACCGAACCGTCGGCATTCAGCGCAACCCAGTCCAGCGGCAGACCGCTTTTGCCAAAGCTCAGCTTACCCAGCAGATCTAAACCATCGTTAATCAGCTTATCCCAGACCTGCAGATGACTGCGTTCGCCAAACTCCCGCCACGCCTGAAACAGGAAATAGGAAGGGTTGAGCACCACATAGCTGGTTTTATTGAAACCCTGCGCGCCTGGCAGCAGGACGGTATGGCCGCCAAAGCTTGTGACATCCAGCTTGATGATCGCGCGCTGAATGCGGTCAGATTCCTGCTGGTAACTCTCCACCTGCCATTTCTGTGCAGCGCGCTGCAGCGCCCAGGCCAGCAGCACATCACCATCCGAGGCGTTATTTTTGTCGGCAACCGGGTTGTCAGTGCCTGGCACATAGCGCCAGTAGAAGAGTTCGGTCTGCGGATTACGCAGCTGGGTGCGCGTCCACTGCCACAGCCGATCGAAGGTGGCGCGATCGTTGTTGGCCACCGCCAGCAACATGCCATAACCCTGACCTTCGGTGTGACTGACATT
Organism: Candidatus Pantoea varia; assembly: GCF_900115075.1. GTDB lineage: Bacteria > Pseudomonadota > Gammaproteobacteria > Enterobacterales > Enterobacteriaceae > Pantoea > Pantoea varia. Next base: position 100,062 of record NZ_FOVG01000005.1, read on the forward strand.
GTTATTGGCGGTGTCTGTGATCCGCCCTTCCGCGGTCACAAAGCGGCTTTTAAACGTGTCCCAGCCGCTGGCACTCGCCTGCGCGCTGCAGGCCAGCAGTAAAACAGAGCAGATCCAGCCCATCCAGAATGGCTTACGTTTCATTTTCGATCCTATTGATATCGATAGTGCAGCGTGCTGCCATCGTTGAGTTCAAGCGTCACCGGCACCATTCTGCTGCCGCCCTGGCCCTGTAACCAGCCTGAAAACAGTCCGGCCATGACCGCCCCAAACGCTGCCTGCCAGTCCGCCGGAGAGTGGGTATTGTCGCCCGCCGGCAGGGCGTGACAGGCAATCAGCAGCGCCGTCTCTTCTGGCTGAAGCTGCACAAAGCCCCAGTTAAACCGCGCCAGCTGCAGATTGGCTTCGCGCTCCAGATCCTGCACGGTTCGCGACTCTGGCAAAGGATAGCGGGTCGCCAGCGACTCACCCATCTTATAGAGAAAAGCCTCTGCATCATGCTGACCAGCGTTGGCGATCATCCCGTCAATCAGCACGCTGACCAGGTCAAACCAGCCTGGCTGATAAGGATGCGATACCCCCGAATGCTCACTCATTACTTCTCTCCGAACAGGTAACGGACATAGAGCTGCGCGCTGCTTTCGTTGTAGTCACCAAAGGTGTCATAACCCAGCTGGCCGCCAATCGTCACATCTTTATTGAGTTTGTAGTCCGCCCCGGCGTGCAGGTTGTAGCCGATGCCGTTTTTGCTGCCGCCAGAGTAGTAAGCGTCTTTCACGCTGCCGCTGGCGGCAAGGGATTCCAGCTCCGACTGCAGGCTGGCATCCGACGGGAAGTACGCGCTCTTATCCTGACTGTAGGTCTGATAACCGGCTGCACCGCCAATATTGACGTTTAAATCGTCAAACTTGCGTGAGAACTCTATCGGGAACGAGACCGACGCGTAGTTCTGCGGGCTGAAGTAGCCGCCCTGCCCGTAACTGAAGTAGCTGAGATTCTTTGAGAAATCCATCCACGACAGGCTCATGCCGACTTTCAGCTCGCGATCCTCAGTGTGGAATGGACGGACATAGGCCCCGGCAGTGGCCTGCAGGTTGTTGTTGCTGGCGACATTCTCGCCGAGATAGCTGTACGCGCCCGCACCAGCATAGAAGCCAGCATCACCATTGTCGTAGCTTAACAGGGCGTTAGCGCCGTTCTTCGTGACGCGTCCCCAGCGTTTGCCACTGGTTTTATCTTCTGCGCCGACGTAAGAGAGCAGGCTGTCGGTAATCGCGCGACGTTCACCGGTCAGGATCAGCGTCAGGAAGTCGGTGAGTTTCGGTGACCACTGTACGCCCCCGACCAGAGTACTGAGATCCTGGCCCAGCGGCGTACTGCCGATATCCACTTTATAATCGTCACCCTTCAGCGCCAGATTCAGCTCCACGCCTGAAGCGGTTTGCGAATCGGTGGTGGCATTCGGCAGGTCATTCACCGTCGCACCGCCTGCGGCGACCACTCTGCCCTGACTCAGCGCATTAGTGCCAAAACGGCGCCAGGCATCGGCTGCGCCACTGCCCGCCGTCAGTGAGACCGGCGTAGCGGTAAAGTCGAGTCGCGCCGTTTCAAACGGCACGGTAGAGAAGGTCAGCGGTGCTTTGGCTTCCGTCAGTTTGCTCAGGCCCGACTCGCCGTCACGCCCGCGCACCTGCACCATGCCCTGACTCCAGGTGCCGGTTTTCTCCTGCAGCAAATCCATCATGGTGTCGACGTCGTGCAGAACCTGTGACTGCTGAGAAACGATTTCGCTGCCCGCAGCCGGTTCGCCCTGCGTTGTCACGCCAGCGGCAACGCCCGCCGGTGCCGCCTGCCACGGCAGCACCGTGCCGTAGCTGGACGGTGAACGTCCCACCGGCGAGGTGTTGCGGTTGATAAACGGATTATCCGCCAGCGCCAGGCCGCCCACGGTCGGCACGCTGCCAGGCTGCGCGCCCTGCAGGCCAATCAGCTGCCCGCGCGCGGAACGCAGCAAGGCCATCGCCTGCGAATGCTCGCCATTGGCTTCGGCGACACGCGCCAGCAGCAGCAGTCGATCCGGCGTCTGCGTGGTGGTGTTGAGGCCGCGACTCAGCTCATTGGCACGCTGCACATTGTTCTGCGCCAGCGCGACGTTGATAGCCCCGACGCGCGCATCCTGCGTCGGCGTATCCTGGGTCATCAGGTAGTCATAGACCACGCCCGCATCCCGGTTCATCTTGCCGTCCTGGTAGAGACGGGCCATCGCGAACATCAGATCGCGGTTCTGCGGATCCTGCTGCAGCGCACCAATCAGCTTGTCATACGCCACTGCGTACTGACGCTGCTGCCGCAGGCGATCCACTTCGTTAATCAGATAGCCGTTGCGGATACCGGCCAGCTGCGTCGGGGTACTGCGCGCCTGCAGTTCCGGGTTGCTGAGGAAGCGCTGCGCCTCACTGCCGAGGCCCGCCTGATTCAGCACCGCCATCTGCGCGGCATAATCGCCCGCATTGCCCTGCACGCCACGCTGCAGGTTAGTCTGCACCACCGAAACGGCGCTGGAGAGATCGCCCGCCTGCGCCAGCTTCTGCGCCAGGTTTCCGGCATCAACCGGGTTGGTCGGTGGTGTGACCGTGAGCGCTTTCAGGGTATTGGCAGCCGCGGCCGTCGCACCCTGCGCCAGGTACTGATCGGCGGTGCTCATCTGCAGATTAAAATTAACCCGCTGCGCCAGTTCACACATCGCCGCCGTTTTCGCATTGGCGGGAATGCGCGCCAGCAACACGCTGGCCTGCTGCCAGCCACCACTTTCGCTGGCGTTAAGCGCACCGGCATAGAGTTCGCTGGTGCTGGCGCCATTGCGCATCACCGGCTGCATCACGTTGGCCGCCAGCAGCGTATCACCCTGCTGACGATAGAGCCGGGCTAAATCAAGCCGCAGCCAGCCATCTGACGGATAGCGCTGAATGCCCTGCTGCAGCGTCGCGATGGCCGCGGCATTGTTACCGGCCGCCAGCTGACGCTTCGCCTGCTGACGCAGCGCATCGGCTTCATTGGCGCGTGGTGTGACGCTCTGACGTACGCTGTCCGGCAGCGCTCCCAGCAGCGTACTGGCTTCGGCACTCCGATTCTGCTGACGCAGAACGTAGAAGAGTCCTTCTTTGGCGCTGCGGTTATCCGCATCGCTTTGCAGAATGGTGCGGTAGATCTGCTCCGCCTGCTGCGGTTGATTGGTGCGGCGCAGTACGTCGGCGCGGAACAGTCTGGCGGCCAGCCCTTTTTCGCCATCAGCCTGCACCAGCGGTTCGCTTAAGGTCAGCGCCTGCGCCGTATCTCCGCTTTTCAGTGCCTGCTGGGCGCTGGCCAGCTGTGCATAAAAGCGTGCATCGTCCGCCTGCTGCTGACGCGATGACCCCTGATCGCCGCCGAGCTGAGCAGACCGCTGCAGATAATCTGCCGCTTCCTGATAACGTCCGGCTCGCTGAGCCACATAGCCCATGCCCGCTAATGCATCAGCATCCTGCGGATTCGCGCCCAGCACTTTTTCAAAGCTGGACTGCGCACCGCCGACGTCACCGCTGTTGAGCGCGCTGAATCCGGCCCCTTTTTCTGCGCCGCCGACGTTTTTACGGTAGTAGTCGATCACCGCAGAGTCCTGCGGATGACGCTGCTGCCAGGTCTGATAGAGCGCCGCATCTGACGGCTGTGGACCCAGCCACAGTAGCGCCTGACGCAGTGAGCGATCGGCATCCTGATTACCACTCGCCAGCGAACTCAGCACCTCAATGCCTTCCCGACGGGTCGGCTCCTGGTAGGTCAGCGCTTTACCCAGCGCCAGCCGCGCACCGGTGTCCTGCGGATGCTGCGCCGCAAACTGGCGCAGCGCCTCAACCGCCTGCGGCAGCAGCGTACGGTCGCCCGCCATAGTCAGATAATATTCCGCCGCGACGCTGGGTGGCGGCTCATTGCCGGTGAAGGTATTGCGCCAGGTCTGTAACGCCGCCGGAATATTGCCGCTGCGCGCCTGCTGACGCGCCAGCGAAAGCTGCGCCTGCGGAATGGTCTGCATCTGGCGCGCATTATCCAGCTCGCCGAGGTGCGGATCGTTGGGGGAGACCTGGCTCAGCCGGGCGCGATACTGCACCGCCGCCGCGGTGTCGCCACCCTGCTGTGAATAGAGCGCCAGCAGATAAAGCGCCTGGGTGTTGCCGGGTTCAACCATCAGCACCTTTTGCAGTGAGGCTTTCGCCAGATCGTCATGCGCTTTCTGATGCCAGTAGGACGCCTGATCAAACAGCGCCTGCAACGCCGGATTAGCGCTCTCCGCCGCCAGCAGCGGCTGTGACAGGGCCAGCGCGCTGCCCAGCAGCAACGCCTTGCGGATACCGGCACTCAACAGATTGTTTTTCATTATTATTATCCTTACTTCCTGCCGGAATCACGGTCTTGCTTTGGGTTCAGACGCCGCCAGGCATGACGCTTCAGCATCACCCAGGCTGCACTCCCCACCAGCGCGGAGAGCAGCATCGCCGCCACCGCCAGCAGCACCGAGTGCTGGTTGGCATACCACATCACCATCATGTACCAGGGCATTTCGCCGCTCGGAAATTGCGCGCCGACACGGAAACTGCGGATGCCGTTTTCATCGGTAATAATCGCGGTATCGCCACGAATGCCAGCGTTAATCTGCGCCGAACTCAAATCGTTATGCAGGCGCAACAGCTGATCGTCGCTGGTAGCCACCGTCATCACCACCAGGCGATCGTGGTTCCACGGCGATCGGTAGCTGAGGAAACCTCGCCACGCTTCGTTGGAGGAGAAGTAACGATCCGCATCCAGCTGCTGAAGACTCCAGTCGCCGGTCAGCCAGCCGCGTAATTTTTCCAGCATGTCCGGCTCTTTCACACCAAAGGTGCTGCTGGTGGCGTCATACGGTGAGGATGCCAGCATCGCCTGATTAAAGGCGCTGTTGCCGGTGGTGCTGACCGCCAGCAGGTCGCTCTGCTGTAAGCGCGCCAGATGGGTGCCGCCATTCGGCAGACCAAACAGCACCTGATTCTGCGACAGCGCCACGCCGGTCGCGTTTCCGGCCCGCGCAGCCAGATCCAGCAGCGTCGACAACTCAGCATTGCTGGGCGTTTCCGGCAGCAGCAGCGTGGTCTGGCCGAAGTCAGCCAGCCGCGAGAACGGGAACGAGGCACCCACAAAGTAAGAGAGGTTCGGCAGCATGCTGAAGTGGCGGGTATGGCTCAGATCGATCCACGAGTCCTCTTCAATCCGGCTCTTGATATTGTTGTTCAGGAGCACGCCGCAGGGCGCATCAGCCCGCGGTTTAATATTGAAGTAGAGCGCCAGCTGGTTGTCGCCATAGATCAGATAGGGTTCGAGATTCAGCTGATACTGCTCCTGACGCGCATCACCGCCTAAACGGTGCCAGGCACTCTCCAGCAGGCCGACTTTGTTCACCGTCAGGTTGCGCAGGAAAGTCCCGTTGAGCATGAGGTTAAGGAACGAGTTGTCCTCATCAATCCAGCTTTCGGACGGGAAGCGATAGTGCAGATTAACCGGTACCGTGTCGCCATCCCACAGGAACAGGTCAGGCGCGGCACGGAAGTTCACGCGCAGCGCATCATGCCAGATACCGCTGCTGGTGAGACTCTGATCTTTACGCAGCAGTTCGCTCAGGCGTACCGGACGGTCGGTGTTGATCCAGCGCGGCGCATCGTAAGGTTTGCGGTTGCCCATGGTTTGCGCGGGGACCTGCAGCTGGCTCTCATCGGTGGTAAATGGCTGCGTCGTCAGACGGTTCGCGGCCTGACGCAACTGATCATCATTGTTGCCACTCACCAGCAGCAATTTGTAAACCGGGTTATTGGGATTATCCACCACCTGCAACATCGGGCCGTTACTGGCCGGGAACGTCAGGGTGCCGATCCGATCGCCAGGATGACCAAACAGGATGCCGTTGTTTTCCGGCAGCTCGCCGCGCACCACCGGGAAACGGATGCCGCGATAATCACTCTGAATGCCGAGCCAGGAAGCCACCAGTGCCGCCGCGCTGACCGCATCGGGTGAGAGGTTACTGGCAAAGCCCACCGTGATGGTGGACGCCGTCATCCGTTGAGGATCCAGGAAGGGACGCGGGAAATTACGCAGGCTGGTACCGATATTGAGCTTCTGCCCTTCAAGGTGCAGCGAGGTATTCGGCAGAATGGTGACCTGATACTGCTGCGCGCTCTCTTTCTCACACAGCAATTTGTCCGCGTCGTTGATTTTAAAACTCAGGTTGTTGCTGGACACCACCATCGCCGCCGGAATATCCAGCTCATAGTCACTGACGTCGCTGTCAGTCGCACCCAGCGGCAGCGTGCCGAGCGGCTGGCCATTCAGCATCAGCTGCAGCGACGTATTGCGTGCTGCCAGTGCGGCTGAGACGCGCAGCGTCAGATTCAATCGCGCATTGGTAATGACTTCATCGCTGGGCAGGGTGAAGGTGATGCCCGACTGTAACTGGCCACCGGTCAGCGTGATGCCGCGCGCCTGGCCCATCTGGGCCACTGAAATCACGCTGCTGATCGGCTGATTGATGGCTGCCGCGATCGGTGGCTGGGGTTCTGCCACTGGCGCGGTCGTCTGGCCCGGCATGAAGGGCAGCGCACTGGCGGCCGCTTCCAGCGCCGGATCGGCATTACTCAGTCCCTGCGGCAGTGGCACCGCGGACAGTGCGCTGCTGTCCTGGGTCACGGCTCCGCTGCTCGTCACCGGCGCGGCGGCCGGGGCAGAAGCCGCAGCTTCACCAGTCGCTGACGCCTGAGGTGCTGATGTTGCCTCTGCAGCCGGTGCGTAAGATGGAGTCGCGGATGCCGGTACGGCATCCGGTGCTGCACCCGGTGTCACAGAGGCCGGAGCCGATTCTGCGGCCTGAGTAGCCGGGCCCGCATTTGTCATGGATGGCACTGACGGTGGTGCAGACTCGCCACCGCTGACCGGGGCCGTCGCCTGGACTGAACCGCCAGTCGGTGTGGCACTATTATTCATCGGTGCCACAGACGCCGCATCGCTGGCCGGCGCCTGATTTGTCACTGGCGCACTCACAGCAGCATCAGCTGGCGTCGGGGCTGAGCTATTCACCGGCGCACTGGCCGCTGCGCTGGCAGGCTGCGAGGTGGAAGCGGCATCAGGCGGCGTCGGGGCCGGGCTGTTTACCGGGACGGCACTGCTGTTATCCATCGCAACCGGCGTTTCCGCGCCAGCGGGCGTCAGCCATAACGCTGCGGTCAGTAAACTGGCCAGCAAAGTTTGCGTCAGGATCTTCATGCCGCGCCATCCTCTTTCGCTGCCGCGGCAACCGGGTCGACTTTTTTACGTTTATCGTGGCGGCCTTTCCAGGTCAGCCAGAACAGCTCAAATACGGTACGGATAATGGTGCCCAGCGAAATCAGCGGGTTGTCCTGCTTATACTCCGGCTGAATCCAGGCATCGGCACGCGCCAGCACCACCCGCACCAGTTCGCGACGGCGCGCCAGCGGCATCGCCTCAAAGCGCAGACGGATGCTCTCCTCATCACCGGAAATCTTACTTACCGGGATGGTGATCGCGCCGGATTTCAGCAGCAGATCAATCTCTTCAATCTCATCCGTTTCATGACGTCCATCCGGCGTATCGAGCTGCGCGCCCCCCATCGAAAGGTTGCTGGTCTGAGTGCGCGATGAAATGCCGCTGGCGTAGTGAATAATCGCCGGAATTTGCACTTCAACGCGGATGGTTTTACGCACCTGCTTGGTTTCGCGCGCCACGGCAATCGCCGCCATCAGAATGATCAGGCTGAAGATCGCCCAGCCGACGTTGAGCGCGATAACGTAAGGATCGACGCCAAAGTAGTCATGCATCACGGCACGCACTACGCCCGCCACAATGCCAATGCCCAGCAGCAGCGCCACAATCACGTGCGGACGTACGATGTGGAAATCGAAGAAGCCCTGATCCAGTACGCCGCCTTTGTCGGTCACGTTAAACTTGCCATGTTTCGGCGACAGCAGGGTCAGAATGGTCGGGATCACCAGATGGAAGCACATCACCGTCTCATAAATCTCACCCCAGAAGGTGTAACGGAAACGGCCATTCATGCGTGAGTTTACGTAGAGCGACATCACCAGGTGCGGCAGCACATAGGCAAAAATCAGCGACGCCGACGAGTGAATAATATTCAGGTTAAACAGCAGGTAAGCCAGCGGCGCGGTCAGGAAGGCGACGCGCGGCAGGCCGAACTGGAAGTGCAGCATGGCGTTGAGATAGCAAAGACGCTGCTGCCACTTCAGGCCACGACCAAACAGCGGGTTATCGACGCGGAAAATCTGCGTCATACCTCGCGCCCAGCGGGTTCGCTGAATAATATGCAGGCCCAGACGCTCGGTCGCCAGACCGGCAGCCAGCGGGATCGACAAAAAGGCTGAACCCCAGCCCAGGCGCTGCATTTTCAGGGCGGTGTGCGCATCTTCGGTCACGGTCTCAACGGCAAAGCCACCAATCTCTTCCAGCGCGGAACGACGGATTACCGCACAGGATCCACAGAAGAAAGTGGCGTTCCAGTTGTCGTTACCCTGTTGCACCGGGCCATAAAACAGCGAGCCCTCATTAGGAATGCTGCGGGCGGCGCGCAGGTTACGCTCAAAGGGATCGGGAGAATAGAAGTAGTGCGGCGTCTGCAGCAGCGCCAGCTTCGGATCTTTCAGGAACGGCCCCACCGTCGCCTGCAGGAAGGTGCGGGTCGCCACGTGGTCGCAGTCAAAGATGCAAATCAGCTCACCCTTGGTGATTTTCATCGCATGATTGAGGTTACCGGCTTTGGCATGTTTGTTGTCGTCGCGGGTGATGTACCCTACCCCGACATCGGCCGCAAAGCGGGCAAATTCGCTGCGCTTGCCATCATCCAGCAGATAGACCCTGACTTTGTCGCGTGGGTAGTCGATACACTGTGCCGCCAGTACGGTGTCGCGCACCACATCCAGACTTTCATTATAGGAAGGCACATAAATATCGACCGTCGGCCACAGACGGGTATCGTCCGGCAAGGGTTCAATGGTGCGCTTTAAAGGCCAGGTGGTTTGCAGGAAGCCGAGAATTAAGATCAGCCAGACGTAAAGCTCCGCCAGATATAAGCCAATCCCTAAAATAGCCTCAACTTCAGAATTAAAGTGCAGCGTCTCAGTGGTGCGCCACCAGATATAGCGGCTGGACATCAGTGCAGAGAGGATCACCATCACCACGGTTATTTTGCGGCTCTTGCTGAAACCCAATAAAAACATCATGCCAATGCTGATCAGACCAAAAATATACTGTTTCTGGCTGTCCATCGGCGTAATGATGATTACCGCCGCAACGGGTGCAAGCACCAGCAGCAGCAGGTAAAACCCGATTTTACTCATGATTCACCCTGAGAAGAGCTGTGTAATTCAGTCGCCTGCGGAAGCCGACTAAAAATGATTGGTGCGGATGGGGGCCTGAACTTCGCCATTACCCACGGTGATATTCAGAATACTGCTGACGCGTTTCGCGATCAGTTCAATATCAAATGCCGCAGCAGAGGCGGGGCTGAAATCGTAAACAGACTGCTGGGAAGCGTTGGCTTCACCCACGCTTTCATCACGGTGAACCACGCCCAGTAAGTTATCGCCCAGACGCTGCTGCATAAACGCGGTGACATCGCGATTGATATTCCGGCGGTTGTCACACTGGTTCAGAATAAAGTAGTGACCCTGCTTATTATTGAGCGGTTTACCGGTCATCCGGTTCTCTTCAATCTGCGGTAATAACGACACAGACGCCGTATCCGCTAACATCACCACTAAATGCATATCGGCCAGCGCCGTCATTGCTTTAAGGGCAGGGCCGGGGCCAGGCGGAAAATCAGCCACAATCACCAGGCCGGGATAATTGAGCACCGTATCCAGACCGCGCTTGATAAAGTGGGGATCTTTCATCAGGTTCTCTTCGAACCGTTCGCGCTGCGGCTCCGTGACGTCGCCATAGGGCAGAACAAAGATATTGCCGCCGGTGGTGAGAATCGACTGACTCCAGTCCGCCTGCTCTTCTGAGCGAGCCACAAATCCACGGCCATCATGAAGGGGCACGCCAAAGTGAAGACGTAGTGCATTCTGCACATCAAAATCGATGGCCAGAACTTTGCTACCGGAACGCGCCAGACTCCAGGCCAGATTTGCCGCCAGCGTGGTTTTCCCCACGCCTCCCTTCGGCGAGCACACACAAACTAACGGCATAGCGCAATCTTCTCCAGTAGCGGTTTGAGTAAGGTTTCTTTCGGCAGAGTCATATCGCGCGAGCGGAACAGCGCACCAAACCGTCCCGGCTCAGAATGGGAGTCGGTGGGCGGAATAACCGGCTGGAGATCCGCCACCGTGGCGGGCCGGACGGGCTCAGCACGCGGTGAAAGCGCCGCCACGTTTTGTTGTGGCGACGGCGGGAAAAGTGACGAAGGGCCGCGCTCAGCCGGGCTGGCTGCTGGCAGGTTGCTGCCCGACAGGCTATCGAGAATCGAACTGCGGGCAGGCATGGCCGGTTGCACACTCAGTGTAGCGTGCCGTGCCGGTGCCTCAGGCGGTGGAGACGTGAACTCATCACCGCGCAGCGGCTGAGGTTGCGGCAGGTCAATACGCTGGCCGCTACCTAATGGCGTCTGTTGTTCATCTTTCGCCAGCTGGCGAATCAATGCCCATTTACTGTGTTCCGCCGCTTCCTGCGTCTGGCCAGACATATCTTTAAAGTCGATGTCGAGCGTTTGCGTTTTCTCTTTAAAACGCTGCAAATCATCGTAATTATTCTTCATTGGCCGTGGCCTGCAACAAGGGGCGAATTTTCCTGGAATATAGCACATCCCTTTAATATGAGTCAGAAAAATCTGATTACAAAAAAAGCAGATTCAATAAAATTGTTTAATCATAAAGATCGACTCAGAGCCAAAAAAAGCCACTTCAGGGTCAAAAACTCTGATTATTAATAAGTACTGTTTAAGTTAAATTGGTTAGCACTCTTTTAATATTTTTTAAGAAAATGCCGCTCTGTCAACCACTGGCCCAGCCAGGCTGACGCATAAATCTGGTGTATTTAACAGAAATCAGGCTGCCGCAGGTGCAGAAAAAAGCTGAGTTCTGCCGTAAGGCATTGATGGCATTTATCTTTTACCGCTGCAAATATCGTCAGAAAAAAACAGGTTAAAAGGGTTAACGTAAAAAGAGAGGGAATAACCAGGGAGTAATCGCTGTTGTGCCAGCGGTGCGGCCTGCCACTGAATTGAGATAAAAAAAGGCTCCAGAAAGGAGCCTTCGGCTGGGGGCCTGGTGATTGCTCAGCTGACTTTTTCTGCCACACCCACTGGCTGATTCTCATCCTGATCAACCGCGAAGCAGGCAATCTCCTGCCCGCCGTAGTTTTTCAGCTTCGGCTGCAACTGCACACAGGTGCTAAAACGTCGATGGCAGCGGGCATTAAAGGCGCAGCCCGGCGGCGGATTGAGCGGGCTTGGCAGCTCGCCGGTCAGCTTAATACGCTCACGGCGGTCGTCAGGGTTAAGACGCGGGGTCGCCGATAGCAAGGCCTGGGTATAAGGATGGCGCGGGTTGGCAAAAATCGCCTCTTTGCTGCCCTTCTCTACGCAACGGCCGAGATACATCACCATCACCTCATCGGCAATGTGTTCCACCACCGATAAATCGTGCGAGATGAAGACGTAAGAGAGCCCCATATCCTGCTGCAGATCCATCATCAGGTTAAGCACCTGGGCACGCACCGACACGTCGAGCGCCGAAACCGGCTCATCGGCAATCAGGACGTCCGGATCGAGCATCAGCCCGCGCGCGATAGCGATACGCTGACGCTGGCCGCCTGAGAACATGTGTGGGTAACGGTCATAGTGCTCGGTTTTCAGGCCGACTTTCGCCATCATCTCCAGCGTCTTCTCGCGGCGTTCCGCGCGGGTCAGCTGGGTATTGATCACCAGCGGCTCTTCCAGAATCTGGCTCACTTTTTTGCGCGGATTGAGTGAACCGTACGGGTTCTGAAACACGATCTGGATTTTCTGACGGCGCAGCTTCTGCGCCTGGGGATCGTGTTTCAGCAGATCCTGACCGTGCCAGTAAAGCTGCCCTTCGGTCGGGGTCTCAATCATCGTCAGCAGGCGGCCCAGTGTGGATTTACCACAGCCTGACTCGCCTACGACGGCCAGCGTTTTGCCGCGCTCCAGATTAAAAGAGACGCCATCCAGCGCTTTGACCAGACGCTCCTGACCAAACAGCCCCTTCTTCACCGGGTAGTGCTTCCTGAGATCAATCGCCTGCAGCAGGAACTGATCTTTCGTGATTTCATGACTCATAAGTGGGTCTCCCGGCATCGTCCAGCGGATAGTGACACTTGGACTGGCGTCCTGGAATGGTGCGCAATTCAGGTTCTTCCTGACGACAAAGGTCGGTCGCATAAGGGCAGCGTGGATTAAGCAGACAGCCAATCGGGCGATCATACTTGCCCGGCACCACGCCCGGCAGTGAGGCCAGACGGGCTTTGTCTGCCGCAAACTCCGGTAACGCGCGCAGCAGCGCCTGCGTATAAGGATGGCGCGGCGCTTTAAAGATATCGGTCGCTTTGCCGCTCTCCACCACCTGACCGGCATACATCACGATAATGTGGTGCGCCGCTTCTGCCACTAACGCCAGATCGTGCGTAATCAGGATCAGCGCCATGTTCTCCTGCCGCTGCAACTCCAGCAGCAGTTCGATGATCTGCGCCTGAATGGTCACGTCGAGCGCCGTGGTCGGTTCATCGGCGATTAACAGCTTTGGCCGGCAGGCGATCGCCATGGCAATCATCACACGCTGGCTCATGCCGCCCGACAACTGGTGCGGATAGACATCGAGCCGTGACGCAGGATCGGGAATACCGACCTGATTCAGCAGGTCGATAGCCCGCTGACGCCGGGTGCGTTTATTACCACCCTGATGCACCTTGATCGCTTCCATGATCTGGAAACCTACGGTGTAGCAGGGGTTCAGGCTGGTCATCGGATCCTGAAAAATCATCGCCACTTCAGCGCCTACCAGCTGGCGGCGCTCGCGTTCAGAAATGTTCTGCAGATCGCGCTGGTTAAACTCCAGCTTTTCAGCCATCACTTTGCCGGGGAAATCGATCAGCCCCATGATCGCCAGTGAACTCACTGATTTACCGGAGCCGGACTCGCCCACGATACCCACGACCTGGCCCTGCTCAACCTGATAACTGATGCGGTCAACCGCGCGGAACGGTGCTTTATCGTCGCCGAAATGCACCGATAGTTTGTCTACATTTAATAACGCCATCTCGGTGCCTCTTTACTGCTTGAGTTTCGGGTCGAGTGCATCACGCAAACCATCGCCCATCAGGTTAAATGCCAGCACGGTAAGCAGAATGACCAATCCAGGGAAGGTCACAACCCACCAGGCACTTTGCGCATACTGCAGAACGTCGGAGAGCATGGTGCCCCACTCCGGCGTTGGTGGTTGCGCACCCATACCGAGAAAGCCCAACGCCGCCATATCAAGAATGGCGTTGGAGAAACCTAATGACGCCTGCACGATGAGCGGTGCAAGGCAGTTAGGCAGAATATTCACAAACATCTGGCGCAGCATACCGGCACCGGCCACGCCGGAAGCGGTCACATAGTCGCGGTTCACTTCCACCAGCACCGCCGCGCGGGTCAGACGGATATAGTGCGGCAGTGCCACAAAGGTCAGCGCGATGGAGGCGTTAACGATTGAGGGCCCAAAGATAGCGACCAGCACCAGAGCCAGCAGCAGACTAGGCAGCGCCAGCATGATATCGACCACACGCATGATGATGGCATCGACCACGCCGCCGAGATAACCCGCCAGCAGGCCAAATATCACGCCGAAAATCAGTGACAGCACCACCACCAGACAACCCACCAGCAGCGACAGCCGCGCACCGTACATCAGACGCGACAGCACATCGCGGCCTACATCGTCAGTGCCCAGAATGTAGCTCCAGTTTCCGCCTTCCTGCCAGACCGGCGGATGCAGCAGCGCATCGCGGAACTGCTCAGCAGGCGCATGCGGGGCCAGCACATCGGCAAAAATGGCGCACAGCAACACAATGATGATGTAGACGAGGCCCACGACGGCGCCTTTGTTACGTTTAAAGTAGTGCCAGAATTCCTGAAACGGGGTCATCGGCTTGGGTGCAACGGTAACGCTGCCGGGATCAACAACAGACATGATGCCCCCTTATTTCTTGTGACGTATGCGCGGGTTAACCACGCCATACAGCAGATCAACCAGCAGGTTGACCACAATAATCAGTACTGCCGTCAGCAGCACACCGCCCTGCACCACCGGATAGTCACGGCGCTGCAACGCTTCAATCAGCCAGCGACCCAGGCCCGGCCACGAGAAGATGGTTTCGGTCAGAATCGCTCCAGCCAGCAACGTGCCGACCTGCAGGCCGATCACCGTGACCACCGGCAGCATGGCATTTCGCAGCGCATGCACCACGATGACGCGCATGCGCGTCAGGCCTTTGGCGCGCGCCGTACGGATGTAATCTTCACCCAGCACTTCAAGCATCGCCGATCGCGTCATACGCACAATTACCGCCAGCGGAATGGTGCCCAGCACGATGGCAGGCAGAATCATGTGCATCACCGCATCGTGGAAGTCGCCCGGCTCACCCCAGAAGAAGGTGTCGATCAGCATAAAGCCGGTCAGCGGCATGGTGTCATCCAGGAAGACGGTATCGCCGACCCGCCCGGAAACGGGAGTCAGGTTGAAGTGAACCGAGACCAGCATGATTAGCATGATGCCCCACCAGAAGATCGGCATGGAGTAGCCGGTCAGTGAGATACCCACAGCGGTGTGATCGAAAATTGAACCGCGCTTCACCGCCGCCATGACCCCAACCGGGATACCAATGGCCACGGCAAAGATCATGGCGCAGATGCCGAGTTCCAGCGTCGCTTTGAAGCGCGGAACAAACTCATCCCAGACCGGGATGCGGCTCTTGAGTGAAATGCCCAGGTCGCCATGTAATACGCCGTTAATATAGTGCAGGTACTGTTTCCAGAGCGGCTGATCCAGACCTAACAGCGCCATTAACTGTGCATGGCGTTCAGGAGAAATACCGCGTTCGCCCGCCATGATCAGTACCGGATCGCCGGGGATCATGTGAACAAATGCGAAGGTGAGTAATGTAATACCGATAAACGTTGGGATGACAAGGCCCAGACGTCGGAGTATGAACTGCAGCATATTCCGGGTTCTCTCTTGTCCGCGCGACCGTCGCCGCGAGGGTAGTTATTGCTTACATCTGACGATCGGGTAGGCCCGACCGCGACGCAGACAGGCTGCGCCTCTACCGTTTCCAGTAAAACAGGGAGATAAAGCCGGGGCGACGCGCAGCCGCCCCGGAAAAGGCGACAATTATTCTTTAATGTCTACCTGAGCAAAGTAGTGTCCGCCCAGCGGATCGACTTTGTACCCGGAGACTTTCTTGCTGACCGGTTCGTATACCGTTGAGTGCGCGATCATCAGCGCCGGTACCTGGTCATGCATCACAACCTGTGCCTGTTTGTAGTACTCGATGCGCTTCGTCTGATCGGCAGTCGCGCGAGCTGGCTGAATCTGATCCTCGAAGGATTTATCACACCAGCGCGAGTAGTTAGAACCATCTTTGGCCGCAGAACAGCTGAACAGGGTGGCCAGGAAGTTATCCGGATCCCCATTGTCGCCGGTCCAGCCCATCATGACGGTCTGGTGCTCACCCGCTTTGGCACGCTTCAGATATTCGCCCCACTCGTAGGTAACGATTTTGGCTTTGACGCCAATCTTCGCCCAGTCGCTCTGAATCATTTCAGCCATGCGGCGTGCGTTCGGGTTGTAAGGACGCTGAACCGGCATCGCCCACAGGTCGATTGAGAACCCATCCGCCATGCCTGCTTCTTTCAGCAGCGCTTTGGCTTTCTCAGGATCGTAAGCGTAGTCTTTCACTTCGTCGTTATAGCCCCACATGGTTGGTGGGATCAGGTTTTTAGCAGGCTGACCTGCACCCTGATAAACGGCTTCGATAATTGCCTTTTTGTTGACCGCCATGGTCAGTGCCTGGCGCACTTTCAGGTTATCCAGCGGTTTTTTCTCAACGTTGTATGACAGATAGCCGACGTTCAGGCCAGCCTGCTCATACAGGTTGATGTTTTTGTCCTGCTTCATACGCGCAATGTCAGCCGGGTTTGGATAAGGCATTACCTGACATTCGCCCTTCTGCAGCTTGGCGTAACGCACCGACGCGTCCGGGGTGATAGAGAAGACTAAGCGATCGATTTTGGGTTTGGTGCCCCAGTAATCCGGGTTAGCTTTGTACAGGATGCGTGAATCTTTCTGGTACTGCAGCAGCTGGAACGGACCGGTACCGACCGGGTTCAGGTCGACGTTTTGCGGGGTGCCCGCTTTCAGCATGTTGTCTGCGTACTCTTTCGACAGAATCGAGGCGAAGTCCATGCCGAGGTCGGCCAGGAACGGCGACTCAGGACGGGTCAGCACGAAGCGAACGGTGTTGTCGTCCACTTTCTCAATTTTGCTGATCAGCTTAGGCATGTCCATGCCTTCAAAATATTCGTAGCTGCCGCCGGAGACGCCGTGATAGGCGTTGTTTTTATCCAGCTGGCGCTCAAAGGTGAACACCACATCATCTGCGTTGAAGTCACGCGTCGGTTTGAAATCTTTGGTGGTCTGCCACTTCACGCCTTTGCGCAGGTGGAAGGTGTAGGTTTTACCGTCTTCACTGACATCCCACTTTTCTGCCAGCGCTGCGTGCAGTTCGGTGGTGCCGATAGTGAACTCAACCAGTCGGTTGTAGATCTGACGTGAGCTGGCATCGTAGGTGGTGCCCGAGGTGAACAACTGCGGGTTAAAGCCTTCCGGAGAACCTTCTGAACAGTAAACGAGGGTTTTTGCCTGAACACCGGCGGCGACAGTCATAGCAATCAGGCTCAGACCGACCTTCAGCATCCCGGATTTAGCCAGGGAGTTGATCATGCTTTTGCTCCATTGTGATGTGATGTTGTGTGTATTGCCTGACCTCTGATTTTTTTATGCGGTTCAGGCGTACCACCGAACAGGTGGTTAACGCGCGCGACGATTTTTTGTTTTTCCTGATGCAATGTTTACATTCAGAAAATTCCGTAACTGCGCGTTTATTGACGCATCAATTTGTCAACAGTTGCAAAGAACGTCAATACAACGGTTACTTATTTACACAGAGTGTGAGGGATAGCATGCAACGGTAATAAAAACCCTTTCCTCCCAAAAGCCATACAATGCACAGTGCTGCTGGCCTGATTTCCGTGTATTGTGCTGGATGGCGGCTCTATCGCTAGTGATTCTCACCGCTAAAAAACTTAAAACTTTTACCGGCAAATGTTGAATAACTGAACGATTCACCGTGCGTTATGACGTTCATCCAGCGGAATATGCTGGTAAAGAAGCATAAGAAATCAGCATGTTGCCGCTTTCGGTCATAAGAAGAATGTGTCGCGAATTATGATCGCATCGCTTATATGGCAAGGCCTGCCAGCGGGAAAGTGGCGATAACAGTGGCTGGTAAGCGGAACGCGCGGCGGATGGTGTTTACTGGCACTTTCTGGAAGGTAGCGAAGCGGGTAAAAAAAGATGGCAAGCGGGAGTGACGTTAAGATCGAGATTGCTTTGGGAACATGGGCAGATCGGAAAGTCGCTTAAACCATCCCTGGACGCTTTCCTCTTCTGCCCGTGTTCCCTGCGCCTTGAGTTTATGCGCTGCAGTCAGCTGCACCTGGCTTTGAACCTGTCAGCCGTCTGAAGCGGCCATGTGAGTACCTGATGCGTTTGCCAGATGTGAAGCGAAGGGAGCATACGCCTGTAGCAAAGCATCGCGGGCCAGGGATGGGCCGCGCTGAGCATGCCAGGGATGGCGTCTTTTGCGTCTTTGCGAAAGGCGTAGGCTCCCTGAAGCTCGCACAGCGCTAATTCTTTGCCTTCAAATCACATTTCTACAGACGAAAAAAAACCTGTCTTTTCAGACAGGCTTTCTTAAATATGGTCGGCGAGAGAGGATTACCCTGCTCTTCGAGCAGCGCCCTTCGGGCCGTTGCTGAAGCAACGTTGTCTCGCTACGCTCGGCTCAAACCTCCTCTGTCGGTTCTCATCCTCTTTTTCTACAGACGAAAAAAAACCTGTCTTTTCAGACAGGCTTTCTTAAATATGGTCGGCGAGAGAGGATTCGAACCTCCGACCCACTGGTCCCAAACCAGTTGCGCTACCAAGCTGCGCTACTCGCCGATGGGGGCGCATGTTACTGCTACCCCCGATCAGCGTCAACCGCTTTTTATGCTTTTGACGCCGATCGCCTGGAAAGCACGCGGTTACCAGGAATCAACCACCTGCTTTACCCTTTTTGCTCACTATTACAGCGCTTTAGCCGGATCTTTAACCGGGGCCTGACACCAGTTGTTGGCCGGGTTAATGCCGCCATCTGGCGAGGTATACCCCAGACAGCCCAGAATGGTATCGAACAACTCAACGTGGCGATGCGTACGGCCCACACGTTGCTGCGCCTGCAGGCGCTCAAAGTTGCTGCGGTTCTGACTGTCTTCCAGATACTTATCTGACGCCCAGACTATCATTGGTACGCGGAACTGCTCAGGCGGAGCCATCTCACGCGGCGTGCCGTGCAGGTGCATATTCTCGCTAATCGACTCACCATGGTCAGCGGCATAGAAGACAATCGCCTTCTTATCACGCAGCTGATCCAGCACGCTATCCAGCATGCTATCGACATACAGCACCGAGTTGTCATAAGCGTTGATCAACTGCGCTTTGCTGCAGGTCTCATCAACACCCATACACTCCGGCTGATACTTCGCGAAGCTGCGCGGATAACGCTGTGAATAGAGGTAGTGCGACCCTTTGGTGTGCAGGACAATCAGGTGTTTACCTTTCGGGAAACGATCCAGGGACGCTTTCATCTCCGGCACCAGCAGCATGTCATCCACCGATTTGCCCTGATTACGCTTCTCTGAACCAATCTGCTCACGGAAGGCGAAGTTGTTGGCATTGATGTTGTCGTAGAACCAGACTTCGCTCTGCATCGCAAACAGCTCAGAGGTGAAGCCCAGCTCTTTCATCACCGCAAACACGTTCTGCTCTTTCAGCGTGCGTCCAGGATTATCCATAGTGCCGCCTTCGCGTACGAACATACAACGCAGCGACAGCTTGGTCGCGGTATCACAGGACTCGCCCCGGAACGCCACCAGGTTCTTCTCTTTCGACAGCTTTGGCGTCGTGTCACGTTCGTAACCCAGCATCCCCATGTGATCCCAGCGGGTGGTTTCGCCAATCACAAACACCACATAGGTATCATCCAGCCCGGCAGGCGCGACGTAGGTAAACTTCTTCGCCGGATCCAGCAGTTCATGGCTGTTCAGCGACTCATCCACGCGGGTCCAGGCAAACAGGCCGACAGCCGCCAGCCAGTTCGAAGGAAGATAAGAGTGCGCCACCACGCCGCCGTAGCTCGGCAGATCGATATTGGTGATTTCTTCGTTATGCTTCTGCAGCTTGTCCAGAAAGCGAATCGGCAGCCAGACCAGCGCCACGCAAAGCAGCATGATTACCGTTGGCTTGAGCCGCTGTCCTGGCGTACGCAGCTGTTCATTCAGCGTCATGCTCAGCTTATTGCGCCAGATCATCAGCAGAGGTAGCGCGCTGACCAGCACCATCCACAGGATGAAATGGTAGCCAATCACCTCTCTGGAGAGATCGGTATCGGTCGTCATCACCGAAGCCACAATGCCGTAGCCAATAACGACGTTAAAAAACGCCATATAATAGGCGGCCGCAACAGAAATCAGCACAATCAGCGTGGCCAGCACGCGATAAAACCACTTTCCGCCCAGCGACAGCAGACGCATCAGGAAGAAAGTCAGCAGCACAATGGCCACTACTTCAGTAACGGCAGTCAGCCAGTTTGTTACCGTTGAGTGCCTGAGAAAACCGTCAAAACGACGATAGAAAATCGGTAAATTCAGTAAGATACCGAGGTAGAGCGCCAGCAGTAGCGATAACTTCTGCTGAGTCAGGGTTTTAATGTAATTCATGAAAAAAGGTGTTTCTCCGGTGTGAAGCGCTTGACCAAATCTTTTATGTGACTGCTTAAACGCGTCAGAGTTCGCTGAATAAGCGGACCGGACAAGATGACAGAAAATTCTGAACGGATTTATGGGCTATAACGCGAGGTGGCTCAGTAAAACATGGGCGCGTTTGATAGACCAGAAAATAATCTTTGTCGACCTGATTAGCACATTTTTTGTACACAGAGGAGAGCAGAGGCCGGACGTACTGGCGCTGAGAGAGCAGGCAGAGAAAGGATTTAATGAGGATGGAAAGTGCGGACCTGATAGTTTCAGGCCCGCGGTACGCTTAGCGAATGATGTTCAGCGTGACGTCAATGTTGTTGCGGGTAGCGTTTGAGTAAGGACACACGATGTGCGCGGCATCAACCAGCTTCTGCGCTTCGGCTTCATCCATTCCTGGCAGATGAATGTTCAGCGTCGCTTCGATGCCAAAACCATCAGGGATCGGGCCGATACCCACTTCCCCTTCGATCCACGCGTCTTTCGGCATGGCGATTTTGTCGCGGCCCGCAACAAACTTCATCGCACCAATAAAGCACGCTGAATAGCCTGCAGCAAACAGCTGCTCAGGGTTAGTCACTTCGCCGCCTGCACCGCCCATCTCTTTTGGTACGCCCAGTTTCACGTCCAGTACACCGTCAGAAGAGGTTGCACGACCATCACGACCACCGGTTGCTTTGGCTTTGGCGCGGTAAACTACTTGTTCTAAAGACATGACATTTCTCCGTTACGCTATTTAATCGCCCGCTACTTATTTAGCCGTAATCAGGCGGTGAGGTTCAACGGGTGCAACGCACCCGTCAGCAATGTTTATCGTGACTGATTCAGGTTATCCCGTAACCCATCCAGCTGTAATTTCAGCGCCAGCAGGGCGTCATCATCACAGGAGGTCGCGCATTTCACCGCTTCGGGAATCGCTTCAGCCTTAATGCGCAGCGCACGCCCGGCCTCGGTCAGCGTTACCGCAACCTGGCGTTCATCCTGGCGGGTGCGCTGCCGGTTAATCAAACCTGCGCTTTCCAGCCGCTTCAGCAGTGGCGTTAATGTGGCGGAGTCTAAAAAAAGCTGCTCGCCAATCTCAGACACCGTGACATCATCTTTCTGCCACAACACCAGCATCACCAGATATTGCGGATAGGTAATGTCGAGCTGGCTCAGCATCTGACGATAGACTTTATTCATCGCCAGGTTGGCAGAATAAAGCGCAAAGCAGAGTTGCTGATCGACCAACAGTGGCATCGGTTTCACTTTTTTGTCATCTTGATCACAGTTCATGGGAATCAATATAGATAGCGCGCTAGATAATTGCAAGCAAACTTTTAGCCAGGGGGAAAAGCATGCAGGATTCATTGGAAGAACAGGCGCGTCGCTTCGCGACAGAAGCACATGCCAGTGCCGGACAGCGTCGCAAATATACCGATGAGCCTTATATTGTTCATCCGGCAGCGGTGGTGGAACTGGTGCGCAGCGTCAGTCATGACGAGGCGTTGTTAGCGGCAGCCTGGCTGCACGATACCGTGGAAGATACCGCCACTACCCGGAATGATATTGAAGCCCATTTTGGCGAGCGTGTGGCCAGCCTGGTAGAGATGCTGACCAACAGCACACCCACTGTGGCAAAAAATCGAGCGGCCCGCAAACTGGCGCACTTCCGCCATACCGCCAGCGCCAGTCCTGACGCCCAGACCATTAAACTGGCTGACATCATCGACAATACCCGCGCGATTGTGCGTTTTGATCCTGACTTTGCGCGGGTCTACCTGGTGGAAAAGCAGATACAGATTGAGTTGCTGAAGCAGGGTGATGCGCAATTGTGGCAGCAGGCTTCGACGATCATAGAAAGCGGGCTTTCCCAGCTGCGGGAGCCGCCCTACAGCGTGCCAGAGAGCTGGTTTGTGAAACAGGCCGCTAAATACAGCGAGATACACGCATAAAAAAACCCGCCAGCGGCGGGTTCTTTTCGTGATGTCCGATTACTCAAGCAACTGGCGTCCCAGATAGGGATTGGCCTGTAATAACTTCATCAGTTTCTGCGCCGTCGCGGAAGGACGGGTACGCCGGGCTTCCCAGCTTTTCACGGAAGAAACGCTCACGCCCATCACTTTTGCAAACTCATCAACCTGCATGCCTGTCATCTCACGCAGACGCTGCGGCTCTGGCTGGGCGGGTTGCTGACGCTGAATAAGTAACTCGGCGGCGCGATCATCACGTGTCAAAACAATCTGCTCAAGGCTGCTGAGCAATTCAAACATCGGGTCTTTTAATTCCATAGAGAACTCCTTAAAAACTCGCTATGAAGCACGTGAAAGTAGAGAGGTACGAGCCTGAAGTCAGGACTCTGAAACCGGGCCTGTTCAGGCTGGATCCCGCAAGGGTTTATTTTTTTTATGAGAAAAACCATTACGGGACACAGCCTGCGGTGCATTGCTTTAAAGATGTCAGGTCAATGCAACAAATGCCGGGAGACTAAGTATGGATAGAGACCTGACTATTTGCCGCGCAATTTATAATTATTTTTTTAACTATAGTTAGCCGGAAAAGTTCCAGCACCTCTAACCTGCTGAGGCAGTTGATTTTTGTGCTTACATAGCGGGCAAAAAAATCAAATGATGTTTGCTATTAATGTGGATGCCATCAAGCTTTTGGCGGGCATATTCTCAATTCTGTGAGCACTACACCTGTTCAGGTAGTGTTTGCAAAATATACGCCAATGGTTTACTTCATGAACACTTATATTCACAGTTCTGATTAATTTAAGAATAGTCCTGGTTTGCCCCTGAGCCCTGGCGCGCGGCGGCTCACAGTGAAGCGCGGGGAAATCTTTTATTCTGAACGAGGCTGTACCCTCAGATAAAACAACAGTCACTCTAACGAAACGGCTGACGCCTCATGCCGGTGCAGTCACCCGTCCTTTATCGCGCTGATGCGCGTTAAAAGTGCAGTCCTGTGATAGCACACTGATGACGGATAAAAAGGCACCTGACCCTGAAAGGATGAAGAGCGATGCGTGAAACAGATTTTGACGTCGGATACCCTTCTCATCGCGTTCCGATGATGGGGCGCAATGCCGTTGCGACCTCACAACCGCTGGCGGCGCAGGCGGGTTTGCGAATGCTGCAGCAGGGCGGGAACGCCGTAGATGCGGCGATCGCCACCGCCATCGCCTTAACCGTACTCGAGCCAACCGGAAACGGCATCGGCAGCGACGCGTTTGCTATTGTCTGGGACGGGAGCGAACTGCATGGGTTGAATGCTTCAGGCCGTTCGCCCGCTGCATGGCATCCCGAGCGCTTCGCCGGTTTACGTGCGATGCCTGAAACCGGCTGGGAGTCCGTTACTGTGCCTGGGGCAGTTTCGGCATGGGTCACGCTGGCGCAGCGCTTCGGGACCTTACCGCTGACCACCCTGGCGCAACCGGCGATTGACTATGCACGCGAGGGTTTTCCGGTATCACCACTGATTGGTCAGCTCTGGCAGCGCGGCTATGACAAGCTGCGGGATCAGCCAGGCTTCATCGACTGCTTTGCGCCGCAGGGGCGTCCACCTCGCCCAGGCGAGCTGTTTCGCAATCCGGCTCAGGCCTGCACCCTGCAGGAGATCGCTGAGACCGGGGGCGAAAGTTTTTATCGTGGCGCACTGGCGCAGAAGATGGCGGCCTTTGCCCGTGAACATGGCGCGGCCCTGTCGCTGGAGGATTTGAAGAACCATCGCGCCGACTGGGTTAAGCTGCTCTCGCATCCGTTTGCCGGGGGATCGGTACAGGAGTTGCCGCCTAACGGTCAGGGCATTGCGACCTTAATTGCGCTCGGCATTCTGGAAGAGTGTGAGATCAATCGTTATGCGCCCGATTCGCCGCAGTGGCTGCATCTCTCCATTGAGGCGATGAAACTGGCTTTGGTGGATCTGGACCGTTATGTCACCGATGAAGATCACCTCGAATTTCCTGCTGAGTTACTGCTGAGCAAAGACTATATCCGCCAGCGGGCAGCGTTAATTGATCCTGACAAAGCGGGTGATTTCCGCTTTGGATCGCCGCAGCAGAGCGGCACGGTGTATGTCGCGGCGGCCGATGCCAGCGGCATGATGGTCTCATTCATTCAGTCTAACTTCATGGGTTTTGGCTCAGGCGTGGTGGTGCCCGACACCGGCATCAGCCTTCAGAACCGTGGCGCGGGCTTTTCACTCGATCCGGACCATCCCAACGTTGTGGCGGGGGGTAAGCGGTCCTTCCACACCATCATCCCGGCCTTTGCGCTGGATGAGCAGGACCAGCCGCTAATGGCGTTTGGCGTGATGGGCGGTCCGATGCAGGCGCAGGGACATGTCCAGCTGGCGCTGCGGATTATGCTGCATCGCCAGAATCCGCAGGCCGCGATTGATGCGCCTCGCTGGCGCGTGGTGCAGGGACGTGAGGTCGTGTTTGAATCCACACTCGATCGCAATACGCTGAGCACACTTCGCCGCATGGGCCACACCGTGGTACTGGAAGATCCTCTGAGCAATTACAATTTTGGTGGCGCGCAGGCGATCGTGCGCGAC
This sequence comes from Candidatus Pantoea varia, assembly GCF_900115075.1. GTDB lineage: Bacteria > Pseudomonadota > Gammaproteobacteria > Enterobacterales > Enterobacteriaceae > Pantoea > Pantoea varia. The sequence continues at coordinate 124,822 of NZ_FOVG01000005.1, forward strand.
CCACAGGGCTTCTACATTGCAGCCAGTGAGAGTCGCAAAGATGGTCAGGCGGTGGTGTTTTAAGGCCACCTCTGATGAGCGCCAGGCCGTTAAACGTGACGTTCAGGTACGCGCGCAGACGCGCAGGCGATCCCGTTGTGTAACCGGCGTTTAAGAAAGCATCTGTTTCACAGGTGGTTTCACATTGTGCCGTGACTGCGGTTTGTTCTATTCTTTAGGCCATTCCTACCTGGACATCAGACAGTATTACCGACAGGAGTTGACCCTAATGGCTACAGGACTTACACGCCTTATGGCACGCGGCGGCATTATGCTCGCTGGCGCGCTGATCGTGCTGCAACTCACCGCATGTGGTGATAAAGAAGGCGAGCAGCGCAAAGCATTTATCGATTTTCTCCAGAACACCGTAATGCGCAGCGGCGAGCATCTGCCCAGCCTCAGTGAAAACCAGAAGCAGAGCTTTGGTAACTTCGCCAGCGATTACGCCATCATGTATGGCTTCTCGCAGCAGGCGAACAAAGCGGTTGAACAGGGTATGCGTCCGGTGGTGGATGAACTTTCTGCCATTCGCGTCCCGCAGGACTACCTCACGCGTCGTGATTCCCTGCGCCAGGCCAACAGCGCACTGGTGATCGTCACCCAGCAGATTGAAAGCGCAAAAATGCAGGCTGACAGCAGTAAAGCAGCTCTGAAGCAGTCGGATGACCTGAAAAAAGTCTACGACACCGCCTACAACAAAGTGGTGACGGTGCCCGCCAATCAGCTGATTCCGCTGCTGCCAAAACTTCAGGCGCTGAGCCAGGGTGCTGTGCAGGCTGGCGATTTCCTGCAAACTCAGGGAACCCGTGTCAGCTTCAATGATGGCGGCGTGCAGTTCCCGACGCAGGATCAGGCTTCGCAATATAACGCGCTGATGAGCACCTTATCCGCCAATTCGCAGGCGCTTCCTCAGGCACAGGCTGCCGTCCAGGGCGGTCTGCAGTAAACCCGCTTTACGGGCAGGCGTTAACCGTCTGCCCGTCTCTTCTCCTTTTTTCCGCTCACCCAATCACCTGCTGAATGAAGTGTGATCTGGCGCATTTTCAACCAAAAATAGTTTGTGATCCAAGTCACATTTATATAACAAATCCTCCGCAGCCAAGTGTGATTCAACTCACAGACAACCGCCTGCCTCGATTAAAAAACCGGCAAAACAACCCCTTACGCCTGTAAAAGTGTGATCTCAGTCACGCAAACAACCCCTGTCACCACCCTTAATGAGTGATATAGATCACACTTATGCCGTGCGCTACGCAGTGTCAAATTCGCGTGATAGAGTCCGCGTGCATACAGTAATACCACCGGCTATCAGTCGGGGTGGCTAAACAAAAACAAGCGCGCTCTCCTATTGAAGCGCGTCTCAATAAGGGGTGGGTTTATGTCCTCATCAGTGAAGGTCAAAGTACAGAGCTTTGGTCGCTTTCTGAGTAATATGGTGATGCCAAACATCGGGGCGTTTATCGCCTGGGGTATCATCACCGCGCTGTTTATTCCAACTGGCTGGATCCCGAACGAAACGCTGGCCAAACTGGTCGGCCCGATGATCACCTACCTGTTGCCACTGCTGATCGGTTTCACCGGTGGGCGTCTGGTGGGCGGCGATCGGGGCGGCGTGGTCGGTGCGATTACGACCATGGGTGTGATTGTCGGTGCTGATATGCCGATGTTCCTCGGTGCGATGATTGCTGGTCCGCTGGGCGGCTGGGCCATCAAGTCGTTTGACCGGGCGATTGACGGCAAAATCAAAAGCGGCTTCGAGATGCTGGTCAACAACTTCTCGGCCGGTATTATCGGGATGATCCTGGCACTGCTGGCGTTCCTGGCGATCGGTCCGCTGGTTGAAGGTCTGTCACACATTCTCGCCGCAGGCGTGAATCTGATGGTGCAGAACAACCTGCTGCCGCTGACTTCTATCTTCGTGGAACCGGCGAAAATCCTGTTCCTGAACAACGCCATTAACCACGGTATCTTCTCACCGCTGGGCATCCAGCAGGCGAGCGAAGCCGGCAAGTCGATTTTCTTCCTGATTGAAGCCAACCCGGGTCCGGGTATGGGCGTTCTGATGGCCTACATGTTCTTTGGTCGTGGCAGTGCTAAACAGTCTGCGGGCGGTGCGGCCATTATCCACTTCCTCGGCGGCATCCATGAGATCTACTTCCCGTATGTGCTGATGGCCCCTCGCCTGCTGCTGGCGGTGATCCTGGGCGGTATGACCGGCGTCTTCACGCTGACCGTGCTGAACGGCGGCCTGGTCTCGCCTGCCTCACCGGGTTCTATCCTGGCCGTACTGGCGATGACACCAAAAGGTGCCTACTTCGCCAACATCGCGGCTATCGCTGCGGCCTTCGCTGTCTCCTTCGTGGTGTCCGCTATCCTGCTGAAAACCAGCAAAGTCAAAGAAGATGACGATATCGAAACCGCGACCCAGCGCATGCATGAGATGAAAGCGCAGTCAAAAGGCCAGAGCGCAGCGGGTGGAGCAATCGCCAGCGATGCCATGAGCGTTGAACTGCACCACGTGCGTAAAATCATCGTTGCCTGTGATGCCGGTATGGGTTCCAGTGCCATGGGTGCAGGCGTACTGCGTAAGAAAGTGCAGGATGCCGGTCTGAGTAATGTGTCGGTCACCAATACCGCGATCAACGCCCTGCCGGGTGATGTTGATCTGGTGATTACCCACCGAGACCTGACCGAACGCGCTATTCGTCAGGCTCCGCATGCGCAGCATATCTCGCTGAACAACTTCCTCGACAGTGCACTCTACAGCACGCTGACCGAACGTCTGGTGGCGGCGAACCGCAGCGAAGTGCATCGTGAAACGGTGAATACAGCACTCTCTGACAGCTACGATGAAGGCAACGCGCACCTGTTTAAACTGGGCGCGGATAACGTCTTCCTCGGCCTGACCGCCAGCAACAAAGAGCAGGCGATTCGCTTTGCCGGTGAGCAGCTGGTGAAAGGCGGTTACGTCGAGCCTGAATATGTTGAAGCGATGCTGGCGCGTGAAAAACTGACGCCGACCTACCTCGGTGAGTCGATTGCGGTGCCGCACGGCACGGTCGAAGCGAAAGATCGCGTGCTAAAAACCGGCGTGGTGTTCTGTCAGTATCCGGCAGGCGTTCTGTTCGGCGAAGAGCCGGACGATGTCGCGCGCCTGGTGATTGGTATTGCTGCCCGTAACAACGAGCACATCCAGGTGATCACCAGCCTGACCAATGCGCTGGATGATGACAGCGTGATTGAGAAGCTGGCGAATACCACCAGCGTGCAGGAAGTGCTGGATCTGCTGTCAGGCAAGCCTGCAATCGCGTAATTTATAGCAATTATTTTCCCTGGGGCGGTCATGCCCGTCCCGATTTCCTGGGGCGGGTTTGCCCGCCCCATCGTCATTTGATATGGGTCAAAAATTATGAAAGCGTTACATTTCGGAGCAGGAAACATTGGTCGCGGCTTTATCGGCAAATTACTGGCTGATGCAGGTATCGAACTGGTTTTTGCTGATGTGAATCAGACGGTGCTGGATGCACTGAACGCGCGTCATGAGTATCCCGTTCATGTGGTTGGCGAGCAGGCCAAAGTGGAAATTGTTAAAGGCGTCAGTGCGGTCAACAGCACCAGCGATGAGATCATCACTCTGGTCTCTGAAGTCGATCTGGTCACTACCGCCGTGGGTCCGCAGATTCTGGAGCGTATTGCCGGCAGTGTGGCTAAAGGTCTGGCAAAACGCAGCGACAACGGCAACAGCCGCCCGTTAAATATCATCGCCTGTGAGAATATGGTGCGCGGCACCAGCCAGCTAAAACAGCATGTGCTGAAGGCGCTGCCGGAGCAGTATCACGCCTGGCTGGAACAGCATGTCGGCTTTGTGGATTCGGCTGTCGATCGCATCGTGCCCCCTTCTGAAGCAGGCAGCACCGATCCACTGGAAGTGACCGTTGAGACTTTCAGCGAGTGGATCGTCGATAAAACCCAGTTTAAAGGCGACCTGCCGACCATTCCGGGCATGGAGCTGACCGATAACCTGATGGCGTTTGTTGAGCGTAAACTTTTCACCCTGAACACCGGTCACGCTATTACCGCCTACCTCGGCCAGCTGGCCGGTCATCAGACCATTCGTGACGCCATCCTCGATGAAAAAATCCGGGCCGTAGTGAAAGGCGCAATGGAAGAGAGCGGCGCAGTGCTCATTCAGCGTTACGGTTTTGACGCGGAAAAACATGCGGCTTACATCCAGAAGATTCTGGGTCGTTTTGAAAATCCGTATCTGAAAGATGATGTTGAGCGCGTAGGCCGTCAGCCGCTGCGTAAACTCAGCGCGGGCGATCGCCTGATCAAGCCGACGCTGGGCACGCTGGAATATGGTTTACCGCACGCCAGCCTGGTGCAGGGTATTGCCGCCGCGATGCACTATCGCAGCGATCAGGACCCACAGGCGCAGGAGCTGGCCGCGCTGCTGGCAGAAAAAGGCCCACAGGCTACGCTGGCTGAGATTTCAGGACTGGCTGCCGACAGCGAAGTCGTGGCTTCTGTGGTGAGCGCCTGGCACGCTATGGCATAATGCGCGCGTGTTAGTGACGCAAGCCGGGCGCAGTTCGCCTGCGCCCAACGGCGGTATAGAACCCATGCAGGCAATAATGGAAGAGAAGCAGGCTTTTGAGAACCGGGTGCTTGAGCGCCTGAACGCCGGTCGTTCGGTGAGAAGCTTTCTGATCGCCGCCGTTGAGCTATTGGCTGAAGCCGTCAATCTGCTGGTGCTGCAGGTATTCCGCAAAGATGACTATGCGGTGAAATATGCCGTAGAGCCGCTGCTGCTGGGCAATGGCCCTCTGGGCGAACTCTCGGTTCGCCTGAAGCTGATTTACGGACTTGGCGTTATCAGTCGCCACGAATATGAAGATGGTGAACTGCTGCTGGCGCTGCGCGAAGAGCTGAATCACGACCACGGAGATTATCGTTTTACCGACGATGAGATCCTTGGCCCGTTTGGTGAACTGCACTGTGTCACTGCCTGGCCACCCGCGCCGGTGTTTCACACCGAAGATGCAGAGCTGCGCAGCATGCAGCAGCAGCGCTATCTGCAGATGGTGCGATCCACCATGGTCCTGTCGCTCACCGAGCTGATCGCCCGCATCAGTATGAAGCAGGCGTTTAAAAAGTCCGGCAGCTAATCCTGTCAGGCGTCATCACGGCGCCTTTTTCGTCTTAACCTGAGCGGGAATATGCACCGGATTTGGTGTATCCTTGGCCTGTTTTCCTCAACGAGTTGTTGTCATGAAAGAGCAAGAAAAGAACGAAATTAAACTTCTCAGCGATAAGCTGGACGCCTTAAACCGCAAAGAGCCGCAGTTACTCGAATCAGGTGATGTCGAGAAACTGGGCGCGTTGCTGAAAGAGAAAGAAGCGCTGGTCATTGAGATTGAGCGCCTGCGCGGTCAGCGGGTTGAAAAACTCAGTGTTGAAGCGCAGAAGCTGCAGAAAATGGGCTTCAGCCGCGAAATTACCAAAAAAGAGCAGGCAAATCTGGGTGCGCTGAAGAAAAGCGTGCGCGGCCTGGTGGTGGTGCATCCAATGACCGCGCTGGGACGTGAGATGGGTCTGACAGCGATGACCGGCTTCGCCAAAACCGCATTCTGACGGGGTCGATCAGGCAGCAGCCTGATCGACATCGGCTTTGCGTTCGCCGGCGGCGGCATACACCTGCTCCGCCAGCGCATCCAGCAGTTCATAGCGGCGGCGATACTCTGCCCGCTTCTTACTGGCAATCTCCTCCAGCGTTTTACGCGGCAGGCTAAGCGGCAGGATAAACATCCCATCTTTGCGCGCTTCACCACTCAGCGACAGCCAGAACTCACTGTAGCTGGCAAAGAACTTATCCCCTTTGCTGTGGCGATAACGCAGGCTGCGGAATACATGTGTCTCATCGCCTACTGCCTGAATACTTTCCACGCCGCACTGCTTCGCAACAATAAACACCGCTTCCATTAACAGGCGTTTCGGAAAAAGACCGTGAGCGGCTTTAGTCGCCTCACGGATCATCTCATTATTGATATGTTTACGCGGCCCCTGTAATCCACCAATTAACAGAGTGCGCTGGTTATTTTCGTTGAAAATTGAAAATGAGAGCGAAGCAATAATTTCGTCGTTATAACGTAATACCAGCGTCACTTCCCCTTCCCGATCGAAATAACCGGAACTGCAGGAAAGGATAAAGGTTTCGCCATTTTTACCGGTTAGCGTAGCCATTGAATTATCCGTAGCGCTCTGCAGCAGATGACGCAGCATGGGATTTTCCAGATTATTCATCAGGCTGTAATGATCGAGTATCGCCTGCGCACGCGCAGCAATGCTCAGCCCTGAGCGCAGATAGGGCCGGTGCAGTTTGGCTGGCAGCAATCCCTGGGTACTCATCAACAAAGGAAGTTGTGGTAAATGCGATAGCTTATCCAGATAATTCAGCGTCGTCAGCGGCGATATTAAGGTTCTTAACACAAATTTCAGCCGAAAACGTTTACTGATCCAGAGCTTATCAGGAACGTATTTTCCACTAATTAACTGAAAAAAAAGTGAAGCAGAGGAATCGGTCGTATTTTCGTGAGTAGTTATAATAGACATAGTCAGCGACACACATTGAGTTAAGCAGGAATGTCACTGAAAATAACATAGCCAATATCAACGGCAGGTTAATGCGGATTAACATTAAAAACCATAATTGATGATTATCATTTCATTATGGCATTGCACAAAATTGAGATAAAAAAAACCGGTGAAATAAATTTCACCGGTTTATCTTCATTGCGTTTACGTTTGGTTAACTTATTTAGCAGAAGCGAAGCGGGCTGCCGCTTCGTCCCAGTTAACCACGTTCCAGAACGCTTTGATGTAGTCAGGACGTTTGTTCTGATACTTCAGGTAGTAAGCGTGTTCCCACACGTCCAGACCGAGGATCGGGAAGCCAGAAACGCCGGCAACCGCTTCACCCATCAGCGGGTTGTCCTGGTTTGCGGTAGATACCACAGCCAGTTTGTCGCCTTTCTTAACCAGCCATGCCCAGCCAGAACCGAAACGGGTCGCAGCGGCTTTCTCGAACTCTTCCTGGAATTTCTCCACGCTACCGAAATCTTTCTCGATAGCCGCTTTCAGGTCGCCCTGCAGCGTGGTGCCGATTTTCAGGCCTTTCCAGAACAGGCTGTGGTTAGCGTGACCGCCTGCGTTGTTACGCAGTGGGCCTTTTTTGTCTGCTGGCAGCTGATCCAGTTTGGTGATCAGCTCTTCTACCGGCAGATTAGCAAATTCAGTACCTTCCAGCGCCGCGTTCGCGTTGTTCACGTAGGTCTGGTGGTGTTTGGTGTGATGGATCTCCATCGTCTGCTTGTCGAAATGCGGTTCCAGTGCGTCGTATGCGTAAGGCAGGGATGGCAGTGAATAACTCATATTCTTCCTCTCCATTTAGTTTGAGCAGCACGACGAATTCGGGACGTGCCGCGTAAGCAGTCGAATCATTATAGTTAAATTCATGTAGCGTAAAAGGGTAATCAATGCCCTATTAACCATAAGGATTTGCGAAACCCGGCAATAGCAACCCGTTGTTTTTTCAGTGTGCTGCTGCTGACTCTGCCTTTTCTGCCTCATCCGACAGGGCGCGCGGCGCGCTAAGGCCAGGCCGCCAGCAGGCGCCCTTCCCGCCCGGACGCCGCGTCTGCCCTGCCCCGCGCGTTACTGACCCAGCTCGCGCAGTGAGTTATCGAGTGCGCCAACCAGCCAGTCGATGTCGCTTTCCTGGAAAGCCAGTGGCGGACGCAGTTTCAGTACATTCCCATACGGGCCGGCGACCGAAGTCAGCACACGATGTTCACGCAGCTTCTCGATCAGGTTCAGCGCCAGCGTTTTGTCCGGCGTTTTACTGTGACGATCGGTGACCAGTTCAAAGCCGATAAACAGCCCGGCCCCGCGCACATCGCCCACGCACTCATAGCGATCCATCAGGGTTCGCAGCTCAGCCAGCAGCTTCGCGCCGACCACACGGCTGTGTTCCTGTAATCCCTCTTCGGTGATCACTTTCAGCACCGCCTGCGCCGCCGCCATCGCGACCGGATTCCCACCAAAAGTATTGAAGTAGGGAATAGAGTCGCTGAAGGCAGCCAGCACGTCACTTTTTGCCAGCAGCCCGGAAACCGGAATGCCATTGCCCATTGGCTTGCCGGTGGTAATCACATCAGGCACCACATCGTGGCGGCCAAAGCCCCAGAACGCGTCGCCGGTCCGGCCAAAGCCAGGCTGGACTTCATCGGCAATAAAGATACCGCCGTTGGCATGGACCACATCGATCGCTTTTTTCAGGAAGCCGCGTGGATTGGGCAGAACCCCGTCCGAAGAGAAGATTGAATCCGCAAGGAAACCGGCAAATTTAATGCCGTGCGCCGCCATATCATCAATCTGCTGCTGAATCTGATCAGCGAACCAGTCGCCCAGGTCCGGCGCATCCACACGATAAGCATCCGGCGGCATCACCAGCCGCGTGGTCGGTGCCAGCGGCTGTCCACTGCCCAGCGCCGGAGAAGCGCCGGAGGTCAGCTCACTGGTGCCGTGATAGGACTCTTTACTGACGATAATCCCGGTACCGCCGCTGAAAGTGCGCGCCACGCGGATCGCCAGGTCATTGGCTTCCGATCCGGTGCACATATACATCGCGCGATCGATCGCCTCAGGCGTCGTCGCCAGCAGCGCTTCGCTGTAATCCAGAATATTTTCGTGCAGGTAACGGGTGTGGGTGTTCAGCATTTTCATCTGCTGCGTCACCGCCTCAATCACGGCCGGGTGGCAATGGCCGATGCTTGCCACGTTGTTGTAAACGTCGAGATATTTATCGCCCGCCGCGTCCCACAGATATTGCCCTTCCCCCCGCACCAGATGAACCGGCTTGCGATAGAACAGACGATAGGATTCGCCAAGCACTTTGCTGCGTTTATCGGTCAGTTTGCGCGTCTCGCTGTCGAGCGCATCGGCATGTTCGGCGCGGAAACTGTTGGTATCCATAATGGTGGAACGCGTGGCCATAATGACTCCCGTTACAAGGATGAAGGAGGAAGAGCTGACCCCTGTATCATGCCTGCCTGAATCTAAAATGCAACCAAATACACAAATACAATAAAATACACATGACGCAGGCCGATCCCCGCGTTAAGCTTGCCTCTGATTCAGACGGAATCTTTCGCTTCAGTGGCGTATCATCCGTGCTCTTCGCGCTTTATAAGGAAACCTCTATGCTGCAGGAAACGCGCCTTCATCGCATCCGTGCCTTACTGACCCGGCTTAATCAGGTCAGTACCGAGCGCATTATCAGGGAGCTGGGGGTGTCTCGCGAAACCGCGCGCCGCGATATCATTGAGCTGGAAGCGCTGGGTCTGGCGCGTCGCGTTCACGGCGGACTGGTGGCGATTGAAACGGCCGCTGAACCGCCGCTGACAGAACGCCGCAGCACCCAGACCCGCGAGAAGCGCGCGATCGCCCGCGCCGCTGCGCAGTTGCTGCAGCCCGGACAGACGCTGTTTCTGGATGCGGGCAGCACCACCACGCTGCTGGCAGAGGAGCTGCACGCCCTTTCCGGCCTGACGATAGTGACCAACAGCCTGCAGGCCGCGCTGGCGCTGAGCGCCGGAGAAGAAGATCAGCCGCTGAATAATCAGATTATTTTGCTGGGCGGGACGATGTCGACCGGTGCGCAACAGACGCGCGGCGAAATCACCGTGGGCGAGATCATCCGCTATCGCGCTGATGTGGCGTTATTGTCGCCGGTCGGCATTGAAGCCGGTTGCGGTGCGAGCAGTTTTCATCCGCACGAAGCGGCTATCGCCAGAGCGATGGTGCAGCAATCCGCTGCCTGCTATCTGCTGGCCGATCACACTAAACTGGGTGTGGTCAGCCGCACGGTTTATGCGCCGCCGCAGACAATCTCTCTGCTGATTACCGACAGCGGCGGCGGCGACAGTGCCGCCCTTGAGGCGTTGCAGCAGACGCTGCCAGAGGTGATGGTGGTTTAACGCAGTCGCTGAGGATGGCTGTAGACCGTGGCGCGCCCGGGTTTACTGAACCCGACCAATGTCAGATTGCAGCGCTCAGCCACCTCAACCGCCAGACGGGTCGCGGCTGAGACCGCGAACAGGATTTCAACGCCGCACATGGCGGACTTCTGCACCATTTCATAGCTGGCGCGGCTGGAGACCAGCACCGCGCCCGGCCCCCACTCTGACTGGCTGCGATATCCCAGCAGCTTATCCAGCGCCACATGGCGACCCACATCTTCACAGCCACCGGCCAGCTGGCCATCGGGCTGGATCCACGCGGCGGCATGAGTACAGCCGGTTTTCTGTCCGACCGGCTGATAATCTTTCAGCTGACCCAGCGCCCGGTCCAGCTGATCCAGCGCAAAAGTCTGGGTAAACGGCAGCGGAGAGAGTGGCTTACCAATCTGGTCCAGCTGTTCAACACCACACACGCCGCAGCCGGTCCGGCCCGCCAGTGCGCGACGCTGCTCTTTCAGCGCCATAAAGCGGCGGCTGGAAAGCTCAATCTGAACCTCAATACCGTGACAACCCGGCACGATGTCCATGCCGAAAATGTCGCCAGGCGCGTCGATAATCCCCTCTGACAGCGAAAAACCCAGCGCAAACGCCTCCAGATCTTTGGGCGTGGTCATCATCACCACGTGCGAGATGCCGTTATAGACCAGCGCCACCGGAACTTCGTCCGCCAGCCAGTCATCCTGTGCATCGGTAAGGTCTTTACGCTGCCACACCTGCGTCCTGCTGACGCCGGCCTGAATTGTTAAATCTTCGCCTGAGTCAGGCTGGATAGCTTTCAAAAGTCACGACCCGTTGTTAACAAATTATGTCATTCAGTGCCCGATGCGGCAGAGCACTGACGTGCCCTGATTCTGCCTTTTAGACCCCTTCAGCGCAAATAAACAGCGGGGCAATTCATGCGGTTCTCTCCCCCAAAAGGCGTAGCCACGCCTGCGGGCGGGCACAATGCGAATGGTTCTCTTTCACGCAGTAACATCGGTAAGCATAAAACAACAGTAATTATCTGCGTCGTCTGAAAATCTGCTTGCAGCGCAAATCTACCGCCGAGGATTTTTAACAAAATTTAGAAAAAGAATTACTAATGACTAACCTGTTGACCCTGGTCAACTTACAGGCAAATAGGGCTGCTATTTTGCAAGGCTTCGCAATGGAGCCAATAAAGAAGAACGATAAAATGCAAATTAACAGACGGAGTTTTTTCAAAATCTGTGCTGGCGGGTTGGCGGGCACCAGCGCGGCGTTACTCGGTTTTGCCCCCACCACAGCCCTAGCCAGCGTCAGAGAATTCAAACTTATTCGCGCCAGAGAAACACGCAATAATTGCACCTACTGTTCAGTCGGCTGCGGCATGCTGATTTACAGCCTGGGAGATGGCGCAAAAAATGCCCGCGCCTCGATTTACCATATTGAAGGCGATCCTGACCATCCGGTCAGTCGCGGATCGCTCTGCCCTAAAGGCGCGGGCGTGCTCGACTTTATTCACAGTGAACAGCGACTGAAATACCCGGAATACCGCGCGCCAGGTTCCAGTAAATGGCAGCGCATCAGCTGGGATGAGGCCTTTGAGCGTATTGCCCGCCTGATGAAGCAGGATCGTGATGCTAATTTCCAGGCCACCAACGCTGCTGGCGTGACGGTAAACCGCTGGCCGACCACGGCCATGCTCTGCTCCTCGGCCGCCAGTAATGAAACCGGCCTGCTCGATCAGAAGTTTGCCCGCGCGCTGGGTATTCTGGCGCTGGAAAATCAGGCGCGCCTGTGTCACGGCCCGACCGTGGCTGCGCTGGCCCCGAGCTTTGGGCGCGGTGCGATGACCAACAACTGGAATGACATCAAAAACGCCAACGTGGTGATGATCATGGGCGGCAACCCCGCCGAAGCCCATCCGGTTGGCTTTAAATGGGTGATTGAAGCCAAAACCCATAACAATGCGCAGGTCATCGTGGTCGATCCGCGCTTTAACCGCTCTGCGGCGGTCGCCGATCTCTACGCGCCACTGCGTGCGGGCAGCGACGTAGTCTTTCTGATGGGGGTGATCAACTATCTGCTGCAGCATAACCAGATTCAGCAGGAGTATGTTCGCGCCTTCACCAATGCCGCCCTGATTGTCAGTGAAGGCTTCAGCTTCAGCGACGGTTTGTTCAGCGGCTATGATGCTGAAACCCGTCAGTACGATCGACAGAGCTGGCACTATGAGCTGGATGAGAACGGCCATGCCCGACGTGATGAGAGCTTCACTCATCCACGCTGCGTGCTGAACCTGCTGAAAACCCACGCCAGCCGTTACACCCCGGAAATGGTGACGCGCCTGTGCGGCACCTCGCAGGACGCCTTTATTGCGGTGTGCGAGCAGCTCGCCTCCACCAGCGTGCCGAATCGCACCACGACTATTCTTTATGCGCTGGGCTGGACTCATCACACCAACGGTTCGCAGATTATTCGCACGGCCGCGATGATCCAGCTGCTACTGGGCAACATCGGTATGCCCGGTGGCGGTATCAATGCGCTGCGCGGTCACTCCAACGTACAGGGCTATACCGATCTCGGCCTGCTGGCGCAGAGCCTGCCGGGCTATCTGCCGCTGCCGTCCGAGAAGTTGACTACGCTGGCGAGCTATTTGCAGCAAGCCACACCGGTTGCGGCACTGCCGGACCAGGTCAACTACTGGCAAAACACCGACAAATTTTTCGTCAGCCTGATGAAGAGTTTCTACGGCGATAACGCCACGGCAGAAAACCAGTGGGGCTACGACTGGCTGCCGAAGTGGGACAAGAGCTACGACTGCATGGCGCAGGCGGAGATGATGGAGCAGGGCGCGCTGAACGGCTGTCTGATTCAGGGCTTTAACCTGCTGGCCGCCTTCCCGGACAAGAATAAAGCGGTCCGGGCACTTTCCCGCCTGAAATATATGGTGGTGATCGATCCGCTGCGCACTGAAACCGCCAGCTTCTGGCAGCATCACGACGAATTTAACGACGTCGATCCTTCACAAATCCAGACGGAAGTGTTCCGCCTGCCCTCTTCCTGCTTCGCTGAAGAGTCGGGGTCGGTAGCGAACTCGTCGCGCTGGCTGCAGTGGCACTGGGCGGCCGCTGAGCCACCTGCTGAAGCGCTGCACGACGGTAAAATCCTCGGCAATCTGTTCATGCGCCTGCGCGCGCTTTATCGCCTGGAAGGCGGTGCAACCCCAGAGCCGCTGATGGCAATGCGCTGGGACTACCGCGATCCATACAATCCTGAGCCGGAAGAAGTGGCGCAGGAGAACAACGGTCAGGCGCTGGTCGATATTTACGATGCCAGCGGCACGCTGCTGCTGAAAAAAGGCCAGCAGCTCAACGGCTTCTCCGAACTGCGCAACGACGGCACCACCGCCAGTGCCTGCTGGATCTACAGCGGCAGCTGGACGCCGGAAGGCAACCAGATGGCAAGACGCGACAACGCCGATCCATCAGGACTGGGCGCAGTTTCAGGCTGGGCCTGGGCCTGGCCCGCTAACCGCCGCATTCTCTATAACCGTGCCTCCGCGGATGCGCAGGGGAAAGCCTGGGATCCGCAGCGCCGCCTGATCGAGTGGGATGGTACACGCTGGCATGGCATCGACGTACCGGATTACCCGGTGACGCTGTCGCCGCAGCAGCAGGCGGGTCCGTTTATCATGCAGCCCGATGGGCTCGGCCACCTGTTTGCGCTCGATAAGATGGCCGACGGCCCGTTCCCGGAACACTACGAACCGATGGAAAGCCCGCTCGCCGACAATCCCCTGCATCCGCAGCAGCGTCATAGTCCGGTGGTTCGACTGTTCAGCAGCGACGCCGCGCAACTGGGCGAGGCCGCCGACTATCCGTGCGTCGCCACCACTTATTCCATCACCGAACTGTTCCGCCACTGGACCAAACATGCCCTGCTGAATGCAATCGCGCAGCCGGAGCAGTTTGTTGAGATCGGCACCGAACTGGCCGAGGAGAAAGGCATTCAGGCCGGAGACAGCGTTAAGGTCACATCACGTCGCGGCTATATCAAAGCCAAAGCGGTGGTGACGCGACGTCTGCCGCGTCTGATGATTGACGGCAAGCCGGTTGATACCGTGGGCATTCCCTGTCACTGGGGCTTTGAAGGCACCACGCGTAAAGGCTTCCTCGCCAATACGCTGACGCCGTCAGTTGGCGATGCCAACTCGCAGACCCCGGAGTACAAGGGATTTTTAGTGAAAGTGGAAAAAGCGTAACGGTAGATGACAATGGCTTATCAATCACAAGATATTATCCGTCGCTCTGCGACCAATGGCTTTACCCCACCGCCGCAGGCGCGCGATCACCAGCGCGAAGTGGCGAAACTTATCGACGTCACCACCTGTATCGGCTGCAAAGGCTGCCAGGTCGCCTGCTCCGAGTGGAACGACATCCGCGATGAAGTCGGCCACAACATCGGTGTTTATGACAATCCTACCGATCTGACCGCCAAATCCTGGACGGTGATGCGCTTTTCGGAAGTCGAAGAGAACGGCAAGCTGGCCTGGCTGATTCGCAAAGATGGCTGCATGCACTGCGCCGATCCTGGCTGTCTGAAAGCCTGCCCGTCGGCAGGAGCCATTATTCAGTACGCCAACGGCATCGTCGATTTCCAGTCTGAGCAGTGCATCGGCTGCGGCTACTGCATCGCGGGTTGCCCGTTCAACGTGCCACGGCTCAACAAAGAGGATAATCGCGCCTACAAATGCACCCTGTGTGTGGATCGCGTCAGCGTCGGCCAGGAGCCTGCCTGTGTGAAGACCTGTCCGACCGGCGCCATTCATTTCGGCAGCAAAAGCGACATGCTGACGCTGGCGGAGGAACGCGTGGCAGATCTGAAGTCACGTGGGTTTGCGCAGGCTGGCCTCTACAACCCGGAAGGCGTGGGCGGCACCCATGTGATGTATGTGCTGCATCATGCTGATAAGCCTCAGCTCTATCATGGCCTGCCTGCTAATCCGGGCATCAGTCCGACCGTGACCTTCTGGAAGGGGATCTGGAAACCGCTGGCAGCGGTGGGTTTTGCCGCTACGTTCGCCGCCTCGATCTTCCACTATGTCGGCGTTGGCCCGAATCGCCTCACTGAAGAGCACGACGACAACGACGATCAGCCTGAGGAGCGCAAATAATGAAAAAGCCCGATCACCTGGTGCGTTACCGCGCACCCGAACGCATCAATCACTGGATCGTCGCGATTTGCTTTGTCATGGCCGCGTTAAGCGGATTAGGGTTTTTCTTTCCGTCATTTAACTGGCTGATGCAGATATTTGGCACGCCACAGCTGGCGCGTATTCTGCATCCTTTTGTCGGTGTGGTGATGTTTGCCGCTTTTATGCTGATGTTTTTGCGTTACTGGAAACACAACCTGATCAATCGCGATGACCTTTACTGGGCCAGAAATATTCACCGGATTGCGATGAATGAAGAGGTGGGAGATACCGGTAAATATAACTTTGGTCAGAAGTGTGTGTTCTGGGCTGCTATCATCAGCTTAGTACTGCTGCTTGCCAGTGGCATTGTCATCTGGCGACCTTACTTTGCTGATGCCTTTGCCATTCCGCTGATTCGTCTGGCGCTGATTGTGCATTCGGTGTCAGCGGTGACGCTGATCATCGTCATTATGGTGCATATTTATGCTGCATTGTGGGTCAAAGGCACACTGACCGCGATGGTGGAAGGCTGGGTCAGCTCTGAATGGGCCAGACAGCATCATCCTCGCTGGTATCGTGAGCAGCGTAATCCGCCAATAAAACAGGAAAAACGCCCCTGATGAGTATTCGCATAATCCCGCAGGACCAGCTGGAGAAAGGCGAAAAGACTACGGCGGAGATGATTCCGCCGTTACTTTTTCCACGGATGAAAAATTTATACAGTCGTCGTGCCGCGCGACTGCGCGACCTGGCGGCGAAAAATCCACTCGGCGATTATCTGCGCTTTGCGGCGGTGATCGCTGAAGCGCAGGAGATTGTGCTGTATGACCATCCCCTGCATATCGACCTGCATGCCCGACTGACGCAGAGCGCCAGCGAGGGCAAGCCGCCACTGAATATTCATACCCTGCCGCGCGATCCGCACTGGCAACGGCTGCTGCACTCGCTGATTGCGGAGCTGAAGCCGGAGATGAGCGGGCAGGCGCTGGCGGTGCTGGAGAATCTGGAGAAGGCATCCGCCACCGAGCTGGAGACGCTGGCCAGCGCGCTGTTTACCGGCGAGTATGCGCTGGTCAGCAGCGACAAAGCGCCCTTTATCTGGGCGGCACTTTCGCTCTACTGGGCGCAGATGGCGGCCCTGATCCCAGGCAAAGCACGCGCTGAGATGGGCGATCAGCGTCAGTTCTGTCCGGTCTGTGCCAGTATGCCGGTCGCCAGTGTGGTGCATATGGGCAGCCATGAAGGCGCGCGCTATCTGCACTGCAATCTGTGCGAAAGTGAATGGCATGTGGTGCGCAGCAAATGTACCCAGTGCGAGCAGTCCCGTGATCTGCACTACTGGTCGCTCGACAGCGAAAAAGCGGCGGTGAAGGCCGAGAGCTGTGGCGACTGCGGCACCTATCTGAAGATGCTCTATCAGGAGAGAGATCCGGCTATTGAACCGGTGGCCGATGACCTGGCGTCGCTGATACTGGATGCCAAAATGGAGCAGGAAGGCTTCGCGCGTAGCAGTCTCAATCCCTTTATGTTTCCTGGCGAATAGTCACTGACTCTGGAGAACCCGATGAAACTGATTGGCAGCTATACCAGCCCGTTTGTGCGTAAGATTTCGATTATCATGCTGGAAAAAGGCATTACGTTTGAATTCGTTAACGCATCGCCTTACAGCGATGACAGCCACGTGCCGCACTACAATCCGCTAGGCAAAGTTCCGGCGCTGGTTGCTGACGATAAGCAAATCTGGTTCGACTCCAGCATCATCGCCGAGTTTCTGGAACTGCGCGGCGAGGAGCCCGCTCTGTTGCCTGCCGATCCGCTTGAGTCGCTTAACATCCGTCAGCTGGAGAAGCTGGCGGATGGCGTCAGCGATGCCGCGCTGGTGATCGTGCGCGAGCAGATGCGACCGGGTGATCAACAGTCGGAAGAAGTGTTGCTGCGCAATCGTGAAAAGATTCAGCGCAGCCTCGATATGCTGGAAGCGAAGGCCGCAGAGGGAAAATGGCTTAACAACGGCCAGCTTAATCTGGCGGATATCGCCACCGGCTGCATGATCGGCTACCTCAATTTCCGCCGCGTGGTCCCGAACTGGTGTGTCGAACGACCGGCGCTGGTGAAGCTGGCGGAAACGCTGTTTGAGCGCGAAAGCTTTGCGCGGACAACGCCGCCTGCGGCGTGATTGAGTTCTGAGCCAGACCCATTAGCTTAGCCAATGGTGTCTGGCGCGATATCACGCTTTATCAGCCAGTCAGCGATCAGATGAGGCGAGACACAGGTCGTGAACAGGGTAACCGTGCGTGCTACCTGATTCCCTGAGTTCAAACACTGCTACAGACTTATGGATTTTCGTCTCGCGCCCACCCAATAGTCCCCTGCGGACTATCTCGTTAAAAATAACTTCGGGAACATTCTCAGCATCCGATGTTTTATCGTCATGAATAATTATGTGGCTTGCGTTTTCATAGCCTGGTGCCCACATATTATTATTATCCGCATATTTATAAACGGAGATGAGTGGTTTTTTCCACGCAGCAGATATATGTACAATTGAAGTATCTGGCGTTATAACCATGTCCACTTCTTTAATTAGTGCCATCAGATGATGTAATGTAGAAAAGGGATTCTTGACTGTATTATCAGGAAGCGTTACCTTTATTTCATTGCGATGATCCAGAATAATCACCTTTGTTTCCTTGGTATTATTATTAATCAGCTTAACCAGCTCCAGCAATTGCTGTTGTGAGAAGTTTCTTTCCGGCGTACCGGCAAAAGCATTAATTATAATCTTTTTCTTACTCTTCCAGGGACTTAGAAAAGCGCTTACTTCATCAAGCACGATGTCAGGAAAATGCAGATTATAGGTGAAATCGCCTGTAGCTTTAACGCCAAATCTTTCACTGATCAACGAAAGTAAATCTGTAACATGCTGTTTATCATTTTTAAATAGCACTGAAAGTGTGTAATGGTTAATATCAGATTTTTTATTCAGTCCAATTACGAACCTAGCATTTACATCGCTAAAAAGCTTCATTCGGTGTACCGGCGTTTCGGATAAACAAGGATCGATAATAAGATCGTATTTATTCTCATGAAGCAACGTCATAGTCGCCTTTGAAACGGTATGGTTTAATGACTTCAGGTATTGATTATAACTGCAATTTGCTGCCTTATAAATATTGCTGATATAGGGGCTATATCTCATCACATCGTAACAGGCTTCTGTTACTAATAAATCAACTGTATACCCAGCCTGATGAAGAGACTTGATAAGTGGGGTAGAAACGATAATATCACCCACCTTACCCTCATTGCGAACAAGCAGTATTTTTTTGACGGCATCAGGATAAAAGGGAACTTTTTCTCGTTTATCCCAGAGAATTTTTGCGATTGACATCCTGGCTTTAAGCTTCACCTCTTTGAGATAGTAATTTTTCTTTCGATTCCATTCGCGGATTTTTTTGAATGGCCCTGTTGATATTTTTATCCTGGTATCCTTATTCATTAATCACTCCACCATCCTTAATAAAATGACACTTTGAAATTAAAAAAATCAACATTAAACTTATTTATAAGCGCATTATTTTACAGCACTATCTGTCTTATATGTTATACCAGAGACGGCTCAATACGTATCTCAATGATATTCATTTGGCAACTCTAGTTAATTTTATATTAACTTATTGGGATTTTTCAGGGGACTCATACCATTCAATTAATCAATTACCTCCATGATGACATGAGTTAAAACAGTATTTTCATCAGCGAGCTTACAAAGTGGATGGTGTATATTTGAACAGGATAAAACAGGACAGGAAGCGCGTAACAAGAGATTATCAGCGCGGGCTGCAGGTGTCTCACCACCGACAACCCGCTGACCACAACTAACTGATTGGGAGTTAATTATGGCTGACACGCATCATAAGCCAGAGACCTGCACGGCCACAACCGCCACCAGTAAATCACGGGCGCATTATTACAGAATCGGATACAGGCCCAATGAGCTCAACATTAAAGGCCGCTGGCTGGAGGCGCTGGGATTGACGACCGGGCAGAAGATCGGGATTATCACCGGGCCGGGACAGTTGATAATCCAGCGGGCTGCTGAAGGGTAACTGGCTGGTCTATAAAGTAAAGCCCCGCCGTATTAGGGCGGGATTTTATGTTTATTTCATAAGGGTAACTCTGGATAAATTAGCATTCTGATTAAATTGTAAATGAAGGGCATACCCCTCTTTTTCATACTTTATCCAACGATCAATATAACCCATAAGCGCATCCATTTTCCCACCACCTAAGACCGAAGGACGGCCTAATATTTGAACGGACTCATGCTCCGAACTGTTAATTGATACTGGTAATTCCCCTCTATACTCAGAAAAACCCTCCTCCTGCTTTGCATAAAAAGTAATCTGATCTACAACCTCACTTTCTAATAAAAACAAAACACCTGAGTGTAAAAAAGAATAATAGCTCTTGTCACCTAAAACACCCTCCTCGATTTTAGGCAACTCATTAAAAATGCTTGAAATATTAATAAATTTACCATCAAGTTTTGAGCAACCTAATAACTTAATAAATTCATTCCATATCAACATTATTTGTTACTCCTGTTTGAGTATTTCTGTCCTTGAGTTGCCTTATTGCATCATCGACTAGTTTAGGATCATACCCACACTCCAGCATATTCTGTCTCAAGGCATCTGTATCACGACATTCTGCACCGCAAAGGTTTATTGCGTCTTGTTTTACTTGGGATGGAGTATGTTTACCACCATAAGTAGGGCCAGCCTGATGTACATTTTTAGGTACTTCAATAGCTGTTGTATTGTTATATAAGTTTTTTCTTCTGCTGGAGTTAACTTTCTTCCCAGCTGATTTTCTTTTGCCTGAAGAACAGCAGCAAATGATGGAATATAATCATGCTCTAATCCATCACCAACTACTTCACGCGCTTTAAGCTCTTTGTAAGATCCAACATCAAGTGCTTTGACTTTTATCTCATCGCTGGCCTTATTAATCAGCTTCGACGCTTCAGCAATATCCCCTTTCTTCAGCGCCGTTTGTGCCGCCTTGATGGCCTTACCGGCAACATCACCTGCGCCAGGGACGATACCGATTACAGCTGCAAGGTAATCCAGAGCCGACTGCGCTTCCGCAAAGCTTTTGATATCGCCAGCCACAGGCACAAAATCCACACCCGGCAAGGCCATATCTTTCAGCGCTTTGCGCCGCTCAGTGTACATCTTCACCGAGCAGGCTTCAGCGCTCATGCCGCCGCAGTTTTCCTTCTTATAACGCTCGTTTTCGGCTTCAACCTGCTCGCCGGCCTTCTGCTCCAGCGTCTTGCCTTCAGACTGTGCCTGCGCAATATCACTCAGCGCATTATTCTCAACTACATTATTTAATTGCTAATAAATATAATTAACCATGTTACATACGCCAGCCTTGATAGCCAAAGAAAAATAGCACCAAAGGACAGATCTAATGTTGTCAAAAAAACCTTAATAAAAAAATATGGTTTTTCATCATCAACTAGCCCTTGGTAAAAATACCTACCATATAGTGCAAAGAACAAAAATGATATTCCTCCGGAAAAGTTAGACATTAATAATAAATTATCAAGCCCCTTTCTATATTCAGCTATCGCCGCTGCCAAATATCCAAGAACAAGGAAAATCAATGCGCATATTGATAAAATATCGCGTTTAAAAAACATATAATTAAAATAAAGTAAGGAATCTTTACCCAGCTTTACGCCACCAAGCTCTCTGTATACAAAAATGAAAAAACACACACCCCATAACAGCAAAAAAAATAACAACATGAAGGCTGACGCATTAAGAATAATATCATTTGAAATCATAGTGGTATATTTCCTTAGTGGAGTCAACTTTTTCATCATGAGAACCAGTAGCAGAACCTGTAAAACCTATACTTGGTCCAACATAGAAAGAAAAACCAATACCATCTTTTCCGCCAGACATTCCTACAGAACCGGAACCAAAACCGACACTAGTTGAATAATCACGGTTTAAGTCGCCAAACAATCCTGGAAAATATGGACAAAAATCAATACCGACAGAAGCCCCAGCCTTTACACCAAACTCTGTGGTGTATCCTGTAGAAATAGAAAAGTAATCATTATTAATCTCAGTTCCTCCTTTCAAAGCAAGCCCCACGCCACCTGAAACTTCAACTTTTCCATTAGGTTTAACCTTATACTCAGTACCCTAAGAAGGCCCTTCGCCAATAGCAATACGATTCATCCCTTCTTGAACCTGCTTCGGCGACAGGTTTTTATCCTGTGCATATTGCGCGTAAGACTGTACCGACTGGCCATAGTCTATTGTCCCTGACGGCAATATATTGTTCCAGCCATCGCCCAGCGAGTTATTCTCAACTGCATTCTTAACCGCCTGCGCGCCCGCTACAACATCCGCCGTGCTGTCTCCCGCTATCCCGCCAGCCAGACCCGCCGCTTAACCCCTGCGCAAGGTTCCCACCAGACAGCCCCGGCAATGCCGCCGTCACCGCGCTGATGGCGCTGCACCTTACCGTTGGTGCTGAACCCGCTCTACCTGAACGCATCGTTGTAGCAGGACTAATAAGCCTGACCGCTGATGTCACCCGCCGTCGGCTCTTTGTCTGGATTGGCCCTGTGCCATTCTGCTTCCGCCGCCTTCAGCTCTACCGGCATAATCTCTTTCATCCGCAACTGGCGGCTTTCGTCACGGCTATCTACCCTATCGTCCGCGCGATGTCCGCAGCCAGGTTCCCTGTATCTCCTATCAGCTGCGCCTCATGCAGCCGGTTCTACTCTTTTCCCTTATCGAATATCAGCGACAGCGTCTGGTTCGCGAACTCTGCGTCGTGGCTCAGCCCGCTCACGCCCGGGGCCCACCTCCTCAGGTTCCAGATGCCATAGCTGAATATTAAAGGCCTCTGGCTGGAAGTACTGGGATTTACGACCGGGCAGAAGATAGAGGTGACCATTGGGGCTGATCAGTTGATCATCCGGCTGAAGAATGAAGGGTAACTGGCTGATAAAATACAAATCCCAGCCAGTTGGCTGGGATCTTGAGTAGTAACTTGAGTTAGCGAATATCGAAGATCCAGAACACTAGTCCTATTGGAATGCCTAACAAACTGATTTTTAATATCGTCACAATCTCAACTTTTCCAAAAGGAAATGGTTTATCAAATTCCCAAATTAACCAGCCCTTTAAAAGATAAGAAAAAGTTCCAATCATAATCAAAGCTATACATGTAAAAAAACAAACCAAAGCCAAAGTCCATATAGATTTTTGAGGATTATTTAGTTTCATTCTCTCCTCCAGATACAGCTTCTTTTAACGCATCTCCGGTTATTCCTGAAAAAAAAGTATCTCCCAAGTTACCCATAACTGATGGCACCGTACTTTGTGGTACTGGTTTCGTTATAGTCCATACTCCCGTTGGCACCCATTCGTATTGTTTTGATACAGGATTAAGTATCTTGTCCATTGGCATTTTAATAATGTTGCCTGATGCATAACCAACTGAAGCACCTGTCTTACTTAACAGCGCAGCCATAAACGGATCATCCCCGCTGATTTCAGCCTGGTAATAACCACCCGCCGCATTCCAGGCCATTGTTGGATTATAACCTTTACCTGCCGTAATGGCGCCGATCACCCCGGACCCGATCACATCTGATAATTTCACTTCGCCTGTCGTTCCATACTGTATACCTGCACCCAATCCAGCACCAACACCTATCGCAATAAGCTGCTCTTTGGTATTATTCATGGAATTAGTCATAATTGCCTTCGCACCCATTATCACTACCGGCCAGGAAGTTGGGTTCATTACCACATCCATAATCCGATCACTTTTCGTGATATTATCCTTAAGGAATTTAAGATCTGACCCGTTAAGATATTTAACTATCGCAGCTGCGTCCGGATCTTTCAGTTTATCGCCTAGCCTTACCTGATGTTTATCAGCATCCAGAGCAATGTTAGTTTCGGCCTGAACCAGTTCTTCCCAGCTTACACAGGCAACACCGCCTCCGGTACAGGCTTCTGCCAGTTCCTTACTGTTTTTATTGCTGATATCAATATATTTCTTAATTACGGCCTTACAGTCGCCGCCCGACGCTTTACAGTCCGAGAGTTCTTTATCAAGCGCACTGGCTTCTGCGGTGTGCAAATTATTATTCTCAATCGCATTTTTACCCGCCTGCGCGCCCGCAACCACATCCGCCGTGCTGTCACCCACTACGCCGCCAGCCAGACCTGCCGCTAACGTCCCCAGCGCACTTATCGTCTGCCGCTGCTCCTCAGACAGGTCACTGCGCTTAACCCCCGGATACATCTGCTGCGCGATGTACTCGCCCATCACCGCGCCCGACGCCCCGGCCAGCGCCGAGTTGCCCGCTGCGTAAGAGGTTACCGCGCCCAGTACGGCGTGCGCCATAAGGTTCGCTTCAGTGTTCACCTTCCCCGTTACCGGATCCGTGGTCAGCTCGTGTATCTTTTGCGCCAGGTACGGTGCTGCCGCACCGCTCACCGCCTGCGCCAGGTTCCCGCCCGACAGGCCCTGCACCGCCGCCGTTACCGCGCTGATGGCCCGCTGCACCTTACCGCCCGTCCCGAACGGCTTCTGCGCCGTGTCGTAAGCCTGCTTCGCTATTTCATCTGACGTCGGGTTCAGCTTCCCTTTTGCGGCCAGTTCTTCCCTTGCAGCCGCCAGCGCCGCAGGGTCGGCCTTCGCCTTCATGCCTGCTATCTGGCCCTGCGTCCGTGCGATATCTCCCGCCTGGCTCCCTATCTCCCCGATAAGCTGCGCCACCTTCAGCCGGTTCTGCTCCTTCTCCTTGTCAAAGATGACCTCAAGACCCGGATTAGCGTTCGCCACGTCGCGGCTCAGGTCCGCCACGTCCTGAGTCTGTTTTTCCTTATCGCGGATAACGATGGTGCCTTTACTCACGGCGGCTTTTGTCGTGGAGTCCGCGCTGTCGCTGCCGTTCAGACCCGCCAGCATGCCGTTCGCCATGTTCCCGGCGAACTCTCCGCCGATGCTGCCGCCGGTGCTCATCCCCGCGCTCTGGTGCTCCACCTTATAGTCAGCGTGGTTCTCTATGTCGCTGAAGCCCAGCGCGCCGGTGTCGAGCTTATTCAGGCTGGCATCTGCCGTACTCGCGATGACTGCACCGTTCAGCTGCGTGTGCTCACCCACCGTCACGTCAAAGCCGCCCTTACCGGCAAAAATCCCGGTCTGCTCCGCCACGCTCTGCCAGTTGCTGTGCAGCTTATCCCGGCTCACGTTCACGTTCGCCGACCCGGTCATCGAGCCGAAGGTGAAGCTGCCGCCCGCGCTGGCGCTCTGCTGCTTCGAGTCATACCGGTCGCTGTCCTGCTCCGACGTCAGCGTCAGGTTGCGGCCCGCGTCCACCTTCACGCTTTCGCCGCTGGCCTGCGCACCCGTGAGCGTCGTGTCGCGCCCGCTGGTCAGGCTGAGCCGGCTGCCCGCGTCCAGCGTGGTCTCGCCGTGCGTCAGCCCGTTGCCTTTTTCGCTGCCCTTCGCCGCGTTCACGCTCGCCGACACGCTGATGCCGTAGCCGCCTGACCCGACGCCGATACCGATACCGACGCTGCCGCCCTTGCTGCTGTTTTTCCCGTCGGTGCTCTGCGTGTTCTGCGCCGACTGCAGCAGGATGTCCCGTGACGCATCCAGACTCATGTCGCCGCCCGCCTTCAGCTGGCCGCCGGTGATGCTGATGTCGCCGCTCTGCGCCGTGCCGTTTTGGCCGGTTGCCGTGACGTTAAGGTTCCGGCCCGCCGTCAGCGTACTGCCCTGTGACTGGCTGCTCTCAGTACGCGTTTCGCTTTTCGATGACTGGCTGCCGTACGAGGCGCTGATGCCGATGGTGTTGGTCGAGCCCGCTTGATAGCCGTCCTGCCCCGGCTTCAGGTCGCCGGTGGCATTGTGCGCGTCCGCGGCGGCGGTGTTCAGCCCGTCCATCTGAGCCGCCTGCGCCGCCTGCACCCCGTTCAGTGCCGCCTGGGTATTCAGCAGCGCGCTGACCCGCCCGTCGCCCGACTTCCTCGCCTGCTGCGCGCTGCTGACCGCCGTGTTCAGCGCGCTGCCCGCCGTGCCTGACAGGGCGATGCTCAGGCCGCTCTGTTTCTGCTCGAATTTCTCGGTGCGCGTCCGCTGGTCAACGCCCGGATCGATGATCACGCTGTCGCCCGTCAGGTTCATATCTTTACCCGCCACCAGGTCCGCGCCGCCGACGTGCAGCCGGTTGCCCGCCGTGATGTTCACGCTGCCCTGGCTGCTGCCGACGGTGCTGACGCTCTGGCTCTGGGTCGTCCCCTTCTCATCGATTTCATGGCGCGTGGACTGTTTGCCGACCGTGAAGCCGATGCCGCCGCTGCCCATCAGGCCGCTCTTTTTCTTTTCTTTCAGCTGGTAGTGGCTGTCGGTCTCGGTCGCCGCGCCGATCTCCACGTCGCGCCCGGCCCGCAGACTGACGTCCCGGTCGGCGGCAATCGCCGAGCCGGTCACCGTCAGGTCGCGTCCGGCGATGACCGTGACGCTTTCACCGCTCAGCAGGCTGCCTTTCTCGCGCGTGCTGCCGTCCTGCGTGATAGTGTGGCTGCTGCTCTTTTTCAGGAAGCCTTTTCTCTCAGAACGTTCTTCACGGAAGTCCAGCGCCCGTTCGGTGGCGGTATTCAGGGTCACATCCTGCTTCGCCTGCAGTGCAACGGCCCCCTGATCACTGTGCAGAGCGCTGGCCGTGGCGGTGATGCTGCCGTCCTGCGCCACCACCGTGACGCCATCACGTCCACTGAGCGTGCTCCCCACCACGGTCTCACGCAGCCCTTCCTCCGCGCGTTCACCTTTGGTTTTCCGGCCGCGACTTTTTTCTGCGGAAACGCGGTGCTCGCTGTCTGTTGTGTAGCTGAGGATGACATCCTTTTTCGCCTGCAGCGCAACAGTGCCGTCTCCGCTGTGCAGCGTGCTACCGGTGACCGTCACGTCGCCCTCACGCCCGATCACCGTCACGCCCTGCTCTCCGCTGAAGGTGCTTCCCATGCTGCCCTCGCGAACCGTCTCCTCGTCACGATGGCTGCGGGTATTACCCAGCAGGCGCCTGTTCTCGCTGTCCAGGTCCTGCGTGCGGGTACGCGCGTCCTTTATGGTCACGTCCTGTGCGCTGACGCCGATACCGCCCTGGGCGCTGTCAACCTGCGCACCTTCGGCAAGCAGGTGGTTGCCCGCCAGCATCGTGACGCCCTGGCCACCACTCAGACCGCTCAGCGTCAGACGGTCTTCCTGACGGCTGTTGCTGACCGACGAGGTCCGGCTGTTGGCTTCAAGATGGGTAGTGTTGGTGGTGGTCTCAGCCAGCAGGCGGATGTCGCCGCCAGCCTGCACCTGCGTGGTGCCGGAGGCGCTGGCCTGGCTGCCCTGCACGGTGATATCCCGTCCGGCTGAAAGCGTCAGGTTGCCCCCGGCGTTCAGCTCGCTGCCCTGCGCCTGCTGCCACTCGCCGCTGACCTGCGCCATGCGCTTACCCGCCTCTTCCAGGCCGCTGCTGGTGCGGTTCCCCATCGCCCCGGAGATGACCTTCAGGCTGCCGCTGTGGCTGCTTTTTGCTGCGCTAATCGACAGGTCGTTGCGCGCACTCAGGCTGAGGTTACTGGTAGCATTGAGCTTCGCGCCCTGTAGCCGGATATCTGTGCCGCTGAGGCTGATATCGTCAGCGCTCATCGTTGCCTGACGCAGGGCATTCTGCAGATCGGTGCTGATCGTCAGCGTCTCCGCCTTCACGTCAATGCTGCCTGCCTTGATGTCGCCGCCCAGGTGCAGGAACTGACCGCTGTCGACCGACAGCGCCTTATCCGCAAACAGTTTACCGGCATTGGTCACGCTGTCCGCCGAGAGCTGCAGATTACCGCCACCAATCACCGCGCCCGCGTCGGTCAGGCGCAACGTGGTCTGGGCCAGATAGACTTTCGGCACCCACACCGTCTGCGGGCCGTCCGCCGTATCAACCGTCTCGCTGACCAGCCAGACGATATCCTGCTGCAGCGCCGCAATCTGTTGCGGTGTCAGCGACACGCCCGGCACCAGATGGAAATCCTGCGCCACCTTCGAGCCGTTGTTCATCAGCTCCTGGTACTGCGTCATCGCATCCCAGCCGTTAACCGAAGGTCTGCCGGTCAGCGCCAGCACCTGCTCGCGCACCAGACGCTGTTCATAAAAACCGTCGCCCAGGCGTTTATGCACCTGTGATGGGTCGTAACCCACCCGTTCGAGCAGATAGTCGCTGCTGATAAATTTATTACGACTGGTAAAGCGCTCGTCAGTCACGACCAGAAACGGACTGCCCGCCGCAGTATGCTGACTGAACAGGCCGTTATCGGGGATGGTGGTGGCGACTTTCTCCAGCTGTTGCAGCGCCGTCAGAGCCAGCTCAGCCGGTAACAGTGGGCGACCCGATGTGTTATCACCCGTCGTAAGTTCTGTGTCGCCGTCATGACGGGCGACGCCGTCTACGGTGAAGGCCAGCGGGTTGCGTTCATATTCGGCACGCTCGGCATCCACCGCATTCAGCGCTGCTTCAAGCTGGCTGATCTGAGCCGAATTAACCGTGGTATTGCTGATGCTGGCCCCGTTAATACTGACATTGCCGTTGCCGGTAATGATGCCGTCAACGGTCGCCAGGGCTGTGGTCTGGTCGAGATTAAAGGTCGGATACCAGTGGTGGGTATCTTTATCCATATGATCGACAATCACTTCCTGGCGTCGCTCATTGACCGAGTAACCCCGGTTATCAATGCTGCCACCGCCGTCCACGGTCAGATTGCCGTTAGCCGTGATCACGCTGGCATCGTTGAGTAACGCGCCGGTGACGCGCAGGATCATGTTGCCACCCGCCAGAATACGGGCGCCAATGCCTTCGCTGAACAGCCGATCACGCGTTACGGTGCCGGTTGCAGTACGCTCACGGAAGTTGTTGTAATCCGTAACGAATGGCGCATTGTCGATGTCAATATGCTGTTCAGGATCCCACTGCTCAAGGCGCCCACGGTTGTATTCGCGCCATACCGTGTTCTGATAGGGAGTTGGTACGTTATTTTGCCGGAATCCGCGAGTTTCATAGAACGTCATGGCATACGTGCCATCGGCGCTGGGGTTCAGCGCCAGATAGTTAACCCATAGATCGGTCAGCACGCCCTGATTGTTCATGACACGGACCTGGGCTCGTTTGCCCGCAACGTCAATTGCCAGCAGTGTGCCATAAGGATTACTCTGCGCCGCTGCCTCATCCTGGAAAGTCAGTTGCTGTGTGGTCGACGCCATGGTGCTGAGATCCGTGCTCACTGCTGAGCCGTAAGATCGCCAGTAGTAGTTATAGCGATGCCACTTGTAGTCGCTGGTCTCCGCCTCACGCTCTATCACCAGCCCTTCGCGCACATTATCGAGCCGCCGCGCCTCCAGCGTCATATCGCCGTCCGCTTCAATAAAGCTCGCCCGATTCTCGATCAGGTCATCGCTGTGCAGCGATAAGCGATCGCCGCTGAAGAGCAGCGCGCCATCTTTGTTGCTCAGCCGCTCGCTGGCTTGTAGCGTCAGGCTTTGAGTTGCCGCGATGACCGCAGGCTGGCTGTGGTTGTCGATCACCCGGCCACGCACGCTGACTTCATCACCCATCACGGTGGCGCGGTTATCCAGCCAGTCCACATTCAGCGTCAGGGCATCGGCTTCAAGACGCCCGCTGTTCAGCAGCGTGCCGGTAGTGAGCTGAACTGTTTTACCCACCAGCATCGCGGGGTTGGTTATCGCCGAGGCATTCAGCACCAGATTACCCGGCAGCAGCCAGTCCACCAGGTTAGTAAACGCCCCACTCAGCGAGACCGCCACCGTGCCGTTACTGCTGAGGGTTTCACCCGCCTGGTGGGTGTAATCCTGCTGCGCGGTCAGCGTCAGAGCCAGCAGGCCCAGCAACGTGCCACCCTGATTATCGAAGGAGTGTGCATGGATGTTTAATGCGCCAGCACTCTCCAGCCGTCCACCCTGATTGAGCAGCGCCAGCGGTGAGTCGGTGGGCGAGAGATCGTTATTAATGCTGAGATCGCCATTCGCCAGCATCCGTCCCTGCCGGTTGTCGAGCTGTGCAACGCCGCGCAGCATGAGCATACCGGCGCTCTGCAGCCGTCCGCTGCTGTTATCGATATCACGGGCAGTGATATCGGTATAGCTGGTGCCGAGTAACAGGCCGTCGTCGCGGTTGATCAGGCGATCGGCCTGCAGTAAGAGTCCCGCCTGGCTGCTGAGCACACCCTGCGCGCTGTTATTGATCGTCGTGGCGTTCAGCACTAAACCCTGAGTGGCAACCAGCTGGCCGCCCTGGTTGTTCAGCTGCGCAGCCTCAAGGGTCAGCGTCGCGGCGCTGTGAACTTTGCCCTGCTGGTTGTTAAGCGTGTTGATGCGATAACTTCCCGCGCCCTGGCTGATCAGCGTGCCGCCAGCGTTGTCCAGTTGCCCTGTAGTCAGATTTATCGCCCCAGGGCTGCTGAAGATGCCCTGACGGTTATTGATCGTTGCGGCAGTGATCTGCTGTCCGCCATTGCTGCGTACCGCACCACCGCTGTTATCAAACTGACCTGACAGCTGCAGGGTGAGCTGTTGCTGGCTGTCGATGTTGCCACCTGCGTTGTTCAGCGTCTGCGCATCCAGCTGGAGCGCTTCGCCGCTCTGCACTTTACCTGCCCGGTTATCCAGATCTCCGGCCAGATTCAGCCGTGACTGCCGCTGACTGTAGAGCAGACCGCCCTGGCTGTTGTCGAGACGCGCAGCCGTGATAGTCAGCCCCTTGCCAGCCAGCCACTGACCACCCGCATTGTTGATGTTACCGGTGCGGCTGCCTTCGGTCTGACCCTGAACGGTAAGCTGCTGCTGAGCAGAGATTTTACCGGCCAGGTTGTTGATATCCTGCGCAACGCGCAACGCCAGCCCGGCGGCAGACTGCAATACACCGCTGACGTTACTGAGCCAGTTTGCCGAGAGTTCAGCCTGCTGCTGGCTTTGCACACTGCCTGCGGTGTTATCAAAACCGGCACTGGTGGCAGTCCAGCTCGCCTGGCTGCCCATCCAGCCCTGCGCATTGCCCATCTCCTGCGCCTGGAGCGTCTGGCTTAACCGGCTGAAGATGCGACCATTGCTGTTATCCAGACGACCAGTAAACTGCATATCCAGCGTGTCCAGCGCATTGATCGCGCCCTGGGCATTTAACAGATTCGCGGCGCTGGCCTGTGTGCGGCCATTGCCGGTCAGGGAGCCGCCCTGATTGTCCCAGTCGCCCGCCAGGTTCAGCGTCAGCGCCTGCTGGCTGAGAACAAGCCCTGACTGGCGATTGTTCAGCGCGCCGCCCTGCAGGAGCAGATCGCCGCCGCTTTGCAGCGATCCGCCATCGTTGTCAAACAGCGTCGCGGAGGTGCCATGGATCGCGAGGGCGTTTTGCGCCGTGAGTTTGCCGCCCTGGTTGAGGATATCGCCACGGCTGGTCAGGTCCAGATCACCACCAGACTGCAACCGGCCATTGGCGTTATTGAGCTGATCTGCTGTCGCCGTTACCCCCTCACCGCCCTGCACCGTCCCACCGCTGTTCTGCCAGAGTCCGCCGCTGTTGAGTGAGAGATGATGGCCCGCTTCGATCCAGCCACCGCTGTTGTCCAGGCCCTGGGTCGTCGTCAGACTCAGATCGCGCTGGCTGACGATCTCGCCCTGCGCATTGTTCAGATGCTGCGCGGTCAGCGATAACTGGTCGCCATTCAGGGTGCCAGCCTGATTATTGAGATCACCGCCCACGCTAAGCGCCAGCGCGTTACCGGCCAGCAGATTGCCCTGATTGTTGTTAACCACGTCGCGGGCATTGATACCCAGCGATGCCTGGGTTTTGACGGTGCCGCCCTGGTTATTGAGGCTGCCTGTCTCAAGCGTCAGATCGCCGTTAGTGCCCAGTTCACCCGAGGTGTTGTCGAGCAGCCCGTCAATTCGCCAGTGCTGCGCCGCGTTATCCAGCGCAACCATGCGGCCACGCTGGTTGTTCAGCGAGGCCGCCTGAAAACTGAGCTGCTGGGTCTCAATCGAGCCGTCGCTGTTGTCCAGCCCACCAGACAACGTAAAGCGGCTTTCGCCACTCCCGGTCTGCGACCATCCTGCCTGCTGGCTGAACAGGCTGCGTCCATCGATCTGCCAGCGCCAGGCGCTAATCTGCGCCTGTTGCGCGTCGATGTCACCTGCCGTGTTAATCACCAGCTCCGTGCCATTAATCACCGCCTGACGCACGGCAATACCGCCTTCCTGAGCCGTCAGGGTGGCGCGGCTGGCGGCGACCTGAGCGCCACTGAGATCAACCCGGCGTCCGCGCGCGCTGACCTCTTTTTTGCTCAACAGGCTGCCGCTGGCGCGAATAGCATCCTGGCTTTCCAGCTGCAGATTCGCTTCATGCACAATCTGGCTGCTGGCATCGCTGCCCGCCAGCAGGTGTCCACTGCTCTGGATGCTGCGGGCTGCTGTCAGCCTTACGTCGCCTGCCGCCGCCAGGGTGCCGGACTGGGTAATCCCGCCTTCGCGGCTCCGGACCGTCAGCTGACCGCCACTGTGGAGTTTGCCCTGATAGTCAATATCCTCTCTGGCCGCCAGGCTGATGTCGCCTCCGGCCTGCGTCACGCCATCCTGTGTCGCCGATTGCCAGACAAGCTTACCTTCGCTGCTCACCACCAGCGTTTTACCCGCCTGCACCTGAGCGTTCTGATTGCGCACGCCGACGCCCGCCTCGGTGCCAATCATGCGGATCTGGCCGCTGTACATGCCGCCCATCTGCCCCATGTCGATCGCCAGTTCAGGTCTGGCGCTGCCATCGTCAGCCAGCGGTGTGACCGTCTGTGCGTCTGCGCTTACCCGGTTGCGACCGGCCACCACCGCCAGCTCTTTTTTGGCCCAGACGCCCGCATTGATCTCCACCGCGCGGGCCAGGACGTCAACATACTCCGTATCATGACGGGGATCGCCGTTGAGTCCGCCGCCTTCAATGCGCACCACGCCGCGTTCGACCTGATAACCCGCCAGACTGCCGTCAGCGTTGAGCTGTGGTTTACCGGTGGTCAGCGTCATGCGCCCGGCGTTGATAGTGCCGCATCCGTTGCACACAATCCCGGCCGGGTTGGCAACGATCACCTGCGCCCGTCCGCCCGCCACTTCCATATAACCGCGCAGCTGGCTGGGATTATTGCTGTTTACTTCGTTGAGGATCACCCGCGCCGCTGGGGTGTTTGGGTTGAGGTTTGGGTTACCCTGAATCATTCCGGCCAGTTGTGTTGAGGTCATCACTGCGGAGTTATTCAGGATGGCGCCGTTCTGAGCGACGTCGAACTGCTGATACTGGTTATGCGAGATGCCCGCCTGATTGGGTGCGGTGATATTGACCTGCGGCAGCCCATTCTGGGTGGCGATGACCTCCGGCCGCTGCCCTGACGTAGCATTACTGTCTGCCACAATGCCGTTCGCCATCGCTGGCCCGGCAAACAGGGTCAGACCAAGCAGCCACGCCGTGCGGCGTAAAGTAACCCAGAGGCGTGGCGCGCCGTTGCCACGGCTCTGGCCCGGCTCGGTGCTGCAACTGCGGGCAAGTTCCGACACCACCCGAAGCTCCCCATGGGTGCGGCTGAAGATAATGCGATAGCAATGTTTATTCATGGGTCACATCCGTGTGAAAGTCAGTCTGTTCAGATAATGAGGATTACGCGCTTCGTTGGTCAGATTTCCAGGTTAACGCTGAAACCTGCCGTCGCGCCTGAGGTATGAAAACCAGCAGGTTTATAAAGTGGAACGCCCGCAAACAGGTCGTAGCTGAAGCGGCTCCAGAGCGCGCCGCGTACGCCGATGGCACTGCCTGCCAGCTGATGTCCGACCAGATCGCGGGCCCCAGGCCCGCTTACCCGTCCATAATCGGCGGCCAGATAGAGTTCATGCCCGCGCGAGAAGAGGTTCCAGCCAATTTCGTTGCGCCACAGCAGCCCCTTTTCCCCCGACAGCATCTGTTCACCGTCGAAGCCGCGCACCGTATAACGCCCGGCAATCACCATACGTTCCTGCGGCGTCAGCGCATTCGGACTCCATTGTCCCCGCACGCTGCTGTAGACCCGCCAGGGCTGTTCACCCACGGCGAAAGGATGGTTGATGCCGAGGTCGCCCAGCAGTATGCCGGTACGCGCGCTGCCCTGATGACGCGACTCTTCCGGTGCAGGCAACGCATTGAACGCACCAGTGCCGCGCCGCCAGGCGATATTCGCGTCCAGCGTGGTGCTGCCGAAATAGCTGTGCTGATTCAGGCCCAGTTCCCAGCCCGCAGTGCGCCGCTTTTGCTGCTCAATGTCGATATCGTTGACGGCGTTAGTGGAGTGTTTGCGGTAGCCACGCAGATTAAGCGTGGTTTTGTTGGACTGGTCACGGTAGAGCAAGCGGGAGACCGTGAGCTGGGCATTATCGCTCTTACCGCTGTAGCGCAGCACCTCATTGGCATTCGGGATGTTCTGGTGATAGGTGTAGTCGTTGTAGTTGGCTGAGACAGCCCAGTACCCGATCGGGAAAAAGTAATTCAGGCTGTGCGAGCGGTTGCCGAACGGCCCATGCTCAAACAGATTTTTGCCGATGTTGGCGTAAAACAGGTCGTTCTGCGCAAAGGGGGCGTCTACGGCCAGCGTGGCGGAACCGAGGTAGCGTCCGGTACTTTTGGATCCGCTGTCATCCAGCCCCAGATTGAGCCGCACCGGTCTGCCTTCGTGCCAGCTGACCTGCAGATCGCTGGTGGCTTCCTGCTCGCCCGGCACAATTTTAATATCAGCACTGGCGCTGGGCACCCGCTTAACGTTCTCCAGCCCCTGCTCAATATCCCGCAGATTCAAAATATCGCCCGATGACGCCGGAATCGCATTCCACAGTCGTCCGCGCCAGGAAACCGGTTCATCAAAGCGGATCTGGCTGATACGGCCCGGCTGTAACGTCAGCGTTAACACGCCCTTCGTCAGATCCTGCTCCTGCGCCATAACGCGGGTGGTGACATAGCCTTTGGCGAGAATCGCATTCTGCACTTTGCTAATGACCAGCACGATGCCCTGTCCGCCCAGGCAGCGGCCGGTAGCGTCTGCAGCAGCGTCGAGCGCCCACTGAAAACGGCTGGCTTCGTCGCCCGTCAGGGCGATCTGATTGATGGCAAAGCAGGGCTGCTCACTGGCTGGATAACCGGGCAATCGACTATCGGGCCGCGGCAGATGTTCGTTCACCTGCGGCGCATTCTGCTGTTGCAGCACGCGCTCACGCGTTTGCTGACGCAGTTGCTCGCGGGTATCAATCGCCTGGCCTGCTTCGCGGGGATTATCGGCTGGCGGGGCGGCCATCAGCGGGAAAGCAGAACAGAGCAGCGCGACTGCCACCATGGCGAGAAGACGTTCTGGCGGATGCCAGAGCGATAAACAAATCCTTTTCATGAAAATTCCATTTCACTAATTGTAACGGGGTGTAACGTTCGCGGATTATCCATCTGGAAGGGGGAAAAACAAGAGGGTTGGTTATTTTTCGGGCGGTTTCTTAACCCCCCGGATTTACGAAAAAGCGTACGTATACTCAGGCTATCCCGGCCCAAAAAATTCCATAAAAAAAGGGACGATTGCTCGTCCCTTTTCCGCACAGCGAATAGCATTACTGCAGCAGCGAGATATCCGCGACCTGCAGGAACAGCTCACGCAGTTTTGACAGCAGCGTCAGGCGATTGACCCGCACCGCCTGATCGTCGGCGTTAACCATCACTTTATCGAAGAAGTTGTCTACCGCGGTACGCAGTTGCGCCAGTTCGACCAGCGCATCCTGATAGCGGCCTTCAGCGAAGTAAGGCTGCAGCTTGCTGCTCAGCGCGGTGACAAACGTCGCCAGCTGGATCTCTTCGTTCTCTTTCAGCAGTGACGCCTGCACGCTCTCATTCAGCGTTTCAGTCGATTTCGCCAGAATGTTAGAGACGCGCTTGTTCGCCGCCGCCAGTGCTGCAGCGGCCTCCAGGGTACGGAAGTGCGACACCGCTTTCATACGTGCATCAAAGTCAGCCGGACGGGTCGGACGACGCGCCAGTACCGCCTGCAGCGTGTCGATACTGTGACCCTCTTCCTGATACCAGGCGCGGAAGCGACCCAGCATAAAGTCGATCACATCATCCACCACGCGGGCGTTGCTCAGCTTGCTGCCATACAGGCGCACCGCTTCTTCGGTCAGGGTTTGCAGATCGAGCGGCAGGTTTTTCTCGACGATGATACGCAGCACGCCCAGCGCCGCACGACGCAGTGCGAACGGATCTTTGTCGCCTTTTGGATGCTGACCAATGCCGAAAATACCGGCCAGCGTATCCATTTTATCGGCAATCGCCAGCGCGCAGGCGACCGGACTGGACGGCAGCTCGTCACCGGCAAAGCGCGGCTGATACTGCTCGTTCAGCGCCACCGCCACATCTTCAGCTTCGCCGTCGTGACGTGCATAGTGCATCCCCATCACGCCCTGCGTATCGGTGAACTCGAAGACCATGTTGGTCATCAGGTCACACTTCGACAGCAGGCCCGCGCGGGTGGCGTGATTCACATCGGCGCCAATCTCACCGGCAATCCAGCCTGCCAGGGCCTGAATGCGATCGGTTTTATCGCGCAGCGTACCCAGCTCTTTCTGGAACAGCACCGTCTCCAGACGCGGCAGGTGATCTTCCAGACGCTTTTTGCGGTCGGTATTAAAGAAGAACTCCGCATCGGCCAGGCGTGGACGCACCACTTTCTCGTTGCCGGAAATAATCTGGCGCGGATCGCTGGATTCGATGTTGGTGACGAAAATGAAGTTCGGCATCAGGTTGCCGTCATTGTCATACACCGGGAAATACTTCTGATCGCCTTTCATGGTGTAGACCAGCGCTTCCGCAGGCACCTTGAGGAATTTCTCTTCAAAGGTCGCGGTCAGGACCACCGGCCACTCCACCAGCGATGTCACCTCTTCCAGCAGGCTGTCGCTGATATCGGCGTTGCCGCCTAAGCGACGTGCAGCCGCTTCGGCATCAGCTTTAATCATCGCTTTGCGGACCTGATAGTCGGCAATGACCTGGCCGCGTTTTTCCAGCACATCAGGGTACTGATCGGCGTTGTCGAGCGTGATTTCGCTTTCACCCATAAAGCGGTGACCACGAATAACCCGATCTGACTTAATGCCCAGAATGGTGCCTGGAATCAGCTCGTCGCCCAGCAGCATCGTCACGGTGTGAACCGGACGGACGAACTGCACATCGCTGTCGCCCCAGCGCATCAGTTTTGGCACTGGCAGCTTGCTGAGTGCGGTCGCAATCATCGCCGGCAGCAGCGCCTGAGCCGCTTCGCCTTTAACCTGGGCGCGATAAACCAGCCATTCGCCTTTATCGGTCGCGAGGCGTTCAGCCTGATCGACAGTAATGCCGTTCCCACGCGCCCAGCCTTCGGCGGCTTTGTTGGCGTTGCCGTCAGCGTCAAACGCCGCAGCGACCGCCGGTCCGCGCTTCTCCACTTCCCGATCGGGTTGTGAGGCGCTCAGGTTTGCAACTTTCAGCGCCAGACGACGCGGCGCTGCAAACCAGCTGACCTCGCCGTGGCTCAGGTTTGCCGCATCCAGTTCAGCGGTAACCTGCGCGGCAAAGGCTTCTGCCAGGCTGCGCAGGGCTTTTGGTGGCAGCTCTTCGGTGCCGATCTCCACCAGGAAGGTTTGTTCAGTCATGGCTGCCTCTTACTTTTTGTTATTGCACATCGGGAAGCCCATAGCCTCGCGAGAGGCGTAGTAAGCTTCAGCCACGGCTTTAGTCAGGGTACGAATGCGCAGAATATAGCGCTGACGCTCTGTTACCGAGATCGCTTTGCGGGCATCCAGCAGGTTGAAGCTGTGTGCCGCTTTCAGAATGCGTTCGTAGGCGGGCAGTGGCAGCGGTTTTTCCAGCGCCAGCAGATGCTGCGCCTCTTTCTCGTACTGCTCGAAGCAGGTAAAGAGGAAATCGACGTCGGCGTATTCGAAGTTATAGGTGGATTGCTCCACTTCGTTCTGATGGAACACGTCGCCGTAGGTGGTTTTGCCCAGCGGGCCATCGCTCCAGACCAGATCGTAAACGCTGTCGACGCCCTGGATGTACATCGCCAGACGCTCCAGACCGTAAGTAATCTCACCGGTTACCGGCTTACACTCCAGGCCGCCAACCTGCTGGAAGTAGGTGAACTGCGTTACTTCCATACCGTTGAGCCACACTTCCCAGCCGAGTCCCCAGGCACCCAGCGTCGGGTTTTCCCAGTTATCTTCCACGAAGCGAATGTCATGCACCGTCGGATCCATACCCAGCTCTTTCAGCGAGCCAAGGTAGAGCTCCTGAATGTTGTCGGGTGACGGTTTGATGATCACCTGGAACTGGTAATAGTGTTGCAGACGGTTCGGGTTTTCACCGTAGCGGCCATCGGTAGGACGGCGTGATGGCTGCACGTAAGCGGCAGCGATCGGCTCCGGGCCAAGTGCGCGCAGACAAGTCATCGGGTGTGAAGTGCCAGCGCCCACTTCCATGTCCAGCGGTTGGACAATGGTGCAGCCCTGACGCGCCCAGTAATCCTGCAAGGTCAGGATCAGCCCCTGAAAGGTTTTGGTATCAAACTTTTGCATGTTGAGTGTGCACGCGCTTCGGTTAGATTAAAAAAAGAGGCCGACAGTATACCCTTTGACCGCGCGATGTGCAGCCGTAAATCCCAGGCGGTGCCGGCGCGTTTAAGCGGCGATTCCGGGCGCTGGCATACAGATGGCTCCGAATCCTGCTGGCAGCAGTTGTTGCGCTGGTCGCATTTGACTACCCTTTTGCGCACGGAGCGATGCGCAAGAGGACGCCATGCCGCAAAAGATTTACTGGATCGACAATTTACGTGCGGTTGCCTGCCTCATGGTGATCGTGATTCACACCACCACCTGGTATATTACCGGGCCGATGGCGGTGACAGGCACGACCTGGGATATGGCTAATCTGCTGAACTCGGCATCACGCGTCTGTGTTCCGCTTTTCTTTATGATCTCCGGCTACCTGTTTTTCGGCGAACGCAGCGCCCAGCCGCGCCATATGCTCCGGCTGGTGCTCTGTCTGCTGTTTTACAGCGCAGTCTCGCTGGCTTATATCACCTGGCTGACGCCGATCAGCGAAGGACGTTCGATCCTGAAGATGCTGCAGAAGCCGGTGTTCTATCATCTGTGGTTCTTCTTTGCGCTGATTGGCATCTATCTGATTTCGCCGCTGATTCAGGTGAAAACCGTGCAGGCGCGTTACGTGGCGCTGCTGGTGCTGGTGCTGGCGGTGCTCGCCAACCCCAATACGGTCAGCCAGTCGCTGGGCCCGTTTCATTTTCTGCCGGTTAATCTCTATGTCAGCGGCGACAGTATTTACTACCTGCTCTATGCGCTGCTGGGACGGGCGATTGGCACCATGGAGACCAGCCGGCGCGGCCTGACGCCGCTGGCTGCCGGGCTGTTTATCGCCTGTGTGATTGGCATTACGTTAGGGACCAAAAAGGCGCTGATCGTCAACGGAGCGTTTAATGACACCTGGTATCTCTACTGCGGACCGCTGGTGTTTATCGCCGCGATCAGCCTGCTGATCGTGTTTAAAAACAGCCTGAACCAGCGCACGCTGCCCGGATTTACGGTGATTGCACGCTATTCACTGCCGATCTACGGCTTCCATGCGCTGTTCATTCACTATCTCCGCACGCATCATTACGATGATATGTCGCGTCCGTGGCTCGACCTACCCTGGGTGTTCGGGCTGACGCTGGGCGGCAGCCTGCTGCTGGGAATGGCGCTGAAACGCGTCGATACCCGTCACTTCGTCAGCTGATCGGTTTCGCGCTGGCGGGCGCGTCGTAGCTGGCGCGCCGATGAAAACCCCGCCGCCAGCGCCGCTTTTTCGGCAGATTCACCCTGCTGCTGACGCTGGCGCGCCACGCCAACCCGCAGCTGCTCATGATATTCCCGCACGCTGATCCCCAGATGCTGACGAAACAGCCGCGCCAGATGGCGACTGCTGACATGGGTGCGTCCGGCCAGTTCAGTCAACGTCCAGCCATGCTCTGGATGGGCAATCATCAGATCCTGCGCCCGATGAATGGCCGGATGCATGTGGTTGCGATACCGCAGCCAGGGTGAAAGCTGCGGATCGTCACCGGCACGGCGGAACCAGACCACCATTTCCCGCGCCACCGCCAGCGCTGTCAGCGTATCGCAAAGCTGAGAGATCAGATGCAGTGCCAGATCGATTCCCGCCGTGATGCCCGCGCTGGTCCAGATATTCTCATGCCCGACAAACACCCGGTTCTCCTGCACCCGTGCGCGCGGGGCCGCCGCTTTCAGGCGGGCAATCACATCATGATGAGTGGTGCAGAGTACGTCATCCAGCATGCCCGCCTGCGCCGCCAGCAGCGCGCCCGAACAGACGCAGACCAGCATAAAGGTCTGCGCGCGCAGCGCACCGTGCTGGCGCATCAGCCATTCGCGTGCTTCTGCGGCCTGCGGTGTGGAATAACAGATCTGCGAGTCATAGACGCCAGGCACCACCAGCAGACTGCCAGCGGGCAACTGTTCCGGTAAGGGTTCGATGCCACCAATGGTCATGCCGGTGGAGCAGACTACCTCCGGCTGCGGGCCGATGTAGCGCAGCGAAAAGCGATCCCCCGCCAGCTTCAGCGTCTCGGCCGGGCCGGCCAGATCAAGCGCCATGACGCCAGGCAGGGTTAAAAACCAGACGGTGTGTGTCATGCTGGCCCGCGCTACACCAGATCCCAGCCACGGGCGCGCCACAGCGCAGGCAGTTGCGCCATGTCGTCGAAGCGCGTCACCAGCGGATGATCCAGTTCAGGGTTGTGCGGGTCAGCGCAGTAGTAGTAGACCGGAATGCCAGCGGCGATACCGGCACGAGCGCCCGCTTCGGA
This sequence comes from Candidatus Pantoea varia, assembly GCF_900115075.1. Taxonomy (GTDB): domain Bacteria; phylum Pseudomonadota; class Gammaproteobacteria; order Enterobacterales; family Enterobacteriaceae; genus Pantoea; species Pantoea varia. The sequence goes on from NZ_FOVG01000005.1 coordinate 165,147, forward strand.
GTCATCCACCAGAATGCAGCGCTCAATCGGCACCTGCATCTGTTCCGCCGCGTGGTACATCAGTTCCGGATCGGGCTTCCAGTGCAGAATGTCATAGCCGCTGTAGAGGTGCTCCGCAAACAGCGGCAGCATGCCGGTTAAGCCCAGCGAGTGCTGCATCTTTTTTACCGTCCCGTTTGAAACCACGCACATCGGCACCTTTATCTGTTCAACCAGCGCTTTCGCGCCTGCGATTGGCTGCAGTTGCAGATCGAACAATCGCGCAACTTCTGCGCGGTAGGCCGTTTCCACCTCTTCCATCGGCAGCGTCACCTGATGCGCGTCGCCCACGTCACGAATGATGTCGTAGAGTTTGACACCCTTATACTTTTCAAACATCTGCTGCAGCGACAGGTCCAGGCCGTAACGGGCAAAGGTGTTGACGTAGGCCTGGGTGCAGAGCAACTCACTGTCCACCAGCGTGCCATCGCAATCAAAAAAGACGCATTCTACTGACATCAGACTCTATCCTTCGATTCAGGGGTGTGCTCCACACTCTACCGCACTCAGCGCAGATTGCGAGACTGGCAATCGGTTGCGAAAAATCATTGTATTGCCCCGGTAAAATCGCCAGGATACGCGCCGATGATTTTTTCTTCTGGATGGATGGCATGAGCAAGCAAGGCGTTTTGCAGCGCATCTTCAGGCTGCAGGAACATGGCACCACGGTGCGCACCGAAGTGATCGCGGGTATCACCACCTTTCTGACGATGGTCTATATCGTCTTCGTCAATCCGCAGATCCTCGGCGTCGCCGGCATGGATACTCAGGCGGTGTTTGTGACCACCTGTCTGATTGCCGCCTTCGGCAGTATTCTGATGGGACTGTTTGCCAATCTGCCAGTGGCGCTGGCACCGGCAATGGGGCTGAATGCCTTCTTCGCCTTTGTGGTAGTCGGGGCGATGGGCTATTCGTGGCAGGTGGGTATGGGCGCAATTTTCTGGGGCGCGGTCGGGCTGCTGATCCTGACGCTGCTGCGGGTTCGCTACTGGATGATTGCCAATATCCCGCTGAGCCTGCGCGTCGGCATTACCGCCGGTATCGGCCTGTTTATCGCCATGATGGGGCTGAAGAACGCCGGTATTATCGTGCCGAATCCCGATACCCTGGTGGCGGTAGGTAATCTGACCTCGCACAGCGTGCTGCTGGGTGCACTCGGCTTCTTTATTATCGCCATTCTGGCGTCGCGCAATATCCATGCGGCGGTGCTGATCTCGATGGTCGTCACCACGGCGATTGGCTGGATGCTGGGCGATGTGAAATTTGTCGGCCTGTTTTCTGCGCCGCCTTCCATTACTTCGGTGGTCGGTCAGGTCGATATCAAAGGTGCCTTTAACATTGGCATGGCGGGTGTGATCTTCTCCTTTATGCTGGTCAATCTGTTCGACTCCTCCGGCACACTGATCGGCGTCACCGACAAAGCGGGACTGACCGATGAAACCGGCACCTTCCCGCGGATGCAGCAGGCGCTCTATGTCGACAGCATCAGTTCAGTGAGTGGCGCACTGGCGGGCACCTCATCCGTGACCGCCTATATCGAAAGCACCTCGGGCGTGGCGATTGGTGGCCGTACCGGCCTGATGGCGGTGATCACCGGGCTGCTGTTCCTGCTGGTGACCTTCCTGTCACCGCTGGCCGCGATGGTGCCGTCCTACGCCGCTGCGGGCGCGCTGATTTACGTTGGCGTGTTGATGACCGCCAGCCTGTCGCGCGTACGCTGGGATGATTTAACCGAAGCCGTTCCGGCCTTTGTGACCGCCGCCATGATGCCCTTCAGCTTTTCCATCACCGAAGGCATTGCGCTGGGGTTTATCGCTTACTGCGTGATGAAACTGGGCACCGGCCGCTGGCGTGAAATCAGCCCCTGCGTAGTGATTGTTGCGCTGCTGTTTGTGCTGAAGATTGTCTTTGTCGACGGGCACTAAGCGCATTCAGGGCCGCAACCTCCGGGTTGCGGCTTTTTACATTTCAGGATGCAGGCTGCGCTCGCTGGGCAGGCTGGTCAGCCGCAGGGCATGAGGCCCGATGTCAGGCTTACCCATTTCTATTTCGCGTAATGCGCGCCACTGAAAGGCGCTATCCATCTCCCACAGATGCAGACGCTGGGTCGCAGACGACAGCGCGCACGACCAGACCAGCACAGGCTCCGCGTCACACACCACCTGAATGTCGGGATAAAGTGACGATCGCAGCCGACCCGCACCCGGTAACAGTCGCAGCGAATCCAGTCCCCGATCGCCCTCTCCCGTCAGCTTGAGAATGCTCTGGCGTAATGTCCAGATCTGCGTCACCGCTTCCATGGCATCCTGCTGAGCATTGATCCAGGCAATCTCGCCCGAGGTTAATCCCTGAATCAGCTGCTCCTGAGTCTGACGACTCCGCGCATGCACAATCTCCATATCCAGACCGGCACGTCCCCCCTCTTCGGCCAGCAGCACACCCACCGTATTACCCGCATAGGCGATGCTGAAATCGGGCAGATCGCTGTCAGCAAAGACGGGGCGTCCATTACTCTGGATAAGCAGGCGCGGCAGTTCACTAATGCCATAAACCCGCAGCATCAGTTGCGCCAGCAGGGTGCGCGCGGCAAGAAATCGCCCACGGCGTCTGTCAGCAAAATGCTGTGCCGTGTCGGTGATAGCCTGGGGAATACGTAAATCATTAGCCGGGAAGCCGGGATCGCCCGTCCAGCGTACAAAATGACCAGCCATCTGTCGCTCCGTGAAAATGGTCAGATAATCATCAGAAGCATTGTAGGAATTTTCTTATCGGAATGCACCCGGCAACGCACAGATTACGTTAAATTCGGAATAGGATGAGCGGAGTCGCGCAGATTGGCGGGATCGATCTTAGATCCGCGTCGCGAACCGAATCGCGACGCGGGTAGCATCAGGCGAAGCGGCTCGCCTGCTCAAAGCTCAGGCGCGGCAGGCGCGGATGCAGTTTTGATGCTTCACCGTAGCCGAGGTTAATCAGCAGGTTAACCTGATACTGACCGTCGGGGAAAAAGGCATCATTGACTTTGGCCGGATCAAAACCGGACATCGGACCGGCATCCAGACCCAGTGAACGGGCCGCCAGGATCAGATAACCCGCCTGCAGGCTGCTGTTACGGAAAGCGGTCTCTTTTGCTGCTTCCGGGCTGCCGGTAAACCAGCTGCGTGCATCCGCATGTGGGAATAGCGCGGGCAGCTGCTCATAGAACTCGCGGTCCCAGGCCACAATCACCGTGACCGGCGCGCTCATGGTTTTGTCCAGATTGCCGGAAGAGAGTGCCGGTTTCAGCTTCTCTTTGCCTTCCGCAGACGTTACGAAAACAAAACGCGCTGGCGAGCAGTTCGCCGAGGTCGGACCCAATGCCGTTAAGGCATAGAGCTGTTCCAGCAGGGCGTTATCGACGGGCTTAGCCTGCCAGTAACTGTGGGTGCGGGCGTCATTAAACAGCGTGTCCAGTGCGGCAGTGTCGAGCGGTGTACTCATGCAACTCTCCTGTTTCAGGCGAAAAGGTTCGCCCAAGGGTGTTCACGTAGTGGGTTTGCGTCGGGCCGACACCGCGGGATGAGGCGGGATTCACTCACCGCAATTCATAGCCTCAGGTCAGATCGGCGCTTCAACCGTTATACGTCAACGTGATGCCGCCGCAAAGTAGCAAACTGGATTAAAAGGCAGTAATAGTAATCTTCATCATAAAGGCACGGATAACAACTCAATAGCTCAACAACCAGTCGTCGCACATCTTAGGATCTGTACAATCCTCAGTGCAACATGACAGATCTGATCTTTTATTATCCACCCTCAACGTTTGTAAAAAAGAGTACGTTACCCTGCTGTTTTAAAAACTGAGACACGACAGGGAGTCAGTATGATAATCAGCCCGCCATTTGTCCGTCCCCGGAACAACGGAGAAAATGACCCATCATGGGTCAGCAGGATGATGCCCGTGGATATAAACCGGGATTTCCCGCTCAACCGGCACGCATCATGGCACGGGGGCGTGCACGTCCTCCACACCGACCGCACTGAGGAAGGCTACGACCGCGTTGAGTTTGTCCGCGCAATTGCGGATGGGGAAGTTGTTTCTTTTCGGGCTCCGCCTTCCACAAACAAACGTGATACTTTTCCGCTGAATTATGATGGCAGAACCGATGATGGGTATGTGCTGTTAAAGCATCAGACCGATATCGGTGAAAACTGTCGTGTCGTTTATTACTCCCTGTATATGCATCTCATGGACCGGCTGGACCCGGCAATCAGAGCCGGAGCAAAAGTCTGGCGCAAGGACCGTATCGGGCAAAGTGGTATGGTTAGCGAAACCAATGCCTTTCACTTTGAGGTGTTCTGTGACAACGAGAACATGCTGAAGCTGACCGGACGCATCACTCCTGAACTCGATATCACCCGTGACGGCAGAACCGACACCCTTTATGGCGATATCCATTTTTATCTGCCGCCCGGTACACGCTTTTACGAATCATTGTCTGACGCTGCCTCACCGGACACGAACCGCCTGAATACCGTTCATACCACCACGGAACCGTTATTCGTCAGCATGACCTTCGAAAAAGGCGACTGCACGATGGTAACCCGCAGGCAGAACACCACCACGGCGGCACGTTTCGACACGGTGGGGGAGCCGCTGGTGAATGCAGATACTGTACAGGATGCTGATGATGAAATTCCGTATGAATATAACCTGTACCGGACAGCCTGCCGTCTGTACCCGCAGAATCCGTCTGCCGGGCTCGAACTGCTCCGTTTCGGGCGGGTCATCAGCACTGAACATGAAACCCTGACGCCTGCTGATGCCCCGTTGTGGCGTACCGTCAGCTTCCCCGACGGAACGGGCATGGTCAATCTGGCTTCCCCTGACATCAAAAAATTCAGCGATGCCGACTTCCCGCACTGGACGGGGTGGCGGATGGTGGACGATGACACGGACAACAACAGTCAGTGTAATTCTCCCCTTATCGCCGGATTGCAGGACAGCCGGCATTTCGGCGACCTGAGCAGCCGTCTGGTCTGCCATTTTCCGCTGGAGTGGAATGCTGCCACCTTTGACCAGCGCTATGCCTGGCTCAGAACCGGCTCTGACGATGTTCCGGCCATGTCAGAAGAAGACTGTGAACGGCTGAAAAGCCATGCCTCAGCGCTGTGTTTTAACACGGGCGAACTCGGTACAGGCAGGCTGTGGCATTTCCACCCGCAGGCATTCATCAGCCATTTCCGCAAATGCTGCTGGCTGAGCAAATCAGAGCTGAAGCAGCTTGTTCCACGGAACGCATTAAGAGCGGCCGGGTGGAATGATTACCGCTGGGAGGCCATAAATTACCGGGATGCTGCTGACAGCATACCGGACACTATCCGTACGCATATAAACAGGACGATGCAGAAATACCTGATAACCACCCCGCTGCGCATCGCCTGCTTCCTGGGGAACGGCATTCAGGAAACGGGCTGGCTGGGATCGATGGAGGAAGGGTACCGCTATACGGAAACAGACCCGCGCACGCGTCAGGTCATCCGGCGCTACAACATCTGGTACTACCCGTGGTACGGGCGCGGCCTGTTACAGCTTACTAATCCTGAAAACTACTTAGATTATTTCAGCTTCCGGGGACGGACCTGCCCGGAAAATATCAGGAACACCCTGATAAATGAATACAGCCGTCTATATTTACACCGCGGCATTCGCTACACCGACAATCACCTGTCTGACACTGAAAACCATGTCCCTGAAAACATTATACGGTGGCGGAATAACGTCAGCAGCGACCTGCATGAGGCGGCCAGTAGCGCCGGATTTTACTGGGTGGCAAGGGATATGGCACCCTACGCGGATGCCGAACATGTGCTGGAGCGGTGCAGCGTCACTCCCCGGCGGAGCGGGATAAAGATTTACTACCGCAGCCCGGCCTTCTGGCGGGCCAGCGCCGCCGTTAACCTGCCGGGTCAGATCGATAACGAACATTATCAGGGGCTGAACGGGTTTGATAGCCGCTGCTGCGTCTACGGCAGCGCGATAGCCGTCCTCACCGAGCAGAAATTCCCGGACAGCCATAACAACCCGGTCAACGATAAACCCGAATCAGACCAGCTAAGGAGAGGCTGATGAAAAAATTATTGCTGCTGATGGCAATCCCGTTTTTTTCCTCGGGAGAAATATTCCCGGAAATTACCGCTCCATACAAATTAAGTGCTCTGCCTTTTTACCAAAAAATATTACATCGATATGACTACCTGGCGGATACGAGCTGTGGAATTGTTTCATTGAAATTATTCTACCCACCTGAACATAATAAATATCCGCCATCAGGTCCCAGCCCATGGCTTTGTCTATATGCTGTAGATGTCATCAGCAACGGATACGGACCGGGACAGGTTCTACCTGAAAGAATCTACCTTGATAAAAAAACAGGGCTTTGGAAAAAGGAAAAGTACGCCCCAGGCAGGGAAAGTACACAGCGTTCCCTTGAAGTTTATGGCATCAAAAGCCTGAGCGAGCTGCAGCCTCTGGAGCTGTATAATATCCGGTCCGTCAATGCCCGTGGCTATGCGATAGTAAACCGCAATATTCCCCTGGAGGAAAAGAAGAAAGGGATAAAGAAAAAACTGTCATTCTGCCTGATACAAAACCAGAGCTATTCTGCTTTCTGCGGTTCAAGATCAATGCTCGTCGACGGAAAAGATGTCGATTTCACCCCCTACATGCTCAAATCTCTTGAAACGATCGAAATGGGTCTCCCGGAAAAACCAGATAGTTGATTTATCGACACGCATGGTTACTACTAATAGTATTTTAAAGTTAGGTACTTACATAGTAATAGTAAATTACCTTCTTACCATACGCTTTACATCTGTAGATCTTTGGCTCGCCATATCAGCAAAAATCAGCCCCGGTGGCGCGCATAAGGAGGGTCATGACGAAGGAGGCGTGTGGACACGCAGGCCTGACAGCGCGTTGCCGTCAGGCCTGCATGGTTATTTACCGATACAGAAGCTGGAGAAGATACGACCCAGCAGATCGTCAGAGGTGAACTCGCCGGTGATCTCGCTTAACGCCTGCTGAGCGACTCGCAGCTCTTCTGCCAGTAACTCACCGGCGCGAGCACCGAGCAGCTGCGCTTTACCCTGCTGTAAGTGTGTGGCCGCCAGCTCCAGTGCCTGCAGATGGCGGCGGCGTGCCAGGAAGCCGCCTTCCATGTTGCCAGCGAATCCCATGCTCTGCTTCAGGTGATCCCGCAGCTCATCGACGCCTTCGCTGGTGCGTGCCGACAGGCGAATCAGTGAGTGACCATTTACTTCTGTCAGGCCGGGAGACTCACCGGTGACGTCGGCCTTGTTACGTACCACGGTAATCGGCAGTTCCGGCGGCAGACGGGAGACAAAATCGGGCCAGATAGCCGCCGCTTCGGTGGCATCAGTGGTGGTGCCGTCTACCATAAACAGCACGCGGTCAGCCTGTTCGATCTCCTGCCAGGCGCGCTCAATCCCGATGCGTTCGACTTCGTCGCTGGCCTCACGCAGACCGGCGGTGTCGATGATATGCAGCGGCATGCCATCGATATGAATATGCTCACGCAGTACGTCACGGGTGGTGCCCGCAATGTCTGTGACGATGGCGGCATCACGGCCCGCCAGCGCATTCAACAGGCTCGATTTGCCCGCATTAGGCCGACCCGCAATCACCACTTTCATCCCTTCACGCAGCAGGCTGCCCTGACGCGCTTCGACACGAACCGCATCCAGGTCCCCGATCACCGTATTCAGCTGCGCTTCGATTCTGCCGTCAGAGAGGAAATCGATCTCCTCATCCGGGAAGTCGATAGCGGCTTCGACATAGATCCGCAGGTGAGTAAGTGCTTCCACAAGATGATTGATGCGGGTTGAGAAAGCGCCCTGCAGCGAATTCACTGCTGAACGTGCCGCCTGCTCCGAGCTGGCATCAATCAGGTCAGCAATCGCTTCGGCCTGCGCCAGATCGAGCTTGTCGTTCAGAAATGCACGCTCAGAAAACTCACCCGGCTGCGCGATACGCACGCCCGGCAGCGCCACGATGCGCTTCAGCAGCAGATCGAGGATCACCGGGCCGCCGTGGCCCTGCAGCTCCAGCACATCTTCACCGGTAAAGGAGTGGGGACCAGGAAACCACAGCGCAATGCCCTGATCCAGCACGCTGCCGTCGCTATCGGTGAACGGCAGATAATCGGCATAACGCGGCTTAGGCAGTTTACCCAGCAGCTGGCGGGCCACCTCTGCCGCCTGCGCGCCAGAGACGCGTAGAATGCCTACGCCGCCGCGTCCGGGGGGCGTAGCCTGGGCAACAATGGTATCGCTGTGGCTCATAAATTTTCTCTCGCTACAAAAAACACAGGCGGTCGCTTTGACCGCCTGAGAATAGACTATTTTAAAGCGGGATTGCTCCCGCTTTAGATCGCTTACGCTTTCTTCTTGTCGCGGCTATGCAGACCACGTTTTTCCAGGCCGCGATAAATCAGCTGCTGCTGGAGAATGGTGACCAGGTTGCTGACGATGTAGTACAGCACCAGACCTGACGGGAACCACAGGAAGAACACGGTGAAAATCACCGGCATGTACGTCATGATCTTCTGCTGCATCGGATCGGTCACGGTGGTCGGTGACATCTTCTGAATGAAGAACATGGTGATACCCATCAGAATCGGCAGGATGTAGTACGGGTCCTGCGCTGACAGGTCATGGATCCACAGAATAAATGGCGCATGACGCAGTTCAACCGAGCCTGACAGCATATAGTAGAGCGCCAGGAAGATTGGCATCTGAATCACCAGCGGCAGACAGCCACCCAGCGGATTCACTTTCTCTGCTTTATACAGCGCCATCATTTCCTGGCTCTGCTTCTGCTTGTCATCACCCAGACGCTCACGCATCGCCTGAATCTTCGGCTGCAGCATGCGCATCTTAGCCATCGAGGTGTACTGCGCTTTGGTCAGCGGGTACATGATGCCGCGCACGATGAAGGTGATCACGATAATGGAGAAGCCCCAGTTACCGATGAAGCTGTGGATGAATTTCAGCAGTTTGAACAGCGGCTGAGAGATAAACCACAACCAGCCGTAATCCACGGTCAGATCAAGGTGCGGCGCAATGGCTGCCATCTTGTCCTGAATTTCCGGGCCGACCCACAGCGTTGCACCCAGATTCTGCTGTGCGCCCGCGGCAATGGTGACCGGTGCAGATTTATAGCCAATCGCTGCTACGCCGTTACCCAGGTTGCTGGTGTAAAGGGTATTGGTGCCTTCGGTGCGTGGAACCCATGCCGTCGCAAAGTATTGCTGCAGCATTGCAACCCAGCCATTGCTGGTCGTCGCGTTCAGGTTCTCGTTATCCGCGATATTGTCGAATTTATACTTCTCATATTTCGACTCGCTGGTGGAGTAGGCCGCGCCACGGAAGGTGTGCAGAGCAAAATTGTTGCTGCCGGTATCACGATGTTTAGGCAGATCAATTGTCTGCTTCAGCTGGCCAAACAGCGACACTTCCAGCGGCTGCTGGGTGGTGTTGTTGACATGATAATCGACATTAACGGCATATTCGCCACGCTTGAAGATGAAGGTTTTGGTGTAAACCACGCCATTTTCAGCGGTATAGGTCATCGGCACACGCAGTTCGGACTGGCCATCTGCCATCTCGAAGTGATCCTGCGCAGCGTTGAACAGCGGACGCGCGCCGTTGTTCGGGTTATCCGGGCCATTACGACCAGTTAAACCGCTCTGTGCCTGATAAAGGAACGCTGGGGTTGTTTCAAGCAGCTGGAATGGCTGGCTGGAACCCAGTTTGTCCGGGAAAGTCAGCAGCTGTGCTTGTTCAACATCACCGCCTCGGGTGTTGATATTCAATGACAGGACATCAGTCTTAACGGTGATCGTCTGGCCCTGACCGCTGGCCGGTACACCCTGACTGGCGGTATCACCCGCTACGCTGTTAGTGCCTTGTGTGGTCTGCGTCTGCTGTGGCTGCGGAGCGTGGTCCGTCTGCCAGGCTTGCCAGATCATAAAGGTCACGAACAGAAAAGCGATGAGAAAGAGATTGCGTTGCGAATCCATCGTTAATGTTCTCTGGTATCAAAGGTTTTTGGCGGCACAGGATCGTCACCACCCGGGTTCAAAGGGTGGCATTTTAATACGCGTTTTAATGTCAACCAACTGCCTTTTATCAGGCCGAACCTGCGTAACGCCTCAATTCCGTAATGAGAGCAGGTCGGGTGAAACCGACAGTGGGGTCCCAGTAATGGACTGATACCGCGTTGATAGACGCGTATCAGGACGATCAGGAGCCGCGCGCCAGGCGACAGTGACGACGCCATAATTTCTCCAACGCTTCCGCCAGCATACGGTTATCCAGATCGGCAACCCCCTTCTTCGCGACCACCACGAAGTCCATCGACGGCAGTTCATGTTGACGCAGACGAAAGCTTTCGCGGGTCAATCGCTTGATCCGGTTGCGTTCATGGGCGCGTTTCACATGTTTTTTAGCGACGGTGAGACCGATGCGGGGATGCCCCAGCGCGTTAAGGCGGCCGAGAATAGTAATTTGCGGCGTGCCAGCCCGTTGTGGCTGCTGGAAGACGAAAGTGAAATGAGTGGGAGTTAACAAACGTAACTCCCTGGGAAATGCGAGCTTACCCATCAGGGCTTGCTTTATTACTTAGAAACGGTCAGACGAGAACGGCCTTTAGCACGACGACGTGCCAGAACCTGACGACCATTTTTTGTTGCCATACGAGCACGGAAACCGTGTGAACGGTTGCGCTTCAGTACGGACGGTTGAAAAGTGCGTTTCATGGCGGTTTCTACCTAAACTTGAAAATTTTCACTGGATGACGCGTTTCGGGCCAATAAATCGACCTACGCCTCAATGTGTCTTTAATAAAGAGGCGGGATTGTAATAATTGTACAGTCCCGAGTCAATTTACTTCGCGTGTTGTAGTGCCTGAAAACCCGCATACAGCCCGCTGAGTCCCGACGTTGCGCCTTACAGCATAATGTCGGGTGAAGGATTATACGGGCTCCGTACTAAAGCGCAAGGATCGTACGGGATCTTATTGCGATCGGCCTGCCGGATCCTGGGGATAAAATGAGATGTCGCCCGAAAATTTGCTGCATTGCGTCAGATCCCTGCTGGTTTTTCCCGCAACTGGCGTAAACTTCTTTGCGCGTCTCTGGCCTGTGGATAAAAAGGATCAAAACTGTGTAGAAAGGGAAGATCTCTGCCTCGCTTTGCGCTATGATCCGCCCTTCCGCTGACGATCCTCCGGTGATTGCAGGACGGAAAACCGCTGATAGCGGTCGCAGGCGCTTTCTTAGCGTCTGTGTCAAAAATGAACGTTTCTTAGAGTAACGCCTACTATTCTTTTCGAATTTGTACGAGTGGAGTCCGCCGTGTCACTTACGCTTTGGCAACAGTGTCTTGCCCGTTTGCAGGATGAGCTTCCTGCCACCGAATTCAGCATGTGGATCCGTCCACTGCAGGCTGAGTTAAACGACAATACGCTTGCCTTGTATGCTCCAAATCGCTTCGTACTCGACTGGGTTCGGGACAAATACCTTAATAGTATCAATGCACTGCTGAATGAATTCTGCGGTCCAAACGTGCCAGCACTGCGTTTTGAAGTGGGTACGCGTCCGGTTCAGCAGCAGGCGGCAACGGTCAGCCAGCCGGTCATGGCCAGCGTCAGCGCGCCCGTGATGCCCGTGCAGAGTCATATCCGTCCGGCCCCGGCGCAAATCATGCGTCCCAGCTGGGATAATGTCCCGGCACCGGCCGACGTCACCTATCGCTCGAATGTGAATAACCGTCATAACTTCGATAACTTCGTCGAGGGTAAATCCAACCAGCTGGCGCGCGCGGCGGCACGTCAGGTGGCGGATAATCCAGGCGGCGCTTACAACCCGCTGTTTCTGTATGGCGGCACCGGTCTCGGTAAAACGCACCTGCTGCACGCGGTAGGCAATGGCATCATTGCCCGTAAACCGAATGCAAAAGTGGTTTACATGCACTCCGAGCGCTTTGTTCAGGATATGGTTAAAGCGCTGCAGAACAATGCGATTGAAGAGTTCAAACGCTATTACCGTTCTGTCGATGCGCTGCTGATCGATGACATTCAGTTCTTTGCTAATAAAGAGCGTTCGCAGGAAGAGTTCTTCCACACCTTTAATGCCTTATTAGAGGGCAATCAGCAGATCATCCTCACCTCGGATCGCTATCCAAAAGAGATCAACGGGGTAGAAGATCGTCTCAAATCACGTTTCGGCTGGGGTTTAACGGTGGCGATCGAGCCGCCTGAGCTGGAAACGCGTGTGGCGATCCTGATGAAAAAAGCGGATGAGAACGACATCCGTCTGCCTGGTGAAGTCGCCTTTTTTATTGCCAAGCGTTTACGCTCTAATGTGCGTGAGCTGGAAGGCGCGCTGAATCGCGTGATCGCCAACGCCAACTTTACCGGCCGGGCAATCACCATCGACTTTGTGCGCGAAGCGCTACGCGATCTGCTGGCGCTGCAGGAAAAGTTGGTCACCATCGATAATATTCAGAAGACCGTGGCTGAGTACTACAAGATCAAGGTGGCGGATCTGCTTTCCAAGCGCCGTTCACGCTCGGTAGCGCGTCCGCGCCAGATGGCGATGGCGATGGCGAAAGAGTTGACGAACCATAGCTTGCCAGAAATTGGCGATGCTTTTGGGGGTCGCGACCACACAACGGTGCTTCATGCCTGCCGCAAGATTGAGCAGCTGCGTGAAGAGAGCCACGATATCAAAGAAGATTTCTCTAATCTCATCAGAACATTATCTTCCTGACGCTATGAAATTTATTGTTGAACGTGAGCAGCTGCTGAAGCCGCTGCAACAAGTAAGTGGCCCCCTGGGTGGTCGTCCGACACTGCCGATCCTCGGAAACCTGCTGCTGCAGGTCACAGAAGGTTCGCTGTTGCTGACCGGTACCGATCTGGAAATGGAGATGGTCGCACGCGTGGCGCTGACTCAGCCGCATGAGCCTGGCTCTACCACCGTTCCGGCGCGCAAATTCCTCGATATCTGTCGCGGATTGCCGGATGGCGCAGAAATCACGCTGGCGCTGGAAGGCGATCGCATGCTGGTCCGCTCTGGCCGCAGCCGTTTTTCGCTGTCGACCCTGCCCGCCAGTGACTTCCCGAATCTTGATGACTGGCAGAGTGAAGTTGAATTTACCCTGCCGCAGGCGACCCTGAAACGGCTGATCGAAGCGACCCAGTTCTCGATGGCGCATCAGGATGTGCGTTACTACCTCAACGGCATGATGTTTGAAACCGAAGGGGAAGAGCTGCGCACCGTCGCGACTGACGGTCACCGCCTGGCTGTCTGTTCCATGCCGATTGGTCAGGCGCTGCCGAGTCATTCAGTGATTGTGCCGCGTAAAGGCGTGATCGAGCTGCTGCGTCTGCTGGATGGCGGCGATACTCCGCTGCAGGTCCGCATTGGCGGCAGCAATATCCGGGCACACGTCGGTGACTACATCTTTACCTCTAAGCTGGTTGATGGCCGCTTCCCCGATTATCGCCGCGTATTGCCGAAGAATCCCGACAAAGCGCTGGAAGCAGGCTGCGATCTGCTCAAACAGGCTTTTGCCCGTGCGGCGATCCTCTCTAACGAGAAGTTCCGCGGTGTTCGTCTCTATATCACCGAAAATCAGCTAAAAATCACCGCTAATAACCCTGAACAGGAAGAAGCGGAAGAGATGCTGGATGTCAGCTACAACGGCACTGAACTGGAGATTGGCTTCAACGTCAGTTACGTGCTGGATGTGCTGAACGCACTGAAGTGCGAAAACGTCCGCCTGCTACTGACGGATTCGGTGTCGAGCGTGCAGATCGAGGATGTGGCGAGTCCTGCAGCGGCCTACGTTGTCATGCCCATGCGCTTGTAGAATATATCGGCCTGGCTTACTTGCCATTCTGATTCCGGGCAGTGCGCGCCCCTGGTCACATACTTCAGTATGCTCCCAGGGCCTGTGCGCTGGCCGGAACCAGACTGGCAGCGACGCCGACGCCCTGGATTGTTAAAGGTAAGACCTGAATTTTTACAAGGCAAAACCATTTCATCCCGATCATTGCCCTTCACGCTGGATTGATTCATGGCTTTAACCCGCCTTCTTATCAAAGATTTTCGTAATATCGAGCAGGCTGACCTGCTGCTGGCACCCGGCTTTAATTTCCTGGTGGGTGCTAACGGCAGTGGGAAAACCAGCGTTTTAGAGGCGATCCATACGCTGGGGCATGGCCGCTCGTTTCGTAGTTTGCAGGCGGGGCGGGTCATTCGTCATGACGAGGCAGCGTTTGTGCTGCACGGACGTCTGGAAAATAAAGAGCGGGAAATATCGGTCGGGCTGACCAAAAACCGGGCCGGTGACAGCAAAGTGCGCATTGATGGCAGCGACGGTCACAAGGTCGCGGAGCTGGCGCAGTTGCTGCCGATGCAGCTAATCACCCCGGAAGGCTTTAGTCTGCTGAATGGCGGCCCCAAATACCGCAGAGCCTATGTCGACTGGGGCTGTTTTCATAACACGCCCGGCTTCTTTAACGCATGGAACAACATGCGTCGCCTGCTTAAACAGCGGAACGCGGCACTGCGCCAGGTCTCACGTTACAGCCAGATTCGGCCCTGGGATCAGGAGCTGGTCCCGCTGGCTGAACAGATCAGCCAGTGGCGTGCTGAATACAGTGCGGCGATTTCCGCAGAGATCACCGCCACCTGTGGCCAGTTCCTGCCGGAGTTTGAGCTGCGCTTCTCCTTCCAGCGTGGCTGGGACAAAGAGAGCGACTACGCCGAACTGCTGGAACGTAATTTCGAGCGCGATCGCGCGCTGACCTATACCGCCAGCGGTCCCCATAAAGCCGATTTTCGTATTCGGGCTGAAGGAACGCCAGTTGAAGATTTACTCTCACGCGGGCAGTTAAAACTGCTGATGTGTGCATTGCGTCTGGCACAGGGCGAGTTCCTGACAAGCCAGAGCGGACGCCGCTGTATTTACCTCATTGATGACTTTGCTTCTGAGCTGGATGAGAGCCGCCGACGCCTGCTGGCGGACCGGTTAAAAGCCACTCAGGCGCAGGTGTTTGTCAGCGCAATTTCTGCCGGACATGTAATCGACATGACCGACGAAAAGGGCAAGATGTTCCGCGTGGAACAGGGTAAAATAGCGGTTCAACCTGAAGATTAAAATGAGCGAGAAACGTTGATGTCGAATTCTTATGACTCCTCAAGTATTAAAGTCCTGAAAGGACTTGATGCGGTACGCAAACGCCCGGGCATGTATATCGGCGATACCGATGACGGTACCGGTCTGCATCACATGGTATTCGAGGTCGTGGATAACGCAATCGACGAAGCGCTCGCTGGTCACTGTAGTGACATTGTGGTCACCATCCATGCGGACAACTCCGTTTCGGTGCAGGATGATGGACGCGGCATTCCAACCGGTATTCACGAAGAAGAAGGCATCTCTGCCGCTGAAGTGATCATGACCGTGCTGCATGCTGGCGGTAAGTTCGATGATAACTCCTATAAAGTCTCCGGCGGCCTGCACGGCGTGGGCGTCTCTGTGGTTAACGCCC
The DNA here is from genome assembly GCF_900115075.1 of Candidatus Pantoea varia. GTDB lineage: Bacteria > Pseudomonadota > Gammaproteobacteria > Enterobacterales > Enterobacteriaceae > Pantoea > Pantoea varia. The sequence continues at coordinate 180,811 of NZ_FOVG01000005.1, forward strand.
TGTCACAGAAGCTGGAGCTGACCATCCGTCGCGAAGGCAAAGTGCATCAGCAGGTTTACGTCCATGGCGTACCGCAGGCACCGCTGGCCGTGACCGGTGAGACCGACATCACGGGTACCCGCGTGCGTTTCTGGCCGAGCCACGAAACCTTTACCAACGTGCGCGATTTTGAGTATGAGATCCTGGCGAAACGCCTGCGCGAACTCTCATTCCTGAACTCGGGCGTGTCGATTCGTCTGGATGACAAGCGTGATGGCAAAAGCGATCACTTCCATTACGAAGGCGGCATCCGGGCGTTTGTTGAGTACCTGAACAAAAATAAAACCCCGATTCACCCTACCGTGTTCTATTTCTCTACCGAGAAAGATGGCATCGGTGTGGAAGTGGCACTGCAGTGGAACGACGGTTTCCAGGAAAACATCTACTGCTTTACCAACAACATCCCGCAGCGTGACGGCGGTACTCACCTCGCCGGTTTCCGTTCAGCGATGACCCGTACCCTGAATGCCTACATGGAAAAAGAGGGTTACAGCAAGAAAGCCAAGGTCAGCGCTACCGGTGATGATGCCCGTGAAGGTCTGATCGCCGTGGTCTCGGTAAAAGTGCCGGATCCAAAATTCTCCTCGCAGACCAAAGATAAACTGGTCTCCTCCGAGGTGAAAACAGCGGTTGAGCAGCAGATGAACGAACTGCTGGCAGAATACCTGCTGGAAAACCCGTCAGACGCCAAAATCGTGGTCGGAAAAATCATCGACGCAGCCCGTGCCCGTGAAGCAGCCCGCCGCGCCCGTGAAATGACCCGCCGTAAAGGCGCGCTGGATCTGGCAGGTCTGCCAGGTAAACTGGCGGATTGCCAGGAGCGCGACCCGGCGCTGTCTGAAATCTACCTGGTGGAGGGTGACTCCGCAGGCGGCTCGGCTAAACAGGGTCGTAACCGTAAGAACCAGGCGATTCTGCCGCTGAAAGGTAAGATCCTGAACGTTGAGAAAGCGCGTTTTGACAAGATGCTTGCCTCTCAGGAAGTCGCCACGCTGATCACCGCGCTGGGTTGCGGCATTGGTCGCGATGAGTACAACCCGGACAAGCTGCGCTATCACAGCATCATCATCATGACCGATGCCGACGTAGATGGTTCACACATCCGTACCCTGCTGCTGACCTTCTTCTATCGTCAGATGCCTGAAATCATTGAGCGCGGCCATGTGTATATCGCCCAGCCGCCACTCTACAAAGTGAAGAAAGGCAAGCAGGAACAGTACATCAAAGATGACGAGGCGATGGATCAATACCAGATCGCTATCGCGCTTGATGGTGCGACGCTGCACACCAATGCCAGCGCCCCGGCGCTGGGCGGTGAGCCGCTGGAGACGCTGGTTTCTGACTTCAACAGTACCCAGAAGATGATCAAGCGTATGGAGCGCCGTTATCCGATGGCGATGCTGCGTGCGATGATTTATCACGACACGCTGAGCGATCTGAGTAACGAAGCAGAAGTCACCACCTGGCTGAACGGTCTGGTAAGCTATCTGACCGAACGCGAAGCGCACGGCAGCACCTATCTGGCACAGGTGCGTGAAAACCGCGAATCGAACCTGTTCGAGCCGGTACTGCGCGTCCGTACCCATGGTGTGGATACCGACTATCCGCTGGACGCCGATTTCATTCAGGGGCCTGAGTACCGCAAAATCTGCGCCCTGGGCGGCAAACTGCGTGGTCTGCTGGAAGAAGATGCTTACATCGAGCGTGGCGAGCGTCGTCAGCCAGTGGCAAGCTTCGAACAGGCGATTGAGTGGCTGGTTAAAGAGTCTCGTCGCGGCCTCTCCGTCCAGCGCTACAAAGGTCTGGGCGAGATGAACCCGGATCAGCTGTGGGAAACCACCATGGATCCAGACAGCCGTCGTATGCTGCGCGTCACCATTAAAGATGCGATTGGCGCTGACCAGCTGTTCACGACGCTGATGGGCGATGCGGTTGAACCGCGCCGCGCCTTCATCGAAGAGAATGCGCTGAAAGCCGCCAATATCGATATTTAACCGGCAGCGGACGTAACAGGCCATCACTCAGGTGATGGCCTTTTTTTTTGCCGTCCGGGCGGAAACCCGTCGGGAAGCGCCTTCCTGCCCGCATGCTGCGATCCCCATCACGTTTTAACCCGGTCAGCTCCCTTACTCTTGCCTCTCTTTGCGCTATTCCGGCGCACTATTTATTACAGGGAGTGTCACCATGATTGTTTGCGATCGTCACGACTGGGACAGAGAACGTCACGCCTTTCATCCGGTAATCGATCAGGCGATAAGCTGGATTGCCAGAACAGACTTCAGCCAGCTGGAAACCGGAAAAGTTGAGATCCTGCCCGACAATAAAATGTTCTGTCTGGTGCAGGAGATGATGACCGAACCGCCCAGTGCGCGTCGTGCGGAGTCCCACTTCAATTACATCGATATTCAGTATCTGCTGGCAGGCACCGAAAATATCGGCGTGGCCCGCGCTCATCCCGACCAGCACATCACCGAAGATTTCGCCCAGGAGCGTGACGTCGTTTTTTATCAGAAGATATTAAATGAGTCAGTGATTACGCTGATGCCCGATATGTTCGCGCTCTTTTTCCCGCACGATATTCATCGTCCCTGCTGCGCGCCAGGCGAACCCGCAACTATCCGAAAAGCCGTGATTAAAATCCACCGCGATCTCTTTACCGCCTGAACCTGGCGGTTTGCTGGCCGTTCTCGCCTGCCATGGAACTGGTCAATGTGCGCTGAATCGCGCTAGCATTGAACAAAACCCAGACGCTACGAGGACTCTATGGCTATTAAATTGATCGCTATCGACATGGATGGCACCCTGCTCAACCCGCAACATGAGATCACGCCGGGGGTGAAATCCGCCCTGGATCGCGCCCGCCAGAAAGGCGTGTCGATTGTGCTGACCACCGGCCGGCCATTTGTGGGTATCCAGCGCTATCTGATGGAGCTGGATATGCAGGCACCCGGCCAGTATGCGATCAGCAACAACGGTGCGCTGGTTCATCAGGCCGAAGATGGTGAGTGCGTGGCGGAAGTGACGCTAACCTTTGACGACTACCTCTACATTGAAAATCTGGCGCGTGAGCTTGGCGTGCATTTCCAGGCGTTCGACAAATCCCATCTCTACACGCCGAACAAAGACATCAGCGAATACACCATCCATGAGGCGAGCCTGACCGGCATTCCGGTGCGCTATCGCGCCGTGGAAGAGATGGATCGCGCCACGCGCTTCCCGAAACTGATGATGATTGACCGCCCGGACCTGCTCGACGCGGCGATTGCCCGTCTGCCCGAACATGCTCACCAGACTTACACCATCCTGAAAAGCGCGCCTTACTACCTGGAAATCCTCGATCGTCGGGTGAATAAAGGTCAGGGCGTCAAAATGCTGGCTGAGAAGCTCGGTCTGAAGCAGGAAGAGGTCATGGCGATTGGCGATCAGGAGAATGACCTGGCGATGATCGACTATGCCGGAACGGGCGTCGCAATGGGAAATGCGATTGATTCCGTTAAGAAAATCGCGCAGTTCATTACCAAAACCAATATGGAAGATGGCGTCGCGCATGCCATCGAAGAGTTAGTGCTGTAACGGCCCTGTTCTCTGCCGGGCCGCACGGGCCCGGCTCCCTTAACCCGCCAAAAAAGCTGCACCGCAAAACAGAATCGCGTAATTTGTCGGGCAACTCTTTCTCCGCGGGTTTTATCATGTCAGAAAAACAGATCACCTTTGCTGCCCGTCAGCATCAACTCACCAATATCAATGTCTGGACTGCCGACAGCCAGTGGCTGGCGTTTGACGTCCGTCCCTCGGGCGCGTCGTTTACCAGCCAGACCATTGAGCGGGTCAATGTGATGACCGGCAAGGTGGAGGTGCTCTATCAGGCCCGACACGGTGCCCACGTCGGCGTCGTCACGGTCAGCCCCGATCTGTCCCCGCGCTACGTCTGCATTCATGGACCGGAACATCCCGATGCCAGCTGGCAGTATGACTTCCATCACCGGCGCGGTGTGATCGTTCAGAACGGCGCGGCGGTGAATCTGGATGCCTGTGATATCACGCCGCCCTTTACCCCTGGCGCGCTGCGCGGCGGCTCGCATGTGCACGTTTTCAGCCCCGACGGTTCACGCCTGAGCTTTACCTACAATGACCACGTAATGCATGAGCTGGATAGCCGCCTCGATCTGCGCAACGTCGGCATCGCGGTGCCGCTGCAGGCAGTGACGCCGGTTAAACAGCATCCGCGCGAATATGATGGCAGCTATTTCTGCTTGCTGGTGAGCAGCACGCATGCGGAACCACAACCAGGCAGTGACCAGATCAATCGTGCCTATGAAGAGTGCTGGGTGGGCGAGCGCGGCTATCAGAAACCGGACGGCAGCTGGCAGCGCTGGGCCATCGCCTTTATTGGCGACACGCTGACGCTGGAGGGCGAAAAACGGCCTGAAGTTTTTATTGTCGATCTGCCTGACGCGCTGGAGGATTACGCCCGCGCCGGAGAGATGCCGCTGGAGGGCAGCAGCCAGCAGTTACCTGCGCCACCGGCTGGCGTGCAGCAGCGTCGCCTGACGCACAGCCGTGGCGTGGCGCTGCAACCGCGTCACTGGCTGCGTGCAGCACCGGATGGCAGCCAGATCGCGTTTCTGATGGCGGATGCCGGAGAGGTGATCCAGCTCTGGATGGTGTCACCCAACGGCGGCGAACCGCGTCAGATTACCCGACTCAGCCACAGCATTCAGTCTGCTTTTAGCTGGCATCCTGACGGCCAGGCGATCGCCTTTATCTGCGATAACAGCGTGATGCAATGTGACGTTGAGAGCGGCGCGTGTCAGCGACTGACCCGCAGAACGGAGGCGGCGCCATCAGGTGACGCGGTGGTCTGGTCACCCGATGGTACACAGATTGCTTTTATGCGTGAGGTGAATGGCTGGCGGCAACTCTTTACGGTTACGGCTGTGACCGCATAGGAGGCATAGGCTGCGCCTGCGCCAGGCTTTCGTTGGTATGCGCCAGCCTTTCGCTCTGCAGGATGCGTTCACGGGGTGAGTCGAGAGTTTTGTCTTTGTCGCTACGGTAGTAGTCCCACGGTAGCAGCAGCGTATCCAGCACGGCAGAGAAAGGAAGATCGATTAACGCCAGTGGCTTCAGTGCCCAGCTGGTATCACCATCTGCCAGCATGTCAGCACTGGCACGGGTGCCGGGATAGTAGCCCTGACTCGCACCTGTGTGAGACATCACGCTGGAACAGCCGGTTGTCGCCATTGCGCAGCACACCATTCCAGCCAGAGGTAAGGTCTTCATTAATTTCATCATCATCATCCCTTCAGTCATGGCATAAGCCTGGCTGAGTTGGCTTGCCACACAACGTCAACACTCTGGGGCGAAGTCCGTCTGGTGTCTGGCAAAAGTAGTCCTGAGTGTATGTCATTTCCACAATATGGCGAAAAAAATTGCATTTCGCCCTCTTGAAAATCCTCTTCTGACACCCATTTTTATTTTACGGACGCACTCACCGTTGCCGCAAGGGACAGTGAGGTGCCGTATCCAGCCTGTCCAATAGTGGAAGGTTGCCAAAACTTGCTGAACTTCAGGAGTCTTAATATGCGTAATTTTGATCTCACCCCACTTTATCGCTCTGCTATCGGTTTTGATCGCCTGTTTAACCTGCTCGAATCTAATCAGAATCAGAGCAACGGCGGCTATCCTCCTTATAACGTAGAACTGGTCGATGAAAATCACTATCGCATTACCATTGCGGTGGCCGGTTTTTCGCAGAGCGAACTGGATATCACGGCGCACGACAACGTGCTGATCGTGCGGGGTGCCCATCCTGAAGAGCAGGCCGAGCGTAAATACCTGTATCAGGGAATCGCTGAGCGTAACTTCGAGCGTAAATTCCAGCTCGCCGACCACATTGTGGTGCGCGATGCCCGTCTCGAAAATGGTCTGCTGAGCATCGATCTTGAACGACTGGTGCCGGAAGAGGCGAAACCACGCCGTATTGAGATTCTTAAATAATATTGAGATTCTGAAGTCACCATGAAAAACGCCGCTCATGCGGCGTTTTTTTTACCTTACGGCTGAGTGCGCATCGCTAAACGCTGACCCAGCACGCCACCAAACACATTGACCAGCAGCCCCAGAATAATCACCACCGCCCCCAGCATCTGCTGCCCGGAAAGATGCTCATCCAGCACCAGCGCAGCGGTAATAATCCCCACCACCGGCACCAGCAGCGACAGCGGTGCGACGCGCCAGGTTTCATAGCGGCTTAGCAAATTCCCCCAGATGGCATAGCCCACAATGGTGGCGACAAACGCCAGATAGATCAGCGCCAGCAAGGTCTGCAGGCCGATATGCAGCAGACTGTTAACGATAGCGGCCTCGCCATCAAACAGCAGCGAACAGGCAAAGAAAGGAATAATTGGCACCAGCGCACTCCAGACCACCAGCGACATGATCGGCACGCTACGGTTTCGCATGATGATCTTATTGGTGATATTCCCCAGTCCCCATGACAGCGCCGCCGACAACGTCAGCATCATGGTAGTCAACGTAATCCCGGCGCTGGTCTGCCCTTCCATTCCTGCCGTCGCCAGCATAAACATCCCCAGTGTGGCGATGATAATCCCGACGATATGATTCCAGCGCAGCTTCTCCGCCAGCAACAGCGCGCCCAGCAACAGAGTAAAGAAGGCCTGTGCCTGCAGCACCAGTGAGGCCAGCCCGGCCGGCATGCCGAGCTTGATCGCCAGGAAAAGAAACGCGAACTGACCAAAACTGATGGTCATGCCGTAAACCACCAGCCAGCGCAGCGGGATCGGCGGGCGACGCACAAAGAAAATGGCGGGAAAGGCGACCAGAGTGAAACGCAGTCCGGCGAGCAAAAAAGGCGGCATGCCCTGCAGCCCCAGCTTAATCACCACAAAATTCACGCCCCACGCCACCACTACGCACAGCGCTAACAGCATATCTTTTACCGACATCAGAAACTCCTTGTCCCGCCCTCAGGCGGTGATCGCAATCGGGGACGCGATATCGGCACAGCACGCTTCACCCACGATGCGAAAATAATCGTCTACAGCCAGCGCGATCGATTTATTCAGCTCGCCCGCGTTAAACCATAACGTGCCGACCTGTTGCAGCCGGGTATCCACCCGCAGCGCCAGCCGGTCATCAAAACTAAACGGTGGCACTGCGCCCATCACACAGCCGGTCAGCGCCTGAGCCAGCTCCGGCGCGGCGAAAGAGGATTTTTTGCCGCCAATGGCACGCGCTGCGTTTTTGAAATTGATCCGGCAGTCGCCCGGCACAATGGCCAGCAGCTGACGCGACGGCGCACCGTCCGGCATACTGACCTCCAGCACCATCGCTTTGGCCGCCTGACCCAGCGCGTTGCCGCGTATCTTGCTGATCTGCTCGGTCTGCCCTACCGCCTCATGCTCCACCACACGGTAGCTGGCCTGATGCTGATCCAGCAGCGCAGTAATCTGTTCAAATGTCGTCATTCCCTTCTCCTTTTCTGGCACAACTTCTGACACAACCCGGCTTAACTCCAGGCGATAGCGTGTTTCATCTTTTTATCGGTCAGCCCGAAAAAGAACCCCATGGTGATGCGGGTATTGCCTTCGACGCGGTCGATCTCATGATAAAAAGCAGGATTAAACAGATAAATATCGCCACTGCGCGGTGAAAACTCACAGATCTCATTGTGATCAATCACCCCACTGCGATAACCCAGCTCACCGGCGGTCTTGAACTGCTCATCCTCCGGCGTCCACTTTTTGTTGTAGATACGCAGCGCCCCGCCCGCATTGCACTCCTGCAGGCAGACCACACAACTGAGCTGATGCAGGATCTGCGTCACCACCAGCGAGCTTTCTGCGGCGTCGCGCACGATATTGTCGTTATGCAGCGGGTTTGCGACGCCATCGGCATGAAAGCGCACGATTGAGCCGGCGTAGTCACCCCGACCCGGTTCATGGGCGATGTTTAAACTTTCCAGCCGCAGCGCATGTTGCACCCAGCGGTAAATCTGTTCGCGCAGCTGGTTCAGCGAGGGGGGCAACGCAGGCTGGATATCGCGCAGCTCAGTGAAATAGTTATCGGGTGCCGCAGTATGGCGCGCCAGATAAGGGCCAAGCGTTGTCAGCGCGCCGTTGGGGTAGTGCGAGACACGGATCTTTTCCCGGCAGCTCTGCAGGTCAGTCACTACCGCTTGCCGCACTTCGGGCGTCAGGAAATTACGCAGCACCAGCAGCGGCACCCGTGCAGTGACGATGTCATCCAGCCAGGTCGATTCCACAAACATGTTGGGATTAATCACGCGGAACTGATTGAAAATTGCCATGTTTATCACTCCCTAAACGGTATTTCATAGAGTTCATGATTGTTCATTCGCCGCCAGCTGCCGGCGCTGCCTGGTATTGCCACGGGTTCAGAGGCGATCAGCGTGCAACCGTCCTGTTGCCGAAAATGCATCGTAAAATAGTCGGGCCAGGGGGTGTCGTGCGGATACCACTGCCACGCCCAGGCTTTGTCGCGGGTGACGAAAATGGCATTGCCTGCGCTGCCGCCCGGATCAACCTGCGCCATCTTTGCGCGCAGATAATCGCGGGTGAAATCGGCGGGCGTGGTCTGGTCCACCAGATAGCGCAGATACTCTTCGGAATCGAAGCGTGACTCCGCCAGGCCAAGCTGCCGGTAAAGGGTCGGCAGAAAACCGTTATGCATCATGTACCACTGATGTCCGGCGCTGTTGCGCCACAGCGGATGCGAAAACTCGATCCCCTGATTTTTACTCAATGTGGCGTGACGCACATGCACCGCCAGAAAGCGGCTGCGCAGGCGATCTACATCAATGCCCGGCAGGGCGTCTGCGAACGGGCCGGTACCGTGCAGGGTCCGAATTTCGCCCTCTTCCAGCCACAGACAGCCCCAGCCGTTGGGATGCGATTTAATAGGACCATCGTGTTCGGCGCCTTCACCGCAGCTCATGGCGCGCGCCGCCTCCAGAATCCGGGCGCTGTCGAACTGGCCATGTGCCAGAATCATCCTGCACATACTTTGTCTCTCCCCGCGGTGACTGACTGCGCGGCAATCACCTGCTGAAACGTGGTCATGATCGGCTCACGCGCCGTGGCCGTCAGGCTGAAGGTGGCGAGAATGCCCGCATGACGCGTGAGGTCGGCATAGAGCGATGAGCGTGACGAAACCTGTAACGCAGGCAATCTGAGTGGCGGTAACAGCGCGCCCTGCTGATGCTGATCGATCCAGCGTTCGGCCGCCTGCAGCTGCGCCGGTTGCCGCAACCGCAGCTGGCCGACCGCACCGGATGGGGTGAAGGCAAAGGCAGGCAGTGCGTCGCCCGCTTCCAGCCGGAAGGTGACTTCCGCCCAGTTGATGCCCGTCGCCTCCTGCACCAGCGTCGCTACGCCCATGCCGGAGAGCCGGAATCCCATCTCCAGGAAATGCGGCACGCCGTTGACCACAATGAAATCGATATGAAACGCGCCCTGACGATAGCCAAAGGTTTCGCAGCAGAAGGTCATCAGGCTGCTGAACGACGCTGGCAGGGCCGCTGCCGCCATCGCCACATGGCCCGACTCATAAAAGCTGACGCAGCCCTCCGCGTCACGGTACTGCTCAATCACCTTCTGGCAGCAGGTCAGCGCCTGGGGATGTCCCTGATGCACCACGCCCTGCAGCGAAAACTCCTCGCCGATCAAAGCACTCTCCACAATAAAACCGCTGAAGCCGCGGCCACCGTAGTTCATGGTCTGAACCAGCTGTTTCACCACGCTGTGCAGCTGATCGGCGCGTTCAATCAGCCAGATACCCAGGCCGCCGCCGCCATCCACCGGTTTCACAACGCAGGGATAGATCAGCGCCTGTTCCGCATCCAGAATGCTGAGCGGCGAGGCGAAAAAGCGGAACTCCGGCTGCGGGAAGCGCGGCCAGGCTTTTTTCAGCGCCATGCGCTGCGCATATTTATCCAGCGGAATAAAGGCGGCGGGCGCGTCCGGCCCGGCCAGCATCTCACGCAGTCGTCCGGCGCTGGCGTTGTAGGCTTCAAAGCCCGCCAGCACCACCAGCGGATGCGCCAGCAAACCAGCATGCAGATAAGCCTGCATTACCTCCCACGGATTCTCAGGGCGGTCGAGGCGGATAATCAGATCAAACGGCAGCGCCAGGCTGAGCGACTGGTAATCGACAAAATCGCCCATCTCCGCCAGCACGGTAAAATAGCCGTCGCGTTTCGCCACCGCGCAGTAGGGGTTTTGTCCGTCGCGGGTGGCGCCAATTTGCAGGAAAATCTTTTTCATCGCCTCGCCTTACCGGGTTAACGCCCGGAAATGATTTCTGTCACGATGTCATTGAGCACACCGTTATTGACCTGAATCACCGCTTTGTGAGGATCAAAACGCAGGACGCGCGACAGCGGATCGGTGCTTTTGCCCTCCAGCAGCGAACTGACCGGCCTGCTCTGCCAGCAGTGGCGCATCTGCGTCAGCGTCAGGCCGGAGAGCTGCGTTAACTGCTGTGCCAGCGCGACATCCTCACTGCGCTGCTCAAGCAGGTCGCGAATGGCGGCTTCCTCCAGCGCAATCTGCTGTTGCGACAGCCAGTGCCCGAGCTTCGCGCCCTGTGCCAGGAAGGGTGAGTAGATCATGCAGATCAGCTGATCTTCACTGAGGTCAAACGCCTGCATGGCGAAGTCTGCTGCGCGCTGCCGTTGCTGCCGGATGGCGTCGTCGTCCTGATAGCGCGCCGCCATCTCATCAATGAGCGCGGGCGGAAAATCCTTCTTCACCATCAGCCCCAGCGCGAAGCGCACATATTCGCGGATCCCTTCGGCATAGTGGCGCTGCAACAGCGTTTCTGACCGCAGTCCGCGCAGATGCGCCATCAGCGTCGGATTACCGCAGTCGGACTCGGAAAAGCTGAACATCAGTTCATCGAAACGGAAGTGCATAAATTCGCTGAGCAGCGCCCAGTGCGCGCCCGCTTCATAGGCGGTGTCCTGATAGATGTTGAAAAACAGCGGGTCGCGCGCCAGCTGGTGGGTGATGCGGTGCGCGGGCGTCAGATGATCGGCCCCGTAAACATCGCTGAAGTAACGCTCAGCAACGCCGTCCAGCGTCTGCAGAAATCCGCTGAAGCCTCGGCTTTTGTCCGCTACCGGCGCATCAAATAGCCGGGAAAGGTGCCGCGCCCAGGCAACATAGGCAGCCTGCTCCTGCGGCGAGTCACCGGTGATAATCAGGTCCACACCACCGTTGTAGTCTGCTGCCAGGCCAAAGGAGTTCACCATGCTGAGATTGCAGGCGTTGCAGAAGGTCGAGCGCGCATCGGCACGAAAGCGGTGGCCATTCATCAGCACGTCATTGCGGTTCTGCTGCCGCACGCTCTCCGGCATCGGCAGGTCGCGGGCAAATGGCCGGATCAGCAGACCATCCACCACCAGACATTCCGCCCGTTCATCGTCATGCATCGCCAGCGCCTGATAAACGCGGTGGATATTCTCCATCACGCTCTGATTCATCGCCGCATGGCGGTTAGTGCTGACCCGCAGATGAAACGTGCTGCCCTGCTGCTGCCAGATCAATCCCTGAATGTAACGTACGTAAGCCACCATGTAACTGCTGTCTTTTCCGCCGCCATAAGCAAGCAAAACGCGGTTATTCTCCAGCTGCTGCTGATCCGGCAGCGCCGCCAGCAGGCGAACAGAGCAGCGCTGAGCCGATTCAATGATGGCCGGCGACAGATACGCTTCAATCTCCTTCATCATGGCGGGCAGATTATTCATTTCTCACATTTCCTTAGGTGAACAGAACGACGTTATGGACTGAAGCCCGGCGGCTGACGGGGCCGCCGTGCCGTTTAGCGTCATGAATAATTAAGAGATGCAGCCTAAACTACTTTGAATGTACTCTGTTGAATATGCACAGATCAGCGCGATATGGGGTGGAACAGATGGCCGATGTTATCGGGGAACAGGAGAGTCAGAGCAGTCGTTATCGCCAGATCGCAGAACAGATTAAGCAGGCCATTCATGCCGGTTCACTGGCACCCGACAGCCGTCTGCCGTCGGTGCGAACGCTGGCGACACAGTACAATGTCAGCCTCACCACCGCCCTGAAAACACTGCGCACGCTGGAAGATGAGCGCTACGCCGTCGCCCGCCCTAAATCGGGCTTTTTTGTCGCCCCGCAGCGGCCCTCGTCGCGTCAGCTACCCGCCGTCAGCGAACAGCCGCGTGCCATCGCGCCACTGGATGAGCAGACAGAACTGCATCTGGCGATGCTCGGCTCAGACTGCCGGGTACGGCTCGATCTGGCCAACGGGGACAGCGCGCTCTATCCGGTCAAACGCATCGGGCTGCTGATGCGCCAGATGGGCTACAGCAAACCGGCTCTGCTCGGTAATACGGTCAAAGGTACCGGCTATGCGCCACTGAAAACTGAGATTGCCCGTCGCGCGGTCGATTACGGCTGCAATATCAGCGCCGACGATATTCTGATCACCAACGGCTGCATTGAGGCGATCTCGCTGTCGCTGCGTGCCACCACCCAGCCGGGCGACGTGGTGGCAGTGGAGTCACCCTGCTATTTCGTGCTGCTGCAGATGCTGCATAACCTGAATTTACGGGTGATTGAAGTGGAAGCCGGTCCGGAAGGGTATGTGAATGTGGCGAAGCTGACCGGCCTGTTTCAGCACAAGGCGGTGCGGGTCTTTCTCACCCTGTGCAACGTCAATAATCCGCTGGGCAAGAGCATTCCCAACGAGCATAAAGCCTATATTGCGCGGCAGGCGGATGAAAACGATGTGGTGATTATTGAGGATGATATTTTTGGCGATACCGCCTTTGGTGAACGTCGCCCCTTCCCGATGCGCGCCTTCAGCCCCAACGCCATTCTCTGCAGCGGCTTCTCTAAAACCGTGGCACCGGGCATTCGTATTGGCTGGGTGCACAGCGTTAACTACATGCGCAAAATCGCCTCACTGAAATATACCTCGACTATGGGCACCTCGGTGCTGTCACAGGCGGCGGTCGCGGAGCTGCTGCGCAGCGGCGGCTACGATGCGCATCTGCGCAAGCTGCGACGTGAGCTGGCACGGCAAATCCGCGAGATGCGTCAGTCGGTGCTGCGGGAATTTCCGGCGGGAACGCGGGTGTCCGATCCGGAAGGCGGCTATGTGCTGTGGGTTGAGATGCCACGCGAGGCGCTGAACGTGCGCGAGCTGTTTCTGAAAGCGCGTAATGCGGGCATTGGCATTGCGCCGGGCCACATTTTTGCCACCGATCAGCGCTACGATCACTGTTTCCGGCTGAATGCCGGTTTCGGCTGGAATGCTGAGGTGGAGCAGGCCATTAAGCAGCTGGCACAGTGGTGCCAGCTGTCGTTAACCGATCCACAGGAAGAGCAGGACTAGCTGTCGCGCCAGGCGATCTCAACCTCTTCCGCCAGAATCTGCACCGCCCGTTCAATGTTCTCTGCATCCGGCACGTAATTCATCCGCATACATTGATGGGTGTGCGGCCACGCCTGTTCCAGTCCCGGGAAGAAGAAGTGCCCCGGCACCATCAGCACGCCGCGCGCTTTAAGCCGCTGATAAAGCAATTCAGTGGTGATCGGCAGATCGCGGAACCAGAGCCAGAGGAAAATCGCTCCTTCCGGCTTGTGGATCAGGCAGCGCTCTTCCGGCAGATAGCGCCGCAGAATCGCGATGGTCTGCTGCACTTTCTGCTGATAGAACGGCTTGATCACCTCTTCGGAGAGCCGCAACAGATCGCCGCGACGGATCATCTCATTGGCGATGGCCGGACCGATACTGCCTGGCGCCAGACTAATGATGCCGTTCATGTTGCTCAGCGCAGTAATGGTTTTCTCGTCCGCGATAATGATGCCGCAACGCGCACCCGGCAGGCCAAGCTTCGACAGACTCATGCAGAGAATGATGTTGGGATTCCACAGCGGGCGCACCTCGCTGAAGATGATGCCGGGGAACGGCACACCATAGGCATTGTCGATCAGCAGCGGCACGTCATGCTGCTGTGCCAGCGCATCGAGCTGCATCAGCTCATCATCAGTGATCACATTGCCGGTCGGGTTGGTCGGGCGCGAGACGCAGATCAGCCCGACATCATCGTTCATCGGCAGATGCTCGAAATCGACATGATATTTAAACTGGCCTTCCGGCAGCAGCTCAATGTTCGGCTTCGCCGAGACAAACAGCGCCTCTTCCAGACCGGCATCCGCATAGCCAAGATATTCAGGCGCCAGCGGGAACAGCACACGCTTCTTGCTTCCATCGGCCCGGCGACCGGCGTACAGGTTAAACAGATAGAAGAAGGCGCTCTGGCTGCCGTTGGTCAGTGCGATGTTCTCGGCGGTGATCGGCCAGCCAAGCTGCTCACGCAGCAATTCAGCCAGCGACGCCAGCAGCGTCGCTTTGCCACGCGGACCGTCGTAATTGCACAGCGCTTCGCTGAGTTTGCCTTCCTCATGCATCTGCTGCAGCAGTTGCTGAAAGTAGTCGTTCATGGCCGGAATTTGCGCCGGATTGCCACCACCCAGCATGATGGTGCCGGGTGTGCGGAGGCCCGCGCCCATATCTTCCATCAGACGTGAGATGCCGGAATGTTGGGTAAATTTGTCGCCGAACTGAGAAAAGGACATAGCGGTTAAATATTTGTGATAACGAATCGGGGGTCCACCATAACGCCCGCCATCGGCGGGCGCAATGGTAAGCCGTGGGGATTACTTCAGCGCCTGCGGGTTAACGCAGTTTTTCTCGACGCTTCCGCCGAGTGCGGCGATGAGATTTTCTACCGCATCCTGCATCATGCCGTAACGGGTTTCGTGAGTAGCAGAACCGATATGCGGCAGCGTCACCACATTCGGCAGCGAAAGCAGCGGAGAGTCGGCTGAGACCGGCTCCTGCTCAAACACATCCAGCCCGGCGGCATGCAATTTGCCCGCCTGCAACGCGGCGATTAACGCCTTTTCATCCACTACCGGCCCGCGACCGGCGTTGATCAGCACCGCATCCGGCTTCATCAGTTCCAGCTCGGCGGCACCGATCAGATGGTGCGTCTCTTCGGTCAGCGGCAGGCTGATGCAGACGAAATCACTCTGCTTCAGCAGCGCCTCCAGTTCACAGCGCTGCGCACCAAAGCGCGACTGCGCCTCTTCATGCTCGCGGCGGGCGTTGTAGAGGATTTTCATGCCGAAACCGAAGTGGGCGCGCTGCGCCAGCGCCATCCCGATTCGACCCATACCGAGAATTCCCAGCGTTTTATGATGCACGTCGATGCCGAACTGCGCCGGTCCGATGCTCTTCTGCCAGTTACCCGCTTTAACCCAGGCATCCAGTTCCGGCACCCGGCGCGCCGTGCTCAGCACCAGCGCCATCATGGTGTCCGCCACGGTTTCGGTCAGCACGGTCGGCGTGTGCATCAGCACCACATTACGCTGATTCAGTGCGTCTACATCAAAATTGTCGTAGCCCACAGAGACGCTGGAGCAGACGCGCAGATTGGGCATTTTCGCCAGCAGCTCGCCATTCACTTTACCGCCCGATCCCAGCAGCCCTTCTGCCTGCCGGAAAACCGCAGCATGTTCCTGCTGGTTCTCTGGCGAAAGATCGCTGATTTCCGTCACGTCACACTGTTCAGCCAGGCGTGCATAAAGATCGTCAGGCAGTTTTTTATAAAGAATTACAGCGGGTTTCATTCAGTGGCTCCCGGTCAATAAGTTGCGGGCGGCTTGCAGGCCGCCCGGAGAAACAGAGGCTAACGTTTACGCTTTCAGGCCGGTTTCGCACCCTGCAGCGGTGGCGCTTTATTCTGCGCCGGTTTCACAATCAGCGTCAGCCACACCGAAACCAGCAGGGCCGATCCCATAAAGATGTAGGAGGCAGATGGGCTACCGGTGGCTCCATTAAGATAGCCGACAATCCATGAACCGATAAACGATCCCAGTGCACCCATGCTGTTGATCAACGCCATCGCGCCACCCGCAACATTACGCGGCAGCATCTCAGGAATAATGGCGAAGAACGGTCCGTAAGGCGCATACATCGCAGCACCCGCAATCACTAGCAGGGTGTAGGACATCCAGAAGTGGTTCGATCCCACCAGATACGAGCCGAGGAACGCCAGCGCGCCTATCAGCAGCAGTGGCCAGACAAACAGCTTACGGTTCTGGGTTTTGTCCGACGCCCAGGAGACAATCACCATCGCAATGGTCGCCGCCAGATAAGGCACCGCTGACAGCCAGCCCGCTTCTACCATGCCCATCTGCGTGCCGTTACGCAGAATCGACGGCAGCCACAGCACAAAGCCATACACGCCAATGCTCCAGGCAAAGTACTGCAGGCAGAGAATGATCACGTTGCGGTTACGGAACGCTTCACTGTAGTTGCGCACCGCTTTGATGTTTTCCTGCTCTTTCTGCAGTTCAGCCTGCAAGGCCGCTTTCTCGGCATCGCTCATCCAGCGCGCCTGCGCGGGTTTATCCTGCACCAGGAACCACCAGGCGATCGCCCAGACCACCGCTGGAATTCCCTCGAAAATAAACATCTCACGCCAGCCAAAGGATTCGATCAGATAGCCCGACACCACTGACATCCAGAGCACCGTGACCGGATTCCCCAGGATCAGGAAGGTGTTGGCGCGTGAACGTTCGGATTTGGTGAACCAGTTACTGATGTAAATCAGCATCGCGGGCATCACAGCGGCTTCCACCACGCCCAGAACAAAGCGAATCGCTGCCAGCATCGGAATATTGCTGACCACGCCGGTCAGGGAGGCGCAACCGCCCCACAGAATCAGGCACCAGAAGATCAGTTTCTTGACGCTGCGGCGTTCGGCGTAAATCGCACCCGGGATCTGGAAGAAGAAGTAACCCAGGAAGAACAGCGCACCCAGCAGCGAAGACATGCCTTTGGTGATGCCGAGATCGTCATTAATCCCGGCAGCAGAAGCGAAGCTAAAATTTGCACGATCGAGATACGCCAGGCTGTAGGTGATAAACACGATGGGCATGATGAACCACCAACGTTTTGGCGCGATTGTCTGCTTTTTCATCGGGAACTCCTGTGTCTGTAGAGGGGCGCGAACTACACGTCGCCCAGTTGCTGACGCGTCGGCAGACCTTCGCTGTCACCAATGACCTGAATCGCCATCGAACCAATTTTGTTGCCGCGACGAATCGCCTGCGGCAGCGACTGACCTTCCAGCAGGGCGCTGATGACGCCAACGGCAAAGCCGTCTCCGGCACCCACGGTATCCACCACGTTGTCGACTTTGATCGCCTCAACCTGGCCCTGTTCGCCCTGCGCCGTTTTAAACCAGGCACCGTCACAACCGGTTTTAATCACGACGGCTTTCACACCCCTGTCGAGATAGAAATCTGCGATTGCTTCTGGCTGGCGATAACCCGTCAAAATCAGCCCCTCTTTTTCGCCCGGCAGCACCCAGTCGGCATACTCCGCCAGCAGATTGAGCTGCTTACGCATCTCCTCTTCGCTCCGCCATAACACCGGCCGCAGGTTAGGGTCAAACGAGATAGTTTTACCGCGCGAACGCATCTCTTTGGCGGTGTGCTTCAGTAGCTCCAGCGAACTCTCTGACAGCGCCGCCGCCACACCGCTCAGGTGCAGATGACGCGCAGAGCCGAAATAGTCCGCGTCAAAATCGTCAACCGACAGATGGCTGGCCGCCGAGCCTTTACGAAAATATTCCACCAGCGGATCGGAGCCGTCATCGACTTTGGACTTGAGCTGAAAACCGGTGGGATAGCGCTTATCGACCGTCACACAGGCGTGATCGATCCCCTCTTTTTCCAGCTGCTGGCAGATAAACCGACCGAAAGCGTCATCGCCGATACGACTGACCCAGCCCACTTTCAGGCCAAGACGAGCCAGGCCGGTCGCCACATTGAGTTCTGCGCCTGCTGCGCGTTTAACAAAGGTCTCTGCTGCGGCCAGGTCGCCAGTCTCACGGGCGATAAACATCGCCATCGCTTCACCGATGGTGACAACATCGAGCGGACCGTTGTGATGATTAATGTGCGTCATATCTGTTCCTTACACGTTACGCAGCAGCGACACATAGTGGCGTGTCACCGCAGTCAGATCGTCGCCTTCCAGCGGAAATTCGATACCGCGCGGTGCCTGTGCGGGCAGCTGTTGCAGCAGGGTGCGCCAGTGGTCGTCAGCCTCATCCAGCGCAATCGCCCGGAAGCTATCCTGGTGCGGCACGGCTGCTTTGACATGCACATAGCCCACCTGCGCGGCCAGTTGCTCTGCCGCCTGGTCGGCATCTTCCCCGGTCCAGCACCAGTTGCCCATATCAAAGGTCATGCTAATCGGCAGTTCGGCTTCCCTGACCGCCGTGAAAAACGCGACGGACGGTGCCAGTCGGCCATGTTCGGTCTGGTCGTTTTCCACGGTCAGCTGAAACGGCAGATCCGCCAGCAGCGCCTGCAACGTTTCGCAAGGCAATGCACCGGTAAAGTCTCCCAGCGCCACTTTCAGCCGCTGAGCGTTTAACTGGCGTGCTTCTTCAACGTAGTGGGTTATGCGCGGATTGATTTCGCCGCCGTCACAAAACAGCGTATCGGGCACCGAATAACTGGCGTATAGCTGATGTTGCGCCACTGTCCGGGCTAGCGCGGGCAGATCGGCAAGCGCCGCGTCATCAAGCAGTTCGCGGCGGATTTCGACCCCGTCAGCGCCCGCCTGCTGGATTATCGGCAGCAGCGCACTTTGACCGCCGAGTGCGGCGATCTGCGCGTGGCCATAAGCGGCGGTCACCACGATGATGTCAGGTTTCATGTTCTACTCCATGGCAGGGTTCTGCCGATAACGAATACAAAAACCCTAAATGGAACCGGTTCCAAAGCAAAGCAGCAAACTGTGAAATTATGATCGTGCTCACGAAGCGAGCATGTAAACGGAAGGTTAAATCTGAAATTCAGCCCAGAGGCTGGCTGGAGCCACGAACGATCAGTTCGCCAGAGAAGACCTGTTCGGCAATGGGCAATTCGCTGCCCTCAATGCGCGCAATCAATCGCTCCAGTGCGCTGAAGCCAATCTGCCAGGTAGGCTGTTTCAGCGTGGTGATTCCGACACCGGCCAGCGCCGCCCACTCCAGTTCATCAAAACCGAGCAGGCCGATATCGCGGCCCCAGTGCAGGTTGAGTCGCTGCAGCGATCGCGCCACCTGCAGCGTCAGCGCGCCGTTGGCGACCATCACCGCGCAGCGTTTGCCGGTGTGGCGCTCATGGAAGGCCAGCAGCGCCTGGTCCAGCGCATCGGGCTGGTGCAGTGCCACCTCGGTATTCTCATGCTTAACCTGCGGATACGCCGCCAGCAGCTGGCGGAAGGCGTGCAGACGCTCGCGTCGTGTATTAACGCTGCCCAGCGGCTCACTCAGAAACAGCAGCGCGTCGTAACCATTGTCGACCAGATGGCGTGTGGCCGTTTCTGCCGCTTCGGCGTTGTTCAGGCCCACCACATCGCAAGGAAAATCGGGAATTTTACGGTCAATCAGCACCATCGGCAGCAGGGACTGTTGCAGATGGTTAAGCACCTCTTCACGCATCCCGACCGCGTTAACCACAATGCCCTCGACCTGATAGCTGCTCAGCAGTTGCAAATAATGCTGCTCAAGATCTACTTCATTGTTGGTGTTACACATCAACAGCGTGAAGCCATGTTCGCGGCAGGCGGCTTCGATGCCGCTCATCACATCGACGGAATAGGGATTGGTGATATCGGCGATAATCAGCCCGATCAGGCGGGTACGTCCGCGCTTCAGGCCGCGCGCCATCTGGCTCGGACGATAGCTAAGATCAGCAATGGCCTGTTCAATCCGCGCTTTTAAACCGGCAGAGAGCAGATGCAGTTCACCATTGAGATAGCGTGAAACACTGGTTTTACCGGTTCGTGCCGCGTGAGCAACATCGCTGATGGTGGCGCGAGGCGGCCTGATTTTCATGAGATATCCTGCGAAATAAGAAACCTGGCAGAGACTAGCACAAGCAAAGCCCACCGCAAAAAGTGCTACGCCGGTAACTGCAGCCAGGGTTGCCACAGGGTCTGTAACGTTTCCGGCGGCGCGCCATTGATCAACTGCATCACCATTTCAGCAACCTGTTCACCGGCCTGATACGGCGTCGCCTGGCGAATAGCGACAATGGGATGATCGAGAATCGCATCCCGCGGCAATCCCTCCCAGCCCGCCAGCAGAATGGCACCCTCGCCAGCAGCGCGCCCCGCCTGTTGCAGTGCCAGAGCGGCCCCTTCAGCCAGCACAGCGCAGTCGGTGATGATCACTTCCGGCGCAGACGCTTCTGCCAGCCATTCGCGGGTCTGGTGATAGCCGGCACGGCGCGACGGCGTGACAGCCGCCATCGCATAAGGCGCAACGTCCCCCAGCGCCGTCAGATAACCCTGACGACGGTCACGCACCCGCGTGCTGTTTTCATGACTGCCGAGCCAGGCTATCCGCTGCCGTCCCTGCGCCAGCGACCAGCTCACCGCCAGCTGCGAACCGGCAAGATGATCAACATCAAACCAGGCATAGGTGGATGGCAGATCGCTGCGGCCCAGCGCCAGAAAGCGAAAATTGGTCTGGAGCAGAGCGTGAAGCCGACTGTCTTCCGGTGTGGTGTGGCCAACAATAAGGGCATCAACGGCCCCACTGCGCAGCAGGCGTGTCAGAGTCGACTGACTCTGCTGCTGCTTATCCGCCAGCAACAGCAGGTTAATCTCATAACGGGCAAGATGATGATCCAGCGCCAGCAACATGTCGCTGAAGTCGCTGCCACTCAGAGGCGTTGAATTGATCGGGTAGACAAGCCCTACCGCGTTAGCACGGCCGGTTTTAAGTCGCCGCGCCGCCGCATTTGGCCGGTAGCCACGCCGCTGCGCTTCCTCTTCGATGCGTTTACGCGTCTCGTGAGCGACATCCTGATAACCATTGAGGGCGCGGCTGACTGTCGTCACGGAAAGACCTAAAACCGCAGCGATGGCTTTAAGAGACATGGAAGAGGCGTCCGTTGATCAATTTTTGATCAGCTTATCATAAAGCCTCTGCTGGCTCTATTAACAGAAACATTACTGATACTTCTAACGCAATGCTTTACAGAAAAAAAAGCGCCCCCCGGACGGGGGCGCCCGCAATTATCCCAGCGGGCTGAGCGTGATCTCAACACGACGGTTTTGTGCTTTGCCTGCTTCGGTGCTGTTGGTGGCAACCGGGTTGTCGGGACCTGCACCCTGCGTACGCAGGCGGTCGCTGGCAACACCCTGCACAATCAACGCGCTGGCGACGCTTTCAGCACGCTGCTGTGACAGACGCATGTTCAGCGCACGGCTGCCGGTGCTGTCGGTGTAACCCACTACGTTTACCGCCGTTTTTGGATACTCTTTCAGCACCATTGCCACACCGGTCAGCGTGTTCGCGCCGGCAGGTTTCAGATTGCTGCTGCTGGAGTCAAAGGTGACATTGTTTGGCATATTCAGGACGATGTTATCGCCATTACGGGTCACGCTGACGCCGGTGCCACGCATTTTGTCGCGCAGTTTCGCTTCCTGAACATCCATGTAGTAGCCCACGCCACCGCCCAGTGCAGCACCGCCAGCGGCACCAATCAGCGCGCCTTTACGACGATCTTTCTTCGACGAAGAGAGCACGCCGACACCGGCACCCACTAATGCACCCAGGCCCGCGCCTACGCCTGACTTACCCGCCTGAGATTCGCCGGTGTAAGGATTGGTAGTACAACCTGGCAGGGCCAGACTGCCGCTTAATAACAAAGTGATGGCGATTAATTTCTTCTGCATTTTTGTTCCCTTACATTCCACACACAGGGGAAAACCTTTCCCATAAGTGGCACGATTATGCCGCCTGATGGCTGCGGATGTAGTGAGGAAAAATCCTGATTTAACGGCAACTACGCCTTTTGATTGTCAGGATGGCAAAAACAGTTGCTCTGGTGATCGTTTATCAGTCCGCAGGCCTGCATAAAGGAGTAGCAAATTGTGGGGCCGATGAATTTGAAACCACGCTGCCTGAGTGCCTTCGAGAGCGCAATAGCCTGCTCTGTGGTGGTGGGTGCCTGGCTGTAGTCGGGATAATGGTGAACGATTTGCACGTTATCGACAAATTGCCAGACGAAGTGGCTGAAATCCTCACCTTTCGCTTCCATCTCCAGATAAGCGCGGGCATTAGCGATAATGGCGGCGATTTTACCGGCGTGGCGGATGATGCCGCTGTTGAGCATCAGCGTGTCGATATCTGCAGCATCCATCACTGCTATGGCATGCGGATCAAACTGGTGAAACGCCGCCCGATAGTTTTCCCGTTTTTTCAGCACGGTGATCCAGGATAATCCCGCCTGCTGTCCTTCCAGACAGAGCATCTCAAACAACGCGCGCTTGTCCCGCTGCGCCACTCCCCATTCCCTGTCGTGATAAGCCAGATAGAGGGGATCCTGCGTTACCCAACCACATCGTTGCATCGCTTTGTTCCTTAAATATCGAGAATATTTTAGCGGTCCGCTTGATCTTAGAATTAATGGGTTGATAGTTAAACGATCACCGGTTAAATAACAGAGACGGGCCGAAAATTTAATTCAGACGCCGGATAATAACTTCAGTTTTGCCCGGAGAAGCGATGTTGCCGAGAAGCGGTTGGGAAGGTCTGCGGACCTGCTGTGCTGTATACCTGTTAATCTTTACGCAACCGACTTTTGCCCGCGGTGGCGTCTCTGCGCCTCAACATCCTGAATTTCTTCCCGATTACGACACGATTCTGGCGGAGAAGATCGCCCTGACCCCACTCGCCTTCAGCGATGAGAGCCGCGCCCTGTTTGAAGCCGCCATCAATTCGCCTACCGCATCCCCCATTGCCCTGCACAGTGAAACCGGCAGCGTAGGCACTACGCCGCTGGGAAAACGCTATCGGGCTGGCGTTGACCTGCCCATTGCCCCTTCATTGACCACCGGACCCGTGGCGCAGTATGCGGTCGATCCGCAGCAGATGAACTGTCTGCAATGCGACTACAGCGATCAGCAGAGCCGGGAGCAGAGTGCCAGCGTCGGCTGGCGCATCGATTCGCAGCAGGGATGGATATCGCCCTGGGCGCAGCTGAGTTATCACTATCTGATGGCAGATTCACCGCAGAATCCCCGGCATGAAACGACGAGCGGCACCGATCAATCCAACGGCATTGATGTGAGCATCGGTGCACAGATGCCACTGAACGATAATCTGGCGGCTTTTGCTTCATTTTCACAAAGCGAAGCGCTGAATAATCAGGATCAGCAACTTTATACCTTTGGCTTCAGCGCCAGTTTCTAACTGGGGCATCAAATGAGAAAGGATGTTGCGCACTTGAAATATAATGAGTCCGCTAATCATTATACTGGTAACACTATGCGCAACGATTTGACAATTATTGGCCGCGAAATCGCGGTCTTCATTCTGAATGCCCTGGTTCTCGCTTTGACTATCGTCCCTGTCTACATTGATGTAGCCTGGATGAACGACGCACTCCACGAAACCTCTTTTACTGAAACCACTCAGGAATGCATGCTGGCGATGATCGCCGCGCTGTTTTTTATAGCGGCTCAACGCCGTCCCGCCCAGCGTGGGGCGCTGACCTTAGTGGCTGGCTTTTACAGCTGCATGCTGATCCGCGAGCTCGACTTCGTGTTTGATACCATTCAGCACGGTAGCTGGGTCTGGTTTGCACTGGCGGTCACGGCGGGTTCGCTGGCCGTTGCGCTGCGAACACCGAAGAAAACCCTGCATGCGCTGGCTAACCTGCTGCAACACCGAAGCTGGCCGGTGATGGCCTCCGGCTTTTTAGTGGTGCTGGTCTTCTCCCGACTATTTGGTGTTCATGCGCTGTGGCAGCATCTGATGCTGGGGGACTACAACCGCGTGGTCAAAAACATGGCCGAAGAGGGCACCGAGCTTCTGGGATACAGCCTCTGCTGGCTCGCCTCGGTGCGCTATTTATGGCAGACCCGTCCAGCCGCTGCCGCTGTCAGCGTGCGCGCCACCGAATCAGCACCGGCCCGCCACAACGCCTCTCCGGTCACATCGCACTGATCTGCACTCTTGCTTTTTAAGCGATCCGCACCCTTAAAACAGGTACAATAAACACTTCTGCGTCGGCGACGGGTTCCCGACGCAAGGTGTTCGTTAACCTCAGGTCTTTTCATGTCAGCTAAAATCTTAACTTCAACGCTCATTGGCCTGGATGCCTTCCGACAGGATCCGCTGACTGCCCTGCAGCAGGCGGAAAAGGGCACGCTGGCGGTGTTAGATAATTATGCGCCGGTGATGTACGCCATTACACCTAAGCGTCTGGCTGAGCTGCTGGCGCTGGAAGCCGCCGCCCGGCAGCCAAATGATGTGGCGCTGGATGACAGCCTGTATGACGACGCGCCCGCCGCGATCCACACACCGGCAGGCAAGTTCGCCATGTATCAGGGCTGGCAGCCGGATGCCGATTTTACGCGTCAGGCCGCCATCTGGGGCGTGGCGCTGAGTGAACCGGTGACGCCCAGCGAGCTGGCGGCCTTTGTGACCTACTGGCAGGCGGAAGGCCGGATGTTCCATCATGTGCAGTGGCAACAGAAGCTGGCGCGCAGCATTCAGATGAACCGCGCCGCAAACGGCGGGCAACCGAAGCGTGATATCACTCAAATCAGCAGTACCGACTACGATATTCCCGATGGTTTCCGAGGTGAATGATGAAAACGCCCAACGATCTCTTTAGTCGCCTGAAAAGAATGATGCCAGCAGGTACCCGACCAAAATTCACTAACGGTGAAGAACTGTTGGCCTGGAACCAGGAACAAGGCCGTTTACGCTCTGAAGCCATAGCGCGTGAGAATCGCGCAATGAAAATGCAGCGTATCATGGGCCGTTCCGGCATTCGCGAGCTGCACATTAACTGTTCTTTCGACAACTACCGTATTGAAAATGAAGGCCAACGCAAAGCACTGGAACAAGCGCGACGGTATGCCGCCGAATTCGAGGGTAGCATCGCCAGCTTTGTCTTTTCAGGCCGTCCCGGCACTGGTAAAAACCATCTGGCCGCCGCGATTGGTAATGATCTGATCCTGCGCGGCAAAAGCGTACTTATCGTGACGGTCGCCGATCTGATGTCGAGCATGAAGGGCACCTTTAGCGGTGGTAGCGGCATTACCGAAGAGCGACTGATTCAGGATCTCAGCAGTGTTGATCTGCTGGTGATTGATGAGATCGGCATGCAGAGCGAATCGCGCTACGAAAAAGTGATCATCAATCAGATTGTTGATCGCCGCTCCTCGTCTAAGCGCCCGACCGGCATGTTGACCAACCTTAATCCGAATGAGATGAACACCCTGCTGGGCGAGCGCGTCATGGACCGTATGCGTCTCGGCAACAGCCTGTGGTTGCGTTTCGACTGGGAAAGTTACCGCAGTCGGGTGCGCGGTGACGAATATTAATCCCGCGCCAGCGGGCGCGTGGCTTGCTGTAGCGAACCGGCAGAAAAAAAGATGTTAAAACCGATCGTAGTCACGATCTCAGTCACAGGCGATCCGGTTGTGTGAAACAGCACGCAAAGTGCGGGATGAAGAATCCGCACGGGCTGATACACTCAATTCTTACTCCTCTGTTGAGTGAACCCGTGATGAAAACAAACGGCAAAGGCCCTGCACTACTGCGACTGAATAACCAGAAACGGGTAATGACTCAGCTGCGCAAGCTGCGTGTGACGTCACGTCAGGATCTGGCGGAAGCGCTGACACTCAGCAAAAACACCGTCTCGTTAATTATTGATGATCTGCTGGAACAGGGCCTGATAGATGAGTTGGGACCGGTCAGTGTCGCGGCCGCCGGACGACCTAAAATCGGGATTACTCTGCGGCCGGAAAAACTCAAGAGCGCAGGCATCATGGTGGAGCGTAATGTTATTCACTGGCGGGTCTGCGACTACTTTTCCCAGGTGCTGGCTGAAGCAACGCTGCGCACCGATACCAGTAACCCGACGCGACTGCTGGCTGAGCTGGCCATGCTGTGCCGGGAACTGACAGAGCAATATCCCGATCTGCTCGGCATTGGCCTGGGCTTCCCCGGTATCGTCGATCCCCGCCGCGGCTGGATGCACATTTCATTGCCGCTTGAATGGCAGGATGTTGACCTGCTGAGCGCACTCCGCAAACACGTCCGTCTGCCCATTCGCATTATGAACAATGTTAAAGCCGCGGCGTTACTGGCTGTAGAGCAGCGTGGATTATCGGTGGAGAGTGGTCACTTTTATCTGCGTATTTCCGAGGGAATTGGCGGCGCACTGGTGCAGCATGGCGAAGTGTTTACCGGGCACAGCTGGACGGCGGGCGAGGCAGGGCATCTGATTGTCCAGCCCGACGGCCCGCGTTGCAGCTGCGGCCGCCGGGGTTGCCTGGAAGCGCTGGTCAGCCAGCCTGCGGTTAAACAGCAGCTGGCGCAGCGTCAGCCGGGCCTGAGCTGGCAGAACCGCGACAGCGCGCCACGTGTAGTAGATGAGGTGATGGCGCAGGCGGGTGGCTACCTGGGTGCGGCGCTGAGTCAGATTATGCTGCTGCTCAATCCCGCCACCATCATCATTGATTGTCCATGGAGCGCCAGTGAGGCCTTCTGTAAGGCAGTACGCGAGACCGCACACGGCAACGCGCTGACCTTTAGCGCGGCGCATACCCAGCTGCACTTCCCGGAAAACCGGATTGACCCGGCTAACGGGCTGGCGCTGGCAGTGCTGGAGCAGAGTGAGCAGCGGATAATCTAGCAGCGCAGGCTGCACGGTTTTCATACGGTCTCACTCCACGCCAGACTCCCTGTTTCCCTACAACACATTCTCCCCAAAATGCTGGCGATACTCTTTCGGGGTGGTGTCGTAGCTTTTTCGGAAGACTGAGTAGAAGTACTGCAGCGAAGGATAGCCGCACATCTGCGAGATCTCGTTGATGTTGAGCGACGAAGAAGCCAGCAGTTCGCGCGCTTTTTCCAGTTTTTCGCGGTGGATCATCGCGTGGAGAGTATCACCGGTCTCATCCCGAAAGCGTTTTTCCAGATTAGAGCGCGACAGCCCGACCGCATCCAGCACCTGCTCCACTTTAATCCCCTTACAGGCGTTAAAGCGGATGTAGTGCATCGCCTGAATCACTGCCGGATCGTGCAGCGAGCGGTAGTCGGTCGAACGCCGGGCGATGACTTTCACTGGCGGCACCAGAATGCGCTGAAGCGGTAAGGGCTGCTTATCCAGCAGCCGATGCAGCAGTTTGGCTGCCTGATAACCCATCTGTCGTGAGCCCTGCGCCACGGACGAGAGCGCCACGCGTGACAGATAACGGGTCAGCTCCTCATTATCAATCCCGATCACCGTAAGCTTCTCCGGCACCGGTATTTTCAGGTGCTCACAGGCTTGAAGCAGATGTCGCGCCCGCGAATCCGTCACGGCGATGATGCCGGTTTGCGGCGGCAGTGTCTGCAGCCAGTCGGCGAGTCGGTTCTGGGCGTGCTGCCAGTTTTCCGGGGCGGTTTCCATGCCCTGATAAACCACGCCCTGATAACGTTCACGCCCCACCAGCTGGCGGAATGCCTGTTCCCGCTCCTGCGCCCAGCGCTTGCCGCTGGAGGCGGGTAATCCATAAAAAGCAAAGCGGTTGATGCCCTTCTCTTTCAGGTGCAGAAAGGCTTTCTCCACCAGCGCGGCGTTGTCAGTGGCGATGTAATGCACTGGCGGATAATCTTCCTGCCGATGGTAAGAACCGCCGACGCCGACAATCGGGACAGAGACATTCGACAGCAGGGATTCGATGGAACGATCGTCGTAATCAGCGATCACCCCATCGCCCAGCCACTCGCGGATGTTGTCGATGCGGCAGCGGAAATCTTCTTCAATGAAGATATCCCAGTCAGTCTGCGACGCCTGTAAATACTCACCGACGCCCTCCACAACCTGACGGTCATACACTTTGTTGGCGTTAAACAACAGCGTAATGCGATAACGTTTATCATGCATGGTGGCGCGTTCCCTTAAATCCTCAGCGCATTGCATAACACGGCTGAAAGGGGCAAAAAAATTGTTTGCGCCACAATGTGATCGCCCACGCGATTACACCCGACGCCGCGTTGCGGTATCCATCCACACCGCCAGCAGCAGAATCGCGCCTTTGACGATGTACTGCCAGAAAGTCGGCACATCCATCATGCTCATGCCGTTATCCAGCGAGGCCATAATAAAGGCCCCCATTACTGCGCCCGCAACCGAACCCACACCACCCGCCAGGCTGGTGCCGCCTATTACACAGGCGGCGATAGCGTCGAGTTCCGCAATGTTACCCGCCGACGGCGACCCTGCGCCCAGTCGTGAACTGAGGATCAGCCCGGCAATCGCCACCATCACGCCGTTGATGGCAAACACCGCCAGCTTGGTCCGCGCCACGTTAATGCCAGACAGCCGGGCAGCGTCAATGTTGCCGCCGATGGCATAGATACGACGGCCAAATGCGGTCCGGGTTGCCATAAACATGCCCGCCAGCAACAGCACTGCCAGCAGTAACACCGGGGTCGGCACGCCGCGATAATCGTTGAGCAACCAGATGGCACCAAGCACTACGATTGCGGTAATCGCCTGACGTCCCACGGTGCCGCTGGCAGCGCCCTGCGGCAGCCCCAGCTGCTGACGACGCAGGCGCAGTCGCCATTGCCACAGCGTAAACAATGCCAGACCGGCAACGCCAAAGCCGAAACCGACGCCACCGGGCAGATAACTCTGTCCAATCTGCGACATGCCCGGCGTGATCGGGGCAACCGTGGTGCCATCCGTAATCCCGACCAGAATGCCGCGAAATGCCAGCATTCCCGCCAGCGTCACGATAAACGATGGCACTTTGCGGTACGCCACCCACCAGCCATTCCAGGTGCCGAGCAGCAGCCCCATCACCAGCGTCACCACAATGGTCAGCGGCAGCGGCCAGCCGAGCCAGACGTCGAAAATCGCCGCCGCGCCACCCAGCAGGCCCATCATAGAACCCACTGACAGATCGATCTCCGCCGAGATAATCACGAACACCATGCCGACCGCCAGAATGCCGGTGATGGCGGTCTGGCGCAGCAGGTTGGAGACGTTACGCGCGCTGAGCCACGAGCCGTCGGTAGTCCAGGTAAAGAACAGCGCAATCAGCACAATCGCGCCCAGCATCACCAGAACCTGCAGATTAGGCAGCGTAAATCGGCCCGGTGACGGTTTGCCCGGCGTGCCGGAGAGGCGGCTTGGGGGACTTTCACTTTTAAGCATAATGTTCACTCCGCAGGGCAGCTTCCATCACCTGCTCCTGAGTCAGGTTATCGTTAATCAAATCGGCTTTGATCTGCCCTTCATGCATCACCAGCACCCGATCGCTCAGGCCCAGCACTTCCGGCAGCTCAGATGAAATCACAATCACCGCGATACCCTGTTGAACCAGTGCATTAATCAGCAGGTAGATCTCCTGACGGGCGCCCACATCGATGCCACGCGTCGGTTCGTCCAGGATCAGGATTTTTGGATTGAGCAGCAGGCACTTCGCCAGAATCGCTTTCTGCTGGTTGCCGCCGCTTAAGCGGCCAATCGGCAACTCCGATGAGGAGGTTTTCACCCGCAGCCGGCTAATCGCGTCGTTGATTGCCTGCTGCTCCTGCGCTTCATCCAGCGTAGAGAGTCGGTGGCTGAATTGGTCCAGCGCCGCCAGGGTAATGTTTTTGCCCACCGCCATCAGCGGCACGATGCCATCCTTTTTACGATCTTCCGGCACCATAGCGATGCCGTGCGCAATGGCGGCGCGGCAATCCGTGATGTTGACCTGTTTGTCATTGATCCAGATATCGCCCTGCCAGCGCCCTGGCCAGACGCCAAACAGACACTGCACCGTTTCGGTCCTGCCTGCACCCACCAGCCCGGCAATGCCAAGGATTTCACCGCGTCTGAGCGTGAATGAGACATTGTTGACGCGGCGGATGTGGCGGTTAACCGGATGCCAGGCGGTGAGGTTCTCTACTTTGAGTATCACATCGCCAATCTGATGCGGCGCGTGGGGATAGAGCGCGGTCAGCTCGCGTCCCACCATCATGGTGATGATGTCATCTTCGCTCAGGCCCGCCGCCGGACGGGTCGCAATATGCTGGCCGTCACGGATCACGCAGATGGTGTCGGAGATCGCCTTAACCTCATTCAGCTTGTGCGAGATGTAGATGCAGGCGATACCGTGTTCGCGCAGATTACGGATGATGCCCAGCAGCACATCCGTCTCCTGCTCCGTCAGGGAAGAGGTCGGCTCATCCAGAATCAGCAGCCGGACCTGTTTGTTAAGGGCGCGGGCAATCTCCACCAGCTGCTGCTGGCCCAGGCCTAACTCACCCACGCGGGTCGCGGGAGAGACGTTCAGCCCGACCCGCGCCAGCAGTTGCTGGCAGCGCAGGGTCATGGTTTCATCATCCACCATGCCGAAACGGCTCAGTTCGGCACCGAGGAAGATATTCTCCATCACCGTCAGTTGCCGCACCAGCGCCAGCTCCTGATGGATAATAACAATGCCTTTACGCTCAGTATCGCGAATGGTCTGCGCCTGAATGTCGTCGCCAGAGAAGTGAATCTGCCCCTCAAAATCGCCGTGCGGATAGAGTCCGCACAGGATTTTCATCAGCGTCGATTTGCCCGATCCATTCTCACCGCACAGCGACATCACTTCGCCCGCCTCAAGTTGCAGGCTGACATCATTCAGCGCCTTCACAGCACCGAAACGCTTGGTGATGTTTTTCATTTCCAGCAGCATCGACTGTTCTCCCTCACGCTATGCGCGGTCAGAGTTCGCTCTGTTTGTGGAAACCGTCTTTCACCACGGTGCTGTCGATATTGTCTTTGTTGACCGGAATCGGCTTCAGCAGTCGGGACGGCACATCTTTCAGGCCATTATTCAGTTTGCTGTTGCTGGCAGGCGTTTTGCCATCGCCAAGCTCGACCGCAATTTTCGCCGCTTCAGTGGCCAATTCGGTGATCGGTTTGTAAACCGTCATGGTCTGCGTGCCCGCTTTGATACGTTTAATCGCGGCCAGATCGGCATCCTGTCCGGAGATCGCCACTTTTCCGGCCAGCCCCTGCGCGCTCAGTGCCTGAATCGCGCCGCCTGCGGTGGCATCGTTAGAGGCTACGACTGCATCGATGTGGTTACTGTTCGCAGTCAGCGCGTTTTCCATAATTTTCAGGGCGTTTTCTGGCAGCCAGGCGTCGACCCACTGATCGCCGACAATTTTAATGCTGCCATTATCGATATAAGGTTTTAGCACTTTCATCTGTCCGGCGCGGAACAGACGGGCATTATTATCCACAGGCGATCCGCCCATTAAAAAATAGTTGCCCTTAGGCACCTGTTTCACAATGCTTTCAGCCTGCAACTCGCCCACTTTTTCATTATCGAAAGAGATATAAAAATCGATATCAGCGTTATTTATCATTCGGTCATAGGCCAGTACTTTAATGCCTTCCCGTTTCGCTTCAGCGACAACGTTACTCAATACCTGACCGTTGTAGGGAATAATCACCAGCACATCGACACCGCGGTTGATCATATTTTCAATCTGCGACATCTGGGTTTCTTCGTTGCCGTTGGCAGACTGAACAAACACCTTAGCGCCCAGCGTTTCCGCCTGTTTAACGAAAATATCGCGGTCTTTCTGCCAGCGCTCGAGGCGCAAATCGTCAATCGCCATGCCGATCTTCACTTCTTTTGCCACGCTGGTCTGGCTGAACAGCGCCAGCGCCGCGCAGGCGGCTAACAGTGCATGTTTCATCTTCATTATGATCATCCTGTAGGTTGAGGCTATTGTCGTTTCAGGCCTATAAACCAGGCGGATGAATTGTTGCCCTTCTTTTCCGGTTACAGCAATTACTGATTTTTATCCGGCTATTACGTTTTTTGGTTTATTTCATTTTTTATGAGCGCGATCGAGGTTTCATCTTTTTAGGACAAGAGAGTGATAATGATAAATGACCCTGCAAATAACATTATTTTGCGAGCCAGCGCACAAATAATAATTATCTGATGCCCGGAATGAAATATCGTAATTGAGCTGAGGCAGCAGCCCATATTGAATATTGCTTCAACGCAGACCATTCGGGTACTGATGCTAAGGAGCAAACCATGCACGCTTATTTCGATCAGATCGATCGGGTTCGTTATGAAGGCACCCAGTCGACTCATCCTCTCGCTTTCCGCCACTACAACCCTGATGAGGTGATCCTCGGCAAGACCATGGCGGAACATCTGCGCTTTGCTGCCTGTTACTGGCACACCTTCTGCTGGAATGGCGCAGATATGTTTGGTGTTGGCGCCTTTGATCGTCCGTGGCAGAAAAGCGGGGATGCGCTGCAGCAGGCAAAACTGAAAGCGGATGTGGCCTTTGAGTTTTTCCACAAGCTGAATGTGCCGTGGTACTGCTTCCATGACGTTGATGTCTCACCGGAAGGTGATTCGCTGCATAGCTACAAAGAAAACTTAGCCGCTATGACCGATAAACTGCTGGAGAAACAGCAGGAAACTGGCGTGAAACTGCTGTGGGGCACGGCCAACTGCTTCACTCATCCGCGCTACGGTGCTGGCGCTGCGACCAATCCCAATCCGGAAGTCTTTGCCTGGGCAGCGACACAGGTGTGCAGCGCAATGCAGGCCACCAAAACCCTGGGCGGCGAAAACTATGTGTTGTGGGGCGGACGTGAAGGTTATGAAACCCTGCTGAACACCGATCTGCGCCAGGAGCGCGAGCAGATTGGCCGTTTTATGCAGATGGTGGTCGAACACAAACACAAAATTGGCTTCCGGGGAACGCTGCTGATCGAACCGAAACCGCAGGAGCCGACCAAACATCAGTATGACTATGATGTCGCAACAGTTTATGGCTTCCTGAAACAGTTCGGCCTGGAGAAAGAGATTAAGGTTAACGTGGAGGCGAACCACGCCACGCTGGCGGGTCACTCTTTCCATCATGAAATTGCGACGGCCATTGCACTGGGTATTTTCGGTTCCGTGGATGCCAACCGCGGCGATCCGCAGTGCGGCTGGGATACCGATCAGTTCCCGGTCAGCGTGGAAGAGAATGCGCTGGTAATGTACGAAATCCTCAAGGCAGGCGGCTTTACCACCGGTGGCTTAAACTTTGATGCCAAAGTGCGTCGTCAGAGCACCGATAAATATGATCTCTTCTACGGTCACATTGGCGCGATGGACACCATGGCGCTGGCGCTGAAAGTAGCGGCTCGCATGATCGGTGACGGTGAACTCGATAAGCGCGTGGCACAGCGCTACAGCGGCTGGAATGGTGAGTTCGGCCAGCAAATTTTGAAAGGTGAGTTTTCACTGGAAGCCCTTGCGGCGCATGCTCAGCAGCAGCAGCTCAATCCGAAGCATCAGAGCGGACGTCAGGAGCAGCTGGAAAATCTGGTGAATCACTACCTGTTTGATTTCTAACCCTTCAGGAGCAGAGCATGTTTATCGGGATCGATTTAGGGACCTCTGGCGTCAAAGTGGTGCTGATGGATGCACAGGGCAACGTGGTAGCGACAGAGACGTCACCACTGCAGGTTTCGCGTCCGCAACCCTTGTGGAGCGAGCAGGATCCCGAAAGCTGGTGGCAGGCGCTGGATTTGACCATGCAGGCGCTGAGCGCGCAGCAGGACCTGCGCGCGGTGCAGGCCATCGGGCTGAGCGGACAGATGCATGGTGCGACGCTGCTCGACAGCGCTAACCAGATATTACGTCCTGCCATGCTCTGGAATGACGGACGCAGCGAGGCGCAGTGCCGTGAGCTGGAACAGAAGGTGCCGGATTCGCGTTCGATTACCGGCAACCTGATGATGCCCGGCTTCACGGCCCCCAAGCTGCTGTGGGTGCAGCAGCATGAACCGGCCATCTTCAGTCAGATTGCTCACGTGCTGTTGCCCAAGGATTATCTGCGCTGGCGATTGAGTGGTGACTTCGCCACCGATATGTCAGATGCCGCAGGCACAATGTGGCTGGATGTGGCGCAGCGTGACTGGAGCGATGTGATGCTGCAAGCCTGTGATCTCAGCCGCGATCAGATGCCGCAACTCTATGAAGGCAATGCCCTGACCGGCACTCTTCATACCGAACTGGCCGCACGCTGGAAGATGAATGCGGTGCCGCTGGCCGCGGGTGGTGGCGACAATGCTGCGGGTGCAATTGGCGTCGGCATGACCGAACCGGGACAGGGAATGCTCTCGCTGGGGACGTCGGGTGTCTATTTCGTGGTGAGTGACGGCTATCTCAGCAATCCGGAACGCGCGGTGCACAGTTTCTGTCACGCGTTACCGCAGCGCTGGCATCTGATGTCGGTGATGCTCAGCGCGGCCTCCTGTCTGGACTGGGCAGCAACGCTGACCGGTTGCAAAGATGTTCCTGAGCTGCTGGCTGAAGCGGAGCGTGCGCGCGATGACGTGCCCGGTCTGTGGTTTATGCCCTATCTTTCCGGTGAACGCACGCCGCATAACAACCCCAATGCCCGGGGCGCTTTTTTTGGCTTTACCCACCAGCATGGCCGTCCCGAACTGGGGAGAGCGGTGCTGGAAGGCGTAGGGTTTGCGCTGGCGGAGGGTATGGACGCGCTGCACGACTGCGGCGTCCAGCCAGAGAGCATTATGCTGATCGGCGGCGGCGCTCGCAGTGCACTGTGGCGTCAGATGCTGGCAGACATCAGTGGTCAGACGCTGGATTACTGCCACGGCGGGGAAGTTGGCCCGGCACTGGGGGCCGCAAGGCTGGCGCAGCAGGCGCTATATCCGGCAGTTACCGTCCCGACGCCGGTTCTGGTGCAGCGACATCAGCCGGATCCGGGCAGGCTGGCGCATTATCAGTCGCGTCGCAAGACCTTTGCGACCCTGTATCAGCAGCTCCTGCCGCTGATGAAGTAAAGAGGACGGCAGGCAACGTTAACCGTTTTGCCTGCCGCTCTGCTTCACCCGTGACAACGATCACTCATCCGTAATCGCGGGGATCAAATGCATCCCAGCATCACTTTCAAAGCAGCATCAGCCAATTGCGCCCAGCGTATCTTCCTGACTCTGTTTCTTCGGCAGCAGGAACAGCGTCGCCGCAATATCCAGCAGATAAATCAGCGCCAGCAGGGTAATTGCCGCCGTGAACGAGAACTGGCTTGCCAGCAGACCAATCACTACCGGGCCAAAGCCGCCCACGCCACGCCCCAGATTGAACAGGACGTTTTGCGCGGTGGCACGCACCTGCGGCGGGAAGGTATCGGAAATCAGCGCACCGTAGCCGCCAATCATGCCGTTAACAAACATCCCCATGATCGCGCCGGTAAACAGCATGATATTCGGGTCGCGCAGCTGTGCATACACCACCACCATCACTACGGCGCCAAACTGATAGAGCAGGAAGATTTTCCAGCGCGCAAAGCGGTCGGCCAGCACGCCAAACAGCCAGATGCCAAAGGTCATCCCCACCACCGTTACTGCGGTCCAGAGGCCCGACTTCGTCAGGCTGAAGCCAAAGCTGGAAGAGAGGTAGCTCGGCATCCAGATCATCAGCCCGTAGTAACCGAAGTTCTGCACTGAACAGAGAATAAAAATACCGAGACTGGCTTTAGCGGTAGCGCGATCGCGCACCAGCAGCTTCAGGCGTGCCGGAAACGAGAGTGACGGCACATGCTTAACCTGCCGCTGATAGGCTTCCGGTTCGCCCATCCCGCGACGAATGGCGAACGAGACCAGCGCAGGCAACAAACCGACCAGAAACATGCCGCGCCAGCCGATGATATTCAGCAGTGGTGGCGTGATAAAGGCTGCCATCAGCACCCCCAGCTGCCAGCCGATACCGACCCAGGCTGATGCGCGATTACGCTTCTCTGCGGGCCAGGCTTCAGCAATCAGCGCCATGCCAATACCAAATTCACCACCCAGCCCCACACCCGCCAGCGTTCGCCAGGCGAGCAGATCCCAGTAGCCCTGCGCCACCGCACACAGGCCGGTAAAGACCGAGAAGACCAGAATCGTGACGGTCAGCATGCGGATGCGGCCATAACGGTCGCTGAGATGACCAAAGACGATGCCACCGATGACCGCGCCAATCAGCGTCCAGGTCACCAGCGAACCCGCCTGTGATGGATTGAGCGCCAGCGAAACACTGATAGCCGGCAACATAAAGCCAAGTATCAGCAGGTCAAATCCATCCATGGCATAACCGCTGACCGCAGCCAGCATCGCTTTGCCCGGCGTTACGCCCGGCTTAGATTGGGGAGAAGGGGACATCATTGCGCACCTCAGAGAGAAAAGTGCCGCAATTATAAAGAGAGTTCAGGATGTGACCAATTGAAAAGGCTTATCCCTGCGCCGAGCAGGCGCAGAGATAAGGTTTATCAGGAAGGTTTGTTGCTGCCGTCGTCGCCCGACAGTAATTCATCGAGACGGTCACCGCCAACGTGACGGAAATCCTGACCTTTGACGAAATAGAAGATGATTTCGCAGATGTTCTGGCAACGATCGCCGATGCGCTCAATGGCACGCGCGCAGAACAGCGCGGTCAGCACGCTGGGAATCGTGCGCGGATCTTCCATCATGTAGGTCATCAGCTGACGCACAATGCCTTCGTACTCTTTATCCACCTTTTTATCTTCACGGTAGATAGTGATCGCTTCATTGAGATCCATGCGGGCAAAGGCGTCCAGCACATCATGCAGCATCTGCACGGTGTGACGACCCAGCGACTCGAGACTCACCAGCAGCGGAAGATGCTGCTGACCAAATTTCTCAAGCGCCGTGCGACTGATTTTCTCCGCCACGTCGCCAATGCGCTCCAGCTCGGAAATGGTTTTGATGATCGCCATCACCAGTCGCAAATCGATCGCAGTCGGCTGACGTTTGGCGATGATGCGCACGCAGGCTTCATCAATCTCCACTTCCATCATATTGACCTTCTGGTCGCCGTCGATCACCCGCTGCGCCAGTTCGCCATCCAGATTATGCATCGCGGTAATGGCATCGGTCAGCTGCTGCTCGACCATGCCGCCCATGATCATCACCTGGGTACGGATATGCTCCAGTTCGGCATTGAACTGACCGGAGATGTGCTTATTCAGATTCAGATTATCCATGTCGATCTCCTGTCAGATCAGCCGTAACGGCCAGTAATGTAGTCTTCGGTTTGCTTCTGCGCTGGCTTGGTGAACAGCGTGTCGGTGTCGCTGAACTCAATCAGTTCGCCCAGGTACATGAAAGCGGTATGGTCAGAGCAGCGTGCTGCCTGCTGCATATTGTGCGTCACGATCACCACGGTGTAATCCTGCTTCAGCTCGGTGATCAGCTCTTCAATACGGCCGGTAGAGATGGGATCCAGCGCGGAGCAGGGCTCATCCAGCAGCAACACTTCCGGGCGAATTGCGATACCGCGCGCAATGCACAGACGCTGCTGCTGGCCGCCGGAGAGACTGTAACCGCTCTGATGCAGCTTGTCTTTGGTTTCATTCCACAGCGCCGCTTTGGTGAGCGCCCACTGTACACGCTCATCCATATCGGCACGCGACAGCTTTTCAAACAGGCGCACGCCAAAGGCGATGTTGTCATAGATCGACATCGGGAACGGCGTCGGCTTCTGAAACACCATGCCGACGCGGGCGCGCAGCAGCGCGATATCCTGCTGAGTTGCCAGAATGTTTTCGCCATCCAGCAGAATGTCCCCTTCAGCCCGCTGCTCCGGATAGAGTGAGTACATTTTATTGAAGGTACGCAGCAGGGTCGACTTACCACAGCCCGAGGGCCCGATAAACGCGGTGACCTCATTCTTAGCGATATCCAGGTTGATGTTCTTCAGCGCATGAAACTTGCCGTAATAGAAGTTCAGATTACGGACCTGAATTTTATCGGCTGATGCTGTCGCGATACTCATAATTCATCTCTCTTATTACGGCGCCGCACAGGGCCGCACCGGAAGTTAACCGTGTTTACCTTTGGCGAAAATCACCCGCGCCACAATGTTCAGCAACAGCACGCAAAGGGTAATAATCAGTACGCCTGCCCAGGCCAGGCTCTGCCATTCGGCGAACGGGCTCATAGCGAACTTGAAGATGGTGACCGGCAGGTTCGCCAGCGGCTGCATCATGTCGGTGCTCCAGAACTGGTTCGACAGCGCCGTAAACAGCAGCGGGGCCGTTTCACCTGCGATGCGGGCAATCGCCAGCAGCACGCCGGTGATGATGCCGGAAACCGAGGCTTTCAGGGTGATGGCCGAGATCATCTTCCACTTAGGCGTGCCAAGCGCGTAAGCTGCTTCACGCATGCTGTCTGGCACCAGACGCAGCATGTTTTCGGTGGTACGAATCACAATTGGCACCTGCAGCAGCGCCAGCGCAATCACCCCGGCCCAGCCGGAAAAGTGCTGCATCTTCGCTACCACCAGGGTGTAGACGAACAGGCCGACCACAATTGAGGGTGCCGAAAGCAGAATGTCGTTAATGAAGCGGATTACTTCTGACAGGGCCGATTTGCGCCCATACTCCGCCAGATAGATACCTGCCATGATGCCCAGTGGTGTGCCAAAGAAAGTAGACCAGAAAATCAGTAATCCACTGCCGGCCAGGGCGTTCGCCAGACCGCCGCCCGCGGTATTCGGCGGTGGCGTTGATTCAGTGAACAGGGACCAGGAAAGCCCATCTACGCCGCGCGTAACGGTGGTGAACAGGATCCACACCAGCCAGAACAGGCCAAATGCCATGGTCAGCAGCGACAGCGACAGCGCAATTTTATTTTTAGTGCTGCGCCAGGACTGCATTTTACGGCGTGAGGCGTCCAGTTCGGCGCGCGCCTGAATTTCAATCGTGGTCATGAGCGCGCTCCTTCACTTTTCTGCAGTCGCATAATCATCAGCTTTGAAATCGCCAGCACGATAAAGGTAATCACAAACAGGATCAGTCCCAGCTCCATCAGCGCGGCGACATGAACGCCCGACTCTGCTTCAGCGAATTCGTTGGCCAGCGCCGAGGTGATGCTGTTACCCGGCATAAACAGCGACGGGCTGTCGAGCTGGTAGGTGTTGCCGATAATAAAGGTGACCGCCATGGTCTCGCCCAGCGCACGACCCAGTCCCAGCATCACGCCACCAATCACGCCATTTTTGGTAAACGGCAGTACGACACGCCAGATCACTTCCCAGGTGGTGCAGCCGATGCCGTAGGCTGACTCTTTCATCATCACCGGGGTCTGCTCAAACACGTCGCGCATGACCGAAGCGATGTACGGGATGATCATGATTGCCAGAATCACCCCCGCCGCGAGAATACCGATACCGAAAGCCGGGCCGGAAAAGAGTTCGCCGACAATCGGAATACCTGACATCACGTCGTTAACCGGAGTCTGAAAATATTCGGCAAACAGCGGCGCGAAAACAAACAGGCCCCACATGCCGTAAACGATACTCGGGATCGCCGCCAGCAGCTCAATGGCGGTGCCCAGTGGGCGACGCAGCCAGGCAGGTGAGAGTTCGGTCAGGAACAGCGCGATACCAAAACTCACCGGTACGGCGATAATCAGGGCGATGATAGAGGTCACAAGGGTGCCGTAGATCGGTACCAGTGCGCCAAATTGTTCGTTGGGTGCATCCCAGGTTTTGGTCCACAAAAAGGCGAAACCAAACTTCTGGATGCTGGGCCACGAGGAGATGATCAGGGAGACAATAATGCCGCCCATCAGTAACAGCACAATCAGCGCAGCCAGCCTGACCAGCGCGCCAAAAATCCTGTCACCTTGTTTACCTGGGGCTTTGAATGCCGGCTTCGTTGCAGCCATAGAAGTCTCAGTCTTCAGAAGTTATCAGGGCGGCATGAGCCGCCCGTTGGGTCTGACCGGAACACTGCCCGGTCAGGGTCGGTCAATTACTGATAAAGCGCTTTACCAGAACTGTCTTTGATATTGGCTTTCCAGGCGGCGCGAATCTGCTCGGTCACGCTCTCTGGCAGCGCAGCATAATCCAGCGCAGTGGCGGTTTTGCTGCCTTTCTTATAAGCCCAGTCGAAGAATTTCAGCACTTCAGCGCCTTTGGCCGCATTCGCCTGATCTTTGTAGATCAGAATGAAGGTGGTTGAGGAGATTGGCCAGGCATCAGCGCCTTTCTGGAAGGTCAGATCCTGTGCGAACGATTTGCTCCAGTCAGCGCCTTTCGCGGCATTACTGAAGCTGGTCTCGCTTGGTGCGACCGCTTTACCATCGGCATCGACCAGTTTGGTGTAGGTCAGGTTGTTCTGTTTGGCGTAGGCATATTCCACGTAGCCAATTGAACCTGGCAGACGCTGAACAAACGCGGCGACGCCGTCGTTGCCTTTACCGCCCAGACCCACTGGCCAGTTAACGGTGTTGCCTTTACCAATTTTGCTGTTCCAGTCCTGGTTCACTTTCGCCAGATAGCTGGTGAAGACGAATGAGGTGCCTGAACCATCAGCGCGACGCACCACGTTGATGTTGGTCTCTGGCAGTTTTACGCCCGGGTTCAGTTTAGCGATCGCCGGGTCGTTCCACTTTTTGATGGTGCCGAGGTAGATATCACCCACGGTTTTGCCATCCAGCGTCAGCTGGCCTGACTTGATGCCCGGCAGGTTAACCGCCAGTACCACGCCACCGATGACGGTAGGGAACTGGAACAGGCCATTTTTCTGCAGATCTTCATCTTTCATTGGCGCATCGGACGCACCGAAATCAACGGTTTTGGCGATGATCTGTTTAACACCGCCAGATGAACCGATGCCCTGGTAGTTAACTTTGCTACCGGTGGCTTGCTGATATTCTGCTGCCCACTTGGCATAAACCGGCGCCGGGAACGTCCCGCCTGCGCCAGTGAGATCGGTGGCCGCAAAAGCAGATACCGCGCTTACGGCGAAGGTGGTGGCGAGGATTCGGGCTACGGTGCTACGCATCAGTGTCATGTTCCCTCCAGGGGAGAAAAGTCAGGCTTGGGGCCGTTTTAGTAAGAATCTGTGATTGCTGCAGGAGGGAAAATAGGACAGTTTGATGACAGTGAAATGTACGAAATATGACAGTTATATGACAGGGAGTCAGAGTAAAGTGGGCCCGCGACGGGGCCCACCAGGTTATTCCACAGTAACCGATTTTGCCAGGTTACGTGGCTGATCGACGTCGGTCCCTTTGATCAGGGCGACGTGATAGGAGAGTAACTGCAACGGCACGGTGTAGAAGATGGGGGCAATCACCTCTTCGACATGCGGCAACGGGATGATCTTCATGCCGTCACTGTCGCTGAAGCCCGCATCCTGATCGGCAAACACATAGAGCAGACCGCCGCGTGCGCGTACCTCTTCGATGTTGGATTTAAGCTTCTCCAGCAGTTCGTTGTTAGGTGCCACCACGATCACCGGCATGTCAGCATCAATCAGCGCCAGCGGGCCGTGTTTCAGCTCGCCTGCAGCGTAGGCTTCTGCATGAATGTAGGAGATCTCCTTGAGCTTCAGCGCCCCTTCCATGGCAATCGGGTATTGATCGCCACGACCCAGGAACAGCGCGTGATGCTTGTCAGAGAAGCCTTCTGCCAGATTCTCAATCAGCTTATCCTGCGCCAGCATCTGCTCAATCCGGTTCGGCAACGCCTGCAGTGCATGAACAATCTCATGCTCAGTCTCGGCAGACATGCCTTTCAGACGGCCCAGTTTCGCCACCAGCATCAGCAGTACGGCTAACTGGGTGGTGAACGCTTTAGTGGAGGCGACGCCAATTTCGGTCCCCGCTTTGGTCATCAATGCCAAATCAGATTCCCGCACCAGTGATGAACCGGCCACGTTGCAGACCGCCAGCGAACCCAGGTAGCCCAGCTCTTTAGAGAGACGCAGCGCCGCCAGCGTATCTGCCGTTTCACCCGACTGCGACAGGGTAATCAGCAGGCTGTTTTTGCGCACCGCTGACTTGCGATAGCGGAACTCGGAGGCGATCTCCACATCACAGGGCAGGTTGGCCAGCGACTCAAACCAGTAGCGTGACACCATGCCTGAGTTGTAGGAGGTGCCGCAGGCGATAATCTGGATATGCTCCACCTGGCTCAGCAGCGCTTCTGCGCCCACGCCCAGCTCACTGAGGTCAACCTGCCCCTGGCTGAACCGGCCACTGAGGGTGCTTTTCAGCGCCATCGGCTGTTCATAGATCTCTTTCTGCATGTAGTGACGGTAAATACCTTTGTCACCGGCATCATATTGCAGGTTCGACTCGATCTCGGCACGCGTCACGGTGTTGCCTTCACGGTCAATAATCGTGACATCACGACGACTGATCTCGGCGATATCACCCTCTTCCAGATAGATGAATCGCCGGGTCACCGGCAGCAGGGCCAGCTGATCCGAGGCAATAAAGTTTTCACCCATCCCACGGCCAATCACCAGCGGGCTGCCGGAACGGGCTGCCACCAGCAGTGACGGATCGCGACTGTCCATGATCACCATGCCATAGGCACCGCGCAGCTGTGGAATCACGCGCAGCACCACTTCACGCAGTGAACCGCCCTGCCTCTGCTCCCAGTGAACCAGATGCGCAACCACTTCGGTGTCGGTTTCAGAGGCAAAGACGTAACCGCGTTCGATCAGTTCAGCACG
Organism: Candidatus Pantoea varia; assembly: GCF_900115075.1. Classification (GTDB taxonomy): domain Bacteria; phylum Pseudomonadota; class Gammaproteobacteria; order Enterobacterales; family Enterobacteriaceae; genus Pantoea; species Pantoea varia. The sequence goes on from NZ_FOVG01000005.1 coordinate 223,535, forward strand.
CAGCGGCTCATGGTTTTCAATGATGCCATTGTGCACGATGATGATGTGCTCTGAGATGTGCGGATGCGCATTCGCTTCCGACGGCTCACCATGGGTTGCCCAGCGCGTGTGCGCGATGCCGGTGCCACCAATCAGCGGCTGCTGTTCAGCGGCTTCCGCCAGTTTCTGCACTTTTCCTAACCGCCGCAGGCGCGTGACGTGCCCCTGACGATCGACCACGGCCAGACCGGCCGAATCATATCCGCGATATTCAAGACGACGCAGACCTTCCAGCAGAATTTCTGCGATATCGCGTTGTGCTACTGCACCAACAATTCCACACATAATGATGTTTTCCTGACTACATGGCTTTTCGCCACTTCTGTTGTCATGCGACCTGATATCCGGCTTTGCCGGTTCCCCGAGCCTTGTAGAGAGTGGGGATTATAGTTTTGGCACTGCACTGCATCGGCCCGCATAAAGCGGGCCGTTAAAAAATTTATTTTTTCTTCACCGGACGCTGCCAGTCTGCTTTGTGATTCTGTTCTTTACGGTTATAGACCAGACCGGCCTCGGTCACATCCTTCATGATGGTCGTGCCCGCCGCAATGGTGGTGCCTGCCGCGACGCTGACCGGGGCCACCAGCTGAGTATCTGAGCCTACAAACACGTCATCGCCAATCACGGTTTTAAATTTGTTCGCGCCGTCGTAGTTGCAGGTGATAGTGCCTGCACCGATGTTCACGTTGTCGCCAATCTCTGCATCACCCAGATAGGAGAGGTGACCCGCTTTCGATCCTTTACCCAGACGCGCTTTCTTCATTTCGACGAAGTTGCCCACGTGAGCGGCCTGCGCCAGCTCGCTGCCAGGACGCAGACGGGCAAATGGCCCGACGGTACAGGCGGTGGCGAGATTAGCATCCTCGATCACCGTATAGGGGCTGATTTCACAGTCATCGCCAATCACGCTGTTTTTGATGATGCAGCCCGCGCCAATTTTGACGCGCGAGCCCAGCGTGACCTGGCCTTCAATAATGACGTTAGTGTCGATTTCAACATCCCGTCCATGCGTCAGCGTTCCACGCAGGTCAAAACGCGCCGGATCGCGCAGCATCACACCGGCCAGCAGCAGTTTTTCCGCCTGTTCAGCCTGGTAAGTGCGTTCTAATGTCGCCAGCTGCAGCCGGTTATTCACGCCATCGGTTTCACTGATGCGGGCCGGATGGACCGCATTGATCACCCGACCTTCCTGATGGGCCAGCGCGATAATATCGGTGATGTAATACTCACCCTGCGCATTGTTGTTGGTGAGCTGCGCCAGCCAGCGTTTTAAATCGCCGCCGTTGGCGATCAGGATGCCGGTGTTGATCTCTTTAATGGTGAGCTGTGCCGGGCTGGCATCTTTCTGTTCGATAATGCCGGTGATGGTGTCGTTCTCACGCACAATACGGCCATAGCCGGTAGGATCATCCAGTACCACGGTGAGTAAGCCAATGCCGCCCTGCGGTTTTGCTTCACACAGACGCTGTAATGTCGCCTGCGTGATCAGCGGCACGTCGCCATAGAGCATCATGATATCTTCATCATCGGCGAAGTCAGGCGCGGCCTGCTGCATCGCATGGCCGGTGCCGAGCTGTTCAGCCTGCAGCACCCAGTTAAGTGAGCTGTCAGTGAGGGTCGCTTTCAGACGATCGCCGCCGTGTCCGTAAACCAGATGCACCTGTTGTGCACCCAGCCCTTTGGCGGCATCAATGACGTGCTGAACCATCGGTTTGCCTGCCAGCGTATGCAGAACTTTAGGCAGATCGGAATACATACGGGTGCCCTTGCCAGCAGCAAGGATCACCACACTCATCGCACTGTTAGACATAACTATCCTGAGTGAATTTTTACGGGTGAAAGTAAAACGGTTTGAGGTTGAGATTACTACATTTTTCTCAGGCCGAAATTAGGCGGACAGGCAGATCGGGTGCCGCAGGCAAAAAAAATGCCAGCCCGAGGGCTGGCATTTCGTGACGCATAAAGCTGGATTACATCGCTTTTTTGGTCAGTTCGATCACGCGCAGTTTAGCAATGGCTTTCGCCAGCTCGGCAGAGGCCTGAGCATAGTCCACGTCGCCGTGGCTGCTGTTCATGTGCTCTTCTGCTTTGCGTTTTGCTTCCAGAGCACGCGCTTCGTCCAGATCGGTACCGCGAATCGCGGTATCGGCCAGAACGGTGCTGCTGCCCGGTTGCACTTCCAGCACGCCGCCAGAGAGGTAGATATACTCCTCTTCGCCGTGCTGTTTCACGATACGGATCATTCCAGGCTTAATGGCAGTCAGCAGCGGCGCATGGCCAGGGAAAATCCCCAGTTCACCTTCGCTACCTGACACCTGAATTTTCTGTACCAGACCAGAGAACAACTGCTCCTCTGCGCTGACCACATCCAGGTGATAAGTCATAGCCATAATCTTCCTCCCGGGAAACCGTTATTACAGTTTCTTCGCTTTTTCCACGGCTTCTTCGATGGCGCCAACCATGTAGAAGGCCTGCTCTGGCAGGTGGTCGAACTCACCTTCCATGATGCCTTTAAAGCCACGGATAGTGTCTTTCAGCGTAACGTATTTACCCGGTGAACCGGTGAATACTTCCGCAACGAAGAACGGCTGAGACAGGAAGCGCTGAATCTTACGCGCACGTGCCACCAGCAGTTTGTCTTCTTCAGACAGCTCATCCATACCGAGGATGGCGATGATGTCTTTCAGTTCCTGATAACGCTGCAGCAGTGACTGAACGCCACGCGCAACATCATAGTGTTCCTGACCGACAACCAGCGGATCCAGCTGACGGCTGGTGGAGTCCAGCGGGTCAACGGCCGGGTAGATACCCAGAGAGGCGATCTGACGGCTCAGCGTTACCGTTGAGTCTAAGTGCGCAAAGGTGGTTGCTGGTGACGGGTCAGTCAGGTCATCCGCAGGGACGTAAACGGCCTGTACGGAGGTGATTGAACCGGTCTTGGTGGAGGTAATACGCTCCTGCAACACACCCATCTCTTCTGCCAGCGTTGGCTGGTAACCTACCGCAGATGGCATACGACCCAGCAGTGCAGAAACTTCTGTACCGGCCAGGGTATAACGGTAGATGTTATCGATGAACAGCAGAACGTCACGGCCTTCATCACGGAATTTTTCCGCCATGGTCAGACCGGTCAGTGCCACGCGCAGACGGTTACCCGGCGGCTCGTTCATCTGGCCATAGACCAGCGCAACTTTATCGATAACGTTAGAGTCAGTCATTTCGTGGTAGAAGTCGTTACCCTCACGAGTACGCTCACCCACACCAGCAAACACTGAGTAACCTGAGTGTTCAGCTGCGATGTTACGGATCAGTTCCATCATGTTGACGGTTTTACCTACACCCGCACCACCGAACAGACCGACTTTACCGCCTTTAGCAAACGGACACATCAGGTCGATAACCTTGATGCCGGTTTCCAGCAGTTCCTGCGAGTTAGACTGATCTTCATAAGAAGGGGCTGCGCGGTGAATAGAGGCGATCTCTACTGCGCTGCCATCTTCTTCTTTCAGCTCGCCTTTCATATCGATTGGCTCGCCGAGAACGTTCATGATACGGCCCAGGGTCGCTTTACCGACGGGTACCTGAATCGGTTTCTGCAGGTCATTGACGTTCAGACCACGCTTCAGGCCGTCAGACGTACCCATTGCGATGGTACGTACTACGCCACCGCCCAGCTGCTGCTGTACTTCCAGCACCAGACGCGCATCACCATTCATCACCTCGAGAGCGCTGTACACTTGCGGTACCGCATCCTGAGGGAATTCGACGTCAACAACGGCGCCGATAATCTGGACAATCTTTCCAGTTGCCATCTTGAATCCTCTACCTAATTCCAAACCTGGTTAAACCGCGGAGGCTCCACCGACAATCTCGGTAAGTTCCTGGGTGATGCTGGCCTGACGAGCTTTGTTGTACACCAACTGCAGCTCTTTGATCAGATTTCCGCCGTTATCGGTTGCGGCTTTCATCGCCACCATACGTGCGGCCTGCTCACTGGCCAGATTTTCCACCACACCCTGATAAACCTGCGATTCGACGTAACGGCGCAGGAGGGTATCCAGCAGCGCTTTCGGATCGGGTTCATACAGGTAATCCCAGGTCTTCGCCTTCATCTCTTCTTCACCTTCCGCTGGCGGTAACGGCAGCAGTTGGGTGATGGTCGGAGTCTGAGACATGGTGTTATTGAATTTGTTATTGACGATCATCAGCTTGTCGATGCGGCCTTCATCATAAGCCTGCAACATCACTTTTACCGGGCCAATCAGATCAGACAGGGTAGGTTTATCGCCCATGCCGCTGACTTGCGCCACAATGTTGCCACCCACAGCATTGAAGAATGACGCCCCTTTTGAACCGATAATCGACAGATCGCTCTGCACGCCTTTATCGGACCAGGACTTCATATCCGCCAGTAACTTTTTGAACAGGTTAATGTTCAAACCACCACAAAGCCCGCGGTCAGTTGAAACGACCAGGTAGCCGACGCGCTTCACGTCGCGCTCTTCCAGGTAAGGGTGCTTGTATTCCAGATTACCCAACGCAAGGTGACCAATCACTTTGCGCATGGTTTCTGCATACGGACGGCTGGCCGCCATGCGTTCCTGCGTTTTACGCATTTTGGAGGCGGCGACCATTTCCATCGCTTTGGTGATTTTCTGCGTGTTTTTCACGCTTCCAATCTTGCTTCGTATCTCTTTTGCGCCGGCCATTAGCTTCTCCTCAAAGCCTTGCGGCCTGCCTTTTCAGACAAGCCGCCAGACATTACCAGGACTGGGTTGCTTTAAACGTCTCGACCAGGCCTTTCAGCTTGGCTTCGATATCGTTGTTAAAGTTACCCGACTGGTTGATTTCAGCCATCAGCTCAGCGTGGTCGCGATCGGCGAAGGCCAGCAGTGCAGCTTCGAAGCTGCCAATTTTTGCCAGTTCAACGTCGTTCAGGTAGCCACGCTCTGCAGCGAACAGAACCAGACCCTGCTGCGCGACAGACATCGGCGCATACTGTTTCTGCTTCAGCAGCTCGGTCACTTTCTGACCGTGGCTCAGCTGTTTGCGGGTTGCATCGTCCAGATCAGACGCGAACTGTGAGAACGCCGCCAGTTCACGATACTGTGCCAGCGCGGTACGGATACCACCGGACAGTTTCTTGATGATCTTGGTCTGTGCAGCACCCCCTACGCGGGATACCGAAATACCTGGGTTAACGGCCGGACGAATACCGGAGTTGAACAGGTTCGATTCCAGGAAGATCTGACCATCAGTAATCGAGATTACGTTGGTCGGAACGAACGCAGAAACGTCGCCCGCCTGGGTTTCGATGATCGGCAGCGCGGTCAGTGAACCGGTTTTACCTGTCACTGCGCCATTGGTGAAACGCTCTACATAATCAGCGCTTACGCGTGATGCACGTTCCAGCAGACGGGAGTGGAGATAGAACACGTCGCCAGGGAAAGCTTCACGACCTGGTGGACGGCGCAGCAGCAGAGAAATTTGACGGTAAGCGACAGCCTGCTTGGAGAGGTCATCGTATACGATCAGCGCATCTTCACCGCGGTCACGGAAGTATTCGCCCATCGCACAACCAGCGTACGGGGAGAGATACTGCAGTGCAGCAGATTCAGAAGCAGACGCCACAACAACGATGGTGTTCTGCAGTGCGCCATGCTCTTCCAGCTTACGAACCACGTTAGAGATGGTTGAGGCTTTCTGACCAATCGCAACGTAGACACACTTGATGCCTGAGTCGCGCTGGTTGATGATCGCATCGATCGCCATCGCGGTTTTACCGGTCTGACGGTCACCGATGATCAGCTCACGCTGGCCACGGCCGATTGGAATCATCGCATCGACCGACTTATAACCGGTCTGAACCGGCTGGTCGACTGACTGACGATCGATAACGCCAGGTGCAATCACTTCGACTGGTGAGAAACCGTCGTTGTCGATTGCGCCTTTACCGTCGATAGGCGCACCCAGGGTGTTCACGACGCGGCCCAGCAGGCCACGGCCTACCGGTACTTCAAGAATACGGCCCGTACACTTAACCTTCATGCCTTCGGCGAGGTCAGCGTAAGGACCCATCACCACTGCACCAACCGAGTCACGCTCGAGGTTCAGGGCGATAGCGTAACGGTTACCCGGCAGGGCAATCATCTCACCCTGCATGACATCGGCCAGGCCGTGTACGCGGATGATACCGTCACTTACAGAAACAATCGTACCTTCGTTGTGAGCTTCACTCACGACATTGAACTGAGCAATGCGCTGCTTGATCAGTTCGCTGATTTCGGTGGAATTCAGTTGCATATGCTCCAGTCCCCTTAAGACTGCAAGACGTCAGCCAGACGGTCAAGACGGCCGCGTACGCTGCCATCAATAACCAGATCACCCGAACGGATGATCACGCCTGCCATCACAGACTTATCAATTTTGCAATTCAGCTTAACTTTGCGTGACAGACGTTTTTCCATCGCGGCGCTGATTTTATTCAGCTGGTCGTCACTCAGCGTACTGGCGGAGATAACATCAACTTCAGCGGTGGCTTCATAAGCGTCACGCAGTTCGATGTATTGGGCCAGTACAGCCGGAAGCGCTGTCAAACGTCCGTTTTCCGCCATCACCTTAATCAGGTTCTGCGCGGGTTCATCCAGTTGATCACCACAGACTGCGTTAAACGACGCTGCCAGCGCTTCGGGTGCTAATGCACCTGAGAGAAGATCAGCCATCTGTTCATTGCGAGCCACTTCTGCGGCAAACGCCAGCATCTGTTGCCAGCGTTCTATACTTTGATGCTCAACAGCAAAGTCAAAAGCTGCTTTGGCGTAGGGGCGAGCTACAGTAATCAGATCAGACATCAGCCCCTCCCTCCTTACAGTTCAGCGACCAGTTTATCAACGATGTCGCTGTTAGCAGCTTCATCCACGGAGCGTTCGATGATCTTCTCGGCACCGGCCATAGCCAGCAACGCAACCTGCTTACGCAGTTCTTCACGCGCACGTTTGCGTTCGGCATCAATTTCAGCCTGCGCTTGTGTCACGATGCGATTACGTTCGTTTTCAGCTTCGGTTTTGGCTTCGTCCAGAATCTGCGCGCGACGCTTGTTCGCTTGCTCGATAATGACCTGAGCGTCTTCTTTGGCTTTTTTCAGCTGGTCGGTCGCATTAGCCTGCGCGAGATCCAAATCTTTCTTAGCACGTTCAGCAGAAGCAAGGCCTTCAGCAATTTCTTTCTGGCGCTTTTCGATAGCAGCCATAAGCGGCGGCCATACGTACTTCATGCAGAACGCGACAAACAGGATGAACGCGATAGCCTGGCCGAGGATTGTTGCATTAATGTTCACAGCACAATGCCTCTAGATTGAGTATTTAACTTTTCTGCCGTTATCAACGATAAGCGGCAGAATCCGTTCACCCTTGCACATTGTGCGCTGAGTGAACACAGGGCTTTAGGCGACAGCAAACATCACGTACAGACCCAGACCAACAGCGATCATCGGGATTGCATCCACCAGACCCATTACAACAAAGAACTGCGTGCGCAGCAGAGGAATCAGGTCAGGCTGACGAGCAGCGCCTTCCAGGAATTTTCCTCCGAGGATGCCGATACCGATCGCAGCACCGATTGCCGCCAGGCCCATCATCACAGCGGCAGCCATGTACAGCAGATCCATATTCAGGTTTTCCATGACAGTCTCCAGTTTGTTTCAGTTAAATGCTCCCTTCATCTCCCGGGCTTCAGCGGTGTGCGCTGTAACCCGGAATCAAGAGGGAAAGTAGTGTTGAGAAAAAAATCAATGCTCTTCAGATGCCATCGACAGATAGACGATCGTGAGGACCATGAAAATGAAAGCCTGTAGCGAAATGATCAGGATGTGGAAAATGGCCCACGGCACATTCAGCACCCACTGCGACCACCACGGCAACAGACCGGCAATAAGGATAAAGATCAGTTCACCCGCATACATGTTACCGAACAGTCGTAAACCCAGTGATACAGGCTTAGACAGCAGGCTCACACCTTCCAGAATCAGGTTGATCGGGATGAAGATCGGGTGGTTAAAAGGCTGCAGCGTCAGCTCTTTCGTGAAGCCGCCAATGCCTTTCATTTTGATGCTGTAGAACAGAATCAAAATAAATACGCCCAACGCCATAGATAGCGTGATGTTCACGTCTGCAGATGGTACGACGCGCAGCGCCGGTAACCCCAACACGTGCTCACCAATATATGGCAGCAAGTCGATTGGCAGCAGATCCATGAAGTTCATCAGGAAGACCCAGACAAAAATTGTCAGAGCCAGCGGGGCGATAAGTTTGCTCTTACCGTGATACATGTCGCGAACGTTACTATCGACGAAACCGACAACCAGTTCGATAGCCGCCTGCATTTTCCCTGGCACACCGCTGGTGGCAGACTTCGCCACGCTACGGAACAACACCAGGAAGATAATTCCCAGCACCATAGAGAAAAACATGGAATCGATATTTAATACCCAGAACGTCGCGGGAGCGTCGTGCGGATTCACTATCTCGAAGGTACGCAGGTCCAACTGAAGATGAGTCAGGTGGTGACCGATGTACTCTTGCGGAGTAGAGATTTCTCCTGCAGCCATGATGCCTCTTACCCTTTGTTGTTAATTACCGCCGGTGCCAGCATTTGAACCACCAGCACCGATAACCAGGTTATTCCGACCGGCCAGAAGACCGCCCTGAACAGACCCAACGCCACAATGAGCAAAATGATGGTCGCAAACACTTTGGCAATTTCACCTAAAGCGAAGCTCCACGCGACTCGCCCCGAAGCGGGGGGTTGCCCCTGCAGGCGCCAGGCTAAAAACAAAAACAATACGTTTGGCAGCCAGGCTGCCGCTCCGCCAGCAAGAGCAGAGACACCCCAGGTGACATCTTTAACAGCAAAGAGTGCGCCGATGATGACTATTGTCACCAGCTGAATCATCAGCACCGTTCTGGCGAATTTTACACTGTAAAGAGACACTGACATGACGCTGATACTCTCCTGCCCCGTTAGGGGTATGTCGCGTGTCGTATAAGACTGCCTTTGTGCAGTTGAGTCAAGCAGCAAAAGCCGTGCAAATTATACGGGCCGCACCTGCGATTTCAATCGGTAAGTAGCGAAAAGGTGAACAATTATTTAAATTTCTTTCCGGAAGGCTATTTTTCCAAAGATTACCCTGCGGAGATTCACGCTAATCTGACTGAAAATTCACTCGCATCTTGCTTTTAAAGCGTGCTTTAGATCACATAATAAGCACTCACACTACACTGAGTTTTATCTGTGACCTATTTAAGAACATTCTGTAAAACACATTAAACTATTAAAATCAGCATGTTGAAATTATAAAGTCGCGTATTCAAGTCTATTTTCATGGAAAACACGCTATTGACATCGAACTGTGCCTGAGAATCATGAAATTGATATTACGCACGCAAAGTTATTACCACGATATATTTTCCGGCGTGACTACTTTTATTCCGCGACCCGCCTATACAAGTGATATTTCTGATAAATAAATGTGAATTAATCGTTAAATGTAACAGAGCTTTTCGGATAATTTCCGTCTCCGTTTTTAACCTGTGGTCAGCCGGGGCTTAATCAAAATCTTTTATTGATAGCGCATCATCTGCACTTTTTTCGTCAAAACCCTGATCAAAACCCCTGGCAAATGAAGGCCTACTGGTGACGAATGATGACCAGATGCCGGTCGCCTTCCAGCTGCGGCACCTGCAGTTTTATCACCGCGTCGGAGACATAGCCGGCCGGTAATTCAGCGATTTCATCATCCGGACGGACACCTTTAAGCGCGAAGAAGCGCCCTTCTCTTCCCGGCAGATGATGGCACCAGTTCACCATGTCGGTCAGCGAGGCAAATGCACGACTGATTACGCCATCAAAGGGCGGCTCAGCCGGGAACGCCTCAACCCGACTCTGCACCGGAGTAATGTTAGTGAGTCCTAACTCATGCTGAACCTGACGCAGGAAGCGCACCCGCTTGCCCAGGCTGTCGAGCAGCGTAAAGTGCGCATCGGGCATCACGATAGCCAGCGGAATCCCCGGCAATCCTGGTCCGGTTCCGACATCAATAAAACGTGAGCCTTTAAGATGCGGTGCCACCACGATACTGTCGAGGATATGGCGAACCAGCATCTGCTGCGGATCGCGCACGGATGTCAGATTGTAGGCTTTGTTCCACTTATCCAGCAGGCCGACATAGGCAACCAGCTGCTGTTTTTGTTGATCGGAGAGGGAAATACCAGCTGCTTTTAGCAGCGACGTGAGTGTGTTGATCACAGCATAAGTCCATTCAGCGGGGGCGAGTCACCTCGCCCCGTTTCGGATCAGGCGCTTTTGCGCAGCAGACCCTGTTTTTTCAGATAGATAAGCAGAATTGAGATGGCCGCCGGGGTAATGCCGGAAATACGTGTTGCCTGACCAATCGACGACGGCTTGTGATCGTTCAGCTTGGCGATCACCTCATTCGACAGCCCGTTTACCTGGCGGTAGTCAAGCTCCACCGGTAACAGCGTGTTCTCGTTACGCAGCTGGCGATCGATCTCTTCCTGCTGACGCGCGATATACCCTTCATATTTGACCTGAATCTCAACCTGCTCAGCGGCCTGCTCATCAGCCAGAGCCGGACCAAAGGCATTCAGCGTCATCAGCTTCAGATAAGTCAGCTCCGGACGGCGCAGCAGATCTTCAGCGCTCGCTTCTTTGGTCAGCGGCGCGCTGAGTACGGTGTTAACTTCTGTCACGTGCTCTGACTTCGGATGAACCCAGATATCGCGCAGGCGCTGACGCTCCTGTTCAATCGCTTCCAGTTTCTGATTGAAACGCGCCCAGCGCGCATCATCCACCAGACCCAGCTCACGACCGGTTTCGGTCAGACGCAGATCGGCGTTGTCTTCACGCAGCATCAGACGGTATTCAGCACGGGAGGTAAACATCCGGTACGGCTCTTTGGTGCCGAGTGTGCAGAGATCATCAACCAGCACGCCGAGATAAGCCTGGTCACGACGCGGTGCCCAGCCCTCTTTGTCGGCTGACTGACGTGCCGCATTCAGACCCGCCAGCATCCCCTGCGCAGCCGCTTCTTCGTAGCCGGTTGTGCCGTTGATCTGTCCGGCAAAGAACAGGCCGTGAATAAATTTACTCTCCAGCGTCGGTTTGAGATCGCGCGGATCGAAGAAGTCATACTCGATGGCATAACCCGGACGCACGATCTTCGCATTCTCCATACCCTGCATCGAGCGAACGATCTGAATCTGCACGTCAAACGGCAAGCTGGTCGAAATACCGTTCGGGTAGATCTCATTACTGGTCAGCCCTTCCGGCTCCAGGAAGATCTGATGCGAGTTACGATCGGCAAAGCGCATGACTTTGTCTTCGATCGACGGGCAGTAGCGTGGGCCGATCCCTTCAATGATCCCGGCGTACATCGGGCTGCGATCCAGGTTATTGCGGATCACGTCATGCGTTTTCTCGTTGGTATGGGTGATCCAGCATGGCACCTGCTGCGGATGCTGAGAGGCATTGCCCATAAACGAGAACACCGGCATTGGGTTATCACCATGCTGCGGGCTGAGTACTGAGAAATCGATCGTGCGCGCATCGATACGCGGTGGCGTACCGGTCTTGAGGCGGTTTACCCGCAGCGGCAGCGCACGCAGTCGTTTTGCCAGCGGAATGGACGGGGGATCGCCAGCGCGACCGCCACTGTAATTGTCCAGACCGATATGAATTTTACCGTCAAGGAAGGTACCGACGGTAAGCACGACGGTTTTCGCGCGGAACTTCAGACCCATCTGAGTGACAGCACCCACGACACGATCGTTTTCCACGATAAGATCATCAACCGCCTGCTGGAAGATCATCAGATTGGGCTGGTTCTCCAGTGCCGTACGCACCGCCTGCCGATAGAGCACGCGATCCGCCTGAGCACGGGTGGCCCGCACGGCCGGACCTTTGCTGGCGTTTAGTATCCTAAACTGGATACCTGCCTGGTCAATCGCCCTGGCCATCAGACCACCCAGGGCATCCACTTCCTTCACCAAATGTCCTTTGCCAATACCACCAATCGCCGGATTACAGGACATTTGTCCAAGCGTATCAATGTTATGGGTGAGTAACAGGGTTTGCTGACCCATTCGGGCTGCCGCCATTGCGGCTTCGGTGCCCGCATGACCACCACCAATTACGATGACGTCAAAAGGATCCTGATAAAACATGAAGTGGTACCTCGGTTGATGAACTTGCAGGATCGTCGTCCTGGGGCGTGGATTCTACTCAAATTCTGTCTGGGGTGAAAGCCGCGGGATCGTCCGGTTTTAAAAGAAAGGATCTTAGATCTGTATATGATCTTTCTGTTAGATCTCTTATTAGGATCCCGCTTTTCTGTGGATATGTGCCAGAAACAGTGCATAAACAACAGGATGAAGAGGATCACTACCTGTTAGTGATCGGTGATCCTGATCCGTATAAGCTGGGATCAAAATGGCAGGTTATCCACAGCTCAAAAATCATTCTGCCGTTGTTCTTTGGATAACTACCGGTTATACGCAGTAAAAGAGGGTAGTTATCCACAAAGTAAACGAGAGGAAAAGGATAAAAACAGCATCTTCCACTGGGGATCGTCACTATTTCGCGATCCCCAGCCCCCTTCAGATCGCCTCTTTCCAGCTTTCCAGCCAGGCTTCAGCCGGATCTTCAGGGATCTCATGCTCCAGCACGTCAATCTCCAGGCGATCGCCGATTTGACGGGCACCCTGAGCAATTAACAGCGCTTCAATCTGGCGGATCGCGCCACAAAAGAGATCATATTCATGATTGCCGAGCCCAATCGCACCGAACCGGACCTGAGAGAGATCGGGCTGGCTTTCCGTGATGGCTTCGAACAGCGGCAGCAGGTTGTCGGGAATATCCCCTGCACCGTGGGTTGAACAGACCACCAGCCAGATACCTTCGAGCGGCACCTCATCCAGCTCCGGGCCGTGCAGCATCTGGGTTGAGAAGCCCGCTTCCTGTAATTTTTCTTCGAGATGTTCAGCCACATACTCTGCGCTACCCAGAGTACTGCCACTGATTAAGGTAATATCGGCCATCTTGCTCTCCCGGACATTAAGGCGAGCATTGTACGCTGTGATCAAGCGGTGATCCACCTGTGGACAACAGGGTTAATAGATCTAAAGAAGCGAACGCAGCCGTTGTCAGCCGCCACATTCGTCAGGGATAAGATTATGCACAAGGCGGGAAGGATCAGGGCTTGATGGTACGCATGATCGGGTTTTGCAGCGAGATCAGGGTTTCTGTTGACTGGATTTCATCAATGGTCTGGATCTTGTTGATCAGCACCTGTTGCAGGGCGTCGATTGACCGGCACATGACTTTAATAAAGATGCTGTAGTGGCCGGTGGTGTACCAGGCCTCAACCACTTCATCCAGCGCATCCAGTTTGCTCAGCGCCGCCGGATAGTCACGCGCGCTCTTGAGGATAATGCCGATAAAACAGCAGACATCAAACCCCAGCTGGCGCGGATCGATATCAACCCGGGTGCCCAGGATAATGCCCGCCTGCTTCATCTTTTCCACACGCACATGAATGGTGCCGGGGCTGACATTAAATTGTTTTGCCAGCTCGGCGTAAGCGGTGCGCGCGTTATCCAGCAGGGCATTCAGAATGCCGCGATCCAGGTTATCGAGCTGCAGATGTTCGGCCATGGCCATCCTCGTTATTAGTCTGCTTGAGTAAACAAAGGTGAATGTGCAGCAAAATAACGGTTCAGGCAACTACCGGCAGCGACGGGCGCCGCTGCCGGTTCACTTAGCGTTTGCGCCAGACGGTGACCTGCGCCAGCGTGTGCTGGAACTTGCGGGCCGTTTCGCGGATCACAAACGGTTTATCCTGAGGTTCATCGACAAGGTCGAAGTCGGCCGCCAGCAGACGTTGCAGTGCCTGCAGCGTGGTCAGGGCCTCACCGTTCTCACGCACACCGCCCAGCCAGTTCTCCTTCGGCGTGAAATCTTCCAGCCAGGTATAAGGTGATGAGAGCAGCAGAATGCCACCCTGACGCAACATCGGCGTGACATCACGCAGGAAGCGCGCGGGCTGGCGCAGGCGATCGATCAGGTTGGAGGCGAGCACCAGATCGTAACGGCCAGGTTGCGGCTTGAGGTTACAGGCGTCGCCCTGAACAAACTGAATCCGCTGCGCCAGCTCGTTCTCCAGCGCGAAATCTTTCAGGCGAACCTGACGATACTCCACCAGGTCGCCTTCCTGAGGCAGCAGATAACGGAAGTCTTCGCCGCTGGCCAGCTGCAGCGCCACATCGATGAAGCGCGCCGAGTAGTCCATCCCGGTGACGCGTTCAAAGTGGCGAGCCAGTTCAAAACTGGCGCGCCCGGTAGCACAGCCAATATCCAGGGCATTGCCACGGGCCGTGGTGTAGTTCAGTGCCAGCTTCACCAGGCTTTCGGCATAGTTATCTACGCCGAAATAGCGCGGACCATACTGGAAGTCGAGGTACTGCGACACCATCGCGTCTGATTCATACGGGTTCGGCGCCATCGTCTCCTGATGGCTGGAAACCACGTAGCGGAAACCGGCATGCTGGAAGAAGTGGCGGCGGAATGCATAGCGTGCAGATTTCAGCGCTTCGTTGCCGGTCGAGATCCAGCTGCCGCCTTTGATCAGCGAATGTTTGCCATCAAAAGTCGGAGTGGAGAAATCATCGTACAGCGGGTGAACCCTGAAGCCTTCAAAGCCGTTTGTTGGCGTAGTCGTCCACTGCCAGACGTTACCGACGATATCGAAGAACTCGCCCTGGGCGAAGAGATCGACCGGTGATGAGGATGCCCAGTATGCCAGGTTGATGTTGCCCGGCGCCCGATCCCAGTCTGGCTGATCGCCCGCGACCTGTTCGCGTAGCTGAGCCCACTCCGCTTCACAGGGGAGCTGAATGCTCATGCCAGTCTGATTCGCCTTCCAGCGGCAGAAGGCCGCCGCTTCCAGCTGATTGACCTCGGCAGGCCAGTCCCATGGCATTGCAACTTCTTCACACATCAGACGCAGTTTAAGCTGATCGGGCGTCGCAGGCGTGCCGACCCAGAAGGCAGGCATCTCTGCTTTGGCAAACTGACACCAGCCCCAGCCTTCGTCATCCCACCAGCGGGCATCCTGATAACCGCCTGCTTCAACGAACGCCAGAAATTCCGCGTTGCTGACCAGCATTTTGCTCGCCTGGAACGGTTGCAGCTTAACCTGCTGGCGGCCATATTCGACATCCCAGCCGTAGGTGTCGTCGGTTTTACCCAGCGTGACGGTGCCGCCGGGCATCGGCAGCAGCGTGTTGGCCGGAACAGCCTCGCGCTGGTGGCGCGCCATCGGGCAGACCGGCCACGCGGCCTGCGGTCTGACCCACTCAACCGGTAACTGGCGGATCAGCACGCTGGAGGTTTCGAGATGAATTCGCTCATGCTCAATACCCATCAGGATCACCCAGGCCGGGCTCTCCCAGCTGATCGGCAGAGTAAGCGGAATGGTCTGAATCAGATCGTTGACCAGTGCTTTAACGCGTCCGCGGTATGCACGGACTTCTTCGATAGTGGGCCAGTCGTAGTGACTGTCGTTGAGGTCATCCCAGCTCATCTCATCCACACCAATCGCCATCATCGCTTCAATGCGATCGTCCAGACGCGCATCGATAAGGCGTCCGGCCATCAGCTTATTAATATAGAAGGTGGCTGTATGGCCAAAATAGAAGATTAACGGATGGCGCAGCGGAATGGCTTTAGTAAACCAGGCCTTTGAATCGGTCAGACAAGTGAACAGACTTTCATACTGTTCCCAGGTCTGATTGAAGTAGGCCAGCAATTCGGCACGTTTTTGTTCAATATTCTGGCCGGAGAGCAGTAGCGTTTGCGTCGGCGCAGGCAAATCGCGATGAGGTTGAGCAAGCGTCACAGGAAGCTCCAGATTGCTGAGTAAGTGAAACGGTAATTTACTATAGCAAAGAAGCTTTTCTGTCAGATGACTTAACGGCGCCAGTGGCGTAGCAGGCGGCTTTTCATGCCGGTGTCGAAGCGCCAGATATGGTCGAAGATGCGCAGAATGCCTGGTTTTCCGTGGGCCGACATCGCCACGGCATGAAAACGTTGCTGATTGTGTCGCTGACGCTTTTTAATCGCCCCGATCACCTCTTCCGGCAGACGCTGGGCAATAAAATCGGAGACGATCACCGCATCGGCTTCCTGCCACAGTGCGCCTTCCATTCGGGTGACAACAGAGGATAGACAGGCAGCCAGATCGGTGCCGCCGCGAAAACGCTGACTGAGAAAGCGAATCGCCTGTTCCAGCCCGTCATCACCGGTCAGCTCATAGCCAATCACTTCATGGGCAAAGAGCATGATGTAGCAGCGACGACGATCGGCCAGCGCGACCTTCAGCAGCGCCAGACAAAACGCTTTGGCGCATCGCTCATTGAAGCCCCCCATCGAACCGGAGGTATCAACGCAGACGATAAATGGCCCGCGTGGCTGCTCTTCATGCTGCTGGTGGCTGGCCGGACGCATCGTCACCTTTTCATGCCAGGCATCGCCCTGTAGCTTGTAGGTCAGTAGCCGTTTTTCTACCAGCCGCCGGTAAAATTCCAGCTCCAGTTCGCTGATGCTCAGCGCGGCTAACTCCGGCGGTAGCAGACGCAGCACGTCATCGCTCTGATGAATGCCGCTGACCTCTTCCGGCACGGACGCAGGCTCCTGCACCAGATGGTGAAAAGCTTCCATTGGAGCATCCTGCGACGGCACCGATTTTGCCTCGCGGCTACGACCCAACTGCTGAGCCAGTTTCAGCAGCTCCGGTTGCTGCGCCAGAAAGTCGCCATATTGCAGCATCAGCTGATAGTCGCCAGGCTGCAGCGATGCTTTGCTCATGTCCCACAGACGGCCAGCAGCGGCTTCGTCATCGTCGCCGAGAATCGGTGCCAGCTGTCCGCTCAGCGCCATACGCTGCTGCAGTTCCGCCAGCAGGCGTTCGCGCTGCTGCTCCAGCAACTGCTGATTCAGCGTCAGGGTCTGTAAGGTCAGGCTTAGCCGCCAGCGCTGTAAAAAAAGCTGGTGCTGCGCGCTGCTGAGATGGCTGATATCGGTGTGCTGCAGCAGCCGGTTAGCTTCATCAAGAAAGGGGGATGGCAGGCTTTCAAGTGCCTGAAGTGTGGCATTCAGCTGGTGGCTGAATTCACGATCGCTGAGAAGTTGTACCCGCTGAAACAACTGAAACTCTTCGGCCAGCGTGGCCGGAACCGGTGTGGCTTTGAGATCGGCATTGATCTCTGCTCGCCAGCGCGGCACATCGCGCAGCAGCTCTTTTTTCAGTCCGGGAAATTTTTCAAAAAACAGCGCCAGCTGTGGCGACGCCAGCAAGGCAATAATCAGCTCTTCAATCAGTTCGGTCTCACCCACTGAAAGCAGCGTGCTGAGCGTCTCCACTGAGATCATTTACGCGCCTGTTTCAGCTGTTCCGCTACATCCTGCAGGCTGGTTTCAACCCGCGCCAGCCAGTCATCACTGATGAACAGGCAGCGCTGATGCTGACTGAACTGGTGACGCTGCGACCGCAGTTCACTCTCCAGTGCATCCAGCGCTTCGGTGATCTCGCCCGGCAGCGGCTCGCTGCTGCTGTCGCCAGGCAGGGTCAGGCGTGACGATTGCAGGCTGACATCACGAATAGCCAGGCAGTGCTGCGGATCTACCTGTAAATCCATACTCTGCGCAAAGCCAATACCATTCAGTTTGCCACGCACTTCGCCGCCTTTCTGCAGCCACTGATTCAGTGCGTCACGCGCGATCACCAGGTGGCTCACCTGCATGTCATGCAGCATCAGCGGCTTTTGCAGCATCAGCGTCAGTTGCTCATCGGTAAAGCTCTCAGGCAAATCGTAATGGGGTTTGCGGCTGAACATGCCGCTGTGTTTTTCCAGGGTGATCGCCTGCGCGATACTCTGTTGCTGTTGCAGGGTCATGCGGCGCGCTTTGATCTGCTGCAGTTTCAGCAGCATCGGCTGCTGCTGCCAGGCGTGCTGGGTCATCAGCTGATCGATCTCACGCTCCAGCAACTGCATGGAGGCGACGTCGTGCCAGAGACAATCTTTCAGCAGGATCAGGTCAATCGGCGCAATCACGTTGCGCCCGCTGTAAAAGGCGCTGGCCTGCAGCAGATGAATCGCTTTTTTCCAGCGACGATCGGAAATGTAAGGCGCGGCGGGCTGGCTCTCCAGCTGCTGACGCAGCTGATAAATCAGCTCAAACACCGCATCGGGCAGGCTGACCTGGCTGATGCCGAGCTGCCACTGTGCATACTCCTCATCACTGATGCGCAGGGATTCCGCGACCGGATTGGTGTGCTCATCCTGCTGGTGGGTCAGCATGCTGCGAAAGTTCTGCTTCTCATGCACATTATCCAGCCACAGGCGGATCAGCATCCGGTCATAGAGCGCTTCAAGGCCGCTCTCCGCTTCCGGCAGTTCATTGGAGGCGGTGACCAGCAATCGCATCGGAATGGTCTCTTCGCTATCGCCATTGCGGAAGCGGCGTTCGTTGATGGCGGTCAGCAGGGTATTCAGAATCGCCGGGCCGGCTTTCCAGATCTCATCCAGAAAAACAATCTCCGCATCAGGCAGATACCCTTTGGTCAGACGCTGATAGCGACCTTCATCCTTCAGAGCCTGGATGGATAGCGGACCAAACACCTCTTCCGGGGTTGAAAAACGGGTCATCAGATATTCAAAAGCGCGGGCATGCTGAAAGGCATATTTGAGGCGGCGGGCAATCAGGCTCTTGGCGATGCCGGGCGGTCCCAGCAGGAACACGCTTTCACCACTCAGCGCAGCCAGCAGGCAAAGACGAATGGCATGATGCCGCTCATACAATCCTTTTTCTAACGCATTGCTAAGGCGAGAAATTCTTTCTGCCAAAAGATGGGGTTGAGCCATAATCACTTCAATGTCCTTACGATCGTCGGGCCGCCGCGCTTAAGCAAGCGCTTTACTCTATAGATCATCATGCGTGAAAGCGTTGATAGCTGTCAGCTTTTTTGTTTCAGAAGGTTTGCCTGATTTAAAAGCGACGCTAAATAACGCTTTATCGCCAGAAACGACCCCGTTACCCTGGCAGACAGGCGAAGCGGGTATAGGAATTTTCGGTAAACCGTGCATACTGTGCGCTTTTTGATGGCCTGAGCGAGGGGTTTTCGCGCCTCTTAGACTCCAACAAAAGATAACTCTATGAGCTCGGATAATAAGCAGTCACTTCGCGGGTTAACGCTGGCCGCTATTGGTGTTGTTTACGGGGATATCGGCACCAGTCCGCTGTATACCCTGCGTGAATGTCTTTCCGGACAGTTTGGCTTCGGCGTTGAGCGGGAAGCGGTATTTGGCTTTCTGTCGCTGATTTTCTGGCTGCTGGTGCTGGTGGTCTCACTGAAGTACATCAGTTATGTGATGCGCGCAGACAACGCCGGTGAAGGCGGAATATTGACACTGATGTCGCTGGCTGGCCGCCATACCGGTGCGCGCGCCACGGCGGTGCTGGTGATCATGGGCCTGATTGGCGGCAGCTTCTTCTATGGGGAAGTGGTGATCACGCCGGCCATCTCGGTGATGTCAGCCATTGAAGGCCTTGAGATTGCCGCGCCGTCGCTGGATCCCTTTATTGTGCCGATGTCGATTGCGGTGTTGACGCTGCTGTTTGCGATTCAAAAACATGGCACCGGCATGGTGGGCAAACTCTTCGCGCCGGTGATGCTGGTCTGGTTCCTGGTGCTGGCGATCCTTGGGGTCAGCGGCATCATGAAAAACCCGGAAGTGCTGCATGCGCTGAATCCCGCCTATGCGGTCGAGTTCTTCCTGCACTACAAATCTGTCTCATTCTTCGCGCTTGGCGCGGTGGTACTGGCGATTACCGGGGTTGAAGCGCTTTATGCCGATATGGGTCACTTCGGTAAAGTGCCGATTCGGCTGGCCTGGTTCTCTGTAGTGCTGCCGTCGCTGGTGCTGAACTACTTTGGTCAGGGCGCGCTGTTACTCAGCGATCCCAAAGCGATTAAAAACCCCTTCTTCCTGCTGGCGCCGGACTGGGCGCTGATCCCGATGCTGATTCTGGCGACCCTGGCCACGGTTATCGCTTCGCAGGCAGTGATCTCTGGCGTCTTCTCGCTGACGCGTCAGGCGGTGCGACTGGGCTATCTGCCGGGGATGCGCATCATCCACACCTCTGAGCGCGAATCGGGCCAGATTTATATTCCGGTGATTAACTGGGTGCTCTACTTCGCGGTGCTGATCGTGATTATCAGCTTTGAGCATTCAAGTAATCTGGCTGCGGCCTACGGTATTGCGGTCACCGGCACGATGGTGCTGACGGCGATGCTCTCCTGCACCGTGGCGGTTAAAAACTGGCACTGGAACAAGCTGGCGGTGGCCGTTATCCTGGTACTGATGCTCTGCATCGACGTACCGCTGTTTACCGCCAACCTGGTGAAAATCTTCTCCGGTGGCTGGCTGCCGCTCTGCCTCGGCCTGGTGATGTTTATCATTATGACGACGTGGAAAAGCGAACGTTTCCGCCTGCTGCGCCGTATGCACGAACATGGCAATTCCCTGGAGGCGATGATCGCCTCACTGGAGAAATCGCCGCCGGTTCGCGTGCCGGGCACGGCGGTTTATATGTCGCGTGCGCTGAATGTGATTCCGTTTGCCATGCTGCATAACCTCAAGCACAACAAAGTGTTGCATGAGCGGGTCGTGCTGCTGACGTTGCGGACTGAAGATGCGCCTTACGTGCACAACGTACGTCGCGTCACCATTGAGCAGCTGTCGCCGACTTTCTGGCGCGTGGTGGCGAGCTACGGCTGGCGTGAAACGCCAAACGTCGAGGAGATCTTCCACCGCTGCGGGCTGGAGGGGCTCAACTGCCGTATGATGGAGACGTCGTTCTTCATGTCGCATGAGTCGCTGATCATCGGCAAACGGCCGTGGTATCTGCGCCTGCGCGGTAAACTCTTCCTGGCGCTGCAGCGTAATGCACTCCGCGCGCCAGACCAGTTTGAGATCCCACCAAACCGGGTTATTGAGCTGGGTACCCAGGTCGAGATTTGATCTGCAGCGTCCGCCTTACGGGGCGGGCGCTGACCAGCGCAGCGTGACGCATAATCCGCCGCCGGGTCGCTGGCTGAAGGTGACCTGCATTCCGTGCAGCTGGGCAATGTTGCGGACTATTGATAATCCCAGCCCGCTACCGCTCTTCTCCTGACCTGGCGGTCGCCAGAAACGCTCACCGAGCCGTTGCAGATCCTCTGTACTCAGTCCCTCGCCGTTATCCTCCACCGACAGGCTATTTGCCTGCAACCGTACATCGACTTCGCTGCCCGCAGGCGTATAGCGTATAGCGTTATCCAGCAGATTTCGCACCAGCAGTGACAGTAACAACGGATGTCCCTGAATCTGCGGATCGGCCTCCGCGTGCAGTCGTAGCGTGACACCGGTTTTATCCGCCAGCGGCAGCTGCGCGGCGAGCGTCTCCTGCACTGTGCGTTTCAGCGCCACCGGTACGAAGGCGCTACGCGCATCGTCGGCTTCAACCCGCGAGAGCGTCAGCAGCTGATCCACCAGCCGCGTTGCGCGGACAATGCCGGCATCCAGTTGGTGCAGCGCATGGGTTCGCATCACTTCGTCATCCGCAGTCAGCTGAATCACTTCGCTTTGCACCTGCAGCGCGGCCAGCGGACTACGCAGCTCATGCGCGGCATCGGAGGTAAAGCGCCGTTCACGCTGCATCATGGCGCTAATGCGACTAAACAGGCCATTGAGCGCGACCATCAGCGGTTGCACTTCTTTCGGCACGCGGTCTGCCTGCAGCGGCGTATCGTCATCAGGTGCGCGTTGCGCCAGCTGCTGTGCCAGCGTCTTTAGCGGGCGCAGTTCAGACCAGACCAGACCGATCAGCAGCAGCAACATAAAGGGCAGCGCGATCAGCCAGGGCAGCACGCTGGCTTTCATCACATCCCGCGTCATGTCGTCACGGTATTCCGACTCCTGACCCACTACCACCCGGAACTGCTGGTCAGGCGTGGTCAGCCAGACAAACCGCCAGCGATCGTCATCATTGGTGAGCTGACCCTCATGAAATCCCTGATACTCCGCCTCAAACGGCAGGTAGCGGCCATTATCGCCATCATTCATCACCTGCCGGCCGTCACGCGTGAAGACAGCAAAGGCCAGCGCATCATCATCCTGTTCGCCGCGATGGTGGTGCAGCATCTCTTTGGTTCTGGGCAGCGTGGTGTTGTCCAGCGAGGAGAAATCCAGCGTCAGCAGACGCTTGGCTAGCAGCATCTGCTGGGTATCAAAAAGCTCATCAAGGGTTTCACGTGTCTGATGCCAGGCACTCAGGCTGGCACTGGCCCAGCAGAGGCCGAGCAGCAGCACAAAACCGATGCCCAGCCGCAGAAACAGGCTCATTGATCGCATTCGGCGGCCCCCAGGGTATAACCGACGCCGTGCAGCGTGCGGATAAACGCGCTGCCCAGCTTTTTACGCAGATGATGGATATGCACTTCCACCGCATTGCTGGAGACGTCGGCGTCCCAGCTGTAGAGCTTTTCTTCCAGCTGGCTACGCGTCAGTACCCGGCCCGGGTTTCGCATAAAGAGTTCCAGCAGCGCCAGTTCACGACTTTTCAACTCAATCGTCTCACCCTCGCGCACCACACTGTGGCTGCCGGGGATCAGCACCACGTTACCGTGGCGCAGTTCGGGCTGCAGCTGGCCGTGACGGCGGCGGATCAGCGCCTGTAAGCGAGCGGCCACTTCGGTTAAGGCAAAGGGCTTACACAGATAGTCATCGGCTCCCATCTGCAGGCCCTCGACCCGCTGATCGAGCGCATCGCGGGCGGTCAGTATCAGTACCGGCACATCGTTGCCCTGCTGTCGCCACTGCCGCAGGATATCGAGTCCATCCCGCTCTGGCAGAGAGAGATCCAGAATGACTGCATCCCAGGGCGCGGCCTCCAGCGCGTTAAAGCCCGACTCACCAGATGTAAACCAGTCAACGCTGAAGCCCAGTTTGCTCAGCCCCGCTTTGATACCGTCGCCAATTAAGCGATCATCTTCAATCAGTAAAATACGCATCACGTCTCCCTGTTCCGATAGCGATTTATACGAAGCAACTTCCTCACTGTACAGCTGATTTCGGCGAAATTAGCATATTTTTAACGCTTAAGAAGCTGTTAAGAACTCTATGGTCAACTGGGCGTATTCAAACCGAAAACACCACTGAGTAAGGGGTACACCATGAAAAAGCACGCTGCAATTCTGGCCGTCGTAATGCTGGCTTCCGCCCCGGTTTTCGCTGCGCAGCAGGGCGGATTTGTTGATCCCAGCGCGCCAGCCGCACAGACGCAGTCCGCAACCGGCCAGGGCGGCTTCAGTGCCGATCACACCAGTGTGATGACCGTGAAGCAGGCTGAAGAGATGAAAGATGACAGCTGGATCACCGTGCGCGGCAAGCTGGAGAAACAAATCGGCAAGGAAGATTATCTGTTCCGCGACCAGACCGGCACCATGAACGTCGAAATCGACCATAAGCACTGGAATGGCCAGACTATCACGCCCAAAGATAACGTTGAGCTGACGGGTGAGCTGGATAAAGATTTCAACAGTATTGAGATGGACGTTAAGCAGGTTAAAAAGCTGCCTTAATCTTTTCCTTCAGGGCCGCATTCGCGGCCCTTTTTTCTGCCCGCTCCCCGCCTTAATGCAAATTTCCCCCCGCGTGAGCGAAACGTTTCGATGGCGATCACAGATTTCTGTTTTGCCCGTTGAGTTGATGGCGGCTTTTCATACACTCCACGCAGCGAAACGTTTCGCTGTGGAGTGAAAAGATGAAAAAAGGTCGCTTGTTAAACGCTGAACTCTCTCATGTGATTGCCCGCCTGGGACACACGGATACGCTGACGATTGCGGATGCAGGCTTGCCCATTCCGGCAGGGCCGCAGCGCATCGACTTAGCGCTCACGCCGGGTACGCCCGATTTTATGCAGGTGGTTAATACTGTCGCACTGGAGATGCAGGTAGAAAGCGCCCTGATCGCGGAGGAGATTAAGCAGCATAATCCGCAACTTCATAGTGCACTTGTCGCCGTGCTCGAAGCCTTGCAACAGCACCAGGGGAATATCATCACCATCAGCTACACCAGTCATGACCAATTCAAACAACAAACGCAGCGTAGTCAGGCGGTCATTCGCAGCGGAGAGTGTTCTCCGTTTGCGAATGTCATCCTCAGCGCCGGTGTGACCTTCTGAGGCCGCTATGCAACCTTTACTGCAACTCGACGGCATTGAAAAATCCTTTCCGGGCGTGAAAGCCCTCAAGGGTGCGTCGCTGAATGTCCGGGCAGGACGCGTGATGGCGCTGGTGGGCGAGAACGGCGCAGGCAAGTCCACCATGATGAAAGTGCTGACCGGGATCTACCAATATGATGCCGGTACGCTGCGCTGGCTCGGCAAAGAGATCCGCTTCAGTGGACCGAAAGCGTCTCAGGAAGCGGGCATTGGCATCATTCATCAGGAACTGAACCTGATCCCTCAGTTAACCGTGGCGGAGAATATTTTCCTCGGTCGCGAATATGTCGGTCGTTTTGGCCGTATTCAGTGGCCGCGTATGTATGCCGAAGCGGATGCACTGCTTAAACGTCTTAATCTGCGCTTCAACAGCCACAAGCTGGTGGGGGATTTGTCGATTGGCGATCAGCAGATGGTCGAAATCGCCAAAGTCCTGAGTTTTGAGTCGCAGGTCATCATCATGGATGAGCCAACTGATGCACTGACCGATACCGAAACGCTGTCGCTGTTCCGGGTCATCAACGAGCTGAAAGCACAGGGCTGCGGCATCGTCTATATCTCGCATCGCATGAAAGAGATCTTTGAGATCTGCGATGACGTCACGGTGTTCCGCGACGGTCAGTTTATTGCTGAACGTCCGGTCAGCGAGCTGAGCGAAGAGAGCCTCATCGAGATGATGGTCGGACGTAAGCTGGAAGATCAATATCCGCATATCGATCAGGCGCCAGGTGATGTGCGACTGAAAGTGGAGAACGTCAGCGGATCGGGCGTAGAGAACGTCAGCTTTAGCCTGCGCAAAGGTGAAATCCTCGGTGTTTCCGGCCTGATGGGCGCGGGCCGTACCGAACTGATGAAGGTGCTGTACGGTGCCATGCCGCGTCGCGAAGGCAATCTGTGGCTCAATGGCCGGGAAGTCGTGACGCGTTCTCCGCAGGATGGACTGGCTAATGGCATCGTCTATATCTCCGAAGATCGTAAGCGCGATGGCCTGGTATTGGGCATGTCAGTGAAAGAGAACATGTCGCTGACGGCCTTGCGCTATTTCAGTCATGGCAGCGGCACGCTGAAACACGCAGCAGAGCAGCTGGCTGTGGGCGATTTTATCCGTCTGTTCAACGTTAAAACACCTTCTATGGAACAGCCGATTGGCCTGCTTTCAGGTGGCAACCAGCAGAAAGTGGCGATTGCCCGCGGTCTGATGACCCGGCCCAACGTGCTGATTCTGGACGAACCGACACGCGGTGTGGATGTCGGTGCGAAGAAAGAGATCTACCAACTGATTAACCAGTTTAAAGCCGAAGGGCTGAGCATCATCCTGGTCTCCTCGGAAATGCCGGAAGTACTGGGCATGAGCGATCGGATTCTGGTGATGCATGAAGGCCGTATCAGCGGCGAATTTACCCGAGAAGAAGCCACTCAGGAAAGCCTGATGGCAGCCGCCGTAGGCAAGCAACACAGCGAGGATTTAGTGGTATGACGACCCAAACTTTACCGGCCAGCCGTCGCTGGTTTAGCAAAAGCTGGCTACTGGAACAGAAGTCGCTGATTGCGCTGATGGTGCTGATTGCCGTGGTGGCCAGCCAGAGTCCGAACTTCTTTACCGTGGCGAATCTCTTCAACATTCTGCAGCAGACCTCGGTTAACGCCATTATGGCGGTCGGGATGACGCTGGTGATCCTGACCTCCGGTATCGACCTCTCTGTGGGTTCGCTGCTGGCCCTGACGGGCGCGGTGGGTGCATCGCTGGTGGGCATGGAAGTCAATGCCCTGGTCGCGGTGGCGGCTTCGCTGGCGCTTGGAGCGGCAATTGGTGCCCTGACCGGCACCATTGTGGCGCGCGGTAAGGTTCAGGCCTTTATCGCCACGCTGGTCATGATGCTGCTGCTGCGCGGTGTGACCATGGTCTATACCGACGGCAGCCCGATTAACACCGGGTTCAGTGCCAATGCCGATCTGCTGGGCTGGTTTGGTATCGGTCGCCCGCTGGGTATCCCTGCGCCGGTCTGGCTGATGGCGCTGGTCTTTATTGCCGCCTGGTACATGCTGCAACACACCCGCCTGGGCCGTTATATCTATGCGCTTGGCGGTAACGAAGCGGCAACGCGTCTCTCCGGCATTAATGTGAATCGCGTCAAGATTATCGTCTATTCACTGAGTGGCATGCTGGCAGCGCTGGCGGGCACCATTGAAGTGGCACGTCTCTCTTCGGCACAGCCGACAGCGGGTACCGGCTATGAGCTGGATGCGATTGCTGCGGTCGTGCTGGGCGGAACCAGCCTGGCAGGCGGTAAAGGCCGTATTTTCGGCACCCTGATTGGTGCGCTGATCCTCGGCTTCCTGAACAACGGCCTGAACCTGATGGGCGTCTCTTCGTACTACCAGATGATCGTTAAAGCGGTAGTCATCCTGCTGGCGGTGCTGGTGGATAATAAAAGCAGTAAATAACTCTGACCTTACACAGGATAACAAGATGAAAAAGTTAACCGCACTGGCCATGATCCTCGGCGCAACGCTCAGTACCAGCGCTATGGCAAAAGATACCATCGCGCTGGTGGTTTCAACCCTGAACAACCCGTTCTTTGTTTCCCTGAAAGAGGGTGCACAGAAAGAAGCCGATAAGCTGGGCTACAACCTGGTGGTGCTGGATTCACAGAACAACCCGGCTAAAGAGCTGGCGAACGTGCAGGATCTGACCGTTCGCGGCACTAAACTGCTGCTGATCAACCCGACTGACTCTGATGCCGTGGGTAACGCAGTGAAGATGGCTAACCAGGCGAACATTCCGGTTATCACCCTGGATCGCGTTGCTGCACAGGGCACCGTGGTCAGCCACGTCGCTTCCGATAACCGTTTCGGCGGTAAAATGGCCGGTGACTTCATCGCTAAAAAAGTCGGCGAAAACGCCAAAATTATTGAGCTGCAGGGCATTGCCGGTACTTCTGCTGCCCGTGAACGTGGCGAAGGCTTCAAACAGGCCGCTGATGCGCATAAATTCCAGATTCTCGCCAGCCAGCCTGCTGACTTTGATCGTACTAAAGGTCTGAACGTCATGCAGAACCTGCTGCAGGCGCATCCGGATGTTCAGGCGGTATTCGCGCAGAACGACGAAATGGCACTGGGTGCGCTGCGTGCACTGCAGACCGCCGGAAAAACCGGTGTGATCGTGGTTGGTTTTGACGGCACTGCTGATGGCGTTAAAGCCGTAGAAGCTGGCAAACTGTCTGCGACCGTGGCACAGATGCCAGAAAAAATTGGCATGATCGGCGTGGATACCGCTGATAAAGTGCTGAAGGGTGAAAAAGTGAAGGCGATCAACCCGGTCGACCTGAAGCTGGTCACTCAATAACTCAAAGAAAAGCAGGGCACCGCGCCACCCTCCCGGTGGCGCACTTATTCCGGACTCCCCTAATGAGCAAAAACGCAAAACTGGCCGTTCTTGGCAGCATTAACGCTGACCACATCCTTAATCTGGCGCACTTCCCTCGTCCCGGTGAAACGGTGATCGGGCAGAATTATCAGATTGCGTTTGGCGGTAAAGGTGCGAATCAGGCGGTAGCCGCTGGTCGTGCTGGTGCCGATATCGCATTTATCGCCTGTGTAGGCGCTGACGACATTGGCGAACGTATTCGTGAGCAGCTCACTCAGGACAATATTGATACCTCGCCGGTCGAGGTTGTCGGGGGTGAGTCGACCGGTGTGGCGATGATTTTCGTCAACGGTGACGGTGAGAACAACATCGGCATCTACTCCGGTGCAAACGCGGCGTTAACACCCGATTGCGTAACGCGTCATCAGCAGGTTATTGCCGATGCCGATGCACTATTAATGCAGCTGGAATCGCCGCTGGAAAGCGTGCTGGCCGCCGCGACTTTCGCCCGGCAACATCAGACGCAGGTTATTCTCAATCCGGCACCCGCTACCCGTCTCTCAGATGAGCTGCTGGCGCTGATCGACATTATTACGCCGAATGAGACCGAAGCCGAGAGTCTGACCGGCATCGCGGTCAACAACGATGAAGATGCGGCTCGCGCTGCGGAAGTGCTGCATGCCAAAGGCATCGGCACGGTACTGATTACGCTCGGTCGCCGCGGTGTCTGGCTGAGCGAGCAGGGTAAAGGCCAGCGCATTGCGGGCTTCAGCGTTAAAGCTATCGACACCATCGCGGCGGGTGACACCTTTAATGGTGCCTTTATTACCGCGCGACTGGAGCAGAAGCCAATGTACGACGCGGTGCGATTTGCCCATGCCGCCGCCGCTATTGCCGTTACCCGCTCGGGTGCGCAGCCCTCCGTGCCGTGGCGCGCGGAGATCGATGATTTTTTGCAGCAGCAGGGCTAAGCACTTGAGCACCATGAAAGATGTGGCTCGCCTGGCGGGCGTCTCTACCTCCACTGTCTCGCACGTGATCAATAACAATCGCTTTGTCAGTGAAGGCGTACGGGAAAAAGTTGAGCAGGCCATCCGCCACCTTAACTACGCCCCTTCTGCGCTGGCGCGCAGTCTGAAAATCAATCAGACGCACACCATCGGTATGCTGCTGACCACCAGTAGTAACCCCTTTTATGCCGAAGTGGTGCGGGGTGTGGAGGAGAGTTGCTATCAGCGTGGCTATAGCCTGATTCTCTGTAACACGGCGGGTGATGAGGAGCGGATGAACCGCAGCCTGGAGACGCTGATGCAGAAACGCGTCGATGGTTTGCTGATCATGTGCACAGAAAGTCACCTGCCCTCGGCTGATATTCTGAACCGGTATCCTTCTATACCTACGGTGATGATGGACTGGGCGCCCTTTGAAGGTCGGGGTGACATCATTCAGGATAACGCGCTGTTGGGGGGAGAGCTGGCGACGCAACACCTTATCGACAGCGGTTACACCCGCATCGCCTGTATCGCCGGTCCGCAGGATAAAACCCCGGCACGTATGCGCCTGGAAGGTTATCGCAACGCCATGACAAAGAGTGGCCTGGAGATTCTGCCCGGCTATGTGGTGAATGGTGACTTTGAATTTCAGGGAGGCTACAACGGGATGGTCGAGCTGCTGGCGCTGGAAACGCCGCCGGAAGCCGTATTTACCAGTAACGATGCGATGGCGGTCGGCGTTTATCATGCGCTCTATCAGGCTGGTATGCGGGTTCCGCAGCAGATGGCGGTCATGGGATATGACGATATCGAGCTGGCGCGTTATCTTACTCCGCCACTCAGTACCATCCATCAGCCGAAAGATGCGCTGGGTGAACTCGCGATAGACACCTTAATTCATCGTCTCAGCGATCCCGACGCCAGCCAGCAAACGCTGGTGCTGACGCCGGAACTGGTGGTGCGGGGTTCGGTTTAGCGCTTCTTCTTCCTGTCGCGATTACTGATCAGATTACGGCCATCTCCGTTTTTCAGCAGCATAAAGGTCAGCGCCGAAAGCACGGTAACGACACCCATGGTCAGAAACGTGGCGTGGAACTGTGAAATGGTGCTGGTTTCAAACTCCTGATAGAAGCGCAGCACCGCAGCGCTAACGGCCACACCAAAACTGATTGCTAATTGCTGTGTCACGGCCAGCACGCTGTTACCTCCGCTGGCGTTATCATCATCCAGGTCGGCCAGAGTAATGGTGTTCATGGCAGTGAACTGTGTAGACATCGCCATGCCGAGAATAAACAGCGGAAGCAACAGTACAACGATGCTTTCAGCGGGTGACTGCAGAGAGAAGCTGGCGATCAGAATGCCAATAATGGCGGTAATGCCGACCAGCAGACGGCGATAGCCCAGCCAGCGCAGCAGTTGTGTCACCGTCGACTTCGCCAGTATCGAACCAAGGGCGGTTGGCGCCATCATGCAGCCTGCGATAATTGCGGAAAAGCCAAACCCGACCTGCAACATGAGCGGCATTAAAAAGGGCACACAGCCGGTGCCGAGACGAGAGGCAATGTTGCCGACGATGCCGACTGAGAAGGTCCGGGTTTTAAACATCGGCAGATTGATCAGCGGTGAAGGGTGATTTCGGGCATGCACTATATAGAGGAGTAAAAGCACGATCCCGCTGAGTAATATCCCGCCGGCCAGCCAGGCAGAAACAATCCGCTCACCGAACAGCTCAATCCCAATCGAGATCATCACCAGTCCAGCCCCGAATAATATGAAGCCGAAAAAGTCGAAGCGGCGCTTGGGTGTGGTGAAGTCCGGCATATATTTGCGTGCGTAGATAATGCCGAGAATGCCAATCGGGATATTTATCAGGAAGATCCAGTGCCAGGTGGCGTAGGTGACCAGCACGCCGCCCAGCATCGGTCCCAGTATCGGGCCAACTAATCCCGGCATGGTGACGAAGTTGAGTACCGGCAGCAGTTCACTGCGCGGATAGGCACGTAACAGTGCCAGTCGCGCGACCGGCATCATCATTGCGCCACCGACGCCCTGTACGATGCGCGACATGACCAGCACCGAAAGCGTCGGTGACAGTGCGCAAGCCAGCGAACCCAGGGTAAACAGCGAAACTGCAACAATAAACACCTTGCGCGTGCCAAAGCGATCGGCGAGCCACCCGCTGACCGGAATCAACATAGCGACAGTCAGGGTATAACTGATGACGGCGGATTGCATGGCCAGGGGAGAACGGTCGAGGCTGGTGGCGATAGCGGGCAGGGCAGTATTCAGTATGGTGGCGTCGAGTGACTGCATGAAAAAGGCCATAGCAGCTATCCATGGCAAACCAGCCATGCTGCGCGCGGATTTTATCATTGAGTGTCCTTCCTGGGGTTATCCTGCGAGAAGAAGCAAAATAATAGCACCCGCAATCGGCAACGACAGGTCTCTTTACAACGTTTAGTTGCCATTTTTGTGCGTTATTCGGCCATGAAACGTCTCTTTTTAAGCCGTTCGTTTAAAAAAGATGCGCTCAGTAAATTAATTCGAAGAAACACTTGTCAGCCTGAGGAAACTCCCTATAATGCGCCTCCATCGACACGGAACACCGGCAACGGGGAAACGGGTTGAGAGGCGCAGGAGACTGAGCCGCCGGAGAAAAACTTCTGAAATAGAGGTTGACTCTGCAGGAGGAAAGCGTAATATACGCCACCT
>NZ_FOVG01000007.1 GCF_900115075.1 Candidatus Pantoea varia
CCGACGCCTGCTCCGGAAGTGACGCCAGAGCCAGAACCGACGCCTGCGCCAGAAGTGACGCCAGAGCCAGAGCCGGCGCCTGCTCCGGAAGTGACCCCAGAGCCAGAACCGACGCCTGCTCCGGAAGTGACGCCAGCGCCAGAGCCGACGCCTGCGCCAGAAGTGACGCCAGAGCCAGAGCCGACCCCAGCGCCGGACATCATACCTGAGCCAACGCCTGCTGATGACGTTCCGCCAGAAGATAATGCGACTACTGAGCAAGCGGCTGCAGATAAAGCGAAAGCTGAGGAAGAAGCTAAATCCAAAGCAGAGGCCGACGCAAAAGCAAAAGCCGAAGCGGAAGAAAAAGCTAAAGAGGAAGCAGCGAAAGCCGAAGAGGAAGCGAAAAAACCGGCGTTCAATCCGGATGACTGGTTCACTGTTTACGACAACCTGCCGCTGATCCAGCACACGCGCGCCCTGATGGCATCACGCCAGTATATCTTCAGTGAAGCGGTCAGCCAGTTGCATAGCCGCACAGATAGTCTGCGTGCTTCACCGGAAAGCAGCGGATCCTGGGCGACGATCGAGCAGAAGCATGGCAACTTCCTGGGTCTGAACAGTAACGATCAAACGCTGAATGTGGGCTGGGATAAGCGCAATGGTCCGCACACGGCGGGTATCAGCGCCAGCTACACGCAGGGTGAGATCAAAGGCGAGGGACAGGAAAAACATCGGCTGGCCACTGTGGGCACTTATTATTCCTGGCAGTCGGATGCCGGATGGTTCGTAGATGGCGCCAGCCGTTATATGTATCTGAATCAGGAAATGACGCTGGATCCTGCACTGCGTATCAATGGCTTGAAGAAGGATAGTCAGATGCTGGCCGGCAGTCTGCGCACCGGTTATCAGTTCAGCCTGGCTGACGACACGCTGTTCTTCTCACCTTTTGTCGGTATCAGTGCTGGCATGATGTCCGGCTATACCCTGAAAGGTGAGGATGCGGCGGTTTCACTGAGTTCAGCCACGCCCTATTTTGCGACCAGCGGAATCATGGTGCAAAAACGCGGCCTTGGATCTTTACTGCCCAATGTTAATGTCAGCGCCAGCCTGGCGTATCAATATTCACCAGGGAAAAAGGGTTCAACGACAACGCTCTCCGATCGTCAGTCAGACCGCGAATATAGTGCCTGGTCTGATAACCGTTATCGCAGCAGTGTGGGTCTGGAGGGAATTATCGCTCCTGGTCTTTCACTGAATGCGAAAATTGATACCAGTTTTGGCGGTGTATTTAAGACGGATTACAGCGGCCTGGTGGGTCTCTCGTACCATTTCTGATAGCGGGTTCTGACGTTCTTGCCTGAAGATTAACAGAGCATCACTGCATAATTGGGTGATGCTCTGATTTATCTGTTTATCAACCCTGTCCGACAGCATTTATCAAATAGCAGATAGCCGGATTTTCAGTGGTTAATGAGCAACAGGAGATTTAATCCTCAACAGATAATGAGCTGTAATTAACCTTAACCTCCTTTTCCATATTCAGCACACCAGCCTCCAGACTTCTGAAGGCACTTCGCTGTAAGTTTCATTCATGATCAGTTCAGCTTTACGGTGATCGTACGCACCATCAAATGAAGAGATATCATCAGAAGGCAGTTTTTTGCGCATATAGCTTGTCACGACTTCCAGGATGTCAGTTGATGGGCAACTTCTTAACTTTTCCAGATAGTAAACTTTGTTCATAGTATTCTTGTTTAATAAACATTTAAAAATGAGCCGGTGCCCGGTCTGATTTAAGCTGACTCGCCGTTATATCAATGCTGCCAGCAGAGAGTGCTGACATCAGATATCCTTGTTTAGTTTCTTATCGAATGCGCTCAGGCGCTGTCATTTATAGGTGATATTTTCTTAACCCGATAACGAGAATGTGTCATTGTCAGGGTGACTCGATTATCTTTTAAATTAATGATTTTATTATATCTTGTTGCTGTTTCGTACAGCTCTGCCGTAATCCCATATCAGATTGAACAGATACGCATAGACCAGGAAAAACAACACCAGCCCACATTCCAGTTTTAGCGCTGCGAGGAGTGTAATATCCAGCCACCATGCTGCAAAAGGCATCAATACTAACAACAAGCCCGCCTCAAATAGCACGGCATGCAGGCATCTCATGCGCCAGTCTTTCTTAAATCCTGTTCGCAGCTGAATTCTGTCAAACATCAGGTTGAACAGATAGTTCCACACCATAGCCAGAGTGGATGAGACTAGGGTTAACAGTGCTGATTGTGCAGGTGCTGCTGAGGCAAACATAATCAGAATAATGAAAACCAGTACATTCGCGACGACTTCAAAAATAATTGCGTGCAACACTCTTTCGGTGGTGGTACGCACCGGGGATAAACATTGTTCCAAACTAGGCTCTCATTAATCAGTCAGGCACCTTCAGAGATGCACAGAGAATTCAGGATAAATACAGAGGCCATCACAGGCTCTGCTTATTACCCTGTCGTAAAGCGACTGAAATTTAGCATCGCGCTGGCAGAATGTGAAACGTCACAGAATCCTGAGAGTTATAAACGGTTGAGGTTTGATATTTATCAATATTCATACAAAGCACGCTTTTAATGGGTCGTCGCGTTAACCGGACAGTACCTTTATCGTTATTTCTGCTCTGTTTACTGTTTGCCGGTGCGCATTGATTGACCAATGCTACTTTTATGGCCTGACCGAAAATTCCCTGCCAGTTCGTAAGCGATAATAATGCCCCCGGCCAGAAGGGGAACATTAAAGTCATAAAATACTCATATATAGTTTTATATTTTAATATTTATAAAGCATCCAGTGTTTTTATCTGTTGCTACCTGTTCTTCAGCGTTTCAGACGTTAGTCAGATTATGAACAGCAGTCTCATTTTACATTGCCTTAAGCCATCAAAGCGCTTTTACCATCCGTTTTCCGGACCGTGACGGCATAGGTATGCGGCAAAAAATTTCGCAAAAATCCGTTGTGGGAATCACACCAAAGGCACGATCTACAGACAGTTTTCGGCCGTATAAATGATGAAATCCACTTTACCGCTGATGTAGGTGTCAGGCTCTTCTGACTGTTCCAGATAATTCAGCATCAGCTGCAGGGCAAGCTGGGCATGCTGTCGGGTATTCTGATCCAGCGTCAGCGCTACGCTCTGCTGTGCCATCAACGTGCGGGTGGTGGCGTAAAGCTCATGGGTAATCCAGACACACTGATCCAGCCGACGATGTCGTGCCAGCGCCTGCCCGATCTCGGTATTCCCCAGGCCGGTATTATAAATTCCCAGCAGATTTCCACTCTGAACCAGCTGCTTCTCCAGCAATTTACTCAGGGTGTCACGATTTTCCTGAGCCGCCACAACTTCACGCAGCTGAAGATGGGGATATCGTTCAGTAATCAGGTTGCGAAATCCTTCAATTCGCTGACGATGCGCGCTGTAATCCCTGTGACCGCTGACCATCAACACCTCACCGGGCTGATGCAGCATTTTACCCATCAGTTGAGCGGCAGTGCGTCCTGCCTGAAACTGGTTGATGCCTACATGACAGAGCCGGGCGGCACCGGGCAAATCGGTGACCAGCGAGATCACCGGCACACCACGCGCGTGGCAATGTTCCAGCGCTTCATAGATTGCCGGATGCTCATGGGCAAAAACGATCAGTCCATCGCGTGTCTCTGCGCCCTGCCTGATAAGCTTCGCCAGTCGCTCGGGCTGTGCCTCCGGAACAAAGGTACGATGCAGCGTTAACCGGCGATAGCCCAGATGCGAGGCGACTTCCGTAAAATCCTGCGCCAGCTGTTTAAAGAAAAATGAATCGTTGCTGCTCAGCAGCAGTTCTATCTGCCATGGATGACGATGTTCCTCAGGCAGGATCCGTTTCAGGCCGATTTCTCGTGCTGCCTGCAGCACCCTGTGAACCGTCTCCGGCGCGACGCCGCCACGTTCATTAAGCACCCGATCCACGGTTGCCAGTCCCACACCTGCCCGTCGGGCGACCTCTTTCAACGACATGTCGATCTCCTCTGAGGTAAACACCTCAAAACACCATGCCGTGAGTGTAAAGCGCAGCGCTATTCTGCTGATGCGGCTTTCTGCCGGACTATGATGGAGTTCAAATAAATGAATAAAAAGCAACGTGTTGCCCTGCTGGGGTGTGGCTTTATTGGTGAAGTTCATGCCGCGAATCTTCAGGCGCATCCTGGGGTCGAGCTGGTGTGGGTGGCGGATGTGGAACCGGCGCGCGCTGCCCACTTTGCGACCCGCTTTGGTACCCGAGCCGCATCTGTCACAGAGGCGATAAATGATGGGCAGATTGACATGGTGTTGATCGCCAGCGCGACGCCGACCCATGCCGATTTGCTGGAAGCCGCTGCCCGCGCCGGTAAAGCAATCTACTGTGAAAAACCGGTCGATTTGTCACTGGAACGTGCCCGCACGGCCGTAGCTAACGTCCTCCCTTACAACGTGCCGGTCACAGTCGGGTTTAACCGCCGTTTCGATGTCAGCCATCAGCAGCTGAAGCAGCAACTCCGGCAGGGGCGGATTGGTCCGGCGGAACTGATTCAGATGGTCTGCCGCTCTTCGTCCATGCCGCCGCTGGCCTATCTTCAGGCGTCCGGGGGACAGATGCGCGATCAGGCTATCCACTTTTTCGACCTGCTGCGCTGGCTGACTGAAGAGGAAGTGACCGAGGTGGCGGCGATGGGAGCTGCGCTGGCTCTGCCCTCTATCAGCGAATCTGGCGATGTGGACACCAGCATATTGCTGTTGCGGCTGCAGGGTGGGGCGCTGGCACAGCTCGATAATACCCGCCGCACCGGCTATGGCTACGATGAACGCATCAGTGTGATGGGACCAAACGGGATGCTGGAATCGGCCTCTCAGGCGCAGCGTGGCGTCAGCTGCTATCAGGGCGTGCAGATTCAGCAGCCAGGCCTGCTGCCCGACTGGTTCAGCCGGGTGCAGCCAACCTACTATGCTCATCTGGATGCGTTTATCCGATCGCTCAACGGTGAGCAGGTAGACGATCTGCCGGGTCTGGAGGATGGCCTGAAAGCACAGGCGATTGCGGAAGCTGCGGTGATCTCCCTGGCGGAAGGGCGCTTCTGTCAGGTGGAAACGCTGCTGTTCTGATTCAGCGTGGCGGTCTGACAAAAAAATACTTTTATTTTTATCGAATAGAAACCGGCGCTGAGCTGTTTACCGTATAGCGCCGCGATAGCGGACTGAATCCGGCAGGCTTTATCGCCTGCCTCACCGCCCCGATAAGGATAAATTATGACAACGCGTTCTGGTATTACTCTGCTTGCTGTTCCGGCCCTGTTGCTGATGCTGCACTCTCCACTGAGTATGGCGATGGGCGACAATGACAGTGAGAAAAAGACGCCTGACTGCCCCAAAGGGCAAGTTTATGACAGTCACACTAAAAGCTGCGTGCCTGAGAAAACCAGCAAGCTGAGTGACGACGATAAAACGCGCTACGCTTATCATCTGGCGAAGAAGGGCGAATATCAGGCGGCACTGAACCTGCTGGATACGCTGAAAAACCCGGATACCCGCGAAGCCTGGAACTATCGTGGTTATGCCACCCGCAAACTGGGCCGCACCGATGAGGGTATTGGTTATTATCAGCGCGCCATTGCACTCGATCCCCGTTACGCTAAAGTGCGTGAATATCTGGGCGAAGCCTGGATGATCAAAGGGCGTCCCGATCTGGCGCGCGAACAGTTAAAAACCATTGCCGGAATCTGTGGCACTGATTGCGAGGAGTACCGCGATCTGCAGGCCGCAATCAATGGCCATCCCGAGGTCTGATGCGGCAGGGAGGAGCGAAAAATCACTCACAGTGACATCCGTCAGCACCTTGCGGAACATCTGACGCGGCTCTGGCGTTACGGCTACGTGCTGTCGCACAATCGTGACATGGCAGAAGAGCTCGTTCAGTCAACCTGCGTACGCGCGCTGGAACGCAGCGCGCAGTTCACGCCGGGCACGCGTATTGATCGATGGCTTTTTTCGATCCTTCACTCCATCTGGGTCAGCGATTTACGGGCGCGAAAGGTGCGGCAGGGACAGGGATTCGTTGATCCCGATGCGCTGCTGGCCGCAGATAACCACGCCATCAGCGACGACAACCGTCATTTCCAGCGCATTATGCAACAGGTTAACGCTTTACCTGAGGCGCAGCGTAATGCGCTATTTCTGGTTTATGTTGAAGGGCTGACCTATCAGGAAGCAGCTGAGACGCTGGCCGTTCCGATTGGCACCATTATGAGCCGTCTGGCCGCTGCACGTGCCACGCTGGCAAGACAGCCGGCGATCTCACCCGCCCCGCAGGAGAAACGGAGATGAACAGGGAAACTTTTACGCCACCGTGGCGCGATGAGGCAATAGTCGCCTGGCTGGATGGTGAGATGACCCCGCAGGAAGCCGCGCAGTTTGAGCAGGCGATGGCGGAGGATGCGGAACTGGCCGCGCGGGTTGAGCAATTCCAGCACAGCAGTCTCGATTTTGAGCAGGCTTTTGCACCGCTGCTGGAACAGGCACCGCAGGCAAGAATGGCGCAGCAACTGGCGAGAATCCCGGCATCCGCGCCGATTCCCGCAAAAGGTTACAGCCGCCGGGCACTGATTGCGGCATCAGTCAGCTTTCTGCTGGTGGGCAGCAGCATCGGTTTTCTGGCAAGACCGTCAGAAGATGAGAAGGATGAAAGCCAGAATATCCGCGATCTGGAAGCACGTTACATGTCGCTTTACAGTGCTGAAACGCTGGCCGATATGCCTGATGACGTCGCCATGCTGCAGAGGGGCCTGGACCGAACCCGAATCGATCTAGGATTGCAGCTGCACCCGCAGCAACTGCGCCTGCCAGGGGCTGAACTAAAAATGGTGCGGATCCTGCGCTACGAACGAACGTCTATAGCGCAGATTGCCTGGCTGCACGCTGACTATGGCCCGATGGCGCTCTGTATCTCGCCTGCGCTGAACGATACCAACCCGATTGCCCGCGAGCAGCGCCACGGCATGAAACTGGCCTGGTGGACGCGCGGCGGCTATCAGTATGTACTGATTGGCCGCAACCCATTGGCCCAGCTGGCTGCAACAGCGGAAACATTGCAGACCGCGCTCAGTTAAACCGACGGTCCCGCAGCGGAGACTGAAGCAAGCAGCGGCTATCTGGCCTGCGCGGCAATGGCCAGCGCAATGTTTACGCGGTCATCAACCACACCGACCAGCCGATCCATGCCAAAGGCGGAGCGGGAAATAGCTGTGGAGGCATGCAGCGCCAGCGAGCGTAATGCCGGATCAATCGTCTTACCGCTGTCCAGTGAGGCCAGCATCACCACTGGCCGGCTGACATTTTTAACCGTCAGCACGCCAAAAATCCGGTAATTACCGTCACCCAATGAGGCAACGCGGGTGCTCACAAAGTGAATCTGCGGGTAGCGCTCCGCATCAAAAAACAGGTCACTTTTCAGCTGCCAGGTTAACAGGCTGTTCGAGGCCACCAGTGTTCCCACCGGAATATTCACTTCAATACGATCGTCACGATCTTCATCAGGATTGAGCGTCACTGTGCCAGTCACACCCTGCAGTCTGGCCTGCGAAAAGTCGTGACCAAAAGCGCGCCATGAGAGGCCAATCGATGTTTTATCAGGGGTTATGGCATACGTTACCGGCGCGGCATAAAGCACCGGGCTAAGCAGGGCGAACAGAATGTATAAACAGGCGGCTCGTATCATCACTATTTTTCTCTTTCTAAGGCAGACCAAACGTTAACGCCTGAAACCGCGATCCTATTCACTTTTTTTAGCACTGTTTTTACCCTGCAGGCACAGATAATCTGACAGATATTAACTGACTGTCACCAGAGATTCACCAAAGTGTCATGATTATTGAGAGGGCGAAACATTAATAACTAACAATATTAAGAATACATTAAGACGGTATTATTACTCTGTGATTTTCCTGAAATCAGCGGGGGCGCTATTTTTGCGAATATGAAATCGATGTTAGAAAGGTTATTAAATCACATAAAAATCATGCTCTTAAGATTTATATCAGAAACTAACTTCTCTCTGATACGCTGATTTCAGCCCTGATAACAGTAAGACTTTGCTCTTTTTAAACAAAATATCAATAAATCAAAAAGAGTTGAGGCCAGAATCATTATCAGCAAAATAATAGTGAACTTTTTTGGAAACCTTTGACTCACTGATCCTTGATTTTATTGTCATTCACGCTATTCATTTAATGTTCAGTTAAGTTTCATACGGTAGTTTGTATTAGCAGTCCGGTAACCTTAATTCCAGAACGGGAAAACGTGGTCTCGATAACGCCATAGCCGGATGTTGATAAATCGCTATTCCAATCATTTTTCCGGCGTTGTCCCTGATTAACATCGCGCGACAGCTTATAGGTTTGATCTGCAGGAGTTTTAGCATGGATTTTTTGCCATTTTCCCGCCCTTCATTCGGTGATGAAGAGCTGGCTGCTGTTAAAGCGGTATTTGACTCTGGGTGGATAACAACCGGCGCAAAATGCGCCCAACTGGAGCAGGCCTTTGTTCAACTGACCGGCAATCAGCACGCCATTGCGGTGAGTTCTGCTACTGCGGGCATGCATGTCACGCTGATGGCGATGGGAATCGGGCCTGGCGATGAAGTGATCACGCCGTCCATGACCTGGGTCTCTACCCTGAACCTGATCACGCTGCTGGGCGCTACGCCGGTGATGATTGATGTCGATCCTGACAACCTGATGGTGACGCCAGAGCGGATAGCTCAGGCCATTACGCCCCGCACCCGCGCCATTATTCCGGTGCATTACGCCGGTGCGCCCGCCGATCTCGACCCAATCTATGAGCTTGCTGAGCAGCATGGCATCGCCATCATCGAAGATGCGGCTCACGCGGTGGGCACGACTTATCACGAAAAGCCGGTCGGGCATCGCGGCACAGCGATTTTCTCTTTCCACGCCATCAAGAATATCACCTGCGCCGAAGGCGGCCTGGTGATAACCGATGACGCCGCTCTCGCCGATCGTATTCGCAGCCTGAAGTTCCATGGCCTGGCAGTTGATGCGTTTGACCGCCAGACCCAGGGGCGTCTGCCGCAGGCAGAAGTGATGATGCCGGGCTTTAAATATAATCTTCCCGATATCAGCGCAGCCATTGCGCTGGTGCAGTTACAGAAACTACCGGGCTTTATTGCCCGCCGCCGTGAGATTGCTGAACGCTATCTTGACGCATTGCGCACGCTGCCATTTAAACCGCTGTCTCAGCCTGCCTGGTCACATCAGCATGCGTGGCACCTGTTTATTATCCGCATTGATGAACAGCGCTGCGGTCTGTCGCGCGATGCCTTCATGCAGGCACTTAAGACGCGGGAGATTGGCAGCGG
Organism: Candidatus Pantoea varia; assembly: GCF_900115075.1. Lineage (GTDB taxonomy): Bacteria > Pseudomonadota > Gammaproteobacteria > Enterobacterales > Enterobacteriaceae > Pantoea > Pantoea varia. The sequence goes on from NZ_FOVG01000007.1 coordinate 9,417, forward strand.
TCTGCATTTCCGTGCAGCACACACCCACAGATATTACCGCGAGCACTATCCCGATTTACGTCTGCCCGCCAGTGAACTTAACAGCCAGCAGATGTGTTCGATTCCACTGTTTCCGTCAATGACGGATCAGGATGTCGAGCGCGTGATTCAGGCTTTATATGACATTGCGGGAGCCTGAGATGCGCGATATCAAACCGATCAATATGCTCTCCGTGGTCATCCCGGTCTATAACGAGGAGGAAAGCCTGCCGGAGCTGCTTCAACGCACCTGCGCGGCCTGTGACTCCATTCAGATTGACTATGAAATCCTGCTGGTGGATGACGGCAGCAGTGACCGTTCAGCCGAACTGATTGAGCAGGCCTCTGTCGTTCCTGGCAGCCGGATAAAGGGCGTGCTGCTCAACCGCAACTACGGTCAGCACTCCGCCATCATGGCCGGTTTCAGCCAGGTTCGTGGCGATCTGATCGTTACGCTGGATGCCGATCTACAGAACCCGCCGGAAGAGATCCCGCGTCTGGTAGACGCCGCGCGTCAGGGTTATGACGTGGTGGGAACCGTCCGACAGCAGCGCCAGGACACCTGGTTCCGCCGTAAGGCCTCGCGCACGCTTAACCACCTGATACAGCGGGTCACCGGCAAAGCGATGGGAGATTACGGCTGCATGCTGCGTGCCTATCGTCGCCACATTATTGAGGCGATGCTCAACTGCCATGAACGCAGCACCTTCATTCCGATTCTGGCCAACACCTTCGCCCGACACACCATCGAGCTGCCGGTGATCCACGCCGAGCGGGCCTTTGGTGATTCGAAATACAGCTTTATGCGCCTGATCAACCTGATGTACGACCTGGTGACCTGCCTGACCACTACGCCGCTGCGATTGCTCAGCGTGGTTGGCAGCCTGATTGCGATCTCCGGTTTCGCCTTCTCGCTGGTGCTGCTCGTGCTGCGACTTTTCTTTGGTGCGGCCTGGGCGGGTGATGGCGTCTTCGTGTTGTTCGCCGTGCTGTTCATGTTTATCGGTGCCCAGTTTGTGGGTATGGGGCTGCTCGGGGAGTACATCGGGCGCATTTATAACGACGTTCGGGCGCGTCCGCGCTATTTCGTTCAACGCATTGTTCAGGCTCCAGAAGAGCCTTCAGTACAGGATACTCAATCATGAAGACCGTTGTTTTCGCCTATCACGACATGGGCTGTGTCGGCATCAATGCCCTGCTGAGTGCAGGCTATGAGATCACCGCCATTTTTACTCACAACGATGTGGCGACCGAAAATACCTTTTTCGGCTCAGTCGCCCGTCTGGCGGCCGAGCACGGTATTCCGGTTTATGCACCGGACGAGGCGAATCACCCGATCTGGCTTGACCGCATCCGCACCATGGCGCCAGAGATGATCTTCTCCTTCTACTATCGCAATCTGCTGAGCGATGAGATCCTGCAATGCGCTGAAAAGGGTGCCTTTAACCTACATGGCTCGCTGCTGCCAAAATACCGTGGCCGGGCACCGCTGAACTGGGCGCTGGTTAACGGCGAGCGTGAAACGGGCGTGACGCTGCATCGCATGGTGAAACGCGCTGATGCCGGTAATATTCTGGCGCAGCAGACGGTGGCGATTGAGGATCAGGACAACGCGCTGACGCTGCATCGCAAACTGACCCAGGCCGCAGAGCAGTTGCTGAACGATGTGTTACCTCGACTGCGTAAGGGTGAGGTCAGTGAGTGGCCGCAGGATGAGAGTCAGTCGACCCGTGTGGGCCGCCGCACAGCCGAAGATGGCCGCATTGACTGGAATCAGCCTGCTGAGACGATTCACAATCTGGTCAGAGCGGTGACCGATCCGTGGCCGGGTGCTTTCGCCTTTGCCGGCTCGGTTAAATTTATCGTCTGGAAGAGCCGGGTACATCAGGAGCAGCATCAGGCGAAGCCGGGTACTGTGCTTTCTAAGCAGCCATTCCTGATCGCCTGTGGCGAGGGCGCGCTGGAAATCCAGACCGGACAGTCTGATCATGGCGTCTACATGAACGGCAGCCAGCTGGCGCAGAGTCTGGGCATGGTGCCTGGCGCACTGCTTTATTCAAAACCGCAGTCGGCGCTGCAGCGTCGTACCCGCGTGCTGATCCTCGGCGTTAACGGCTTTATCGGTAACCATCTCACTGAACGTTTGTTACAGGATGAGCATTTTGAAGTCTATGGCCTGGATATCAGTTCAGACGCTATCAGTCGCTTCCTGGAGCATCCACGCTTCCATTTCGTCGAAGGGGATATTGCTATCCACTCCGAATGGATTGAGTATCACATCAAAAAATGTGACGTCATTCTGCCGCTGGTGGCGATTGCTACGCCGATTGAGTACACCCGCAATCCGCTGCGCGTATTTGAACTTGATTTCGAAGAGAACCTGAAAATTATCCGCGACTGTGTGAAGTATCAGAAGCGCATCATTTTCCCATCCACTTCAGAAGTCTACGGCATGTGTACCGATGACAGCTTCGATGAGGATACCTCTAACCTGGTTGTCGGGCCGATTAACAAACAGCGCTGGATCTACTCCGTATCCAAGCAGCTGCTGGACCGCGTGATCTGGGCGTATGGCGAAAAAGAGGGGCTGCGCTTTACCCTGTTCCGTCCGTTCAACTGGATGGGACCGCGTCTGGATAACCTCAATGCGGCCCGCATCGGCAGTTCCCGTGCGATCACTCAGCTTATCCTCAACCTGGTGGAAGGTTCACCGATTAAGCTGATCGACGGCGGCAAACAGAAACGCTGCTTTACCGACATCAGCGATGGTGTTGAAGCACTGTTCCGCATCATCGAAAACAAGCAGCAGAATTGTGATGGTCAGATCATCAATATCGGTAATCCGGATAATGAAGCCAGTATCAAAGAGCTGGCCGAGCAACTGCTGGAAAGCTTCGAGCGTCATCCGCTACGCAGCCAGTTCCCGCCGTTTGCCGGTTTCCGCGAAGTCGAAAGCAGCAGCTATTACGGCAAAGGCTATCAGGATGTTGAGCACCGCAAACCGGCTATCCGCAATGCACGTCGCTTACTCGGCTGGACGCCGACCGTGACGATGGATGTCACTATCGACAACACGCTCGACTTCTTCCTGCGCACCATTGAGCAACAGGCTGATAAGTGATGAAGAAGATCGGTCTGCGAATTGACGTAGATACCTGGCGCGGCACGAAGCAGGGCGTGCCCGCGCTGCTTGGGCTGTTCCAGCGTCATGCGGTGCGGGCCAGCTTTTTCTTCAGTGTGGGACCGGACAACATGGGCCGCCATCTCTGGCGGCTGGTGAAACCAGCGTTTCTGATGAAGATGCTGCGCTCCCGCGCCGCATCGCTCTATGGCTGGGACATCCTGCTCGCCGGAACGGCCTGGCCGGGAAAGCAGATGGGACGTGGCCTGCGCAACATTATGCAGGACGCTACCCGCCAGCATGAAGTTGGCCTGCACGCCTGGGATCACTTTGCCTGGCAGACCTGGGCCGGTGTCTGGCCGCAGGATAAGCTGGTGGAGCAGATAGCGCGTGGCACCGAAACGCTGAGTGAGATCCTCGGTCATCCTGTCATCTGTTCTGCCGTGGCAGGCTGGCGCGCCGATGGGCGGGTGATCGCCGCCAAACAGGACTTTGGTTTTCACTACAACAGCGACTGTCGCGGCACCGGGCCATTCCGGCCCATGCTACCGGATGGGCAGATCGGTACTGTACAGATTCCGGTGACGCTGCCCACATGGGATGAAGTGGTTGGCCGTGAGGTCAGCGCAGAAGGCTATAACGACTACATTCTGGCGAAGATGCTTTCTTCTGACGATGGTGCGGTGTACACCATACATGCCGAGGTCGAAGGGATTATCGGCTACCCGGACTTTGATCAGCTGCTGGCTGCTGCGGCCCGTAACGGCATTCAGTTCTGCCCGTTAAGCGAGCTGCTGCCCGACGATCTGAGCACCTTACCAGTGGGCAGGGTAGTCAGAGGCGAAATCCCCGGACGTGAAGGGTGGCTGGGCTGCCAGAAACTGACTGAAGAGGCGAACTAGTGCGGATACATAACAACACGAAGTGGGTACTTTTTTTCAGCTTTTTTGTTCTCTATTACCTCATCCCGCCGATGTTCCGCGACCTCTGGCAACCGGATGAGACCCGTTATGCGGAGATCAGTCGGGAGATGCTGGCAACCGGTAACTGGGTCACGCCGCACTTCTTCGGCCTGCGCTATTTTGAAAAACCGATTGCTGGCTACTGGGTCAACTCGCTGGGTCAGTGGCTGTTCGGTCATAACAATTTTGGCGTGCGGGCAGGTTCAGTATTTTCAACGGCGGTAACTGCCGCGCTGATCTACTGGCTCGGCAGACGAATGTTTGGTTCAGCGCGCACTGCCGCTGTCGGCACTCTGATTTTTCTCAGTTCGCTGCTGGTCTATGGCGTCGGCACCTATGCGGTGCTCGATCCGATGCTGATGCTCTGGCTGGCGGCCGGGATGTGCAGCTTCTGGCTGGCGACGGAGGCCAGCGGGCGTGCCGGGCGCGCGGGCGGCTATCTGCTGCTGGGCCTCGCCTGCGGTATGGGATTCATGACCAAAGGGTTTCTGGCGCTGGCGGTGCCGGTGCTGGCGATTCTGCCGTGGGTGATCTGGCGCAAGAGAGTTCTGGAGCTGCTCTGCTTCGGGCCGCTGGCGGTTCTCTCTGCCGCGGCGATCAGCGCACCCTGGGCGCTGGCGATCTATCATCAGGCCCCCGATTTCTGGCACTACTTCTTCTGGGTGGAACATATCCAGCGCTTTGCTGAAGACAATGCGCAGCACAAAGCCCCTTTCTGGTATTACCTGCCGGTTCTGGTGCTGGGAACGCTGCCGTGGCTGGCGCTGTTACCAGGCGCGTTGATGACCGGCTGGCGCGAGCGTCAGCAACATCCGGGCATGCTCTATCTGCTGAGCTGGACGGTGATGCCGCTGCTATTTTTCAGCCTCGCAAAAGGTAAGCTTCCGACCTATATCCTGCCCTGTTTTGTGCCGCTCTCGTTGCTGATGGCGCACTATGGGCTGAACGCCGCGCAGCGGGCAGGGCGTGCATTAACAGTCAATGGCTGGCTTAACCTGATTTTCGGCATCCTTACCCTGGCAACGGTCGTGCTGGTGCTCGCGCCCTGGAGCGTGACGCATCATCCGCTGTTCGCCACACACGAGATGCTGAAACTGGCGCTGGGGGCACTGGCATTCCTCATCTGGGGACTGGTGGGCGCATACAGCTGCCGCTCTTCACAACGCCGCTGGCTGGCGGCCGCGCTTTGCCCGCTGGGCGTCGCACTGTTTATTGGCACGGCGATCCCGGACAAAATCCGTGATGCCAAACAGCCGCAGCACTTTGTCTCGACAATCAGCGAGCGTCTGGCCTCGAGCCACTTTATTCTCGCGGATAATCCTGGCGTAGCCTCTGCCGTAGCCTGGCATCTGCAGCGCAGCGACATCGGATTCTATGACACCAAAGGCGAGCTGGAATATGGTCTGAGCTACCCGGATGCGCAATCCCGCTTTGTCTCTCAGGCGGACTTCGGCGGCTGGCTTGCCGACCATCGCCGCACGGGAAGCGTGTCACTGCTGTTGCTGGTTGATTCGCCACACAGTGATATCGGCGAGGATGTTCCGGTGCCGGACGCCGTCTATCGGCAGGGCAGGCTGGTCTGCCTCTATTACAGTCAGATGAAGTAAATGCTGCTGCTGATTATATTGGTGAGTTTGCTTAGCTGCAGCGCGCAACTGTGCCAGAAACAGGCAACTCATGCGGCATCGCGTCGGGTTCGCCTGAGCTGGATTGGCGTGAGCGTGCTGCTGTTAGGGATAGCAATGCTCCTCTGGCTGCTGGTGCTGCAGCGGGTGCCTGTCAGCCAGGCCTATCCGATGCTGAGCCTGAACTTCATCTTCGTTGCGTTGGCCGGACGCATCCTCTGGCGTGAACGGCTGACGTTGCGCCAGATTGCCGGCACGCTGCTGGTTGTGACGGGTGTGGCGATGATGGCGAGCCAGCTATGAAAGGGTATGGATGGGTCGCATGCAGCGTGCTGCTGGTTTCCGCGGCACAGTTAATGATGCGCTGGGCTATGCCGCGTCTGCCCGATGTCAGTAGCCTGACGTCGCTGCCCGCCGTGGCCATACTGCCGGCCTTGCTGCTGCTGGCCGGGTTGGGCGCGTACGGTGTTTCGATGCTCTGCTGGATTCGGGCGCTGCACCATTTTCCGCTGAACCGGGTCTATCCGCTGCTCAGCCTGAGTTACGTGCTGGTCTGGCTGGTGGCCGTTTGCGTCCCAGTGTTTCATGAAGCCTTTAGCTGGCATAGCCTGGCGGGCGTGGTGATTATCGTGATCGGTCTGCTGTGCATCGTGGTTAAGCCCTGATATTAGTGTTTTCCCATCCAGAGCGTCCATTATTAGCGTTTTCGGGCAACGGTTAACGCTTCCAGCGTAGCGAAATTATCGTTTTAGTTCGATTAATAAAGGATTCACTATGCTGGTCGGCTTTGGCGCACTGCGCGAACGTTATGCTATTGAACTGGCGCAGCCACTACGTGTGAAGTCGGCCATCGGAACTGTACGCTCTCATCATGAGAGTCAGGGACGGGTAGAAAATCACTATCCACCTGGCTATCAACCGGAAGATAATTTTGCCGGTCACTTTGCTTTTGGCCTCAAGTACGAAGAGGTTCATCTGGAGTTTTTCGCCCGCCTGTTCGCGGCCGTCGGCCCTGAACTGCTGGAGAGCTGGTGCCGCCGCGAGCCTTTCGGGCAGTATGCGCGCCGGCCGGGTTTTCTGTATGAATGGTTGACCGGAGAGACACTACAGGTACCCGATGTCACTAACGGTGGTTACATTGAGGCGATTTCATCCAAAGCGTACCTGACCCGCACCACGGTGAAACGCAACAGACGCTGGCGCATCAATGATAACCTGCCTGTCTCTGCGACTATCACCAGCTCGATGGATTTCCGGGTCAGTTACGATCGCACGCTGGATGTATTTTCTAAGCGGCTGATGCGACGCTATGCAGGCTGCTATCGCTTTGGTGAGTTAAAAACGTATGAGGGTGGCACGCTGAGCAACTTCAGTTTCAGCGAATATGAGGATGCCCGTTTTGCCTGGCGTTATCCCGACTTAACCCAGCATGTGCTCTATACATGCAGAGTGATAGAGCACACGGTACGAATCGAAATGGCCAATGAAGCGCGCGTGTTAGTGATATTTCAGCGCGCACAGCAGCGGTTGAAAGAGGTTGTTGAAATGCCGGATCAGGACGCCAGCCGCATTATCCGCTCGCTGAAGGAGAACGGCTGCCTGATCTCCGGTAAGCTTAAAAAAACGTTCCCGCTGCTCGACGATATTGACACATCCCAGCGTATTGTCGATGCAGTCAGGTCTGCGTTTGAGCCACAGGAACAGAAACCCTGAGTGAACAGGCCGCTGGTAATATCTGTTATCCAGTCAGACAAGCGGTTTTACCTCTGCGGCTAGCGCAGTTATGTTGCCAGCATCTCAGGAATGCGTCGCCACCATCATTCACTCTAAAACAGGCTTATCCATCTCTTTTATGGCCCATCAGATCGGGTTATACCCTTGCTGCTGCTCAACGCTAAGAATGCGAGTGAACAGCAGCGCCAGCCTTACTGAGCTGTCTATCAGTCAGCAAGGCAGAAGAGTTGAAGTCTACAATCAGCGTAGATTCTCGCTGCTGTAAAGCGGTCAGTCCTGCGACAACATCAGGATGCGCGGGCATGGCAGCGATAATACCAGCCAACCATCTTTTTCAGATTTATTCAGTTGAATGAATGCTGCGCTCCTTTCTCTGGAAAAAGTCTTTAAGGATATTATCGACGTTGCAAATGACTAATAATAGTTAATTACTTTAAGTAGATAGAGCTAATCTAAATGTTTTTATAACAACGAATCTAATTTTAAAATTGATAAATAAAAATCATAAAAAACGAAATATAGAAGAAATTCTATATTTTTTCCGTCACTAAAAATGCATTATTCCGTAAATCGGAAGGCTGAGTGTCGCTAAGTGGTGCATCATCTGAGTTTTCTGAATATAAGTGGGATGTTTTATTTTTATCAAAGGAATAGTGAAATGCGCGAATTAAATGTAATGGAAATTAGTGAAGTTTCTGGTGCTGGCTTCTGGGATTCAGTGACCAGTGCCATTACACTGGGAGCAACCGGCTTTGCAGCAGGCGCTGCATACGGTGGTATCCATGGCGGCGACAATGGTGGTATCCTGGGCATCGGTGCATTTGGCCAGCTAGTCGGTGTTATTGTTGGTCCGATCGTTGGTGTCATTGGTGGCGGCGTACTGGGCGCAGTACTTGGTTGGAACGATTCAGCTAGCGTTACTGCCATTTCTACCCAGTGGCTGAACAACTTCGTAAACGGTGCTTTCAAATAAGTATTTAGTTTAGCAAAAAAGAAGGACCTCGCACTAAGTGCGAGGTCCTTCTTTATTATAGAAATAGTTAAAAAGTGACATACTATATTAGTGCTACAACTGAAGATCGCATAATCATAATTATGTTAAATGCAATAAATGGCTACCAGTAAGGCGTTATGGCGATCTCATTCCCGATTGAATACTGTCTGAAGCCGCTGACATTATTGAAGGTGCTGAAAAGCATGCGTGTGACCGCAGTAAGGCGGAGCAGTGAGACAACATGAAGGCTGAGCCTGATGGCTCAGTCGTACGGCCAGAAAGACTGACGAAGGAGTCAGTGGCGGATTTGTGCCAGATCATCTTCCGTCAGGCCGGTCATTTTAATGACGGTGCTCCGATCGATACCGTTCTGAAGCATGGTACGAGCAACTTCAAGCTTGCCTTCATTTCGGCCTTTTTCAATGCCGCGCTGTTCACCCAGTTGGATACCCTTCTCGATGCCCTTTTGCTCTAGCTGCTGTGCGATGGTCATGAGTGCGTCTCCGTGTTGCGGCACACGCTGTGCCAGTTCGCGTACAAAGGCTTCGGCGTCTGACGTTTCGCCTACCTGTACAATATAGTGTACCAGCGATATCACCTGTGATGAAGACAGATATCCTGCCAACAGAATGGGGGTAAGCCTGTCGACCAGTTCAGCCAGGTCCCGCTGATGAATATGCTTCTGCAGCAGAGTCAGGGCAGCCATACTGCGATGGTCTGCGATTTCATCATCCGGAATGACCGTGACATCCACCAGGGGAAAGGCGCTGCCGTAGAGGTTTTCTGCCAGCACGGGGTCATCAAACTCATCAAGCCATCGTGTTGAGTACGGATAAGGGCTGCGCCTGCCGGTATAGAACAGCATCGGTATCACCAGTGGCAGTTGTTTATGGCCCGCCTCAAGGTGACGCTGCATGGCGGCAACAGCATACCGCATAAGTCTGAATGCCATATGCCTGTCAGGAGTGGACTGATGCTCGATCAGGACATGTATGTATCCATCGCCTGCAGTAGTCTTGAGACTGTAGAGCACATCACTGAAATATTGCCGGAGGTCGTCTTCAACAAATGAACCGGATTCCAGCTTCAGCGTACTAAGATCACAGATAGCACGCAGCTTTGCGGGCAGGTGGAGTTCCATGAAATCACGAGCGACATCCGGGTGTGTCAGGAACTGCCGGAACGTGGAATCGTGAGGAGTGGGTGAACGGTTTTTCTTCTTCATCGGTTCCGGCTCTGAAAAATATTCGCCGTATCTTACCACAGGCAGAAAATCATCTGTATTAATAGGGAACGGACCCGCTACTCATGCAGGTAGCCATCAGGATAATTTTTACCGATCAGGAACAGACGACTTCACCCGCGCGATTTAGTTAAACCGGTCTTTTGAATCTGTTGTCTGTTTCATTCGATATCTTGTCATAGCTGAGCATGTCAAAAGGAATGATCCAGACATGAGACCATTTTTTATTGTTCTTAGTAAGAACGGCATTCGGTTTATGATGCGATACCTGGCTGGTCTTCGGATAAACTGGGGCCGTAATGTGTTGATTTATTGTAGGGTAAAAACAAAGTATTTTCTCTATAATCAGTGCCTTATCGGATATAAAATTAGCGCGGATGAAGGCCGTTAATATGATTTGGTATCTAACCATTAATGATTTAATTAATGAATTCAGGTTAGTCAGATACCTTATTCATCACAAATAACCGGATCGAAGAATCAGTAACAGCGCAAGGGTGAGAAATGGAGTAAGTGTAAATATTTTTTCTCAAGGTCAGTATAATAAAGATAAAATTGTGATCAAATCGTCAAAGTTTATAAGTTCTTTTAAATCAGGTGATTAGGTAAAATAACTTTTGGGCAATAAAAGGCTAAAAGATAACCACATTGATGAATTAAAATTGTAATAAAAAACCTAAAAACCATCAGCAATCAATAAGTTCAACTAACAGGATACTCAGGGTTAAGGCAGATATTTTACCGAATTCATATTTCTTTCAAGTATTTTCCCGGTCCGGGAATCATATCCGTTTTTTTATTTCAAATTGACACATCTCTGACATCGATCTACTTTTAAAACGCATTCCAATATGGCAGAGGCAACCATGTTTCTTAACTATTTTGCTTTGGGTATGCTGATCTTTGTTTTTATCATTATTTTTTATGGAATTATCGTTCTTCACGATATTCCTTATTTAATTGCTAAATCCCGTAACCATCCTCATGCCGATGCCATTCACGTCGCGGGTTGGGTCAGTCTTTTTACGTTGCACGTCATATGGCCGTTCCTGTGGATATGGGCCACGCTTTATCGTCCGGAACGCGGATGGGGTATGCAGAATCAGCATGCTTCATTACTGGAATTACAGCAGCGGGTAGCGGAGCTGGAGCGTATGCAGGCTGAATCGAAAGCACTGCGACCGGAGCGATGATATGGATCTGCTCATTATTTTAAGTTACGTTGCGATAGCCTGGGCTGTTTTTAAAATATTCCGAATACCTGTCAATAAATGGACCGTGCCAACGGCTGCTCTGGGGGGCATTTTTTTAGTAAGCGCACTCATTCTGCTGATGAACTATAACCATCCCTATACATCGCTGGCACAAAAAGCGGTTGTCGCGATTCCGATTACTCCGCAGGTTACTGGTGTAGTCAATGAAGTGACGGACAAAAAAGAAGTGCTGATTAAAAAGGGAGAAATGTTATTCACCCTTGATCAAACGCGATATAAAGTCCGGGTTGAACGGCTTCAGGCCGACCTTGCCACCGCTATCAACGGGATTGAAGCGATGAAAGGACAATTAAATGAAGCCGTTGCCTACACAACCCATGTCACTGCGGAGCGGGATAGATTATTTCAGGACTATCAGCGCTATTTAAAAGGCAGTAAGGCGAAAGTTAACCCTTTCTCAGAACGTGATATCGATAATGCCCGACAGGCCTTTCTGGCGCAGGACGCCCTGGTAAAAGGTTCTCTGGCGGAACAGGATCAGCTCAGAAGCCAGTTAAACAGTGTATCAGGAGGCGAACAATCTCAGATCGCCAGTCTGAGAGCGCAGCTTGCGGAAGCCCGATATAACCTGGATCAGACCGTGGTCCGTGCACCCAGTGATGGATATGTTACGCAGGTATTGATTCGTCCCGGAAGTTACGCAGCCGCCCTGCCGCTGCGCCCGGTCATGATATTTATCCCGGTACAAAAACGTCAGATTATTGCGCAGTTCAGGCAAAACTCCCTGCTTCGTCTGGCGGAGGGGGATGAGGCGGAAGTTGTGTTTAATGCTCTGCCGGGGAAAGTATTTTCAGGAAAGCTACTCAGAGTTCTGCCTGTGGTGCCTGGCGGCGCTTTTCAGGCTCAGGGAACGATTCAGTCACTGAGTCTGGCGTCAGCATCAGATGGCGTTTTAGCCGTTATAGAGTTAGCACCTAATAAAGATGTCGATGCACTGCCAGACGGCATTTTTGCTCAGGTGGCTGTCTATTCGGACCACTTCAGCCATGTTTCGGTCATGCGTAAAATTTTACTGAGAATGACCAGCTGGGTTCATTATCTGTATTTAGATCACTGATAATAAGGAATTATTGTCCTTTTAACTTTTAACTTTTAACTTTTAACAAAGCTAATGCCAGTTTATTTTATGGTAGTGCGGTTGATTAAGGGATTTATAAAAAAGGCCGTGAAATTATCATGTGAATGCGAAAGCTCACTGATTAAATCATTCAGTTGCCACTACAAAGCATGATGGGAATTAAGATTTAAAATGAAGGTTTATTTTGCCTGTGCTATATTTTAAATGTAGTCATGAATGCCAGCCGTCTTTTATAACATTTCGAGGATACTCATATGAAAAAGTTAATTTTTGGTGTGGTTATTTGCTCTCTGTCGTTTGGCTCACTTGCTGCCGAGATGATGTCGAAGAATGATTTTATGAAAGTAAAAGATCAGTATGAGAAAATTGGCGATATCTCAACATCAGGTGAGACAAGCCCGTCGGATGCAAAAGCGGAATTATCAAAAATGGCCGATGAAAAAGGCGGTGATGTGTTTGTGCTCACATCCGCTAATACGAATAACAAAATAAAAGGCACGGCTGATGTGTATAAGAAGAAATAAAAAAATGATGAAGCCATATCTCTAAAAAGTTTAGAATAGTGGTTTATTGTAACTGTGTCTTGAGAGCGTTTCTCATTAAACAGGTTAATAGATGCCCTTTACTGACGTAAGGGGCATCTTTCATTAAGAATTACTGGATTTTAAGCCTGCCATACCTGCTGTTAAGGCTGGCTTACAGACTCTGGCATGGCTGAAGAGTGGTGAGTGGAGATTTTCCAACCTTTGCCATCCCAGACATAGGTGAAGGTATAACGTGCTGTGACGTGCGAATTATCTTTAAAGGTAAAGGTGTAAACGCCGGTATCAATCGCTTTATTACAGCCAATGCGAATAGTGCGGGAATCGATTTTACCGCTTGGGCCTTTTTTCAGGAAGTCTTTGAAGTAATCAATGCGTTCCTGGTCGGTCAGACGTACCTGATTTGAAATTGTTGGCAGTAAGACTGCATCGCTGACATATAACTCAGAAACTTTTGTCGCGTCACCGGTTGCCAGAGAGTCATTCCAGGTATTAAACAGGCTGACGACATCCTGTTCAGACGCTTTAACACAGGTCACAGGCTGTTGAGCCAGCGTAATAGCCGGTGTGCAGGACAGGCCTAAAAGACACAGCGACAATAAACTTTTTTTCATGAGATATCCTCTTTTCACACTGGTGATGACAGCGTTCTGTAACTTAACTCAGACGCAGTCATAAAAATTTTAATAACGCATCAGGACGAAATGCCTGTTGCTTTGTCAGAAATTAATCTTCGACAGTAAATTAATCATCAGTCTCATTGATAAATAATCTGGAATAAATCATCAATGTTGCTTTTCATTTTCAGGTTGAAAGATAACGCATAACCGCTAACAGTTGACATTTAAATCTTTGTTAAGTCAGTATTTAGTTTTTTATTCTGATTTTAGATGCAGACATGCTTCGGGGGAGCGTGAATGAGACGTGTTCATATGATGATTGCAGAGATAGCACTGGGAGGTTTCGTTACAGCATTTTAGTAAACTAAGTGCTCTCAAACAGATGTGGCAAAAAGAAGTTTCATTTGGGAGTTTTTATTGTCTATAAATCAAATTGTCTGCTTTTATAATATGTTTTAATTTTCAATAATTTGTTAATTCCACTTTATGTTCTTTGCTTCTTGCCTTGTTCAGCGTCCCGAAGTGCTGACGTAGTTCAAATTCTGTTTATCAGGTTACTATTTCACGAATTCACTAAATCGTTATTCAGACTTCCCTTGTTTTATTCACCTTATGGCTTGCCAGAGAAAACCGCTTCGTTGTCCGCACTTCCTGGGTTGATGTTCCAGACGTTTTCCGGCCCTACCCCTCTGAGACTCTGTCCATCAGGTCAAAACCAGCCTGAATCCAGTACGGTAAACTGACTTCGTATAATTGTTCTTATACGAAGCCATGACATAGTCAGGCTTCCGGGTTAACATGGATAACAGAAAAGACTGTCCTGCAAGTGGCAACGCTACGTGAATTCTGCCCGGTTATCCTACTGCTGCGTTCTCAGAATTCACGTAGCGCGATCAAGGCTGTTTCTGGTTAATAAGTGAGCAAATATGAGCGAGTTAGTCCCGATAACCAGTTTGGAGGCGAGCCGGAACAGTGACGACATCACTGAACGGCTCAGGCAGTTCGTCCAGGATAAAGAGGCTTTCTCACCGAACACCTGGCGACAGCTGCTGAGTGTCATGCGGATCTGCAATCGCTGGTCAGAAGATAACCAGCGCAGCTTCCTGCCGATGAGCGCCGAAGATTTGCGTGACTATCTCTCTTTTCTGGCTGAAAGCGGGCGGGCTTCTTCGACCATAACGTCACACGCGGCATTGCTCTCGATGTTACACCGTAACGCCGGGCTGCCGGTGCCCAATGTCTCTCCGCTGGTTTTCCGTACTATGAAGAAGATAAATCGCGTCGCTGTAATGAACGGTGAGCGCGCGGGACAGGCCGTGCCCTTCAGGCTCACTGATCTGCTGGCGCTGGATGGGGAATGGTCAGGTTCTGAAAGCCTTCAGGCTCTGCGCGATTTGGCTTTTTTGCATGTCGCCTATGCCACGCTGCTCCGTATCAGTGAACTGTCGCGATTGCGGGTGCGTGACGTGATGCGCGCCGGTGACGGTCGTATCATTCTGGATGTGGCCTGGACAAAAACGATTGTGCAGACCGGCGGATTGATTAAGGCGCTCAGCGCCCGTTCAACCCAGCGCCTTGAAAAGTGGATCGAAGCATCCGGGCTATTCAGCCAGCCTGATGCTTATCTGTTTAGTGCTGTGCACCGCTCTGGCCGTGCACTGATTGCCGAAAAGCCGATAAGTACACGGGCGCTGGAACAGATCTTTAGCCGTGCATGGCTTACCGCTGGAAAATCCGGCGCAGTGAAGGCCAATAAAAATCGTTATACCGGATGGAGTGGCCACAGTGCCAGGGTTGGTGCAGCCCAGGATATGGCCGATAAAGGCTATCCGATTGCCCGTATCATGCAGGAAGGCACCTGGAAAAAGCCGGAAACGCTTATGCGCTACATCCGGCATGTCGATGCCCACAAAGGGGCCATGGTGGAGTTTATGGAGCAACACGCTGACACCGATTTTCCCGGCTGATGGAATCATAAAAGGTCACACAGGGGGCTTTCAGGCTGAAGTTATCCACAGAAAAAGTGGACAGCCTGTGTGTAAGCCGGTACTGAATAGCGGCTTTTAAGGCGTCGGACAGGTTCATCCAGCTGATTTCATTGATTTCTTCTTACTGCCATACAGCCTACAGCGACTCTGTCAAAAAACAGACCCGGGCGCGCCAGCATCAATCCTTCTTTTGGTCGTTCTGACATCACTGGCGAGAGTGACTTCAGCTTGCAGGTTTGTGAGAAAGGCCGGCGTTAGGCGGCCCTATCCATTCTTAATGACGTGATTTCATCCTCAACATTATTTCATTTTGTCTACCATCAGATAAGTATGAGCAGCAGTAAGATCGTTACCTGCTATTACGATGCCAGACAGTGTCTCTTCGATGGTTTACAACTCTTCATTGCGTCCGGCCAGAGGATCCAAAGAGTGAATGATATCGGTATTTCACTGCGCAAAACCTTTCTGTTTATCACAACCGCCGTGACAGCCGTGGCAGCCTCCCTTTTCCTCCCTGAGCATGACCGGTATTGTCTGCACCCGGTTTCCCGCTTTGCGCAATGCCAGCAGGATGATGACGTTCAGTGCCAGCACGCCTGTCAGGCAGGTCGCACTGAATGCAGGATGCCCGGCAAAAGTCACGGTTTGATAAAACAGCGTCGCGGTGGTGTAGGCGATGTTTAGTCCCCAAAAGAATGAGAACATCATCCATTTTTTACCGGCTTCACGGGCAATCGCACCCATAACAGAGACGCAGGGAACATACAGCAGGACAAAGATTAAGTAACTGTAAGCGGCAAAGCCGCTGCCAAATTTAGCTGACATCACGCCCATTGAACCGGTTGCCATCTCCCCATCGCCTTTGCTGGCTTCAATCGGATTGGCCAGCGCATCCATTCGGAATGCTGCAGTTAACCCTGCCCAGGTCTCCGTCAGCGCCTCTTTCAGTTCACCGGACAGATTAAAGGACTGTGGATCAAACGAACGGCTCTGGAGTGCCTCCGTGGTGTAAAGGCTGTTGAGTGTGCCAACCACGACCTCTTTCGCCATGATGCCGCTCACCAGCCCCACTGTGGCCTGCCAGTTATCCTGAGTGACCCCAATCGGCAACAGCACAGGCGTAATCGCTTTGCTGGTCGCCGCCAGCGCGGAGTGGTTAATGTCGTCAACCAGCTGGCCATTAAATGCAAAGCTGCTCAGTACGCCTATCAGCATGCTCACCAGAATGATCACCTGTCCGGCTCGCACTACAAACATTTTCAGCCGTTGCCAGGTCTGTAACAGCAGGCTTTTGAGATGAGGCCGGTGATAGACTGGCAACTCCATGATAAACGGCGAGGCTTCTCCGCCAAGCAGGGTATGTTTGAGTACCAGCCCGGTAACGATCGCCACCACAATGCCCAGCAGATAGAGGGAGAAAACCAGGCTGGAGCTATGGGCGTTAAAGAATGCCGCCGCGAAAACTGCAAAGATTGCCAGCCGTGCGCCACACGACATGAAAGGCGCTATCAGCACCGTCAAAAGACGCTCACGCGGCGTATCCAGCGTCCGCGTCCCCATTACCGACGGCACATTACAGCCAAAGCCGACAATCAGCGGTACAAAGGATTTACCTGGCAGGCCCAGCGACTGCATCAGCCGATCAATCACAAAGGCGGCACGCGCCATATAGCCGGAGTCTTCCAGGAAAGAGAGGAACAGGAACATCAGGCCAATCTGCGGAATGATCGGCAGCACGGTATTGATACCGGCGCCGACACCCTGCGCCAGAAAAACGGTCAGCCAGGCCGGGAAGTGGCAGACATAGCCCAGCCATTGCACGCCATGAATAAATATCGCCACCGAACCACTGTCGAACAGGGGCTGCAGTGCGGCACCGATGTTTATAGAGAGCACAAACATCACATACATCACGGCCAGAAATATCGGAATGCCCAGCCAGCGATTCAGTACGATATTATCAATCTGGCGGGTCAGGCCGGCAGGTAATGCCTGATGAATGTTACTGACGGCCGCACAAATGGTGGTGATGGCGCGATAGCGGTAATCAGCAATCTGAACGCCGGTATCGCCGCCCGCCTGCTGGATAATCTCAGGTAAACGCGGAAGCAGCTCCGGGCAAAGCTTCTGGCTGTTGATATCGCCTTCCAGCAACTGCAATGCCAGCCAGTAGCGTTTTTGTGGGGCTATCGTCGCAGGCATCTGCAGGGAGAGCTGCTCAATGGCTGTTTCAACCGCGGCCGGGTAACGCACGCGCTCCGGTGGGCGGTAAACATGTGGCTGGTCGATCAGCGCTTTGAGCTGGGCGATGCCGTCACCTTTGGTTGAGGTCAGTGAAACGACCGGACATCCCAGACGCGCTGATAGCGCTGCAACATCAATCGTGATGTTATGGCTGGCGGCGATATCCTGCATGTTCAGGGCGATGATGCAGGGCACGCCCAGCTCCAGCAGCTGAAGGGTCAAAAACAGGTTACTTTCCAGACTGGAGGCATCGACGACGTTAATCACTACATCGGCGTGATCCTGATAGAGATACTGACAGGCGATGCTCTCATCGATGGAGCTTTCGGCGGATAGCGTGGTCAGCGAGCGGGTCCCTGGCAGATCGATGAGGCGGACATCTGACTGTGCGGTAAAAAATTGCCCTTCTTTTCGCTCGACCGTGACGCCCGCCCAGTTACCGACCCGCTGGCGGGCACCGGTCAGCTGATTAAACAGCGTAGTTTTGCCGGTGTTGGGATTGCCGATCAGCCCGATAGTTATCTTTTTCATCAGACGATTTCCTCAAGAATAATATCGGCCAGGTCACGCTGTCTCACCGCCAGGCTGACACGGCGGGTCCGGATTTGCACCGGGTCACCCATTGGCGCCACACGAATGATCTCAATAATGGCACCTGGAAGCATGCCCATTGTCAGTAATTTCTGGCGCCAGGCGAAATTTACCGACGGCTGATAGCCAAGGATTCGGTAGGTGCTGCCCATGTTAATTGCCATACCACGCTCTGCCTCTGAGTAAGAAGCATTCATTCTATAAATGATAAGCGTTTCGGTTTTTGATCTGGCATCGGGCAGACAATGAAAAAGCGTTCTGAATGGCTTTGGTTTAAGTAACGGAGAACATCCTTCTGTAACCTGGTTGTTTGTGGCAAGGGCTGATACAGGCGATCTCCGTGATGCCTGTCATCGTCAGTTTCGGGGCTTTGGGGCGCATCTATACCCGGGCAGCGATATGTTCCGCAAGTGCAGAGGCTATTCGTCCATTGAGAATGGCACCAAGTCTTACGGCAACGGGATTGTCGTAAGTTGTCCAAAATCCAAAAGGCTTATATGAAAAAAATTACTGCTACTGATCTCCAGCAACTTAGCAAGCAGGCTGCGAATTCTCATCGCTTGCGAGCCAATCGTAATTTACACCCTGAATTGAGCGATCCGGTGCAGCGTCTGGCCATCGCTATGGAGCCTGGTACCTATGTCCGCCCTCACCGCCATCCACATACCATTGAATTGCTGACCTCGCTCAGTGGGCGGTTTCTGGTATTACATTTTGATGATAATGGATACGTGACTCAGAGGGTGGTGTTAGGTGAGGAGTGCAGGGTACTTGAGACGGACGCAGGTACCTGGCATGCGGTGTTATCGATGGACAAAGGTGGCGTTATTTTCGAGGTTAAACACGGGGGGTATCAGCCAGTGGCGGAGCATGATTCTGCTCCATGGGCACCGGCCGAAAATGAACCGGGTGCGCCGGAGCTGATGGAATGGTACGCACAGGCACAAGTGGGTGAGAGTTTTACCCGATAACTGTTGCTTTGCGCAGAGTAGACGGTATCGCGTTCGATACCGTTCTGCAGTATTGGCCGGGCAAGATAGTCTTTTTCAATTATCTCCTCTCGTGTAGTCAACCAAATTAGTTCCATAACAAATTGCAATTTGGCGATCGTTTTAATCAAACCCGAAGCCTGAAAATCTAAACTTCATTGGTAGAATGCAAAGGCAGCTATTTATTAATGTAGTTAAAATGTAAAGGGAGTTAAAATGCGTCAAATAAACATAGTGGAGCTGAATAGCGTTACGGGTGCTGATATCGGCTATTCCCAGCTTCTGGGGATGTGGAATGATGCAGGCCTGAACTCAGATTACGGTTTCAATTATGACCGTGCCGCCAAAGGTATTAATGCTATCGGTTTAGCCAGCGCAACTGAAAATAAAGGCTGGATCAATTCTGCGATTGGCGAAGCGGGATGGACCCTTAACAACGCCGGTGAGAAAGTGACGTGGTTTAATAATGGCCTGTTTATGGCATTTCAGATCCGTTGATTTGAAATTGATGACGTGTTGTCAGGCTCAGCTTTTAGCTGAATAGTACCGCACCTGAATAAAGGTTTCTGAGGGTCTCAGGAGCCTTTTTTATATCCCCTGATAATGACCACCTGGTTTTGATGACGTCGAAATGCATGCTTATCAGCGCATATACGGATGGCAGCTCATCACAACCCGGGAGTACAGCAAACAATAATCTATTTAGTTACATCATTCAATTGCTAGAGAAAGAGCTGTTACGGCCCTTCGGGCCGTGCGGGGCGGCTAGTCAATGAGCACTCGGATTTTCAGAACGGCTCCGTTTTTGGTTCGTCAGAGAGGGGCAGAATTCGGCATTATTTCTGCCGGTGTGATAAGCAATATAATTGTGTGTTGTAACTAACCAGGCGAGCTCGCTGTCCGTGTTTATCAGCTATCTCTGCTTGAAAAAATGACCTATTTCTCACCTAAGGGTGACCACATTTTTCAGTAAAACATGATGGTTATCAGACAGAAGGCAGCGACCAGGCTGGCCCTTTAGGATCGCTACCCTCTGTCTATCATGGCTGACGCTGATTACTTCAGAACGCGAACAGTTTTCACATCGATTTCAACGCTGTTCCAGTCTTTATCAACTTCACCCTCGATACGGACTTTGTCAGTCGGAGATAACGTTTGCCCCATCCAGCGCTTATCGTCGATGTCGACATTGATCGTGCCGGTGGCATCTTTAAATTCATAAAGTTCATGGCCAACTTGTCTGATGATATTGCCCTCAAGCACCACCCATGAATCATCACGCTGCGTTTTGACCTGGGCTACTGAAGCTACACCTGGAGTGGGTCCTTTGAATCCGCCCTGCGAATAGCCCTGCCCTTCTGCCGAAACAAAGCCTTCCTGCTGTGCAGAAACACTAAAACTAACCGCTGCGAATAAAGCCACTAAAAAAATCTTTTTCATATTTTTATCTCCATTGAATTGTGAAGCTAATCTACAGTGGAGATCTTAACGAAATCTTAAAACAGGTGATTGACCATGTGTGTTTTTTTCCTTACGCGAAACATTCTGGCAGAATATATCACCATAAGACAATCGATGTTAAATTAAAAGCATGCATTTGTTTTTAACAACACTGCAATGACATATCATTCATGAATCGCTATAAAAACCAATACTATTGGTCACATGATAAAGCAGGCCACTGACTCCAACATTGTTGAGCACGAATAACTTAAGAAAACTGTCACTATAACGCTACTATTCCCAGGCATAGATATATCCCAGTATCGCTTCACTTATTCAGTATCTCAGCATTACTCTTTGAAAGATATTGTATGATTTACAACCACCTAACCGGGTGGTTTTTTTTCGTTCATTTTTATCAGACGTGTTGCATTTATGTGGAAAGATTAAAAATTTTTGTGTTTGAGGAATACTCAATACCTGACCTGAAATAACTCAGTACAGCTGAATTTTTCAATTAAAAAAAAGCCACTCATAAGAGTGGCAAAAATTAGGGTTAATTTGCAATATGATAATAAACGGTAATTATTTTTAGTAAATAGCTCATCGGCATTTTAATGGTGAAAAAATCAATTTTGCGTGTTGATATCATGTTTTAACCCGGAATAATTAGTGGTTCATTTAATTACTGACACGATTTTTATGTAATTATTTTTCCAGCTTCGTCATACCGTATGAATCCTCACTAAGTAGTGTAACGTTTTTCGTTATATTCGGATTTTTGAAGCTTTTTCTGAAAATGCCAGACATGAAAAATTTAAAGCAATAGGGATGCGATATCTGAACGTCGGAAAGGGGTCGATATCACAGTAAAGCTTAACGATGAGAAGAAAGGCTCACCAGAATGAGCCTTAAACAGCCTTAGTGAAGGCGCTTAGCGTCATCCTGAGCTTGCTTCAGATCGATTTTAGCTGACTCAAGTTTCAGCTTTTTCTCTTCAATTTTGTGCGTTTTCTTCATGATTTTTTCCGCACGACCATCAGCTTTAGCTTCTGCCAGATCATGCTGGGCTTCCTGAAGCTCAAGCTCCGCTTTTTTAACTTTTATTTCGCGTTTGTTGACATCATCAGAGGCACGCGTTGCCTGACGCTCATCAGTGCAATACGTTTCAATTTTGCCACGGGCAATATTGAGTCGTGCAATTTCCGCACTGTTCCCATTAATTTTTGCCATTTCAGTTTTAGCTGAAATATCAGACAGTTGGTCTTTACATGAATCTGTCGCGGCAATCCCTGCCAGGGGTGAAGAGATTAAAATAAAAGCGATAATTGTTTTTTTCATAGCTATATTAAATCCTTGTTAAAATAGACCAGTCAGAATAAAACTGCTGGATGAATATAGCCAAACGAGTCAGTGCTACAAGAGATAAATTGAAACATGAAATTATCTTTTCATGCAGGAACTGTTGTTAAAATTAAGTTTTAATCCTCAATGCCCACCCATTGAAAAGTTCATCCCACCGGATAAATCTGCTGCATAACCCTGAAAAGCATGTGAAATTGATCCAGGTCATATTTTACTGGATTAATAATCTGACTGCCCGATTGTTATCATGTCGTTTAACATTTAAAGCTAATAATGCCGCATCTTCTTAAAGAGTTACGACAGGAAAGTAAAATGACATCTTTGAATTCTGGCAAGACATTCATCTTCGCTATTGCGATGATGGCTTCAGTTATGTCCATTACCGCCTGCTCAGGCAATTACGTGATCTCCACTAATGACGGGCACATGATTACTACCCATGGCAAACCCGCCAGAGATAAAGAAACAGGCATGATCTCGTATAAAGATACGGACGGAAACATGCATCAGTTACAGCAGCACGATGTTAAAGAAATTGTGCAAAAGTAAATCGCTTTAAGCACGAGCGTATTTAACACCCTGAAAATATTATCCTGTGGAACATTGAACAATGAAAACGACTGTCATCAGCCTTGGCTTGCTGCTGTGTGCCTCTTCGTCCGCAATGGCGATGGGCCTGAATGTAGAACAAGGGAAAAACACCTCTACGCTGGACGCAGAAATTGGCCGTTCATCCAGCGGAATTTTTCTGGATAGCCAGTGGATCAAAAATACGGCGGATGGTGTCCAGATTGGTCAGGCTGGTACCGGTTATAACCTGGAAATCGGTCCGGTCATGCTGACGGCTGGCGTTAAAGCCACATACATCGGAGGAAAAAAAGGCGATAACGGTGTCGCATTTCCTGTCGGCGGCGGGGTAAAAATCAATCTGCCTGCGGATTTTGCGATTTATGGTGAAGGATATTCCGCTCCGGAACAGCTGACCAACAGCGTTAAGAATTTCGTGGAAGCCAACGCGGGCATCAGCTGGTCACCGCTCGGACCACTGGTCGTAAAAGTGGGCTATCGCTATGCGGGTGTTGATGGCAAAGATGGACGTCCGGGTCATACCCTGATCGAGGGTCCCTACATTGGTGGCGGCCTGACATTTTAATGTCGGATAACTTTATCAGGTGAGGAAACGCTGAAGGTTCACCGATCGGTTTCCTCACTCAATTTCTCATTTCAATACAAACGGGGATCACTGAGAAGCAGATTATGAAACCTCTTGTGCTGGTGTTAGTTACTCTCTGTCTGACCGGTTGCGTCCAGTATAAATGGGTCAAACCCGATGCGTCGGAGCAGCAGGAAACCGTCGCGGAAACAGCCTGTCAGGCTGAGGCTCTACGGGATTTACCGCCTGATAATGTCGTGAGCAGTAAATACACCTCGAAAGACAGTAAAGATAAAACCACCGATACCGATTACTCCACCAGTGATGCCAACGAAAGTCAGCGGGAGATCCTGGTGAAAGATTGTATGTTCAAAAAAGGCTGGCAACAGATTGAAGTTCAGCAATAGCCATATCGTCCTGCCAGAGGCCAGGTGAACCCTGGCCCGCTCCGATGAGATCAGGCGTTACGTGCAGTTTTTATATCTGCCTCATCTTTTGGCTGGGCAGCCCGATTTCGCCGGCAGCGCGCCGAGCAATACATCACCTCGTCCCAGCACCTTTCCCACTTTTTCCGCCATGACATCGGTTTGTTACACGTTTTACAGTAGCGAACCAGTAATGACTTTTTATTGCCTTTAAACACGTCAGTCCCTCCTGAGGAACGCCTGTACAGCTGATGATAGCGTATCTCTAAGAGAGTGTAGCCCAGAGCCGTTTCCGATAAGCGATGGCGATGGCGATGGCGATGGCGATGGATTCAAAGTTAGCAAGCCGCTTTTTGACGAAGCTTCTCATTATCTGTTTGGTGTGCGGCTCTGCCATTTGATCTGACATCGCACATTCAAATCGGTGTAGCCTGGATTTTTAACGCACCAGTGTGATAGCGACAGATTAATTGCTCAGGTTAACGAAATGCGCGACCTATAACATCGCCGTAATATCCAGGCAGATTATTGTTTAGCCTCTTCATCCATCTGTTATGTCACCAGCTGGTGCGGGGTGTGATCAATAAACTGACTAAGTAACGCTAATGAGTGTGTATTGAGGGCCACAGAGAACGCAACGATTTACAACATGGTCAGCGCCTAAGGCAATAATGTGGAGGCAGGATGTGGCTCAGGATTCCCCCGTCAACTGGCAGCCTCTTTAAATCTTTACAGCGGCTACGGGAAAGTCATTGCGTCCCTGAGTAATCAATTTTCGATCTGAAAGATCAGTCATCATTATGGCGGGCTGGTATCCATTTATTTGACTGCGCGTCTCTGCAGAGAATTTATACCAGCCAGTAGCTGGTCGTCACAGTGACTCACAGAATCAGCAACATTGAATCACGCATAAAACAACTTACTATCATAAAGTTACAATATCCTCATTAAAAGTAGGCTGATCCTTTTTTTCGTAATTCTTCTGTTTTTTTTACCTCACTATTCCGATGGTCCTCATGCTCATATCGATTTTCATCGGGCTGAAGTGTACAGCTGTGTTTAACTCTCAGAACGAGCTGGCTATAGGATTAGCGAAGCGAGTAGACGAGAAAATTGGCATGAACGCAGAGTTAATCCATAACGTGACTAAATTATACAGCGTCTCAGATGGCGTGCCTTTTTTGCCATTTTGAGCGAAGAGGGTAAAAAAAAGAGTAAATTTTCTTTTGTTTAAGGGTCATACGTTAATTACAGTTTAAACTCTCATAAAAAGCGATTAATATGTTAACGTTGAACTATCGGTTCTGTATTTTGATTCTTCGAAGGCAAGCATCTTAAAAAAGCAGGTCTGACGAAAAGCATCAGCGTGAACCCGCTCTGTATTTTATTATCTGAACATGACTATGGTGACTTTGATGAGTGACACTCTCAACAGCTTGAATAATATCCGTACCCTTCGCGCAAACGCTCGCGAGCTTGACCTTGCTGCCCTGGAAGAAATGCTGGAAAAACTGTCGGTTGTAGTCAGTGAGCGACGTGAAGAAGCGCAGGCTTCTGAAGCGGCTAACCGTGAAAAAGCTGAGAAACTGGCAAAATACCGTGAATTACTGTTGCAGGAAGGTATCGATCCTAACGAACTGTTAAATGGTATGCCGACTGCGCCAGCAGAGAAGAAAAAACGCGCGCCTCGTCCGGCTAAATATCAATACACCGACGAAAATGGTGAAGTTAAGCAGTGGACTGGCCAGGGTCGTACCCCATCAGCTATTAAATCTGCCATTGATGCAGGTAAATCGCTGGACGACTTCCTGATTTAATCTTAAATGAGAAACCGCCTGATGAAATCAGGCGGTTTCTCAACAAGCCTCAACCGGCACCCACCGCTCAATTACCCGTCACGACTGACCCTGCCGACGTGATAACCCGCCTTTCATCCGCAATTCCGTACAGGCTTTGCCCTGACCGAACCTAATAACTGAACTTTACTCAATCGCGCTTGCGGCAATAGATCGCATTCCATTCCCTAAGCCGCGCTATTTATTCAGCGATTGCGCGTTGCGGGCTGTGATAATTTCTAATCCGATCTGTTGCCCGTAAGAAAGCTCAAGCGTATTGCCATCAGGATCGGCAAAAAATGCCCAGTAACCCACTGGCGCACCAGATTGCTGTGCCTCGCGACGCAACACGCCTTCAGGTCGTGCAATTGCCACTTTTTCATCTATCTCTTCGCGGCTGGCACAGGCCACGCCGATATGTCCAAATGGACCCAGCGGCGTATCTTCACTGTTGTCAGATTGCACTAGCACCAACGCGAAAGGTCGGGTTAAATCTGACAGCCACGCGACTTTTTGTGCTTCGGGAATACCCGGTTCACGCTGGTGTATTACCTGCATCCCGGCATAGCGCTGATAGAAATCTACGCTCTTATTTAAATCGCGAACCTGTAAGGCAAGATGAGTAAAACCGGTATCGTTTGACATGGCTGCTCCCTGTTCTGATTGAGCAATCACCATGCCACAGATGTCATTCAGGATTTGATCAGGGATGCTCAGCCGTTACGTTCTTCGCACATCACCTGGTTGCGCCCTGCCCGCTTCGCGCGATACAACGCCTCATCCGCGCGTTCAATTAGCGCTTGTGTACCCTGTGGTGAGTCAGAAGCAAGCCAGACGGCGCAGCCTGCACTCAGGGTGACATGCTTTTGCGGCAGTTCCGTAGTGAGATGCGGAATAGCGAGCTGATTAATGGCTACGATGATGGACTCAGCGAGCTCCAGCGCTGCTGACAGCGTCTGGTCGGACAGAATGATGGCAAACTCTTCGCCACCATATCGAGCCGTGAGTTCGTTTTGACGCCGGGCGGTGTTCTTAAGCACAGTGGCCACTTTTTTCAGGCAGTCATCACCGGCCACATGGCCATATGAATCGTTATATCGCTTGAAATAGTCAATATCGAACAGAATCAGTGAAACTGGCTTGCCGCTGAGCTCCGCGCTTTGCAGGCTTTCAGTCAGCATGTGATCAAAATGACGCCGGTTGGCAACCCCTGTCAGCCCGTCATTCTGTGCCAGATTTTCCAGTGCGCGATTAGCCGCAGTCAGCTCATCACGAAGTTGGGTCAGCTCAAACTGATAACGCAGCGTATGCCGCGCCTGACGCAGTACAAACGCCCCCAGTGAAAGAATCACAATCAGCAGCGCCAGGCTCAGAATCAGATCCTGCACCCAGCTTTTCAGCCAGTGGTTAAACAGCGCACGCTTGTCATATCCAGCGGCAACCACCAGCGGATATCGCTGTGAGCGGACAAAACCAAAAATACGTTTTTTACCATCAAGGGCAGCGGTCCACTGACCACTGCCTTTATCCGCATGGGCCAGCATCTTCAGGAAAAGTGGACTCACAGAGAGGTTTTTGCCGATGTAGGTATCCGGCATCGGACGGGCGTACAGCACCGTACTGTCTGCCAGCATCAGAACCAGCACATCTCCCTCGCTGAGTTCGTAATAACTGTAGAAGCGCCGGAAATAGTCCACTTTAATGGTGGCGAGTAAGACGCCTCGAAAGCCCTTGAACGCATCGTTCACCCGAAGCGTAACCGGGATCACCAGCTCGTGCGTGCTGCGACTGCGAATCACCGGGCCAATATGCAGGTTATCGCGCGGACTGGCGCGATGATAATCGAAATATTCACGATCGGAATTATCAATGTCAGGGGGAACGCTGCCCATGGATGTGGCGATCCACTTTCCCTGCTCGTCGTAGTAAAACAAGCCGTGAAGTTGCGGCAGACGGCTCTGTAACAAGCGCATCGTCTGGCTCAGCGTCTCACCCTCCACGCCGGTCGTGGCGATCTGCTTTTGAAGATCACGTTGCACTTCGCGCAGTGAGAGTTCAGTTTGCAAAAAGGTATCATCGGCCTGGCGCGCCTGTGACAGCGACAGATTCACCGCCGTATCTTCAGCTTTATCGACGGTGTCATTCCAGTCTTCACGCAGCGTCCACAGATTTAAGCCAATCACCGCCACACTGAGCAATACGCCAGAGAGAATAATACTTCTCAGCAGCGGCGAAATTTTTTGCGCTGGCCCATCATTTTTGCGGCGAAACTTCATGCCAGTCCTTAATAAATCCCGATGACTGATTTAAGCACAGTTAATCAAAAGCCAGAATGCAAATCCCGCAATACCGTTTCGATAATGCTAATCTGCTATTAACCAGCGGATTACGCTTAAATCTCTCGCTTAACTGGCTCAATCAGCACCATGAATGCAGAATTAACAGCGAATAAATCCACGTTTAGACTTCAAATATCGGGCGGGTAAATGTTACCCTTGCCGGCTGAATAATTTGCACTTAATTGATTAACTTGAGTATTTGAGGGATTTGTATGAGTAAGAACCTTAGCAGCCTGAATAATATCCGTACTATTCGTGCCGAGGCGCGCAACATGGATTTGAATCTGCTGGAAGAATTACGCCTGAAATTAGAAACCGTGGTAAATGAACGCCGTGAAGAGGAAAGCGCGCGGGAAGCAGAAGCTCGTGAAAAAGCGGAAAAACTGGCATTTTACCAGGAGTTGTTGCTGGAAGAAGGAATCAACCCGGCTGAACTGGTAAATAGCGTTTCCCCTCTATCCACCGGCACAAAGAAACGCGCGAAGCGTCCGGCGAAATACCGTTACAGCGATGAAACCGGCCAGGTTCGTTACTGGACCGGTCAGGGACGTACTCCCTCCGCAATTAAAGCGGCAATCGAAAACGGCCAGTCACTGGATGATTTCCTGATTTAATCGCGATACCTCTCTTCTGCCGGAATGCTGACCGCCACTGCGCGGCAATATTCCGGCAGACAAATCTCCAGGGCGCCGAAATTCATCCGGGTCTGACACTTATCCACCTTTATCATCGCTCATAACCGTCTGTGGACCACGAAACGTCCGGCGCCACTCGCTGGGAGAAACGCCAAAACGGGATTTAAAACGCTGACGAAATGAAACGGGGGAATCAAAACCCGCCTTTACCGCCACACTTTCAATACTGATACCGGTCGTTTCCAGTAAAACCTGGCTGCGTTGCAGACGCTCAGCCGTCAGCCACTCTCCCAGTGACATGCCCGTCGCCTTGTGAAAATGGCGCGTCAGCGTGCGCCGGCTCATGCTGAGCATGCGCGCGAGTGAGTCAAGATCCTGCGGCTGATGCAAATTTTCCCGCAGTGATGCCAGCAGCGCGTTGATTTTACTGTCACGCGTCGTTTCCGGAACCGGCCGCTCAATGAACTGCGCCTGACCGCCTTCACGGTAAGGCGGCACCACCATACGTCTGGCGACCCGATTAGCCATGGCGCTGCCATAATGGTGACGGATGATATCCAGACAGCAATCGATGCCCGCTGCGGTGCCGGCAGAAGTAATCAGGCGATCGTCACGGGTATAAAGAGCATTACTGTCGAGGTGAACCTGCGGAAAACGCTCGCTGAAGTCACGCTCAAATTCCCAGTGGGTAGCCGCACGGTGCTGATCGAGCAACCCTGCATAAGCCAGTACGTAAGTACCCAGACACAGCCCTACTACTTCCGCACCCCGCTGCCAGGCCGCCACCAGCTTATCAAGCAGCGCCTGCGCGGGTTTTTCAGCCGGGTTGTGCCAGTAAGGAATGATAATGATGTCTGCCATATCAAGCGGTTCAGTGCCCTGCTCAACCATGATTGACAGCCCGAGTTCTGAGATCACCGGACCCGGTTTCTCTGCGCAGATATCAACATGAAACAGATCCTGCTGCGGCAGAGCCGAGCCAAACAGAATACAGGGAACTGAAAAGTGAAACGGACTAAAACCGACCGTTGCCAGCACCGCGACTCTCAAAGCAGCCATCTCCCCCCCTTATTGTGTGAAAACGTATGATTGAGAATCTGCAGCGCAAATGAGCCGGTTTAGTGCCACGACGCTCAGAGCGTCATTGTTTCACCATCTTCCGGGATCAGCACCTGGTCAGCAATACCCTGTTCCAGGGTATAAGCACGCAGTTCAGCACGCGTCAGCAAACAGTGGTTGATCGCCTCCATGTGTGAGGCAACCAGCGTTGCCTCAGGCAGAATATTCAGCGTACGCAGGGTATCCTCTTTTCCCATAATAATCGGGCCATAGAGATCGTTGGTTGCATTGCCGATATTCATTACCACCACCTGCGGCTGAAAACGTTGCAGCGCTCTGACATAGGGCTTAACCCACACGGTATCACCAGCAATGTAGAGGGTTTTTTCTGCCGGATGGGTAAATACCAGACCACAGGCGTCACCCAGAATATCGCCCATCACTTTGTCGGCATATAAGGCATTACTGCCGTGCTGACCGTCGGTTTTATAGATCGTCAGGCCGTCAACAAACTGATTCTCATCCTGCAGCACGCGAACATTTGCAAAACCCTGCGAACGAATCAGCGCGGCATCAGCTTCGTGCTGGCTGTAGATCATCATCGTCTTCGGCACTAACTGCTGTGCGGCTTCATCCCAGTGATCCATATGTGTGTGAGTAACAATCACTGCATCCACCGCCAGCAGTGACGCTACCCGGACAGGCAGCTCAACCATCGGATTTCTCAAATGGGGACGGGCATTTCCGGCAAAGCCTGGCCAGGCCTCTTTTTCGGCCAGCATCGGATCGATCAGGAATTTTTTGCCTGCATAGTCCAGTAGCAGGGTGGCATTACGAATCTGGGTCAGCTTCATTTTGGCTCCGTGAACAGTCTCAGTGAAATCAGCCAGGCTTACTGGCTACCATGAGGTCACTTTACGGTAGTGTGCTGCCTGCACGTGACAGGCTCAAAGGACAGTGTTCGATGGAATCGGGCCAATCTAAGGTGACGTAAGGTGACTCTGACATCAATGAGGGTACAAATTTATCATAAATTTTTTGTCCTCAATTTTAAGGTCATGTAACTTAAAATTGCTGATGAGTAGCTTCCATTTATGGCTATTCATTACTGCGCTTCATGAGCTGAAGAATAAATATTGAGTGGGCTATGCTACACAGAGTACATCAGTGGGCAGCCACGACCCCAGAAGGCTAATCACCGTAAAGTGAGTGACACTTTACCTTGTAACAATCAACCTCTTAGCAGAGTCACTCACCTGCGAGGAGGTGTCCGTGAGGATAGTAACTATGACAACTACTATGTCCCAAAAAGCAGTTCGCGAAAGCCTTAGTAATCCAGAACTTTTTGAAGGGGGTGTTTATGTAACAAAAAACGGTACCGCTGAGCTTTTTGTACAGACTGCTGCAGAGCGACATGCCGAACTTGCTGAGCTTGAGTATCAGCGTCAACAGGATGCCCTTTTCCGCATCTTAATGCGATCTAAACAGGACTTTGCAAATAATCGCAAAATGACGCCGGAAGAAGCATTAAGGAGGTTGAATGCAACAACCTGAAAAAAGGAAATTAAATGCCTCAGTCTATTTATCTTTCTGAAACAGCTTATGTTTCACTGCACGAAATCAAATCCCGCCAGATCGACATGGCTCGTATGTCCGGGCATACAGAGGAAGAGAGCCAGAAACTCGGGGCTGAGTTTGTTCAGAACTTAGTTATCGAGGCAACTCAGGCCTTAACAGGTATGGTTACCTGGCTCATAGATCCGCAAATGGCCTCTCGCGGTTATCCTTTCCGCAAATGGCGACAAGCAAGCACGGGGTTGCTGTGCCAGCACGAAATCACGCGTTTCGAGATCTAAATCCATTTCTTTTGCCACGGCAAAACAGCTTATGTTAACGCCTTCTCCCGCCTGACGACTGTTTATACCTATGTGCCCTATTACCTTCCCGGCGATGATCCTGACTGATGGGTCCGGGAACTGAGATCTATTTCAGCTGCCAGAGACTTATCGCCACTGCTGACAAATTAAAGACAAAAAAATGCCGCAGCAGGCTGCGGCATGTGATTTCAGATTCGCATCAGAAATCGGCTTTCAGTACCACACGGTAATTAGCTTTACCGGCGCGGACGTGATCCAGCGCTTTATTGATATCTGACATCGGGAAGAACTCAACCTGTGGGGCAATATCCGCACGGGAAGCGAGACGCAGCAGCGAGCGCAACTGGCCTGGTGAGCCGGTTGATGAACCCGTTACCGCTTTGTCGCCCAGGATCAGATCAAAAGCACTGACTTCAATCGGCTTCATCACTGCGCCCACGGTGTGGAATTTACCCTGAGGTGCCAGCGCTGCGAAATAAGGTTTCCAGTCCAGATCGACTGCCACAGTGCTCAGGATCAGGTCGAAACGACCCGCCTGCTTCTTCAGAGCTTCAGGATCGCGGCTGTTAACCACTTCATCCGCGCCCATATCCAGGATTGACTGCTTCTTATCCGGGGTTGAGCTGAATGCCACGACTTCAGCACCCATCGCGTGCAGGATTTTGATCGCAATGTGACCCAGACCGCCGATACCAATCACACCCACACGGCTGGTTGCCGTGATGTTGCTCATCAGCAGCGGTTTAAATACGGTGATACCACCGCACAGCAGCGGACCGGCGCTCGCCACATCCAGTTTTTCCGGCAACGGAATAACCCACTGCCAGTCGGCGCGCAGCTTCTCGGCAAAACCACCTTTGTTCATGATGGTCGGGATGCTGCCCTGCTGGCAGTTAACCTGCTCGCCGTTGATACAGGCATCACAGTGCTGACAGCTTTTAGCTGTCCAGCCGATTCCTACACGCTGGCCGATTGAGAGACCTTTGTTCTTAGCCGCTTCGCCCAGGGCGGAAACCCGGCCAATCACTTCATGTCCTGCAATCACCGGGAACTGAGAGATGCCCCATTCGTTGTCGATCATCGACAGGTCTGAGTGACAGAC
This sequence comes from Candidatus Pantoea varia, assembly GCF_900115075.1. Classification (GTDB taxonomy): domain Bacteria; phylum Pseudomonadota; class Gammaproteobacteria; order Enterobacterales; family Enterobacteriaceae; genus Pantoea; species Pantoea varia. The sequence continues at coordinate 41,673 of NZ_FOVG01000007.1, forward strand.
GCCACAATATTCAACCTGGACTTCGACTTCTTCGGCTGCCAGTTCGGCGGCATCGTACTCATAGAGTTCAAGGGCCTGGCCAGCCTGCATGGCTGCATAACTTTTAATTTTCATTCATACCTCTGCGTGATTAATCACGGACAAGTGTAACAACTGAAAGCCGGCCCTGCCTGGCCGTTGCGCTTACACCGCACTTTTTTGTCTTTTATTCAGATAATTCAGCCTTTAACCTGCGCACCTGAAAGAGTTTGTAACACCTTGAGCTGCGCGACGGCTTCCTGCATGGCGTCCATCCCCTGCGTCAGTTCGCGCAGGCTGCCGAGGTGCTTCGCAATATCGGCGCGCTCATGACGCGTTTGCTGATTCATCGCCGCTAGCGTATCGGCTGCTGAAATACTGCGCTCTGCCATCTGCGCGGCGGTCTGCGCCGAGTCACTGGCCACCAGCCGGATGCGTGAGATGGTGCTGACCGCCTCACCGATGTTACTGGCTGTGGCTTCAGCCTGCTCTTTCGATGAGTGCGCCAGACGCCGGACTTCGCCCGCGACCACGGCAAATCCGCGGCCAGCCTCGCCTGCGCGTGCCGCTTCTACTGCGGCATTCAGCGCCAGAATATTAGTCTGGAAAGCAATATTGCTGATGCCATGCGTAATCTCATTGATGCCGTTGGAGATTTTTTCCAGATCGTCCAGTCCGTCATCCAGACGCCCCTGCGCCTGCTGACTCTCAGTGGCGATATTGCTGATGTTACGGATGCTGCTTTCTGCCAGACTCAGCGTTTCGCCCTGACTCTGGGTAGCCGTTTCCAGCACCGGCAGTGCTTCCATCAGGGGTGTCAGTGCCTGCTGATAGTTGATAACCCGATCCAGCACTCGCGTCTGAATACTGTTCAGCGCTTCCCAGCGGCGCAACGCACGCTGCGCGTAATGTGCTGCGTAACCGGCATACTCCACCGGGAACTGGCTCATCGCTTTGACGTCATGATTGAAGAACACGAGTGCAGAGAGCGTCTGATTGATTGGCACGCCCAGGATTTCACCAAAGCTGGAAAAACCTGCGGCGGCAATGCCTTTAAAGAAATGAGCATTGTGCAGCTTATCGGCATTGCCGACACGACGCAGAATACAGTCGTTCATCAGAATGGCGGCCGGTTTGCCATTCTGAGCGGTAAAAGCCTGCCACTCCTGCTGCGTCGCCTGTTTGAAGTCTTTCTCCTCCATCAGGAACAGCCGGTCACCAAACTCGAGGTCACAGAAAAAATGCACGCCACCCGATTCAATTTTGGCGATCGAGCGAATGAAGTATTCCCCACCGACTTTCACGCCAAAGGTTAACCCCTTCAGCCGTTCGGTCAGCTGCGCTTCAGTGCAGTTAAGGTGTTCACACAGCGATGCGACAAACGGCTGCTGCTGCCCCTGGCGGTTAAACACAGAGGTGACGGTGCGCGCAACCGGATCGGCTTCGGCAATCAGCCAGCTCTGATCGCGTGGCGTAAAGTTCTGGCTTTTAAACGGAGCAAAGGATTTTCCGGGCGCCATCTGACAGAACACGATCACGGCCTTGCCCTGCAGCACCTTGCCACCGGTACCGATCCAGGTGCCATCAAAGGTAATTTTACCGCCCGCTGAACCGCCAATCGCCAGGCACGGGAAACGCCCGCAGTTGTACCAGGCCTGCATCAGAAAGCCTTCTGACGCCGACAATCCATCACAGTAAATCATCGCGAAAGTACGATCTGCTGAGAGCGGCATCCGCACCTGCAACCGCGCCAGCTCCTGCTGGATGGCGGTGATGCGCTGGCTGGCGGTCTGCGTATCGGCGACATGCAGATCGACAATGTGCGTCTCATGACTGGCGATCAGCGAGTCGGGCAGCCAGAGATAGCTTCCTTCCGGGCCATTGCCATCACAGTAAGTGCTTTGCGATCGGCTGCTGCTTAGTGCGCCGTTAGAAGAGAGCGTCAGCACCGTCAGGTCGGGGGTGTTAAAGCGCTGCCAGGCCTGGCTGACCCGCTGAAAATCGGCTTCAGGCGGAACAAACGTCATCAGGATCCCGCCCGCGCGCGCGCTTAACCCAATGGAAGAGAGTGAATCTGGCAACGCACGACAATCGTAGGTGCCATTCGCTGGCTGGCTGCTACGCCTAAGACGGGCAACAGGCAGGCGTCTTTTGATCGTCTTAATGATCGACATATTATTATTTTCGCTTTTATTTGATTGGTTTGCGCTTAAATTGGCGCTTTCTGGTGTGTAAAAGGAGGGCTAAATGCAGGTCCGTTCGCGTTCAGAACTCGTCGCTGAGTGCCGGGTTCATCATTGATCGGCGCGCTCAACGCCATTGGGTTATCGCCACTAGCGGGAAAACCTTTAGCGATTGCTGCAGTTGGTTTAATGAATGAAAATGTTACATTTTCGTAGCATAAAATAATACGGGTCACGATTCTGGCGGGCAGATGTAAGGTGTGCGGGTGACTAATGTTTACTGTTTGCGATACAGACTCATCAGCGCGATAATTGTAATGTCAAATGTAAATACAAAGAAGCTCACGATGGGCACAATTAACATTCGAATCGATGATGACCTGAAGACACGATCCTATGCTGCGCTCGAAAAAATGGGTGTCACTCCTTCTGATGCGCTGCGCATGATGCTTGAATATATTGCAGATAATGAACGTCTTCCCTTTAAGCAAACGTTACTCAGTGACGAAGATGCGGCGTTGGTAGACATAGTTAAAGAACGCCTGCGAAACCCTGAGCCTGTCCGGGTCACACTGGATGACCTTTAATGACCTGGCAACGGGAGTTCGATCAGCGGGCATATCACGTAAATCAGGCAGCGTATCGCCAGAACCGTAGCCCATTGATCCCGTCGCTTCCTGTTGTTCATCCTTTGCGGCGAAAGTAAGCTTCTCTTCCAGCGGCTGCCAGTCACCGTCCTGCTGTCGGGAAATCACCGCAAAAACAGGCGTCTGTTCATCATCGCCATAGATTTCATATTTCTGTTTTTGATCGTCAGAACCCAGTTCAAGCTTATCAATTCAGGTCGCGTTACTCATAGCATTCTCCTTTTTAGTCAGGCTTTTAAGCGTAGTTCATCTCCCTGGCCCTGCCGACGCTAAACCCTTTCTCAACATTAACATCAATCTTATCAACGATTTCAGTCTGTGCATTTGCATAAACGAAGCGGACGACTATGCTTCCTGGTGTGACTAGCTAGTCCTTTTTATCTAATGGAACATTGATATGAGGTCTTCCTATGACACAACAGAAATACAGAGGTGGTGCCGGCAATTTTGCCAACGATCCAGAACGGGCGAGTGAAGCTGGCAGTGCAGGAGGCAAGGTCAGTGGGGGCAACTTCAGAAACGATCCTGAAAAGGCCAGGGAAGCCGGTCGGAAAGGAGGCAAGATTAGTCGACGTCCTTCTAAGTAATTCTGAATAAAGCGCTTTAGGACGTATTACGCCATGGAGTGGCATCTCTTCCGTCAACACTCAGAATCTGTTCATCATTCCCCCTCTTTTAGCCTTAACGCCTCTCTGACCAGGTTAAAAGCCGGTGAATGCTGCTTGCGGCTGGGATAATAGAGATAGTAACCGGGGAATGGCTCACACCAGCGCTCAAGCACCCGAATCAGCGTGCCCTGTTCCAGCCCTTCTGAAACTTCCTGTTCAGGCAAAAAAGCGATTCCCAGCCCGGCAAGCGCCGCTTCTGCAATGTGTGCTGAAGTATTGAACGTCAGCTGTCCATCCACCCTCACATTTAATGGCCCCTCTTCTCCGTCAAAATCCCAGACATACAATCCACCTGCGCTCGCCTGTCGCATATTGATGCAGTTGTGATGCAGGAGATCCTGTGGCACCTGCGGCGTAGCATGACGACGAAAGTAGTCGGGTGCAGCTACCGCCGCCATCCGTAACGGCGGGGTTATCGGCATCGCCACCATATCTTTATCAATGGTATCCCCCATCCTTACCCCCGCATCGAACCGATCGGCCACGATGTTACGTAAGCCATGATTTGCATCGAACTCGAGCCGGATATCGGGATAAGCCGCCAGCAGTGGCGTCAGTTTTGGCATCAGGAGAGAACTCAGAATATGCGGGCCACAGGTGATGCGTACTGTACCGGCGGGCTTGTCCCGCATCGCAGTCAGCATATCCAGTTCCGCTTCTATTTCATCGAATCGATTGCCTATCGCCTCGATTAATCGCTCACCCGCTGCGGTCGGCGAGACGTTACGCGTCGTGCGGGTCAGCAGCCGAATCTCCATCCGGTTTTCCAGCGCAGTAATGGTCTGACTCAGCGCGGGCTGCGTCACGCCCAGCAGCGCTGCCGCGCGGGTAAAGCTGCCCTCTCGCGCTACGGTAATAAAAGCCTGCAGGTCATTCATATTGCGTTTCATGCTGCACTCCCGCCAGTAGATTAATAAGCCATGGTTATAACCCCTTTAAGGATTCATTAGCTAGTCAATATAAAGCGAAACAGTAGAATTTCCTGAGTTCATCAGCACCACTAACAATCAAACAGGACAGAACATGGCTTCCACTGAAACAACGGCCTATTCCCCACAGGATAAAGATGCTCACTGGGGTGGCGTCTGGGCAATGACGCTGTGTGTCTTCGCGCTGATCGCCTCTGAATTTATGCCGGTCAGCCTGTTATCGCCGTTATCGCGTGATCTGGCGGTCAGCCAGGGTCTGGCCGGACAGGGTATCGCCATCTCTGGCGCGCTCGCAGTGATCACCAGCCTCTCGATAACCCACATCGCGGGGAATCTCGACCGCAAAATTCTGTTGCTGACACTAACGCTGCTAATGGCGCTGTCCGGAATGATGGTGGCGATGGCTTCCAGCTATCTGGCTTACATGACGGGCCGGGCACTGATTGGCGTGGTGATTGGCGGGTTCTGGTCGATGTCAGCAGCGGTGGCCATCCGGCTGGTGCCGACCGATCAGGTGCCACGCGCACTGGCTATTTTCAACGGCGGAAATGCGCTGGCGACTGTTATCGCGGCACCGCTGGGCAGCTATCTCGGTTCTGTCATCGGCTGGCGCGGGGCTTTTTTCAGCCTGGTGCCGGTGGCGTTGATCGCCCTGATCTGGCAAGGCTTCACGCTGCCCTCAATGCCGGTGGATAAGGCACAGCAGCGCACCGGGCAGCTCCTCCAGCTGCTGCGTTCGCGGCTGGTTACGGTGGGCCTGATCGCCTGCGGTCTGCTCTTTATGGGCCAGTTCACCCTGTTTACCTATCTCCGCCCGTTTCTGGAAACCGTGACGCAGATTGATGTTTCTGCGCTGTCGCTGGTGCTGCTGACCATTGGCATCGCCGGCTTTATTGGCACGCTGATTATCGGTGCTGTTCTGCAGCGGGGATTCTATCTGACCCTGATGATTATCCCGCTGATCATGGCGGTGGTTGCGGTGCTGCTCATGGTGTTCGGTCATCAGATATGGGTGGTGGCACCGCTGCTGGGCATCTGGGGACTGGTGGCAACAGCCGCACCCACCGGATGGTGGGCCTGGGTAGCCAGATCCTTCCCGGATAACGCGGAGACCGGCGGCGGATTAATGGTTGCCATCGTCCAGCTGTCGATTGCTCTGGGATCGACGCTGGGTGGCCTGGCCTTTGACCATGCAGGCTGGCAGACCACTTTTGCCCTCAGCGCCACATTACTGGTTGCAGCCGCCGCGCTGGCGAGGATCACCGCCCATAAAGAAAGTGCTGCCTGATAACAGGTTCATTGTTTAACCGGGCAACTCTTTGCCCACATGTCGTCAAACCCGATAAGGATCCTCTCATGAGAGCATTAACCCTGATGTTTGGACTGTTGATCAGTTCATTTGCGGCCAGCGCTGCCGATATGTCGCGCGGCGCCGATAATTTTTATCAAAGCGATAAAGTGACCCGCGAGAAAGTCACCTTCAAAAACCAGTATCAGATGGGTGTCACCGGCACCCTGTACAGACCCAAAGAGGCCAGTAAAACGGCACGCCTGCCAGCGATTGTGGTGGGTCATCCGATGGGTGCAGTTAAAGAGCAGAGCGCCAGCCTCTATGCGCAGAAAATGGCGGAGCAGGGCTTTGTTACCCTCGCAATCGATCTCTCATTCTGGGGCGAAAGTGAAGGCCAGCCGCGCAATGCAGTTTCTCCGGATATCTATGCGGAAGACTTCAGCGCTGCGGTGGATTACCTGGGAACCCGTGAATTTGTCGACCGCAATCGGATTGGTGTGCTGGGGATTTGTGGCAGTGGCAGTTTCGTCATTAGCGCGGCGAAGATCGATCCCCGCATGAAGGCGATTGCGACCGTCAGTATGTATGACATGGGATCGGCTAACCGCAATGCGCTGAATAAGAGCCAGACGCTGGCGCAGCGCAGGCAGATCATTGAAGCAGCGTCACAGCAACGTTATGTGGAATTTACCGGAGGTAAAACCGAATATACCGGCGGTACGCCACATAAAATTGATGCTGATTCACCGCCAGTGGCTAAAGAATTTTATGATTTTTACCGGACGCCTCGCGGTGAGTTCACCCCGAAAAGCTCGTCAGCGGCGCTGACGACACACCCGACGCTCACCAGCAACGTGAAATTCATGAACTTCTATCCATTCAATGATATTGAGACCATTTCTCCACGCCCGATGCTCTTCATCACCGGTGATAAAGCGCACTCACGCGAGTTCAGTGAAAATGCCTTCCAGCGCGCGGCTCAGCCCAAAGAGCTGTATATCGTGCCTGATGCGGGCCATGTCGACCTGTATGATCGCACTGACCTGATTCCGTTCGCGAAGCTGACCGCCTTCTTTAAGCAGCATCTGTAATCATCCGCAGATCAGCGATTCCAGCCCGCCCGCAGGAAACTGCAGGCGGGCTGTCTGCGTTATTAGCCTTTGCGATGGCGGGTCAGATAGTGCTTCACCAGCACAAAGAACAGCGGAACAAAGAACAATGCCAGGACGGTGCCTGCCAATGTGCCGCCGATGATGCCGGTACCGATAGCAATGCGGCTGTTAGCCCCCGCACCGGTCGCCACCGCCAGTGGGATCACACCGGCAATAAAAGCCAGTGACGTCATCATGATCGGCCGCAGACGGGTTCGCGCCGCCTGCAACGCAGCGGCACTCAGTGAGCTGCCCTGACGCACTGCATCCTCGGCAAACTCGATAATCAGAATCGCGTTTTTGGAGGTCAGCCCGACGGTGGTCAGCAACGCCACCTGGAAATAGATATCGTTACTCAACCCGCGTAGCGCCACGGCCAGCACGGTACCCAGCACGCCGAGCGGCACCGCAAGCAGCACGGAGAACGGAACGGACCAGCTCTCATACAGCGCAGCCAGACAGAGGAAAACCACCAGAATGGAGATTGCATAGAGCGTGGTTGACTGCCCACCCGCCTGCTTCTCCTGCAAAGAAAGCCCGCTCCAGGCACCTGTGGTCCCTGCCGGGAGTTCATTGGCAAGCCGCTCAATGGTGTTCATGGCATCACCGGAGCTGAACCCTTCGGCGTTCTGACCCTGAATTTCGTAGGAGGCTGAGCCGTTATAACGGTTAAGGCTTTCCGGCCCCATGGTCCAGCGGGTCGAGGCAAACGCCGAGAACGGCGTCATGGTGCCCTCACTGTTCCGGATATACCACTTATCCAGATCTGATGGTGCTGAACGATACTGACCATCGCCCTGCACATAGACCCGCTTCACACGACCCCGATCAATGAAGTCATTAATATAGGCACCGCCCCAGGCGCTGGTCAGCGTATCGGTCACGTCATCCAGCTGAAGCCCCAGTGCCACCGCTTTGCTGGTATCGATATCAACCTGCAACTGCGGGGTCTGCGGCAGGATATTCGCCCGCACGCCGATCAGCTCCGGGCTTTGCGCGGCGCTTTGTAATAGCTGATCGCGCAGATTACCCAGTTGTTCACGCGTGGTGCCACCGCTGGCCAGCAGCTCATAGGTGAAGCCGTTGTTCTGGCCCAGACCTGGCACCGATGGCGGCGTCAGTGCAAAGATCTGCGCATCCCGAATCGACGCCAGCGCATAGGTCGCGCGTCCGGCAATCGCCTCGGCGGAGTTCTCACTGCCGGGTCGCTGGTCCCAGTTTTTAAGCTTGATAAACGCCATACCGGCATTCTGCGCAGCACCGCTGAAGTTAAAGCCGTTGATGGTGAAGACCACATCTATATTCTGTTTCTCTTCAGTCAGGAACCAGTCAACAATCTGCTGATTGACGGCCTCCGTGCGGCTGGCGGTTGCGCCCGCTGGCAATGTCGCCTGAAGCATAATGCTGCCCTGATCTTCAGTCGGCAGGAAGCTGCCCGGCAGGCGGGTAAACATCACAAACAGCACCACGCCCATTGCCGCATAAAGCGACACCATGACCAGCGGACGACGCAGTGTGCTGACCACTTTGTGGCGATACTGGCGTTCAGTAGCGGCATAAAAGCGGTTAAAACCGCCAAAGAAGCCTTTGCGATGAGGGGTTGTCGGCCGCAGCAGCATGCCACACAGCGCGGGCGTCAGGGTCAGCGCCACCACCACAGAGAAGGTCATGGCCGCAATGATGGTGATGGAGAATTGCCGGTAAATCACGCCGGTCGATCCGGCGAAAAACGCCATCGGCAGAAAGACTGCCGAGAGCACCAGCGCGATAGCCACCAGCGCGCCGGAGATCTCTTTCATCGACTTTTCCGTTGCCTCACGTGCCGGCAAACCTTCGTCATGCATGATGCGCTCGACGTTCTCGACCACTACGATTGCATCGTCCACCAGCAATCCAATGGCCAGCACCATGGCAAAAAGCGTCAGGGTGTTGATGGTGTAGCCGCATAACGCCAGTACACCAAAGGTGCCGAGCAGCACGACCGGCACTGCCAGCGCCGGGATCAGCGTCGCGCGTATGTTCTGCAGGAACAGGTACATCACCACCACCACCAGCGCGATCGCTTCGATCAGGGTGATCACCACATCCTCAACGGAAATTTTGATGAAATCAGTGCTGTCGAGCGCATAGGCCACTTCGTAGCCTTGCGGCATTGAGTGGCGATACTCTTCAACTTTGTTTTTCACCAGCGTTGCGGTAGCCAGCGCATTCGCGCCCGGTGCCAGCATCACCCCGACTCCGGCCGCAGGATGCCCGTTAAGTCGCGTGGTCATGTCATAGGATTCACCGCCCAGCTCTACCCGCGCCACATCACCCACCCGCACAATAGCGCCGCTTTTATCGCTTTTGACGATGATGTTGCGGAACTGCTCTGGCGTCTGCAGTCGTGACTGCGCTCTGACCGTGGCGGTGAGTTGCTGATTATCGGGCGATGGCAGGCCGCCGATTTTACCGGCTGAGACCTGAATGTTTTGTGAGCGTATCGCCGCCGACACGTCAGAGGGCTGCAACGCATAAGAGTTTAGCTTGAAGGGATCGAGCCAGATGCGCATCGCGTACTGACCGCCAAACACCTGGATGTCGCCGACGCCTTCGGTCCTGGCCAGCGGCTCCTGCATATTACTGACCAGCCAGTCACCGATATCTGTGCTGTTGCTTTTACCCGTGGTGTCATACAGCCCCATCACCAGCAGAAAGTTCGACTGCGATTTGGTCACCGTCACGCCAAGCTGCTGCACCTCGCTGGGCAGACGGGAGAGCGCCTGCTGCACCTTGTTCTGTACCTGCACCTGAGCGGTGTCAGGATCGGTGCCCTGACTGAAAGTGACAGTGACCGACACATTCCCCTGCGAGCTGCTGCTGGAGGTAAAGTAGAGCAGATTATCGAGTCCGGTCAGCTGCTGCTCGATAACCTGCGTGACGCTATTCTCCAGCGTCTCCGCAGAGGCACCGGTGTAAGTGGCGCTGATATTCACCGACGGCGGTGCAACATCGGGATATTGTTCAACCGGTAACAGGGTGATAGAGAGCGCGCCAAGCAGCATGATTAAAATGGCAACAACCCATGCAAAGACGGGACGATAAATAAAAAAACGAGAAAACATCAGCGGGATCTCTTCCTTTTGGGCGGGTACAGGACCTGCATTCCTGCGGGTCAACGAACTGCGTTGATTATAGGGTGTAACCTCCAGCTAAACATCCTGACGTTATTTTTTCTTAAACCTGCCTGATCGTGCCGTGACGATGCATTTTCGATTAATCGCGGATTTAGCTGTGCTGACATCCGATTGGGCATCGAAGAGAAAGCCGATGCAGAACGAATCTGATGATGCGTTGAGCAAAATGGTGAACCCTGACTATCCTCAAAAAAAGAACATAAATCAGGAGAGAACCATGAAATTTTTCTACTTCGTTTCGCTTATCGCCTCTACCCTCTATTTACTGGTTTTCCTGCCAAAACTTCGCACCCGTCGGGAACCCATTGCCTACTGGGGATGCTGGACTTACCTGGGTGCCAACGCCATTTTCTGGGCCGTTTATGGTGTCATGCATTACATTTAATGTCATTTTTTAAGCAAAGCGGTAAACAGGGATGTTTACGGCGCTATCCTGCTGATAAGTAATGAGAGTGAGGGACGAACTTCAGGGGTTTATGATGGCGCGGTTTAGCCCGGTCAAAATCATGACAGGTCTGGACCTGTGAATGGGACCCGATTAACACCTCTGCCAGGCAGCCTGTCAGGCTTTCATCCCGCGGAACACGATGATTTCTCCTTCGGTTCCGTTGTGGGATATATTGGCTGCACTCTCGTGACATTTTCCCTGCATAACAGGTAATCCAGGCAATGGCTCTAATCCCCAAAAACTACACGCGGCTGGAAAGCGGCTATCGTGAAAAAGCACTTAAAATCTATCCATGGGTGTGTGGACGCTGCTCACGCGAGTTTGTCTATTCAAACCTGCGCGAACTGACGGTTCACCATATCGATCACGACCACACCAACAATCCGGAAGATGGCAGTAACTGGGAGTTGTTGTGTCTCTATTGTCATGACCACGAGCACTCAAAGTACACCGAGGCTGACCAGTATGGCACCCGCGTAGTGGCAGGCGAGGATGCACAAAAAGATGTCGGTGAAGCCACCTACAATCCGTTTGCTGACCTGAAATCGATGCTGAATAAGAAGAAGTAATGGCTGAACGGTCAGGCTGCCTGAGCGGCCTGACAGCCTCGCCTACTGAGGAGGATTACACCGCCCGGCCACAGAGTGGCCCGTCATGCCAGATGCCACCACAGCCAGCCAGACTCAGCGCTGAAGGGATGCTTTATCCAACCGGCTGGTTCAGATTGTGCAATCACTCATGGCCGGGTGAACCGTACGTCTATCTCTCCCTCACCGACACTCTTTTTGAGGCTGTCTGTCGCCATCACTTTTCCTACTGGCGTATAGCTGTAGGAGGTCTGAAATCCCTCGTAAAAAAGCACAAGTGTTTTATCGCCATACAGCATCACATCGCCCGGCTGGATCGTACCGGGTTTGTGCGGATCGTTATTAAGAGCAGCAGGCAGGTCAGCAAACTTTTCGTTACCGTTCAGCTCCTTCATCGTCATGGTCAGCGGGAGTTGCTGTGCAAATGCTTTCGCGGTGGGGTTATCCGCCAGCGCAATCTCATAAGACTGATGGTTGATCGTCATAATAATCTTCATGGGACGCAGCTCTCCTGCCCGAACCGGGCCACTGGCTTTAACGGGCATCAGACTATAGGTGGAAAGTAAAACCAGCAAAAGTAAGGCTCTTTTCATAAGGTTGCTCTCCGGATTATGGCGCATCTGTTCAGACATGGAGTGCGTTACTGCGATCGCCCTCCAGCCATAATAAACGGGCTCACTTACCTGCAGTTGCCTGATGGTAAAGATTTATCCTTCCCCCTTTCCCTGCATCATCATTCTGTCGGCGGAACTCGCGCGCCGCTTATTCTGCAACAGCCCGGTTGCGCTGCGCTTCATCTGATGTGCTGAACTGATTTGCGGCTTACGTTTCGGGCTGTCGAAACATTTTGAGAAATAATTTCCCTGAATAACAGCCAGTTTCCACATTGTTGCGACTATTTCTGTACCAGGCTTAACAGATAACAACAGAGACAATGTGGAGCATTATGAAAGAGCAAAATCGCACAAATGGTATCGCGCCTTATGGGGGTGCTGCCGGTGGCTGGGGCGCACTAAAGGCGGTTGCCGATGCTATCCGCGGCCAGATGTCTGTGAAGCAGGACGTGATCGCCCTGTTTAAAGTCAACCAGCCGCAAGGCTTTGACTGTCCGGGCTGCGCCTGGCCCGACCCGCAACATGCCTCCTCCTTTGAGTTCTGCGAAAACGGTGCAAAAGCCGTCTCCTGGGAAGCCACCAGCAAGCGCACCACGCCAGAGTTCTTTGCCGCTCATACCGTGACTGAACTGTGGGAGCGCAGCGCACTGCATCTGGAGGGCGAAGGACGGCTGACCCATCCGATGAAGTACGATGCCGCTACCGACACCTATCAGCCCATCGAATGGGAGACGGCATTCCGGGAAATTGGTGAGCATCTGCGCAGCTATGACGATCCGGATAGCGTGGAATTTTATACTTCGGGTCGCGCTTCGAATGAAGCGGCGTTCCTGTGGCAGCTCTTCGCCCGCGAATATGGCACCAATAACTTCCCCGATTGCTCAAACATGTGTCACGAACCGACCAGCGTTGGGTTGCCGGAGTCGATTGGCGTCGGCAAAGGCACGGTAGAACTGGAAGATTTTGATCACTGCGACCTGGTGCTTTGCATTGGCCACAATCCGGGCACCAACCATCCGCGCATGCTGGGCACGCTACGTGAGGTCTCTAAGCGCGGCGCGACTATCGTGGCGATCAACCCGCTGCGTGAGCGCGGGCTGGAGCGTTTTACTTCACCGCAGAGCCCGATTGAGATGCTGTCAATGAGCTCCACTGAGCTGGCATCGACCTACTACAAAGTGCGGGTGGGCGGCGACGCGGCGATGCTGAAAGGGGTGATGAAGATCCTGCTCACTATGCACGAGGAGGCGCTGAGCAAAGGCGAACCCGGCGTCATTGATGAAGCGTTTATTACTGAGCACACTGAAGGCTTTGACGCCCTGAAAGCCGACCTGGAAAGCACCGACTGGGAGCATATCCTGAAAGTCTCCGGCATGGCGCGTGAGGAGATCCAGCATATCGCCCGGCTCTACGCCAGCGCTGAACGCACCATCATCTGTTATGGCATGGGAATTACCCAGCACCAGTACGGCACTCAGAACGTGCAACAAATCGCTAACCTGCTGCTGATGCGCGGCAATATCGGCAAGCCGGGCGCAGGTATCTGTCCGTTACGCGGTCACTCCAATGTGCAGGGCGACCGCACGGTAGGCATCACTGAGATCCCGCCGCAGTCGCTGCTGGATGGTATCGAGAAAGTCTTTGGTTTCAAGCCGCCGCAGAAGCATGGTCACGGTGCCGTTGAAGCAATCAGGGCAATGCGCGACGGTAAAGCTAAAGCGCTGCTCTGTCTGGGCGGTAACCTGGCAGAGGCGATTTCCGACCCACAGGTCACGTTCCCGGCGATGCGTAAGCTGGATTTGGTGGTGCATATGGCGACCAAGCTGAACCGCTCGCACCTGTTACTCGGCAAGCACAACTATCTGCTGCCTGTGCTGGGCCGCACGGAGACAGATGTTCAGGCAACCGGTGCGCAGAGCGTAACCGTTGAAGATTCGATGTCGATGGTTCACGCCTCGCGCGGTTCGCTGGATCCGGCTTCGCCCCATCTGAAATCTGAACCGGCGCTGGTGGCAGGACTGGCTAAGGCAACTCTGCCGGATAGCCTGGTGGACTGGTCGGCCATGGCAGCCGACTACAGCCGCATCCGTGATGCCATTGAAGCGGTGTTCCCGGCGTTTGAAAACTTCAATGAGAGGATTAAGCATCCGGGAGGATTCCGGCTTCATAACGCGGCGTCAGAACGCGTCTGGCTGACGCCATCTGGCCGAGCTCAGTTTAAGGTGATGCAGGGCATCAATGAAGATCCCCGCTCGCTGAAATGCCATGATCTGGTGCTCACCACCCTGCGCAGTCACGATCAGTACAACACCACGCTGTACGGCCTGAATGACCGCTATCGGGGCGTGACAGGCCGACGCGATGTGCTGTTTATCAATGCCGAAGAGGCAGAGAAACGAGGGCTGCGGGTCGGTGACCGGGTCGATCTGATGGCACTGGACCCGGATGGCAATCCCACTTCTCGCCAGATGAAAAACCTGACTATCGTGATTATCGATATGGCCTCAGGTTCGGTCGGCGCTTACTACCCGGAGGCTAATGTGATGGTCCCGCTCGACAGCCACGATACCAAAAGCGGCATTCCCGCCTATAAAAGCATTCCTATTTCCATGACGCGCGTCACCGATGAGACTCACACAACATCCGGTGTGTTGCGATAAGGGTTTAAACGCGCTGGGCTTGCTGCTAGCTGGCACAGGATAAACAAAGGTTGCCTGAGGATGGGCAACCTATTTTTAAGATGAACAAAGCAGCCCGTTCTGCAAGCCACAAAGACGAATGGGCTGAAGTATAAATTTGATTTAACTTATTCGTAAAATTTTATGACAAGCGTAACTGCTGAAGTTTTCTCAACCATATCTCAACAAGCCTCCGACATTAGGTTATATGTGCTTCAGTTCGACTTATTTCCTGACCGTACATAAACCCGCACTCAACACATGTCATTCTCTTTACTGGCAAAATGCATCAAAATAGTTTATCTATTTGATGCACCTCTGATTGCGTTACAAATTTGTTAAACGCTCACTTCTTTCTCTGTTTATAACGGTGATGCAACGCATGGCGCTGCCACTGATAACTAAACGATGAAGGAAGATCACAAATGACAACCTTATCCAGACGACGCTTTATGGCCTTCGCTGCAGGCGGCACGGTCGCTCTTGCCGCCGGTCAGGTTCATGCCCATGATAATAACGTCCGGGCCTATCCGGCTGGTGCACAACCCGGTGGCCGCGACCCTGGTCCACACGATCCGGTGCGGGAAGCGGAAAATCCTGACATTCTCAATCCGCCCACTACGGACAGCGGCACGCTACCCAACCTGCGCTACAGTTTCAGTGATGCGCACGTTCGCAAAGGGAGTGGCGGCTGGACACGCCAGGTGACACAGCGTGAGTTAGGCATCTCAACCACCATTGCCGGCGTCGATATGCGGCTTAATACCGGTGGGATACGCGAGTTGCACTGGCACAAGCAAGCAGAATGGGCCTATATGACCTACGGGACGGCTCGCGTAACCGCCTTTGATACTCAGGGTGGCTGGTTTGTTGATGATATCGGCGTAGGTGATCTCTGGTATTTTCCTCCTGGCGTGCCGCACTCAATTCAGGGTCTGGGCCCTGACGGCTGTGAATTTTTACTCGCTTTCGATGATGGCAACTTCGACGAAGACAGTACGTTCCTGCTTTCCGACTGGTTTAAACATATTCCACCCGAGATCCTCGCCAAAAACTTTCAGGTTCCGGTTTCCACTTTTGCTCAGCTTCCCTTACCAGCTGATGAATATATCTTCGCCGGTAGCCTCTATAATCGCCCGGCTGACGCCTCTCAGGGTGGCAAGAAATCAGCGCTTCATTTCACCCACCACATGCTGGCGCAGGATCCTGTTAAGGCACCCGGCGGCACAGTGCGGATAACCGACTCATCAAATTTCCCTATTTCAAAAGCAGTGGCCGCCGCGCTGGTAGAAATCGAACCGGGTGGACTGCGTGAACTGCACTGGCATCCCAATAATGACGAGTGGCAATACTATCTGGAAGGTGAAGGCAGGATGGGTGTATTCGCCTCTTCAGGCCAGGCCCGAACCTTTGATTATCGGGCAGGAGATGTCGGTTACGTGCCTTTCGCAATGGGGCATTATATTGAAAATACCGGCAAAGGCCCCCTGCGCTTCCTGGAGCTATTCAAAAGCGATTATTACGCCGATATCTCACTCAATCAGTGGCTGGCCAGTACGCCGCCGGAGCTGGTTAAACAACACCTTCATCTTGACGATGCCTTTATGGCAGCCCTTTCGCTGACCAAACATCCGGTAGTTAATTAAATGTTATGGCCGGATTTCCGGCCATAACCGATCGTCTCATTCGGGTACATCTTTCAGCTACCCTTTCCTGTGGCGCCTGAAAACACGCGGTTGATTCTGCTGGATCATCAGCCACGCAATGCACGCCTGCGCTGCCACGTTTTACAGCTGGCATAATAAGTAGGGTGGAATGGAGACGTCCGGTGTTCAGCGCCTGAAGTCATTTGAGGAAGGAAACGCCCGACCCAGGACGTTGCCTGCAGAAGCCATGCTGGGTAAGGAACCGATTCAGGTGTTTCCCGGCTGACAGTATTGAAGACAGACCCGAAGCGAAAAAATGTACAATTCATTGATGTCCGCCACGCTCAGACCGTCATGCTTAAATTATAGGATTTTCCAGAAATTCCGGTCGCTGTTCTGCCAATTGTGTGAACCTGTCTGCCTCAGGATACTGACTACCGTTCAGGATATCCGGCAGCATGTATCGGGTAAAACTCCAGGCCACAGCGATACTGATTCCTGCCACACTCAGGCTGACAGGATGACGTTTCTGAATGCCCTCCTCCATGGCCTGCCACCCACCATGAAGCTGTCGGGTCACCCGATCAATCCAGGGCTGATGTTGTTTTTCCTCGGGCCTGAGACGCCGTTCGTAAACGAGTTGAACCGCTTTTTCACAGACTGCCAGAGCGAGGCCTGTAAGGCGCAGATCCTGCAAACTATCCAGACCCGATTCGGGTATGCTGCCGAAAGAATGGGAAGAAATACTCTCGAGATAAGTGATTATTAATGTTGAGTCTATTAATAACTCGTCATCGTCAGTGATAAGCGCCGGGACTTTGACTACAGGGTTAATTTTAAACAGCTCGTCAAAATCGGCGAACACAGATAACGGGAGGTGTTTAAATTCGATTCCCAGCACACTCATACAGATAGCAACGCGTCTGACGTAAGGTGAGTCCAGCATTCCAATCAGGATCATAGTTCTACCTCAGATGATGTTTGTTAATAAAACTGATGACCTGAGCGGCGACAGACAACGGCACATCTTCCATTAAAAAATGTCCAGCCTCTTCATAAACATGAAGCGTCGAGAAAGCTATGTCGCGCTGCAGCCGCTGGCTATATTCAACCGGTTGCCACTCATCTTCTTTCCCCCATAAAATCTGTATAGGCAATCTGAGCAGGGGGAGCTTTTCTGCAAAGTCAGATGTGTAACAGGCGTTATAGTGAGCAACCTGATGCTGATAAAATGAGGATTGCCCTACCACACCACAAAGTGGTGCAAGGTAACTTTCCAGTCGCTTTCCAGCCATGACATTCTTATTGAATACGGCCATTCTCAGCTGGCGTGACATCACATTGCAGTGTTCATCCGGTGACATCAACGCACATTCCGCATAGTTATCGCGCATATCTTTCCAGGTCGGCGATGGCCACGAGTCATAGCTCGGAATATCTGCGAGGGTAAGCGTATGCAGACGGGAAGGATGTTCGAAGGCCAGTCTCAGTGAAACCACGCCACCGATATCGTGGCCAAAGAAATGTGTTCTCTCGAGATGCCAGCATTCCAGCAGCTGCAGCAAAAAGTTCACCTGTGAGACAACTGATGTATCAGCCTTAACAGGGCGCTCTGATGCGCCAAACCCTGGCATGTCATAGAGATGAACACAAAAACCGGCCTCAACAAATACCGGGACGAGTTCCTGCCAGATGACAGAATGAGCCGGTGTGCCATGAATCAGTACCAGAGGCGTTCCAGAACCATGTACACCTGTTGCAATGCGGCAACCGTTGATCACGATGTGTCGATTCAGTAGTGAGTGATTCTCTTCCATAGCCTGCTCCATTTTTGTTCCGGGTGAACAAGCTATCGGTTGACGAAAAATGACACCAGTGACATTATTTTTAGATTAATACCCAATTTTGTCATATCAAAATGAACAAACGTCTTTCCGTGGATGCGCTCAGAGTATTCAGAACAGTCATTCAGACTGGCAGCATGGTCAAAACAGCCTCACTCCTCAGCCTCAGTCAGTCCGCGATAAGCTGGAAGCTTAAGCGACTTGAAGACCAGCTTCAGTGTCAGCTCCTTACACGTTACGCCGGAAAAGCGAGTCCGACCGAAAAGGGCAGAGTGTTACTTCAGCATGCTGAGAAAATACTCAGCGAACATGACCGCGCCGTGGCCTATTTCTCACCCTCCGCGCTAACTGGAAAGCTGCGAGTTGGCGTAGCCGAACAAATCTCTCTGAAAGACGTGTGCGGAGCCATTGCGCTGTTCACTCACCATAATCCTGAGGTGGATGTGCGGCTTGTCGTTGAGCAAAGTCATCTCCTGCGCCAGCATTTTTCTGAGGGGGGACTGGATATCATTTTGCACCAGGACTTCACGGGCATGGAAAGCAGTGAAGACAGAGTACTCTGGACTGAGAAATTATATTGGTGTGCCCATCCTGAATGGCGATATGTGCCAGGTAAGCACCTGAAGCTGATCACGTGGGGAACAGATTGTTTTTACCGGCGCCTGGCTGAGGACAAACTGTATGAGGCTGATATTCCCTATCTGGTGATGCTGGAGTGCCCCTCAGTAGGGGGAATGCTTGCCGCGATCAGTGCTGGACCTGGCGTGGGGATAATGAATGAGTTCAGCATTACAAAAACAATCATTCATATTTCCGAACTTGAGCAGATTATGCCACTGCCTTCGGTGGACTCTCTTCTGCGTGTGAATGAACACATCCGTAATCCGGCCAGTGAGGCGTTTTGTCTGATGCTGAACACGTTAATGCAGAAATCAGAGAGGATGCCGGGAAAAAACATGAATCTGTAATAATTTTATTTAAGGATGTGCGACGTTGCAGATACGGCTTCATCAATGAGTAATTATGCTTTCCCGAGTATGTTCAGGCTGCGACCCACTCTTTTTCTAAGCTCTCATCGCAACATAACAACAGTTCCCACATAGGACCTGTCAGGCGCAAACACCTTTTTGTTGTTTATCTCCCGATAATTTGCCGCCTTTAAAGCACCCGACGTGAAGCAAGCCTGACGGTAACATCATATACACTACAGTCCTGAAAACGGCTCCATAAACGATCGTCTTTTTTTTGCCTGCGCAGATATTCAGCGCCCTACCGGAAAAATGCCATGTTTCACCTGATTTTCAGCTTACCGAGCTGGTACGTTATTGCGCGCGTCATTATTCCGTTGTCCCTGCCTCTGGCCATCAAGATCCTGCTCTCCGCCCTGGTGCTGCTGGCTTCGCAGTATCTGCTGGTAAGCCGCTTTACCTCGGGCGGAATTTTCTCCGCCGAAATGCCCCGCATCATCATCATCCTGTTCAACTGGGCATACAGCACCGTGCTGTTGCTGGCGCTTCTGCAGATGCTGATGGATGCGGTCATGCTGATCGCACTGCTGTTACGGCATCCGCTGGAGCTGGTTCCCGGTGTTCGCTATCTGGCCGTGGTGCTGGCAATGGCACTGGCTGCCTTTGGCGTTCAGCAGGCGATACGGGTGCCCCCGGTCAAAGAGGTGACGCTGATACTGCCGAACCTGCCCGCAGAGTTCGATGGCTATCAGCTGCTGCAGCTGACCGACCTGCATATCACCCGGCTGTTTAACGCGGCATGGACTGCCGCGATGGTGAAGCGGGCAATGTCTCTTAACGCCGATCTGATTGTGGTAACGGGCGATGTGATCGATGGCAGCCTGGAGCATCGGCGAAATGACGTCGCGCCGCTGCGCGGGCTGGCAGCCCCTGATGGCGTATGGGCTATCACCGGCAACCACGAATATTTCTTCCATCAGGCGATCTGGACGGCGCATCTGACCACGCTGGGGCTGCAGCCTCTGCTCAACAGCCATACCGTTATCCAGCGCGGCGCCGCAAAGCTGGTGATTGCCGGCCTGCCGGACGTTTCCGCATCGGGAAGAAACGCGACCGGCCCGGATCTGGCCCGCGCGCTGGCACAGGCACCTGAAAACGCGCCGGTGATCCTGCTGGATCACCAGCCACGAAATGCCCGCCAGAACGCGGCGCAGGGCGTGGATGTGCAGCTCTCCGGCCATACGCATGGCGGCCTGATTATCGGGCTGGACCGGCTGTTTGCTAAACCCAACGGCGGTTTTGTTTCCGGCCTTTATCAGGTCGGTGGGATGCAGCTCTATGTAAATAACGGCACGGCACTCTGGCCAGGCATGGCGGTCAGGCTGGGTCGTCCCTCGGAACTGACCCGGATTACCCTGCGCCGCCAGCCCTAAGCGAGTGACGAAACAGCCTCAGGAAAGTGCGGTTTTCGCAGGTGTGCATAAGCTTGAGTGAAACAAAGGAGATCACCATGACAATGTTATGTACCGCCTGCGGGACCGCTTATCCCTCTGCTGCCCCTGATCAGCACTGTAAAATATGTGAGGATGAACGTCAGTATGTTCCGGCTGCGGGTCAGCGCTGGATCGCGTTTGATGAACTGCGCGCCAGCCACGCCAATAAGTGGACGGCCCATAGCGATGCGCTATTAAGCCTTAAAACTGTGCCTGAGTTTGCCATCAACCAGCGCGCTTTTCTGCTGCGTACGCCGTATGGCAATGTGCTATGGGATTGCATTGCCAACCTTGATGATGCGACTTACACACTTATTGCCGCGCTGGGCGGTATTGATGCCATCGCGATTTCACATCCGCACTACTACACCACCATGCAGGAGTGGGCTGAGGCGTTTAACGCACCCATTCATCTGCATGCCCGCGACAGGCAATGGATTGTGCGGGAGAGTCCGCATATCCAGCTCTGGCAGGGTGAGTCGCTGACGTTGATGCCCGGTGTGACGCTGTTACGGCTGGGCGGTCATTTTCCCGGCGGCTGCGTGCTGCACTGGGATGAAGGCGAAGGCGTGATGCTGGCGGGTGATATTATTCAGGTCACGCCGGGTGCGCATGGCGTGTCGTTTTTGTGGAGCTACCCGAATATGCTGCCGCTGTCAGCCGCCACCGTAGGCGACATTATGCATCGGATCTCCGGCGTGACGTTCGGGCAGCTTTATGGCGCGTTTGAAGGTCAGGATATTCATCAGCAGGCGAAAGAGAAGGTGATGCGGTCGGGAGAGAAGTATCTGGCCTGTCTGCAGGATCATCAGGCGTAGCGGACGATAAACGCGGAGAAGAGAACAGCCGCCCACAGGTGGCGGCTGTTTTAACTCACTTATGCGGTCTGGAATACCGCGACCATGGTACGCAACTGCCCTGCCCGCGCGGCGAGTTCATCAGCTGAGGAAGCTGACTCTTCCACCAGCACGGCGTTCTGCTGCGTGACCTGATCCATCTGGTTCACCGCGATATTAACCTGCGAGATACCGCTGCTCTGCTCTTCGGATGAAGCAGAGATATCGCGCATCAGCTGAGAGGTCTGCTCAATCGCGCTGACGCTCTGCTTCACCTTATCGCCTGCGTTCTGCGCCATAGTGATCCCTTCCTGCGCATGACCGACCGATTGCTCGATCAGACTCTTAATCTCTTTCGCTGCACTGGCTGAGCGTTGTGCCAGCGCACGCACTTCCGACGCGACAACCGCAAAACCTTTGCCCTGCTCACCCGCGCGTGCCGCTTCAACGGCCGCATTCAGTGCCAGGATATTGGTCTGGAAAGCGATGCTGTCGATGACTGAGGTGATCTCTTCAATCTGTCCCGAACTGCCTCGGATTTTCTGCATCGTCTGCATCACGGAATCCATCGCCGCGCCGCTTAACAGTGCCGCCTGGGTGGCTGATTCTGCGCGATCAGAGGCAAAACGGGTGTTATCCGCATTCTGCTGAATGATTGATGCCAGTTGTTCCATACTGGCCGCTGTTTCAGCCAGGGATGCAGCCTGCTGTTCAGTACGTGATGAGAGGTCGCCATTGCCACGTGCAATCTCTTCTGAGGAGTTGGCGATGGTGGCCGCGTTCCCTTTGATATCCGAAACCAGCTGGGCAAGACGCTGCTGCATCCGCATTAATGCATTCAACAGTTCAGCCATTTCGTTACTGCCGGAAACGGTCAGCACTGCCGTCAGATCGCCAGCCGCGACACGACTGGCAACGTCGACCGCTTCTTTTACCGGACGGGTGACAGAACGGGTGATCATGACAGCCAGCAGAATGGCCAGCAGCGCAACAGCCAGCAGGCCGGCCAGCAGGACATACTGTGACTTGCGCTTCGCATCGATCTGCTTGTCCATCATCTCTTGCAGTCGGGTGCTGGTTTGATCACCCAGCGCCGAATAGCGGTTGATCGCCTGAGTAAACACGCGCACATATTCAACCGGTGTAATAGTGGCGTGCCCGCTCACAAATACGTTGTCGGCCAGTTGCAGCGCGTCCTGTGCCTGCTGATTCGCATCCTGGGCCAGGCCAGAGAAAGTGGTTTTCAGACCCGGCTCAATGGAAAATACTTTGTCCAGATTGCTGCTGAACTGGGCCAGTGCTGTTCTGCCATTATCAATCTGAAATGCCAGCCGGCTGCGATCGGCATCAGTGATATTTCCGCTCGCAATCAACGATGTCCCATTGGCACGAATCTGACCCAGCGTTTCAGTGAGCAGTGGCAGTCGGCTGTAGATGCTGACGATCAACTGGTAGGTATTTAAATCCGCATCCAGCGACAGCTGATAGAAATCCAGCACATCCTGATTGGTGTCCAGTAATACCTGAATCAGATGGGCGTGGCGCGTCAGGCTGGTTGCCAGCGTCAGCTTGCCACCGTTGATATCGTCCTGCAGCTGACCCCATTCCTGATTAACCCGTTGCAGCGACTTCAGCGGTTGTGCCTGCTCATCATCCTTGCGCAAATCGTCAGCAATCGTCCGTGATAACGCGTTAATTTGCGTGACCAGCTCCAGCCGGGGTGCGTTATCCGCCTTGTTGAGGGAGATGGCGATAGCGCTCTCTGCACGGTGGCGCTGAAGCAGGTTGAGAAGCTTCAGGACTTTTTTCTCTACCGGTATACCGGATAGCTCCACTTTCTTGGTATCAATAAGCTGATTACCTGTCTGAATAAATAGAAAGGTAGGTAAAATAAATAGGACCAGCGCAAAAGATCCCAGTAGCAGGAATTTCGCTGGCAGATTAATGCGATCGAGTAATTGCTTCATTTTTATTCGCTCTGATGTGTGAGGCGTGCAGGTGAGTAATGCACAAAATTAGTCGTGAATTTTTATTTTTACTTTTACATAGCCAGAGGTGCCTCATGCAGCGCAATGTCGCTATGAAGAAAAGAGTTTTTTGTGAAAATCAGAAATACTTATAACAACAGAGAGGAGTATAGATTACGTATAGTTATTTTACAGTGAATTAAATGACGATATTTACTGCAATACCCACCTAAGCCAAACTTAAAATTAGCGTTATTTATCAACAGGATGAAAAACAATCGTTTCGCTTAACTCATTAATCCTTAAGTCTGACTTCAGCATTATTTTTTGAAAATAAAGAAATTCAAGCCAGGCCAGATATCGCCGATAACAGACATCCTGACTATATCGAATCAATTACCATTACGCTATTCTCAGTAAATAACCTCCCGAGAAAACCACCATCACAAACATATAACCCTAAAGAGTTACTTTTATTTTAATAATGAAATCGATTTCATAATGATTTATTTATCGGGAATTTTTCATTGCTTCAGATAAAAGATAAAAAAAAGCCCCCACATTGTGGAGGCTATGATGTTACTGCTTAACTGTTAAAAACTTTCCCAGTTCGCCTTCGTCATGTCGATGGCCTGGCGCTCAGGCTGCTTTGTCTGCAATACCGGACGACGCAGAGCTGAGGTCTGCTGCGGCTGAGCGACACGGTGATTGCTCTCCAGCGTAAAAGTCGCAACCAACCCTGCCAGCGTCTCTGCCTGCTCCTGCAGGGACTTAGAGGCAGATGAGGCCTCCTCCACCAGTGAGGCGTTCTGCTGCGTCACCTCATCCATCTGACCAATGGCCTGATGAACCTGTTCAATGCCTTTACTCTGCTCAGAGGTTGCCGCGGCAATTTCATTGACCAGATCGGCCACCTGCTGAATCGCCTGACGGACATTTTCACTGTTTGCACCAACGCCGCTGGCCTGCGCTAAACCGTGCTCAACCTGCGAAACCGACGTAGAAATAAGATCTTTGATTTCACGGGCAGCAGAAGAGGAGCGTTGCGCCAGATTACGCACTTCTGAGGCGACAACGGCGAAGCCGCGGCCATGCTCACCGGCACGCGCTGCTTCGACGGCCGCATTCAGTGACAGAATATTGGTCTGGAATGCGATGCCTTCAATCAGCCCGGTAATTTCAGAGATTTTGGCAGAGCTGCCACGGATCTCATCCATAGTACTGAGCATCTGCTTCACCGCCGACCCATTCTGGATTGACATGTTATTGGCGTTATTCACCAGGCTGCTGGCCTGATGCGCACCTTCTGAGTTCTGTCGCACCGTTTCGCTCAGTGTCGCCATGCTGGCAGACGTCTGTTCCAGGGAAGCAGCCTGTTCTTCCGTACGCGCAGAGAGATCTTCATTGCCCGCCGCAATCTGCGTTGAACCGGTACTGACCGACTGTGCGGCATGACTGACCGAGAGCAGCGTGCCAGAAACACGCGCCAGCAGCTGGTTAAATGCCATCGCCGTTTTGCTAATCTCATCCTTACCGCGAACTTCGGCGGTCTGAGTCATGTCAAGCGTATGACTGACCTGCGTCATGGTATTCACCATACCTGAGAGGCTCTTTTTGATGCCGAGAATCACCTTCGCGGAGAAAGCCGCCAGTATCAGAATAAGCAGCAGCGATCCGCCAGACATCGCCCACAGCGTCTGACTGTAAATGCGCTTATTCTCCGCTCTGAGCTGTTCGCCAATATCGATGTTCAGTTGAATCTGACGGGTGAAGTCTGCTTCCAGTTTGCGTGCTGCGGCTCCAATACCATTGTCACTCTGTAATAATGGCAGTGTGACCGCATCATTGTGGGCGCGTGAAGCGGCAAGGAATGCCGGCAATGCGCTGCGGACCGCATCCAGGTTTTTATTGGCCTGCTCCGTCATCGCTTTATCTTCATCATTGGAGATGTCATTCGTCATATAATAATCATTGAGAGACTTAATCTGCGTCAGCAGATTCTCAATACGTTCTTCCGCTGCGGGGAATTTAGTCGCGTCACTGGTGCTGTGGTGGCGATAAAGTGCAATGCCTAACTGATTGGTCACGCTGATCGATTTATTGAGATCGCGAATGCTGGGTATTGCGTTTACCTGTACATATTCAAAACGCGACTGAAAGCCCGAAATGACTGATAAAGAGATAATCACCAGCGCAATAAGTGACATTGCAAGCAGTGAGAAAATCAATACCAGACGTTGTGTAATAGTCATACTTGCCCCCGGCAAAAAAAGAATAATTTGAACATGGTGTAAAGCTGGATCGTTTATATCGGCGCTTGTCGGCAGGCCTTTAATTAATCACGTTCGATATATTTTTTTATTTTTCCTTGCGAATAGAACAAAGTGTGCCAGGCAGAAAAATACTCTGCCCTTTACTGACTTTCATTTTGACACACCCTCTTACACCCTGACATTTTAGTAAAATCCCCCACATTGCCGGGAAGACCATTTCTACTGTCGAATGGTCATAATGTCGCGTCAGCGATCATGCATCGAAATCTCATGATTAGTCTGCTAATTCAACAGTGTGGCTGACGATAAATGTTAATGCGCGGGAGCTTTAACCGCATCACATCTCGTCGCAGACTCAACAATGACAGGGTGGTTAAAGCGGAATGGCCGGAGAGAATAAAAGCCTGGATGTCTGGCTGACATCAGATCCTCTGATAAGTGGATGACAGACTGCCCGAGGGCAGGGCGACGTCCATTTGAGATTTTAGCCATTCGAGTCAGGACCAGATTAAATCAGCGAAAACACTGGCGGAATGCTGATTCTGGTCTATGCTCACTGGCCCGACCAGGCTTTAGTCTGTTGGATAGCAATAACGCTTAAAATAAAAAAGGTAGTTGTCATGGATTTAGCCACATTTGAAACCAGAACGGGTCTTTGGCCACACATGCAGTTCACAGATGTTGAATATGATGTTTGCAGCACTGGCATTGAGATCTATGCCATTGATGTCAGTCGTCAGACCAAGAGCAAGCTGTTTATCTGTCGCGTCACCACCGAACAGCAGGCCGCAGCGCTGACAGCGCAGTTCAAAGAGTGGTTGCCGAAGTTAAAGCTTAAAAAACGCAAAGTTGCCCTGAACCTGGCACGCATGTCCTGCGACAAGAGCTATCCCGCCAATCCTAAATTCCAGGATCGTTCTGACATGCGTCGGAACACGTCCAGGCTCTGATGCTCGCTTCAGCCCGCACATATCATCGCAGGCAGGCTGAAATAGTATCTGGCTCTGCGGCACGTTTTAATCGCGCGCCGCAGGAACCTGAAACAGCCGACATTCACCAGCCTCAACCGAGATGTCACTGAAAGTGGTGATATGCATCTCTATCCACGTATTCGCGGCACGAAGCGTGTGAGGTGAATTGCGCTGTTCCAGTTCAGCGACAAAATCCCGGGTGCTTATTGTGTACTGACCGGAATTATCCCGCTTCATCGCCTCTCTGAATGCTATCCAGACCTCATCATCCTGTGACATCTCATTTACCTCACAACGGCTTTCAGCTCAGAATACACTGTATACATAAACAGTATAGTTATTCTCTGAAGGGGTCAAGTCTGCGCGAAAACCTGAGTCAGATCGCTATACGACGTCTGGATTCTGGCCATTTTTAGCATAAGCATCTGGCTGGAAGGGATTTTAATCCTAATCTTAGAAATCGTTTTCATATCAGATTAAGTTATTGATTAAAAAGAAATCTGGGATTGTTAGCTTTTTAATCATTTGATATCTAAATTAAAAAAGAGTTAACCGTAGCGGCACAAAGTCCGGTTTTGCCTTATCTTTAAATGGCTCTGTAATGAAATCCACTTCTTTTACAGAGTGAATTGACTCCTACCCTTGCCTCCTTTTACAGGGGGCACTTTTTCAAATAACGCAGATGTCGACATCCCTCTGTCACTGCAGAACGTCAACGTTAACGTTAAGGCGCTCTGGAAAAATGGGGTGACGATGTTAACGGACTGTCTGAAATAATGGTGGATTTGTAACCTTATAATTCATTAGCTGAACTTTAATAACCAGAAGCACAAAACAGCTGATTGAATATCAAAGCAATTTTCTGAAATATCAGAAAACATGATTTTTACCTGTCTGAAAACCTTGCCATACCGACATGGTAAGAGGAGTAAAAATCGCGTAATAATCAGGCACTACCGGATTGACCGGCGCCTCACCAGGGATGCCGTAACGTTATAATAATGCGCTATATCTGCTATTCGCCCCCGCTTTTGCGGGGGCTTTTATTTCCACGCTTTTTCTTGCCCGCTTGCTGCCACAGAGCGATCCGCTGTGAAGATCCTACAACGCTCAATTATTCCTGAACCTATGGTCAGATTAATGCCGTAAGCAGAAAGGCATAATGGCCGCAATTGTGCCCTTAACCATCATTTTTTCTGTGGTATAGTTAATCAGTAACTTCCTGCAATATGAGTCTGCTTATGCTCTCCACCCTAATTTACCGTAGCCAGCTTTCGGATACTGTCTCGCCAGAGAGATTAAAGGCGCTGGTGGAGCATTCCAGTATCAAAAATGCCGCGGCTGAAGTCACCGGGATTCTGCTCTTTGATGGGCAGCACTTTTTTCAGGTGCTGGAGGGGACCGTTAATAATGTGCACGCGGTATTCGAGCGTATCTGCCAGGATGATCGGCACTATAACCTGATTGAGCTGATGCGCGATTACGCGCCCGCCCGTCGCTTCGGTCATGCCGGAATGGCCCTGTTTGATTTGCGTGACTATGAGAAGCACACCGTGGTGGATGCCCTGCTGAAGCGGGTTACCCTGAATGATGAGCGCATCAAACATGACCGGGTCGTGAAGTTCCTGCGTTCGTTCGTCGAGGGACGGGACAAAGAGACGTTTATCGGAATTGACCCCGCCAGTCACTGGACGCTGACTACACCTGTTACCGCCGATGTTCATCCATCCTGGCAACCGGCACCGGATCAGCGCTGTGAATTCGCGCTCCAGCCTATCGTTGATACCACGAATCGCCAGATTGTTTCCTGTGAAGCCCTGATACGCGGTCTGCACGGCGCCTCGCCCGCAGACTACTTTTCACAGTTGCAGGAAAGCGAGCGCTACCAGGCCGATCTGCACTCTAAAACCTACGCTTTCCAGCTGGCCAGACATCTGGGATTGCGGGAGCAGACGTTTTCCGTCAACCTGCTGCCCATGTCACTGGTGGTCATCGACGATGCGGTCGATCATCTTATCCAGCAGATCAGGGAACAGGGATTGCGGCCCGAGCAGGTGGTGGTTGAGGTGACCGAAGATGAGATCATTTCGCGCTTCGACGAATTTCAGTTTGCGGTTCAGCAACTGAAAGCCGCCGGAATCAGCCTGGCACTTGACGATTTTGGCGCCGGTTTCGCAGGCCTCTCGCTGTTAGCCGATTTCCAGCCCGACAAAGTTAAAATCGATCGCAAGCTGATTACCGATATCCACCGCAGCGGTCCGCGTCAGGCGATTGTTATGGCCATCCTTAAATGCTGTCAGGCGCTGGAGATTACGGTCATCGCGGAAGGCGTTGAGAAAATTGAAGAGTGGCTCTGGCTGGAAGGTGCCGGAGTCCGCTATTACCAGGGTTTTCTGTTCGCCCGCCCTGTCCTGAACGCTCTGCCTGCAGTGAGCTGGCCAGCACGCCGCCCGGAATAAATACAACTTAATTAATCTCGCTTTTCCTCCCCTTTTGTTCAGAGTTTGACCCGGCTCACACCGCCTCGCTGCAAAAAGCAAACGCTGTGCCATGCTTGATTCATCTGACAGCCAACAGGCAAAACAGATACGCATCAGGTCCCTGGATAACAACCGAATTGGGAGAATCACCATGAACGAAGATCGCATTAGCGGTAACTGGAAGCAGTTCAAAGGTAAGGTTAAGGAAAAATGGGGTGATCTTACGGATGATGATATGACCGTGGTAGAAGGGAAGCGCGATCAGCTGGTCGGTAAAATTCAGGAACGCTATGGCTACGAGAAAGATCGTGCCGAAAAAGAAGTGAAAGAGTGGGAAGATTCCAACAAGTACCACTGGTAATGCGTTCTTAATCGCCGGGCGTCTCTGCGCCCGGTATCTCTCCTGCCGCTTTCCTCCCTGTTTAACCCCGTCATGCCAACATCTCAGTCTGTCGCAGTGAGTGATTAAAAAAAGGCGGAAACAGCCTGTGCCATTTCCGCCCTGTTCACATTACTGATGTTCAAGAGTACGCGGTCCACCGATCGAGATTGGGATACGTCGCGGTTTCTCGCTCTCTGGTATTTCCTGGATAAGATCGATGTTCAGTAAGCCCTCCGCCAGAGTCGCTCCGGTGACCTTCATGTGCTCCGGAATAGAAAAGCTCAGCTGGAAATCGTGTCGGGAAATGCCGCGATGGATCCAGCTGCTGTTCTCTTCCCGTGCCTCGCCAGACCCGTCCTGGGATGCTTTTTCTCTGTGCCCGGCCACGGAAATCCGTCCGCCACGTAACTCAATCTCCAGTTCATCCTCTTTCCAGCCGGGTACGCTGACGGTCAGCGCATAGCGGTTATCCTCAACCCGCTGCAGATCGTAAGCGGGAGCGGTGGTCACCGGGCTGTCGCCAGTCAGCTGGCTGAACAATTTATCGATGCGGTTAAAGCGGTCTGAAAAGACAGAATCAGCCAGCGAAGGGAAAACGGAAAATTGTTGTACTGACATAGTGATAATCTCCTGAACAGGTTCATCCAAAAGTTCATCTGACCGGTATCATATTTCCGGTCATCTCCATAAATAGGGATCCGTTGTCAGTTTTCAAGTCGGGAAATAAAAATTTTATTACCGTTATCTAACAGCCGGTTACCAGAGAAATAAATCTCTGGATAATAACGAAATCGCTATTTTTTGCTCTGAGGTGTCAGAACGAAATGGGGATGACGGCCAGCCAGTAATAACAGCAGCTCATATTCGCCCTGACTTAATAATGTCGGGTTACCTGCGGCTTCTTTGGTCTGCCAGACTCTCAGGCTAAGGTCAAAACGCTCGGCAGCGCTCTGCTGTGACAGCCCGGCTGCAAGGCGAAGTTCACGCACGTTACTCTGGACAATCACAGGCGACTGGGGGGGACGATTAACCAAACAAAGACTCCTTCAACATGATGAAAATGCAAAAGCACAGCCCTTCGCGATCAATGAAAGCGAAGCGACCTGAAAGCAGCAAGGATGACAAGACCAGAGAATAATTGACTATTTTAAATAAATGTCAAATTTCAGGCTGAACATTTATCCATAATTTCCTGTAAGCGAAGCGGCATATTTCTTCCTGACTGCGACTTTTTCTATTTCCTTAGAGTGCCTTATTCCTCCCGCCAGGAATTATCCTGTTATTTGCCTTAAGGATGATTCAGGGATTAATCCGCTACCTCAATGCTTCTTTCTTCATCAGGATAGATGTTTAGCCTGAGGCTGATGTTCAGGCTGCATCTTTGAAACCAGAGGAGGATAATAAATGAAAAATCCTATCCAGCGCCGCTCGCCAGACGATCTGTCGCAGGTGGAAATTCGTGAACAGTGGCAAATCACCTACTGGACTCAGGAATTGAGGACGACACAGGAAAGGCTGACGCGCGCCATCCGCGAGCGAGGCCCAACGACGGAACAGGTCCGTGACTGGCTGGAGCAAAACCCGCCGCCACGTCGTCCGACTCAAACCTCAAACGGCATAAAAGGTTAACCTGATTGCTGACTGACGCGCTGGATAACCGCCAGCGTCGCGGTGGATGGGCCTGCATCAGCCAGGAGTGTGCTGACAGGTCATATCTGCCATTCTGCGCCACTTCCCGGCTTTTGCTTTGTGTTTTAGGCGGTTGCCACCCGGATTTAACTGCAGTCTCGCTTCTCTCTCTGGCAGCAGACACGTTTCATGGCAATAACTGTCTTATAATTAACGTTAACGCTCATGAATAGTCCTTCATTCCCTGACGAGAAATAAACATTAACTCTGCTGAAAATCTCCTGCTGCATATATAAAATGAACAGTTGTACATAATCGGACGCCTCTTCGATTAAATTTTCGAATCGTAAACACCCATTTTATGCGTTAAAGAAAATATTAAGAGACACCTGCCGCGCAGTCACTTATCATCAGCATGAAAATAAAAATCACACCATATTTCCTGCCGCCCGAATCACATTTCGCTCCGGACAGTTTTCTTTTTTTCGCTCCGTAATCAGACGGTGCGGGGGTTCTACACACATGCTTAACAATCTCAACGGCGACAACGAACGCCGAAGCCGCGCTTTACAGGCGCTGCGCGACCCGGATGAAAGCCGCGATGAAGTTCTGCGGAAGTTTGTCCGCTTAGCCAGTCAGGCCCTGGGTATCCCGGGCAGCTTTATCTCGGTGCTGGATGATGAGTTTCAGACCGTACGCGCGTCACACAATTTTGATCTGCAACGCTCAACGCGCGCAGATTCACTCTGTCGTCACGTGGTTGACAGCGACAGCGCGGTTATCGTTCCTGATACCTATCATGATGCACGTTTTGTCACGCATCCTTTGATCACCGGCTCTCCCTTTATTCGCTTTTATGCCGGTGTGCCACTCAAAACCCGCGATGGTATTATTCTGGGCACGCTCTGTGTGACCGACACCCAGCCACAGGCATTTGCCAGTGATCAGGTGACGACACTGACGCTGCTCTCCACGCTGGTGATGTCATTCCTGGAAGCCTGGCATGCGGCAGGGTTCACCGATCCGGTCACCGGACTGCCTAACCGCCAGCGCCTGATACGGGATTTGCAGTATCTCGCCGTGGCCGGTGATACCACACCACGTCGTCTGGTTCTGATTGATTGCATCGATATGTCGCGGGCTTACGAACTGGCACGCACCATGGGAATGACGCCGGTCGAGAGTCTGCTGAAAGATATGGCCACCCTGCTACCGCTTCGCCTGCGTCCGGCGGTTGGGGAGATGATCTATACCGTGGCCACCGGCCGGTTTGCCATCCTGACACGGGCAGATAGCCGACTGAGTGCTGCCTGGGTAGCCGGGCGTCTGGAAGGGATCAGTGCAGACATGGATGATGGTCTTTCGGTCGCACTCACTCCTCATACCGGTGAGGCTGACTTTGTTGCGGGCTGCATGCCAGCGTCTGAAATATTACGCCGTGCGGTAAGTGCACTTAATGATGCGGTCGGTCGCGGGCTGCCCTCTCAGCGTTTTGACGCCGAGGCAGAAACCCAGCGTTCAGAAGATTTCATGTTAATGACCGATCTTAAAAAGGCGCTACACGAGAACACCGGGCTTTATGTGGTTTACCAGCCGAAAATTTGCCTGCAAAGCGGTAAGCCGGTGGGTCTGGAAGCGCTTATCCGCTGGCGACATCCCAGCCGGGGCGAGCTCTCTCCTGGCGCCTTTATCCCGCTGGCCGAACAGACCGATCTTCTCTCTGTGCTCACTGCCTGGATTATCGATCAGGCGGTCGAACGCCTCAGCCGACTGCGTAACAATTGCATTCAGTTGCCGCTGACGATAAACGTCAGCGTACGCGACTTTGCGCGCGAAGGATTCGCTTCAGCGCTGGAAAACAAGATGGTTAAATCAAAGCTCCCGACCTCTCTGCTGGGAATTGAGTGTCTGGAGACCGAACGTATTCTTGAAAGCCCGACCGCCCTGCGCGGTCTGGAAATGCTCAGAGAGCGAGGCTTCACGATTTCACTCGATGATTTTGGCACCGGCTACAGCAATATCAGTTATCTGCGTCGTATGCCGCTGGATGTGATTAAGCTGGACCGCTCTCTGATTAGTGAGCTTTCCTCAGATACCGCTTCACGCATCATTGCCCGCAGCATTATCGCCATGCTTAAAGAGCTGGACTATACCGTGGTGGCAGAAGGAGTGGAGTGTCCGGATACCGTCTCATCACTGACAGAGTATGGCTGTGATCAGGCTCAGGGCTATTTCTATTCAAAGCCGCTGAACGAAGAAGCGTTGGATCACTGGCTTCACTGGAAGCTGCGGGGCGAATGTCATTAAACTGGCCTGAACGCGATCTGATACCAGATCGCGTTTCTCACATCTGGTCCTCCCGGGTAACCCATTCATGGGCATTCAAAATATTTGATTAACTTCAGCAAATATTAGCTATTTCAGTCCGGCATGATCGCGCCTATGATTCATTCCATCGAGGCAAAACGCCTCTCCCTGAATAAATAAAGCTGAGGAATTGACCATGAAAACCATCAAAACTTTCGTTGCTGTTACTGCACTACTGGTTTCTTTTGGTAGTTTTGCCGAGAGCATTACCGCTTCCGCTTCGACACTGGATGCTGCTGAAGCGAAAGTCGCGGCACAGGCCAAAGATGCGGGCGCATCCTATAAAATCACCGGCGCACGTGTTGATAATCGTGCTTATGTCTCTGCTGAGCTGATTAAATAACGTTTTTCACTCTACTACGATGAGGCTGCCATTACGGCGGCCTTTTTTATTATGCAGCAGGGATAATTTCATCCAGCCGGAATTAATTTAAAATCCTAAAACTATTCCGAGAATCAACCGCTTCGCTTACTGCCACCGGCTCTGGTGCAGTCTGTGCGACAGTGGATAAGTAGAGATGAAACATTTTTTGAACAATGTTAGCGTGTCCGCAACAATCATATAAAGCGGAGCTGCACATGCTGACCACCATAATATATCGCAGCCATATTTCAGATGACTTTCCCATCAAAACCCTGCCTGCGATGGTCGACAACGCCAGCAAAATTAATGCGGCTCACGACGTTACCGGCATCCTGTTATTTAACGGTACCCATTTTTTTCAGCTGCTTGAAGGTCCGGAAGCGGGCATTCAGGCTGTCTATCAGCGAATCTGTGTGGATCGGCGCCACCATAATGTGGTGGAACTGATGCGCGACTATGCACCTTATCGCCGCTTTGGTAATGCGGGTATGGAACTCTTCGACCTGCGTGAACACGATCGTTCATCACTGCTTCAGGCAGTGCTGGATAAAGGAACGTCGAAATATCGCCTGACCTATGATGATCGGGCACTGCAATTCCTGCGCACGTTTGTCGAGTCCCGCGAGAAAGAGAACTACTACGAAGTTCTGCCGCCGGGCTACTGGGAGTTTATTTCTGAACACAATGATGTGCCGGACTCCCGTCCTGAAACTGAAGGCATCAGCTTCCGCCCGGTTGTGGATCCCCTTGCTCGTCAGGTTACCGCGATTGAAGCGACCACTCTGCGGCCCGCAGCCGCCCAAGAATCCCTGGGCGATCAGCTTTATGTTAACGATCTGGAAACCGTGAAAAAGACGTTTGCCCACGCAGGCCTGGTGTGCCCGGACGGTATGACACTCTACGTTAGCCTGCTGCCGATGGCGCTGGTGGTGGTGCCCGATGCCGTCGATCAAATTGTGTCTGCCATTCTGCAGGCAGGGCTGGTGCCTGAACAGGTCGTTATCGGCGTAAGTGAAACCGCAGTCATTTCGCAGCTGGAAGCATTCTCTGAAGCGGTACGCATGCTTAAAGCGGTTGGAATCAGTCTGTCGATCGACAATTTTGGTGACGGCTCTGCAGGATTGTCATTGCTGACTCACATTCAGCCCGACCGCATTCGCATCGATGCCGGTATCACCCGCGACGTTCATCGCAGTGGGCCAAAGCAGGCGGTGGTGCAGGCGATTATCAAATGCTGCTCAGCGCTGGAAATCACCGTCATTGCGGCGGGGATCGTACAGGCAGAAGAGTGGATGTGGCTGGAGGCCGCAGGTATCATCAATTTCCGGGGCACGCTGTTCGCCGCCGCAGGTCGTTACGAAGCGCAATCCGTCACCTGGCCGGAATACCGGGAGGCGATGTAACTCACGCTGTCCGAAGGGTGATTAAGCGGTACGCCAGAGTGCGGCCGCTTTTTTCGCCGTTGCCTGGTCTGAAATTACAGAGCCGCAGCCCACCCAGACCACAACTTATTCCCCTCCCCCACCGTGTTCATCGCAACCCGGTATGATGATCAAAATCTGATGACTCTGCCTGGCAACAACTTTCTTCTGGCTCAGCGCATCCCTGTCGGCGTTTTTACGGTAACCACTATAGAGAGTAAATTTACCTGTTTAACTCCTGTCGAGAGCAGTTACGCGGTCACCGATTACCCCACAAAGTATCAATATGGGATAGATATCCACTATAGCGAGTAAATTGCGCTTTACATGCTGCCAGAAACCACTGTAGCGAGTAACAGAGGCAGATAACCTGGCTCAGCGGCCTTTACTGTTCCTGTTCTGATGAGTTTAACGGGTAAAAGCACGGCTAAATCGTGCAGCAACCACTATAGCGAGAAGGATTAGGAGGAGAACAGAGTTAGCTACTCCTGCAGCGCTCTTTGCAGGAGTAGCGTGGTTAAGCGGCCTGGTGATTAGCCTGTTCAACGGTTGATTCAGTAGGTCTGTCAGTCGCGGCCTCTCTGATAGCCAACCACTGTAGCGAGTAATCATTTACCTGTGTTCTGATTTGGTAATCTGGCTGAAATCAGGTTTTAAAAGACCTTAAATTGATAGTAAGCACTTACATTTAAATATCTGACTTCACGAAAAACACAGGAATGAAATGATGGCAACCGCTGTAGCGAGTAGATCTGGCTTTTCTGGTCTCACTTAGTAACCATTGTAGCGAGTACTTTTCCTTTATCCGCGTGATGATCTGAACATTAACTAACCGCATGAGCTATAAAACAACCTGATAACCACTGTAGCGTGTAGTTTTATCCGCTGCATAACAGGAAAGAGGCATCTTTAACCCAGATTGCAGGATGGATAACCACTGTAGCGAGTAAAACAGGCGCGTCGCTTTTTCTTCACATCCATCACCAGGGCTACTCGGTCCTGCCCTGAGCGGGTTTAAGGCCGTTAATGAAAATAGGGTAACCACTATAGCGAGTAAAATGAAAGGCTCTTTCTGGCGACTGCGCCCGGTAATGACCACTGATGAGAGTGGGTAACCACTATAGCGAGTAAAGAGATGTCCAGAAGCGGTCAGGGCTGTCCATAGAGCTGAGGCCTGGCGCGACATCGAGGGAATAACAGGGGACCTGAGCATTGCTGATCCGTAGATAACCACTGTAGCGAGTAGCGTTACTCGCTACAGTGGTTGTTGAATATTCTCAGTTAAGGAGACAGATTTCTTAGCCAAAAAGAATATCTGCTGGATTGCCACAATGACTGCGCTGACAGGGCATTACTGCTTCTTTTGCTTCCTGATTTTGTTGAGTAACTCTTTTTCCTCACGCGAAACCATGACCAGCTCACTGCTCTCCTCTTCTGTCACCAGATGAGACGGGCTGACGTCAATCATGCCAGGATCGAGTTCGAGATCGTCAAAATCATCCATCTCATCATCGATCAGGCCTGATTGACTGAGCGGCAGTTCAGCCGGACGCAGCTTAGGATGGCGATAATGGACCCAGAAGTAGACCGATGAGCCGCGGCGGGTTTCGGTATAGTCCAGATATCCAATCTCTTTTAACTGCTCCATAGCCTTTCTGACGGTCGCATTCTGTGTAATCACGCGCGAGGTCAGGTTAAGTCTGGCGCGCAGACGCGCCATAGATATCGGCGCAGGCTTCGGCGGAAGACTCTCAATGAATGTGTAGAGCGCCTGAGCGGACTCCTTACGTGCCAGCTCATTGATGGCTTTAAGCTGCAGCAGAACCTTTCTATCGAACTGATACAGCTCAAAGATCTTGGGATCGGCCTGCAGCGTGACCGTGTCCTTTTTGATGCTGTATTTAGCGGACTGCACCAGGTGCGTCGTATAGTTCTCTCCGCCCTTGCTGGTAAACGTCAGGGTATTCGATGCAATACGGGTCAGAGACGCATCCAGACGGCTCCTGAGCTTCGAGGAGAGCCTTGCTGAGGGTATGCCGCAGAGTTTGGCGAATTCGACGAATGAGAGCGTTACAGTGTCTCCCAGACACTCATGCGTTGCGAAGGCACGAATGATCCCCACCCAGGTTTTAAAATCATTATCCATATCCAGGCGGGCACCCAGAATCTTAATGTTGTCATAGCCTTCCGACCTGACCAGGGATAACTGCTTCAGATCCTGCGTCACATCCATGGCATTCATCTGGTTCTTCTGACTGCGCGCTGTGGATTTAAGCGTAGGAACAAATAACCCAAGCCGCATCAGCGCGACCGGCTGCACGGTGTTGTTACTGTTGGGGGTAAGAGTAACAACTTCACCTGTACGTTTGTCTGTTTCGCTAAAAGCATCAGCTATGTTCAGGATATCTGGTTCTTTTCTTGGCATTAGTAAGATCCGTGATGTGAACAGGCGAGACCCGCTGTTACTCGATACAGTGGATACTATCACTCACTACAGCGGTTAATCTACTCACCATAGTGGTTATTTCTCTCGCTATAGTGGTTACTTTACTCGCTATAGTGGTTAGCGACCCTGTTTTAACGCAGGCACACCATGGCCTGGCGCTCGGTGGGGATCTTTCAGGAACTTATTAGGATCTTAAGTGGATCTGTTATTGGATCTATTCAGTGGATAACCGGCTAAAAATGCCAGCTAAAGAATCCCCCAGCTGCCCTGCCTTCTCCCAGGATCCCCCTCTTTCATCGCAATTAGTCAGTAAAAGCTCAGCCACTGAGTCTGCTCAGAGTTATTCACACCCAAAAAGGCCGTTTACTCGCTACAGTGGTTGTTGGCTACTCGCCAGCGCGGTTGCTTTTCTCGCTACAGTGGTTGTTATACTCGCTATAGTGGTTATTCTTCTCGCTACAGTGGTTACGAACACCCTCTCAGGCCTTGTGTCACAAGGCTTCAGGCACCGTGGGGATCTGTTAAGGATCTCAATTTGATCTATTAAGGATCGACCAATTGGATCTGACCTGTGGATAACGGGGATAAAAAAGACAAAAACAAGGAATCCTGGAGTCGCAGATGGAACTGATTATTTAGCGGCTGTGGTGAGATCGTGATTAGCCACGAACAGTGTTAAGAGAAAGGTCAATCGTGAAGGCGGTTTACTACAGAACATAGGAATGACCCAAATCGATATTCCCTCCTAACCTTTTAAAGAATAAGGTTATTCGATTTTGATTGAGGATTCTCACGATCTGTCAGTACTAACGTGGATTTTCACCCTTGATAAATTTGTTTATCTATCTGATATATAATGATTTATTTAATTTTTTCATGATGAAAACAC
The DNA here is from genome assembly GCF_900115075.1 of Candidatus Pantoea varia. Classification (GTDB taxonomy): domain Bacteria; phylum Pseudomonadota; class Gammaproteobacteria; order Enterobacterales; family Enterobacteriaceae; genus Pantoea; species Pantoea varia. The sequence continues at coordinate 80,039 of NZ_FOVG01000007.1, forward strand.
CGAAGAATTGGCTGCCCGACACGACATCTCTGATTAACAGCTATAGATAAATTATCAGAAATGCAACGTTTCCACTCTGAAGCGGATAAACATAACTTGATCAGAAACCTCGCGCACAAAAGCATAGCGCTTGAAAATCATACCTATCAGCACAATAAACTTTTCTGAAGAAGAATGAAAATGTGAATAGCATCGTTATTACGGAAGTAATGTGAGTGGCTCAGGACAAGAGATACATAGATATCTGATTAAAGAGTTTTGACAGGAAACAACAGAACAAGGATTACGAGCATCCACAATTTCTCAGTCACCACAAATGCTCCTTGAGATTTAATAGCCGCTTTCAAATTGAGAGTCACCTGCCCTCGTTCATAAGTCTCATTGTTTCGCTGTTACATTAATGAAACAACTAAAGTGACGAGTTGTTAGGTAGCCCTGGTAATGTGCTCAGAATAACTCTGATGAAAGAATGTAATCATTCTCCGGTATAGGAAGAATTGCGTCAAAACAATGTTCAAATATGACACATCAAGTGTGTTTTAGAGTCATGATGATGAAGGTATGAAAGGGAAAGATATACCAGATGTGTTGAAGATAATGGACGATAGCAGCAACTGTTAATCTATACATTTTACCGGCAAACCGACTGATCAGAACTGAAAACCTAAAATAAACATTGCAGGCAATACACTTTTCAAACTGGAAGTGCGCGCTTAATAAATACATCGTTCAAAGCAGATTTTCACCATCAGGTTTTACCTTTAATAGAATGATTTATAATAATTTTTATGATATTTTCATGGTGAAAACACCATTCACATTACCTGAAAATCAGTATGCTACTCACCTTTTAAAAGCCAGATTATTAAAAGTCGTCTGACGAAATGAAAATCGTGGAACTCGCTGAAGCCGTTTTCCAGACATGACCCAGAATCACTTCAATTCACTCACGTCGACAGAAATAAGGCCGTGCACCAAAATGCCCCTCCTTCAAAATCATTCAACTGTCTTATCCTCTTCTCATCATCCCTGACAAGAAATCCAGGTTTTTGTCTTTTTTCTTATAAATTGGCAGGTAAATCCTTTTTGTGTAGTATGCAAAAAACATTAACGCAGAGGGGCTTATGAAGCGCGATTATGGTGGAGTGCTGGAAATGGCCACACGGGCCAATTCCATGTTACATGGACTGAGTAACCACATTGAGCAGCAGCGTCAGGAATTTAACCAGACCGGTTTTTATCAGACCTTCTCGCGCAATGCTGTCGCGAATATGCCTTTACTGAGTAAGCATGCTGTTGTCGCCGCCATTAACGATATGGAAGCAGCAGGCTATCAGTTTGGTAAGAAGCAAACTGGTAGTACTTCGCAATATGCCCTCACCATCGAAAACGTGGTTGACATCTACGCGCATCGTAAAATACCGAAATATCGCGATCGCCACGATGGTCCCTTTGTTGTATTTGTTGTCAGCCTTAAAGGCGGCGTTTCTAAAACCGTCAGCACTGTCACGCTGGCTCATGGTATGCGCGCGCACCCTTCTATGCTGCACAATGACCTGCGTATTCTGGTTATCGACCTGGACCCACAGGCATCGAGCACGATGTTCCTGAGTCACACCAATAGCGTCGGTTCCGTTCTGGAAACGGCAGCGCAGGCGATGCTGAACGATCTCGATGCAGACCAGCTTCGTGAACAATTTATCAAGCCGACCGTCATGCCTGGCGTGGATGTCATCCCGGCTTCTATCGACGATGGTTTTGTTGCCAGCGACTGGGAAGAGCTGGTAGCTGAACATCTGCCAGGCGTTGCACCTTCAGAAGTATTGCGCCGCAATGTGATTGATCGCCTGGCGGGAGATTACGATTTTATCTTCCTTGATACCGGTCCTCACCTGGACTCCTTCATGCTGAATGCGATTGCGGCCAGTGATGTGTTGCTGACACCGACGCCGCCGGCACAGGTCGATTTCCACTCCACCATGAAGTATCTGACGCGTCTGCCGGAAATGCTGGAGCGTATTGAGTCCGAAGGTATCGAACCACGGCTCAAAGCTAATATCGGCTTTATGTCCAAGATGACCTCAAAACACGATCACCTGACTTCGCAAAGCTATGCCCGCGAAGTGTTTACCAAATCGATGCTGGACTGCAGCTTACCGCGACTGGATGGCTTTGAACGCTGCGGTGAATCCTTTGATACGGTAATCAGTGCCAATCCTTCCTCATATCCGGGGAGTGCAGACGCTCTGCGCAAAGCGAAATATGAAGCCGAGCAGTTCTCAAGGGCTGTGTTTGACCGCATCGAATATATCAGGAGTACTCTGTGAGCAAACCAATACAGCGCATTGGCCGCAAGTTTGGTGATTCTGCTATCGCGAACATGATCGACAGCAGCAGCCAGTCGCGCACCTTTACGCTGAAGTCGGGCGCGAAGGCGACCTTTGTCCGCCAGCTCATACTGCATGATGATATTGAAACCCGGACCAGCGTTGACCCAAAAATCAATGGCCGCGATCAAAGTACGCTGACACCGGAATCACTTCAGGAGATCACTCGCACCATCACGCTGCAACAGTTCTTCCCGGCTATAGGTCGTGTCAACGGTGACAGGATTGAGATCATGGATGGCTCGCGCCGCCGCGCCGCATGCATTCTTTCAGGTGCCAGTCTGGAAGTGCTGGTCACAGCGGACGAACTGAGCCTCAGCGATGCACGTCAGCTGGCCGCGGATATTCAGACCGCGAAAGAACATAACCTGCGTGAGTTAGGTCTGCGCTTTATGCTGATGAACGAAAATGGCATGAGCAAATCAGAGATTGCTAAAGCAGAAGGTATTTCCAACGCCAAGGTCACTCGTGCGTTCCAGGCGGCAGCCGTACCCGCTGAATTTATCGAACTCTTTCCGGTCGTTTCCGAGCTGACTCTTCAGGATTACCAGTTGCTGCTTGATGTCTGGGAAGAGGCGAAAGCGGAAGCGGTTGAGGTCTCTGCGTTAGTTAGCGAGATTCAGCAAAAGCTGAATGAAGATGATTCCTTGCAAAGCGCCAACGCGGATGATAAGAAGAGCGCTATCCTTAATGCCTTTAAAAGCGCGCGTCGTCAGTTAAAAAAACCGACACCCGTCAGCAAAACCGTGACGGAGAAACTGGCAACATTTACCACGGCCAATACCTATGCGCGTCGTAAAACCAATGACGAGAAGCGCACAGTGCAGTATGAATTCAGTCGCCTGCCAAAAGAGATTGCTGAACAGATCGATGCGTCGATCAGACAGATACTCTCTACACTGAAGTAATCGTCATCACGCTTCTCTGACAACCAAACCGGCCGCTGCGCCGGTTTGGTTGTCATATCCACCCGCATGCCTAAAACATTCTTCTGTGCCTGACTCCTTCGCCAGCCAAACTCTTCTGTTAAATACCCATCACTTCAGCATCGTAACGCTTGAACTCACTACGGTTTAACGTTATAGCTAAAACGGTTTAGCTATCAGGATTAATCAAAGGAGTTTTTTATGTCTGTTCGCATATGGTGCATCGGGGATGCCGTCGTCGATTTGCTACCCGAAAGGCCGGGTCGTCTGATGCAGTGTCCGGGCGGAGCACCCGCCAATGTCGCCGTTGGAATTGCCCGTCTGCAGGGAAACAGTGGTTTTATCGGCCGGGTAGGCGCTGACCCGTTTGGTGCGTTTATGCGGCAGACGCTCAGTGAAGAGAAGGTTGATACCCGCTACATGATCGCCGATCCACTGCATCGCACGTCAACTGTGGTGGTCGGGCTGGATGAGCAGGGCGAACGTTCCTTTACCTTTATGGTGCGCCCCAGTGCCGACCTGTTTCTTGAGGCGTCGGATCTCCCCGGGTTCCAGCGCGATGAATGGCTGCACTGCTGTTCGATCGCCTTAGCGGGTGAGCCCTCACGTACCACGACGCTGACCGCTATGAAAGAGGTCCGGGCGGCAGGCGGTCATGTCAGTTTCGATTTGAACCTGCGTGAAGACCTCTGGCCCGATCCGGCACTGCTGCATGCGGTGGTGAACGAGGCGCTGAGTCATACCGACGTGGTCAAATTCTCCGACGAGGAACTTGATTTCCTCTGTCCGGGTCAGGAAGCGGCTGCCAGCATGCTGCAGCTGGCCGAACGATTTAGCATTCGCTTATTACTGGTGACGCGGGGCAGGGAAGGGGTGATAGCCTGTTATCAGGGCCAGATAACTCACCATGCGACCACGCCTGTGGACAGCGTTGATACGACGGGAGCCGGTGACGCCTTCGTGGCCGGATTACTCTGGGGACTGGCGAAGTCGGGTCTGCCTGCCGATGAATCACAGCTGGCCATTTGTCTTGCCACGGCACAACGCTGTGGCGCACTGGCAACCACGGCAAAAGGGGCCATGACAGCACTTCCGTGGCTCCACCAGTTGGACGAGCTGGCCGGCTAATCGTCCTGTAATGCCCCTGTTTTGGGAGCTATCTCACAATCACTAAACCGGTTTAGCACTTTTCATTGCAGAGGGAAATTACCCATGGCTATGATTTGCGCCTAAACCGGTTTAGCAAAAATTGCCGGTGATGATAGCCTCTCCTCAGGAATATAAAAAAATGAAAAAAAGCACGTTAGCAGTCGCCCTCTCTGCAATATTTCTTTCCACATCCGTCTGGGCCGATCCCAGCATGAGCAGCATTGAAGCACGCCTCGCGGCGATGGAGCAGCGACTGCAGGCAGCCGAACAGCGGGCAAGCGCTGCTGAAACCCGCGCAGAGGTTGCCGAAAAGCAGGCTCAGGTCGCAGAGAAGCAGGCTCAGCAGCTGGCAGCCGTGCAGCAGCAGACCCAGAGCTCCACCGCTGAGGTCGCGCAGCGCACCGCGAAACTGGAACAAAAATCTGCCGATGAAGGTGGCTTCGAGTTCCACGGTTATGCCCGTTCCGGCTTGCTGATGAACAGCTCTGCCGCCAAAACTCAGGGTGGCCCGACCGTTACCCCTGCCGGGGAGACCGGCGGTCACGTTGGACGTCTGGGTAATGAACCGGATACCTACGTTGAGCTTAACCTCGAACATAAGCAGACGCTGGACAATGGCGCTACCACCCGCTTCAAAGCAATGCTGGCCGATGGACAGCGCACCTACAACGACTGGACGGCCTCCAGCAGCGATCTCAACCTGCGTCAGGCGTTTGTCGAACTCGGTCAGCTTCCAACGTTTACCGGCGCGTTCGATAACGCAACCGTATGGGCTGGTAAGCGTTTTGATCGTGATAACTTTGATATCCACTGGATCGACTCCGATGTGGTGTTCCTTGCCGGCACCGGTGCAGGTATCTATGACATGAAATGGAGCGATCAGGCGCACAGTAACATTTCGCTGTATGGCCGAACCTTTGGCGACATCGAAAACAATGAAAATACCGCACAGAACTACATTCTGTCGCTGAATAACTTTGTCGGCCCGGTGCAGATGATGGTCAGCGGTATGCGCGCGAAAGATAACGACGATCGCCGGGATATCGACGGTCTCAGAGTCAAAAGCGATGCGGCCGAAACCGGCGTACATGCGCTGCTGGGCCTGCATAACGACAGCTTCTATGGGCTGACAGAGGGGACATCGAAAACCGCACTGCTCTATGGTCATGGCCTGGGGGCAGAGGTGAAGTCGATTGGTTCTGACGGCGCCCTGCTGCCGGAAGCAAATACCTGGCGGCTGGCGAGTTACGGGATCACACCGCTGGGTGGAGGCTGGCACATTGCACCTGCGGTGCTGGCACAGCGCAGTGACGATCGTTACGTCAAAGGGGACAGCTATGACTGGGCGACAGTCAATCTGCGGCTGATTCAGGAAATCACCCAGAACTTTGAGATGCAGTATGAAGGCTCTTATCAGTACATGGACCTGCGTCCCGAAGGCTACAACAACCGTAATGCGGTCAGCGGCAGCTTCACCAAACTCACCGTTGCACCCACCCTGAAAGCCGGGGACGTCGGTGATTTCCTCAAACGTCCGGAAATTCGTCTGTTTGCAACCTGGATGAACTGGGATCACCGGCTGGATAACTATGCCAGCGACGATGCGTTCGGCAGCAAAGGCTTCGACGCCGGTGGCGAATGGAACTTTGGCGTACAGATGGAAACCTGGTTCTGATCGGGCGGCCCCGGATGCCGGGGCTTCAACGCCAGGCGGATAAAAACATAACAAGACTGAGGTGTGTATGGACTATGTAAAAATAGCACGGGCCCTGTTGCCCCTGCTGGGTGGCAAAGAGAACATCGCCAGCGCGGCTCACTGCGCGACCCGGCTGCGACTGGTGCTTGCAGATGATGAAAAAGCGGACACCACCGCGATTGGCCGGATTGAAGGCGTTAAAGGCTGCTTCCGCAATGCGGGACAGCTTCAGGTTATCTTCGGCACCGGCGTAGTGAACAAGGTCTACGCTGCCTTTATTGCCGAGGCGGGTATCAGCGAATCGAGCAAGTCTGAGGCCGCTGATATTGCTGCCCGTAAGCTCAACCCTTTCCAGCGCATCGCGCGCCTGCTGTCTAACATCTTTGTGCCAATCATTCCGGCGATTGTCGCATCAGGTCTGCTGATGGGCCTGCTGGGGATGGTCAAAACCTACGGCTGGGTCAATCCGGAAAATGCGCTCTATATCATGCTGGACATGTGCAGCTCCGCGGCCTTTATTATCCTGCCGATCCTGATTGGCTTTACTGCAGCCCGCGAGTTTGGCGGTAATCCGTTTCTGGGGGCGACGCTGGGCGGTATTCTGACTCACCCGGCGCTGACAAATGCATGGGGCGTCGCCGCCGGTTTCCACACCATGAACTTCTTCGGCATTGAAGTGGCGATGATTGGCTATCAGGGCACGGTGTTCCCGGTGCTGCTGGCGGTGTGGTTTATGAGCATGCTGGAAAAGCAGCTGCGTCGGGTGATCCCGGATGCGCTGGATCTGATCCTGACGCCATTCCTGACGGTGATTATCTCCGGTTTTATTGCGCTGCTGATTATCGGTCCGGCGGGCCGTATGCTGGGTGATGGCATTTCCTTTGTCCTCAGCACGCTGATTGCGCACGCTGGATGGCTGGCCGGGCTGGTATTTGGTGGGCTTTACTCGGTGATTGTTATTACCGGCGTCCATCACAGCTTCCATGCGATTGAGGCAGGACTGCTGGGCAATCCTTCGATTGGCGTGAACTTCCTGCTGCCTATCTGGGCGATGGCGAATGTGGCTCAGGGCGGTGCCTGTCTGGCGGTGTGGTTCAAAACCCGTGATGCGAAGATCAAGGCGATTTCGCTGCCCTCCGCGTTTTCTGCATTGCTGGGGATCACCGAGGCGGCCATCTTTGGTATCAACCTGCGGTTTATGAAGCCCTTTATCGCCGGATTAGTCGGTGGCGCGCTGGGTGGGGCCTGGGTCGTCTCAGTACACGTCTATATGACTGCGGTCGGGCTGACCGGTCTGCCGGGCATGGCGATTGTGCAGGCGGGCTCTATGCTCAATTATGCCATCGGTATGGCAATCGCGTTTACCACCGCGTTTGTGATCTCTTACCTGCTCAAATACAAAACGGATTCAGAATAATGGCCTCATCAACACGTCTTGCCGCCATTCTGCAGGCGGTGATGCAGGGTATGCCAAAGGCGCTCAGCGACAGCCACTATCCCGGCTGGCATCTGGCGCCGGTTACCGGACTGCTTAACGATCCCAACGGCTTCATCCATTTTGACGGTCACTATCATCTCTTCTACCAGTGGAACGCGCTGGGCTGTGCGCATCAGCACAAATGCTGGGGACACTGGCGTTCAGCCGATCTGCTGCACTGGACGCATCAGCCCATCGCCCTGATGCCGGATGAGGAGTATGACCGCAGCGGCTGCTACTCCGGCAGCGCGGTAGACGATAACGGTCGGCTGACGCTGATCTACACCGGCAATGTTAAGTTTGAGGATGGCTCGCGGACTGCGTGGCAGTGCCTGGCGCAGCAGAACAACGCGGGCGGTTTTGACAAACTCGGCCCGGTCATCGCCGTGCCGGAGGGTTACACCGGCCACGTTCGCGATCCTAAAGTGTGGCGTCACGAAGATCACTGGTACATGGTGCTGGCCGCGCAGAATATGCAGCTGCAGGGCAGGGTGCTGCTGTTGCGTTCTGATAATCTGCGGGAGTGGCAGAATCTCGGCGAGATTGCGGGCAGTGAACTGGGTGGCCTGGGCGCCGCGGGATATATGTGGGAGTGCCCGGATATGTTTACGCTCGGCGACAGCATGTATCTGATCTGCTGTCCGCAGGGTGTCGCGCCCGAAGAGAAGCGCTATCTGAACAGTCATGCCTGCGCCTGGCTGAGTGGCTCGCTGGATTATCAGCAGCCTGCATACCAGCACGGCCCGCTGAACGAAATGGATGCCGGGTTTGAATTTTATGCACCGCAGACCACGCTGACCGCGGATGGCCGGCGTCTGCTGGTGGGCTGGATGGGCACGCCGGACGGCGAAGAGATGGCTCAGCCCACCGTCGCACAGGGCTGGATCCATCAGATGACCTGTGTGCGCGAACTGAGCTCACGCAATGGGCGGCTCTTTCAGCAGCCCATTCCGGAACTGCAGGCGTTGCGGCAGAAAGAGCAGCACTATCAGGGCCGCGCCGAGGATGCACCGCCGATCGGCGCACAGCGGCTGGAGCTGGAGCTGGAAAGTCAGGGCGACATCGAACTCAACTTTGCCGATACGCTGATCCTGACCTGGCAGCAGAATGAACTGCGGCTGGCCCGTCGCAGCCTGGTGACGGGGAAATGGACCTACCGCTACTGGGCCGGCGCAGCCCGCCGGTTGAACATCCTGTGTGACCACTCCAGCGTTGAGATTTTCATCAACGATGGGGAAGGGGTGATGAGCAGCCGCTATTTTCCGGACCAACCGGCGCTGCTGACCCTGCGCGGGCGCGCAGAACTGCAGGCCCGCTACTGGTCGTTACGTCGCTGCATGGTAGAATAAGCGCTTGTTTCATTAACCGATGCCTTGCCGTGAGAAAAACAAAACGCGTTACCATCAGTGACATCGCCGGGCTGGCAGGGGTTTCAAAAGCCACTGCCAGCCTGGTGCTCAACGGCCGTGGCGAAGAGTTACGGGTCGCGAAGGAGACGCGAGAGCGGGTTCTGACGCTTGCCCGCGAACACCATTATCAGCCCAGCATCCACGCCCGGATGCTGCATGATGCCCGTAGTCATACGCTAGGGCTGGTGGTGCCGGAAATCACCAACCACGGCTTTGCGGCCTTTTCCCATGCGCTTGAAAATCTTTGCCGCGCAGCCGGTCTGCAACTGCTGATCTCCTGCACCGACGAAAATGCCGGTCAGGAGATGGCCGTGGTCAACAACCTGGTGGCGCGTCAGGTCGACGGGCTGATTGTCGCTTCCAGTATGCTGAACGACAGCGACTACATCAGCCTCAGCGAACAGCTGCCGGTGCTGCTGTTTGACCGCCACATGAACAACACGAAGCTGCCGTGGGTCATTACCGACTCTGTGAGGCCCACCGCTGAGCTGGTTGAAAAGCTGGCACGCACCTGTCCGGAGGAGATCTACTTTATGGGCGGACAGTCCCCTCTCTCACCAACCCAGGACCGTCTGGCGGGATTCAGAGAGGGGCTGGCGCGGGCGGGTGTGACGCTGCAGCCGGAGTGGATTATTCAGGGTAACTATCATCCCGGCAGCGGCTATGAGATGTTTGCCGCGCTCTGCAAGCGACTGGGACGACCACCTAAAGCGATGTTCACCGCCGCCTGCGGCCTGCTGGAGGGCGTGCTGCGTTACATGAGTGAGCATAACCTGCTGACCAGCGACATCCGTATCGCCAGTTTCGATGACCATTACCTCTATGATTCGCTCTCCATACCCATCGACACGGTAGAGCAGAATGTTCCGGCACTCGCGCAGGCCTGCTTCTCAATGCTGACTACCATGATCGCCGGTGAAGATCCGGTCAACAGCCAGCTTATCCTGCCAGCTACGCTGCGGCTGCGTAGTTAATCGCCAGGCGCTTCTGGCCCGGTGATTAGACTGACTACCACTCGACCGGCAGGGCGCTGACGCCGCGCAGATTGGCCCTGTGATTGCGGCGAACGCCGGCGGTCACGGGGCGCATCTCTGGTAATCGGGTCAGCAGTACCTCTAACGCCACCTCCATTTCTGCCAGTGCCAGCCGGTAACCCATGCAGTGATGGATCCCGCCCCCGAATGCCAGAGAGCGTCCTTCATGCCGCCGGATATTCACCCGCTCTGGCGAGGTAAAGACCAGTGGATCGTGATTGGCTGCGCCCAGACTCAGAAAGAAGCGCGTTCCGGGGGGGATCAGCTGGCCTGCTATCTCAAGCTCTTCCAGAGTGGTGCGGTAAAGCATCTGGACCGAACTGTCGTAACGCAGACATTCCTGAATGGCATCGGGTATCAGCCCATGATTCTGCTTCAGGCACGCCAGTTCCTGTGGATGGGCATGCAGGGCCAGAATGGTGTTGCAGAGCATATTTGACGTTGTCTCATGACCAGCAAGAAACAGCAGTATCACATTGGCGATAATCTCATCGTGACTCAGCCGATCGCCATCACTGCCGCTGCGCAGAAAAAGCGACACCAGATCACTGGCGGTGCTGTCCCGGCGGGAGACGATCAGTGCGCTGAAGTAATTTTCCAGCACGGAAAAAGCGTCAGCGGCTTCCTGCAGATCCGCCGGGCTGATTTGTGGGTCGAAAACTTTGACCAGCGCTGAGGTGAGGCGTCCCAGTTCAGGCGCATCCGACTCTGAGACATCCAGCATCCTGCAGATAATGCGCACCGGAAGCGGAAAAGCGAACGCCTGAGCCAGATCGCAGGTGCGACGGCCAGCCAGAGCATCGACCAGTTCATTCGCGACCGTCAGCGCCATCTCGCTGAGAGGTTTAATCTCCCGGGCGCTGAATGCCTTCATAACCAGCCCTCTTAACCGGTTATGATCCGGCGGATTGAGCACCAGAAACATTCTGCTGATCCCCTGAAACAGTGGAATGTCGGCGGCATCATCACCAAATCTTAGCCTGACACTTTCCATGTAGTTCTTACCGACCCGCCGATCGTTCAGCAGGGCATCCACCACTGCGTGACTGCCGCTGATGATGATCTTATCTCCGGCAGGGATAAGCGGTCCCTGACGATGGAGTTTCCGATAAAGCGGAAAGGGATTGTCAGCGTAGTCGGGGTTCATGAGTTCATGAAGTTGCATAGCGCACTCCGCTCCAGATGTATCAATGCAAACGCTGAATACGGGAGAGGGCAGCGAAAAGGCTGTTTTTATCACTTTCACTGAGGTGGGGCGCTGTGAGTTGTGACATCAGAAACGCTTTGTCCTCCTGCGAGAAGGTGCCGGTCATCAGGCGCTGGCTGATCGCTGTCAGAAGCTGGGTATCCAGCTGTTCTATCTGCTTGCGGGTCTCGGCAAGATCCGTAACCGGGAGGCTACCGTCCGGTGCGGAAAGCCAGTCAGCCCGATAGCGATACTGAATCGCCTTGCTGGCATTCATCAGCGCGTGAACAAACGGCTCCACGGAGTGGGGCTCAAGTCCGGCCTGCTGAGCGTTCTGCAGCATGTGATCCAGCACCAGCTGCTCCCGTGGCAAATCTTCGACAGGCAGATGATGCAGTGCTTTATAACCGGCCACTGCTTTCATTACCTGCATCCGTTCGTTTAACGCGGAAGAGAGTGATCCAAGAGAAACCGATGAAACCGAACCTGCAAAAACGTTACTGCACATAAACAGTGAAGAGAAAAAAATTGCCACAAAGTGAGACATTTGCCTGCTCCGTTGAGAGAAACTGGCACTAATTTAGGCACGAAAAGGTAACTCAGTGTGATTATTTTGTTTTCAAAATGTGAATCTCAAGGTGGGTCAGCAAAATGGAAGCAGGTTATTAATTTTAATGTTATTTTTTTAATTACGGTCACATTACTTTCACACAGTTTTGCAAGACTGGCGGGTTAACCGGATGACCCGGCTGGATTGCTTCCAGGCCTGCATGCCAATAATGTCGTGCCATCCAGGTCATATCTGCAGTGCCGAAAGAGTTTTACGATGCGTGTCGGGTCGTGCGCACGGGAAGGCGCCATGCCGATCAGGGTTCAGGTATAATGAGCGCCGCCAGTGTGGCCGTTTTTAGCAGCAAAAAGAGGGTGATATGTCGGTAACTCAGGCTTCTGCCGGTGGTAAAAGTGTCGCGAAATTAGTTGAGAGTCTGGAAAAACAGGCGGCTAACCGATCAGATGTAAACTGGCATCAGGGGCTGAAAAGCAGCACCAAAATCGCCCTGGAAAAAATTAATGGCGCGTTTGATGCAAAATGGATTAGCGCAGAAGAGAGTCTTAGCCTGAAGCAGCGCGTTTACAGCGTACAGGATAAGTTGATTGAGCTGGCTTTGTGGTGATTTTAAGTGATCACAAGGTTTGGCGCTAAATCGGCTGGGGTGAAAAACTGATACTTCAGCACGCAGCGCCGTCCGGCATTTTGCGCGCTTCGCAGTGAAGGAGTATTACCGGGCAGAATGGTGCCAGTCAGCAGCGCCTTCTCACCATAGTGATGATGAAGCTGCTGCAGCAAACGCTGCTGAGCGCGCGCGGCAAGTCCACGGCCCTGATAAGCAGGCATAATCACTTCATCCATAATCTGAAACCCCTCAATAAAGGTCAGTCTCCGGCGAACACAAATCATCAGCCCAGCCACCATGCCCTGCCAGACAATCAAAAGCACATGTCCTCCAGCGATATCCTCCCGTAATTCCTGCCTGCTCGATGCCATCAGTTGATCACGCAGATGCGGCAGCATGTGCCAGCTGGCGCGATAGGCATGGTTAATCGCCTGGATACAGGCGGAGTAATCTTTTCGGCCAGCTTTCACCAGTGAAATGCCTTCATCGTGAGGCACTGCAAGCGCAGCCGGATCGCTGAGGAATATCAATTGATCGGTTGACCCGATATCGGGATGGCTTGCGGGTAACAGAATACGCAGTTGTAGCGGTTTGAGCGGCTGCCACGCCTGCATGATGGCGTCAGCGACCGCGTAATCGATAGGGCCGTCCCGGGCCACGATCTCAATAAAAGGCTGTGAAAGATCGCCCCCCAGATAGCGCGGTCCGGTAAGATAACGCTGGCCGTTAACCGTCAGTTCACGCTGTAAAAAGGTGTGCTGGGGCAGACCGGTTTCACGCCAGGGAAAGTCGGCGGAGAAATGATGGTCGTGGCATCGGGTCTGCTGCTGCGCCAGCCAGCTGGCAATCCAGTCGCTGAGACAGTCAGATGAGACAGGAACAGTACGGTAGAGCGACACCATATAATCCAGCATAAGATTCCTTATTGCCCGCCGTCAGTAATCGCCTGCCTCTCTTCACTGTCTGCCATAACCGTTACCGGATTGCAGATGAAGCTGCTGAGAGTGTAAACGATGTGCTCTGTTTATGACCATCTCAACCTGTCAGCCAGCGTCATTCCTTTCCTGCAGCATGATGGCCGGGCAGTCTGAGGCTGAAACGATGAGCAGATAAATGTCATGCTCCGCGATCACGTCCTGGTGCTGTTATCTGTGCTGTCTTAAAAGCAGAGAGAGAGATTTATTCAGCGCTGGCCGGAGCAGGAATAGATGGTCAAATTAATTGATGGAATTAGGCGGGGTTGCCCAAAATAATAAAGGTAAAATCAAATGCGTAACTTTTACGTAAATATTACGGAATCAGATAATCGGCTGGCAATAAATGGATTATGATAGCGAGGCTGTTCAATAATTATAAATTTTCCGATTTTTTTAGCACCCGGGGGTTACATGGTTCATATTGATTTATGCACCAAAGAGGGCGTGATGAAAGCTTATGCTTTTCAGACGCCTGTGCAGGCAATGACCTTAATCGAAAAAATTAAAAATGATGAATTTCAGTGGTTTAATCTGGAGTGGGAAGGACATCGTTTTAACTGTCCTCATCATTTTATTAAAAGACTCAGCAGCCGTTGTTATATCAAAGCATTCTGGCGTTAAAGCAATTTAAATGTTTATGCCTATTCATAATGATCTGTTAATGACGCTAACTTAATTAAACTTCTCGGCGCCTGTTTCAGCATGATGATAAATGGGGCAGAGCATGCCCCATTATTTTCAGCCTCCGCAAGGCATTATCATTGGAGTCCGCGATAATAATAGCGCATCATCTGCACCGATCCCGGCTCAGTCAGTCTCATTATTACCGCTTAATCATTTGTTGCTGATGTTTGTCCTGGCCGGTTGAAAGCTGAACCCGCCTTTAAGTAACGCCATACGATTTTGTGCAGCGCGCGGCAATACGTCCTGATCTTCTATAAATCCACCTCTGTTCTCCCCTTGACCTGCAGCGTCAACTGTTACACTCAAATGACACTTAATCCGGATTCTGACCGCAATGCCTCATGAAAAAATGCGCCTTCGTTCGCTGCTGACTTTGCTTTCCATTGGAGGCGTCATTCTGACCTCCGGTCTGCTGCTGAGCGCGCTGCTGCTGTTTCAGAAGGCCAATATCGAAGACAGTCTGCTTGAAGGGAACATTGCTTATGCCCGTAAACTGGCCGACACCACCGATCGTTATCTGGCGACAGCGCAACGTGAACTGGCCTGGAGTGCCTCACAGATCAGGGATCTGAGCAATATTCAACGGCTTGAAGGGGAGACCGAGCGTCTCAGAATGCAGTCAGGCTTTTTCAACTCGGTGGTGGTGGTCAATCATGATGCCATCATTGCGGCAATCTCACCCGATAGCCTGAACCTGATTGGCATGAAGTTGCACTCGGCGGTCAGCCTGCAGGCCATTGCGACCCAGAAGCCCTTTATCTCCGCACCCTTTACCTCTGCCGCCGGTAACTATGTGGTGTTTTTATCTCAGCCGCTGTTCAGCGAAGAGGGCCATTACCTGGGCTACATTGGTGGCACCATCTATCTCAAAAAACAGAGCATGCTGAGTGAAATCCTGAGCCAACATTTTTACACCAGAGGATCGACGGTCAGCGTGGTCAGCAATGAAGGGCTGATTATATTCAGTCACGACCCGGCGCTGGTTGGGACAAAGATGCTGTTGAGTCTGGCACTTCAGAAGCGGCTTGCCACCACGGAAAGCGGGCACTTCACGCTTGAAAATGACGGGAAAAACTATCTCACCGGGTATGGTACGCTGCGTAAAACCGGCTGGAACGTCTTTATTACCGGTACCTCAGAAACGGTCAGGCATATTCTGATGCGCACGGCTGAAAGCGCCATCTGGTTCGTTCTGGGCATTATCATCGTCACAGCGGGCGTTATTGCTTTTATGGCGGGGCGGATTGCATCTCCACTGGAAAAGCTGGCGGACAGAGTACGTGATGGCGGCAGCGAAGCGCAGGCGGAATCCCTCTCCACGGTTAAAACCTGGTATTACGAAGCTGACCGGCTCAAAGAAGCGGTGCAGGAGCATCGCCACGCTGTTGCGGGTCACCTGGCCGCATTGAATGATGAAGCGATGACCGATCCACTGACCGGGCTGTGCAACCGACGCGGATTTTCGGTGCTGGCAGCGCAGTCAGACAGCGACCATGAACAGTGTGCCATTGCTATTGATATTGACCATTTCAAGAAGATAAACGACTGGTACGGGCATGATGCGGGCGATGCGGTTCTGGTGAGCCTGGCGGGGTTGCTGCGGCAGCTTTGCCGCACCGGCGATATTGTCAGCCGGTTTGGTGGCGAGGAGTTTATTCTGCTGCTGCCGCATACTACGCTGGCAGATGCCGCCCGCACCGCAGAACGCATCCGTGAGACCGTCTGCGGCACTACCTTCCCGTTTACCGGGACGATGACGATATCAGCAGGGGTAGCTTCGCTGGGAGAACAGGCTGGCGATCGTGAGGCTCTGCTGCGACGTGCCGATGAAGCGCTCTACGAGGCAAAAGCTGCCGGGCGCAATACTGTGATGATTGCCGGGCCAGACGGCTTCAGCGCGTTTGAGTCGGGCAGGTAAGAATCGGGGGCTGGTCGGGGAGGCTCAGTATTTACTGCGTAATCGCCAGCCGAGCCACTCATCCAGCGCCGCTTCCGCCAGCGGTCTGGAGTAGAAAAAGCCCTGCGCCTGATCGCAGCCGAACTCGGTCAGTACTTTTACCGTTTCCTCATTCTCCACGCCCTCAGCCAGCACCATGTAATCGAGATCCTTGAGCATTGAAATAATACTGCGGGCGATCACGCGCGATGCCGTGTCAGAGGAAATCTCGCTGATCAATGATCGGTCCAGCTTGATGACATCCAGCGGCATGCGCCGCAGATAGCTGATGTTGCTATAGCCGGTTCCAAAGTCATCCAGTGAAATTCCGAATCCGCGCAGTTTCAGCATCTCAAGCCCCTGCATCGCGGTCGGGCTTTCCAGAATCCGTTCCGTCTCCAGACATTCCACGCCCAGTAATGAAACCGGCAGCTTCGCCCTGATCATCCGTGCTTCCAGCTCGTCGGCAAAACCGTCGCGGGAAAAATCGCTGCTGCTGACGTTAATGGTGACAGGCAGCTGAATATAGCTGTTGCTAAGCCGGGAGAGCCGGGCGATGGCGTGCTCTGTGACCCAGGTTGTCAGCTCGCTGAGCAGTTCGGTTTGTCCGGCAACAGGTAAAAATTGTGCCGGTGACAGTTCACCGCGTTCAGGATGCCGCCAGCGGATCAGCGCCTCCAGTCCAATCGGCTTGCCGCTGTGCAGACAGATTTTAGGCTGATAGGCGAGCCACAGCCCTTTATCCTGGCGTATTGCCGTGGCCAGGTCATGCATCAGGGCGAAATCCTGGGTATGGCGGGTATCGGTGACCTCACTGAAGGGCATCGAGGCCACGTCGCGGGTAATGGCCTCATGCAGTGCGCTGACTGCACGCCGCAGGATCTCCTGAGCGGGCATCTCTCCGGTTTTGAAACTCGCTTCCCCGGTATGGGTCTTCAGCGCGACTGACAGCCCATCGCCGATATCCGCACTGATCCCCGCCAGCTTCGTGGCTACCCAGTTGGCCGTGAGTCTGCTCTCCTGACGTGTCAGCAGGGCAAAGCGCCCGGTTGCCACGGTATAGAGCATCTCCCCCGGCGCAGGGCGCAGGCGCAGCGGCAGCAATGTCGCCACATCTTTCAGCAGGCTTTCAACCGGCCCCATGCCCATTGAGCGCGCAAGCTCATAAGCGCGCGGCATATCAATACAGTCAATCAGCACCAGCCGTCGTGGCGTCGTGTCCCCGGAGGCGGCAAGAAACTGCAGGTCGCGAATCAGACGCTGACGGTTAGGCAGGCCGGTTACCGGATCGGCAAACCCCGCCGAGTGCCAGGCATCAAGAAATGACATCACCAGTGTCGCCAGCATTTTAAGCATCGCCACCTGATCGCCACTAAAGCGATGAGGCGCGGTGTCGGTCACACACAGTGTACCCAGTATCAGGCCGGTGCTGCTTTTCAGCGGCACACCGGCATAAAAGCGGATATAAGGCGCACCCGTAATCAGCGGATGTGCAGCAAAGCGGATATCCAGCAACGTATCGGGCACGACTACAGTCGTGTCGCTGTCCACTGCATGCCGGCAGAGGGAGTCCTGCCGTGAGGATTGGGTGAGTGTGAAATTATGCGCCGCCTTTACATGCTGCATCTCATCATCCAGTACGGAGATAAAGCTGCCGGGAATACCGAGTGCCTGGCTGGCGAGCCGGACGAACTGTCGCAACACGTCGTCACGACTTTCGTCGTTGCTGCGCAGCGCGTGCAGGGTTTGCGTGCGGCATTCGTCACCGACGCTAAGGCTCATAAGCATGGAGTCCTCCGCACCGGCTGGTTACGGCGCGAAATTAAACAGAATTATTAAAGAATGTAGCGTCATGACTACAGACTATTTCTGTAAAAAGATATAGCCGTTAAGTTTTTATTTTTTATTACGCTGCACGTCACCGCTGGTCAGAATAGCAAATTCTTTTTCTTTAACGAAATATTTTCGCAGTGACGATTCTAATATTTTTTCTTTAAAAACTATTAATTTCTTAAATACCCTGCCAGGATACAGGGCATAAACATAGTGCACGATATAATAACGCATTAAAGTAGATGACATAACTTATTTTTTGCTGATTTTCTTAACTACACCAATGACAACATCGGGGAAAACCTCATGAATTCACTCAGGCATTTCACTATCCGCCGCGTTGTGCTGTGGATGATGATCGTCTCACTGGGCATCGTTGCGCTGACTGGCGGCTACAGCAGCCAAATCCTGCGCGACATCTATCGTCAAACCGATCGCTCAGAGGCTCTGACGCAGCAGCTAAGCTTTCTGGCCCGCAGCGCTATTATTTTGCAGAGAGGGTCGTCAGCCGATAAACAGGCTCTTGTCGCCTTAACCCCGGCCGATGCTGAGTGGGATAGCTTCCGTGCCGCACTCACCACCACGCCAGCAGAATACGCAACCGTTGCCCGCGCGCAGCTGGATAAGCTGACGCAGCAGCTGGCTGAGAATCAGGCACCCCTGAAAGCTGACCGGCATCGGCTGGAAAACGTATTGCTGGCAGCACTGATTGCAGCCGTGGCATTGCTGCTGTTCTGTGACCGTTATCTGGTTATCCATCTTGTGCGTCCGGTAGGTAAAATTCGTGGTCATTTAAAAATCATTGCTGATGGCGATCTGACGCGCGAACCGGAAGACCTGGGGCGCAACTGTGTCGGGCAACTGGTGCCGCTGGTCAAAGAGATGCAGCACAGTCTGTTGCAGACGGTCAGCGCTATCCGCGATAACGCAGCCATTCTTCATCGTGAAGCGGGTGACATCGCCGCGGGCAATGCCGATCTCTCCGACCGGACATCCACTCAGGCCGCTGCGCTGGAGCAGACCGCAGCCAGCATGGAAGAGATCACCGTTACCGTGCGCCACAATGCACAGAATGCCCGTGAAGCGCGTGAACTGGCTGCCAGCACCACCAATACGACGCATCAGGGTGTGGAACTGGTTCAGACTGTAGCGGCTGCTATCACCAGCATTGCGCAGGGTTCAGAAAAAATCCGGCAGTTCACCGCCACCATTAATGGCATCGCGTTTCAGACCAACATTCTGGCGCTAAACGCCGCCGTAGAGGCCGCCCGTGCGGGCGAGCAGGGTCGCGGCTTCGCGGTGGTCGCCAGCGAGGTCCGTTCACTGGCGCAGCGAAGTGCGGCTGCTTCTAAAGAGATCGAAGAGTTGATTGCCGATACCGTGGCACGCGTCGACGATGGCCGTCGGGCAGCAGAAAGTGCGGGAACCACCATGGCAGCCGTGCTGCGCGGTGTCGGCGGCGTCAATGAACTGATTGGACAGATTGCGCTGGCCTCGGATGAACAAAGCAAAGGCATTGCCCAGGTCACCGTGGCCGTGGCAGAACTTGACCGCGTTACGCAGCAGAATGCAACGCTAGTTCAGCAGGTTTCGGCGACGGCAGGTAGCCTCAGCGGACAGACCCAAACGCTGGGCAGCGTGATTACGCGCTTTACCCTCCCGCATCAAACCGTCGCCGTGGCGAATAAACGCGTCACACCTGCTGATACAAATGGTGGCTGGGTGACTTTTGGCAAAGCGTAGTCTTATCAGGGCGCCAGGTGGTTCTGACAAGAGCGAGGCAGGCCGGAATGACATTCTGTGTTCATTTTGTTTTATTGCGAACTGAATGAACGGTCATTGTTCACGGCCTTGCCGGACGTTAATTTCAGCAGGGGTCCTATTATTCAGCGCGATTCACGCCTAATCCGGGTATCGCTTTAAATATAATCCACCTTAATTTCTGTGATTATATTGGCGCTTTTCTTACTGCCGACAGGAAAGAACTGACAGGTAGTTAAAACTTAACTCAAATTTATGCTTTGGCCACGGACGTATTCTTTTACCCGGCCATCTTACCGGAGCTCCGCAGGCGGAGAGTTTCACATGGGAAATCAGATTTTACAGCGGCCAATCGCCGTGCAGCATAATGTACGTGAACTGCGGCTTGCTGCCGGTCTCTCTCAGGAGATTGCGGCAGAACGTTTCGACCTTAGCCAGCGCGTCTGGCAAACCAAAGAAGCCTCGAAAAATCCGGCGCTGCTCAGCCAGGGCGAGTATGAACTGCTGATGTTGCTGGCCGGAGAGCATCCGCATTATGAACTGGTGCCAAAACTGAAAAAGTAAGGCCTTCAACCGGTGTTTTCTCTTAAGTAAAGTCATGCCAGGCCGATATAGAGAGACAAGCGAAGCGCATTTACCGCTCGTCTGATAAGCCCTGGCCAGATGTCTGGCGTGGTCCGCCATGAGCTGCTGATCCGCCGCAACCCCTTAGCCAGGCATAATGTATTAACTGGCGCGCCTTAGTCTGCGGTGCCAGCTTCATCGGGCTCAGCGCGGCGGCAGGTTGCTGCGGAGCTTACTGATGGGCCTTTCTTCCGGCAACGGGTCGGCAGCAATTCTGCATGTCCTGTCTGATTGAACGTGTCCTCTTTACGCTGTGTCATGCCGGCCACAGTGGATAACATCAGAGGAGAGTTACGCTGAAACGTCCAGTTTATCATGATGCCGAGGCAGCTCGTCTCGACGCACTTAAGCAGTATAATCTGATGGATTCACCGCCGACCGATGCGCTGGATCGCCTCACCACGCTTGCTGCGCGGCTGTTTCGGGTTCCTGTCGCTTTTGTGTCGCTTATCGACGAGAAGCGGCAGTTCTTTGCCTCCCGCTATGGTTTAAATATCTCAGGGACATCGCGCAACGTCGCCTTCTGTCACCATACGCTGGCACAGGGCGACATCCTCTGCGTGCCCGATACGCTGAAAGATCCGCGCTTTCGCGACAGTCCGCTGGTACACGGCTACCCCTTTATCCGCTTTTACGCGGGGATCCCGCTCTCGACCCCGGATGGCCATCATATTGGCACGGTCTGCCTGACCGACAGCCATCCGCGTGAGCCGCTGACCGCAGAGGATAGGAAGCATCTGAGTGATATCGCCGTGCTGGTGATGGATCGCATGGAGATGCATCGTCTGGAGATATTGCGCTACACCAGCCAGCAGCGGCTTCAGGCAATCTCGACCACTTCTCCTGATGCCATTGTCTGCACCGACCTGCGGCGCGGTATCACCTTCTGGAACCCGGCTGCCACGGCGCTATTCGGCTACAGTGCAGAGGAGATGCGTGGTCAGTACGTCAGCGAGCTGATTCCGGTTCGCTGCCAGACTGACTACCGTAATGAACTGGCCCGGATTACCTCTGATGAAGCGGCTATCTCGCACCCCCGCTCGCTGCAGATATGGGGTGTGACGCGCGACGGTCGTGAATTCCCGGCAGAAGTCTCTTTTTCGGGCTGGCGTGAAGAGGGCGAGCGGCTGGTGGGCATGATCATCCGTGATGTCACGGCCCGTTATGAGAGTGAGGCGCGGCTCTGTGAGCTGGCATCAATGGATATGCTAACGCGTCTCGCCAGCCGTAGCGCATTTATGGAGCAGGTCGTACTACTGACTAAAGCGGATGTTCCTTATACATTACTGATGACCGATCTCGATGGTTTTAAAGAGGTTAACGATACACTGGGGCATGCTGCCGGAGATGCGCTGCTGTGTCATGTGGCTGAACAGATTCGCACGGTGTGCGCCAGTGCCGTAACGGCTGCCCGGTTGGGCGGTGATGAATTTGTAATCCTGTTAGCGGGCGGGAGCGCAGAAGCGGCGATCACGGCGGAAAAATTGATTGCAGCCGTACAGACGCCGTTCCGCTATCACGACTCACCCGTGGTGGTGGGTGCCAGCACCGGCATTGCTTCCTATCCCGAGCATGGACGCGATCCCTCCTCGGTGATGTCCGCCGCTGACCTGGCGCTCTACCGTGCCAAAGCGTCAGGAAAAGGTTGCAGTATCCTGTTTATGCCCGCGTTTCGTGAAGCGGAGCAGCAGCGCCGCCGCTTTGAGCGTGAACTGGAAACGGCGGTGCGACAGCAGCAGTTCACGCTCTATTACCAGCCCCGCTACGACGTTGAGAGTGGCAAACTGACTGGCTGCGAGACACTGGTACGCTGGCAGCATCCGACGCGCGGGCTACTGTTGCCTGCCGAATTTATCGGCATGCTGGTTAAGAGTCCGCTTTCAGTAACGCTGGGGGAATGGATCATCCGCAGCGCTCTGGCACAGGTCCGGCAGTGGCAGGTTCGCTCGCCTCAGCTTCGCGTCAGTATCAACCTGTTCCCGCGCCAGTTAGCAGGCAACAGTCTGGAAGCGGTGATCCGTGAAAGTGCCGGAGGCGATGCTGGCTTCGTTGAGCTGGAAGTGGATGAACCACTGCTCGCTGTGCTGGTGCAGGACATGCCGGTTCAGGTTGAAGCGGTACGCCGGACCGGTGCCTCGTTCGTTATCGATCATTACGGACGCACGCTGGGGGCGATTAACCTGCTGCGCTATAACTTTGTGGCAGGCTTTAAAATTGATAAGTCGCTGACGCACGAGCTGGGTTCCAGCATGCGGGTGAGAATGATGTTCCGGGCCATTACCGCGCTCGGCAACAGCCTGGGGATCCGGGTGGCCGCAGAAGGCGTGGAAGACAAAGAGCAGATCGCTTTTGTCACCACTGCCGGATGCGACATTATGCAGGGCAATGGCCTTTGCCGGCCAATGACGCCGGCGGAATTTGAGGCGATGCTCTGTGGGGAAGAGCACTATCCATCCGCGGTTGCCAGCAGTCACGATGTGACGCCACACTGATCGATATGCCCGTGACAGGCAAAGAGCAGGCTGATCGGCGCCTGCTTTTGGTCAGCATTCAGGCCGATATTCCTGTTTGAGGAAGCCGAAGATCCAGTCATCCTGCCACTGGCCGTCGATAAAGAAGTTCTGCCGCAATGTCCCTTCCTGAACAAAACCCGCAGAAAGCAGAGTGCGACGAGAGGCCGCATTACCCGCTGTTACCGTGGCGGTCAGCTTGCGATAGTCCAGCTGCTCAAAGCAAAACGCGATGGTGGCATGAAGCGACTCGCTGCCATATCCTTTGCCCTGCGCGTCGGCAGCCAGAATAAAACCAAACTCCGCAATGCCTTCACCGCGATCGATAAACCCGCAGAAACCAGCCGGTAAACCCGATGTCTTCTCCTCGATCACCAGACACAGCCAGTGTTTGCAGCCAGGATACCAGGCTGGCAGGCGGACATCAAAAGAGTGGGTTCTGATCTCCTCTGCGCTGCGTGGGTCGCTGATGTACTTCATTACAGATCGATCCTGACTGACCACCAGATAAAAAGCCCAATCTTCTTCGCGCAGCGGACGGTAAGTCAGGCGTGGCGAGGTGACGTGCGGTGGCATTGCTGGCGGTAAATCTTCAGTGGACATCGTGCTACTCTCTGCGTGTCGAATCGGTAAGGCGATGGCGCAAAAATAGCACAGAGTTCCTGACGGGCACATTGGCTGTTATCGCTCCCCTGCGGGTGATCCGCGCACTTCGTTGCTACGCTTTTAGCCTGATGACTCAATATTGAAACTGATGAGAGTAATTCCCAATGGATCTGAATATGTTTGAAGCCGCAGCCTGGGCTGGGCTGGGGGCAGCTGCAACTGATCCGCAAGCTGGATTCCGTTATCTGACGCTCTGTACCGTGGATGTTGCACTGCGACCACAGGCGCGCACTGTGGTATTGCGCCAGTGTGCCGACAGCCGCCGGATACTGACCTTTCATACTGATGTGCGCAGTCCGAAGTGGCAGGAGATGGCGGCGAACCCGCAGGTTACCGTACTGGGATATTGCCATCAGCGCCGTCTGCAATTGCGGATGGCGGGGCAGGCTGAGTGTTATGCTCCGGGAAGCGATGTTGCCCAGGCAGCGTGGCGAATGTTACCGCCGCACACGCGGCAGACTTATACCGGCGGACCACCGGGTGAAGCACGGGCAAAGGCTGGTGATGCGCCTGAAGCGACAACAGCGGAAGCGGGAGAATCTCGCTTTGGCGTGGTCATCGTGAGGGTCAGCGTACTGGACGCTTATCAGCTTCAGCGAAATGATAATCAGCGCGCCCTGTTTCGCTATGCCTCTGATGGCGGGTTGCAGGGAAGCGAGTGGCTCAACCCCTGATCCGATGCGGCTGATTCACTTCAGACCCGGTTAGCCCCGGATTGCTCATCTCCTCCTCTTTCTCCGGGCAAGCAGCGAAACAGATTTGACTGCTTTCCGCTACGCTTTTCATTTTTACTCTTCCGCGTCGCTTATCAGATTTTAGCGCCATTTTATCTTAACATGGCGTCGTTTTTCTGCTTTTTCCTATCTTTTGCTATTGTTTGTGCCAGGCTTTAATCAACCGAAAAGTAGTCATTTATGCTCAAGGTCCGGAAAAGTACAAATGATCGCTCTGTATGACAGGCAGGTTCACCATGCACAATCAACCTCCTGAAAAACCAGGGCCAGAGTGTAGCGACCAGGTGATAAGCCTGGCAGAAGAAACCGTTGAGGTCTCGAAACAACGAGTTATTGATGGTCACGTCAGGGTTACCCGTCAGGTCACTGAGCATCCGCAGACGATTGCGCTGATGCTCCGGCATCAGACTGCAGAAATAGAGCGCATTCCTAAGTCGGAACGGCTGGCTGAGATGCCGGAGATTCGTGAAGAAAATGGCGTGCTGATCATTCCGATCGTTGAAGAGGAAGTTGAGATTGTTCGTCATCTGGTGCTGAAAGAGGAGTGGCATATCCGCAAGGTTGTCAGCGAGGAGGCTGCAGAACAGGTGGTCTCCCTGCGTAAACAGCGTGCTTATCTGACCCAAACACCCTATTCAGAGCCGTCCGAATCCATCACCGAGGAACACAACATGGCACGTGAAACAATCGTAACAATGTTCAGCAATATCTCACTGGCAGAGGGTGCAAAGCGTAACCTGATCAAGGCCGGGTTCCTTGATGATGACATTGATATCATTTCCGGTGATCGCTTGCGTACCGAAGGTCACGAAGCCCGTCACCCGGGCTTCTGGCAGCGCCTGTTTGGGAATACGCTGGAAGAAGATCAGGCCGAAGTCTATGAAGACGCCATGCGTACCGGTGGCGTGGTGCTATCACTGCGGGCCGATGAAGATGCGCTACCGCGCGCACTGGGCATCCTGGATGCACATGAAGAACTGACTGAGCGCAGTGCGGCCGTACCAGATGAATACACTGACGGTGATGGCCTGACTGCATCCGCCAGTGGAACGATTCCGGATAACGCACCCGTCGACCTGCTTCATACCGATCCTGCTCATCGCGTCGCTGGCCGTTCGGCCCTGACCGGTGACGAAAGTGACGAGGATGTGCTGCGTCTCGCCGAGGAGCGACTGGAAGTGGGTAAACGTCTGGTCAGTGAAGGCTCAACACGCGTGCGCCGCTACACTGTCACGGATCAGGTGACAGAAAATGTCTCGCTGCATGAGCAGCACGCCGAAATCTTCCGTCGTCCGGTCAGCGAAACGGGCTCATCCACCCATGTTGACTGGTCTGAAAAAACGGTTGAAGTGGAAGAGACGCATGAGCAGCCGGTGATTAATAAGACCGCGCAGATCATTGAAGAAGTGGTGCTGCGCAAAGAAGCCAGCGATCGGGTTGAAACTATCAACGATTCGGTACGCCGTCAGGAAGTGGATATTGACCTTGCCAGTACCGATCCTCTCAGTGCAGACCCGATAACCGGCAATCGTACTGTGCCCGCTCCGCTATCTGAAAGCACCCATCAGGTCCGCGCTGACCACGATACCCGTTCCTTAACGCCAGGCAGTGAGCCGGTGCACAAAGAGGGTTTCGCGGAGAAGGCCGGGGATAAAATCGCTGAAGCGAAAGAGAAGGTCGAAGACAAGTTTAAAAAGCCATAATGCTGTAACGATGATTTTCGCATCTAATGCCTGAAAACCCGTCTCTGGCGGGTTTGTTTGCGTCAGGGAAGCTTAAAAATTGCTAGCATCATCCAGCGCTAACATACCCATTATACTGTTTTATATAAGTTTATTCACACTATTTGCCTGAAAACAAAAATGTGGCTTAGCCTTGAAGTCCCGATTGGGGACTATTAAATGAGTCCCACAATGTGACAACAGGGAACGTCAGTGCGAATTATCTCGATCGCGTCTCTCAAGCGATTCTGGGAGGCCCAGAATCAGGCGGAGCAGCCGCTAAGAGCATGGGTAGATGAAGTCAGTAAGGCTCAATGGAAAACGCCAATACGGTGGAAATGTGATGGCTTATAAATCAAACCGATTCATTGTGAAGCAGATTATGAAGCCGCTCTGGCTGCCGTATCTCCACTGTTCGATAACGAGCCAGAACCGGGAAGTGAAGCCGGGGACTTTCTGGAAGTCATGATCCTGCTTATCGAAAAATACGAGCAGGAACATTATCCGATTGAGGCACCCGATCCGGTAGAAGCGATTAAATTCCACATGGAGCAGATGGGGCAGACAGCGAAAGACTTAGTGCCGGCGATTGGACGCCAGAACCGCGTCTATGAGGTACTGAATCATAAGCGTGCGCTGACTCCGGAACCTGCATAAAATGTTTAATATTCCGCTCGCATCCCTTGTAGGCTCTGCCCAATCCCAAACGATAAGCGTCCCGTAACCGAAGCCCGCGATGTGCGGACTTTTTTGTCCTGCGGTTGTCCTGCGGTATAGTATTGAATCCTGACCCAGCCAAATCTGTGACGGCATAAACCACAACATCCCAGACCGGCAAGCCCTGAATCAGCCCCCCGCGTTGTGAACACCACGATCCCTGACTACCCTTGCTGTTTGTTTCTCTCCTCAAACGGGCCGGATAGCCCGAACGCCGGGTTTGCATCTGCAATTTTTAGTCATTAACGGCAGGCGATCGTGAATCTGCCGTGCATTATCAACCAGGGATATCATGACAGAACAACGCAACGGCGATCATTATCGCGCTGATGAGCACATCGACCCCTATGTCTCGGTACAGGGTGCAAGAACGCATAATCTCAAGGATGTTTCGCTGCGGTTTCCCCGAAACGCTATGGTGGTGTTCACGGGCGTTTCAGGCTCCGGTAAATCGTCACTTGCCTTTGATACGATCTATGCGGAAGCCCAGCGCCGGTTTATTGAATCCGTTTCGCCACATGCCCGTCGTCTGATCGATCAGGCCGCTGCGCCGGATGTGGATAACATTGACGGACTTCCGCCTGCGGTGGCGCTTCAGCAGAGCAGGGCTGGCGCGCAGGAGCGTTCTACGGTGGGCAGCCTCACCCGAATTTCCGTCACGTTGCGCCTGCTGTTTTCCCGTGCGGGCGCAAGGCCTGACGGTGTGCCCTTTATGACTGCTGATTATTTCTCGCCTAATAATCCTGAAGGCGCCTGTCCGCATTGCCAGGGACTGGGAAGAGTTCACACCGTCAAAACTGAATCGATGGTGCCGGATGGCTCATTGAGCATCCGGCAGGGTGCCATAGCCTCCTGGCCCAGAGGGTGGCATAACAAGAACCTGCGTAGCATCCTTGAGACGCTGGGTTACGATGTCGATGCGCCCTGGCATACGCTTTCAGCCCGTGATCAGCAGTGGATATTGCTGACTGACGATCAGCCCTCGGTGCCAATTTTTGCTGGTCTGAATGCTGAGCAGCGTGAAAAAGCGCTGGCGGCAGGCGAAGAGCCTGCCTACACCGGCACCTACACCAGTGCGGCAAAAATCGTGCTGCAGAGTTATTCGGGTGGCAGCGAGACGACGAAGAAACGGCTGGCGCGCTTTGTCACGGTGACTCCCTGTTCTGAATGCCACGGTAAAAGACTTAACCGTAACGCGCTGTCCGTGACCTTTGCCGGTCATGACATTGCCAGCCTGAGTGAGCTGTCGGTCTCTGAGCTTGCAGAACTGCTGAAGCCTTATGCGAGTGGTACCTCATCAGACCTGCCGGAAGAGGCCGCGCTGCGGGAGGCGGTTATCCGGATGGCGTCGGATATTGCGATGCGGCTTGATCAGCTGAACACGCTGGGGCTGGGCCATCTGGCAGCGGGCCGTCGCACGACCATGCTCTCATCCGGCGAGTTGCAGCGCGTGCGTCTGGCCACCCAGCTGATATCACGGCTGTTTGGCGTGCTTTATGTGCTGGATGAGCCTTCTGCCGGTCTGCATCCCGATGATGTCAACGCGTTGCTCGCGGCCCTGAAGAATCTGGTGCGTGCAGGTAATTCGCTGGTGGTCGTCGAACATAATATTGATCTTATCGCCGAGGCAGACTGGCTCATCGAGGTCGGCCCCGGCCCGGGAACGCATGGCGGTGAGATAGTCTATAACGGCGAACCGGCAGGACTTGAAGAAGTCAGTGCCTCACCGACCTCGGGCTATCTCTTCTCCCGCAGCTACACCGGGCTGCGCCAGCGTCGCCCTGCAGAGAGCTGGCTTCGGTTTGAGCAGGTCTATTGCAACAATATTGCCGGTATGGATATTGCCATCCCGCTGGAGAGAATGACGGCAATTACGGGCGTGTCAGGTTCCGGAAAATCGACGCTGCTGAATCGTGTGCTGCCGGAAATGCTCGGCCGTTTTGACAAAACGCCTGACAGTGAGGAGGGCGAGGAAGAGGATCTGGTGCCGGGCGTTAAGGGGCAGGTGATCAGCGGAAGTGAGGCCATCAGCCGACTGGTCAGAATCGACCAGCGTCCTATCGGGCGGACGCCACGCTCGAATCTGGCCACCTACACCGGATTTTTCGACATCGTCCGCAGGCTGTTTGCCGACACCCCCGCAGCGAAAACCAAAGGCTTCAGCGCCAGCCGGTTTTCATTCAATCTGCCAGCCGGACGCTGTCCTGCGTGTGAAGGACAGGGACAGATTTCAATTGAACTGCTCTTTATGCCCAGCGCCACCGCAACCTGCTCAGTCTGCGCGGGCAGCCGCTATAACCCTGAAACGCTGGAGGTGAAGTGGAACAACCTGACGATAGCGGATGTGCTTAATCTCACCGTGGATGACGCCACTGAGGTATTTCACGGCTATGACGGGATCCAGCGTTCGCTGAAGGCTTTGACGTCGCTGGGTCTGGGATACCTGACGCTGGGTCAGCCCGCCACTGAACTGTCCGGCGGGGAGTGCCAGCGTATCAAGCTCGCCTGGGAACTGCAGCGCATCCAGCGAACTCCCACGCTCTATCTACTTGATGAACCCTCGACAGGCCTGCATCCATCGGATATGGACAAACTGCTGATTGTGCTGGATGAACTGGTGAAACGCGGTCACACGGTTGTGATGGCGGAACACACTATGCGCATAGTGGCAGAAGCAGACTGGGTGATTGATCTGGGTCCCGGTTCGGGACTGAAGGGTGGCAGGGTTGTCTCCTCCGGTTCACCGGAAGAGGTCAGCGCATCGGCAGAGAGTCTGACTGCACCCTGGCTTTCCGCACAGCTGAAAAAGAGGGCGGGCGATCCGGGTTAATCGGGATGGCTAAGCCGCTAAAACTGGTTTGACTAAAGGGCACAGGGGTAAGCTCCTGTGCCCATCAATAATGATAACGGCATGAGGCAATTAATAAGGCATCCCCACTGACAGCGTAGACCAGCCGGTGTTCCGCCGTAATCCTGCGGGACCAGAAACCAGCAAGATTATGCTTTAATGGCTCGGGCTTTCCCTTGCCTTCAAAAGGCGCCCTGCTGGCATCTTTGAGAAGCTCGTTAATTTTTTTGACGGTTTTTTTATCCGTATCTTGCCAGTAAAGATAATCTTCCCAGGCTTCTGCAGACCAGGTCAGTTTCACTCAATAATATCCCTGTCAGTGCCATTACCGCGTTGCAGGCTTTCGATGGAATCCATCAACCTGCGCGCATTTTTAGGGGACCGTAGCAGGTAGGCCGTCTCTTCCAGTGAGTTATATTCTTCAAGCGACATCAGCACGCAGGATTCACCGTTCTGGCGAGTGATCAATACCGGCGCTTTATCTTCAACTGTCTGAACCATAGTGGCTGACAGATTCTGTCGGGCTTCACTGTAACTAATTGCTCTCATAGAACCTCCGTAGTGAGTAATACAAATCATTGTACAATGACTGCTGCTGGTTGGGAAGCCTGGGTGATAAGACAGGAAATACTGATGGCACTGTGTAACCTGCCACACCCCGGCGGCCTGATAGCGGACTATCCGGAAGATACCGACATCAGACTGCGGAGTCTGGTCAGACAGCTGACGTTTCAGAGCATCGCTGCACAAAGTGGCAAGCGTTAAGGCAGCCTCACTGATACAAACCTTTTATCCCATCAGCGCAGCGGCGCATTAACCTGCAACGCATCCAGCTCACGCGCATCGTGACTGCAGAAAAAGGTGATTTCGCCGCCGCGCTGGCACGAGAGCTCACGCAGTCGCTGCTGATTGTGCCGTCTTGCCTCGTTATCCATCGCCATCATCCACTGGTAAAAGCGCAGTCCCGGCGTGCAGTGCCGCGTCGGCTGCCGCATTTCGCCGCGGTAGAACCAGGCATCGCCACCATGAAGCAGCCAGCCATCGGCTTGCTGAATCGCGATGCCCCCATGACCCGGCGTATGGCCCGCCAGCGGCACCAGTAAAATCTCCGGCGGTAAGTCACGTAGCCGGTTAACCGCTTCAAAACCAAACCACTTTTCTCCCTGCGGCAGATAGGTCTCCCAGTTACTGATACCTCCCCATTGTCCTGGACGATAGCGTTCGCGCGACAGCCAGCTATGACGCTGGTGGGCGGTATCGACCTCCTGCTGCAACAAATGGATGCGCGCCTGCGGAAAATCGGTCAGTCCGCCAGCATGATCAAAATCGAGATGGGTCAGAATAATATGCCGCACATCGTCAGCCCGGAAACCCAGTGCTCTTACCTGTGACAGTGCGGTCAGATCATCGCGGCGCTGAATATTGTTTAGTGCGCGGAAAAAGCCGGACAGGCGGCTGCCGGGCGTATGAATATCCTGACCCCCAAAGCCGGTATCCACCAGCACCAGCCCGCTGCGGTCCGTCTCAATTAGCAGGCAGTGGCAGACCAGATGCGCCTTCAGGCCTTTACTGAATCCATCGTAGAATGCGCCGCCCAGCGGGCACATACAGCCACAGTTAAGGTGGTGAATTTTCATCGGGCCTCCATCGTCTCTACGGTAAAATTGCTGAGTAGCTCGCGTCTGTCCGGCGCGCAGCAACGCAGCCTGGCTATAGAGTGTAGAGAGGGATGAAGCAGAAGGCGGAGCGGTGAAGCGGATAACCGGGCAAAAAAGCCGGTTATCCGCCCGAAAGCAGAGGGTTAACGGTGGAACAGCGGGAACGCGCCTGTCAGCAGACCGCCAGCCATCAGCACCAGACTGACCAGAATCCCCCACTTAATCGCAAAGCGCTGGTGATCGCCGATGTCGACCTTCGCCAGACCCACCAGCAGATAGACTGACGGTACCAGCGGACTCAGCAGGTGGAACGGCTGACCGACAATTGACGCGCGGGCAATCTCTTCGGCAGTAATGCCATAGCTGGCCGCCGTCTGAGCGATAACCGGCAAGATGCCGAAGTAGAACGCATCATTCGACATAAAGAAGGTGAACGGCAGACTAACCAGCGCGGTGAACACCGCCAGGTAAGGCCCGAAGCTGGGCGGGATCACCGCCAGCAGACTCTTCGCCATCGCATCAACCATGCCGGTGCCGGAGAGGATGCCGGTAAAAATACCGGCGGCAAAAATCAGCGCGGTCACCGCCAGTACGTTACCGGCATGGGAGCTGATACGGGCTTTCTGCTCCTCCAGCGTGGGATAGTTGAGCATCACTGCAATTGCAAACGCCAGCATAAACAGGATCTGAATCGGCATTAACCCAATGACCAGAAGCACCAGCAGCACGGTAGTCAGGATGAAGTTAGGCCAGAACATCTTCGGACGACGGTTGGCGGCGCACTCTTCGGCATCGCCCAGACCCAGCTCGATGTTGTCGAGATGGTGATCTTTCATGGTCATCACACCTAAACGCTTACGCTCACGCAGGCCAAACAACACCGCCATCGCGACCAGACTGACGCAGGCCAGCAGCATGGCTGGCAGCATCGGGATAAAGATGTCGAGAGCGTCAATGCGCAGTGCCGCCGCGGCACGGGCTGTCGGCCCCCCCCAGGGTGAGAGGTTCATAATGCCGCTGGCGAGGTTGACCAGACAGGTCATCATCAGCACGTTCATGCCCAGCCGGTGATAAAGCGGCAGGAACGCGGCGATAGCAATCATGTAAGTGGTCGAGCTGTCACCATCCAGTGAGACCAGCAGGGTCAGTATCGCCGTTCCGACCAGCACTTTCAGGGGATCGCCGCGTACCATCCGCAGAATAAAGCGCACCAGCGGGTCAAACAGTCCGGCATCGATCATCAGACCGAAATAGAGAATGGAGAAGGTCAGCATCACGCCGGTAGGGGCCAGTTTTTTGACGCCATCCAGCATCATGTCACCCAGGCCTGCGTAAAAACCGCCAATCAGCGCAAATATGGTTGGTATCAGGATCAGCGCAATTAAGGCTGACATGCGTTTGGTCATGATTAAATACATGAAGCAAACGACCATCGAAAAACCCAGTATTGTCAGCAAAATAACAGCCCTCGCATGGCGTAAAAGTAATGAAAAGGTTACATAACGCCAGGAAAATTCAGGTTATTACTTAGCATGGTAACAATTAACCTGTTGTTTTAATTAACCCTGCGCCGAAGGATGATATTAAATTGTTGCCAGTATTTAGCATTTCTTTAACAAGGAAGGGTGATCGCGATCAAACTTAAACGATTCTTAAACGAGAATGTGTGACTGGGATCAAAGCGTGATGAAGTGTAACCGCGCATTTCGGGCCAACAGGGGGAGGAATCAGGCGGGCAGGGTAGTGTAGAAACAGGGTAAACGGCTGAGTCAGGACGCTCAGCCGGTTAATCGTATTAGCTGCCTAACAGCTGGATAATCATTTCAGGCGTTTTGTTCGCCATCTTGCTGACGGCCGTCTGGCCCTGTTGAATGATCTGGTTGCGTGCCAGCTGGCTTGCTTCTTCCGCATAGTCCGCGTCCTGGATGCGGCTGCGTGCTGCTGAGGTGTCCACGCCCTGCTGTGCCAGCACATTACGGTTCGATTCGTAACGATTTATCTTCGCGCCATAGGTCGACTGATAGCCACTGATCGTCGCCAGCGCACTATCCAGCGCCTTCATGGTGCTGGCGATGTCATCACTGTTCAGCAGCGTGGTGTTGTTCAGCCCCAGGGTTTTGGTATCTGACGGCGTAGCGGGGATGCTATCCGACTGCACCGGCTGACCATAATCGGCGCTGGTGACCACTTCCAGCGGACGGCTTTCATGTGGCGGCGTTGCGGGCACACCTTTGGGTTCGGGTAGTTTCCCCCAGGTCAGATTACCCGTGAAGGAGCCATTGCCCACCACCACCACAATCAAATCTTCGTTTACGGTATCCAGCGTAATGCGCTCAAGCCGGTTACTGGTAATGGTGCCGTTGTTGAAATCGCCGCTGGCGACATCCTCATAACGGTCGCCATCACCGCTATAAGTGATGTTCATGCCGTTGTAGGTACTGCTGTTACTGCCCGCCAGCGCCCAGCTCGTGCCGCCCTCGAGCAGTTGCGAACTGTCATACGCCGCACCGCTGTCAAAACCGTTATTGCTGGTCAGCAGGCGTGTATCTGCGGTAGCCGCATTCGTGATGCCTTTGCTGGCCCAGGTATAATCGGGTGCACTGCCGTCCAGCGGTGTACCGACCAGATGTTTACCGTCGCGGGTAAAGAGCTGGAGATCGTCATCCATACCCAGAGAGTCGATAGTGATGCTTATTGATGTCGAGCCTGCCGGAATATAGGCCAGCGGGATGACGCCAGAGGTAAAGGAGTAATTCTTACCCGGAACCGGAAACTTAGTGTTGATCGGGTCAACATTACCCAGTTTCGCAGGCGGCAGATCGGGATTATTGGTCGCCAGCGGATAACGGCCAAAAATCTCAGTGTGATCCGCGACTTCATTGATACCTGCCAGAATCTGCTGATAGGCACCGTTGACGCTCTGCCGATCCGCATCCGACAGCGTGCCGTTGGCTGCCTGGACCGACAGGGTGCGCGCCTGGATAAGCAGATCGACGATGCTGCCAAGGCCACCACTGGCGGTCTGGGAATAGCTGATGGCGTCATTGAGGCCGCGCGCCACCGCCGCATCGGCGTTGATATTGGCCGTCATGCGGTTGGCAATCGCCTGACCCGCCGCGTCATCTTTAGCACTGTTAATCCGCATCCCTGATGATAACCGTTCAACCGTTCTTCCCAGAACAGAGTCAGTGCTGTACCGCGTTTTGTTCGTAATGGCGGCGGTTTCGTTATGGTTGATCGTTAACATGGTCGCTTCGAACAGGGAGAGGAGTCTCTGTTTTATCGGCAGCGAGATTAGCAGCTTTAATCTCTGCGGCGACAAAAAGGCAGGAATGACGCGGTTAAACGGTCAACAGGCTGATGGCTAACCGCTTTTCATATAAAAAAATTTAACGGTTTATCGGGGGCAGGAGAGAAGCCTGCTGCGCAGGGGACGCAGCAGGCGAGGGCAGATCAGTTAAACACCATACCGCCGTCAATCAGCAGTGACTGGCCAGTCATGTAATCGGAGTCGGGACTGGCCAGATAAGAGACGCAGGCTGCCACATCTTCCGGCTCAGACAGACGTCCCAGCGTAATGCGTTTCGCAAATTCCTCGGTGCCGTAACCGGCTGGTTTTCCGGCTGCTTCCGAGATCTGCCGGTCAATCTCTTCCCACATCGGCGTTCTGACAATGCCGGGGCAGAAGGCGTTGACCGTGATACCGGCCGGTGCCAGATCGCGCGCGGCGGTCTGGGTCAGGCCGCGCACGGCAAACTTACTGGAGCTATAGACCGCCAGGTCCGGATTGCCGACGTGACCCGCCTGCGAACAGGCGTTGATGATTTTGCCGCCGTGGCCTTCTGCAGCAAACGCTTTTATCGCGGCCTGCATGCCCCAGATCACCCCTTTGACATTGACGTTGTAGACTTTGTCGACCACTGCTTCAGTGATCTCAGCAATCGGCGTGGAGGGCGCGATACCCGCGTTATTGACGATGACGTCAAAGCCGCCCAGTGTGCGACGCGCCTCTTCAACAGCGTCCATCACCTGATCGCGCTGCGAGACATCGACTTTCAGCGCAATCGCTTTTCCACCCTGCTGGTTAATCTTCCCGGCAACCTTACGAGCGGTCTCCTGATTGAAATCGGCCACCGCGACCGCCAGTCCATCTTTCGCCAGACGCAGGGCGATCGCTTCACCAATGCCCTGGCCTGCGCCGGTCACAAATGCCACTCTGTTTTTCATCATGATTTCCTTTTGTGAAATTAAAGAAGCTGGCTCAGATGCAATTGACCCATCAGCAGCGGGTTGTCGGCGTAATCAACCGGTACCGCCACGACCGCAGGGCCCTGCACATCCATCGCTTTACGTAGCGTTGGCTCCAGTTCTGCCGCGCTGGTCACCGCAAAGCCCGCTGCACCAAACGCTTCGGCGTAGGCTTTAAAATCGACCGGGCCAAAATTGACGCCCGAGACGCGGTGATATTTTTTCTCTTCCTGCATCGCCACCATGTTGTAGGCGTTATCGACCCAGACAATGTGCAGAATATTGGCTTTTAACCGGACGGCAGTTTCCAGTTCCATGCTGGATTGCAGGAAGCCGCCGTCGCCTGAAACCGATACCACTTTGCGTTGCGGATCGACCAGCCAGGCACCAATCGCCCACGGCAGCGCCACGCCCATGGTCTGCTGACCGTTGGAGATCATGATCTGGCGGGCGCGGAAACTGTAGAGATAACGGGCGATCCAGATATGGAAGCTACCCATATCGACAGTCAGGCTGACGTCGCTGTTAATGATGTCCTGCATGGCGCGCACGATGCGCAGCGGGTGCAGGGCGAACTGATTGAGACTGGCACCCTGCATCGCCAGCAGTTTGCGTTGCTGCTGACGATCCTCAAGGATGCTGGCCGCTTCTGATGTCAGCTGTAGCGGAGCGGTGATGCGTGCTGCCAGTTTACGCACCGTGGCGGCGATATCACCCACCAGCTCGGCATCTGGCAGATAGCGGTTGTCGGTCTCTGCGGGTATCACGTCGATGTGGATCAGGGTTGCGTTGCCGCTGTTCCACATCGCCGGTTCATATTCCACCGGGCTGTAACCAATGGTGATGATCAGGTCAGCCTGTTGCAGTAGCCGATCCCCTGCCTGGTTGTTAAACAGTCCGACGCGCCCGGCGAAGCGTGAGAAGTGATCCTGTCTGACCGCCCCCGCAGCCTGATAGGTGCTGGTGACCGGAATGTGACTGCGGGTCAGCAGATCGTGAATCGCTTCACTGTTCTCGGTCTGGCTCGCCATTAATCCCAGCAGGATGACCGGATTTTTAGCACCGGCAATCGCCTCGCTGACCGCATCGATCATCGCGTCTGGCGCGGCACCCAGTACCGGACGGCCTTTGCTGCTCAGCGCTTTGCCGGTAACCGGCTGATCGACAATATCCTGCGGCAGACTGATAAAGGCACCGCCGCCCCGGCCATGCTCGGCGTGGCGGAACGCATTCGACAGGCATTCAGAAAGCGCAGCGGGATCGGTCACCTCAACCGCATATTTGGTGATCGGGCGAAACATGGAAACGGTGTCCATGCTCTGATGAACCTGCTTGGCGCTGTCGGAGCGTTTCACCTGGCCGCCGATGGCGACCACCGGATCGCCTTCACTGGTGGCGGTGGCCATGCCGGTGATCAGGTTGGAACAGCCCGGCCCGGAGGTGACCAGCGCCACACCCGCGTTGCCGGTGAGGCGGCCTACTGCGGCCGCCATAAACGCGGCATTGGCTTCATGGCGGACCGGGATGGTCTGGATAGATGAATCCAGCAGCGAGTCAAAAACCTTATCGATCTTTGCACCAGGGATGCCAAAGACATGCTGGACGCCCTGCGCCTCAAGCTGCGCGACAACCAGGTCAGCGCCGCAGGTCCAGAGCGTGGTATCGGTTGGAGTTTTCATCGTCATTCCTCTGATTAGCTTTCTACCGCACGGATCGCGGCGTCAAGATTGGCGGGGTTCAGGTCGGCATTGAGAAAGTCACTGTCCTGCGGCAGATCCACGACCAGCTTGCTGATGGCACCAAAGGTCAGGGTGCCCTGTTCCAGCGCATAATCGAGAATGTGGCCGCCGCCTTCGCGGTCGTCGGTAATAAAATGTTCGTGATAGCCTGCAACGTTAATGCCTTGCATATATTGCGGCGTGCGGAAACCAATCAGTTCCCCGGCACGCTGGCTGAAGGAAAAGGTCGGCTGATCGCCCAGCACTTCCGGCATGGAGCGATAGGGCCGGCACTGGCATGGCACGGTGCGGGTATCGACGCGGCTGAAACGACCGCTGATGCGCAGCGCGCAGAACTGGTTATCGGAGGTGATTTCGCTGTCGATCACCCGATGGATTTCCTCGCGCGACATCGGCCGGTCAAACTCAAACAGGTGCTGCGGCTTGAAAAAGGTCATGACCGCAAACGGAGTTTTCTGCGCCGGATCGGCCGGATGCGCGCTGCCGTCGGCGTGCAATTGATAGACCTTACTGTCAAACGCGATCATCTCGCCATCCAGCCGGTTAAAGGTGCCCAGGCCGAAATCGCCTTTGCGCAGCAGGTCAGCAATCCGGACGTTGCCATCGTATACGCCGCTCAGCAGCGCACTCATTAAAGAGGTCTGATAGATAACGCTTTCTGGTGCATCATGGGAAAGCGTTAGGACAGTATGTTTTAGTTGATCCTCACAGGAACAATCAGTTACACAATTGCTCATTTAATGCCTCATCGATTAACCGTTAAGCCGTGTTAACCTAATGGTGAACCGATTCAGTCGGTGGGTCCAATAGCGAAACCTGTTAACTTTGAGACGTTTTTGATATGGAACTTCGCCACCTGCGTTATTTTGTTGCCGTAGCCGAGACGCTTCACTTCACCCGGGCCGCTGAAATGTTGGGGATTTCGCAGCCGCCGCTGAGTCAGCAGATATTGCGGCTGGAACAAGAGATTGGCACGCCGTTGCTGAAGCGATTGACGCGCGGAGTGGAACTCACCGAAGCGGGAGAAGCGTTTCTGGCGGATGCCCGGCAGATTGTGCAGCTGGCCGATCAGGCGCTGGAGAATGCGCGTGGTATTGCGCGCGGGATCAGCGGCCAGCTGTCGCTGGGATTTGCCAGCTCGGTGGCGTTTAATCCGCGCATCTTTACCCTGATCCGCCAGTTTAAAGAACGTTATCCGGCGATGGAGCTGCTGACCCGTGAAGAGAATATGTCTCTGCTGATGCAGGATCTGCAGGAGGGATTGCTGGATGCTGCCTTTATCCGCCTGCCCTGCGAAAGCAGCAAAGCCTTTAATCTGCGCGTGATCTCCACTGAAAAGATGCTGATTGCGCTGCCGCGTTCGCATCCCCTCAGCGGCACACCTACCGTAGAGCTTTCCGCGCTGGCGGGCGAAACCCTGATAATTTTCCCGCGCGATGTCTCCCCGAGCCTGTATGAGCTGATTGTCACTGCCTGCCTGCGGGCCGGCTTTTCCCGCCACACCTTCCAGCAGGCGCCGCAGATCACTACCTCGCTGGGCATGGTCGCGGCGGGCTGCGGAATTGCGCTGGTGCCTGAGTCGATGCGCTGTGTTGATAACCCCGACGTGAGCTTCTGCGATATCGAAAACAACACGCTGTTTACCGATGTGGCCTTTGCCTGGCGTCGGCATCACCCGTCAAAAGCGGTGCTGCATCTGCTGGCGCTGCTGGCGGACCAGCCTGCGGCACCCAACGACCTGGGTTGATAAGCGCCAGCTATTGTACTGAAAACAATAACCAACTGGCGGCGCGGAGCCGGGATGCCAATAATCGGTGCATGACTACATACCGCGTAAGAGTCGGGTATCACAACCCGTCAGCCCTGACATTCAGGCAACTGGATGAAATTCTGGAGCCGCAGCGATTCTGGAGAACAGATTCGGCGGGCGGCCAGTTCCGCTATTTCATGGAGTATGAGTACCAGTCTGATGTGCGCGACCTCTGCTCGGTCTGTTCTCTGGCCTACAGTCAGGCCTGTAAAGTCAGAAAGTGCCCACTGATTCTGGTTGAGGTGATGAACTAAATGTGCCCGGCGATCCCGCTGCTCTCAGCCGGGATCGCCGGGCGTTCTGTTAACGTGAACTGCGCTCCATCATCAGACTCAATGCTGCGGGCAGCACCGTGAGCGTCACCACCGTACCGCTGACCAGACCGCCAATAATTGCCAGTGCCATTGGCCCCCAGAAAACCTGATGGGCGATGGGGATCATACCGAGGATGGCGGCACAGGCAGTCAGCAGGATGGGACGCGCCCGGTGATGGGCGGCCTGCCGGATTGCCTCATCAGCGGGCAACCCGGCGCGACTATTGGCATCCACTTCACTGATCATGAT
This sequence comes from Candidatus Pantoea varia, assembly GCF_900115075.1. GTDB lineage: Bacteria > Pseudomonadota > Gammaproteobacteria > Enterobacterales > Enterobacteriaceae > Pantoea > Pantoea varia. The sequence goes on from NZ_FOVG01000007.1 coordinate 119,508, forward strand.
CACTGCGTTGCGGATGATGATCCCCGCCAGCGCAATAATGCCCAGCAGTGCCACAAACCCCAGCGGTGTACCAGCCGGAAGCATCGCGGATACGATGCCTGGCAGACCAAACGGCGCCATACTCAGTGCCAGCAGCATGCCTGAGAAGCGTTGCAGCTGAATCATCAGCAGGACCAGCATGGCGCAGAGCGTTACCGGCAGCAGGGCAAACACCGATCCGTTGCCTTTGTCCGATTCCGCCGTCACGCCACCTTCCTCAATACCGTATCCGGCTGGCAGTGAAGCACGCAGGGCGGCAACATCGGGCGCGAGCTGTTGCGAAACCTGTTCAGCCCGCTGACCGGGCGCGATGTCAGTCTGCACGGTGATGTAAGAGAGCCGCTGACGTCGCCAGATCACCGGATCATCCACACCCCAGTTCAGGGTCGCCACCTGGCGCAGCGGGATTTTTTGTCCGCTGGCATTAGTGATCATCAACCCTTCGAGCGTGTCCGTGTCCTGTCGCTCCTTGTCATTGCCGCGCAGCACCACATCGATCAGCCGGTTGCGATCGCGCAGGGTCGTCACCACGCTGCCGGACAGCAGTGTGTTCAGGGCGGTGGCGAGGGTGTCTGAAGAGAGTCCGGCCGCGCGCGCTGCGGTCTGGTTCACTGCCAGGGTCATGACGCGTTCTGGCTCCCCGGCAGTGAGATTGACCCCGCGAGTCAACGGTGAGCGAGCGAGCACTGCTGCCAGCCGATTGGCGGCCTGCCGTACCTGGGCATTGTCCGGGCCAGTGATGCGATATTTCAGCGGCCAGCCAACCGGTGGCCCGAGCTCCAGCGGCGAGACGCGGGTGGTGATATCATTAAAATCTGCTGCCAGTTTGCGTTCGAGCCGGCTGCGCAGCCGATCGCGCACGGTGAGATCTTTCGCCACCACAACCAGTTGTGCGGTGTTTTCATTATCCAGCAGCACATCCATCGGCAGATAGAAGCGTATCGCGCCTGAACCCACATAGCTGGTGAAGTTCGCCACATCCCGGTCATTTTGAAGCATTTTTTCCAGCTGTACGGTACGACGCGCGGTTTCGGCCTGGGCTGCGCTCGCGGGCAATGTCAGGCTGACCAGCAGTTCAGGACGATCTGACGCGGGAAAAAATTCACCCTGCATAAAGGTGGTGGCATAAAGGCTGACCAGCAGCACCGCCAACGCTACGCCCGTCGTCACCAGTCGGTTGTGCAGAATCACCTCCAGCAGCCGGTGATAAGCACGCATCAGCACGCCTGGCGGCTGGTGGGCCTTGATAGGCTTTGCCGACAACAGCCAGCAACCGGTGAGCGGGGAGAATATTATTGCGACCACCCAGGAGCAAAGCAGCGCCAGGGTAATCACCACAAACAGCGAGTAGCAATACTCCCCGGCACTGGAGGCGGCGAATCCGACCGGGATGAAACCGGCGATCATCACCAGCGTGCCGGTCAGCATCGGGAAAGCGGTGGTTTTAAACGCATACGTCGCGGCCTGCCACTTGCTGTCGCCCGCTTCCAGCCGCGCCACCATCGCCTCAACGGTGATCATGGCGTCATCCACCAGCAGCCCCAGCGCAATAATCAGTGCGCCAAGCGAGATGCGCTGGAGTCCGATGCCTGCCAGTAGCATGCCGGTAAAGGTCATCGCCAGCACCAGCGGGATAGCCGCCGCCACCACCAGACCGGCACGCAGTCCCAGCGAGACAAAGGAGACGGCTAATACGATGACAACCGCTTCGCCCAGTATCCGGACAAAACCGCTGACCGCGGTTTTCACCACGGAAGACTGGTCGGCTACGCGGGTCATGGTGATGCCGTGCGGTAACTGACTGGCCAGTGTCTGCATGCGCTGGTTAAGCTGCTGACCGAAATCGAGCATGTTGCCGCTGGCGGCCATAGAGATCGCCAGTCCGATAGCCGGGACGCCATTTACCCGAAACGTGGGCGCCGGGGGTTCAGCAGGTTGCAGGCTGATGGTAGCCAGTTCAGTCAGCGGGATGAAACGTTCCCCGATATGTAGCGTAATCGCCCGCAGATTTTCGACCGAGGTCAGGGTGCCGCTGACCCGCAGCGCGATGTTCTCGCGGTCGGTTCGCAGGCTGCCAGCGGGTACGACGTCATTCTGGGCTTTAATGGCATCGCTGACCTGCTGTAAATCGAGTCCCATGCCGTTCAGCTTGCGCGGTGAAAAGGCAATAACCACCTGCTGCTCCTGCACACCCAGCAGGGTGGTTTTTCCGATGTCTGGCAGGCTGGTCAGACTGCGTCGCAGGTTATCGACCCGATCACGTAGCTCTCTGTCGGTAAAGCCATCAGCTGTGAAGCCATAAATTGTGCCGAAGGTGTCATCAAACTCATCGTTAACGGCCGGACCCTGCACGCCCTGAGGCAGCGAAGAGGCCACATCCTTCATCTTTTTACGCAACTGATACCAGATGCCAGCCACCTGAGACGGCGGTGTATCATCACACAGATTGACATAAATCACGGTCTGCCCGGCGCGGGTTTCGCTCTCTACTGCGTCCAGTGACGGGATCTCCTGTACTTTCTGTTCCAGCACGTCAGTGACCAGTTGCACAGTATTGTCCACGTCAGCGCCTGGCCATTGGGCTGAGATGACGGCGGTTTTGATGGTAAACGCCGGATCTTCGTTACGCGACAGACGTTGATAGCTCAGTACGCCTGCGGCCATCACCAGCAGCATAAAAAAGATCACCAGCTGCTGATGCGCCAGCGCCCAGCCAGAAAGGTTAAAGCCAGCCGTTTTTTTCATGGAGCCTCCTGCGAAAGCGCCACTTTTTCGCCAGGCTGCAGGGTGCTGACACCCGCCGTAACGACGCGTTCGCCCGGCTGGATCCCGGCAGTCACAAAGATTTGCTGTGCGTTAAAGCGGCTCAGCACTACCGGACGAAGCTGTAAGCGTGAAGCTGCATCAACGACCAGCAGCGCGGGTTTGTCTGCGAAACGGGTCAGGGCGCTGGCAGGCAGGGTGATGACTGGCGGTTGAGCATCGGGCAGGCTGACGATGACCGTGGCACCGGGTGCCATCGCCTCCGGTGGATGATTCAGCGAGATGCGCAGTCGCCACGTGCGGGTCTGCGGATCGGCCTGCGGACTGATGTCACGCACGATACCACTGGCCTGCACGCCGGGATCGGCGAGCAGCGTCACACTCAGTGGTGCCCGGTCATCAGGACGCAGCAGCGCAGGCGTGGTCAGGTCAAAGACTGCATCGCGTGCATCTCCTGCTGCCAGCGTCATCACGTTTTGTCCGGCGCTGACCACCTGACCTGGCTGAACCGTGATGGCGGTGATCCGGCCTGCTGCAGGCGCAGTCAGCTGAGTCCAGCTGAGGTTATCCTGGGCATTTTTCAGTGCAGCTTCGCTGCTGAGCCGCCGGGACTGTGCGCTCTGCCAGTCTGCCTGGGCGCTGTCCAGCTGGCTGCGGGCGATAGCACCACCGGGCATCAGCAGCCGCATTCGATGCAGGTTAAGCGCGGCGACCCGTTCTGCGGCACGGGCGCTGTCAAGATCGGCACGCGCGCTGCTCAACTGATTACGTGACTGATCGTTTTCCAGCGCGGCCAGCGGTTGCCCGGCGCTAACGCGGTCGCCCAGTTCAGCCGTACGACTCACGACCCGTCCATCCAGTCTGAAGGCCAGCGCGACCTCTTCATGCGGGCGGATTTCGCCCGTCAGCACCAGTGACGAATCACTGCTGGGCGGCGGGGCAACCACCGTTTTAACCGGGCGGGGTGGGGCGGCAGGCGGGGCAGAATTATTATCCCGGCAGCCGGTCATGATAAGCACGCCGAGTAGCACAAACACCACTGGCGCAAAGATCTGAACACTGAAGAGATGACGCCACACCTGGCGGGCAGCATCCGGGATTAAATCAGTCATAACCGGGTTCCTTTAATGAGTTGTGCTCATTGAACCCGGCTTGTGTCCAGAAACGTTGCATGAACCATCAAGAAATGGTCAAGCCAGAACAATTTATCTCACCGGCAGCGTTATCCCGATTAACAGGCCGCCGTCGGCAGGTAACGTGGCGTGAAGTGACCCGCCGTGTGCCTCGACGATCGCTTTGGCTATCGACAGGCCCAGACCGCTGCCGCCGGAGTGGCGGGCACGTGAAGAGTCAGCCCGGGTAAAGCGGTCAAACAGCTGCGGCAGGAAGTCCGGCTCCACACCCTGACCGTAATCACGGAAGGTCATCGTGATCGCCTGATCATTCTGGCTGGCGGTGATCAGCAACGCGCCACCGTCGGCGGCGTAGCGCAGCGCATTTTCACAGATGATAGTCACTACCTGGCCCAGGCGGAACGCGTCGGCGTATAACAGCAGGTCGGCCTGAGGCTTGATGCGGATGACAACGCCCGCCTGCTCGGCCTGCGGCATCAACCAGCCAGTGCGCTCACGCAGTAACTCGCTGAGATTAAACCGCTCGCGGTTCAGGGTTAGCTGTCCTGCATCTGCCAGTGACAGCAAATGCAGCTCATCGATCAGGCGGCTGAGTTGCATCAGTTGCTTCATGATCATTGCCAGCTGCTGCGGCTCAGCTGGAAAGACCCCATCCAGAATACCCTGTAACCGGCCCATCGCTGCGGTCAGTGGCGAACGAAGCTCATGCGCTATCGCCACATGTGAGGTGCGCAGCTCACGCTCGTAACGCGCCAGCTGCTGCGTCATCTGATTGAAATCTTCAGTAAAGCGCACCAGCTCCTGGGGGGCTTCTTTTACGATTACCGCCGATCGGCCAAATTCCCCTTTCGACACCGCTCGCGCGGCGCTAGCCAGCTGGCTGAACTGCACCGACAGCGGACGGGCAAAGCGCAGCGCCATCACTACCATAAACGGGATTGTGACCACCACCAGCACGATCACGGTAAGCCAGTCGGACGAGGCAAGCGACGGATCGGAGAAGTTGATGCCCCACCACTGATCGATAATCTGATGAAAGCGCACCGGATCGCTGGCGGGATGGTGGCGCAACTGCGTGAACTCATCCAGCAGCGCGGGCGGCATCCGGTAATAGATCCAGTACGCCTGCACCGCGAAGCGCAGCCACATACAGATGGCGATCAGCACTACGCTGCCAATTGCCAGAAACAGTACCCGGACGCAGATCCAGCGCCACAGTGAGTTGTAGACGTTGTTGTTCATGGCTGTCTGAACCGGTAGCCGACGCTGCGAACCGCGGGTAAGACGTCAGAGATGCCAGCGACTTCCAGTTTGCGGCGCAGGTTATAAACATGCGTATCCACCACCCGCTCCAGTGCATCGCTTTCCGGCAGACAGTGCTCCAGCAGAAACAGGCGGGTAAACGGACGCGTCGGGGCGCGCATCAGGGTAACCAGCAGGGAAAATTCGGTCGGTGTCAGATCGAGGCGGCGCGGTGATGGACTGTCGCTATCGACTACTGCGGTGAGTGCCACCGGATCCACCACTAAACCCGCCCAGCGCAGTGTTTCTGCTGTGGGGACGTGACTCTGGCTGCGGCGCAGTACTGCCTGAACGCGCGCCACCACTTCACCCGGATGATAGGGTTTGACCACGTAGTCATCCGCGCCATAGCGCAGTGCGCCGATGCGGTCCGGCGCATCACTCATCGCTGTCACCATGATCACCGGGGTATCGTCACGACGTCGCAGCGCTGCCAGCACTTCAGTGCCGTTCATGCCGGGCAGCATGATATCCAGCAGGATCAGATCGGGCTGCCAGCGTCTGGCGGCATCCAGCCCGCCGGGCCCGTCACCCGCAATCATAACCTCATAATTTTCACGTTTCAGGTAGGCCTCAAGTACGCCCGCCGCATCCGCGTCATCTTCAATAATCAGTACACGTTTTGACTGCATTTTCGGATCACCTTGACTGTTTCTTCATAAATCCCTGGTCGTTCATTGACACTCGCCTCGCATACTCCGGCCAGTGACGCGGCACTGAATCCCTCAGCTCCGCACCTGATGTGATAATGAGGAAACGTGATGATAACCGGAAAAATAACGCTTCACATGGTCTGTTTTTCGCTGGGGTTCAGCGCCGCTGTTGCAAGAGCGGACGACAGTGCCACACCACCGCCCAGCGTGACGCTGGGTATTGCTGGTATCAATGCCCCGCGCTACAGCGGCGCAGATAAGCAACACTGGCAGCTGACCCCAATTTTTCAGGCGCGAGACGGGGCCATCTTTCTCGATTCGCAAAAGGGGATTGGCTACGATCTGCAGGCGGATAACGGGCTTTATCTGGAACATACGCTGGGCTATGGGCTGGGTCGATCTGATCAGAACTCCTCATGGCGCGACGGTGATGACCGGCTCAGGGGCATGGGAAATATCGACGCCACGGTTAACACCGCGCTGGCAATAGGATGGTCAGTTACGCCATGGTTTGTGCTTGAGGGCAAAGCGACGCTGCCGTTAAGTGATGGTCAGGGTGTGCAGTATCGGACTTCCGTGACCCTGATCCCCTGGCAGACCAGCGACGATACGGTGGCACTGCAGGTGGCGGGTCTGTTTGGTGACGGGCGTTATATGAATACCTGGTATGGTGTTAACAGCAAGCAAAGTGCGCGCAGCGGATTTGAACGCTACGACGCTGCGGGTGGCTTTTATGGTACCGACACCAGCCTGACCTGGAGCCATCAGTTCACGCCAGCCTGGGCCGTCAGCGTAATTGGTGATTACACATGGCTGGATAAGCATGCTTCAGATAGCCCCATCGTCGCACGAAATAACGGCGCCTCGGCTACTCTGGCATTGAGTTACACCTTCTGAATGGCACCATGAAGAAAAGTGAGATGCGCAGCCACCGGCATTTGCTTGCTGCGCTGATTCTGTTGTATGTGCTGGTTTATACATTGATTGTCGTGGTGCTGAGTCTGTTTGATGCACCGGTACGGGGGTAGTTGCACGGCGGCGCTTGTTCATCCTGTGAGGCGCAGAGTGACTGCGCCAGGCATTTTCATTTTCTGCTACAGATGTCAGGCACGCTGTTCTCGATGGTAAAGATGAATGATCTCTTCAGACAACTCACGCGCCAGCATCGAAGTCATTAAGTGATCCTGCGCATGAACCATAATCAGCGTCATGGGTTGGCGACCTTCGCCTGCATCCTGTTCAATCAGTCGGGTTTGCATTTTATGCGCCTGTCGGGTGAAGGTATCCGCCTCGTGCAGCAGAACCCGCGCCTGTTCGATTTTACCCTGACGCGCCGCCTGTAACGCCTCAAAACAAAGGCTGCGCGACTGGCCCGCATTAACAATGATTTCCATTACCGCCTCTTCCTGATCGATCATGCTAAATTCTCCGGATGGTTAAAACCGTTACAGGCAGCAGTTGCAGCAAACCATTCGCCGCTTTTTTTCACTGTGCGTTTCTGGGTGGTGATATCAAGCTGGACAAAACCGTAACGGTTTTTATAGCCGTTACACCATGACCAGTTATCAATAAAGGTCCACATATGGTAACCGAGACACTGGCTGCCCTCGCAGATCGCCCGATGAACCCATTTAAGATGTTCAGCAACAAAGTCGATTCGGTATTGATCGTCTACCTGTCCCGCCTGATCAAAGCGTTGTTCATCTTCGACACCCATTCCATTTTCCGAAATAAAACAGCGTGGATTGCCATAATTCAGCCGCAGATTAGTGAGAATGTCATAGATACCTGGCTCGTAAATTTCCCAGCCACGGTAAGGATTCATTTTCCGGCCCGGCATCTCATAATTTTCAAAAAACCATTCAGGCATAAACGGAGCGGCAGGATTAATTGCGCTATCACGACATTTAACCCGCCGCGGCTGGTAATAATTGACACCCAGCAGATCAATTATGCCGTCAGCGATCAGTACTTTGTCTTCAGTCAGCGTTAACGGTAACTGGTCATATTGCCTGAGTAGCGCGACCAGATCCGCTGGAAATTCACCCCGTAAGACCGGATCAAGAAAACTGCGGTTAAACAAGAGGTCTGCATGATGAGCAGCCGTCAGATCCGCCGGGTTCCGAGACCGGGGATAGGAAGGTGTGAGATTAAGCACAATGCCGATCTCCCCCGCCGAATGGCTGGTCCGGAAAGCCCGGACCGCTGAGGCATGTGCAAGTACGGTATGATAAGCCACCGTCGCCGCCCGGCGGAAATCCACGACGTTAGGATAATGGAAGTCATACAGATAACCCCCTTCCACCGGCACAATTGGCTCGTTAAAAGTGAACCAGTGAAGGACACGATCACCGAAAAGCTCAAAGCAGAGACGGGCATAGCGACTGAACGCTGCAACAACCTGTCGACTCTCCCACCCTCCCTGTTCCTGCATCGCCATCGGCATATCAAAGTGAAACAGTGTGATAAAGGGAGTAATGCCCTGTGCCAGCAGTTCATCAATCACCTGGTTATAGAAGACCACCGCTTCCTGATTGACGTCGCCGGTGCCATCCGGGATTAGCCGCGACCAGCTGATTGAGGTGCGGAAACTGTTGTGATTCAGCTGCTTCAGTAAAGAGATATCCTGACGCCAGTGCTGATAAAAAGTGGACGTCTCAGCGGGACCGATTTGCTGATGGAAACGCGAAGGCTGTTGTGTATACCAGTGATCCCAGATGGTGGCGCTTTTACCACCGTTCAGGCTATCGCCTTCGGTCTGCAAAGCAGAACTGGCGCTACCCCACCAGAAGTTATCAGGAAATATCAGTTGCATCGTGTCTCTCTCCAGGGTGATTAGGATGTGCCGGCAGTTTCAGCCAGCGGTGCGTTCGCCTGCGCTTTTTCCTGCTCATTTTTCATCAGAGATCGCTCATAAGCTCGCAGGAACGGCAGGTAACACAGCGCAGAAAGCACCATGCAGATCAGGCACATGACCACCGGGCTGATTGCCCAGTTAGCCGCCCATGAGGCGCCAATTGGTGCTGGCGTCGTCCACGGCGTGAGCGAAACTACCTGAGCCAGCCAGCCCATCCGGGTGGCGGTATATGCCAGTACGGCGTTTAGCATCGGCACGCAGACAAAGGGAATAAACATCAGAGGGTTCATGATGATCGGTGCGCCAAACAGGATCGGCTCGTTGATATTAAAAAAGCTCGGCACGATACCCATCCTGCCGATGGTTCGCAGATGGGTGGCGCGACTGCGCAGTAGCAGGAAAGCCAGTGGCAAAGTAGAGCCGACACCACCGATCAGAAGATAGTGATCCCAGAAGCCCTGGAGATAGATGTGCGGCAAGACAGTGCCTGCCGCCAAAGCAGCCTGATTAGCAGAGAGATTAGCCATCCAGAATGGATTCATGATGCCGGTTACAATCAGCGCGCCGTGAATGCCGGCGAACCAAAAGATCTGACACAGCAGCACAGACAGCAGAATGGCAGGTAAAGAGTCAGACGCAGAGACCAGCGGTGCCAGCAGATGCATAATGGCCTGTGGAATGATCATTCCTGTTTTAGCTTCAATAAACAGGTTCAGCGGATGAAGGGTGCCGATAATCACCACCACCGGAATCAGTATCTCAAACGATCGTGCGACGCCGGTCGGTACCTCTTTTGGCAGACGGATAGTGATGTTGTTGTGCTTCAGCCAGGCGTAAACGCGTGTAGCGTAAATGGCAGTAATCAGCGCGGTAAAAATGCCCTGACCGGAAAGATACTCGGTTGAAATCGTGTGATTTGAGTAAGGCGCTGCCACCAGCAGAAAGGCCATAAAGGCCAGCAGACCAGACATCACCGGATCCAGCGCGAATTGCCGTCCCAGGCTGGCCCCGATACCCACTGAGATAAAGAAGGTCATGACTCCCATGCTGAGGTTAAACGGCAACATCAGCTGGTCACGGTAGGTAGCGGAAAAATCGAGCCAGGCTCGGGCCACGCTGTTAGTACTGGTGGCGGAAAAGGGGGGAAAGATAAATACCAGCATAAACGAACCAATAATCATAAACGGCAGGGCAGCAGTAAAGCCGTCACGGATGGCTATAACATATTTCTGCTGACCCAGCCGACCAGCAAGCGGTGTAATTGATTGCTCGATCACGGCAATCATCGATTGATAGAGGGAACTCATAAGGCCGCCTTTTCATGTGCTGCTGCGATCAGTGACAGGGCAAAATCCAGCACCTTGTCCCCCCGCTGCATGCCGTAATCCATCATATCGATTAGTTGTACCGGAATATTCTGGTCTGCTGTTTTTTCCGTCAGGCTTTGCAGCATGTACTTCACCTGTGGCCCAAGCAAAACCACCTGATAGCGGGAAAACTGCTCATCAAACTCCGCCACACCAAATGCCTTGATCTCAACGGGTAGCCCCTGCTCAGCGGCTGCTTCCTCCATTTTTCGCACCAGCATGCTGGTAGACATACCTGCTGAACAACACAACATGATTTTGTACATGGTTACTGTTCCTCACCTTAAACACTCAAGTGAGGCTGATTGGATAACATATGGAAACCGGTTTCCATCCTGATCGGCAAGAAGTGTGATGGCTGTCAGAAACCATTACTTACTGGTTTTTTTAATTAGATAGCCATCACAAAAATGGCTGAAAAGCCACTGTAAGACAGGTGTATGGGAAATCGGTTTCCACAGCATAATGAAAAAGCTATACTCCGAGCTACGAAGAAATGCGCAGCATGACAAGGTTGGCTTTTTTGGCGTAGCGCCATTTTCAGGGGAGAACGATGTCTAATATCAACGATGTATCGCGGTTAGCTGGGGTCTCTAAAGCCACAGTTTCCCGGGTGTTGAGCGGTTCACGTGGCGTGAAGGAAGCCAGTCGGCTGGCGGTACTGAAAGCCGTTGAAGAGCTGAATTACCGGCCTAATGTTATAGCCCAGTCATTGTTCAGTCAGACAACCCACTGTATTGGCGTAATCTGTGCGCAGGAAAATGTTAACCAGATTACCGCCTGGCTTTTCGCACTGGAGAAAGAACTGCGTCAGCATCAAAAACATCTGTTATTACGTTTTGCACGCAGTAAAAGCGAAATTCTCACCGCACTTGACGAGCTGAGTTGTGGCCTGTGCGATGACGTGCTGATTATCGGTGCGCACTTCCCGCTTAACATTGATGATGAACATGTCATTCTGGTCGACTGTGCCGAAGCGGAAGGGCCAAACAGCATTCAGTTCGATCATGCCTTTGCCGCTGAGACAGCCTGCAATTTCCTGATTAATCAGGGCCGCCGTCAAATTGCGTTGGTCCAGCCAGAGAACGGCAGCACGGCCGGCCAGGTGTTACATGGCTATAAGCTTGCTCTGGAAAATAATGTTTTACCCTTTAACCGCAATCTGGTCATCACTGATGCGGTTTCATCATCGGTGGCTATTCAGATGCTGTTGAATAACGCCAGTAGCCGTATTTTTAATGCATTACTGGTGGCTAACGAGCAGGAAGCACAGCGCGTTATAACGCAGTTGCAGGCGTTTAATAAATCGGTGCCTGATGACGTCATGGTCTTTAGCCTGGCGGGTTCAGTCAATTTGCCTGGTCTGCCTGCTATACCGGCAATTGAATATTCCCTTGATGCCCTTGCCTACCGGATCGTCAGCTGGCTAACCGCCACTACCCAGCAGATGCTGGGTAGTTCGGTATTACGGGGTGATTTAATTATTCCCGACTGGCGGCAGCGATAATTAAATGAGTAGTTAATTGATATGTGTCTGCTGGCGTTGCAGGAAATTCCAGGTTGCGCCCAGCATGCCGGAGTCGTTGCCGTAGGTCGCGGCATCAATCGGAATATCCAGATCATATTTTGTCAGCTGCTCTGCCAGTTCCTCGAGGAACGGCTCACGCGCAGTAATCCCCCCACCGATAAATATCATCTGTGGATCGAAGACACTGAACAGGTTATATATGCCGGCCGCGAGATCCTCGTAGAATTTACTCACCACCTGCTGGGCGGCTTCTTCATTGTGGTCGTATGCGTCAAAAACATCTTTACCACTGACGTCGTCGGTGGGCTGCCCGGTAAGCTGACTGTAATTCTCCCGCAGCGCCGTCATGGTACAGCTCTGACTCATGGTATGGCGCTCAATATTGCTGCTGGTGGGGCGTGAAGTCAGCAGACAGCCAAACTCGCCCGCCCGATTACGACCACCCCGTATCAGCGCGCCGTTGCAGAAGGCCGCTCCGCCTAATCCAGTGCCGATGGTCAGCATCAGAAAATCGTTGAGTTTATTCGCTTTTCCCAGCCACTGTTCAGCCAGTAGGGCGCAGTGTGCATCGTTTTCGACCGTGGCGAACAGAGCAGTTTTCTCCGTCAGCCACTGACTCAGGTGAAACTGGTCGAAGTCACGGATGGTGCCGCCCATTTCGATGTATCCGGCTTCTGCATTTATATAACCGGGCGTACTCACGGCGATACCTGCACAGCCGGGATTTCTCTCCAGCCACTCAAGGATCTCATCAAGGATTTTGTCGCGTGAGTTATGGGAGATATCGGCACTGTCACGGGTAAGAATATTTCCCTGATCGTCAATCACGCCCATTTTTAAAGAGGTACCACCAATATCGAAAGCTGCAATCTTCATCAACGTTCTCTGAGGTTGTTTTGATTCGATTAATTGTAGTGCTGAAAGAAAAGGGCAGGCGGTGGAAGGGCGGCAATTTTGTCAGGAAAGGTGCAGATTTATAAAGTGAGTGTTGTATAGAGGATGTTTTGATAAACCCCGGCACACAGGAAACAGCTGTGCACGATTTGTGAGGACGTCCAATGTATTACCCGCGCTGAGAGGGTGTCTGGCAGCGCGGGCTTAATCGTCGCTATGCAGTCATTACCACTTGCGCAGCAGGATACTGGCGTTGACGCCGCCAAAGCCGAAACCGTTCGACATGGCATAGGTCAGCTCGGCTGGACGTGCATCGAGCGCCACCAGGTCAAGATTGCCTGCTGCGTCATCGGGATGATGAAGGTTCAGCGTCGGCGGAATAAGCTGCTTACGCAATGCCATCAGGGTGAATATCGCCTCAACGCCGCCTGCGGCACCCAACAGATGGCCGGTGGCGGATTTGGTTGAGGCGATCGCGACCTGTGAATCATCGCCAAATACGGCGCGAATAGCCGCCAGCTCACCATGATCGCCAACCTGAGTTGAGGTAGCGTGTGCGTTGATATGCTGGACGTCGTTCGGGCTGATACCCGCCTGGCGCAGAGCCGTTCTCATTGCCCGCGCAGCGCCACTGCCATCTTCCGGACCTGCGGTAAGATGGTAAGCATCGGCGCTGGTGCCATAACCGATAATCTCCGCCAGTGGCGTCGCACCCCGTGCTTCGGCATGGGCCAGCGACTCAATCACCAGCAAACCCGCACCTTCGGCCATCACGAAGCCATTTCTGTCGCGATCAAAAGGACGTGAGGCGTGGTGCGGATGATCTTCGTAGCCCACGCACAGAGCACGCGCTGCCGCGAAACAGCCCAGTGTTACGCGATCCAGTGCCGCTTCGGTCCCGCCACAAATCGCAATGTCCGCCTCGCCGCTTCTGATTAACCTGGCTGCATCACCAATGGCCTGCACGCCTGCGGCACAGGCAGTAACGGGCGCGCCCAGCGGGCCGGTAAAACCGTATTTAATCGAGACATGACCGGCGGCCATATTGGCCAGAAACGAGGGTGCAGTGAAGGGCGAGAGTCTGCGCGGACCGCGCGCATCCGTGGTGCGCACGGCGTCAGCAATAGCGCCAAAACCACCGACGCCGGAGGCGATAATGGTCGCGGTGCGTTCACGCGCGGTCTCATCTTCAGGATGCCAGCCCGCCTGATTCAGCGCTTCTTCAGCTGCAAGCAGCGCAAACTCAATAAATCGCGACATCTTTTTACGCTCTTTCGGCGCAATGAACGATTCAGGGTTATATCCCGCCAGCGGGTCTTCATCAATGTCGGGCACGCTGCCACCCACTGAAATGCCGGTTCCGGCAGTGAGCGTGTCGGGCAGAACGCGGATACCTGATTTACCCGACGTTAATCGCTGCCAGACAGTTTCAACGCCACAACCCAGCGGTGAGACGATGCCCGCGCCGGTAATAACGATACGTTGTGAGGGGGATAAATGACTCATGCGGTTGCTCCAGTAAAGCGTCCGGGCAGCAATTGACATGCTGACGCGGAGAGTTGATACGCGCCTGAAGCGCAAATAGCGAGGCCCTGCGCAGGACAGTGTGATGTGCGAGCGCAGAGATAGAACAGAACATACTGAGATAAGCGTAGCAGCATCAGAATCCTGAGCGATAACCAGACAGACTGCTATCGTTGCCCTTGTGACTAAATAAGTCAATAGTCACATTATGCGCATTGCTCAGGGCGCAAGGCTACGTAACACCAGCGCTGCCAGTTGTGCAGAGGCTGCTTCAGCGTCATCAAGGCTGTACTGCAGCAGTACCGGACTGGCGTAGGGTTTGATCACCCAATAGATTGCCTCCGCCGCCTCGTCAGCGGGGGTTTTACGCTCGAACTCACCCGTTTCACGCCCCCTGCGGAGAATTTCCTGAATCAGATTCAGAATGCGTTTTTCGTATGCCATGGCGGATGGCCAGCGATCGCGCGACGCAACGGCGGCAATGTCATAGAGTTTACGTTCGTGAAAAAAGAGTTCAGTGCCGGTGACGGAAAGCGTGCGAAAAAGTCGCCGCAGTTGTTCTGATGCCCCTGGGGCGTCGGCGATTGTCGCTTCAGCACGCGCCATGATCATCGCCAGCCGGTTTGAACAAATTACTTCGCCAATCGCCTGTTTCGATTCAAAAAATTTGTAGATGTATGCTTTGGAAAAGCCGATAGCCCGGGCAAGGTCGGAAACGGTGGTTTTTTCATAGCCGTAATGCGCAAAGTGCTGCATGGCTGCATCGACAATCTGGTCACGCACATTGTGCCCGGCCGGGCCGCGTGTACCATTTTCCAGTACGGATTGGGTCATTGTTATCGCCTGACAAATCAGAGTGGGTGAAGATTTCAGTGACCACTGTTATAGGTGGTCACATTTTAGGCCCTGCTGCAGGCAAAAGCCATGGTTTGCAGCGGATAGTGAGGTAAAAGGGTAACGCCCGGCAGGATGACGAATTTAAAATGTTAACTTAACCTCAACTCTGTGAATCAGCTGGTTCAGGTCTCTTTAGTGCTTCTTAAGATAAGCTGAATTATACTGTCAGAAATGGGCACAAATTCAGTGATTTCTTAATGATTTACATTATCGATGATCAGGTAACCTACAATTCAGATGACTGTACGCTGGCTCATCTTCCTACTCAGGAAACGCTGAGTCTGAGTATTTCATCAGGTCGACTTTTTGAGCAGTTACTGAATTCCGAAGGTGAAATACTTGCGCGTGATACCCTTTTGACTGAAGTCTGGGATAAATATGGCCTGCGTGGATCAAACAGTAATCTGAATCAGTATCTGAGTATTCTGCGCAGAGCGCTCGCGGCTTATGGTTGTGAAAATCTGATTATCACCATTCCGAAAATCGGCATCCGACTCAATACTGACATCAAAATTGAACGGGAATCTTCCCCGGTTTTTGTTGTGACAGAGGTTCAGAGTGATGAAGAGACTGCGGAGAGTGCTGTTTCCAGCCAGGATAGCCCGGCGATACGCTCCGAGCCTGTTATGGCGGATAAGGTTGTCAAAAAATCTGGCCTCAACGTCAGGCAGGGCATATTTTTCCTCATGCTGATGGTGCTGGGCAGCGCTTTCTGGTACTTCAGTATAAGTAAGCCTGCTGAAAAGAATTCTTCTATGAGTACTATCAAATTGCAAGGCGGCTGCGAGGCGGTGATCGTTGAGGGGCTGGATGTGTTTGAGCAAAAGTCTCTGGATAAGCAAATTCTTGAAATTCTCAAAGAGAATAATCAATCCTGTGTGCCGGGACGACGCATCTATTTCGATAAAAATACTTCATTCACAACGACTGATTATGGCAGGACCATTCTCTCCGCATGTAATCTTAACAGCAGTGGCCATATCGTTTCCTGCGACAACTTCTATTATCTTGACTGGAGAACGTTTTGAAACGGAACGCCACATTCATGCTGACGCTAACACTCGCTGCGCTGCTGCTGGTGATTTTTGCCGGGATTAATTATTTTAAGCCCCGACCTGACGATTTTCCTTTCCGCTGTTCAGCGTTCAGCCGCTACGATCTTAGTCGGCATGATGATGATAAGATTAAGTTTGCTGTTTCACAGGACCTTCGCTTTATTGATTCTAAACAGGGCTATCTGTTGCTGAACGGACAGGTAAATTTTGGTGATAAAGTTACAACGCTTAATCGACGCGTTGCGCTGAGCGCAGGGAATAAAATTGATAGTGATACTTATCGCTATAAAATAAGAACGGTTATTACCGCAACCAACGATACGACGCCAGATGCAGTATTTAATATTCTGCTGGCGGAAATTACGCTCGATCCTGGTTATCTGCAACTGGATGTCACGCAGATTGATAAGAAAACTTACCTGGTCGGCGGGCCGTTATCTTACCTGTTCACCTGCCAGCGATATTAATCTCAGGCGACGGCGATCAGGGATAACTGAGGTATTTAAAACCGAAAGACGAAGGTATCTTCCGGCTTTAAAGCTTCGTTCGGCATTTCACGACAAGCAGTTATCCTGACTATCCATATCGAGCTATAACATTCGTTTTAACTATCTCTGGCCGTATTTTTACATATATAAGTGGGAATTGAATCCACCATAAAAACAAAGTTATTATTATTCTGCTTTAGTATACGTATGTAGATGTCTTTTCCGGGTTTGATGAAGAAACGGGGCACATACAAGCTCAACTCCTCATCATCAAAGCTGTCATCAGGCAGCTTGATATTTTTGTCAGATAACATGTAATAGATATCGCCATTGCGCTGCAGATTAAAAGAAATCTTACGATTGAAAATTTTTTCAGGGTTCACATCTGAACGGCCAGTGATATGCACCAGACCAAAATTCCCGCGAATCGTGTAGTTAAGTGACAGATAATATACTTCGTCTTGATAATGCTGTACTAAACTGGCTGCGCAAGTAAAACTATCCATCTGCCTCTGATGAATATAGGCACAGATTAAATAGGCTACCTCTGCTAAAATAATCACGGTTAATAGAGCGCCAGCACATTTTCTAATCACTCTATTTTAAACCTCTGAAGTAATATTCTGAAATGCAAATGTTTTGTTCGCTCATTTGCTTATTGCAACGAACGACAGAGATTCTTGGCAGCATAACATAATGAGTTATGTATACCCATGGATAATCACTGCAACTGATTTTAAATTGACTAACCAACGACATCATTCTGATTTTGTCATCTGGTGTGGCATTTTTATCGGCAATAAAAATATGACAGCCGCTGGTATTAGCAAGAAAATGGTAATCACTAAAATAGTGACGAATGTTGCACCCAGAATTGGTGAGGCTCACTATAACCACCAGTGAAAACATTGCCACCAGACCCATCACCCACAGGTAAAGGGAGAATGATTTTCTCGGGATTAAAACTTCCTGTGGCTGGTTTATCATTGGTTCAGCAGTTATTCCTGCGACAGGTATCGCCGCCTTCGGTTCGACCTCTTCAACCTCCGGCTGTCGTATCAGACTATCATGTTCAGGTGCCTCCTGTGTCTTAGAATATTCATCTATGAGAAAGGGATGCTCCTGGCTGATGTCTGCCAGTTTTTCACTACTGCGCTTTTTAATGAGTGTCCCGCTGGCCAGCGTCAAGCCGACCCGAGGAATGGTCATTATCGGATCTTCCAGCATTCCAACTTTTTTTAATCCTTTCCTGAGGAGTGAAATGTTCTGATAAAAAGTATTAGGCGTGATCAGCATACCATTTTTTTCCCAGACAGTTTTCATAAACTCATGCTGTGTAACAATTTCATTACTTTTCTGAAGTAATAATAAGAGACAGCGACTGGCGGGAGAATTCAAAACCACTACTTTTTCAGGATCGTTAAGATTGCTTAGAGTGCTTGCTGCAGGATGAAATTCAATGAACCCATTGATAATATAATAATTATGCATCAGATAAAGCCAAGCTGAAAAGTGTAGTTTAACTTTTTTATGCTTGTGTAGTTATCTTCATTCAATACATCTTTTTAAGATTGTGTTTTCATTTTGGGATGTATTTTAATTTCTCATCTAAACGTGCTTGATAGGGTCATAATGCTATCCTTGTAAACGAAAAAGAAGGTGTAGAATATTCTGCACCTTGTTTTTAATCATGGGTTCTGACCTTTTGCGAACTGGGACCTTATTTCGCCTGGATTCATGAATTGTTTAGTCGATATTGAGACCACTTTGCCGAAAGATTCTTGCTCAGCGTTAAGTCACCACCAGTAATCATTAATGGAGTTCACAATTTATCCATAAAACTGGATGTTTTAGGGAGTATGGTAGCACAGTTTTAAATTAATTTAAACACATCGTTTACAGTTAACGAATTTCAGGGGGTTATATCAGTTGCAGCATCATTTTAAGTCAGATGGTAGAAACTGAAATAGATTTATTTGATAACCATGCCTGTGATCTAATGAATGATTAAGACAAACCAGGGTTTTTAAATTTATGGTTTATATTGAATTTTTTATTCAGGAATTAACGAATTTTTCGATGATCCTGATGACTCTTCTCCTGCAATTATATTTTATTCATTTTGAAATTAGTAACGCAATGATGTAATCGGTTTATTTCATTTTCCATAGATACTTCATCAGGATAAACAGAAGTGAAGTTAATGATTTTATCTTCTGAAATCTGGCACGCATAACTGACCTGCCAGAGGCGGTTGGCAGTTCCAGGTCCAGGTGAGAATGTATATATTACTTTTATTGAGTCAGTGAAGGTGTCCCCATTATTTATTTCTTCCATTTCAATTAGTTTGAAATTATTAAGTATTTTCTCTGCATTATTAATTTGCTGAGAAATATCCTCAGCAAGTGTGCGTCCTGCTGCGATAGGACTCCGGTTAATTGTAATTTGCTGTCCAGTTTTGAACATCACAATATTAATGTACTGCGTTCTCACATCCTCATTGAAATGAAGAGTTCCTTCCACGCATAATAAAGTATTATTCATATTTACTCCTTTGTATTAGTACAGAGTGGTGTAAAAGACCTCCCATCTTGTCATACTGCTTCTAAAATAACCTGTGAGTCGTTTATTAATGCTACAAAATCAGATTTAGATATCTCGATCACACCTTGGCTGTTAATTTGAATAATACGGTCAGCACTCAAAATAGTCTCCGGTCGATGCGCGATAATGATGCGGGTAACACTCATGTGTTTAATCGCATCATTGATAGCGCTTTCTCTGGCCACATCCAGATGGCTAGTCGCTTCATCGAGAATCAACACCCGCGGCTGACGGTATAGGGCTCGAGCGAGGATTACCCTTTGTACTTGGCCACCAGAAAGTGATGATCCCATGTCGCCGACCATGCTGTTATAACCCATCGGCATTGCCATAATGTCGCTATGAATCTGGGCAATACGAGCTGCTCTTTCGACCTGTGCTTTATCAAGGTTGGAATCAAAGAAACTGATGTTGTCCATGATAGAACCGGCAAACATCATGTCATTTTGCATTACGCTACCTATCAAATCCCGGTAGTATGTCATTCCCAACTTGGTATGATCGATACCATTGATATTGATACAGCCTGAGTCCGGTTTGAGCAGGCCAAGCAGTAGTTTTGCCAGCGTAGTTTTACCCTGCCCGGAAGGACCAATGATGGCCACCGATTCTCCGGCCTCAATGCTCAGGTTAAAGTTAGTGAAGATTTCCGGATCGTTTGAGGAATAACGGAAAGAGAGGGCGCTGATGTCCAGACGTACCGGGCCTTTATCCTCAGTCAGTGCAACATTGCTTTCCATATTCTGCTCTTTTTCACTTAAAACAATGTCGGACAGACGCTCGCCGTGTAAGCGTAGCATTTTAAATTCAATCAGTGCGTTAATGAGTCCGGCAGAACGTGTGATAAACTGATCTGAGAACGAGATGAACGCTACCAGCATCCCGCTGGTGAAATTGCCGTCCAGAACTTGTGCCGCAGCCAGCCAAATCAGCACAATTTTACCAACACCAGAAATAGTCCCCTGTAATGTACTGAAAAAAATAGAAAGTTTCTGCGTGGTAATCCCTTTATTTGTGGACTCCACCGTCTCGTTGGTATAAGTGGATACGCGAAGATCCTGTTTATTATTCAGTTTAATCGCCTGCACGCCACGAATCGATTCTAATAATTGTGACTGCACCACTGCTGAAGCCATCAGCTGATCTTCGTTAGCTTGACGAAATGGTTCAAAAGAGATCCAACGAATCAGTGCATAGAGCAGGAACAGGCCGATCACCACAAACGTCAGGGTGGCGTTATAAGTAAAAATCACGCCGAGAGTGATCAGCGCCATTACGCCATCAAAAATAGACGATATAAAACGTCCAGTCAGCGTGCTTTGGATAGTACCTATGGAACCAAAGCGCGAAAGAATATCGCCAACATGGCGTTCTTCGAAGTAATTCAGTGGCAATCCCAGCAAATGGGCGCAAAGATTGGATGACCATTGCACACTCAACATGCTTGAGAACCATGTGGTTACCCAACTCCGTAGCGCTGAAATGAGGTTCTGGAATAATGTGATACAAATGAATGCTACGCCAAGCAGCGTCAGTAAATCGCGATCCGCTGATACCAGTACCTGATCGATCACCCACTGCATATAAAATGGCGTGATGATACCGAAGAATTCCAGCGTCAGCGATAGCAATGCCACTTGCATAAAGGCTGACCCAATCCCAGACACATTTCGGATCAGGCTCAGCATTGAGATAGATTTTTTCTCATCCTTTTTCTCAAACGTCGCCGCTGGATATAGCTCCAGTGCCACGCCGGTGAATGAGGCTGAGGCTTCATCCATAGGCACTTTTCGAACCCCACGCGCCGGGTCGTGGATAATGAGTTTGTTTTTCTTAATGTCTTTGAGCACGACAAAATGGTTCATGTCCCAGTGCAGTATGCAGGGCAGGTTGAGTTTGTTTAACTCATCCAGTTCAAGGCGAACTGCGCGGCTTCCCAGGCCCATTCTCTGTGCGAATGACATGATATTCGCCAATGTGCTGCCTTTCAGGGACGTCGGAAATCGCTGGCGCAGCGAGACCATATCAATGTGATGGCCGTAAAAGCCAGCAATCATGCCAATACAGGTCAGACCACACTCTGCGGCTTGCGTCTGACGTAAAACAGGTAGCTTCTGGCGAAACGACAAATTTAGTTTGTGAAATAAATCCATGATAAACCTGATGAAATAATTAAAATTACAAGGACGTCATTTTGCCTAGTGCATTCAGCGGCTCAAGAACCCATTCGTAGATGCGACGCTTATCTACAATAAAGTCTGCTTCCAGACCGCTACCGGGGCGAAGGCTGCTCTGTTTGCCGTATGCCTGTACCGTCTGCTTATCCAGCGTGACTTTTACCTGATACATCGATTCCTTAACCTGGTTGTTGCCAGTGATGGTCGAAACCTCCTGCGGCGAGAGCGCAGATTTTGAGATCTCCATTACCGTGCCGTATTGCTGGCCAAATTTCTGCCAAGGGAACGACTGGTAGCGCAGCACCACTCGTTGTCCCGGACGTATAAAACCTATTGCCCGGCTGCTGAGCATGATCCGTGCCTGCAAACGAGCATTGTCCGGCAGCATCATCGCCAGCGTCTGACCCGCAGTGACAACCTGACCTTGTTTGACAAGTACCGCGCTGACGACACCTTTTTCCGGCGCTCGCAGCTCAATTGAGCGGCGCGATTCGTTTTCAATCATTGACTGCGTGATCTCTGAGAGTTTCTGTTGCAGGTCATTCTTCTGCTGATAAAACGTGATCGGTTGTTCGCGCAATTGCTGCTGCGTTTGTGCCAACTGCTGGCGAACGTCAATGCGCTGGCGGGCAACATCCTGCAAGCGCACACGAGCATCAAGTAAGTCATTCTGCTGTTGTTCCACCTGCGTGTTGGAGGCATAACCTTCTTTGCGCATGGCGGTCATTTTGTCTAACTGGGTCTTCGACAGCTCAATCTGCTGAGTACGCTGGCGGTAAATCGTGTCCAGCTCTACTGATTGCTGGCCGAGTAAACTAACCTTCTCGTGCAACGATTTCAGCGTTTCGTTATTCAGTTTCTCAAGATTATTTAACTGGTTATTTAGCCCCTCTTTCTGTAAGTCCAGCTGGGTTGCGATAGTTTCACGCGTTTGTCCGTAGCGGGTGGAAATTTCCGAAGAAACAGTCGCAATCTGGCTACCTTTGTCTAAGCTGTCGCCCTCATGTGCAGGCAAAGCAATTACCGTTCCAGCGCTCATGGCAGTAATTGTCATCATACCGTTCTCAGGTACAAGCACGCCTTCTGCACTTTCCCGCTTGGTATAGCTGCCAAAAATACAAAATGCGATTAGTATTGCTACCATTAAACAAATAATCGTAATAATCACCCATCTGAATGGCGGGCAATACAATGCCACGGAACCTAATGCTTTAATCTTTTTCGCTTCAAGCGATTCTTTACGAAATAAGTCGTTATTCATGAATTACATTTCCGGTAATGCTGAACCACAGTTGAAACTCTTCATCGCGGCATAATCGAGCTTACCGGTGGCTGTTTTTAATTTAACAATGGATTGAATCAGCGTGTTTTTAGCCTGTGCCAGATCTTGAATCGCCTGGAAATACTCTTTTTCTGCATTAAACTCATCGATCAGCGTTCTTTGGCCGATTTTTCGTCCATAGCGGGTGGCTGCCAGCCGTTTGTTAGCTGAAGATATTGCCCGTTCATAGGCTTTAATACGCGACTGGCTGTTTTGTACGCCGGACGCTGCCTGAATTGCCTGCTGTTCTGCTTTACGTCGGGAGTCAATTACTAAATCCTTATTTTGTTCGTAACGGTGCGCGGCCTCCAGACTTTGCGATATCTGGCTACCCCCGGCAAACAGTGGCACCGAAACATTCACGCTGATTTGCGTGTTATCGGTTTTAGACGTGGTGCCAAAAATAGTATCCAGATAGTTGCCGTCTTCGGCGCGGCTCCAGTTCTTACCGTATCCCGCCTGAAAGGTCACTACCGGCATATGGTTAGATGTCGAACTCAGAATATCTGCCTCACTGGCTTTACGATTCTGAATGGCCGCCAGTACGTCGAGATTATTGGCGGCGGCATCTCGTTTTAATTGCTCAGGAAGGATCCTGTCGTTAAAACTGACACAGCGCATACTTTTATCGGAAATACTTTGCGCATCCATGCCGGTGAGTTGACGAAAAGAGACATTGGCATCGTTGAGATCGTTTTCTGCCGCCAGTTCGTCCGCGACAGCTTTGTCGTAGTTGGCCTGTGCTTCAACCTCATCAAGGCGTGTTCCATCGCCGACTTCAAGGGCTTTCTGCGACTGTTTGAGTTTAGCGTTGAAGGCGGCCAGGATCCGCTGGTTGGTTTCCAGCACGCTTCGCTGATACAGTACGCCGTAAAATGCAGTCGTGACATCACTAATCAGTTTCTGCTGGGCAATCAGCAGATTGACATCCGCCAAATTTCCGATTACCACGCTTCTACGCCAGGTGGCGTATTTTGCCATGTCAAACACTGGTTGTGTCAGGTTGAAGCTATAGTTATGGCGAGTTACACCGGCAGAATAGGTGGCATCTGGCTGATCGGTTTTGCTCCAGGAACCGTCTAGCGTAATCACCGGTAATAATCCAGCGAACCCCTGATATTTTTTTTGACCATCGGCGTCATGCACGCTACGGGCAGCGTTAATTTCTGCATTGTAGATATTAGCCGCAATCAAAGATTCCTGAAGCGACAATGCCCAGACATGACTGGACAGCAATATGCCTCCTGCCAGAGGGGCAATGAATTTAATTAACATGGTTTTCCGCAAGTGTTAAAAATCAAAAAAATGCATTCTGATGCAAGAAACGTAACAATTCGTTTTCATTACGCAAATGAAGTTTATTCATTGCATTTCTTTTTTGGGTTGAAATAGTGCTCATGGCGCGACATTTTTTTGAAGCTATTTCAGATAATGTATAACCTTTCTGAATAAAATTCATGACTTCCCACTCCTTTGGTGTCAAATGAGCACATTCCTGCTCTAAGTGTTCGCGCAAAGACTTAGAAATATAAGTCTCACCCGTAGGGGAAATCATAACGCTCATTAGTGCTCTAATCAATTCCTGTGGCGTGTCCTGTGAACTAACCATAATGTCTACGCCCATGTCGACTATTTTTTTTAGTAATGCTGCTTTCATGTTCTGAACCAGGAAAATGGTAGTGATATTTCTATTTTCACACAGCTTGGCAAGCACTTTTTTGATATCCGCATAGCGAAAAGAATCATCAAATAAGCATGAAGAGTTAATAATGATGATATCAATGTTATTTTCTTTGGCCGCTGTTAACAAACTTTCAGGATCGGAAAAATGACGCAGATTAATATGGCTGACATTCATCTCCTGCTGGATGAATGAAGCAATTAAATCATATGACATATGATATTTATGAAAGTAGGTCATATTCAATGTCATGGTTACCTTTCTTTTCACTGGCTGCTTAACTCTCTGTTATATAGCGTCTGCTTGCCGTAATCATCAATCACTGTCCAACTTAACGCAGGATTAGTGCCCACGTTCGTAGCCGGGATTGAGGTGGAAGAAAATGGCGCGATCATTTCCGCTTTCAGGTTTTTATCCATAAGACTGATCGTTCCCAAATTCATGTAGTAGGGTGTAGGGTTATTCACGGTCAGCACTGAGTTTTGCGCATCCTTCTGCCTAAGCGTGAAGCGTAATTTTTCGCCGTTATTTTCTTCCGGTTCTTTCAGTCCGATTGGGCGCACAAAAACTTTTAAGCGTATGCGCAACGGCAGGATCACTTTCTTTTCCTGTGCGGTTTCCTTCTGTGTATTTGGCGGAATCTGATAAATATTCAGCCAGTACACGCGCTCGCGATCCTTAGGCATACCCTCACGCGACAGCAGCATTACACGGAGGTTACGCGACTCAGCTGGCGCCAATTTGAACAGCGGGGGTACCACGATCAGTGGCGTACTAATGCGATCCGGCGGACTGAGTGGATCATTATCATCGGTCCACATCTGTACTAGCGCCGGAGAGCGGATTGAGTTCACTAAGGTGAGTGATTCCGCCATACTGTCTTCGTTAAATACCAGACGACTCTGGGTGCTGTTAACAACCGCGCTGGCAGTATCAGTGCTCAGAATAAGAACACTCGCCAGCAGCAGGTTATTGAAGGCTGACAATAATCTGTGCTTGCGCATTAACTGATCCTGCTTGTGCGGTTAATCCCGGAAGTTGTTCAAGGGACGCGGTAAAATTACCTGCGTAAGCGGTGCCGCCGGAGGCAGTTGTACCTGATTCACTCATTATGTCGGCAAAACCGTACCAGCCTGCCGCTGAGCCGTTGCCAGTGGTGCCGCTGCTGGACAACAGATTCAGTGCGGTACCTGAAGAAGAATAAAGACGAATACCGACACCTGAAGCGACGCCAGTGGCACCATAATTATCATCCAGTAAGTAGCTGATGCCGCCAGAACTGCTCTGAAGCCCAAGTGTACTAGCCTGTGACAATGCTGTGGCTTGCGTTACCAGGAAACCAACAGCAACGGGTGCGTTAGTATTGCTTGAAGTCGTGCCTGATACTGCGCCAATTTCACAATCAATCGCGACATTAAAAGTATTACTGCTGCTCGCGCCGTTTCGTAAATCATTGGCACTAATGGAAGGTAGATTCACCACCTGGTCAAATTCCCCCAGCGTGCATGTATTTCCACGAATAATGGTGGTCGATCCGCCACGCATACTCCAGACTGCCGAGGTATTTTGAGGCGACGGGGACTGGGCAAGGGCATTAGTGGTGAGATTAGTATTAATCCCGTTACCCTTAAGCGCCACAAATCCCTGAGGCGATATTATTTGTGTGAAAGCATTGCGCGATGGTACGCCGTAAATGTCATCCGTTTTAATTAGCTCAAAAAATGCACTATCAAAAGACGATGCTGGAATGTAGATTGTTGAATCTACTGTAATGTAGTCTTCGCTGGTTAATTTGCGTTCCTGCCAGTTACTGGTGTAATACAGTCCAGTTTTCACATTGGTGATACGATAAGCAATCCCCTGTGCCGGCGTCTGATAGGCACCGGGAACGTCGGTGGTGGCTGTACCGCCATAAAAGGTCCCTGCACTGCCGAACAAAGCGTACATTTCATATAATGTATCAGCGTCAGTCAGTGCACACTTAAAGACAATCTGGTTGGCGGCATATGGCACTTTGAGTGCCTTATCGAGGAACGGCAGATCAGCACTGGCAATCACTGTTCCAGCAGGTGCAAGCGCCTCCGCACCCGTGCCCATGATGATCGTCCCGAAGGAAATGGCTCCAGCGGCGGCGTTCAACACGCCGCCCCAATTGGTCGCGGTATAGCCCAAATCTGCCACCGCCTGTGGAATGGTTGAGGTGGTTGTACCAATACCGGTAACCTTGTAGCAGACTGCCTGCACTCCAGGCGTACACGCCATAAAGACTGAGGCGAACAGCCACGGTTTCAGTTTAGTGATGTTAAGTTTCATGTTTTTTCTCACTGAAATAGGTTCACTGGATACAGGTGCCGTTTAAGTGGACGAAGCTCCCGTCACCGACTTTCCTGGACGGTAACTGGTAGTTTATGCGGCATGTTTTGCTGCTTCCCCAGTTCACGAATAAGGTGCCTGAGTCATCAGGAAGACGAGCATAAATTTGCCCGTTCTGCCCAGCCATTCCGATGCTGTTGCCTGCACTGTCTTTGACTTCCGCGCCCATTGGAACAGGCGTGCCGTCTGCCAGTCTGGCGAGAAGCAGGGTTGGGGTACCGCTCAACGTTTTAAATGCCACTTTCGGTACGCCGCCAAGTACTGGTACTACGCGTACGTTGCCGCCTTCCAGCTCGACATCCTGAGACAAAGAATTGCCGTCGATACTGATGGTGTTGTAGCGATAAGGTGCCAGTGATGGCACGATGGCGTAACCGAAGGCATCAATTTTCGCACCCTGTGCATTATTGATACGCGCCCCGCTGGCGCCTTTGGCTTCAACCAGCGCAAAGGTATCGCTAGCGTATGGACCATAAGTGACACCTCCCCCGTGGATAGCCAGCGTGCCCGCAGTGCCCAGACCGAGTTGGTGATAATCATCGCTACGAGCATATGAGCCGCGGATGGTTCCCATGCGAGTCCGTTCCTGGACATTGGTTCCCCAGCGGGTGGCATGATTTTTACCCTGATCAACATCGCGGTATCTGTCATAACTGGAATAGAGGGAATAGGTAAAATCACTATCCTGTCCTGCAGAACCAGAAAGGGTAGTCATCGCTGAGGTTGTATTTTTATCCCTTGTCATATCAAGAGAGACCGTGGAACGGCTATCACGCCAGTCGAGAGGTACAGAAATGCCTACAGAGACCACGTTTTCAGTGTATTTCTGATAACGGCTGGAGTCGTAATCACGGTCATTCACACTGTAAACATTGTCATTGCTCCAGCTGGAGCGCTGACGGCCTAAATTTATGTTATAGCTAACCTTTTTCCACATGTTGTTATAGGAAAGCTGTAACTCGGTGATGCGTGAACGGTTGTTATAATAATCTGTGCTACTGCCACTCAGCGCTACGGTTCCGTATTGCTCCATGTTCTGACTGACTGTTGCAGTAAAGCGGTTGCGCTGTTTGATTGTGTCGGAATAGTAATTCGTACCGCCATTTTGCTGACGACGCACGCCAAGCACATCTTCCAGATCGCGATA
This sequence comes from Candidatus Pantoea varia, assembly GCF_900115075.1. Classification (GTDB taxonomy): domain Bacteria; phylum Pseudomonadota; class Gammaproteobacteria; order Enterobacterales; family Enterobacteriaceae; genus Pantoea; species Pantoea varia. The sequence continues at coordinate 147,311 of NZ_FOVG01000007.1, forward strand.
ACCTGAGGTGGAGTAGCGGTAGGCCGCCAGCACCAGGTTAGTATTTGTGGAGAAGGTTTTGCTGTACGACATCTCGGCGCGCCAGCCGCTTTTAGTCAAATCGTTTTCTACCTTCGCGTGTGACCAGGTAGTATTGAGTGACAATGCACCAAGATCAGAGGCATACACGCCACCCATCAGCAAAGCCTGATAATTATTGGCGAAGCGTGCACCGGTGTTAGAGGTAATACTGTTGCTGAGGCCATACTGCAATACACCTTCGGTGAAGGCGTTCTGAACAGAGTAAAAATTCCTGACTTTACCGGCGGCGAACTGATAGCTCAGATTACCCGGACGCATAGAGTTAGGCACCGCAGCGTAAGGCACGGTGAAAAATGAGGATTTGCCATCAGCTTCGATGATCTGAACCTTCAAATCACCCTGACTGCGAGTGTTATAAAGATCGTCAATCAGGAATGGGCCCGGTGGTACCTGCGTTTCATAAATTACATTGCCGGCCTGACTTATAAGTACACGGGCGTTAGTAGTAGCAACACCACGTACTTCAGGCGCATATCCGCGTCGACCCTGCGGCCACATACGCTGATCGGTGGCGAGTTTCACACCGTTAAAGGACATAGAGCCAAACATTGAACTATCGGTGAAAGTATCACCAACCATCAGTTCGCTGGATATGGTGGGCAGTGGACGCTGTACCCAAGTGCGCACAGAGTTCCATTTATAGTGATCACCGCCAGTGCTGCTTTCCATATAACGCAGATTGGCCTGATGGCGTAATTGCCACATGCCGAGGTTACCGCCAGCGTTAATCATGCTCCACAGATAGTTGTAGTGAGAGTCACGAAGAATATTGCGGGTGAAACTGGTGTTGTGACGCAAAAAAACCAGCGGCGCGCCCGCATCCCATTCTGAAATAGGGATGTAATCACGCGGCTGGCGGTTGAGTAATACCTGAGGGATAAGAAAATCGAGCGTCAGCGTGGACTGCTTTATATTCCATTTACCCTGTTTGGTTATATCAGAAAGTAAGACACATTGATTTTTTGCTGCATCTGGCAGGCCAGATTTAAGTTGCAATAATTTCGCTATGTCGGCATCAATGCAGGGTTGCGCGCTTTTATCAGCAGCATCCTTTTTACGAAAAATAACCGGCACCTGGCTTTTGATTTTTATGCCGTTCAGGCTGATATCAAGGATCTGCTGACCCTCTGCAATCGCTGCCTGTTTTTCGTTGAACTGCTTGAGGTCCACACCTTCCGCAAAGCCTGAACCCGCCAGTAAGTGACTGTCGAAACGGTATTCTTCGGCGTGAACAGCCTGTGTGAACAATGCGACTTTTACGACGCAACTAACGACAGCAAGACGAAAGCCTGTTTTTTTATTTTTGAATTGGATACTCATGCGTCACTGTTGCCCCATAATCATTGACTAATCCGATTTCTATTCCCTGGGTGCTACCTGTTACTTTCCCTTGAGTTAATGCCACATCAACTGTTGCAAATGGCGCAATCATGGGCGCAGTTTCTTTTGCCACTGCATTTCTGACAGCCACCTTACTTAATGAAATGTAATATGGTGAAGTGTTGGTAATTCGTATGCCTGATGAAGAAATATTACTAAAGGTTAAATAATCAAATATTTTTTTTGTATTAGTTTTAAGTGATGCAGGGCGATAGAAAACTTTCATTCTATTTTTTAATAAAACCACCATCTGGTTTCCTTTATCACCAGCAATGTTTCCTGGTGGAACCTGCAGGAAGTTAAAATAGAAAACAGACTCGCGATCCTGCGGTAATATATTTCCTCCGGTGAAGAAAATACGCAATACCTGACCATCTTTTGCTGCGATCCGGAAGGTTGGCGGTGTAACTACGAATGGTGCTTTACCTGTGGCTGGCGTAGATTTACTATCGCCACCGTCAAACCATGCCTGAATCACATAGGGGAAATCATCATTATTTCTTAGCTGTACATCGACTGATTTTGCATCAGAAGAATAAATAACACGCGATCCGGTCATCACTACACTAGCGAATACAGATTGGCAAATAAGAAAAGAAAACAAAAAAAATAAAAGGCTACGCCATGATGAATGATTTATAGGTAAGCGAGACATAATAGCCATCCGTTTTAAATTACTGCCAGACCCTGAAAAAATTAAGGCAGGCCATCCATGGCCCGATTTAATCCAAATGATGTTTAGAAAAAATTCACATCCCTGATGATTTATTTATTAGTTGTAGCTCACTGCATATTGCATGGTAGACTCAACAGCACCTGCAGTTGAAGCACCGGTAGCGTAATATTGCGCGGTATAGGTTGCAGTAGCAGCTTTCACACCAGCAGCCAGTTTCAGGTCGCCTTCACCGTTGAATGAGCCTTTATTGAAGTCAATAACAGTACCTTTGGTATCCACAATCTGGATTTCAACGTTTGCTGCCGCATCCGTGGCTGCTACGTTGCTCAGGTTACCTGCAGTGCTTACGCTATTACCGGCAAACACGGTTGAAACAGTCGTTTCAGCAGTAGCGTTACCAGTACAACCAGTTACACCGATGTCGAACGTTGTCTCACCTGCAGTCTGGCCACTCGCCGCCAGAGTAGAAACATTGACAGTTGGCAGCAGTACTGTTGGTTTGGCAGTGTTACCATTAACTGTTACAGAGCAGGTTTCAGAGGCTACTTCACCCTGAAACGTAATCGTGTTATTAGAAAGTGCAAATGCCTGTGAGGCGAACAGAACAGACACTACTGATGCGGATAAAAAGGCCAGTTTTTTCATTATCAAATTTCCCTATTAAAAGTTTTAGACTGCTTTGGATAAAACGAAATTTTGGTAGCCAGGATAAGCAAACCTTACCTTACTTCGGCGAGGAGAGATTAAGGCCTGACAGCACTCGTTGCATATGAAGTAATCTTAATAATCCTTAATTTAACTCATAAAGTAATCCGCGATTACCATATGACGATAAAAGTGATATATTTGGTTTCAATATTGTTGCAATCTTTAATCAGAAAACTACGTTATTTGGGTTGTTTATATTTTTATAGTTACCAGGAGATGTTCAGGGACATCACAAAATTATGAGAGAAGTTAAAATATTATCTGCATTTTATAGCATTATTAGTTCAAGCTGCACATTCATTCTGGAATGGTAATTTTGAAATTGATGTGGAAAAGTATGGCGTGTGTTATCACAATGGGTAGTTATTTCACGTGGATTTTAACAGGCAGAGGAAACTTAATCTGCAACGCCCGGATTTTATTGCTTATGAACCATGGTGATCTTTAGTACTCATAATTGAGTAGATAAGTTCAGTTTAAATAACATGGTGCGGCAAGAGAAACATCACTACTGGCAGGTACCGGCCTTAACGGTAAAATCCAAAAACGGATAGCGTTGCTTACCGCTATTTGAGAGAGGTTATCTCAATGCATCAAGCGTGAATTAAGATAAGTTAAGGCAAGGGGGGTCACTTTTTTGCATGCCAGCATAATCGTGTGGTGAACATGGCGATAACCTCCTATGAGGATTTTCAGTGATCCATTTGATCAGCGTTATCATTTATTGATAGCGCGCGGGCATGGGTTATGTGGTCTTAATAGCTGTCTCTGCAAAACCGAACGACACTAAGGGGTATTTTGAGGTTGTTAGTATCGTTATGCCAGTGGTGTCATACTCATCAATAATGACTGGACGTTAAACCTTTATGCTGATCTGTGGCGTTGCGTCAATTGAGCATAAAAGTAACGCATTAAATAAAAAGTTTTTTACGCTGCTTTATCAAATTAAATCAGAATAAAAAACTAAATATAGGGTGTTTATTAAATTAAATGTCCTGATTGACATCGCTATGGTTTAATTCTTCCCAAGAGAGGCTGATAAGTGCTCTTTATTTCACCAGGGGGAATTAACAATGAAACCAGTATGATTCAGTTCTTTCTATCGTTATCTTAGGTTGTTGTTTTTTTATGAATGTCTGATGTTGATGCATCAGCTTTATAACATTCAACTTCAAATGATTATGATAGATTCCCTTTTTCAGAAAAAAGTTATAAGACTATCAGTAAGAGACCACAAGCTGGATTAACATGCTGATTAAATAACTTTTTAGCGGTGTAACATCTGGTTATTGTGCCATGCGTTGGCCTTATACTCTTCCTTTTCGCTTGTTTGTGGTATTGAATTTTATCGTAACGGTTTTACTATAGTGAAACCAATAAAAAGTTTTTTCCTGCTCGAATCGCGGAGGCGAGCTAAAACTTGCAGTACACCAGGCGAAGAAGAGACTATAAAAACCGATTTTACAATTTTTGCTACTAATCACTAACCCTGCGTTAGTTAGATTGAGTTGATTATTATGTATAGAGTAACTGAAAATCATGAACGGATCATCGATGCATTAGCAGGATATACTCAGGTTGCTAATCCAGATGAGATCTCACGCGGCAAGCGTCGTTATCATCTGACTAAAGATAATGTACGTCGTGTCATGTTTATTCTTGATGGCGATTTTTTGCTCAAACTCAAAAGCGAAAATAAGGTTCTGAATATCTTATCTGCTCCTTTTGTTGTTGGTGTCACACCCGCATTGGATGAACCGCCGGTTTATCTTGAGAGAATTGATTACGGTAAGGTCAGTTACATTGATTATGATGTGTTCTGGCGACTCATCTTTGAAAAGGATCTCTTTAATGATGCGATGTCCATTTTATCGGGTCAGTATTCAGATCTGATGAACTACATTCAGCTGCCTAAAAACAACTCACATGATGAGGTTCTTTCTCTGATTGGCCGCTGGAAAAAGTTACCGTTACATCTTAAGAAACGTTTCTCCGCGCTTTATCTTATAGAGCATAGTTCGCATCTTTCTAAAAGCTCCATTTGCAGAGTGCTGAAAGAACTAAAAGAGAAGGGTGAACTGGTACTGGTTAACGGGAAGTTTACCTAAAAATATTTTTGCTAATTTTGAGATGCCTAAGGGAAAAAATGGATTTTAATGTTGTTTGTACAGATGAGAATTACTTCTTCAGGCTAGGCATCTCAAAAATAATTGAGGAGGCACTATTATCTGATGCTAAGGTGAATTTTTTATCAGGTTTCGATAGTCACAGCTTAAAGCAAGCAGATTTCATCCTGATTAATGTTTCGCAATGGCGTTTGTATATGTGCCAACCTGCGTACCGCGATCGGAAACCTGGTAGCATCATCATGGTTTTTGTTGATGAATATGAAGATGTTGTTTTGAAACAATTGCCCGTATGCTACCGATCTTTGGTCGTTATTTCGCGTTCTGATTCTGTCAGCATTCTATCCGAAAAGTTAACCCGCTTCTGGCTAACTACTCAGGACAGGGTAATGGGCTTCCTGCCATCAGATTGTCTGCGCTGTGATTTTGCACGTATAACTGTGGTCCAGTTGCAGGTGCTCAGCTTTTTGAAAAAGGGTTATAGCGTCAGACAGACAGCAAAGCGATTAAATTTGTCAGCAAAAACTATATATGCGCACAAATATAACGTAATGAAAAAGTTCGCTTTGCGGGGAGATATGGAGTTTAACGCATTTATCAACGATCTCTCTTTGCTTGAACTCTACAAAGGTGTGATCAGTTCTGTTGATGCGTAAAGGTTCAAATGAGCTTCATTACAACGTGTTAAGAAGCAGGTTTATTGACTGTTAAGCGGTTCGATTTGACATGCTTCGTTAATTATTTCCTGCGCAGTCGCAAGTTTAAGGGGTTTTTATGAGAAAAGAGCCACGAGGGTCAGACCGCACACTCACAATTCCATTTAATTTTATAATGGGAATATTAGCAGGTATTATCATTTTATTAATGAGTTATATCTATAGCAATTATGTGGTTGCCGCACCCGTTCAACATTCGCCCGTCGCTGCACAACCCGAAGATGGGACGAAAAATCATTCTTTACCTTCGGTTATTCCCTGAAATCAGAAAATGGATGACGTGTGACTGTGTTGTCTTAAGGTGAAATTTATGAGGCCGCATCAATAAAAAAGCCAGCATTAGCGCTGGCTTTTTCCCGTAGGTACTCAGGATCATTGAAGGATATAAACGTGGTCCACATCGATTTCACTGTGACCATCATCGCGGTCAACTTCGCCAGTCACTCGCACTTTTTTGCCTACCAGATAGCGGTCATCGTCATCGTCGTCGTCAATATCAACCCGAATCCGGCCGGTAGAATCTTTCAACCAGTAGTGATCATCATCGGCACGTCCGCTAATAGTACCCGTCAGGGTGACATGACGTTCGTCGCGCATGTTTTTTGCTTCTGCAACCGTGACCTCCTGACGGGCATAAGCTGTAGCGGAGCTAAGCAAAGCCAGCATTATCCATAATATCCTCTTCATTTACCTCTCCTGTTGTATGAGCTTTGGTTCTGAGCTTACTTTTAAAACTAAAACGGCCACTGGCTGTCATCTGATGCTGAAGCCACTCTTTCAGCCTTACCTGTGAGAAAAAACAATTATTCAGACTTTTCGGCATATATGGCACGAAAGTATTTTTACTCAAAATAATGAGATTGATTAGGTAATGAGTGTGAAAATGAAGGATTAATTTCTAAAAAAATGCGCTTGTTTTTGTATATCAATCAATGGATTGTAAAGATGGTGGTGTATATTGGGACTGCAATCAACTTGCTCTTCTGATGTGGCTTACCTTCATTATGTGGCAGTTATTGGCTGGCGATTCGTCTCTGCAGAAACGCTTCCCCAGACGAGGCGCAGCATTCTCTCTATGACTGGAGTGAGCAGCCGTTATGAGCTCTATCGACAATTCATAATCGTAGGGAGGTCACTGGCGCTGCGTGAATCAACTAATGAAAGTAAGAGGGATTACGCATGATGTATATGCTGGTATGGGGCAGAAAAGTTTTGTAAAGCTGAGGCTGTATATCGATTGCAAATCTGGAATGAATGTTAATTATATTCACAGTCATTCTGTTCAGAACGCCATCTTTATTTACTTATGAATTCTGTGATTGCAACGAATAGAGATCGTTAAGCGACGGTTTAGTAATACGCATTTATGCTTGTCTTGCGATGAACCATTATTTTCTTTCCAGGTTCAAAAGCAGAACATCTGAAGTTGATAACTGTTTATTAAGTTGCCAAAGGATTCCCCGCTATAAATGCTATTTCAGAGGTGATTCTGGCTGCTCCCATTCAGGTTACACTTACCAAAATCTTTACTCAGAGGCTTCAATGACGACTGTAAATAAGATAACCTGCATCACCTTGATGATGCTGACCCTGCAGCTCACGGCATGCACATCGCATACTGAGGAACCTAAGCGTTTGAGGATGCCTAATCCTGCCAGCGAATGGTGCGTTCAGCGGGGTGGACAGCTTGTAAAGGAGGCATCTCCGAGTGGCAATACCCTATATTGCCAGCTGCCTTCTGGCGAACGCATAGAACAATGGGCACTGTTTCATCGTGATCACCCGCAGTAAGACTTTAACTATTCGCCTGAAGATTGCCCGCCCGCAATCCGGGCGAGATTTACGGGTCCTTGCCCATCTCCAAATCCACGCCCTCACTATCCGATCACAGTGCTTCCTGGTCTTGCTTAGCGATTCAGCATGCATGCCAGATCAGGCATGCCATCTGTCTCCAGCGGTTTTTGGAATGATAAACATGATGAATGGTATAGGCATAATTATGGCCATGTTGATATTTAAGAAAGCATTACCATCCGGAATGGATATTGAGGCGTTATGGCTTTATTCTGGATGTTGAAACAATTTTTTATCAATGTGTGTTCTATGAGATTTTTAATGATCTCATTTGGTAATGTCAGTTTAATTATTATTTTAATCTAAACACAATATCCGTTCTTTTTTGAATGACTTTTATTAATTCATGAAATACAGTGAGTTAGGGTTAAAAAGTGTCTGGATTATCCTGTGTTTTTGATTTGAATCAATCTTTGTAATTGGGTCGCATTTAGTTAATGATTGTCGTAATGATACTATTTATTTAATTAAGAGATTCTTCTTAAATAATAATAGTCTCATGAGGATAATCCATTGAAATATTTTGGAAGCGCAGCCCTATGCTGCACCTTCTTTATCTGCACCAAATCCTATGCAGGCATAATGCGTCACGATATTGATGTTCAGGAATACCGTGATTTTGCTGAAAATATGGGCAGATATTCACCAGGCTTAACACATCTTCCGGTCTATAAAAAAGATGGTTCTTTATCGGGCTATCTGGATTTCGCCATGCCCGATTTCGGCATGGTGGCTAATTATGGCTACACCACTCTCGTTTCCCCCTCCTATGTTGCCAGCGCACGTCACAACACCGGTTATCAGTCAGTGGGTTTTGGGAAAGGAGCGCAGTATGGCGCCACCTACAAACTGATAAACCGTAACGAATCGCCTCTGTCAGACATTGATTTTCACTTACCCCGTCTGAACAAAGTGGTAACCGATGCCGCTCCTGTTGATACCGTTGAAAAATCAGAGATCCGTAGAGGGGATACCTCGCGCTATTCCTGGTATACCCGCATTGGAGGTGGCACACAAAGTCAGGTCAGTGATGATCAGACAGAACAGATTACGTTGAGCGGCGCTTACAACTGGGTAAGCGGAGGAACCATTAATGCGAACACCATAACGCTGAACTCAGGAACCCTGCGTGGTACCAGTTATGGACCCGACAACGCTCTTACTTCACCACTCTCAATCGGTACGATGGGAGGAGACAGTGGCAGCCCGATCATGGTGTATGACGAACAGGATCAGGTCTGGAAAATTGCAGGCGTGCTGCACGGTGCATTAGTGAATGATCAGGCCTATGGCACCGTCAGCATGTGGGAATACATTCCGGATGGATACATTCAAAATATCGTCGCCACTAACACATCTCCCGATGTTGTCGATACTGCCGGCAATGGCACGATTGAGTGGGATCAGTCTGCCATAAAGCAATACGGTACAATCTGGTCATGGGCCGGGCTGGATTCAACCTATGCGTCAGCGGCGCCTTCAACCGCCACCAATGAAGAACTGGATGCCACCAAAGATATCCGTTTTAACGGTGCTGGCGGTCTGATTACATTAAATGCACCTATCAACATGGGTGCAGGAAAACTTCAGTTTTCCAATGATTACACAGTAGCCTCTGCCGACGGCGTTAATGGCACCTGGGTGGGGGGAGGTGTTGAGGTTGATACCGGCAAAAATGTGCTCTGGCAGGTTAATGGATTAGCCAATGATGCCCTGCATAAAATCGGTGCGGGAACACTACATGTTAATGCTGAAGGCGCAAATCCAGGTTCCCTGAATGTGGGTGACGGTACAGTTATCCTTGATCAGCAAGCTGATGCAACGGGCAATAAAGAGGCATTCTCATCGGTTACTTTAGTGAGTGGTCGGCCAACGGTAGTACTAAAAGATGAAAAGCAGGTAGCGACTGACCAGATCTACTTTGGCTATCGTGGTGGCCGGTTAGATTTGAACGGCAATGCGCTCAGCTTCAGGAAGATAAATCACACTGATGGTGGTGCTACGCTGGTTAACCACAATGATAAAGATGCAACGCTTAACATCACCGGGTACACGGCTGCTGATGTTCCTTTCAATACTTTCAGCAGCGGCAATCCAAATGGAACACCGGGCTCACTCTACGTTTATAATAACCCTTACTCTAAAAAGACGGAATATTTTCAGTTAAACACCAGTTCATACTGGTATTTCCCTACAGATCAGAACTCAACGGCGACCTGGACCTATCTGGGCACCGATGCGGATGAAGCTATCAATCATCGCCTGACACAGCTGAACGTTCAGGTATTCCGCGGTTTCCTGGGAGAAACGCTCGAAAATGCGCTGAATGGCGTGATGAACGTGAATATCCTGCCGCGGAACGCTACCGCGATTACGGCACTGACGGGCGGCATGAACCTGAACGGCAATCTCAATGTTGAGAATGGCACGGTGGTGCTCTCTGGCCAGCCGGTCGCGCATGCAGGTGGCGTTGTCATTGATGACGACTGGAGTACCTCCCTGTTTAAAGCCGATCAGATTAATGTCGGTACTGGGGCTCATTTCCAGGTAGGCGAATATGCGGGTGTCAAAGCTAATATTATTGCTGCTGATTCTTCAACCCTCTCTTTCGGTTATAACGACAGTCAGCTAGCTGGAGAGAAGAGCTGGCGTTGCTATTCTGCTATCTATTCCGATGATGTTTCCTGCAGCCAACCTTTGCGTAGCGCGGATGCGCTGGCGCTGCTGCCCGCCAGTGAAGTTGAAGGGAATGTTCAACTGGGGAATAACGCCTCACTCTATCTGGGTAAGGTGAACTATCAGGGTGCAGTGACGTCGATCGGCAGCAGCCTTTTGACGCTGGATTCAAACGCCCACTGGAGCATGACCAGCAACAGCAATGTCACTTCACTGCTGGCGCAGCGCGGCTCAACGCTTTCAATGGTGCCTGCGGGTAGCTGGAGCGCGAAAATGCTGAATGTCGACTCGCTGGATGCCACCGGGCTCAATCTGATATTAGGGGTAAAACCTTCGACGCTGGAAAGCGATAAACTGATCGTTAAAAACTCGGTGAGCGGTGGCGATAACCTGCTGGACGTGAGTCTGTTAGTAGGCAGCGAAGAGCAGGTTTCGCTGACCCAGGATCTGGTAATGGTCGACGCGCCTGCCGGAACGTCACACAGTTATTTCTCTTTTGCTGACAGTTATAGCGGTTTCAGTGTTTATACGCCGAATTATCAGGTGAAAGACGACAATGACCGTGTTCTGTGGGTGCTGGAAAGTAACCAATCAGCTGTACCTGAGCCAGACCCGACGCCAGAGCCGACGCCTGCTCCGGAAGTGACGCCAGAGCCAGAGCCGACGCCTGCGCCAGAAGTGACGCCAGCGCCAGAGCCGACCCCTGCTCCGGAAGTGACGCCAGAGCCAGAGCCGACCCCTGCTCCGGAAGTGACACCAGAGCCAGAACCGACGCCTGCTCCGGAAGTGACGCCAGAGCCAGAACCGACGCCTGCGCCAGAAGTGACGCCAGAGCCAGAGCCGGCGCCTGCTCCGGAAGTGAC
>NZ_FOVG01000008.1 GCF_900115075.1 Candidatus Pantoea varia
TTCACTCGTGAGGCTTGATATTTTTTACGTCCGGAGACGCTGATATCAATCCTGCGAGTGCCCACACAGATTGTCTGATAAATTGTTAAAGAGCATGCCGCGATTTACTGCGGCGCGGGCTGCGTATATTACGCTTTCCGCATTGTCAGTCAAGCATTTATTTTCGCTTAACTCACTGGTTCGTATGATTTCGAACCTACTCAACCCGGCGCTTCGTAAGCCGTTGTGCCGTGTCAGTGGAGGCGCATTATAGGGAGTTCTCGGAGGCTGACAAGAGCTAATTTCAAATAAAATTCCGAGTGCTTCTTTTTTCAGCTAAAAGCCGCTAAAGCGTCAGTTTTTCAAGCAACGGGAAGCCATAACGCTGTAAAACGGGTGATAATTGTACCGCTTCGCCATCCAGCTCCGTGCAGAATGCGACGTTCTGTTGCGAAGAATTTACTTCAGGCGCTTCATGTTCCAGTAGCCAGGCCGTTCGTCGGGCAATTGCCGCACCGGAATCAATCAGACGTGTCCCTTCAGGTAATACCTGCTGCAGCTCATCGCGCAGTAAAGGGAAGTGCGTACAGCCTAAAACAACCGTGTCCGGTGGTTCAGCCATCCGCAGCCACGGCTGAACAATACGGCGCACCTCATCCAGTGCAACCTCAGCACCGTGTAGCTTAGCTTCGGCCAGTTCCACCAGCTCCGCCGATCCCAGCATCTCGATGTTGCAGGAACCGGCAAATTGCGCCACCAGCTCATGGGTATAAGGACGGCGCACCGTAGCCCGCGTCGCCAGCAACCCGACCACACCGTTTCGCGTCAGGCGCGCGGCAGGTTTAATTGCCGGAACCACACCCACGACAGGAAACGCAAAGCGTTCACGTAAAGCGGGCAATGAAACCGTGCTGGCCGTATTGCAGGCGATGATGACTAACGAGAGAGGATAACGCCGGGTAATGGCCTCAACGATGGCGACCACTCGCTCCACGATGAAGGTTTCGCTTTTCTCGCCGTAAGGGAATCCAGCGTTATCGAAGGCGTAGAGATAATGAAGGTCCGGCAACAGCTGACGGACCTCATCATAGACAGAAAGTCCACCGACGCCGGAATCAAACACCAGCACGGTGGGACGCAAATCAGAAGTTGTAGCTGCCGCTGAGGTAATACTCTCGTCCTGGAGTCTGATAGCCATACACTGTCTCGTAATCTTTATCGAACAGGTTGGCAATTCTACCACGAACCGTGAGTTGTGAAGTGACAGGATATGAGACGGCGAGATCCCACAGGCTGACACCCCCTAACTCCACGCGACGGCTGGGCGTGCTGTTGAAGTCGGTATCATAACGGTCACCCAGATAGTGATAAGTCACGGACCAGTCAAACTCATACAGCGTCCAGTCGAGCTGATACTTCACCTGCTGCTTAGCCCGGCGAATGAGTGGCTGATCGGTACTGCCATCCCGCGCATCGACATAATCATACGAGAACTGATGCGTCAGCGGCCCGGTGTCGAACCCTGCGGTCGCTTCAACGCCTTTAATACGAGCCTGCTTAATGTTGTAGTAACGGAAAGTCGCCGGATCACTATCAATCAGATTATCGATGTCGTTGCGATAGCCCGACACCCGCCAGTTCACCGGCCCGGTCAGCCCTTCAAAGCCGCCTTCCCACTGCTTACTTTTTTCAGGATCGAGGTCGCGATTGCCATAAAACGGACTGTAAACCTGCGACAGATTGGGCGCTTTAAAGGCGGTACCATAAGAGGCGAACGCGCGGTAGCCGGAGATAAATTCCCATGAGGCAGCCGTCTGCCAGGTGTTATGCCAGCCAAACTGGCTGTTATCGTCACCACGTACCGCTCCTTCAAGGGTGACGCTACCAAACTGCTGCTGACCGGTCACGTAGAGGCCGGTATTACGCTGTTCATAGCCATCTGACAAAGTGCTCGTGCCCGGTTCAGTTGTCTCTTTCTGCCAGTCAACACCGGCACTGACGGCGCCCTGCCCCACCTGCACGGTATTGCCCCACTGCAGATTGTACTGAGTGACATCATCAAAGGTCGACGCAGCACCGTAGCGGCCATTGCGCGGATCGTAGTTAATGTCTTTGGTATGGCCATAACTGGCGATGAGCTGAGTAGAGTAAATGTCGCGGTTGAAGCGTAACCCGGTGTCCCATGTCTGGCTGTAGAGCTGACGGGTATCCGCAAGACCAATGATATTAGTGAAGCTGTCATCATAGGTGTATGACCCATCGTAGGCGGTGCGGTTATCAAAGCCATAGCCCCGCACAAAACCACTGAGCTCATCGCTGAACTGATGCTCAAGGTTACCATACAGGGTTTTGCTCATGAAGCCGTCGCGGTCGTGCTGCGCCGGGCCATAGTCATTGGGATAGCCCGCGACTACGTCATACCCTTTGGTATAGGTGTAATTGCCTGCCAGGGTGAGCGTTGTCGCATCGCCCAGCATCTGCTGGGTTGAGCCGTCGTAAGATTGATAACCGTTGGACCCCATGCCCGCCGTCAGCGTAGTGCCCGATTGTGATCGGCCCGTAATGATATTCACCACGCCGCCAATCGCGTCAGAACCGTAAACCGCAGAACGCGCACCGCGAATGTATTCGATGCGCTGCACCAGTGACAGCGGGATCTGGCTGAGGTCAGACGAACCGGTGATGCCCGCCTGATTAAGCCGGATACCATCAATGAGGATCAGTACATGTCTCGATTCGGTGCCCCGGATAAACAGGGAACTCTGCTGCCCTAAACCACCACTTTGCGCGACATCGACTCCCGGCAGGCGGCGCATCACATCCGTCAGGCTTCTGGCCTGCCAGCGATCGATTTCATCACGCGTGACGACGGTGGTGGGAGCCAGCACGCCGGAAACAGGTTCGGCAAAACGGTTGGCGGTGACTATTTGCGTATCATCATTCCCCTGCGCAAAACCGTTTTGCGCCCAGAGAGAAATCGCCGTTGCGCTCAGAGCGAACAGCGATGCCGTTTTTTTTGTCATTTTTAATCGCATCCATAAGACGAAGCAGGATGCCGCAGGCCGACAATCAATAGCACGCGATGATTGTACGAGTAGCGACGTTACACCGGCAGGTCTTCGGGCTGGGAACCATAAATGATGATGACTTCCCATCCCGGAGGACAGTGTCTGCAATTGCACTCATCACGACATTCCTTACCGCTGCGCGTCAGCTCCAGATTCACACTGGATTCCCTATTAACTCGGGCTTGAGGCCGGCGTCTGCAGTCTACGGAGTGGAGATACGGAAGTCCAGACAGCCGCGGCAGGACTGGACATCAGCAAGTGAATGCCTACAATCGCCCGCTGGTAAGCTATTAATCAGGATTGCTCATGACACCCGAACATCTCCCCATTGAAGACTATGACGCACAGCTGGCGGAAAAAGTCAGTCGTTTAGAGACGATGATGACGCCGTTTGCCGCGCCCGACGTGGAGGTGTTCCGTTCGCCGGTCAGCCACTATCGAATGCGCGCCGAATTCCGCCTGTGGCACGACGGCGATGACATCTATCACATCATCTTTGATCAGCAGACACGCGAGCGGATCCGGGTTGATCAGTTCCCGGCGGCCAGCCAGCTGATCAATCAGCTGATGCCAAAGATGATCGCCGCGATCCGTGATAACCGCACCCTGCGTCATAAACTGTTCCAGATCGACTATCTGTCGACCCTGAGCAATCAGATTGTGATTTCACTACTCTATCACCGCAAGCTGGATGATGAGTGGCAGCAGGCAGCCGCAATGCTGCGTGACCAGCTGCGTGCGGAAGGTCTGGATGTGCAGTTGATTGGCCGTGCGACTAAGACCAAAATCTGTCTGGATCGCGACTATGTGGATGAGTGTCTGCCGGTGGCGGGCCGCGAGATTATCTATCGTCAGGTCGAGAACAGTTTTACCCAGCCTAACGCGGCGATGAATATTCAGATGCTGGAGTGGGCGCTGGATGTGACCCAGGATTCACAGGGCGACCTGCTGGAACTCTACTGCGGTAACGGCAACTTCTCGCTGGCGCTGGCGCGCAATTTCCGCCGCGTTCTCGCGACTGAAATCGCCAAGCCCTCTGTTGCATCGGCACAGTACAACATTGCTGTGAACCAGATTGATAACGTGCAGATCATTCGCATGGCAGCGGAAGAGTTTACTCAGGCGATGAATGGCGTGCGCAGCTTCAATCGTCTGGAAGGGATTGACCTGACCAGCTACGAATGCGAGACAATATTTGTCGATCCGCCGCGCAGCGGACTGGATGAAGAGACGGTGAAAATGGTGCAGGCGTATCCGCGCATCCTTTACATCTCCTGTAACCCACAGACCCTGAGCGAAAATCTGCAGACGCTGTCAGAAACGCACGATGTCACGCGGCTGGCGCTGTTTGATCAGTTCCCTTATACCCACCATATGGAATGCGGCGTTCTGCTGACGCGTAAAGCGTAAACAAAAACGGGAACCCTGAGGTTCCCGTTTCCATTTATTCCTACTGGTATTGCTACTGATTACGCTTGCGCTTAAACCGCGTCGCAATCCAGAACACCAGCGCCACCATCAGAACGGTGGGAACGAAGTTGGAGCCAATGTCCGGGTATTCTGCCCGCACCAGGGCGCTATAAACCAGAATCCCCAGCAGGAAAAACGCCGCCGCGAGTCCTGGCATGCCGTCCGGCATATTGGTGTTGAGATAACGCTGATGCAGACACCAGGCCGCCAGACCCAGCGCAATCAGCGGAAAAATCGAAAAGGGAACAAAGGCGCTGAACAGCACAGAAAACGAGCCGTTAATCGCTAAGCCGGTAATAAAAGCCAGTGCCAGAGTGCTTTTATCGCGGGTACCTGGGTGGGTCATGGACTGATCCTTATTCATTGCTCTTCGGTTTTTTCCAGGGTGACCGCCAGTCGTTCCTGCTCACGGCGGTACCAGTAATAAGCGCCTTTGGCGATCATACGCAGCTGTAATACCAGCCGATCCTCAAGCTTACGTCGCTGCTCAGCATCAACATCCAGTGCTTCTGCACCGGCGCTGAAAACAATGGTCACCATCGCTTCAGCCTGCGCTTCGGTAAAACTGCGCGGCATGCGATTTTCGACCTCAAGATAATCAGCCAGTTCAGCGATAAAGTGCTGAATTTCGCGCGCTACGGCAGCACGGAAAGCGGCAGAGGTGCCGGAACGTTCACGCAGTAACAGGCGGAATGCGTTGGGATTGTTGCCGATGAACTCCATAAAGGTCGACACTGACGTCTTAATGATGCTGCCACCTTTAGCGATACGCTGGCGCGCCTGTCGCATCAGCTGTCGCAGCATCAGCCCGCTTTCATCCACCATCGTCAGGCCAAGCTCATCAACATCCTTGAAATGACGATAAAAGGAGGTCGGTGCGATGCCTGCTTCACGGGCCACTTCCCGCAAACTCAGACTGGCAAAACTGCGCTCGGCGCTGAGCTGACTGAAAGCTGCTTCAATCAGTGTACGTCGTGTACGTTCTTTTTGTTGCGCTCTGACGCCCATTCTCTCTGCCTTTAGCGGTGTTGAGCAGGCACTATAACAAAATTTTCAGCGTACAGATTGGCAATCTTTGTCACTGCCTGTGAACCTCACTCTTTGTCAAAATGTGATGAAAATCGCTGATAGAATTCAGAAGTGCGCGACGAGATGTTAGAATCTCGTTGTAAAAATGTATAAATAATAGGACGTATCGGTATGCAAAAGTCTTACGATTACGATGCCATTGTGATTGGCTCAGGACCCGGCGGTGAAGGGGCGGCGATGGGGCTGGTAAAACAGGGAGCGCGCATCGCCGTGATCGAACGCTACCACAACATCGGCGGCGGTTGTACGCACTGGGGCACCATCCCTTCTAAAGCCCTTCGCCACGCCGTCAGTCGCATTATTGAATTCAACCAGAACCCGCTCTATAGCGATCATACCCGACTGCTTCGCTCCTCTTTTGCCGACATTCTCAATCACACGGAAAGCGTGATCAGCCAGCAGACAGCCATGCGTCAGGGCTTCTACGAGCGTAATCGCTGTGAACTTTATCAGGGTGATGCGCATTTCGTTGATGCTAATACCGTTGAGATTGAGCAACCCGATGGCACGCGTGAGACGCTGACGGCAGAGAAGTTTGTTATCGCCTGTGGTTCACGACCTTACCATCCTGACGATGTCGACTTTACCCATCCCCGCGTTTATGACTCCGACTCTATCCTCAACCTGCACCACGAACCAGGCCACGTCATTATTTATGGCGCTGGCGTGATCGGCTGTGAATATGCGTCGATTTTCCGTGGTCTGAACGTCAAAGTTGACCTGATTAACACCCGCGATCGCCTGCTGGCGTTCCTTGATCAGGAGATGTCGGACTCGCTCTCTTACCACTTCTGGAACAGCGGCGTGGTGATTCGTCACAACGAAGAGTTTGAGAAGATCGAAGGCGTGGAAGATGGCGTCATCATGCATCTGAAGTCGGGCAAGAAAGTAAAAGCGGACTGCCTGCTTTACGCCAATGGCCGTACCGGTAACACCGATTCGCTGTCACTGGAAAATGTCGGTCTGGAAGCCGATGGTCGTGGCCTGCTGAAAGTGAACAGCATGTATCAGACGGCTCAGCCACACATCTATGCTGTCGGTGACGTGATTGGTTATCCGAGTCTGGCCTCAGCCGCCTACGATCAGGGCCGTATTGCTGCGCAGGCGATTATCAAAGGGGAAGCCACAGCGCACCTGATTGAAGATATCCCAACCGGTATCTACACCATTCCGGAAATCAGCTCCGTGGGTAAAACCGAGCAGCAGCTGACGGCAATGAAGGTGCCTTACGAAGTGGGCCGCGCGCAGTTCAAGCATCTGGCACGGGCGCAGATCGTGGGTATGAACGTCGGTAGCCTGAAGATCCTGTTCCATCGTGAAACCAAAGAGATCCTGGGGATCCACTGCTTTGGCGAGCGTGCTGCCGAGATCATCCACATCGGTCAGGCGATCATGGAGCAAAAAAATGGTGGCAACACGATTGAGTACTTCGTGAATACCACCTTTAACTATCCGACCATGGCCGAAGCCTATCGCGTTGCGGCGTTAAACGGTTTAAACCGCCTGTTTTAACGCAGCGTCGAAATAGTGCTTCATGTGGGCTTTAATCGCCTCTGCCAGCTGTTCATAACGGCTGCGCAGAGGTGAACCCGGACGATAGACCAGCGCAATCGTGCGCTGTGGCACCGGTTTGTAGCAGGTGAGATAGCAGACACCATCGCGAATACGCTCTGGTGGAACTGCCAGCGCCGGTAACAGCGTAATGCCGCTGCCTGCCGCCACCATATTGCGCAGCGTCTCAAGGCTGGTCGCGCGGAAATGGGTATCTTCATCGGCACCCGCCTCAAAGCAGAATCCCATCGCCTGGTCACGCAGACAGTGCCCATCTTCCAGCATCAGTAATTTCTCGCCGGCCAGATCGGACATTGGTACACGGTCGCGATCGCACCACGGATGATCGGCATAAACTGCCAGCTTCATCGGTTCATCAAACAACGGCACTTCGATAAAGGCCTGGCTCTCTTTGACCAGCGCGACAATTGCACAGTCGAGCTTGCCGCTGTCGAGCTGCGCCAGCAGCTGCTGCGTCTGCGCTTCGTGCAGATACATCTCCAGTTTCGGGAATGTCTGGTGCAGCGTCGGGATAATCTGTGGCAATAAGTAAGGCGCGGTAGTCGGGATGAGGCCGATATGCAGCGGACCTGACATCGCTTCCCCTTGCTGACTCGCCATCTCTTTCAGCACTTTCACTTCACGCAGCACCGTTCGAGCCTGATCCACCAGCAGCAAACCTGCCTGCGTGAACAGCACTTTACGGCTGGTGCGCTCCAGCAGCATCACACCCAGCTCATCTTCCAGCTTACGGATCTGCCCGCTTAACGTCGGCTGACTGACATGGCACGCATCCGCAGCACGTCGGAAATGACGGTGTTCAGCAAGCGAAACCAGATATTCAAGATCACGAATATTCATTATTACCCTCCAAACCACGATAGCCCGTGGCGATAGATAGAATAGCAATGAACGATTGGCCCTATCAAGGGTGGTTAGGAATAATGCGCGCATCAAATGGAACGTGGTATCTCAGGAGAAAAAAATGTTTGCAAGTCAGGAAGGTAAAACTATCCCGTCAGTGACTTTTCACACGCGTCAGGGCGATCGCTGGGTCGATGTGACCACTGAAGCGCTGTTCAAAGACAAAACGGTCATTGTTTTTTCGCTGCCGGGTGCCTTTACACCCACCTGCTCCTCCAGTCATCTGCCGCGTTACAATGAATTAGCGGGTCTGTTTGCCCAGCAGGGTGTGGACAGCATTCTGTGCGTCTCGGTGAATGACACTTTTGTGATGAACGCCTGGAAAGCAGAGCAGCGCGCCGACAACATCACCTTTATCCCAGATGGCAACGGCGAGTTCACCCGTGGCATGGAGATGCTGGTTGAGAAAGCGGATCTCGGCTTTGGCCCCCGTTCATGGCGCTACTCGATGCTGGTGCGTAACGGCGTGGTAGAAAAAATGTTTGTGGAGCCGAACAAGCCTGGCGATCCGTTTGAGGTCTCCGATGCCGACACCATGCTGCGCTATCTGGCACCTGAGTGTAAAGCACAGGAGTCGGTCTCCATCTTCACTAAGCCAGGCTGCAGTTTCTGCGCCCAGGCAAAACAGATGCTGAGGGATCATGGTATTCAGTACGAAGAGATTGTGCTGGGACAGGATGCGACAACCGTGAGTCTGCGTGCTGTATCAGGCCGGGCGACGGTGCCGCAGATCTTCATGGGTGGCCGTCACATTGGTGGCA
The DNA here is from genome assembly GCF_900115075.1 of Candidatus Pantoea varia. Taxonomy (GTDB): domain Bacteria; phylum Pseudomonadota; class Gammaproteobacteria; order Enterobacterales; family Enterobacteriaceae; genus Pantoea; species Pantoea varia. The sequence continues at coordinate 8,843 of NZ_FOVG01000008.1, forward strand.
GTGAAGATTTGCAGCAGTTTCTGTTGTCCGCGTAAAAGAGTCTGAGTGTCAGCGGGAGAGCTGGCCCTTTGATGATGTGCCTATAAAAAAAAGCAGTAATTCTGAAGCTAGAGGTTGGCGGGCATTAAGTATGCCCGCTTTTTTTACCTGCTGATCCGGCATAACGCTTTTCCATGGGAGAGGCGCAGCGACATCTGATTATCGTTTATAATCGTCTGCATTCCGCCCATATTACCGCCCATTTATTCCAATGCATTAACACCCATAATTTCATCTCGCACTTAGATCGACACTCACTCAAATAACCCATAGCAATCGATGGAAGTTAAACCTATATCCCGAAATATCATCAAAACTATAACCCTCATTTGATCACGCACATGAAACATAATTTCCCCTGACAATTTAAACACCTACATCGCCTTATAAAACGCATATAAAAAACACATTCTTTTCCCTGCCGGTAATATGGAAATTATTCTATATCTTACGATGAAATATTCAGATAGGGTTAACCTGCATTAAGCTTATCGCGTCAACCCAGTCGCGATATTTATATTCCATTATGGAAATCCAACATAGATAAAAGGATATTATTATGCGTACATTATCATATGAAGAAATGAATAAAGTAAGCGGTGCGGACCTGCAGGGTGCAATCCTGGGCATGGTGGATGGTGCGGCAACAGGTATGTCAATTGGAGGCAAATGGGGTGGCGCTGGCGGCCTCGTGTTTGGTGCTCTCGCCCAGCTTGTTGGCCTGATTGTTCCAACCATCATGGGCGGTGCCATGGGCCTGGTCGTCGGCGCAGCAACCGATGCCGCGACGGTACAGGGTTTGATTGCAGATTACCGCACAACGTTTGGCCCAGGTAACGTAGATCATGGCGGTACTATTGGCTAATCAGCCATAAAGAAGCGGGGCGCAACAGAGTCGCAATGACAGACTGTTACGCCCTTTTTATCTCTTCGCCGCGCATTAAAGGAACTAAATATGAGAACGTTATCTCCTGATGAGGTACAACAGGTAAGCGGAGCCGCCGGTATTACGATGGAAACCTGGCAATATATGGATCAGGTATTGAGCAATGTTTTAGATGGCGCATCGACAGGCATGGCGATTGGCGGGAAATGGGGCGGGGCGGGTGGTATTATTTTTGGCGCAGTCTCTCAGCTAGTTGGTCTGATTGTTCTAGCGGTGATGGGCGGTGTATTAGGCCTGGTTTTCAGCGTCACGGTAGGTTATGAAGCAACCGGTCAGTTATTAAATAATTACCGTGAAGCATTTGGCACTGCGTAAATATAAAAACCCGACGTTGTCGCTGAGAATATTAGCGGCCATGATGATTAAGCTATTCAGAAAAGAATATTTAACTGTGTAAGCCGTTTGTCGCTTATCCGACATTTTCTCACGTCTGGTGTAATAGGCTGGCAAAGCTGAAGTCTTTGCCAGCTTAATCATTACGACAAACGCTGCTTAGCATCCCCGATGGCACGGGCCACCTGCTGTGGCGAAACACCGCCCTGTGCATTACGTTTATCAAGGCAGGATTGCAGCGCCAGGATCGGATAGACATCCTCACCAATCACCGCACTGAACTGCTGCAGCTGCGCCAGCGACATAGCTTCCAGCGCAACGCCCTGTCCGATGGCAGCAACTACCACTTCCCCAACGATATGGTGCGCTTCACGGAACGGCACGCCTTTGGCGACCAGATAGTCGGCCAGCTCGGTAGAGTTTGCGTAGCCCTGTTCAGCCGCTTCCTGACAGCGCGGACGTTTAACCTGCAGACCATCCAGTACCAGCACGGACATATGCAGGCAGTCGAGCCAGGTGTCGAGCGCGTCAAACAGCCCTTCTTTGTCTTCCTGCATATCTTTGTTGTACGCCAGCGGCAGACCTTTGAGAGTCATCATCATGCCGGTCAGTGCACCCTGCACCCGACCACACTTGCCGCGAATCAGCTCCAGTGCATCCGGGTTTTTCTTCTGCGGCATCAGCGATGAGCCGGAGGTCACTTTATCTGACAGCTCGATAAAGCCCGCTTCGCCAGTGTTAAAGAAGATCATATCTTCGGCAAAGCGCGACAGATGCACCATACCGATAGCCGCGTCAGAGAGCAGCTCCAGCACGTGATCGCGGTCTGATACGGTATCCAGACTGTTGCGCGTGGCGGAAGCAAAGCCCAGCCAGCCTGCCAGTTGCTGACGATCGATCTCGTAGGCAGTACCGGCCAGAGCACCACAGCCCAGCGGGCTGACATCAAGCCGCTTCAGGGTATCCTGCAGACGGCTCTCATCACGCGCCAGCATTTCAACGTAGGCCAGACACCAGTGTGCAAAGGTCACCGGCTGCGCACGCTGAAGATGCGTGTAGCCCGGCATCACCGCATCCTGATTGGCTTCAGCTGTCACCACCAGCGCCTGCTGCAGTTCACGTGTGGCACCCAGCAGCGCTTCAATTTGCCCCTTGCACCACAGTTTCAGATCGGTTGCGACCTGATCGTTACGGCTACGGCCGGTGTGCAATTTTTTACCCAGCGAGCCGACTTTGTCGATCAGCTTGCCTTCAACCCAGCTGTGAATATCTTCGGCGTCGCTCTGGAGGATCTGCTCAGGATTCTCACGAACTTCATCCAGTAACGCATTCAGGGCTGCTTCCAGCTGCTGCTGCTCATCCTGAGTCAGGACATTGACCGTCACCAGCGCTTTGGACCAGGCAACAGAGCCAATGATGTCCTGCTCGGCCAGGCGGTAATCGAAGCGCAGCGAGTCGTTGAACTGTTTAAAACGCTGATCCGCTGCCTGAGTAAACCGTCCACCCCAAAGTGCCATGTGAAAACTCCTCTGAATCGTTAAACAAGAGGCGGCATAAATGCCGCCCCTGAACTAAAACTGTGAGGCGAGGCGCACCCCGCCTGAAAATTACTTCTTCTGCTCGTTCAGGGCGCGGATACGCGAAGAGAGCGAGAACAGACGGATAAAGCCGCCCGCGTGACGGTGATCGTAAACTTCATCTTCACCGAAGGTAGCGAACTCTTCCGAGTAGAGGCTGTTCGCAGAACGCTTCTGAGTGGCAGTCGCCTGGCCTTTGTAGAGCTGCAGCACCACTTCACCGTTAACTTCTTCCGCCAGTGATTCCGCAGCAGCCTGAATCGACTTACGCAGTGGGGCAAACCAGCGACCGTCATAAACCACGTAAGACATCTCGTGGCCGAGCTGCTCACGCCATTTGAAGCTATCGCGATCCAGCACCAGCTGCTCAACCGCACGCAGCGCATTCACCATGATGGTACCGCCAGGGGTTTCGTAGCAGCCACGGGATTTAATGCCCACCAGACGGTTTTCAACGATATCGATACGGCCGACACCATGTTTTGCGCCCAGCACATTGAGTTTTTCCAGACACTGGAACGGACTCAGTTTTTCGCCGTTAACCGCCACAACCCGACCTTTCTCTACGGTCACGGTCACTTCTTCAGGCTGGTCAGGCGCTTCCAGCGGATCGACAGTCCAGACCCAGCAATCTTTATTTGGTGCATTGGCCGGGCTTTCCAGCACGCCGCCTTCGGTGGAGATGTGCCAGGCGTTTTCGTCGCGGCTGTAGATTTTTTCCAGTGACGCGGTGGTCGGGATGTTGCGCTCTTTCAGGTAGTCCAGCAGCGCTTCACGTGAACGCAGGTTCCATTCACGCCACGGCGCCACCACTTTCAGCTGTGGTGCCAGCGCGGTGTAGGTGGTTTCGAAACGCACCTGGTCATTCCCTTTACCGGTTGCGCCATGACACAGCGCATCCGCGCCCACTTTCAGCGCCAGCTCAACCTGCGCTTTAGCGATGATAGGACGCGCCATGGAGGTGCCCAGCAGATAGGTGCCTTCATAGAGTGCACCGGTCTGCAGTACCGGATAAACGTAGTCGCTGATGAACTCTTCACGCAGGTCAACCACGTGGCATTCAGATGCGCCAGACTGCAGAGCTTTCTTCTCCACACCTTCCAGATCGCCGCGCTCCTGACCGATGTCCGCTACGAATGCGACCACTTCACAGCCGCCGTAGTTCTCTTTCAGCCATGGAATGATGGCCGACGTATCAAGACCACCGGAGTAAGCCAGAACGATTTTTTTGATGTTTTGCGTTTGCATTTCGTAATCCTTGAATCAGAGTCGTTAAGCGAGAATCCGGGTGCCAATCGACACGCCGTTAAACAGGTCAGGTAGCCGCTCAGCGTGACGCCAGCTGGCAATATCCACCGGACGGCCCAGCGTACGCGCCGCATCAAGCGCAGCATGCACTTTAACAATCATGCCGTCGGTAATAATGCCCTGGATAATCAGCTGCTCAGCTTTGTCGGCGGTCATCTCTTCGATGCGCTGACCTTTGCCGTCGAGAATACCACTGACATCTGACAACAGAACCAGATCAGCGCCCAGCGTTGAGGCCAGTGCGGTCGCCGCCTGGTCAGCGTTGACGTTCATCAGGTCGCCACTGTCAGTAATACCAATAGAGCTCACCACCGGCATGTAACCAGCCGCCAGCAGGGTGTTCAGCAGCGCCGGATCGCCCGGCGTTGCATGGCCAACATGGCCGAGTTCTTCATCAAACGGGGCGACATTGACGATGCCCGCATCGCCCAGGCAGAGGCCGACCGCGTTAATGCCCGATTTTTTCGCCCAGGCCAGCAGTGTTTTGTTGGCCGTTCCCGCCAGCGCACCGGTAATGATGTCGATCTGGTCGGCTGGGGTGACGCGCAGGCCATTTTTCTTCATCACCGGCAGCGCCAGCTTTTTCATCAGTTCATCGACCAGGCAACCGCCGCCGTGGACAATGATCAGCGGACGCTGATGAGCGCTACGGTAGTTCAGCAGTGCTTCAAACAAGCGTGCCAGTGCTTCTTCGCTGTCTAACAGCACACCGCCCAGCTTAATAATCAAGGGATTGGTCATGGTTTATTCGTCCGTTAAATCAGTGACTGTGTTTCAGGGAAGCCGAACCGGATGTTCAGGCACTGTACCGCCTGCGATGCCGCGCCTTTCAGCAGGTTATCTTCGGCAGCGACGACAATCAGATGCTCGCCCTGTACTTCAAAACCGATATCACAGTAAGGCAGGCCCACCACGGCTTTCAGCGCCGGTACGCCCTTTTCATAGAGCCGCACCAGTGGCTTGTTGTCATAGGCGCGATGGAAAACGGCGGCGATATCTTCGCGGCTGATACCCGCTTTCAGACGGCAGGTGATGGTCGCCAGAATACCGCGCGGGAAACTTCCCAGATGCGGCGTAAAGATCACTGGCGTACCGAGGTGCGCGACGATTTCAGGATGATGACGATGATTGAACAGACCGTAAGGCTGCAGGCTCACTTCGCAGAAACTGGTGCCGACATTGGCTTTACGTCCGGCACCGCTCACGCCGCTGGTGGCGTTAATAACCGGCCACTGCGCATCATTTAACAATCCGGTATCCACCAGGGGTTTCAGTGCCAGCTGCGCAGCGGTCGGGTAGCAACCCGGAACAGCCACCAGTTGCGCCTGCTGGATTTTCTCATGCTGATATTCCGCCAGGCCGTAAACGGCTTTATCCAGCCAGTCACCATGCTGATGGGTGAAGCCATAGAAGCGGGTATAAAAATCAGCGTCATTCACGCGGAACGCGCCAGACAGGTCGAACACCACACAACCAGCCTTGAGAAATTCCGGCGCCAGATCGTGGCTGACTTCGTGGGCTGTCGCCAGGAACACCACATCCACTTTATCTGCCCATTCGGCCGCGCTGCTCAGCGGCTGCAGCGGCAAATCCACCACGCCTTTCAGCTGCGGATGAAGATCGGACAGGCGCTTGCCGGCATCAGGGCTTTGCGCCGAAACCGCCAAAGCGGTTATGTTGATATGTGGATGGCGATTCAGGAAGGTGGCAAGCTCAACACCAGCATAACCACTGGCACCAACGATCAGCGTATTCAACATCAGGCTGTAACCCTTTTTACAGTCGCACGTTCCGGGTCGCGGCCTTGCCCCGTTACCCACCCTGTCATCTGCAGTGATTTATGGTTCCCTTGCAGAGGACGTTAATGTATTTTTATTCACTATTACTGCATGAATATGGATACATCCTAACCCAAGGACCGCCAACAGTGAAGACAAAATTACCGCCTTTTATTGAACTGTACCGCCAGTTAATCGCCACACCGTCGATTAGCGCAACCGATGCCGCACTCGATCAGAGTAATGAAACTTTAATCAGTTTGCTGGCCGGCTGGTTCCGCGACCTTGGCTTCAGCGTTGAAGTACAGCCGGTGCCCGGCACCCGCAATAAATTTAATATGCTGGCGCGAACCGGCACCGGCGCGGGCGGCCTGCTGTTAGCCGGCCATACGGATACCGTTCCCTTTGATGATGGCCGCTGGACGCGCGATCCCTTTACCCTGACCGAGCATGACAACAAGCTCTATGGCCTGGGTACAGCAGACATGAAAGGCTTCTTCGCCTTTATTCTTGATACGCTGCGCGATGTGGATGTCAGCACGCTGAGCAAGCCGCTCTATATCCTCGCCACGGCCGATGAAGAGACCACCATGGCGGGCGCCAAATATTTCTCTGAATCGACGCAACTGCGTCCCGACTGTGCCATCATCGGTGAACCGACTTCGCTTAAACCGGTGCGCGCGCACAAAGGCCATCTGTCGAATGTGATTCGTATTGAGGGGAAATCGGGCCATTCCAGCGATCCGGCGCGCGGTGTCAACGCCATTGAACTGATGCATGAGTCGATCACTCATCTGATGCAACTGCGCACGACGCTGCAGGAACGTTATCACCATGACGGCTTCGCTATCCCCTATCCGACCATGAATTTCGGCCATATTCATGGCGGAGACGCCGCTAACCGTATCTGCGCCTGCTGTGAACTGCATATGGATATCCGTCCGCTGCCGGGCCTGTCGCTGAGCGATCTGGATGGGTTATTAAACGAGGCGCTGGCACCGGTGAGTGTACGCTGGCCGGGCCGTGTTACGGTAGCCGAACTGCATCCTCCGATTCCGGGCTATGAGTGTCCGGCAAACCATGAACTGGTGAGTGTGGTTGAGAAATTACTGGGTACGCCAACCGAGGTGGTGAACTACTGCACCGAAGCGCCGTTTATTCAGCAGCTCTGCCCGACGCTGGTCCTGGGTCCGGGTTCCATTAATCAGGCACATCAGCCGGATGAATTTATCGATACGGCATTTATTAAGCCAACACGGGCGCTTATCAGTCAGGTTGTGCAGCATTTTTGTCACTGATTGACAGCAAATGGGGCATTTCACTGTATTAACAGCAAAATGCCCCCTCATTCTGCGGGATTTAACAATAAGAATAACTTATCCCGCTTCCTTCCCGATAAATTCTACGAATTTCCGTTAGTTAGCTGCATCTTCAGCGCACTTTAACGCATTTGACGAACGCAACATTACGTGGCTAGATAAAAGACGATGTTATGCCCACCGGGTGATTATCCAGAACGTTTCAGAATGCGGACAGGCGGCAACGGAGCGGGTTCCCTGTAGATTATCGGGAACACAGTGTTGTTGATTTTTCTGCTGCCTGAAAGGTCGGGTGTAGAAGTTTTTCAAGACGATAAGGGTGTCAGGGTCCAATGAACGAACAATATTCCGCAATGCGAAGTAATGTCAGTATGCTCGGCAAACTGCTCGGGGATACGATTAAGGATGCACTGGGAGAGAACATCCTCGACCAGGTGGAAACCATCCGTAAGCTCTCCAAGTCATCCCGTGCAGGAAATGACACTCATCGTAAAGAACTGCTCAATACGCTGCAGAACCTCTCCAACGAGGAGCTTCTGCCGGTTGCACGCGCTTTCAGCCAGTTTCTGAACCTCACTAACGTAGCTGAGCAGTATCAGACCATCTCGCAGAGTGGCGAGGGTGAAAACCATCCTGAACTGCTGAAAAAGACCTTTGATACCCTTAAGCAGCAGAAGGATATCAGCGAAAGCGAGATCCTTGCGGCTATTGAGTCACTGTCACTGGAGCTGGTGCTGACTGCGCACCCGACCGAAATCACCCGTCGTACGCTGATTCACAAGCTGGTTGAAGTTAACAGCTGCCTGAAGCAGCTCGATCACAGTGACGTCTCCGACTACGAACGTAACCAGATTATGCGCCGTCTGCGTCAACTGGTGGCGCAGGCGTGGCACACCGATGAGATCCGTAAATATCGTCCGACCCCTATCGACGAAGCCAAATGGGGCTTTGCCGTCGTAGAAAACAGCCTGTGGGAAGGCGTTCCTGCTTTCCTCCGTGAGCTGAACGAACAGGTCGAAGAAGCGTTTGGCCTCAAGTTGCCGGTCGATTTCGTGCCGGTCCAGTTCACTTCATGGATGGGTGGTGACCGTGACGGTAACCCGAACGTCACGGCGTCGATTACCCGCCATGTGATGCAGCTGAGTCGCTGGAAAGCCACTGACCTGTTCCTGCGTGATATCGGTGTGTTGATCTCCGAACTGTCGATGTCCGAGTGCAGTGAAGAGATCCGCGAACTCAGCGGCGATCCGGAAGCGCTGGAACCTTACCGTGTGATCCTGAAACGTCTGCGCAGTCAGTTAATGACGACCCAGTCATTCCTGGAACGCCGCCTGAAAGGCGAACGTCTGCCGCGTCCGGCCGATCTGCTGGTTTCCAACGATCAACTGTGGGACCCGCTGTTTGCCATCTACCAGTCACTGCAACAGTGCGGCATGGGCATTATCGCTAACGGTCAGTTGCTCGATACGCTGCGCCGCGTGAAATGCTTCGGCGTGCCGCTGGTGCGTATCGATCTGCGCCAGGAGAGTACTCGTCACAAAGAGGCGATTGCTGAAGTGACCCGCTATCTGGGCCTCGGCGATTATGAAAGCTGGTCTGAAGCGGACAAGCAGGCGTTCCTGATCCGTGAACTGAACTCCAAGCGCCCGCTGCTGCCTCGGACCTGGGAACCCAGCGATGAGACGCGTGAAGTGCTGGAGACCTGTCGCGTCGCGGCAGAAGCGCCACAGGGTTCTATCGCCGCCTATGTTATTTCGATGGCGAAAACCCCTTCTGACGTACTGGCCGTGCATCTGCTGCTGAAAGAAGCCGGTATCGGCTATGCCATGCCGGTTGCCCCGCTGTTTGAAACGCTTGATGACCTGAACAACGCGAACGACGTGATGAGCCAGCTGCTGAGCATCGACTGGTATCGCGGCTTGATTCAGGGCAAACAGATGGTAATGATTGGCTATTCTGACTCGGCGAAAGATGCCGGTGTGATGGCCGCCAGCTGGGCGCAATATCAGGCGCAGGATGCGCTAATTAAAACCTGCGAGAAGGCAGGGATTTCACTGACGCTGTTCCACGGACGCGGCGGCAGCATTGGTCGTGGCGGCGCGCCCGCCCATGCCGCACTGCTGTCACAACCGCCAGGCAGCCTGCGCGGCGGTCTGCGTGTGACTGAACAGGGTGAGATGATCCGCTTTAAATATGGCTTACCGGCCGTGACCATCGCCAGCCTGTCGCTCTACACCGGCGCGATTCTGGAAGCGAACCTGATGCCACCGCCGGAGCCAAAACGCGAATGGCGCGACATTATGGATCAGCTTTCTGCTGACTCCTGTGCGATGTATCGCGGTTATGTGCGTGAAAATGCGGACTTCGTACCCTACTTCCGCTCGGCAACGCCGGAGCAGGAGCTGGGTAAATTACCGCTGGGCTCACGTCCGGCCAAACGCCGTCCAACCGGCGGTGTCGAGTCGCTGCGTGCGATTCCATGGATTTTCGCCTGGACGCAGAACCGTCTGATGCTGCCCGCCTGGCTGGGTGCCGGTGCTGCATTACAGCAGGCGATGGCAGCCGGTCATCAGGATCAGCTGGAAGCGATGTGTCGCGACTGGCCATTCTTCTCGACCCGTCTGGGGATGCTGGAGATGGTCTTCTCGAAAGCCGACCTGTGGCTGGCGGAATATTACGATCAGCGTCTGGTCGACAAATCACTCTGGCCGCTGGGTAAACAGCTGCGCGAACAGCTTGCTGCGGATATCAAAGCGGTACTGACCATTGCCAATGACTCACATCTGATGGCTGACCAGCCGTGGATTGCTGAGTCGATTGCGCTGCGTAACGTCTATACCGATCCGCTAAACGTACTCCAGGCAGAACTGCTGCATCGTTCACGTGCGCAGGAAGCGCGTGGCGATGAGCCGGATGCCCGCGTTGAGCAGGCGCTGATGGTGACGATTGCGGGTGTGGCGGCAGGCATGCGCAATACCGGTTAATCGTGGTCGGGCGCTGACCATTCTCAGCGCCACCCGTCTGCAAAAACAAAAAAGTCGGGACTTTCCCGACTTTTTTAATGGCTGAAACGGCGTGGTTAAGCCGCAGCTGCTGAAGGACGCACGCCTAAAGTGTGGCAGATGGCGTAACTCATTTCGGCACGGTTCAGCGTGTAAAAATGAAAATCTTTCACCCCTTCACGTGACAGGATTTTCACCATGTCCATCGCAATATTAGCGCCCACCATTTTGCGCGTTTCCGGGTCATCATCCAGACCAGCAAACATCGCGCTCATCCAGCCCGGCACACGCACATTGGTCAGCGTGGCAAAGCGTTGCAGCTGTTTAAAGTTAGAGACCGGCAGAATGCCCGGCACAATTTCCACGTCGATGCCGGTCGAAACACAGCGATCGCGGAAACGCAGATAGCTTTCGACGTCGAAGAAGAACTGGGTGATAGCCCGGTTAGCACCGGCATCAATTTTTCGCTTCAGGTTAATCAGATCGGCCTGGGCGCTTTTCGCTTCAGGATGGACTTCCGGATAGGCCGCGACGGAAATATCAAAATCACCGACCTCTTTCAGCAGCGACACCAGATCGCTACCGTACATTTCTGGCTTACCACTGCCAGGAGGCAGGTCGCCACGCAGTGCCACAATGTGACGAATGCCGTTGTTCCAGTAATCCTGGGCGATGGTGCGCAGTTCATCACGCGTGGCATCGACACAGGTCAGATGGGGTGCCGCCTCCAGACCGGTGCGATCTTTAATGCCTTTGATAATGCTGTGAGTGCGGTCGCGTTCGCCTGAGTTCGCGCCGTAGGTCACAGAGACGAATTTCGGCTTCAGGCTGCTCAGACGATCGATGGAGGTCCACAGGGTCTCTTCCATGTCGCTGGTACGAGGCGGGAAGAACTCAAATGAAACATTAATTTGCCCGTTCAGCTCAGCCAGGCTCTGGTTTAGCGCTTCGCGCTGATTGGCATGAAAGAAACTCATCCTGCACCCTCATCGATTAACAATCGGCCTATGAACATCCACACGTTTAGACGTCCAGATGTTCAAAATGACGTAATCTGACTGTGCCGTCAACTTATAAATGGTCAGCAGCCGTGATCAATTTTCAATCAACATGAAGGCGATTCAACAGGGGAGAGATAACGCATTGAAAACAGGCGCCGAAGCGCCTGAGAGAGAGAAATTACAGCAGTTGTGCGAGGCGATTAATATCCGACTGGATGGCACCCGCGGTGACATCCCGTCCAGCACCCGGTCCACGGATCACCAGCGGATTATCGCGGTACCAGCGACTCTCAATCGCAAAGACGTTGTCGCACGGCAGCAGCGAGGCCAGCGGATGTTCCGGACGCACCGCTTCCACACCCACGCGCGCCTTGCCGTTGGCATCAAACCGGGCAACGTAACGCAGCACCAGGTCCATCTCCTGCGCGGCTTCCAGCCGTTGCAGCATCTGCTCGTTCAGCTCTTCGCCATTCTCAAAAAAGTGGTCCACAGAGCCCTGCTGACAGTTGGCTGGCACCAGCGATTCAACCCGCACCTGATCCGGCTCGATGTTGTAACCTGCCTCACGCGCCAGGATGACCAGCTTGCGCATCACATCCTGACCCGAGAGGTCGGCGCGCGGATCGGGCTCGGTTAAGCCCTGCTGCCACGCCTGATCCACCAGCTCGGTAAACGGCACCGTGCCATCAAACTGCAGGAACAGCCAGGACAACGTACCGGAGAAGATCCCGCTGATCGCCAGGATGGTATCGCCGCTGTCGCGCAGATCGCGCACCGTGTAGTTGATCGGCAGGCCTGCACCAACGGTGGCGTTATAGAGCCAGTGACGCCCGGTTTTGGTAAAGGCATCGCGGATCTGGCGCCAGGTCTGACTGTCTGATGCACCCGCGACCTTATTGGCGCTGATCACGTGAAAACCGTGGCTGGCGAAGTCGAGATACTGCTGCGCCAGCGGTGTGCTGGCAGTGACATCCAGCACCACCAGGTCATCAAACGGGTGAGCACGCATCCACAGGAACAGCGACTCTTCATCGCGCTCTACCGCTTCATCATCAAAAAAGGCGAGTGCCCGGCTGGCTTCCAGCCCGTCATAGCTCAGCAGGCTGCGACGGCTATCCGCGACGCCCGTCAGCACAAATTCAAAGCCGGTTCGCGCTGACAGCGTTTCCTGATCGCGGGCAAACAGCTCCAGCCAGCGTGAACCGATATTGCCTTTGCCAAACAGCATCAGGCCGATACGTTTTTCTGCCCGGAACAGCGACTGATGCAGTCCCTGAATCAGATGCTGAGTCGGGCCGACGCGCAGCACCGCGACCACGCTGATATGCTCTTCTGACTGCCAGATGAACTCAACCGGCTGATCTTTTAACTGCTGCCAGAAACGATGGGTATGCAGCGGATTGCGGGTAACGCCTGCACCGACCAGCGCCACCAGCGCCAGCCCGTCGCGCAGCTGCAGATGGCCCGGTAGACCGGCATCCTGCAGCAGCGTAAAGGCGCTGTTGACCACTTCGGAGGTATAACAGAGCTGCAGCAATTGACGGTCAGGATGAACGCCAAACGCCAGCGGACGCAGCTGCGCGCGCTTCAGCAGCAGGTCGATCTCTTTGTGCAGGATGGCGAAGTCATGCTGCTCTGGCAGCTGAATCTCAATCAGGCAAACATCATCATGGCTGGTGACGATACGCGCGCCCGTACCGGAGGCCAGCACGCGTTCAATGCGGGTTGAGCCCTGCTCCGGCTGATAACTGCAGCGCAGTTGCAGGTCGATATCGCTGCCGGAAACCGGCTGCAGAGTACGCGTGTGCAGCACCGGTGCAGCCAGACGCGCCAGCTCACTGGCTTCATCCAGCCTTAACAGCGGCAGCAGACAGGCATCAGAGACTTTGCGGGGATCGGCGCTGTAAACGCCTGCCACATCGCTCCAGATAGTCACACGTCCGACACCCGCCAGCGCACCAATCTGCGTAGCGGAATAGTCGGAGCCGTTGCGGCCAAGCAGGACGGTTTCACCGGCGTCGTTGCGGCTGATAAATCCGGTCACCACGATGCGCTTGTGTGGATGCTGTGCCAGCAAAGTCTGCAGCAGCGGCCAGGATTTACCTTCATCCACCTGCGGTTGGGCCGCACGTTCAGCGCGCAGAAACTCACGCGCATCCAGCCAGCAGGCCTGCAGGTCACGCTGGCTCAGCACCGCTGACATCAGGCGTGCCGACCAGACTTCACCGTGCCCGACCACTTCTGCATAGACCGCATCGGTGATCGGCGCATCCAGCAGGGCAGCCAGCTTTTCGAGATCGCGGATAAACGCGGTAATTAAAGGTTCGGCGATCTCAGCAGGCAGCAGCGCACTGATCAGTTCACTCTGGTAGCGCCGTAAAGCCTGTTGCACCTGGTGCGCGGAGAGTCGATCGTTCTGGCTCAGCTTCAGCCAGCTAATCAGCTGGTTGGTGGTTGAGCCTGCCGCAGACACCACCATCAGATCGCCCGGCTGGCTGTAGTCCGCCATAATGCTGGCAACGCGCTGATAGCAGCGCGCATCGGCCAGGCTGCTGCCGCCAAACTTATGCAACTGCCTGATGTTCGGCGTTCCCGCGCCTGCTGAAATCGTCATGCTTAACCCTCGGCTGCGACCCGGAATGCATTATCCAGATCGGCAATTAAATCTTCGTGATCTTCAATACCGACAGAAACCCGTAGCAGCGTATCGGAAATGCCCGCTGCCGCGCGTGCTTCTGCCGACATCCCCGCGTGCGTCATGGTGGCGGTATGGGAGATCAGACTCTCAACGCCGCCCAGCGATTCCGCCAGCGTAAATAGCCGCAACGCTTTCAGGAAGCGGCGCAGCAGCGCCTCATCACCATCAACTTCAAAACTCAGCATGGCACCAAAGCCACGCTGCTGACGTACGGCATGTTCGTGTCCGGCGTTTTCCGGCAGCGAAGGATGATACAACTTTTTCACCTGCTTCTGCTTCTTCAGATACTCAACAATCGCGAGTGCGTTGCGTTGTGCGGCGGCAATGCGCGGCGACAGCGTGCGAATCCCGCGCAGCAGCAGATAGCTGTCAAACGCCGCACCGGTTACACCAATATTATTCGCCCACCAGGCCAGGTCGGTTGCCAGTTGCGGATCTTTGGCAATCACCGCGCCCGCTACCACATCGGAGTGGCCATTGAGGTATTTGGTACAGGAATGGATCACCAGATCGGCACCCAACGCCAGAGGGTTCTGCAGCGCCGGACTCATAAAGGTGTTGTCCACCACGCTGATGGCACCTGCTGCGCGGGCAGCGGCGCAAATCGCGCTGATATCCACTACGCGCAGCAGCGGATTGCTGGGGCTTTCAATCAGTACCAGTTTAGGGTTTTCATCCAGTGCTGCCTGCAGCGCCACCGGATCGCCCTGATCGACAAATTTCACCCGATACGCGCCGCGCTTGCTCAGGCTGTCAAACAGCCGATAGCTGCCGCCATAACAGTCGTGTGGCGCGACCAGCAGATCGCCAGGCTTCAGGAACACCGTCGTAACCAGGTGAATCGCCGACATCCCGGTATTTGTTAATACTGCGCCCGCTCCTCCTTCCAGTTCAGCCAGGGTACGCTGTACGACATCACGCGTGGGGTTGCCACGACGGGAGTAGTCATGCGCACGAGGCTCATTGAAATCTAGGAAGTTATAGGTCGTAGAGAGATGAATTGGCGGGACAACGCAGCCATATTGCTCGTCATCATTCAAACCGCTGCGCACTGCGATGGTTGCCGGTTTACGCGTCATGAGCGAATTGTTCCTGAAGAGTGAATAAAATGTAGGCCACAGGATATCACCCTCTAATTAGACGTCAATACATCTGGACATCTAAATG
Organism: Candidatus Pantoea varia; assembly: GCF_900115075.1. Lineage (GTDB taxonomy): Bacteria > Pseudomonadota > Gammaproteobacteria > Enterobacterales > Enterobacteriaceae > Pantoea > Pantoea varia. The sequence continues at coordinate 24,011 of NZ_FOVG01000008.1, forward strand.
TCTTTGCGTATAGATTGAGCAAAAACGCAATACCCGCTAAAATTATGCGTCATCGCCTGGCGTTCCCCTCTGTGATGCAGAGGCAGTGAGCGAATAAAACCCGCCATATCAGGGGTCAGGCAGGAAAAAATCAGGCATAATCCGCTGATTTCCTAACATTTAACGTTTATTAATTAAGGTAACCCATGGCTGAATGGAACGGCGAATATATCAGCCCGTACGCTGAGCACGGTAAGAAGAGCGAGCAGGTCAAGAAGATTACAGTATCTATCCCATTGAGCGTGCTGAAGATTTTAACGGATGAGCGTACCCGTCGTCAGGTGAACAACCTGCGTCACGCCACCAACAGCGAGCTGCTTTGCGAAGCTTTTTTACATGCTTTTACGGGCCAACCGCTGCCGGATGACGTCGATCTGCGCAAAGAGCGCAGTGATGAGATTCCGGAAGAAGCAAAAGCAATCATGCGCCAGATGGGTGTCGACCCGGATACCTGGGAGTATTAATCCCCACAGGCCGGTTTCGCTTAACCTCGCTTCAGAGGAGCAGGCTCCGCTCAGGAGCCGCTCCCCTCACCTGTTCTGATCCTGCTTATCCCCACTCACGGCACCTGACCTGCCACGAGAGTTATTAGATACCCCCCACCCTTTCCACTATTATTCTGCTATTTCCAGTGCAATAAGATTGTTTTTTTCGCTCATACAATAGAAGCATTACTATTGTTCAGAATTAGCGCCATCCGTAATATTTGCAACAGCAACTATTTCACGGAATGAAAATGAGCATTAAATATAAAATAAAATCACCTGCACCTTCTTTAATTATTTTCTTAGCCCTACTGACTGGTTCCTATTCTGACCAGGTGAAAGCCGCGCCCGCTGTTACAGTGCAAAATGAGAATACAAATGCACTTCAACAGGATCGATTTCGTAAAGAGCAGTTGATACCCAAACCGCAGCAAGGTGCGTCTGAGAGACAGGGCTTTAAACCGGAAGAGATCCCGTTCCCCCATGAACAAAACTGCTTTCCCATCGACAAAGTCTCTTTCAGCCAGGATAGTAAAAAACTCCAACTCGAAAAGTTAAGCTATTTTACGTCTCAGGCAGAAGGAAAATGTCTGGGTATTGCTGGCATCAGATTGCTGGCAAAAACGCTGCAGAATGAAATCATCAAACTGGGATATATCACCACACGTGTTGATTTACCCGATCAGAATCTTTCAGGCCGCGAGTTAACGTTTAAGATTAACGCTGGTAAAGTCGGAAAAATTGTTCTTAATAAAGCCAGTGGCGATCATATCAATTTAACCAGTACGCTACCGTTCAAAAAAGGAGATGTGCTCAGACTCAGCGATCTCGAACAGGGAAGTCTTAATCTTCAGCGAGTACCGGGATCACAGGTTAACGTCAAGCTGGTGCCAGGCAGTGGCAAAGGCGAAAGCGACATGTTTATTCAGCGCGAACAGGATAAATACTGGCAGGTGGCGGCCTGGCTCAATGATGCTGGCTCAGTGGCAACCGGTCGTTATCAGGGCGGTGGGGCACTCTATCTGAATAATATTACCTCACTGAGTGACACCCTTTATATCTCTTACGGTCACGACGTTGCCCCGAAACACACCATAAAAGGTAACAGTAATAAATCGATTGGCTATTCAATTCCGTGGGGATACTGGTGGCTCGATCTCTATGCCAGCCACAGTAATTACCGGCAATATATGATCGGAAACTGGTCAAAATGGACGCTGAATAATAAGAACCGTTATTACAGTGCGCAGCTTAATCGACTGATTTCACGTACCGTACATCAGACCAGCACCGTGGGCCTGCAACTATTCGATACGGAATCGCGTTACTCTCTGGATGATTTAGACCTCGCCAGCATGCATAAAAGAAGTGCGGGCTGGAAAGCCGTGCTGCAGCATCAACTCAATGTCGATAATAAGGCCATGATAACCACGTTAAGTTATCAAAGGAAAATGCCATGGTTTAACAGCAGCAATACTGTTGAGCAGGCGTATGGACTCATTGATAAGCAAGGCCGAATTGTTACTTTGGATCTGGAGGGTTCCGTCAACTTTCGTATCTATGAAAACTGGCTGAACTACTCTCCCCATTTCAGCCTGCAATACTCACCCGATACCCTCTCGTCACTGAACCGCTTTTCGCTGGCAAACCGCTGGACGGTGCGCGGTTTCGATGGCGAATATTCCCTTCAGGACAATAAGGGATGGTACTGGCGCAACGATGTCAGCTGGATCATCCCCGGCAAACCGATTCAGCCCTATATCGGTGTTGATGCAGGCCAGGTCTATGGCAATAACAGTTCCCAGTACTATTCCGGCAAAACTGTCATGGGCAGCGTTGTTGGCCTGCGGGGAAAACTCCTGCAAACGCACTTTGATTTTTTTGCCGGTACTCCCCTCAAAAAACCGCAGGCATTTCATACCGACCCACTGACGCTGGGTTTTTCATTGCAATGGAAATATTAACAAGGAGAAGGTTACTTCATAAAAATGCAGTTTAAAGGATAAAACACACACACATGCAAAGGATAAGAATAATGAAAAATCATAAATTTAACGTATTATTTCTGGCCACCATGGCCACGCTGTGCAGCCAGCCTGCTCTTGCTGCACTCAACAGTTACACCCATGCAAACGGATCGACTGTCGTTAATATTAATCAGGCTGATGCGAATGGGCTTTCACACAATATGTACCAGGACTTTAACGTCTCCAGCAATGGGATGGTCCTGAATAACAGCACCACAGATTTAGTGCGCGAAAGCGGTAATATTGCACGAAACAGTAATCTGGATAAGTCAGCCAGCCTTATCCTCAATGAGGTTATCTCCAAAAACACCTCTTCACTGAACGGTTTTATTGAGGTCGCAGGCCAGAAAGCAGATGTCATTATCGCCAACCCAAACGGTATCACCTGTTCGGGCTGTAGCTTTATCAACACCGGACGCGCCACGCTCACTACCGGCACGCCCACCTTTACCGATAGTGCACTGACAGGCTTCAATGTAGCAAAAGGCACAGTTACTGTTAAAGGTAATGGCCTCAAAGGAGCTGATTATACCGACCTGCTGGCACAGAAAATTAATATCCAGGGGCAGATCGATACCACTCAACTGAAGGCGATCGCGGGTAAATATACTTATGATCTCGCGTCCGGTCAGGCAACCACCGTCGGAACCAACAGAGTTTTCGGGAATACCATTGATGTCAGCGCGTTGGGCGGTGCAACAGCGGGAATTATTCAGCTGCAGACCACTGAAGCGGGCGCGGGCGTTAATAACAGCGGCGTACTGAACGCGACTAATCTCTACATTGCATCGAATGGTGCGTTAACCAACAGCGGCACTCTACAATCCGGACTGGTAAGCGCCACGACTGGCGGTAACATCACTAACAAAGGAACGCTTTCTGCCAGCCAGGCTCTCCTGCAGGCATCGGGCTCGTTCACCAATAACGGCACGATCAAAACCACGGATGCTGCCACCATCGTCAGCCTGGGCAAAATTTCTAACAGTGATAAAGCACAAATTAATGCTGCTGGCGCTGTAAATATCGTTTCCCTGGCCGGTAATATCGAGAATAAAGGAACCATCACGACGCCTAAAACTTTGGCCATGCAGACAGGTTATAACACGGTTAATGGCGTCGTCACCGCCGTCGCCAACACCAGCCTGCTCAATTCTGGCTCGATCCAGGCAGGTAACCTCAGCATGAACGCGGTTAAAGAGGTCAGCCTTTTGTCTGGCGGTGAGGTAACCTCGCAGGGCACAGCCTATGTTTCCGCGACAAAGGTCTCTAACGCTGCGACTCTGACTGCTCAGAATACCGCTGTTATGGCGAATGAGGTCAGCAATCAGGGTGTCATGCAGGCAACCGGACTGTTAAACGTGTCGGGTAAAAACGGCATCTCGAATAGCGGTACTATGAAAGCGGGAACATTGACGCTGGCAACAGACGAGAAAATCAGTAACTCATCCTGCTTAATCTGGGTGCTGTGCAGTAAAGGCACGATGTCAGCCGATAAAATCACGATTACCGCACCGAAGATCGCCGCCATTGGCGATTTAGATGGTAACTATACGACTCAGGTACTTGAACTGAATAAGCCTGCGGCGACACCGGCAACGGACACCAGCCTGTAACAGCCATAAAAAAACCCAGCCGAAGCTGGGTTTTTTCTTGCCGCCGAACCCGCAGGTTCAGGTGCCTTTTAATCTTATTTTTTAGCGCCTGGCACGCTGAAACGCTTGTTAAAGCGGTCAACACGGCCACCAGTTGCCACTTCACGCTGCTTACCGGTATAGAACGGGTGGCATTTGCCACAAACGTCCAGGTTCAGTTCGTGAGTCAGTGTTGAACGGGTGTGGATCTCGTTGCCGCAGGTACATTTGATAGTAACTGCTTCGTATTTCGGGTGAATACCTTGTTTCATGGGAAACCTCATAGAAGGCCGTGTCGCTCTCCGTGCCAGGCGTTAACCTGCACAGCACCACACGCGGTTGAACATTATAGGGTGTACTCCGGCCAGACATTTCTCACCGAAGGGGGCATATTATATAGGTAAGTTTCGATTGCTGCAAATATATGCTGAGATACCCGCCATCAGGGTCAGCGTGTACACTAGCTTCCCCGATGATTGAGCCGGAAAGAGAGAGTTATGCCCGTAGTCCAGGTTGCCCTGCCCGTCCCCTTGCCCCGCCTGTTTGATTATCTGCCGCCCCAGGGTGCGCAGCCGGTCATTGGCGGTCGTGTGAGTGTGCCCTTTGGCAATCGCAGGATGATCGGGATTGTGGTCGCCTTTTGTGACAGCAGCGATCTGCCGGAAGCCCAACTCAAACGCGTGATCGAGGTGCTGGATAGTGAGTCACTCTATCCGTCCTCGCTGTGGCGTATTCTTAACTGGGCCGCCAGCTATTATCACTCGCCGCAGGGCGAAGTGCTGAGCCACGCGATTCCAGTGCTGCTGCGCCAGGGCAAAGCGGCGCAGGACAATCCCCTGTGGCGCTGGGAAATTACCGAGCAGGGCCGGGCGACGGCACCGGAAACGTTAAAGCGGGCACCCAAACAGCAGCAGGCGCTGGCTGCTCTGCGTCAGCAACCGCTCTATCGTCATCAGGTTACTGAACATGATCTGACGGAGGCGACACTGCAGGCATTGCGGGCCAAAGGGCTATGCGAACTGCATGAGCATCAGCCGCAGATGCACGACTGGCGTACTACCTATGCCGTGAAAGGCGAACGTCTGCGACTGAATACGGATCAGGCGATGGCCGTAGGGGCGATTCGGGCAGATGATGAACATTATGCTGCGTGGCTGCTGGCGGGCATCACCGGCTCCGGCAAAACCGAGGTTTACCTTAGTGTGCTGGAAAATGTGCTGGCACGCGGTAAACAGGCGCTGGTGCTGGTACCGGAGATTGGCTTAACCCCGCAGACTATCGCCCGCTTTCGCGAACGTTTTGATGCGCCCATTGATGTGCTGCACTCCGCCCTGAATGACAGTGAGCGGCTGGCGGTGTGGTTACGGGCGCGGCGAGGCGAAACGGCGATCGTAATTGGCACCCGATCGGCCCTGTTTACACCAATGGCACGTCCTGGCGTCATCATTATTGATGAAGAGCATGACAGCTCCTATAAACAGCAGGAAGGCTGGCGCTATCAGGCGCGCGATCTGGCCGTCTTCCGTGCGCATGAAGAGGATATCCCGATCGTGATGGGATCGGCGACGCCCGCTCTGGAGACGCTGCACAATGTCCACAGCGGCAAGTATCGCCAGCTCGACCTGACAAAGCGCGCCGGAAACGCCAAAACGGCGCTGCAGCAGCTTATCGACTTAAAAGGCGTGCAGCTGATCGGCGGCCTGGCTCCGGGCCTGATTGGTAAAATGCGCCAGCACCTGCAGGCCGATAATCAGGTGCTGCTATTTCTTAACCGTCGCGGCTTTTCGCCTGCTCTGCTCTGTCACGACTGCGGCTGGATTGCCGAATGTACCCGCTGTGACCGCTACTACACGCTGCATCAGCATCATCGCCAGCTTCGCTGCCACCATTGCGACAGCCAGCGTCCGTTGCCTAATCAATGCCCGCAGTGTGGTTCAACGCATCTGCTGCCGGTAGGCGTCGGGACTGAGCAACTGGAGCAGCAGCTCGGCACACTCTTCCCTGGCGTGCCGGTGTCGCGAATCGATCGTGATACGACCAGCCGCAAAGGTGCGCTGGAGCAGCATCTGGCTGACGTCCATCGCGGTGGCGCACGTATTCTGGTCGGCACGCAGATGCTGGCCAAAGGTCACCACTTCCCCGATGTCACGCTGGTGTCGCTGCTGGATGTCGATGGCGCGCTGTTCTCAGCCGATTTTCGTGCGGCGGAACGCTTTGCTCAGCTCTACACCCAGGTCGCCGGTCGTGCTGGCCGTGCCGGCAAACAGGGCGAGGTGCTGCTGCAGACGCACCACCCGGAACATCCGTTATTGCAGACGCTGCTGCATCAGGGTTATTCGGCGTTTGCTCAGCAGGCGCTGCTGGAGCGACAGGCAGTGCACCTGCCGCCCTGGACCCGCCATGCGCTGTTCCGCGCAGAAGATATGGATAACCAGCAAGCGGCGGAATTCCTGCAACAGCTCCGCAATCTGCTGGAAGCAAGTCCGCTGAATGACAAGGCGATGTGGTTTATGGGTCCGCTGCCTGCCCTGCAGCCCAAACGCAGTGGACGCTGGCGCTGGCAACTGCTGCTTCAGCATCCTTCCCGTCAGCGTCTGCAACAGCTGCTGAGCAGTTCATTGCCGCTGATTTCCACGCTGCCTGCCGCGCGCAAAGTGAAATGGACGCTGGATATTGACCCGACAGAGAGCTGATTTTTTCTGACACTGAGAGCCAGATCGAAAAATGTCGCATAAGTCACAATTTTTATGCAAATTAAGTAACAACCAGCCGGGCAATCGTTAACAATGTTGCCCGGTTTGCTTTCAGGTCAGGCAAAAAACAGAATCGAACGCGCCATAACGCGTCAGGAGCATGTGTTGGAGCAGAATCAACAACCGCCCGCCGCCACGATGAAGGATGTCGCGGAACACGCGGGTGTCTCAACCGCCACCGTATCGCGTGCGCTGATGAATCCGGAGAAGGTTTCTGCGGCCACTCGCCAGAAAGTTGAGCAGGCGGTTGCTGCCGTCGGCTATGCAGCACATGGTCCCACGCGCAACGCGCGTCGTAATGAGACGCGTACCATCCTGGTCATTGTCCCTGACATCTGCGATCCCTTCTTTAGTGAAATCATTCGTGGCGTCGAAGTCACGGCAGCCGAAGAGGGCTATCTGGTGCTGATTGGCGACTGCGCCCATCAGAATCAGCAGGAGAGAACCTTTCTCAACCTGATGGTTACCCGACAGATCGATGGCATGGTGCTGCTCGGCTCACAGCTGCCTTTTGATGCCAGCATTGATGAGCAACGCAACCTGCCACCGATGGTGATGGCGAATGAGTTTGCGCCGGAAATGTCGCTGCCCACGGTTCACATTGATAACCTGACCGCCGCGTTTGAAGCGGTGAATCATTTACTGCAGTTGGGTCACACACAGATCGCCTGTATCGCCGGGCCGGAAGAGATGCCGCTCTGCCAGTATCGTCTGCAGGGGTATGTGCAGGCGATGCGCCGCAGCGGGCTGACAGTCGACCCCACCTATATTGTGCGCGGTGACTTTACGTTTGAGGCGGGGGTTGCCGCCATGAATCAGCTGATGACCCTGCCGCAACCGCCGCGCGCCCTCTTCTGCCACAGCGATATCATGGCGCTGGGGGCGATGAATCAGGCCAGACGTTGTGGATTGCGGATACCTGAAGATCTCTCGGTGGTCGGATTCGATGACATTGAGCTATCACGTTACTGCGAGCCGCCGCTGACCACGGTCACTCAGCCACGCTACCAGATAGGCCGGGAAGCGATGCTTCTGCTACTGGATGAGTTAAATGGCAAACGAGTGATCAGCGGATCACGGCTGCTGGATGCCGGTTTAACCATTCGTGGCAGCACGGCGCGAGCAAAAAAGCGTGAAAAATAAGCGTATTCGTCTGATTTTTTCAGTAGATTCTTAAAGCGAACACTGCTGGTCAAAGTTCCGGCCCTTAAGTAACATGGCGGACTCCTTGCCGGGCGCGTAAAAATCATCATTTCGCCCATCTGGCACTATTTTTGAAGGGTATAAGAACGAGAGTGGCACAAAAAGATTACGTAGGCCGCGGGCGTTCAACAGGGACGCGTCGCAAAAAAAGCCCCAGCCGTGGCAAGAAGAGCAAAGGCGGTTCGGGAACATCTAAATTGATGATTGTACTGGCGGTCGCAGTGTTGGTGACCTTTGCCGGTGGTTTATGGTTCCTGGCGCATCACAAGAAAGAAGACGTGCCGGTCATTACGGATCATAAAGCCAACGGCAATGGCCTACCGCCAAAGCCTGAAGAGCGCTGGAAATATATTAAAGAGCTGGAGAACCGTCAGGTTACTGTGCCGACGCCTATCGAACCCTCTTCGGGTGGCGAAGTGAAGTCGCAGACACAGCTGACCGACGAGCAACGCCAGTTGCTGGAGCAGATGCAGGCTGATATGCGTCAGCAGCCAACGCAGCTCAACGAAGTGCCGTGGAATGAACAGACGCCGGCGCAACGTCAGCAGACGCTGCAGCATCAGCAGCAGTTGCAACAGCTGCAACGTCAACAGCAGCAGGTTCAGCAGCAGCAGACACAGCAACAACAGCAGCAGCAACGTCAGCAGTTGCAGGCTCAGCAGCAACAGCAACGCCAGCAGCAGTTACAGCAACAACAGCAGCGTCAGCAACAGCAGCAATTGCAACAACAGCAACGTCAGCAGCAGCAGCAGCAGCAGCAGCAGCAGCAGCAAAACGTACAGCGCCAGTCGCAACCTGCGCCAATAACGCGGGAACCGGACGTGGAGTCAAAACCACAGGAGACCGCGAAGGCGAAACCGGCGGAGAAAGCCTCTTCTCAGCGCTGGATGGTGCAGTGTGGTTCGTTCAAAGGCACTGACCAGGCTGAGTCGGTACGTGCGGGCTTAGCCTTTGAAGGATTTGAAAGCCGCATTACCACCGGTGGCGGCTGGAATCGTGTTGTTATCGGTCCGTATAAAGATCGTGCATCCGCTGACAGCACCCTGAAACGTCTGCGCAGTTCTGGACACTCCAGCTGTATTCCGCTCTCCGTCGGGGGTTGAAACCCGTTAAACCCGCCCCATATCTGTTGCATGATACTCCGCGCCCCGTGCGCGGAGTCCTTTTCCGACAGCAACAAGGGGTCTGCCCGTGACAACAATAGTAAGTGTACGACGCAACGGCCAGGTAGTGATTGGCGGTGATGGCCAGGCTACGCTCGGCAATACCGTGATGAAAGGCAACGTTAAAAAAGTGCGTCGTTTATACAACGATAAGGTGATTGCCGGATTTGCTGGCGGCACCGCAGACGCCTTCACCCTGTTTGAACTTTTCGAACGTAAACTGGAAATGCATCAGGGCCACCTGGTGAAAGCAGCGGTGGAGCTGGCCAAAGACTGGCGTACCGACCGTATGCTGCGTCGCCTGGAAGCCTTACTGGCCGTCGCAGATGAGTCAGCCTCACTGATCATCAGCGGTAACGGTGACGTCATCCAACCTGAAAACGATCTGATCGCCATCGGCTCCGGTGGGCCTTTCGCCCAGGCAGCGGCACGTGCGCTGCTGGAGAATACCGAAATGGGCGCACGCGACATCGTCGAGAAGTCGCTGAATATCGCGGGTGATATCTGCATCTACACTAACCACAACGTTAATTTCGAAGAATTAACGTCTAAGGCGTAAGGGTATAAATATGTCTGAGATGACTCCACGCGAAATCGTCAGCGAACTGAACCGCTTTATCATCGGCCAGGACAGCGCCAAGCGCGCCGTGGCTATTGCACTGCGTAACCGCTGGCGCCGCATGCAGCTCGACGAAGAGCTGCGCCATGAAGTGACCCCTAAAAACATTCTGATGATCGGTCCGACCGGTGTCGGTAAAACCGAGATCGCGCGTCGTCTGGCTAAACTGGCCAATGCACCGTTCATCAAAGTAGAGGCGACGAAGTTTACCGAAGTCGGTTATGTCGGTAAGGAAGTGGACTCTATCATTCGTGACCTGACCGATTCGGCCATTAAGATGGTGCGCAGTCAGGCGATTGAAAAGAACAAATATCGTGCCGAAGAGATGGCCGAAGAGCGCATTCTTGATGTGCTGATTCCGCCAGCGAAAAACAACTGGGGCCAGTCAGAGCAGAGCGCTGAACCGTCTGCGGCACGCCAGTCGTTCCGCAAGAAGCTGCGCGAAGGCCAGCTGGACGATAAAGAGATTGAGATCGATCTGGCTGCCAGCAGCCCAGGCGTCGAAATCATGGCCCCTCCAGGCATGGAAGAGATGACCAGCCAGTTGCAGTCGATGTTCCAGAACCTCGGCGGCCAGAAGCAGAAAGCCCGCAAGCTGAAGATCAAAGAAGCGATGAAGCTGCTGATCGAAGAAGAAGCGGCAAAACTGGTTAACCCGGAAGAGCTTAAGCAGGATGCGATTGAAGCGGTCGAGCAGCACGGTATCGTGTTCATCGATGAGATCGACAAAATCTGTAAGCGCGGCGGCCAGAATGCGGGCGGCCCGGATGTTTCTCGCGAAGGCGTTCAGCGCGACCTGCTGCCGCTGGTTGAAGGCTGCACCGTCTCGACCAAACATGGCATGGTGAAAACCGACCACATCCTGTTTATCGCCTCAGGTGCGTTCCAGGTTGCCAGCCCTTCCGATCTGATTCCGGAACTTCAGGGTCGTTTGCCGATTCGTGTTGAGCTGCAGGCGCTGACCGTCAATGATTTCCAGCGCATCCTGACCGAGCCGAATGCCTCGATTACCGTGCAGTACAAAGCACTGATGAATACCGAAGGCGTGAACATTGAGTTCACCGAAGAGGGGATTCGCCGGATCGCTGAAGCCGCATGGCAGGTGAACGAAACCACCGAAAACATCGGTGCGCGCCGCCTGCATACCGTGCTGGAGCGTCTGATGGAAGATATCTCGTATGACGCCAGCGATCGTCACGGTGAATCCTTTACCATTGATGCTGACTATGTGGCTAAACACCTGGATGAACTGGTGGCTGACGAAGACCTCAGCCGCTTCATTCTCTGATTCGCTGATTCAGCGCTTTTCCGAAGCCCAGCCCACCCGGCTGGGCTTTTTTATGCATGTTCTTGATCGAACGGTGCTTTTTTCATACTGATGATTTTGCCAACAATCTGCATATAGCGATATACTTACCCTTCCTGTGGCAAACAGACGAAACCCTTATGAAATACGATACATCTGAACTCTGCGATATCTACCATGAAGAAGTGAATGTTGTTGAACCGCTTTTTTCAAATTTTGGTGGGCGCACTTCATTCGGTGGTCAGATTACCACAGTGAAATGCTTTGAAGACAACGGCTTACTCTACGATCTGCTGGAAGAGAATGGCCGGGGTCGCGTACTGGTGATTGATGGCGGCGGCTCAGTGCGTCGTGCGCTGGTCGATGCGCAGCTGGCACGTCTGGCGGCCACCAACGAGTGGGAAGGCCTGGTGATTTACGGTTCGGTACGTCAGGTTGATGAGCTGGAAGAGCTGGAGATTGGCATTCAGGCCATTGCCGCGATTCCGGCAGGCGCTGCAGGTGAAGGAATTGGCGAAAGCGATGTGCGCGTCAATTTCGGCGGTGTCACCTTCTTCTCCGGCGACCATCTCTATGCCGACAACACCGGTATCATTCTGTCAGAGGATGCGCTGGACCTCGAATAGGTCAGATATGAAAACGGGTGCCAGAGCACCCGTTTTTCACATCAGCTGAGGCTTCAAACCTCTTCCATTTTTCCCAGCAATGCACGCAGACGTTCCTGCCACACGTGTTGCTCTTCTTTCAGGTGCTGATTTTCGCGCATCAGCGCATCGTGGTTGCCCGCGACTTGTTGCGCATCGTTACGCAGTGAGTTGTTCTGCTCTTTCAGCTCTTCGATTTCCATCTGCAACAGCGTGATGGTATCAATCGCCTGCTGTACTTTCGCTTCAAGTTTCTCAAATACTTCAAATGACATCTTTCTGACCTCTCCTAAATTCCTGCAAGGCGTTGATGATGCCAGCTTAAGCCAGCAACGTTGTCCCGATTGTATGTAGCCTCACCCCTCAAGTCCAGCAACGCGGCCGCTGCGGGCGCAGTCTGTAACACTTTTCAGCCAATCCCTGAATTTACGCTGCGCTTACGGCGGTTGCTTTCCGGTACTGGTCCGTCCTCCCGGTAATCAGGCGCGAATATGGGATAAGGAAAGCCAGAATACGCGAAAACGCGCATTTTTATGACGCAGTACACAAAAAACGATTTCGCTATTTCTCGTTTATGTTCGTTAACGATAAATTCACATCAGCCCTACATTAAAGCTGGGTGCCTCATGGAATGAGAACAAAAACTGATAAAATTTAACCTCGCTTCAGGAACCACTATTATGAGTCAGACAACTAACACGCTCAAAGGTCAGTGTATTGCCGAATTTCTGGGGACAGGCTTGATTATTTTCTTTGGTGCAGGCTGTGTGGCTGCACTGAAACTCGCCGGTGCCGCCTTCGGTCAGTGGGAAATCTGCATCATCTGGGGCTTAGCGGTCTCAATGGCTGTCTATCTTACCGCTGGGGTATCAGGTGCCCATCTGAACCCTGCCGTTACGGTTGCACTCTGTCTGTTTGCCAACTTCGAAGGCCGTAAAGTGGTGCCGTATATTCTGGCGCAAGTCGCCGGAGCATTCTGCGCGGCCGCGCTGGTTTATGGTCTCTACTACAGCCTGTTTGTCGATTACGAACAAAGTCATCAGATGGTACGCGGTACGGTTCAGAGTCTGGATCTGGCGGGTATCTTCTCAACCTATCCTAACCCGCACATCAGCGTAGGCCAGGCGTTCCTGGTTGAAATGGTTATTACCGCAGTGCTTATGGCGGTGATTATGGCGCTGACTGACGATGGCAACGGTGTTCCGCGTGGACCGATGGCGCCGCTGTTGATTGGCCTGCTGGTCGCTGTTATTGGTGGCTCAATGGGTCCACTGACCGGCTTTGCTCTTAACCCGGCGCGTGATTTCGGACCTAAGCTGTTCGCCTTCTTCGCTGGCTGGGGTAACGTTGCCTTTACGGGTGGTAAAGATATTCCTTACTTCCTGGTACCTATTTTTGGCCCGCTGGTCGGTGCATGCCTGGGTGCAGTAGGTTATCGCACACTGATTGGCCGCTACCTGCCAGGTGCCATGCAGGAACCCAGTATTCCAGCAGAAAAACCGGTTGCACGCGCTCAGCAGCGTAAAGCGTAAGTTTCACTTTTTATCATCAGGACTGAATTTATGACTACCACAGATAAAAAATATATTGTCGCGCTCGATCAGGGCACAACCAGTTCACGTGCCGTCGTTCTCGACCACGATTCCAATATCATCGCGGTATCGCAGCGCGAATTTACCCAGATCTACCCGAAAGCGGGTTGGGTAGAACATGACCCGATGGATATCTGGGCTTCACAAAGCTCTACGCTGGTCGAAGTGCTGGCCCATGCTGATATCCGCTCTGATGAGATTGCGGCAATCGGTATTACTAACCAGCGCGAAACCGCTATCGTCTGGGAAAAAGAGACCGGTAAGCCGATCTACAACGCCATCGTCTGGCAGGATCCCCGCACCGCTGACTACTGTCACAAACTGAAGAAAGAGGGTCTGGAAGAGTACATCCAGCACACTACCGGTCTGGTGATCAACCCTTACTTCTCTGGTACGAAAGTGAAGTGGATTCTGGATCACGTTGAAGGCTCGCGTGAGCGTGCAAAACGTGGCGAGCTGCTGTTCGGTACCGTCGATACCTGGCTGGTCTGGAAAATGACTCAGGGACGCGTGCACATCACCGACTACACCAACGCCTCCCGTACCATGATGTTCAACATTCACAAGCTGGAGTGGGATCAGCGCATGCTGGATATCCTGGATATCCCGCGTGAAATGCTGCCAGAAGTGAAGTCCTCTTCTGAAGTCTACGGTCAGACCAACATCGGTGGTAAAGGCGGTACACGTATTCCTATCGCCGGTATCGCCGGTGATCAGCAGGCCGCACTGTATGGCCAGCTGTGTGTACAGCCTGGCATGGCGAAAAATACCTACGGCACCGGTTGCTTCATGCTGATGAACACCGGTACTGAAGCGGTGACCTCAACCCACGGCCTGCTGACCACCATCGCCTGTGGCCCGCGCGGTGAAGTGAACTATGCGCTGGAAGGTGCCGTGTTTATCGGTGGAGCCTCTATTCAGTGGCTGCGTGATGAGATGAAGCTGATTAGTGAAGCGGCTGACTCTGAATACTTCGCGATGAAAGTGAAAGACACCAACGGCGTTTATATGGTGCCTGCTTTCACCGGCCTGGGCGCACCTTACTGGGACCCGTATGCCCGTGGCGCGATCTTCGGTCTGACGCGCGGCGCGAACTCTAACCACATCATCCGCGCGACACTGGAGTCGATCGCTTATCAGACGCGTGACGTGCTGGAAGCGATGCAGAACGATGCCAATACCCGCCTGCAGGCGCTGCGTGTGGATGGTGGTGCGGTGTCCAACAACTTCCTGATGCAGTTCCAGGCTGACATCCTCGGCACCCGTGTTGAGCGTCCGGAAGTGCGTGAAGTGACCGCGCTGGGTTCTGCGTATCTGGCGGGTCTGGCTGTTGGCTTCTGGCAGGATCTGGATGAAGTGCGCTCTAAAGCGGTTATCGAGCGTGAGTTCCGCCCAAGCCTGGAAACCACCGAGCGTAACTTCCGTTATGCTGGCTGGAAAAAAGCCGTTGCCCGCGCACAGGCGTGGGAAGAACAAGAGTAATATTAAAGCCCGCGACGCTGGCCGTCGCGGGCCTTTTCCCCGCCCTTTTGCCCCGCTGTGTTACACTGCCTGCCGGTTTTTTGTCAGGTAGATGCCATGAAACGAGAACTTGCCATTGAATTTTCCCGCGTAACCGAAGCTGCCGCTCTGGCAGGCTATCACTGGTTAGGACGCGGCGACAAAAATGCGGCTGACGGTGCGGCTGTCCATGCCATGCGTCATGTCCTGAACTCCATTGAAATTGACGGTCAGATTGTGATCGGTGAAGGCGAAATCGACGAAGCCCCCATGCTTTATATCGGCGAAAAAGTCGGTACCGGTCGCGGCGATGCGGTCGATATTGCCGTCGATCCGATTGAAGGGACCCGCATGACGGCGCTTGGCCAGGCGAATGCGCTGGCTGTGATGGCCGTGGGCGATAAAGGCAGCTTTTTGCACGCCCCCGACATGTACATGGAAAAACTGATCGTTGGCCCGGCAGCACACGGCGCGATCGACCTCGACCTGCCGCTGGAAACCAACCTGCGAAATATCGCGATAGCCATGAACAAACCGCTGTCGCAGCTGACCGTGTCGATTCTGGCAAAGCCGCGCCATGATGCGGTGATCAGCCAGTTGCAGCAGCTGGGCGTGCGGGTATTTACCTTCCCGGATGGTGATGTCGCCGCCTCGATTCTGACCTGCATGCCGGACAGCGAAGTGGATGTGATGTATGGCATCGGCGGCGCACCGGAAGGCGTGGTCTCTGCGGCGGTGATCCGCGCGCTGGACGGCGATATGCAGGGCCGGTTGCTGGCTCGTCACCACGTCAAAGGTGACAACGCTGAAAACCGTCGGCTCGGCGAGCAGGAGCTGCAGCGCTGTGCAGAGATGGGAATTGAAGCGGGTAAGACGCTGACGCTAGGTGAGATGGCGCGCAATGACAATGTGGTGTTTGCCGCCACCGGCATAACCAGTGGCGAGTTATTGAAAGGCATTACACGGCAGGGAAATATCGCCACCAGCGAAACCCTGCTGATTCGCGGTAAATCACGCACTATCCGCCGCATCCAGTCGATTCACTATCTCGACCGTAAAGATCCAGCGCTCCATCCGTTTATCCTGTAACCGGCTGGTTGCCGCGCTCCGGCTGACGTGAGAGCGGCAACCAACAGAGCAGCATCACCAGCGCCGTGAAGAACATCAGCATGCCAAGGCTGAACTGATCGCGCTGCGGCATCATGGCTGACAGCCACGCCACCAGGCCCGATCCCAGGTTCTGCATCCCACCAATCAGCGCGCCCGCACTCCCGGCCAGCCAGGCATACGGCTCCATTGCCCCTGAGGTCGCCAGCGGGAACAGCATGCCAGCACCAAAGAAGAACAGCGCGGCAGGAACCAGCAGCGTCCAGATATTCATTACGCCGAACCATGCCGGGATCCACATCAGGATGCCCGCCAGCAGACAGCTATTCACGCCCCACCACATCAGGCTGTGCCATGAGCCCTGCTCGCGTCCGGCGAACCAGGCACCGAAGAACGCCGCCGGAATCGGCAGGATGAACAGGATGCTGACGGTCAGGCTGTGCAGGCCGAGTACGCCACCGAGCAGCACGCCACAGCTCGACTCAAATACCGCAATACCCGCCAGGGCACCAATCAACAGCACTATGTAGCGAACGAAATTCGCGTCGCTGAGCAGGCGGACGTAGCGTTTGAAGAACGGGGTCACTTCCGCACTCTGCGGCCGGGTTTCTGGCAGCCAGCGCGCCATAGATACGGTGACAGCCAGACAGAGCAGCAGCAGAAAAGCGAAACAGGCGTGCCAGCCAAAGAGCTGAGTCAGCAGTGCGCCAATCACTGGTGCCAGCAGCGGGCTGACCAGAATGCCCATATTAAGTAAGCTGTTGGCACGGCGCAGCGCGTGCCCCTCATAGAGATCACGCGGCATAGTGCGGGCCATTACGCCAGCCACGCCGGTTCCCAGCCCCTGAATAGCGCTGCCGAACACCAGCATATCGAGTGAGGTCGCCATCAATGCCGTGATTGCGCCGATCATAAAGATCATCATGCCCGCCAGGATCACCGGACGCCGACCGACGCTGTCTGACAGCGGGCCGTAGATCAGCTGGGATCCGCCATAGGTCATCAGATAGGCCGCCATCACACGCTGCAGTGCGCCATCCCGCACATTCAGAGCGTCCGCCATCACCGACATCGCCGGGACGTAGATGGTCTGTGCCATCTGCCCGACAGCCACCAGCACAATGAGCATCACCAGCAGCGGGCGATTTTCCAGTTTACTAATCATGATTATGCAAAATTTCTTTCTGTGAAATGAGGTTAAAACAGCGGTTCACCCGCCAGTCATCTTGTTATAGCGGGCAAAATATCAGGATTAGATGACAAAGCGAGAGGCCGACCGAAAGGTCCCGACTTGCACCTGTCAAGGTTATGCGCCAGCCTGTAAAGATAAAGCAACAGTTTGTCGATTAGAGCCTTTGTCAGGGCGCAGGCTGGCATTCTCACTGGCTAGTCGCGAAAATAGTGACCTGCCTGAATAATCAACAACCCGGGAGTGATTATGGCTGAGTGGGTCAATGCTGAAGTAAAGGAAGTGAAAAACTGGACGGATGCGCTGTTCAGTCTCCGGGTAAAAGCGCCCATCGATCCCTTTATCGCCGGGCAATTCGCCAAGCTGGCACTGGAAATCGACGGTGAGCGGGTGCAGCGCGCTTACTCTTTCGTTAATGCACCGAAAGATGACCTGCTGGAGTTTTACCTGGTCACCGTGCCCGATGGCAAGCTGAGTCCGCATCTGCAGGCACTTCAGCCTGGCGATCAGGTGATGGTCACTAAAGAAGCCGCGGGATTCTTTGTG
Organism: Candidatus Pantoea varia; assembly: GCF_900115075.1. GTDB lineage: Bacteria > Pseudomonadota > Gammaproteobacteria > Enterobacterales > Enterobacteriaceae > Pantoea > Pantoea varia. Next base: position 41,815 of record NZ_FOVG01000008.1, read on the forward strand.
CTCGATGAAGTCCCGGAGTGCAAAACCTTATGGATGCTGGCAACCGGCACCGCTATTGGCCCTTACCTTTCCATGCTTCAGCAGGGCGAAGGACTGGATCGCTTTGAAAACATCGTGCTGGTCCATGCCGCACGCTATGCGGCTGACCTGAGCTTTCTGCCACTGATGCAGCAGCTGCAACAGCGTTATCAGGGCAAACTGCACATCCAGACGGTGGTGAGCCGCGAAGAGATCCCCGGTTCGCTGACGGGCCGGGTTCCAGCGCTGATCGAAAATGGCGAGCTGGAGCGTGCCACAGGATTAACGCTGGATGCCGACAGCAGCCATGTGATGCTGTGCGGCAACCCGCAGATGGTGCGTGATACCCAGCAATTACTGAAAGAGACGCGCGAGATGCGGAAGCACCTGAAGCGCAAGCCGGGCCATATCACCAGCGAACATTACTGGTGAGCCGTTTGCCGGTATCGCACCGGCTGGGTCGCGGTACCAAACCGGTTAGCGCCGGGGGTGCCGCGAAAAACGCCAAGTTCGAGTAGCAGGCCAGCGAGTAACACAAAAGGAATGGCGCGACCCAGCAGCCAGGGCAGAATGCCGCCCAGCATGCTCCAGTTTCCCGCCACCAGCAGCCAGGCAACAATCACCAGAAATCCCCAGTAGCCGGGACGATTGCGATCGTGCAGGCGTTTAACAATGACTGCGCTGGCAGGCCACAGCAGGCAGACCACGCCAAAGGCCGCCATCTGGGTATCAACCCAGTCGTTTGCTGCCAGGGTGAATAACAGTGTCGTTGTCAGCAACCAGACCGCCTGCCAGATCCAGAAATCACGTCGTCCCAGCCGGCCGCGCCAGGAAAAACACCATTGTTGTAACGTCATGCATTATCATCCAGAGAAGAGAACCGCCGCGCTTTTGACCTCGCGGATAAAAACCGTTTTAATTTGCGCCTGAGTTTACGGGTTAGGATCGACAAAATGAAGAATTTGCCTGGCGCACTGCTGTTATCGTTTGCGCTGACGGTTCCGGTCTTTGCCGCCGATCCGCCACCGCAGGAACGGCCCGATGCGTTGCCCACCGCGCCCTATCTGCTGGCGGGCGCTCCCACCTTTGATATGACTATCGGCCAGTTTCGCGAAAAGTATAATCTGGCCAATGCGACGCTGATGCTGCCGGAATATCGCGCCATTGATAATCGGGGTGACAAAAGTAACCTGACGCGCGCCGCCAGCAAAATTAATGAAACGCTCTATGCGTCTACCGCGCTGGAGCCCGGCACCGGCAAAATCAAGACGCTGCAGATTACCTGGCTGCCACTACCAGGCCCGGATCAGAACGCCTCGCAGCAAAAAGCGCTGGCCTACATGACCGCCATGCTGCGCTTCTTTGTACCGGGACTTAGTGCCGACGAGGGACGTAAAAAGCTGGAAGATTTGCTGAAGGAAGGTAAGGATTTGCCCTACTTTGCGCAGGTCGACGGCGCGCTCCGTTTTGTGGTGGCTGACAACGGCGACAAGGGGCTGACCTTCGCGGTTGAGCCGGTAAAACTTGCGCTCGCCAACCCCTGAGGATGTGGCTGAAAATGACGAAAAGCAAAGCCATCGCTACATTTGATCTCTATACTGTCTGGCAGACAACGCTGCCAGCTGGCAGCGATTTTTCATGTATCGCTTTATGCGGAGGATAGAATGCGACATCCACTGGTTATGGGTAACTGGAAGTTGAATGGCAGCAAGCAGATCACAGCTGAACTGATCGCGGGTCTGCGCAAGGAACTGTCTGGCGTAGAGGGTTGTGGCGTCGCCATTGCACCGCCAGCACTCTATCTCGAGCAGGCAAAACACGCCATCTCCGGTAGCCACATCGCACTGGGTGCGCAGAACGTGGACGTTAACCTGTCTGGCGCGTTTACCGGTGAAGTTTCCGCAGAAATGTTGAAAGATATCGGCGCGAAATACATCATTATCGGTCACTCAGAACGCCGCACTTACCACAAAGAGAGCGACGAGTTCATCGCGAAGAAATACGCGGTACTGAAGTCAGTGGGTCTGATTCCAGTGCTGTGCATTGGTGAAACCGAAGCAGAAAACGAAGCGGGTAAAACCGAAGAAGTCTGCGCTCGTCAGTTGGATGCTGTTCTGGAAACTCAGGGCGCCGAAGCATTCAAAGATGCGGTTATCGCGTATGAGCCAGTCTGGGCCATCGGTACCGGCAAATCTGCGACCCCTGCTCAGGCACAGGCCGTGCACAAATTCATTCGTGATCATATCGCGAAGAAAGATGCGGCTATCGCAGAACAGGTCATCATTCAGTATGGCGGCTCAGTGAACGACAAGAATGCTGCAGAGCTGTTCACCCAGCCTGATATCGATGGCGCGCTGGTTGGCGGTGCGTCACTGAAAGCAGATGCTTTCGCGGTAATCGTTAAAGCTGCAGCGGCTGCAAAAAGCGCCTAAGCATTAGCATTCCGGTAAGGGGCGGCGCTTAAGCCGCCTTTTTTATGGGCGCAATCAGCTTACAGGCATGATCCTGCACTTCCTCCGCCGACCCCCTGTTCAGCAGCAGCCAGTTCCGCTCTATCGCCATCAGCACCAGTCGCCCATCGCTTAACTCAGCCAGTGCCAGCCCATATTTCCCCATCTCTGCGCGTGCCTCTGGCCGCTCATCGGCCAGCCGGATAAAAGCACTCTGCTGAGTCAGCTCATCTGCCGTCAGGGCTCGTAGCCAATAGCGATGCTTACGCAGCGTGATGTCCTGCCACTGACTGCTAAGCTGCGGCGTCAGCTGATCCAGTTGCTGACGCACATCGGGCCGCAGACAGGAGAGATGAATATGGAGCTGGTTCTGCGTACGGCCATACTGTGAATTGATCGCCAGTGACAGAACCCGATCAGCAATGGGTGAGCCGCGTCGCTGTGCAAGCAGGGTGCGTTCATGCCAGGCAAGGGCAAAGTAGTTGGGCGTAGCGGGTAGCAGTAACCGCGGGCTTTCGATGCCGGTGATTTTGTCGAGCGGGATCAGCAGATACTGCAATGGCCCATTCCTATCTTTCAGCATGGCATAGCGATGCTGCTGATCGACACGCTGACAGGGCGCAGGGTCTCCGCTGCTCTGCTGATGAGGCACACATTTCTCGCTGACGATCTGCCACAGCGCATCACTGTTCTTTTTGAAATGCAGTGCGGCAACCAGTATCCCCGCAATGACCAGCACCAGCAGAACCGCAACCAGGCTGGTTGCACGACGATTTGTCGGCATAACAACGCTTCCTGAATGGTTTAGCAGCCTGCATCCTCGCCTGGCGGGAAAAAAATGTCACGGGGAATTCGGGCAGATAACTCAGCAGTCGGGCAGAGAAAAGAGAAAGGTGGGGTTGTTGCGGATAAGCGGTCAGCGCAGAGAAACGCTGACCGCAATCTGTTACGGTTTCATGACCTTGTCATAGCTGCCGCCATCGGCGAAGTGGGCTTTCTGGGCCTGTGTCCAGCCACCAAACTTGTCCTGAATGGTGAACAGCTTCACGGGCGCAAACTGGCTGGCAAATTTCTTCGCGACTTCAGCATCACGTGGACGATAGTAATTCTGCGCAGCGATAGTCTGACCTTCTGGTGAGTAGAGGTATTTCAGATAAGCGTCTGCGACTTTACGCGTTCCCTTTTCATCCACCACTTTATCGACCACTGATACGGTGGGTTCAGCCAGAATCGATTCGCTCGGGGTGACAATCTCGAACTTGTCTTTACCCAGCTTGTTAACCGCCAGATAGGCTTCGTTTTCCCAGGCGATCAGTACATCACCAATCCCGCGTTCAACGAAGGTGTTAGTTGCGCCGCGCGCACCGGAATCCTGCACTTCAACGTTTTTAAACAGCGCTCTGACGTACGCCAGCGCTTTAGCCTGATCGCCATTGTTATGATCCAGCGCCCAGCCCCAGGCCGCCAGATAGTTCCAGCGTGCGCCGCCGGAGGTTTTCGGGTTAGGGGTAATCACAGACACGCCGGGTTTGGTCAGGTCGCTCCAGTCATGAATGCCCTTGGGATTATCTTTACGGACCAGGAAGACAATGGTGGACGTATAAGGCGCAGAGTTGTCTGGCAGACGCTGAATCCAGTTCTTATCAATACGACCGCGTTCTGCTATAGCATCGACATCTGATTGCAACGCCAGCGTGACCACATCCGCACGGATGCCGTTAATCACTGAGGTTGCCTGCTTGCCGGAGCCGCCATGCGACTGACGGACCACGACATTATCGCCGGTTTCCTGTTTGTAGTGCGCACTGAACGCTTTGTTGTACTGTTCGTACAGCTCACGCGTTGGATCGTAGGAAACGTTTAACAGCTGAATGTCTTTAGCCAGAACGCCGGTTGAGGCCAGCAACAGGGTAACGCCGATACTCCACTTGTTCATTACGCACTCTCCCAATGTCGTTATGGGCTAAGCGTGACATAAACCATTACAGAGCTAAAAGAATTAAAAATAAGCTGTTATAACCATGCGGAATATAGGAGGGGGTGCCGGGGCATGCTGTGCAGCACACCCCGCAGCGGAATTAATAGAGCTTTTTCGCTGTGTCGAGCCAGTCGCGCTTGAACGGACGTTTCATGTTTTCAATCGCGTCGACGATGTCGTGATGCACCATCTTCTCATTCTGAATACCCACGCAACGGCCACCGTAACCCTGCATCAGCAGTTCAATGGAATAAGCGCCCATGCGTGAGGCCAGGATACGGTCATACGCACAAGGTGCACCGCCACGCTGAATATGGCCCAGAACAGTCGAACGGGTTTCACGTTTGGTTTCTGTTTCAATGAAACGCGCCAGATCGTCGATATCGCAGATATGCTCGGTAATCGCCACGATAGCGTGCTTTTTACCTTTGGCGATGCCCGCTTTGATTTCCGCTACCAGCTCTTCGCGGGTATACGGGAACTCCGGCAGGACGATGAACTCACAGCCACCGGCAATCGCCGCCGCCAGGGTCAGATCGCCACAGTAGCGACCCATCACTTCAACAATCGAAATACGCTGATGTGAAGATGAGGTGTCACGCAGGCGGTCAATCGCCTCAACCACGGTTTCCAGCGCAGTGAAGTACCCGATGGTATAATCCGTTCCGGCCACATCATTGTCGATGGTGCCTGGCAGACCGATACAGGGGAAGCCCATTTCAGTCAGGCGTTTAGCACCCATGTAGGAGCCGTCACCCCCAATCACTACCAGCGCATCAATGCCGCGCTTTTTCATGTTCTCAATGGCAACCTGACGCACATCTTCGTTACGGAACTCAGGGAAACGCGCTGAGCCCAGGAAAGTGCCGCCGCGGTTAATCATGTCGGAGACGCTGTAGCGATCAAGGTTGATCATGCGATCTTCGTACAATCCCAGATAACCGTCATAGATCCCAAAAACTTCCAGTCCTTCACTCAGCGCGGAACGAACCACTCCACGAATAGCTGCGTTCATGCCTGGGGCGTCACCGCCGCTGGTTAATACACCAATTTTTTTGATCATGACAACCTCTGGATTGTTCAAAACTAAGGGTTAATCCTGCCTGTCGATCGCTGCTGACAATCATTATTACGACTAGCGCGACATGTGATGGCAGATAGTATATCAAAGGCTTGCTGCTGAATTGATTCAGGTCAGACAACTTTTCACTATTTTTTGCAGCGATGTTAGCGTTACGTCATCCCTTCCGTATCGATTTGATTCATTTACGTTAAAAACCTAAAGAATCTTTCGTCTCGAACGGTACCACAGAACAGGGATCCTGATGGATAATTACATCTGAACCGGGAAATTCTTTGCGTAAGGCCTTCTCAACCTGATCGGCTACCCGATGCGCCTGCACCAGTGGCAGCTGATCTTCCAGTTCCAGATGTAGCTGAATAAATTTGGTCGGGCCGGACTGGCGGGTTCGCAGATCGTGAACGCCCTGCACCTGGGGCCAGTTTGTCGCCAGCGTCAGGATTTGCTGCCGCTCCTCTTCCGGTAACGCGCGATCCAGCAATGACTGCACCGCCTCGTAGCCCATGCGCAGCGCGCTATAGAGAATGAAAACGCCAATCCCCAGCGCGAACAGGGAGTCCGCCCGTGTAAAGCCGTAGCTGCTCAGCACCAGTGCAATCAGAATGGCGCCGTTCATGATGACGTCTGATTGATAGTGCAGCATATCAGCCCGAATCGCCTGGCTGCGGGTTTTACGTACCACCCAGCGCTGAAAGGCGACCAGCACCAGCGTTGAGCTCAGTGCGACAACGGTCACCACAATACCGACACCCGCCCCCCGCATCTCACTGGGCGAAGCAAGATGCTGCAGGCCGGTCAGAAAAAGAAACAGCGCCGAACCGGAAATAAACATGCTTTGCGCCAGCGCCGCCAGCGACTCCGCTTTGCCATGCCCGAACGTGTGATCTTCATCGGCAGGCTGCAGCGCATAACGCACTACCAGCAGATTGGTCAGCGAGGCAGCGATATCCACCAGCGAGTCCACCAGTGAGGCCAGTAAACTCACCGAACCGGTGTACCACCAGGCAAAAATTTTCACGAGTAACAGCACAGACGCAAGAATGGTGGCAGCGAGCGCAGCACGCTTTACCAGTCGGCCATAAGAGGGTTGCATGCCAGATTCCCTATGCAGCATCAGTGAGGATGCGCACTTAAATGGATGAATGGCTGAAGTTTAACACCGGGAGTCGGGCTGCGCTTAACGGGTCGTTCAACGGGGCGGGCGCTTTTGAGAAGCGAGGCAAGTACAAAAAAACAAGCCCCGACCTCTGAGAGGACGGGGCAAAGTGTCATACACATCATTGCCAGGCCACGTTCAGGCTCTGGCCGATGCTGAGAAAAGGCCGGCGACTACTTTTTGCCGCCTTTTTTCCCGGCTTCTGATGCTTTTTCACGATCGTTTTTGAAGTTTCCGCCGCCACTATTCTGGCCGCCTTTCTTACCGGCTTCAGACGCTTTTTGCGGATTATCTGCGAAATTACCTGAACCACCACGATGCTCTGCCATAACTTACTCCGTTAATAGATTCATTCAGGACTACATAATGTGGTTGTTGCTCCCTGAGACTTCGCAAAGACACTTAACTTCCCTGCAGTGACAGGATTTAGTGTAGAAGGTGCGCCTGAACCGGCAAGCGTAACGCGGGGAATGCATCTCGTTGAAAAGTATGATTAAAAAAGTAAAACATTGCCTGTAATTCATTTAATTTCAGCAAGTTATAATATTTTACAGGCGGAAAAATGCTTACCGGTCCGTTTAAGTTTAAAAGGTGACCTGAATAATAAGAAATCGTCGAATCTGATGAATAAAAGCTCAACAAGCGCTAATAAAAAGGGGGTTTTATTGCGAGGTGATGATTCCTGTCAAAATAAAAAAAGTGAAAAAAAGATAAAAAAAACCCCCACCATCATGGCGGGGGAAGACAGGGATGTGTCTATGGCAAGGAAAACAGGGATACTATGTTACTGGTTACTGCTGGTACTACTCACTGCCTGCAGCGATGACGCTGACTGCAAATTCGAAAACTGTCGCAGCTCATTAAGTCGCCGCTGGTAATTATTCTGTAACGCGGACTGCTGGGCCGGCGTTAGCAGCTGAAACATTTGATTCTGTACGCGCGCCATCTCGACCTGTTGTTCAACCTGAACTCTGGCGATGACTTCCGCCTTCTGACGGATGGCCGCTTCGTTAAACTGGTCGGCAGTCACTAACTCATGAAGTGCTGCGATATCGTCAATATGAACGACCGGGCGATCATGTCGGGCCTGTTGCATCAGGTCACGCATCTGCTGACGTTGCTCTTCAGTCAGCTCGATACCGTCGAACATGTGGCTTTGCGGATTTTGCGTCATACTGCCTGTCGGCAATCCGCCATGATGCATCTCGTCAATCGTCGTCGCATCTTTAGCATCTGCGCTGGCGACACTCAGAGCCATCGCTGAGGCAAGGACGACGGCGGTTAATTTGCGCATCGTATACTCCAGTTCGTTCCGTTTTGCGATTCAACGAGAGCCAGTGTACGGCGACAGCTGCAAACATCCGTCAGGGGGTGTAAAACTACGTAAAGCGATGGATAGGTGCGCCAGGAACACGGTATTTTGCCTGCGGAGGGCTACAAAAATGAATAAAATCCTGTTGGTAGATGACGACCGCGAATTAACTTCGCTTTTAAAAGAACTGTTAGAAATGGAAGGGTTTGAAGTGGTGGTAGCCAGTGATGGTGAACAAGCGCTGAACCTGCTCGATAACTCTATTGATTTGCTTTTACTGGATGTCATGATGCCGAAGAAAAACGGTATCGACACCCTGAAAGAACTGCGTCAGCAACATCAAACCCCCGTCATCATGCTAACGGCGCGCGGCAGCGAGCTGGATCGCGTACTGGGCCTCGAACTGGGTGCAGATGACTATCTGCCTAAGCCGTTTAACGATCGCGAACTGGTGGCGCGTATCCGCGCTATTCTGCGGCGCTCCAACTGGAGTGAACAGCAGCAGCAACACGATAACAGCTCACCTACGCTGGAAGTGGACTGCCTGCGACTCAATCCTGGTCGTCAGGAGGCCAGTTTTGATGATGTCACGCTGGATCTTACCGGTACTGAGTTCACCCTGCTCTATCTGCTGGCGCAGCATCTGGGCCAGGTTGTGTCGCGTGAACATCTGAGTCAGGAAGTGCTGGGCAAACGCCTGACGCCTTTTGACCGAGCCATTGATATGCATATCTCGAATCTGCGTCGCAAGCTGCCTGAGCGTCGTGACGGCCATCCATGGTTTAAAACCTTACGTGGCCGCGGCTATCTGATGGTTTCGGCATCATGATTGGAAGTCTGACCACCCGTATCTTCGCCATCTTCTGGTTAACGCTGGCGCTGGTGTTGATGCTGGTGCTAATGGTGCCCAAGCTTGATTCACGACAGATGACCTCGCTGCTGGAGAGTGAACAGCGGCAGGGCATTATGATTGAGCAACACGTCGAAGCAGAGCTGTCGCAGGATCCTCCTAACGATCTGATGTGGTGGCGTCGTCTGTTTCGTGCCGTGGAAAAGTGGGCACCGCCGGGTCAGCGGCTGCTGTTAGTAACCAGTGAAGGTCGGGTGATTGGCGCGCAGCATAACGAAATGCAGGTTATCCGCAATTTTATCGGCCAGTCTGACAACGCCGATCATCCACAGAAAAAGAAATATGGTCGTGTTGAGCTGGTAGGTCCATTCGCCGTGCGGGATGGCGAAGATAACTACCAGCTTTACATGATCCGTCCCGCCAACAGTTCTCAGCTCGATTTTGTCAATCTGCTGTTTGACCGCCCGCTGCTACTGCTTATCGTCACCATGCTCATTAGCTCACCGCTGCTGCTGTGGCTCGCCTGGAGCCTGGCACGTCCGGCGCGTAAGCTAAAATATGCCGCCGATGAAGTGGCGAGTGGAAACCTGCGCCAGCATCCGGAACTGGAATCAGGTCCGCAGGAGTTCCTGGCCGCGGGTTCCAGTTTTAACCAGATGGTCAGTGCGCTGGAACGGATGATGACCGGTCAGCAACGCCTGTTATCCGATATCAGCCATGAACTTCGCACTCCGCTTACCCGCCTGCAACTGGCTACCGCGCTGCTGCGTCGGCGTCAGGGCGAAGGTAAAGAACTGGGCCGCATTGAAATGGAAGCACAGCGTCTGGATGGCATGATCAACGATCTGCTGGTGCTGTCGCGCACCCAGCATAAAAATGCGCTGGTTAGCGAAGCGATGAAGGCGAATCAGTTGTGGAATGGGGTGCTGGAAGATGCCCGTTTCGAAGCTGAGCAGATGGGCAAGAAGATGGATATCCCCTATCCGCCGGGGCCATGGCCGCTTTATGGCAACCCTCATGCGCTGGAGAGTGCGCTGGAAAATATCGTGCGCAATGCGCTGCGCTATTCACACACGCATATTAGCGTCAGCTTCTCCGTCGATATTTCAGGTATTACGGTGCATGTTGATGATGATGGTCCTGGCGTGAGCCCGGAAGATCGTGAACAGATTTTCCGTCCCTTCTACCGTACCGATGAAGCGCGCGATCGCGAATCAGGCGGCACCGGTCTTGGCCTGGCAATTGTCGAAACGGCAGTGCAGCAACATCGGGGTTGGGTTAAAGCCGATGACAGCCCATTGGGCGGCCTGCGTCTGACCCTCTGGTTGCCGCTCTACTCCTCCGGCCGTCAATAATTTGCTATGCTTCGGCCCCTGTCATCGGGGGCCTTATGCTTAACATTGTCTTGTTTGAACCAGAAATTCCGCCGAATACCGGCAATATCATTCGTCTGTGCGCCAATACGGGCTTCCAGCTTCATTTGATTCAGCCGCTCGGCTTTGCCTGGGATGACAAGCGCTTACGTCGCGCCGGGCTGGATTATCACGAATTCACGGCCATTAAATTCCATGCTGACTATCAGGCGTTTATCGCCACTGAGGCGCCTGAGCGTCTGTTTGCACTGACGACCAAAGGGACGCCTGCACACAGTGCCGTCACCTATCAGGCGGGCGATTATCTGCTGTTTGGGCCGGAGAGCCGTGGACTGCCTGCTGAGATCCTGGCCGCGTTACCGGCGCAGCAAAAAATCCGCATCCCGATGAGAGCAGAAAGCCGCAGTATGAACTTGTCGAACGCCGTATCGGTGGTGGTATATGAAGCGTGGCGCCAGCTCGATTACGCCGGCGCGCTGATTAAAGACTAGATGCCGTCGCCAAACTGAAAACCGGCCAGGCTGCCATTGAAGTGCTGATCCATATCCATCGACGGCTTCTCGCTGCCTGGCTTACCGACGATTCGTGCGGGTACGCCTGCGGCAGTGGTGTGCGGCGGCACGGGCTGCAACACCACGGAACCGGCGCCGATTTTTGCTCCCCTGCCGACTTCAATATTGCCCAGGACTTTCGCACCGGCACCAATCATCACCCCTTCACGGATTTTCGGATGACGGTCGCCGCTGGTTTTACCGGTACCGCCCAGGGTCACCGATTGCAGGATCGAGACATCATTCTCAACCACAGCGGTTTCGCCAATCACAATACCAGTGGCATGGTCGAGCATGATGCCGTGACCGATGTTGGCAGCGGGATGAATATCGACGGCAAAGGAGACGGAGATTTCATTCTGCAGATAAACCGCCAGCGCACGCCGGCCTTCATTCCACAGCCAGTGGCCAATGCGGTAGGCCTGCAAGGCGTGAAAACCTTTGAGGTAGAGCAGCGGCGTGGAGTATTTATCCACTGCCGGGTCGCGCTGACGCACGGCCTGAATATCGTAAGCCGCTGACATAATCATCGACGGATCCTCACGATAGGCTTCTTCAACGATTTCACGAATGGCGATGGCGGGCATAATCGGGTTTGCCAGCTTGTTGGCCAGCATATAACTCAGTGCGCTACCGAGATTTTCATGCTTGAGCAATGTCGCGTGGAAGAAGCTGGCCAGCATCGGCTCACAATCAGCCAGGGCGCGCGCTTCTGCTTTGATATTATTCCAGACCAGTTCTAACTCATCAGACGACATTGCTGCTTTCTCCCGATAAAAAAAGCGCCTGAATGGGCGCTGCAGGTGATGATGCTACGCGTCCTGCGTTAGCCAGTGCTGTTTTCGTCCTTCCTTGTTCGTCCCAGCAGGCTCAATGCTGCATCTCTCGCCGGCTTTTCGCAATACAGTACCTGATAAATCTGCTCGGTAATCGGCATTTCTACGCCCAGACGAGCTGCCAATGCTTTGACTTCATTGGTGTTTCTGAAGCCTTCTACAACTTGTCCGATAATGCGTTGCGCGCTATCTACATCCTCGCCCTGGCCCAGCATCATGCCAAAACGACGGTTACGCGACTGATTATCGGTACAGGTCAGCACCAGATCGCCCAGGCCTGCCATCCCCATGAAGGTGGTGGGATCGGCACCCAGCGCTGCGCCTAAGCGGCTCATCTCTGCCAGACCACGGGTGATCAGTGCGGTCCGCGCATTCGCGCCAAAACCAATCCCGTCAGAGATCCCGGCACCGATAGCAATGACGTTTTTCACCGCACCGCCCAGCTGTACGCCGACGAAATCAGGGTTGTTATAAACGCGGAAGCTCTTACCACAGTGCAGCTTCTGCTGCAGGTCGTCAGCAAACCGGGCATCCGTTGCGGCCAGCGCGATGGCGGTCGGTAATCCGGCTGCCAGCTCTTTCGCAAAAGTCGGTCCGGAGATCACGGCCAGCGGAATAGCATCGCCGACAATTTCACGCGCTACATCCTGCAGCAGACGACCCGTCTCTTTTTCCAGCCCTTTAGTCGCCCAGACAATACGTGAGTCTGGTCGCAGATGAGGCTTAATCTGCTGCAGCACATCGCCAAAGACATGACTCGGCACCACGATTAATAAGTCGCGGCTGGCAGCAATGGCTTTGGTCAGATCAGGCTCAAGAGAAAGATTGTCGGGGAACGGGACATCAGGCAGAAAAGCGGTGTTGCAGCGGTCACTCTGAAGTTGCGCCAGATGCGCCGGGTTATGTCCCCACAACAGCACCGGGTGGCCGTTACGGGCCAGCGTAATCGCCAAAGCGGTGCCGTAGGAACCGGCACCGATGACGCTAATCGAAGCGTGAGTTTCCATCAGGCATCCTGATGTGGTTCAGCACCTTCTTCACCCTGTTGCTGCTGCAGGTAGTTCATGAACAGCGCATCAAAGTTAACCGGTGCCAGGTTCAGCTGCGGGAAGGTACCACGGGATACCAGGCTGGTAATGCATTCGCGTGCGTACGGGAACAGAATGTTCGGGCAGTATGCACCCAGGCAATGTGCCATCTGCGTTCCTTCAATACCGCTGATGGTGAAAATACCGGCCTGCTGAACTTCGCACAGGAAAGCCGTCTCTTCGCCCACAGTCGCGGTTACAGTCACACGAAGTACCACTTCGTAAACTTCGTCAGCCAGCTGAGAAGATGCAGTGTCCAGATCCAGTTTAACGTCCGGTTCCCACTCTTTCTGGAAAACCTGCGGTGCATTAGGCGCTTCAAAAGAGATGTCTTTGGTGAATACGCGCTGAATCTGGAATTGCATTTCGTTCGTGTTATGTTCTGACATGTGACCAAATCCTATATATGAGATTGTCCGGCGTAAAATTACGCCTGCAGTAAGGGATCTAAACCTTCGCGATTATCGAGTGCGAATAAGTCATCGCAGCCACCAATGTGCTGCGCATCAATAAAAATCTGAGGCACGGTGGTGCGGCCGCTACGCTTGATCATCTCTTCGCGTTTCGCCATGTCTCCATCGATGGGGATCTCCTGAAACGAGACGCCTTTTTGCGTTAACAGCGCCTTCGCCCGATGGCAGTAAGGACAGGTGGCCTTGGTATACATTTCAACATTTGCCATGATCAGCTCCTCTGTAGGATTATTTACCGCGAACTAATGGCAGATTTTCGCCGCTCCAGCCACTGATACCCTCTTTCAGCACTGAAACCTGCTCAAAGCCTGCAGCGCTGAGATGCGCAGCAGAATCACCCGCGCTTTGTCCGGTTGCACACACTACAATTATGGGCTGCGCTTTATGCTTTGCCAGTTCGTCGATGTTGCCTTTTTTAATCTCAGCGGCTGCCACGTTCACAGCACCTGAAATATGCCCTCTGCGAAAATCATCGCGGGAACGCACGTCTACCACTACCGCGTCCTCTTTGTTAATCAGGCGGGTTGCTTCACCGCGACTGATCGTTTTTACCTTAGAGAACATTCCTTTAACGGTAGTCACAATCACAAGAACGAGTAAAACGACCCATGCCAGACTCAGGATGGGGTGATTGCTTGCAAACTGCATAATTTCTTGCATGAGGGGTAACGACTCCAGACCGGGCTAATAAGCTAAAACAAGGGTTCTGAGTATACCTGCGCCACTTCGCATGTACAGATGCTATGCGGCCAGAGTATCGATTTGTGCTTCATTTTCCAAAAAAAGTGGCTGAATAGCAAAAATGGCGTAAGGCTTAATGTATGTCATTGCGAAAGTGGACATAACTGGAAAAGCAAATGCCAGAGGGGAGCACTGGTAAGCGGCGGTTCATCGTGGAATAATCATTGGCCTATGAAGGGAAAAACAACCGTTTCGCACACAAGGACCCGTCGCAACGGCGATAACCTGCCGTTGTTCATACACCTGTCCAGCCTCTCCCTTAGCCTGCTTTGTGCGGGGGCACTGTTATTGCCTGCCGCCGCCCAAAGTGCAGAAGACAGCAAATCTCAACTGCAGTCCATTCAGCAAAACATTGCTGATAAAGAGAAAAGCGTTAAAGCGCAGAAGGTGCAGCGCAGCAAATTACTCGATCAGCTGCAGAGCCAGGAAAAAATCATTGCTCAGGCAAGTCGTCAGCTGCGAGATACCCGCAATAGTCTCACCGCACTTAATGATGAGATGAAACAACTCGCCACCTCCATCGCCCGGCTTGAAAAACAGCAAACCCGCCAGGAAAACCTGCTTTCAGAGCAAATTGATGCGGCGTTCCGTCAGGGCAAGCACAACGGTGTACAGCTCCTGATGGGCGGTGAAGAGAGCCAGCGCAGTGAGCGTATTCTGGCCTATTTCGGCTATCTGAATGCTGCCCGCCAGAAAAGTATCGAATCGCTGCAAAAGACACGTCAGGATTTGGATCAGCAACGCGCCTCGCTGGAGCAGAAGCAACAGCAGCAGAAAGAGTTGTTAGCGCAGCAGCAGGGACAGCAGCAGAAGCTGCAACAGGCGAGCGAAGCGCGTAAAAAGACCCTGACCTCACTGGAAAGCGCGCTGGAAAAAGATCAGGCCGATCTGGTCGAGATGCGTCAGAACGAAAGCCGTCTGCAGGATAAGATCGCCCGTGCGGAACGCGAGGCGCGCGAGCGCGCAGCCCGTGAAGCCCGTGAGGCGGAAAAAGTGCGTCAGCGTCAGGCGCAGGCGAAAGCCAAAGGCTCCAGCTATCAGCCAACCCAGACCGAGCGCGAACTGGTCGCCCGCACTGGTGGACTCGGGCGCGCGGGCGGACAGGCGTTGTGGCCGGTTCGCGGACGCATTGAACATCGCTTTGGCGAACAGCTGCAGGGTGAACTGCGCTGGAAAGGCCTGGTGATTGATGCGCGGGAAGGCACCGAGGTGAAAGCAATCGCCGATGGTCGTGTGCTGATGGCCGACTGGTTACAGGGCTATGGGCTGGTTGTGGTGCTGGAGCACGGTAAAGGCGATATGAGCCTGTATGGCTACAACCAAAGTGCGCTGGTGAGCGTGGGTACGCAGGTGAAGGCAGGACAGCCTATTGCACTGGTGGGCACCAGTGGTGGCCGTGGTACCCCGTCGCTCTATTTTGAAATCCGACGTCAGGGACAGGCCGTCAATCCACTGCCGTGGTTAGGAAGATAGGTTTTGCTGCAACTTCGAAAAATTCCCCTTCTATTGAGCGCCCTGCTGGTTAGCTATGCTGCACAGGCGGGCAAACTGGCCATTGTCATCGATGATGTCGGCTATCGCCCCGCCGAAGAGAACAAGGTCCTGCAGATGCCGCAGGCTATTTCAGTGGCGGTATTGCCCAACGCACCCCATGCCCGTGAAATGGCGACTAAAGCGCATCAGGGGGGTCACGAAGTGTTGATCCATCTGCCCATGGCGCCGCTGAGCAAACAGCCGCTGGAAAAAGATACCTTAACGCCGGAGATGAGCAGCGAAGAGGTCTCCCGCATCATGCGCAATGCGGTTAACAACGTGCCTTATGCAGTGGGTCTGAACAACCATATGGGCAGCAGGATGACCTCAAGCCTGCCCGGCATGCAAAAAGTGATGCAGGCGCTGAACCACTACAATCTCTACTTTCTGGATAGCATGACCATCGCGAACAGTCAGGCTATCCCTGCCGCGCAGGGTACCCAGGTCAAAGTGTTAAAACGCCGGGTATTCCTTGATGACAGCCAGGATATTAACGCCATCCGCCAGCAGTTCAGTCGGGCGGTGAAACTGGCGCAGCGCGACGGTTACGCTATTGCCATTGGTCACCCCCACCCGACTACCGTGCGGGTACTGCAGCAGATGTTACCCACGCTGCCAGCCGACATTACGCTGGTTCGTCCCAGCCAGCTGCTGAACGAATCACTCCGCAGCGGCTCACAGACGCCTGTGACTCCGGCAAAACCGGTGCCTCCACGCTTCCAGCCTGCCGGCTTGTGTAAACCGAAACAGCCGCTGGCGCCGGTTCCGGCCACCCGAGCCTTAACGGTAATAGGCGAAAGCGTGAATAACAGCCCGCTGTTTAAGACGCTAAAAAATCTGTTCTGAATTTGCGATGAATGCTAAGTCGTCGGCTAAGCATTCATTTATGTGCAGAAATTACTATAATCCTGGGTCGGGTAATAACGGGCTGTGCGGGAGCAGTGATAGGGATGACGATTAATAAACAAAAAATCCTGCTGCTGGATAACGGCAGAGAGTGGGGCGGCGGCACCAACAGTATGCTGGAGCTGTTGAAACGTATCGATCGTCAAAAGTTTGATATCACCTGCTGCTTCTATCACAACTACAGCCGTGGGAACGATGAAACCATTGAAGCTACGCTGAATGCGCTGGCCATTCCGGTCTTTTTTATTCCTCAAATCAAACAGCCACGCTGGGCGAAATTCGTTAAAGAAGCCGCGCGGGCACTGCTGTTTTTCAATAAAAAGCTCCGGAAGCGCGCCATCGATAAGATTGATACACACTGGCGCATTATCCCCAATGCCAGCAAAATCAATTCACTGCTGCAGTTGGGGAAGTTTGACACGCTCTATATGAATAACCAGCCCAGCACCAATGTGGAAGGTTATCTGGCGGCGCGCAGCCTGGACGTCGCGGTAGTGCAACACTGCCGGATCGATCCGGTTCTGGAACCGCGGCTGGTCAGCATGGTCAATCAGGACTGTCAGGCGGTCATTGCTGTGTCTCAGGGCGTGAATAACACCCTGCGAAGCCATGGTGTGGATGCGGAGCGTTGTTTTACCGTCAATAACGCCATCGATATTCACCAGTCCCTGCCCGACCGCCTTGACGTCCGCCAGCGCTTTAAACTCTCTCCGTCGACCTTTGTATTTGGCACGATCGGCTCGCTGATATTACGCAAATCTAATCACCATATTCTGCAGGCGCTGGGCCGCTTTAAACGCGCCAACCCCGATGCAGACTGGAGGATGGTGATTGTCGGGGCGGGTCCGGAACTTCAGCACCTGCTGCAACTCGCCACCGCTGAGAACATCCAGCATCACGTAGTCTTCACAGGCTTTCAGAACAATGCGCTCGATTACCTCACTGCCTTTGATACCTTTATTCTTGCCTCACGCAGTGAAGGTTTACCCAGGGTCGTGCTGGAAGCGATGCTGGTGAATACCGCCGTCGTAGGATCCCGCGTGGTCGGCACTGCCGAATTGATCAGTCATGACGAAACCGGGCTGCTGTTTGACTATGGCAACGTAGTGCAGCTAACCCAGCATCTGACCGCGCTGTGGCAGGATGCGGATTTACGTCAACGCCTGATCAATGCGGCAGCGAAACGCGTACGTGAACAGTACGCTATTGAAACCTACATCAGCGGCGTCGAGAATATTCTGCAAAGCGTCGTCAAAAAGAAACCTCATGCTTAATTTTTTAAATCCCCGTTACCGCCACATCAGAGCACGCCATAACCTGCCTTATTCGCATCAGGAGGTTCAGGGCACTGTTCCGGTCACCTCTGTCGTGATCCCCTGCACCGGCGCGGACTATATCGAAGAAGCCCTGCTCAGTGCCGATTTTGCGGCGCGCTTTGCGACGGAGGCAGAAGAGATCGTGATTGTCAGCGATCAGCCCGCTCACGCCTTTGGCAGCCTGCCAGTGAAAACCCGCGTGGCAACGCTGGATGTCCCGCACAGGGAAGAGAGCTATCGCTACAAGCAGATCTATCGCAGCCGTTTGATCAAATTGCAGGCGCCCCTGCAGGCAAAAGGCGACGGCATTCTGATGATCGATTCCGACCTCAATCTGCTGAAGATGCCGGCGATCATGATGAAGCCAGGCCATCTCTACTCCAGCTTCCGTCAGGGGAAAATGATTGCCAAGCTGGACGGTGCACCGGAAGAGGCGATTCCCGCTTACTACCCGCACAGCATTCGTCCCTACCTGGCAGACCACGTTAATGGCGCTTACCTGGCTGCCACGCGTGAGGTCTGGCAGCGCATTTCGCCGCTGTGGCTGACGCTGTTTAATGATACCTGGAATTTGATGAACGACAGCCAGCCGCCTACTGACCAGCTGCCGCTCGCGGTGTTGCTGGACATGCTGGATATCAAAACCGTCAATCTGGGGGAGTGGGCTAACTGGCCGGTCTCAAAGAAAATCGGCGATCAGTCGGCGGTGATCCCGTCTGACGTGGTGGGCGCGCATGGTGGATTCCCGTTGTCGGAATGGCAAAAATACCTGGCCGACCCGCAACAGCCGCTTAACTTCAAAGGCCAGGAGTACACGCGCAAAGTGCGCTACCTGACCGACGAAGAGAAGAAGTAAAGCTCATCAGGCGGCCGCCCCTGCGGCCGTTAATTTAATCCCAGCTCAGTATGACTTTTCCCGAGCGTCCTGAACGCATCTCATCAAAGCCCTGCTGGAAATCGTCAATGCTATAGCGATGGGTGATTACCGGCGTTAAATCGAGGCCGGACTGAATCAGCGCCGCCATTTTGTACCAGGTTTCGAACATCTCACGGCCATAGATCCCCTTGATGAAAAGCCCCTTGAAGATCACCTGGTTCCAGTCGATCGCCATTTCACCCGGCGGGATACCCAGCAGTGCGATGCGCCCACCGTGATTCATCACCTCCAGCAGGCTACGAAACGCAGGAGGCGCGCCCGACATCTCCAGCCCGACATCAAATCCCTCCGTCATGCCCAGCGAATGCATCACTTCCCGCAGATCCTCATTCGCCACATTGACCGCGCGCGTGACGCCCATTTTCCGCGCCAGTGCCAGCCGGTACTCGTTGATGTCAGTGATCACGACGTTACGTGCACCGACGTGGCGACAGACCGCAGCAGCCATGATGCCAATAGGACCTGCGCCAGAGATCAGCACATCCTCGCCGACCAGGTCGAACGAAAGTGCGGTATGCACTGCGTTACCGAACGGGTCAAAGATTGCTGCCAGATCATCAGAAATGTTGTCGGGAATTTTGAATGCATTAAAGGCCGGGATAACCAGATACTCCGCGAAGCAGCCCTGACGGTTGACTCCCACGCCCATCGTGTTGCGGCATAAATGCGTGCGCCCGGCGCGGCAGTTGCGACAGTGTCCGCAGGTGATATGCCCTTCACCGGAGACCCGATCACCAATCGTAAAGCCTTTCACTTCCTGTCCTGTCGCAGCCACTTCACCCACATATTCATGACCGACAATCATCGGCACCGGAATCGTTTTACGCGACCAGTCATCCCAGTTGTAAATATGGACATCGGTGCCGCAGATGGCGGTTTTACGAATCTTAATCAGCAGATCGTTGTGACCCGGCTCAGGAATCGGCGCATCGGTCACCATCCAGATGCCCTCTTCCTTCTTCAGTTTGGCGAGTGCTTTCATGACGGACTCCTCAGGCGATGACGCCCAATTGTTTGCCGATGCGGGTAAAGGCCGCCACCGCACGTTCCAGCTGTTGCTGGGTGTGCGCCGCAGAGATTTGGGTGCGAATGCGTGCCTGACCTTTGGGCACCACCGGGTAGAAGAAGCCGGTCACGTAGATGCCTTCCTGTTGCAGCAGGCGGGCAAACTCCTGGGCTACGCTGGCTTCACCCAGCATCACCGGGATAATGGCGTGATCGGCACCGGCCAGCGTAAAGCCCGCCGCTGTCATCTGCTCCCGGAAATAACGGGCGTTGTCCCACAGACGCTGACGCAGGCCGTCACCTTCACTGAGCAGATCCAGCACCCGCAGCGAGGCGGCAACAATGGCCGGAGCCAGCGAGTTAGAGAACAGATAGGGACGGGAGCGCTGACGCAGCCACTCCACCACTTCGGCCTTTGCTGCGGTGTAGCCACCGGATGCGCCGCCGAGCGCTTTACCCAGCGTGCCGGTAATGATGTCGACCCGACCCATGACGTCACAGTATTCATGCGTTCCGCGTCCGGCGTTTCCGACAAAGCCCACCGCATGGGAATCATCCACCATCACCAGCGCGGAGAACTCATCGGCCAGATCGCAGATGGCGGGCAGATTCGCAATCACCCCATCCATTGAGAAGACGCCATCAGTGGCAATCAGAATATGACGAGCGCCTTTTTCGCGCGCTTCCAGCAGACAGGCCCGCAGCTCCGCCATGTCATTATTGGCGTAGCGATACCGCTGCGCTTTGCACAGCCGGACGCCGTCGATAATGGAGGCATGATTCAGCGCATCCGAGATAACCGCATCCTGCGCATCGAGCAGCGTTTCAAACAGCCCGCCGTTGGCATCGAAACAGGAGGAGTAGAGAATGGCATCTTCCATACCGAGGAACTCTGCCAGCCGCTTTTCCAGCTGCTTATGGCTATCCTGCGTGCCGCAGATAAAGCGCACCGACGCCATGCCAAAACCATGCGAATCCATCCCCTCTTTCGCCGCTTTAATCAGCGCCGGATGGTTCGCCAGACCTAAATAGTTATTGGCGCAGAAGTTAATCACCGCCGGATCGCCACCAACCACGATCTCCGTCTGCTGGGCAGAGGTGATGATTCGCTCCTGTTTAAACAGTCCTTCCTGACGTGCATCATCAAGTTGCTGACGAAGTTGTTGATAAAATTGCGCAGGCATCATTGCTCTCCTCAGATGGCAAAAATCTGGCATATCTTACTGAACAGGCCGCTTCTTAACGATAAATCGCCCAACAGAATGTCATTTTTGCAGCATAGTTCACGCCGCAGGGATGTACGGACAAAGCGTTACAGAGTCATCTGGCTGTCTGCACCCTGATGAAATGTTATGATGTGAGGTATTCGTGTGTGAAACCTCCTGTTTCACCCCACAACGTTGAAGGTAACAACATGATTATCGTAACTGGCGGCGCAGGAATGATTGGCAGCAACATCGTCAAAGCGCTGAACGATCGCGGTCACACCGACATTCTGGTGGTGGATAATCTGAAGGATGGCACCAAGTTTGCCAATTTAGTCGACCTGGATATTGTCGATTACATGGACAAAGAAGAGTTCCTGATGAGCGTAATGGCGGGCGATGATTTAGGCCCGATCGAAGCGGTATTCCATCAGGGCGCCTGCTCCTCCACCACCGAGTGGGACGGCAAGTACATGATGGAGAACAACTATCAGTACTCCAAAGAGCTGCTGCACTTCTGTCTTGAGCGCGAGATCCCGTTCCTCTATGCCTCGTCCGCAGCGACCTACGGTGGACGCAACGAGAATTTCATTGAAGAGCGCCAGTATGAGCAGCCGCTGAATGTCTATGGCTACTCCAAAATGCTGTTCGACCACTACGTTCGTCAGATGCTGCCGGAAGCGAACTCGCCGGTGTGCGGCTTCCGCTATTTCAACGTCTACGGACCGCGTGAAGGCCACAAAGGCAGCATGGCCAGCGTTGCCTTCCATCTGAATACGCAGATCAGCAACGATGAAAATCCAAAACTGTTTGAAGGTAGCGATGGCTTCAAGCGTGATTTCATCCACGTTGATGATGTGGCTGAAGTGAACCTGTGGTGCTGGGAAAATGGCATTTCCGGGATTTACAACTGTGGCACAGGCCGCGCCGAATCCTTCCAGGAAGTGGCTGATGCGGTACTGAAGTTCCATCAGAAAGGTCAGATCGAGTACATCCCGTTCCCGGAGAAACTCAAAGGACGCTATCAGGCTTATACCCAGGCCGATCTCACTAAGCTGCGTGCCGCTGGCTACGACAAACCATTTAAAACCGTGGCGCAAGGCGTCGCTGACTATATGGTCTGGCTGAACCGCAACGCATAAAGGAAGCTGCTCCGGCGATGAAAATTCTGGTAATCGGCCCGTCGTGGGTCGGCGATATGATGATGTCGCAAAGTCTCTATCGCACACTCAAGGCCGAACATCCGGATGCAGTGATCGACGTGATGGCACCTGCGTGGTGCCGTCCGTTGCTGTCACGCATGCCGGAGGTGAATCAGGCGCTGGCGATGCCACTCGGGCATGGCGCACTGGAAATTGGTGAGCGTCGCCGGCTGGGAAAAGTGCTGCGCGCCAGTCATTACGACCGTGCTTACGTGCTGCCTAACTCCTTTAAATCGGCGCTGGTCCCCTTCTTCGCCGGAATAAAACGCCGCGTCGGCTGGCGTGGTGAAATGCGTTATGGTCTGCTGAACGATTTGCGGGTGCTGGATAAAGCCGCGTTTCCGCTGATGGTTGAGCGCTACGTTGCGCTGGGCTACGACACCCCTGTTGCCTCGGCAGCGCAGCTGCCACAGCCGCTGTTGTGGCCAAAACTGCAGGTTGAAGAGCAGGAAAAGATTGAAACGGCTGCACAGTTTCAGCTCGCGGCGACCCGTCCGATCATCGGGTTTTGTCCGGGCGCTGAATTTGGTCCGGCCAAACGCTGGCCGCACTATCATTACGCCACGCTGGCCCGCCAGTTAATTGCTGACGGCTTCCAGATCGTGCTGTTCGGCTCCGCCAAAGATCGCCCGACCGGCGAAGAGATTATCGCGGTACTGCCCGAAGAGGCGCGTGACCAGTGCCGTAATCTGGCGGGCGAAACCCAGCTGGAACAGGCGGTGATTCTGCTGGCGCAATGCCGTGCCGTGGTCAGCAACGACTCCGGCCTGATGCATATCGCAGCGGCACTGGATCGTCCCCTGGTTGCGCTCTATGGACCCAGCAGCCCTGATTTTACGCCGCCGCTGGCTCGTCAGGCGCGCATTATTCGCCTGATTACCGGCTATCACAAAGTCCGCAAAGGCGATGCCGAACAGGGCTATCACCAGAGCCTGATTGATATCCAGCCTGAGCGCGTACATCAGACGCTGAGCGAACTGCTCGCGCCACAGGAGGTGCCATGCACGTCCTGATTGTTAAAACCTCTTCAATGGGCGATGTACTGCATTCGCTCCCTGCACTGACCGATGCGATGCATGCCATTCCCGGCATCCGTTTCGACTGGGTGGTGGAAGAGAATTTTGCGCAGATCCCTGGCTGGCATCCCGCCGTCGACAAGGTGTTACCCGTTGCGATTCGCCGCTGGCGCAAACACTGGTTCGGCAGTCAGCAGCGTGAAGAGCGCGTGCTGTTTAAGCGCGAGTTACAATCACGTGAGTACGATATCGTGATTGATGCGCAGGGGCTGATCAAAAGTGCCGCGCTGGTCACCCGTTTATCGAAAGGGGTGAAGCACGGACAGGACAGCCGGAGTGCGCGTGAGCCGTTTGCCAGCTGGTGGTATGACGTCCGCCATGAGGTGAGTAAGCGACAACACGCGGTTGAGCGAACGCGCGAACTGTTCGCCAAAAGCCTGGGCTATGAAAAGCCGCAAAACCAGGGTGACTACGCGATTGCCGGACACTTCCTGCACCATCTGCCCGCTGACGCACAGCATTACCTGGTCTTTCTGCATGCCACGACCCGTGACAACAAGCACTGGCCGGAATCACACTGGCGACAGCTGATTGAGCAGATGCAGCCCAGCGGTCTGCGGGTGAAATTGCCCTGGGGTGCTGAGCATGAGCATCAACGCGCATTGCGCCTTGCTGAAGGCTTTGAGCATGTCGATGTGCTGCCTAAGCTGACGCTGGAAGCGATAGCGCAGCAGCTGGCGGGCGCGCGGGCGGTAGTCTCGGTAGATACCGGATTAAGCCATCTGACGGCGGCGCTGGATCGCCCCAACCTCACGCTGTATGGCCCGACCGATCCCGGCCTGATTGGCGGGTACGGGCAAAACCAACAGGCACTGAGCGCCCCGAATCATCATCTGACGGAGCTGACTGCTGACACGGTGGCAGAAAAACTGCAGGCCGTTATTACGGAAAACACGCCATGAACTATGTGCTGATCTACCTGCTACTGCTGCCTTTCCGGGCGATAATGCGGCTGTTCTACCGGCCAACCGGTCGCAGCTTAATCATCCAGACGGCGAAGATCGGTGATTTTATTAATATCACCCCGATGCTGCGTGCTCTGGGTCAGTCTGAGCTGTTGATCAGCAAAGCGGTGGAGCCGCTGGTGCGTCACGATGACACGGTCAGCCGCTATTTTCTGATTGAAGACGCAAAGCGCAGCTTTTTTGCCAAACTGAAGCTCGCGTTCACCCTGATGAACCGCTATGACAACGTTTATCTGGTGCAGCCAAATAGTGTAAACCTGTTCTTTGCTGCACTATGTAACGCACCGAACAAGCAGTTTCTGCGCACCTATGTACGTAAGTCCTACCATAAGACCTTCTATCGTAGCGCCAGCGGCATTGTCGACCACGCTAAGACAGATTTAACGCTCGACAGTTACCTGAAGCTGATTAACCGCGACTATCGCTACACCGACTTCCCCAAACATGCGACCTCGCCGCTCTGGCAGCCACCCGTGCCGCCCGCCGCGCTGCAGAATCCGCGCAGCGGCATTAAAATAGGCATCAGTATTTCTGCCGGTAATCGGGCCAAGACGATTCCTGCCAGCATCTGGCAGCAGCTGATGGCGTCGCTGGCTGACCTGCCCTGCACTTTTTATGTGTTTGGCCCGCCAACTGAGCAGCCGTGGCTGGATGAGTTACTGAGCCTGACCGGCCCGAAAGAGAATATCGTCAGTCTGATTGGTGAACTAAAGCTGGAAGAGGTTCCGTGGGCCATTTCGCAGATGGATTTCTACATCTCCTCTGACTCTGGCAATGCGTATATTGCGGACGCCCGGCAGATCCCGGTGATCATGCTTTACGGACCGTGTGAGGTCCGGGAACAGCGTCCGGTCAATAACGTGTTGTTCATCGGACCGGATAATATTGATGCCTCGACGTTCGTTTTTGCCACCCGTTTTAAGTTTGATCAGCCTGCTGAAAAATTATTCGGGCTGGATCACGATAAACTGACTAGAATACAAACGTTTATTACTCATAATCTGGAATAGTGAAGCGTAATGGCAATTACCCCTCTTGCTGATGCCGTTCAGCAAAGTCAGCTGCTGGTTAACACGCTTGCTGACACGGATGACAATCCGGTTCACGTTGCGTTTGGCATCAACCACGCCTACGCGCGTGGCCTGGGCATTACGTTGTTTTCACTTCTCAGCCATCATCCCGATACGGCTTTCCACGCCCATATTTTCTCAGACTCGCTACGCGATGAGGATGTGGAAAAACTGCTTTCGCTGGCCTCAGGCCATCGTCTGGCCATCACGCTGCATATCTTTAATAGTGACTGGGTTGATCAGTTGCCTGCGGTCGGACGCTACCCTAAAAGCATCCACTACCGCTTCCTGATCCCTGGAACCGTGGCGAGCTATAGCGATCGGGTAATCTATATTGATGCGGATACTCTGGTAGTAGGCGATTACTCTCCCCTGTTCACCCTGGATATCACGGATTACACGCTGGCGGCCTGTAATGATACCCCGCGTGCGCGGCAGAATCAGTGTGCGAAGCTCGGGCTGAAGCATCATCACTATTTCAACTCCGGCTTTATGCTGATCAATATTCCCCGCTGGCTCGAAAGGCAGACCACCGCGCGCATTACCGACGTGCTGGTGTCGCGGGGCGCTGAGTTTGGTTTTCCCGATCAGGATGCGCTGAATATCGTGCTGGAGGATGAGATCCTGATCCTGCCGGACCGCTATAACCAGATTTACGACATCATCGCCAATAAAGTCTGGGATCACACTGCCGTGCCAGCAGACACCGTGATGATTCACTACACCGGTAAATGCAAACCCTGGCATGCCTGGGCTGGCAGCGATCTTGCCCAGCTCTATTATCGTTATTACCAGCGCTCACCCTGGGCTTCACAACCGCTTGATGCACCAAAGCATTATAAAGAGATGAAGCGATTCTCCCGCATTAAGTGGCATCAGAAACAGTATTCTGAAAGCATGAGCTGGATGATGAAGTATGTCAGTCTCAAGTTTTTTAAGCAGAGCGAGCAGTAGCGCACTCAGGTTTATCAGATTGATGCAGGCGCTGTTATTTCAGCGCCTGACTTTCCCGTCATTTATCCCGCCGGCTGTTTGCCACGACCTCTTATAAAAAGACGCTGAATGAATAACGGCATAATAATCTGTTTACCTGTACGGCTACTTTGCGTAAAAAAAGCGCATATAGCGCATTATTATTGTCGGGCGTGGTTTTTAGTAAAGCAGGGAAGCCACACCGTTTTATAATCATGCATTACCTGATTTCATTCTGCTGATTTGGAAATGATTTATGACGAGGCAACGCCCTTTCGCAGTGAATATAACGCTGGTGCAGATATTGTCATGAGTACTTCTCCTCTGCTGAGTATTATTACCCCGATGTACAACGCGGGCAGCATGTTTGATGAGTTCATGCAGTCACTGCTGGCGCAGACACTGACTATGCTTGAGATCATTATCGTCGATGATGGTTCCACCGACGGCTCAGGCGAGCGTGCCGACCAGTATGCACAACAGCATTCTCATATTCGTGTGATTCATCAGGAAAATGGCGGCGTATCGCGCGCGCGCAATGCCGGTCTGGCGATAGCCCGTGGGAAATATGTCACCTTCCCTGATGCGGATGACACCATGCAGCCCGAGATGTATCAGACGCTGGTGATGCTGGCGGAAGCGGACAATCTGGATGCGGCACAGTGCAACGCCGAGTGGTTTTTCAAGCACAGCCAGCGGGTAAAACCGCTGATTCCGCTGGACCGTTTGCGCAGCACACCGGTGCTGAGCGGTGCCGACTGGCTCAATACCGCGCTGAAAACCCATCGTTATATGCATGTGGTCTGGCTGGGGATCTATCGCCGGGAACTGATTGAGCAGCATCAGTTGCAGTTCGAACCAGGCCTGCATCATCAGGATATCCCCTGGACCACCGAGTTTATGCTGCTGGCAAAACGCGTGCGTTATACCGAAGCAGTGCTCTATCGCTACTATATGCATGACGCCTCCATCAGCAATCGCAAACGGACCGGCGAGCGCAACGTTGAATATCAGCGTCACTACCTGAAGATTGCGCGGCTGCTGGAAGAGCTTAACGACCGCTATCGTGACCGCGTGAAGATCTACCCGTCGTTTCACTATCAGGTAACCCATGAAGCGCTGAGCGTTTGTCACAGTGTGAGACGGGAGCCTGACGCCCGCGCCCGCCAGGCAATCATTGCCGATCTGTTCGCAACCCGGACACACCTGCGCATGTTACGCAATGCCCGGGGAATTAAGCAGTGGTATCAGTTGCTGTTATGGCTGGCCCGGCTTTATCGCTGGCGTGATAAATAACCTTTGAGGCTGGCTTTATCCTAAAAAGGGTTTGCCCTACAATCGGTTCACTGAATTCTGAGAACTCTTGTTTATGGCCAGCCTGATTCCAGCAAACTTCTCTCCAAAAAATATATTACTGATTAAGCTGCGCCATCATGGTGACATGCTGCTCACAACGCCCGCCATCAATGCGCTTCATGAGCGTTATCCGCAGGCCAGCATCGACGTGTTGCTCTATAAGGAGACGCGTCCGATGCTGGAAGCGCATCCGGCTATCCGCCATTTGCACGTCATCGATCGCAAATGGAAGCAGGAGGGCACCTGGCGCAAGCTGGGTCATGAGCGTGCATTAATTCGCGCCGTGCGTGCCGCCCATTATGATCTGGTGATTAATCTGGCCGATCAGTGGCGCGCAGCCCAGATTACGCGGCTCTCTGCGGCACCCGTTCGCATCGGTTTTGCCTATAAAAAACGCGATAACGTGCTGTGGCGATGGTGTCATAACGGCCTGGTCCCCACACACAATCACGGCAAACTGCATACCGTTGAGCAGAATATGTCGGCGCTGGCGCCGCTCGGCATCAGCAGCGACGGCGCTCGTGTTTCAATGCACTACAGCGACGCTGACCAGCAAACTGTTCAGACCAGACTGGCGGAACATCATGTCACCGCGCCCTATATTGTGGTGCAGCCGACCTCACGCTGGAGCTTCAAATGCTGGGAAGAGGAGAGCGTTGCCGCCACGCTTGATCAGCTGGCGCAGCCGGGCCGCAAAGTGGTGCTGACCGCCGGGCCGGACAAGCAAGAGCTGGCGATGATTAACCGTATCAGGGCGCTCTGTGTATCGTCGGATGTGGTTTCGCTGGCGGGTCAGTTTACTCTGCCGCAGCTGGCGGCGCTGATCGATCACGCCCGGCTGTTTATTGGTGTCGACTCTGCGCCGATGCATATGGCTGCCGCACTTGAAACACCCTGCATTGCGCTGTTTGGCCCGACCAAGCTCCAGCACTGGCGACCCTGGGGTGACAACAATCATGTCATCTGGGCGGGTGATTATGGCCCGCTGCCCTCACCCGATTCCATCGACACCAAAACTGACCAGCGTTATCTGTCGGCCATTCCGGTGAAGGATGTGGTCGCGGCAGCGAGGAGTTACCTGAATGAGTAAGTTACGGCTGGCAATTGTCCGGCAGAAATATCGTCCGGATGGCGGTGCCGAGCGTTTTATCTCACGCGCACTGGAAGCGCTGGGCAGCGAACAGCTCGATCTCAATATCATTACCCGTAGCTGGCAGGGCACGCCCAATCCGGACTGGCATCTGCATATCTGCAATCCTGCAAAGCTGGGCCGGGTATCCCGTGAGCGAGGATTTGCCCGTGCAGCCCGCGCCTGCTGGGAGCGCGAAAAGTTCGATATTGTGCAAAGCCATGAGCGCATCGCGGGCTGTGACATTTTTCGCGCGGGTGATGGTGTGCATCGCGTCTGGCTGGAACAGCGCGCGCGCATCGTCTCATCATGGCAACGGCTGGGCGCAACGCTCAGTCCTTATCACCGTTATGTGCTGCAGGCGGAAGCAGAGATGTTTAACTCTCCGATGCTGAAAGCGGTGATCTGTAATTCAGAGATGGTAAAGCGCGATATCCTGCGCTGTTTCTCGCTCGACGCCGAGAAAATCCACGTTATTCATAACGCTATTGACGCCAGCCGTTTCCAGCCCGCCACGGAAGCGGCTCGTCGCGCCACCCGTCAGCAACTGGGTATACCCCATGCCGCTACCGTGCTGATTTATGTCGGCTCCGGCTTTGAGCGTAAGGGGCTGAAGGCAGCAATCCAGGCGCTGGCCGCCAGCGATCGTTATCTGATTGTCGTAGGTCAGGATAAGCAGCTGCAGCGTTATCAGCAGCTGGCAAATCAGCTTAACTGCCTGGATCGCCTGCGCTTTGTCGGGGTACAGCAGGATGTGCAGCCGTTCTATCACGCGGCTGACGGTCTGCTGCTGCCCACGCTCTACGATCCGTTCCCGAATGTGGTGCTTGAGGCGATGGCCTGTGGCTTACCGGTGATAACCAGCACCGGCTGCGGTGGCGCAGAATTTATTACCACTGGTCAGGAAGGCTTCGTCTGCGATGCATTGGATATCAATGGGTTAAATCAGGCTGTTAACACAATACCGGCACTTTCCCTGGATTCACGTATGGGTGAGGCAGCACGGCGCAAAATAGAACCTTACGGCCCACAACGACTGGCGCAGTCACTGACTTCGCTTTATCAGCAGGTACTGAGTAGCAACTGACAATGTGGGATGAGTGCATGCGGGGTTTCTGATAACATGCCGTCATCTGATTTTAATCTATTTTTAGACGCGAACCTGCTGTAACGGTAACTATGACGACCATTTACACCGCATTGCTCTACTTAATTCAGCCATTGATTTGGCTGCGCCTGTGGCTGCGCGGTCGTAAAGCGCCTGCTTATCGCAAACGCTGGGCAGAACGCTATGGCTATTGTGTCGGCAAAGTGAAGCCCGACGGCATTGTGCTGCATTCGGTCTCTGTGGGTGAAACTCTGGCCGCAATTCCGCTGGTGCGTGCGCTGCGTCATCGTTACCCGACCCTGCCGATTACCGTCACCACCATGACACCGACCGGCTCTGAACGCGCGCAGTCGGCTTTTGGCAAAGATGTGCATCACGTCTATCTGCCTTATGACCTGCCGGGTTCGATTAATCGTTTTCTGGATACGGTCAACCCACGGCTGGTGATCATCATGGAAACTGAGCTGTGGCCTAACATTATCTGCATTCTGCACCAGCGTAATATCCCGCTGGTCATCGCCAATGCCCGCCTCTCGGCGCGATCCGCCAAAGGCTACCGCAAACTGGGTAAATTCATGCGCCAGCTGTTGCAGAGCATCACCCTGATTGCGGCGCAGAACGCAGAAGATGGCGACCGCTTCCTGAGCCTGGGCCTGAAACGTTCACAACTGACGATTACCGGCAGCCTGAAATTTGATATTTCCGTGACGCCAGAACTGGCCGCCAGAGCGGTAACGCTGCGTCGCCAGTGGGCGCCTCGCCGTCCGGTGTGGATCGCCACCAGTACGCATGAAGGCGAAGAGGCTATTGTACTGGATGCCCATCGTCGCCTGCTGCAGACCTTTCCGGATCTGCTGCTGATTCTGGTTCCCCGCCATCCCGAACGCTTCAACGATGCACGAGAACTGACGCAGGCACGTGGCTTTAGTTTTATCCTGCGCAGCAGCGGCGAGATCCCTTCTGGCTCAACGCAGGTGGTCATCGGTGATTCGATGGGTGAACTGATGCTGCTTTACGGCATTGCCGATCTGGCGTTTGTCGGCGGCAGCCTGGTTGAACGGGGTGGACACAACCCGCTCGAACCTGCCGCCCATGCTCTTCCGGTTCTGATGGGCCCCCATATCTGGAACTTCAAAGATATCTGCAGCAAGTTGCAGGAAGGTCAGGGGCTGATCACCGTCACCGACGTGATTTCGCTGGAAAAAGAGGTCACCAACCTGTTGCAGGATGATGATTACCGCCGTTATTACGGACGCCATGCGGTAGACGTGTTGCACCAGAACCAGGGTGCGCTCCAGCGTCTGCTACAGTTACTCGAACCGCATCTGCCACCCCGGACCCACTAATGTCAGTACGCCAACGTCTTTCCGTGGTGATGATCGCCAAAAATGAAGCGGAACTGCTGCCTGATTGCCTGGCTTCGGTCAGCTGGGCCGATGAAATTATCGTGCTGGACTCGGGCAGCATTGACGACAGTGTCGAAATCGCTACGCAGGCCGGGGCGCAGGTCTTCCGCAACGATGACTGGCAGGGCTATGGCATTCAGCGCCAGCGTGCGCAGGACTATGCTACCGGCGACCTGATTCTGATGATCGATGCGGATGAGCGTGTTTCACCCGAACTGCGTGCCGCGATTGAGCAGGTGCTGGTCGCCCCACCGAGCCGCACGGTTTATAGCCTGGGCCGCAGTAACCTGTTTCTTGGCCGCTTTATGCGCCACAGTGGCTGGTATCCCGACCGCGTGGTGCGCCTCTATCCCCGCACCTTCCGCTACAATGACAATCTGGTGCATGAATCACTGCAGAGTGACGGCGCGCCGGTTGTGGCGTTGCCTGGCGATCTGGAACATCTGACCTGCCGCGATTTAGTCGCCTTTCAGCGTAAGCAACTGGCCTATGCTGAAGCCTGGGCTACGGAACGCCATCAGCGCGGTAAGCGTTGCCGCCTGTTTTCTGTGTTCAGCCATACGCTGGGCGCGTTTGTGAAAACGCTGCTGCTGCGTGCCGGTTTTCTCGACGGCAGGCAGGGCTGGATTCTGGCGGTGGTCAACGCACAATATACCTTCAATAAATATTCAGCCCTCTGGGCGCTGAATCATGCTTCGGCAAAAGGGCGAGTATGACCACGAAAGCCATCTATCCCGGTACGTTTGATCCTGTGACGCTTGGCCATGTCGACATCGTGACGCGTGCAGCACAGATGTTTGATAAGGTCATTCTGGCCGTTGCCGCCAGCCCCAGTAAAAAACCGATGTTCAGTCTGGATGAGCGCGTGGCGCTGGCTGGTGAAGTCATAGTCCATCTGCCCAACGTTGAGGTCGTCGGCTTCAGCGACCTGATGGCGAATTTCGCCCGTGATCAGCAGGCGAATGTTCTGGTCCGTGGCTTGCGTGCAGTGTCAGATTTTGAATATGAAATGCAGCTGGCGCAGATGAATCGTCACCTGCTGCCGACGCTGGAGAGTGTCTTCCTGATGCCGTCTGAAGGCTTTTCGTTTATCTCTTCTTCACTGGTCAAAGAGGTGGCGCGTCACGGCGGCGATGTCAGCGCCTTCCTGCCCGCGCCGGTGCATCAGGCACTGCTGGCTAAACTGGCTTAGTGCTGGCAGTTCGGGCACCAGTAGGTGCTGCGCTGCCCATGCCTGCCGCTGACAATCGGCGTACCGCATGCCCGGCAGGGTTCACCTGCCCGGCCATAAACCTGCAACTGCTGTGCAAAATAGCCTGGCTTGCCGTCGGTCTGCAGGAAGTCACGCAGCGTGGTCCCGCCCTGCTCAATCGAGCGTAACAGCACCGCTTTGATGGTATTGACCAGTAGCTCCGCTTCGGTCTGCGACAGGCTTCCGGCAGCACGATCGGGAATGATCCCGGCGGTAAACAGAGACTCACTGGCGTAAATGTTGCCCACACCCACCACCACTTTGTTATCCATCAGCCACTGCTTGATGAGCGTCCTTTTGCCGCGTGACTTATCGAACAGATAAGCCCCGTCAAACGCCTCGCTGAGCGGCTCCGGCCCGAGATGTGCCAGTACGCTGCTGCCCGCCAGATCGCTGCTCCAGAGCCAGGCGCCAAAGCGGCGCGGATCGGTGTAGCGCAGCACTTTGCCGTTGCTCATCACTAAATCAACATGGTCATGCTTCGCCGCTGGCAGCTCTTCTGACAGCACGCGCAGACTGCCCGACATACCAAGGTGGATAATGATCCAGCCATGCGGCAGCTCCAGCAGCAGATATTTCGCCCGACGCTGCACGCTGAGAACCGGCTGATCGCTCAGCGCCAGAATCTCCTGCGAAACAGGCCAGCGCAGACGTGAATTACGCACCACGGCGTGAAGGATGGTTTCACCAACCAAATGCGGTTCGATACCGCGGCGGCTGGTTTCAACCTCTGGTAATTCTGGCATACCCTCTCCTCAGCGTTTTACACAAACAAAAAACCCGGCCGGAGCCGGGTTTTTAGCAGAACACTAAAATTACTTAATTTTAGCTTCTTTATAGAGCACATGCTGACGTACAACCGGATCGAACTTTTTCAGTTCCAGCTTCTCTGGTTTAGTACGTTTGTTCTTCGTGGTGGTATAGAAGTGACCTGTACCAGCAGAGGAAACCAGCTTGATCTTCTCACGAATACCTTTAGCCATGATTCAGTTCCTTAGTACCTTAGTACTTCTCACCACGGGCACGCATATCGGCTAACACCGTATCAATGCCCTTTTTATCAATAATACGCATACCTTTAACAGATACACGCAGAGTAACGAAGCGCTTCTCGCTCTCAACCCAAAAACGGTGTGAGTGCAGGTTCGGAAGGAAACGGCGTTTCGTCGCGTTCATTGCGTGGGAACGGTTGTTACCCGTCACCGGACGCTTTCCAGTTACCTGGCAGACTCGTGACATGTCAATATCTCCAAAAATCAAATCAGCTCGAGCTTTAAAAATTAGGTTTGGGCCGCCTCGTCAGGCTTGCAGCCCGCCAGGCGAATTCCATGGAACCCGCTAGACTGGCCTAACCGCCAAACCCGAGATTCTCAAAGGTGGCGTAGTATACGCCGCTCAGCCCAAGTGCTCAAGTCCCGAACAGATAAAGATCCCGAATGATCGGGCAAAAAGACGCCACCTGGCGTGAAATTTCCCGGTATCAAAGCCATCCCCGCTCCGCAAACGAGACATATTCACCATGGCCAATCACCAGATGATCGAGCAAGCGGATGTCGAGCAGCTGGCAGGCTTCGCTGACTTTATGGGTCACTTCACGGTCTGCCCGGCTCGGTTCGGCCATGCCCGACGGGTGATTATGCGCCAGTATCAGGGCGGCTGCGTTGAGCTTCAGCGCTTCCCGGACGATCTCGCGGGGATGAACCTCCACGCTGTTAATGGACCCCGAGAACATATTTTGCGCCCGCAGCACCCGATGCTGGTTATCCAGAAACAGGGCCATAAAGATTTCACGCTCCTGATGGGCTAACAGACTTTGCAAATACTGGCGCGTAATTTGTGGATTTTCCATTGCGCTTTCGCGGGCCAGCTTACTGGCGAAAAAGCGCTTCGCCAGTTCGGCAATCGCGTGAAGTTGTGCCAGCTTGGCATCGCCGACCCCTTTGATTTCAACGAATGCCGCTTTTTCTGACGTCATAAGCTGATAAAGCGAGCCAAAACCGTCCAGCATCTGTCCGGCCAGCTCAAGAACGTTCTGCCCCGGCGATCCGGTACGCAAAAAAATGGCCAGCAGTTCGGTATCGCTGAGCGAATGGGCGCCCAGCTTCTGAAGTTTTTCTCGTGGTCCCTTAATTTTCATGTTCGCTCTCCCTGAGATGCGCCTCAGGATGGCTCATCCTGGAGAGAGCGGCTATCAGTGGAGCGGCAATCTACGAGACGGCTCGCAAACGCAGTCGCTGAAAAGGCGCATTCGCGCTTTTGTGATAAAGTCCGTGCATTCGCCGCCGCGAGCGGCAAAGAGCTTAGTGAGGCCAACATCATGATGGGATTAGCCGGCAAAAAAATTCTTCTTGGCGTGAGCGGTGGTATCGCTGCTTACAAAGCACCTGAGCTGGTGCGCCGCCTGCGCGATCGTGGCGCTGATGTGCGCGTAATGATGACAGAGGGCGCTAAAGCGTTTATTACTCCGCTCAGCCTGCAGGCCGTCTCCGGCTATCCGGTATTTGACGATCTGCTTGATCCAGCTGCGGAAGCGGCAATGGGTCATATTGAACTGGCAAAATGGGCCGATCTGATTGTGCTGGCACCCGCTACTGCCGACCTGATTGCCCGTGTTACTGCCGGTATGGCAAACGATTTGGTGACGACCGCTGTGTTAGCGACGGCTTCACCCGTCGCGGTGGTGCCTGCCATGAATCAGCAGATGTATCGCGCGGCGGTGACCCAGAAAAACCTTCAGACGCTCCACGAGCGAGGCGTGCTGATTTGGGGACCTGACAGCGGCAGCCAGGCCTGTGGTGACGTCGGGCCGGGTCGGATGCTTGACCCGCTGGCGATTGTTGACCATGCGGTGCAGTGGGCCGCGCCCGTCAACGATCTGCAACATCTCAACATTATGATTACCGCCGGCCCGACCCGAGAGGCACTCGATCCGGTGCGCTACATCACGAATCACAGCTCCGGCAAAATGGGCTTTGCGATTGCCGCTGCGGCTGCCAGGCGCGGCGCGCAGGTGACGCTGGTCAGCGGCCCGGTCACCCTGGCTGCACCTGCCGGTGTGCGACGCGTTGATGTTACCAGCGCGCTGGAGATGCAGGCTGCTGTGATGAGTGAGATAGATAAACAACATATTTTCATTGCAAGCGCAGCCGTGGCAGACTACCGGGCAGCCGATATTGCGGCCGATAAAATCAAGAAACAGGGTGGCGATGATAACGTCACGCTGAACCTGGTAAAGAATCCCGATATTGTTGCCGGCGTCGCCGCACTTCAGGAAAACCGGCCATTCGTCGTTGGATTTGCTGCTGAAACACAGAATGTGGAAGAATACGCCCGGCAAAAACGGGTGCGCAAGAATCTGGATCTGATCTGCGCTAACGACGTCGCTAAAGCCGGACAGGGGTTTAATAGCGACACCAATGCTCTTCACCTTTTTTGGCAGGATGGAGAAAAACGCTTACCGCTCAGCGATAAGTCTCTCCTTGGCCAACAATTAATAGACGAGATTGTCAGCCGTTATGATGAAAAAAATAGACGTTAAAATTTTGGATGCGCGCGTCGGCAAAGAATTTCCACTGCCGACCTACGCGACTTCAGGTTCCGCTGGGTTAGATTTACGCGCCTGCATTGATGATGTTCTCGACATCGCACCAGGCACCACGACGCTGGTTCCGACCGGCCTGGCGATTCATATCGCTGACCCCGACCTGGCCGCTGTGATCCTGCCGCGCTCAGGCCTTGGCCACAAACATGGCATTGTGCTGGGTAACCTGGTGGGTCTGATTGACTCAGACTATCAGGGACAGCTGATGGTATCGGTCTGGAATCGTGGTCAGGAAAGCTTCTCGCTGCAGCCCGGCGATCGCATGGCACAATTGGTGTTTGTACCCGTAGTGCAGGCGGAATTTAACCTGGTCGAAGATTTCGACGCCAGCCTGCGCGGCGAAGGCGGCTTCGGCCACTCCGGTCGCCAGTAACCCGCATTACCGACTTTCACTTACGCCCGTTATTTTTCCTCATCGCCGCAGGACGCGTTCCTGTGGCAGATGCGTAGGTGTTGCCTGTTTTTAGGTGAATTTCAGGGGTCTTTAAGGTCATGGCAGAAAAAAAAGTCGCGAAGCGGAATCGTCGCGAAGAGATTTTGCAGGCGCTGGCGCAGATGCTGGAGTCAGGTGATGGCAGTCAGCGTATTACCACAGCCAAACTGGCAGCCACGGTGGGCGTTTCCGAAGCGGCGCTGTATCGTCACTTCCCCAGTAAGACACGCATGTTCGATAGCCTGATTGAGTTTATCGAAGACAGTCTGATTACCCGCATCAATCTGATCCTCAAGGATGAAAAAGAGACCATGACGCGTCTGCGTCTGATCGTGCAATTGATTCTGGGATTTGGTGAGC
Organism: Candidatus Pantoea varia; assembly: GCF_900115075.1. GTDB lineage: Bacteria > Pseudomonadota > Gammaproteobacteria > Enterobacterales > Enterobacteriaceae > Pantoea > Pantoea varia. The sequence continues at coordinate 78,554 of NZ_FOVG01000008.1, forward strand.
GTAATCCGGGACTGACGCGCATTCTGACCGGCCATGCTCTGATGTTTGAGCAGGACCGACTACAGGGACGTATCAATCAGCTGTTTGAGCGGATTGAAGTGCAACTGCGACAGGTGATGCGTGAACGGAAAATGCGTGAAGGCGAAGCCTTTCAGGCTGATGAGGCGTTACTGGCAAGTCAGCTGCTGGCGTTTTGTGAAGGCTTACTGTCGAGGTATGTCCGTTCCGAATTTCGTTTCAGTCCTACCGCGGACTTTGAGGCTCGCTGGCCGCTGATTGCCGCCCAGCTGGCGTAAAAGGTCAAAGAAGGCGGGCATTGCGCCCGCCTCTGTTAAATCCCGTACGCTTTCTGATAAGCACGGACCTGGGCCAGATGATCGGCCATCTCAGGCTTCTCTTCCAGCCAGGCAATCAGGTCTGCCAGTGTGATAATCGCGGTCACTTTGCAGCCGTAATCACGTTCCACTTCCTGAATCGCCGACATGTCTCCACGTCCACGCTCCTGACGATCAAGCGAGACCAGCACGCCTGCCAGGGTAGCGTTATGCGCGCCGATAATATCCATCGACTCACGAATCGCAGTACCGGCGGTGATCACATCGTCCACCAGCATCACTTTGCCCTGCAGCGGGCTGCCCACCAGCAGGCCGCCTTCACCGTGATCTTTGGCTTCTTTACGGTTGAAGCAGTAAGGCACATCGCGTTCATGATGATCCGCCAGCGCCACCGCTGTAGTGGTGGCAATCGGAATGCCTTTATAGGCCGGGCCGAACAGCAGATCGAAATCGACAGCGCCATCCACCAGCGCCTGCGCGTAGAAGCGTCCCAGCAGCGCTAAATCCCGTCCGCTGTTAAACAGACCGGCATTAAAGAAATAGGGGCTTTTACGCCCGGACTTCAAAGTGAACTCACCGAACTTCAGCACCTGTTTGTTCAGGGCGAATTCAATAAACTGACGCTGCCAGGCTTTCATTTCTCACTCCTCAAATAAAGAAAAGGCGACTCTGAGGTCGCCTGTTACATCAATTTTCCAGCGCCGCTTTCTGGGCCTGAATTAATTCCTCAATTCCACCGCGTGCCAGCGCCAGTAGCGTCAGCAACTCTTCATGGCTGAACGGTTCGCCCTCGGCAGTGCCCTGCACCTCGATCATGCGGCCATCTTCCAGCATCACGACGTTCATATCGGTTTCTGCTGCTGAGTCTTCAACATATTCCAGATCGCACAGCGCTTCGCCCTTGACGATGCCTACTGAAATCGCTGCGACCATGCCCTTCATCGGGTTTGCTTTCAGCTTGCCGCTGGCTACCAGTTTGTTCAGCGCATCAGCCAGTGCCACACAGGCGCCAGTGATTGATGCGGTGCGGGTGCCCCCATCGGCCTGGATCACGTCACAGTCCAGCGTGATGGTAAATTCACCCAGGGCTTTAAGATCAACTGCGGCGCGCAGAGAACGGGCGATCAGACGCTGAATCTCTAGCGTACGGCCGCCCTGCTTGCCTTTTGCAGCTTCACGCGCCATACGACTGTGGGTCGAACGCGGCAGCATGCCATATTCGGCCGTGACCCAACCCTGGCCCTGACCTTTAAGGAACCGCGGAACCCCTTCGTCTACGGAGGCAGTGCAAAGCACTTTCGTTTCGCCGAATTCCACCAGAACGGAACCCTCTGCGTGTTTGGTGTAATTGCGGGTCAATGTGACTGGACGCACCTGTTGTGCGCTACGGCCTGCTGGACGCATGGGTATTCTCCGGCTTGCTAATGATTGGCTGCGCATTATACGGACTTCCTTGCCCGCTGTCTCTTGCGCCGGCCTGAAGCAGGCATCAGATGAAATTCCCTGCCAGCTGTGGCTAAATGCGCTTTCCTTTCTCTCTGATAAAAAAGACATATGGCCGCCATTCTTCATTTCCTGCTGGCGCTGGTGGTGATTTTCGCCCTTGCGCTGCTGGTCAGTCATGACCGTAAACAGATTCGCCTGCGCTTTATTGTTCAACTGATTGTGGTGGAAGCCGCGCTGGGCTGGTTCTTCCTTCACTCCACCGGAGGGCTGGCGCTGGTCGGTTCGTTCGCCGGTTTCTTTGAGACGCTGCTGGGCTTTGCCGCACAGGGCACGGAGTTCGTGTTTGGCGGAATGAGCAAGCAGGGGCTGGCATTTATCTTCCTTGGCGTGCTCTGCCCGATTGTCTTTATTTCAGCGCTAATCGGCATACTGCAGCACTGGCGCATCCTGCCACTGCTGATCCGTATTTTCGGGACACTGCTGTCGAAAATTAACGGCATGGGCAAGCTGGAGTCGTTTAACGCCGTCAGCACACTGATTCTCGGTCAGTCGGAAAACTTTATCGCCTATAAAGGGATTCTGGGCGATATCCCGCCTCGCCGGCTCTACACCATGGCGGCGACCGCGATGTCCACCGTTTCGCTGTCGATTGTCGGTGCTTATATGTCGATGATTGAACCGAAGTATGTGGTTGCTGCACTGCTGCTTAACATGTTCAGCACCTTTATTATTCTGTCGATCATCAACCCGATGAAAAACCAGGATGAGCAGCCTATCGCGCTGGAAAAGCTGCATGAAGAGCAGAGCTTCTTTGAGATGCTGGGCGAGTACATTCTGGCAGGCTTCAAAGTTGCGATGATCATTCTGGCGATGCTGATTGGCTTTATTGCCCTGATTGCTGCGGTGAATGCGGTGTTTGCAGCGGTGTTCGGCTACAGCTTCCAGCAGCTGCTCGGCTATCTGTTCTATCCTCTGGCCTGGCTGATCGGCATTCCCAAAGCCGATGCTCTGCAGGCGGCCAGCATCATGGCGACTAAGCTGGTGGCGAATGAATTTGTGGCGATGATTGAACTGCAGAAAGTGGCGGCAGGCATGAGTGCGCGTGGGCTAGGTATTCTGTCGGTGTTCCTGGTCTCCTTTGCGAACTTTGCTTCGATCGGCATTGTGGCAGGCGCAATAAAAGGCCTGAACGAGAAACAGGGAAACGTGGTTTCCCGGTTTGGCTGGAAACTGGTCTATGGCTCGACGCTGGTCAGCCTGCTCTCGGCAGCCTTTGCCGGTCTGTTTATCTGATTATTCAACGGGCGGCAGCGCTGCCGCCCGCTTTCGCCCTAGAATCCGACACAGACGGGCGCATCCACCCGCATCACTGACTCCTGATCAAAGCGTTTTTTGTAGAGGTTGCGTAACGCCTCAATATCCTGATTGGTAGCAGGATCGATGCCGTGGATTAGCATCAACGCTTTACTGTTCTCCCGAGCCAGCTTGCCGTTTTCGCCCAGCCATTGACCTTTGGCGTCATAGACCGACAATCCCGCTTTGAAACGTGGCGTGACCTCATTATCGACAAAGTTCATCCAGTCGAGTGAACTCACCCTGCCGCCATCTGGCTTGCTCATTCCAAACCACAACGTGGTCTGCATCATCATGTCGCCACCCGCACAGATGGGTTGCGGTTTAGTCGGCGGCGCATGGCGCGTCTGGCAACCCGCCAGCAGCAGAGCCATAAAAACAGGAAGGGCAATAACGCGAGACATAGATCAGTCATCCTCACAAGGGGTCAGCGGTCATCATAAGTGGCTGTCGCTAAAAGCGGAAATGGTTCGTTATTTTCCTGTGAGACGCTTATGCCTGTTATGCCGTGGCTCGCCTCGCTATACTTCACCCATCTTTCCGCAAATGAGTACCGCTTATGATCCGCAGTATGACCGCTTATGCCCGCAGCGAAGCCAAAGGCGAATGGGGCAGCGCCGCCTGGGAGCTGCGCTCCGTTAACCAGCGTTATCTGGAAACTTATATCCGTCTGCCGGAGCAGTTTCGTGGGCTGGAGCCGGTTATCCGCGAGCGCATTCGCCAGCGTCTGACGCGCGGTAAAATTGAGTGCAACCTGCGTTATGATGCTGATCCCAGCGCGCAGGGCGAGCTGATGCTCAACGAAACGCTGGCAAAACAGCTGGTGCAGGCTGCCAACTGGGTAAAAATGCAGAGCGACGAAGGCGCGATTAATCCGCTGGATATTCTGCGCTGGCCGGGTGTGATGTCTGCGCAGGAGCAGGATCTGGATGCCATCAATACGCAGTTATTGCAGGCACTAGATGGTGCGCTGGATGATTTTATTGCGGCTCGTGAAAGCGAAGGCACCGCACTGAAAGCGATGATTGAGCAGCGTCTGGAAGGCGTTTCGCAGGAAGTCAGCAAAGTGCGCGCGCAGATGCCTGAAGTAATTAAATGGCAACGTGAGCGTCTGGTCGCCAAACTGGAAGATGCTGAAGTCCAGCTGGAAAACAATCGCCTTGAGCAGGAACTGGTGATGATGGCGCAGCGTGTGGACGTCTCTGAAGAGCTGGATCGTCTGGATGCGCACGTTAAAGAGACCTACAACATCCTGAAAAAGAAAGAGGCGGTGGGTCGTCGTCTCGATTTCATGATGCAGGAGTTCAATCGTGAGTCGAACACGCTGGCATCGAAGTCGATTAACGCAGAAATCACCACTTCAGCCATCGAACTGAAAGTGCTGATTGAACAGATGCGCGAGCAGATTCAGAATATCGAGTAATTTCTACACCTGCACATAACATCCCACAAGCCCATGTTAAATGGGCTTTTACTTTCCCCTAATGTCCATATTCCACTGTCAAAGTTCACTGATTTTGGGAGTAAAGTGGGAGCACAGCTGCTTAACCAGCTATAAATTAATAGTCAAAATGGTATAGTCCTGAGTCAGGTTTAACAGGTCAGTTATATGGTTACATTTTTTCCTGTGAAGTGAGGGATAATCATTGGTCATAATGAAAGGTGGTACTTACACTACTTCTCTTTTCCGACCATACCGTTTAGTATTACATCCGTCTGCTTAATAACTGCGACTTGTAGTTACAGGAGCAGGGCTGTAACAAACAAGGATTCGATTCTACAGATACAGCGATATTATAATGTTTAATATTCTATTAAATAGATAAATTTTCAGGATGAAATATTCATATTATAAGGAAGTTATTATGTCAGCATTGAATTTCCCCCTCACCGTTTACCAGACACAGCACAGGTTCAATGATTACAGCACTGATGATATGAAATGTGGAGATCTCACTGAAAAGCAACTCAGAAGCGATTTGGGTTTGAATGATGTTTCTGATGTCGTTGACCCTTGGACTGGTAAGGAAGTATCTATATTCAATTCCTTCCGGGATACCCGCCCAAAATCCAGAACAGAAATGGCTGAACTTCTTTTCAATGAGTTTTTTCGTGTTTCTATGCCTGCTTATTATCTTGGAGAACATCAAATATTTAATAATCTCGTAAAGCATTTCTATCACGGGAATGGAGAAAGTTATTCCAGCTCCTTTCTTGATAGGGCATATGAAAGTTTAATATTAAATGGAAGATCCTCTTCATCCTCTCCTCTTTCAATAATACAGTCAAGCTTGGATAAGTTTGCCATTGATTCGAAAAATGGCTTATCTGATGATGCTAAAACCATAATAACTGCTGAAATAAGTCAATCAATACTTCCCAAGTTCAACCGATGGGCTGATAGTATTAATGGTTCAGGTATGTCAATACATGATATATTTGCTACTAATATACAGCTTACACAACTTGATATAACTGACAGTGGTTATGTAGCAAAAGTAATTTTTACAGGGCAAGATCATTTTGGTCTCGACAAAACTGATATCACAAGTATGAAGTTTCATTATATCAGGGCATTTCGTATCTGGTTTATCCTTCAACGATGGGAAAAGTTTGCCTTTAAACCTTTTTTCACGAATATAAAAGCCGAATTTGAAATCAGTGGGCGGAGGAATGGATGAGCATCAGAAAAATTTCAATCTTTATATTTTTAGTAATCATACTCGCCTTTTTTTATTTAAAATTTTTTAACTCTCCTAAAATTATCGCTATCCACGGCTCTGGTGCTAATAGAGAATTGTTAGCTAAAAACATCCCTTTCACTGATAGTGATAAAATAAAATGGTGGGATAATAATGGTGTTAAAACCATATCTTCTCCTGAAACCTACAATGTTTCAATTTGGAAGTTTGATGGTAAGTATCAAAAGCTTGCCCCTAAGAACTCTGGCTTGTTCCCAGATCACGATATTGATTACTTGTTATGCTTCGACGACATGAAGACAGAAAAGTATTGTATAGACAAGTCAAGTTGGCTCATGGATATAACTAAAACTAAGGATGGTTATACTTACTACCGCTTTGATGGTGAATCTTACTATCGAAAACCTTCTGGTGAACTTATCGAGGGTGAACGATTTACGACAACCATTAGGCCTGTAAGATGACCAGAACGTCGCTACAAAACACGGGGAGTAAATTGGTGAGTAAAACTCCAAAGCGCAGAAATAAAAGCAATCAACCAATTGAAAGTAAAAAATATTTTAATATTAATCAACATTCAGATTCAGAATATCGAGTAATTTCTACCCAACAAAGCGCTCGCAGTGGCGCTTTGTTCCCCTTTCAGCCGCTGTCAGCACTTAAAGTATTAGCTCCTTACGCCAATTAATCGCTTTTTCAGGGCGGCCAGCATCAGAATCCGGTAAAGATAAATAAATAATCATTTCCAGACTGTTCCTGAAACGGCCTCGCTTACAATTAAAGCCTCCTTCAAAATCATCTTAACAGATTGAAAAGTAAAAACTTTATCAGATTAATGTATTTTTACAGCCGGTATTAATGCCTCTTCATGAAACTGGTCAATCCTGTAGATGCCGGAGTTTCCCTTTCTTTGAAGGCACTTTTTGATAAAATGTTGGTCGAAATCAGTACAGCTGTACCGCCTTAAGACTCATGGAAGTGCTCTTTGTGCGATGCATCCCTCTATCCCATGAAGGTTGTTAATGAAAAACACCGGAAAATTTAGCAGTTCGCTGCTGCATCCGCGTTATTGGTTTACCTGGTTTGGCCTGGGCGTACTCTGGCTGCTGGTCCAGCTCCCCTATCCTGTTCTTATGCGTCTCGGTGCCGGTGCCGGCAAAATCTCTCGCCATTTCCTGCAGCGCCGCGAGCGAATTACCCGTCGTAACATCGAACTCTGCTTTCCGGGCATCAGCGAAGAAAAAACAGAACATATGATTGCCGGTAATTTTGCGTCGCTCGGGATGGCGCTGGCTGAAACTGGTATTGCCTGGTTCTGGTCTGACCGTGCGGTAAGACGCCTGTTTAAAGTATCGGGAATGGAAAACCTGCATGCCGCGCAGAAACAAAAGCGTGGTGTGATGCTGATTGGCGTGCATTTCATGTCACTGGAGTTGGGCGGCCGCATCAGCGGACTCTGTCAGCCAATGATGGCGATGTATCGCCCACACAATAACCAGGCGATGGAGTATGTGCAGACTAAAGGCCGGATGCGCTCTAATAAAGCGATGATCGACCGTCGTGATTTACGCGGTATGGTTAATGCCCTGAAACAGGGTGAATCGGTCTGGTTTGCGCCTGACCAGGATTACGGCCCTAAAGGCAGCACCTTTGCGCCGCTGTTTGCGGTGGAAAAAGCCGCCACTACCAACGGGACTTTTGTTCTGTCGCGTCTGGCGAAGCCAGCGATGGTGCCGATTATGCTGATTCGTAATCCAGGAAATGATGGCTACCATTTGATCATCGAACCGATGCTGGAAAATTATCCTCATACGGACGAGGCTGCTGCTGCAGCTTATATGAACAAAGTGATTGAAAATCAGATCCTTCGCGCACCCGAACAGTACCTTTGGCTGCATCGTCGCTTCAAAACCCGACCTCCGGGTGAAGAGTCGCTCTACGTCTGAGTTAACTGATAAAGCAGGCCTCGCGCCTGCTTTGTTGTTTTAATCTGCTGAACGACATCTGCTTTACCTCCACGCTCTCATCCCCGTTTGCTGTGCTCTCATACTGCCACTGGCGTTATAGATACTCCTGCAGTTTCTGCTGTTAAGCACGCCTGTCGGCGTCCGGCAGGCTGGTATCAAAGCGATAATTAAGGAATGATGAATCCTCTTACCTCGTCAATGCCGGACAATCTTATGGATATCAACGATACACAGCAGTGGCAGCGTCCGCTGATTGATGATCGCCTTACGCCCTATATTGAAGTGGATGCAGAGCGCCTGGAGCAGAACCTGCTGCATATGCAGCGCAAAGCCAGTGTGGCAGGCGTCGCACTGCGTCCGCATATCAAAACGCATAAAAGCGTCTGGATTGCACAGCGTCAGATCGCGTCCGGCGCACAGGGTGTTACCGTCTCCAAACCCAGCGAAGGCATCAGTTTCATTCAGGGTGGCGTTCGTGATGTGCTGTTGGCCTATCCGGTTGTACAACCGCAAAGCGTGGCTGAATTGCTGCGCCTCGCCATGCTTCACCAGGTCAGACTCATCCTGATTGCGGACAGACTGCAGGGCGTGGCAGCGATTGCTGAGGCCAGTCAGCAGCAACCGGAATGCGAACTGGCGGTAGCGATTAAGGTTGATGTTGGCTTACATCGGATTGGCGTTAATCCTGATACAGATGAAGCGATACTGATTGCCCAGGCGCTGCAGGACAAAGGATTACGCTTTGCCGGATTAGTGTCACATGCTGGTCACGCTTATGGTGCCGGAAACGCCGCGGCCATTGCGGATGTCGCCCGACAGGAAACAGCATTAATGCAGCAAGTACAGGCAAAACTGCAGGCTGCGGGGTTTACTGACTGCCCACTCTCAGTAGGTTCGACGCCTACCGCGCTGGCAGCAGACATTGCGCCCTGCATTAATGAAATCCGGCCCGGCAACTATGCCCTGCTGGATCTTACGGCCTGCCGCCTCGGGTTAAGTCACGTGGATCAGCTGGCAATGAGCGTCATTACCCGCGTGGTTGCAGTGAACGATCATTTCGCAATTGTGGATGCCGGGTCGAAAATGCTGAGTTCGGATAAAGGGCCACACGGCACCAATGCCAGCGGCTTTGGTATTGCAGCTGACGAAGCGGGCCACACGTATGAAGTGACGAAGTTATCTGAGGAGCACGGTTTTCTGCTTTATCAGGCTCGCCGCCCTGAGGTTGGCACGCTTCTGCGTATCTTCCCGAATCACAGTTGCGCAGTGATGGCGCAGTCGGATGGCTTTGTTCTGCGTCACGCCAGTGGTCATAGCGAAGAGCATGTGGTTTCTGCACGCGGCAATTTCATCTGAATCAGCGGCAGACAGCCTCATCCGCTGTCTGTCGTTTGTACGAAACCCTGTCAACACCACACTTCTGCTGTAACAACGTTTTAACAAGCCTGGCCCCATGCTTTAATGCCTTTTTAGCTTATCCACCGGAGGTTACATGCTCTCCTCGCGCACTCTGAGCCTGACGATTCCGCGTCAGTGGTTAGATCTTTATGAAACCATCTGGAAGCCGGAATTTTTCCCGAAGTGGGCTTCCGGGCTGACGCAAAGCGCATTAGAACCCGATGGCAACCGCTGGCGTGCTAAAGGATCCCAGGGCAATGTGAAGATCCGGTTCTCACCACATAATCCGTTTGGCGTAATGGATCACTGGATTGATAGCGGCTCAGGAAAGGAGATCTACGTGCCGATGCGCGTAATAGCGAACGAACAGGGCGCCGAGGTGATGGTGACGGTTTATCGCCAGCCATTTACTTCAGATGAGAGATTTAAGCAGGATATTGAATGGGTTAGCAACGATCTGGAGAAACTCAACCAACTCCTGACACAATAAATCAATGACTTAGCTCAATTTTTTCTCTGTACTTATCGCTGGTCGTTAATGAAAAAAAATAGAAAAACTTCCAACGATAAAGCATAAAGCGCTTATCTCATTACTCATTCTGATGACGTATTTATCACCAACCCTGCTTAAGCATTGCTGCCAGGAAAATTCCTGGCATAATCCCCCAACAGGCAGGTGATCCCTGCTGATTTCAGGCCTCCTTGCCTTCCCCATAGGCACTTTCTCTCTGACGCATACATTAATCATCAACAATTGTTTATTACTGCCCGGCTGGGGATTTAATATTTATCATGCATAGAGTGAAACCATTTATTTCTGCGGTCGCGTAATCAGACTTTTCTTATGGTGTTAAATTAAATAAAACAATGTATAAATCATTCCACACACAGCAATACCCATAATGATAAAGCAGTAAAAAGGTCATGGACCGCTCAACGGTTCCTTAGTTATCAGAAAAAGAACGCGTTGAGATTGCCGCAAGGATGCTGGCAGGAGAATATAAAACTACAATAGGATTTATTCGTGATCTGGCGGGATTCTTATTAGCTGCAGGGAATTCCGCCATGACACGAAACAGTGACTTTACCAGGGATATTTATTTTTTATCCGGGCATCATTTGATTCAATCCATAATAACATGGCAAGCCTGAAAGGATTTTCAGGACTTCGGCCGGAAAAAATGCACTTACTAACGGTGTCACAGCAACCTCTCCTTGCCGTTACACAACTATTTAATTCTCACAGAGTCGATGGACTCTAACGAGTATATTATGGCAATACGTGAAAGCAGTCTTAATAGCGCAAAATGGTCTCTGCTCTCTTCAATCAAAATTATTGGCATCGGCGTACTGCAGCTCTCATTGCTGGCGCAGATTCTGCAGGCGAATGAACTGAACCTGCTGGCGATTGCCGTGATTGCTTTACTGGCTATCGATACTCTGGCCGATCGCGGCTTCTCCAATACGCTGATCCGCCGCTGCATGCTCTCTATCAACGACCTCTCCACGATCTACTGGGGTAATATGTTGATGGGTATCGCAGTGTTTGGTCTGTTATTTACGGTCAGCCACCTGCTGAACAGCCTGTTTGATCAACCTCAGCTGGCATTAATGCTACAGATGGTCTCAGTGGTCTTTATTATCATCCCACAGGGCCAGCATTACCGTGCGATATTACAGCGCGAAAAACAATATACCCGTATCGCTTTTGCTGAAACCTCCTCGGTATTAGCCGGACTTGCCGTAACCTTATTCACCGTCTGGCTGACACCTTCAGTATTATGTGCGATTTGGGGTTACCTTGCGATGGCATCCATTCGCATGCTGATTTACTGCTACTATGGTCGTTCATGGTTCCAGCCGGAATACCATTTTAGTCTGAATGCATTTGCTAAAGTTCGTGCAAGAAACAAATAATAAAATAAGTCTGTATGGTGGGCTCTGAGCATCCGAAACGATGCGTTGGCGTGCTGTTAATCAGCACGCCTTTTCTTTTTATTCAATCTTTGGTTTTGTTTTCCCAATTCATCCCTTTTTTAATCCGCAGCATTCATCCTTAAACCTCTTCTTTATAAATTGATTTGCTTCCAGCGATCGTCTGGCAGTCACGGTCGGTTAACTCCCACAGTCCAGAGCCGTTAAACATCGGGCTGCAACATACAACTCCGCTGTACATTCTTTCCCCTCCAGGTGTCTGCAGCAGGCCCTCTCCAGAAAAGTCTTTCTATGCTGACGCCGGGGCTGGCTGGTATAAACTGCGCTAATCCCGGACGCCGATCGCCAGAAAATCTCAGTCGCCGTCTCCTGATCAATGCCGTCGTCTTACTGGAGTCTGCTATGTTACTGACCGTTCTTTACATTATTGGTATTACTGCTGAAGCCATGACAGGTGCGCTGGCGGCGGGTCGCCGCAAAATGGATCTGTTCGGTGTCATTATTATTGCCTCAGTGACGGCGATTGGCGGTGGTTCGGTACGCGACATCCTGTTGGGTCACTATCCACTGGGCTGGGTGAAAAATCCCGAGTACATCATGATTGTGGCGGCAGCGGCGGTCGTCACCACCTTCCTGGCGCCCCTGATGACACACCTGCGCAAAGTGTTTCTGGTGCTGGATGCGCTGGGACTGGTGGTCTTCTCTATTATTGGTGCGCAGGTTGCGCTCGATTCCGGACACGCCATGATTATTGCCGCAATAAGCGCGGTAATTACCGGCGTCTTTGGCGGCGTACTGCGTGATATGTTCTGTAACCGCATTCCACTGGTGTTCCAGAAGGAACTCTACGCCGGTATCGCTTTCGCCTCTGGCTGGATGTATATCCTGCTGCTGAAAACCACGCTGGCGCATGAGGCAGTAATTATCATTACCCTGCTGTTCGGCTTCTTTGCCCGTTTACTGGCGCTGCGCTTCCGCCTCGGTTTGCCGATTTTCAACTATCCCCATCCCGAGCATTGAGGAGACAGGAATACCCTGCTGTTTCAGGAACACGATCAGCGCCTGTACGCGGGCATCATGAAACTGCGCAACCAGGCGCTTTGCCAGCGCCGTTCCGACGCCCGGTAAAGCCTGCCAGCCCATAACATCCCGCTGAGTTAAACTCTCCCACTGCTGATCGGGCAGTGACTTCAGGGCCTTTCGCGGCAGTGAAACACCTAAGGCATCAACCCAGCGACGAAGCGGCTGCTGCCGGGTGAGATTAAAACGGTGCCAGAGCTGACCCGCCCGCTCCGGAGAGAGACCCGTTGCAGCGGCGATCTGTTCCGGTGTTAACGTCAGCCAACTAAACAGATGCGTCACACTGCCGGTTTCCAGTAAGCGCAGCCAGGTGCCACGCTCAACACCGGAGATATTCAGCACCGTTTTCTGGCTGAGCCAGCGTAATTTTGCCAGTAGCTGCTTCTGACACTCAGCGCTGAAGGTGTAGCAGCTCAGCGGCGTGTAACGCGACGCGTCAGGAGGCTGAGGATAGTGCCGCTCTGCCACACGCCAGATCACCCGCTCCAGCCGGGGAATCCCCTGACCCGCCAGGCTCAGCGTGATCACATCGCCCGCCACGATATCGCTCTCCTGCCAGCGACGCAGCGATCCGACATTGACCCGCCTGACCGTCTTATCATCCAGCTGCACCGGCTGCAGATTAAGTACTGTCGCTATTTTCCCGGTTCGGCCAACAGGAAAATCGACGGAGAGCACTTCAGCGCTGACTTCAGGAGGCTGATATTTCCAGGCAACGGCCCAGGTTCCCTCTCCCGGCAGCCAGTTTTTGCCCGCAGGTCGAAGACTCTGATGAACCACCACACCATCAGTGACAAAGGGCAGCGCAGCATGAAACCAGCGATTCCGCCAGCGTGCGACATCCTCTTCATCTTTAACGCTGTGGCTCCATTTTGCCGCAACGCCTAATCCCCAGCGGCTGAGTAACTCAAGACGTTCCGTCATTGTTGCGGGACCATCTGGCCAGGCCCAGATGAAAACATCGAGCGAATTCAGCAGGGGAACCCGCTGCTTACTCATCATGGCTCCGGCCACTTGTGAGCGCGCATTTTTACCGCCATCAATGGCCTGTTGATGACCGGTCATCGACAGAAACAGCTCACCCTGCAGCACAACCTCGTCGAGAGGGGTCTCGATATGCAGCGGAATTGCCGGGATCCAGGCGGCTTTAGCCAGCCACTCTTCACCGCGCAATCCATCGCCACGACTTAACAACGAGACCAGCCTGCCATGGCGATACACCAGTGAAACGGCGATACCATCGACTTTTGGCTGCACCCAGAGATCGCGTCGCCCCTGCATCCAGTAAGCCAGTGCCAGCTTGTCGCGCATCTTTTTTACGCCAGTATGGGCGACCGGATGCAGGTGCTCACCCTTACCCGGCAGTTGCGGGGAATAAGTGGGCTGAGAAGCGCTAAAGCAGTGTTGCCAATCAACAAGTCGCTGCTGCAACGCATCATAATCGGTGTCAGCCACCGGACTCTGCCCCTGGCGATAATAAGCGTCATCCCAGTGTTGCAGTTGCTGTTGCAGGTGGCGGATCTCTTCGGTCGCCCGGATGGGTGTCCAGACAGGACAAAGGGCGCTATGCGCAGGCCATAGGGCGAACCACAGAACAGCCGCAAACAGCGGCCAGCCGAATCCTTTCATAGTTTTTCCTCTGACGTTTTGCGGCATTCAACATCAATGCGTTAGTGTCAGCCAGAGGCGATGTTCCGTTCCGGAAGAGAGGCTGTCGCAATAAGGGATTAATTACAGCGGTCCGACAGACATTTGCGTGAAGATGCGCAAAAGTTGGAGGTTGCCGCTGCGCAAACGCTGCGTGGCAACGGGAAGCTGTGTATACTGTGCAGGAAATCGACTCCGCTTTTAATCAATTCAAGAAAACCATGGCTCAAGGCACGCTCTATATTGTTTCTGCTCCCAGCGGTGCAGGGAAATCCAGCCTGATTCAGGCTCTGTTAAAGACCCAGCCGTTGTATGACACGCAGGTCTCTGTTTCGCACACGACGCGCGGTATGCGTCCGGGTGAAACCCATGGCGAACATTACTTTTTTGTTGAGAAACATGAATTTGAGCAGATGATCGCGGAAGATGCTTTCCTCGAACATGCCAGAGTTTTCGACAACTACTACGGTACGTCACGCCATGCTATTGAGCAGGTGCTGGCAACCGGCGTTGACGTGTTTCTCGACATCGACTGGCAGGGCGCGCAGCAAATTCGCGCTAAAATGCCTGGCGCACGCAGCATCTTTGTTTTGCCGCCTTCGAAAGAAGAGCTCGATCGCCGTTTACGCGGTCGTGGCCAGGATAGCGAAGAGGTCATCACGCGTCGTATGGCTCAGGCAGTAGCGGAAATGAGCCACTACGCCGAGTATGACTATTTAATTGTGAATGATGATTTTGATCTGGCCCTGTCCGATCTGAAAACCATTATTCGCGCAGAACGTCTGCGTATGGCGCGTCAGAAGGCGCGTCACGATGCTTTAATCAGCAAACTGTTGGCAGTCTGAATACAGTTTCAGTATGATGCGCAGTCATTTCTTCATCTGTGGAGTAGCACACCTATGGCACGCGTAACCGTTCAGGACGCAGTAGAAAAAGTTGGTAATCGTTTTGACCTGGTGTTGGTCGCTGCACGTCGTGCACGTCAGATGCAGGTTGGCGGCAAAGATCCGCTGGTTCCGGAAGAGAACGATAAACCTACCGTTATCGCCCTGCGCGAAATCGAAGAAGGCTTGATCACCAATCAGATTTTAGATGTGCGTGATCGCCAGGAACAGCATGAGCAGGAAGCCGCTGAGTTACAGGCCGTTACCGCTATCGCTGAAGGTCGTCGTTAACAGCCACCTGCAGGTCGCCCTTGTATCTGTTTGAAAGTCTCAATCAACTGATTGAAAAATACTTGCCAGAGGAGCAGATCAAGCGCCTCCAGCAAGCCTACCTTGTCGCACGTGATGCCCACGAGGGACAGACACGCTCCAGCGGTGAGCCTTATATCACCCATCCGGTTGCCGTGGCCTGTATTCTGGCGGAAATGAAGCTCGACCATGAGACCCTCATGGCCGCGCTGCTGCATGACGTGATCGAAGATACGCCAGCCACTTACCAGGACATGGAACAGCTGTTCGGTAAAAGCGTGGCGGAGCTGGTCGAGGGCGTTTCCAAGCTGGATAAGCTGAAATTCCGCGACAAGAAAGAAGCGCAGGCAGAGAACTTTCGCAAGATGATTATGGCGATGGTGCAGGATATCCGCGTCATTCTCATCAAGCTGGCTGACCGCACCCACAATATGCGCACCCTGGGAGCATTACGCCCGGACAAACGTCGTCGCATTGCGCTGGAAACATTAGAGATTTACAGTCCTCTGGCGCACCGCCTGGGTATTCACCATCTTAAAACAGAGCTGGAAGAGCTTGGTTTTGAGGCTCTTTATCCGAACCGTTATCGGGTCATTAAAGAGGTGGTGAAAGCCGCACGCGGTAATCGTAAAGAGATGATCCAGAAGATTCTTTCTGAGATCGATGGCCGTTTGCAGGAAGCGGGCATTCCCTGCCGCGTCAGCGGTCGCGAAAAGCATCTTTACTCGATCTACCGCAAAATGACGCTGAAAGAGCAGCGTTTTCACTCGATCATGGATATCTATGCCTTTCGCGTCATCGTGAAAGATCTGGATACCTGCTATCGCGTTCTGGGCCAGATGCACAGCTTGTATAAGCCGCGTCCGGGCCGCGTTAAAGATTACATCGCCATCCCTAAAGCCAACGGCTATCAATCCCTTCATACCTCCATGATCGGTCCGCACGGCGTGCCGGTTGAAGTGCAGATTCGCACAGAGGATATGGATCAGATGGCGGAAATGGGGGTCGCTGCGCACTGGGCTTATAAACAGGCGGGCGAAAGTGGCACCACCGCACAGATTCGCGCTCAGCGCTGGCTGCAAAGCCTGCTGGAGCTACAGCAAAGTGCGGGCAGTTCATTTGAATTTATTGAAAGCGTGAAGTCCGATCTCTTCCCGGATGAGATCTATGTCTTTACGCCCGAAGGCCGCATTGTTGAGCTGCCAACCGGCGCGACACCCGTAGACTTCGCCTATGCGGTTCACACCGATATCGGCCATGCCTGCGTCGGCGCACGCGTTGACCGCCAGCCTTATCCGCTGTCGCAAACGCTGACCAGCGGTCAGACGATTGAGATCATCACCGCGCCAGGCGCCCGTCCTAACGCCGCCTGGCTCAATTTTGTCGTCAGCTCCAAAGCCCGTGCCAAAATTCGCCAGTTGCTGAAAAACCTCAAGCGTGAAGACTCCGTCAATCTGGGTCGTCGCCTGCTCAGCCATGCGCTGGGCGGCAGCCGTAAACTGGCTGAAATCCCGCCTGAGAATATCAGGCAGGAGCTGGATCGTATGAAGCTGACCTCGCTTGACGATCTGCTGGCGGAAATCGGTCTGGGCAATGCGATGAGCGTGGTGGTGGCGAAGAACCTGCTGCAGGCTGACAGCAACGCCATCAGTAGTAACAGCAAGCGCGGTAAACTGCCGATCAAAGGCGCAGATGGCGTGTTGATTACCTTCGCCAAATGCTGCCGACCGATTCCTGGTGACCCGATCGTTGCCCATGTCAGTCCCGGCAAAGGGCTGGTGGTGCATCATGAATCCTGTCGGAATATTCGCGGTTACCAGAAAGAGCCAGAAAAATTCATGCCGGTTGAGTGGGATAAAGTCACCGAGCAGGAGTTCGTGGCGGAAATCAAAGTCGACATGTTTAATCATCAGGGCGCGCTGGCTAACCTGACGGCAGCAATCAACACGGCGGGTTCCAATATTCAGAGCCTGAATACCGAAGAGCGTGATGGCCGCGTCTACAGCGCCTTTATCCGCCTGACCGCACGTGATCGCGTCCATCTGGCGAATATCATGCGTAAAATTCGCGTGATGCCGGATGTGATCAAAGTCCACCGTAACCGTAACTAGGCATGAACGATCAACGTTTTGCCCGGATTCAGGCGATGCTGGCACTGCGCCAGCACGACCTGACGGTCTGCATGGAGCAGGTGCATAAACCGCACAATGTTTCAGCGGTAATCCGCACGGCCGACGCCGTCGGCATCCACGAAGTGCATGCCGTCTGGCCAAGCCAGCGGATGCGCACTCAGGCTTCCGCGTCTGCCGGAAGCAACAGCTGGGTGAAAGTGGTCACCCATCCCACCATCGGCGATGCCGTAAAACAGCTCAAACAGCAGAAGATGCAGGTTTTAGCGACTCATCTCTCCGCCGATGCGGTGGATTTTCGTGAGATCGATTATACCCTTCCCACCTGCATTCTGATGGGGCAGGAAAAAACCGGCATCACAGAAGAAGCCCTGGCGCTGGCTGATCGGCAGATCGTGATTCCAATGGTAGGTATGGTGCAGTCGCTGAATGTCTCGGTCGCCTGCGCGCTTATTCTCTATGAAGCCCAGCGGCAGCGGCAGAACGCCGGTCTTTACCTGCGCGATTACAGCCTGCTGGATGAAGATGAACAGCAACGGCTGCTGTTCGAAGGCGGATTCCCGGTGCTGGCGCGGGTCGCAAAGCAGAAAGGTCTACCCTATCCGCGCATCAATGCGCAGGGTGAGGTCGACGCCGATGCCAGCTGGTGGGCAACCATGCAGTCGACCGGTAAAAAAAGATGAAAGGCCGTCTGCTGGATGCCATCCCGCTCAGTACCCTGACCGGCGTCGGTGCCAGCCAGGCAGCTAAACTGGCCAAAATTGACCTGCACACCATTCAGGATCTCCTGCTCCATCTCCCGCTACGTTACGAAGATCGCACCCAACTCTACGCCATTGACGATCTGCTGCCCGGTATCTGGGCAACAGTAGAGGGCGAAGTACTGCACACAGATATCACTTTTGGTCGCCGCCGGATGATGGTGTGCCAGATCAGCGATGGTAGCGGCGTACTGACGATGCGCTTCTTTAATTTCAATGCCGGGATGAAGAACAATCTGTCGCCGGGACGTCGCGTCACCGCCTATGGTGAGATTAAGCGTGGTCAGCGTGGCGCTGAGATTATTCATCCCGAATACCGTATCCAGGGCGAACAGAGTAATGTGACGCTGGAAGAGACCTTAACGCCGGTTTATCCCACCACCGAAGGTATTCGACAGGCCACGCTGCGTAATCTCACCGACCAGGCGCTGACGCTGCTGGAAAGCTGCCCGATTGCCGAGCTGCTGCCGCAGGAACTGAGCGGCGGCTTGATCAGCCTGCCTGATGCGCTGCGCACACTGCATCGCCCTCCGCCCGATCTCCGGCTCAGCGAGCTGGAAAGTGGCCGTCATCCGGCACAACGCAGATTAATTCTGGAAGAACTGCTGGCGCATAACCTCAGCATGCTGGCGGTGCGCGCTGGTGCTCAGCGCTACTACGCGTTACCGATGCCTCCGCGACACAATCTCAGTGACCAGCTGCTGGCCGCGCTACCTTTCTCGCCGACCAACGCGCAGAAGCGCGTGGTGGCGGAGATAGAGAAAGATCTGGCCAATGATTTCCCGATGATGCGGCTGGTGCAGGGCGATGTCGGCTCGGGCAAGACACTGGTGGCTGCGCTCTCTGCGCTGAACGTTATCGCCCATGGCAAGCAGGTTGCGCTGATGGCGCCGACCGAACTGCTGGCTGAACAGCACGCCAGTAACTTCCGCCAGTGGTTTGCGCCGCTGGGGATTGAAGTCGGCTGGCTGGCCGGAAAACAGAAAGGCAAAGCCCGCCAGGCACAGCAGGAAGCGATAGCCAGCGGTCAGGTGGCAATGGTCGTGGGCACACACGCTCTGTTTCAGGAGCAGGTGCAATTCAATGGTCTGGCGCTGGTCATTATTGATGAGCAGCACCGCTTCGGCGTCCACCAGCGACTGGCCTTGTGGGAAAAAGGCGAGGAGCAGGGTTTCCATCCGCATCAGCTGATTATGACCGCCACACCGATTCCGCGCACCCTGGCGATGACCGCGTATGCCGATCTCGATACCTCAACTATCGATGAGCTGCCGCCGGGACGTACACCGGTCACTACCGTAGCCATCCCCGATACGCGACGCGAGGAGATTGTGGCGCGGGTTGAGCATGCCTGCCGGGAGGGACGTCAGGCCTACTGGGTCTGCACGCTGGTTGAAGAGTCAGAACTGCTGGAAGCACAGGCGGCAGAAGCCAGCTGGGAATCCCTGAAAACCGCGTTGCCCGACTTAAATATCGGACTGGTGCATGGCCGCATGAAACCCGCTGAAAAACAGGCAGTAATGCAGGCGTTTAAAGCGAATGAACTGCAGCTGCTGGTAGCGACGACCGTGATTGAGGTCGGTGTGGACGTGCCGAATGCCAGCCTGATGATTATCGAAAACCCGGAGCGGTTAGGACTGGCGCAGCTGCACCAGCTGCGGGGCCGTGTGGGTCGTGGTGCCGTAGCCTCGCACTGTGTGCTGCTCTACAAAGCACCGCTAAGCAAGACGGCGCAGAAGCGTTTGCAGGTGCTGCGCGACAGCAATGACGGTTTTGTTATTGCCCAGTTCGATCTGGAGATTCGCGGGCCGGGTGAACTGCTGGGCACACGTCAGACCGGCAACGCCGAATTTAAAGTGGCCGACCTGCTGCGCGATGCGGCGATGGTGCCGGAAGTTCAGCGTGTGGCACGGCACATCCACCAGCATTATCCCGAGCAGGCCAGCGCCCTGATTGAACGCTGGCTGCCAGAGAACACCCGTTTTACCAACGTCTGACTGATCTCCATCTGAGTCGGCCTTTTTGATCCTCGCCGGGCAAACGATTGCTTTTGCCCGGCGGATGATTACAATCGCCACATTATTTTTTGGGAAGAACAGAAGATGTCCACCAATCCGCAGCCAGACCAGCCTTCCGCCACGCAAAGCGAACTGATTTATCGTCTTGACGATCGTCCACCTCTGCCGCAAACGCTGTTTGCCGCCGGTCAACATCTGCTGGCGATGTTTGTTGCGGTCATGACACCAGCCATTCTGATCTGTCAGGCGCTGGGCCTGCCCGCCGAAGATACCCGGCACGTTATCAGCATGTCTCTGTTTGCTTCGGGCGTGGCATCACTGCTGCAAATCAAAACCTGGGGACCGGTGGGCTCGGGCCTGCTGTCGATTCAGGGCACCAGCTTCAACTTCGTTACGCCTTTGATTATGGGCGGCATGACGCTGAAAAATGGCGGTGCTGATGTGCCTGCCATGATGGCGGCGCTGTTTGGTACGCTAATGGTGGCTTCCTGTACCGAAATGGTGCTGTCACGCGTATTACACCTGGCGCGTCGGATTATTACGCCGCTGGTTTCCGGGATCGTAGTGATGATCATCGGCCTGTCGCTGAT
Source organism: Candidatus Pantoea varia (assembly GCF_900115075.1). Taxonomy (GTDB): domain Bacteria; phylum Pseudomonadota; class Gammaproteobacteria; order Enterobacterales; family Enterobacteriaceae; genus Pantoea; species Pantoea varia. The sequence continues at coordinate 99,108 of NZ_FOVG01000008.1, forward strand.
TCAGGTGGGGCTGACCTCGATTGGCGGCGGTTTTAGCGCGATGAACGACCATACCTTTGGCGCACCGAAAAATCTGATGCTGGCCGGGGCCGTGCTGCTGGTGATCGTGCTGCTTAACCGGCAGAAGAACCCCTACCTGCGCGTTGCCTCCCTGGTCCTTGCCATGGCCGTAGGCTATCTGCTGGCCTGGGCGATGGGGATGCTGCCTGCAGCAGGTATCCCTGCTAACCAGCCGCTGATCGTGGTGCCGACCCCGCTCTATTACGGACTGGGTTTCGACTGGAATCTGCTCATCCCGCTGATGCTGGTGTTTATGGTGACCTCCCTGGAGACCATCGGTGATATCACCGCCACCTCGGATGTGTCAGAGCAGCCGGTCAGCGGCCCGCTCTATATGAAACGCCTGAAAGGCGGCGTGCTGGCGAATGGCCTCAACTCCTTTGTCTCCGCACTGTTTAATACTTTCCCGAACTCCTGCTTCGGTCAGAACAATGGCGTGATTCAGTTGACCGGTGTTGCCAGCCGCTACGTGGGCTTTGTTGTTGCCCTGATGCTAATTGTGCTGGGACTGTTCCCGGCGGTCAGCGGGCTGGTGCAGATGATCCCTGAACCGGTACTCGGCGGCGCCACCATTGTGATGTTCGGCACCATCGCCGCCTCGGGTGTTCGCATTGTGTCACGCGAGCCGCTTAACCGCCGCGCCATCATGATTATCGCGCTGTCGCTGGCGGTGGGCCTGGGCGTTTCCCAGCAGCCGCTGATCCTGCAGTTTGCGCCTGACTGGCTGAAAACCCTGCTCTCTTCCGGCATTGCGGCAGGCGGCATTACCGCAATCGTGCTCAACCTGATTTTCCCGCAAGAGAAGTAAGGCCACAGGCAGGCTTCGGCCTGCCTGCTAATTATTCGGATTTACATCCAGGCTGTTGAGCTGTAACGGTAATTCAGGCATAACAACCTCTCACCGGATTTAACTCGGGAAGGATGCTATGAAATTTCTTGGAAAGTTTTTCCTCACCTTACTTTTGCTGCTGCTTTTCACCCTGATCGTGATCTATGTACTGCTGCAGACACAGTGGGGTGCAGGCTGGTTTAGCCGTTGGGTGAGCGACAAAACCGAATGGCATCTCTCCCTGAGTAAAATTGAACACAATTTCTCCTCACCCTCTCATATCATTCTGGATGACTTCAGCTTTGGTCACGATGGGCAGCCTGCGGTGCTGGTGGCGAAACGGGTTGATCTCGGTCTGGCACTGATTCAGTTCAGCGATCCGCTCCATTTCAGCAGCCTTGAGCTGCGCGATGGGGAAGTAAATCTGGCTAATCTGTCGCCAGACAGAGCGCTACCGATTCAGGCCGATCGCCTGCAACTTAATAATATGCGTATCGACAGCCCCAACAGCGCATTGCCGCTGTTTGCTCAGCAGGTTAATGGCGGCATTTTGCCGTGGAAACCCACGGCCCTGGATATGCTGGGTCGCGATGCCCGCTTCCAGATGAGCGCAGGCAGTATGACGCTGAATAACGTGCCGGGTGAGAATGTCCTGATTCAGGGCAGTGTTTCTCAGGGGCGGATGCGCTTTGACAATATTGGCGCCGACCTGGCGCGTGGCTCCATGACCGGTAACGGTGAGCGCGATGCTCAGGGCAACTGGAAAATCAATCAGCTGCGACTGAACGACATTCGTCTGCAGACCACCAGCAGCCTGAAAGACTTCCTGCATAGTCTGCAGGTTGTCCCCTCGATTGCCATTACACGCCTCGACATGACCGATGCCCGCCTGCAGGGTCCTGACTGGGCGGTGACGGATCTGGATCTGACACTGAGAAACGTTAACTGGCAGGGAGATGACTGGCAGAGTAACGATGGTTCGCTGGCGCTGAATGCCAGCAATTTTATCAACGGCGGATTCGAGCTTAATGATCCCATCGTTAATCTGGATTTCTCACCGCAGGGCCTGGCGCTGACGCAGTTCAGTTCGCGCTGGGCGAACGGGGTGATTCGGGCTGACGGTGACTGGTCACGCAGCGATAAACGCCTGACGCTGAAAAATCTGGCCGTTGCCGGACTGGAATACACCCTGCCGCAGGACTGGCGTGATCGCTGGCAGGCGACACTGCCTGAGTGGCTGGATAGCGTAGAGGTGACGCGTTTCACCTCTAACCGTAACCTGATTATCGACATCAATCCGGCGTTTCCCTTCCAGCTGACCTCACTGGATGGCTCCGGCGAGAACCTGCTGCTGGCGCAGCAGCATCAGTGGGGGATCTGGTCAGGTAAGCTCAGCCTGAACGCGGCAGAGTCGACCTTTAACCGCACCGATCTGCGTCATCCGTCGATTGCGCTGAGTGCAGACCCGCAGCAGATTCAGGTTACCGAGCTGAGCGCGTTCAGTAACAAGGGGCTGCTGGAAGGGACGGCTACCGTAGGTCAGCAGCCAGCCCGTCCGCTGACGCTGCAACTTACGGGGCGTGCAGTGCCGGTGAATGTGTTGCAGAACTGGGGATGGCCCGCATTGCCGTTAACCGGTGACAGCAATATGCAGCTGCAACTGAGCGGGGCATTAGCCGCAGATCAGCTACTGCGCCCGACGGTTAATGGCACTCTGTCGGTGACCACGGACAGTCAGCAGGTTCAGCAGACCATGCAGGCGGGCCAGATACATTGATAACATTAAGGGCCGCAGATGCGGCCCTTATGATTAATTGATACGAGCGCCGGAACCGCCCTCTTCCAGCGGCCCATCCGGATCGGCGGGCAGGACGATATAGACCCCTTCAAAAACCGCGCCACACTCATCATTGCCAAAAAGCTCCACTTCAAGCTGCACACGCGCTTTGCGTCCGCGCGCCAGACGATCGAGATCGCCGCTGAGTGAGCCGAGGTCAGCAATCGCGCCAGGCCGTCCACTGATGGGATGGCTGTAGCGAATGTGCGCATCCGCCAGAATAATGGTGCCGCCAAGATGACGCTCACGCAGCAGCAGCCAGATCAATCCCCACCCGGTCAGTGTTGCCAGCGAGAACAGGCTGCCAGCGAACAGCGTCTGGTGTGGATTCTGGTTGCCCGCTTCAGGCATGGTGGTGATAAATTTCTGCCCGGTAAACTGCAGAATACGGACACCCATCTTCTCGCTGAGCGGGATATGATCATACCAGGCCTGTTGCAGCTGTCCGCACCAGTCGGCACGATGCAGGATATCATCGAGCGTAACGACAGGCTTGATCATCAGAAAGTGGCGTACCGGCGTAGTCTGCGGTGCGGTAATCTCGCCCTGATTGATGTAGCCGAGCTTAGCAAAGAACGCGACAGCATCTTCGCGGGCGCTACAGGTTACCCGCTTAGCGCCTTCCTGACGCGCTACGGACTCCAGGGTCATCGCCATCAGGGTACCCAGCCCTTTCCCCTGCACCGAAGGATGAACAGCCATGAAGCGGATAGCGGCCTCATTGTCGGCATTGATGTAGAGACGGCCAATGGCAACCGGATCGCCCTGCTCATCAACCACCATCTGGTGATGCGCCAGGGCATCCCAGGCGTCACGTTCCGACCCCTGCGGCTGACGCAGGGGTTTACGCAACATCTCCCAGCGGAACTGATAATAGATATCCAGCTCTTCCGCCGTCTGTGGCACGCGAAGGTGATACATGTAATGTTTCTCCCGCTCGGATATGTGGCCCGTTCCCTGCCGTTCGGCTGACGATCTCACACCTGCAACCAGAACGTTACAGGACCATCATTCACCAGCGAGACCTGCATATCTGCAGCAAAACGGCCATTCGCCGTAGTGATCCCCTGCTGACGACAGCAGTCACTGAAATATTCATACAGACGTTCGGCTTCAGCAGGCTCAGCGCCACCCGAAAAGGAGGGGCGCATCCCTTTTTGCGTATCTGCGGCCAGCGTAAACTGCGACACCACCAGCACACTTCCGCCCGCCTGGCGGACACTCAGGTTCATTTTGCCCTGCTCGTCACTAAAGATGCGATAGCCTGATACGCGTTCTGCGAGACGTTCCGCACGCGCGTTGTCGTCGCCCTTTTCCACGCCCAGTAAAACCAGTAAACCAGCACCGATTTCGCCGATCACGTCCTGATCGACGCTGACGCTGGCGCGCTGCACGCGCTGAATCAATGCAATCATGTTTCCTCGCGTTGCTCTTCTTTGTGTTGCTGTTTTAACTGCCGATAGTCGGCTAACGCGACGGTTATTTCAGCGCCTAACAACACAATACACCAGGTCCAGTAGACCCAGAGAAACAGAATGGGGATCACGGCCAGTACGCCGTAAATCAACTGATATGAAGGGAACATAGTAACATAGAGCGCAAAGCCCTTTTTACCCAGCTCAAACAGCGCACCGGCTACCAGCGCGCCAATCAGCGCATCGCGCGGCGGCACCCGCTGGGTGGGAACAATACTGTAGAGCAACCAGAAGGCGAGCCACGATAGCAGAAGCGGAAAAATACGCAGCATCTGATCGACCAGGCTGGTGACGCCGGTCGCATTAATCCAGCGCAGCGACAGCAGATAGGAGCTAATCGCCAGACTGGCACCCGCCAGCAGCGGGCCGAGCGTCAGGATCATCCAGTAGACCGCAAAGGAGTAAACCATCGGCCGCTTCTTATTGCTGCGCCAGATAGTATTTAGCGCGGTATCGACCGAATGCATGAGCAGTAAGGCGGTCACAATCAGGCCCACCGCCCCGACCGCCGTCATCCGGTTTACGTTAGCAACAAACTGCTCAAGATAGCGTTGCAGCGTGTTACCGGCAGCGGGCATCAGATTGTTAAAGACAAACTGCTTTAACTGCACGCTGATATCTGAGAAGACCGGAAATGCTGCAAACAGGGCAAACACAACCGCAATCAGCGGCACCAGCGCCAGCAATGAGACAAAAGCCAGATTACCGGCCTGGGTCGTCATGCCATCTTCATCAATGCGTTTCCATAACAACCTGATCCATAACCAGAACGCGTGCAGCCCGGGACGAAATTTACGTGACATCATGAGTTACTGTAGACCTGCAAACCAGTTGGGTACCGTTTTACTGTCAGTAACCAGTACACTTTCTATACCCATGGCGCGGGCCGCCTCAATATTCTGTGGATTATCATCAAAGAACACCGCCTGATCGGCAGTCACACCTTCGGCGTCCAGCACATGCTGATAAATGCGGGCTTCCGGTTTACGCATGCCCAGCTCCTGGGAGAGATAGATTTTATCTGCCGCCTGCTGCACATCCGGATACTGCGTCGGCCAGAAGTCGCAATGCAGCTTGTTGGTGTTAGAAAGGATCACCACCCGATGGCCTTCCAGCCGCAGCCGGTTCATCAGCGCCAGGGTTTCCGGACGTACGTCGACGAAGACCGCCTGCCAGCCAGCCGCGAACTGTTCATAGCTCAGCGCGATTTCCAGCTTTTCACACAGTGCCAGCGCGAAATCTTCATCGCTGATCTCGCCACGTTCGTGTTGTTCAAACGCTTCATCCATCTGGAAATGGCTTTGCAGCGAGGCCAGCGGTACACGACTAAAGTCACTCCAGACACCCAGCACGCGGTTAAAGTCGATATCGATAATCACATTGCCCAAATCAAAGATATACAGCATGGTGTGTCTCCTTCTGTTCCCTGGAGTATTCACTCTAGCGGCAAAAGTGCAGGCTGAACAGGCACTCGCGGAGAGAAAAGCGTAAACGGCAGAAGGTGGCTAAAGTGCACAGCGACTCACACAAATATTCGCTGGCACGGCTGGAGAATCCCGAATTGCAGGCAAAAAAAAGCCCCGCAAGCGGGGCTCTTTATCATTTAAAGGCGCAATTATGCGTCTTTAGGACCACGTGAAGCACGTTTACGGTCGTTTTCAGTCAGGTGACGTTTACGGATACGCACTGACTGTGGAGTCACTTCTACCAGTTCGTCATCATCGATGAACTCGATCGCCTGTTCCAGCGTCATTTTCTGCGGTGGAACCAGGGTTGTTGCTTCATCAGTACCTGAAGCACGCATGTTGGTCAGTTTCTTACCGGTCAGACAGTTAACTGTCAGATCGTTAGAACGGCTGTGAATACCGATGATCTGGCCTTCATAGACTTCTGCACCATGGCCCAGGAACAGCTTACCGCGATCCTGCAGACCGAACAGAGCGAACGCTACCGCTTTGCCCTGACCGTTAGAGATCAGTACACCGTTCTGACGCTGGCCCACTTCGCCCGGACGGATATCGTCGTAATGGCTGAAGGTTGAGTAGAGCAGACCGGTACCGGAAGTCATGGTCATGAATTCGTTACGGAAGCCAATCAGGCCACGGCTTGGAATCACGTAGTCGAGACGTACGCGGCCTTTGCCATCCGGATCCATGTTTTTCAGATCGCCTTTACGCTCGCCCATGGCTTGCATAACGGAACCCTGATGCGTTTCTTCGATATCCAGCGTGACGTTTTCGAATGGCTCTTGTTTACGGCCATCGATTTCGCGGAAGATGACTTTCGGACGGGATACCGCCAGCTCGAAACCTTCACGACGCATGTTTTCGATCAGAACTGACAGGTGAAGTTCACCACGACCTGATACGCGGAACGCGTCAGCATCTGCAGTTTCTTCAACGCGCAGTGCCACGTTGTGAACCAGTTCTTTGTTCAGACGCTCAAGGATCTGACGTGAAGTCACGTACTTACCTTCTTTACCGCAGAACGGTGAGGTGTTGACGTTAAAGAACATGGTTACGGTTGGCTCATCGACGCTCAGTGCTGGCAGCGCCTGCACGTTCTGTGGATCACAGATAGTGTCAGAGATGTTCAGCTCGCCCAGACCGGTGATAGCAATGATATCGCCCGCTTCTGCCAGATCGCTGTCGATACGCTCAAGACCCAGGTGAGTCAGAACTTTACCGACTTTACCGTTACGGGTTTTGCCTTCGCTATCGATGATAGTGACTTGCTGGTTAGGCTTAACTTTACCGCGCTTGATGCGGCCGATGCCGATCACGCCCAGATAGTTGTTGTAGTCCAGCTGAGAGATTTGCATCTGCAGTGGGGCATCAGCCTCAACCTGCGGAGGCGCAACGTGGTCAACGATTGCCTGGTACAGCGGGGTCATATCGTCAGCCATGTCGGTGTGCTCAAGACCTGCAATACCATTCAGCGCGGAGGCGAAAATGATAGGGAAGTCGAGCTGCTCGTCAGTGGCATCCAGGTTTACGAACAGGTCAAAAACCTGATCAACAACCCAATCCGGACGCGCACCAGGGCGGTCTACTTTGTTGATAACCACAATCGGCTTCAGACCATGCGCGAACGCTTTTTTGGTCACGAAGCGGGTTTGCGGCATAGGGCCATCCATCGCATCTACAACCAGCAGCACCGAGTCCACCATGGACATGACGCGCTCTACTTCACCACCGAAGTCGGCGTGTCCTGGGGTATCAACGATGTTGATACGGTAGTCATTCCACTTAATGGCGGTGTTTTTTGCGAGGATGGTAATCCCACGCTCTTTCTCCAAATCATTGGAGTCCATCACGCGCTCTGTTGCTTCGGTACGGGCATCAAAAGTACCGGATTGTTGCAGCAGTTTGTCAACCAGGGTGGTCTTTCCATGGTCAACGTGCGCGATGATGGCGATGTTACGCAAATTTTCGATCACAGCTTTGCCTCAGGCATTAGAAATAGCGCGTTATTGTACACTGATTAAGCGGAAGACTGAACACCATCACACTTTTCACTGAAAGTTTATTGGATAGACGCAAATTTGCCCTGTTCCCGGTGCAGAAAATGCACTAAGTTGGTCTTGTGCACCAAAATAGTGCCACAAGATCGCCATAAAGCACCACCATGGTGCAACAAAACCACCGTGGTGCAGCCGCTTTATGACAAAAAGGTGCAGCACAAGGCGATTTAAGCAACATCGGGAAAGTTGGCACAGAATTCGCTTTATCTAAATCAAGCGTAAACGCCAGTCAGATGTCGGTTGAAGAGCGTGCCGGAAGAGGTTGGTCAGGGAGTTGTTTTCCCGCAACGGATTCCGGAAAAGACGTTTCCTCGCCATGTAGATAATGAAAGACCATTTCCAGGAGAGTTGAGTATGTCCGCTGAACACGTTCTCTCGATGATGAACGAGCATGAAGTTAAGTTTGTTGACCTGCGTTTTACCGATACCAAAGGTAAAGAACAGCACGTTACGATCCCTGCTCACCAGGTTAACGCTGACTTCTTCGAAGAAGGCAAAATGTTCGATGGTTCGTCTATTGGCGGCTGGAAAGGCATTAACGAATCAGACATGGTGCTGATGCCTGACGCCACGACGGCGGTCATGGATCCTTTCTTCGAAGATTCTACGCTGATCATCCGTTGTGACATTCTTGAGCCAGGCACGATGCAGGGCTACGACCGCGATCCACGTTCGATCGCTAAGCGCGCTGAAGATTACCTGCGCTCTTCCGGCATCGCGGATACCGTGCTGTTTGGACCAGAACCAGAATTCTTCCTGTTCGATGACATTCGTTTCGGTTCATCGACATCCGGCTCACATGTGGCTATCGACGATATCGAAGCGGCATGGAACACCGGTAAAGAGTACGAAGGCGGTAACAAAGGTCACCGTCCAGGTCTGAAAGGCGGCTACTTCCCGGTTCCACCAGTCGACTCATCACAGGACATCCGTTCTGCCATGTGTCTGACGATGGAGCAGATGGGCCTGGTGGTTGAAGCGCATCACCATGAAGTGGCGACTGCGGGTCAGAACGAAGTGGCAACCCGCTTCAATACCATGACTAAAAAAGCCGACGAAATTCAGATCTACAAATATGTCGTTCACAACGTTGCCCACGCTTACGGCAAAACAGCGACCTTTATGCCTAAGCCAATGTTTGGCGACAACGGTTCAGGCATGCACTGCCACATGTCACTCTCTAAAGGTGGCCAGAACCTGTTTGCTGGCGATAAGTACGGCGGCCTGTCTGAAATGGCGCTGTTCTACATCGGCGGTATCATCAAGCACGCGAAAGCGATCAACGCCCTGGCGAACCCGACCACCAACTCTTACAAGCGTCTGGTCCCGGGTTACGAAGCACCGGTTATGCTGGCTTACTCTGCCCGTAACCGTTCAGCTTCAATCCGTATCCCGGTTGTTGCCAGCCCGAAAGCCCGTCGTATCGAAGCGCGCTTCCCGGATCCAGCAGCTAACCCATACCTGGCATTCACCGCTCTGCTGATGGCTGGCCTGGATGGCATCATCAACAAAATCCATCCTGGCGATGCGATGGATAAGAACCTGTATGACCTGCCACCGGAAGAAGAAGCTGAGATTCCAAAAGTTGCAGGCTCTCTGGAAGAAGCGCTGAATTCACTGAACGAAGATCGCGAGTTCCTGACCCGCGGTGGTGTATTCACTGACGAATCGATCGATGCTTACATCGAACTGCGTAAAGCAGAGATGGATCGCGTTCGCATGACGCCACACCCGGTTGAGTTCGAGCTTTACTACAGCGTTTAACTGGTCAAACGATTTTGTTGCCGTGGAAACTTTTAGCCCATCTTCGGATGGGCTTTTTTCTCCGCGAATTCACCGTTCATTCGCCCTCCTTTCGGCTTTAAGACTAAAATGCACCGGGTTGGTGCAGAGGAACGTTTTATGGCAACTGGCTCTCTGCCCGATGCAGGGCAGATTCTCAACGCTTTAATCAACAGTATTTTGTTGGTGGATAACGATCTGGTTATTCATTACGCCAACCCGGCGGCGCAGCAATTACTGGCGCAAAGCTCACGCAAACTGTTCGGCACGCCGTTACCGGAATTAACCGGCTACTTTTCGCTGAATATCGAGGTGATGCGCGAGAGTCTTGAGGCTGGCCAGGGATTTACTGACAGTGAGGTCACGCTGGTGGTAGATGGTCGCGCGCACATTATGTCGCTGACCGCCCAGCGGTTACCCGATGGCTTAATACTGATGGAGATGGCGCCGATGGATAATCAGCGTCGCCTCAGTCAGGAGCAGTTACAGCACGCCCAGCAGGTGGCCGCTCGCGATCTGGTTCGCGGCCTGGCCCATGAGATTAAAAATCCGCTGGGCGGATTGCGCGGCGCGGCACAGCTTTTATCCCGCGCCCTGCCCGATCCCTCGCTGAACGAATACACCAAAGTGATTATTGAACAGGCCGACCGGCTACGGAATCTGGTGGATCGCCTGTTAGGGCCGCAGCAGCCGGGCATGCACATTACGCAGAGCATTCATCAGGTGGCCGAACGGGTGGTTAATCTGGTTTCGATGGAGCTGCCGGAGAACGTCTCGCTGGTGCGGGATTATGATCCCAGCCTGCCGGAACTGCCGCACGACCCCGACCAGATCGAACAGGTGCTGCTTAACGTAGTGCGCAATGCGCTTCAGGCACTGGGCGACGACGGCGGCACCATTATTATCCGCACCCGCACGGCTTTCCAGCTGACGCTGCACGGCACGCGTTATCGCCTGGTGGCACGTATAGATATTGAAGATGATGGCCCCGGCATTCCGGCCCAGCTGCAGGATACGCTGTTTTATCCGATGGTCAGCGGACGTGAAGGCGGAACCGGTTTAGGCCTCTCCATCGCCCGTAGCCTGATTGATCAACATTCAGGAAAAATAGAATTTAACAGTTGGCCAGGACACACCGAGTTTTCGGTTTACCTGCCTATTCGCCAGTGAGGTTTCTATGCAACGAGGGATAGTCTGGATCGTCGATGACGATAGCTCCATCCGCTGGGTGCTTGAACGCGCGCTCACTGGAGCCGGTTTGAGCTGTGCGACTTTTGATAGCGCAAGCGAGGTGCTGGATGCCCTCTCGACCAAAACCCCGGACGTTTTACTGTCAGACATTCGCATGCCGGGTATGGATGGCCTGGCACTGCTGAAGCAGATAAAACAGCGGCATCCGATGCTTCCGGTCATCATAATGACAGCGCATTCGGATCTGGACGCCGCCGTCAGTGCCTATCAGCAGGGTGCATTCGATTACCTGCCTAAACCGTTCGATATCGACGAAGCGGTTGCGCTGGTAGAACGTGCTATAAGCCACTATCAGGAGCAGCAGCAGCCGCGTAATCAGCCGGTCAGCGGACCGACCACCGATATCATCGGTGAAGCCCCCGCGATGCAGGATGTGTTCCGTATCATCGGACGGTTATCGCGCTCTTCGATCAGTGTGCTGATTAACGGCGAGTCCGGTACGGGTAAAGAGCTGGTGGCCCATGCGCTGCATCGCCACAGCCCGCGTACTAAAGCGCCTTTTATCGCGCTGAACATGGCGGCAATACCCAAAGATTTGATTGAGTCAGAACTGTTTGGTCACGAGAAAGGTGCCTTTACCGGGGCGAACCAGATCCGTCAGGGCCGTTTTGAGCAAGCGGATGGCGGCACGCTGTTTCTGGATGAGATTGGTGATATGCCACTGGATGTGCAGACCCGTCTGCTGCGCGTGCTGGCCGATGGTCAGTTCTATCGCGTCGGTGGCTATGCGCCGGTGAAAGTGGATGTGCGTATCATCGCGGCAACCCACCAGAACCTGGAATTACGGGTACAGGAGGGCAAGTTCCGTGAGGATCTGTTCCACCGCCTGAATGTGATTCGTGTGCATCTGCCGCCGCTGCGTGAGCGTCGCGAGGACATCCCGCGTCTGGCGCGTTACTTCCTTCAGGTAGCAGCCCGTGAGCTGGGGGTGGAAGCGAAGATTCTGCATCCGGAAACCGAAACAGCCTTAACCCGGCTGCACTGGTCCGGTAACGTGCGTCAGCTGGAGAACACCTGTCGCTGGCTGACCGTGATGGCTGCGGGTCAGGAAGTATTGATTCAGGACCTGCCTGGGGAGCTGTTTGAATCCAGCACTCCGGAAAATCCGGTGCAGTCGCTGCCTGACAGCTGGGCAACGCTGCTGGCACAGTGGGCCGATCGCGCCCTGCGTTCCGGTCATCAGAATCTGCTGTCAGAAGCACAGCCAGAGATGGAGCGTACGCTGCTCACCACAGCGCTGCGGCATACGCAGGGCCACAAGCAGGAAGCGGCACGTTTGCTGGGCTGGGGACGAAACACACTCACGCGCAAGCTGAAAGAGCTGGGCATGGAGTAAGCGGTTCGGTACGGGCTGGTGTAGTCTGCCAGCCCGTTTCTTCAGATCACGCGGGAAAACTGCTGCTGACGCGCTTTTTGACGCAGATAGCGATCAAAGCACATGCAGATATTGCGGATCAGTAACCGGCCAATCCCCGTCACCTCAAGCCCGCCAGCCGTTTGTACTACCAGCCCGTCAGCGATTAACGGTTTCAGCAGCGCCAGGTCCTCAGCAAAATAGTCGCTGAAGCGAATGCCCCATTGCGCTTCTGTCGCGGCAAAATCCAGCGAGAAGTTACAAATCAGTGTTTTAATCACGTCACGCCGCAGACAATCATCGTCGGTTAAGGCGATGCCACGCCACAGGCCATTTCCCTGCTGTTTCACACTGCTGTACCAGGTATTCAGGTCTTTCTGGTTCTGCGCATAACTGTCGCCAATCATGCTGATGGCAGAGACGCCAAGCCCCAGTAAGTCACTGTCGCCCTGCGTCGTGTATCCCTGGAAATTGCGATGCAACTGCCCTTCCCGCTGCGCGATGGCCAGCTCATCCTGCGGCTTCGCAAAGTGATCCATTCCGATAAACTGGTAGCCCTGCTGAGTCAGCGTTGTGATGGTCTGTTGCAGGATATCCAGCTTTTGCTGAGCAGAGGGCAGTTCATCCTCTTTAATTTTACGCTGCGCTGCGAACATCGCTGGCAGATGCGCATAGTTAAACACGCTAAGGCGATCCGGGCTCAGCGCCAGGACCCGTTCCAGCGTCCAGGCAAAGCTGGCGGGCGTTTGCAGGGGCAATCCATAGATTAGGTCGATGCTGGTTGAACTGAAGCCCTGTTCACGGGCACGCGCCATCAGCGCAAAAATCACCTCTTCGTCCTGCACCCGGTTAACCCGTTCCTGCACCGATTTATTGAAATCCTGCACGCCCATGCTCAGACGATTGAATCCCAGCGATCGCAGGTGATCAATCACATCCAGCTCAATTTCCCGGGGATCAACCTCGATCGACATTTCGGCCTCATCGGCCACGCTGAAGTGTTGCTTCAGCAACCCCACCAGCCGCGAAATCTGTGCATTGTCGAGAAAAGTTGGCGTGCCGCCGCCCCAGTGAAGTTGCGTGACCTGACGCTGACGGAACAGCGGCGCACGCTGAACAATCTCCTGCTCAAGCACATCCAGATAGCGGTCCGCTTTGTGGCGCTGACGCGTCACAATCTTATTGCAGCCGCAGAAGTAGCAGAGACGATGGCAGAAGGGAATATGGACATAGAGTGACAGCGGGCGATCAGGATAACGCGCCACGGCACGCTGGAAATCAGTTTCCGCGTACTGCTCGCTGAACTCCAGCGCGGTGGGATAAGAGGTATAACGCGGGCCAGCGTAATTGTACTTTTCAATTAACGCCTGATCCCACTCAATCTGCTGCGATGGCATGCTCACTCCTTCCGGTGACGTCGTCTTAGAGAAGGTCGCGAAGAAGAGGAGATGAAAGGTGAGCGGGTTGAGACCCGACGTAAACGTTGCTTCAGCCGCGACAGGCGTCGTAGTTTAAACAATAACCACAGCAGATAACATGTCGCCAGCAGCGCGAAAATTGATCCAGGCCAAAACATTATCGTTTACCTGATAAACACGGCATGCGGAAACCGCATGCCGATCAAATTTGCTTAGTTGCCCTTCAGCAGACGGTACATATCTTCTTCAGCCTGCTCATCTTCGGCATCATCCATCACAATGCCTAACTGCTCCATCAGTTCGTCGATACGGTCCAGTGAGGCATCCAGCCAGCCCTGATCTTCAGCTGACAGCGTTTCGCCATTTTCCAGCCGATCCAGCAGCGCATCCAGACGCTCATCATTTTCCAGCTTCGCCAGCTCTTCTTCTGGCGTCAGACGCACTTTCTTCTCAGCTGCCGGTTTTTCGACGCTTTTCTTTGGCTTAACGGCTGCGGTTTTCCCCTCAGCAATCAGGGTCACCGGTTTTTTACTGCCGATGCGGGGATCTTTCACGTCCTTCGCCTGACTTCCGCCATTGCTTTCGGACGCCGCCGGATTAGCACGGCTGCCAGATGCATGTCCGCGATGCTTTTTATCACGTTTACGATCGCGTGCTTCATGGTTGATATCGTCACGCGATTTGCGTTTGGCTTTGACGGCAGGTTTGCCGTGAGCAGCTCGTGCAGGTTGCTTCATAGTATTCGGTCCCGGCTTTTTTTATTCAGTATAGAATTGCGGCGAAATCTAGCAGAAAGTAGACAAAGAAAAAAGGCGACAGCTCAAGCTGTCGCCTTATTTCATACCTTCACAGGAAGGAATCATGTTTTAAATCCTTTTCGGCTCGTAACATCCCGGTCAATCCCGCGCCTGCTCAACTCCTGAGCTTTTCCTTATCCCTGTCTGGTCCGCAATCCCTGACCCATTTCCATTCCCCGCTCAAAACCTTCCTGGTATCCCTGAGCGCATCATCCTGATGGGTGCTGCCGTGCACTGCACACTAATGTAGACCAACTGGTAAAAGCCTCAAGCCAGCGCCGCAAATAGTTCGTTCGAAAAAAGAACGATTGACATTAAGAGGTTGAATTATATTAATTTTTATTTTTAGTAATTAAAGTAAAAAGCGAAATAACCCGCAGCCTTAATGGCAAATCTCTTACAAAGCTGGCCAATGAGACGCGGTTGAGCACTTTAGCGCCATAACGCGTATAATCGCCCGCATTGCCTTAATGCGTTTTCTGGAGTGTCACCTTGTCTGAATTGAATTATCACGTTACCCACTTTGTTATGAGCGCGCCGGATATCCGCCATCTGCCTGCCGATACCGGAATTGAAGTGGCTTTTGCTGGCCGCTCGAACGCGGGAAAATCGAGTGCGCTGAATACGTTAACCAATCAGAAAGGTCTGGCGCGTACCAGTAAAACGCCGGGACGTACGCAGCTGATTAACCTGTTTGAAGTGAAAGAAGGTAAGCGTCTGGTCGACCTGCCCGGTTACGGTTATGCCGAAGTGCCGGAAGAGATGAAGCTGAAGTGGCAGCGCGCGTTAGGTGAATACCTGCAAAAACGTCAGGCGCTGAAAGGCCTGGTGATCCTGATGGATATCCGTCATCCGCTGAAAGATCTCGACCGTCAGATGATTCAGTGGTCAGTAGAAAGCGGCATTCCAGTGCTGTTGCTCCTGACTAAAGCAGACAAACTGGCCTCCGGTGCCCGTAAAGCGCAGCTCACTGTCGTGCGTGAAGCCGCACTCGAATTTGTTGGGGATGTTCAGGTAGAACTCTTCTCATCGCTGAAGAAAATCGGCGTGGATAAGGTTCGTCAGAAGCTGGACAGCTGGTTTAATACGCTTGAACCGGCGGTTGAGGATCAGGACGCGGAAGAGTAAGTCACTACCCTGTGCCGCTATAGCTGGCGGTACCCAAAGCCCAATAAAAAACGCCCCAGTCACAGAATGACTGGGGCGGCTAAATTCAGCCAAATCCGATTACGTGAAGTAAAAGGTCTGAAAGATAGAACATCTTACCTCTGTACCCTACGCGAGAAACTTTACCTGATTTTCTGCGTGTGACAAAGGCTTTTTTGTTGCTTACTTACATCAAACAGGGCTTTTTTTACCATGCACGTCACAAAAATAGCGTTGTGATGTAGTTTAATGACGAAAAAAGTGTTTAGACGATAAGCAGTTAGAAAAACGCTTTCTCTCAGTGCCCGTTTTCACCACGCTAAACCGGTTAACCCAACGATTTTCTTATACCTGATCATTGGCCGATCCCGTCCTGCGGAACCGACCTCAGGCCGTGAATCAGTGAGCTTCGTCCCAGTTATTACCTACCCCGACTTCGACAAGTAAAGGGACATCGAGCTGCACGCTGCCTTCCATCAGCGCACGAATTTTCTGGCTGGCCTGTTCTACCGCTTCCGCTTTCACTTCGAATACCAGCTCATCGTGAACCTGCATGATCATTCTGACGTCATTATCCTTTTGCTGTTCCAGCCACTCATCCACAGCAATCATCGCGCGCTTGATAATATCCGCTGCCGTTCCCTGCATTGGCGCATTGATCGCGGCGCGTTCTGCAGCTTTCCGGCGAATCGCGTTGCTGGATTTAATATCTGGCAGCCACAGTCGACGGCCTTCCAGCGTTTCCACATAGCCATTACTCGCTGCCAGCTGGCGGGTGTTCTCCATATAGCGCAGTACGCCCGGATAGCGTTCAAAGTAGAGGTCCATATACTTTTTAGCTTCGCCCGCACCAATATTCAGCTGACGCGACAGTCCAAAGGCGCTCATGCCATAAATCAGACCAAAGTTGATCGCTTTGGCGCTGCGACGCTGTTCGCCGCTGACCTTATCCAGCGCCACACCAAACACTTCGGATGCCGTGGCGCGGTGAATATCTTCGCCCTGAGCAAACGCGTCCAGCAATCCTTTGTCCTGAGAGAGGTGCGCCATGATACGCAGTTCGATTTGTGAATAGTCTGCCGCCACAATGCGATGGCCTTTGGCCGCGATAAATGCCTGGCGGATCCGGCGTCCTTCGTCATTACGCACCGGGATATTTTGCAGATTCGGATCGGCAGAAGATAAACGTCCGGTTGCGGTGACGGCCTGATGATAAGAGGTATGCACGCGCCCGCTTATCGGATTGATCATCAGCGGTAATTTATCCGTATAAGTAGACTTAAGTTTGGATAAGCCGCGATGCTCCAGAATCACTTTGGGCAACGGATAATCAAGTGCCAGCTCGGCTAACACCTCTTCGCTGGTTGAGGGCGCACCGCCGGGTGTTTTCTTCGTGGGCTTGATGCCCTGTTTTTCAAACAGGATCACCTGAAGCTGCTTAGTGGATGAGAGGTTGAAGGGTTCCCCTGCCAGCTCATGCGCTTTTAACTCAAGCTCAGCCAGTCGGGCAGTCAGCTCTTTGGAGTGTTGCGCCAGAATGGATTGATCGATCAACACGCCATTGCGCTCAATCCGGGAAATCACCGTCAGCAGCGGCATCTCAATCTGCTCGAAGACTTTTTTCGGGCCTGCTTCTTTCTCCAGCTCTGGCCACATCTTCAGATGCAACTGCAGGGTCACATCGGCATCTTCGGCAGCATAATGAGAGGCCTGCTCTAACGCGATTTGATTGAACGTCAGCTGATTTTTGCCTTTACCGGCGATCTCCTGGAAGGTGACCGTTTTATGGTTAAGCCAGCGAGCGGCCAGGCTGTCCATGTCATGTTTACCCACCACGCTGTTGAGAATATAGGACTCAAGCATGGTGTCGAATTTGATACCGGCCAGTTCAATGTCGTAGTTCTTCAGCACGCCACGATCGTATTTCAGGTTCTGGCCCACTTTCCAGGCGTTTTCATCTTCCAGCAGAGGCTTGAGCTGTGCCAGAACGGCTGCACGATCCAGTTGATCAGGCGCATCAAGATAGTCATGAGCAACCGGCAGATAGGCGGCTTCACCGGGCGCCACCGCGAAACTGATACCCACGATGTTAGCACTCAGGGTATCCAGCGCGTCGGTCTCCAGATCAAAGGCAAACACTTCACTGTTTTTCAGCTTCTCCAGCCAGCTATCAAAGTGTTCCTGATCCAGGATCGTGACATAACCCTCGGTCGATAACACGCTGCTGGTTTCAACCACAGCAACGGGTTCATCGGGCAGCGCCGATTGCGCCTGAGTATGACTCTTTTTGCCCTGCAGCCATTTACCGTCCTGCAGGTCACTCAGCCAGCGTTTGAACTCATAACGACTGAACAGGGTCTGCAGTGCCTCGACATTGGGTTCAGTGACCGTGAGCTCTTCACAGGGCAGCGCCAGCTCAACGTCCGTCTTGATGGTCGCCAGCTGATAAGAGAGAAACGCCACATCACGATTCTGCTCAAGCTTGGTCGCCATAGTTTTAGCACCACGAAATCCGAGATCGGCCACCTTGTCCAGATTGTCATAGATCGTCTGCATGCTGCCCAGCCCCTGCAGCAGAGCCTGTGCGGTTTTCTCACCCACACCCGGCACGCCTGGGATGTTATCTGAGCTGTCGCCCATCATGGCTAGAAAATCAATGATCAAGGCTGGCGGCACACCATATTTCTGCTCAACCTCTTCAGGTCCCAGAATGGTATTGCTCATGGTGTTAATCAGCGTGATTGCTGGAGTGACCAGCTGCGCCATATCTTTGTCGCCGGTGCTGATCAGTACCGAGAGACCCTTTTTCTCCGCTTCCAGTGCCAGCGTACCGATGACATCATCGGCTTCAACGCCGCTGACAGCCAGCAACGGCAGCCCCATCGCCCGCACCATCTCATGCAGCGGCTCGATCTGCGCCCGCAGATCGTCTGGCATCGGCGGACGGTGAGATTTGTAATGCTCGAACAACTCATCCCTGAAGGTTTTGCCTTTGGCATCGAACACCACAGCAACGTGACTTGGATTGTATTGCGCCAGCAGGCTTTTCAGCATGTTGAGCACGCCGTACATGGCGCCAGTGGGTTCACCTGCACTATTGGTCAGCGGCGGAAACGCGTGATACGCGCGATAAAGATAGGATGAGCCATCAACCAGAATGAGGGGATTTTCTGCTATTTGCGCCATAAGTCTGTGTTGTCTTCGTTGCTATGGGTTGGTCTATAAGGATGCCACAAGCTGGCGGAAATGGTGAACTAAGGCGTAGGATATGTAGCGTTTTTGACGGTTCTGGAGGGAAGATCGCAACGATCATTCTGTGGATAACTTTGTGCGTAAAAATTATAACGCGCTGTGTTTCAGGATCTTAAATATTTTAACCCTCAATAAAGTTTATATTTTTCATTGGGTTATTTAATTTCCGTGACCCGATCGGCAATTTTAATTACACGATCCCTTGTGTGGATATTAAATTTATGCCCTGGAGATGGACAAAATTTGCGTCTCTGTTCAATGGCATAAAAAAACGCCAGCAGAGCTGGCGCTAAATGGGGTGGTAAGGCAGATTACTTCTGGCTTACGAGGAATTTAACCACGTTCGCGTAATCAGCAACGAAATTGTCCATAGAGCTGGTATCGAGCCCGCCGTTGTTCACCATATATTTGCCATTGACGAACATCGCTGGCACACCACGCAGATCAACATCCGCAGCTGCTTTCTGTTGTTGTGCAACCAGCGCTTTTACGGCGAAGCTATTCCAGGCAGCATCGTAGTCAGCAGCGGAGATACCGGCCGCTTTAACAAAGGTCTCTTTCAGACTGGCAGGATCGGTGATGGTCTGCGTTTTCTGGATGCCATCAAAGATCGGTACTGTCACCTTATCTTCAACGCCCAGCGCCATCGCCACAGCCCAGGCCTGGGTCACAACCGGTCCCAGATCACCACCAAGGAAATCGACGTGGTATTTCACCAGTTTGGTGTCAGCAGGCAGATTCTTTTTCACCGCGTCATTGACGTGATAAATACGTTCAAACTGATAGCAGTGCGGGCAGAAGAAGGAGAAGAACTCCATCACCTGAGGTTCGCCGGCCACGGGTTTCGGCAGACTTACATATTGTTTACCTTCAGTGAACTGGGCAGCAGATGCGCTGAATGCCAGCACTAAACCCATCAGTGCAAACCAAATTTTTTTCATCGTGAAAAATTCTCCTGACTACGTCATTAATATTGCGGTGTCAGCTGCAGAGGAGGTTCCTGCAACAGCTTCTCCTGCTCGGTAAAGAGTGAAATTTGCCTGCGCCAGAAATCTTCATCTGTCATCCAGGGGAAAGCGCGAGGAAAAGCGGGATCCTGCCAGCGTCGGACAACCCAGGCCAGATAATAAACCATGCGCATAGCGCGTAAAGGTTCAATCAGTGACAATTCATTAATATCAAAATCACTGAATTCACTGTAAGCCTCCAGCAGAATATCCCACTGAATACGCTGTTCCTGTCTGTCGCCGCTGATCAACATCCACAGATCCTGTACCGCCGGGCCATTACGGGCATCATCCAGATCGACAAACAGCGGTCCATCACGCCACAGGATATTACCCGGATGGCAGTCGCCATGTAATCGTAGCGGCTCCCACGTGGTGTGCCACTGTTGCTGCAGCGCGTTACCCAGCTTATCGATCGCCTGTAGTAATGCAGCCTTAAGCGATGCAGGCACTAATAGTGATTGCTCCAGCACCTGCCGGGGCTCATGCAGGTACTCATCCAGCCCCATCGTCGGCCGCTGGCTAAACAGCGCTTTACGCCCGGTCTGATGAATGCGGCCAAGGAACCGGCCTACCCATTCCATCTGATCTTCATTGTCTGTCTCATATTGCCGTCCACCCAGGCTGGGAAATACGGCAAAGAAGAAGCCTGCGTGGCTGTGCAGTGTCTCGCCCTTTAGCCGTAGTGGCGCCGCGATGGGCACCTCGTCAGCCAGCAGATCAAGTGCATACTGATGCTCTTCAGCAATCTGTTCAGCATGCCAGCGCTGTGGGCGATAAAACTTTGCGACATAGCGACGTTTTTCATCATCGCTGAATTGATAAACCCGGTTCTCATAGCTGTTCAGAGCTGTCAGACCTGATTCGACGCGAATTCCTGTATCCCAGAGCGCATCAAGCAATACGTCGGGATTCAATGTCTGGAAGTTAAAAGCAGCGTCGCTCATCATGTTACCTGTGGTTGCCCTTGCAAATAGCAGTCAAGGATAACACTACTCGTCCTGTTTAATGACACCCCTTGCGCGAAGCAGGGCTGTTTTGAAATCAACTTCATAGTCTTTTTTCAGGCCAGGGATCTCATCATCGCTGGCTGAGTCACGCATTTTGAGATGGTAAATTAATACATCGTCGGTTAATTCACTTAACGGGCCACGGAATCCAGATTCCTGAGCCAGTTTCTGCAAAAATGTGACCAGATTCAGGTCAGGCTCTTTTTGCCAGGCGGGTTGTAGTAACTCGATCAACTCGTTTAAACGATGGCATTTCATTCAGGTATCTCCCGTATTCACAGTGCGTCATCAGCGAGGGCACAGTCATGACAATTTTAACCGGCATCATTCTGGCCGGTGGTCAGGGCCGCCGTATGGGTGGTCAGGACAAAGGATTAGTGCAACTGGATGGCAGGCCGCTTTATCAGCATGTCCTTGAACGGCTCAGGCCACAAGTCGACATTGTCATGATTAATGCTAATCGCAATATTGATCGCTATCAGTTAAGCGGGTGTCGGGTTGTGCAGGATATTTTTGATGATTATCCGGGGCCGCTGGCTGGCATCCACAGTGCATTGCTCGCCATCGACGGTGAGTGGGCCGCTTTTTGCTCCTGTGATACGCCTGCAGTACCTCTTAACTTCGTGGAAAAGCTGGTCGATCAACGCGGAGAGGCACCGGCCGTCTGGGTACGCTCACAGTCGCGCGATCATCCTACGTTAGCCCTTATTCACCGTGATATGGCTGCGCCTCTCTATGACTATCTTCAGGCTGGTGAACGACGTCTGATGCATTTTCTGCGCGACCACGGTGGCCATGCTGTTCAGCTGGATGATGATGAATCCGCTTTCCGCAATATCAATACGCCTGACGAACTGAATGAGAGAGGTTGATATGTCAGTACCCTTACTTGCGATTGTTGGCTGGAGTGGAACTGGCAAAACGACACTGTTACAGCAGGTGATACCGATTCTTAGCAGTAAAAGGATTCGCGCCGGGCTGATTAAGCACACACATCATCAGATGGATGTGGATACGCCAGGCAAAGACAGCTATCTGCTCAGAAAAGCGGGGGCCAGTCAGGTGATGGTGGCCAGTTCAGAGCGATGGGCATTGATGTGCGAGACGCCGGAAAAGCAGTCGATTGATTTGTCTTATCTGCTCAGCCGCATGGATCACTCTACGCTGGAGATAGTGCTGGTTGAGGGCTTTAAAGAGGAGCCGATACCTAAAATTGTTCTATGGCGTGCCGGGATCAAGGGGGGGATCGAGGAGTTGCTTGATGAACAGGTGATCGCCGTCGCCAGCGACCAGAAATTAGCGCTGAACGTACCGGTTCTGGATATAAATCGTCCGGATAGCATTGCAGATTTCATTGCTGACTGGCTGAGAAAGCAGCAAGTCGGGTAATCCGGCGTGTTTTTCACGATCTGCAGACGTAAAAAAGCCCCGCACGTTCGTGCGGGGCTTCTTCACTTATTTGATGCCTGGCAGTTCCCTACTCTCGCATGGGGAGACCCCACACTACCATCGGCGCTACGGCGTTTCACTTCTGAGTTCGGCATGGGGTCAG
>NZ_FOVG01000003.1 GCF_900115075.1 Candidatus Pantoea varia
TTAATTTATGAGCCACTACGTGGCGAAGATGGCCTGTCTTTCAGAAGGTAACTTACCAGGCTTTTAGGAGGAGACTCACAAAGAAGGGGTATCTTAAGATATCGCTTGCACTGAGGACTGCTTTACTAAAACTGCTTTGATAAGGTCTGTGTTCCAAACCGATGACGCTATTAAGCCACGCCAGTTCGGCTTTGGCAAACATTATTTAATTTAATTTAAACTTCCGGACGTCCGGACCGCCCATATTGATTTGCTTACCCTTTTTATATTCTGGCTTCGGGAAAGGATAATCATCACTGAACGGTCAGACAATTAAAAGCGCAGCGTTCAATTGTTGTTGAAAAACTATACGGTGGATTTCCCATAACGCGCAGCGATAAACCGTATCGCTGCGCCCTGCTCTTTCACTGTCAGGCCAGTTGCGTCTGCTGACGGGCAGCATGGCGCGCCGTCATCACAAACACCATCAGACCCGCTACGCCCAGCGCAACGCCGACCCAGGCGGTGGAGATCCAGCCATAGCCCAGCGATACGGTCAGGCCACCCAGATAAGCGCCCATCGCATTGGCGATGTTCAGCGCCGAATGGTTCATCGCGGCCGCCAGGGTCTGCGAGTCATTGGCGACATCCATCAGGCGAATCTGCAGCGACGGCAGCAGCACCGAGCAGGTGCCGATCAGGAAGGTCGCCAGCAGTCCGGTTGCCACATGCTGAACCAGCACCGGGAACGCCAGCATCACCAGCACGTTCCATAACAACGTCCAGCCAATAATATTCAGTACCGAACCATCAGCCAGACGGCCGCCGACCAGATTGCCGATGATCATCCCCAGTCCGAATGCCACCATCGCCCACGGGATCAGCGAGGGAGCAATGCCTGCAATGTTGATCAGCGTTGGTGCGATATAACTGAAGATTGCGAACATCCCGCCAAAGCCTACCGCGCCCACCAGCAGGGTCAGCAGCACCTGTGGGTTTTTCAGCGCCCCCAGTTCACGCAGCGGATGCGCATCTACATCACCCGGCGTATAAGGCACATAGCGGCCAATCAGCAGGCAGGTCAGCAGACCTATTGCGCCGACAAAGGTGAATACGACGTGCCAGCTGAATAGCTGCCCTATCCAGGAGCCCAGCGGCACGCCAATCAGCGTCGCGACCGTCAGTCCCAGCATCAGTGACGCCAGCGCACGACCACGCCGTTCAATCGGCACCAGTGAAGCCGCCACCAGCGATGCCACGCCAAAGTAAGCGCCGTGCGGCAGGCCGGTGAGAAAGCGCGCTACCAGCAGGCCGTGATAGCTATCGGCCATCGCGCTGGCGACATTCCCGATGCTGAACAGCGCCATCAGGATCAACAGCAGTGATTTACGCGCCATCCGCGCCGCGAGGACGGCAATAAACGGCGCACCCACCACTACGCCCAGAGCGTAACTGGCAATGGCGTTGCCTGCCTGCGGTTCGGTAATTGCCAGAGAGCGTGACACATCCGGCAGCAGGCCCATCATGATGAACTCACCGGTGCCGATGCCAAACCCGCCCAGCGCAAGGGCCAGCAATGCCCAGCGGACAAAACCGGCATCGTCGGTTTTATGATTTTTTCTTAACAAAATGGATTCCCAATGGCCTGAACTGAAAAAAAACGGAAGTGACCCGCGAGGGAGAAAGCAGAACGCGTTCCCATCCGGATAAAGCGGTCAGACTATAAAAAGGAAGAAGGCGCTTAGCAACCCATTTTGTGATCTGGCGCACACTTAAGGCCAGGAGAGCGCGGGCTTTCATCGGTGCAGCTCTGCAGCAGATCGCGTTGTGCCACTTCACAATCCGGAGAGGTCATCCAGGTTTGTGTCAGGAATGTCTGCTTAACTCATCGGTTAGCGCTTCTTTCTTTACCCGGACACTGAACAGGAATCAGCAGATGACGACCAGAGTTATTCTTCTTACCGGTGCCAGCGGGCGAATCGGCCGGACGTTCTTCGCAGCCAGCCAGAATCGTTACCGTTTTATCCTGACCGATCTGCGGGAACCGGATTATGCGATCCCTGCTCCCCATCGTTTTATCGTGGCGGACCTGTCACACCCTGATACGGCGGCAACCTTACTGGCCGAAGAACCTGTCGATACGGTCATCCACCTTGCCGGTATCCCCGATGCACAGGCCAGTTTCGATGATCTGCTCCCGGCGAATATCCTCTCCACCACCTGGTTACTCAAGGCAGCAGCGGAACACCGCTGTCGCCGTCTGGTGTTTGCCAGCAGTGCGCAGACCATTGAAGGCTATCCGAAAGATGTGCAGATACATCCCGGCATGGCGGTCTCTCCCGCGAATCTGTATGGCGTCACCAAATGTTATGGTGAAGCACTTTGCGCTTTCTATGCCAGCCAGCATGGCCTGAGCAGCGTGGCGCTAAGAATCGGAGCGTTTGAACCTGCACTGGATAACCGCCTGCATAATGCGCGGGATTACAGCGCCTGGCTGAGTCCGGATGATGCCGTCAGATTACTGACCGGGGCTGTCGAGGCAGAGAAGATATCCTTCTTCATTGGCTACGGCATTTCCGATAACCGTTTCAAACGCTTTGATCTGACACAGACGCGGGAGGTGCTGGGCTATACGCCGTCTGATAATGCTTTCAGTGCATTCAGGCCGGGTGAACTGGATTATTAGCCCTGGTCGGCACGCTTAAGATTAATGACCGCCTGAAATGCGGCGGTCACCTCAGCGCTGCCGGAAACCGAATCCAGACGTAGCAGTAACGGAATCAGGCTACTCATTGCGCGCCCGTATTCACCCGGCGGCCAATGTCTTTCAGCTGTGAATATTTCTCCAGCAGCTGTGGGCCATCATCCAGGCTCATGGCAAACATCCACATATAGGTCATCACGGAATAGATGTGACCCGCATCGGTGCCGCCACGGCTCGACATCACCGCAATGGTGACAGCAAACAATAGAGCCGCCACGCTACCGATCGCCAGATAACCGCACGCTTCCCTATCGGAAAGGCGAATTCTCAGACTGGCCAGTACGCCATAATGACGGCCCAGAGACGCGGCGTTTGCGTTGCTGACAAAACTTACCTCTTTCTCCAGCCGGTTATTCAGCCGACCAAACAGCGCGTCGTTTTTGCGGGTAAACCCCGGCAGGAAACAGGCGAAGAACAGCAGAATCGCCAGACAGCCCGCGCCGGTCCAGAATTCGATAGCCAGGAGCATCACGGCGGCACCGGTCATTGACGCCAGCGAAGTGATCAGCACCGGCAGATGCTTCTCGAAAAAGTCGACAAACTCCCGTGACAAAGCGACCCGCGCGGCGATGGTAGAGGCGCTGTGATTTTCGCTGCGCTGCGCCACAATCACCGGCACGGCCAGCTCAGCGTAGATGCGGGCAAAGGTGCGGGTATCCACACTACGTCGTGCGGCGCCGATGGCCCACATGGTAAAGACCATCGCGGCATAGAGCACCGCATGCCATGTCCTGCCGGAGATGATCGCATTGATCGCGAAGCCTGCCAGCAGCGGATAGAGGAGATACATGACATTCTCCGCCACCACCAGTAGCAGCGTGAGGAACAGCTTGCGGCTATGGCGACGGCCCAGCATTTTTAATGTCAGAATAGCGCTGCGGGGAGCCACAACAGGAAGGATCGTTTTTGAGGAATGCATAGTTTCGGTTTCTGATATAGTCATTATTGAGCGGTTGCTCAAGTACAAAAAGCAGTCTATTTGAGCAACCGCTCAAAGTCAACGCAGCCGTTATGGGGGAATAATGAAAGAGTCAGCTGAAGCACTGAGAATCAAAATACTGGATGCGGCGATAGTGCTGTTTATTGAGAAAGGGATCGAAAAAGTGACTACCCGGGAGCTCACCGAATCGGTGGGCATCTCACGCAGTCATATCTACCACTATTTCAGTAACTGGCAGACACTCTGCCTGGCGGCGCTGGAGCGCTTTATGCGGGTGGATTTTGAAACGTTTGCCGACTCCCTGAACGTGCTCACGCCCCGAGAGCGGTTGATGACGCTTTTCGAAAGTCATCTGCCGAGCGCACCGGATGCAACCTGGCAACTGTATGCGTCGTTCTGGCAGACAGCTGCGCATAACCAAGCCTATGCGGCGCTGGCTGATGAGATGACGGATAGGTGGCAGGGACTGATGGAAGGCATAATTCGTGACGGCGTCACGGATGGGACGCTACGGTGCAGTGATGTGCCGCGCACCGCCAGGCAGATCAGCGCTATGCTCAACGGCTATGCCGATCTACTGACCATCAATCCTTCTGAAAAGAAAGCACGTGAGGCACTGGCAGATTTAAATCAATTTTTTGATATTGTCCTGTCATAAAACCGATTCACCGGTTTATTAACGATACGGCAACGTCCGGATATTAATTAAATGTTAATGAAAGGTTTAATATTTTAAATAGTGTGCGCTTTTTGCCGACTATAAATGCAGCTTCGGCAGTTAAACAGACTTATGCTTTTTACGTCTGAGACGTGCCCTTTTTGATAGCGTTTTTCGCCGGAAACAGCTGTTTACACAGATTATTATCATTGACTTAGCGCATCTCAAGCCGGGTAAGCTGGTGTTTTTACGCCACTTATTAACAACAGGCTTCAGAAGGCGTCATAATGTATACGGTCACAATCCCAACAAATGATTGATTCCTATAGCAAAGAATCAGATTTCTGCCGATGAAATTAAACGTTGAGTCGGACCTTAAAAACACCTATATTGGCCGCGCTTTATACACTGACCCCCATTTAATTCATTTATTCAACTGTGACGCTACGCCCGTCCCGGTTGTAGGAGAGATATGATGACGGATAAAGTCCGTATTGATAGTTTGAATGCACAGAACGTAAACGCAACCAACGAAACCTATTTAGCCCGTCAGGCTGAATTTGAATCAAACGTTCGCAGTTATCCTCGCAAATTGCCATTCGCGATTGCGAAAGCTCAGGGTGTCTGGATCACCGACGTTGAGAATAATCAGTATCTCGACTGTCTTGCAGGTGCAGGTACGCTGGCACTGGGACATAACCATCCCGATGTTCTGCAGAGTATTCAACATGTCATTACCAGCGGCTTGCCGTTACATACTCTTGATTTAACGACGCCATTAAAGGATGAGTTCTCTGAGTACCTGCTCTCCTTATTACCAGGCCAGGGCAAAGGGTACTGCCTGCAGTTTACCGGCCCGTCCGGCGCAGATGCCGTTGAAGCGGCGCTGAAACTGGCGAAAAAGCACACCGGTCGTTCCGGTATTATCAGCTTCTCGGGTGCCTATCACGGTATGACCCATGGCGCGCTGTCGGTCACCGGCAACCTGTCTCCGAAAGAAGCCGTTGACGGCATGATGCCGGAAGTGCAGTTCATGCCTTATCCGCACCTCTATCGCTGCCCGCTGGGCATTGGTGGTGAAGCGGGCGTGAAAGCGCTGACTTACTACTTCGAAAACCTGATCAACGACGTTGAAAGCGGCGTTCGCAAACCAGCGGCCGTGATTCTGGAAGCCGTTCAGGGCGAAGGCGGTGTTAACCCGGCCCCGGCTGAGTGGCTGCAGCGCATCCGTAAAGTGACCAAAGAGCATGGCATTCTGCTGATCATCGACGAAGTCCAGGCGGGTATCGCCCGTACCGGTAAATTCTTCGCCTTTGAACACGCAGGTATCGAGCCAGACATCATCGTGATGTCCAAGGCCGTTGGCGGCGGTCTGCCACTGGCGGTACTGGGCATTAAGAAAGAGTTCGACGCCTGGTCTCCGGGTCACCACACTGGCACCTTCCGTGGTAACCAGCTGGCAATGGCCACCGGCCTGACCACGCTGAAGCTGCTGAAAAATAACAACATCGCAGACAAAGTCGCGGCACAGGGCGAATGGCTGAAAGGCAAACTAGGCGAGTTGCAGCAGCGCTACCCGGTTATCGGCAACGTGCGCGGTCTGGGTCTGATGATCGGCATTGAGCTGGTGAAACCAGATGAAGCCGCTGACCACATGGGCAGCTTCCCGGCAGACGGCGAGTTGTCTGCGCTGGTTCAGAAGAAATGTTTCGAGAACGGCCTGATTCTGGAGCGTGGCGGACGTCACGGCAGCGTATTACGTCTGCTGCCTTCCCTGCTGATCACGGATGCAGAACTTGAAGTGTTCATGGATAAATTTGAAAACGCCCTGCTGTCAGCTGGCGTAAAACCAGTTTGAGTGGAGTGAATGCAATGTCCCGGTTAAACCCGATTCTGGCGGCCTCAGCACAGAGTACCGAGGCCTACCAGCAGGCGATTGCCCAGAGTAGCGCGGCCGTCGTTAAGTGGCTGGAACAACCTGAGATGTATCAGGGAAAAACCGTCGCAGAGCTGCGCGAGCGCATCAAGCTGGACTTCAATCCTCAGGGCCTGGGCAACCAGGCCGCGATTGAACGTGCTATTGAGTACTTCCTCAAAGACAGCCTGTCGGTGCATCACCCGCAGTGTGTGGCGCACCTGCACTGTCCGAGCCTGGTTATCAGCCAGGCGGCGGAAGTGCTGATCAACGCCACCAACCAGAGCATGGATTCATGGGATCAGGCACCGTCTGCCACCCTGATTGAAATGAAGCTGATTGAGTGGCTGCGCACCCAGGTGGGTTATCAGCCTGGTGACGCGGGTGTCTTCACCAGCGGCGGCACCCAGAGCAACCTGATGGGTCTGATGCTGGCGCGTGACGCCTGGTTTGCCCGTCAGGGACATTCAGTTCAGCAGGATGGCTTAACCGGCGATCTGAAGAAGATCAAAGTCTTCTGCTCAGAGAACGCGCACTTCTCGGTTCAGAAGAACATGGCGCTGCTGGGTCTGGGTTATCAGTCCGTTACGCAGGTGAAATGTGACCGCCTTGCCCGCATGGATATGGATGACCTGCGCCACAAGCTGGCCGCATCCAAAGCCAACGGCGAAAACATTCTGGCGATCGTTGCCACAGCCGGTACTACCGATGCGGGTGCGATCGATCCCCTGCGTGAAATCGCGGCGCTGGCGGCGGAAGAGAACATCTGGGTGCACGTTGACGCGGCCTGGGGCGGCGCACTGCTGCTCTCAGAAAAGTATCGTGACTATCTGGATGGTATTGATCTGGTCGATTCCATTACCCTGGACTTCCACAAGCAATTCTTCCAGACCATCAGCTGTGGCGCTTTCCTGCTGAAGGAAGCGCGTCATTATGAGCTGATGCGCTACCAGGCGGCTTACCTGAACTCTGAGTTCGATGAAGCGCAGGGCGTGCCGAATCTGGTGTCCAAATCGCTGCAGACCACCCGCCGTTTTGATGCACTGAAACTGTGGATGGGTCTGGAAGCGCTGGGTCAGAAACAGTATGCCGAAATCATCGACCACGGTGTGACGCTGGCGCAGCAGGTTGCACAGTACGTTGATGAGCAGCCTGCACTGGAGCTGGTGATGAAACCGCAGCTGGCCAGCGTGCTGTTCCGCTATCGTCCGGCGCATCTGGCGCACCTGAGCAGTGCGGATATCGCCCTGCTGAACCAGCGTATCGGTGATGCCCTGCTGGAATCAGGCCGCGCTAACGTCGGCGTGACCGAGCACGATGGCGTGACCTGCCTGAAGATGACCCTGCTGAACCCGACGGTAACGCTGGAAGATATCAAAGTGTTGCTGGCGCTGGTGGAAACCACGGCACAGAAGCTGGTGTAATTTCACTGCCAGTCGCATAAAAACAAAACCAGCCGCAAGGCTGGTTTTTTCGTTCAGGCGTCTGCGTTTTCCAGTCCCGGCTTTTCAGCCAGCCATGAGTGATTCCCCCATCGGCCTTCCCTGACTCTGTTTTAGCGCGACGGTGGCTCATCCAGCAGCCGCAGATGGTCATCTTTATTCAGCGTCATCAGTGCCACAATACTCACCAGCGCCGTCGCCATTACATACCAGGCGGGGATATCAGGATTACCGGTCTCTTTGATCAGCCCGGTGATGATCAATCCGGCACAGCCGGAAAATACTGCGTTAGAAAGCGAATAGGCCAGACCCAGTCCGGTATAACGCACCCGCGTCGGAAACATCTCGGCCAGCATCGCAGGCCCCGGCCCGGCCAGCAACCCGACCACTCCGCCCGCGATAAACACCACCAGCGCTTTCAGCAGCAGCCCGGTGCTCTCTGCCTGAAGTATGTTAAGCAGTGGCAGAGAGAGCACCAGCAGCAGTACCGCCGCTGTCACCATCACCGCACGGCGGCCAATCCTGTCGCTGAGCATTCCGGCCGGGATGATAGTGGCAGCAAAGCCCAGGTTCGATATCACCGCAATCAGCAGCGCCTGGTTAAAGCCGGTGTGCAGCGAGGCCTGCAGGTAAGTCGGCATAATCACCAGCCAGGTGTAACCCGCCGCCGACCACACCATCAGCCGGCAGATACCGAGCAGTATCGTTTTCAGCGTGTCGACCAGGCTGGCGTCAACTTTTGCCACGGGTTGCGCCTGCTGCTGAATAAACGCCGGGGTCTCCTCCATCTGAACCCGCAGCCAGAGCGCCAGCACGCCCAGTGGCAGCGCGACAAAGAACGGGATGCGCCAGCCCCAGCTCAGCATCTGCTCTGGCGTCAGCAGTACGGAAAGCAGCGCGACAATGCCCGCACCGGCCAGCAGCCCCAGTGCCACGGTAAAGGATTGCCATGCACCATACAGACCCCGCTTACCGCGCGGCGCAAACTCGGTCATCAGTGAAACCGCCCCGCCATACTCGCCCCCGGCAAACAGTCCCTGCAGAATACGCAGACCGGTCACCATCAGCGGCGCCAGGATGCCCAACTGAGCGTAAGTGGGAACCAGGCCGATCGCGGCCGTCGCCAGCGTCATCATGATCAACACAAAGATCAGCGTGGGTTTGCGCCCGATGCGGTCGCCCATACGGCCGAAGATGATCGCGCCCAGCGGACGGAAGAAAAAAGCGATGGCGAATGAGGCATAGGTCAGCAGCAGCCCGGTCAGCGCTGATTCCCCTTCCAGCCTGAAGAAGTTCTGCGCAATCACGGTGGCCAGGAAGCCATAGACGGCGAACTCATACCATTCAATGAAATTCCCCACCGAACCGGCAAGCAGAGCACGTTTACGGCTGGCGGAGCTGAGCAGATTATCAGCGGGTAGCGTCATGGCAGGCGATCCTTTTCAGAGCATCATCAGTTGCTTATGATTAGCACAATCGCTGCATGCCTGCGCACTCTTCTTCCCGTCGCGTTAACCCAGACACATAAAAGCAACGATGACGCACTGCTGGCGCGCTTTTTCTCCTTCAGTTCTTGCACAACCGCTTTACGATTGTCAGGATGTGCGGCATTGACTGAATCAGGCGGATAGATGATGAACGCACAAACCTCAAAAGATCCTCTGCACGGCGTAACGCTGGAGATGCAGATAAACAGTTTAGTCGCACAGTATGGCTGGGCGGAACTGGGAAAACGGATCAATATTAACTGCTTTAAAAGCGATCCCAGCGTTAAATCGAGCCTGAAGTTTTTACGCCGAACGCCCTGGGCGCGGGCTGAAGTCGAAGCGCTCTATCTCGACTCGTTAAAAGCGCAACCGGCAACGCGTGAAGAACCGGCTGACGATGCAGATCAGGCACCTGTGGAAGATCCCTGGGGCAACTGGCGCGGTAACACGCCGGAGTAACGCAGAAAAGTGGCAATAAAAAAGCCCGCGCAGGCTAACCTGTGCGGGCTTTTTTTACGTCAGGTCGCTGTTACAGCGCCATATCGTGTTTCGCTGAAGGCGCAGCCTTCTCAGGCTGTGCGGCCGGCGCGTCTGCCGTTTTGCCATCCATGTTGATGACTGGCGGCGTGGTCAGTTGCAGAGTCGCAGCGGTCTCATTCCAGACCTGCTGCAGCAACGGCACGTTGTCATTCAGTTTCTGACCGTAGCCTGGGATCATCTTGTGGATCTTCGCCTGCCATTCTGGTGACTTAAACTCTTCCGGGAACAGTTTCTGCATCACGCTCAGCGAGATAGGCGCTGCGGTCGATGCACCAGGAGAAGCACCCAGCAGTGCCGCCACGGTTTTCTGCTGATCGGTCACAATTTCTGTACCCAGTTTCAGCACGCCACCTTTGTCAGCATCTTTCTTGATGATCTGAACACGCTGACCGGCCTGAATCAGTTTCCAGTCCTCTTTCTTCGCGTCCGGATAATATTCCTGCAGCGCTTTAAAGCGATCTTCATCACTCAGCATCACCTGTCCCACCAGGTATTTCACCAGGTCGAAGTTATCCATACCGACATCGGTCATTGGCACGATGTTATGGGTGGTGGTGGTGCTCAGCAGATCAAACAGTGAGCCATTTTTCAGGAACTTCGTTGAGAAGGTCGCGAATGGTCCAAACAGCACGACGCGTTTGCCATCCAGATAACGGGTATCCAGATGCGGAACGGACATCGGTGGTGCACCGGTTGACGCCTGACCATAGACTTTCGCCAGGTGACGATCGGCAATCGCGCTGTTTTCAGTTACCAGGAATGACCCGCCCACCGGGAAGCCTGCATAGTTTTCTGCTTCCGGAATGCCGGTTTTCTGCAGTAATTTCAGCGCGCCGCCGCCAGCACCTATAAAGACATATTTCGCGTCAACCGCACGCTCGTTGCCGTTTTTAGCGTCTTTGATGGTGACGTGCCAGGAGTTGTCGCCGTTACGTTTGAAATCGGTGACTTCAGATGAGGTTTCCAGACGGAAGTTATCATTCTTCTTCAGGCTGCCGATCAACTGACGGGTGATTTCACCGTAGTTAACGTCGGTGCCCACGGGCGTCCAGGTGGCAGCCACTTTCTGCTGTGGATCACGACCTTCCATCACCAGCGGTGCCCACTGCGCAATCTGCTTGTGATCGGTAGAGAACTTCATGCCCTGGAACAGCGCGGTTTTCTGCAGCGCAGCATAGCGTTTGGTCAGGAAGTCGACGTTGTCGCCCCAGACAAAGCTCATGTGTGGCGTTGAGTTGATGAAAGAGCGCGGATCGTGCATCACGCCCTCTTTAACCTGTGAGCTCCAGAACTGGCGAGAAATCATGAACGCTTCGTTGATTTCCAGCGCTTTGGAGACGTCGATAGAACCGTCTTTACGCTCAGGCGTATAGTTCAGTTCCATATTGGCAGAGTGACCCGTACCGGCATTGTTCCAGCCGTTAGAGGATTCCAGTGCCACGCCGTCCAGCTTTTCAACCATGATCTGTTTCCAGCCAGGCTGCAGCTCTTCCAGCATGGTGCCCATTGAGGCGCTCATAATGCCGCCACCAATTAACAGGACGTCAGTCTTTTCTGGCGAGGTTTCAGCGTGAAGGGCTGAAGAAACTAACAAGGCCGCGAGGGAAAGGGTGGGAATAACTTTCTTTGAATTCATCATTTTAATCTACAGCTCAGACGGTACTGGTTAAAAAAAGTCCTCAAAGTTTAAAATAATGTTATTTATGAGTTAATGTGAAAATAGTTATAAAATTAAAAATAGCAATTTAGCCTTATTTTAATTACAAAAGGCTTACTGAATTACTCACATATTTTAACCACACATTAAGGGTGTCCTGTGAATTATACAATCCCCTAACACAAATATTGTTATGTGGCGATCGGCGCGCGCAGACCGCTAAAACTGTACTGAGGCGGTGAGTTAGCGTATGTTTCCCGGCGATCTCTCACCCGTGCTGAACACCTATGAAAAGCCAACCACAGAACCCACATGCCGTGACGAAACGACCCATGAAACTCAGTACACTGACCACGCTGATGATGACTGCGGTGATCTTTACCGTCCTGGTCGCTGTTCATCTGCTCTACTTCGTGCAGATTGATAACTTTGCGCAGTCGCATCTCAAAGATAAGGCGATGGCGGTGGCACGCACGCTGGCCGATTCGCCGGAAGTGCAGCGTGGTTTGCTGTTACCGGACGGCAGCAGCCTGATTCAGCCAGTGGCTGAAGCGGCGCGCAAACGCAACGGCCTGCTGTTTGTGGTGGTCACAGATATGAAAGGTATTCGTTTCTCCCACCCGAATGTCGCGGTGATCGGCAAACATTTTGTCGGCAACGATATCTACCCCGCGCTGCGCGGACGGGAAAATGTGGCGGTGAATCATGGTGTACTGGTGGAGGCTCTGCGGGTATTTACCCCGGTCTATAACGCACAGCATCAGCAGATTGGCGTGGTGGCGATCGGCATCGCGCTGAATGATGTCGCGGCGCAGATTGCCAAAAGTCGCTGGAATATTGTCTGGACCGTGTTATTTGGCGGTCTGGTGGGCCTGCTGGGTATTCTTATTCTGGTCAGGCGACTAAAAACCATCTTACTGGGGCTGGAGCCGCACGAAATTTCCAGCCTGTTCGAGCAGCGTCAGGCGATTCTCAATTCCATTAAAGAAGGGGTAATTGCGGTCGATGATCAGTCACGCGTCAGTCTGATTAACCACGCGGCGCAGCAATTGTTGCATGAGACCACCCGCAAAATGCCCTTAAGCGGCGATCTGATAGCCGAAGAGAGCGTGATGCACCGCCATCAGCAG
Organism: Candidatus Pantoea varia; assembly: GCF_900115075.1. Taxonomy (GTDB): domain Bacteria; phylum Pseudomonadota; class Gammaproteobacteria; order Enterobacterales; family Enterobacteriaceae; genus Pantoea; species Pantoea varia. The sequence continues at coordinate 12,513 of NZ_FOVG01000003.1, forward strand.
GATGCGCTGCATGCGGGCAAAGCCTGGCACGATCAGGAGGTGACGCTGGGTAACCGCATTCTGATCAGTAACACCGTGCCGGTTCGCAGTCGTGACCGCATTATTGGCGCGGTGACCACCTTCAGGGACAAGACCGAGATTAGCCAGCTGATGCAGCGTCTGGACGGCATGGTAAACTATGTAGACGCGTTACGTGAGCGGTCCCATGAGTTCATGAACAAGCTGCATGTGATTCTGGGCCTGCTGCATATGAAAAATTATGCACAGATGGAAGAGTACATCCTGAAAACCGCCAACGCGTATCAGACGGAGATCGGTTCGCTGATGCAGAAGATTAAATCGCCGGTCATTGCCGGCTTCCTGCTCAGCAAGATTAACCGTGTGACCGATGAAGGCCATCAGCTGATTATCGATGAAGCAAGTTTTCTGCCCGACTGCGGCAGCGAGGAGCAGAATGCTGTCCTGATCACCGTGCTGGGCAATTTAATTGAGAATGCGCTTGAGGCGCTTGACCCGGAAACCGAAGGCGAAATTCACCTTATGCTGCATTATCAGAATGGCTGGTTAGCCTGCGAAGTGAGTGATGACGGGCCAGGCATTGACGGCTCGCAGCTCAGCGCCATTTTTGAACGTGGCGTTTCGTCGAAAGGTGACGATCGCGGGGTCGGACTGTTTCTGGTTAAGCAGCAGACTGAAAGCCTGGGCGGCAACGTCAGTGTCGAGTCGGAACCGGGTGTATTCACCCAATTCTTAGTGCAACTTCCGTGGGAGAGAGGAATGATTACCCAATGATCAATGTGTTAGTTGTCGATGATGACGCCATGGTAGCCGAGCTGAATCGCTGCTATATCGGGCAAATCCCGGGCTTTACCTGCTGCGGCACCGCCTCAACCTTACAGCAGGCCAAGGAGCGGCTGGCGCAGGACGCGCCACAGGTTGACCTTATTCTGCTGGATATCTATATGCAGCAGGAAAACGGTCTCGACCTGCTGCCTGAGCTGCGCAGCGCAGGCCGTCCGGTCGATGTGATTATTATCTCGTCAGCCGCCGATGCCGCCACCATCAAAACCTCGCTCAACTATGGCGTGGTGGACTATCTGATCAAGCCTTTCCAGTTTGCCCGCTTTGAAGAGGCGCTGACCGGCTGGCGACAGAAAAAGTCGCTGATGGATAATCATCAGTTCTATCAGCAGTCAGACGTCGATCAGCTGTTGCATGGCAATCCGCCAGGCGCCAGCGAGCAGAAACGCCTGCCGAAAGGATTAACACCGCAGACGCTGCGAACGCTGTGCCTGTGGATCGACGCGCATCCGGGCACCGAGTTCTCTACTGATGAACTCGCAACCGAGGTGAATATCTCCCGCGTCTCCTGCCGCAAATACCTGATCTGGCTGGCGCAGATTAATATTCTGTTCACCAGCATTCATTATGGGGTCACGGGCCGTCCGGTTTACCGCTATCGCCTGCAGCCGGAGTATCACACCTTACTCAAGCAATATTGTCAGTGAACCAGCCGGTAATCAGTGTCCAGTAACTGAAAGGAAAAGTGACGTTGTGACGAGCAGATCACCTGCCTGTCACGGGTCACAAAGATCGCTTCGATGTCCGGTTTGTCGGCCAGGCAGGTAATGCCCTTTTCGACGCCCAGGCCATAGAGCAGCGTGGTATAGATGTCGCCATCCAGTGATCGATCAGAGATCACGGTGACGCTCAGCAGCTCGTTATCCAGCGGATAACCGCTGTGCGGATCGAGGATGTGGTGATAACAGACGCCGTCCAGCTCGAAATAACGCTCATAAATACCCGACGTCACCACCGAGCGGTTATTCACGCTAATCACCCCAATCAGCTCATTGGCCTCACCAAAAGGTTTTTTCAGGCCGATTGCCCAGCCCGCTTCTTCGGGCGGCGCCCCCACCGTCTGCACATTTCCGCCCAGATTGATCAGCGCACTGCTGATCTGCTGCTGGCGCAGGAACGCCTGGACTAAGTCGGCGATATAACCTTTGGCGATGGCACCCAGGTCAATCTCCATCCCCGGCACGGCCAGCATGACACTGCGGCTTGCGGCATCAAGGATCACCGCCTGCGGATTTGTCAGCGCTATGCGCGCCTGAAGTTCGGATTCTGAGGGGACGCTGTGGCCCTGAAAGCCGATTTTCCAGCACTTCACCAGCGGGCCGATAGCCAGATTGAACAGGCTGTCCGGCAGCAGGCTCACCGCATGCGCACAGGCAATTAAATCATATACCGGCTGGCTGACGACCACCGGGTGCTGCCCGGCCGCGTGATTAATGGCCATCACTTCAGACGCCGCACGATTCACCGTAAAGAGATTTTCCTGCTGTTTGATCAGGCGGAAAACCTGTCCGGCCAGCGTCTGGTTGTCATCGAAGAGTTTGAGCAGAATGGGCGAACCCATTAAGACGGCGGAGTAAGCATAGACACGCGCATCAGTTAACATAGGCGACTCTGCTTTTTAGAGGGAAAGACCGGCACCCGCAGGATGCAGATGCCGGAGACTGCCGTTAACGTTGGGCGTAAGCGGCGGCATTACCACCGGCCAGAATACCGAAGATGATGATATCCGCAACAGCGTTACCGCCGATACGGTTCGCACCGTGGATACCGCCAACCACCTCACCACAGGCCCAGGCACCGTTAATCACCTGTTTCTGGCTGTCGAGTACCGCTGTTGTGGTGTCGATAGTGACGCCGCCCATGGTGTGGTGAACACCCGGTGCGACACGAATCGCGTAGAACGGCGCTTCACTCAGGGGATGACGCAGCGCGGTCTGGCGACCAAAGTCTTCATCTTTCTGCATGATAACGAAGTTGTTGTAACGTGCCAGTGTCGCTTCCAGGGTGTGATGCTCACTCATGTTGAGTTTCACCGCCAGTTCCGCCACGGTTGGCGCGCTGATGACAAAGCCTTTAGCGATATATTCGTCAGCCGCTTTGTTGTTCATGCGCACCTGCTCGTCAAACACAATCCAGGCACTTTTCTCTGGCAGCGCGATAATCTGCGCGGAAACTTTGTCGCGGGTTTCCATTTCGTTGTAGAAACGCTCGCCCGCCTGGCTGACCAGGATAGCGCCGCCGCCTCGAATGGATTCGGAGACCAGATAAGAGGTGGTCTGCTCAACCGTTGGGTGAATCTGGATTTCGCCCATATCCACAGTACCCGCACCAATTTTTTCCAGCATCGCAATGCCGCTGCCGGTCGCACCTTTGTGGTTGGTCGTCACGAAGCCATCGAGTTCAGGACGGTATTTCACCACCAGCTCACGGTTCGCACTGAATCCACCGGTCGCCACAATCACGCTTTTGGCATTCAGGATACGGCTGTCGTTGTATTCATCGACCACTTTCACGCCCGCGACTGCACCATTCTCATAGAGGATCTCGGCGACCGAGGTTTCCAGCAAAACTTCGATGTTGCGGCTGTTGATATTTTTTACCAGGCCGCTAATCAGGAAGCCACCCACCGCTGAGCGGTCAGCCGGACGATGAGTACGGTCGATGCTCATCCCGCCGGTAATTGTAATGTCGTTAAGCTCAATGCCTTTATCCGCCAGCCACTCAATCGCCTCAGGAGCCAGGTCAACAAACTCTCGCAGTAGCACCGGATTGTTTTTGAACTGACCGCCCTTCAGCGTCTCTTCGTAGAACAGCTCTTTGCTGTCTTCGATGCCTTTGAGTTTCTGGAAGCGGGTTTCAGCGGCGTTCATGCCCACTGATGCTTTGATGGTGTTGCCGCCAATGGTCGGCATCTTCTCGATGATGACCACGCGCGCGCCTTCATCGTGCGCCTGAATCGCCGCCGCCAGACCGGCACCGCCGCTGCCCACAATCACCACATCGTAATTCTGTGGTGCGTTAGGGTTACCGCCTTCCTCGATCACGTGCGCTTTGCTGGAGGTGGTCATCGCGCGTGAAACCGCTTTTTTCAGCGCCTCACTCTGGGTGGTTGCACCGGTAATCGCATCGACGTGTGGGCTGTTCGCCACCAGGATGCGGCTGCGCAGGCTTTCAAAGGTGGTCGTGAAGTCTACATCCAGCGTGTCATCCGGCACCAGTGAGATGTCGGTGATACGGTCAGTATCCAGCGTGACGTTGATTTTCAGTTTCAGCGCTTCGGCTTCGACTTTTTCCTGATAGACACCCGCTTTATATTTGCGGCCTGATTCGCTGGTGTCGCGGATCATCGCATCAACCAGTGAGAAGCGCCACAGCGGTTCAGGAATTTGCAGCTCTTCACGTTTGTTGCTGTCGATGTAGAGTTCGAGGTGTTCGTTATTGATGATGCGATCAGCCCAGTTGGGATAGGCGATGCAGGCTTTACCAATCGCCACCAGATCGTAGCCTTTCTCCAGCGCCAGCTCCGCATCGGCTTTGTTCACCACGCCGCCGACACCAATCACCGGCACTTTTGCCAGCTCAGGTGAACGCATCGCGACAAATTTCTCAATCAGCGGCGTCGGGTCCTGAGTATCGACAATCGACGGACGCAGCAGCTGACCCACAGAGAAGTGAACGTAGTCGAGTCCACGCGCAGCCAGTTTTTCCAGCAGATAGAGCGTGTCATCAAAACGGATGCCGGGGACTTCGATCTCTTCCGGCGAGAAGCGATAACCGATGATGAAAGAGTTATGGGCAAAGCGCTCCGCCATCTTATGGGTGATTTCCAGCACTTCCAGCGGGAAGCGTGCGCGGTTATCGCGGCTTCCGCCCCACTTGTCATCGCGCTGGTTAGAGTTGGGTGAATAGAACTGCTGAATCAGGTAGGTGTTGGCACCATGAATTTCGACACCGTCGAAACCGGCCTTGATGGCGCGGTTCACCGCGTCACCAAATTTGGTGATCATGGTATCGACCTCTTCGGCGCTCAGCGCCAGAGGTTTGGTTGCCCCTTCACGCGGTGCCGCAATGGCGCTTGGCGCAACCGGCGTTTTCCCGCCAATCAGCTCCGGCTCGACCATGCGACCACCGTGATAGATCTGCAGGATGGCGGTGGAGCCTTCAGATTTAATGGCGTCTGCGATGCGTTTCAGACCAGGGATTTTGTTGTCGCTGTCGATAGCAATGGCACCCGGAAATGCCGGGCCGCGGTTATCAATAAAGCAGCATTCAACGATCACGGTTCCGATGCTGCCAGCGCGTGCGCGATAGTATTCGACCAGTTCGCTGGTGACCGTTCCGTCATAAAAACCGGTACAGGTGGTCATAGGTGCCATCACCAGTCGGTTTTTTAAAACAGCGCCATTCGGCAGAGTCAGTGGATTCAGGATGGGAGTGAGAGATTTCATTGCGATAAACTCCAAGATTTAAAAGTCTGGAAATTTTTAGCGGACGCAAATTATCGCTTAATTAAGTGGTCCGATGTCATGAGGTTAATATACGCTTTTCTTTGCTTTCATAAGCGATAAATTTACTTTTTTAACTTTTAAACCATTTGGAGTTTTTATTTGCCGAAAGGATAAAGTGAAGTTATATTAATTGTTAACCAAGCGTTACCAAAAATCAACTAATCATTTACATAAAAAATAAATCGTTTATCATCATGTGGTTAAAGCAGGATGTCTGGTTTTTCTGAACTGATTATTTGTCGACCAGCTTCACAGAACTGTCAAAATGTCGATGCCAGAAATATAAATTAAAAATAAATGTTAAAAATGGAGAATAATGAATTAATTTCTTTGATCTGGATCAAAATCTATATTTGCAAAAATCGCATCATATTTACATGGATTTAAAAATGCAGCTCAGTAGCTAAGCAGCAGATTAAAAAATCAGTGCATCGCGGTTTATTCACACTATTAAGAATAAGAAAGAAAGTCATCAGTGAAGGTCCGGGGCGCAAATCGCATTCTTCTTAACTTGCAGATAAAACACTATGAAAACACTCTCAGCTGTTACTGAACCCCCAAAAGCCGCTCCTGCGGCGCCGGGTAAAAAGAAAGCTATCATGCTGGCTCTGCCGGTAATCGTTGCCCTATTGTTGTTACTGGTTCCGACACCCGCCGGACTCGAACCCTACGCCTGGCACTTCTTCGCCATCTTCGTCGGCGTAATTGTCGGATTGATCTTTGAACCGTTGCCTGGCGCGGTGATCGGCCTGACCGGCGTGGTGGTCATCGCGCTGTTCAGCCAGTTTCTGCTCTTCAGCCCGGCTGAACTGGCTAACCCGAAATTCAAAGTCGCCAGTGAGTCCTTTAAGTGGGCGGTCAGCGGTTTCGGCAACTCCACCGTCTGGCTCATCTTCGGTGCCTTTATGTTCGCCGCAGGTTATGACAAAACACAGTTCGGTCGTCGCCTGGCCCTGATTCTGGTGAAGTATCTGGGTCGCCGCAGCCTGACGCTGGGTTATGCCATTACCTTTGCTGACCTGTTACTCGCGCCGTTTACCCCTTCAAACACCGCGCGCAGTGGCGGCACCATCTACCCGATTATTGCCAACCTGCCTCCGCTGTACGGCTCTAAACCCAACGACCCGAGCGCCCGTAAAATCGGTTCGTATCTGATGTGGGTCGCGATTACCGCCGCCTGTATCACCAGCTCGATGTTCCTCTCTGCCCTGGCCCCTAACCTGCTGGCGCTGGCGCTGGTGAAAAGCATCATCGGTTTCGATATCTCATGGGGCATGTGGTTCCTGGCCTTCCTGCCACTGGGCTTACTGCTGATTCTGACCATGCCGCTGCTGGCTTACTGGTTCTATCCGCCTGAAGTCAAAATCAACGATGAAGTGCCAAAGTGGGCCATTGCGGAACTGGAAAAACTGGGCCGGTTGACCCGTAACGAAATCCTGCTGCTGGTGTTTGTGGTCTGTGCCCTGCTGATGTGGATTTTCGCTACCTCGTGGATTGAGCCAGCGATGGCTGCGCTGCTGGTGGTCGTGCTGATGCTGTGGACCGGGGTCCTGAACTGGAATGACATCACCAGTAATAAACCGGCCTGGAACACCTTTGCCTGGTTCGCTACCCTGGTGGCACTGGCTGATGGTCTGGCCCGCGTTGGCTTCATCACCTGGTTAGGTAAAGAGGGTGGCATGCTGCTGCAGGGTTATGACCCGCAGGTTTCAGCGGTAGTCCTGTTAATTGCCTTCTTCCTGCTGCACTACCTGTTTGCCAGTACCACCGCCCACACTACCGCGCTGTTACCGGCCATGCTGACCATCGCAGCCTCAATCCCAGGCATCAATATGCCCGTCTTCTGCCTGATGCTGTGTACCTCTCTGGGTGTGATGGGCATCATCACGCCATACGGTACTGGCCCAAGCCCGATTTACTACGGCAGCGGTTATCTGCCTACCAAAGACTACTGGCGTCTGGGTACTATCTTCGGTGCCATCTTCTTAGCCTCCATGATGCTGATTGCCTATCCGTGGATGGTGTGGTTGTTCTGACGGATACAACATGCAGATCAACGCGTTATAAGATACCATTCCAGCACTTCCTCACCGCATACGCGGTGGGGAAGCATAATAAACGATTAATTCGCCTATGATGTTGCGCCCCGCAGCCTGCACGCGGAGGTTCAGCCGGTCATTAAGTGAGAAAAAATGTCGAACAAACCTTTTGTCTATCAGAACCCTTTTCCGCTGTCCCACGAAGATACTGAATACTATTTGCTGAGTCGCGAGCATGTCTCTGTCGCCGAGTTTGAGGGTCAGGAGATCCTGAAAGTTGACCCGCAGGCACTGACGCTGCTGAGTCAGCAAGCCTTCCACGACGCCTCTTTCATGCTGCGTCCGGCCCACCAGCAGCAGGTTGCTTCCATCCTTGATGACCCGGAAGCCAGCGACAATGACAAATATGTCGCCCTGCAGTTTTTAAGAAACTCTGAAATCGCCGCCAAAGGCGTGCTGCCTACCTGTCAGGATACCGGCACCGCGATCATCATGGGTAAAAAGGGCCAGCGCGTCTGGACCGGCGGTGGTGATGAAGCCGCACTGTCACAGGGTATCTACAACACCTACATTGAAGATAACCTGCGCTATTCTCAGAATGCCGCGCTGGATATGTACAAAGAGGTGAATACCGGCACTAACCTGCCTGCGCAGATCGACCTCTACAGCGTCGATGGCGATGAGTACAAATTCCTCTGTATCGCCAAAGGTGGCGGCTCCGCCAACAAAACCTATCTCTATCAGGAAACCAAAGCGCTGCTGAGTCCGGGCAAGCTGAAAAATTACCTGGTGGATAAGATGCGTACCCTCGGCACCGCAGCCTGTCCGCCTTATCATATTGCGTTTGTTATCGGTGGCACCTCGGCTGAAAGCACCCTGAAAACCGTTAAGCTCGCCTCGACGCACTATTACGATGGTTTACCGACTGAAGGTAATGAGCACGGTCAGGCGTTCCGCGACGTTCAGCTGGAGCAGGAACTGCTGGAAGCGGCGCAGCAGCTCGGCCTCGGCGCGCAGTTTGGCGGCAAATATTTCGCTCACGATATCCGCGTGGTGCGTCTGCCGCGTCACGGCGCGTCATGCCCGATCGGCATGGGCGTTTCATGCTCGGCAGACCGTAATATCAAAGCGAAAATTAACCGCGAAGGTATCTGGATTGAGAAGCTGGAAGCCAACCCAGGCCGCCTGATCCCGGAAGCGCTGCGTCAGCAGGGCGAAGGTGAAGCGTTGCAGGTGAATCTTAACCGTCCAATGGAAGAGATTCTGGCTCAGCTCTCCGCGTATCCGGTTTCTACCCGCCTGTCACTGACCGGCACCATTATCGTGGCGCGTGATATCGCGCATGCCAAACTCAAAGAGCGCATCGATAACGGCGAAGGATTACCGCAGTACATTAAAGATCATCCGGTCTATTACGCCGGTCCGGCCAAAACGCCTGAAGGTTATGCGTCTGGCTCACTCGGCCCGACCACCGCAGGCCGCATGGACTCCTACGTGGATCTGCTGCAGGCCCACGGTGGCAGCAAGATCATGCTGGCGAAAGGCAACCGCAGCCAGCAGGTGACAGATGCCTGTCATAAACATGGCGGTTTCTATCTGGGCAGCATCGGTGGTCCGGCCGCGGTTCTGGCGCAGCAGAGCATCAAAAGTCTGGAATGCGTTGAGTATCCTGAGCTGGGAATGGAAGCGATCTGGAAAATTGAGGTTGAGAACTTCCCTGCCTTTATCCTGGTCGATGACAAAGGTAATGACTTCTTCCAGCACATTGAGCGCGCGCACTGCGCAAAATGCGTTAAGTAGAACATACGTCAGGAAAAACCTGCGTTAACAAATCAAAAAGCCCCGATTACGGGGCTTTTATTTGTGACGCATTCAGGCGTATTGGCTGTGCTAACGAGCCTGTGCAGGGAACCGGGTCAGATCGGAAAGACGCAAAAGCCGTCATCCATGACACGCTCGGCCCGCGCCGTCCTGGCGCGGGACGTTTTCATCTTCTGACCCGGTTCCCTGCGCGCTTAGCTAATTTATGGCTGCCAGGTTCACTCTGACCTGGCTTCAGCAGCAGTCTGAAAACTCCGCTATCGAACCTTTCTATCCCCTCTGCAACCGCTGCAACGCCACATCAATCTGCACCTCACCCTGGGTGAGTTCGATGATCTGATACTTAATCGCCGGATTTTCGATCAGACCGACCAGCGTTGCCGCCACGTCTTCGCGCGGGATCTCACCATACGGAATCGCCAGATCGGCATGAACCCGACCCGTACCGGCTTCATCGGTCAGCGTACCCGGCCGCAGGATCACCCACTCCAGCTTGCTCGCGACCAGTTCAGCATCCGCCAGACGTTTCACCCGCATGTAATTCTCAAATCCCTCCGAGGGGATTTTACCACGGCCTGCATCCGGAAACGCCGAGACCAGCAGGAAGCGCGAGACACCCGCCTGCTCTGCTGCGGCTACCGCCAGCTTCAGCCCTTCACCGTCAATGGCATTGGTCAACTCGATCCCGGCACCGCCCGCACCCGCCGTGAAGACAGCCACGTCGTGACCGGTCATGAGATCTGCCAGTGCCGTCACGCTCAGCTGCTGAATATCCCCCGCGACAGGCTTTGCGCCTGCGGCCTGCAGAGTCTCAGCCTGTTCCGGTTTGCGGTGCAACGCCGTCACTGCATGACCTTTGCTGCCCAGCTGACGGGTCAGCTTTTGGCCCACTTTGCCCGCTGCGCCGATAATGAAACATGTCGCCATAAAATCAGATCCTCCCTTAGATAAAGCAAGTACCAGATTATAATCTGCTGCCAGAAACAAAAGAGGCGCCTGATGCGGCGCCTGCTGGATTTATTCCGGAATCACTTTTTCCGCTTTCAGCTTATCAAACAGCTGAGTAAAGGCGTCGAGCGTGCTGCGATAGCCGATAAAGCCCGCCTTGCGGCTTTTACTCATATCGGTAAAGGCTTCCATCGGACGACCGAGGTCGGCATCGGTATGCCACCATGAAGCCAGCTTAGCCACATCTGCCTCTCGCAGCTGATGCTGCTCTGCAATTGCCTGCCAGGCACTGGCGGCTTCCTGCATACGATCTTCCAGCGGCATCATCTGCGCCGGGTATTCCGCGGCTTCAATACCGAAATAGTCGGCCAGTTTTGGCCACATCCAATTCCAGCGGAACACGTCGCCGTTGACGGCATTGAAGTCCTCATTGGCGCCATTCGGTGAAGTCGCTGCCCAGTGCAGCTGCTCAGCAAGCAGACCCGCATCGGTCATATCAACGATACCGTTCCACTGCTCTGGTGAGCCTGGGAAGATAAACGGCCAGCCCTTTTCTTTACACAGCGTTGCGTAAACCGCCAGCGTCTGCCCCATATTCATCGCGTTACCCACGGCATGACCAATGATGGTATGCGGACGGTGCACGCTCCAGCGGTAGTCATACTTCTCAGCGCCCGCGAAAACTTCATCTTCCTGCGCGTAATAGAAGTTATCGACCGGCTGACGGCCCTGCTCTTCACGGAATGGCGTGACCGGCACAGCGCCTTTACCATACGCTTCAAACGGACCCAGGTAATGCTTCAGCCCGGTCACCAGCGCGACGTGTGAACCCTTCAGGCGATCGCCGAGGGCTTCAATCACGTTGCGCACCATGCCGCCGTTAACACGGATATTCTCTTTCTCATTTTCCTGACGCGCCCAGACGCTAAAGAACAGCGCATCCGGTTTAACCGTTTTCAGTGCATCACGGACGGCGTCCGCGTCGGTCAGATCCGCTGTCAGGCTGGTGGCACCTTCAGGGACTGCACCGCGTCCGCGTGACAGACCGGTGACCTGCCAGCCTTCGTTTTGTAATTTCTCTGCCAGTGCGCGACCAATAACGCCGCTGATGCCCACAATTAAAGCGTGCTTTTTCATTTGATTTCTCCTCGTTTTGCGTAATGCTAAGCCTAATAGAGAATTCAGTTCTTATCTCTGGCATTTATTCACAGCATTCTCAACCTGAGTTCATTAATCGATGCACGATCATCGCCTCAAAGATATTCTGCCGTTTGTTGCCAGCGTCGAGTGCGGCAGCTTCACCGCCGCGGCTGAGCGTCTGCACGTGACCGGCTCGGCGGTCAGTAAAAGCGTCAGCCGTCTGGAAACACGCTTAGGCTCGCGGCTGCTGGAACGCACCACCCGAAGCCTGCACCTCACCGACGCAGGCACCGCTTATTATCAGACCTGCCTGCGCATCCTGGAGGATTTGGCCGAAGCCGAAGCGGTGCTGGCGGCACAGCGCACTATTCCGTCCGGTCGCCTGCGCCTGGCGGTGCCCACCACCTACGGCCGCCTCAACGTCATGCCGCTGCTGATGCCCTTTTGCCAGCAGCACCCGGAACTGGCGCTGAGCCTGAGTTTGTCCGATCGTTTTGTTGACCTGTTTGAAGAGGGTGTGGATGTCGCGGTGCGCATCGGCGGTGCACCTGACCTGCCCGCTTCACTGGGCTGTCGTAACATGGGCCGCGAGCAGATGCAGTTCTGTGCCTCCCCCACCTATCTTGCCCGCGAAGGCCGCCCTGAGAATGAAGCGGCGTTGCTTAACCACCGCGCTATCCTTTATGAACGCGTGGATGGCACCCCCAAACCCTGGCTGTTTACCACCGACGATGGTCAGCCACACTGGCGCGAGGTGCCGTTCCGGCTGGCACTGGGCGACGTCGATGCCCAGCTTCAGGCGGTGATTGCCGGATTAGGCGTGGCGCAGATGCCCTCCTGGCTTATTCAGCGCGCCGTAGCAGCTGGCGAACTGGAGATTATTTTGCCGCAGTTGCAGCCCGATGGGCTGACGCTGAGCGTAGTATGGCCACGTCGGAAACAGTTCCTGCCCAAAGTGGACGCGCTATTGTCGGCACTCAGCGCCCTCGCCATTCGCTAAGCTTGATTAATTCACTTACTTACGGTTGGGATGTTTCATCCTGACCGTATTCTATTACTTGCCCCTGACGCTATTTCCGTCCTGTTTTACCCTGCCTTAAACACTGTCCGTTTATTAAACCATCGAATAACCCGCTTAATTTTAATGCTTTTATTTTCGCCTTGATGGTTTCCCATCAAAATAAAAAGGGCGAAAGGCTTGAGCTCACATAATGAAAACTAAGTTTCAAATATAATTTAACCCGAAATAAAAATATCAGTAGGGTGATGTCTTCTTCATGTTCTGACGTTTGTCTTTGCCGTTATTACCAGGAGTATTCATGGAAAAAGAACTTTATATCTCGTCGAACCCGGCCTCCGGTCCAAATAGCACCACCCGCACCGAGCCTTTTGTGAAGATTATTGCGCTGGTCGCTACCCTGGGTGGATTGCTGTTTGGTTATGACACCGGTGTGGTCTCGGGCGCGTTGCTGTTTATGCGCGGCGATCTGCATCTTACGCCGTTTACCACCGGGCTGGTCACCAGCTCCCTGTTGTTTGGCGCGGCCTTCGGCGCGCTGGCAGCCGGCCATCTGGCAGATGGTCTGGGCAGACGACGCATTATCATCGCGCTGGCTCTGATCTTCGCCCTGGGGGCTGTCGGATCAGCGCTGGCACCGGACGTCACGTGGATGATCGCCTCACGCCTGTTCCTGGGCTTTGCCGTGGGTGGCGCAGCAGCCACCGTGCCGGTCTACATCGCAGAAATCGCCCCCGCCAACAAACGCGGTCAGTTGGTCACTCTTCAGGAACTGATGATCGTCAGCGGTCAGCTTCTGGCATACATATCAAACGCCACCTTTAACGACATCTGGGGCGGCGAAAACACCTGGCGCATGATGCTCGCCCTGTCGATTGTGCCCGCCGTTCTGCTCTGGATCGGCATGATATTTATGCCAGAAACCCCACGCTGGCACGTGATGAAAGGCCGCAGTCAGGCTGCTCGTGAGGTGCTGGAAAAGACCCGCGCCGCTGAAGATGTTGAGTGGGAACTGGAAGAGATTGAGGAAACTATCGAAGAGAACCGTCAGCGTGGCAAAGGCCGCCTGCGCGATCTCGCGACGCCATGGCTGATGAAAATTTTCCTGCTGGGCGTTGGCATCGCCGCCATTCAGCAGTTAACCGGCGTCAATACCATCATGTACTACGCACCCACCATGCTGACCGCCGCCGGACTGAGTAACGATGCCGCGCTGTTCGCCACCATCGCCAATGGGGTGATTTCCGTCATCATGACGCTGGTCGGTATCTGGTTAATCGGCAAAGTGGGCCGTCGCCCGCTGGTGTTGATCGGACAGATGGGCTGCACCTGCTGCCTCTTCTTTATCGGGCTGGTCTGCTGGCTGATGCCGGAATACATCAGTGGCACGGTCAACCTGCTGCGGGCCTATCTGGTGCTGGCGGGCATGCTGATGTTTCTTTGCTTCCAGCAGGGCGCACTGTCACCGGTCACCTGGCTCCTGCTGTCGGAGATCTTCCCTGCGCGGATGCGCGGCATCTGTATGGGCGGCGCGGTCTTCTCACTGTGGATCGCTAATTTTGCCATCTCTATGGCCTTCCCGCTGTTATTAGCCGCATTTGGTCTGGCTGGTGCCTTCTTTATATTCGCGGCAATCGGCATCGGCGGCTCTGTTTTTGTTGTGAAGTTTATTCCCGAAACCCGGGGAAGAAGTCTTGAGCAGGTCGAGCACTATTTCTATGCGCTTTATAACGGTAAAAAATAGTGCCTGCTGCGCAGTAAAAAAATAACGGCCCGCGTCATTACGCTGACGACCCGATTGCTATTAACACCGACACCCTACGTTCAAGGAAATTGTTATGAGCCTGAATATTCCCAACGCGCGCTTTTGCATCAACCGTAAAATAGCGCCCAGCCTCACCCTTCCGCAGTTTTTTAAACTGGTCAGCCAGCTGGGTATTCACAATGTCGAGCTGCGCAATGATATGCCCAGCGGACGCGTGACCGACGATCTCACCGGCGATGAGGTGAAATCGCTGGCGCGTGAGTCAGGCATCCGGATTGTCACCATTAACGCGCTCTACCCGTTTAACCAGCTGAATGAAGAGGTGCTGCAGCGCGCCCGCCAGTTGTTAAGCGATGCGCAGGCAGTCGGTGCAGAATCACTGGTGCTCTGCCCGCTGAATGATGGCACGCGCATCAGCGCCGCCGACACCATTAGCGCGCTGAAAACCCTGGCTCCGCTTTTCGCCGAAGCGGGCATTCAGGGGTTGGTCGAACCGCTGGGCTTCCCGCAAAGTTCATTGCGCTCGGCCACCCAGGCGCAGACGCTGATCCATGAAGCCGGCGTGCCGTTCAGATTGCTGATCGATACCTTCCACCATCATCTGTTTGAGGATGCGGAGCAGACCTTTGAGCAGGAAGTCGAGATTCAGCAGATCGGGCTGGTTCACCTCTCCGGCGTCACTGACCCACGCCCGGTCGATCAGCTTACCGACGAAGAGCGCATTATGCTCAGCGCTGATGATCGCCTGCGCAGCAAACAGCAGGTCGAGCGGCTGGAGAAGATGGGCTACACCGGGCTTTACGCCTTTGAGCCGTTCTCATCCGTGATGAACAACTGGCAGGAAGCGGACATCACCCGCGAAATTCGCAACAGCATCCAGCTGTTAAACCACTCAGCTTAAGGGAATTATCATGACAATTAACATTGGTGTTATCGGCACCGGCGCAATCGGCCGCGAACATATCCGCCGCTGCAGTACGGTTTTACAGAATGCGCGTGTGGTGGCACTCAACGACATCAACCGTGATAACTGCCAGCAGATCGTGAATGAGCTGACGCCGGAAGCGCGTATTTATGACGATGCGATTGATTTGATCAACGATCCGCAGGTTAACGCAGTGCTGGTCACCTCCTGGGGTCCAACGCATGAAGCCTTTGTGCTGGCCTGTATTGAGGCGGGCAAAGCGGTGTTCTGCGAGAAGCCACTGGCGGTCACCGCGCAGGGCTGTATGAACATTGTGGAAGCGGAAATAAAAACGGGTCGTCAGCTGGTGCAGGTCGGCTTTATGCGTCCCTATGACAGCGGCTACCGCGCGCTGAAAGCGGTGATCGACAGCGGCGAGATTGGCGAGCCTTTAATGCTGCACTGCGCGCACCGCAACCCGGAAGTGGGCGACAGTTACACCACCGATATGGCGATCACCGACACGTTGATCCATGAACTGGATGTGTTGCGCTGGCTGCTGAATGATGACTATGCCAGCGTACAGGTGATCTTCCCACGCAAAACCCGCAAGGCGTCGTCACACCTGCGCGATCCGCAAATCGTGCTGCTGGAGACGGCCAAAGGTGCACGCATTGATGTGGAAATCTTCGTGAACTGTGAATATGGCTACGACATTCAGTGTGAAGTGGTGGGTGAAAGCGGCATTGCCCGCTTGCCGGAGCCGGTTTCTGTGCAGACGCGCAGCGCGGCAAAACTCTCTACTACCATTCTGACTGACTGGAAAAAGCGCTTTATTGATGCCTATGACGTGGAGCTGCAGGCCTTTATCAACAACGTTATCAGCGGTGAGATGACCGGTCCCTCGGCGTGGGATGGCTACGCTGCGGCGGTAGCGGCGGATGCTTGTGTCGCGGCCCAGACGTCCGGAGAGATTGTGCCGGTTAAGATGGCGGATAAACCGGCGTTTTATCGCTGACAAAAACAATGCACGGCGCGTTCCGTCGTGCATTCAGCTTTCCCCTTTTTCAGCGGCGCGTCACGCTCTGGAAAACCCGCCGACAAACCAAAAATTGCCCGCTGGCTTATTACGGTGCCGTGATCACAATGGCTACGCGGCGGTTTTGCGCACGCCCTTGCGCGCTGTTGTTGCTGGTAACCGGGGCACTCATGCCCAATCCACGCGTAACAATATTTCCACGGGGTATCGCCGCACCTTCCGCCCACTGTGCCGCTACGGCATTCGCTCTTTTCAACGACAGCTGTTGGTTATAATCGGGTTTGCCGTAATTATCGGTATGTCCGTCGATGCGCACATGCTCAATACCGGTCGACGCCAGGTTTTTTGCCATCCCCTGAATCTTACTTTTGCTGGCGGGTGTCAGTTCTGCTTCGTTTACACCAAACAGGATTTTATCGGATAGTCCTAATCCCCAGCCCTCCATGTTCTGGGTGAAACCCGCACTTTTCATCGCCGCGATTTGCGCCTCACTGAAACGCTCTTTCGACTGACAACCCACCAGAGCCCACGTCAGCAGCATGATGGAAATGTTCTTCTTCATATTCACGCCTTATTTACGCTTTATTTGTTCGCTTATTCTTGTACATATTCATATCGGCACGTTCGAGAATGGACTCAACCGTATCACCGTGCTGTGACCACGCGTAGCCGATGGTCACCGAGGTCGTAATCGGCATGCCTTCTGCAATAATTATTTTTTCCATGATGGCGTCATGGATGCGCTGTATGAGTTGCTGTAACTGCTCCTCACTGGGCCGGCTGGTGACCAGCATGGCAAATTCATCCCCGCCTAACCGGACGACTAAATCCTGGTCAGACGCCAGTGATAAGAGGCGTGCGCCTATCACTTTCAATACCTCATCCCCGGCGGCATGGCCCCAGTTATCATTAATGCTCTTGAAGCGATCGCCATCAAGGAACAGCAGAGCAAAACGCTCATGGGCATACTGCTGGTCGAGGAGCTGGGTCAGGCGAGCGGAAAAGGCGCTGCGGTTGGCCAGGCCGGTCAGCGGGTCTTCCAGCGCTTTGGCGGCCAGCGAAAGATTGTCACGCATCAGTGACGCCTTCAGCGACTGCATCTCCTTCAGCAACGAATTCAGGTCATCTGAAAAGAGCTGAAATTCCCGGATGGGGCCACCCGGAATCCGCAGCGAAAAATCGCCAGAATGAATCACATAGTGAATCGAACTGGTGATGGTGCGCAGCGTCGCGATCATTCCCCGATGCAGAAACTCACTCAGCAGGAGCGAGATAAGCAGCACGCAGAGCATCCCGCTGGTCAGAATCATGAAGGAGTATCGAATGAAACTCACCGCACCGGTCACGGTGCCTTCCAGTGTCAACGTGCCGACGGCGGCATCAGCGTGAATGATATTAACGTTGAGCGGTTTGATGTAGATCCACTCACGCAGCAAACGCGAATACCAGCCCGTATTTTCCTGCTGCGCATTCCACTGGACCAGTACAATCTGATCCCGGGTAACCAGCTTCGCCGAGGCGTACATGCCTTCATTGCCAAGCCGTTCGATTTTATTACGCGCGTCGTAACTGTCGGCAAAAACGGTAGCCGCCGTTAATGTTGTGCTGAGCGTCGAACCAATTAATTCGAGGTTTCGTTTCTCATAATTTTTAATAAACAGCAGTGACGTTGACGAGAGCAACAGCCAGCATAGCAGTAATATCACCGCCGAATTGATGGTGCTTATTTTGCGCAGTTTATTGCGGATGGAGGATTTGTCATGTCTTAATTTATCGAATTTCATCTTATTCGCTTCCCTCTCGGGAGAGCAAAAGCACATCCGGATTTACCCTGACACCGCTTCGGGAAAGCGAATCAAGATTAACGGAAAAATGCGT
Source organism: Candidatus Pantoea varia (assembly GCF_900115075.1). GTDB lineage: Bacteria > Pseudomonadota > Gammaproteobacteria > Enterobacterales > Enterobacteriaceae > Pantoea > Pantoea varia. The sequence goes on from NZ_FOVG01000003.1 coordinate 30,434, forward strand.
ATGGTCAGGTTGAAAAATCAGGCAAAAAGCGGCACCCACAGTACACTCCGCATTGTTCTCCGCAAGGGTAAGCACGGCTCTGCCATTAAACTGCTGAATAGCCTCTACCTGCTGCTGCGGCGTCTGATCGCCGAAATACACGGCGTCGCATCGATGCATCGCGATGTCACTTACGTTAGCCAGATAGACAACGGTGAATGTCGCAGCCGGAGATGCGGAATTTTGCGGCAAAGAGAGATGCCGCGCTGAAGTTAAAGCGCATAATTCAGGGCTTTTTAAACCCGGCCATTGGGTGAAGCTAATAATACCGCTGACAATACGATTGGCTTTGCCATCTTTAATTTCAGCCCAGGCAAAATGAGGGAGTAGCAGCAAAATAAGAGACGTAAAAACAATTTTGCAGATGTGACGCAGCAGAAGCAGCACATCGATTTCATGATGAATTTGATATTTATCTATCATACTGCGTTCCAGTAAGACTACGCATGGCGGGAGACCTGAATAAGCGAGAAAATATTAGCACAGCGGCAGTTACAATGGCACACGGATTTTAATCAGTACCATTCATGACTCTATTTTATCGTTTGTTCCCGAATGTCATTTGGGCCATAACCGCCTGTCGGGTTGATGTGCAGTTAAGTCATCTGCACAGCCTATGAGCGGCGTCATAATCCGTTATTATCTGCCCGGAGTCATCTTATCTGGCGTAAAAGTCACGAATCAGATGAGTCGAAATAGGGTTTCAGAATTTCTTCTGTCCACTGCATAAAGGCCCTGACACGCCGGGACAGATTGCGGCGGTGCGCGACCACAAACGAGGCGCTAAGCGGCTCGGGACGCAGATCGGAGAGGACTTCCACCAGCGCGCCGCGTTCTATAAAAGGCGCGAGTGTGGCGTAACCGCCCTGAATTAAGCCCAGCCCGGCCAGCCCCGCCTCATGATAGGCCGGTACGCTGTTGACCGTTATCGCACCGGGAAGCAGCAGCATTTTGTAGCCGTCACCCGCTGGATACTCCCATCCCTCTGGCTTTGCGCCGAAGCTTCGCTGGTAATGAACTATCTGGTGGCCCTGATTTCGCAGATCATCAATGGTTTGCGGCACGCCGAAACGCGCCAGATAGCCGGGACTGGCGGCATTGATCATGCGTAGTTTTCCCAGCGGCCGGGCAATCAGCGTCTCATCCACGATCGGTCCCAGGCGGATGACGCAATCAAATCCTTCATGAACCAAATCAACACGGCGGTCATTACCTGAAAGCTCAATTTCCAGTTCAGGATGGGCCTCCAGCAGTTGTGGCAAGGCCGGGATCACTACGCTTTGCGCCAGCACGGCAGGCATATCAACGCGTATCCTGCCCCGCAGTGCTATCCCGTCGTGAGCGAACATAGACTGCAACTCCTCGACTTCCGACAGCAGATCCCGTGCGCGTGCATAAAAAGCCCGCCCGTCTTCTGTTAACAGCACGGTCCGCGTGGTCCGGTGCAGGAGCGTCGCACCTGTCTCCTTTTCAAGTTCCCGGACCACCAGTGAGGCGCGCCCTTTCTGAATTCCCAGGCTGTCAGCGGCCCGGGTAAAACTCTTCATTTCCGCCACACGCGCAAAAATAGTCAGTGCCTCGAGGTTTTTCATTGTTCCCCACCAGAGTAACAGTGCGTTATTTTTTCCGTAATTTATCACCTTATTGATAGCTAATAGAGTGCTTTCACACCGCGGAACCCCTACAACGCGATAACAAGGTAAACGCTCTTACAGAGAGTAGGTTTCCCCCACTCAGGAAGGAAAAGAGAAATGAACAAAGGTTATTTAATCGCTCACGTGACCGTATCGGACCCTGTCGCATACGCTGACTATGCCAGAGCAGCAGGCGAAGCCATGCAGGCCTTTAATCCGAAGATCGTTGCCTGGTCAGGGCAGTATGAAAATCTGGAGGGAGAGGCGCACGAACGGCATGTGGTTTTTGAGTTTGAATCTTTTGCCGAAGCCAGACGTTTTTATGAAAGCCCTGCGTATCAGGCTGCCAGGTTGTTGCGTGCAGGGGCTGCGCACGGAACGTTTGTGTTGATTGAGGGGGCCAGCCTTTAAACGCTTCACTGTCATGTGCCGATGCAGACGCCCGCGAACCTGGTGTCGCCAGCATGCTGAGTAGTGCCTGAATTAACCTGAGAACGCGGCGTTCAATGTTCTGTGAATTGACGCTACCTGACCACAGTGCCGGTAAGGTAGCGTGCAACAGGCAACAGAGTGGCTGTGTCTGACTTAATAACTTCCGCAGATCGCGTCCATCGCCCTCTGCTACTTTCATTGAAGCCACACAGATAAAATTTTCGTACAGACGCTCACTTTCGGGGCAGGCGCAGGCCAAAGATATTATGCCCGTTCTCGTGCCGGTAGTAAGCCTCCCCGCCATGTAAAACGGCGATTGCGCGCACCAGCGACAGTCCCAGCCCGCTTCCGGCCGTATGACGGACGTTATCGCCTCGCCAGAAGCGTTCAAATAATTTTTCAGGCTCCTCCAGCTCTTCGCCCGCGTTTGACACCTCAATCTCAACATAGTCAGCGTGATGATGCGTGATGACCTGAATCGTGCCTTTTTCTGGCGAATAACGAATGGCGTTGATCAACAGATTACTCATCGCACGCTGGAACAGCATTTTGTCGGCGGTGAGGCTGCCTTCGGCGCTCAGTTCAATGACCTTCTCCTGCTCTTCCGCAACCGGTTCAAGAAAGTCGAGCAGCGCTTCCAGCGCATCCTGCAGCAGGAACGCCTGTTTATTGAGTCCGATATTCTGGTGCGTGGCGCGAGCCAGGAAGAGAATGTTTTCAGTCAGACGCGACAGACTCTCCAGCTCTTCAATGTTGCCTTCGAGCAGCGTCTGATATTCAGCGGCTGAGCGTTCATGACCCAGCGCGACCTGATTCTGGCCCAGTAACACATTAATGGGCGTGCGGATTTCGTGCGCCAGATCGTCGGCAAACTGGGTCAGACGGATAAAGTCTGTGGATAAGCGCTGGCGCATAACGTTAAGCGCATTACCAATCGGTAGCAGCTCCTGCGGGATAGTCTGAAGCGGCACGGGCTGATTTAACCGGTCACTGGCCGTTTCTGACACGATCTTACTTAACCGACCGATCGCCCTTAACCCTCTGCGAATCAACAGCGGACTGACAGCGGCGCACAGCAAAATGGCCGCCAGTGAAACCAGAATGCTTTGCTGGCGATAACGCTCCAGCATCAGTGCTCGCTCCCGCGCAACCCTGGCGAGCGTAATGGTTACCGGCCCGAGCGATGAATTTGCCTGCAGGCTTAACGCCGACGCCTCAGTCTTATCCGCATTAATCCAGCGGTACAGCTGTTTCTCACTGGGTGGAGTGCTGACCGGCGTGGGCGTGATCGCGGGCAACGTTATCCCGGTATGATTAATACTGACGTTTTGCTCATGCTGCGAGCGGATGCTGAGAATGTCCTGATGGATATCGACCATCCGATTGAAGTAGAGCGGCAGCGAGCTGGGATGGGCACCATCCTCAAGCAGCTGTCTTAACTGCGCCGCCCGGTTAATCAGCGTTTGATCGTCCCGCCATACCAGTTCGCTGCGTAAAGCTTTATACAGAATCAGGCTGATGCCACCGCAGGCCATCGCCATGATCAGCGTAAAAATCGCTGTCAGCCGCAGCGTCAGAGAAGGGCTAGTCACCCTCAATCCCCTTTTCTGACAGGCAGTATCCCATGCCCCTTACCGTCGTGATGAGCTTTTGAGGAAAGGGATCGTCGACTTTACGGCGCAGGCGGCGGATAGCAACATCGACGATGTTGGTTTCACTGTCGAAATTAACCCCCCATATCTCGCTGGCCAGCAGCGTCCGGGGCAGAATCTCACCGTGACGGCTGGCGAGCAGCCACAGCAGCATGAACTCTTTGCGCGTCAGCATCAGAGTGACACCGTCACGCACAACCTGAAAGCGCGCTGAGTCCAGCACCAGATCGCCCACCCGCAGTACGCTACTGTGCGGCTGCTGCTGCCGGAGTTGGTTTCTCACGCGAGCCAGCAGCTCCGCAAAAGAAAACGGCTTAACCAGGTAATCATTGGCTCCCAGTTCCAGCCCTTTCACCCGGTCATCCACCGAGTCTCTGGCTGTCAGGCAAATCACCGGAATCTGACTGGCGGTACGCAGGGTTTTCAGCACCTGCCACCCATCCATTCCCGGCAGCATAATATCCAGTATCACCAGGCTGTAGGGATGGGACAGCCCGAGATGCAGGCCATCCCGTCCGTCTGCGGCGTAATCTACGATATAGCCCGCTTCTTCCAGCCCCTTACGCACCCAGGCGCTCGCCTTCTGGTTATCTTCGATCAGTAATAGTTTCATCGGCGCAGTTTGCCATGAAATTTATGACCGCCCCAGCGCTTCAGCGCCAGATGACAATATGGTCATCTTTCTGACAGGCAGAACGAACAACCGTACAGGTATAACAGCGGGGTGATTAACACCGGAGTATTAAAAAATGAAAAAGAGTCTCACTGCCCTGGCCCTGGCCCTCGCCACGCTGCTTGCCGTTCCCGCGGTCAGCTTCGCTGCCAGTAAAAATCCGCTGAGCGTTCACGTGCTGAACCAGCAAACCGGGCTTCCGGCCTCAGAGGTTGAGGTGATGCTTGAACAGAAACAGGGTGAAAGCTGGAAAGTACTGAATACCGCCAATACTAACCAGCAGGGTCGAATTGATGCCCTTTGGCCAGCAAAACCCTTTGAAGCGGGTGACTATCGGGTGATTTTTAAAACCGGTGACTATTTCGCGGCACATCAACAGCAGAGCTTCTTCCCCGAAATCCCGGTGGAGTTCCATATCACCAATACCACTACCCCCTATCACATTCCGTTGCTGCTGAGCCAGTACAGTTACTCAACCTATCGCGGGAGCTGAAATAAATGAAACGTTTACTGCTGGCATTGATGCTGACAACCGGACCTGCCGTGGCGCTCGCTGCTGAGCCAGCCTCCGTCTATGACATGACGCAGGCGCTGAGTAATCAACTCGCAACGGAGGCCTTGTCCGCCTGCCATAACATGAATCGTCAGGGCGTAGTCGCCGTGGTGGATCGGGGTGGAAACCTGGTCACGCTGATGCGGGATGACAACGTGGGCCCTCACAACACCCAGGCCGCCTGGCGAAAAGCCTTTACTGCACTCTCCACCAAAACGCCGACCCGACAACTGACCCTAAAGGCGCAATCATCACCGGAAAGCGCCAACCTGAATACGGTTAATGAGCTATTGCTGCTTGGCGGCGGCGTGCCCGTGGAATATCGCGGCCAGTGGATCGGCGCTATCGGCATGGCCGGCACCGGTGGTGCGGAGTCAGACGATCAATGTGGGACCGAAGCGATTAACAAAGTGCTGGGAAACAGCAAGCAACCGTAATCATGATGAACGCGCGGCGGGTATATTCCTGCCAGACATGGGGAAGAAATGGTTCCCCATGTTGTTTAAATACGTCGCCGCCAGAACGTCTGCTTTGGGCCAGGAGCGGACATTTCCACCAAAACCAGCCGACGTCAGGACAGAGTTGCACAATCAACAAAAAACGCCTGACAGTCCTAAAACCAGAGATAGATTTAAAGAAGAAGAAGCAAAATGCAGGGTTGCCATTTTACTTCCATAGAGTATGCTTGACTAATCACTCAGCTAAGGATGTCTTATGGCTCGTCCATTAGATCAGGAAAAACGGACTGCTATTCTTAATGCTGCCCTCCGCATTATTGCCAGTCAGGGGCTGGGAGCTACAACGTCCTTGATGGCGAAAGAAGCCGGCGTTTCGACTGGCTCTCTTTTTACCTATTTCCCGGATAAACTTACGCTGCTCAATCAGCTTTATCTTCACATCAAAAATGAAGTGGCCGGTGCACTGCTTGAAGGATTTCCTCTTCAGGGGAGCATCAGAGAAAAGGCTTTTCACGTATGGCAGTCTTACATCTGCTGGGCGTGTGCCAGTCCTGAGAAGCGTTCTACCCTGCAGCAACTGAATGTCTCTCGCAGCGTTACGGAAATCACGCGTCAGCAGTCATCAGCCATGTTTGACGCCGTCAATCAGATGCTGGTTGAGATCGGAAAATCAGACGCCAGTCCGAATGTGGCGTTTATTACGGCTGTTATGACATCACTGGCTGAGACAACAGTAGAGTTTTCTTTGAACGAACCTGATAAAACACATGCATATATTTCTGATGGTTTTGAGATGTTCTGGCGGGGCCTGGGCTTATAGTCCACGCTTTATTAATAATTAAATGACTGACCAGTCAGTTTTGTGATTCAGTGCCCCATAACTTTGTGGCCGGAGACACAACCAACTACTCCAGAGAGGTAAAGTCATGAAACATATTACGCAACACTATATTGGCGGTAAATTTGTTGAGTCAGTCGGGCAGGAGAAGTTTGACCTTGTGAATCCTGCAACGAATATACCCATCGGAACCGTGCTGCTGGGTAACGAAGAAGATACCCAGCATGCGATTGCTGCTGCGAAGGAGGCTTTTAAAACGTACTCCCTGACCACGGTCGCTGAGCATGCGGGATACCTTCAGCGCTTCCATAATGCCGTAGCGGCGCGGACGGATGAACACGTACAGGCTATGGTTGAGGAATACGGCGGCCCGCAGCAAATGGCTCAGTTCCTGGTTAAAGCATCTTGTGACGCTATTCTGAGCGTTAAAGAGCCTGAAAGACGTACCCTTTAAAAAAATGGTGGGTCAGGCTGAAGTATCACTGCATCCGGTCGGCGTGGCGGGACACATCACACCGTGGAATGCCAATATCATCTACTTTTGCAATAAAGCCGCCGCCGCGCTTGCCGCAGGCTGTACGGTGGTGACCAAACCCAGCGAAATGAGCGCGCTGCAGACCCAGATACTGATGGAATGCGTGGACGCCGCTGGTCTGCCGCCTGGTCTTATCAATATCGTTAACGGTCGCGGCGACGTGGTGGGCGTTGAGCTGACCACCAACCCCGATGTGGCTAAAATTTCTTTTACTGGCTCAACTGCCGTGGGTAAAAGCATTGCCGCCCGCGGCGCCGCTACCCTGAAAAGAGTCACTCTTGAACTGGGAGGAAAGTCAGCGCATATCGTTCTGGAGGATGCTGACCTGAACAAGGCGCTGCCGTTTATCCTTCAGTCAGGCTTCATGAACAGTGGACAGGCGTGCATTGCAGGTACCCGAATTCTGGTGCCGGAAGGCCGCTACGATGAAATTACAACCGCGCTGAAACAGGCCATTGAGCAGCTGAAAGTCGGGCTACCTCAGGAATCCGACACGGCCGTTGGCCCACTGGTCTCCCGGACACAATACAAGCGCGTACAGGGGTATATAAAGGCAGGAATTGATGAAGGTGCTGAAATACTGACTGGCGGATCGGGATATCCTGCAGGACTGACAGACGGTAACTTCGTGAAGCCTACAGTGTTTGTCAACGTGACCAACGACATGACCATCGCGCGCGAAGAGATTTTTGGGCCGGTGCTGTGCGTTATTTCCTATAGAAATGAGCAGGAAGCTATCGATATCGCCAACGATTCACCTTATGGTCTTGCCGGTTACGTAAGTGGCGAAGATGTCGCGCGCGCGAAAAAAGTTGCCGAGCAAATGCAGGCCGGTGCGGTTTCGATCAATGCATTTGCTCATACGCCCTTCGCTCCGTTCGGCGGCATGAAGCAGTCAGGCATCGGAAGGGAGAACGGCGCTTACGGCATTCAGAGTTATCTGGAATACAAGACGATAGCCTGAAAAAGGTCAGGGTATTTTTTCTGTAAAGAACCCGGCGCCCGGGTGCCCCCACAGGGCATTGGGGGGCATTCATATGATGAAAGACAGTCGGGGTTTGATTATGAGAGTTTTAATCTATGGGGCTTCCGGTATGGTCGGCCAGGGCATATTGCGCGAGTGCATGAAAGCGAAGGATGTTGAAACTGTAACCGTTATTGTGCGTTCTCCACTGTCTGAACAGCATCCCGGGCTTGAGGTGGTGGTTAATGATGATCTCATTTCACCACTTGTTGACGCGAATGCAGCCGGAAACTGGGATGCCTGTTTTTTTTGCCTGGGTGTCAGCGCCTCCGGTCTGTCAGAGAAAGATTACAGTCGCCTTACCTTTAAACTGACGCTTGATATTGCCTCCCATCTGGTGCGGTTAAACCCGGCAATGACCTTCATCTATGTCTCGGGTGCAGGAACGGACAGCTCTGAAGCAGGGAGAAGCATGTGGGCAAGAGTTAAGGGAAAAACTGAAAATGCTCTGCTTCGGCTGGGATTTGCCTCGGCACTGATGTTCCGCCCTGCAATAATACGGCCCCTTAACGGCATCCGCTCCAAAACTGTCGCCTACCGGATTTTTTATATTGTCCTGTCGCCATTCTTTTCGATACTGAAGCGCCTCTTTCCCGACGGCATTCTTACCACTGAAGAGGTGGGTAAAGCCATGCTGAATGCTGTCCGCTATGGTTGCAGTAAGTCTGTCCTCGAGAAAGAGGATATCAGCCTGCTTGCCAGAAAATAGCATTAACCATGCTGCAAAATAACCCTCAGCATAAAAGCCGGTCATACGTGTATGAAGCTGGGTCAATGTAAAGAAATACTAACTCAATCATGGATGTCCGCTCCTCGCTCATAGCAGACGTTAGCCTGTCGTCAGTCTGCCTGGTGCCAGAAGCGGACGTCCAGGCAGCAATCCAGTCATTCCCATAGTTGCGTGATGAAACAGATGACGAATAGTGTTTTTTACGTAAGGTAAATGCTGATTCCAAAGCCAAATAAGGGAATAAGCATGGGAAGATTTCAGGGTAAACGTATACTAATCACAGGCGGCACCAATGGCATGGGGCTGGCAGGCGCTCAGCGTATTGTTACTGAAGGTGGCCACGTAGCCATTACGGGGCTTAATGAAAAAAGGCTGGAACGTGCACGTAATTTGCTTCCTGTGACATCGCTTATTCTGAAAAGCGATGCTGCAAGCGAAATTGACATCAACCGGCTGGGGGAAGCTATCAGCGGCTGGGGTTCACTTGATGGATTATGGCTTAATGCTGGCTTCGCCGAGGTAGGCTCTCCGGAATCTGTAACGGCAGATTCTTTCAATCGTATGATGAACGCTAATGTGCGCGGTCCAATGCTACAGATGGCAGCTCTCTCCAAATCACTTAATTCAGGTGCATGTGTTCTGGTGACTTCATCCTCATCTGTATATGAAGGAGCGGCGATGACAAGCCTTTATGCAGCAACGAAAGGCGCCGTTATCGCTATGGTTAAAAGCTGGGCATCTGCGCTGGCTGAACGCGGTATCCGCGCCAACACTTTGGTGCCAGGTCCGATTGAAACTAACTTCAGGCACTTTATGCCAGAAGAGTCACGTCAGCAGTTTGAAGATTTCGTTTTAAGCCAGGTTCCTTTAGGCCGTGCAGGAACAGCAGAAGAGGCCGCTGCAGTTGCACTTTTCCTCCTGTCAGATGACGCATCCTATGTTACCGGCAGCCAGTATGCTGTAGATGGCGGGCTGGTTCATTACTGAAGTTTTTTTTGGAGATTAAATTCATATGCGCATTCCGGATTACCCTTCACAAGGTTCTGATAAATGGGCTGAGGTAGATGCCTGGTTTTCTGAAAAGCTAGCCCCTGAAGATTCAGATTTAAAATACGCTCTCGCTAATAACGCAGATCAAGGTTTGCCTACGCATGACGTATCATCTTTGCAGGGAAAAATGCTGGCTATTTTCATGCAAATGTCACGTGCTGTTCGTGTTCTTGAAATAGGCACGCTTGGGGGGTATAGCACCATATGGATGGCCAAAGCTCTCCCACCACATGGAAGCATTACGACAATTGAATTCAACGAGCATCATGCAGAAGTGGCCAGCCAGAACATTAATAATGCGGGGCTGGCTGAGCGCGTCACGTTGCACAGGGGAGCTGCGCTTGAGGTCTTACCCACACTTGATGCTCCTTTTGACCTGATTTTTATCGATGCCGATAAAGTGAATAACCCCCACTACCTTGAATGGGCTATGAGACTGTCGAAACCAGGCACTGTTATCGTAGGAGATAACTCAGTGCGCGGTGGCAATGTCATCGACCCAAGTAGTGAAGATCCGAATGTTATAGGCCTGCGAAAATTTGTCGGGATGATTTCTGAGGATGAGCGCCTTGAAGCGACGGCAGTTCAGACTGTTGGTGAAAAAGGATGGGATGGTTTCGTTATAGCTATCGTTAAAACCCTATGATGCTACTTATCATTCAGGAAAACGCACTTACCACAAATGTTCATTCACAGTTTCTGAACGATAAATAAAAACTGTACTGTTTAAGGTGTCTAAAAGTTAAATACAAAACGTTCGCTTTTCTCTCATAACGAACATTGTTTGTTGCACATGTCCGCTTTATACCAAAAGCTGACGTTTACAACATCTGCATTCACTAATCCTTTTATAACAGATCACGCTACATAGCCATGCAGACATTCTGGAATGAATCATCAGGGGCTTTTCAGGGTTAGAGCCGGGGTAAAAGATGCCGAAAATGGGCCGGACGCGCCAGGATCGCGTTAAGGGAATCTGCGGGGGTGCGGTCAGGTAGTCTTATAGTAAATAATGCTGACTGGCTCGCATGGAAGAATTTTGGCTATCAAGCGCCAGCCTGCCCGTTAACTTCACTAAGAAGGAATGGTAGCATCGCCCGGTTCACTGGCATGCCTTATAACCTACAGGGAGCGTTTAATGCAGTTAATGAGAATGACCTACGACGATCTGACAAAGGGCGGCAGCGAGGCAAAGCTGCACGTTTACGGCGTGGGTACCTTCCCGGTCTTTTCCGGCCAAAAGCCTTATACCAATAATCCAAACTGTACCTATAGACCTAACAGTGCCATTCCGGTCGGGCGCTACTGGATTGTTCCGCGTCCTGAAGGCAGTATCGCTAACCAGATCAGAGGATGGGCCGTCGACACCTGGAACAACTCAAATCATTCAGAGTGGTTTGCGCTCTTTAATTCGAAAACGATGAGTGATTCCATCTTCATCAATGGCGTTGCCCGCGGCGGTTTCCGCCTGCATCCTCTTCGGCCAGACGGCTCCGGAGAAAGTGAAGGGTGTATCACCTTCGTGCGGCGCACTGATTTCTATATGGTAAGACAGGCGCTGCTCCGGAGAAAAACAATTCGCGTGCCGGGTTCGCGAAACGGCTTGATGGCATACGGTTACGTTGACGTTCAGGGAGAAAGTAACTTTGCAAACTGCAAAATTCGCTAGAAAAGCAGCGGGTTTTTTCGTCTGCTTTATTGTGGCCTTTATGGTGTCGCGTTACGGGATGCCACTCTATCCGCTGACGGCGTGGCTCGTTGAACATTCTCACCAAATTTTCAGCAGTTATCAGGATGACGTATACGAAGCCGGTGCGGATCCGGTTACGTTCTTTTCCCTTGTGACAGTTATCGCGCTTTACGCTTTAGCCATGTATTGGTTGGTAAAAATGGCAATTAAAAAAGTAAAAACGTGGATAGCGTGATTGCAGTAAAACTGCGGGATGTTTTATTCCGTCTGAAAATCAACACCGAAAAGGGTTCATGAGCGAGATGCTATGGTAAATCAGAGCTATTGGCAGGCGTGAAAAATCCGCCTTTGTAGGCGGATTATGATGGAGCGTCTTGGGCTTGAACTCTTAGTTGCCATGTGTTCGTTTTCTCTTTCCCTGTGCAATTTGAGCAAGGTGGGAATTTTTTACATCCGCGATTAATTACATCCTCATATAAGCATGATTTGCACTCATAGATCCCAGGGTATTCTGGTTTTTTACAGTTTTACGGTTGTTATACACTGCCATTCCATTCCCTTTTCATGCCAGTAAGATGGGTGAATTTAGCCATAATATAAGCATGGTCTTTTGGTGTGCGTTTCAGGCTTTAGATTCTCGAGGTGCGTCACTTTTTTGGCAGGTTATGCGACATTGGGATGTTATTTGTAATGTGACATAACATCCCTGTCGCCATAATTTTTACGTCCGCCTTTCGCTCATTGCGGATCTTCCTGAGCGCAGTCATGCTGCGTGCCAACAGCGGACGTTGGCGTCTTAAGTCCACAATCAAAATGCGCCACATTAACAGTCATAGAAAAGAAATTTTGGTTAGTAAAAATCATCTTTATGCTGATATCTGTATTCTTGCGTTATCTCTGTGTATCCATATGAAGCAGCTTTACAATCAATAACATGCACATTTGACTGAGGATGTAGGTTTCCAATAGCTTGGTCCATAGCGTTGTAAATTGCTTTTTGATACGCTGCTTTCTGATCTTTGCTACAAGTTTCATCCACAACAGTAACTTAAAGTCTAAACGAATTTTTCCCCCATTCAGCCAGACTCTTGCCATCAATAAACCAGTCATCATCGTCCACATGTCTTACTATGACCATGGTTTCGAAGCTGTTTTTCTTCAATATCTCGCATGTGATTTGAGTAGCTAAAAGTACACACTCTTTGGTTAATTTTTGATCCTTGCAACCAGACAATGTGAGCGTTATTCCAGGCATAATGATTCCTTTAATGTGTCATTACTTAGCTTGATTATTAAAAGTGTTGCCGCATTTTTTGAACGATACGAGATGACTAAGATTGCATAACTGAAAACGTGAGGGCAACTTACGTCCGCTGATCGCTCTTAGCGAACCGTGGGCCAGCGTCAGACCGTTCTATGCCAGTAACTGCTCCTCATAAAGCTGATTCTTTTCACTGGACGAACTCAGTCAAAATTACCCAGGAGGTAACAGTTAAACACGTTGTAATTAAGAGGCGCTGCACTGTGAGGTCTTTATAAAAGATATTTTCTTCAGTAATTGGCAAGAACGCGTTCTGAACCACCTGAACGTAGTTAATTTAAACTTTGAGACATATTGATGCCGGTAATATGAAAGCCATTCTTCTGATACAGTATTTTGGCTGAGGCATTATTCGGAGCTACCCTAAGTCCGACTTCATTGATGTCCATTATTTTTAGTAATTTTTTCATTTCGCATAAGGCAAGGCCACCGAATCCACGGCCGCGCCAATCAGGATAAATATAGAAATCACTTATCCATGCTGATGACTGGGTGATCGATAACCAAAGGATGCCAATAACCTCCTCTGGTTCAGAGGACTGTTGAATACACCATAGCTTATTAGCTGGCGTCACAACGCCTTTAGTTAACACTGTATCAATAGACTCTATGGCTTTGATTCGTGCTTTGTCGGTGAGATATCCCCGATTTTTTTGCAGATCCTGCGCATATTCATTGATGAAAAGAGAACGATAATTTTCGAATTCTTCTTCATTCATATTCCTGAGACTAATCACACTATCTTCCTGATTAGGGAGTTATGTGTTGAAGATATCATCTGGAAACTGTTTTTCAAGCCTCTCTGTTAAGGAATATTTTGTCTGTAACTATGAATCACCACTGAGAATGGTGATATTTCAGAATTGCGGGTAAAACTGCACTCACTGATTATTGCTAAGGTCCGCTTTTTGCTCATAGCGCATTTTATGCCTGCTTAAGAAGCTAACCAGCCCTTTTTTCCATCAGACTCAGTCCGCAGGCCCGGCACGCTGTGCAGTCCGGGGATCTTAAGCGGCTCTGATAGAAGTTTCATTACTCATTTCTAAGTCTTCTGGAAAGTGGTTTCAGGAGAAGAAGTCTAATGAGCCGCAGCTGGATAATCTGTGCTCTAAAATCCTCACTTTTTACCCAAAACCCGGATATGTTTATGACTTTATCCTTCGCTCTATCGTGAGAAGTGGTCGGCGACCAGCACAGGCCGGAAGAAATCAGAGCCCAAAATCTGGCAAATCAGAGCGGCGTAATACGCAGTATAGTTACACCCCCCGCTTCCCATTGATACAGAGCGCCTGTTTCGACGATGTGCTGATCGACGTTGAGCGGCTAAAGCCGCCCTATAAGATGCCGGTCATCAGACATAGCCCATCATTTTCAGCAGCGACTGCACCTGATTCATCGCTTCGCTGCGATGGGTGACGCCCAGCTTCTGATAGAGATTGCGGATATGGGTTTTGATGGTGGTAGAGGCCACCGCCAGCTCACCGGCGATTTGGTCGTTGCTGTAACCTGAATAGATCAGCCCCAGCACCTGCCATTCACGCTGCGTCAGCGGGCTGGTGCGGATCAGTTCCGGCACGTCAGGATGGTTGAGTAACCGGCTGACAAAGCCTTCATCGAAATGGGCGAACTTGTGACGGTGATATTTATTAATCTCCAGCAGGATGCGGCGGGCGCGGTGGCTGTCCAGCTCATTCAGGGTATTAAGCTGAATCAGCTGCCGCAGTTGCTGCGCCATCATCTCGCCTTCGATCACAAAATGGCTGATAAAACCGGTGCTGCGCGCCAGTTTAAGCGCTTCGATCAGCACGCGCTGCGCCTCCGTCTTGCGGTCGGTCTGCCAGTAGATCTGATTCAACAGCAACAGATTACGGTTTAAGTCGCTCATCAGGCGCAGGGCACGGGCATTTTCATTCAGCTCCTCCAGCACCACCTCCGCCTGACTGACATCCCCCAGCAGGATTTGCACGCGGGCGATGTTACGCCACTGTCCCTGCAGAAAATGGTTGTTGGCGAAGGCGGGTTTAGGCGTCTGCCGCATCCAGTCGCGCGCGTTCTGGCTGTCGCCGGTCATCTGCCAGTAGATCACCCGGACTTTATCGGCATTAGCAATCCAGTCGCTGTGCCAGTTGCCGTTGTTCAGCAGGTTTTCCAGCCGGTTCAGATAGCTGCGGGCGTTATCAATATTGCCTCGCGCCAGTGAGCACTGTACCAGCAGTCCCAGACACTGAATCTGTTGCTGTGGCTGGTAACCATTCAGCACCTTGATGCCTTCACGCGCCGCCTGCTCCGCCTCTTCCAGTCGGCCCCAGGCCCACAGCAGCTGAGCGCGAATGCGCAGCAGAAACTCATGCAGCGGGAACTGCGCCAGATGCTGCTCTTCCACCAGCACAAAGGCGCGACTCTGAATCTCATAGGCGGCCTGCAAAAAGCCCTGCGCAAACAGAATTTCGCTCTGCTGAATCATGCTCCAGAGCGCGTAGTGCCATACCTCATCACGACGCGCCATCTGTTCAGTCTGCCGCATCAGCTTGAGTGAATCATCCAGCTCGCCTTTGCAGTGCATCACTTCGCCATGCACCGAGGTCGCCACAATGCGGCTGTAGTGACGGCTGGCTGGCAGGGTGTCGAGCGCCACTTTCGCCAGCCGCTCCGCTTCATCGGTATTGCCATCGTTGATCGCCACCTGGGCGCGCAACGCATTAAATTCACCGCGCAGTGCGGTATCAATTTCGCAGCGGCTGGCCTGTTCAAAACGTGCCAGCAGACTGTCGACTTCAGAGAAGCGATGCTGGGTCTGCATCAGCCATGCCTGCAGCAGCACCAGCATCGGATTCTCCAGCATCATCTCCCACGGCAGCGCTTTCAGTGAGTTCTCCAGAAGCGGCAGCTCGCTCTGATTAAACAGCGTCCAGGCGTGTTTCAGCAACACGTCCCGCAGCATGGTGGCGTCGCCCGAGGCGAGTGCATGATGAATCGCCTCGCCCGGAAAACCCTGCGCCATCCAGCTCTCGGCCGCAGCCCGATGCAGTGCAGGCAGTTCCGCCGCCAGTTCCCACTGACAGCGCTGACGCAGGAAGTTGCCAAATAGCGGATGGTAGCTGAACCAGCAGCCGGAATCGTCCATGCGCTGCAGAAACAGACCCTGCCGCTCGATCTCCTCCAGCCGCATCTGACCGTTCTCTTCGCGGGTGACGCAGGCGATCAGCTCATCGTTCATTGAACGCAGCAGCGCGGTTTTCAGTAAGAAATGGCGGGTGGGCAGATCGACGTTATCCAGCACCTCTTCCACCAGATAGTCGGCGAGATGGCTGGCGTTAATTCCGGAGAGGCGCCGGGCGGAATGCTGAGCCGAACTGGCTCCCTGTCGCGCCGACAGCACGATCAGCTGCAGCGCCGTCGCCCAGCCCGCCACATCATCACAGAGGCGGCTGCTCTCTTCGCTTTCAAGCGGCGCCGTCAGACGGCAGTCAAAAAACTCTCGCGCCTCCTGATGGGTAAAAGCCAGCTGCTGGCTGCCCAGCTCAATCAGTTGCTCTCGCACCCGCAGGTTAGCGATACCGAGCTGCGGCAGGTTACGGGACATCAGCACCAGGGTCAGATTTTCAGGTTGGTGGCGCAGGAAAAAGCGCATTGCGTCGTGAATGACCGGGTTAGTGATCAAATGGTAGTCATCAACGATCAGCCACAGCGGCTGCTGCCACTCCACCAGCTCGATAAACAGTTGAGAAAACAGCGTATTGAGATTGACATATTGCCGCTTCTGCGCCAGCAGTTCACTGCGGGGACAGCCGCCGTGGGTGGCCTGTTGCAGTGCCGCAATCAGGTAATCGGCAAAGCGCTCCGGCTGATTATCGCCCTCGTCTAAAGAAACCCAGCCCAGATCGCTTTTGCCCGCTGCCCACTGCGACACCAGTGTGGTTTTGCCGTAGCCCGCCGGACTGGTGACCAGCACCAGCCGATAGTTACCGGCAGCGGTGAGCTTTTGCAGCAATCTTTCACGGATGACGGTGCCTTCAAGACGGACCGGGCGGCTGAGTTTGGCGGGTATTAACATGGGCGCGCGTTTCTCCATTCGTCGAGCGCATCATTATTTTACGCTTCGTAATTATTCCTTACACAGGTTCAGCATTTCGTCTGATGAATGCAAGCAAACCCATTAACTAATCTTTACAAAAGCGTGCGCTATCACACTCCTTCAACGATTTAGGAATTGCCTCATCCTCTCCACCCTCCCTATCCTCCTGCCCTAATTCTTTGCAGGAGGATGAGCGTAAGTTTCCGTGCGGGCAGACTGTCGTCACATTGACCTACTTTTTGTTTTTACAGGACATCAACCATGACACAGCCCGAATTTAACCCGATTCAGTTCAACGCTGCCCTGACACGTCAGTGGCAGCGTTTTGGCCTGCGCGATGCGCAGGAGATGACCCATGCACAGTGGTGGCAGGCACTCAGCGGTGCGCTGGCCGATATGCTGGCCGCGCAGCCTGCTCCCCCGTCCCCGGCAAAACTGCGTCATGTTAACTACCTGTCGATGGAGTTTCTGATCGGTCGCCTGACCGGCAACAATCTGCTGAATCTGGGCTGGTATGACGCGGTTAACGAGGCGCTCTCTGACTGGAATATTTCACTGACCGACGTGCTGGAAAACGAAACCGATCCAGCGCTGGGCAACGGTGGCCTCGGTCGTCTGGCGGCCTGTTTCCTGGATTCGATGGCCAATGTGGGTCAGCCTGCAACCGGCTACGGTCTGAACTATCAGTACGGTCTGTTCCGCCAGCGCTTTGAACAGGGCGCGCAGGCAGAAGGTCCGGATGACTGGCAGCGTGATCGCTACCCGTGGTTTAACCATAACGCCGCGCTTAACGTGCGAGTCGGACTGGGCGGTAAAGTGGTGACGAATGCGGGTCAGCCGCAGTGGCAACCGGCGTTTGAGCTGATCGGTGAGGCCTGGGATTTGCCGGTGGTCGGTTTTGAGAATGGCATCAGCCAGCCACTGCGTTTGTGGCAGGCGAAACATGCTCAGCCGTTTAACCTCAGCCGCTTTAACGACGGCGACTTTCTGCGGGCGGAGCAACAGGGCATTGATGCAGAAAAACTGACCAAAGTGCTCTACCCGAACGACAATCACCAGAACGGTAAAAAGCTGCGTCTGATGCAGCAATATTTCCAGTGTGCCTGCGCGCTGGCTGACATTCTGCGTCGCCACCATCTGGCCGGACGCAGCATTGAAACCCTGGCCGATCACGAAGTGATCCAGCTTAACGATACCCATCCGACGCTGGCGATTCCGGAGCTGATGCGCCTGCTACTGGATGAGCATCAGCTGAGCTGGGATCGCGCCTGGCAGATCACCCAGCACACCTTTGCCTACACCAACCACACCCTGATGCCGGAAGCGCTGGAGTGCTGGGATGTACGGCTGGTGCGCAGTCTGCTGCCGCGCCACATGATGATCATCAACACCCTGAACGCCCAGCTGAAAACAGCTGTTTCGGCGCGCTGGCCGGACGATGAAGCGAAGTGGGCAAAACTGGCGCTGGTGCATAATAACCAGCTGCGGATGGCGAACGTGTGCGTGACCAGTGGCTTCGCGGTCAATGGTGTGGCGGCGCTGCACTCGAAACTGGTGGTGCAGGATCTCTTCCCGGAATATCACCAGATGTGGCCGGAGAAATTCCATAACGTGACCAACGGCATTACGCCGCGCCGCTGGATTAATCAGTGCAACCCGGCGCTGAGTGCGCTGATCACCCGCACGCTCAACAAGCCCTGGCTGAACGATCTCGATGCTCTACAGGGACTGGAAGCCTTTGCGGATGACGCCGCGTTCCGCGCGGAGTATCGCGCCATCAAGCAACAGAACAAACAGGCGCTGGTCGGCTGGTTCAAAACCCGGACCGGCATTGAGATCGACCCCACCGCGCTGTTTGATGTGCAGATTAAGCGCCTGCATGAGTACAAACGTCAGCATCTGAGCCTGCTGCACATCATTGCGCTGTGGCAGACGCTGGTCACCGATCCGCAGGCGAACCGCGCACCGCGCGTGGTACTGTTTGGTGCCAAAGCCGCGCCGGGCTATGCGCTGGCGAAAAACATCATCTACGCCATCAACAAAGTGGCCGAAGTGATCAATCAGGATCCGCGCATCGGCGACCGCCTCAAGGTGGTATTTATTCCCGATTACAACGTCTCCGTCGCCGAGCGCCTGATTCCGGCCGCTGACCTTTCTGAACAGATTTCTACCGCCGGTAAAGAGGCCTCCGGCACCGGTAACATGAAGCTGGCGCTTAACGGTGCGCTGACCATCGGCACACTGGATGGGGCAAACGTTGAGATCGCCGAGCAGGTCGGCAGCGAAAATATCTTTATCTTCGGGCATACCGTGGAACAGGTGGTGGCGTTAAAAACGGGCGGCTATGCCCCGGACCAGTGGCGCAAAAAAGATCCCCAGCTCAATCAGGTGTTACAGGCCCTGGAAGATGGCACCTTCAGCCAGGGCGATCTCAACGCTTTTGACGCGATGCTGCACAGTCTCGGCCCGGAAGGCGGCGATCCTTATCTGGTGCTGGCTGACTTCCAGCCCTACCTGGACGCGCAGGCGCAGGTTGAACTGCTGTGGAGCGATCAGGAGGCCTGGACACGAGCCACCATCCTGAATACTGCACGCTGTGGCATGTTCAGCTCCGATCGCGCAATCCGCGATTATCAGCAACGCATCTGGCAAGCGAAACGCTAAGGAACGCCATGAAAACAGATCCGGTTATGGATGATTTTTCCCTGGCAGGCATCGCCGCAGAGTATATCAATGCTCACGGCAAGCCACAGGCGATTCCGACCCTGACCCGCCAGCGTTTGCTGGCGGTGATGCAGCCTCCGCGTCCGCTGAGCACGCCGCTGCCACCGGTAGTGATTTTCCGCAGCGGCGATCTTCTGAGTCTTTCACCACAGCTCGCTGACGATGCCCACTGGCATCTCACCAGTGAAGCGGGTGAAATCAGCTCGGGTCGCTGCCAGCCCGCGCAGCCACTGCATTTGCCGCCGCTGCCCGAAGGCTATCATCAGCTGACGCTGCAACAGGGGGCGCAGCAGTGGTCGTGCCGGGTGATTATCGCCCCGGCCCGCTGTTACGAACCCCCTGCACTGCTGGCAGGTGAATCCCTGTGGGGTGCCTGCGTGCAGCTTTACACCCTGCGATCGGCGCAGAACTGGGGCATTGGCGACTTTGGCGATCTGCGCCGGATGCTGCCGGACGTCGCCGCACGTGGGGGCGCGTTTATCGGCCTCAACCCTATTCATGCACTGTTTCCCTCCAGCCCGGAGAGTGCCAGTCCTTACAGTCCTTCGTCCCGGCGCTGGCTCAATGTGCTTTACATCGATGTGGGCGCGGTCACTGACTTCCAGTTGAGCGCGGCCGCGCAGGCCTGGTGGCAACTACCGGAAACGCAGCAGACGCTGGAGCGGGCACGCGCGGCCGAGTGGGTCGATTATGCGGCGGTAACCCGGCTGAAGATTCAGGCGCTGAGCCTGGCGTGGCCGCAGTTTACCCAGCGTGACGCCGCCGATCCTGATGTGCTGGCGTTTACCGCATTTATTCGTGAGGGTGGCGAAAGCCTGCAGCATCAGGCGCTGTTTGATGCGCTGCATGCTGACCAGATGGCGCAGGATAGCGGGCGCTGGGGCTGGCCGGTGTGGCCGGAGGCGTTGCAGAATCCCGGTAGCCCGGCGGTGCAGACATTTTTGAAACAGCATCAGGATCAGGTGCGTTTCTGGCTCTGGTTGCAGTGGCTGGCCGCACAGCAGTTTGAAAGCTGCTGGAACAGCTGCCAGCAGCAGCAGATGCCGATTGGCCTTTACCGTGATCTGGCGGTAGGCGTCGCGCAGGGTGGCGCAGAGACCTGGAGCGAGCGCGATCTCTACTGCATGGACGCCAGCATCGGTGCGCCGCCCGATATTCTCGGCCCGCGCGGCCAGGACTGGGGATTGCCGCCCATGGATCCGCAGGTGATGCGGCAGCGTGCCTGGGAGCCGTGGATCGCCCTGCTGCGCGCCAATATGCGCCACTGTGGCGCGCTGCGTATCGATCATGTCATGGCGTTGATGCGGCTGTGGTGGATCCCTGCCGGTGAAAGCGCGATGCACGGGGCTTATGTGCACTATCCCATCGACAATCTGCTGGCGATTCTGGCGCTGGAAAGCCAGCGTCATCGCTGCATGGTGATTGGTGAAGATCTCGGGACGGTGCCGGAAGCGATTGTCGATAAGCTGCGGGATGGCGGGGTCTACTCCTATAAAGTGCTCTATTTTGAGCAGGAGTCAGCCCAGAGTTTTCGTCCGCCCGCCGAATGGCCACGGCAGGCAATGGCGGTCGCGACCACTCACGATCTTCCGACGCTGCGTGGCTGGTGGCAAAGTGACGATCTGACTACCGGCGCGCAACTCGGCCTCTATCCCGACAAGGTGGTACTGGCCGGGCTGTATCAGGATCGGCTGCAGGCAAAGCAGGCGCTGCTGCAGAGTCTGCATCGCGTTGGTGCCCTGCCGAAACGTGCCGGACGCGATGCACGTCGCACCGGCATGAGTAAGGCATTAAACCGGGCGATGCAGCGCTATCTGGCTGACAGTCACAGCGCCCTGCTGGGACTGCAACCGGAGGACTGGCTGGATATGACCGCGCCGGTCAATATTCCGGGCACCAGCGATGAATATCCGAACTGGCGACGCAAGCTGAGCATGCCGCTGGAAACGCTGTTCAGCGATCCAGACACCGAAGCGTTGTTACGCGATTTGACGGCACGACGGAAGCGGTCAGTGCGGAATTAAGAACTGACGTTCAGAACTCAGAAAGTAAAAACCCTGGAACTATTCCAGGGTTTTAGAATCCGTTAGCTAACCTTTTAGCATTACAACTCTCACCCCTCAACGTTCTCCTGACCGGCAACGTTAAGTAAGATCGGTTAAGGTCGAAACCCATTACATTCATGATTTCAAGGCCAAAAAAAGGTGCGCCAGAGCGCACCAGATGGAACAACATCAGTATTGTCGGGGCAGCTTCACCCCTTGCCTTTAACACTACTGATAAAGGTCTGCCGTGCAGAGGTGGAACCCAGCCGCTCGGCTTCATCCAGCAGTTTCAGCGCCTTGTCGATATTGCCGCTGTTCACCGCTTGGGTGATCTTCTGGTTAAAGTATTTCTCGGTGTCACTCATGATCGGTTCCGCACGGGCTTTTGGCGCGGGCACTGCTGCCGGTGCAGGAGCCGGTGCTGCGCTATAAGCTGCCGCAGGTGCGGTATTGCCGACGGTGACGGCACTCGCGCCGGATGAACCAAACAGCGGCCCGACAAGAATCGAGGAGCCGGAACTGGTCTGCATCTTGAGCTTGATCGTGCCTTCGCGGCTGTGGCTGGCGACCGGATCAGGAATATCCGGCACGGCATGGCCAGTGCCCTGGGCGTAGGCCTTGGCTGGATCGAGCAGCGTGGTGGTCTGGGTCAGATCGCTGTCGGTGGTGAACACCAGCAGGTAGATTTTTTGCTGGCCCAGCGCCGGAGTCAATTTCATCACCCCTTCCAGCCGATCTGCCGCCATCACGCCCGGCTTCTGATAGGTAAAGTAGCGGCTGGGGAACCAGGCCGCAGGGCGCAGGTTTTCATCCAGCACCAGCACGTTCGGCGCGAAAACCTGACCATTCGCCACTTCACTGCTCAGCGTCAGCGTCAGTTCGCCGATATTTGCGGGCAGACTGTAAGCCGCGACCGGACCGGCAATGTGTGGCGCATTCAGCGTCTGTCCGCTATTAGCGAGTTTTGTAGTTTGCGTCTGAGAGGCCGCCAGCGGCTGCCAGCTCAGGCGTTGCAATGTTTCAGGTGCAACGACGGGTGCAGAAGAGAGATCCTGCGGCACCAGATTGACCTCCGCCAGGGCGGGAAACGCGTGTCCTGTCAGTAACACCGCACCCAGACAGAGTGCAGCCAGTTTTTTCATTTTCATTATGCGTACCTTATTGCAGGTCGCGGCGTGAACCAGGCAATGGCACACCGCGACCAAAGAGATCCATCAGGCGCGTCTCCGCGCCCGTCAGAGAAGGTTCTGGCTTACCACCAGATTTCCATCTGCGCGCCGAAGGTCACTTCGTCGTCTTTGCCACGGCTATTGGTCAGGATGCCGTTGCCCGTGGAGTCTGCAGAGGCGAAGGAGGTGAGATCGCCGGCGTTATCTTTGCTGTAGCCCCACTTCTCATCCCATTTGGCATAGGTCGCAAACAGACGCAGCGCCGGACGTGACCAGATACTGTCACCCGCCTGCCACTGCTGCGCCAGCGTCACTTTATACTGGCCATTGCGCTCGTTAGCCTGCTGCGATTTGACGTTGTCGTAGCCCAGCTCCAGCAGGGTGCTCATGATTGGCGTCCATTTGTACATCGGGCGCACACCCACGGTGTACCAATCGGTGCCTCGGTTGTTGTCCAGATCGATGTTCTGATACATAGCGACGTACATCAGGTCCCAGCGTTCCGCGAGGGAGATCGCGCCATGATCGAGAACGCGGTACATATTGCCGTTGTTATTGATATTGGTGCCCTGCGGCACGCCTTTGCCCTGCGAAGTCATCGCGTCGGTGGCGTATTGCAGCACAAATTTGTTGTAGCCTTTCAGCATGCTCTGGGTATGTTCAGCGGTGAACATCCAGCCATCTTTCGACGCGCCATCTTCAATGCGGTAGCCGTCACGGGCATTGGCACGACCATAATCGACACCCAGTTCCAGCACGCCGTTCGGGTTGGTTTCCATCCCGGCCAGACGCACATCAAACACGTCGTTGGCGGTGCTGGTGGCGAAGTCACGGATACGATCACTGGAGAAGGTGTAAGAACCGCCCGCTTCAGATGAACGGGTTGCGGCGAACGAGAGCTTACCGAAGCCCAGATCGACATCTTCCAGACCGGCGCCCGGACCGGAGATATCCCAGTAGTAGAAGTCGATCATGTGAACGTCATGACGCTGATAGAAACGCTTACCGGCCCAGATGGTGGAGCCTGGCAGTGAATCGATCAGATTTTTACCTTTGACGTTGGCTTCACGGAAAGCGGGTGATGTCGCTTCCCAGTCATTCTGCTGCGCCACGGAGTAAGCCACGTTGGTGTCGAAATAGAAGCTCTTGTCGCCCTCTTTCCACACTTCCTGGCCTAATTTCAGTTCGGCGTAGGTTTCACATTCGTTGCCCAGACGGTACTTACTTTGGGCACCGGTGGCCTGGAAACATTGCTGTTCGCCACCGCTGCCGGTCCAGCCAATGCCGGAACGGGCGTAACCGGTAAAATCAACCGCCATCGTCGGGGCGGAGAGGGTTCCCACCGCGACGGCAACGGCGATGGGGAGTTTGCGCAGAGTTAACATTTTCTATCTCCTGAGGTCATTGCTTTTATTGTTTTGGCAGGGCTAAACACCCGGCTCCTGATACAACCTGCGGCACGCGCTCCCGTCCTCACGGAACAGGTGACAACGCTCGGGCGGCAGGCCAATACCGAGGATGGCGCCCTCTTTTACCAGCACGACGTCCTCCTGGCGGTAGACCAGGTTCTGACGGATAGCGGGAATCTCGATGTGGATCTGTGTTTCATGCCCCAGCTGTTCCACCACCTGCACTTCCCCTTCCAGGGTGACGTCGGCGATATCGCTGGAAAGCAGATGTTCAGGGCGAATGCCCAGTGACATATTGCTGCCGACCTGCACCCCGGCGCTGTCAACCGGCAGCCAGACCAGCTGCTGATTCGGCAGCCGTACCTGAACCTGGTCGATGGCGGTGGCGGTCACTTTGACCGGCAGGAAATTCATTTTGGGTGAGCCGATAAATCCGGCGACAAAGCGGTTGGCGGGGTAGTGGTAGAGCTCAAGCGGCTTGCCGACCTGCGCAATGCGTCCGGCATCCAGCACCACGATCTTGTCAGCCAGCGTCATCGCTTCGATCTGATCGTGGGTGACGTAAATCATGGTGCGCTTCAGGCGCTTATGCAGACGGGAGATCTCAATCCGCATCTGGACGCGCAGCGCGGCATCGAGGTTCGACAGTGGCTCATCCAGCAGGAAGACGCGCGGTTCCGCCACCAGCGTGCGGCCAATCGCCACGCGCTGACGCTGACCGCCAGAGAGCGCTTTAGGTCGGCGATCGAGCAGGTGCGCCAGTTGCAGAATCTCTGCCACCTGATTGACGCGCTGATGGATCTCCACTTTTTTCACTCCGGCCAGCTTCAGGCCAAAAGACATATTCTCGGCCACCGACAGATGGGGATAGAGCGCATAGGACTGAAATACCATGCCGATGCCGCGTTCAGCAGGTGGCACTTCATTCATCCGCTGGTCGCCGATTAACAGCTCGCCGCTGGTGATGGTTTCCAGTCCGGCAATCATGCGCAGCAGCGTCGATTTGCCACAGCCTGATGGGCCGACGAAAACAACAAATTCCCCTTCACGAATGGTGAGGTCGATATCTTTCGACACCACCGTATCGCCCCAGGCTTTCGTGACATTGCGTAACACAACGCTCGCCATGATCCCTTCCCTCTTAGCTGCATAGTCGTGTCTGCTCAGCGGCAGACGGGTTCCGGGGCTCACTATGCGAGAGGAAACAATCGGTAACATCCTCCGCCATAACGCAAACTGCTGGGGGAGGAGACGGGAGGAGGAGAAACGCGGGCTGACGCCCCGGCCCACGGGCTGCCGCGCTTTTTTGTGATCGCTAACGCAGACCCGAGGGATTTTTTGCCGCGTCAGCGCCCGCTTCAGGCGCTTTTTGCCAGCGGGATCACAGCGATTGTTCCTGGGGCGTAGAGCGGAGGAGGATGAGATGCCGGTGTGGATACGCACAATGATGCCGACAGAGCATTCACCACTTCCGCTAACAGGATGGATTTATGACGATGAAAACCGGAGCAAGAATTCTGGCCCTTTCTGCCCTTTCTGCTGTGCTTTTTTCAGCAAGCGCGATGGCAAAAATTGAGGAAGGTAAACTGGTCATCTGGATTAACGGTGACAAGGGCTACAACGGCCTTGCCGAAGTGGGTAAGAAATTTGAGAAGGAGACCGGCATTAAAGTCACGGTCGAACATCCTGACAAAATGGAAGAGAAGTATCCGCAGGTCGCGGCGACCGGCGATGGCCCGGACATTATCTTCTGGGCACATGACCGTTTTGGCGGCTATGCGCAGTCGGGCCTGTTGGCGGAGGTGACGCCGGACGCCAGCTTCCGCGAGAAGATCTTCCCGTTCACGTGGGACGCGGTACGCTTCGACGGTAAGCTGATTGGCTATCCAATTTCGGTTGAGTCGCTGTCACTGATTTACAACAAAAAACTGCTGCCGAATCCGCCGAAAACCTGGGAAGAGATTGCCGGACTCGACAAGCAACTGCGCGCCAAAGGCAAAAGCGCCATCATGTTTAACCTGCAGGAGCCCTATTTCACCTGGCCACTGCTGGCCGCAGGCGGGGCTTACGCCTTTAAGCTCACCGACGGTCATTATGACGTGAAGGATGTTGGCGTCGATAACGCCGGGGCGAAGGCGGGCATGCAGTTCCTGGTCGATCAGGTTAAAGCCAAAACCCTGAATGCCGACACCGATTACTCCATTGCTGAGGCTGCCTTTAACAAAGGCGAAACCGCCATGACCATTAATGGTCCGTGGGCGTGGGGCAACCTCGACAAGAGCGGCATCGACTACGGCGTCACTGAACTGCCCACGCTGAACGGCAAACCATCGAAAGCCTTTGTCGGCGTGCTGAGCGCCGGGATCAACGCCGCCAGTCCTAACAAAGAGCTGGCGAAAGAGTTCCTGGAGAACTATCTGCTGACTGATTCCGGACTGGAAACGGTTAACAAAGACAAGCCGCTGGGTGCCGTGGCGCTGAAATCTTACCAGCAGACACTGGAAAAAGATCCGCGTATCGCCGCCACGATGAGCAACGCTAAACAGGGCGATATCATGCCAAATATCCCGCAGATGGCGGCGTTCTGGTACGCGATGCGCACCGCCACCCTGAATGCGCTGGGCGGTCGACAAAGTGTTGACGCCGCCCTGAAAGATGCCCAGGCCCGTCTGAAGAAGTAATCCTTCTATGCCGGGGTCATCCCCGGCTTGAGTGACCGTTAAGGAAAACCGCATCATGTCAGGAAAACCGAAAACGCGCCGTCTGCTGCTAAAAAGCGTTCTCATCGGGATCTGCTGTCTGCTGGTCGGCTATCTGCTGGTGCTGATGTATGCGCAGGGCGAATATCTGTTTGCGCTGCTGACGCTCATCCTCAGTGCGACCGGGCTGTGGATTTTTGCCAATCGTCGCGCCTATGCGTGGCGTTATGTCTATCCCGGCGTGGCCGGAATGGCGCTGTTTGTGTTGTTCCCCCTCGCCTGCACCATCGCTATCGCCTTTACCAACTACAGCAGCACCAACCAGCTCACCTTTGAGCGGGCGCAGCAGGTGCTGCTGGGCCGCACCTTCCAGTCGGGCGACGCAGTCAGTTTCTCACTGTTTCCGGCAGGCGATCGCTGGCAGCTGGTGCTGAACGATGGCAAAGCAGACTTTGTCTCGCCGCCGTTTACGTTTGGCCCGGAACAGACGCTGAAAATGGCCCCCGCGACGCCACCCGCTGGCGAACGCGCGACCTTAAGAGTCATCACCACTAACCGTCAGGCGCTGAGTCAGATCCGTGCCGAACTGCCGGATGGCCGTCAGCTGCGGATGAGTTCGCTGCGTCAGTTCTCCGGCACCCAGCCACTCTATCGGGTTGGCGCGCAGGATGAGCTGATTAATCAGCAAAGCGGCACGCATTACCGCGCTAATCCGCAGACCGGCTTCTATCAGGCCGTCAACGCGGACAATACGTGGGACAACGAAACGTTAAGCCCTGGCTTTACCGTGAATACCGGCTGGAAAAATTTTGTGCGGGTGTTTACTGACGAAGGGATTCAGAAGCCGTTCCTGGCGATATTTGGCTGGACGCTGCTCTTCTCGCTGATCACCGTGGTGCTGACCGTCGCCGTAGGCATGGTGCTGGCCTGTCTGGTCCAGTGGGAGGCGCTGCGCGGCAAAGCCATTTATCGCGTGATGCTGATTCTGCCCTATGCCGTTCCGGCGTTTATCTCAATTCTGATTTTCAAAGGGCTGTTTAACCAGAGTTTTGGTGAGATCAACGTGATGCTCAGCGCGCTCTTTGGCGTGAAGCCCGCCTGGTTCAGCGATCCGACACTGGCGCGCACCATGCTGATTATCGTGAATACCTGGCTCGGCTACCCCTACATGATGATCCTCTGCATGGGACTGCTGAAAGCGATTCCCGACGATCTCTATGAAGCCTCGGCGATGGACGGTGCAGGACCGCTGCAGAACTTCTTCCTGATTACCCTGCCGCTGCTGCTGAAGCCTTTGATGCCGCTGATGATTGCCAGCTTTGCCTTCAACTTTAATAACTTTGTGCTGGTGCAGTTACTCACCAATGGCGGGCCGGATCGTCTCGGCACCACCACGCCAGCCGGTTATACCGATTTACTGGTGAACTACACCTGGCGTATCGCCTTTGAGGGCGGCGGCGGGCAGGACTTTGGTCTGGCAGCGGCGATTGCCACGCTGATCTTCCTGCTGGTGGGTGCGCTGGCGGTCATTAACCTGAAAGCCTCGCGGATGAAGTTCGACTAAGGAGTTGTTATGGCTATGGTACAACCCAAATCACAACGGCTGCGTCTGTTCACCACGCATCTGCTACTGCTGTTATTTATCGCGGCGATTCTCTTCCCGTTGCTGATGGTGATCGCGATTTCCCTGCGTGCCGGTAACTTCGCCACCGGCAGCCTGATCCCGGAGCAGATCTCCTGGGAGCACTGGCGGCTGGCGCTGGGTTTCAGCGTGGAACATGCGGATGGTCGGGTCACCCCCCCTCCCTTCCCGGTGCTGCTCTGGTTATGGAACTCGATCAAGATTGCGGCCATCAGTGCGCTGGGCATTGTGGCGCTCTCGACCACCTGCGCCTATGCGTTTGCCCGCATGCGCTTTACCGGTCGTGCCAGCCTGCTGAAGGGGATGCTGATTTTCCAGATGTTCCCGGCGGTGCTGTCGCTGGTGGCGCTCTATGCGCTGTTTGATCGTCTGGGTCAGTATCTGCCCTTTATCGGGCTGAATACCCATGGTGGCGTGATCTTCGCCTATATGGGCGGCATCGCGCTGCATGTGTGGACGATTAAAGGCTATTTCGAAACGATTGACGGATCACTGGAAGAGGCCGCCGCGCTGGATGGCGCAACGCCGTGGCAGGCATTCCGGCTGGTGCTGCTGCCGCTGTCGGTGCCGATCTTGGCGGTAGTGTTTATTCTGGCGTTTATCGCGGCGGTCACTGAAGTGCCGGTTGCATCGCTGCTGTTGCGCGACGTTAACAGCTACACCCTGGCGGTGGGGATGCAGCAGTATCTCAATCCGCAGAACTATTTATGGGGCGATTTTGCCGCCGCGGCGGTGCTCTCCGCGATTCCGATTACCCTGGTGTTCCTGCTGGCTCAGCGCTGGCTGGTAAGCGGTCTAACCGCAGGCGGGGTAAAAGGCTAGACGATCATCATTGTACGTTGCCACTGCTTACACAACGCCTGTTGTGGTTGAATGATTCGGCGGCCTGCGGGCCGCCTTTTTTATGCTAATCCGATTCCGACGCACGGCTGCCTGCCACCAGCGCCACAACCATGGCCGTGATCGCCTGCTCTCCTTCCGGTTTGCTGACATCGCCGCGTGCCACTGCGCCTGCGATGGCATCCGCGCCGCCCAGCAGTCCCCACATGCCTGCTTCGGGTATCCCGCTGCTGCCCGCGAAGGGCGCAAACCAGCGTTGACAGCGGGCGATAAAATCGAGCTGATAGTGGCGTTTTACCGCAGCCAGTTCCGGTGAGGTGCTGAGCGCCGACAGCAACTCCGGAATCTCGCGCCCCTCTGTCATCACGCAGTCCACATAACAGGTCGCGAGCACTTCCGCTTTTTGTTGCATCACCCTCGGCGCAGCATTCATCGCCGCTTCCATCCGTTCGGTCTGGCGGCAGTCAAAATCATCATACAATGCCGCCAGCAAACCATGGCGGGTGGTGAAATGGTCATAAACCACCGGTTTACTGACCCCCGCCGCGTCGCCGACTCTGGCCAGGGTCAGCGCCTCGCTGCCTTCTGTTTGCATTATTTGCCACGCGACATCTGACAACTGCCTGCGTCGTGCTTCGCGTGACAGACGCTTACGGGGTGTTTTTTCAACGGTCATGTTATTCCTGATGGGCGAACACACGCTGGCCCAGTTGCTGCGCCAGCTGATAGTGCGACTCAGGATAACCTTCATCGCCACTCAGCAACAGTTCACTGGTCACCACCGGCGCACCGCAATAGTCAAAGATGCCGTGATCAATCTGATTCCGCATGCTGGCGAAATAGCCGCGCCGCAGAAACGTGCGGGTGTCCGCCGCGCCAATCGCCACCAGATGGACGGGAAGATGGCCGAGGCGTTTCACTATATGGCCATCCTGCTCATCAAAGGCCCAGCCCGCGATGAAGACCCGGTCGATCCAGCCTTTGAGCTGTGCCGGGAATGACCACCAGTAAACCGGATAGACCAGCACCAGCGCATCGGCACGATCCAGCCGCTGCTGTTCTGCCAGCACATCGGGCGTCGCCACTCCCTGCCCGTTGAAATGTCTGTGGTCGCTGAGCGTAAAACGGGGATCAAATTCCTCAGCCGCCAGATCGGCCTTTTCAGCCGTATGGTGGCCTGTCGCGATAATACCCTGCGCCAGCTGGTCCGCCACGCGGTGGGTATGAGCGTCCTGATTGGGATGGGAAGTCACTATTAATGCATGCATCGTCGTCACCTTACCTTGTCAGCCATTAAGCTACTAAAGGTAAGTTACCATTGGTAGGTTAGCAAGCAGAGACCTCTGATCGATTCGCTTACCGCATTGTCTGTTTAAACACAGCCGTCGCCAGCAAGGCCTGCTCCAGCAGATGCTGATCAAACGTAAAGGGAAGATGCGCCAGGCTGGCGGAGGGGAAATGGATCTGCTGCGCAATCTGTCTCACCCTGTCCGCGTTAATCGCCGCAGGCAGCGTCAGGGGCGAATGGAAACGGCGCAGTAGCGCCAGCAGATCAGGATCCACCTGCTTACCCTGCTGTTCAATCCAGGATTGCACCAGCAAGCTGAAACCGACCTTTTCACCATGCAGCCAGTGATGCAGCTCCGGCTGGTGAGTCAGGCGATCGTGGATGATATGGGCAAAGCCGGGGGTCGCCAACGCATCCTGAATACTGTTAGCCAGCCCTGCCAGCACAATATTGGCGTCAATCACCTTCTCCAGCGCCGGAGTGACCTGCTGCGTGATGTTATCGGCTACCGCCGTGTCGCCCCAGCGTTTCAGCACCGTCACTGCCTGCCAGGCGGCAGCGACTTTGAGATCCAGCGCCAGCTGGTGCGGCGTCTGTCGCTGATAAGGCTCAAATTCAAACCATTTCGCCAGCGCATCCACGATCCCGGCCCGCAGATAGCGTACGTCGCTGCGGGCGATCACCTCGCTGTCCACCAGAATCCGCTCCGGCATGGCATTCAGCGGCTGGCTGCGCAGATGGCCGCCGCGTTCATCATAGATAATCGCCAGCGGAGACCAGGCGGCACAGGTGGCGGCCAGCGTGGCGAAGTTAACCAGCCGGATATCCGGCAGCGCATCATTGACCGCTTTGGCGCAGTCCAGCACCCTCCCGCCGCCGACGGCCAGAATCAGGGTAGCGCCGTGTGTCTGCACCTGCTGTTTCAGGGCAGCAATCGCCGCATCGGTACACTCACCGGTCAGGGTGTCGCGCTGCCAGCGGATCCCCGCCTGTTCCAGACTCAGGCTCATGTCAGGATTCACCGCCTGCCAGGCGCGCGGCGAGGTGAGGATGTGAATATGCGAGGCAAGCGGCCGGATAATTTCTCCTGTGTCGGCCCGCAGCCCTGGCCGTTGCAGATAGCCTTTTGGCGACATCACGCGAAACATCGTTTCTCCTTATCGGCGATAAACCAGCGAGCGCACCAGCCGGTCGCCGAGCTTCTGAATCAGCATGACCAGCGCCAGCAGCACCACAATGGTGGCCGCCATGATTTGGTTATCGAAGCGCTGATAACCGTAGCGAATCGCCAGATCGCCCAGTCCGCCACCGCCAACCACACCCGCCATCGCCGAGAAGCCAATCAGCATCACAATCGTTAGGGTTACACCCGCCACCAGCGCGGGAAGCGCTTCCGGCAGCAGCACACGGCTGACGATATGCCACAGGGTGCCGCCCATTGATACCACCGCTTCTATGCGGCCGCGATCGACCTCATCCAGCGCGTTCTCCACGATGCGGGCAAAAAAGGGAAATGCCCCCAGCGTGATCGGCACAATGGCGGCAGTGCTGCCCAGCGTGGTGCCGACCAGCAGACGGGTAAAGGGGATCAGCGCAATCAGCAGCACCACAAACGGCAAGGCGCGTCCGGTATTGACCAGCGTATTCAGCAGCAGTGAAATCGCGCGATTGGGCAGAATGCCTTTTGGCCGGGTCAGGAACAGCAGCACACCCACCGGCAGCCCTATCGCGACCGTGAAAAGTGCCGCCAGCAGCACCATGTACAGTGTTTCGCCAGTGGCATTCAGCAGCAGTTCCTGGAATCGCTCACTACTCATGCTACGCATCGGGTTAACGCCTCACGCTGATATTTTTCGATAAACGCCCGATCTGCTTCGCCATCCCTCAGCAGCATTTTGCGCAGGCGTCCCTCTTCACGTCCCATGATCTGGCTCAGGCTGCCGCTCTCAACCAGCTGGCCATTCTCCAGCAGCGCCGCCCCGTCACAAATCCGCTTCACCACCGCCATTTCATGGGTGATCAACACAATGGTGATATTGAGCTGCTGCTGAATGTCGGCAAGCAAATCGAGAATCGAGGTGGTGGTTTCGGGGTCCAGTGCGCTGGTGGCCTCATCACACAGCAGATAACGGGGTCGGGCGGCCAGCGCACGGGCGATGCCGACACGCTGTTTTTGCCCACCTGAGAGCTGCGACGGCCAGGCTTTGCCAAACGATTCCAGCCCCACCAGCTTCAGCAATGAGGCCACACGCTGGCGGCGCTCCGCCGCTCGCACCCCGGCAATCTCCAGCGCCAGATCGATATTGTCATGCACGTTGCGCGAATGCAGCAGATTGAAGTGCTGGAAGATCATCCCCATCTGCTGTCGCTGCTGACGCAGTTGCGCCAGGCTCATCGCGGCGAGATCCTGTCCATCAATCTCGATTCGCCCGCTGGAGGGACTCTCCAGCCGGTTCAGGCAGCGCAGCAGCGTGCTTTTGCCTGCCCCGCTCCGTCCGAGGATGCCAAAGATGGTGCTTTCTTCAATGGTGAGCGAGATGTCGTCTAACGCTGGCGCAGAGGTGCCAGCGTAATGTTTGCTGAGATGGCTGATTTTAATCATGCTGCTGGTCCGCGACCGGAATGACAGAGCCCTGATAATTTTTACGGATAAACTCCGCCACCTGCGGCGAGCGCAGATCTTTCGCCAGCTGTAACACGCGCGGATCTTTCGCCAGTTCTGGCGTGGTCACCAGCAGGTTGGCGTAAGGATTATGCGCCGCCGATTCCAGACCCAGCGCATCTTTCGCTGGCGTCAGCCCGGCTTCCAGCGCGTAGTTGCCATTAATCACGGCGGCATCCACGTCATCCAGCGAGCGTGGCAGCTGTGGCGATTCAATCTCGACGATTTTAATTTTCTTCGGGTTTTCGCTGATATCTTTCGGCGTCACCAGCGTCGAGCCCGCTTCGCCCTTCGCATTAAGCTTGATCACCCCTTTGTCCTGCAACAGCCACAGCGCACGGCTCAGGTTGGTGGTGTTATTCGGCACGGCAATGCTGGCACCCTCTGGCAATGCCGCCAGCGATTTCACCTTACGCGAGTAAATCCCCAGCGGTTCAATGTGCACGCTGGTGACCACCGCAAAGGTTTTACCCAGCGCTTTCTCCTGATCTTTTAAGTAGGGCAGATGCTGGAAGTAGTTGGCATCCACATCCCCCGACGCCAGCAGTTCATTGGCATTCACGCCGCCGCTCAGCTCAACAATTTTAATATCCAGTTTTGGATCCAGGGTTTTGACATACTCCAGGATTTCGGCGTGCGGCAACGGATCAGCCGCCACGCGCAGCGGTGCAGCCTGTAAGCTTTGAGCAATCAGCAATGAAAGACCGGCCAGGACCAGAAAGCGCTTTTTAATCATCATCATTTATCTCTTATCGTTATCAGTGAGTGTTGTGTTCGGGATAGAAACGCTGGGCGACTTCCGGATGCGAACGCAGCCGGCCCTTGAGGTAGTTCCAGCCGACTTCGCGCAGCAGTGGGTTAAGCGGATCGCTACTCGGTCCCTGTGCCAGCTGAGCCAGTTGGGTAGGCAATTGATAGACTGGCACGACCGCATCCAGCTGAGCCCCCAGGAAAAAGGCGATGGATAAGCGCTCGTTGCTCTGCTGCGGCGACACTACGCGATGCACGGTGGCGCGCAGATAGCCGTTGGTCGCCAGCTCCAGCAATTCGCCAATGTTCACCACAAAGGCGCCCGGCAGCGGCGACGCATCAATCCAGTTATCAGGTGTCACTTCAACCTGTAAGCCCGGCTGGTCGTCCTGCAATAACATGGTCAGGAAGCCCGAATCTTTATGCGCGCCAACACCCTGGCGTGATTCGCCCTCGGTGCGGCCCGGATAGCGAATCAGTTTGATATGTTCGTTGGGATAGTCGCCGTAGAGGTTGTCGAAAGCGTTGCGCGGCAGATTGAGCGCTTCGGCAAAGGCGCGCAGTAACTCCAGCGCTACCGCTGTCATCTGCTGCTGCCAGCGGGTGACCACGGTTTGCAGTTCAGGTAAGCCTTCTGGCCACTGATTCGGCCCCTGCATCCGTTGCCAGGTGGGTGAATCGGCGGTAACGGGCAGCGCTTCCCGTTCCGCACCAATATCAAACTGCTCGCGATAGTCGGGCTGGCTGCGGGTTATTTCCACGCCCGCCAGGTTATACCCGCGAAAATGAGGCGAGTTAGCCATCGCTACCGCGGATTTTTCCGCCTGTGGCAGGGCAAAAAATTTCCGCGCGACGTGCTGAACCTCATCTAATAATTCACGGTCGATGCCGTGATTGATTAAATAGAAGAAACCGACATCACGCGCGGCCTGGCTTAATTTCTCCAGGACCTGTTGCTGCTGCTGTTGATTACCTGACAATAATGCGAAATCAATTACCGGCAATTCTGCTGGGGTTAACGCGCTCATGATTAGGACTCTGTTGGCATGGAATAGCGTTACACTGCCATTTCAGTTATGCGTTAACTACCAACTAATCCTGCTATGGATATGCGGCGGATGGGAATATCCCACCACACCGCGGGCTTTAAACCCACAGATTACTCTGCGCTCCACGCCACGAACGCGGGCGGCAACCATGCCGTAATCTCAGGCAAAGGCTGCTGAAAAAGCGCAATCTCGACAAAACAGGTCTGCGCGCTACACCCCTGGCCGAGTCGCGAACTGCCGCAATCCTGGGTCAGTACATTCGGATTGCCGTGTTTATCCAGCGGCGGGCCCTCCTGCTGATCGAGCGGGTCATACCAGGCACCGGTCGACATCTGTATGACACCCGGCAGGATATCCTGCGTCAGATGCACACCGGCCAGCAGCGCGCCGCGTCCGTTAAATACTTTTACAATGCTGTTCTCCTCAATGCCGCGCGCAGCAGCATCTTCAGGGTGCATCCAGAGTGGCTCGCGCCCGGCAATTTTGGTGGCCCGACTGACCCGGCCATGATCGTACTGACTATGCAACCGGGTCCGTGGCTGGCTGGAGAGCAGATGCAACGGCCACTGCTGCTTTTCCTG
Organism: Candidatus Pantoea varia; assembly: GCF_900115075.1. Lineage (GTDB taxonomy): Bacteria > Pseudomonadota > Gammaproteobacteria > Enterobacterales > Enterobacteriaceae > Pantoea > Pantoea varia. The sequence goes on from NZ_FOVG01000003.1 coordinate 65,996, forward strand.
CTGTTGCGCCTGATATTCCGGCGCATACCAGCAGGCAAATCCGGGCGCTTCGTCATACCCGAAATCAGCCACCTGCTGAGAGAAAAGCTCAATTTTCCCCGACGGCGTACTGAGCGGGGCTGTCTCAGGGTTATCACGAAACGCTTTTAGCAGGATCTGCGGCGTCTCTGGCGCGGGATACTCCACCACGCCCTGTGACCAGAACGCCTCAAAGGGCGGTAGTTCGATGCCCTGTGCTGCCGCGCGCGGCAGGGAATCTTCATAAAGTGACTGAAGCCACTCACGCTCATCACGACCCTGTGTAAAAGCGTCAGCAAAACTCAGCCGCTGCGCCAGGGCGGCAAAAATTGCGTAATCAGATTTTGCAGCTCCAAACGGCGGCAGATGCTGCGGCATGGCGATGATAAAACCGTCGTTGCTGGCGCTGCCGATATCTTCACGCTCCAGCGACGTGGTAGCAGGCAGCACGATGTCGGCAAATTTTGCCTGCGCCGTCCAGAACTGCTCATGGACAATCACGGTGTCCGGCCGCTGCCAGGCGCGTGTTAGCTTGTTGATATCCTGATGGTGATGAAAGACATTGCCGCCCGCCCAGTAGACCAGCCGGATGTTGGGATAGACCCGCTGCTGCCCATCAAACTCATAGTGCCCTCCGGGATTGAGTAACATGTCGGCGATGCGTGCCACCGGAATCGTCTGCTGCACCGGATTATGACCGGCGGGCAGACGAGGCCCGGAAAACTGTCGCCGGGCGGCACCGGCCAGATTAGTTGAGGCGTAACCAAAGCCCAGCCCGCCACCGGGTGTACCGATCTGACCCAGCAGAGCGGTGGTCGCTACGGTGGCCCAGAAAGCCTGCTCGCCCTGCCGCGCCCGCTGCACTGACCAGGCAATATTCACCATCGTTTTATGCGCCGCCATCTGCCGTGCTAACGCACGGATCTTCCCGGCCGCCAGCCCGGTCAGTGGTGCGGCCCATTCTGGCGTTTTAGCTATCCCGTCGCGTTCACCCAGCAGGTATGCTGCATAGTGGTCAAAGCCCACCGTGTAACGTTCTATGAAGGGTACGTCATAGAGAGATTCAGTAATTAACACCTGCCCGATTGCCAGTAACAGCGCCGTATCGGAGCCGGGCTGTATCGCCAGCCACTCCGCATCCGCCACCCCAGCGAGATCGTTTCTGACCGGGCTGATGTTGATAAACCGTGTGCCATTCTGCCGCAGCGTGGTTAACCAATGAGAAAGCGCATGGTCGTTAGCCCCGCCGCCATTGACCTGCGCATTGCGCAGTGGCAAACCTCCGATAGCTACAAACAGTTCACAATGCTCTGCCAGAACCGGCCAGTGGGTATGGTGACGTTGTAACTCATCGAGGTTACCGATGATGTGCGGCAGAGTGCGTTCACCGGCCGCAATGCTGTAAGTGTTCGTGCTGGCGGTGTAGCCGCCAAAGTGGTTGAAGAAACGATGAAGCTGGCTCTGGGCATGATGGAAACGTCCGGCGCTGGACCAGCCATAGGAGCCGGCGTAGATCGCCTGATTGCCGTGCTCTGCTTTTACACGCCGCAGCTCATCCGCCACCAGCTGCAACGCAACATCCCAGCTCACCTCCACAAACGGCTCTTTACCACGCCCGCTGCGTGATGCGCTTCTGTTCTGTAAATAACCGAGCCTGACGGCCGGATTTTTGACCCGGGTTGCGCTTTGCACCGCGCCCGGCAACGACTGCCCGATCGCAGAGGGATTACGATCCCATGCCACCGGCCTGACTGAGGTCAGCGTGCCCCCTTCGGTGGTGACGTGATACGTACCCCAGTGCATGACAGCTAAATCATTCTTTTTCATGGTTCACTCACGTCGGATACGGCGCGAGAGACGCGTACCCAGGGTTTGCAGCAGCTGGACAATGACAATCAGCACCAGCGCAGTCGAAATCGTGGCAAAGGCATCAAAGCGCTGATAACCATAAGTAATAGCAAGGTCGCCAATGCCGCCGCCGCCCACCGTGCCCGCCATCGCCGTCGCCCCCAGCAGACCGATAGTGGCGGTGGTCAGGGCTAACACCAGCGAAGAGGCGGCCTCCGGAATCATGAAATACCAGATGGTCTGCAGCGTGGTGGCACCCATCGCATTGGCTGACTCCAGAATGCCTTCATCCACCTCCAGCAGCGCACTCTCCACCAGCCGCGAAATATAGGGCGCAATAAATATCACCAGCGGCACAATGGCCCCCGCCGTACCGATAGTGGTGTTCACCAGCAGGCGCGTCAGCGGCAAAATAGTGATCAGCAGAATAATAAACGGAAGTGAACGGATGATATTCACGATCGGGTTCAGCAACTGGTGTATGAGCCGATTTGGCTGTATCCCACCCGGACGGCAGATCACCAGGACAATGCCAAGCGGCAGGCCCAGCAGCGAACCAAAGCCCAGCGACAGCGCCACCATGATCAGCGTGTCCTGCATCGCCGTCAGGAACTGATCGCCGGTAACGGCCGTTTCAAAGAGTTCAGACATCACTGATTTTCACTCCGGTCGCGATGAGAAACTGGATGGCTGCCTCGCGCCGGGCGGGCTCGCCTTTAATCTGCACAATCATGAAACCCAGAATGGTACGCTGTACTTCCGTCATGCTGGCGAACAGGATATTCACTTCAACCTCATGTTCACGGATCAGGCGATTGATGATCGGCTGTTGTGCCGTGCTGCCGACAAACTCCAGCCGCAATACGTCGACTGCCGGATGCTCGCTTAACAGCGCCAGGGTCTGTTGTGGCAGGCGATCGTGGATGACGGAGTGCACAAAGCTGGCGCTCACCGACTGTTGCGGTTCAGCAAACAGCGACAGGACATCGCCCTGTTCAACGATACAGCCCTGCTCCATCACCGCCATCCGGTTGCAGATCTTCTGCACTACCGACATCTCATGGGTAATCAGGACAATGGTGATGCCGTAACGCTGATTAATCTCCTGTAACAGCAGCAGAATCTGTACCGTGGTCTGGGGATCCAGCGCGGAGGTCGCCTCATCACACAACAGAATCGCGGGATTGGTCGCCAGCGCGCGGGCAATACCGACGCGCTGTTTTTGACCGCCGGAGAGTTCGTCCGGATAGCTGTGGGCTTTGTCGCTGAGGTTAACAAACGCCAGCAGCTCCGCCACGCGGGTGGCGATAAAATCTTTATCCCGACCCTGCAAAATCAGTGGGATGGCGACGTTGTGAAACACCGTTCGGGCATTGAGCAAATTGAAGTGCTGGAAGATCATGCCTATCTGCTTTTTAACCTGAATCAAGCGCTTTTTGCTGATCCCTTGTAACACTTCACCCTGCACCTCAACCGAGCCGGATGTGGGGGTCTCCAGGTGATTAATCAGGCGCAGCAGCGTACTTTTTCCGGCACCACTGGTGCCGATGACGCCAAAGATGTCACCCTGGTTGATGCGCAGATTAATCTCTTTCAGCGCCTCCACTTCTGCACCGTTACGCGCAAACGTTTTGCTGACATGGTTAAACGTAATGGCTACCTGACTCATTTGAAATAATCTGGCAGCAGATAGCCCGAATACTGCGCATTACCGGTGATGTACGTTTTAAATTCGGCTGAGTGATAGCCGGCAATAATGTCACGGGCGAACTGAGCCTGCTTATTTTTACCGGCTACCGTGACCACGTTAATAAACTGGCTGGTTGCCGCCTCCAGTTTCAGTGCCGAATTGAGTTTTATGCCACTGGATACTGCGAAGTTGCCCTGAATGACACCATAGTCAACGTCGGGGAGTGCACGCACCTGCTGGGCGTTATCCATCTCTTTGAGCACGATTTTGTAGGGGTTTTCCGTGATATTTTTCTGCGAAAAAGTGGCAGCATCGCTACTGGGGCTGATTTTGAGCCAGCCGATGCTCTGGAGTAGCAGCGCCGCCCGGTACTCATTAGAGGGCTGGTTTGGCACAGAGACCGTGCTGCCTGGCGCGGGTTGAGTCAGCGTCTTCACGCGCTCAGAGTAGAGCCCCATTGGCGGAGTCGGCACCTGCACAATGCCAACGTTATCGATGCCAAGCCGGTCATTAACCGACTTCAGATAGACGGGATGCTGCATGATATTGGCGTCAATCGTCCCGCGATGAACGGCATCATTGACCTGAATCCCATCACTGAAATCTTTATACTCCAGGGTGTACCCCTGCCTGATTAATAAGGGCGCAACGCCTTTTTCAAACTGCTCTTTATAAGGCCCTGGATTAAATCCAATCCGTATTTTCTTCTGGTCGGCTGCCTGAACGGCAGAAATAAAGAGGCTGGCGGTGGTCAGTGCCAGAATAATTCCCCGGGAGGTGATCTGCATTGTTTGCCCTGATTCATTATTGTGAGAGCGCTCGATTTAATCACAGCCATCGCGGACAGGAACAGGCAAACCCTGCCCCGACTTTGGCTTATTTATGCTAACGATAGTCACACGCTGAATATTCGAATCCCTGCAAAGGACAGCGTTATTTCTGCTAAAGACTTTAATGTCGGGTGTGCCATTCTTCTTCGCTTAATACTGTTTATTGCGGGAGTGATATGGCGGAGTTTGCAGCTTCAGACATGGTCGCAGGGCTGGAAGAGAACCTCTTCAGCATGCTGGAAAAGCAGGCAGCACAACTGGATGATGCGCTGTTACCGCTGATCGATCTCTCCTCCGGCAGTCCGCGTCAGCCGACGCCGCCTGCGGTAATCGCTTCATTACAGGTTGCGGCAGAGAAACCGGAGAACCATGAGTATCCCTCGTTCTGGGGCAAACCCGCGCTTCGTCGTGCTATCGCCGCCTTTTACCAGCGTCACTACGGCGTCACGCTCGATCCTGAAACTGAAGTGGCGCTGTTCCAGGGCGCGCACATTGGGGTCAACGGTTTTCCCCGCGCCCTGCTCAATCCGGGTCAGGTGTTGATCTCTACCGATCCCTGCTATCCGCTCTACCGATCAGCAGCCCGTCAGGCTGGTGCCGATTTTTATGGCATTCCACTGGAGGCGCGCAATGCTTTCCTGCCCGATTTCACCCAGGTGCCAGACGAGATCGCGGCGCGTGCCGGTCTGCTGCTGCTCAATTACCCCCATAATCCCACCGGCGCACTGGCGACACCCGCGCTGTTCACTGACGCGCTGGCCTTCGCCCGCCAGCATCATATTCCGCTGATTAATGACTTTGCCTACGCCACACTGGGCAGTGAGTCGGGCGAACAGCCGCTGAGTCTGCTGGCACAGCCCGATGGCAAGGCCTGGGGCGTGGAAATTTACACGCTGTCAAAAAGTGCGCTCATGGCAGGCTGGCGGGTGGGGTTTGCGGTGGGAAACGCCTCGATGATTGCGGCATTTAAAAAACTTCATACTCATAGCTACAGCACGGTTTATGGCGCGTTGCAGGATGCCGCCATCACCGCGTTATCGCTGCCCGCTGAACAACTCACATCGCTGGCAGAGCATTACCATCAGCGGCGCAAAGTGATTTTAGCCAGGCTGGCAGCGATGCACTGGCCGGTACGCGCCCGTCAGGGCACCTTTTTCCTCTGGCTTGCCGCGCCAGCCGGTTTCACCGGAGAGCAGTTCGCCGCCCTGCTACTGGCACAGTGTCATCTGCTGGTAGCACCGGGTTACGGATTTGGCGCAGCGGGGCGTGATTTTATTCGCATCAGCCTGACAGCCGGGACGGAGCAACTAATGCAGGCGCTGGATCGCATCGACGAACTGAAATTGTTCAGGTAGTGCATTAGTACCGGGAAAATCAGATCCGGAGATGACAAGAGCAATAGCCGTGAGATATGACGAAATGTTTATAGCCGTAAGCAGGCGTGAATAAGTTCACTATGCTGGTTTTGTCAGTTAATGCAGTTATTTCGGCTGAAAACTTGCAAAAAATTACAATCGTAGTCTAGAGTTTACCGGCTGCGGTTTCTGCCGCTTCACTTAAAAAATTATTCGGCTTCTTATAGCTTTCATTTCCACGGTTTCTTCTGAACATTGTTTGCGGCTGCGAAAGCTATAAGACTCCTTCATTGATGCACCTGAGGAGAATATGGACACCAGAAACTCATCGTCTGAACACCCAAAGAAACACTTCTGGAACAGGAAGCCAAAAGAGCTGACTGTTGACGACATTACCGTAATCGACAACGACATGCTGAAGCGGGCAGTTGGCGCGGCGGCGTTAGGTAATGCGATGGAATGGTTCGACTTTGGCGTATACAGCTATCTCGCCGTGATCATCGGCAAAGTCTTTTTCCCGGATGCCAACAACGCGGTGCAGCTGATCGCCACCTTTGGTACGTTTGCAGCGGCCTTCCTGGTGCGTCCCATTGGCGGTCTGGTATTTGGCCCGCTGGGTGACCGCATCGGACGGCAGAAAGTGCTGGCGATGACGATGATCATGATGTCAATTGGTACGTTTTGTATCGGACTAATCCCGGCTTACTCTTCAATCGGCATCATGGCACCGATTCTGCTGCTGGTGGCACGTCTGATTCAGGGCTTCTCAACCGGCGGTGAATATGGCGGCGCCGCGACCTTTATTGCGGAGTATTCTACCGATAAACGCCGTGGCTTTATGGGCAGCTTCCTGGAATTCGGCACCATCGGCGGTTACCTGCTGGGTGCCAGCCTGGTCACGGTGATGACCACCGTGATGTCGAATGAGGCCATGATGTCCTGGGGCTGGCGCGTACCATTCTTTATCGCCGCGCCGCTGGGCCTGTTTGGTCTCTATGTGCGACTGAAACTGGAAGAGACCCCGGCATTCCAGCAGCACATGGAAAAACAGGAAGCGCTGGAACAAAGCAAGCCGCGTCTGACGCTGATGCAGATGCTGAGCAAATACCGCGCACCGATGATGAAATGTATCGGTCTGGTGCTGCTGTTTAACGTCTCTAACTACATGCTGACCTCGTACATGCCGAGCTATCTGACCGGCGTACTGGGTCTGCCAGAGTTAAGTGGCCTGCTGCTGGTGATGGTGGCGATGTTCGTGATGATGCCGCTGACGCTGCTGTGGGGTCGCTGGACTGACCGCATTGGTCGTCGCCCGGTGATTGCCTTTGGTGCGGTGGGTCTGATCCTGCTCGCCATCCCGAGCTTTATGCTGATCGGGTCCGGTAATATGTGGGCGGTATTTGGCGGCCTGATGATTCTGGGTGTCCTGCACACCTGCTTCAGCGGCACTATGCCTTCGACGCTGCCTGCGCTGTTTACTACCGATATCCGTTACAGTGCGCTGGCCATCGGCTTTAACCTGTCGGTTTCGCTGTTTGGTGGTACGACACCGCTGATTACCGCGTGGCTGGTGGATACCACTAAAAACAATATGATGCCAGCTTACTACATGATGGGCGCGGGCGTGATTGGCCTGCTCACCATTCTGACGGTACGGGAAACGGCCCGTCAACCGCTGACCGGTTCCTCCCCTGCGGTGGCGACCAAAGCGGAAGCGCATCGCCTGATCGACAAGTTGCGTAAGCGGCACAAGCCATCAGCAACTGCTGCAAAATAACAGTTCTGACACCCTGCTCTGCAGGGTGTTTTTTTCTCTGCCGTACCGTCGTTTACCTACCTGATTTAACTGCCCTGAAACGCGCCACTTTCGCCCGATTGCCACACAGCGCCATGCTGCACCAGCGACGACGATGCGCTTTGGTGCGATCGTAAAACCACAGTGTACAGGCGGGATGTTCACAGCCACGGACTCTGCTGAAGTCCTCCTGCGCCAGCAACATCGCAGCCTGTTCCGCAATCTGTCCCAGCCGCTGCATCACGCTGTGACCCGCATAGACCCGCCTGATCTGTAAGGCACCCGGCTCCCCGGTCATTTGCAGATGACTGGTCGCTTCACCAAGCCAGGCGTTCAGCGTCTGAATATCAACGCCCTCTCCCGCTTTGTGCTGCTGCACGTTGTCACGAATGATCTGACGTAACTGACGCGCCGCCTCCAACAGCGCACCCGATTCATACTGCGGAACCGGGGCGTCTGGTGCCCGTCCTGCCTGATGTAGCCAGGCTTCAACATCCTGATCGGTTTGCCAGAAGTCGTGCGGCTGGCCTTCCACGATGGCCATAGTATTAATGAAATCCAGCGCCGGATGATCGGCCAGAAACCACGGCCCCTGAGCAGTGTGTGATTGCGTTTCCGCCATGATATGCCTCCCCTGTTAAATCTGCTGAAGCCACTGTAACCGATAAAGAACTATTTGAGTAGTTACATCACATTTGTTGTAACCGTTATAAATTGATTTGACAGGTTACACCCTGACTGCATAATGACCCTAAGTAACCCCATAAACATCACTTAACCAGTTACAGGAGTTCAGCATGCGTGATCAATCCCTTTCGTACCGCTACCAGCAGGCCGATGGCGTCAATATTTTCTATCGCGAAGCAGGCGATCCGGCTCTGCCGGTCCTGCTGTTGTTGCACGGCTTTCCCACCTCTTCACACCAGTTCCGCGATCTCATCCCGCTTCTGGCCGATAAATTTCATCTCATTGCACCCGATATGCCGGGCTTTGGCTTCACTGAAGTCCCTGCTGAGCGTAACTATTCCTGGACCTTCGACGCGCTTGGTCAGACGCTGACCGCCTTTGTCGATGCTCTGGGGCTGGAACGTTATGCGATGTACGTTTTCGACTATGGCGCACCTGCCGGTCTGCGACTGGCGCTGGCTTACCCCGATCGTGTCAGCGGACTGATATCACAAAACGGTAACGCCTATCTGGAGGGATTAGGAGAGGCCTGGGCGCCGGTCCGTGCCTACTGGGACGATCCCAGTGAAGCAAATGGTCAGGTGATCCGTGACGCCATCCTGACGCCGGAAGGGGTGAAGTGGCAGTATCTGCATGGGGTGAGCGATCCGCAGCAGATCGCCCCTGAAACCTATACCCTGGATACGCTGCTGATGGAGCGCCCCGGTAACAAAGATATTCAGCAGGCACTGTTTCTCAATTACGCCAGTAATCTGAAACGTTATCCGGAATTTCAGGCGTTCTTTCGCCAGCAACAGGTGCCAACGCTGGTGATCTGGGGCAAGCACGATCCTTTCTTTATTCCACCGGGCGCAGTGGCCTGGCAGCGCGATAATCCACAGGCGGTGGTCGAGATGCTGGATAGCGGCCACTTCGCGCTGGAGACGCACACCCATCACATTGCGTCGCGCATCCGCGAGATGTTCAGCGGCGACTAACCCGCTGCGTGCAGAGGCAGGCTATTCAGCGCTGCCTCTGCAAACGTGGAGTCATTCATTGCTAAAGCGGCCGACTGTGCTGGCCGCGCCCAGCGCATGGCCTTTCAGCTGTGCAACCAGCTCTGCCTGGGTTAACCCTGCTTTCAACTGACCCACCGGCAAATCGGTGGCGATCAGCACAAAGTTATAGTGATGCAGACCGCTGCCGGCAGGCGGACAAGGACCATAATAGTGCAGCGTCCCTGGGGTATTTTTTCCGCCGGTATAGTCCTTGCCATTTGTCAGGGCCCCCTGCGCAAATGACGAGCGGCTGGCGGGAATGTTATAGGCCACCATGTGAGTAACGCCGAGCCCTTTGGCCCCGACCGGATCGGTCATCAGCAGGGCCAGACTGCGGGTGCCTGCCGGAATCGCAGACCAGTTAAGTTCGGGAGAGATATTTTCACCGGTGCAGGAAGGATTACTTTTATTGGCACCAGCAAACTTTTTATCCAGGAGCGCATTATCGCTGAAGTCTTGTGATTGCAGCGTAAACACCGACGCCGCCAGTGTGGTCATTGGCAAAACGGCCAGCACCGTCGCGCAGAGTAATTTTTTCACCAGCTACTCCTTATCAGATTATTCAAGAGATTATGTTGCGGATGGATTGCGTCACTGCCTGTTTACTATAACGGCTTTAATACGATTGACCCGACTGACCGCCCGTTCAGGCGTCAGGAAACGGCAAATCTATGATCTCCGTCGCGCTGGCAGATAGTCCTGACGCGTTGCCCTGTGACGTATTACCCGATATAAGTTAACTCCTCTGGCTGAAGTTTCGCCTGAATCATCGTCACTGTCACCGATAAGTGGACACTATGCAGATTGAAGATCTCCGGATTTACGTTGCCGTCATGCATGCTGGCAACTTTACTGCAGCAGCTGAGCATCTGATGTTATCGAAACAGTATGTCAGCCGCCGCATGGCCGCACTGGAGGCGTCATTGGGAGTACGACTGCTGATACGCAATACCCGTAAGCTGTCTGTAACGGATGCAGGTTTACTGTTCGCGCAACATGCTCAGCGCATTCTGGATGAGATTCAGGAAGCAGAACTGGCGGTGTCAGAGCAACAGCAGACGCTGCGCGGAACCTTCCGGATCAATTTGCCGATGTCCTTTGGCATGAGCCACCTCTCTCCCCTGATTGCTGAATTTCTGAGCCACCATCCGTCATTGCAGTTTCATATTGAGCTGGCTGACCGCTATGCCGATGTGATTGGCGAAGGCGTTGATATGGCGATTCGCATTGGTACACTGGCGGATTCCACGCTGATTGCCCGTCCGCTCGGCGAGCTGAAGCGGGTTATCTGCTGCAGCCCCCACTATCTGGAACGTGCAGGCACGCCGCAGCAGCCAGAAGCCTTGCTGCAACACGCCTGTCTGCGCTACGGACGTGAAGGTCAGAATGGCTGGGAATTGCAGGTCAATGGTAAACCGAAGTGGCTGGCGGTGCAGGGGCCAATGGTGAGTAACAACGGCGAGGTCCTGCGTGATGCCGCACTGGCAGGCTTAGGACTGGTATTGTTACCCGCCTTTATCGTTGAGACAGCCCTGCAACGCGGTGAGCTGGTGACCGTGCTGGACGACTATCTGCCGTCCCCGCTCTCCCTGAATGCGGTTTACCCGCAGCACCGTCAGCGCAGCGAAGTAAACCGCCAGTTACTGGCCTTTCTCCAGGCGCGTTTAGCGTCGTGACAGCACTAAAGTTTTTTTAATGCCGCAAAGACTCTGGCGACAGCGACGGCACCCGGATCGGGCACGCCGTTGAGATTAGTACTGTTAAGGTAAGAGGATCGGCCTGCTTTTGCTTTCCCCATGCTGGCGGTTGCATCACTGCCCTGCTGTGCCGCATCAGCCGCCTCTGCCAGCGGTTTATCCGCCACCAGCGCCTCGATTGCCGGTTGCAGCGCATCAATCAGCGTGCGATCCCCTGGTTGTGCCCCGCCATACTGCTTCATCTTTTCCAGACCCTGCTGCAGGGCCGCGGGCAGCGCGCCACCTTCAGCCAGCTGCTGCGCAGCAGCAGTGAAAAAGATCGCCATCAGCACGCCGCTGGAGCCGCCCATTACCGTCGCCAGTCGCTCACCCGTCACCGCGAGCAGATCGGGCAAGGCATTTAACGGCAGCTTTTTGTCTGCACATTCGCGCTGGATCTGGCGCGCCCCCGCTGCGAAAGTCGAACCGGTATCGCCATCGCCGACCTGGGCATCCAGTTTGTTTAGTTCGCTTTCGCTGGCGATCAGGGTTTCACAGATGCTGTTCACAAACGCAGCGACTGTCGGGTTATCTGAGGGTTGAGCCGGATGCGCTGTTGCCTCTTTTGTCGCGTTAACCGGCTGCAGCGGTACGATTTTAACCGCCTGAACCCAGCCGGTGACCTCAACCGGCGCGCAGATCGCCTCTTCGAACAGCGGTGTCAGCATCATGGAGGTGACGGAAAAGCCTTTCATGTCCAGCGCGGTCATCAGTGGAGCCGGGCCAATCAGATAATCACTGCCCCGGCTGAGCGGCGACTCAATCAGGTCCCGCGTCACCAGACTCATTTCCAGCGCGGACATGCCGCCAAGATTATTGACTAACAGCGCGCGTGGCTGGTCGTTGCCCGGCATCACTTTCTCCAGCAGATGCTGCACAATCTGCTGACTGTTTTGCGTCTGCATTACGTCAACACCCGGTTCGCCGTGGATCCCCAGCCCCATTTCAACACTGCCGTCTGGCACCCGCTGGCCGGTCTGTTCATCCGGCAGATGGCAGCTTGAGAGCGCAACGCCCATGGTGGCGATAGCACGACTGGCTGCCTCTGCGGCCTCGGTCACCGCCGCCAGGTCATCACCCCTTTCTGCGACGAAACCCGCCACTTTATGCACCAGCAACGTGCCCGCTACGCCGCGTGGCTGAGGATTATCGGGCAACGCAACATCATCACCGACAATCACCATATTGACGCTGAATCCCGCTTTACGCGCTTTTTCTGCCGCCAGGCCGAAATTGAGTCGATCCCCGGTGTAGTTTTTCACAATCAGCAGACATCCTGCCTCACCGGTGATGTTGATGATGGCGTTGTAAACCGCGTCCACGCTGGGAGAGGCAAACACATCGCCACAGACGGCCGCCGTCAGCATCCCTTTGCCGATAAAGCCGACATGGGCCGGTTCATGGCCTGAACCACCACCGGAAATCAGCGCGACCTGCTGTTTTTGCCAGTCATTACGCATCACGATGCGAATGCGCGGATCGACCTGCAACCGGACCAGATTGCGCCATGGGCTGGCGTAAATCATGCCATCTAACGCGCTGTCGACGAGATCATCCTTTTTATTCATTACGAATCGGGTCATGTCTTCTTTCCTCATAGGCATGCGGGTTTGCTGATGAAGCAGTGTTACATACCACTGACGACAGTGAGAAATCCATCAACAGGTCTGTAGCCTGATTTCAGACATACCGCACGAAAACCAGCTGGCTCAGGCGCACTGATTTTTACTAATTGATTGATTTTTATCAAATGTCTTTACCTGAAAGTGAGAGGTTCTGCGCAGAACATGAACCGGGGATCACGGATGGTAAAAATTCATTTGTTAACAGAGGACGTTTTAATGACCCAACGTATGATTCTCAATGAAACCGCCTGGTTTGGTGCGGGTGCTTTGCGCCATTTGCCGGAAGAGGTACAACGTCGCGGGATGCGAAAAGCACTGATCGTGACTGACAAAGCGCTGGTCGCGGCGGGTGCGCTGAAGCGGGTGACCGATCTGCTGGTGCAACATCAGCTTGACTGGGCGGTGTATGATGAGGTGGTGCCAAATCCTACCATTCGGGTTGTGCAGCAGGGTGTTGCGGTGTTCAGAGAGTCAGGTGCCGACTACCTGATCGCCATCGGTGGCGGCTCACCACAGGATACCAGCAAGGCGATCGGCATTATTATTAATAACCCTGAATTTGAAGATGTCCGCAGTCTGGAAGGCGTCAGCCCCACCCGCCATCCGTGCGTGCCGATCATCGCCATCCCGACCACGGCAGGCACAGCCGCAGAAGTGACGATTAATTACGTCATTACCGATGAAGAGAATCGCCGTAAGTTTGTCTGTGTCGATCCCCATGACATTCCGAAAGTGGCGATCATTGATGCGGAGATGATGGCGAGCATGCCCGCGTCGCTGAAGGCTGCGACGGGTATTGATGCCTTAACCCATGCCATTGAAGGCTATATCACACGCGGTGCCTGGACCCTGACTGATATGCTGCACCTTAAATCCATTGAGATTATCAGCCAGTCACTGCGCGAATCGGTGGCAGGAAATATCGAGGCGGTTGAGCAGATGGCGCTGGGGCAATATGTGGCCGGTATGGGTTTCTCCAATGTCGGTCTTGGCCTGGTGCATGGCATGGCACACCCGCTGGGCGCGTTTTATAACGTCCCGCACGGTGTCGCGAACGCCATTCTGTTGCCGCAGGTGATGGCGTGGAATGCCTCCTGCACAGGCGAAAAATATCGCGACATTGCCCGTGCAATGGGTGTGAAACAGGTCGGGTCATTGTCGCTGGATCAGGCGCGGGAAGCGGCGGTCGCCGCGGTTCGTCAGCTCTGTCGCGATGTGGGTATTCCCCGTTCGCTGCGTGAAGTGGGCTTAAAAGAGGTGGATATCCCTGCACTTGCACAGGCGGCGCTGGACGATGTCTGCACCGGCGGCAACCCACGGACGCCGGACCTGGAGGACGTGGTGGCGTTATACCGCCAGAGTTAAGTCACCCCTTTTTTTGCGCTGTATTATCTTGCCCGCCCTCGCTGGCGGGCTTTTTTACGTCCTGCGAACGATTAACAGGGAACTATTCGCCAGCGGTTACAGGGATGCATTCGCGGCGGCAGCAAAGGTTTTAGCGGCTTTTTTCGGTCTGGTTTCAGCCTGAAATCGCCCACTGTGATAGTGCAGTTCATAGACCGAATTGCAGGCTTAACCCATGATTTATTTAGATCCTAAACCCCGCCCCTCTTGATCTGGATCACAAAAATCCGCATCATGCGCAGCGAAAACCTTAATGACGCTGCGGAGATCTCGATGACACTGTACCAGGGTATGCTCATTTTCTATGCCGTTGTTGCACTGGTCGCTACGCTGATCACGTTCTTCATCGCCAAAGATAAGCTGAGTATCAAACTACTGAGCGCCTTTTTAGTCGGTGCGACCTGGCCGATGAGTTTTCCTGTCGCCCTGATGTTTGCGCTGTTTTAATTGACAGAATCTCCGTAGCGACCACACTCAGGTAAGACGTCCCTGACCAGCAAACCGCCGATCACCGACGTGACCTTGTTCATGACGGTTAATAAGGAGCGGCTATGCGCGTTGTCAGTGTGATGATTCTGGTTTCTCTTCTCAGTGCCTGCAGTGATCCATGGCATGCTGAAAAACCGGTCCCGGCGGCCGAAACCCGTCAGCAGACCTGCCAGCCCGGCACCAATCCCAGCCAGAATGACTGCGGTCACTTCCCGGAACCTGAATTTCACTGATCGGTAAAACGGCCAACAGTGCTACGAGATCGCATTTGCGCTATTTCATCGCATAACAAGGCTTTACACTCCGCCAACCGGTCAGTAAAGTAGCGCCCAGACATCAATTCTGATGCGTAAGCGTTAACGTCAAGCAACGCCCCCGCAGCACTGCTGCCTGTGATGATCCCTGCCATGATGCCTGTACAACACCCAGCTAAACCTCTCGCTGCGTTTTCCAGCGCCACGTTTTTTTTGTTCGTCCTGCTGCTCACTGCGGCTAATCTTCGTGCGCCAATTACCGTCGCGGGTCCGGTACTTCAGGATATCCGCGAGACCTTTGGCCTCAGCGCCGGTGAAGCGGGACTGTTTAATTTTATTCCCCTGATGCTGTTTGCCCTGCTCGCTCCGCCCGCCGCCTGGCTGGGAAATCGCATCGGGCTGGAGCGCAGTTTATGGGGCGCGCTGTGCCTGATCACGGCCGGTTCGCTGTTGCGCTGGCAGCCGGCTGAAGCGGCATTATGGGGCGGAACGCTGCTGCTCAGCGCAGGCATTGCCGCCGCCAACGTACTGCTGCCGCCACTGATTAAACGCGATTTCACTGCCCACACCGCCAAATATATTGGCCTGTATGCCGCCACCATGTCGATTACCGCCAGTCTGGCTTCCGGCATAGCCGTGCCGCTGAGCCAGCTCTCCACGGCGGGCTGGCGACTCTCGCTGGTTGTCTGGGCGCTGCCGGGGCTGGTTGCGTTGCTTGCCTGGCTGCCGCTGTTACGTCAGCGGCAGTCAACATTAGCGCCCGCTGACGCGACTGTTGCTCATCGTCACCCGTGGCGCTCGGCGGGCGGCTGGCAGATTGCGCTGTTTATGGCGCTCCAGTCGCTGGCGTTTTATACCCTGATCGACTGGTTTACCGTGTTTGCTCAGGATAATGGCTTTAGTCAGGCCAGCGCGGGCTGGCTGCTGTTCTGGTATCAGGCGATAGCTATCGTCGCTAACCTGGGCTGTATGATGGCGCTGAAGCGGGTGAAAGATGCCCGGTTCACTGCATTTATTGCCTCATCGGGTATTTTCTTCGGCATGCTGGGTCTGCTGCTTAATCCGCAGTGGGCCGCCATCTGGCTGACACTGGCTGGACTGGGCGCGGGCGCATCGCTGGTACTTTGCCTCTCGCTGTTTAATCTGCGAGCCACGAATCACCGCCAGGCCTCGCAACTGTCGGGCATGGCGCAGTGTGTGGGTTATGCACTGGCGGCACTCGGGCCGCTGTTCTTTGGCATACTGCATGAGCAAAGCGGTAACTGGACACTGCCCTTCAGCGTGCTGGCACTGCTGAGCCTGTTGCAGATGCTACTGGCTCCGCTGGCAGCGCAGTCAAAACCTATCAGCTGAACCTGCGGCCCAGCCGCTAACAATTAATGATTCGCCGGTCGCGGATGCGGACAGCGACAATCGACGGGAGAAGGTGCGTGTCTGAACTGAATAATGCTCTGCTGCAGGAGATCCTGGACCAGGTACGTCCGCTGGTCCATCAGGGAAAGGTGGCTAATTATATCCCTGCGCTAGCGGATGTGGCGGCCGACAATCTGGCGATTGCGGTTTGCCTGCGTGACGGCACGCTCTTTCAGGCAGGTGAGGCTGAGACGCGCTTTTCGATTCAGTCGATCTCCAAAGCGCTGTCACTGACTGTGGCGCTGACCCGCTATGAGGACAGCGAAATCTGGCAGCGGGTCGGTAAAGAGCCGTCAGGCCAGCCCTTTAATTCGCTGGTGCAGCTGGAGCTGGAACAGGGCAAGCCGCGCAATCCGTTTATTAATGCCGGGGCGCTGGTGATCTGCGATCTGCTTGAGACCCGGCTGACCGCCCCGCGTCAGCGAATGCTGGAAATTGTGCGCCAGCTGAGCCAGCAGCCCGATATCAATTATGATCGCCACGTTGCCCGCTCGGAGTTTGAACACTCTGCCCGCAATGCGGCCATCGCCTGGCTGATGAAATCGTTTGGTAATTTCGATAACGATGTCACCAGCGTGATGCAGACCTACTTCCACTACTGCTCACTGTCGATGAACTGCATTGAGCTGGCCCGCACGTTTATCTATCTGGCAAATCAGGGTAAAACGCTGGATGGCAGCCAGATGATCACACCGCGTCAGGCGCGGCAGATTAACGCGCTGATGATTACCAGCGGGATGTACGATGGCGCAGGCGAGTTTGCATGGCGTGTCGGAATGCCGGCTAAGTCAGGTGTGGGTGGCGGGATTATTGCCATTATTCCTGGCGAAATGAGCATTGCCGTCTGGTCACCCGGCCTGGACAGCGCAGGTAATTCGCTGGCCGGAACCGCTGTGCTGGAATTGCTGACCGACAAGCTGGGTCGATCGATATTTTGATTCTGAGCGCGCACATAACAGGCACGCCTCAATGAAAGGCGATGGGGTTCTCAGGGTTCCGGAAGCTGACGTTATATTTTCAGTGCAGTGCGCTGGCGTTTTGAGCCCTCAGCGATAATCAGCACTCAAAAAATTTCTTAGTGCGAAATCTGCGCCAGATCGTCTTCATTCAGACCGGTCATCTGCATAACGGTATGGCGATCCATCCCACTCTTCAGCATGGTGCGGGCAATTCTCAGGCTCGCTCCACGAACACCTTCTTTTCGTCCCTGTTCGATGCCCTGTTCGATGCCTTTCTCAAGCCCTATCTGCTCAAGCTGTTGTGCAATAGTCATAAGCGCCTTCTCGTGTTGGGGCACACGCCGTGCCAGCTCCCATACAAAGGCTTTGGCATCAGATGCTTCGCCTGCCTGTACCATGTAGTGTACCAGCGAAATCACCTGTGATGAAGAGTGATCGCCTGCCATCAAAATGGATACCAGCTTGTCCATCAGCTCTGCAATATCCCGCTGCCGGATGTGCTTTTGCAACAGGGTCAAAGCCGCCATGCTGCGGTGTTGCATGATCTCATCGTCAGGAATCACCGTGACATCGACCAGCGGAAAACGGTGACTGTAAAGCCTGTCCGCCAGCACCGGGTCGTCGAACTCATCCAGCCACCGGGTCGAATAGGGATAGGGAGTGCGTCTGCCTGTGTAAAACAGGATGGGTATCACCAGCGGTAATCTCTTATGCCCTGCTTCAAGATGGCGCTGCATAGCAGCCACTGCATAACGCATCAGCCGAAATGCCATATGTTTGTCAGGTGCTGACTGATGCTCAATAAGTACATGGATATATCCATCGCCAGCGGTTGTTTTAAGACTGTAAAGCACGTCGCTGAAGTACTGCCGAAGGTCATCCTCCACAAACGACCCCGACTCCAGCTTCAGCGTGCTGAGATCACAGCGTTCGCGCAACTCTGGCGGCAGGTGCAGCGCCATGAAATCCCGGGCAATATCCGGCTGAGTCAGAAATTGCCGGAATGTCGCATCATGAGGCGTGGGCGTGCTGTTCTTCTTTTTCACTGGCCAGAATCCTTTCTGTTCCTGAAGCGCTTACAACGGCTGATTCCGCCAGTAAAAGGCGCTAATTCCTGTAGCGCACGAACGTTTAAGGCACTGATGGAGATAACGAAACTAATAGCCTGATTAATAAACCCTGTAAAACGCGTTACCTGAATTCTACGAGGTTGCTCTGAATATCAATTTATGCAGGACATTAAAACTCTTCCGCCAGGCTTAGCTCACTACATTAATCGGCTCGCCCTGAATAAAGGCCGCGATATTAGCCATCACACCAGTCACCAGATTATCCACGCCGCTGCGACTCGCCCAGGCAATGTGCGGCGTCAGGAGCAGATTTGCCAGATCCCCCAGCAGCGGGTTATCGATTACGGGCGGTTCGCTGCTCAGCACATCCAGCGCCGCGCCCCCGATGACACCCTGTTTTAACGCGTCAGCGAGATCGGCCTCGTTAATCAGTCCGCCGCGAGCGGTATTAATCAGCAGCGCATGCGGTTTCATTTTCTCCAGTGCCTGACGATCGATCATCTGACGCGTGCTGTCACTCAACGGGCAGTGCAGCGAAATAATATCGCTGGTCGCCAGCATCTGCTCAAAGCTGACATAGCCCTCACGCACCCTGTCACTGCCTTTACGCTCGGCGTACTGCACCTGCATACCCAGGGCCTTAGCCAGCCTGCCGACCGCCTGGCCGATATCACCTTTGCCCGCGATACCAAGTGTGGCGCCGCCAATGTCCGCTATCGGCTGACGATGCAGACAGAACTGCTGAGCCTGCGGCCAGTCGATGCGGGTATTGCTGGCGTAAGCCATCATCTGACGGCGCAGGGCGAAAATCGCGGCGATGACTGCCTCTGAAACGCTCTGGGTGGAGTAGCCAGGAACATTACTGACCACGATGCCACGTTCCCGACAGGCGTCCAGGTCGATACAGTCATAACCGGTCGCCGCAACACAGATAAAGCGCAGTTCGGGTAGCTGCTCCAGGGTATCCGCTCGCAGCGGCACCTTATTGGTGATAGCCACAGTCGCGCCAGCAAGCGCCGACACGATCTCACTGATCGACGTTTGGGCGCGAATGTCCCATTCAGCATTCTGCTGCCCGGTCGGCAGGGAGACAGGCAGCGTGTTTCCATCCAGCATTACAATTTTCATTCTTAGTCCTTTATGGGTTCGGTTTAAATAGAGCCGAATCATTAATGTTATTTGTATGTGTTCTGTGGGTAACAACTAAGTTAAATGATGCTGAAATTAAAGTGAATATGTTCAAAGAGTGCGAATTTTTTCGGAACAGATGCCACTTTATTTAACCCTTTTATTCCCTTCGCGTTACACTGCCGCCCTGAATTCTGACCCCTTACGCCCGTTGAAATAATGCAGAGATCCTCCATCAGACAACGACTCACTGCCGGTATTGCGATACTGGCCGTACTGCTGTTGTTTGTTGCGCCGATGATCTCAAAGAATCTGGCTGAACATCACGCTACGATGCAGGATGCCGCGGCAATGAGCGCAGAGATGCCGATGATGGATCATCACAGCGAGATGTCGATGGCGGATCACGGGATGATGATGGGTTCGGGCTTTGCCTGTGGCTACTGCGATTTACTGGTGCATGTGCCGCTGATGCTCTGGGTCTTTATCCCGTTCATCTGGTGGATGTGCCTGATCAGCCGCGCCCCGCCGCCTTCTGCCATTCATCCGCCGCAATGGCGACGATTATTGCGCCTTCACCGACCGCGTGCGCCACCCTGTTTTGCGTCACACTGACTGCTAACTGATTCGATTGCGTGACAACGTCACCCGATCGCCTTTGTCTTTTGAAAAGTGTGGAATGCTATGTCTTCTCATCGGGAAATGTCCCCTGCACCACGCGGCACCGTTTTTAACCTGTTTCGCCGCCTGCATTTTTATATTGGCCTGTTCATTGCGCCGTTTATTTTCGTGGCCGCCCTCACCGGTACGCTTTACGTTCTGACGCCACAGCTGGAACAGGCGATTTACCACGATGCCCTGACCACTGACGCGCAAGGTGTCGCACAACCGCTGTCAGCGCAGATTGCCGCTGCCCGTGCCCGGGCCGGTGAAACCGCACGCATTTACGCCGTGCGTCCCGCACCGGGCCCGCAGGATACGACCCGGGTACAGTTTGCTGAGCCTCAGTTGGGCCCCTCTGAGTCGCGCTCGCTGTTTATCGATCCCTACACCCTGCAGGTGAAAGGCGATATGACGGTGTATGGCACCAGCGGCGTGTTGCCGCTGCGCATGTGGCTGGATCAGCTGCATCGCGGCCTGCTGCTGGGCGATTTTGGCCGTAACTACAGCGAACTGGCGGCTTCGTGGCTGTGGGTCGCCGCCCTGGGTGGGATAGTTTTATGGGCCGGCACCCGGCCACCGCGCACCCGGAGCAAAGCACGCAGCGGCTTTGCGACAATGCGTCACTGGCACGTTACGCTGGGTCTGCTATTGGCCATCGGCCTGGTCTTCTTCTCAGTCACCGGGCTGACCTGGTCACAGTGGGCGGGCAACAACATTGATAAGATGCGCAGCGACTTCGGCTGGACAACGCCGCAGGTCAATACTGCACTGAACGGTAACGCGCCTGCCGAAGCCGCCGACCCCCATGCTGACCATCGCGGTGCGATGGAGGGGATGGCGATGTCCGGGATGACCATGCCTGCGAAAACCGCGGCGCCGGTAATCCTCAATCAGCCGAATGCCCGCTGGGATCAGGCCCTGGCGGCTGCACGTCAGGCCGGACTTCACGCCACGAAACTGGAATTGCGCCAGCCTAAGAACGCTGAACAGGCATGGACGGTTTCAGAGATTGATCGCAGCTGGCCGAGCCAGGTCGATGCGGTTTCCCTCAATCCGGTTAATTTCAGTGTGGTCGATCGCGTTGAGTTCGCCAGCTTCCCGCTGGTGGCGAAACTGACCCGCTGGGGCGTGGATGCCCATATGGGCGTGCTGTTTGGCCTGCCTAACCAGCTGATTCTGGCGCTGTTCGGCTTTGGTCTCTGCACAATGATTGTGCTGGGCTACCGCATGTGGTGGATACGCCGCCCGGCTGTTCCTCAACTCAGCCCATCGCAGACGCTGTTGTCCGCCTGGCTGGCACTGCCACGTTATGCGCAGGGCACCAGCCTGATCGTGATGGTGACGCTGGGCTATGCCCTGCCGGTGATGGGTGTCAGCCTGCTGGTACTGGTACTGCTGGATATTCAGCGCTGGCGCAGCGCGCAGCGCGCGTCGGTCGTCCGGGTAGAAATCGCGCCGGATAAGCAGTCGCCGCTGGCTATCGTTCAGTCGCGCTTTGCCGGTAAGCGTAAAGAGATGCGCTATTTTCTGCGCAGCGTGACGGTGCTGGCGCTGATTGTTATTACGGTGATGGCCAATGCGATGATTGGCGGTGTGATCGATCAGTATCAGATCCCCTTCAGTCACTGGTCACTGACCATGTATATCACCCAGGCGATGATGATCCTGCTCTACTCCACGGTCTTCACCGGGCTGTTGTCGATTCCACTCTGGTATTTCTTCCTGGGTGAGAGCGACGAACAGGGTAAGTAGGCTGCCAGTACGGCAAATTGTGCATTCATCAAAATAACTGACGAAGCCGGGCAAATCTCCCGGCTTTTCATTCTCCGCCTGACGTCTATGATCGTTGTTATCAGTCACTTTCTTTAAGAGCTAATCATGAATATTGTGCGAGCGAATCCTGAACAACTGTTTGAGTACGGTCCTTTTACCGTCCGTCGTCAGCGACCCGGCGAGGCCTTAAGCCCGCTGGTCAGTGTTGACCTGATGTCGCTGAAACTGGATGCCCGGATTCCTATGCAGCAGCATCAGGATGAAGAAGTATTCACGTATCTGTGGCGCGGTTCGATGCAACATCAGGATAGCAACGGCGAGCGTACCCAGCTCTCCGCAAAGCGGGTGATAGTGGTGAATGCAGGTGATGGCGTTCAGTACGAAGAGTCTGTGCCGTTGTATGAAGCGGAGCTGTTGCAGGCCGTTATCCGGCCCTCACAGCCTGGTGGTGAGGCGATGACCCAGGTGCTGGAGCGCGATCAGGGCATTATGACCAATGGCTGGACCGAACTGGCCGGGCCGGAAGAGTCTGACGCCCCGCTGGAACTGCGCCAGGACGTTTATATCTATGACACGCTGCTGGAGCGCAACCATACGCTCGACGTGCCGTCGATGCCGGGCTTTGTCGCTTATCTCACCGTGCTTGAAGGGATTATTCGCATCGGCGAACACCGGCTGGGCCGCGGTGATGCCGTCAGTGGGCTGGATTCCAGTATTGAGATCGTAGGCGATCGGGATGCCAGTCTGGTCTGCTTCCTGGTAAAGCCCGATAATTTTGCCTAAGAAAGCGCGGGAAAAATCCCGCGCTATTTTTTTGTTTCGCGTGTTCCGCGCTGATTAAAGCGTTTTACGTTGCTGCATCGCCTGAACCCGTTTATAGGCATGATCAAACTGACAGACATCATCGCGCAGCCAGTGGCGTTGCGTCAGCGGAGCATTATCCAGCGCCTGTGGCAGCGGCACACCCGCCAGCGATCCCCGGCAGCAAAAGGCGCGTGCCAGCGTTGGCGTGGCGATCCCGATATAACGGGCAAATTCAGGTAACGTCATCAGTGCTGTACTCATTTAACACCTCCTGTAAACAAAACCTCACCTGTATTTTCAGTCCAGTTCTTAAATGCTTTTATTGATCTGAAACATAGATGTGGTACTAATCTTCTGCCTGCTGATGAGATAGCTCGCCTCGCCTGACGCAAACTGAGAAAAGAAGTGAGGAACCTGTGCGCCATTATGGATTGATGATTGCCCTGCTGTTTTCTGGCTTTGCCACTGCTCATACCCTGACCACAGGCCAGCCTGTCCCACCCGTCTACGTTGCCGATAAAGGCGAAATGGTGCTCAATCAGGGCGACATCAATTATCAGCGCTGGAACAGTCAGACACTGACCGGAAAAGTGCGTCTGGTGATTCATGTGGCGGGTCGTCTTTCTGCGAAAGATCAGAGCGAACTCCTAATCAAAGCCATTCAGCAGGCCAGCCTGCCACGCGACCGATTCCAGACCACCACCATCGTCAATACTGACGATGCCCTGCCTGGTAGTGCCATTTTTGTGGTGCGCAGCATCGCCTCCAGTAAAAAAGCGGCACCCTGGCAGCAATTCATTATCGACAGCAGCGGCGTCACGGCTCACAGCTGGCATCTTCAGCCGGAAAGCGCGTCCGTCGTGGTCATTGACCCGGAAGGAATGGTGCGCTTCGCTAAAGATGGCGCATTATCTGATGAGGATGTCTCGAGCGTGATGAAAGCGCTGCGCGCATTACTGGGCTGATTCAGGCAGAATGGCCTGCTGCAAAATACGGAATGCTGCTGAATTTGCCGACATTTTTAACACTGTGGACTACGCTTAGTTGTAATGGAATTACCCGCCGTTCTTTGAAAACCTGCCAACTATGCTGTGGCAGTCGGGGACGATTATTAAAGATGGCATCGAAGAATTTCGACCTGCTGTGACTTCCTCTGTAGATAAGGACAGCCATGATGACGGTCTGTGCAGAACAACACGTCAATTTCAACCTCAGCGATGCAGCCAGCCTGTTGAACGACATTGAGCAACGGCTTGATCAGCTTTTACCGGTTGAAAGTGAACGTGACTTAGTGGGCGCTGCAATGCGCGACGGTGCGCTGGCTCCGGGAAAGCGTATTCGCCCGCTGCTGCTGCTGCTGGCCGCGCGCGATCTCGGCTGCAACGCCACACCCGCCGGGCTGCTTGATCTCGCCTGTGCGGTGGAGATGGTGCACGCCGCCTCTCTGATTCTGGATGACATGCCCTGCATGGATGATGCGCAGCTGCGCCGCGGACGTCCAACTATTCACTGCCAGTATGGCGAACATGTGGCGATTCTGGCCGCAGTCGCCCTGCTCAGCAAAGCATTTGGCGTGGTCGCAATGGCAGAAGGCTTAACCGCCGCCGCCAGAGCAGACGCGGTCGCGGAGTTATCCCACGCGGTGGGGATGCAGGGACTGGTGCAGGGGCAGTTTAAAGATATCTCAGAAGGCGACAAGCCACGCAGCGCCGACGCTATTCTGATGACCAATCACTATAAAACCAGCACCCTGTTCTGCGCCTCTATGCAGATGGCCTCTATTGTGGCCGAAGCCCCGAAAGAAGCACGCGAACAGCTGCATCGGTTTTCGCTGAATCTCGGTCAGGCTTTCCAGTTGCTGGACGATCTCACCGACGGCATGGCCGATACCGGCAAAGATGCCCATCAGGATGATGGGAAGTCGACGCTGGTAAATCTGCTCGGGCCACAGGCGGTTGAAACGCGACTGCGCGACCACCTGCGCTGCGCCAGCGAGCATCTGCTCTCGGCCTGTCCGGACGGTTATGCCACTCATCATTTTGTTCAGGCCTGGTTTGAGAAAAAACTCGCTGCCGTCAGTTAAGGATGCTGCATGAGCCACTTCGCGGTCATTGCACCGCCCTTCTACAGCCATGTGCAGGCGCTTACGCATCTTAGCCAGGCCTTAATCGCACGCGGGCACCAGATTACTTTTATCCAGCAGACGGACGTCAGCGCACTACTCAACGACAAACGGATTGGCTTTTTCCCGCTGGGCTTAGCCTCCCATCCGGCGGGCAGTCTGGCGCATACCCTGCAGCTGGCGGCGCATCCTCTGGGCCCGTCAATGCTCAAACTGATTAATGATATGGCCCGCAGCACCGATATGCTCTGTCGCGAATTGCCGGTGGTGCTCAACACCCTGGCGATCGATGGTGTGATCGTCGATCAGATGGAGCCTGCCGGTGCACTGGCGGCAGAGTCGCTGAACCTGCCATTTGTTTCGGTGGCCTGCGCGCTGCCGCTGAACCGTGAAGCGGATTTCCCGCTGGCCGTGATGCCGTTTGACTATGCCAGCACCGATCAGGCGCGCGAACGCTATCGCACCAGTGAAAAAATCTATGACTGGCTGATGCGTCGTCACGATCGGGTAATCGCCCGCAACGCCCATGCAATGGGATTAGCACCACGTGAAAAGTTGCATCACTGTTTTTCACCGCTGGCACAGATCAGCCAGCTGATTCCGGAACTGGATTTCCCCCGCCAGACACTTCCCGATCATTTTCACTCGGTTGGCCCGCTGCGCGCCGCGGAACCGTTATCGTCTGCGTCCCCGCCTGACTATTTCCCGCATGGCGCCAGACCGCGTATTTTTGCTTCTCTCGGTACGCTGCAGGGTCATCGCTACGGCCTGTTTAAAACCATCGTCCGTGCCTGTCAGGCGATCGACGCGCAGTTATTGCTGGCGCATTGCGGTCGTCTGTCTTCGTTTCAGGCGGATAAACTGGCACAGGCCAGCCATGTTCAGGTGGTCGATTTTGCCGACCAGGCCGCTGCGCTGGCGCAGGCCGATCTGGCGATCACCCACGGCGGCATGAATACGGTGCTGGATGCGGTTAACCATCTGACGCCGCTGCTGACAATCCCGCTGGCCTTTGATCAGCCGGGTGTCGCGGCCAGAGTGGTCTGGCACGGTATCGGACGTCGCGCGTCACGCTTCACCACCAGCCACTCAATGGCCCGTCAGCTCCAGACCTTACTGGCTGATGAGCGCTACGGTCAGCAGATGAAAACGCTGCGCACCGCCCTTCGTCAGGCGGGCGGCACAGCGCTGGCGGCGGACATCGTCGAACAGGCGATGCTGACCCGCAATCCGGTCATTACCAGGAGAGATTATGCAGCGGTATGATCTGATTCTGGTGGGCGCGGGGCTGGCGAACGGGCTGATTGCCCTGCGACTGCGCCAGCAGCGACCTTCCCTGCGCATTCTGCTGATTGATGCCGAAAGTGAGCCAGGCGCGCATCACACCTGGTCATTTCATGCGGAAGACCTTACTGAAACGCAGCATCACTGGATCTCCCCGCTGGTGGTTCATCACTGGCCTGGTTACGAGGTGCGTTTTCCGCAACGAAACCGCAGCCTGAACAGTGGCTATTTCTGTGTGACAGCAGAACGCTTCGCGCAGGTCATCCGCGACCGATTTGCGCCAGATCTGCTGCTCAATACCAGAGTGGCGAGCATCGCTTCACGCCTTGTCACGCTGGAGGATGGTCGGTTACTGGAAACGGATGCAGTGATCGATGGTCGTGGCTACCAGCCCGATGCCGCGCTGCGCATGGGCTTTCAGTCTTTTGTCGGGCAGGAGTGGCAGCTCAGTGCGCCGCACGGTCTGACCGCACCGATCATCATGGACGCGACGGTGGATCAGCAGGCAGGCTATCGTTTTGTCTACAGCCTGCCCTTTTCGGCGGATACGCTGCTGATTGAAGATACCCACTATATTGATCACGCCACGCTGGAAGGCGATCGCGCCCGTCAGAACATCCGTGATTATGCCGCGCAGCAGGGCTGGCAACTCAACCGACTGCTACGCGAAGAGCAAGGCGCGTTACCGATTACGCTGACCGGCGACGTTGCCGCCTTCTGGCAGAAACGTGATTTACCCTGCAGCGGTCTGCGTGCCGGGCTATTCCATCCTACCACCGGTTACTCACTGCCGCTGGCGGTCGCACTGGCTGACCGGCTGGCGCAGATGCAGACGTTTACCTCTGAGACCCTGCACACCACCATTGCGCAATTTGCCTCACAGGCCTGGCAGCAGCAGCGCTTCTTTCGCATGCTGAACCGGATGCTGTTTCTGGCCGGTCCGGCTGACCAGCGCTGGCAGGTTATGCAACGTTTTTACGGCCTTCCCGAAGGTCTGATCGCCCGTTTTTATGCGGGAAAACTCACTTTGCCTGATCGGCTGCGTATTCTGAGCGGCAAGCCACCGGTTCCCGTACTGGCGGCGTTACAGGCTATTATGACTCCTCACCGTCAACAGGCGATGCAATGAATAGAACTACGGTAATTGGTGCAGGCTTTGGTGGTCTGGCTCTGGCAATTCGCCTTCAGGCGTCAGGTATTCCAACCCGTCTGCTGGAGCAGCGTGATAAGCCTGGCGGCCGGGCATATGTTTATGAGGATCAGGGCTACACTTTTGATGCCGGTCCGACCGTCATCACCGATCCCAGCGCCATTGAAGAGCTGTTCACCCTGGCGGGCAAAAAGCTCTCTGACTATGTCGAACTGATGCCGGTGAAGCCGTTTTATCGCCTCTGCTGGGAGTCCGGCAAGGTGTTCAGTTATGACAACGATCAGCCCGCGCTGGAAGCGCAGATTGCCGCGTTTAATCCGCGTGACGTTGAAGGCTATCGTCGCTTCCTGGATTATTCCCGCGCGGTGTTTGCAGAAGGTTATCTGAAGCTCGGCACCGTGCCGTTTCTCTCGTTCCGCGACATGCTGCGTGCCGCACCGCAGCTGGCAAAACTGCAGGCGTGGCGCAGCGTCTACAGCAAAGTAGCGAGCTACATTGAAGATGAGCATCTGCGTCAGGCCTTCTCTTTCCACTCGCTGCTGGTGGGCGGAAATCCGTTTGCTACCTCATCAATCTATACCCTGATTCATGCGCTGGAACGCGAATGGGGCGTCTGGTTCCCGCGCGGTGGCACAGGCGCACTGGTCCAGGGCATGGTGAAACTGTTCGAGGATCTGGGCGGCGAAGTGGAGCTGAATGCCAGCGTTGCCCGTCTGGAGACGCAGGAAAATAAAATCACCGCCGTGCATCTGAAAGATGGTCGGGTATTCCCGACGCGCGCGGTCGCCTCTAACGCGGATGTGGTTCACACCTACCGCGAGCTGCTGAGCCAGCATCCGGCCTCTATGGCACAGGGAAAATCCCTGCAGAACAAGCGCATGAGCAACTCGCTATTCGTGATCTATTTTGGCCTGAATCATCATCACGATCAGCTGGCCCACCACACAGTCTGCTTTGGCCCGCGCTACCGCGAGTTGATTGATGAGATCTTTAATAAAGATGCCCTGGCAGAGGACTTCTCGCTCTATCTGCATGCGCCCTGCGTGACCGATCCATCACTGGCGCCGAGTGGCTGCGGCAGTTATTACGTGCTGGCACCCGTCCCGCATCTCGGCACCGCCGATATCGACTGGGCCGTTGAAGGTCCGCGTCTGCGCGATCGCATCTTCGACTATCTGGAACAGCATTACATGCCGGGCCTGCGCAGCCAGCTGGTGACGCACCGCATCTTCACGCCGTTTGATTTCCGCGATGAACTGAATGCGTATCAGGGTTCGGCATTCTCGGTGGAGCCGATCCTGACGCAAAGCGCCTGGTTCCGGCCTCATAACCGCGATAAGAATATCAATAATCTCTACCTGGTCGGCGCAGGCACTCATCCGGGCGCGGGTATTCCCGGCGTGATTGGGTCGGCCAAAGCCACCGCAGGATTGATGCTGGAGGATCTGGCTTGAATAGTCCGTCACTGCTCGATCATGCTGTAGAAACCATGGAGGTGGGTTCGAAAAGCTTCGCCACGGCTTCGAAGCTGTTTGATGCCAAAACCCGACGCAGTGTGCTTATGCTCTACGCCTGGTGCCGTCACTGTGATGATGTGATCGACGATCAGGTGCTGGGATTCAGCAACGATACCCCGTCGCTGCAATCCGCCGAACAGCGCCTGGCGCAGCTGGAGATGAAAACGCGTCAGGCCTATGCCGGTTCGCAGATGCATGAGCCTGCCTTTGCGGCCTTTCAGGAGGTGGCGATGGCGCACGACATTTTGCCCGCTTACGCTTTTGATCATCTGGCGGGATTTGCGATGGATGTGCAGGAGACACGCTATCAGACGCTGGACGATACCCTGCGCTACTGCTATCACGTCGCGGGCGTGGTGGGCCTGATGATGGCGCAGATTATGGGCGTGCGCGACAACGCCACGCTGGATCGCGCCTGCGACCTCGGCCTGGCGTTTCAGTTGACCAACATAGCGCGTGATATCGTTGAAGATGCTGAAGCGGGACGCTGTTATCTGCCCGAAGAGTGGCTGACTGAAGAGGGGCTGACGCGAGAGACGCTGGCCGACCCGCAAAATCGGCAGGCGCTCAGCCGTGTGGCCCGTCGACTGGTGGAGACGGCAGAGCCTTATTACCATTCGGCATTGGCTGGCCTGCCGGGTTTACCGCTACGCTCAGCGTGGGCGATTGCGACCGCAAAACAGGTCTATCGTAAAATTGGTATGAAGGTGGTTCAGGCGGGTTCACAGGCGTGGGACAAACGCCAGTCCACCAGCACGCCAGAGAAACTGGCAATGCTGGTGGCGGCATCGGGTCAGGCGGTTACTTCCCGGATGGCGCGTCACGCTCCACGCCCTGCTTCCCTCTGGCAGCGCCCCGTTTAACACCATGACGTTCCCGCAGCGTCGCCTGCAATTTTGACAGTGGCGGCGCATAAAGGAAACCAAACGACACACAATCCTCTTTGCCCCGCACCGCATGATGCATGCGGTGCGCCATATAGAGTCGGCGCAGATAGCCGCGGCGCGGAACGTAGCGGAATGGCCAGCGCTGATGGACCAGACCGTCATGGACAATAAAATAGAGCAGGCCGTAGAGCGTCATCCCTGCGCCGATCCACTGCAAAGGCCAGACGCCCGTGCTGCCCAGATAGATGAGTAAAATCGAAAGACAGGCGAACACGACGGCGTAGAGGTCATTAACCTCAAACCAGCCTTTATGCGGTTCATGATGTGACAGATGCCAGCCCCAACCCCAGCCATGCATAATATATTTGTGCGCCAGTGCAGCCGTTATCTCCATACCGATAACGGTGACCAGAACAATCAGGGCATTCCAAATCCACAACATAGTTTCTCCCGAACATGCATCCTGCAAAGTGGCGCAGAGGGATAATTTTAACAGAGATTGAGAGAAACCGTGGGTTGGGGTTGCCGGGTTTTAACGATTGCTGCAGGAGATGGGGCTAAGCGTGTTTTTATCAGCATGAGCGTGCATCACCCGGCTTACCCCGGTGAT
Source organism: Candidatus Pantoea varia (assembly GCF_900115075.1). Lineage (GTDB taxonomy): Bacteria > Pseudomonadota > Gammaproteobacteria > Enterobacterales > Enterobacteriaceae > Pantoea > Pantoea varia. The sequence continues at coordinate 96,144 of NZ_FOVG01000003.1, forward strand.
GCACGTGTCACTTAGTTATAGACCAGGTTAAAGGTGACGGTGCTGTCCGCTTTCCCCGCCATCACCTGTCCGTCTGTCTGTATATATTGCGCGTTAAACGCCATCGACGCCGCCTGATTCGGTGAGGAGACGGTGGTCAGCACCGGCAACTGGTCGGTTGAGACATTCAACGGCACCCGCTGCCCTTCAGGGACCTGCAGACCTGGCCCATAAGTGAGGGCGATGCCTACGCCGGAAGCAGAATTACTCTGTGGCGTCAGGCTGATGGCATCTTTATCGCCCTGAGTGGCCGTACCAAAGAAGCCTACTTTTACTGCGGCACTGTGCTCACACATCACCTGAATCTGAAACCCTTTCTGGCTTCCCGCCCGGCTGCCGATGCCGGTGAACTCCGCCTTACTCACTTTTCCCATATCTACATTAATCGCAGACTGGGAAGTGACAACGGCACAGCTGCCATACTGCACGGTAAAGCTGGAGAGGAAGAGCTGCGGCTTGTCATTGATCGGCTGGCTGCTGGTGGCGCTGTCGCCCACCTTCAGGCTGGCATTACCAATGTTCACTTCACCGACATTCGCCGGCTGATCGCCAGGATTCAGCGGCGATCGCTGACCGGGAATTTTATAGAACACCACGTAGGACTGAAGGGTGATGTCGTGAGCGGAATTGAACTGCGGGCTGGTCTGAGAATTACAGATTGAGCTGGTTTTGCCTTTGCCGGTGGTATCCGAGAAGGCCGAGCCACAATAAGCGGGCTCTTTGAAACCGATAGCGAACCCGATGCTGTCTACTCCGGCAAGGCGATAAATCGGCGTATTGTGCCCACCCGCAATATTGGTCTGTAATCCGGACTCTTCCGCGTTAATCAGAAATCCCATGTCTTTGTAGTTATAGCCCTGCTCACCGTTGTTCTTATTACAGGTAAAGGCATTGGTGCTCTGCAGAGGCATCTGCGCCGAGATCGGTGTGCCATCGGCTGCGCCCGGCACATAGTTAACGTTATGCACCTGCACCACCACCTGACTCACACCCTGACAGGACTCCTGCGCCAGTGTGGGCAAACAGATGAATGCGGGAACAACCAGCATGGCCCATTTCATTAAACGCTGAACTGATTTCATCTTAAATTCCTGTTAATTACTGGCAAACCGCTGAGACCAGTCTGACCGGATTAGTGCCGCTGGCGGCAGGCAGGCGGAACGGCGCGCGGCAGCTTTTCTGCACGCCATCTTCCTGCCACTTCACCTCGATGACGCCCTGAGCGGGGACACCGCTCAGATAGAGTTCGCCTTTTTCAGCGACGATACCGCTGGTGCTGCTGTTTTTTTCCTCTTCGGCGAGCGCGATTTGCCCCGTCGCACCGAAAGGCGGGAAGGCATCCTGCCAGGTCAGCGTGAACAGCACCCGATTGCCCACGTGGGTGGCATAGTCGGCCATCACAATGGCTCCGCGCGTAGGGATAGCCTTTTGCCCATCCAGTTCGACGTCAACGTTGTCGGGCAGCGTATCCGTTTCCAGTTCGATGGTATTTTCATGGTAAGGCGAGAGTGAGGGCACAATCGCATAGCCGCGACCATCGGTGACCACATTGTTGCTGCTCTGAATGCCCACATCGGCCGTACCCGGCACGCGCACGATTGCGAAGGTGTCGCCCAGCGGCTGGCTCAGCGTAATGCCGTGTGCATGCGCGACGATGCCGCCCGACAGACCATAATTAAACTGAGTGCTGTGCCGATCGTGGCTGACCCCGGCATTGACGCTACCGCGACTGCCGCGATAGTCCAGCGAGCCGTTGCTGTTCACATTCTGTCCCTGGCTGTCGTGGCCCTGTTGCAGGTTGTAGTGCAGGTTATTGTCCTGCAGCGCGCTGCCAGACAGGCTGACCTGTTGCGAGACATCCCCATCATTGCTGGCATTCATGCTGTAGCTGACGGCGCTATCTGGCAGCAGCGCGCTGAAGGGAATGGAGACATTAAAAGAGATCGCGCGGTCAGCTTTACGGGCGCTGGTCGAGTCGGTGTAAAACCAGGCGACGCCCCAGGAAATGGCTTTGTAATTGCTATAGAAGCCCAGATGCAGGGTGCGATCTTCGCTATTTGAACGCCAGTAGCGCTGCACATAGGCAGAGGCGCTGAGGCTGCCATAGTCACCGATACCCTGAGAGATCGAAATCTCCGAGCGACTGCGCTTGTTAGCGACGTAGCTTGCCGGGCTGGTCATTGCATTCGCTTCGCTGAAGGCATAGAAGCCGCTGGAGGAGTAGCGATAGCTTGCCATGCTGAAGGTGGTATTGGTTGAGGCGAAGTTTTTCTGGTACTGCGCGCGCACTGAATGACCACTGCTGCTCTGGCCCTGCGGCAAGCGGGTTTTGGCTACGGTTACATCGGTCCCGAGTGAGCCAAAATCGCCCAGGCTTTTACCCAGACCCGCCGCCACAGCGTGATAGTTCTGTGCGAGCTGCACGCCACCAAAGGCGGTAAAGTCATGCGGCAATCCGTAGAAGAGCGTGGTTTGCACAAACTCAGGTGAACGCAGATTGTTACTACCTGAATAGTGATAACGACCGCCACTGATACTGTATTTTAGATGCCCCTGACGCAGCATAAAGGGCACCGCAGAGTAAGGCTGGGTGAAGGTGCGCACCGTGCCATCGCTTTCATGGATAGTAATGTCGAGATCACCGCTCTGTGCGGTGGGATAGAGATCTTTGATTTCGAATGCACCCGGTGCGACTACAGTTTCATAAATCACGTAGCCATGCTGAGTTACCGTCACACGCGCATTGCTATGGGCAATGCCGTGGATCACCGGGGCAAAGCCGCGCTGACTCTCAGGAAGCATGGTGTCATCAGACATGATCTGCACACCGCGAAACTGCACGCTGTCAAAAACGTCGCCGGAGGTGTAAGTATCCCCTACCCTGAACTGGCTTTTCAGTGTCTTAAGATCCCGCTCCAGATACGTGGTCTGGGATTGCCAGTGACTGACCCGATCGTAGCGCCAGGTGGCGGTGTTACGAAGGCGCCATGCACCAAAATTGGCCCCACTCTGCAGGCTGAGCAGCGTCGAGTTCCAGCGGTCGCTCTCATTACGGCTGCTGCTGCCGGTGAGGTTGTAGTTCACAAAAGCCGCCGATACGCCCTCATCCCAGCTCGCAGGATCGACATAATCGCGATCTTTTATCTTCAGGGCGATCTGGGGAATTGAGAGATTCAACTGCTGGTGCGCAAAATCAAACTCTGTCGAAGCATCGGGGATGAAATCACCTAACTCGTCAATGGCCTCATCTTTCTTCAGACGGCTGAACGCAGAGAAACCCTGTACGTTCACCCCCATCGCTGACAGTTCTTCCGCCGTCATTTGCGGAACCAGTCCCTTTTTGCCCTGGATAAAAGTCACATCGCGACTATCGATCACTCTGTTGTTAATCAACAGCGTGACATGATAGGTGCCGGGTTGCTGGCCGCCTTCACGGGCGAAATAATGGAGATCGGCAGCGTTATGTTGATCGGAGGAAAATTCCAGCGCCGCCGGATTAAAATAGTCATCCGCCCTTGCACCGCGCAGTGGGCAGAACAAAATCAGCATCAGACCCGGAACACCCACCCGCCAGGGAGAGGCATAAAGCGGTTTTGCGTGCCTTCTCTTCCCAATCTGAGTCTGTTGAGTGACTTTCACTGTTGCTGCCCCGGATTCAAATCAAATTTTTTAATAAAACGATTAGCGCGTGCGTTGTTCAGTGATGCCGCCGTAGTCATTAATGGCTGACCAACTCACTACACCGGAATCGGCTACGTTCCAGTGGCGATCTTCACCCGGGCCAATCATGCCAGGATCTTTGATAGCGTGATGATTAATGCTGAGCGAATAAAATGAGACAAAGTAAGGCGTTGGGTTATGTGCTATAAGCTGATTACCTTCATGGCGGAATGAAATCTGTTGCCAGGCGTCAGCCGGCTTACCCGCCAATCCTTTAGGCCGATAAAAAAGCTTAAATTTCGATTTAATATTGACCTGAAGCTGATTACTTTTATCGCGCGGCGTGGGTGAAATAGATTTTACATTCAGCCAGAAGACTGATTCATGATCTTTCGGCAGGGGCATTCCCAGATAATTAATCCTTAACAGATTCTCTTTTCCTGCATCCAGGCGGAAGAGTGGTGGTGTGACAATAAAAGGCACGCGGGCGTGATTATCTGAATTAAAATTCTCTATCCAGGATTCAACCAGATAGGGGATAGTTTTATCCTGATTGGTGACGGAAAGCGTTGCCTCTTTTTTTCCTTCTGAAAAAATAATACGCGTCCCTCCCATCACAACACCCGCATGAGCAGCCATGCTCAGCATACACGCAGAGAAAAGCGAAATAAGTCTTATTATCTTAAACATAGTCATTTACGCCGTTGATATTTGAGAGGGAAGCAGGGTTGCCCCTGCTATTAATCAGTTATAAACCATCACAAAGTTCGAAACTGAATTGGCCTTGCCGACAGTAATGGTATTACCGTCACTTTTGTAGTCAGCGAAGAAATTCAGGTCAGCAGAACCGCCATCTGTACCCGCTACTACATTGACCGCTTTAGAGATCGAGCCAATCGCTATTGCCGTAGTGCGGTCAGCTTCATAAAGTTTAATACCCACACCGGTAGCGCTGCCATCAGTCACTTTCAGCAGCGTATTGTCACCGGTATCTTTATCGCCATCGAACAGTACAGCCACGGTGTTAACCGAAGAAGGGCAGTCCTTAACAGAAATAGTGAACGGCGTTTCCGTGGTTTCGGTGCGGCTTTCGAAATACGATTTTGCCCACTTACCTAAATCTACGGTCTGGCTTTTACTGGCGGTAGAAACGTCACAGGAAACATCGGTAATTTCACCGGTAAATTTCACTTCACCACCTGCACCCTGGGTGCCAGCAGAGGTTCCAGGATTTGGATTAATCGGTGATGGGCCATCAGCAGGCGTTGCTAATACCGATCCGGAAATCATAAGGCCAGCCAGTGCCATTGGCAGAATACGTTTTCTGATATTCATCAAACCTGTCTCTTTTCAATACACGCAAAGTGGCTGGAATCAGCCACCTGATAGATATGCATTTTTAAAAATGCGCCAACACAACAACCCAAGGTCTATTATGTTGCCCCATATTAGCGCTTCACAGCTATATAAAAGATAAACGGCTCGTTATAGAAGATAAACAGCTCGTTTCGTTACGGTCAAAAATAATAGATCGGACATTTTTCATGTTCTGGATCAAGTTTCAGGAATTTAAGAAAAAGATTAATCAGACAGCTCGCTTCATTTATAAAATAATATATTTACCTTTGCAGTACTTTATATTTACTTTAAATATTTGTAGGTTCCAGAATGGGAATATATTTTTCGATGTGCGGAAAAGAGTGCAGAAGTGATGCTCAACAATAGCCCGCAACGATCATTCATGATGATGAAATAGCCAGCGAGTGAGATTATTCGGGGGCAATGATAGTCAGGTCAGCCAGTGTGACTTAAAGCAACTCGTGATCCATCGGCGTGCGAAAAGCGTGGCGTGCGGCGATCATCAACTGACTGGCTGTCACGGTGGTGGGTAGTCGCATCAGAATTTTGCTCGCCTGCCAGTAACAGAGCACCATGACCTCATCCTCCTCCTGTTCGGCCAGTTCTTGCAGCCGGAGGCGCAGTGACAACACATCAATAGTCTGCTGCTCATCCAGCATGTCAGAGATCGTCTGGTTGATGACGCGATGGAGAGTTTTCCAGGTGAGATCGGTATGCAAAATAAACCTCTTCTAACGCTAATCGGCTCAGGGCAGACAGGCAGCAGGGAAGGAGCAAAAATGGCTTCATAATTTAGAGAGCAAACTCTGCTGATAACTATAGCTGCTCATGAGCGGCGATGCAGGGCCAGCTGTTGAGAATGCCAAAGCGGATAATTCTAACGACTAATGGCCCTGCCTGTCGCCTGTTACGCGCAGGTCAGCGGCTGATTGCTGATTTTTGTAACAATTACGGCTGATTCTTAACTGGCTGAAGCAGAGAGGATTTGCCAGGGTAAATACCCTTCCCGTTCCGTTTATCTTTAAGGAGTAATAGATGAGTCAGCATGCTGATGCACTGGTCTGGGGCCACGGCCCGGCGATCTTCGACGTCTTTCTGGAACCCACCTGTCCTTTTTCGGTGCGTACATTCAATAAATTAGACGCCTTACTGGCGCATGCGGGTGAAGATAAGATCACCGTGAAGATCCGGCTGCAATCTCAGCCGTGGCATCTCTATTCCGGGCTGATTGTGCGCTACATTCTTGCCGCCGCCTGCGAAAGTAAAGAGGCAGCGAAGAAGGTGATGCAGGCGGTGGCCGATCATCGTGAAGAGTTTGAATTTACCGATCACTGTACCGGCCCGAACCGCGAGGCCACACCGAATCAGATTCTGGCCCGCCTGAAAGAGTACAGTGGCGTCGATGCCAGCACCGCATTTGATCAGCCTGATCTGCAGACCGCCATTAAATGGCACTGCAAATATGCCCGCCAGAACGGTATTCACGTTTCACCGACCTTTATGGTTAATGGCCTGGTGCAGCCTGAGCTCAGCAGCGGTGACGACATTGAGCACTGGGCAAGCGTTCTGATGGGTTAGTTTTGTGCGCGGCCGCAACGGGCCGCGCCAGACTGTCTCTCTCCTTTGCGATCCTGCAAACACGTAATCTCAATATCCTGATAATTAAGCCTGTTTTCCCATGAGCAGGCCGGGTAAGCTGTACCATTATCAGCAGCATTTACACCGCTGCTACATCATCTTAACGGCGTCGCTGGCCTGTTTTTACGCCAGTCAGGCGCCTGATTCATTGAGGAATGACGGATGCCGATGACGCTTGAACAGATACAGGACAAATATCCGGGTGCATTTACAGATGCATTTGGTGATTCCCCGGAATTAGCCAGCGAACTCGCGACGCTAATTATTGCCGGAAAGAAGGTGGCCACCTGCGGTTCGTTACGCAGCTGGCAGGAGCAGGAAGCCTTGCCTCAGCCAGGGGGTTACAGCATTGTTCTGAACGGAGAAAAGCGGCCCGTCTGCGTGATCCGCACCACCGGATTGTTCCTGACGCGCTTTGATCGCGTGACGACAGAGATGGCGATGCTGGAGGGTGAAGGCGATCTCAGCCTCGACCACTGGCGGCAGGAACATCAGCGCTACTTCGAGCGTGAAGGCTATTTCCACAGCGAAATGGAGCTGATCTTCGAAACGTTCCAGCTGGTCGAGGTGATGTAAACCGGCACCTTATAGCGTGTTTGCTGCCATCAGCGCCAGCCGCGTAACGCCACGGGCAGCGAGGTTCTCCGCCGCCTGGGCCGCGCGCATACCACTGGCGCACACCAGCACCACGCGCTGATCCAACGGCGGCTGCCAGGCCGCTATCTGCTGCGGCAGAATCCGTAATACCTGCCCGGCCACACTGACCGGTGCCTCCTCCACGCTGCGCAACTCCACAATACAATCGTCTTCCGTTAGCATAGGCCGATCGATAAACGGTATACCCGACGCGTCCGGCTCGGGTGCGTCGTCGAAACGGAATTGCCGCACATGCCAGTCCACAAAGTCGCAGTGAATCATGCAGCCGAGCGGCGAGGGCGTCAGCTTCAGCAATACGCTCAGCGCCATCTGCGCCTGCATGGCGCCCAGCGTTGCCACCGCAGGACCCATCACGCCAGCCGTGTTGCAGTTACCCGACGCCGCAGGCAACTGCGGGAACAGCGCGCGATAGCCGGGCGAACCCCCGCAGAATCCACCGACATAGCCTTTGCGACCCAACACCGACGCGCAGATCAGCGGCAGGCCGCGCGGATAGCAGATGTCCGAGAGCTGATAAGTGATGGCGAAGTTATCCGCCGCATCCACCACCAGATCGATACCCTCCAGCGCCTGCGGGAGATGACTGGCACTCAGCGAATGTGAATGCGCCTCGACGCGGCAGTCAGGATTACGCTGCGCCAGCGCGCGCTGAGCACAGATTGCTTTGGGCTGACCCACATCGTCGACGCCAAACAGCGTCTGCCGGTGGAGGTTGTGCAACTCAACCCGATCGCCATCGTAAAGACGAATCAACCCGACGCCTGCGCCAGCCAGCAACGGTAGCAGCGTCGCGCTGAGCCCGCCCGCGCCGACCACCAGCACACGTGCCGCGCTCAGCCGCTGCTGCCCCACTTCGCCAATTTCCGGCAACATAGTCTGTCGCTGATAACGCTCCATTGCCGCTCCTTAAAACTGTGCCAGACCAAAAATGGGCGTGGAGGCAAAGGCCATGTCGCGCTGCTCCATCAATCCCGCCTGAAACGCTTCGTGACCGCCATGGATTGCGGCAGCGAAGGCCCCGGCCATCCGCACCGGATCGCGCGCTTTTGCCACCGCCGTGTTGAGCAGCACGCCGTCAAAACCCATCTCCATTGCCTGCGCTGCCTGACCGGGCGCGCCGATGCCCGCATCAATTATCAGCGGGACATCTTTAAACCACGCACGCATGGCGCGTAGCCCTTCGATATTGCGCAGCCCCTGACCGGAGCCAATCGGCGCGCCCCATGGCATCAGCACCTTACAACCCGCTTCCAGCAGTTTCTCGCCGACAATCAGATCTTCGGTGGTGTAAGGAAAGACCTGGAAGCCGTCAGCGCAGAGGATCCGCGCGGCTTCGACCAGCGCAAAGGGGTCGGGTTGCAGCGTGTCGGCATGCCCGATGACCTCCAGCTTGATCCACGGCGTGTCGAACAGTTCACGCGCCATCTGCGCCGTCGTCACCGCCTCTTTCACCGTGTGGCAGCCTGCGGTATTAGGCAGAATGCGTTTGTTGAGCTGTTGCAGCAGCGAGCGGAAAGCACCGCCTTCACTGCCTTCCCGGCGCAGGCTGACAGTAATAATCTCCGCGCCTGACGCGTCGATCGCCTGATGCAGGATGTCCGGTGATGGATATCCGGCGGTACCGAGCAGAAAGCGTGATTGCGGAGTGAATTCATAGAACATGGTTAACCTCCCTGCATCGGTGACAGGATTTCCAGCTGGCTGCCCGCCTCAAGCGGCTGGCTGGCATAGCGGCTGCGCGGCACAAATTCACCGTTCAGCGCGGTGGCGACGGTGCGCGGGTCAATCTGCTGCTCCGCCATAAGCTCTGCCAGCGTGTCTGCATCGGTTTCAATCGTATGTCCATTAAGTTGAACTCGCATGAGTCATCTCCTGAGTAAGTTGCAGCATGAGTTTTTCAGCCATAATCGGAGCCAGCAAGAAGCCGTGACGGTAAAGCCCGTTGAGCGAGAAACGCCCCTTTTCATAGCGGACTTCAGGCAGGTTCTGTCGATAAGCGGGACGCAGACCGGTGCCGCTCTCCACGATCCGCGCTTCGGCCAGCGCCGGATGCAGGCTATAAGCGGCACTGAGCAGCTCCATCATCGCTCTGGCACTGATCGGGCTGCTGTCGTGGCTTTCGACCATCGTGGCCCCCAGCATGAAGTGCCCGTCTGCACGCGGCACCAGATAGCAGGGAAAGCGTGGGTGCAGCAGCCGGACAGGACGGGAGAGTTGAACGTCGGGGGTCTTCAGGATCAGCATTTCACCCCGCACGGCGCGCAGCGCGGGTTGCTGGTCCGCGGCGTGGATACCACGGCAGTCAATGATTGTGCCGGTAGGTTTACCGCTGTGTAAGGGCACGCCAGCCTGTTGCAGTTTGTCGCGCAGTTGCTGCATCGCGCGGCGGGGATCGAGATGCGCCTCCGCCGCAAAAAACAGACCACGGGCAAAGCGATTTTCCAGCGCCGGTTCGATCTCTCCGGGCGCGACCCACTGATGATTCTGAGTCAGGCTGGCGAAGCGAGTCAGTTCGCGGCTGTCACGCGGTGGCGCAACCACCAGCGTGCCCTGCTGCTCCACGCCATCGACGCGTTGCGCCCACCAGCCCGCAGCATGCTGGCCCCACTCGATCACCTGCGGCGGCGCGCTTTCAGCTTCGCACCAGGGCGCGAGCATGCCGCCCGCCCAGTGTGAGGCGGCACGACAGTCAGGCTGTGTAATGATTTCGACGCTTTCTCCCCGCTCCACAAGCAGTGTGGCGACGCACAGCCCGGCCACGCCGCTGCCAAGCACCGACCAGCGGCTCATGATGTCCACCGGCGAGGAAGAAAGAGATTCAGGTTGAGATATTTCACTTTGGCCTCGTTATCAGTTAACGAAGACCCGTGATACGGAGGGAAAAGGCAGAGACGTCGCGAATGCACCCCTGCGGCAAGTATCTGATGCGATACCCGTCTTCCTACGCCAGTATCAACTGGGTCAGGTTCTAAGGGTCGCTAAGCCGCGCGATGCGCTATTAGCCTCTCAGTCTCTCTGGCGAGACTCCCCTGACGGGTTTAGTTGTAAGTTAAGCGGGCAGCTTCGTCAAGCCGCGTGCAGGCTGTAAAACCAGAATATCGGGATTAACGGGCAGACCCGAACGACCAGTCAGCGGCGGTGGCCAGTGTCACAAAAGGTCCCGCCAGTGTCTGATTATGATGACCAATAATACTTTCCGCAGAGAGGTGCGAATTATCGACGGTGGTATGCGCATCGGAAATCAGTGCGACGTTAAAACCCAGCTCCGGTGCCGCCCGACAGGTGGTATCAACACAGAACTCGGTTTTCATTCCGGCAATCACCAGTTGTTTGATGCCTCTTTGCCTGAGCTGAAGTTGCAGGCCGGTATCCCTGAAACAGCTGGGATATCTTTTTGTGAAAACGACATCGGACTGCGGGCTGACCTGCAATTCCGGGATCAGCCGGGTCAACGGGCTTTGCTCATTGAAAGGGGAATGATCAGGGCCGAGGTGTCGCGCAAAAAAGACGGGGACCTGGGACTGCCGTGCTTTGGTGATGAGCAGAGTGATATTCGACAGAATGCTGTCTGCGGCAAAAGGCGCCGCTGGACCATGGAAAAGGCCCTGCTGCATATCGATGATTAAAAGTGCACTTTCAGATGTCATCATGACCGGTCTCCATTCTGTTTTTAAGAACGGAGAACAGGTCCCCGTCCGGTTCGGCGGGGAGTGGGAATCTGTTGTGTCAGGTGCCCGTCACAGACTCGCCCACGCCGCCGCGGATCGCGGTGGTGGTGACGGTGGTGAAAGTCAGAACTGACATAAACATTTTCTAATCCTGAGTTGATGAATTCGTGAGGAGTCACACCCGGAAGGAGGCAACTGAAATCTACATTACCCTGAACGCGGTCACTTTTAAAGCGCCTGCAGCGATTGCGTCACCGCGTCGGTGATTTCACGAATACGCGGCTCGGCGCGGCGATAATAGGTCCATTTGCCCACTTTGCTGGCTTCAACCAGCCCGGCACTGTGAAGTGCTTTCAGGCATAACGACGTGGCGGGCTGTGATAAGCCCGCCTTGTCCTGTATGAGGCTGGCACAGACGCCATACTGATCGAAGGGATAGAGCTGGGTATAGCCCGCAAACGCTTCGTCAGGATTCTTAAGCCACTTCAGCACTGCCACTCGGGTTGGGTTGGACAGTAACTTCAGGGCATTTTCGGGGGACATGCCGCCTCACAGAGTATCAGGATTGAAAAACAGGATAGTCAGTATAGCCTTTCTCAGTGCCGCCATACAGGGAGGCATTATCGACCTCATTCAGCGGATAACCCGATTTAATGCGCGCAGGCAGGTCGGGATTGGCGATGAATGAACGGCCAAAACCAAACAGATCGCCCCAGCCTTTTTCCAGCATATGCTGCGCTTTTTCAGCCGTGTATCGGCCTGAATAGATGATCGGAGATCGGAATGTTTCCCTCAATGCGACGCGGAAACTCTCGGGCATGTCCGGGCTATTATCCCAGTCCGCTTCGGCAATGGAGAGATAGCCGACTTCCAGCTCATTCAGCATTTGCGCAGCACGGATGTAGGTCGTATGAGGATCGCTTTCAACCAGACCAAGATAGACGCGCTCTTCGTCAGTACTTGAAAACAGAGGCGCAAATCTGACGCCGACACGATGGCTGCCAAAGACCGAGCTGACCGCCTCAACGACTTCACGCAGGAAGCGCAGACGATTCTCCGCTGAGCCACCATATTCATCCATACGGAAGTTAGTGTGGTCAGAAATGAACTGATTAATCAGATATCCATTGGCGGAATGCAGCTCCACGCCGTCGAAACCGGCTGCTTTGGCATTCTCCGCTGCGCGTCGGTAGAGCGCCACGATCTCTTTAACTTCCTCTGTGGTCAGCGCCCGTGGTTCGCTGGGGGCAGTCAACATCCCGGCGCCGGGTCCGGTTTCAATGAATACCCGTACGTTGTCGGCCGCAATGGCAGACGGTGCAACCGGTGCCTGCTTGCCCGGTTGAAGTTCATTGTGTGACACACGACCTACATGCCAGAGCTGGCAGAACATTGTGGCACCTTCCTGATGTACCGCCTCGGTGACCTTTTTCCAGCCAGCGATTTGCGCGTCGCTGTGGATCCCTGGCGTCCAGGCATAGCCCTGCCCGCGAGGCTCAATCTGGGTGCCTTCGGTGACCATCAGTCCCGCGCTGGCACGCTGGCGGTAATACTCCACCATCATATCGCCGGGAATGTTGCCCGGCTGTTCACTGCGGCAGCGCGTCAGCGGCGGCAGGACAATGCGGTTACGAAGCGTGAGATCGCCCAGGTTCAGGGGGGTAAAAAGTGACGGCATAACAAAAAGTCCTCTGATGTTTAAGAGGCGCCATTATATTTACACATTTAAATTTGTAAATGTGTAATCTGTGCTTTTGTTCCGGAACCGTTTATCAGGGGTAGGTCCTGCAGACGTCGCACTCAGGCCAGCTGCAGGATCTTCAGAACATTAAGAAGCGTATTTTTCAGTGAACGCCTGCCACTGCTGGCAATAGATATCCAGCTGCTTCAACGCGCCATCAATAGACGGTTGTGCAGCATTGCCGGGGTTCGGTGTTGCACGGATTATTGCCGCAAAGGCACTGAATACAGCGTTCATATCACCGTCCGGGTTCATGGCTTTCATCATGCCGTTCAGCTCAACCTGAGGCCGTGCGGTGCCGCTTTCAAACTTTTTGAGATCATCACGTGCACTATCCTGCATGTCGCGAGTGCCATAACGCATAGCTAACGTCAGCGTATCCTGAGCGCCCGACAACATCGCACTGTTACGAATAGCCACTTTGACGTTTATCATCTGATCAGCAATGCCCGTTGCCTGTTTCTGGTTATCTCCGGAGACATATTTTTCAATCAGTTTATGGAGCTTAGACTGAGTCAGGGTAAGCGCCATGGCTTCTGCGGTATCGCTGTTATCGTAACGACCACGCCCCACCTGCCCTTCAGCCAGTACCTGATGTAAGGCAGCAGCAAAGTCATCCATCGCGCTCTGCGTATTGTCAGCCGTCATACTCAGGAGTGGACTCAGTGTGCTGGCATCCGTGCTGGTGTTGAGATCGTTGAATAAGGCATACCCGAGATTAACGGACGGCCCCTGACCGGATGACTTTAACTCTGCAAGTGCTGTCAGATTTTTTTCCTGCTGCTCTGCCGAAATGGGTTCATCGCGGGCTTGTAACAGCCGTGCTCTTGCCTCCGGGGAGATTACCACCACACTGGCCGGTAACGCTTTTGCGGTAAGGCTCTCTTTAACGTTGTCCGATGCTGTATTTGGTGTGATGAGCGTGGTTGAATATTCTCTTGCCACATCTGTGGTAATGCCACTGATTAACCCCATAATGCCCTCTACGGTTTGTCTGGTTGAACAATTAATCGGCAAGATGTAACTGATCTTTACAGGCTTATATTCAATCCGTGAGTGAGGCGACTTATTTGAGGTTTAAATATCAGAGCCATTACGACAGGACTTTACTTCACCATGCGTGCAGAATGCTTAAGTTGAACCTCCAGCAGGTCAGCGCAACCAGACAGGGAATCTCCAGAGGCAAAGTTGTGATTAATACACTTTCTTTAGACGCGCTTGGGTCACGCATTTGTATTATGGGGCCGTCGAACAGCGGGAAATCTACCCTGGCTGATGCTATTTCTCGAAAAACAGCCTTGCCTGCCGTTCATCTGGATCAACTTCACTATATTCCAGGAACGCAATGGATTCCCAGAGCACCGGCTGAGTTTATGCGTTTGCACGCTGACGCGGTGAGTCAGGAAAAATGGGTTATGGATGGGAATTACACAAAATGTATTAAAGAACGTCTCGCTCGCGCCACAGGATTCATTCTTCTGGATGTAAAAGTGCCAGTGGCGCTGTTTCGGTATATTCGGAGATGTTATTCATCCACACCACGAGTTGGAGGCCTGGAGATGAGCAGAGAACATATGACCCTGGATATGCTCAACTATATTCTCCTTACTGCTCCGAAGAATCGAAAGCGCCATAAAAAGCTTTACGAGCAGGTCAGACTTCCAAAACTTCTGCTTCATTCTTCGCGTGATTTTCAAACCTGTTCGAAGTACTGGGGCTTATCATTAAAAATGACTGACCAGCACCAGTGCGATTAATCAACGAGCATCAAGCTCGTCAAAAGCGCATTCAGCGACCCGACTGGCCCGGCATGATTTGTATCTGAACGGGTTGTATCCCAGGGCATGGCGTCATCGATACAGTAATCCCCAATGCATTGCATTTCGGCAGAGTCATTGAGTAAACCTACCGGGATCCAGATATAGGGCTTGCCCCGCAACAGGTTAGGCACGGTAGAGCCGCAGCTGGAACAAAAATCGTTGCGATAACCTGTGGGTTTACGCCACGAAGCGATGCGGCTTGCACCTGATAGCCAGCTAAAGTCCGCCTCATTCACCAGCGTCGCCAGGTTATAGCCGGTTCCGCTCTGCTTTCTGCATAGTGAACAGTGGCAGCGGTAATAAAACGCGGGGGTGACTGAGATTTCAAAAGTCACGGCTTCGCACAGACATCCGCCTTTCATTTTATCGCCTTGTGGGTTGGGTTTATGAAATTGCTCGGTATTTTTCGGTTCTGAAACAGCAGCGGGTAACACTCAGTCATCCCTGACCGTAATCAGCTACGGCTGAACACCAGTTTCAGACCTGCCAGCGCAAAGCAGCAGGCTAACAGTGCATCGAGTCCGCGACGAATGCGACGGTAAAAGGCGCCCATGACCGCGGTTGAGAACAGCAGAGCATATCCGCCGAACACAAAGACGCAAATGGCCGCACAGCCGCAAATAATGATCGGTAGCGTTGAAGCCATCCCCTCCGGCTTCAGCGCAAACGACATAATGGCTACCCAGGTGAGAATCGCTTTGGGATTGCCGATATGCATCAGGATACCCTGACGGAAAAGCCTGCCATATGCGACCCGCTCATCGCTGGCGTTAAAGTCACTGGCTTCCGTCCGGCGCAAAGCCGATTTGCCCGCTTTAAACGCCAGCCAGAGCAGATATAAGCCACCGCCAATTTTTAAGGCAATCAGCAACTGTGCGAAGGTTGCCAGCACGGTCAGCACACCGCAGGCGGCCAGCAACGCCCAGATCATTGAACCACTCACGACACCCGCCGCCAGCGCCAGTGCGGCACCTCTGCCCTTTTTCATCGCGGTGCCCATAATGGCCATATTGCTCGGCCCGGGACTGGCCGTGGCGACAAGATAGGTAGTGAAGATCAGGACTAACTCGTGCGAAAGCGCCATCATTGCCTCGGTGATGAGTGGTTATCCATCTGTTATATCGGCTGGCGTATGAATTTACAATTCATTCACACGCTGCCGTTCAGCTTCCAAAGAATGTCCGCCACCGCATGCGCACGTTAACGTTCAGGCAGTGCCAGTCAGGGATGATTGCGGTCATCCAGACGCAACTGCATAAATGTCAGATCCAGCCAGCGCCCAAATTTATTGCCGACTTCTTTCATGGTACCCGCTTCAGTGAAGCCCAGCTTTTTATGCAGCGTGATTGACGCTCTGTTTTCCGATTCAATACCCGCCACCATCACGTGCTTTTTGCTCTTACAGGCAAGCTGAATTAACGTCCGCATCAGGGCATCACCTATGCCTTGTCCCCGCGCGTTTTTATGAACGTAAACAGAATGCTCCACGGTGTGACGATATCCATCCCAGGGCCGCCAGTCACCGTATGAAGCATATCCCAGCACGCTATCATCCTTGTCCGCTGCCACTATCACAGGAAAACCCGCCTGCTGACGACTGTGTATCCATGCGATACGGTTAGCGACATCTACCCTGCTTTCATTCCAGATAGCCGTGGTGTTAAGCACCGCATCGTTATAAATCTCAGCAATCACATCAGCATCACTTTCAATAGCCTTACGAATAATCATGGTAGACACCCCTTTGCTCATTCACTAAAGTAGATGAATTGTACACAATGATAGTTATCCATTATGTTAGATGAAATGTCCAGCAAAGAAGACAACCTGAATATCCGGATCGGATTAAAGGTTAAAGAGGAAAGAGAAAAGCGCGGCTGGTCACTGACTGAACTGGCAGGTCACTCCGGTGTATCGCGGGCGATGATCCACAAAATCGAGCGTGGAGAGAGCAGCCCGACAGCAGTTCTGTTAGCGCGGCTCTCGGGCTCTTTTGACATGAGCATCTCGCAGCTTCTGGCCCAGACCGAAGTTCAGACAGGCACGCTGGTCAGGCACGAAAATCAGCCGGTATGGCAGGATCCTGAGACCGGCTATTTGCGTCGGCACGTTTCACCGGGTGAGATGCCGGTCGATCTGGTCAGTGTCGAACTGCCGGCCAATACCGCTGTGCCGATGCCAGCTATCTCCTATATTTCAAGACGTCAGCTGATATGGGTACTGGAAGGGTCATTGACGTTCGAAGCGGGGTCGAGCACTTATGAAATGGCGGCTGGCGACTGTCTGGAACTGGGCGATCCGGCTGATTGTGTCTTCAGAAATAACACCAGCAAGGCGTGTCGATACGCTGTGATCGTCCTGCGGCCAGTCTGATCCGTTTCGTGGCAGAAAACCATCCTCGATGATGGATTTATACCGCGCTGTTTCTGGACGGATTATCGCAATAGCGCGGTTTAGCCGCGGTTATTTAACGATTATTTCCGGCATAGATATCAGGCCGGGTAATCGTCCAGATAAAGTTTTCCTGGTTAACGGGTTCATAACCGAGCTTTTTATAAAGCCAGGGAGCCGTTGTGGTACACAGCAGGATTCTGCGCAGTTTTATGAAAACCGGGTGGTCATGAACTGACGCCATGAGCCATCTGCTCAGCCCCTTGCCCTGATATTCTTCCAGAATATAAACATCACTCAGCCAGGCGAAGGTCGCATAATCGGTAATCAGCCGGGCAAACCCTATTTGTGACTCATCATCATAGACACCAAAAGTCAGGCTGTTCTCTATCGACACGGCGACAGTATTCATGTCGATGCCAGCCGCCCAGGTTGAACGCGTCAGATACTGATGGATAGCCTTCTGGTCTAATTTTGCCTTATCCGTACTGATCAGATATGAGCTATTGCGCCATTCAAATACTGTAGTCATCTTCAATCCCTCTCCCTGATGATTTATTCATAACACCAGCCGTCAGGTCAGCCTGATCATGCTGTGACATCACTCATCTCATATCAGATATAACATGTCTCCGTTGGCAGAGGATCAGGGTGAAAGATTTTTTTAAGATACGGATGGCGGGCAAAGTGAAGGTGATGAAGAGGGGTGATGGCGTTTTTTATGCTGACACTCATCCTTGTGCAAATCCACTTTTAGCACAGGGATGAAATCTCAGTCCGGCTTTTGCTCTCTCTACAATCAAATCGCCAGCCGGACTGAGCCTTATCAGGAAAAGATTATTTTCCCAGAATCTCTCTGCGGACAATCTCTGCGCCAGCACTCAACGCATGCAGTTTACCATTCGCAACCTGGCGCGGCAGTGGGATCATGCCACAGTTGGTTGAAGGATAGAGATTTTCAGCATCCACAAACTGCAGCGCTTTGCGCAGCGTCTCAGCCACGGATTCAGGTGTCTCAATCTCATGGGTTGCCACATCGATGGCACCGACCATTACTTTTTTACCGCGAATCAGCTCGATCAGATCCATCGGAACGCGCGAGTTCTGACACTCCAGTGAAACGATATCAATAGCCGAGCGCTGCAGTTTCGGGAACACCTCTTCATACTGACGCCACTCGGTACCCAGCGTCTTCTTCCAGTCAGTATTCGCTTTAATGCCGTAGCCATAGCAGATGTGAACGGCGGTTTCGCACTTCAGACCTTGAATGGCACGCTCTAACGCAGCGATACCCCAGTCATTCACTTCATCGAAAAAGACGTTAAACGCTGGCTCATCAAACTGAATGATATCCACACCGGCTGCTTCTAACTCTTTGGCTTCCTGATTAAGGATTTTTGCGAATTCCCAGGCCAGCTTTTCGCGACTTTTGTAGTGATTGTCATAAAGGGTATCGATCATGGTCATCGGACCCGGCAGCGCCCACTTAATAGGACGATCGGTCAGCTTACGCAGGATTTTCGCATCTTCAACAAACACGGGCTTCTGACGTGAGACTTCACCCACCACGGTCGGGACACTTGCATCGTAACGATTACGGATGCGGACCACTTCGCGCTTTTCAAAATCCACGCCGCTGAGGTGTTCAATAAAAGTCGTTACGAAGTGCTGACGGGTCTGCTCGCCATCACTGACGATATCAATACCGGCCCGAACCTGATCGTCCAGACACAGACGCAGCGCATCTCTTTTGCCGTCAATTAACTCGTCATCCTGCAATTTCCAGGGTGACCAGAGCACTTCTGGCTGCGCAATCCAGGAAGGTTTAGGCAGGCTGCCAGCAGTAGATGTCGGTAATAAGGTTTTCATAGCAGGTGACCTTCTATTTTTAATTAATCAAAGAACGAATTCAGCAGACCATTGCGCGAGAAGTGTCTGATTAGGCTTTATGAAATGCGCCTCAGTAAACTTGCCCTGCTCGACGGCCAGTCGGCTGCGCTCTTCGCGATCGTAAACAATGCGGGTTAACGAATAATCCTGATGCTGCAGCGTGGGCTGATAGCACTGTCCGGCTGCAGAATTCGCGTTATAAATTTCAGGGCGATAGATCTTCTGGAATGTTTCCATCGTACTGATGGTGCTGATCAGCTCAAGGTTGGTGTAATCACTAAGCAGATCGCCGTGGAAATAGAAAGCCAGAGGCGCAACGCTGCCCTGCGGCATAAAGAAACGCACTTTCAGGCCCATTTTTCCGAAGTAAAAGTCAGTCAGGGAAGGGGCATCCTGCTGATATTCGATGCCCAGTACCGGATGCTGATTACCGGTGCGCACGTAGGTGTTTTTACTCGATACGCTCAGGCAGATAACCGGAGATTTACTGAAGCTCTCTTTATAGGCCGCTGAGTTCACAAAGCTTTTGAAAATGTTGCCGTGCAGCTGACCAAAATCCTCCGGCAGGCTGAATTCTGTCTGGCCTTTATTGTGCTCAGTCAGCACGACGCTGAAATCATAATCACGCACGTAGGATGAGAAGTTGTTGCCGACAATCCCTTCAATGCGCTGACCGGTTTTATGATCCACGATATGGGTTTTTAAGATTTCAATTGCAGGGAACAACTCGTCGTTACTTTCGGGACGAAGGTTCAGCTCAGCAGAAATAATCTCAAGTTCGACAGAATAGCGATCGCTTTTTGGATTGTCCCAGTGTGCCAGCGCATTAAAACGGTTATCGATCATCGCCAGGGCATTATGCAGATTTTCCTGACGCTTTTCGCCGCGCGCTAAATTAGCGAAGTTAGTCGTCGCCCGCGTATTTTTCGAAGGGTTATAGTTTTCGTCGAAACGAATGCGCTTGAGGGTAAAGGCTAAGTTGTTCATCGCTATCGGGTATCCTGGTCGCTGATATGAAGGGTTGCTATAAGGGGTGATCCAGAGGTGCTGTCCCTTAACAAGCCTTCATATGACTCAAAGTTATTAACAATTCTTACTTTATGCCTCAACACTGAGTTGAAAAAAAGTGATTAAATTTCAACGAACATGAAGGAAATTCATGTTGAGGCAGAAAAGTGGGCGTTTTTTCATGAAGAGAGCGAGGCTTTTAACACTGGCCGTTAAATCCCTGTGTCAAAAGCCCTGCAGCAGGCGGGTTAAGCTGACCGCTAAATTTTATAGAAATTATCGCACATCACTTTGCGTGCGCCTGATTTTATAGAGAGCCTGCTGGCCACCTCTTTCATCAGTTTGCCCAACCCACCGTCACACGCTGACTGCGTAAGGCGTGATGCCGGCCCGGTCAGTGCCAGCGCCGCGATCAGTTTGTCATTTTCGCCAAACACCGGAACTGAGAAGGCTGCGATATGCGGATCACGCATACCTGATGTGAACAGCGGAAGCATAGGTGCAGTGTCAAACAGAGGTTCATTCAGACCCCAGTAGCGAAGCACCTGTCCGATGGCAGAATTATCCAGCGGCAGAAACGTGCCCGGCAGGCGCGTTTCACGCAGTCCTTCCGAAGGCTCGGCTCTGAAAAGACAGAGTCGTTGCTCGTTTTCAATCACATACCATGAGGCGCTTTCGCCCGTCGCGGTCGCCAGTGCATGAAGCTCAGGCTGAACAATACTCGCCAGATGAAAGGATTGTTCATAGAGCTTACCCAGATACAGCAATCTGGGGCCCAGAGTGTAAACGCCATTTTCGCGGCGAATCACATAGTTCATGCGCTCAAGTGAGTTCATCAGGCGATAAACCGTCGTTTTATGGTAGCCCGAAAGCTGCGCCAGGGCGGTAAGCGTCAGCGACTCCTCGCCAGGTTTAAAACAATCCAGCAGCGCCAGCGCTTTTTCAACGGCAATTACGCCTTCATTCCCCATCGGTACATCCTCCTGTGTGCAACGGCAGGCAGTTTACCGCGCAATTTGTGATTCACATCGTATTTACATCACAAATGAACGCTTAACACTGGTGCGATCGAAATTAACATCGATATAGTAGTTTTATATTGTACAACATGATTGTACCTGGTAAAACGACAGAGGAATGATCTATGCCAAATGCAGAGAATACCTTCATCAATCGCGACATTACCCGTATCGCGTCAGAACTCGTAAAACAGGCGGCTCAGTTTCAGGCGGCAATACTTGCTGATGTGGCCGGACGCCGAGGAACGCTGCACGGCCGCATTAAACCTGTCTCCTCCACAATGAAAGTCGCTGGCCCTGCTATCACCGTTGAAGTCCGACCGGGTGATAACCTGGCTATCCACGTTGCGCTGGCGATTGCTAAGCCAGGCGATGTGATTGTGGTTGATGGCAAAGGCGATATCAGCTGTGCGCTGATCGGTGAGATCATGACCACCCAGGCTGCCGCCTCCGGCATCGCCGGAATTATTATTGATGGCGCGGTCCGTGACGCGGATTCACTCAGCGTTAACGGCTTCCCGGTTTTCTCTGCAGGCCTCAATCCCTGTGGCCCGACCAAGTCTGTTGCGGGTCGCGTTAACTTTCCTGTTTCTGTCGCAGGTGCGGCCATTCAGCCAGGCGACCTCGTCATTGGTGATATTGATGGCGTGGTGGTTCTGCCGCGTGAAGAGGTTCCTTCGCTCATTGAAATGGCGCAGAAAAAACTGGATTTCGAGATCGGCCGCATTGCCGCCATTCGTGATGGCGACCTTCGTGCGCCGTGGTTAGAGAAAGCTTTGCATACCGCTGGCATGCTGGCCGATGGGGAGACGCTGTAATGACTTCCTCACGTCCCGTCATTCTGGTCACGGCTGGTGATTTGGCGCCGCAGGCGTTAAGTCTGCTGCATGCGTTCAACGTTGTTTATGCCGGCAAACAGCCCGACGAAGACACCCTGTTCCAGCTCTGCCAGCAGCATAATCCGGTGGCGATTATCGTTCGCTACGGAAAAATCAACGCCCGCATCATGGATGCTGCGCCTGCCCTGCGCGTGATTTCCAAACACGGCAGCGGCATCGACGTTATCGATCAAAAGGCAGCGGCTGAACGTCATATCAGTGTGCAGTCCGCACCGGGTGCCAACGCAGCGGCCGTGGCTGAGCATACCTGGGCGCTGATTCTGGCCTGCGCTAAATCGGTGATCACGCTGGATCAGCGTATGCGTCAGGGACACTGGGACAAATCCACCCATAAGTCCGTGGAACTGGAAGGCAGAACGCTGGGTCTGGTAGGACTGGGCGCCATTGGCGGTCGCGTTGCACGTATTGGCCGGGCTTTTGGCATGAAGGTGCTCGCCTATGATCCCTTTGCCAAAACTTTTCCTGATGAGTGTGAATCTTCTTCTCTTGACGATCTACTGCAACAGGCTGATGTCATTTCGCTGCACTGCCCGCTGAACGAACAAACGCGACAGATGATTAACGCAGAAAAACTGGCCATGTTTAAAAAAGGCGCCATTCTGGTGAACACTGCACGCGGGGGTCTTATTGATGAGGATGCGCTGTTAGCGGCGCTGAATAATGGCACCGTCGCCTGGGCCGCCCTGGACAGCTTCCCTACTGAACCGCTGACGGCGCCGCATATCTGGCAGAGTGTTGAGAAGGTGATTCTGTCGCCACACATCGGCGGCGTCAGCGATAGCTCCTATGTGAAGATGGGCACGGCAGCGGTCAGTAACATTCTGAACGTGCTAGCGGAACCGCTGAAAAGTGAAAGAGCGGTATAGACGAGCTTGTGATTCCGGGCGTTAACATCGTCTTAAGCCGTTATGACGCGGAGTTGCGCAGTAAGGCAGCCTCGCTACAGGATATGTATGACTGCCCTACTCTTCTATACCGTCTTCGTTCTGCCCTTAATCCGATATTCCTGCTACCGTTTCCCGATAGCCAGGGCAGTATATAAAGTAGTGAGAAGCAAAAAAGATACGCTGATAAGGGATTACCAACTTTAAAGGTGTCAGGCTGAGCAGATAACGAAGGGCTGATTCCGTCACACGGGCTTTGGTATCCCGATAACCAAACCAGGTAAATTCGTGGGCATTGCAGTCTCCTCAAACACATCTGTCATAGACGCAGGCGGTGAGTGTTTAGCGATGAAATGAACGATGATGTGGCTCGATTTGTGCGGAATATTACAATTGGACGTGAGCTAACTGAACAGGAAATTTTGCCCCTTTACACTACAAGGGGCAATGAACAAATGAGACTTAATTGATTTTTTCCGCATTTTAATATTGTTATTGCTTGAATGCTTCTTGGACTCTATACCCGAGACTTCAAATACTACATAATCTCGCGTGGATTTCCCTGGTGTTGCATCTTTCTTAGACCTCCTGACCCCTATGCATCTTGAGTGCTTGATCGTCAGGAACTTTTTTTATTATAGGGACTAAACGTAATAATAAAAGCTGTCCTAAAGGGCAGGGGTAATAGTTCCGACGTGTGATTATTAAGGTTGAGTGAATGAATTCTGTTATTGATTTTTTTTTGCATGATTATGATGAGTTGTCGGTTGAATTAGCGACCGAATTATATCGTCTCAGAAGGAAAACTTTTCAGGAGCGCCTTGACTGGAAAGTCGAATGTATTGACGGCATGGAAAAGGATAGATTTGACAATAAAAACACAACGTACCTGCTGGGCATGCACGATGGGCAGTTGCTATGTGGTGCACGATTTATCGATTCTGCAGATCCGACGATGATGAGCGAAATTTTCCATCATTACTTTTCAGGTATCAATAACCTGCCGACAGACATTCCCTGTTGTGAAATCAGCCGCCTTTTTTTAGATAAAGAAAAACGCGACTCTGCAAATCTGCAGGGTTTACCCGCCAGTAAAGCTTTATTTCTCGCAATGATTATCTTTTGCATGAAGCGAAAATATCGGGGGATGTATGCCGTGGTCAGTCGCGGCATGTATGCTATATTTCGCCATGCGAACTGGAAAATAGACGTTATCCAGAAAGGGCTTTCTGAAAAGGGAGAAGTTATCTACTATATTTTCATGCCTGCCAGTAAAAGCATCATTGAAGACATTATTGTCAAGGACAAAGCCAGCGACCGGCTTCGTGAGATGCTACCGCATTTACGCCATCTTTAAACAAAGCATTTGGCTCAGTTGTCCATTAACTGGAGTTCTGCGCCAAGTTTTACCGCATGTCTGGCATTATTAACACCGAGCTTTTTCATTACATTGCCCATGTGGAATTTAACGGTGCGTTCAGCAATAGACAAAATAATAGAAACTTCGGCATATGTTTTCCCGGCGCTGACCCACTTAAGAATTTGTCGCTCACGCGGTGACAAAAAAACGTTCTTTTTTTGCTGGTGCTGACTATATAGATTGAGCGTCTTCTGATGCAGATTAGTAAGAAAGCTGATAAATTTTTGACGATGATTTTCAATATCATGATCAGAGTCTTTCAGACCGATAACCGATAACAAAACCAGATTATTCAGATAGTCATGCAGAGGAAATGTCCGCCCCTGATAAATGTTATACTGAATACTTTCATTGAAAATCCGCGTCAGGTTGTAACCTTCAGACAAGATGACTTTATTCTCCCAGGAATAGTCTTCAACGCTGCGCAGACCACGAATAATAACGGGATCAATAAACTGGTATTTTCTTTCAAGATAAACATCAAACCACTCCGGATTATTATTAATAATCTGCATCTGTGAGGGGTCTTTTTTATTCATAATAGCATATGCATAGACGATACCTTTGTAGTCCTTAAATAACGCATTCAATTCATCCTGAATCAACGAATTTATCCTTTTGTCGTTGTAGTATGTATCCTGCACGTCAGTTGCTACCTTAGGGTTGAGTGGGTAAACAAGTATAATCCGCTTCATACGCTGTTGTGAATCGTATTTTCACCCAGCTAGCGGGTGAAATGGATTACATCATACAGCAATATTTCGATTTTTTCTTCTTTATAAAGATGGGGATGCGACTGGCTCACAAGATTACCCAAAGGGATCGGGATTCAGACAGAAGACTATTTTCATCGGTATCATCCAAATATGAATTTACCGTTTCGAGTCATCGCTGGCCTAAGCGAACCAATAACAGCCTCTTTTCTTATCAAAAAATGCTTAATGAATGAATTATAAAGAATGAATTTTGGATAATGGAAGATTGGCCACGACGTCGTGACGATCGATGACACGCATTCCGGCAATGAAGAGATTAAGGTCGGCTGTCAGCGAGCCTGTGGGCAGGCCAGCCATCGGATTCAGCTGGCCATTATTTAAAACGGGCTCATATTCGAAATGATCAGGTCATCGCGACCTTCACTTTTAGTCCAATAACGAGCGTGGCAAGAAACATTATGCACCCAGCGGTGATGAAAACACCTGTCACTCCGCTGAAACTAAAGAGTAAGCCTCCTAACGCAGCACCAGCAGCAATTGAAGACTGTACTGCTGCGACTACCATTCCGCCCGCCGTTTCAGCCTGATCGGGAACGGAACGCGCTACCCAGTTTGACCACGCCACGGGCACGCCACCAAAGGCCATCCCCCATAACGCCACGAATAATATCAATCCTTTGTTTTCCAGTGGCAATAAAATCATGCTCAGTGCGGCTAAACCAACAAGTGCCGGCATCACTATCAGGGTAAGACGAAGGCTTCTTTCCATCAGCCACCCGGCCAGCAGCGTGCCGATAAAATTAGCCAGGCCGAATCCAAGCAGTATTAAAGACAAATGGTCTGAATCCAGATGAGCAATGTTTTCAAGAGCCGGACGAATGTATGTAAATAATGCATATTGACCCGTGTGCGCAATAACACATCCTGTCATTCCAATCGCAATGCCTGGGCGGCGAAGGATATCCATGACAGACGCCGTTACTAGCCTGCTGCGTGGAGCCATGCCAGGAAGCGTAAACAGCTGAAAAATGAGTGTCAGCACGCCTACAACGGTTGCAGCGATAAATGCACTGCGCCAGCCATAATGCCCTCCTAAGTAACTCCCCAACGGAATCGAAACGACGGTGCCAACGGCGATACCGCTAAAAATAATGGAGAGAGCACGCGGGACACTTTTTGCAGGGACCAGCCGCATAGCTACGGCTGCAGCCATACTCCAGAAGCCTCCCAGCGCGATGCCCAGCAGAATGCGCATCACTAACAAAATTGCCAGGCTTGATGAAAATGCGACAAGCAGGTTGGAGGCAATCATAAGCACAGTAAAACCAAGTAAGACATTTCGGCGATCATAATTACGCGTCAGGCGGGGAACTATCAGACCAGCAAACAGGGCTACCACAGCCGTTACCGTCACAGCCTGACCAGCAAGCGCTTCAGTCACACCAAGATCGGCGGCCATGGGTGTCAACAAGCTGGCAGGAAGATACTCTGCCGTCAGCAATCCAAACACACCCATAGTCAGTGAAATAACAGCCATCCATGCGGATTCTTTGGGTTCTGAACGATTGAGACTCGCGGATACAACTTCAGTTGCTTCATTTCTCATAACATACTCTTTCTGAAAAAATTTCAGTTCCAAGTCTAGAGCTGAGAAGCTGGACGATCTATGATGCCACATCCTGATTTTTTACCCGAAACTCCGGACATTTTTATGAATAAACATTTTGTCCTGTCATCCGAACTCGTCAGTGAGCTGCTGCTGGAGATGCGCCTGCGTGGCGTGCAGTATCGTCGTTTACAGACTGGCTCTGAATTTGGCGTCGGCTTTAGTCACAGACCGGGACATGCCTATTTTCATTACATTGCGGTAGGTACCGCACTGCTGCGCACGAACGACGGTGCAATTCACGAACTGAAAGCCGGCAGCATGGTATTTATGCCCCAGGGTGAGGAGCATCAGCTTTTATCGGATGTTGGCTGTGCCTTTCAACATATCGACACGCTGGGCTCTGCACCTTTAGGCGAGACCGTCAGCGGCATTAATACCTGCCCCAGTTCGCATCCGACGCCCAGCACAGTTCTATTTTATGGCTGTATGGCGTTTGATCTCGGTGGAATGCAGGGCCTGGCCAAACTGATGCCGCAAGCCATAGTGGTTGAGGCAAATGAACAGATCTATCCAGGGCTGGTGCCCATTCTGGGCGCAATGAAATCTGAAATCTGTTCCGGACGCGCTGGCTTCGCAGGCATTCTGGCACGCCTGGCAGAAGTTGCTGCTGCCATGATCGTGCGTGGATGGATAGAAAACGGCAGCGAGAATGCCGCTGGCCTCATCGCGGCGCTACGTGATCCACGGCTTGCCCGTGCGATTCTGGCCATTCATCGCGATACGAGTCGGGAGTGGTCTGTTGCTGAGCTTGCTGCCCAGTCGCATGTGTCACGTTCTGTTTTTGCTGAACGCTTTACATCGATCATTGGCATTCCTCCCCTGCGCTATGCAAGGGAAGTGCGAATGCGCCTCGCTGGTCACTGGATCATTCATGATAAAATCTCGATCGACACTGTCGCTTTACGTCTTGGCTATGCTTCACAGGCTGCATTCAGCAGAGCGTTTAAACGCATCAATGGATATCCGCCGGGTGCCATGCGGCAACGACCAGCCAAAAGTGATTCATCATTAACCGAATGAAATATAGGGTTATTACTGACTATATTCAGTCCTGAAGGCAGATCACAACTTAATGAGCCGAGCGTGAACGACTCTTCATCTATGAACGTCTCGCTTTTTCTCAAATGCCGGCTTCTGGGACAGAGCAACCGGGCGTCGAGGCAGAATTCGCCAGGATCATACGATGTGAGCCATTAGCGTGATAAGTAATCTGCCAGCATCTTTACTCCAGCCGGATAAAAACGATGCTGATGATGCGGAGGAAGCGGGAAAGTCTCACCTGCAGACACTGAGCTCAGCGCCTGCAGGCGGGGATTGCATTATTTACTGACTGGCGAAGCGTTGTTTTCAACTTCTATGGATAACTCTTTTTTACGCCCCATGACCAGTACGGCGATGCCCCCGATACCACAGAGGATAGCCAGTGGCACCATAGCCAGCGTATGGCTATCCGTTGCCTGGTTAATGATTCCGTAAATGTTGACCATCAATCCCCCGCCGATCAGGTTCGCCATCGCACCGATAGCCGCCAGACCTGCAGCCGCCGTGGTGGATGACATCCATCCCGATGCCAGCGCCCAGAAAGGCCCTTTCATTGAGTAGGCACCGATTAATACCAGCGACAGGATCACAACGCTGCCGGTCAGACTGTTGGTGATAAAGGCAGAAAGCAGACCACCAGCAATCAGGAACAGCGTTAAGGCGGTGTGCCAGCGACGCTCACCGCTGCGGTCAGAACTTCTTCCCCAGATAATCATCATAATCGATGCCAGACCATAAGGAATCGCATTCACCAGGCCGGTTGTCAGATTATCCAGACCGAACGACTTAAGCAGTTGCGGAGACCAGACGCTCAGTGTTGAACCAGCCGCAGACGCGCCCGCATAGATCAGCGCCATCACCCAGATATGTTTGTGACGCAGTAACTGCCAGAGAGAGATATGACCAATCGCTTTCTTCTTCGCATTTTCAGCTTCAAGGGTACTGTTCAGCCACGCTTTTTGTTCTTCATTCAACCAACGGGCATTTGAAGGACGATTGCTCAGTAAAAAGAAGGCTCCAATCCCCAGAATCACCGCTGGAATACCTTCCAGGATGAACAACCAGTGCCAGCCGCGCATGCCGTACCAGCCATCCAGTGACAAAATCAGACCTGAAATCGGCGATCCAACAAAGTTTGCTGCCGGGATAGCCACCATAAAGGTCGCGATCACACGGGCACGATACTTACCGGGGATCCAGTAAGTCAGATAAAGAATGACACCAGGGAAGAATCCAGCCTCCGCTGCACCCAGTAAAAAGCGCAGAACATAGAGGGTATTGGCACTTTCAACAAAAGCGGTACAGACGGAGATGATGCCCCACGACACCATGATGCGAGAGATCCAGATTTTTGCGCCAATTTTCTGCATGGCGAGGTTGCTGGGGACTTCGAACAGGAAGTAACCGACGAAAAACAGACTGCTCGCAAAACCAAATACCGCTTTCGATAACCCCAGATCTTCGTTCATCTGCAACGAAGCCATACCAATGTTGCCGCGATCGATTATGGCAATCAGATAACAAACAATCAGGAAGGGCAAAATGCGCCAGACCACCTTCTTAACGGTCTGCTGCTCAATATCGGCAGAGAAAGTCGTGATGTGCTGTTTTTCAGACATGATGATCCTCACAGTTTTGTCATCGCTTCACGGGTAATACGCAAAGCGTCTTGTTGTACTCTGTAAAACATTAATGTACTGAGTAAAACTATTATCACGATTTAAATTCATCTCCGCCGGAAGATGTAATCAGGTTGTGTTATTTGTCACAGAAAAATGTTCCTCAGTTTTGGTTTGTGTGACGAGCATGTTGTTAACGGGGTTGAGTTCAGCGACTTTTTTCTGAGGTGACCATGAGAGAACGGGGCTGTTTTGAGTGCAAGCCTCGTATGGTGAGTTGTAATGTCGGTACGGACTATTACGTAAAGGCTGGCTGGTCGAGAAAAGGTGTCCTGCAGCGCCCTTCCCTGGCAAGCCCCATACAGGCAGCTTCCTGCCTGCATGAGATTATCAGAGCCATTAAATCACCTGCCCCTCAAACCGGCTCTCAGGTAAACCTGCACTCACTGCGGACTTAGCTTTCAGCAAGGCACCCTCATAAATGGATGGCGCAGAGAGCCCCACTGAAGCTGTGGTGCAATAGAGACGGGTAAAACCTTCTCCGGCCAGTGTCGGACAAGTGCTCTGGAAACCAGGGGATGACAGAATAGTGTCTGTGGATCCATCCGGACAGTAACGGACAACACGATTCCCTCCCCATTCAGCGTTCCATAGATAGCCCATCGCATCCACGCAGGAGCCGTCAGGCGCGCCGTTGCCTTCGATTTTCGCGAACACGCGCTGATTCTGTAGCGAGGGATAATCACAACACATTATCCGACCCTGCATCGAGTCACAGTAATAGAGCGCTCCACCATCGGGGCTGAAACAAATGCTGTTGGGGATAGCGACAACGGGCAGTTTGAGCGACTCAACAGTCAGTGTCGCCGCGTTAAGCCGGTGAAACTTCCCGATGACTTTAACGGGATAACTGTCATCCATCGTCCCGAAGACAAAATTACCGGTACGGTCACACCGTCCATCGCCTATGCGGGTACCGGTATCTCCCGGTGAAGCGGCCACTGGGGTAAATAGCCCGGTGTTGAGATCATAGAACGCCAGCCTGGACGCGAGTCCCATCAGCAGGATGTGACTTTGTTCAGTCAGGGCAAAGGAGCCAAGGCGTTCAGGCAGCGACCATCGCATCACAGCATCATTGCCTTCTTGCAGGGCAAGCAGCTCGCTGGCTTCGATGTCAGTCCAATAGAGCCTGCGGGTTCTTTCACACCACAGCGGGCACTCTCCCAGCGTATTCCTGACATCAGCTGCAATTGAAAACATGTTAATCCTCCGGATAAAAAAGATCGTACTGCACGAGGGCAAAGGTGGATAACGCAGTTACTGCAGAAAACGTGCAGAGAGCCGATCGCCGAAAAGCATCACGGCAAGTGCGATCAGCATGACAACCATTCCCCCCAGCCTGAGTAACGAAACCGGACGCCGCACAGCGCCCAGCAAGCCAAAATGGTCAATCATCTGCGACGAAAGTAATTGCCCGACAATTGCCAGCCCGAGCAGAGCTGAAAATCCAATTTTTGGCGCGAGCACGACATAACTGAACAGGGCACATGCGCCTATCAGTCCGCCCGTCAGACTCCAGAGGGGTTGCGACGGGATCGCCGCTAACGATGTCATCAGCCCACCCCGCAGCAGCGCGTACATCCCCAGACTGAACGCGCCCGCCGTGAAGGAAAACAGCGCCGCGGTGACCGGGTCGCCGCCCAGTCCCCTTGCCAGCTGACTGTTCAGGGTCGTCTGCAGGGTAATCCCCAGACCTGCGGCAAAAGCGATTACGTAATAGATCATGCTTTTCATCCCGGTCAGTCTGCCTGCTTCAGCGGCAGGAAGGCGTCAGCAAACATGTCAGGCTGGTAGCCAGCGGCAGCAAACAGGTGCTCACGCGACTCATCAATCGCCGCACGCAGTTGCACGCTGTCTACCCCCAGCACCTTGCCGTTCTGTTTAACGATGCGTCCGCCGATCATGACAGTGTCGATGTTGCTGCGCTCGGCGGCATGCACTACCGTGCCAAAGGCATTCCCGGATGGGTAAAGATTGAGATCACTGGCGTTAATCAGCACCAGGTCAGCCTGCTTGCCTGGCGTCAGGCTGCCCACTTTGTCCTGCAGCCCTGCACAGGCTGCGCCATCCAGAGTCGCGGCTTTAAGGAGCTGCGCCGCTGGAAGCGTTTTCAGCACATGGTCTGAATCGCAGCACTGCTGCTGATGCATGCCCATCACACGCTGCAGGTAAAAGGCCACGCGCATCTCCATAAACATGTCGGTGCTGTATGACGTCTCGTTATCAACGCTCAGGCCAGGGTTGATACCATGACGCTGCGCGGCCTCAATGGCGAACATTCCACTTTCGATGCCATAGTGCGAATCTGAACGCGGGCAGACATTCACCCGGACACCGGCCTCCCGCAAAATTTCCCATCCCCAGTCAGGTAGCGCCGTGCAGTGATTGAAAATATTGTCCGGACCTAGCAGCCCCTGATGATGCAGAGACGCAAGTTCAGCCCCCATCTCAGCCCCAAAAAACTCAGTGACTATCGACAGTCCCAGTCTGCGGGCCTCGGCCCACAATTCTGGATCCAGCTGCGCCATGACGGCGAGAGAGACCAGGCTTTCAGGGTTGTTGGTGAAATACTTATCCTGCAAACGCTGCCAGTTTCCCGGCCAGTGCGCTTTATCCCATTCACCGGCTACCGGTGCGCCAGAAGCATGAATGGCGCGAATGCCGGTATCAAGCAGGGCTTCGACGGCGGCATCGGAATGCGCTGCGGTTCGGCTGTTGTGCGAATTATCAATCATCGTGGTGATGCCCGCGTCGATAGCGCCCAGCGCCGTCAGCAGGTTGCCGACATAGATATCGGCAGGACGGTAATATTTAGCGAACGAAAAGTGCGTGGCATTGCTGTAGTCGTCCAGGCAGGTGGCATTTGGGTTAATGCGACGCAGTTGTCCTTCCCATGCGTGACGATGAGAATCGACCATTCCCGGCATGGCAATCATGTTGTTGGCATCAATGACATGCGCACCCGACACATCGATATTCTGGCCCACGGCGGTAATAGTGGAACCGTTGATGAGAATATCACCGTGTTCAATGTTACCGACGTTCTCGTCCATGCTCAGAATCGTCGCGCCACGAATCAACGTAGCCTGTGAAGTGACATTCTGATTGTTAACAATATTTCTGATGTAATCGGTCATTAACTTGCCTCTTTCCTGATCAATGGGGAAACGTTACGCCACGCCATTACTCTGAAAAAGATGCTTAAAGCGTTTTCATAATTCATAATTCGCGAATAATCAGACTCACTATTACTCAGGAACAGGACGATGGACCGGATTCAGGCTATGCAGGTTTTCACGCGGGTTGCTGAAGCCGGGAGTTTTGTACGCGCGGCAGAAACACTGTCACTGCCCTCTTCCACCGTTACCAGCACGATAAAAAACCTGGAGAGATACCTGCAGGTGCGTCTTCTGAACCGCACGACAAGACGAGTCAGCCTTACGCCTGAAGGCCTGCAGTATCTGGCGCAATGCCGGGAGATTCTGTCGCTGATTGAACATAGTGAATCCAGCCTGACTGACTCCGTCAGACGCCCCCAGGGAAGACTGCGGGTGGATATGCCTGGTGGGATCGCCCATTTCATCGTCATGCCCAAACTGAAAGACTTTTACCGGCTTTATCCGGATATCTACCTGATGATTGGTGTCAGCGATCGGCAGGTCGATCTGGTTCAGGAAGGGGTAGATTGCGTTATCAGAACCGGGGAATTAACCGACTCCACGCTGGTTGCCCGTCCGCTTGGCCGGTTTCGCTGGGTGACCTGCGCCTCGCCGGACTATCTCAGGGAGTACGGCGTTCCTGAAACGCCGGAAGCGTTGTCACAGCATCGGGCGATCCATTATTTTTCCGCTTCGGGAAGACGGATCAATGAACTGCGTTTTACACGAGACACGCAGGCACTGTCCGTTCCGGTAGAAGGAAATGCAGCCGTTAACGAAACGGGACTCTACATCAAACTGTGTCTTGAGGGTTTTGGGCTGGCGCAGCTTGCTGAGAATGTGATTTCGGAGAATCTGCAGCAAGGCAAACTGGTCGAGGTTCTGGCGGACTGGCAGCCACCCTCGGTGCCGGTGACGTTGCTCTATCCGCATCAGCGTTTTCTCTCTCCCGCCGTGCGGGCTTTTGCTGACTGGATGAGCAGCATCCTCTGACATTATCGCGTCTGAATTTAATGGCTGCACACGCGTTGAGCAGTTCTGGTATCGGGCTTTCCAGCATAAATGCATGAGCGTTTCCGGGAGGAGTGAAGATTCGGTTTTCCCGGCAACTCTGATGCGCATGTATACCAATTCTACTTCCACATAATCAGCATCGATCCTTAACGATCCATGAAGCCAAAACACTCCTGTCTCCCTGACCGAAAACGGCGAGTTACGCCTCCAGGTAGTCGATAACATGATGACTTGCGATGTAACGATGACAAACACAGGGGCAGTGAACGCACCGGCAACTCCCGGTTGCAGCCATTGACCACAGCCATCAGGCCCTCTGTCCGAAACCCGGAGGGGTTCGGCGGAGCTTACTGGCAAAGCTGGTTAGCGCACAACGCCGGGGAGCCGAAGGGGGCCATGTCCGGGAGTCGGTTGTCTGAAAAACTGCCGCAGATACTCCAGACCGCTTGCACGCTGAACCCTCTCACAGCACCATTATTTTCCAGCCCACACGGCATGGCATACAGCAGATCTTTTTACCTGTTAAGGGAATGCCTGCATTAGTTATTGCAGCGCTTCCTGAAAGTTCGGGATTTCACAGGTTCAGAAAAATCTATCAGACGGGGTTAAACAGTTGCTCCATCACTATGACACTTAAAATTCAGACTTATTATCTAAAATAATATTTGGCTTTGCTTTTTCTGAATTTAGGATTATCGCCTTCTTTTCTTAAAAATCATATTGCCTTTAATAAAAATGTAATATGTATATTTATATAAAAATAGTAAATTGTTAGCAGAGTAATTATTAGCCATGGACAGCAATAACTATCAAATACTTATCCATTAATTTACACCTCCCTCTCCTTCCTTAAAAATCCATCAAAAACATTTAAAAACAAGGAAAAACGTTTTATTACACTCATTTGTTTTTATTTGTCAGTTAACTTAACTTTAATAAAATAGCTCATTAGCTACGGGGTGAGCCAACAATTATCTCATGTATTTATTACCTTTAAGGATGGATTATGAGACATAAGAAATTAACTTTTGCTTTAGGTGTTTTTGTCCTCTCTGCGGCGCGACTCTCTGCCGCCGCACCGTTACATAACGAACCGTTTACTGATCACTCCACACATACCCTCTTACTTATCGACGATGCTAACGGTGGTAATGGCGGGAACGGTGGTGCGGGGGCCAATTCCCCCGGTGGCCCAGGTGGCGATGGTGGTAATAACAGCGGCAGCGGTAACGGGAACGACAGCGGTAATGGTAACGGCACGGGCAACGGCTCAGCTAACGGCAATGGTTCTGGTGACGGTGATGGCGGCGGTGATGGTGGTGACGGTGGTGGCGACGGCGGCGGAGCGTAATCAGGCTGCAGAATCTAACTAAATATGGTCGCCTCATGAAGGCGGCCATTAATTAAAGGATGAAACTTTTATGTCAAAACTGCACAACACTCTGATTTTTTTTCCGCTATCTGCAGGGCTGCTCTTTTCCCTGCCGGTATTCAGTCAGACACTCCCGCAGAACACTATCCAGCTGTCTGCTTGTGAGAGTCAGAACGGACAGGATGGCAATGCCACTTCGCCTGACGGAGAAAATGGTAAAGACGGCATGGCCGGCACAGGCTGTCTGAACGGAGGTAACGGCGGTAACGGTTCTGCTTCAGGTGGTAATGGCGGAAATGGCGGAAACGGTGCAAACGCCGGGACTGCACCACATCACAAACACCATAAACATCATCAAAATACACACGGTAGCTCTAATGGTGGAAACGGTGGTGATGGTGGGTCAACAGACAATGCCCCCGGAGGTGCTGGCGGTGATGGAGGTAACAATGACCAGTCACAACATCTGTAAACGATGCCGTACCTTTTTAAGGTGCTCCGCTCTGCTAATGGCGGTTTTTACACATTACGGTTATGCCTCTCCGGCATACCCGGCCCCTTCTCCTGATTCTTTGTCACTGATTTCTGATGGCGGAGACGGCGGAGACGGTGGCGCGGGTGAAAACGGAGGGAATGGCGGTAACGGCGGTAATGCTGGCACAGGCTCCAACTCAAATGGCGGAAATGGCGGAGATGGAGGCACAAACGGTGCAGATGGAGGGAGTGGTGGCAATGGAGGAAGCGGGAATAATTCACCCGGTGGTGATGGCGGTAATGGTGGTGATGGCGGTAGTGATGGTGGTGATGGCGGCGGCATATAATTCATAATGCAGGGGATGATATGAAAAACCTTCTCATGAAAGTTGTATACCTCATTATTCTGACCTCAGCATTACTGAGACCTTTCATTGTCGTATTCACTCTAACGTCCTCTCTCGCAGCCGGAATATTCAGCACTGCGGCATGGGCAGACGGTAATGGTGGCGACGGTGGTGATGGTGGCGGTGACGGAAACGGGGGAGATGGTGGAAATGCTGGTTCTGGCAGTAACGGAGATGGCGGCGACGGCGGTAATGGAGGTGAAAACGGAGGAAATGGCGGAAACGGAGGTAATGGTGACGGATCAGGTAATGGCGGAAACGGAGGCGATGCGGGTCCTGGCGGCGTCGGTGGTCAGGGTGGCAGCGGCGGGAATCAGGGAGGACATGATGGTTCCTCCGGGATGAGCGGAGCTAAGGCATCAAGGTAATTATCCGTATGCTGTTAACGCGGTCTGCCGGAGGTTGATTACTCCGGCGACCTCATACCGACTAAGCAGACAGCAGAGCAATGCTGAGACAACTTGCTACAGGGCCTGAACGGCTAAAGCCGGTAGCGTCATTTCAGTCGTTTTCTTCCAGCCCCTGCAAATCCCGCCCCTCCTAAAAAGCACCGCATCGTACCGGCCTGAGCGCTGGCAGTTTATTCGGCACCATCCAACGGTCCAGCCCCCGCCCGACCTCTGTCGACTCATCTGACAGGAACATGGCCTCAGCCCCCTGTCTCCATAACGGTTGACCTGCCATTTCCAAGCGATCCAGAGATTTCAGGGGGGGGAATCTCTCACTCCACCGATAAAACATGATTTCCAGCTCGGTATGATGCAATTGGGAGTCAGACCAGCGTGATATCCAGCTGCTGACACTGGCTGGCGTGTGGAATGCCAGATCAATATCAGCCTGTCCTTTTACCGCCTGATGAGTCCGTCTGCTCTCCTCTTTCTCCCAACGGTAGGCGGGAATACTTCTCATCGCGCAGCTCCGTTTTTCGCCGCTGCCGCTATGTGCCCTGAAACTGCCATCCCGGGAACAGATCGTGAACATCATAACTGTTAAGCAGATGCGGGCAGTCCTCACCGGCACTGGCAATCATCCTGTCAATTGCTGCCAGCCATACACGCCTGCTGCCCCTGAGAAGGCGGGAAAAGGCGTGTGCACACGGATAGTCTGCACAGTACACGTTACGTTCATGCCTGTTTTCAACGAACGCTTCCGCCTGCTCATAAGACAACCGCACCTCACCCGTCATGAGCGCCCGCACCTGACTAACGTTTTCCGCCAGGCCGGTAACACGCAGCCTGTTTGCACACCAGCCCCGCATAATCTACTCCTCAGTTAATGGTTGCACGGCCTCACCTGCAACGTGCCGCCACAACAGCCGGGCGTAAAGCGGAGCAGGCGTGGGCGACACCGGAAGCCGCACGCGCCGCCGGAGCGAACTGAAGTCCCGCGCACGGCGGGGAAAGGATGAGCGGTTGTGTTTGATGTCAACCAAAGAGGGTGTTTCAAAGACGCGTAGTGGTTGCAGGTGATGAACGTCCGCTAAGAGCGAAGAGCGGACGATCGCAGGGTTTCTATAATTGATATAGGCTTGCGATGGAGCCGCGTATTTTTCCACAGGGATGAGTTAACGTGCATAGCTCTCACGATGGATAATCATAAATATATCATTCTGGGCAAGCTCAACTAGATGTTTTAATGAGTAAATTATCTCCGCACGTATCGTGAAGTACAAAAGTAGAGATTTCAGATAGTTTGGTGCTCATTTTTGAAACTCAGCAGGTAATTTCATGATAAAAAGAGCGGATCACGTCGGTTTTTCAGTTAAAAACATTGAAGAGTCATTATTCTTCTGGACTCATATTCTTGGAGGGGAGTTATTACGCGAAGGGAAAATGTCTGGGCCTATCATTGATGACGTCACAGGCGCAAGGGGGGCTGATGTACGAATGGCGTTGCTTGAGCTGGCTGGTATCAAAATTGAATTACTGCAATACGATAACATTAAACAGCCAGAAGAACCTTCTGCACCCTACATCCCTGGCTATGCTCACCTTGCGTTTATAATTGAGGATCTTGATACGCTCTTGAGCAAAGTATTGGAGTATGGCTGGAAAACACCAGGTAAACCTCAGACTGTCTTATCAGGCCCCATGCAGGGAACCAGAGTAATATATTTACAAAGCCCCGATGGACAGACGTTAGAGTTGATGGAGTGCGGTCAATGAAGTTCACATGGCCTAACCCGTTATCTGCTTATTAAAACAATGAATTTTGCAATGCCCGCTTCTCGCTCAAAGTGGACATTGAGCAGGCCACTGTCCGCTATGAGCGAAAAGCGGACCATGCAGCTTCCGCTTATGCGTCGAATAATGGCTTGAGAGAAATGAGAAGTCTTCACTTTATATAAATGCCTTTAATTTCTCAGCATTTATGTTCGCCAGCATTGAAGCTTTCAATTGTGGAGATGCAGCAAGATACCTGGAAATCAGGTTGAACCCTGCGGTATATCCCAGCCACCTTGGTAAATCCCCGGTTCCGAAAAACCAGTCATTATGGTCGTAATCAGTACGATGCCAGTTATCATGCACCTGTGAAGCATAGGGCTGGAAAGTATCTGACTTGAGGCTTTCCCAGAGTTCAGGTTCACCTCCAAAAAGCTCAAGAGAAAAATGCCCTGCAAGTCCTTCGGAGACTAGCGCCTCTCCCAAGGTTGATCCGTAACCCGGTCCCGCCCACCTCGCAGCATGGTGCAGTTCATGAGCAAACATGCGTTCGATAGAGTGCGCGTCGTTTTTGAAGAAGGCAGGGTTTTCAGGTTGGACAGTTATATAGACAATGCCAGCTTCAGGACAGAAACCGGCATGCCCTTTTTCTGGGATAACAAAATTCCCGGCTTGAACAACCACATCCAGTGAAGGAACTGGCATCAGCCTTTTGGCTTTTTCGTAGGTATCGGTCAAACAGGTCTGAAGCCATTCACAGTGAGCGGTAAGTTTTTTCTGAGCATTCAGAATATGAATGGTTATTTGAGGCATGTCACCATCACCCAATAGTGTCAGTAAATATCCGTATATTAGCAGACATATAGCGAATGTCATGACGAAGCCCGTAGTGGCAGACCAACGACCGTTATTGTCCACTCCTGGCACGGAAAAGACCTGCTGCTGAGTGAGGTCCGCTAAGAGCGAAGAGTGAACGTTGTATTACTGGTATGATTGAACTCTTAGAGCGTTCCACTCCTCCCGGGTGATTTCCCAAAGCTCAGAATCCAGAAGACCGCTCACATGCTCTTTCTTAACAGTTTTGATAAGCCGCATTCCGCTACTGACTGAAATACGCTGAGAGCGGCTGTTAACGGCTGCTTTAGGTGTACGCAATACCGGCTTATTCAACACATTGAACCAGTAATCTGTAGCCGCAATACTAGCCTCACGCATAAAGCCTTGCCCCTGATATTCCGGAGCAAGCCAGAATCCGCGGTTGTTATCTTCTTCATCGTAAAGGCAGATCAAGCCCATGACTTTGTCTGGTATCTCACGGTTTCTGATAGTCCAGAACCATGCCATTCCTTTCGCCATGTCAGGCAGAGCAACATTATTGACGTAATTCTCCGCACCATTCTCTGGATAAGGCCAGGGGACCGATGCCACCATATAACGGACTATTTCCCAGCGGGGATAAAGCTTCTGGATCTGATGAGCATCATCGGCGACTAACTCTTTTAATAACAGCCGATCTGTTGTAAGCGTGGGGATTCGCATGGGCAATTATCCTTGCAGGTTAATAAATTCCTGGTCAGTTTTTTTTACCTTACGAAATTATACGCATACAGCCATCTGTTACATCACGCAAAAATGGTATTACGGCTAAAACGTCCGCTCCTGACACAGAGCGGACTTACACGCAGTTAAATGCCTGCTATGAGGTAACAGCGCACACTGACCTACAGGCAAGTTATCAGTCAGGGTGGTTTCTGAAGTTTAAACTGCGGTTTTGCATAAGATGACGACAGATAACGTTAATTTGATATATCCGTCTGAAAAGCTGGAATGCTATAAACGAAATGTACATAGTTACTGGTTTTGCTTCTTTCGTTATGCCCAATTATGGCTGTCAATGTGGACCCGTCTCAAGCTTCCCATATCCCGAAAGCATTGCGATTGCTTCATCCATCCGCTGACGGTCGAGTTTATAGAACACCCAGTTCTTGATACGTTTCGAGGTCACTATTCCGGCCTTGGCCAGGATCTGAAGATGGCCTGTCACGGTAGGCTGACTGAGACCAATCTTTTCGGTGATAAACCCGACACACACTCCGTCCTCAACCAGATCGCCATCCTGCTGTTCCGGAAAATGTGACCTGGGATCGGAAAGCCACTCCACCATCACGAGCCGGTGCTCATTGCCAAGGGCGCGGAAAAGGTCAGCCATGGATGTCTCAGGATTGCCCATATAGCCAATCTCCTATATAGTTATTTTCCTATATGAATTCTGAAGACATATTATGACAAACCACACTCAAAGACCAATGAACAGTGTCACGCTGAAGACGATTTATGCTGCCTCCGCGCGCATCAAAACAACGGTTTGCAGAACCCCGCTGGAACCTTCGCAGGCGCTGTCTGTTCTTACCGGAGCGGAGGTCAGGCTCAAGTTGGAGAATCTTCAGAATACGGGTAGCTTTAAATTGAGGGGGGCTGCAAACGTCGTTGCCAGTCTTAACGCAGACCAGCGCATTGCCGGCGTCATTGC
The DNA here is from genome assembly GCF_900115075.1 of Candidatus Pantoea varia. GTDB lineage: Bacteria > Pseudomonadota > Gammaproteobacteria > Enterobacterales > Enterobacteriaceae > Pantoea > Pantoea varia. The sequence goes on from NZ_FOVG01000003.1 coordinate 136,459, forward strand.
CCCGACGGCGGGAAATCATGGCCTGGGGCTTGCCTGCGCGGGTCACGCAGCAGGCGTACCGGTGTCGATATTTCTGCCCTATTCAGCTGACCCGATTAAGGTCTCAGCAATGAAAAGCTATGGTGCTCAGGTTACGTTTTTTGAAAATATTGAAGAGGCGAGACAGGCCGCGATTGAGGCCGCAGATGAGTCTGGCGCAACATTTGTCTCTGCCTACGATAATGAGCAGATGATAGCCGGAGCCGGCACCGTCGGTCTGGAAATAATTGAAGACTGGATTGACGCTGAGGTAATTCTCGTGAATATTGGCGGTGGCGGGCTGGCGTCAGGTATTGCGACTGCTGTCAAAGCTATCAGCCCTACAGCCGAAGTGTGGGCTATTCAAAGTGAAGCCAGCCCGACTTTTGCACACTGGAAAGAGGCTGGCGAAACGATTCCGGTGGAATTAATCCCGTCAATTGCCGAAGGCATCAGTGGCTATATTGAGCCTGAAGCAATGACCTGGCCTCTTGTACGCGACCGCGTTGATCGAGTTCTTCTTGTTTCAGAAGCCGGGATCAAAACAGCAATGCTGTTGATGCTTAATCAGCACAGCCATGTTATTGAACCTTCGGGAGCACCTGCAATTGCGGCAGTCCTTCGTTATGCAAGAGAACTGAGCGGACGTAAAGTCGTCTGTGTGGTTAGCGGCCGAAATATATCGGGTTACCGTTATCTGAAATTAGTGAATGAGGCCACACTCTGACGACACGCAGCAAAGGTGCAGGCAGGTAGCATAATGGCGCGCAGCCAACGTGAGAGTAAGAATTGATAAAATATTATGTCCCCCTCCTCACCTAGATCGATATGCAAACTTGCCCTAAAAAGCGAGGTCTGACCTCATTGTATTACTCTGCGCAGAATACCGGATCTCATATTATCGCGTTCCGTAAAAATAATTAAATTACTCAGAACTCCTCTCCGAAGCTAAATAAAATGAGAATAATATGAATAAAAGCAGTCTTAAAAACGCTCCCCTGTTACGTATTCTGATGCTGACGTCCGTACCCATTTTTTTACTGGGTTGTGCCAGTGCATTGTGCCCTTTTGGCACCTTTGAAGGCACGGTTTCGGACTTTAAAAATAGTTACTGGAGATCCACTGAAAAAAATCCGGCGAAGACTAATGAACAAGTCATGGAGGAATGCACTCATGCTGCCGATGCTGAGGAGCAACGCCTTTCACAGGTCTATCTGCAGTTGTGTAAAACCGGCCGTTTAACCGGAGAAAATCAACGATTTGCACAGAAGCTATTGATCAACCCACTCTATTCTGGCTTGAAATCAGCAAAAGACGTACCCCCGCATCAATCTGTTGATTCAGTTGAAGAGCAACTGAGACGGTCGATATCTGATAGCGAAAACCATCAGTATTTCAAAAAAAATTGTGGCTACTACATTGAAAGTAACGCAGCGGAAAGGACCAACACCATGCTGGGTTTACAGGCAGGGGATTACAAAAAGGAGGTTTTTAAACAGTGCATGGCAGAAAACCATATGGCGCTCATTGTTCCAAGGACTGAATTCAGTCAATGCAAGTCGATAGGGTGGTAAGCAACTACAGGCCTGACCTCTACTAAGTTCCCCCTTTCAATACCGGGGCGCAGCCTGAAAAAAATGTTGCAGGGCGCAGTCCTGGCGTTACTGGCCACCCCGATACTGTCGGCAGCACAGAATCAGGGCAACGCGTTGACTCTGGGAGGCGGCGCGAACGTTACACCACGCTATTCTGGTTCGGATAAAAGCCGCGTCACGACTGCCCTGGTGCTTGATTACACGATGGCAAATGGTTTTTTCGTCAGCTCCACGCGGGGCATCGGTTATGGCAATAACATCGGCAAATTCGATTACAACGCTGCGCTGAGCTATCGCTCAGGCCGGAAGGATCACGACGTGGACAGCGACTCGCTGAGCGATGGCAGCGACTATTTGCGTGGTATGGGCGACGTTAAAGGCTCGGCTCTCGGTGTGCTTGGCCTGGGATACGGGGTGACAGACTGGCTTAATTTGCAATTCCAGGCTGAAGTGCCATTTTCTGAACGGAACAATGGCGCGGCACTGCATTTTGGCATTAATAGCCCCCTCTATACCTCACCGAATGATACCGTGACGCTGGCGCTGACCGGCAGTTGGGGGACGGACAAATACATGCAGACTTACTACGGAGTCAGTGCATCACAATCGGCCGCATCAAGGTTTACCCGATATGATGCCGGGTCGGGAATTTATGCCTGGTCGATGAATCTTGACTGGACACACAAGTTCGATGAGGACTGGAGCGTGGTTGCCGCAGCAGGCGTTACGCAGTTGACGGGGGATGCGCGCAATAGCCCGATTGTGCAGCGAAAAGCATCCCCCACCGGAAGCCTGCTGGTGACATATCGCTTCTGATTGTTATTCAATGTGTGTTTCCCGCAAGCATGTGGCTCCGCTCTGCCAGTAAACACGCATTCGATCCGCCCCCTTTCAGCTAACGGGGTAGTACGCAACAGATTGCAGATCCAATAGCTTCAGCCCCGACCTTGTATAACATCTTTTCACCTCCGCTGGCGCATCAGCAAAAGCGGACGCGCAGAGGAGCAGTGTCACGTTGCTGGTGTCGCGGAATCCGCCAGCAACGCATCGGCGCTATCCCCGTCGGTGAAACCGCTCTGCTGATCAATCACATCTATCAGCCTGCAGACACTGGAACAACAATGCGAATTACCCGCGTTCCTGAGTCATGCCCTTTCTTATACTGGCAATAAAATTGTCACGGATAACATCCTCATGGCTCGCGTTCCAGGCGATGCCAACCTCCCAACTTAACGACTCACCCGTTAACGGAATAATAACCAGTTCCGGCGGCGCAATATGCATAACACTGTACGGTACCAGGGAGACACCTATACCCGCGATGACCAGCGCAACGATAGTTTGTATATCATCACTGAATTGAGTGGATGAGATGAAAAGACCATTGTCATGCAGAAAGCGATCGATTTGCGCATTTAACCCCCGTCCTCGCTCAGCATAGAGTCGCAGCAGAGGTCGTTTTTTCAGCCATTCAGCAGCAAGCATGGCGGTTGACGTTGCAGGTGCAATCAGAACCAGCCGATCGGTAAACAATGGCAGGTAATCAAGCGCGACGGGGGGTGGCACTCTGACAAAGCCGACCTGAAGCTCATCATTCTGCAAAAGCTCATACTGCTTAAATGAAGGAAGATCAGTCAGTGACATCTCTATTCCCGGATAGTCACGACGACATTCAGCAATACAGCGGGGTGCCAGATAAAAGCTTGAGAGACCGAACCCGACGGCTACATGCCCTTCTATCCCTTTTGAAACCCGCTCTGCATGATGCATAAATAGCCGGGTTTGACTGACCACCTTCTCCGCCTCTGGTAGCAAACGTCTGCCACCGGCCGTCAGTGTTGCACCATGACGACCCCGTGTGAAGAGCGACATCTCAAGCATGGATTCAAGAAGATTAATCTGTTTGGTCAATGCAGGTTGCGAAATAAACAACGCCTTTGCCGCGTCAGCATAATTTCCTTTTTCAGCCAGTATCAAAAACGCTTTGAGCAAACGAATGTTCATTATTGCATTCCATAAGGTTATCGAAATTGGAAATGATTTGATTATACCGTTATTGAAAATCGTTATGTAATCCAGTCTGGCTTATTACTGGAGATACCCCATGAGCAAAATGACATCCCTGAAGGTTGCAACCGTCCAGTTTCAGCACCAGGCAAATAACAAAAAATACAATCTGCTGATAATGGAGAAGTTTATTGAGCAGGCGGCGATTCAGCAGGTAAAGATCCTCACTTTCCCTGAAATGTGTATCACCGGCTACTGGCATGTACCCAAACTCTCCTCAACGGACGTATCTGCTCTCGCAGAACCGATCGTGGGGAGCCCTTCACTAAAACTCATTCGCTCTCTGGCGGTAAAGCATCAAATGCTGATTGGTGCCGGGCTGATTGAAAGAGCCGACGATGGCCGCCTCTACAATGCCTATGTTGCCTGTATGCCGGACGGCTCCGTGCAGACTCATCGCAAACTCCATGCTTTTGAACATTCTTCAATCAGCAGTGGTGATAGCTTTACCGTTTTTGATACTCCCTGGGGCGTAAAAGCAGGCATCCTGATTTGCTGGGACAATAATCTGGTAGAAAACGTGCGGGCAACCGCATTGCTGGGTGCAGATATTCTTCTTGCACCCCATCAGACAGGCGGTACTGATTCCCGCAGCCCTTACGCGATGAAACCCATTCCGTTAGCACTCTGGGCGGAGCGGGAAACGCGGAAGGAAGAAATTACTGCTGCGTTCAAAGGGCCAAACGGCCGGGAATGGCTGATGAGATGGCTACCTGCCCGTGCACATGACAACGGATTATTTATTCTCTTCAGTAATGGCGTAGGTGCAGATGATGACGAGGTGCGCACAGGCAATGCAATGATCCTGGATCCTTATGGAAGAATCATTAATGAAACCTGGGCAGCTGAAGATATTATGGTGAGCGCTGAACTGGATTTAAATCTGCTTGCAATGAGTACAGGACGACGCTGGATCCATGGCCGACGTCCTGATTTATACCAGATTCTGACACAACCGCAGGGCTATGAACGCGATGCCATTAGCGCACGATTTTCTGATGAGACACCTCAACCCGTCGCGGCTATCAGAACGCATCTCTCTGCCAGATTTTTGGGCGGTGGTGGCTGACATGCGGAGTATTCGCTAAAACTTCAGCCGCTGGCTGTCCCGGCGGCGATAATCTACTCAGCGATTTTTTTGATAGGATAAGAAACGAGCGGTTTGATTTCTTTAAGCACAAACATGCTCTGCATTTCTTTAATGCCTGGCAATCTGCGCACCACCGACATTGCAAAATCAGCATAGGAGTCCAGATCCAACGCCACAATCTGTAGCAGAAAGTCGGCATCTCCACCGATGCTATAGCAGGCAACCACATCCTCCAGCGCAGTCACTTCTTCTTCAAATTTTCTGGCCTCGGCCTCACTATGACTATCAATGACGACCCGAATAAAGACCATCACGCCCAGACCGATTTTTTTACGGTCAAGAACAGCACGATAGCCCTGAATCACTTCATCTTCCTCAAGCTTGCGCACTTTGCGCCAGCAGGGTGAAGCTGAAACGTTTATCTTCTCTGCCAGAACCTGGTTAGTAACGCGAGCATCGTCCTGTAAGATTTCCAGGATTTTCATATCTGTCGTACTAAGGGCCATATAAGAAAATTCCTTTCGTTATGGTGTCCATAAAGGGATATTCTTACCTTAAAACACGTATTGAGTAAATGATATAGGTAACAAATTCCCGTCTCATTGCGGCATACTATATTGACTTTTTCAACGGGTTATTAAGAACGGGACAAGTTGAAAACTAAATTCGTATTGAATGTATATCGGGATATTATTTTAAATAACTCATGGACAGGTCATTCCTGTAAAGCATTAATGCAGATTGAGCAGCGCGCGCTCAGCAAAATTATTTAAAAAATAGTAACCCCTCTCTTTCTTCAAATAACATTCCGGAAGGAAAAATTATGTCAGATACCGCTCAGATAATATCTTATATGGCTGCACTCGGTTTAGCTGCCGCAATCCCGGGGCCGGGGATGACCGCATTAGTCGCTCGCAGCGTAAGTAGTGGTGCAGTAGCGGGCTTTATGATGCTGGCTGGCCTTATTCTCGGGGATTTGATTTATTTATCTGTGGCGGTGTTTGGCCTGGCAGTGATCGCTCATAGCTATACCTCCGTTTTCACACTGATTAACTGGGCTGCCTCACTCTATTTATTCATACTTGCATGGCAATTCTGGTACCACCAGCCTCAGGAAATAAATATTGACCAGAAAGTGACAAAACGAGAACTGGCGTCAGCCTGGTTTTCAGGGCTGACCATAACGCTTGGGAACCCTAAAACCATCGCTTTCTATCTGGCGATACTGCCTCTGGTTATTTCTCTGAATAATGTCTCGCTAAAGATATGGGGAGGAATTCTGGTTCCACTTACCGTGTTCGTGCTTTTATGTGTTGGTGCGGTTTTTATTCTTGCCGCGCTCAGGATTCGCCACCTTCTGACCAGTGCAATAGCGCAGCGACGCCTTTTCCGTTCAGCCGGAGCCATTATGATGGTGGCTGCGGCTGGGATGGTGGTAAAGACGTTTTAGCGTTCATTACCACTTGTTGTGAATCAACGCTTCTGACCCTGCATCTCAGGCGCAACCACGGTCAACCCCGAACTTCGCATCTATAATTCAGTGACACAGGCCCATGCGCTCGATCCGATTAGCCAATCGATCAGAGCCATAGTGTCCGGACTTCGCAGTGTCAGCGATATTCAATCCCAGGATAATGCCTGCCGGGTTAAGAAGCTCATCATTTACAGAACTAAGGAAGCCTCATGATCTTTTCTCTCAAAAATCAGGTTGCGCTGGTTACCGGTGCCAGCTCGGGTCTCGGCTATGCCTGCGCAGAAGCACTCGCTAAAGAAGGTGCTTGTGTGGTGGTCAACTACCACAGCCAGGCGGAACCCGCAGAAGAGCTGGTTGAAAAAATCCGCGCAGACGGTGGCCGTGCCATCGCAGTGAAGGGAGACGTCTCGAAAGAGGCGGATGTTGAGAATCTCTTTGATCAGACGATTGCTGAATTTGGCAGACTGGATATCCTGGTGGCGAACTCAGGACTGCAGAAGGATGCCGCATCCATTGATATGACGTTAGAGGACTGGAATACCGTTATTAACGTGAACCTGACCGGACAGTTCCTTTGCGCGCGTGCTGCCTTGCGTCAGTTCCGTAGCCAGGCGCATCGCCCGGAAATCAGCAGAGCAGTGGGTAAAATTATTCATATGAGTTCGGTTCATCAGCTCATTCCCTGGGCCGGACACGTCAACTATGCGGCATCTAAAGGCGGCGTTGATATGCTGATGAAAAGTCTTGCTCAGGAGGTGGGCGAAGATCGGATTCGTGTTAATGCTGTGGCACCTGGCGCTATCGCAACCGCCATCAACAAGGAAAGCACCTCAGGCCAGGCGGGTAAAGAGTTGTTAAAGCTCATCCCTTACGGACGCATCGGGGCGGCTGAAGACGTAGCGAATGCTGTCGTGTGGCTCGCCAGTGATCTTTCTGACTACGTTCATGGCACCACGCTTTTCATTGATGGCGGAATGAGCCTTTATCCCGGCTTTCGCGATAATGGCTGAGCAAGGCGTCACTGAAACGGGTTGATAACCTTATGGCGGGAACTGTATCCGGAACGGGAAGTCCGGATTACGCATTACCGCAGCTATCAATAGAACGCCAGCAGGCTGGACATTTCAGTCTGTGCCACACTGGCTTTATTCCAGTTGAACGGTAAGCGCATTGATTCATTTTTTACCGGAATCCGGATTGAGCAAACGCGCACGACAGACCTCAAGAATTTCATCAGCAAGTCCGGAACTTTCCGGACAGGCGCGCGAAAGCATCAGTGCACCAACAAGCTGCGCAATAGTCGTTATCAGCTCTTCACGCGTTACATTTTCGGATTCTAAGACGGCAATTTGACGTTCAATCCCGGCCGCAAACGTCTCCCGGATAGATTCAGACTGTCGGGCTGCATCGGTGCCCAGGGCCGACATCACGCACCCCTTTCCCATGTCATCGCGATGCTGCCGGGAAAGGTAGTGCTCAATAAACGCTTCCCGACTCACACCTTTGGTTTTTTCGGCCGACTGCGCAAAACCGCAGCTCATCGCTTCAGCTAACAAATCCGCTTTCGACCCAAAATGTTTGTAGAACCCGCCATGTGTTAACCCTGCGGCTGACATCAGTTCAGCGACGCCTACCCCATCGTAACCACGCTGACGAAAAAGCTCTGACGCCGTTTCAACGACCCGCACCCGGTTTTCGCGTACCTGCTCTTTAGACACTTTCATTTTTTTCTCCTGCAACAGACCCCGATTATACATTGATGATGACCATAATCAAACCAGTTGACTTTAATGATTACGATCATCATCATTAAGCCAGTGCTTTTACCCGCTCATCCGCTGAGGAATAACCATGACCAATGAATCTTTATTTCAACCTTATGAACTGGGGTCTGTCACCCTTGCGAATCGTATTGTGATGGCACCGCTGACGCGCAACCGCGCCGGAGCAGGCCTGGTTCCCGGTGAACTGGCTGCGACCTATTACGCTCAGCGTGCCACAGCAGGATTGCTGATTACCGAGGCCACGCAGATCTCAGAACAGGCGCAGGGATATCAGGATACGCCGGGAATCTACACGCAGGATCAGATTGAGGGCTGGCGGAAAGTCACTGACGCCGTGCATGCCAAAGGTGGGCGCATATTTGTACAGCTGTGGCACGTGGGACGGATTTCGCACGTCGATTTACAGCCCGGTGGCGCTGCCCCCGTCGCCCCGTCGGCCATCCGTGCCGGGACTAAAACCTTTGTGAATAACGGATTTGCTGACGTCTCTGAGCCCCGCGCCCTCGAATTGCACGAAATAAAAGGGATTATCGCCGATTTCAGAAAGGCTGCAGCCAATGCGATTGCCGCCGGGTTTGATGGTGTTGAAATACATGGTGCGAATGGCTACCTGCTGGAACAGTTTCTAAAGGATGGTGCTAATCATCGAACTGATGAATATGGCGGCTCCGTGGAGAATCGTGCGCGCCTGCTGCTGGAAGTCGTGGAGGCCGTTAAAGATGAGATCGGCGCAGAACGTACGGGCGTTCGCATCTCACCCGTCTCACCAGCAAATGCGATTTCATGCAGCGATCCGCAGACACAATATGATTATCTGACAGAGCAACTGGATGCTGCAGGTATCGTTTATCTGCACGTTGTTGAAGGCGCGACGGGCGGTCCCCGTGATGTATCACCATTCGATTACGCTTCACTGCGTCGCCGCTTCAAAAACACGTATATCGGCAACAATGGCTATGACCTGGCGCTGGCGTCTGACCACCTTACACAGAATAAAGCCGATTTGTTTGCGTTCGGTCGCCCCTTCATTTCTAACCCCGATTTAGTCGAAAGACTTAAGACGGGAGCGCCTCTGGCCCCCCTCAATCCCGAAACACTGTATGGCGGTGGTGCGCAGGGCTATACCGATTATCCGTCGCTTAGCAATACACGCTGATTAATCACCAGATGTCATGGTTATACCTATGTCGCCGAAGGCGATTTTTACTAAATAAATGAAGAAGATAAAATTATGACGAATGATTCAGTCCTTATCACAGGCGCTTCAACGGGTATTGGTGCGGTTTACGCTGAGCGATTTGCACGTCGTGGACATAACCTTGTTCTGGTGGCTCGCGACAAAACGAAATTAGAAGTACTTGCAGCACGGCTACGACAGGAAAACAGTATTTCTGTCGATGTTCTGCCTGCCGACCTTACGCAGGCAAGTGATTTAGCCACGGTTGAAGCACGCCTTCGTGAAGACGCGCAGATAGGGATTCTTATCAATAACGCCGGTATCGCCCAGACCGGCAGTTTTACCGGGCAGACGCCTGATTCTATCGAACGGCTTATCGCACTCAACGTTACTGCCCTGACAAGACTTGCCAGTGCGGCGGCTCCCCGTTTTGCTGAAGCCGGAAAGGGTTCAATCGTGAATATCAGTTCAATCGTCGGACTGGCCCCGGAATTTGCAATGACGGTATACGGCGCAACCAAAGCCTTTGTTCTTTTCCTGTCGCAGGGAATGAATATTGAACTGTCATCAAAGGGCATTTATATCCAGGCGGTGCTCCCGGCGGGGACTTACACAGAAATCTGGGAACGTGCGGGTATCGACATCAGTAACGCTTCAAAAATGATGGAAGTGGGCGAACTGGTTGACGCCGCTCTGGCTGGTTTTGACCGCCGCGAGCTCGTGACGATTCCGCCCTTACATAACGCCGAACGCTGGGATGTTCTTGAGGCAGCCCGTCAGGGCCTGCTGTCGGACATCAGACAGGAAGAAGCTGCTGCGCGATACAAAACGCGTTAGTGAGGGTCTTCTCAGCGGAACCATCCTGCGTGGTTCTGCTGAGGGGAACTGATGACTACTCTGTTATTCCGTATCACTTCAATGAACGGAAATCTGAACCCAACCACATGAGCGTACTCAGAATGAGCCAAAAACGTGTAGCCCTGGTGACCGGCGCATCTTCAGGTATTGGCAAAGCATCCGCGAATAAACTTCAGGCAGCAGGTTACCGGGTCTACGGCACAAGCCGGCGTGGCCCAGACGCAGGTAAACATGCCTTTCCATTACTGGCACTGGATGTCACTGACGACACCTCGGTCAAGGCTGCCATTGAGGCGCTGATGCAACTGGAGGGGCGAATAGATCTCCTGGTGAACAACGCAGGCTTTGGGGTCTCTCCGGCAGCGGCAGAAGAGAGTTCTGTCGAGCAGGCCCGGCAGATCTTCGACACCAATTTTATGGGGATTGTCAGGCTGACACGCGCCGTGCTGCCTCACATGCGTCGTCAGGGCTACGGACGCATTATCAATATCGGTTCGATTCTCGGGGTTGTGCCATTGCCCTATGTAGCGCTCTATGCGGCCAGTAAACATGCGGTCGAGGGGTATACCGGTGCACTTGACCATGAACTGCGCACTCTGGGTATCAGGGTCTCTGTCATTGAACCGGCATATATAAAAACGCAGTTTGAAGCCCACAATATCGAACCGGATGCGAAGCTTGAAGAGTACGACCTTATCCGGGCTAAGTTGACGAAAGTGGTCAGTAAGGCAATGGCTGAAGCGGAAAGCCCGGAGGTCGTGGCAGAGGTGGTGGTAAAAGCGGCTCAGTCCGCACGGCCAAAAATACGCTATACCGCAGGTAAGCTCGCGGCGAAACTGAATTTCATACTCCGATTCGCGCCCTCCAGGATCCTGGATGGGGTTGTACGTAACAGCCTTCAGCTTGATACGAGAAATTAAAGATGACATTTTCACGACTGGCTGTAGTGACTTCTCTGCTGTTTTTCATTCTGGCTACGGTATGGATGTTTTTCCCAGAGCAACTTCTGACTCTTTGGGGAATTGAACCGGCGACCGGTACCGAGGTGATCGCGCGTCGTTCTGCCGCTTTCTTTGCAGGCACCGCAGTGATGTGTCTGCTGGCGAGGAATTCAGCGCCGTCACACGCCCGATATGCCCTTGCCGCTGGTATCAGCACAATCTCTTTTATTACAGCCGCATCAGGTTTCGTCGAATGGCAGAAAGGACATGTTAACGGGCAAATACTTATTGCGGTATTTATTGAACTGCTACTGGGAACCGCCTTTTTATTCAGTAACAGAGGAACCCAAAAATATTTGAAGAATGAACATCACAGGATAATTAAAAAATGAAAACCAGAACGATGAAAGCTTTTACGTTTAAGCGCTATGGAAAATCACCTGATCTGGGATTTGAAAACGTGGATTATCCCTCTCCCGCTGCAGATGAGATACTTGTGAAGGTTTATGCTGCTGGTCTGAATCCCATTGACAACATGATCCCTGGAGGAATGTTCAAACCGGTTTTGCATTTTAAGCTTCCCGCTACCCTCGGCAGTGATTTATCAGGCGTGGTAATTGCGACAGGGAGTCGGGTGACGCGATTCACTCCAGGTGATGAAGTTTTCGCCAGTATTTTCGACCGAGGCACGGGTTCACTGGCTGAGTTTGCACGGGTCCCTGAAAGTCTTGCGGCCCTGAAACCTAAAAATCTGGATCACGTGCAGGCGGCTTCACTGCCTATGGTTAGCCTCACGTCATGGCAGGCGTTCACAGAAAGAGCCCATTTACAGCCTGGGCAAAAGGTGTTTATACCGGCAGGTTCCGGCGGGATTGGTAGCTTTGCGATTCAGCTGGCGAAACATCTGGGCGCAGATGTCGCAACGACCACCAGTTCAGCCAATGAAGAATGGGTGCGTCAACTCGGTGCAGATGAGGTGGTTGATTATACAAAGCAGGCGTTTGAACACGTGCTGAGTGGCTACGATATCGTAATCGGCACTCTCCGTGGAGATTCGATTGAAAAATCCCTGAATATTCTGAAACCCGGCGGAAAGATAATCTCTCTCATTGGTCCATTAGATGTCAATTTCGCACGAGCCAGACAGCTGAATATCTTCATGCGGATGATATTTGGCCTGATGAGCCGAAGGATTTTGCGACTTTCAAAAAAGCGCGGACTGGATTATTCGTTTCTCTTTGTTCGTCCTGATGGCGAACAGCTTACCCGGATAAGCAAACTTATCGAAGCTGAGAAAATCAAACCGGTAATCGACAAGGTTTTTCCCTTTGCAGACACTCAGGATGCGCTTGCCTGGCTGCAGCGCGGGCATGCGAAGGGGAAAGTTGTGGTTAAAATTCATCAGGAATAACAAGACGGGTTCACATCAGAAGTGGAAAATAATCAATAACGCTGGTGGTAAAGTTCGAAGCAGGGATAACGGTCCTGCCAGCAGATCACCTGCTTCGCCTGATCCCCTCCGTCATCCGCGTTGTGCTAATGTTGACATAAAACCGGTTCCGCGCTGAGGATTACAACATGTCTCCCTTTTATCAACTCACGGCTACCAGCCTGAATGGTCAGGTTATCCCGATGGCCGACTACGCTGGGAAGGTAGTGCTGGTCGTTAACACCGCCAGCCATTGTGGGTTCACGCCTCAATACGCCGGTCTTGAAACACTTTACAAAAAGTATGCCGATCGGGGTCTGGTGGTGCTGGGCTTTCCCTGCAACCAGTTCGGTAAGCAGGAACCCGGCGGAGCCGACGACATCGCGCAGACATGCCACATCAATTACGGGGTGAGTTTTCCGATGTTTGGGAAAGTGGAAGTCAACGGCACCTCAACGCACCCGATTTTTCATTACCTGAAAGATGAATTACCCGGCGTACTGGGTGGTCGGATTAAGTGGAACTTCACTAAGTTTCTGGTCGGGCGCGATGGCATACCACTAAAACGATTTGCCCCGACCACCACGCCGGAGAAAATGGAAGTCATCATTCTTGCTGCCCTTTGAGGGTGTGGTAGTGGTTGGTAACCATCAACTAAGAGGATGAATTAACGATGTTCAGGCTCCGACATTTATTACCCCTCATACCCTTCTCGCTCGGGATAGGTTGCCTGCCGGTATCAGCGAATACTCAGATCCTACTCACTCCACAACTCGCTGCCTGCGAAAGCCAGAATGGTCTGGATGGACAAAGTGGTTCCCCAGATGGCCAGAATGGCAGGAATGGCGTTTCTGGCACGGAGTGTCTGAATGGCGGAAACGGCGGCAACGGCGCATCAAATGGAGGTAACGGCGGGAATGGTGGTAACGGTGGGAATGGCGGCAACGGCGCGAATGGTGGGAATGGCGGGCGTGGTGGTAATGGTGGTAATGGCGCAGGCGCAGGAGCAGAAGCTGACACTCAACACCATCACCACAAGCACCCTAAAAATTCGAGGCTGAATGCTAACGGCGGCAATGGGGGTAACGGGGGTTCGTCCGACAACTCACCAGGTGGGAAAGGCGGCGACGGCGGCAACGCAGGACCTGGCGGGTCGGGAGGTCTGGGTGGTCGCGGCGGCAGTCCAGGAGGCCAGGACGGGATTCCGGGGATGAGCGGCGCTTAGACGTCAACGTCACTATTGCTTTTGCTATTGCTATTGCGGGATAGCGAGGTTGATAACGGTTAACGTAAGCTGGGATAGTCATAAACTCATCAGGACATAGGGGTTTACGGCCTATCTTCAATTTGCATACCTGGTGATTTCAATGAGTAAACTCGTTAAAGCCATAACCAACATCAGGAAAATTAAGGAGAGTGATATGCAGTCAGTTCACCTGATGGGTGAGGGATATGAACCTCATGTGACACAGGAGAATGGGAAGCTGTCCTACTCCTTGCCTGTTGATTCTGGTTTTATCAGCTATGGCTTTGCTTTTGAGATCAGCCGGGACGACCTTGATTTCCTGCTTTCCGATCATTACAGACGTGCCGTTCTCGAAATTACTGCGCATACCCTGCTTCAGCGATCGACGCTAAAAGGCTATGACCGATTTACTCAGAAAGACTTCAATAAACTGATTGTGAACACACTTCACTCCACACCTGATTTCCTGCAGACATTCATTTCGGAAATAAACCATGAACATCACATAGTTATTGAGCATTACGTGAAAGAGATCATGGACCGACGTTCTGCCTCACAATGAATACAATGAGTATTAAAGAACACATTTATACTTTTAGAAGTGAAAGCTACTGTCCCTTCAGGAGTGGTATAACATGCTAAAAATAGTGCCCTCTGTGGCTCTGCTCTACACCTGAACATTCAGATAAAAGGGAGGTTTTACAGAATGAGTTGTGAGTACTGTCAGGATCTCTGTGTTAAATACGTTATACGAGAACCTCGCCAGTTGCGCCTGGCAATACGTATTGCACATAACGCGCTTAAAGAAGAGATCATATCCGAAGTTTCAACAATGAATAACTGGAATCAGTACACCTTTCCTGAATGTGCTGAACAGATGATTTGGGGCGATATCGTTGATTACCATTTTGTATGTAATCATTGCGGAACCTCGTTCGTGCTGGGAGCTGAAACCTATCATGGCAGTAGGGGTTATTGGTCTCCCGAAAGTGAAAATCCAACAGAAATAATAAACTGACGCAATATGATTTTACACTGCGAAGTTACTTCTGAGTCTGAACAATAAAGACGGACCAGAAAAAATCCAGGAATGAAATATTAATCTTAGAAGTGTGCTTAGCGGAGAGAGCATGGGGAGAGCGTCTCAATGAGTCCAAACCCTCCCCGCCATGCCATCGAACCATCTCACATCGCCCGCCGCTAACCCCTATGCCGTCATGCCGCCATCAATCACCAGTTCGGTGCCGCTGATGTAACTACTTTCATCGGACGCCAGAAACAGGGCAGCCGCCGCCACTTCATCAGAATGACCCAGCCGCTTTGCCGGGATCCGTGCGCTTAACGTCTGCCTGACTTCATCGCTGGCCTGGCTAAACATCGGGGTGTCGGTGGGGCCGGGACTGAGAGTATTAACCCTGATACCCCGCGGTGCCAGCTCACTGTTCCAGGTGCGGGCATAGGATCGCACTGCGGCCTTGCTGGCGGAATAGGCAGCATAGCCGGGATTCGCGATGCTTCCCGCAATCGAACCCAACAGCACAATGCTGCTGCCCTCACTCATCAGTCGCACCGCGTGATGCACCGTCAACACCATGGCACGCACATTCAGATTAAAGATGCGATCAAGGTGCTCCTCTGTTGTCTCTTCCAGGCTCGCCGGTTCTGACACGCCAGACGAGTTGACGAGGATGTCGAGTCGGCCAGCCCGCGCATTGAGGGTGTCAAACAGACGCTCAAGGTCGCTTGTGCGAGTCATGTCACCTGCAATCGCCTCGACGTCACCGCCAATCAGCGCAACAGCCTCAGCCAGCTGAGCTTCACGTCGGCCCGTTATAAAAACCCGTGCACCTTCCTGAACAAAACGTTGGGCTACAGCAAGGCCAATACCGCTGCTACCCCCCGTGACCAGGGCGATCTTTCCACTTAGTTTCATCATTACAACTCCGGATAAAGGTTAGACACCCGATGGTATATTTATTATATTTAGTGTCAATTACGCACCTGATGTACACCAGATATCCCCAGGGAAACCTCATGACCACTGATATCACCACCGTACTGGCCGAGATCAACAGCACGCGCCCTATCCTGGAACAGGTGGCAAACAAGTGGTCAGTTTTGATTCTGACCGTGTTGTGCTCTCAGCCGTCACGCTTTAACGCCATCAAGCGCAGGCTCGATCCCATCACCCATAAGTCTCTGACAGAGGCATTACGGCGACTGGAACGCAATGGACTGGTGAACCGTCGCGTGATTGCCTCCTCGCCTGTGGCGGTCGAGTATTCGATCACGCCGCTGGGCAGGACGTTGCAGGATCCTTTTATCGCGCTGGTGAGCTGGGCGAAGCAACATGGGGGAGCGATGGAGCAGGCGCAGGTGGTTTATGATGATGGGCGGGATGTCGAAGAATCTGCATGAACTTAGCCCGGGCGGCCTTCCGGTATATCCATAGCGTCAGGGTGATGAGCGGATAACTTGAGGAGAAGCAGGGCCGTTAGCGAAGACCTGCAGGCACATGGGTCAATTAATCCGCTGCCGACTCAAAAAACTGATAAGAACCATCGCGGCGTGCTTTGGCCTGGTACATCGCCCTGTCTGCGTTTTCGAACAGCATTTTGGCCGATGCCATCCCGAAGTTGGCCAGGCTGATACCAATCGCCGCGCTGATGCGCACATCCAAATTATTAATGGCGAACGGCTCCTGCAGACTGTCAATAATCCGCTGGGCGATGGCGGATGCGGTTTCGCGGTTGCTGCACTTCGCTGCCACGACAAACTCATCTCCGCCCAGTCGCGCCACCGCGTCGCCCGGACGCATGCAGCGTTGCAGCCGTTTGCTGACCTGTTGCAATAAAGCATCGCCAGACGCGTGCCCCATCAGATCATTCACCGCCTTAAAGCCGTTCAGATCGATAAACATTACGGTGGTAAAGGTCTGATCGTCTACCTGCGACAACATGCAGCCCACTTTCTCGATGATCCAGGCACGATTATGCAGGCCGGTCAGCGTGTCCAGGGTCGCCAGCTTCTCAAGATCACGCATCCGTTCTTTGTCTCGCGTGATATCACGCGACACCAGTACGGCACCGATGTTTTTTCCTGTATTGGGGTTGGTGACGCCACAGGCTTTAGTGCCCAGATTGATGTAATGACCGTCACGATGCAGCTTGCGCACCTCAACCACATCCGGCAGCACCCCCCCGCTGAAGATACATGTCAGTGCTTCAGTAGCCGTTTCGTGATCATCGGGATGCAGGAAATCCAGCACTAACTTGCCTACGACCTCTTCGGCGGTCCAGCCGATCATTTCGCTATAAGATGGCGATATTGAAACGTACCGGCCTTCCGCGTCGCAATGGGCAATCAGATCGGTGCTGTTTTCAATTAACAGACGATATTCTGCCGCCGTGCGCAACGCATCTTCCAGCGCTTTACGCTGTCCGGTCACATCAAGAATGAAGCCGTTATATTGCAGATGAGATGTCCCAGGCTGGGAATCCGGCAGGCCCGACAAAAGTACACGGCGCGTCTTGCCGTCCAGACAGTGGATAGGCACTTCAATATGAAAAGGAGTCAGCATTTCAAGTGCTGCGGTCAGTTTCAGCGCGACCCTGGCATCGTCGTCAGCCTGCGCCAGCCTTAACCAGGAACTCAGGGTTACGCCCTTCAGTTCAGGCATCAGACCCGACGGGCTTTCCTGACTGGCGACGCAGATACCCTGGGCGTCTGTAGACCAAACGGCGGTAAAAGAGGGTTTGATCATTATGTTCATGGCGGCCGACTCCGATGTTGCGGACGATATTAAATAAGCTCAATACTCGTCGCTACAGACCTGATTATAACCGTTATCGCCCGCCGGAAAGTGAAGGAGGCTCCGGGGACAGGTTCATCATTGCAACAATACGCGCCATTAAACGCTGGCTGAAACCGGAGCCTCTGCAGCTGCAGTTTCTGAGGTACCACTTCCCTATGGTTTTACGCAAAACGTCTATGACAGCATGCAGTGTCAGAAGTATGAGCCTGAGTATATCGGCTCATCGGGCCGGAATCTTTAATCACGCCAGATGTGCTCCCGGTGTGGGTGCTGAAGCATCGGCCACATCGATGGCGTCGCCGGTGGTGTAGAAGTGGCCACCAGCAACGTAGTGCAGGCTGCGCTGGTCAGCGGGTAAATGTTCAAACTGCCAGTGACCCTCCTGAAAGATTCGGCTGTCAGCCCACGCGGCTTTGATCTCTCCGATAAACAGATCGTAACGCTGCTGATTATGCGCTTCGGGGATAAGCTCACAGTATAGCCATGCGGCGCAGCCTGCTACCAGCGGAACGTTGATGCCGGGCAGGTTGAAAAGGGATACGCCTGACTGGTCGAGTTTATCTTCCTCACTGAAACGGGTGTGCGAACCGAGGTGATGAACCAGCGTTGCCTGCGACGCCACTGGCACCTGTATCACAAACGATTGACTCTGTTCAATGAGCTGGCGGGTATAGGCCATCTTGTCCAGCACGACGGTCAGCCTTGCTGGCTCGTAGTCCAGCGCGCATACCCATGAAGCCGCCATGACATTTTCAGTATCATTATGCCGCGCAGACACCAGGGTGACCGGACCGTGATTGATAAGCCTGTAGGCCTTTGCCAGCTCTACCGCGTTAATAAAGTTATTCACTCCTTTTGCTCCAGAGATTCCTGCCGTTTGGTTACCACCGTCTCACCACCGTAAAAATGGCACAGATCTTTTATTGGCCTCACAATCATTTTATGCAGCCCGCGGGAATCGCAGGCTGCAACAGTCAACTGACCGTGATCAGTCTGCAGTATGTGTGTGATAGATTTTGCTGACCACGGTCCAGCGATCGTTCACTTTCAGAAGATTGAAAAAGTCGGTAAAGCGGAAGCCCGAAATGTCGTCGGTGTCGATGCGCGCGCTGGCGGCTGACCCGACAATATCCACGCGCACGATGGCTGCTTTCGCCTCAGGTGAGGGACGGAAAGCCGTATCGATAGTGTCAAACAGTCCCTGAATCGGACCGCCGCTGAGATTGCCATCGCTGTCGACACCAAAAATGGTCGCGCTATCGCTGAAAGCAGGCTTCATCAGCACGCTTTTCGCCTGCTTACCGCCCTCATTGTACTGATTCAGTACCGCCACGATAGCGTCATAGTCCTGCACATAGGTTGTGTTATTCATCGGTTTCTTCTCCGTTATGATTCATCCGGTATCTATTCGGCTACCGCTCTTTTGCGTCAGCGCAGCGGTAATCGAAACGCCTTGAGGAATAACCTCTTATTCAGAAGTCAGCCACATTATGTAGTGAACACTACATAATGTTATTATTGTATAATGATCACTATGTAATGTGTCAAGACATTGATCGAGGCCCCCTATGTATATGCCTGACAAGCCATCCCTCCCTGAAAAGCCAAAAGGCAGGCCGCGAAGCTTTGACCGTGATAAAGCGTTGCTGAAGGCACTGGATCTTTTCTGGCGCAAAGGTTTTGAGCCTGCATCGGTTGCCGAACTTTGTGCCGCTATGGAAATCAATCCACCCAGCCTCTATTCCGCCTTTGGCAACAAGGCAAAGCTCTTCCTGGAGGCGGTGAATTACTACGAAACGAAGTACTGGAAAACCACCTGGTCAGGGCTCGAAGAAAGGGAGGACATAGGTGAGGCGATTGACTGCTTCTTTAGCGAAGCCGCAGATATCCTGCTCTCCCCTTCAGCGCCCTGCGGTTGCATGGTGGTGCTGGCAGCCATCAATGTCTCTGCAGAATCAGCGGACGTGGTCAGGGCGGTCAGCGTGCTGCGGCAGGAGGGAAAGGATCTGTTTGAAAAAAGGCTGAGCAGAGCGGTTCAGGAGAAACAACTGCCAGCGGATACCAATACCGTCGCGCTGGCAACCGTGCTTAATACACTGCTGGAAGGTATGTCGATTGAGGCAAAAGATGGTGCAACGCTTGAGAGCCTCAAACTGATCGCTGAGCACGCCACCCGCCTGCTCCCCATCCGACGCTAACAGCACAAAACATGAAAGAAGTTACTAGACGACCGGTCAGTTTTTCGTTAATGTGTGCCAATCATGAAAAAACAAACCACCGATATGCGCCAGCACATCATTGATGTAGCAAGGGCGATTATTACTCACAAAGGCTACAGTGCCGTCGGGATTTCCGAAATTGTGAAAGCGGCCGGTATTCCGAAAGGCTCGTTTTATTACTATTTCCCGTCAAAGGAAGCGTTTGCTGAAGCGTTGATGAATCACTATTTCAGTCACTATCTGCAGGAAGTTGAGCATCAGTTAGGCGGGACCGGCACGGCAAGAGAGCGACTGATTCGCTATTTCACTTTCTGGAAAACGACTCAGGGTGCAGACCTGCCTGAAAGCAAATGTCTGGTCGTGAAACTGGGCGCAGAAGTCTGCGACCAGTTCGATAATATGCGGCATGTTCTGGCAACCGGCACGCACGATATCGTGCAAAGAATCGCCGCCTGTATCCGGCTGGGTCAGGAAGATGGCTCCCTGCCCGCCGTGAAGGATGCGACTGAAACGGCAGAAGAACTCTATCAGCTCTGGCTCGGTGCCTCACTGATGGCAAAAATTCACGATCCTGACAAAGCCTTTGGTCAGGCGATGAACGCAACAACGCGGCTACTTGGGTAGCCGTATTTTTTTACCCATTCACTAGACGACCGGTCAACTATTAAGAGGTTTATATGACTGACAACAGTACCCGCACCGATTTATTCTCACCCGTTGTAATGGGCAGCCTTGAGCTGGCCAATCGTATTGTCATGGCTCCGGTTACCCGCAGCCGTTACGGTGAAGATGGCGTGCCGAATGAACTCCATGCCACTTACTATGCCCAACGTGCCGGGGCTGGCCTGATTATCTCTGAAGCCACCAACATCTCTCCGCAGGGACGCGGCTATGCCGCAACGCCCGGCATCTGGAGCGAAGAGCAGGTGGCTGGCTGGAAAAAGGTCACCGAGGCAGTCCACGCCGAAGGAGGCAAAATTGTCTGCCAGCTATGGCACGTCGGCCGCTTTTCAAGCGTGGAACTTCAGCCTGATGGCGAGCGTCCGGTAGCACCCTCTGCCATCAAAGCGGAGGGCCAGACTTACACCGTAAACGGTTTTGTACCGGTTTCGACGCCGCGTGCGCTGGAAACCAGAGAGATCCCAGGCATTATTGAACAGTACAAACGTGCAGCGGAAAATGCCCTGCGTGCAGGATTTGATGGCGTAGAGGTTCACTCAGCCAACAGTTATCTGCTCGATCAGTTCCTGCGGGATTCGACCAATCACCGTACCGATGCCTGGGGTGGCTCCATCGAAAATCGCGCCCGCCTGACGCTTGACGTCACAGAAGCCATCGTCAATATCTGGGGCAGTGACAAAGTGGGTATCCGCCTTTCTCCGGTCACGCCTGACGCCGGGAACACCCCGCCAGACAGCAATGTCATGGCGATGTACGGCTACCTCATTCAGCAACTTAACCGGTTCAATCTGGCTTATCTGCACTTCGTTGAAGGCGCGACGGCCACCTCCCGCGAGGTGCCTGCCGATGTGGACATGGACGCGCTCAGCGCTCAGTTCGACGGTCCATTTATCGGCAACAACAACTATGACCTTGAAATGGCCATCAGCCGCCGTAACGCGGGGATCATAGATGCCGTTGCCTTTGGGCGCCTGTTCATCTCCAACCCGGATCTGGTCAAACGTCTGCGTTACGGTGCTGAACTGACCATTGCGCCGAAAGAAGCCTATTACGGCGGTGGTGCAAAGGGTTACACCGACTGGCCAGAAGGCACTTTCTGATCACTGTATTGGCGGGCGCTCGCCCCGCCACGTTTTACCAAAGGAAGAATGACAATGAATTATCTGCAAAACAAAACAGCCATTATTACGGGAGCCTCCTCCGGGATTGGTGCGGCGACTGCGCGGGAACTTGCCCGTCATGGCGTAAATATTGTGGCTGCCGCGCTGGATAAGAGCGGCCTGAATGAGCTGGTGCGTCAGATAGAAGCGGAAGGAGGACGCGCTGTCAGCCTGGTTACCGATGTGACGCGGCTGGAAGATACCCAGGCGCTGGTGAAGACTGCCTGTGACACGTTCGGCTCGGCAGACATCCTGATTAACAACGCAGGCCTGATGCTTTTCTCCGGCTGGAGTGACATTGCCTGGGAAGAGTGGAACAGGATGATAGACGTCAACATCAAAGGCTACCTGAATGCCATTGCCTCGGTGTTACCCGTTATGCTGAAAAAAAATGAGGGGCAGATCCTGAATATGGCGTCGGTTGCGGGTCATCAGGTTGATGCGGGCGCGGCGGTATACAGCGCAACCAAATTCTTTGTCCATGCCATGACCGAATCCATGCGTAAGGATTTAGGCGTTAATAATGGGATACGCGTTAACACCGTCAGTCCCGGTGTGATTAATACCGGCTGGGCCGATAAAGTCGCCGATCCTCAGGGCCGTAAAGTGGCGCAGGAACTTAATAAAATCGCCATCAGCCCACAGGATGTGGCTAATGCGGTGGTCTATGCCCTCAATCAGCCGCAGAACGTCACCGTCAACGACCTGATCGTCTCCCCCACCCGACAAAACTGGTGATCTTCAGAGGGCAGCGTTGAAGCTGCCATGCCATTCGCCCTGCCCTGATGCTGTTTATCAGGGCACCCCTAATCAGGCATGATCCGCGTGCCCTTGCTGCCACACGGTCAGCCATTCTTAACTTGCGAAGCTGGCAGGCGATCGCGACTCGTATGGCGTTAACATTAAGAAGAAAACGGAGTCACTCAGAATTTTTTCTTATCGGTTAACCCGAATTATGGCTTGATCCTGGCGTTCGCTCATAAAATATATCTCATTAAATCAGAGAGTAAAGGCCAGAGCAGTGAAGACAGGCTGTGTTAAGAATCCCTCCTTTTGTTTCCCTCAGCTTAATCTTTTCTTAAGATTAATCCTATAACCTCTCCGCTGTATTAGCCCATGTTGGGCTTTTCCGGAGTATCACCCCATGCAAAATAACAACACAGCTTCTCACTCTCTGAGTAAAGTTCCGGCCATTACCGCGGCTTTCTGGTTAACCAAAATCGCTGCGACTACCCTGGGTGAAACCGGCGGCGATGCGGTGACCATGTCGATGAATCTGGGTTACCTGACCGGTACACTGATTTTCGCCATCATCTTTCTGGTCGCGGTAGTGGTGCAGATCAACCGCCACAGCTTTAACAAATGGATTTACTGGTTCACTGTGGTAGCGACCACCACGGTCGGCACAACAATGGCAGATTTTGCCGATCGCTCACTGAACATTGGTTATCTGGGCGGCACCCTGCTGCTGAGCACACTGCTGATCCTCTCGCTCTTCCTCTGGAAGATTACCTGCGGCACAGTCGCGGTGAGTTCGGTGAACAACGCGGTCACCGAGAGTTTTTACTGGGTCACCATCATGTTTTCACAAACGCTGGGCACGGCATTAGGTGACTGGACGGCAGACACTGAAGGGCTGGGCTACGATGGCGGGATCCTGCTGTTTGTTGGCGCGCTGGCTATCATCTGGGCGGCCAGTCGCTTTACGTCACTTTCGCGCACTGCGCTCTTCTGGGCAGCCTTTATCCTGACCCGACCACTGGGTGCCGTTGTCGGCGATTTTCTGGATAAACCCCTTGCTTCAGGCGGACTGGCGCTGAGTCGCTACGGTGCTTCGCTGACGCTGGCACTGATCATCATCGCTTTTCTGGTGGTACTGCCACAGCGTCCGGCAATGAAAACCGTCGCTGCAAATTAAAAAGCGTCACCGGCAGATTTACCGGCAACGCTCACATTAAAATGCATCAGGGCCGCCAGCGATGGCGGCTTTTTTATTATCTGAAGCGTCATAATCCGCAGACAGCGAAATCAGACTAAGCGTTTAAGAGAGAGGTTATGGCCCTCGGACGCGGCAGAGAGCACCGGCAGACTCTCTGCAGGCTCCTGCATCTTCACCCGAAATGCTGTGTTACTGGCATCTAGAAAAACAGTTCTCAGATGACGATTACAGATAAACCAGATTTCATCACGGTCATTTGAAAGAATGTAGTAAGCATCTGAAGTTTCAGAGGGGTTAAAACAGCCCAGCGCGCGATAAGCCGTCTGGGGCGTAAAGCCACTCGAAAGCGGCAGCGGCCTGGGGCCATGCGCTAACTCTTCAATCCGAAGGTAAAGTCCCTGTTCGAGCCACAGCATAATGTCACTCCCTGAAGCCAATGAAATCGGGCTGAACGTATCGGTTTCCTTACCGACAATCAGGATGCACGTCACTACAGCATCAGATGATCGGGTAATTTGTCCGACATTCAGAATAAATATCCTGATCTGAGCATAGCAGCGGTACGTTCTTGTGCTTTTTTATCGTCAGGAATTGCCGTACTACTCCAGTCGACTGGCGATCAGCCGCAGTTGTTCGGCAATCTGCTTTAAATCCCGCTGCTGCTGCCCGGCGCTTCCGGTCGAACTGCGCACCACCAGTTTTGCGGGCAGAATTGATGAGGAGCGCTGCTCATCCTGCTCGCTGGCTAACAGCAGGCGCGCGACCGCCTCTTTGCCCTGCAGATCCAGATCCAGTGACACCGTCGTCAGTGCCGGATGGAAGAACGCGCTTTCATAGGTGTCATCGTAGCCAATCACCGAAATCTGACCCGGCACCGCCACGCCGCGCTGATGCAACGCGCTCAGCACCCCCAGCGCCATCTGGTCGTTGCCCACCAGCAGCGCGCTGAAATCCGGCGCTTCCCGCAGCAGTTGCAGCACCCCGTTGTAACCACTCTGCGCATCCCAGTTACCGTGGCTGACGCTGACTGGCTTCAGACGATAACTCTCCAGCGTATCCAGCCAGCTCTTTAACCGCAGATTGGCGGAGACCGACTGCTCTGGCCCGGCCAGCAGCGCGAATTCACGATGCCCCTGCTCGTAAAGATATTTGACGCTGGCGCGGGTGCCGTCAGCCGGGTTAAACGAAACGTTAAACACCGAACTGTAGGGATCGACATCCAGGAAAAGACAGAGGATATCTTCATTCTCCTGCACAATCTTTTCAGCATCGCTGCTCTCCAGCGGGACGTTGATGATCACCTTGTCCACCCGCTGAGACTTCAGCTCATTAATACAATTTTGCAAACTTTGATTGACGTTCTCATCAATCATCGCGATCAGCACCTGATAGTCCGCTGCGTTGGCATAGCGTTTAACCGCAGCGGCCACCTGTGATGGCGCATGTAAAGCCAGCGATGTGGTCACCAGACCCAGCGTCGTACTCTGCTTCCCCACTAACTGCTGCGCCAGTCGGTTAGGCACATAACGCAGGGTCTCAATTGACTGTTCCACCTTGCGCCGCGTTGATTCCGAGACGTTCGCCGACTTATTCAAAACGCGCGAAACCGTCTGATACGACACGCCAGCGTGACGGGCGACATCCTCTAAGGTGGCATTTTTTGATTTCATAATTCGCATCCCTGATGACCGATTGCCAAATGGTATCACAGGCAGAAGTTAAGCCAGACTGCCGCAGTCACAATGCGCGAATAAAAAGTAAAAGTAATACCTTCACATAGTTAAATTTGGTGATCTGATTCACTAATCGTTACAAATACCGCCACTTTATTTGCAGTGCATCACACATTATCGCGATTTTGTTTGTCACTCATCTGACAAAAGGCGTTTACTGCCGCTGTCATGTGAACGTATTACAAATAAAATGAGGATAACATGGAAACAAGGTTACGTACTGCTGCTGTGGCGCTTGCTGCGGCCCTGACCTCCCCGACGCTCTATGCCGCTATCGACAACATTGATTTCCATGGCTATCTGCGTGGTGGCGTAGGCGTATCGCAGGATGGCGGTATCGAAGAGTATCAAAAGAACAAGGTGGGCCGCCTCGGCAACGAAGCCGACACCTATGGTGAGGTTGAGCTGGGCAGCGAGGTCTACAAAAAGGATGACGTCAGTTTCTACGTTGACACCATGGTCAGTATGTTCTCCGACGGTTCTAACGATAACGAAACCACCTTCGGCGACGATGCGCAGTTTGGTTTACGTCAGCTGAACCTGCAGATTAAAGGGCTGGTGCCGGGTGATAAGGATGCAGTGATCTGGGGCGGTAAACGCTACTATCAGCGTCACGATCTGCACATCATTGATACCAAATACTGGAACATCTCCGGCTCGGGAGCCGGTATCGAGAACTACACGCTGGGTCCGGGCGCTATCTCATTTGCGTGGATTCGTGGCGATGCCAACGACGTGGATTACCGCGTCGATGGCGATAACGACGTCAACATCAACTACCTCGATCTTCGCTATGCCGGCTGGAAACCCTGGAGCGGTGCCTGGACTGAGTTTGGTATTGATTACGCTATGCCGAACACCACCAACAAACAGAAAGAATATGGTGGCCTGTATGACGCGGATAATGGCGTTATGGTTACCAGTGAAATCAGTCAGGACGTGTGGGGCGGCTATCAGAAACTGGTCTTCCAGTACGCCAATAAAGGTCTGGCGCAGAACATGATTTCGCAGGGCGGCGGCTGGTATGACATGTGGAACGATACCCAAAACGCCACCGGCTACCGTGTAATCAACACCGGCCTGCTGCCGATTACCGACAAGTTCTCCATAAATCAGGTCTTTACCTGGGGTTCGGCCGATGATGTCACCGCGCAGACCAGCAAAAGTACCCTGCTGTCGCTGGTGGGTCGTGGACAGTATCAGTTCACCCAGTATGTCCGGGGCATTGGCGAAGTCGGCAGCTTCTGGCAGAAAGATGAGAACAAAGTGGGCAGCGACTACAGACAGGCGGGTCAGAAATATACGCTGGCGCTGGGCCTGGCAGCCGGTCCCGAATTCATGTCACGTCCGGAACTGCGTCTGTTTGCTTCTTACCTGAATGACTCAGAAGACGGACACAGCTTCAAAGACAACACCAGTAACAACACCTGGAACTTCGGCGTACAGGTCGAAGCCTGGTGGTAACCGCGCAGTCTCCTCATTGTGATCATTGTTAAGCTCTTATGCAGGGGCTTATTTGGATAACCGGCGACGGTTATCCATTTTTTTTACTTCATATTTTTACAGCGGCTTTTTATTCCGGCTTAAAGAAGCGGGCTTCCAGTAGCTGACGCAACTGGTCGGACTGCGTTCCAAAGATCGCATGAACCTCATGCCCCAGAATCACCACGCCAATCGCCCCCGCCTTCTGCAATCCCGCCGTATCCACCGCCTTTAGCGACGTCACCTTCACGCGCAGCCGCGTTAGACAGGCGTCCACCTGCTGAATATTCTCACGTCCGCCAAAGCAGTTCACCAGACGCTCCAGAAGCTCGCTGTCTACCTCAAGCTCTTCCACCGTCAGCGGCTGCCGACTGAAATATTGCTTAAACGATTTCAGACTCACCATGTTGTTCTCCTTCAGATAATAAAAAGGCGGGCTGCTGCCCGCCACTCACGACTGATAAACGAAAACGAGGGGGAGAGGCTCGGGACCGCTCACAGAATATACGCTCTTCCTGCATCTATCCTGCAATCAGCCTCTAAAAACCTGCCCTATATCAACAGTAAAACCCAGCACGTCCCACAGACAACGCCCAAATCAAAAGCGATGGGGGCATATGCCCCCTGAACCTGCGCTCACTCTGCCATCAAGCGGCATTCAACTAACGTTACAGGTTTGCGCCTTCAATGAGCATTACACTCAAAACCCGACATCCCCACGGCCCCAGCGTCAGCGATCCCCCCACACCCGAGCCATCAATCAAATCACTCAGGCCGGCAGGCAACGACACCTGCTGCACCTGCGCCGTAAAGTTCTGCACAAACAGAAACGCCTGCTCACCGTCGGTACGGCGCTGAACCACCACGCCAGGCGGCAGATCGCTCTCCAGCGCACGCGGTAACCCAAGCTGCTTAATCAGCGCACCATAAAAATCCCGATGGAACGACAGGTCGTTCCGTGACGCGATATACCAGGCTTTGCCCTGACCCACTCGATTCATCGTCACTGCCGGTGTTCCGGCATAAAAATCACTCTCATAACTGGCCAGGGCTGTCGCACCCTCCAGATGAATATGCTCGCAAAGCTCCCGCGCCTGATACGGTCCGCTCAACCCCAGCTCATTGCCTCGTACCCCGCGCACGCCGTTAAACTCCTCATCGGTCAGACTATCGATCTCTTCTGACCAGATGCCTAACAGCGACCGCAGCGGCCCAGGGAACCCGCCGAGATAACAAAGATCGCTCTCATTCACGACGCCGCTCCAGTAGCTAGCCACAAAATGCCCGCCCCGCTCAACATGCGCCTCTGCACGCGCCGCGAAACCGTCGCGCACCATATACAGCATCGGCGCAATCACCAGATCGTAACCACTCAAATCGCTGTCGCCATTAATCACATCTACCGCGACACCCTGCTCCCAGAAAGCCCGATAGTGCTCGTTCACCGTGCGCTCATAATGCAGACCGAGATTGCGCGGACCCTGCGCGTTATCCATCGCCCAGCGACTCTCCCAGTCGAAAATAATCGCCACCCGTGACTCAACCCGACTGCCCATCACCGGTGTCATCGCCGCCAGCATTCGTCCCAGTTCGCTCACTTCACGACCGATGCGTGTGTCCAGATGACCGACATGATCAACCACCGCGCCATGAAATTTCTCGACCGAACCCCGGCTCTTGCGCCACTGAAAATACTGCACCGCGTCCGCACCGTGCGCCACTGCCTGTAACGACGACAGAATATGCATTCCCGGCTTCTTTAACTTGCTGGTCGGCTGCCAGTTCGTCGCGCCCGGCGTCGACTCCATCAGCACAAACGGCTGGCCCTGCTTCAGGGTGCGCATCAAATCGTGATACATCGCGGTATAACAGGCGAGCGTGGTCTCATCCTTCTCGTTGTGCCACATGGGGTAGCTATCCCACGAGATAAAATCGAGCGCCGGTGCCAGCTTCCAGTAATCGTAGTCGTAGAAATACTCCATGAAATTAGTGGTGGCAGGCAGATCGGGATTGGCCTGCTTCAGCGGTTTAATCTCCTCACGACAGAAGTCAGTCACCTGATCGGTCATAAACCGCCGCCAGTCCAGATTAAGGCCATGAATTGACATCTCACCCTGTGGCGCAGGTGATACAATCTGTGACCAGTCGCTGTAAGTGTGACTCCAGAAATCGCTCCACCAGGCGAGATTCAGTTTCTCCAGGGTCTCATAGCGACGCTGCAGCCAGCCGCGAAACGCCTCCTGACAGCGATCGCAGTGACACTCGCCGCCATACTCATTGGAAATATGCCAGCCGATCACCGCCGGATGTTGCGCATAACGCGCCGCCAGCCTGCTGTTCATCGCCTGCACTTTCTGGCGGTAGACTGGCGAGGACATACAGTGATTATGACGACCACCATGCAGAGCCGGCACGCGATCGCGTCCCACCCGCAACACTTCGGGATATGCCTGCGACATCCAGGCCGGACGTGCGCCACTGGGTGTAGCAAGAAACACCGAAATCCCCTGCAGCCAGAGCGTATCAATCACCTCATCCAGCCAGCCAAATTCATAGCGGCCCTCTTCCGGCTCCAGCTTCGCCCAGCTGAAAATACCGACCGACATGACGTTACAGTTCGCCTGCTTCATCATTGCTACGTCGTCATCAATAATGCCCGGCTGATGCGCCCACTGTTCCGGATTGTAGTCAGCACCATGCAGCAGCCGGTTAACCCGGGCGCTGAGCGGGGGAAATTTATTCATACCTGTTCCTCAGAGGAAGACATCAGCGTTAGCGCTAATAGTTAATGAAAAACCTGCAGCGAAGGCAGTGCCTTGCCGTGACAGTCAAACAGCGCCTGGTTTTCGCGGGCGTTGCCCTGTTTCCATTCGTCGTGGATATATTTCATGCCTGCGGGTGTGGCCCAGGTATTGCCGGGCGCGGGGATCCATGCTGGCTCCCAGTAGACCACGCCCTTGCCGCGATGGTCCGGCACCGCCAGCACCGTTTTAATCAGGTCATGCAGATAAGCCGCCTGGCCTGCTACGCTGCCGGGATAGCCGCCCGCCTGCTCCTCTTTGGCCTGGAAACTGTTCTCAGCATTGTCGCAGTTTTCCAGCGTGTAGCCGTAAGCGGCTTCCACCACCATCACATCTTTGTCATAGCGCCGGGAGATATCATCCATGTTGGCTTTCAGGGCGCTGATAGGACCGTTCCAGTAGGTGTACATCGACAGGCCAATCACATCGAACGGGACATCACGCTTAACGATTTCGTCGAACCACCAGCGGAAAGTGTCATTTTTCGTGCCCTCGGCCAGATGCAGCATGATCTTCACCTGATGCGGATCGCTAAGGTTCTCGCGCAAACCGCTGATGCCTGCCTGCAGCAGACCGGCCAGTCGATCGAACTCGCCGCCGTTCTGACCCCAGCTCTTTCCTTCCGGCCAGAGCATGCCGCCATTAAGCTCGTTGCCAATCTGCACGATATCCGGCATCACGCCTTCTGCTTTAAAGCGAGCGATGGTGTCGCGCGTATAGTCATGCACCTGTGTTTCCAGCTGCGGAAAGGTCAGCGACTGCCAGGCTTTGGGCTTGAACTGCTTGCCAGGATCGGTCCAGAAATCGCTGTAGTGAATATCCAGCAGCAGCTTCAGTCCCGCCGCTTTTACACGCTTCGCCAGCGCCAGCGTGGTCGCCAGATCGTTGCCGCCACCGCCGTAGGTGTGACCGCTGCCGTCGGTGGGATCGACCCACAGCCGCAGTCGGATGGTGTTGATACCACTGGCTTTAAGGATGGCGATGGCATCCTGCTGCTGGTTGTTCGCGTTATAGAATTTTGCGCCCTGCTTCTCCAGCTCAGCCAGCGAAGAGATATCCGCACCCTTGATAAAATCGGCTGGCCACGGCCCGGCAGAGGCGATGACAGGCTGATCAGCGGCGAGCAGCGGTGTCGCCCAGGCCAGCGCCAGGGCGAGAATCAATGTTTTTGGCGTCATGATTTATCCTTTAGTACTGCCTGAGGCCAGGCCGGAGACGAAGTATTTCTGCAGGGCCAGATAGAACACCGCGACCGGCACGGCGATCAGCACGGCACCGGCTGCATAGGTGGTATAGCTGGCACCCATTTTTTGCGACACCAGGTTATAGAGGCCAATTGGCAGCGTGAACTGCTCAGGCGTGCGCAGAATGGTGCTGGAGAGAATGAAATCGCCCAGCGGCCCGGTGAAGGAGAACAGCGCCACCACCGCCAGAATCGGCTTCGACAGCGGCATGATGATCTCCACGAAGATGCGGAAATTACCCGCCCCGTCCATCCGCGCCGACTCATCCAGATCTTTGGGAATCGAGTCGAGATAGCCCTTCATCAGCCAGGTGTTCATCGGGATCATCCCGCCGACGTAGATCAACACCAGCGCCAGATGGCTGTTGATTAATCCCAGCAACTGCGACAGCACGAAAATCGCGATTAGCGCCGAAAACTGCGGGATCATCTGCAACAGCAGAAACAGCATCAGGCCGTTCTGCCGTCCCTTAAACCGAAAACGGGAAAAGGCGTAGGCGGTACAGCTGACGCTGATGAGCGTCAGCACCATGGTCAGAAAACTGATTTTCATCGAGTTCCAGTACCACGTCATATAAGGCACCGTGCCATTGAACAGGTCGCGGTAGTGCTGCAGCGACGCATTCTCCGGAATGATTGAGCTGCTGAGCAGGCTGTTGCCTGCATTCAGTGATGCCCCTACCGTCCAGACCAGTGGATAAATGATGATGGTCGAGACGGCCAGCACGACCAGCCAGGTGAGCGACAGGCGTATCCACCTTTCGCGTTTAATACTGCCGGACTTCGCCATAATTGCTCCCTTACGCCATCTCATCTTGTTTAAACGACCGGGTCGCGCGGAACTGCCACAGCGCCAGACCTACCACGAAAATCGACAGCAGAATGGTGATGGTGGCCGCGATAGCGTATTGCGACGACGACATGGTGAGCTTGTAGATCCACGACACCAGGATATCGGTGCCTCCGGCATTCGATCCCGCCACGGCCGGACCGCCGTTGTTAAACAGATAGATGATGTTGAAATTATTAAAGTTGAAGGTGTATTGCGTGATGATGATCGGCGCAATGGCGTAGAGCACCAGCGGCAGCGTAATAGTTTTCAGCCGTGTCCAGGCGCTGGCACCATCCATAATGGCCGCCTCATAAAGGTCGTCCGGGATCGCCTGCAGTACACCGGTTGTCATCGCAAAGACAAACGGGAAGCCGAGCCAGGTCTGCATCATGATCAGCGCCGTTTTGGTCCAGAACGGATCGGTCATCCAGGCTTTAGGCGCGATGCCAAAGGAATCGAGAATCGCGTTGTTGATCACCCCAAAGCTGTCATTGAACATCCCGGCAAACACCAGAATGGTCACAAAGCCTGGCACCGCCCACGGCAGGATAAAGATGGTACGGATCAGCGGTTTAAAGCGCAGGTCTTTCTGATTGACCAGAATCGCCAGCATCACGCCCACGGTGCACTGTAGCGTGGTCGCCAGCAGCGTCCAGACCACCGTCCATTGCAGTACGTCAAAGAAAGTGGAGCGCCAGATCGACAGCGTGAAAATGTTGATGAAGTTTTTGAACCCCACCCAGTCCACCAGCTTCGCCGGGGGGGTGTGGTAGAGGTTGTAATTGGTAAAGGCGATGGCGAAACCAAACAGAATTGGAAACACCACCACGAACACCAGCAGAATAAAGCCCGGCGAAATCATCAGATACGGGAAGCCGTCGCGCAGCAGTAACTGGTACTGCTGACGCACGCTGTTAAGCTGCTGGCCTTTATCGCGCTTAACGCCGTTGACCCACGCGTCGCGCATCGACACGCCCCAGACCGCCACGCCAAAGGCAGCAATCAGCACGCTGATAATCCCCTCGGCCAGCAGGAAAATGGAATTATCACGCGGCACCGATTCGCCCAGCGTATAAAGCCCCCAGAATCCTTCACGCAGAAAATCGTGAAAGACGCCGGTAAAGCTGCTGAGAAGAATCAGAAAGCCCAGCCCTTTCGCCCACTGACGATGGTAAAACTGGCCGAAGCCAGGCAGCAGTGCCAGCAGCGCACCGGTCGTCGCATGACGACGCGGACGCTTAGCCGTCACCAGATGTTCATCGGAAGATATCGCCACACCCTGATCCTTATCCTGTACGGTTATCCCGCGAACCGGCATTACTGGTTGCTGGCCTGCATTGCTTCAATCTGCATGGTGATCTGCTTCACCGCGTTATCCAGCGCCGCTTTTGGCTCCTGCTTGCCGGAAACGCTCAGCTCCAGCGCCGCATTGGCCGGACCCCACACTTCCTGCATTTCAGGCACGCCTGGCATGGCTGATGCACGCGCCGCCTGAACTGCGACCGCGTTGGCCTTCTCATCATTTTTGATAATCGGATCGTTCATCAGCGCAGTGACTGGTGGGATCTCCTGGGTTTTCTGATAGCGCTCTTTGACGTACTGCGGCTGGTTGATAAAGGTGAGGAACTTCTGCGCCAGCGCCTGATCTTTACTCCAGGTGGATACCACATAGCCTTTGACGCCCAGGAAGGAGCTCATCGGCTTGCCGTTTGGCAGCAATGGCAGGGGCGCCACGCCGTAGTTGATCCCGGCAGCCTGATAAGGCTGGAAAGCCCACGGCCCGTTGATCACCGCCGCTGCTTTCTTCTCGGTAAACAGCGAGTCGATAGCGTTAAGGCCGTTGTCGCCCATGATGCCGCCCGGCAGCAATCCTTCGCTGAAGAAACGCTTGAGATAAGTCACCGCCTCCACGCTGCCCGGCGTGTTCAGCCCGATATCTTTGGTGTTAATCGCGCCTTTGGCGTCTTTGCCAAAGATGTAAGACCCCATCGGAGCCATCACGCCCCAGCTGTAATAAATCTGATCAAACTTGGCGAGCAGGCCATACTTTTTCGCCTCGCGCTGCTTCTGCGAGAAAGCGCGATACTCATCCAGGGTTTTCAGCGGTGCGGGCAGCAGATCTTTGTTGTAGATCAGCACCAGGGTTTCTACTGCCTTGGGGACGCCATAGACCACGGTGTCCTGTGTGAAAGCCGCCATCGCCGACGGGGTATAAGCGCTCTGCTCTGCCGCGTCGATTTTCAGCGGTGCCAGCAAGCCCTGCACCACCGCGCTGCCGAGCTGGTCGTTGGGGATCACCAGCACATCCGGGCCGATTCCCGCCGGGCCATCCAGACGCAGCTTTTCGATCTGCTGTGCAAACGGCATCTCCTGCACTTTCACTTCAACGCCGTACTGTTTCTGAAAATCGGCAACCGCCGTTTTGATGCCGTCTGCTTTCTTAATATCTTCCCAGACGGTGAGTTGCTGAGCGGCCCAGACGGATTGATTAAGCATCAATGCTGACAGGAGTAGCGTAACGCTGATTTTGATTTTCATTGCTGGCCTCGTGTGAAGGTATGACATTTTAAGCTGTCATTTGCTGTTGTTCTTTTTTCAGACACATGCTGAACAGGGAGTCACCGGATATATGTGGCGTGAATAACGTATCGCATTTGTGCCATACGCTACGCGGAACAGGTGCTGCGCTCCAGCCCGTTTGCATCAATGTGTGATCGGTATTACAGAAATCAAAAACAGCGATAGGGCGCACTCTGGCGGAACGTTATAGTCAGCGCAGGCACCATCAGGGCTGACGTGAAAAAAGACCAACTGTTATACGTCGTACATTTTAGCCGCCAAATCTCCTGCCGTGAGGATCAGCATGTCCAGTATCAGATTGAGAAACGTCACCAAACGCTTTGGTAAAACAGAAACGCTGAAAAATATTGCGCTCGATATCGAGGCCGGTGAGTTTGCGGTCTTCGTCGGTCCATCAGGCTGCGGTAAATCCACGCTGCTGAGGCTGATTGCCGGGCTGGAAGAGATCAGTGAAGGCGAGATCTTGATTGGTGATGAGGTAATGAATGATGTCGCGCCTTCGCACCGAGGCGTCGCGATGGTGTTCCAGAGTTATGCACTCTATCCCCATATGACGGTGGCGGAGAATATTGGCTACGGTCTGAAAGTGAACGGGCTGCCAAAGGCGCAGATTCAGCATCAGGTAGAGATGGTGGCGAAGACGCTGCAGCTGGGGCAGCTGCTGGATCGTAAACCTAAACAGCTTTCCGGCGGGCAGCGTCAGCGTGTAGCGATTGGCCGCGCCATTGTCCGTAATCCTCGGGTGTTTATGTTTGATGAGCCACTGTCGAACCTGGATGCAGAGCTGCGTGTCGATATGCGGCTGCACATTGCTAAGCTGCATCAGGAGCTAAAAACCACTATGGTTTATGTCACGCACGATCAGACAGAAGCGATGACGCTGGCCGATAAGATTGTAGTGATGAACTACGGCAAGGTGGAACAGGTCGGCTCACCGATGGAACTCTATTACAATCCGATCAACCGCTTTGTCGCGGGCTTTATCGGTTCACCTAAGATGAACTTCCTGCCCGCGCGCGTGGAGCAGTGTGGCCCTGCCGGGCTGATCGCCGTGATTAATGACGGCGAACACCGGCTGCAACTCCCCTCGCCCATCCGCCCGTTGCAGCCAGGGGATGAGATCACGCTGGGCATCCGGCCGGAGCAGTTGCAGATCAGTGGCGATGCGCCACTGAATATCGACTTCCACTGCGAGGTGGTTGAGCGACTCGGCAACAACACCTATCTTTTTGGTCAGAGCCACGGCCACGACGGCTTCAAGATGCTGCTGCCTGGCGATGTGCATTTCCGTCCCTATCAGACGCTGCGTCCTACCTTCCATCCACACCACTGCATGGTGTTTGATGCCGTAGGCGCACGCATCAGCGCGGATATCGAGATGCCGCAGGTGCGCGCGGCCTGAGGTGAGTGTCTGGGGGGAAATAGCGAGAGGCCGGAAACGGCCTTTTATGTTTTCAGACCAGGAACAATACGGGGAACAGAGAAGGCATTACCGGCATGTTCTGAGCACACACATGAACACACCCGCAATCCCTTCTCTTACTGACCCGCTATCCCGGCTTATTTACCAAGGATATTGTTAACCGCTTTCAGGTGGCCAGCTTTATCTTTGTGATTTGAAACCACCTGAATAACGGTGAATTTCTTGTTGGCGGCCGCCAGCAGAGTGGCTTGCTGCACATCGTTGCCACCCATTTTGTCGGTGGCTTCAATATGATAGACCGGCAGACCGTTGGCATTCTCCGTTTTCTCACTGATCACCGTATAAGAAGGTGAAGCCTGCTTCTGCTTGTCTTTGATAGACTTCCCGCCTTCAAGAAAATCAGCGTCACTGCCACCGCGCGCAATCACCGGGATCTCTTCTTCGCCAATGATCAATACACGTTTTTCCTGCTTGTTCACATACATGGTACCTGGTCCGCCGCCCGGCACAGGCTGCTTCTCATAGCCCTGCAGTTTGAACGTCTGTTTGCCATCCAGCAAAGAGATCGTCTGAGTCTGCGTGTTTGCAGCCTGTGCTGTTTTCGCTTCGGCTGCTGATGCGATCATCGGGGCGCTGCCAAGAGCAGCCGTCAGGCAGAAGGCACCCATAATGTTTAATGATTGACGTAATTTCACCGTGAACTCCTTCATGTAGTGGATATTTCCATTTCACTGACACCCCATCAGGTGTCAGCGAGGCAGAGGTGTTATCGGGTCAGGTCGTAAATACAGATCCCTGAGCCGAGCAGAAACAGAATAATCGGCCAGTAGAGAACGGGGATAAAAAAGAAGTTGTGGGTTTTTTCGGGGGCCATCATCGGCTCACTTTTCGTCGCCGTTGCGATGGAGTCCAGCCATTTTTCCTGCCGGAGCGCCCAGACGAAGACCGCACAAAAAAGGGCCGCGATGATGAGGGTCGCTCCTGTTGCCCATAAATGTGCAACGAAGAAACCGTCGTAGTAATAAAAATCCAGCGCCCATTTACACAGCAAATAGGCGGCACAAATTAATAGCGCGACAAAAAACCCGACTCCGCTCCAGGCGATCATCTTTATATCCTTTAAATGGGTTAGGAACGAGGAATGATTTTCTGGAAATTAACATATTTTTATCATTGTGGCGATATTTTCTTTGGTGCTAATATTCTCTGACCCGCTCAGGGCGTATCGGCCTGTTTCATTATAAAGCGCCTGATGCGGCCAGGGTTATTTCCTGATGTTGTTGTTTATGCTTAATCACGTACTTATAGCGTTGATATTGCACCCAAAGTGCAGCCGCGCCATTTGTTACGTTACGATATTATTTTCGTGCGAATGAATAGCGACTGTGGCATCACTGTTTTTGAACATTC
Organism: Candidatus Pantoea varia; assembly: GCF_900115075.1. Lineage (GTDB taxonomy): Bacteria > Pseudomonadota > Gammaproteobacteria > Enterobacterales > Enterobacteriaceae > Pantoea > Pantoea varia. The sequence continues at coordinate 173,455 of NZ_FOVG01000003.1, forward strand.
TCATCTGCGGTTCCGGCAGGCGTTAAGCAGAAACGTTGTTGCTAACATCTGCATGACACCGTTTCGGAATCGCCAGATTTTTGCGCAGGGCATAGAGGAAAATATGAATCAACCCATTGAAAATATTAATAAAGTAAATACGTCTAAAAAGTACAGTGCGAAGTGGCAGACCCGCTTTGATTTTTTTGACCGTCATGGTGCTCCCAGTACACCCGGCTTCAGAGAGGCATTGAAACAACTGCCTTTCAGGCAAAAATTGAGAGTGAACATGAATCTCATTGCCTTCCTTTTCGGCCCGATTTATCTGTTTGTACTCGGCCTGTGGAAGAAGAACATCATGCTTATTTTAATTATGATAGCTGTTTATACTATTTTGATCATCGCCTTAGCGATCGCGGGCATGGAATTTCCACGATACCTTCAGATCGGCCTGGGCTATGGCTTCAATGCCCTGTACGGCATGAGCACGAATTACAGTTATTACCTGAAAGAGAGAAAAGGTGATAACGGCTGGAACCCCTTTAAAGGGATGCGCTGGTAATATTTTCAGCGCAGCTGGCGAAATAAATAATGAAAATTAACTCAAATTTCTGGTGTTATGCCTGAAAAAAAGTGAGCCACCCGCAGAATAGCGGACTGAGAATGAAAAAATCCTGGAATATTTTCCCGGGCCTTTTCAAAAAGGGATCAGACTGGCTTATAATCCCTCTGCAATAATTATAATATCGCTGAAGCTCGCTACGTGTCCCGCACAGCATAGCCGGGGCCAGGGTGTTCTTTTTAAGAATTTCCTGATGTCAGCCGCTTCTCCCTTTCATTGACATATAGGATGTTATTATTTTGAAATCATTAACGGAATTGAAAAAGGGTTATCTGAAGGTATTTCTCTGGCTGCTGTTCACACTGTTTCTGGTGCCCGTTATTACTCTGGTTTTTGCTGAATACGGCAACGCGCAGCTCGATCAGCAGTACACCCAGTTCTTCATGAACGATGCGCAGGAGCAACATCAGGATACCGGCAAACTGCAGGCATTTTTACAGCAGAACCCGCCGTCCAGCGTCTGCGGCCCGGTCGATGAAAATCTGCAGGATTACAAAAGCGCTGTCTGCGCACCGCAATCCGAACTGTGGCAGTTCTACATGATGGATAAAGTGGCATTCTGGACGCTGATCGGCAGCGGCGTTGTCCTGCTGATGGTGCTGTTGTTCAGTGCGCTGGCCTTTAAAAGCCGTCAGGGACAGGTAATCAGTCTGGCGCTGGCCCGCAAGTTCCTGATGCTGGCCTGTTCGCTGGAAGTCATGGTACAGGGCGGCATGCTGGTCTGGCTCTCATTCTGGGGCACCGCCTTCTTCACGCAAACCTACTATCCAAAACTGGTGATGGCAGTCGGCCTGTTGGTACTGGCCGGCATGTATTACATGATCAAAGGCATCTTCAAAAAACTCCCACCGGAAGAGAGCATTGAAGGCGAAGTGGTGACCCGCGAAGCGGCTCCGGCACTCTGGTCACAGATTGATATGCTGGCCGCCAGAGTAGGCACCACGCCTCCCGATCATATCGTTGCGGGCATCGACACTAACTTCTACGTGACGGAAGCCCCGCTGAGCGTAAACGGGCATCCTCTCACCGGTCGTAAGCTTTATGTCAGTATTCCGCTGCTGCGTCAGCTCACCGTTGCGCAGGCTGATGGGGTGATGGTCCATGAGCTGACACACCTGCATGAAGGCGACACCGCTTCCGGTGCACTGCTGGGACCGAAGCTGCACCGCTTTGACCTCTACATGCAGCTGATGGGTCAGAATCTGGCCACGCTGATCGTTTACTATCCGCTCTATCTCTATCGCATGCTGTTTGAGCTGGCGTGGCAGCGCAACAGCCGTGAACGTGAGTTTGTCGCGGACCGCAATGCCTCAACGCTGGTCTCCCCCGCCGCGATTATCGAATCGCTGATCAAAGTATCGGCCTATGCCAGTTACCGCAGTGAAGTTGAGCGTAACTTCTTTAATAACCGGACGCTGCATGAAAATGAACTGGGGATCAGTAAAGCTATCGCTGCCGGTCTGCCTGAGCATGTCGCCTCTCCGGACTTTATCAGTGTTGTCCGCGAACAGAATGTGCCGCATCCGTTTGATTCACACCCGCCGCTGGCAGAAAGGATGCGCAACGTCGGGTACAACATCGACGAAGCCGACTATGCAGCGGTCGCCGCCGATTTCCCGGCCGAGAGCTGGGTCGACCTGATGCCCATTGCCAACGAAATTGAACAGCAACTGTGGCAAAAATATGAACGCGACTTCTCTTCAGTGCATGAGGAGAGCCTGGCCTGGCGCTATCAGCCTGAAGGTGAGATGGAAACCGCGCTGGTGCTGAAGCATTTCCCCAATGTGCCTTACACGCTGAAAGATGGTTCGCAGATTGTCATCACCTGGCAGGGCATCATCTCGCCGAAAACCGCCGAACTGCTGGAGTGGGATAACGTTAAAAACATCAATGTTATTCGTAATTTCGGCCGGGATAAGCTCTACGTGCAGCATGAGCAGCCGAACGCTAAAGGCAAAAAGCGCAGTGAGATCCCCTTGCCTGGCCTGAAGAAAGAGATTGAAGCCTTTAAAAATACCCTCGGCCTTTACTGGCATCGCCATCAGACAGTCAGGGCGTTACTGAAAGAAGAATCGGCCGAAGCGTCGCAAAGCGCATAACCCGTTTGTCATCGGCTCCCTCATCGCAGCTGATCAGGGAGCCAGTGCGAACATCCATTTCCAGTCTGTATTTCTGACCACATAAACAAAGGAACGATTGTGTTTAAAAGAGCAAGCAGGGCCATGATACCCGGGATGCTGGTGACTGCCCTTGTGCTGCCGCTGGCAGCATGTGACAACAGTGACAAAGCGGATGCAAAGCCAGCCCCGCAGAGTCAACCTCAGGCTGTTGCGGAGGATAGCGCTGCGCAACTCACCACAAAATTAAACGCCTATGTGGGTTGCTTTAACACGACGGATGGATCGGTTCGCGATAGTGCCCTGCGCTACGTGAGCTGGATGGCGAATGCTGAAAAGGGGCCAACCGGCAAAGAGCGCAACGTCAACGTACTGGGCGAGGTCACACCTTACGAACTGGAAAAATGTACTAAAGCTATCAATGAAGCATCCCAGGCCAGTCCCAAAATACCGGCGCTGGATGCTGCAGCAACAGAGTATCTGGCGGATTTAACGACATTGCAGCCACTGGTTTCGCAGGCTCATCTTTACTACAGTCAGGAAGATTATAAGGATGATGGCTTTGCGAAAGGCAAAAAAATGCATCCGCCACTCATGAAGGCATTTGACAGCTTTATGAAATCCAGCGACCAGTTCGGCGCTGAAGTTGAAAAAGAGAACAATGAGGTCGTTGCTGCGCAACTCGTTGAGATTGAAAAGTCTGAGGGCCGTCATAGCCGCTACTACCGCCTGGCATTAGTCACTCAGGCCAAACCGCTGGCCACCCTGTTTACCTCCGCCGCTCCCGACGTAGCCGGGATGACAAAAGCGATTGATGCTTACAGTACGCTGCTGAATGAGGCAGAAAAGGCAACGGCCAGCGAAGCGGGCAAGCCATTAACCTGGTCCATCTTCCAGGATAATGCCGGAACCTTCCTGAAAGACTGCAAGGATCGCATGCGTCGTATTCGCGATAAAACACCGTACAGCACGGGTGAGCAGAGTCTGCTGAAAGGAAACGGCAATTCGGGCTGGATGGTATCGGGTTCACCGATGCGTGTTTTAAAATCTTATAACGAACTGGTTGAGGCCGGTAACCGCCTGTAAGCTGGCTGCCCGCCCCACAGGCTGCCGGGGCGGGATAGCGCAGCCCGATGAGTGCTCGTCGGGATTTTCTGACCGTAAATTTTATCCTGAGAGGAGTGAAAGTGCAGGCAAAGGTCGGCGATATCTACAGCGTGTATTCCCCGCAGTTGCAGCAGTATGTCGCCTGTCAGGTGACACACCTCCAGCAGCCTGCTAATGCCAGAGGCAAAGCTCTTGCAGCCATACTCCAGCTCGACTGGGCAGGTGATCACTTGCCTGACAGGGCGGAAGCCCGACATATGCAACCTTTGCGCTGCAGCTACTATTTTGTTAAAGACAGCTTCGATCACGGTTATGTTTCCGCCAATGTCCCACCGGGACATGTGCTCATTGCCAACCTGCCGCCGCTGGCAGACAAGGAAGTGAACGCCTACAAGTTCGGCTGGGACGTGGGAGACAGTCTGGTTCGACAGCGAAACTGGGAGAAGATCGACCCGGTCAGCCGTGCGCGGTTTAAGGCCGCTTCAGGCGCGCACAACGTGGTTGTTGGTGGTCAGACACTTCGCCAGGACACCACCCGTATCAATGACAGCCTCCTGCAAACCCTGACCGATCTTTCTGAACTGGATCGCCTGCCCTGTCTGATGACCCTCGAAACCCGCCATGGCACCCCGGAACTGATGGCCTATATCCAGCAGCATGACTTCATTAATGAGTTGCACTGGCAATCCGCTGTAGTCAGCGAAATCGATGTCAGGGCCACCCGTCTGTCCCGTTTTATTTTGCACCCTGAAGGCGTGAGCCGCGTGCGTCTGAATCCTGAACTCTCCCTGCTGTCACTCACCGCAACGCCATCGTCAGGCTTTCGGATAGAGGCTGATCAGGAAGGACGCAATCTGTGCCTGCAATGTTCGCAGGATTTGCCGTTACTGCAGGGTCTGGATCGGCTAGGGGCGTTGTCACTGACGGGCGTTAAGGAGATCGATCTGGCACCTGTGGTTGAACGTTTTCCCTGTCTGACTGAGCTGCGTCTCTGGGGAAATCCCGGCGTGGTCAGCCATATGCAGAGCATTGCCGCGCTGCCACAGTTGCAGATGCTGACTCTCTCTGACATTTTTGGCTTTGGCGCGGCCGACTTTCCCCGGCCAGAACAGTTGCCGAATATCTCCAGCCTGTGGTTGACCAGCGTCCCGTTTGATGTGGTCAGTTTCGTCAGAACTGCCTATAAGCAGGCAACAACCCTGGGGCTGGATCTCTCATTGAGTAAAGCCCGCAAGCCGGAATGGCTGGCTGAGAATCTGCACAATCCGTTCCGGGACTGGGATGGACGTGAACATATTTCGGCCACTCATGCCCGAAAAGCGGCGCTGGCTTACAAAAACCTGCGGGCTGCGACACAAAATATTAATAGCAGCATGGATGTGGCCGCCCTGTTGTCCGCCGCCGTAATCGCCTACACCGAAGCCTTTAATCTCATCGACCGTCGTTCGAAGGCGATCGAGACGGTGGAACGTGAAGAGATCTACAGTGTGCTGTTCGATGTCCTGAATCCGCTGGAGCAGAAGCTGGGCGAGCAAGGCGCTTCACTTGTAGATCAGCCGCGTCTTTACCAGCTTTTCGACCAGCTACGTGAATTCTGAGCGGCATCGATTGTTCCAGCGGGTCACGTAGCCGCTTCCTGACACGGTCCTTTTCGCACGCCTTTCAGCAGTACCTGGGTCGCATCAGACGCCTTTCCTGAGGGCGAACAGACCAGCCCGAACTCACGGTGTATCGCAGGGGTTACCGGCACCACAGACAGGCCGCGCCGTTCCGCTGGCAGGGCTGATTCCGGCACCAGCGCAACACCCATTCCCTCTCGCACCAGCAGGCAGGCGCTGATCCAGTCGCGGACTTTTACCTGCACATCGGAGAGCTGAAATCCCGCCTGTTCGATCAGGCTTTTGCCATTCACCACGCACCCGCCTGTCGCAAGCACAAAGCGCTGGTCTGCCAGTTCCTGCAGGGTTATGCCGTTCGCCCCGCTCTGCGGATAGCTGGCTGGCATAACCGCGACCCAGGCGTCCTGTCCTAATATCACATCAGCACGTCCGGGGGCGGGATTCATCACTACCCCCAGTTCAACAGTGTCTGCTGCCAGCCACTCCTCCACTTCTTCGTCTGTTCCTTCGAGCACCACCACCTCCATGCCGGGATGCAGACGCTTAAAGCTCCGCAGCAGGCCAGGCAGGAGTGTTGAGGTCACAGAGGGAAAGCTGGCAAGCCGGATACGTCCGCCCTGTAACCCCCGGCTCTCATCAGCCAGCTCACGGATCGCAATGAGCTGTGCCAGCATGGTTCGGGCATGTTCAATCACCTGCTCACCCAGCGCGGTGACGCCGATGTGTCGACGCTCACGCACGAACACCGGGAACCCAAGTGACAACTCCAGCAGGGCAATTGCCTGGCTGGCAGCGGACTGGGTCATGCCTGTCGCTTCAGCACCGCGCGAAATATTGCTGGCATCAGCCACCGCCACCAGCAGACGCCAGTGTTGAAGATTCATCACGATTATCAGTAGCCCAGCTAATAGTTAATTAATTAAGCATTAATTTTACAGCGAAATGCAGATTAAGCACAGTGTATTCAGACAGGACAATCTCAAACCGCTTTCAATTTCTCAGGAGGACAGATGAAACTTTACTACGCCCCGGATACCTGTTCGCTTTCGCCTCACATCGTACTGCGTGAACTGACACTGGCGTTTGAGCTGGTTAAAGTGGACAACAGGAACAAGCTCACCGCGGACGGACGCGACTTTCGCCTTATCAACCCCAAAGGCTATGTCGCTGCGCTGGAACTGGACGACGGGCAGATACTGACTGAAGGGCCTGCGATTGTGCAGTACCTCGCCGATCTAAAACCGGAAAGCAGGCTGGCACCACCAGCAAAGAGCTGGGAGCGGGTTCGACTGCAGGAGTGGCTGAACTTTATTACCAGTGAAATCCATGCGGGGTCCGCGCTGCTGTTCAACAAGGCACTGCCCGACGCTGTCCTGGTGATTTTTCGTGAGAAGCTGTTCCGGCGGTTCGACTATCTGCAGGCTACGCTGGCTGAAAAGGCCTTTCTGATGGGAGCGTTTTTCTGCGTTGCTGATGCCTACCTGTTTACCGTACTGGGCTGGTGTAAGTTCTTTAACATTGAACTGGATCGCTGGCCTGCACTGGTGGCGTACAGGGCGAGGATCAGTGCGCGCCCTGCTGTGCAGGCGGCATTACGGGCAGAGGCGTCGCAGTAAACGCGGCAAGGCTGGCAGTCCGGATCCTGACGTGGGCAAAACCTTATCGTTTAACCCGCAACGGGTTAGTATCTCCGGACTGACGTTTCAGCAGGGAGTCGGCTTTATGATTAATACCGCGAAGGTGGAAACCTCTTTCATCAGGAATGCCGGTAAGGATTTTGAGGTCACGCTATTGAGAGCGAAGGAGGCCAGGCACTGCATCCTTTTCGCGGCCGGTGCTGGCGGGAGTCCACTGCGTCATCTGGAGCTTTTGCAGACCTTTAGCCAGAATGGCATTTCAGTGGTCGCGCCGCATTTCGAACGGTCAATCTCAGCCATGCCTTCAAAGGCTGATTTGCTGGAACGTAGCCAGAGGCTTGCCCTGGCTCAGGAACAGTTTGGTCAACATTATGCGTCGATTACCGGTGTCGGGCATTCCCTCGGCACCGTGATTCTGCTGATGCATGCCGGGGCGACGGCGTGGACCCGTACCGGAGAGAAAGTGACTTATTCCGGCAGTCAGGATTTGAATCAACTGATGCTGTTAGCCCCACCAGCGGATTTTTTCAGAGCACCGGCGGCACTCGCCTCCGTGCAAGTGCCGGTGAAGATCTGGACAGGCGAGAAGGACACGCTCACACCGCCATCGCAAGCGCTGTTCATCCAGTCAGAATTAGATAGTCGAACGGTGACCGATGTTTGCGTGGTTAAAGATGCCGGTCATTTTACCTTTATGAATACGCTGCCGCCGCACATCACAGACACCCACCCTTCACGCGAATCGTTTCTGCTCATTCTGGGAGAAGAGATATCCCGTTTTGTCACGGGTTATCAGGCCAGGCAATGAATCCCCCTGATTAAACCGAACCCTCTGTTTCAATGACCAGTACGCGAGCGATGCCCTGTGGACGGGCAATGTGCTCTGTCCCTTCACTGGCGTAAAAGATATCACCCGCTTTGAGTACCCGGCTTTTAACTTCCCCCTTCTCCTTATATTGCATTTCCACACACCCATCCATGACAGCAAAAACCTCCTGTCCATCGTTGATGTGCCACATATAAGGCTGATCGGTCCAGTGAAGTTTCACGCTGACATTGTCGAAGCTGGCAATATGCTGTGAGTCCCAGGCTTTTGAGCCATTAAATTCCTTGCTGCTATAAAAATTCATCTTTTCTCCATCAACAGACGTGCTTTAGCGTCATCAATATCAGAGAGCGTGGATGGATTCTATACGTCCGCCTTCTGTTGTCCTGATCTGTCCTTTCGTTGTCCGTTTAAGGGCAGATGGTCACTTAAGGATTAATCGAATAGCGTAAAATACCGGCCAGGAATAACATGGAAAAAGCCTGTATTTATCCCAACGACATAAGGTCTGTCATGTCATCGATAAGTCTGCAAAACCTCTATCGTTCAACACACGAAAACACCGCCTCCATCTGGGCGGAAAATGCAGGAACCGGGGAAATCAAACAAGGAAACTACTACGATCCTGTCAGGCTGGCTCTTGCCTCAGGCATACAGCCACTGGTTTCCTTTGATGTCTCACGACTTATGGGCGAATTGCAGCAGCTCACGAAAGATGACCAACTTGCAGATGTTCTGCCCACCGAGGGGTTCCATTTTACCTTTCTGCCCCTGACCCCGCCGCTGTTTAACGAAAACGAGCCACTGCCAGAAAAAATGGAAGAATTGACGAAGATCTGGGCCGGGTTTGATGCGAAGAGAATCGTTATACGAGATCTTCGATTGGTTGCGTTGCCCAGCCAGTTGTTGCTTGCGGGAATTCCTGACAGTCCCGCAATCGCCATGCGCCAGTCATTCTGCGAACAGATTCTGGATTCGCGCTGGAAAGATGAGTTGCAGTTGAGTCACAGCGGCAGCCCATTACCCGCCCCCTTCTGGCACAGCACCCTTCTGCGCTACGGCGCCGATTTTTTACCTGCGTCCGTGCGGCAGTTTATTATCGAACGTCAGGCTGTTAACTTTGGCGATGTTGCTGGAGAATTAAAACTGGCGAGGGTCAACTACAACTGGACGATGTGTTATCCGTTGGAATAAATCGGGTAAGCGCTAACCAGGTCAGTCTTTCGCGCACAACGCAGCAGTCAGGGTATATATCTGCTCGCTGCCATGAGCGGACATTACAGCCTGCCCAATGCTATCTCGTGCTGATAGCCAGTTTAGCGGCGAAGCATAAAAATAAGCCGCCTGTTGCTCTGTCCATGATTTTGACAACGCGACTTTTCATCAATATGGCTGACGCAAAATGCGTGGATAAAATGAGTGTGACTGACCACATCGTCCCAATGATTACGTGGATGCCCACAAGGATGAACGTCCATATTAAAGGCGAATGGCCGGCAGGTATAAACTGCGGCAAAAAAGAGACATAGAAAATGCCTATTTTGGGATTGAGCACATTCCCCAGCATTCCTCTGATAAACCAGTTCCCCTGAGAACCCTTGTTCTCATCGCCATCACTGAAAGATGACCGGGGGCGCATCAGCAGTTGTAAGCCCAGCCAGCTCAGGTAGAGAGCGCCACAAACTTTAAGCACCGTATAAGCCATCTCTGAAACCGCCAGCAGAGCACCCAGTCCTAACGCGACCAGCGCGCCCCATATAAAACAGCCAGCATCAATGCCAAGCGCAGCGTGAAAAGCTTTTTTGCCGCCCTCAGCACAGGCGGTGCGCAGAATAAGTGCCGTATCGAGGCCGGGAGTCAGGGTCAGTAACAGTGCTGCGAGAGAGAATGCGAGGAGGGCATCGTTAACAGTCATTTTCTATCTCCGAAAGAGAAGATGCTAATCATTTAGCTCGTTTCGATCAATCCATCAAAGTGTACTTTTTTAAACTTCCGCCTGATGTCTGATAACCCTCCCCGGCTGAAAAAAAGGGTTCTCCCTCAACACGTTCTGCCTTCCCAACACCTGATAACGTTCAGCCTGTGCCGTCTTGTTTACATCATGTCACTTTTGACTTGAGGAAAAATTCCAGGGAAATTTAAAAAACCGCCGCGAGCTGCCGATAACCTCAGGTATCGAAACTCTGTACGCAGGAAACAACATCCATGTCACCATCCGACATCCATAGTAAGCATCAGGAAATTGGCGAAATCACGGCGCGTGCTGGCTCCATCCTGCGGCAGCTTCGCGACAGTCTGCAACAGCTGGGGCTTGATAAAACCATTGCCGATGTGGCGGGAAGCATCCCGAACGCCCGCGAAAGGCTGGGTTATGTCGTCACAATGACCCGCGAAGCAGCAGAGGGCGTGATCAACAGCGTGGAAATCACGCAGCCCTTGCAAACTGAGCTGGGAGAAAAAGCGGAGAAACTCACACAACGCTGGAATGCCACTTCCGGAACGCTGTCAGACAAAGAACAGACCCAGGCATTAGCTACAGATACTGTTGCCTTGCTGAATGACGTTCCCCGTGTCACGGGCCTGACGCAACAGCAGTTGCACGCGATCATGATGTCTCAGGGCTTCCAGGATCTCACAGGACAAATTGTGCAGGCGATGATGGCCGTGCTGAATCAGGCTGAGCAGCAGCTGATACAGGTCATCCGTGACAACACTGGCTCACATGTTACCTCCGAGCGCGCTGCGCCTTCTAAACCCGCTACCGCATCAGAAGCCCCTGCCAGTCAGGATGATGTTGATGACCTGCTGGCCAGTCTGGGAATGTAAGCTGACATAATAAAACCGCGATGAGAGCGGACGATGTTAATCAAAGAGGCTGCTCCGGGGTACAAGAAACTTTGCCCCTGAGCATTACAGTTTCAGTTCAGCTTCTTTCAGCGCGGTGCCACCACCCATAACTTTATAGAAAGTATTGAGATTTTGATAGTAAGCCTGCTCGACGCTGACCAGACTGGTACGTGCCGCATAGAGCGAACGCTGCGCAGTTAACGCGTTAAGATAACTATCCACGCCATTCTGATATCGCTGATCTGCCAGATTGTAATAGTTCTGCGATGCAGCAACATTGTTACGCTGACTGGATAGCTGATCATGAATCGTACCCCGTCGACCCAGTGCATCAGCTACTTCCTGAAAGGCCGTTTGCACCGCCTTCTCATACCCGGCTACGTAATAATCTTTCTGCGCCTTAGTATAATTAAGGTAAGCGGTGTTATAACCTCCGCTGAAAATCGGCAAAGAAATAGCGGGCGCAAAAGACCATATTCCGGCTCCGTTCCTGAAAAGCGAGGACAGTTCAGAACTGCCGATACCGCCGCTGGCCGTGAGTGAAATACTCGGGAAGAAGTTAGCGCGGGCTGCACCGATATTTGCGTTCGCGGCTTTGAGAGCATGCTCGGCCTGTAGTACGTCCGGACGGTTATTTAGCACATCCGATGAAACTCCAGCGGGTACTTCACGTATCGCATTACCGATCGACTCAATATTCTGCGGTAACAGATCCTCAGGCACGTTTTTCCCTACCACCAAATCAAGGGCATTTTTATCCTGAGCCACACTGGTGGTATAACTGGCGACGTCCGCCTGCGCGGTTTGATAGAGGGTTTCTGCTGACGCAATATCTACCATCGAACCTACACCGTTTTGCATACGTTTACGAGTCACCTCCAGTGACTGACGCGCACTTTCTGCTGTCTGTTTCGCAATGATAAGAGTGCTTCGGTCAGCGGCAAGCTGTAACCAGTAATTCACTGTGTTATACAACACAGTCAGGCGCGTGCTTCGGGCCCCTTCCAGAGTACTGAGGTATTTTTCATATTGCTGACGACTCAGACTTTGATTCTTACCAAAAAGATCCAGTTCGAAGGAGCTGATGCTCCCTTCAGCAGCAAAATTATTACCCAGGGCAGTCTGATTCCCCTCTCCCGTCAGCGCACGTGAGCGGGTACCACTCACACTGGCACTGACAGAAGGGAACAGATCGGCTCGCTGCTCTCCATACTGCGCATGTGCGGATTTAACACTGGCCACCGCTTCACGAAGATCGCGGCTGCTGTCGAACGACATCATTACCACCTGATTCAACTTCGCATCAAGGATATAATCCTGCCAGCTGATGTCACGATAATTAGCCGGCGCACCTTTTAAGGTTCGGTAAGCATCGCCATTTGGGGTTGTCATACTACTCACATTGATGGGACGATCGTAATGCGGATCGAGTGAAACGCATCCTGTGATTGAGCAGGATAAAAACAACATTAAATGTCTTGCATACATAGTCATTATTCCTCTGCCTTCATAGCAGTAAAGGTTAATTGTGCATCACCCTGCGCAATTGCCGGGAATATGCGACGGATCGAAAAAACGATAAGAAAATTCATCCGCAAGATAGTGTTCTGGTTAAAGCCGACTGAATAGATGACGCGGTGTCATTAAAATTACGTGTTACAGAAGAAATATTTTATTACTGAAAATCTTTCATTAAGCCATATAAATATAAAAACACTGACTCAGATTATTCTCAGAGGATATCTCCCTGCTTTAAAACCCACCTCAGATTTTCTGTGCCTTCCCTTACAATCCAGTGGTCCCGGGGCATTATTACTGCATACTTCAGAACCGACATATACGTTGAAAAAATGAGGCACGATTGTCTCTTTTCATCAACGCAGCATGCTGTCTGATTCAATTGTTTTGATCTTCTGATAATAGTTGTAACTATCTCAATAAATTCATACTCATCGAACCTGACAGTCACCCCATTACTTGCTGATAATCTGAAATATTCATCACTGAAATAAACAATCCTGATAAGCCGTTTTAACTGATTGTTTTTTAATACCGTGGCAAGGCTTTCAAGCAGAACATCACGCAGGGCCGTTACAGGCTGGTTATGGACATGATTAATTCTCTTCAGCTCACTCAGAAGGGAAAAAGATAGTCTTTCAACCACCCCTCTTAGTAAATCTTCTTTATCAACGAAATGCCAGTATACCGCACCCCGCGTGACCCCGGCCTGAGTCGCGACTGACTGAAGGGTGGTTCTGGATATGCCTGAGTGACAAAAGCATACTTCTGCCGCATTCAGTATTTTCCTGCGTGTAGCATCAGTTACTATCTTCGTAGTCCTGACCACAGTTTACCACCTCAGACTATTCATTCTCAGCATTCAAACCACAAAGTACTGACAGGGGTTCCCTCCCCTGCCAGTGTTTTGCTACTCAGATTTACTGTTACTGACTTTTTTACTATTGCCAAGCCAGCCCGAAACTAAAACATAAAATAATGGGATGTAAAATATTGCCAGTACGGTGGCCGTAATCATTCCGCCTATCACGCCGGTCCCTATTGCATGTTTACTTCCTGAACTGGCCCCTGTTGCAATGGCCAGCGGAATGACTCCCACAATAAACGCCAGAGATGTCATGATAATAGGGCGTAATCTGACCCTGGCGGCCTCAATAGCAGCTTCATAAATAGGGGTGCCATTTTTCTCATGTTCATCACGGGCAAACTCCACAATTAATATGGCATTCTTTGCAGAGAGACCGATGGTGGTCAGTAAGCCGACCTGGAAAAACACATCATTTTCGAGGCCACGCATCAGTGTTGCAGCTACCGCACCAATAATACCCAGTGGTATCACCATAAGAACTGAAAGCGGAATACTCCAGCTTTCATAAAGCGCGGCAAGACACAGAAATACAAACAGTAAAGAAATGGCATACAGCATGGGGGCCTGAGATCCAGATAACCTTTCTTCAAAGGAGAGTCCCGTCCATGATACATGTATTCCTTCGGGAAGCTGCTTTGCAATCTCTTCCACTGCTTTCATTGCCTCGCCTGAACTATGTCCTTGCGCTGGTGAACCTAAAATTTCAATAGCCGACTGACCGTTATACCGCTCCAGTTTTGGAGAACCGTAAATCCATTTACCGGTAGCAAATGACGAAAATGAAACCATATTGCCGTCACTGTTTCGCACATACCACTTGTTAAAATCATCAGGGGATACCCGGGAGTCGGGTTCACCCTGAATATAAACTTTTTTCACTCGTCCATGATCGTTGAAATCATTTACATAGGTTGAGCCCCAGGCTGCCGACATCGTGTTATTAACATCAGAGAGACTGAGCTTCAGCGCACGCACCTTTTCATCATCAATTATCACCTGATACTGCGGCTCATCGTTCATTCCATTAGGCCGGACCATGGAAAGCGCCGGATTTTTGGCTGCCATACCCAGAAACTGATTTCTGGCCTGCATCAGCTTTTCATGCCCGCTGCCGCTTCTGTCTTCAAGGAAAAGGTTAAAACCAGTGGCATTACCGAGCTCCATCACTGCTGGTGGTGCAAAAGCAATTACCGTAGCTTCCTTTATCGTGCTGAAAAAGCCCATTGATCTGCCCGCTAACTCAAATACACTGCCCTTTCGTTCGCTCCAGGGTTTTAGCTGAACAAACACCATCGCAGTCCCCTGTCCGCGCCCGGAAAAGCTGAAACCGCTTATCGCCAGGGTTGATGCAACGACGTCCTTTTCTTGCTCCATATAGTAATCAGAAATTTTAGTCAGCACCCGCTGCGTCTGGGCTGCGCTGCTGTTCACCGGCATCTGCACCTGAACAAACAAGTTACCCTGATCTTCATCAGGCAGAAAAGCGGTCGGCAGTTGAGGAAAAAGCACAACCAGAAGCGCCACAATTGCAAAGAAAATAAGCAGTGCGCGTTTTCGTGCGCGTAGCGTTCGCGCAACGCCATTACGGTAAAGTACCGTTCCTCGCTCAAACTTCCGGTTAAACCAGCCAAAAAATCCTTTTTCCTCATGCTGACCTTTCTTTGCAGGACGAAGAAGAGTTACACAGAGCGCCGGGGTGAAAATCAGTGCTACCAGCACGGAGAGTGCCATGGCTGACACAATGGTGATTGAAAACTGCCTGTAAATAACCCCGGTTGAGCCACTGAAAAACGCCATCGGCAGAAAGACTGCTGACAAAACCAGGCCGATCCCAATCAGTGCTCCGGATATCTGCCCCATTGATTTTCGCGTGGCTTCTAACGGTGAAAGGCCTTCTTCCTCCATTATTCGCTCAACGTTCTCGACGACGACAATGGCGTCATCAACCAGTAAGCCGATAGCAAGTACCAGACCGAACATAGTCAGTATGTTTATGGTAAAGCCAAAGGCAGACATGATGCCGAATGTACCCAGTAATACAACGGGTACAGCCATGGTCGGGATTAGCGTTGCTCGCCAGTTCTGCAGGAACAGGAACATGACCAGGAAAACCAGTGCGATCGCTTCCAGCAGCGTATGCACCACACCCTTTATTGAGGTACTGATGACAGGCGCGGTGTCGTAAGGATAAACAATTTCAACTCCCGCCGGTAACGTGCTTTTAAGATCCTCAAGCCTGGCGCGCACAGCTTCTATCGTCGCCAGTGCATTAGCCCCGGTAGCCAGTCGCAGGGCGATCGCAGTACTGGGAAGATTTTTGTCATATTTCGAGTGTATGGTGTAACTTTCAGCCCCCAGTCCAACTTTTGCCACATCTTTCAACAGCACCCGCGAACCGTCTGGCTGCACCTTCAAAAGAATATTTTCAAATTGTTCTGCAGTGGTAAATCTTGTTTTCCCGATAATAGTGGCATTGAGTTCAGTGCTGCTTTCTGTAGGCAGTCCGCCAAGCTGTCCGGATGAAACCTGAACGTTTTGCGCCTGAATGGCCGAAGAGACATCGTTTGGCGTCAGCATATAGCTGTTGAGCTTCGCGGGATCCATCCAAATACGCATCGCATTCTGAGCACCCATGACCATGAAATCTCCGACACCGCTTACGCGTGACAGTGGGTCCTGAAGCCTGGAAACCATGTAATCACTCAGATCGAAACTGCTCAGGCGTGCGTCTTTAGATACCAGTCCGACTATCAGCAGAAAATTTATCTGATACTTGGCTACGCGTATCCCCTGCTGTTGAACCTCGTCTGGCAAAAGCGGATTAGCCAGCGATAGCTTATTCTGAACCTGAACCTGAGCAATGTCAGAATCAGTTCCCTGATCAAACGTGACGGTAATCGTAAACGAACCATCAGAATTGCTTTCAGACTTCAGATAGCGAAGGTTATCCATCCCGTTCAGTTGCTGTTCAATAACCTGAACTACTGTGTCCTGCACTGTGTTCGCCGAGGCGCCGGGATAATTACCACTGATAGCGATAGCCGGCGCGGCAATGTTCGGATACTGATTAATAGGTAACTTAAAAATGGCCAGAGCACCGGCAAACATGATGACAATGGCGATAACCCAAGCGAATACAGGCCGATCAATAAAAAAGCGTGACATAGCGGTTCCTTACTTCGGCTGAGTTGCGGCCTGATCTGACCGGAAGGTAGCCGCGGGGTTGGCTTTCACTTCCTGACCTGGCTGAACATTCTGGGTGCCATCAACGATCACACGCTCTCCAGCCTTAAGGCCTTCGCTGACGATCCACTGGTTACCGACTAAGCGTTCCGTGACTACTTTTCTTAGTGCGACCTTATTATCTTTCTCAACAACGAGAACCGTTGCGCCCCCATCAGGATCACGGGTAAGTCCGCGCTGTGGAACAAGTATTGCCCCTTTCCGGATACCATCCTGTAAGCGGGCTCGAACAAACATCCCCGGCAGTAAACGTCCATCAGGGTTAGGAAATTGCGCTCGGATTATGACGGAGTCCGTTGCCTCATCCACGGTGACTTCAGAAAATTTAAGACGACCTGGATAGGCATAATCTTTTCCGGTATCGAGACGCAGGCGAACGTCAGTCTGCTGAGCGCCCCCACTCGATAAAAGCCCTGCCGAGAGGTCCTCCTGAAGCTTCAACAGCGCAGTCGAGGACTGAGGTATATCGACATAGATAGGATCGAGCTGCTGAATGGTTGCGATAGCATCCGTCTGATTAGCCGTTAGCAAAGCACCCTGCGTAACCGAGGACCGACCAATGCGACCGGATATGGGTGCGGTTATTGTGGTATATCCGAGATCAATTTTTGCGGCATCAACTGAGGCCTGAGCCTGAAGCCAGGTTGATCGAGCATCATCTGCGTCCTGTCTGCTGATGGCTCCATACCTGATGAGTCTTTCATAGCGTTGTGCCAGCAATTTTGCCGACTGCAGCGCAGCTTCTTGTTTTGAAAGTGTTGCCCGGTAGGATGACGGGTCAATCTGATATAATGGCTGTCCGGCTTTAACTACGCTTCCCTCTTCAAACAAACGTTGTTTGAGAATGCCGCTAACCTGAGGCCTGATTTCTGCAACCAGGAAAGCAGACGTTCTTCCCGATAACTCGGTAGTCAGCGTAACATCTTCATATTTAAGCGTAATAACTCCAACCTCGTTTGACGGAGCGGGTGGCATGGCAGATGAACGATCACATCCTGCCAGCAGTAATGTAAAAAGCGTCACGAGATAAGCTTTTGGTGTAAGGAAGGTCCGGATGATCATTTCAGGGCTCATTCAAGTAGTATGTTCATTCTAGTATATTCATACTAAAATAAAACATGCAACAGATCTCAGGAGTAAAAAGGCGATGACAGATGTAAGCACTGATGGCCTCAGTGAAAAAAGCAGAAACCGTAAAAATCAGGTGCTTGATGCTGCGGCTAAATGTTTCAGAGAGAGTGGTTTTCACGGCAGTAGTATTGCGCGTATATCAAAAATGGCCGGCATGAGTCCAGGGCACATTTATTATCATTTTGAAAATAAGGAAGCGATCGTTGAGGCACTAATTGCAAGGCAGGAAAATACAATACTTGAGCTTTTCAAGGACATTGCGGTAGGTCCGTCTGATGAAGCACTTTCATCCGCAATGGCACGTTACACCCGAAAAATGGTTGATCACCACATGGACCCGGATTTTGTCGGTTTGTGGCTGGAAATTGCGGCAGAGTCATCAAGAAACCCGGCAGTGGCTAAAATTTTACATCTTTCTCATAAAAAAACTGAAGCGCTTTTAGAAGCACAATTGCAGGCCAGAACGGGTATTACGCAATCAGCTGATCTTAAAAAATTGCGTTCAGTAATGCATATAATACCAATTATATTCAATGGGTTATCTGTATATTCTTCGATTTGGTCTGACGAGGACAAAACTGATAAGAGTGTGCTTACGGCTAACATCAATGAAATTATCGATCACTTCTTGAAGGGCTTGTAAATTTAGCTTTTTGCCTGGCAAGCTCTCTTCTGCATGGTCTGGTTTACACCTGTTGAATAAACGGCATCGTTTGAAACGGCAGGTATCCAACATAGCTTTAAACCTTAAAATAAGTGGTTAGTTTCCGGTGGTTGGCGATCAGTTAAGGTTCTTTCAATTCGCCCGATTTACATCATAGTATTTTGAACGCCACTGGACAGATTGAGCGAGGAAAAAAGGGAGCAGTCGCAAGCAAGATAGTTGAGGGCTTGTCGGGATTTGGTAGCCGCTTTCATCATGACTCCCTATGTCCAGTCCTTGCTCTGGAACACTAGCTCGCGCTGAGTCACTTATCTGTTAGGCAGTGTCCGCCTGGAGGTGTGAGTTCAACGGGTCGATAAAACGCTTATCCTGCCGAACATCAGACGTTTGTAGCCGCGAAAAGATAACCGGACGCATCGTTTCCTATACATACTCTTTGTGTAGAGTGGCCACGACCATCATCGGATGGGGCTGACCATGAAAACTAATCATGCCCGAATTAATGACTGCCTTCTTTACAACTGAAGGATTTGAAGCTTATGTGATCGGCGGCGCTACGATAAGCATCATGATCACCATTACGGTAATGGTGATCATCCTTATCAGGTTGTTTCGGAACAAATAGCCCGGAACCAGACCTGTTTTATTCGGATTTGTTTAAATTCGTATTTTTTCCTGATAGCTCTGCCTGCTTCACACTCCAATGTTAATATGCTGGCGTGACCGCCTGTTCCATATCCGTATTGCCCAGACGAGCGGCAACCCTGCCTATGGCTTTATGATCGACCACCTGCTCGGTCATCGTTATGGCAGCATGTTCCGCATGTTGCAGGCGCACTATACCCCCCGCGATATGCCTTCTGACTCGGAATCTGAGCACATGGCGATTCTCTCGGCGCTTGAAAAACGTGATTGTAAGACAGCGAGAAGCGCGATGAAGAAACATATCGACCGGGTAATTGCGACATTTGAACGGGCGCAGGAGTGAAAATTTCTGAATTAAAACCAGGATAAACGGGTGAGTTTTAACAGTGATGTACGCTTCGTGCCAGAATCAGATATTGCAAACGAACTCCTATATTAAATATTGGACGCCGTCACTGATGAAACATTATGTCAGGTTCACTAATTAAAAATTAATCGAGGATATCGAATGTATAGCATTTCAGAAGTAGATAAAAGTGATTCTGCTCTGGCCTTGCTGGTCAGCGAGCTCGATGCCTTTCAGACCGAATTGTATCCTGCAGAAAGTAATCATTGCCTGGACCTTTCAACAGCAAGTGACGAGCAGCTCCGTTGTATCATCGTGCGTGATGAAGGGGGGATTCCGGCAGGTTGTGGTGCTTTACTCTTTCTGAAAGATGGCTCAGCTGAGATCAAGCGGGTTTATATTCGACCGGAATACCGGGGCAGGAAGCTGGGAGAGCAGATAGTCAGTACAATCGAGATGATTGCTTCAGAACAAAGATCACTCCTATTACGGCTTGAAACAGGGATTCACCAGCGACCAGCGATAGCACTGTATCGCAGATGCGGTTACGAGATATGCGATGCATTTCCGCCGTATGAAGCAGATCCGTTGAGTGTTTTTATGTTCAAAAAGCTTCCTGATATGCCGCCAGCAGCGGACGTCATTAGCCAGTGAAGGGTTTTTGGCAGCGGTTCTGCATGCATGTACAGACCTGGCTAACTTTCCAATTCTGAACTGGACTCATGTGCCGGGTTTCTCAGGCATAATTGATGTGTGACTTTTTCCATATCAGATAAAGCAACAAAGCCAGCTTGTTCATAGAACGTGAATGCCGATGTGGGAGCGTTTGTGTTGATAAAATCAAACCAGCGACCAGCATCCTTAAGTGTTTCACTGAGCAGGCCGCTGCCAATCCGCCGATTTCTCCATCGAGGGTCTACATAGAAATGTCGCAAACGTCCGGTGACAGCTGATTGCGTAAAAGGATCGATGTTAAGTCCGCACGTACCAACAATTAAACCATCAGCATAAGCACCCATCAGTTTTTCTCCGGGCCTGTTAAAGCGGTTATGTCCGCTCAGCCAGTTTTCTTCCAGCCGGCACAGCATATTAAATACTTCAGCCATGCTCTGCGCTTTTAGCTCAACAAACCCTGGGCAGCCCGGGGTAAGGTTTGCGAATTTGATATCCATGAGTCGTTCCATGATTTCAGCCTTCATATTGTGGACCTGATTAACTGAGTGTCCAGGGTAATAGGCATACTGCACTTACCTTTGTGGCTATAAATGTCCGCTTTGTACCAGAAGCGGACTGAAGCAGTGAGATCAATCCTTTATTTATTTATCCGGTATGCATACCCGGATACGGTGCCCATCAGGATCAAGCGCAACGAACGTTTTGCCAAATACAGCCTGTTTAGGTTCCTGTTCAATCTGCACACCACTGCCAGACCACTGCTGATAAAGTGCATCAACTGCCTGAATATCATTCACCATGAAACTTAACTCAGTTCGGTTACCTTCGCCGCAGGATACAAAGTCACTCGATTTTATTGACCATAAGCCAAGGTTCATACCATTATCAAATGAAAAAGCAACCCATGTTGGAAGCATTACGTCTGGTTCGGTTTCAAACAGATTTTGATAGAATTTGCTGCTGATAATCGGATTATCAACATAAAGAATAATCAGGTTAGGTATCATGAAACTCTATCCTTAAACACATTGGGCTTCACTATCGCAGGGAGCATTGACAGAACATGTCAGCATCGGGACCGAAGCGTGCAGAGCGCCTCTTAAATCTTTTGAAGATTTTGTATCAACATCGTTATCCGGTAAGCGGACACAGCCTGGCTGAAGAGCTTTCTGTTAGCCTTCGCACGCTTTACCGTGATGTTGACGCACTGCGTGCTCAGGGGGCCGACATTCAGGGAGAAGCCGGCACTGGATATATCCTCTCACGGAGCCATCATTTGCCACCGATGATGTTTACCCCCGAATAGCTCGATGCACTGGCGCTGGGTTTACGTTGGGTGGCCACATATGGTGATGCGGGTATTGCAAAAGCGGCTTCTGAGGTAGCATGTAAGGTTCGGCAGGGTCTTTCGCAACAGCTCAGGACGCTGTTTGATGATTCGACGTTATTAGCTGGTAAAAGACTGGTTTCTCATTACAATTCTGAAAACCTAAACTCTCTACGGAGTGCCATCAGGCGAGGACTGAAAGTCCAGACAGCTTATACAGACAGGCAGGGTGAGGTGAGTCAAAGAACGATATGGCCTTTCGCTTTAGGTTACTTCTCCGGTGCTATTGTGCTTGCAGCATGGTGTGAAAAACGTAACGACTTCCGTCATTTCGACGTAACGCAATTAGAGTCTCTTCAGCTTGTACAGGAAGTATATCCTCATACACGGCATACCTTACTCCGCATGTGGCGTAATGCGGGTCTGGATAACATGACCCTCGTGTATAGCTAAACTGAATGCCATTGTTCCAGATAGTACAGGTCTGTTTTTATCTGTGAACAGGCCCCCTTCTCGCTCATAGCGAACCTTGCGCCAAGTCAGTCCGCTATGTGCCAACGACGGACGTTGCCGCATGAGAGACATCCGCGTAGATAATTGCGGTAGAATGAATGCACGTTTTATGGATGAAAGGTGAAGCACCATGAAAGTTAGTGAGGCAGATTTGCTAAAGTCAGGTTTTACTGATGCTGATTTGAAAAAAATCAAAAATAACGTTGATAGCTATGGCGGAACTCTGGGTGAGGCTGTAGTGGATTTAAAAAACAGATTCAGGGTGCTGTTATGGATCGTTTCAGGCTGCACGTTAGTATTTGTATTTCTTCTGTGTTTCTCCTCTAAGCCATACATTTTGGGCGGAGGCATGTCTCTGCTAATTGGGGTAGTCATAGTGACGTTTATTCAACCGCCAATGCTGGCCTGGAAGTCGTGGCGTTATTGCCGGTTAAATAAATAATTAGCGTGATTGCTTGTTTACGCTGAGTAAATCGAATATCACCTTAGCCTGAACACCCCAGCCAACTATTTTCATGGTCAGCTTCGGGCGGCTCATAGTGTCAACTTTACGGAAGTAATCACGGGGCATCCATCTGAACAGCCGCCATGCACCTGGCTTTTTCGCCAGCCCCCAAATGCTGTAAACACTGGCAGTAAGCGTTGCCGTATTATAGAAAGCAAGTCCTGACTCAGCTTTAAATCCCATGAACTCCGCAGCGCGCATTGCACCATCGGCAAACATGCCATCTGTTTTCTCGTCAGACAGGCGGGGAATAAGTTCTTTAGAGATTCCATTAAATCCGTCCATAACAAGAACGGCACCAGCCAGTACACCAAGAGGCGTCATTGTCGATATCATCAAAGCACCGCCAACAACAGCAAAACCCGAAATAACGACATAAACAGCGGAAATCATGTAACCCACAATTTTGTTGTTTTCGCGTACAAATTCCACTTTGGCATAGAGTTCTGCTGTCTTTGTACGCAGTAATCGTCCTTGCTCTTCGAGGTTTTCTGTCTCAGATCTGAGCTGCTTAACGCACTTCATGCATTCTTCATCAGATTTTGCTTGCCGGGCAGCGGAAAACTGCTTATCAACAACCGATTTTATTTCTTGAACAAACTTCATCTGGATTAGCCCATCCTTAAGATGGAAAGCTGACAACCTGTTGGCTGTAGTGATCAGCTTCCTGGCTTCAAGATTGACCATTGTTTCAGCCCAGGCTTTATTCCTTCCACCTGAGCGCATCATTTCAAGCAATGCTGCGTCCATTTGTATCTCCCTATACGTAATATCTTCGATAATACTCTCTGATTGCCCGATGTAAACAGCGGCACGCCGCTCCATCGGTCATCAGCGATGCCAAAATAATAAGCAGTATGCGACTACTCAGACGATTGCCAGAATAAGCTGATCCATTGCGTTTGTAGCAAATGAATATGAATGGGTTTAAATATTTATAAATTCAGCCAGACATGTAATGAACGGTTAAGGTAATAAGAACATTTAATAAAGACCATTGTGCTGAATCCAACATACGATTCGGGAATGGCTTGCCCACTGCTCCTGAGTATCCCCGAATGTGAGTATTTATTCCGAACTTCCGCTTTTCGCTCATAGAGGACGTTAGCCTGACGTCAGTCCGATTTGTACTTCCAGCGGACATTTCAGATCATTGGTCTGCCACCGCTGAGCAGCACCATAGCATTCAGTATATGTCTGCTAATATGCGCGCATTACTATCGCTTCTGGGGAATACTGACATGCCTCAAATAACCATTCATATTCTGAATGCTCAGAAAAAACTCAATGCTCACTGTGAATGGCTGCAGACTAACCTGACCGATACCTACCTACAAGTTACAAGGTTGATGCCGACTCCTTCAGTGGATGTCGTCGTTAAGGCCGGGAAGTTTGTTACCCTGAAAAAGGGCATGCCGGTTTTTGTCATGAAGCTGGTGTTATCTAAATAACAGTCGATCCTGAAAACCCTGCACTCTGCAAAAATGATGCGCACTCGATTGAACGCATGTTAGCCCATGAACTGCACCATGCTGTAAAGTGGGCAGGACCGGGATATAAGGCAGGATTCAACCTCATATCCGGCTATCTCGCAGCATCCCCACATTTAAAAGCATCCATGCTGGCGAACATAAATGCTGAGGAGTTAAAGGCTTTTATATGAAGTGAAGGCTTCTCATTTCTCTTAAGCCTTCTTCGACTCACAAGCGGACGTTGCTTACATCGTGCTATGTCAGTTTGCCGGGAGCCGGTCAAATAGGTTTTTATCACCTTTTCAGACAGGGTCGTGTCAGGATGAATTTCTGATACTGACTGGCGTGGTTTTTTACATCATTGACCGTCAGACCTCATCATCCAGGGAGGATGAAGCCTCCCTTTTTTATTACGCCAACTGCACCCAGTGACACGCCACCTGATGGCCGGGGCGCATTTCGCGCAGTTCCGGAATTTCTGTGCGGCAGCGTACCGTTGCCTGCGGACATCGGGAAGAGAAGCGACAGCCAGAGGGCGGGCGTGACGGATCCGGGATTTCCCCCTGCACTACCGCCACGGGTACGCTTCCAGGGGCGAGCGTCGGCACCGCCGCCAGCAGCGCCTGGGTGTAGGGGTGAAGCGGCTGGCTGAACAGCGCATCGCGGCTGGCAGTTTCCACCAGTTTCCCCAGGTACATAACTGCCACGTCATCACACAAATGCTCCACGACACCGAGATCGTGAGAGATAAACAGGAAGGTGACGCCATGGTCATCGCGCAAATCGGAAAACAGGTTAATGATTTGCGCCTGAATAGAGACATCCAGCGCAGAGATGGGCTCGTCGGCAATAATAAAATCCGGGTTGAGGATCAGCGCTCTGGCGATGCCGATACGCTGGCGCTGGCCGCCGGAAAACTCATGAGGAAAGCGATTGTAATGCTGCGGCGCCAGTCCACATATTTTCATTACCTCCAGCACTTTGTCTCGCACTTCTTCTTTACTGCACAGCTTGTGCTCCAGCATTGCTTCCCCAATTGCATCACCTATCCGAATACGCGGATTCAGTGAGCTGTAAGGATCCTGAAATACCAACTGGATTTTAGGGCGCAGCGCACGCATCTGTTTCGGCGTCAGGTCCTGCAACTCCTGACCACGATATTTCACGCTACCTGCCGTTTTGTCATAAAGCCCCAGCAGCGTGCGTCCTACGGTGGTTTTACCGCTACCGGATTCGCCCACCAGGCCAAAAATGGTGCCGGGTCGAATGTTAAAACTGACGCCGTCCACGGCGCGTAACTGTCCGGTTTCCTGACCAAAAAGCCCGTCGCGTAGCGAGAAATGTTTTTTCAGCTCGTCTACTTCAATAACATATTGCTGGCTCATGCGATCGGCTCCGCTAACTCGCTGTGAATACATGCGGCTTGCCGCGTATGCCCGATCAGCGGCGGAATGCCCGCGTGGCACTGCGCGGTTCTGCGTTCGCAGCGATCATAGAACGCGCAGTACGACGGCAGTTCGGCCAGATCAGGCACCTGTCCGGGAATGGAGTAGAGGCGGCGTCGGCGCTCGCCTGGAACAGGGCGCGACGCAATAAGCCCTTTGGTATAAGGGTGCAGCGGGTTGTGTAGCACGTCGGCAGTCGGGCCTTGCTCAACGATGCGCCCGGCGTACATCACCACGACATGTTCCGCCATCTGCGCGATAACCCCCAAATCATGCGTGATCAGCATCAACGCCATCTGCTGCGCCCGCGCCTGGTCGCGCAGTAAGCGCAGGATTTGCGCCTGCACGGTGACATCCAGCGCCGTGGTTGGCTCATCGGCAATCAGCAGCTTCGGCTGGCAGCTTAACGCCATGGCAATCATGATGCGCTGCAACATGCCGCCGGAAAGCTGATGCGGATAGCAGCCCATCAGACTCTCCGCCCGCCCGAGTCCGACATCGGCGATCTGCTGCGTGGCATGCTTCCAGGCCGCTTTTGCTGTTTCGCCGCGATGGCGTATCAGCGGTTCACAAAGCTGCTCGCCAATGGTCAGCACCGGATTGAGCGCTGTCATCGGCTCCTGAAAGATCATCGCTAACTGATTACCACGCAGATCGGCCATTTTCGACGGCTTCAGGGCAAGCAGATCGGTCCCCTGAAAGCGGATTTCTCCGTCGTCGATACGCGCAACCTGCGGCGGTAACAGCCCCATCAGCGACATGGCGGTAACGCTTTTGCCGCAGCCAGATTCACCAACAATGCCAATGGTTTGCCCTGCCTGAATGGTAAAGGAGACATCCTGCACAGCGTGCACGCGCCCCTGCTCGCTGGCGAAGGAGATGGATAAGTTATTAAAGGTAATTAGCGGCTCGCTCATTTCAGGCTCCGTTTCATCTTCGGATCCAGTGCATCGCGCAGGCCATCGCCCAGCACATTAATGGCGATGACGGTCAGAAAAATGGCAATGCCCGGCGGCATCCACAGCCACGGGCGACGCTGAAAATCGATCAGGCTGTTGGCCGCGTCCATCATATTGCCCCATGAAGGCGTTGGCGGTACGACGCCAAGGCCGAGGTAGCTAAGCGCGGATTCCATCAGAATGGCGTTGGCCACCGCCATCGTCGCCATCACCACCAGAATGGGTATGGTGTTCGGCAACAGATGACCGAACAGACGGCGGCGAGAAGAGAGGCCCAGGACCTGCGTCGCCAGCATAAAATCGCGTTCACGCAGTGAGAGGATTTGCCCGCGCACCAGCCGCGCCAGCTTCGGCCACTCCAGCAGGCTAAGCATCACCACGACCATGTAGATGCGCGAATCAGACGAAAAATCGAGCTCAGACAACATCGCTCCGGCGACAATCAGCAGCGGCAGGCTTGGAATCGTCATCACCAGATCCGCCATGCGCATAATCAGTTTGTCCGTCCAGCCGCCGGCATAACCGGATACCGCCCCCAGCAGGTAGCCCAGAGCCACCGAAAGTAGCATGGTCATCAGGCCAATCATCAGCGAGATACGTCCGGCAAGCAGCAGGCGGGTATAAATATCGCGGCCAAGAAAATCGGTGCCCAGCCAGTGTTCTGCGCCAGGCGGTTTGTTGATCATCAGCGCATCGGTGGCGTCATCTTTCCACGGCGACCACACCGGACCAAGCACGCACCAGATGGTCATGATTACCAGCAGAACCAGGCACAGCATCGACAGATGATTGTGGCGCAGCGCTTTCCACGCCTGGTGCCACGGAGACGGTGTGGCCTGCGCCATCGCCGGAATTTCCGCCTTGCGTAAGCGGCGATTCGTTGAGAAAAGGGAACCGAACATCACGACCTCACGCGAATGCGCGGGTCGGCCCACGCGTACAATATATCGGCAATCAGGTTGCCAACAATGGTTAATACCGCCAGAAACAGGGTGAACCCCATCAGCACCGGATAATCGCGGGCGGCCAGAGAATCAATATGAATATGCCCTGCGCCCGGCCAGTTAAACACCTTTTCGGTGATGATCGCGCCGGAAAACAGCCCCGGCAGCTCAAAACCAAGCAGGGTGATGATCGGCAGCAACGCATTGCGCAGCGCGTGTTTAAGGATCACTGTGCGTTCGCGCAGCCCTTTGGCGCGCGCGGTGCGGATAAAATCCATTTTCACCACGTCAAGCATGCTGGCACGGAAATAGCGTGTCAGGCTGCCCGCCTGCAACATCACCAGCGCCATGACCGGTAACACCAGATGCGCCGCAACCTGCATCACCCACACCCAGCCGTTATCGTCGCTGCCGGTGTTGGTCATGCCGCCCACTGGCAGCCAGTGCAGATCGACTGCGAACCACTTAATAAGCAACAGGCAGAGAAAAAAGGTTGGGAAAGACATGGCAGCGAACACCGACACGCTCACCAGATGATCGAACAGCGAATTGGGTTTCAGCGCCGAGGCAACGCCCACCGCAAGCCCGATGCTCCAGTAAAACACCAGCGCAACGCTTGCCAGCAGGAACGAGTTCCAGATGTACTGGTTAAGTAGCTGACTCACCGGAATTTGGTATTGCAGCGAGAACCCCAAATCGCCGCGCAGCAACTGGCCGAGCCAATGCAGATAGCGGGTAAGGATCGGTTGATCGAGTCCATAAATAGCTTTCAGTTCGGCGGCGCGGGCGGCGGTGAGGGTAATGTTACCGTCGATAAAGTCGCCGGGCGTTTTCGCGAAAAGCATAAAAATAATCAGTGATGCGAGCAGCAGCATTGGCAGGGTTTGCAGCAGTCGCCTGAGGATAAAATTGCGCATAGCTTTCTCATGACAACTGCCGGCAAACCCCGGCAGTTGTTAGTGTTATTTAACGATTTTCACATCCGGCAGGCTACCGGTCAGCCCGTTGTAAATATCCGGTTTAAAGCCGGTGACGCGGGCACTACTGGCCGACAAAATCTCGCGGTTACCCAGCAGAATCACCGGCGGATCCTCCGCCAGCACTTTATATAGCTGGTGGTAAATCGGTTTGCGTTTTTCCACATCCAGCACCGCATTGCCTTCGTTGATCAGCTTATCAACCTGCGGATTGTTATAGCCGGACTCTTTCGCTTCCGTGCTGTAATAATCCCACACGCCATCATGTGGATCGTTGAGTGTGCTGGTGCTGAAAGAGGCCAGGTCATAGTTACCGGCTTTACGCTGCGCCATGAGGGCGTTGAAATCCACTACCTGCGGCTTCAACAGTACGCCAATCTGCTGCCAGTTCTCTTTGGCGATGGGGATCAGCGCATCGTTCAGCACTTTCTTGCTCACCAGCAGCGTCAACGCCAGACGTTTACCGTCCTTCACGCGGATGCCATCAGGCCCCGGTTTCCAGCCCGCTTCATCAAGAAGTTTCTTCGCCTGTGCCGGGTCAAATTTGTATGGATTCACGCCATCTGTGTTATACGCCCATGAAATCGGGGCAATAGGTTCAATTGCCACTTTGCCATAGCCCTGATAAACCACATCAATCAACTTCTGGCGGTCGAGACCATAAATCAGCGCCTGTCGCACTTTCACGTCCTGCAACGCCGGGCGACGTACGTTGAATTCCACTTTGCTGTAGTCGCTGGAGCCGAACAGGTTGATATTGGCGAAGCCCAGTATTTTCAGTTGTTCGATATCATCAGGGCGAGAAGTAAACGAGTCATAATCGGTTTCGCCGGTCTGGAACAACTGGAAGTTAGTGGATGGGTTGGTTACGCGGTAGATAAAGCGCGGCGTCGGTGGTGTACCACGGTAAAAATGGGTATTAGCGTGGAAACGAATCTCCTGGCCCGGGATATATTTATCATAGACATACGGTCCATTGCCCAGCGGTTTACCGTGCAACGTGCGCAGATAGTCGAGATTGCCGCGCTGATACCCTTTCCCATAATACGCTTTCGACAACACCGGGCCGCCAATTTTCGCCAGTGTTGTCGCGCCAGGCTGGCTGGTGGTGACCTGTAAGGTCAGCGGGTCGATCACTTTCAGACCACTGACGCTATCAGCTTTTCCGGCTTTATACTCCGCGCCGCCCACAATGTTGGCGAGGGTGATGTCAGTATCGCCATCATATTTCGGGTCATGCAGCACGGTCAGGGTAAACGCCACGTCTTCGGCGGTGAGGGGCGAGCCGTCGCTGAAAGTCAGGTTCGGGCGCAGCTTGATGGTATAGACATTGTTATCCTGACTGACGCTCCAGCTTTCGGCCAGGCCTGGCACCAGCTTGCCGTGGCTATCCCAGTCGATCAGACGTGAGAAAATCACGTTGGTGACGTTTTCATCCCAGCCGTTAACAAAGAAATAAGGGTTAAAAATACCCTGCGGTTCAGAGATACCTGCCACCACCGTGTCTTTACGCAGCTTAGCCACTGCCGGAATCTGGCTGGTATCAGTGGCTGGTGTAATGCCCTCTTTTAAGAGTGCATCGGCAAAAGAGGCTGAAGAGAAAGCCACCATACTGCTAAGTAACGCGATTTTAAGCGCCAGAGTAAAACGCGTGGGTTTTGTTTTTATTCTTTTCAGTAGGATGGACAAAATGGCTCCCTCATCAAATGTTTGTGTTGAATTTACAAATCATGACGAAAGATAAAAGCCGCACTGCACCCTGTCTAGCAACGAAACAATCTGGCTTATAGCAAATTATCATTAGTAGATTTCTGAGAAAGCAATGCTTAATTTCAGCTAAAGAAGATGAGACATCACGCGGGGCAGTCGAAGAGTTCTGATATCGTAAGGAATTTAACAATCAATAATGTGAAAAACCACGCCATTGAGTATCAGAAATCAATTCTGACAAGCTCTTTTCTTAAAATGGTCATACAAACCTATCTGTTTTGCTCCCCGTTGATACTTATATCCGGCGGTTAGGAATGATCGCATTTTGCTAACAGCGGACATTGCACCCCTATCTGTCCTCTTTGTGCCAAGAGCGGACGTTGCTAACCTTCTGGTGGTAATTATAAAAAAATACCTGCCCCCCGCGGAGGAGGACAGGTACGAAACGCGGTGGTAGCGTATTGTACTGTTATGTAGTTTTTGACGTTGCGATGAAGACGCCTGGCAATCCCGTCAGACATCCTCCCGTCACTGAGCGGTAGGAGCGCTCACCTATGACACAACACTATCTATATTAATTACTTAAGAGTCAGTCGCAAGCGTAAGCGGTAAATTAGAAAATGTCTGGTGAAAAAACTGGCGAGGGGCTGACATGTACCGTGCCCATCTCTGCAGGCTTGGTCGAGGGTGATTTGAAATTAGTCACTTGTGAGGCTTTAACAAAAAACCTGCCATCCCGAATAAAGGATGCAGGTGTAAGTGAGGTGATCGCTCCTGTGTACTCTGTAGTTATCGACCTTTCAATAATGCTCACAAGGAGCAGGTGAGCTGGCGCCACTTCTTGTTTTCGCTCATAGCAAACTATGGGGCCGCATCAGTCCGCTATGTGCCAAAAGCAGACCTTGAGAAATTCCAGCTTGTCAGACTAAAGTGGATTACTAATTTTCATTCAAAACTACTCATTACAGGAGCTGGAAAGATGCAAACCGATTGGCATTGCTCCTCATTAACACGTTCCACAATCATTGATAAAAACTATAAAAACACACAAAACGTTCGCCGTTTCATGATTAAAGAGTGTGGGGAGGATTTTCGATTCAATCGTGAATTAATGAGCTGGATAAGTAATGCTACCCCTAAGAATTTGGGTGATGTTGTGGATGAGTGGAAACGTAGGTATAAACCTTAAAAGGTGGACGCCAGCCTCTCGCTCATAGCGAACCATATGCATTCTGGCACAGGTTAGCACCTCGAATTTTATCTCGGCGATAGATTAGCTGTATAAAAAATCTTAGTTCCTGTGGGACATTAACCAGTTAAAAAGGATTTTATGAAAAAAATAATTCTTGTCCCGTCCAGTCTTGGTCTCAATCCTCTTTATAAAGGCCACATGCCAGGCACATTCCGCGCACCATCAGTTCTCATGCAGCACGGACTTGATAAAATGTTTTCCTCTTGTGACTTCGTTACTGTCCCCTGCCCTGAATACAGTCCTGAAGGTGAGCCAGGTACTGATATCCTGAACGGTCACAAGCTCAGGCAGCTTAATCTAAAGTTAGCTGATGAAGTAGAGGCGGCG
Organism: Candidatus Pantoea varia; assembly: GCF_900115075.1. Classification (GTDB taxonomy): domain Bacteria; phylum Pseudomonadota; class Gammaproteobacteria; order Enterobacterales; family Enterobacteriaceae; genus Pantoea; species Pantoea varia. The sequence goes on from NZ_FOVG01000003.1 coordinate 204,730, forward strand.
AATCATCGTAACTCAAAGCCCGTGGTGATCGGAGGCGACTGCTCCATACTGCCCGGAGCCTTGCTGGGCAGCAGGCGTAAGTTAGGCCAACTTGCACTTGTGCATATTGACGGACACAGCGATTTCCGTCATCCCGGAAACTGGAAGCGAGAACCAGGAGCACGACCAGGCGCTGCGGCCGGAATGGATTTGGCACTCGTTACCGGACGAGGAGAACCATTACTGACTTCATGGCCCGGGATTGAAGGACCTCTGGTTCAGGATGACGCAGTGATTCAGCTGGGAGAACGTGAGTCGCTCCTTGAGGATTATGAATGGCCTGATATTGATGGCACTGATATCCGGCGTATAACTGTCTTTGACGCGCTTAAGTTGTCAGATAATCATCTCATCAATGTGATATTCGATCGGCTCAATCTTTTTCCTGAAATGCCCTACTGGATCCATCTTGATATAGATGCCCTGGACAGCTGCGAAATGTCTGCAGTTGATTGTCCCGGCACTCCCGGCTTGTCTTCCGAAACACTTGTAAATGTCTGTCGCGAACTTTTTAATAATATGCGCTGCTGCGGAATCACAGTAACCATTTATGACCCTGATTTAGATCATGATGGCACAGCAGCAACGCTCATTTTGGACATGCTCAGAAGCATAACTAACGATATTTGACCTCTTTGCAATCAATACGGTAACTACGTCCGCTTTTCGCTGAAAGCGGACATCGGTGTGCGAGTTAGTCCGCTCTGTGCCACAAGAAAACATAATAATTTCGTAGCTTTATTCAATAAGTCCGACGTCTGCAGACGTCAATCTGATTCAGTTGAAGCTGACCCACGGATCGCTTGAAACTTTTTCTTTTGCCTGAACAGACTGTATGTCAGGGGAGCGTATGCCTGTAACAATTGACCCAACCTGCAATCTGAACCGACTGGTAATAGCGCTCAACAACTGAACCTGTTCCTCCAATACATTAGTAGCAGCAGCGGAAGCCTGAACCAGCGTGGCGTTTTGCTGAGTCACGCTGTCCATTTCGGTTACAGCCGTACCGATCTGGTTTATTCCCTTACTCTGTTCAGAGGAAGCCGCCGCAATCTCTCCCAGCAGCGAGGTCACGCCTGTCACATCGCTGATAATTTTTTCTGTAGTCAGCGAAACCTTAGCCACTTTCTCTTCACCCAGACCGACGTTCAGATTGGATTCAGCAATCAGCTTTTCAATTTCCCGCGCAGATTGTGTGCTGCGTTGTGCAAGCGTGCGAACTTCGTTAGCAACTACCGCAAAACCTCGACCCTGGTCGCCTGCACGAGCTGCTTCCACCGCTGCGTTCAGTGCCAGAATATTTGTCTGAAAGGCAATGCTGTTAATTACGGATGTAATTTCACTGATGGCCATTGCACTGGTTTTAATGTCTGCCATAGTGCGAACCACTTCCCGCATCGCCGCGCCGCATTCTGAAGCGGTTCCGGAAGCCGCAGAGGCCGCGTCGCTGGCGACTGAGGCATTTCCGGCGTTGAGCGCAACAGTAGACGAGAGCTCTTCCATGCTCGCCGCGGTCTCTTCGAGCGCTGCCGCCTGCTGCTCCGTGCGGCTGGAAAGGCTGTGGTTGCCATCGCTTATCTGTGTGGTAACACGGGCAACTTCGCTTACGCCATTGACGATTTCACTCACCATCATTTTCAGGCCAGACTGCATATTTTCAAGCCCCTGAAGAAGCCGGCCCATTTCATCATTGCGGACATTGTGGAACTCCGATGTCAGATCGCCGGCGCCGATGGCTGCCGTTACTTCGCCAGCAAGACGCAGGGGCTTTATCAACACATTTTTCAGCACCACCGCCACAATAACTGAAGCCAGGATAAATAGTATGACCGATACACCGGCAGCAGCATAAGCAATGTACGTATCGGTATCAGCCTGTCGGGTGATATTTACGGATGACTGCTTGTGTATGGCAATAACCTTGTCCAGCGGAACCCGGTAAGCCTCATCGAGTGCCACGACTTTTGTGCCAGCAAGCATCAGAAAAGTGGGTACATCCCTTTTCTGCAGGGCGGTAAAAAGGGCACCCACGCCCTGCTCAGTATAATCGTTGTAGCGTTCGGCCAGCTCTCGTGCCAGTTCTGCTTCACCGGCCATTTTTGGTGCAGCCTGATAAGCCTGCATAAAACGTAAGCCGCCATCATAGTAAAATCTTGCCTGGGCCAGCGCGGCGTTAAACGCCTCTGGATTTCTGCCGTCAGCATAAGGAATAGCGGCCAGCAGCGTGGTGCGAGCGGCACGTATCCAGTTAGTCGTGTCAGCGACGCCAAGGGTGGCAGAGACTTCATGGTTGAGATTTTTGAGAGACTCTGCGCTGCGATTCAGATAAATAACACTCAGCAATGAAGAACTAAAAAAGACAAAAAACAGAAAAAGTCCGGATAACGTCAGGATCGTAGTAAGACGTGTATTTTTCAGCATGGCAATAAAGCTCCAGATAAGATGTACTACGATTATCGGCCTGGAGAAGTCAGAGATTACGCACCATTACTAACCACAAGCAGTGCAGAAACAACACGCAAATTTAAGAATATTAGTTTTTATAAAAATAAAATATTGTTTTAAAATTATGATGTTGATTCATATGGCTTATTTATTTTTTAAATTTTTTCGGTCAGCCCCGCTTAAAAAATAGTGGAAAAAACACAATGTTAATTTGAGGGTGGATGATGGGATACCATCAAAAGGGTATCAAAATTTTGCCGATCTGGACGCTGTTCAGTTCAGTTTTATGTGATTTCTCGTCTTTTCCAGTGGTGAACTCAGTTTTAAGGACAGGATCTTGAGAATATTACGTCCGCTTTTCAACAGGCAGCTTTATGTCAGAAGCGGACATTGATAATTTCATACCATATTGAAGCGCGAGGAGCAGGTCAATTCACCTACGTCAGGCACGGCTGCTAAAAATATGCGGTTAATCACTGTAGGCATATTTACACCTGTTTATGAATTAACTTTTGTCAAAATTGCACCTTATCTTTTATTTCCGCTACGTTTACTCCTGACTGAGATTTTTTTGAGATGTCAAAAAATCAATGAACGTTCTTACCTTTGCAGATAGATATTTTCGGCTTGGATAAACTGCATATAGTGTCGTAGTGAAACTCATCACATCTGGCAAAACTTTTTGCAGGCGGCGTTCAAAGAGGTCCCCCCTGACCATCAAAGTTGGAAGAAATGCCAGACCCATCCCCTCAAGAGCGGCAAGGTGCAGCATGGTTTCACTCTCGCTTCGCATTACTGGTAGAAGCTGAAGTGATTCTTGTCCGTTTGGACCATTAACATTGAGACTACCGCCAGGACTCATTCCGTTATAAAGCAGGATTTCATAGCCGTTCAACTGAGAAGTATTAGTCGGTATTCCCTTGCGCGAAAGGTAAGCTGGTGAACCATAAAGGTGAAAAACAACCGTTGTAACTGGACGTGCAACAATACCAGGATCAAGCTTTTCAGGAGCGACAGCACGCAGAGCAAGATCGAAACCTTCATCCACAAGATTCACGAGCCTGCCGCTAAAATCTATATCAAAGATCACCTCGGGATATTGTCTGTGATAGCCAGCTATTATATGAGCAACTTGCTGGTTAGCCATCCATACCGGTGCGCTGAGTTTTAATGATCCTCGCGGCATTACCGTCACGTTCCCTAATGCTGATTCTACCTCATCCAGCCCGTCAAGCATCAATCTCACCTGGTTAAAGTAAAGCAGGCCGGACTCAGTCATGCTTACGTGGCGACTTGTGCGATTGAGCAGCCTTGTACTGAGCCTGTTTTCAAGATGGGCGATATGTTTACTGGCCATGGCCGGGGAAAGCCCCAATCGCTCTGCTGCCGTAGTAAAGCTTTTAAGTTCTGCTATTGCGCAAAAGACACGAATACTTATCAGTGTGTCCATATCATCAACTCTCAGTTAATTCAGCTTCAATATAAAGCATATAGATAAATTTTCAGGAAGCATTAATCTGATCTCACCGGTCGCCCTGACATGCTGTACCCATAGATAAACTGTCAGCTCTGCCGACTGGACCTGTGACAAAAGACTGACTGGAGGGGGTGGCAATATGTTCTTTCGCCCAAGCTTCATTTTAACAATTCAAAATTAAGGATTTAATCTATGAAGGCAGTCCTTCTCAAGTCCTACGGGGATATTGACCAGTTTATTGTTGGTGATGTCCCTAAGCCCGTACCACAAGCTGGCGAGGTGTTGATTAAGATCGAAACCTCAGCGGTAAATCCCTTTGATCTCATCCTGCGACAGGGGTTTATGGCTCAGTTTATTCCGCTTGAGCTGCCAGCAATACCTGGCGGGGACGCGGCGGGGACGATAACTGCGGTGGGAGCTGGGGTCATCCGTCTTAAGGTCGGTGACAGAGTTGTAGGAGATTTCCCTGCAAATGGCAAAGGCGCGCATGCAGAATATGGCGTTCTGCCAGAAACTTCTGTAACAAAGCTTCCCGATAACCTGAGTTTTGAACAAGGCGCATCGCTGGTTAAAGCTGGACTTACAGGCAGGCAGACTGTTGATGCTTTGCCGATCAAAACGGGTGATCGGGTTTTAGTCTCCGGCGGATTAGGCATGGTTGGTCGTGTGGCTATCCAGTTTCTCAGGGAGATCGGAGCAAAGCCGGTTGCTGGCGTCCGGCCTGAACGTATAGAAAGTGCACTCCTCCTTGCTGGAGAAGCTATTGATATCACGAAAATGCCGGACACAGCAGGTTTTGATTTTGCTATCAGTACAGCCTATTCCGTAGCAAAAAATCTGATAGCTCATGTGCGTAACGGGGGTCATATTGCCAGCATCGTTCAAATTCCTGATGGCATTAATAATGATCAACGAGTTTTTATCCATGAACTTTTCCATCAGACAGATATGGATACCATGAATGACGTGCTTGGGGCTGCGTCCAGGGGAGAACTTGTCATTCCTGTAGCTAAAATACTTGGTCTGGAAGAAATTGGAGAGGCTCACAGGATGGTTGAAAAAGGTGTTCAGGGAAAGATATTGCTTAAGTAAAGATACTCTCACCGACGCTCAGGCGATTAATATCTCTCTACCTGCGTACAGATCCACTCAGCATCATTAGCTGAGCTTCATAAACGAGGTGTAGGTCAGGTGTTCAGCAGTGTTCTGAGCGTCGGCCCGGGACTTTTTATAAGCCCTCAATAAGCTGCCCTACTCCAAACCATTCCTCACCTGCTTATCATGTTGGTATAATGATATTTTTGGCGAGGTTTACTGTATGTCTTTATCTGCCCTCATGGCTTTTGCCCTGATAATGTCTGCCGGTATCGTTACTCCCGGCCCGACCGTTCTGCTGGCTCTCAATAATGCGGCGCGTTTTGGCATCAGGCGGACCTGCTGGGGCATTCTTGGCGCTGCAGCAGCGGATGTTCTTCTGGTTGCGCTGGTCGGGCTGGGGCTTGGTGTTGTGTTAGCGGCTTCAGAAACGCTTTTTGTCACCCTGAAGTGGGTCGGGGCTGCATGGCTTGCTTATATTGGCCTGCGGATGTTGCTTTCTTCGGAAACGGCTTTGCCAGACGGTACGGAAGCAGTGGCTCCGACGCGGGGGCTGCTTTTTTTTAAAAGCTTCTTTGTCGCCATGAGCAACCCTAAATATTACATCTTCATGACCGCACTGCTGCCTCAGTTCGTCAGTACGGCGCAGCCAGCGTTGCCGCAGTATGCCAGCCTGGCGGCAGTGATCGTCTTGATTGATGTGACGGTGATGCTGGGCTATGCAGCACTGGGTAAAAAATCCCTCCACCTTCTTAAAGCCAGCGGCATCAGATGGATGAACCGCATCAGCGGGTCGTTTTTATTAATCCTCGCCGGATCGGTTGCTTTGTACCGTAAAAGCAGTACCTAATCATCCAGATAACAGCCGCCGTCAGGTGGCTTTTAGCCCCTGCGTCTGCCTCTCGCTCATAGCTGTCCCTGGTTTGCCTAAGACAGCTGTGTGCCAGAAGCAGGCGTTGCAAATACTCAGGTACGTTAACACTTAGCTCGCTGGCCTTACCTCAAAACAAGCCATAACAGTTGTTCATAAGTCGTCAGCAGGATGACGGGAGGTCAGAACGATCTCCACGGGTCGTCGGATGCGAAATTACAATAAATTTTACGGGAAACTCAGTGTTGTTTATGGCTTGATGCTTTGACCCCGGTGGAATTTCCAGACCCTGCAGGGCTTTGATATTATGCATCTCACCTTCCAGCTCCATTGAAAGAACACCATTGAGAACAAAGAAAAATTGTCTGGAAACTGAGTGAAAGTGTCGCTTTTCAGAAGTGCCTGGAGCCATTTTTTCATGAATAACCAGCATGTCCTGACGATTTACCAGATACCAACCATCACAATCGTCGCCCCAGAAATAATGCTTTGCATTTTCCTTTGAAATCATCATTCTTCTCCTGTTTACACCCGCCCTTACATCAAGATCATAAAAAAAGTCATCATGATAACGGCTAACTATTCGCAACGGGTTAAAGCTTCTGATTACCCCCCTAAAGACCTGAACTGCATCGTTCGACAAATCTAATCGTCATGAAGGAATTGGCATAGCAGCATATTAACGGGAACTCTAAGTCCGATTTATACCCGAAGTGAACATCCTCGCTATCACCGATGAGTTAATGGATCAGGCTATGCAGAGAAAAAGCAATGAGCAACATTCCGCCAAAAATGTTGACGTATCTTTTAAGCCTCAACGGGTTGGTTTTTTTTACTGAAAATATAAGCGTCTGACTGATTGCTAAAAGCCAGATGCTCATAACGACTATATGAACTGATGCCAGTGTCAGGTAGTTGTATACGCCTCCCTTCACCCCTGCAAACTGTGATACGACTGTCAGATAAAAAAGGATGGCTTTAGGGTTCAGAACATTCGCGAGCCAGGCCTCTTTTAAAGTCACCGAATGCGTTGTATCAGTCAGTCCGCCTGTATTTACCTTTGTTCCACTCCGGATGAGCATCGCTCCTAACCAAAGCAGATAGGCCGTTCCAGCCACTTTAAGCACAGCAAAAGCTGCCGGTGATGAGATGAGCACAGCCGTTATGCCAAATCCTATTAAAAACGCATGGGTATATATGCCCAAAGCTGTTCCGGCGAGGGTTCTGAATAGGCCTTTATGGCCCCCTGCCAGAGCACTGTTCATTACGAGAGTGAAGCTTGCTCCGGGAGACATTGCAACAGGGAGTAATGCTGGCATAAAGCCAAAAATGTTTACATCCATAGATTCTGGATAGTCATTGACGCTCTCCTGAATTGCCAGTTAAGGCGCTTAGTCAGGACGTAATCTCAAGCGAAACAAAAATACATAATCGTCATCAAACAAAGGTGCGTTCATAGCGGGCATTATCCGATGTCAGACCGCTCTATGACAAAAGCAAAACTCCATGAAATCTGTAGAAGGTCAACTACCACGCTGTTTCTCTAATCGGATGAGAGTGCCATCTAATGTAGTTTTATTACTCCAGCCGAGTTGCATGTAGAATTTGGCTGCTCGGCTGTTTTTATCTGTTTCCAGCCAGGCAACGTCGTAATGTTTGAACAACTCCTGTTCCGCAATCTTTGTAAGTCTGCGACCAATGCCTCTGCCTTCGTAGGCAGGAAGGACAAAAAGACCAAAAAGAGAGCCTTTTCCCCTTAAAATCATCGAAAAACCAACCACTTCACCATGATTTGTAGCAACCCATGCGCAATGCCCTTCTTCGATCATATTGCTCACGGTATTTTCAGTGATGCCCATATCCCGCATCTCTTCACGGCTCAGGTGATTCTCAGTTACAGAAGTTCTGACAGTGAAAATAGCTTCAACATCAGATAATTGAGCTGGCCTTATAGTGATATCCATTAGTCTTACTCCCTGTATGGCAAAGATAAATTCTGAGTGTAATGCAATTATATCCTCTACAGAATCCTGAGACCTTAAGCGAAATCGCTAATGCACATCATGCTCGTTTTTCGCTCATAACCCTCATCACCAGCCCACCAGTGTGGTATGGGTCCCTGCATGACGAGTTTGTCATCGAATCACAATATGGCAGATACCTCATTCATTTCAGTTGTCACTAACTCCTTTGCCACAATCCAACGTCAGCAAAGCTTTCCTGCACAACCTTTATTTCGGTTAGCGGAATCGGCTGAGGGCCTGACTCGCTAGTGAACTGAAAAAACCATAAATCCTTCAGTGCTAATGTCCGCTCTTCGCTCATAGAGGACCTTGCAGGACGGATGTCCGCTGTGTGCCAAAAGCGGACATAAAAGATTCCCCAGTGGTAATGGTTGATAGCTCCCTTTATTTCGGAGATGGCAACCTTAAAATTTGCATCATCAAGATAATGAACATTAAAGTTGCTCATAAATATTATGGGTAAGATCAGAGAATAACTTATGGCCAGCCGAAGGGAATTAAAAGGCATAGCGAATGCTATTAATGAGAGTTTCGTTAGTAGAAACAACGACTTCAAAGGATACTGGTCTATTGGACAGATAAAATCACTAGCTCTTAATAATGGCCTCACCTCAATGACTTTCCCTCTTATGCTATCCAAGGCTAATCCCACATCGGAACTACAAAGTTACACTGTTTGTCACTACGCTAACATGCTCAATAGCTTGTTAACCAAACAGAAATTACCTAACTTTTGGGTGAGTAACGCTGTCATTAATATTGACTTTAATCCTAATATGGAACTGGCACAACTGTACGAATACACCACCTCAGGCGAACCTTTCCAGTGCACCTGTCAGATAACGAGTGATGCCGGTAGAGATTACACGTCCATAATCTATGGACGTTGCTGGCCACATGCTGTTGCGAAGGAGTTGAAATCGACCCGAAATTCATCTTGAAGTAAATCCGTTTAACGTCCGCTTTTCGCTCATAACGGACATCCACCCCTTTCAACATGCATCATCCCTGCGCCATTGCCTGTAAGATGCATCAAAATGTCGGGTATATGTTTGCTGGCTGCCAACTCCACAGCACAGCCCAATATTTATTATCGTATCGTCTGTTTTTGCGAGCGTCTTTGCCGCTGACAGTAGCTTTCTTTCTCTGATGTAGATTTTCAGCGTTCTGGACGTGAATTTTATAAGCAGGCGCTGAATGTGCCAGCGCGAATATCCGGAATGTGAAGTGATATCAGCCATCTGCTGCGGGGATTCACTGTGCCTTTCACTGCACACAATATTTTCAACGATAACCTCTTTCTGAACATGCTTATTTCGGCGCATAGCTACTCCATTTAACTTTAAGGCATGGGCTCAGGATCCTGAGCCCATGCCTTAAATCCTTATTTCCTTAACTTGCGAATACGATGTGTAATCTTTTCGTTAAGAGTCATAACGAAGATGAAGAAGGCAGGTACGAATATCACCGCCAGCAATGTGCCGCTGATCATCCCGCAGAAAGCGCCTGTACCGATAGCATGCTGTGTGATTGCGCTGGCCCCGGTACCGTCGGGACAGCCAGCCAGCCAAAAAAGAAGGCAAAGCCGCAGAGTACCAGTCCGCTCAGCACGCGGCCGTCCTGTACGTGGCAGCTCAGGGTGCCCATCAGGCCGTTGCCTGCGCCGCCAGAGGTCGGCCCCTCACCTGAGGCAGATCGGCCATGGCAGGGGCGGCTGACTTAAGGCGATCCCCGGACCAGCCCGATCAGACGTCGATGATGGCCCAGGCGGCCCAGAAAAAAAGGAGGCCAATCAGCAGGCCAGGGCACAGCAGGTGCATTCCACTGGGTTCCAGATTTCCCGAGGCGGCTTTAAAGGCCGCTTCCTGCGCGGGGGTCATCGCCATCAGGGGCGTTCCCGGCGGTCGTTACCGGCTACACCCGACACATCGCGTGGCTGAGCGCGAGACGGCTCAAGGTAACGATCGATACCAGCGCTGATGGTGCGCAGGTCGGCGTTAGCGCTGGTAGTCAGAGAAGTCGCGCCCACGCTCCGCGTTATCCTCCTGAGCGGCGGCTGGCCGGGTCAAGCTCAAGGTGCCTGCAGAGACGCAGACCGCAAGCTGTTCCGCATGCGTGGTAAGGGCGTTAAATCGGTGCGTGGTGGCAACCAGGGCGACCTGCTGTGCCGTGTCGTGGTTGAGACGCCGGTTGGCCTTAACGAGAAGCAGAAGTCGCTGCTGCGTGAGCTGGAAGAGAGCTTTGGTGCGGCGGCGGGCGAGAAGAACATTCCGCGTTCAAAAAGCTTTCTCAATGGCGTCAAAAAGTTCTTCGCCGATTTGACTCGCTAAGCGGAAACGCGGCGGTAAACATAAAAAGCCCCTGCAGTGCAGGAGCTTTTTTTATTGCTGTACTATTCAGCACAACGTATCCGTTAAGGCGTACTCAAAAATATTTCTCATGTTTCCGCTTTCGTTGTCGATAACCTCGTTGCTGGTTGAGTGATGATTTCACTCAGCATTTATTTTTTCATTTAAGGCGATAAGGATATTTATGAACAAGCTTTGTGTTGCGGCGCTGTTGGCTCTGAGTTTAACCGGCTGTGCGCAGCAGACTTTCGTAATGAAACAGAATCAAGTTGGCGCAGCGACGAAAACTACCAGCCAGCCTTTCTTCGTTTCAGGTATCGGTCAGCGTAAGAGCATTGATGCGGCGCAGGTGTGCGGCGGCCAGGAAAAAGTTAACCGGGTTGAAGTGCAGCAGACGTTTGTTAATGGCTTACTGAGCGTGGTGACGTTTGGTATCTACACGCCACGTGAAGCGCGCGTTTATTGCGCCATCTGATAATACCTAAGGCCGGTTCGCCGGCCTAATCCTGCCTGTTATTCTCCACGTTCTGTAGTTAAACTGTATTAAAATGTTGTAACTATTAAACTCTCATGTCGCTCTGCTGCGCGGCTTGCCTGCTGACGACGTTACCCGAAACGAATTCAGGTAACGTCGTCCAGCCTGGTAAAAGCAGGAGTAAGCTGTTGAGGCATGTCAGTCCGCTTTGAGCGAGGAGCGGACGTCGCGGAAACATTAGAATACTGAGCGACTATGTTATGGGTGTTGTGCTTTTTACTCCCATCCAACCTTCCGGTGTCATTCTCCCCCTTAAGCTATGCCTGGTCTGTAATCTCGCCTCAACCAGAAAGCCACCAGATTTTCACCTGACACGTGTCAGGTAAATGTATTCCGCCGTGTCTCATCGTTACCTGCGATAAAGGGGTGAGCCTCGGGTAAGGAAAGCGTTTATTTCAGCGGTTCAGGCAGCGTAACAATCCATAATTCACTGTCAGACTCCGGTTTCTTCAGCGCCTTCAGGCCGATGGTCGTGTTCACCGGCTTATCATCTACCGTCAGCGTCCCCTGCTCCGTCACCCGATAATCCTTGCGCTTCTTACCTTTCACCGGATTTTGCATGAACGTTTTCACGCCAAAGTCATTGTCATTGGTGACCGCCAGCGTTTTATTGTCGATCAGTGCCAGCCCTTCAGCTTTCTCCTGCTGCCAGCCGAGCTGACGTAAATCGACAACCTGCGTTTTAGTGGCAAGCTTGATACCGCGCTTCTCCAGCGTTTTTTCGTCGTCAAATTCTGGATAGTCGCCAGGCTTATCAAATGCTGAAAGCTCCGTAGCGGGGCTGAGATCTACCTTATAGACAAGGTTGCGCATCGCGTCGTTTTTGTCAGTGCCCTGTTCTATCAGCAGGATATGCTGATCGTCGATCGCCACAATATCGCCAATTTTTGCGTCGCTGTTTTTACTGTAAGCCTCGCTGTCGATAGGGTAACCATACATTGCGGTTTTCCCGGTCGCCGGATCGAAGCTCACCAGGCGGGTAAAGCGAGCCTGCTTCTTACTTTTACCGTCGATATCCAGCGTGCTCTGCACCGCAGCGATGATACGCCCATCCGGCATGCGGGTTATCCCCTCAAAGCCACGATTTGGCTGACGCCATTTGAGTATGTTCGGCAGACCGCCCGCGATGGATTTCTCCCCCTCAGCTGCCTGAGGCCCATGCATCGCCAGGATTTTACCGCGCTCATCAACGTTAATCAGGAACGGGCCATACTCATCACACAGCCAGTATCCGCCCTTCCCATCCGGCGTAATGCCTTCGGTATCCAGACCGCGGTTATCGCCGTGCAGTACTTTCAGCGTATCGCTTAGTGCGATTTCATTGGTTGATCCGATGACGCCATCCTGCAACGGCAATCCGTTAACGTTGCCCTTATCGTCATGCAATGGTCGGGCATCCGTGGCCTCGGCTTTGCCGTTATGCACCCGAATATTCATCAGCATTGGGGCGAAATCTGGCGTGACGAAAATTTTTGATTCTCTCTTACCCACATCGGGCGAGTCGGCATTCGGTCCGCGATCGGTGACGGTCACGAAGGTCAGCGCCTCCCCCTGCTTGCCGGTAAACAGCAAACCTGATCCGATCCCCACCGGCAAACCATGAGGGAATGCGCTGGCGAACGCGCCGTTGTAGCTCACATGTGTCCCTTCGGGAAAACTGACGATATAGTGTTCGACCTTTGGCTGTGCCGCTAATGTTGATGAAGAGAGTGCACAACCGATAACCAGAGAAATAGCTTTGATTTTCATATTTTTATATCCATGAAGGGAAGCTACGAGCGTAAAGAATAAAAATGACAGAAAAATGAAATCTCCGGGAAACATGGGCTGCGAACTGGTGGATTATTACCCCTATAACAAAGTGGGATGAACCAGTCTGTTAAGACATAACGGTCCGGATTCTTACATCAGTAAACACAGATGTTTCTGGTCAGCGATACTCATGATCATAAGAATGCGGCGGATCGCGCAGAGTTCAACCTTCGCCTTTGATTTACGCTGTTATATCCCGGAAAAGATGTTTACATTTGTTCTGCAACATTATCTGCCGCTCAGCAGAGCTGAGACATGAATTGATCGCAGGGAAAAGCAGTGGTTAACGTCATCATCAAAGTCACACCGCAAACAGAGGCAGGGAAAGTATGAGGGAGATTGCACCTGATGGCATAACCGGGATGCCGTCACTAACGGCAGCGTATCTGTGCCGTCAGATCGCTGGTCTGGTGAAAGCAGGGAGCCTGACGCCGGAGACCTGCCTGCGTATCTATGCTTTTTGTGGTATCAGACCGTCAGATGCTCAGTGGCGTCAGTTTCTTATTCCGGTTCTGTGCTGTCTGGGATTACTGTCACTGGTTGCCGGTGCGGTGTTCTTTGTTGCCTGGAACTGGGCCTGGCTGCCGAAGATGGCGAAATTTGCCCTGGCCGAACTGCTGATCGTCGCACTGGCGGTGATTACCTGGTGGCGCTGGTACAGCACGCTGGCTCGCAGCGCGTTGCTGGCGGCAGGCTTAGGATTCGGCGCCCTCTTTGCGCTTTACGGACAGATTTATCAGACCGGAGCTGACAGCTGGGAGCTATTCCGGGCCTGGTTATGCGTTCTTCTGCCGCTGGCGCTGATTGCCCGGCAGAACAGCCTGTGGTTTTTCAGCTGGCTCATCGCTAACCTGGCGTTCCAGCTCTATTACACGACGTTGCCGAGCTCACTGCTGGATGTCGCCCTGTCTGACAGCTTCACCCGACTCCCGACGGCTGTGCTTTACAGCTATCTTGCACTGTTGGCAGCCTGCCTGATTATCCGGGAAGTGCTGGCCTGGAGGGCGATAACACATCATCCAGAGAGCTGGCTGGCAAGCCGCTGGTTCTCACGTGTCATGGCGGGATTTTTACTGTTGCTGCTGACCAGCATCGTGGCCGGAAATCTCTCTGACTGGCAAGGTGCTAACCACTTTACGTCTGTTACGGGCGCCTGGGCGATCACTCTGCTGGCGGGCTATTACCTGTACCGTTTTCGCTACGTCGATCTCTGCATGCTGACGCTGGGCATCGCCAGTCTGACCGTTGTGGGCTGCGCGCTGATCACGCAACTATTCCTTCTGGCTTATGATACGGGTGACCTGTTTTTGACGGGTGCTTTGATGATTTTATGGGTAGCGGCAAATGGTTCCATCCTGCTGAAGTGGCAACGCAAACTGGTTGAAAAGGGACCAATCGATCTGGTTCCGGCCAGGCTGACCTTACTGAAAGACACTTTGCGTCAGCAGGGCTTGCTGAGCTACTCACAGGTTCAGGAGATCCAGCAACGCGGTCACGCATCGGATCTGCCCTGGTATCTGAGACTGGCGCTGAGTATCGGAGGCTGGGTCGCAGCGATCATCATTCTGTTACTGATGGCGCTGGTGCTCTATGCCGCTGACTTACTCAATGACCCGAATTCTGCCACCCTTATTCTGCCTTCACTGCTGCTCGCCATCATTGCGCGCGGCCTGTTACGCAATGAGCGTGACGGTAAACATCACCTTGGGCTGGCCTGGGCCATTGCAGCAACGTGCGGGCTAATCTTCGGCGTTCTGCTACAAATCCAGAGCAGTGATATCAGCTTTATGATGCTGGGTTCACTGTGTACCTTGCCGATTCTTGCTGTGATGGCAGTGTCGATGCCTGATCGCACCTACCGGTTTATGGCCATCACGGCCATAACCTTTTTTCTGGTGCTGGCAGGCTATTCACTGGCCCGGCTGACCCTGTCGCCGACGGCGGATCGCCTTGCTGTTTCCATACTGGTGGCGGCGGTCATGTTTTTGTGGCTGCAGATTGTCAGCCATCAGCTGAGGTTACAGGCAGGGCCGTATGCTGACGCGGTACCTCCCCTGCTGCATGGCATTCCGGCTGGTCTGATGTTGCTGAGTTTTCTGGGGATAAACGCGGCGTTTATCACGGATATGTTCTGGTCCGCTGCGCAGTTTGCGACGCTTCAGTCGGCTATGGGCACAGGGATCGCGGCAGGTTTAATGCTGAGTGTGCTCAGTCAGAGAAGGAACGGCCAGCCGCTGTTTTCGATTATTACACTGCCCGCTGCCCTGATCTGCGGTGCTGCCGCTCTCTACGCACCGGGTATCGGGCTGGGCTTGTGGCTGATTCTGATGGCGCGTTATCAGGGAAGTCCGGGGTTGCTGGTGGTCAGTAGCGGTTTCATGGTGCTGTATGTCATTGGCTGGTATTACTTCCTGGAAGTGACGCTGTTGCAGAAATCCCTGCTGCTGCTGGCGGGTGGTCTGGTTTTACTGGGGCTGGCATGGGGAGTCAAAAAAGTGTTACCTGCACAGATTGGAGGTGCCAGTGAGAATGCGTAAACAGAGTCGATGGCTGGCAGGCGCGGTAATAGCGCTGGCGCTGGTGGCCGTCAATGTCAGCATCTGGCAAAAAGAGCAGTTGCTGAAACAGGGCGCGGTCATGATTTTACCCCTTGCGCCGGTGGACCCTCGCTCCCTGATGCAGGGCGACTACATGGCACTGAATTATGCCCTTACCCGACCGCTGGAGGTGATGTTGTATCAACAGGCTGAGGCCTGCGGTGCGACACTGTCAGCGCCATGCCTGCCCACCAGCGGAACCCTGATTGTTGATCTCGATGCACAGCGTCATGCGACTCAGGCCCGGTTTGATCAGGGTCAACCTCTGCAACCAAATCAGTTGCGGGTGAAATACCATCAACATTACGGCTCGCTGACCGTCGGCACTAACGCTTATTTCTTTCAGGAAGGTCATGGCGCGCGTTTTGCGCAGGCCCGTTACGGGGCATTCCGGGTGGGGAGCGATGGCACGGCACTCCTGACGGATCTGCTTGATGAGCAGGCAAAGGTGATTCAGCCTTAACTACGCGAGACGCTCACCGGCCTGCACCATCGCATTCACTTCCTCCAGGCGCGATGCCAGAAGCGTCATACGTATCGCGATGTATTTATGGCAATCGGTCGGGACCCCGGCTTAAAAGTTGAATTTTACAATGCAACTCATTCAGGTTTGAATGGGACATTCATCCGCATCGGTCGACTTCCTAATTTTGCTCCCGTCACCGCATCAATACCGACCGGATGAATTTCCATACCTGTCTCTTCATCGATATAACTTGCAAGGTTGTTGCCACAGTTTCGTTGCGCCCACGCTCCGAACATCATTAGTACGGGCAGGAAGTCAAAACCTGCTTCTGTCAGCACGTACTCTTCGCGTAAAGGTCGCTCTGAATACACGCGCTTATTCAGCACACCCGCCTCAACCAGTGAACCCAGTCGCCTCGTGAGCATCGTAGGCGCTATCCCCAGATTTTTGCGGAATTGGTCGAACCGCGTCAGTCCCGCATGGGCATCCCGCAATATCAGAATGCTCCACGCATCACCAACCGATTCGAGGCCGCGCGCAACCGGGCATTGAAAAATAGGGTTATTTTCTTCGTTCATATTTTTTTTCATGTAAGTATCTTTTTAGTAGTGACTGACTATGCTTTTGATAGTAACATCCTCGCCATCGGCAATCCAGCCTCCAGCCTCCAGCGAAGGAAGTCATATGAACAAGAACAATAAAAGTATCGCTCTCGTGACGGGGGCATCATCAGGCATCGGTTTAGTGACAGCTCAGTCACTGGTCCTGGCCGGTTACCGCGTTTTTGGCACCAGCCGTAAGGCGGTTTCAAGCCCTCCGGGGATCACGATGCTGGTGTGCGACGTGACGGATGAGGCGTCGGTGAAAAGCCTGATCGAGGAAATCGTCAGGCAGGCGGGTCGCATCGACCTCGTTGTCAACAATGCTGGCGTGGGGCTGCTCGGTGGGGCAGAAGAGTCATCCATCACGCAGGTGGAGCGCCTTTTCGACGTGAATGTGTTCGGGGTTGCGCGCGTTATCAACGCGGTGCTGCCGCTCATGCGTGCCCAGAAAAGTGGACGGATCATCAATATGAGCTCGATCCTGGGTCTGATTCCCTCGCCTTTTAATGCCTACTATGCGTCCACCAAACATGCCATCGAGGGCTACACGGAATCGCTGGATCATGAAGTGCGTCGATTCGGTATCCGGGCGGTATTGGTGCAACCGGGTGTTACGCGGACAGCCTTCGAGGAGAACCTGACGCGGGCCGACCAGCCTATTTCAGTCTATACAGAGGACCGTACCCGCAGTGAGGGTCTTATGCGCAAATGGGTGGAGACCGGGGATGACCCGCAGGTCGTCGCCGACGCAGTGGTCAGGGCCGCAACAGCCTCCAAACCGAAATTACGCTACTCGGCGGGCAAGCAGTCCGGTCAGGTACGCGCGTTGCGTCGCTATCTTCCGGGCAACGTGTTTGACAGGATCATGCGCAAGTTTAACGAATTCCCGGCCTGAGGCCGCCAGCAGCACCAACCTTAGCCACCTTCACCAGGGAAGCTTTGCCCAGTTCTGAATATCAACGTCGAATCCAGCCTGCTTTGGTCTCGGCAGGACTTTATCAAATGTAAAGGAACCTTCGCTATGTCCTCGTCCACCGATGTGCTCTTCCGTCCTTTCTCGATCGGCTCCCTTAACCTGCCCAACCGCATCGTTATGGCCCCCATGACACGCGCCTTCGCACCCGATGGCATTCCGGGTGAGCCGAACGCCGCTTACTACCGCAAGCGCGCCGAAGGCGGCGTCGGGCTGATCCTGTCGGAAGGCACGGTGGTCGACCGGCCCGCCTCGCGTTACGAATCGGGCATTCCGATGTTCTACGGTGAGTCAGCGCTCGCTGGCTGGAAAGGGGTCATTGAGGCCGTCCATGCCGCAGGCGGACGCATGGGTCCCCAACTCTGACATACCGGCTCGACGCGCAGCATGAGTGGCTGGGAGCCGGAGACGCCGGTTGAGAGCCCGTCAGGACTGGTAGGACCCGGCGACCCGCGTGGTACGGCGATGAGCCAGGAAGACATTGCCGACACCGTCGCCGCTTTTGCGCAGGCTGCCGCAGACGCCAGGGGGCTCGGCTTCGATACCGTTGAGATCCACGGTGCCCACGGCTACCTGATTGATCAGTTTTTCTGGCAGGGCACCAACCAGCGTGCCGACCGCTACAACGGAGCCACAATCAGGGAGCGTGCCCGTTTTGCCGCCGAGGTTATTGCGGCGATGCGTGCAGCAGTGGGGCCTGAGTTTCCCCTCATCCTGCGCGTCAGTCAGTGGAAACAGCAGGATTACGGCGCACGCATAGCGACCACACCTGCCGAAATGACCGACTGGTTGGTGCCGATGGTGGAAGCGGGTGCGAATGTTCTGCACTGTTCACAGCGGCGTTTCTGGGAGCCGGAATTCCCCGAGATCGACGGCGATGACGGTTTGAACTTTGCCGGCTGGGCCAAAAAGCTGACGGGCGCCGCCACGATTAGCGTCGGATCGGTGGGCCTGTCGAGTGATTTCTTTGGCGCATTTGGTGGCCAGGGTGCCCGGACCGAGGGTCTGGATAAGCTGGTGCAGCGTATGGAGCGGGACGAGTTTGACCTGATCGCGGTTGGCCGGGCGCTGATTAGCGATGCCGACTGGGCTCGCAAGATTCAGTCGGGCGATACCATGCAGTTAACCGGGTTCGATGGGGCCTCTCTGACCACACTTATCTAAGAGACATCGGTCATGCGGCTAAGGAACAATCGCTGTTCCCCGGCGAAAAAATGCAGCAAGGGCGTAATGGCTTAATAGTGCCGCCGCGCTAAAAACGTTTTACATTGAGAGGATTACCCGATGAAATTCTTTTTATGCAAGTTTATTCCGCCGCGCGAGGATTTCCTGACAACAATGTCTGTGGATGAAGCCGCTTTGATGCAGCAGCATGCTGACTACCTGAACGACCTTCTTGCAAAAGGCTTGATCGTTGCTCACGGACCGGTGCTGGATCCCACCGGTAGCTATGGCCTTTCCCTTTATCAAATCACCGATGAAGAGGACGTCACAACGTTTACTGCGGATGACCCAATTATCAAAAGCGGAATTGGACACTATGAGCATTTGCAAATGCCTCACTTAGCAGCACGGGGTTGTTAAAGGCCGGCTGATGATGACGTATTCCTGAGTGCCAGTTCCAGGGTTATGGAGTCATTCAATAAGTATGTATTGGCTTAATGCTTAATAGCCCCCAGACCCAACCCGGGTTTGGGGGCTGTTTTTGACTGGCGTGACCCAGTACAGCATAAATCGCCGGAATAGCCGCTCCCAACGTATTTAGCCAGTAGTGGGATGCGGTTGATTGGGACTGAAAGAAAAGAGTATGTAAGTGGTTTGCTGGATCCTGAGCTGCGGGAGAGCACTCATGATGCGTGGAATGCCAATCGTCAATAACGCATAACATCCGCCAGGCGCTCATAGCGGACATTAGCCTGGCGTCACTCCCCTTCCTCACGGAAGCAGACATTTTCAGACAAGCTATTCCCGGTGAAGCGGTAACGGACATTATGAAGTATTGATTGAGGCCTCAATTTACCTCTAATTGATTTTGCTATAAGGTTCTCCTGCTCGCGCGACTATGCAGAGGATGCTGTGCCAGAAGCCTTTTTTGCTATCAAACCTCGCGCCGAAAATTTAAGCGGGTACGCTGCATTAAATATAGCTGCTCAGACATAGGGAAAATCATGACGAAAATTATTGACGACAACTGGATTAGGGTGTCTGTGACATCAGCAATATTTAGTAGTGTCGTGGGTTCATTACTGGTTTTAATTTATCTTTCCTGGGGGAAAAGCAGTGCATCCGTAGTGGGCAGCATTTTTACTTATTTTTTCATCGTCATGACGAGTATTATTGGCACTACGATGGGCTCAATGATGATAGGCATGCCATTAGCGATGATTTCAAAGCGACTTTATCCTGATGCTGCCCTGAAAGGGAGCTTTTTTATCGTGTGCTCTGCGCTCTTCATGTGGCTGGTTGTCCTGGCATGGCCTGTCATCAGGATATTTGAAAATTCTTATTCGGATATTTTACTTTTAAGCCCCTATGCTTTCTGTTCGGCTGCCGCACTTGCTTATCTGGTTTACTGGGATTAATACAAAGAGTATCCATCAGGATCGAGGCAGCAGGACAGTTAAAGAAATGACCTGATGGTATCATTTTTCAGCCAGACATATGGAAACAGGTGAGTGCAGGGTGTCGGAATTCCGATATTTTCCGAGCCCCTGTGAGTATTTTTAATTACAGACTCATCTGAATGTTGAATACATAAGGTTAACGGGACAGCATGGACTCACATTCCACCTTTCAGATAGTCATGGATTCTGCTCGAAATATTGTTTATCCATATCGGCAAGTTTCTTCTGTAAACCTGTCTGACCATCAACCACTTCGTAAAATTTACTGTGAGTATAAAGATAAATACGCTCGGATGACGCAAACATAAACATTTCGGGTGAAGCCATATTTGAGAAGCGACTTATTACTTCAGGCTGTAAAAAGATGACATCATTCCCGATCTGACCTGTCACTCCGCGGCCCCAGTTTCCCGCACGGAAAAAGACATCTGGATTGCTAAATCCCGTACATCTGGTGAGTCCATGCTCCGGGCAGGAGACAACAGAAAGAAGATGAAATTTACTCAGATCTAAATCACCAACATCATAGCCACCGACATATGTTGAGCCATTACTTTTGAATACATTATAAATACGCCATTTTATATCCTCTCCAAATGGAAAAATCACCTGAAATTCTTTCGGGTTAACCCCTTTTATCTTCTCACCTCGAGAATACACCGACGAGTCATCTTGAGCGTAGTTTGCTAATTGTTCCGATTGCCAGTAAGGCCGGGTAGTTTTAATGTAATCAATCGGTCTAAACGTAGAGGAGTATTTAGCCACTAAATAAAGATCGCGTTTTTCTATTTTATTAACCTGCATGGGCTTTGCCGTTAAGCAATCCCAGAAAGTGATGTTGTAAATTAAACCTGTCGTATCTCCCGTCCCAGTAATGCAGGGAGAGTGCTCATAATTAAGTTTACTCATCCAGTAAATATTAATTTTTATGGAGACATAGTTACTGAAAAGAGGCTGCATATCATTTGAACATTGCTGATTTAACTGGAATAGGTTATCTCTTTCACCATCCTGGTTAAACCTACCATGAACATACTCACTACAAATATTCAGAACAGGCCTGCCACGCACATCGCTTTGCATTGGTCGACGTACATCGAAGATATATTTTAAAAAAATAAAAATCAAAAACACTCCTGCAATTAACCCTATTTTGACAAATATGCTATGGTTAGACTTCATGTGCTATTCCTTTTACCCGCTATCCTGGTATCACATCAGAGTAGTGCAAACCGACCGAAGTTAAACGGCGTGCGCGACGGCTGGCATGACCGCTATTCAACATTATTAATACTTGCCCGTACTCATGCCTTCCGAAACAAAACCCGCACTTGTTTGTTTATTCCTGCCCACATAATACCGTTTATTCTCTTGAGGGAGAGAACATTCCTCCAGGGCTTCTTCATTGGTCTTAGCCGGTTTTTTATCAGTGGATCTCCAGTAACTATTTTTAAAGTCCTGAACCGTGCCTTCAGTGGTGCCCAAAGGGCACAGTCCACTGGCGCAACCCAGTAAAAACATTGGCACACACGCCAGCATCAGAACACGTAACAAGGGAAAGGCTTTAAAACTGTTTTTATTCATTTTAATTTCATTTCAGTCAGCTGCGGATATGGGGTCTGAGCAACGTACATTATTTTTAATGGGCATCGTTCAGATGATACCCGGTCTGCTGCACAAGGTATTCATAATTCAGTCGTTCTCGTGCTGTCATCGGCTGGCCGCCAGTCTCGAAATGATCCACTTTCATTGGAAGCACACCCTTAATATTTTCGACGCAAAGCTGCCTGACTTACTCCTTTGCGTCCCGCTTTTCGCTCATAGCGGACAAAGATAATCCCCCTGGATTACGCATTTCAGGCGCTATCACCGGCACTGTCTGAACCGAAGTTCAAAGCCTCCCGAACCCTCTATTCTGGTCAAAAAAAACCTTCATAAACCGTTCTGCGCTCAGCCGCCAAACATACCCATTAGCTTTTTTTCATGCTCCGGACGTCGAATGGCGTAAACTGCAGCTTGATATGTGAAGCCAGTCCGTTGTCGTTCTGACAAGGACACATCGAATTCACATGCTGAGATCCTGCTTTATAAACTCGTGAGTCAGAACCGTTGCCAGCATGTTCATTCTTCCTGACTATAAGAATTCTGTTCGCGCTGACGTGCCTGACGGCTCCAGCGAACGATGTAAATCCAGCTCTTCAAATCAGGAAAATAAGATGTTTTTACCAGATGCACAATTCACAAAAATCTTTACTCACTCCTCATTCCTGGCATGAATCGTCAGCTGTTTGTGACTCTGGATGGGCCCAAGGGAACCGGGAAAACCACCCTGCTGGAGTCCATTACGCAAGTGCTAAGGGCAGATAACAGGAAGGTGGTCCGGCTTAGCGAGCAAAAAAGCGATCCCTTCAGGGCGGAATCCATGGCGCTGGTGAACCGGCTCGCCAGAGATCCCTCCATCGATCTGGAACGGGAGATCTGTAACCGCTTTGCTATAAGCCGTGCCTGGATTTCACAGAACGTACTCGCTAAACAGCCGCCCGACAGCATTATCCTGATGGATCGCTGGTATCCGTCGGATGCCGCATTTCGGCGAATGGTGCCTTTCGCAGAGATATTGCAGCTTAACATTGAGCACAACGTGCGAGCGCCAGACCTGCATGTCGGGGTGGTCACAGCACCAGAGGTTTCATGGGAAAGAGCCGCAGCGCGTTCGCGGGGTCTGGGAAGTACGGTGATTCACCGCCTGGAAGAACATATCGCCTGTACCCGTGCGTTTGAGCAGGAGGTTTCCAGTCACGGCTGGTTTTTATGCCGCAATGAAGGAAGCATTGAAGAGGCCACAATGCAGGTAGTGGCTGAAATCAACAGAGTGCTTTGACGCCCTACAGACATCTTTGCTGCTCTCCTCTCTTTACCTGTTGAGTAAAAATCCTCCACCAGAATTTTACTTGTCTGAAATCAACAATAGTCATATTACCGCTGGCACAGATATCCCCCTTTCCCTTATAAAATTGCTTTATTTTTCAGATAAGGCACAGGGAATTGCGCTACTCATCAATACCATTCAATCATAATCAATCAGGCTGGCCTGCGGGTGAGTCATGCTTCCCCTCACAGCCTATGCTGCGAGGCGATATCACCGCCGACTGGGTCATTGTCGGCGCGGGATTTGCCGGTGTCGCCTTTGCGCGTCGCCTGGCTGAAATTAATCCCACCCTGAAAATCATCATCGTCGACGCGTACACCACACGGGAAAGCGCATCCGCACGCAACTCCGGATTTGTTATCGGGCTGCCTCATAATATTGGCAGCTCAACCGCCGAATTAAAAAAGGCCAACGCTTACCGTAACCTGCTTCAGGAAGGCATTCGTCAGCTGGAGCAGGTCATTTCAGAGCATGATCTTCAGTGCGACTGGGAACAGGTCGGTAAATATCACTGCCAGGCGGAGCGTGGCAATGATCGTATATTGAAGGAGTACGCCAGCCATCTCGATTTAATGGATGAGCCGTGGCAGATGTCAGACAGTGAGGAGCTTTACCTTAAACTCGGCACACGTTTTTACAACAAAGGGATATTTACGCCCGGCTGTGTGCTGGTTAATCCGGCGCAGCTGATCGCCGGGCTAAGCCACTCTTTACCTGAAAATGTTCAGCGCTTCGATAATACGCCGGTGCTGGGGATTCGCTACGGCAGCATGGCTGAAGTACTGACACCTTTGGGAGTCATTAAAACGCCAAAGGTTATGCTGGCAACCAACGCACTGTCGCCAGAGTTGCGACCAGGGCTTTCACGTCAGGCTGCAATGGCGACCTTCGCCAGCATTACCGATCCGCTGACGGATGAACAACTGACTACTCTGCCCCCCATGCAGAGCTGGGGACTTACGCCGGTTAATGCGATTGCCGGTGCAACCTTCCGTTTTACCTCAGACCGCCGTTTCCTGATTCGCCAGCACGTGATACCCGCACTCAGCGGTCAGGTGAATGCCGCGCAGACCAGGCAGGCGACTCAACTTCATCAGCGCTTATTCAATAAAGTCTATCCGACCCTGGGCGGCGTAAAGATAACCCACACCTGGTCCGGCACCATCAGCGTCACGCGTAACGGCGCGCCGGAATGGGGTATGCTGAACAATTTTATCTGTACAGCGGGCGGCTGTAACGGCGCAGGCGTTTCAAAACAGACGGTGGCGGGCAGTCTGCTGGCGGATTTTATGATGAAGCAGGATAACCCGCATATTGCAGATATGCTGTCGCTGGGCAAAGCTAACTTCATGCCGCCCTCACCAGCGCTGGATATTGGCATTGCGTTTTCGCTGATGAAAGAACGTTATCTGGGTCGTAAAGAGGTGTAGCTATTCCCGAAGAAGACGGACGCGGAACCCCGTCCGTCTTCTTTCCGGATTAAATTGTTACTGTCGAAGCCGATGGCATAGGCTATGCCGCTGATATTACAGCTTTAAAGCATCAATGGGCGCTGATCCTGTTTATTTCCTGAGTACCAGTTCCCTGCCAGAGGGACTCTTAGATTTTTCTGCAATCCCACAATCACACTAATCAATTTCAGCGCCCTCATCAAATAAATGTGAAACAGATCACAAATCTCTGATACTTACCGCACAAACTGTAGCAATAAGTTCATTTTAGCTTAACATTAACAGATGTGAACAACTGATCCCTCAGGCATCTGGCATGCTTAAAATTTCATCAAGTGAATGTTTTTCAGTAACTATTTCAGTGATTACTGTCCTGAGCTTTATCTTTCTGTGGTTTACGGCACATAGTTTTTATTAACGTTTCCTAATCAATTATTAAAATAATTGATTTAGCTCCACCTCTTCAAGGTCACGGAATACCTTTATGCCACGATTCAGAGTCAGTCAACCTGTACTGCCGCGCGTTACATTTATCCTGTCATTCTCATTCTATATATCGGTTTTTCTTAATTTTGCCTTTTACCGCCAGGCTTATTCACTTATAGAGATGAACGGGCTCAGCAATATTCTTTTTTTCCTCTCCATGCCGATTGTCGCTTTTAGCGTTATTAATATTGTGGTGACACTTGCCTCGTTTCTTTGGCTGGACAGGATAACCATTGCGCTGTTTGTCATTGTCTCTGCTACGGCTCAGTACTTTATTCAGCACTATGGCATCGTCCTTGATCGCTCGATGATCACCAATATGGTCGATACCACGCCAGCAGAAAGTATGGCTCTGCTGACACCAAAGATGATTGCGGTGATATTTTTTACCGGCATTTTTATGGCTGCACTGGCTTTCTGGCCCGCCTTTAAAAAGTCGGTGCCGGTCTGGAAAGGGATGATTCAGCGCGCTGTAAGTCTGGTTATTTCCGTTGCGCTGATAGCCGTGATAGCCATGCTGTTTTACAAGGATTACGCCTCACTGTTTCGTAATAATCACGAACTGGTGAAATCCCTGAGTCCGTCTAATTTCATTGCTGCCTCGCTCTCCTACTATAATCATCGTGAGCGGGCCAATCTTCCGCTGGTGAAAATAGGTGAAGATGCCCATCAACTTCCGGTCATGCTGGATGGCCCTAAAAAGAACCTGACGATTCTGGTGGTGGGTGAAACGTCTCGTGCCGCCAATTTTTCTCTGGGCGGTTATCCACGACCGACCAACCCCTTACTGGCGAAAGAGGACGTTGTCTATTTTCCTGACGTCTCCTCCTGTGGTACCTCCACGGCGGTTTCTGTTCCCTGCATGTTCTCGAACATGCCACGCAGGCATTACGATGATGCCCTGGCCAGCCATCAGGAAGGATTGCTGGATGTGATTCAACGGGCAGGTCTGAGTGTTCTATGGCATGAGAACGATGCGGGATGTAAAGGGGCGTGCGATCGTGTGCCTAATCAGGATATGACCGCGCTGAATCTTCCGGGAATGTGCATCAAAGGCGAGTGCTATGATGAGGTACTTTTCCACGGCCTGGAGGAGTATATCAACCAACTTCAGGGCAATGGCGTGATCGTGCTGCACACTATCGGCAGTCATGGCCCGACCTACAATCACCGTTATCCTCCGGAATTCGGCAAATTCAAACCCACCTGTGAAACCAATCAGATCCAGGAGTGTTCGCAGGAACAGCTGGTTAATACCTATGACAACACCATCCTGTATGCGGACTATATCGTCGATAAAGCGATTGAATTACTGAAAGCCCATCAGGAGAAGTTTACAACCAGTCTGGTTTACCTGTCCGATCACGGTGAGTCACTGGGTGAGAAAGGTGTTTATCTACATGGCCTGCCCTATGCTATCGCGCCGGAAGCCCAGACTCATGTGCCGCTGCTTATCTGGCTGTCACCCGATTACCAGCAGCGTTATGCCGTGGACTACACATGTCTGAGCCATCATGCCTCGACGCAAAAATACTCTCAGGACAATCTGTTTTCCACCATGCTGGGTATTACCGGCGTTCAGACCCGGGAATATGTCGCGTCGGACGATATACTGGCGACTTGCAGGAGTAAGGCTGGCGGGAAATAAAAGCAATAAAGCCCCGTTTATGAACTGACCCCGTAATGTTGGACACTGTTTCATCGGAGGATCCCCTCGACCAACTTGATATAGATTGGTCGGGGGCTTCAACAGCACTTTATAATTCTGTGTTCTAGCAACTTTGGGTGTTCTATTGTCAATGCCCCTAAGACAGAGATAACCTTATTTTACTATGTCGATAAGGGCCGATAAGAGGTCGCTGAAGGTTTCGTACTCTTCAATAACGTAATCAGTTGATGCTTTGTCACGAATCTGAAAACACTTCTCTTTGAAGCTGTACACGAATACGGACATTCCATCTTCACCAATCAGCAGTTTGTCTGTCAGATTGGGATCAACGTAGACGTCATTATCGCGCGTATCAATGTTCCTAATATAGATATTTGACCATGCCAACTCACCATTCTCTGCCTGCGTCAGGCTATACAGGGTGAGTCCGTTGTATTCCAGACCATCCATGACTTCGAGCATATCGGCGTAGTCTTGGCGATTCATCACTAGTTTCTGAATATCAGAGTAAACACTGCGTTTAGTTTCATCCCATTCCATTGGCGCAGGATTGCGCTTCAAGTCCGTAATAACATCTGGTGCTATTGGGCTGGCTATCGGGTAACTATCGGAAATCATCAAATTTTTGAAGATACCCATTATCTGAATTGTGTTATTCATATCGTTTTCACTTCCCTACAGGGTAAATTACGCCGTTCGGCGAAGGCCATAAAACGTTAGTGCTGGCGTTGTATGGGAGGTCTTTAGTGATTATCGCCTGTGTCTTTGAAAGCGCGGAGTGATATGGCGAGTTTTGGATCAGTATCAGATTATTCAGGGCATTTGTTCCACTGTCATCGAGTGGGATCTTGTGGTGAACCTGCCAACCGGGCGGCACTTTACCATCGGCAAGGCGTAGAAGATTGTTAGAATCAAACGTTGATAGTGCATCAGGGTGCCCGGAAATCGATTTGAGGAAGTTGGGACGAACAGAACTGTTGAACTCACCACGTAGCGCGGCATATTCAGCGCGGTCACGGCGAACATAGTTCAACTCTGACACGTTGACATCATCCAGGAGAACGTGTGCCTTTTTGTATTTTCCCAGATAGCTGGTCAATTCTTCCGCGGCAACTGGGTTACGGACAACCAGTAGTGAAGCAGCTGCGACCATCATCCCGGAAGTGGTTTCGTTGAGAACGCTGTCGTATCCCTTCACCGCATCACCGCCTAACTGTTCGGCGGTCTTTCTGAATCCTTCCGGATTGCCATTATAAATCCCGCCAGCGGCCAGAAGCCTTCCCGCAGCTTTGCTGTTGATAGTATTACCTGTCTGTGGGCGCTGAGCCGGATTACCTCTGGTGGCTACGGGGCGGACAAGCTGTCGTCTTATCACATCTTCAAGGCGAGAACGCAGAAAAAGCGGCAGCGTACTGATAAGACTGCCGTCTGAGTTAGCAACACTGCCGTAAATTGTGCCACTTTCGCGCCGGAGTATAACGATATTTCCGCTTCTCACCTTATACAACGCGTCCCGGTAGGCCATATGTGGCTGCTGGAAATGCATGCTGAGATAGCGCCTTACATGCAGCGAGTATCCATCAGGCAAATCCCACTCACGAATAATACGTCCGGGATTTGCCGTATCTGAAAGATAGCTGTACGCGGTATCGGGGGGAACAATATGGGGAATATCGTTGAGGTAGATATCATCCAGAGTTCTGGCCTGGCAGTTACGTAGCATAGTATCCCTTTACGCTATATCGGTGACACTCCAATCATAGAGAATTAGCGTAGTTAATGGAAAAAATGAGCAGCGGAATACTTTTTTGGTGGCAGATCAGAAGTCTGCACCCAAATTCTGGTGCCTAAAATGTGTGATGTGTTGCCTTCTACTGCTACGGGGCAGAAACAGTCATATGAAATACGCTCCCTGGTCATGCAGCTTTCAGGTGCAGTAACCTGAATTCAACAGGGCTAAGTCCGTTCAGCCGCATAACTGCTTTATCAAGCATCGTATCAACCAGCGCCATCACGGGCCTTTGCGACAGGCTGTATGCGATAATCTCGCTGTTGAAGGCGTCAGTCACCGGGGAAAGGTAAAGCTTTTCACCGTTAACCGCGAACTCCGTCACGTCACTCACCCATTTCTCGTTGGCGTTGCTGGCCGTGAAGCCGCGTTGCAGGCGCTTAGGGGCGATTTTACCCAACTGACTTTTCCATGAGCGGTATTTTCTGACGCGGATAACGGCGCGGAGCGAAAGCTCGCCCATCAGGCGCTGAACTGTCTTGTGATTAATGGGGCAACCGCCGTGCCGGAGCGTCAGCGTTATGCGGCGATAACCGTACCGGCCGTTATGGTGGAGATAAATTTCAAGGATTCGTTCTTTTAGGATCTGGTGCTTATCAGTTTTCCTGAGAGCGCAGAGGTTATGGTAGAACGTGCTTCGCGCCATGCCAGCCGCCCTCAGAAGGTCATTCAGGCCGAGCTCCCGGCGCAGCTCCTGAATGATAAGGGCTTTTCGGTGCTGAAACTTACGCTGTCCAGCCCTTCGGCTCTTTTAAGCCAGGCGATTTCGGCGCGAAGGTAGCGCAGTTCGGCCTGAGCGTCAGGGGAGTTATCGCGTGGTGCTGGCGGGGAGGTGATGTCCTTATGCATGGGTTCCGGCTTTTTCGGTCTTCCGCGTTTCAGGCCGGAGAGCGCCCCGGCCCCGGACGCCTGAAAGCGTTTGACCCACTGGTAAACGGTGCTCTCAATGGGAAGGTTAAACTGAGCGGTGGCATCACGAAGCGAGAGGTTATCATTGATGACGGCGCGGACAACCTTCAGCCGGAACTCAGGAGTGTAGTCACCCGTTTTCCATGTCAGCCCGTCAATGCCGTGCTGCTGCCATGCGGAAACCCAGCGGCGAACCGTCGTGCGGCCCACGCCAAAACGGTTAGCCGTCTCACGATAACCATCCCTGCTGTTGAGATAATGCGTGACAACGGCGAGCCGTAATTCAAGGGGAAACTTAGGACTGCTCACTGAACTGCACCTTAATCAGTCGGGTGTCCAACTTTTGGGGTGCAGTTCATTATGAGGCTTTATTCTGGCTGGATGTTAACAGCGGAACCGGGCTAAGCGGCCAGTTTATGGCGCGGTTGTTTTCGATAATATCCTGATGCGAAGGTGCATTGCCCAGCTTTGCAAAGCTGGCGTAAAGCAGTGGCAACCGGGCCTGACCTTTTCCCTTGTTGGCTACCGCCAGAGCACGCAACATAACGGGCGCTTCCCAGTCACAGCAGTAACAAGGCGTGCAAGGCTGCTGACGCCATGATTCAGCGATCGGCCCTGAGAACACGGGATCAAAGCCGGTATCGTTGACCAGAGACATCGCAGTCTGCACCGCGTCAGAATGATCTCCGGCTACGGCAACCGCCAGACGGCCCGGACTTCCTTGTGGCAGACCCAGATCAGCGAGTGAGTCAGCGAGAATGTTGTTAAAGGCTTTAACCACAGGGTGCCCGATTTGCTCCTGAACCCATTCACTTTCGGTCTGCCCATTTTCCAGAGCAGCAATCGGTGCGTCGCGCAGGCCCGGATAGTAGTTGCTGGTGTCGATAACCGGGACATGGGGTGGAAGGTGATCGAAAAGCCCATCAGGCAGGCTGCTAAGTGCAGGCAGCGGAATAGAGAGAATCACGGCTTCGACGTCTGTCACTGCTCCCCTGATGTCTGTGGGTTCTGCGTTGATTTCACTCGCGAAAGCACGCACGCCATCAACCCCACGTGAATTAGCTATTTTTACATTGTGCCCCGCTTCACTGAGCTTACGTGCCAGGGTACCACCGATATTACCTGTGCCAATTACGCCGATTTTCATATTTTGCTCCCGATTCTGTGATGAAGTGAGATACCTTATATATTCACTGAATAAACAACAAGAACCGACAAAATAGTGGGTTACTAACCTGAAGGTAAGTATGGAAAGAGACTGGCGTTGTGATATTCCGGAGCAGCGACTGGTGTGGGCTCAGGCTACCACCGAAGCGCTGAAGATTATTGAGGGTAAATGGAAGACAATTATTATCTGTCAGCTTTTCGCCGCCAAAGGCCCGCTGCGCTTTTCCGGGCTGGAGCGACGGATTGAGGGCATCAATCAAAAAATGCTGATCCAGCAGCTCAAGCAACTGGAACAGGATGGCATCGTGACACGCACGGTTTATCCAGAGGTTCCACCGCGCGTTGAGTACGCCCTTACCGAGCTGGGAGAAGCACTTGGGCCATCAATGGCTGCTCTGATTGACTGGGCTTTACTGCGTCGTGAAACGCTGGGTCTTGATCACGCCTGAAACCGGCCAGAGACTTCTACTTCTTCATTCACCATCACAGCGGGATCAGGCCGGTCTCCTGATAGGTCGCCATCAGGCTATCAAAAATTTTAATATCCTGGCGTGTACGGGCAATTAACTGCGCGCCCGCCACTGCGGTGTAAATGGCCAGCGCGCGCTGAGCATTTTTCTCTTTGTTATCAGGTTCCTTTTCGTTCAGGACCTGAATCAGCCACTCAACGTTTGCCTCGACGAAACACTGCACCTCACGCTTCACTTCCTCAGGCAGATCATCATATTCCGCCGCCATGAAGCTGGAGAGACAGAGCCGGTTGGCATCTTCCAGCGACATACGAAAAATCTGCGGATAGCGCTGTAGCGCCTCATCCGGTGACGCACTTTGCTCGCGGATGGTCTTTAAATTCTGCGCCGTGTCCTGCCAGTATCGGTTAGCGACGGCGGCCCCCAGATTGGCCTTGCTGGCGAAGTGATAATAGATACTGGCATTCTTAATCCCTACCTCATCAGCGATGCTGCGAAAATTAATCCCGTTATAGCCATGATTCTGAGCAGCACTCTTTGCGGCTGCCAGAATAGCTTCACGTGCGTTCAGGCTCATAATCCTGTTTTCCTTTGAGAGGTGGAGACCCAGTGTAAAGAATAAAACTTTACCTGCCAACTGGTAGACAGGGGTTGACAGGATAAAAGTTCAGCACCACAATCCACCTACCAATTGACAGGTAGGTAACTTAATCATGACTGATATCAACACTGCATCTGTAGCGTCTTCACTCCCCTCGATGAAAATCTATGACTGGTATAATGGCCCTTATCCTGCACGGGTCAGAATTGCCCTGGCGGAAAAGGGATTACTTTCTCAGGTGGAATTTATCCCGGTAAATCTGTGGAAAGGTGAGCATAAAAAGCCCGAATTTTTAGCCATCAACTACTCAGGAACCCTGCCGGTATTAGCGCTGAATGATGGAACGCTGATCGCAGAGTGCACCGCGATTACGCAATATCTGGACGTGCTGGATGACAATCCTGTTCTGACGGGCCTCACGCCGGTAGAAAAAGGCGTTATTCATATGATGACCAAACGGGCTGAAATCGAATTTCTTGATGCCGTCAGCGTCTATTTCCACCATGCCACCGCAGGACTGGGGCCAGAAGTTGAGCTTTATCAGAATGCGGAATGGGGTGAGAAGATGCGCGAAAAAGCCATCCGTGGCATGCACTATTTCGATGGCGTTTTACGCTCACAGCCTTATGTCGCGGGCAATACGTTTTCGATGGCCGATATCGCCGTAACAGGCGGAATGATCTTCTCGGCGCTGGTGAATCTTGCTGTGCCTGACGAATGTACTGCCCTGAAGGCGTGGTATTCAAACATCCAGCGCCGTCCCAGCTATCAGCAGTGGCAGGCACTGGTTGAAGCGGGTCGCCCTGTTTTTAATCCTTAATTTCAGGATCCTGCATTTACAGGCTCGACTGAATCACGCAGCCTGGCTGATAAAAAACCCCGGAAATGCTTCCGGGGTTTTCTGATTTTAAGACGCGCAGTCTCAGCGCCGCAATCAGACTTCATTGCCCGTGCCGCTCTGGCCTGCATTGCGCTCAAAGTGGCTGTTAACAAAGGCACGGCAGCGCGGCGAGATGGGGTCAAGGAAGACCTGCTCCGGCGAACCGGACTCCTCAATCATGCCCTGATGCAGAAACACCGCTTTGTTCGACACGTCACGCGCAAAGCCCATTTCATGCGTCACGATAATCATGGTGCGCCCCTCTTCCGCCAGGCTGCGGATCACCCGTAGTACTTCGCCCACCAGCTCCGGATCCAGCGCGGAGGTCGGCTCATCAAACAGGATCGCTTTAGGCTGCTGCGCCAGCGCCCGGGCAATCGCCACACGCTGCTGCTGTCCGCCGGAAAGCTGCGACGGCCAGGCGTCGCGTTTTGCATAAAGTCCCACTTTATGCAGCAGCGCTTCGGCTTCTTCAATCGCCTCTTTGTGACTGCGCTTCTGCACATGAACCGGTGCTTCAATGATGTTCTGCATCACCGTTTTATGCGGCCACAGGTTGAAGCTCTGAAACACAAAGCCGAGTTGCATCCGCATCAGCTTGATGCGTCGTCTCTGGTCGCGACTCAGTTTCTCATCGGCGTTATCCAGCGTAACGTTAATGTCGCCGACCGCGATTTCGCCCGCCTGCGGTACCTCAAGAAACGGAATGCAGCGTAACAGCGTACTTTTACCCGACCCGCTCGCACCAATCAGCGAAATCACATCGCCATCCTGCGCAGTCAGGCTGATGTCGTGCAGCACTTCGTGTCCCGCATAACTCTTTCTGAGATGACTCAGCATGATGGTTGGTGCGGTCATGAGCGTGCTCCAAAATAGTAAGGTGATAAGCGTCGTTCCAGCATCGATACCCCTTTGCTGACCAGCATGGTGAGTATCAGGTAGATCAGCGCCGCACTCAGGAACACTTCAAGCGCCCTGAAGGTGGAAGAGACTATCGAGTCCGCGATGCCAGTCATCTCCATCAGGCTGATGGTGCTGACCAGCGAGGTCGCTTTGATCATCGAGATGATTTCATTGCTGTAAGCGGGTAGCGCCTGTCGAATCGCAATCGGTAAGGTGATGCGGGTAAAGATCTTATACGACGACATGCCCGAGACTTTAGCGGCCTCCAGTGACTGCTGACTCACCGCGCGCAATCCGCCACGCAGGATTTCTGAGGTGTAAGCCGCATCGTTGAGGATCAGCGCCAGCAAACCGCACCAGTAGGGATCGCGCAGCAGCGGCCAGAACAGGCTTTCACGCACCGCCGGTAAACTGCCGAGGCCGTAATAGACCATAAAGATCTGGATCAGCAGCGGCGTACCGCGAAACAGCCAGACGTAGAAACGACAGAAGAAACTGCCGACACGCGTTATGCGCAGCAGATTAAGCAGCAGCGCCAGCACGCCCCCGCCCAGCAACGAGAGCAGCGCCAGATTGATGGTCAGCGGCAATCCTTTCAGCAACGCCAGCAGCGTCTGCTGTAAAAACATCATATCCACGTGGACTCCTTACCCCTTCACGCGCTGTTGACCGCGCATCGCAAACTTTTCCACGTAGCGGAAAACCATATCGGAACAGGTGGTGATAATCAGGTAGATCACGGCACCCACGCTGTAGAAGAAAAAGGACATCTGGGTGGAGTTCGCTGCGGTAGAGACCTGGTTCATGGTTTCCACCAGCCCGGTGACCGAGACCAGCGCCGACTCTTTGATCACCGATTGCCACTGGTTGCCCATGCCCGGCAACGCGGTACGTAACGCCTGCGGCACGATAATGCGGCGAAACATCATCAGCCGACCCATGCCGGTCACGGTCGCCGCTTCCAGCGTCCCGCCCGGAATGGCGTAAAACGCACCACGAAACACGCCGCTCTGACAGGCACCGGAGATCAATCCGATCGCGATCGCGCCCGCCACAAAACCGTTCACATCGAACGGTCCCTGCAAGCCCAGCGCGGTGCCCACCGTGGAAACGACCTGCCGTCCACCGAAGTAGAACAGATAGATCACCAGCAGTTCCGGCACGCCGCGAAACAGCGTGATGTAGCCTGCCGCCAGTCGCTGCTGCCAGCGCGAACCGGCAATCTGCATCCAGCAGAGCACGCTGCCCAGCACCGCACCCAGCAGCCAGGCGCAGAGCGATACGCTGACAGTGACGGCGGCGGCGCTAAGCAGCACGCCACCCCAACCCTCATCCCCAAAGCCCAGTATCTGCCAGTCAATATTCATCAGCATCAGCGGTTACGCTTTTGGCGCGACATCTTCGCCAAACCATTTCATCGACAGTTTGCTCAGCGTTCCGTCTTTGATCATGGAGTCCAGCGCCTGATTCAGTACCTGCTGCAGCTCGCTGTTGCCTTTACGCAGACCAATCGCCGAGCCTGCCCCCAGCACGCCACCCGAGAAGCCGTAGCCGCTGCTACTGATCGCATCGCTGTTTTTTTTCACGAAGGCATTAAGGTTAGTGCGTGAAGCCATGACGGCATCAACGCGGCCATTCATCAGATCAGCGAAGGTTTCAGGACCCGCCTGATAAGTGCGGATGGTGGCTACATCGCCCAGGTATTTCTGCAGGAAGTCCGCCTGAATGGTGGCAACCTGAACCGCAATAGTTTTGCCTTTGAACGTGGTTTTCAGATCGTCGATCGCTTTTTTCATGCCGGCATCGTCATCCGCCGTCACCACCGTGCCACTACCTGGCAGCGTGGCGAGCGGGCTTTTTTTCGCGGTTACAAAACTGGAGACGCTGACGGTGTACTCATGCGTGAAGTCGATCGCTTCAGCGCGTTTTGGCGTCACGGTCACCGCATCGACCACCGCATCATATTTACCGTCGATCAGTCCTGGGATCATGCCTGACCATTTCTGCGCGATGATTTCATATTTAAAACCCGCGCGTTTTGCCAGCTCCGCTACCATATCCGGCTCATAGCCGACGATTTTACCGCTCGGGGTGGTCTGGTTAAACGGAGGATAAGCCGCTTCGGTGGCAAACTTCAGGGTACCGAAATCTTTCGCCTGGCTGAATGCGGAAGTGGCGAGCAGCGCCACGGTCAGAGAAGCCGTGAACAGGCGGTTGCGCATCATCATATAAACCTCATGTATTTATTATTAAGAGAGTAAGTCAATCGCAAGGCGGGTCAGCGCCTGCGTCCCGGCGGCAATGCTGCGTTCATCCGGCTGATAGTCGGAGTTATGCAGATGATCGTCACGGCCCGGTGTGGCAGACCCGATATGGATCTGGCAACCCGGTACCCGTTCAGTAAACAGTGAAAAATCCTCGGCACCAAAGCTGGCGCTGGGCTGCGCGATGATGGTCTTTTCAAACTGATGCGACAGAATCTCTTCCAGAGAATCGATCAGGCGGTCGTCATTCATTAATGGCGGCACGCCTCGCTGGAAGTTAACTTCCACCCGCACGTTTTGCGCCAGCGCCACCCCTTCGCACATCCGTTTGAACGACGATTCCATGGCGGCGCGCACTTGCGGCGATTTGGTGCGGATGGTGCCCTGAAACAGGCAGCTATCGGGAATGATGTTGTGGGTGGTGCCGCCCTGAATGTGCCCGATGGTTAATACTGCGGAGTGAGCGGGATCGCGTTCACGCGAGATGATGGTCTGAAGCTGGCTGATGAGATGCACGGTCGCGATGATCGGATCGGTGCCCATGTGCGGACGGGCCGCGTGGGTCGATACGCCATGTACCGTCACGTCGAATTCATCGCTGGAGGCGGTACTGGCCCCGCGCGTCAGGGCGACTTCCCCCGCAGCCAGTTCAGGCTTGTTATGCAGGGTGACAGCCCAGTCGATGCCGTCTGCCACACCGTCGGCGATCATCGCCTCAGCGCCACTTTCTGGCGTCTCTTCCGCAGGCTGGAATATCAGCCGAACGCGCCCTTTGAGCTTTTGACGATAGTAAGGCAGTATCGTTGCCACTCCCAGCATCGTGGCCGTGTGAATATCGTGACCACAGGCGTGCATTTTTCCGGGATAGCGGCTGGCAAAGGGCAAACCGGTCTGCTCATGGATCGGCAGCGCATCCATATCAGCGCGCAACAGCAGTGTTTTGCCCGGCTCTGCGCCCTCGATATCCACCACGACCCCCGTGCGGCCAACGCCGGTGCGAGGATGGAGTCCCAGCGCCTGCAGATAGTCGGTTACCAGACTGGCGGTGCGCAGCGTATCAAAGCCTAATTCCGGATGCGCATGGATATCACGTCGAATCGCCACTAACTGCGATTCAAGTTCATTAACTCTGGCTTTTATTTCCCCGGCCAGTCGTGCTTTTTCCTGATTCATAGCAGCCCCGGCAATATGCGGTCGGCACTCTGTTGCCGACCGCCATTTTAATCTCATCCTGATGGCGGACGTTGATGACCGTTTATTTATTCACAGCACGCGACAGAAAGCAACGCGCAACAGGCTGCTCTACATACTTAAAAATCAATAAGATAGTGTTATTTATTGGAAACCTGTATGAGATAACAGCAGATCAGCAATAATATTAATAATCCGCCACACGACATAACTTTCCCTACTTTCACTGAGCGGATATTTCGCTTTTATCCGCAGAGGGAATAAAGAAGTCTGCCAGTATTTGCGCTAATTTCACCGGTTGTTCGTCGGGGATAAAATGGCCACAGTTGAGAACAGTTTCACTGCTTACCTGATGCGCTACGGTGCGCAGCGGGCTGGCCATATCGGGCATCGATCCCTGGTCGGCACTGACAGCCAGCAGCGGTAATGCCAGTTTGCCTTTTAACGCGCGCTGTCGATTCTGCTCTGCCGACTGAGCGAAAGCGCGGTAAAACGCCAGTCCGGCCCGCAAGGCGCCGGGCTGCTGAAAAACGCGCAGATATTCATGACGGGCCGCCGCATCTATGCAATGTGGATTGGCTGACTTACGGTTAAAAAACCAGTCGAGGTAGAGCCCCTCTCTGCCCGTGATCAGCGCTTCCGGTAAATCATCCACACAGTGAAATCCAAAATGCCAGGTTTTCCAGGCGCTATCACCCACCATTGGCAGCAAGTCAGGCAGCGTGATGCCGGGAATGCCGCCATCCAGCAGCGCGAGACGGCTGACCTTTTCGGGATGGCCTGCCGCCAGTGACCAGGCGACCCACGCCCCGATATCATGCCCGGCCAGATGAAAGTGTTCGATACCCAGCGAATTCAGCAGCGCCAGTATGCGCTCTGCCACGCTGTCAGTGTCGTAACCACTGGCTGGAAAGTCAGAATCACCCTGCCCTGGCAGGTCGGGTGCGATCACATGAAAGCGGCTGGCAAGCAAGGGAATAACCTCCCGCCAGGCATAACTGCTTTGCGGGAAACCCGCCAGCAGAACCACCGTCTCATCGTGTTTACTGCCTGCGCTGAGGTAGTGTAGTCGCTGCGAGTCAATATGAATAAAGTGGTGCTGGTAGCGTGGATAAAAACGCATAAAACCTCCTGATAATAAGGAAACCATCACTTCCTTAATGAGTAAAAAATTTAGTCCAGTAATTTCAGCGCCAGGGGGATGATACTGGCATCGGGCCGGGTTGCAGCAACTTTACCGGCTACGCGCATCCCCAGCACGATGCAAAGCATCAGTGAAGCGGTGGCGTCCCGGTCCAGTGCAGGATTGACCGATCCATCCTGCTGCCCCAGGCTGATTATCTGCTGCAGATTCTGCTGGTTGCGTATTAGCGCCGCGCTGACGGCCCCGGCAAGCTCCTCATCCAGAGTTTGCAGCTCCACGGCGCTAACGGCCACCAGACAGCCGCGTTCACCTTCGACATCGCGCACGGAATCCACATAAAAATCGAGTAGCGCCGCCAGTTGCTCACGGCCATTTTCACATTGCGCCAGCCGCGCGGCTAAACTGCTGTTACGCATTGAGAGATAGCGAGCGAAGACATTTGCAAACAGCGTGCGCTTGTCGGTAAAAGCTTTATAGATGCTGCCCGTAGTCAGCTGCATAGCCTGGCCCAAATCGCCGATCGAGGTGGCGTGATAGCCCTTTTGCCGGAATACCAGCATCGCGCTGTCGAGCGCCGCATCGGTATCAAACGCCCGCGGTCGTCCCCGCTCTTTATAACGGTTATCGTTCATCGCAAACACCATTAGAGAATGATCATTTCCTTTAAGATAGCCTGATATGCCCGGCAAATAAAGGCACTTCATGAAAGACTAAATATTCGTCTTCTGAGACGCACTTTCCGACGCGTTGCGCCTACAGAAGCAGGAGAGAATTATCGCCTGCCTCTCGCCACGCATTGCCGCTCCTGAGCAGGTGCTGGAATCTCAGGTTAACTCCATTGGCTAATGGCTTTACCTGCTCCTCCGTGAGTGTTTATCAGGTCCTGACATTTGCGCCTGCCAACCAAATGGTTATAATTAAATTACCAATTGGAGGTGAGTAATGAAAACATTCAGCTTTTCTGCGACTAAGACCAGACCGCCACGCTTATGGCAGGCTGCGGGCCTGCACAACGCTGATGGGGTTGCCCTGCTGGGCCAGATCAATGATGGCCTTGATGGCAACGTGGCTCACCTCATCATCGACTGGGCGAAGATGACACAAAACGACCTGCGCAAAATGTCCGGTATTCCTTCCACGACGTTTAGCCGTGGCGTGAAAGCGAAATTCAGCCCTGAACAAAGCGAACGACTGGTGCGCATTATCCGCGTTATTGATCGGGCAGTTGAACTGTTCGAAGGTGATAAGGATGAAGCGCAAAAATGGCTGAATGAGCCTAACCGGGCGTTGAGCTGGAAAATGCCAGCAGAACTGATGGCATCTGAAACCGGGGCTTACGAGGTCATGAAATTAATTACGCGCCTGGAGCATGGAGTTTACTCTTGATCCTCTACAGGCTGACCAAGACAAAATATCTTTCGACAGCCTGGACGGGATTCGGCGCAAAAGAGGCGGGCGGCCGCTGGAACAGCATCGGCATCTCCATGGTTTATGTATCAGAAACAGCCTCACTAACGTTGCTGGAAACACTGGTCCATCTGCACTCAGCACACATCCTGGACGCTTTTACCCTACTGCGCATCGATGTCCCCGATGCGCTGATACAGACCGCCGATAGCAGTGAGTTGCCTGTAAACTGGGCCGATGAAGACGCACCGGCGGAACTGGCTGACTATGGCGACGCCTGGTGTTCTGCCTGCGATGCGGTTGCGTTGCGCGTACCCAGTGCACTCTCCCCCGTAGAACACAATTACCTGTTAAATCCTGAACACCCTGAGTTTCCCCGGATCGTTCAACAGGCTGAGGCCATTCCGTTCCGGTTTGATCGTCGGCTGAAACCGGACCGTAAATAGACTAACCGGATAGCAACAGGTTGCGCATTCGGGCATTGAACAACAACTGAGAGCCATTGATCATCGGTTCTGAAGCGCCTCTCCTAACCAGGCACCCTGCCACCCTCTGACCTGACGCAAAGCACTGACACTTAAGCCTCATCTATACTGCAGCTTATCTTTGCTGAAGGAGCCCAATCATGGGACTGAGCTGGTTTACTCTCTGGCCGCCACTGGCGCGCGTGCTGTTTATCCTCGCCTGCCTGACCATTATCCTCACCGGCCTCTATCTGGCGGCACCGCTCATCAATCAGGTACTGCTGGCGATGTTACTGGCCATCATGCTTGATCCGCTGATTACCCGGCTGGAAAACAAACGCATACCGCGCATCGTCTCGTCACTGCTGGTGATTATGCTGATGCTGTTGATCATGGTGGTCACTATCCTCAAGTTAACCGTGCTGACGCCCGATTTAATGCAGCTCAGCCGCCAGGCACCCGTGCTGCTGGCGGCCCGACTTGAACAGCTGACGCTGGCCTTTGCCCGGCTTGATATCGGTATGACACCCGACCAGTTGCTGACCTTTGTGGATGCGGGTGCAATAGTGCGCATCGTCACAGCATTTCTGACGCAAATCCCGGGGGTCATCTCATGGTGGATCATGGTGTTTCTGATGCTGCTGTTTATGCTCTATGAGATGCCGCTGCTGAAAGCAGCACTGCAACAGCGGGTTACGGGAAAACATCAGGCCTTTTATCTGGCGCTGCAGGAGGGCATTCAGAGCGTGATTGTCTATGCCCGGGTGAAAACGCTGACCAGTATTCTGGGCGGGGTGATCGTCGGGGTGGGTGCGCATCTGATTGGACTGAAGTTTGCTTTTTTCTGGGGCGTACTGATGTTCATCTTTAATTACGTGCCCGTTCTTGGCTCCTTTCTGGCCGCCATTCCGCCGGTCATTCAGAGTTACATTATGTTCGATTTACAGGTTGCGCTGGCGGTAGCCGGATTCTTTGTGGTGCTGAACCTCTGCCTCAGTTCGGTAATCGAACCGCTGCTGATTGGTAAGCGACTTAACCTGGCGCTGACCACGCAGCTGCTGGCGTTTTTGTTCTGGCAGGCATTGTTGGGGATTACGGGCGGGATACTGGCCATTCCATTGACCTATCTGATTAAGAAGGTCCTGCTGGCGAGCTATCCGCAGCAGGACCCGGAGGCAGAATTAACTTAGTGATGGCGTCTTCACCCGCCATGCACGGGTGAGGCGTTTCTCGATCTCAACCACGATGAAGATCGCGATGCTGACAATCAGCGAAATCAGCCAGTAGTTAATCGGCAGCGGACGCGTACCAAACAGCGTGTTCATCAATGGCACATAGATAATGATCGCCTGAAGGACAATCAGCACCAGCGTCACCAGCCAGATTCCACGGTTTTTCAGCAGACCGCGATCCAGTGAGAAGCCATCTGAATTACGGCAGTTAAGCATGTAAGCCCACTGCGCGGTAACCAGCATCTGCAGCAGCACGGTGCGGATAAACTCAGCACTGTAGCCGCGCGGTTGCAGCCAGGCTTCCAGCACAAAGGCACTGATCGAAATCAGCAGGCCAACAAACACCACGCGCCAGATAGCGTAAGCGTCCATCACATGCGCTTTCACATTGCGCGGTGGCCGGCGCATCGCATTCGCTTCCGCAGGCTCAAACGCCAGACCAAACGACAGCGTGGCTGACGTCGCCATGTTCATCCAGAGAATCTGAACCGGGGTCAACGGCAGCAGATTACCCATCAGAATCGCGATAATAATCAGCAGACCCTGCGCCAGGTTAGTCGGCATGATAAACAGAATGGTTTTCTTGAGGTTGTCGTAAACCCGCCGTCCTTCTTTAACTGCCGCAGCAATAGTGGCGAAGTTATCGTCGGCCAGAATCATATCGGCCGCCTCTTTTGTTACCTCGGTGCCTTTGATGCCCATTGCAATGCCAACGTTGGCCTGTTTCAGCGCCGGGGCGTCGTTGACGCCGTCGCCGGTCATGCCGACGATCTCACCGCTGGCTTCCAGCGCTTTCACCAGACGCAGTTTATGTTCAGGGCTGGTGCGGGCAAAAATGTCATAGGTTTTTGCGGCTTCGGCCAGTTCGGCGTCGCTCATGTGTTCAAGCTGGTAGCCGGTGATGGCAGCCTGGCTGTTACCAATCCCCAGCATCTGACCAATCGCCATCGCGGTTTCCTGATGGTCACCGGTGATCATTTTGACGCGAATGCCCGCTTTCTGACACTCGTCAATAGCGGCAATCGCCTCGGGACGTGGGGGATCCATCATGCAGGCCAGCCCCAGCAGCACCATGTCACTTTTCAGATCGGCATGATCCAGCGAGGTAACGGGGGAAGAGGTTCTCTTCCAGGCGGCGGCCACGGTGCGCAGCCCTTCGCTGGCGTAGGTGGTGATGGCGGCATCCCAGTACGCACGGTCTATCGGCTCGGCACCTTCCGGTGTTTGCTGCTGCTGACACAGCGTCAGCAGCACGTCTGGCGCACCGGTCAGCAGCACATAAGATTCGCCGTTGGCAACACAGCTGACCGACATATATTTATAGAGGGAATCGAATGGCAGCTTGCTCACCACCTCAACCGGCTGAGGTGTCGTCTGGCCCTTTGCCGCCAGCACCTTCAGCGCACCTTCAGTCGGGCCGCCAACAATCGTCCAGTGCCCCTGACTTTCCTGACGCAATTGGCTTTCATTACAGGTGTCGACCGCATGCAGGAACTGCTGAAACAGCGGATCCTGTGCCGCAGAGCGTCCACTGGTGTCGCCCTGCTCAGCCACAATCTCACCTTTAGGTTCGTAGCTGTTTCCGCTGACGCGCCAGCGGCTCTTCGCCAGCACCACCGCTTTCACCGTCATCTCATTCATGGTGAGCGTGCCGGTTTTGTCGGAGCAGATCACGGACATCGCACCCAGGGTTTCAACAGTTGGCAGCTTACGGATAATCGCCTGGGTGCGCGCCATCGACTGCACACCCAACGACAGGATGATGGAGATAATAGCAGGCAGCCCTTCCGGAACCGCAGCAACCGCCAGGCTGATTACGGACAGAGACAGTTCGCCCAATGGAATATCACGCAGCAGATAGCCGAAGATAAACAGGGCGACCATCATCAGCAGGATGATGAAAAAGATCGCTTTCCCGAGTTTGTCGATCTGCACCAGCAGTGGGGTTTTAACCTCTTTTATGCCGCTGATCATCTCGTTGATATGACCCAGCTCAGTATCACCGCCGCTGGCGATCACCACGCCTGCCGCGGTGCCGGAACTCACGGTGGTGCCTGAGAAAACCAGGTTCAGACGGTCGCCCAGCGATTTTTCACCGCTCAGCGTATCGGTGCTCTTCGACACCACCGTCGACTCCCCGGTGAGAATCGCCTCTTCAACGCGCAGATTGTTGACCTCAAACAGTCGCAAATCAGCCGGGATCTTGTCGCCGGGGCGTAACATCACGACGTCACCGACCACGATATCGCGCGTCGCA
Source organism: Candidatus Pantoea varia (assembly GCF_900115075.1). Classification (GTDB taxonomy): domain Bacteria; phylum Pseudomonadota; class Gammaproteobacteria; order Enterobacterales; family Enterobacteriaceae; genus Pantoea; species Pantoea varia. The sequence goes on from NZ_FOVG01000003.1 coordinate 247,851, forward strand.
ACCGTGACCTGTTTGCCGTCCCGCACCAGCATCGCTTCACTGGCGAGCATGTTCTGGATACTTTTCAGTGACTTCTCAGCATTATTCTCCTGAATAAAACCGATCAGGGCATTGATGACGGCCACGCCAATAATGACAAAGGTATCAACCCAGTGTCCCATGATTGCGGTTATTACCGCCGCAGCCAGCAGAATATAGATCAGCACATCTTTAAAGTGCGCGATGAATTTGACCAGGGCAGATTGCTCGGCTTTTTGCGGAAGCGCGTTGGGACCCTGTTTCTGCAGACGTTCCTGTGCGGTGGCAGTCGATAATCCTGCGGGTGAACTCTGCAGGTCAGAAAATATCTCGGCCACACTACGCTGATACCAGCGGCGCTCAGATAAAGCTAACGCTTTATCCTGCTTATCATTATTTAGCATATATAAACCTCGTGCCATTTAGCGATGAATTAAAGGCGCAATTAAAAGGCAGGCATTTTGCGACATGCCTCTCCCGCCGGTAATGACCGATATCATATTTACGTAAGAAACATCTGATGAATAACATAAAATGGCTAAATTAAATCTAACCTATATTATGAGAATGACAACGTTGTTTTCGTTTAGCTATTGTTTAAGCAGGCTGATGCAGTGTGCAACGGCTTATACTCTGGCTCGAAAAAGGAAACTCTGATGAAAAAACAAAGCATTATCATGCTTTGCGGTTTCGTTATTCTCGCGGTTGCCGCAACCACGCTGGTGGGCTTACTCACCTGGCTTGTCGTCTCGCAGATGGCAGCATAACCCGATTCAGGCGAAGCGGCCCTGCCGCTTCGTTAAACTTATAGAACGAAGATTAAAAATTATTTTATCCCGGTCGCGATAAGCATCAGGGCTAATGACGCCTTAACGCTTATTAAACTGCTGTGAAATAGCTGATGTTAAGGCGAAGAATATGATTAAACGCAAGGTTATCCCCATTTTGCTCTGTTGCTTATTTATGACAGCGTGCGATCAAAAAAAAGAAGCGGAAGCCACACCACCGCGCGTAATTAAAGTATTTACCCTTGAATCGGATATCGCGCAGAATATCCGGGTTTTTCCTGCACGTATTCAGGCGGGTGATAATACCGATCTCGCATTTAAACGCGCGGGCCAGCTGGTACAGCTCGATATACGTGATGGAACGCCTGTAAAATCAGGGCAATTGCTTGCCACCCTGAATGATGCGGATGCAAAACTGCGGGTACGCGATCGTCAGACAGCGCTGCAGCTGGCGGAGCGGCAATTTCAGCGCTTTAACACGCTGGCGCAGCGCAGCGCAGTTTCAAAGTCTGAGATGGATATTCAGCGCGCTAACCGTGATGCCGCCGCGACTGCACTTAAAATCGCACAGGAGGAGTTACAGTTTCTGACTCTGCGCGCGCCGTTTGATGGGGTGATTGCCAGGGTGCAGGCGCGTAATCATCAGGTGGTGGCCGCCGGGCAGCCGATTGCGCTGCTGACCCGGGCCGATCTGCTCGACGTCATCTTCACGCTGCCGGAAACCCTCTTCACCAGCCTCGACATCCAGAATATTCACTATCAGCCTGAGGTGCAGTTTAACGCCCTGCCCGGTCGCTTTTTTACCGCGCAGTACAAAGAGCATACCAGCCAGACTGACGCCGCCACGCTGACTTATCAGGTGGTGCTGACCATGCCACGTCCGGCGGATCTGCCAGGCGTTGCAGGTCTCAGCGGTTCTGTGCGCGTTAAGCTGCATAACCTGCCGAATGCTCCAGCCCAGCCGCGTCTGGTGGTGCCTGCGGCTGCAGTATTTAATCCCGATCGCAGCCCCACCAATCAACCGCATGTCTGGCTGGTTGAGCAGGATGGCGAGGCGCTGCGTGTAAAAGATCGACCGGTCGAAGTGGGTCGTCTCACCGCTCAGGGCATTGAAATCCTCAGCGGGCTGAAGCCGGGCGACCGCATTGTTGCCGCCGGTGTCGGTGAGTTGCGTGACGGTGAAGCGGTGCGCATCTGGCAGCGCGAGCGGGGGTTATAATGCGTATTCAGGAGCATTTTATTGATAAACCCATTCGCATCTGGATGGTCATTCTTCTGCTGGGCGTGGGCGGGATCTATGCGCTGCTGAACATCGGCCGCCTTGAAGATCCGCTGTTTACGATTAAGTCGGCGGTGATTGTCACCCAGTATCCTGGCGCGTCGGCCCAGCAGGTTGAAGAGGAGGTCACGCTGCCGCTGGAGAATGCGCTGCAACGCCTGCCGTCGCTGGACAACGTCACCTCGATTTCCGGCAATGGCCTGTCGCAGATTACCGTTAATATCCAAAGCCGCTATCTGGCCGATCAGCTGCCGCAAATCTGGGATGAGTTACGTCGCCGGGTCGGCGATGCAGCGCGGCAGTTTCCGCCCGGCGTGCAGGCGCCGCTGGTGAATGACGATTTCGGCGATGTGTATGGCTACTTCTTCGTTATCCACGGCAAAGACTACACGAACAGTGAACTGCGTAATTATGCTGACCAGCTGCGACGCGATTTAGTGCTGGTGCCGGGTGTAGCGAAAGTTGCAGTCGCAGGTGTCGAGCAGGAGGAGATCCGCATCGCGCTTTCCGCCAGCAAAATGACTGCCTATGGCATGACGCCGCAGCGCGTCGCCGATTTGCTGAGCCGGAATAACAGCGTCGCCAGTGCCGGCACGCTGCGGGTCGACAGCGAATCGATCCGTTTTCACCCTACCGGCGAACTACAGACGCTCGACGATCTGGCTAATCTGCCGATTCTGCCCGCGGGCAGCCCGCAGAATGTGCATCTGCGCGATATCGCCACCCTGACGCGTGGCGTCACCGATAATCCCGCCAATATCTACTTCGCAGACGGTGAAGCGGCGCTGGCTATCGGCATCTCGTTTGCGCCCGGCGTCAATGTGATCGATGTCGGTGACGCGCTCTCTGCACGCATGGCGCACTATCAGCAGGATACCCCCGCAGGAATCAGCCTGAAGGTGTTTTATAACCAGGCGCATGAAGTGAAACAGTCGGTTGACGGCTTTATCCTCAACTTCCTGATGGCGCTGGCGATTGTGGTGGGAACGCTGCTGCTGTTTATGGGCCTGCGCAGCGGCATGGTGATTGCCGCCTCGCTGGCGCTTAACGTGCTCGGCACACTCCTGATCATGTACCTGTTTAAACTTGAGCTGCAGCGGGTGTCACTGGGCGCGCTGATTATTTCGCTGAGCATGCTGGTGGATAATGCCATCGTGGTGGTTGAAGGGGTGAAGATTGACCACCAGCGCGGGCATCCGTTGCAGCAGGCGATTGCCCGCATGGTGCGGCGTACCGCCCTGCCGCTGCTGGGGGCAACGGTGATTGCGATTCTCGCCTTTGCGCCGATTGGCCTGTCACAGGATTCGACCGGCGAATATTGTAAATCGCTGTTCCAGGTGCTGCTGATTTCACTGATGCTGAGCTGGGTCACGGCGCTGACCTTAACCCCGGTATTTATCAACTGGAGTGAGAAGCGCCGGGGCGCAGCTAAGCCTGCGCAAACCGAACCCACTGCGCCTTATCAGGGCATCGTATTCCGGCTTTATCGTCAGGCACTGGGCGGCCTGCTGCGTTTCCGCATCACCACGCTGACGGTGATGGTGGCGTTGCTGGCCCTGTCGCTGTATGGCTTTACCCTGGTGAAGCAGAACTTCTTCCCCTCCTCCAGCACGCCGGTCTTTTTCACCGATCTCTGGCTGCCCTATGGCACCGATATCCACTACACCGCCAATACGGCGGCGGAAATTGCCCGGTTTATAAATCAGGATCCGGACGTCGCGTCGACCGTCACCACGGTGGGCCAGGGCGCACTGCGCTTTACGCTGACCTATGACGCAGCGCGCCAGTACAGCAACTTCGCTCAGATCATGGTGCGGGTTAAGGATGCGCGACAGCTGGACGCGCTGTCGCTGAAGACCGAGGAGTACATTAAGCAGAACTTCCCGCAGGTGAATCAGCGCATCAAGCGAATTCAGTTTGGCAGCGCCAGCGACAGTGCCATTGCTCTGCGGGTGATCGGCCCGGAGCCTGAAGTGCTGCGCCACATTGGCAGCCAGCTGGATGCGATTTTCCTGGCGGATGGTTCCACTTTCCCGGTGCGCAACGACTGGCAGGAGCGCAGTAAAGTAATCCGCCCGGTTTATTCGGCACTGCGCGGTCAGGAACTGGGCATCGACAAGCGCGATATCGATCAGGCCCTGAGAATGAACTTCAGCGGCGACGCGGTGGGCATTTTCCGTGACGGTTCGCGGCTGATGCCGGTGATGCTCTATCCGGCGGATGATGAGCGGCAGAGTGTCGATCACATTGACAACATCCAGCTCTGGAGCGCTGCCCTGCAGCACGTTGTGCCGCTGAGCAATGTGGTGTCTGACTTCCGTCTGGAGTGGGAAAATCCACTGATTATGCGCCGCGATCGCACGCGCGTGCTGACGGTGCAGACCGACCCCGATCCCGCTTCAGGTTTAACCTCTGCACAGATCATCGCGCGGGTGCAGCCGCAGATCGATCAGCTGAAACTTCCGTCTGGCTACCGGCTTGAATGGGGTGGCGAGCTGGAGAGTTCACGCGAAGCGCAGAGCGGGCTGCTCAGTTCGCTGCCGGTGGGCTTCCTGGCGATGTTTATCATTACCGTGTTGATGTTTAACTCGCTGCGTGACGCTGTTGCTATCTGGATCACCGTGCCGCTGGCACTGATTGGCGTTACCTGTGGCTTTTTGATCACCGGGATTCCGTTTGGCTTTATGGCATTGATAGGACTGCTGAGCCTGTCGGGCATGTTGATCCGTAACGGGATCGTGCTGATTGAGGAGATCAGGCTCTTCCAGCAGGAGAAGTCGCTGCAGCTTGCTATTATTGATGCGGCGACTTCACGTCTTCGCCCTATCCTCCTGACGGCTTTCACCACGGTGCTCGGCCTGCTGCCGCTGCTGCGCGATGTCTTTTTCCAGAGCATGGCCGTGGTGATTATTTTTGGTCTGGGATTTGCGACCGTGCTGACCCTGCTGGTGTTGCCGGTGATCTATCGCTGCTTCCACGGCCGGGAGGCGCGCGGTGAATAAGACCGGGCTGGCAATGCTGAAGACGCTGGCCTGTATCACCGCCGTGTCGTTTTTTACGCTGTACCAGAGCTACGACAGCTACCATTACGACATCAATCTGACGCTGAACGTGCTGAGTTTTGTCTCAACGATCGCCACGCCGCTCTATTTTCTGCTGAGTGGCTATATCGATGCCGGAGAGCTGCACACGCCCGCGTGGCAGCTCGGCAAAATTCGCCGCATTCTGCTGATTTTTATCTTCTGGTTCAGCTTCTTTTGGTTTGCCGGAATGCACCATAAAGGCTATCTGATTCAGCCGTGGTTTGTGATTGCGCTGATTGTGATTTACGTCTCGCATCCGCTGATCGACCGGCTGATTCAGCGGCCAGGGCTGATGGCAGCCGGGATTTTGCTGCTGCTGGTGTCAGCGTTTGCCTATGACCTGCTCGCCAGCCTCTATCCGGGCCAGCGGGCCTTTTCGCTGCTGCCGCAATACCGTATCTGGACGTGGGTACTCTACTACCTCACCGGTCGGCTGATGGCCGCGCCGCGCGTGATGCAGTTGCTGACCTCACCCAGAGTGATAAAGAGCAGCCTGCTGCTGTTGCCTGCGGTTTATCTCTTCACCTGGCTCTATGAGCGTCATTACTTTATTGCGCGCTTTCTGGCGACCCACAATGATGTGGTTCTGACGGGTTCGCAGGTTTATCTGCTGGTCGTGCTGATCGTCATCAGCATTAACGCAGTCCGCCTGCCGGAAAAAGGTCAGTGGCTGACCTCGTTTCTGACCACCCTCGGAAAAACCATGACCGGCGTTTATATCCTGCACTATCTGGTTTTTGGCCTGCTGGCCGCCGCGATCCCCATTCAGACGCTGGGCGATAAACTGCTGGTCATCGCCCTGACACTAATTTCCTCAATGGCGCTGTCACTGCTGCTACTGCTTATCCCCGGCGTCCGTAAGCTAATCAGCCTGTAGCCGCCGCGCGGCACGCTCGGTTGCCTCACGGCGCGTGGCGAGAAAATCCGCCATTTCCGCCCGCGCCTGCTCCACTTCCTGTGGCGGTGCAGTCTGCGGCGAACCACTGGTGAACGGCGGTTCAGGATCATATTCCATCTGCAGCTGGACCGTTTTAGCGACCGCGTCTCCGGCGATTTCAGCCACCAGCGTCAGGGCAAAATCGATACCCGAGGTGACGCCCGCGCCGCTGATACGATTGCGGTCTCGCACCACCCGCTGACTGACCGGCTCCGCGCCCAGCAAGGCCAGCTGATCGATGGAACTCCAGTGCGAGGTCGCACGATATCCCTTCAGCAATCCGGCCGCTCCCAGCACCAGCGAGCCGGTACAGACCGAGGTTATCCACTGCGCCTGAGCGGCCTGCTGTCGAAGGTAATTCAGCGTGCTATCGTCTGACATCAGGGCGATCTGCCCTGGCCCGCCAGGCACACAGATCACATCCAGCGGCGGGCACGCATCAAACGTGGTGGTAGGTAATATCGACAGGCCGCGATCGGAACGAACGGGCTGAAGATCCTTCCAGACCAGATGACATTCGACGCCAGGCGTGCGCGCAAATACTTCCCACGGACCGGTGAGATCGAGCTGGGTGACATCAGGGAACAGCAGAAGGCCAATCTGAAGCGGACGATTCATGGGGAAACTCCGGGCGGATGGATGAACCCTCATCATGCCGTGATGCCCGGTAAGATATCAATCGTGGGCACGTCGGGGCACATCAGCTTCACGGCACGCCGAAGAAACGCAGCAGTGCCGTCATCGCCGCCGCCCCCAGAATAATCACAATCAGCGGCGCCCGACGCCATGCCAGCAACAGGGCAAAGCCCACGCCTGCCACCCGAGCCACACCGGCAAAATGCTGGCCTTCAAACAGTGTGGTCGTGGCCGCGACAGCAAGCAGCAATATCGTGGCGGCGTCGGAGAGCATCTGCTGGGTGCGCTCGTTGATCGGCAGACGGTTTCCCAGCCTGACGCCGGCAAAGCGCATCAGATAGGTTCCGGCTGCCAGCATGGCGATCCCGGCGATAATCATTCCCTGATGCGTCATTTGCGCGATCTCCATGTCAGCAGGCCCAGCAGCGATAAGAGTACCGGCATGCCCGCCGGAACCAGTGGCGTCGCCAGCAAAGAGAGCAGCGCGCCGACGGCAGCCGGGATGCGGGTGCGTCGCTGGCGCAGCGCCGGGAAGATCAGGGCGATCAGGATGGCCGGGAATACCGCATCCAGTCCGATCACCGAGACATCCGGAATAAACTGCCCGATTGCCGCTCCGATCATGACACTCACTGGCCAGATTAAGCCGATACCGATGCCGCACAGCCAGTAGGCGCTGCGACGCTGGGCCAGTTGCGGCTGAGAGACACCAAAGACCACACTTTCATCGTTCATGATGTGACAGCCAAACCAGCCCGACGGGCCGTTACCCACCAGATCTTTGACCGCAATGCCAAACGGCAGGTGACGTGCATTCACCAGCAGGCCCGCTGCTGCGGCGGTAAAAGGACTGCCACCACCCGCCACGATGCCGATAAACAGGAACTCCGATGCGCCCGCCAGTACCAGCGTGGACAGCGCCAGCGGCACCCAGAGCGGAAACCCGTCGGCGGAGGCCAGCGAGCCATAGGATAAACCGACAATTCCATCAGCCAGGCAGACCAGGAAAATCGCTTTGATCACCCCTTTGTCCAGCAACTGCATTTGCGGAAAAAGCATCACTCTGTCTCATAATGAACATATAATCCGATATAATGAACACCCCGACAGCGTTTTACAAGACGAACGTAGTGTTCGATATAAAAAACATTCAGGTTATCAGGAGTGCGTTTGAATACCCCTATCAGCATTATTGCCAATGCCCTGGTGCGTGAACGTCAGCGTGCGGGTCTGTCACTGGCTGAAGTGGCACGCCGTGCCGGGATCGCCAAATCCACGCTGTCACAACTGGAAGCAGGTAATGGTAATCCAGGCATTGAGACGTTGTGGTCGCTGTGCGTGACGCTGAACATTCCGTTTTCACGGTTGCTGGAGCCGGATGCGCGTCGTCTGCAGGTGATTCGCCGTGGAGAAGGTCTGTCGGTGACTGCGGATCTTGCCGATTATCAGGCCGTTTTGCTGGCATCCTGCCCGCCTGGCGTCCGGCGTGATATCTATCTGCTGGAGGTCCAGCCCGGCAGCGAGCGCATATCACAACCCCATATTCCCAATACAATCGAGCATATTATTATGGCTAAAGGGCGTGCGTTGGTGGGCCCGGTCGACAGTGCGGTGGAGCTGGACGTGGGTGATTACATTACCTATCCGGGCGATGAGCTGCATATCTTTCGGGCGCTGGAAGCCGATACGCTGGCGCTGCTGGTGATTGAGCACAGCTGATTACTGTTCAGTGAGCTTCTGTTGCGTTTCGGCGGGCGTGAGGTGAGTGATCAGTTGCACCTCACTGCTCAGCCTGATTTCCGGATAGTGCTCGCGCATCCCCTCCAGCAACACCGCATCCGGCCATTCAGCCTCCTTCCCCAGCCGCGCGGCCACCTCATTTAAGCGCAGTGTTTCAATACACGTCACCCATACGATGACTGCGTCCGCGGCATCCGCCTCACTCACCAGCTTCAGCGGGCCGGTGACGATATCGCTTTCCTGCCAGCGTATCGTTGAGGTTTTCGCGCCGCTTCTGACATCCGGCACAAGACGCGGCACCAGTGTGAGTTGTTGCATCTCTTCTCCTTTTTTCTTAACCCTCTTCATTTTCAGACACGGGAGCAGAAATCCCGATTGAAAACAGCATTATTAATGTTATGTTATAACATATCTTTAATCACTACTGACAGGTAACAGTATGCCACTTTCCCTTCTGACATCCGAGGATCCGCGTCTGCCGGTTGCGGTTCTCTCTGGTTTTCTCGGTGCCGGTAAAACCACCCTGCTCAATCATATTCTTAACAACCGCGAAGGACGGCGGATTGCGGTCATCGTCAATGATATGTCTGAGATTAATATCGACGCTGCGCTGGTGCGCGACGGCGGCGCACAGCTCTCACGTACTGACGAAAAGCTGGTCGAAATGAGTAACGGCTGTATCTGCTGTACGCTGCGAGAAGACCTGCTGCTGGAGGTGAAACGTCTGGCCCAGGCCGGTCGCTTCGATCATCTGGTGATTGAGTCAACCGGCATCTCTGAACCGCTGCCGGTTGCTGAAACCTTCACGTTTGAAGATGAAGAAGGTGAAAGCTTGTCGGCTTATGCCCGTCTGGATAGCATGATTACTGTGGTGGATGGTTTCAATTTCCTGCGCGATTACCGTTCAGTCGATGATCTTCAGTCTCGCGGCGAGTCGCTGGGCGAGCAGGATGAGCGTTCAGTGGTTGATTTGCTGGTGGATCAGATTGAGTTCTGTGATTTGCTGGTACTGAACAAAACGGATCTGCTCAGCCAGACGCAATTGCACGAACTGCAGGGCATGCTGCGTGCGCTTAATCCACATGCCCTTATTGTGAACAGTGAGTTTGGCCAGGTTCCGCTGGACCGCCTGCTGAATACCCGTCGCTTTGATTTCGACCGGGCAGCACAGGCACCGGGCTGGTTGCAGACCCTGCGTGGTGAGCATCAGCCGGAATCTGAGGAGTATGGCATTCGCAATTTTGTCTATCGCGCCCGCCGTCCGTTCCATCCGCAGCGTTTCTGGGAGGTCGTTAATCACCAGCTTGACGGGGTTATCCGTTCTAAGGGCTACTTCTGGCTCGCCAGCCGGCCTGACTATGCTGCGATGTGGTCGCAGGCCGGCGCTGTGGCTCGTCAGGGTTATGCCGGGCGCTGGTGGGTCAGTGTGCCGCGAATGGACTGGCCACAGGATGCGGATTCACTCAATTTCATCGCTGAACAATGGCAGGAAGGCACCGGCGATGCGCGTCAGGAGCTGGTATTTATCGGCATTGAAATGGACGAGAAGCGCATTGTTTCCGCGCTGGACCACGCACTGCTGACACCCCATGAGATGGCTGAAGGCCCTGAGCAGTGGATCAATCTGGCCGATCCGGTGCCTGCCTGGTTTGATGAAACCACCGCCTGAAACTGCGGTTGACGTCTTTGTTTGACTTCGTAATAGTGAAACGAACCGGCAGGTAGCAGTTTTCCACTCATCCCTGTTCAGGAGAGACCAGATATGCCACAACGTATTGCCGTAATCGGTGCAGGCGTGCTGGGTTTAGCCGTCGCGGAGTCATTGTCGCGACGGGGCGCACAGGTCACCGTCTTCGATAAAAACTATCCTGGCAGCGGAACCAGTCAGATTAGCTATGCCTGGGTCAATGCCAACGGCAAAGAACCCATCCGCTACCATGATCTTAATGCCCATGCGATAGACGAGCACAAGCGCTGGCAGGCCAGTCACCCTGCATCGCCTCGGTGGCTGCTGGAAACCGGCACGCTGGAGTGGGCAGCCGATGAATCCTCCCTGCGCCAGCTGGCGCAGCGCGCAGCAAAGCTCACGACTCTCGATTATCCCGTTGAGAAACGGAGTCGCGCCGCGCTTCTGGGTGCCCTGCCCGAGTTGCGGCTCGATCCCCGCATTCAGCACGCGTGGTTTTTCCCGTCGGAGTGCCTGCTTTATCCGAGCCTGTTCATCGCCTCTCTGCTGGCGGATTTGCGCGCCAGTGGCGGGCAGTTGGTCTGCAACAATGAAGTGACAACGCTGACAGAAACGGGTCGGGATGTGCATCTGACAATGGCCAGCGGTGATGAATGGCGTGGCGATCAGCTGGTGCTGGCAACCGGCCGCTGGGCACCGGAACTGATGAGTCAGTGCGGGCTTGAACTGGCGATGACTGATGCAAACCGCGCCGATCCTGTTGCCTGCAGCTTTCTGGCGCAGACGCAGCCTCTGCCGATCTCACTTAAATGCAATCTGATTACCCCGGAACTGAATGTGCGGCCGGATGGCGGTGGCCGCCTGATGCTGCAGGCGCTGGATCTGGATCATCATGCCGATCCTGCGCGGCCGGTCTCGCCGGATGGATTGATCGGCAAAGAGATGCTGCGTCGATTGCGTCGGCTGTTTAAAAACGCGGAAGGCGCGAGAATTGAGCGGATTGAAACAGGACAGCGATCGCGTCCGGCTGATGGCTTGCCGGCATCAGGCTACATCAGCGAGTCAGCACGCGTTTATCTGATGGTCAGCCATAGCGGCATGACCCTTGCCCCATTGCTGGGCAGGCTGGTGGCTGAGGAGATGCTGAGCGGCACAGCATCACCGATGCTAAGTGCGTTTGCACCGCATCGGTTGCTGCGTCCGCTCAGTGCGGTCGCTAAAGCAGCGCCCGCTTATCTTCCATCGGCGCAGTGAGAACTAGCGGCGATTCTTCCACACGGTCTGCACGTTACAGAATTCGTGCACACCAAAGTGCGACAGCTCACGACCGTAGCCGCTTTTCTTCACGCCACCAATGGTAACGCGCGGATCGGACGCGCCGTTGCCATTGATAAACACCGCGCCGACTTCCAGCTGCAGCGCCAGTCGATCGGCGATCTCTTCGTTACCGCTCCAGACGGTGGCGCTGAGGCCAAACTCGCTGTCGTTGGCGATCTCCAGCGCATGTTGCGGATCCCGCGCTACGGCAATGGCGGCGACCGGGCCAAACAGCTCCTGTCTGAACGCGGTCATGTTGCTGGTGACATCCGCGAGGATAGTCGGCGCATAATAGTTACCCTCTCCTGCCACTTTCTCGCCACCCAGCACCAGACGTGCACCTTCATTCAGCGTGGCTTTTACCTGTCCATCCAGTTCATCACGCAGATCGGCGCGAGCCATCGGACCCAGGAAGGTGTTTTCATCCAGGGGATCGCCCATGGTGAGAGCCTGGACGGCTGCCGTGAAGCGCTTCTCAAACTCTGCCGCAATAGGTGCTTCGATAATAAAGCGTTTGGCCGCCATGCAGACCTGCCCGGTATTCTGGAAACGTCCGATCACAGCGGATTTAACCGCTTCATCAAGATCGGCATCTGCCAGTACGATAAAGGGATCGGATCCACCCAGTTCCAGCACGGTTTTCTTCAGTGCTGCACCCGCCTGTGCGGCGATGGCAGCGCCAGCCCGAACGCTGCCGGTCACGGCGACGGCGGCAATACGATCATCTTTAATGGCGATGGAGACACCGTCGTTGTCGACGTTGACCAGGTTAAAGCCACCTGCTGGCAGATCGGTCGCGCTGAACAGCTCAGCCATCAGTGTGGCGCTTCCCATGACGTTAGGCGCGTGTTTCAGCAGATAGGTGTTACCTGCCAGCAACATGCTCACTGCGCCTCGCAGAACCTGCCACAGTGGGAAATTCCATGGCATCACAGCCAGGATCACACCGATGGGACGGAATCGCTGCCATGCATCAGCAATCTGAGTGGGCTGATCGGCCAGCATCGCAGGGCCATGTTCTGAATACCAGTCGCATAAGTTCGCGCATTTCAGAACCTCAGCGCGCGCCTGTGCAATGGGTTTACCCATCTCCAGGGTGATCATGCGAGAGAGATCCGGTTCCCGCTGACGCAGCTGCTCACCGAGCTGACGCAATACGCGAACCCGATCGGCCATGCTGCTGTGTTGCCATGCTGCAAAAGCTGATGCGCTTGTTGCCAGCGTCTGCTCCAGCTCTGCAGGGTTTTGCAGTGGATAGCGTGCCAGAATTTCACCTGTTGCGGGGTTACGTGATAGGGCATGTTCAGTCATGGTGCCGTTTTCCTCATTCTGTCAGTGATGGAGAGACGATACGCGCTGTAGTTGATGATGAAAAATGAATAATAGTGAGGAAGTTGTTTATTAATTGAGAAGCCATATTGTCAGGACCCGATCAGGCTGACAGATAACCTGCAGATTGCCGGGAATTTTTTTGCTGACAGCAAAGGTATCTGAAGATTAAGTTCTGAAGGAGTTTTCCACTTATACAGTGACCAGATCCTAAAAAACGATCCTTAATAGATCATAGAGAGATCCTAAGAGATCCCCGATCGTCGCAGGCCACGCCCCACAAGGGCTGAAAGGGTGATCGTGTTCACTATAATCAGTAAAGTGTTCACTGTAATCAGTACTTTATTCACTGTACCAGGTAGAATGTTCACTGTAAACAGTGCTAATGTTCACTGTAGTCAGAAAACGATCCCTTTCATCCACAGAATGAAGATCTTACGCCATGGCAGATAAAGACAACGAAAACAAAGCGTTACTAGAACCTTTTCTGTCAGTGACAAAAAACAGTGGTGAAGTTATTCAGCTTCATCCCAACAAGAATAACACCGTCCAGCCCGTCGCATTAATGCGTCTCGGACTCTTTGTGCCGACCCTGAAATCGACCGCACGGGGTAAATCTGGTGCGATGGCCTCAACAGATGCAACGAAAGAGCTGAAAAACCTGACGCTGGTGAAAGCGGAAGGATACGAAAAGATTACCATTACCGGCGCGCGACTGGATATGGATAACGATTTCAAAACCTGGGCGGGCATTATTCAGTCTTTTTCCCGTTATCCGACCAAAGGCGATACGGTCACCCTGCCGTTTATCGACTTTGTGAAGATGTGTGGCATTCCCTCTGCCAACTCATCTGCCGCACTGCGTAAGCGCCTGGATGCTTCTCTGCGCCGTATTGCGACCAATACGCTCTCCTTTGAAGGCAACGGCAAGGCGTATCATACCCACCTTGTTCAGTCTGCCTATTACGACCGCGAAAAAGATATTGTCCGCATTCAGGCCGACCCTAAGCTTTTCGAACTCTACAACTTCGATCACAAGGTGCTGCTTCAGCTCCGGGCAATTTCCCGCCTCAAGCGTAAAGAGTCTGCACAGGCCCTCTATACCTTCCTGGAGAGCCTGCCGACCAATCCGGCGCCTATCTCACTGGCACGCCTGCGTATGCGCCTCAATCTCGGCTCCAAGACCACCACGCAGAACCATGTGGTACGGCGCGCGATGGAGCAGCTGAAAGAGATTGGTTATCTGGATTACTCAGAAGTGAAGCGTGGCCGTTCGGTCTTTTTCATCATTCACAGTCGTACGCCAAAGCTTGATGGTATCGGTAATCTGGAGAGCATCGATTCGCTGGATGAGATCGAGTTCGAGGATTAACTCTTCGCGTTCACTGTAATCAGCAATCCTGCGTGGCAGTGTCACTTTTCTAAAAGAGTGACATTGCGTCTCTGGAGCCCATTCACTGTAATCAGCATTTCTCCGACATTCACTGTAATCAGTAACGTTCACTGTAATCAGTAATCGTGGTGCTATATTAAAGCCTGTATCGCTCCCCTTCATACCACCCCTTCCTTTCTATAAGGCTTAGTGAGTAAGTGTGTACTTACATACTTATGTGTTAGCACTTACTCATCCCCGGTTTGCTGATTACAGTGAATGTACAGATTACATCTCGCGATGGTGCATCCTGCTGATTACAGTGAACGCTACTGAATACAGTGAACGTCAGCACACTGCCCTGTGCTCAACGAACATGACTAACGGCTGCGTTGATCAGAGATGATATGGCTAACCGTCGGGTGATGTGACCCGCGTGACACTGTTACTGATTACAGTGAACGTTGCTCTCTTCAGCTCCATCTAAAGCAGCCGCCTGGCTGACGTGGCTAAGGGGGACGTGTACTGATTACAGTGAACACTTTACTGACTACAGTGAATGTTCGCTACGATGTGACGTAACATTCTGCGCCTGCTACTGATTACAGTGAACGTTATAGCGAAGCCAGTTAGTCCATCGCTGATGTGCAGGGGCTGATGCTGATGTGCATATGTCTGGCTGCATGAGGCTGGTCAGATTCAAAATCAGCAGGATGGTCATTGTCTGATAGCGACACCAGGGGCTCCCTGTGGCGCAGCACCGAGCCCAATTATTCTACTGACTACAGTGAATGTTTGCAGAATCACTCCTCATTTACTGACTATAGTGAACATTCGTATCTGGCAGGATTTACTGATTACAGTGAACGTTTATGGATGCACTCGTCCGCATTACCGACCAAAACCAGCAGTGAACGGATCGTTGTTTATTCTCTCATCTGATCCCGATGCTTTAGTGACCCGTTCAGGGTTCATCAGCAAATCGCTACTGACTATAGTGAACGTTTACACCGCCCATTTACTTATCATGACCCCCAATGAACAAGTTTACTGATTACAGTGAACGTTACTCCTGGCTGCGCTGCTCTTTGAAACGCTACTGACTACAGTGAATGTCTGGAGCAGAAAGGGGTAAAAATCAGCGTTGCAACCTGTCTGGCTTGCCTTAATACCCGTCAATCCCCCCTCATTAGCGCTGACTTCCGTACCGAAACATCACCGGAACCCACGCTGACTTTACTGATTACAGTGAATCTTTGGCTCTTTCAATGCGGCATTCTGAGTCCGTCTCCCCTGCTCTCTGTCTGCTTTACCCTTACCTGATCATTTTTAAATCTGTTTACTTACTACAGTGAATGATCTGCTGATTACAGTGAATGTTGATCGCAAATGACTGGCTTCATTTGCCCCGCACACAGTGAATAATGTGATGAAGCTCACCAAACCCCGTGCTGTTACATAGAAACGCAGATTATGTTGAGAGGATAAATTATTGCCTCACGTGCAGGATTTCTGTATAAAGTCATAAATCCTACATGTTTGGAGCAACTATGGCTAACGATGACAAGCAGGTGATGAAGGTTGCACAGCGTTCAGAACGCATGCTGCTGAGCCTCACCGATCAGATTCAGGCGCAAAAGCAGGAACTGCATGAAAATACCTACTATCAGGTCTATGCAAAAGCGGCGTTAGCTAAGTTGCCGAAACTGACCCGAGCCAGTGTGGATTACGCAGTCAATGAGATGGAAGAAAGCGGTTATCAGTTTGATAAACGCGCCGCGGGTTCATCTGTTAAATATGCCATGTCGATTCAGAACATTATCGATATTTATCATCATCGTGGCGTGCCGAAATATCGCGACCGCCACAGCGATGCCTATACCATTTTTGTCGGTAATCTTAAGGGCGGCGTCTCTAAAACGGTTTCTACCGTTTCGCTGGCCCATGCGCTACGCGCCCATCCTCATCTGCTGTTCGAAGATTTACGTGTTCTGGTTATTGATCTCGACCCGCAGTCTTCGGCAACCATGTTTTTAAACCATGAGCGCTCAGTCGGGCTGGTGGAAGCAACGGCAGCGCAGGCCATGCTGCAGAATGTTTCCCGTGATGAACTGGTAAACGAATTCATCGTTCCGTCTATCATTCCGGGTGTGGATGTGCTGCCCGCCTCGATTGATGACGCCTTTATCGCTTCAAGCTGGGATCAGCTTTGTGCTGAGCATCTGCCGCAACAGAACGTTCATGCTGTGCTGTACGACAATGTCATTGCCAAGCTGAAAAAAGATTATGATTTTATCTTTATCGACAGCGGCCCGCATCTTGATGCTTTTCTGAAGAATGCGATTGCCGCTTCGGACCTGCTGATGACGCCGGTGCCACCGGCTCAGGTCGATTTTCACTCGACGCTTAAATACCTGACACGCCTGCCGGAACTGATTGCGATTATCGAAGACTCCGGCGCAACCTGTCGCCTGCAGGGCAACATCGGCTTCATGTCCAAGCTCTCCAATAAAGCCGACCACAAGCTCTGTCATAGCCTGGCTAAAGAGATTTTTGGCGGTGACATGCTGGATGCTGCCCTTCCCCGCCTTGATGGTTTCGAACGTTGCGGTGAATCCTTTGATACGGTTATCTCGGCCAATCCTTCGACCTACGTCGGCAGTAGCGAAGCGTTGAAGAATGCGCGATCCGCCGCAGAGGACTTCGCAAAAGCCGTCTTTGACCGTATCGAATTTATTCGCCTGAACTGAGGTTTGTATGAGCGCAAAAAGAATCACAATTGGCAGAACCTTCAGCCAGACTCCACTCGAAAATGATACGACTGACAGCCAGCACAACCAGACATTCGTTCTGGCTACCGGCAAGCGCGCCCTGTTTCGCTTTGAACGTATTGCTGCCAGTGAGATTGAAAGCAAAACGTTTGTCACGATGGAAACCAATGGGCGCGACCAGGCAGGCCTGACACCCGACTCGCTGCGCGACATTATCCGCACCATCAAGCTGCAGCAGTTTTTCCCGGCCATTGGCGTTATGCGAGATGACCGCATCGAGATCCTCGACGGCTCACGTCGCCGTGCCGCCGCGCTCTACTGTAAAACCGGGCTGGACGTGCTGATCACCGACGCCGCCATCACACCAGATGAAGCTCGCAGACTGGCGCAGGATATTCAGACGGCGCGTGAACACAACCTGCGTGAAGTGGGCATGCGCCTGTTAACGCTGAAAGAGGGTGGACTGTCGCAGAAAGAGATCGCTGAGAACCAGGGGCTATCCCAGGCAAAAGTGACGCGTGCCCTGCAGGCCGCCAGCGTTCCGGCAGATTTAATCTCACTCTTCCCTAATCACGCTGAACTAACCTATCCCGACTACAAGGCGCTGTTGCAGGCTGCTGACAAGTTGAGCGAGTCAGGTCAGAGCGTTGAAGCGCTCATAAAATCCATCTCACGGGAAATTGATGTGGTCTGTGCCCGCGAAGGTCTGGCAGAAGACGAGCTTAAGAATCATATTCTGCGACTGATTCGCCAGGGCAGCCAGACGCTGGTGAAGGAACCGGAGAAAGATAAAACGCAGGCCACTGCGCTATGGTCGTTTGCTGATAAAGATCGCTTTGCCCGTAAAAAGGTTCGCGGTCGCATGTTCAGCTATGAATTCAACCGGCAGTCAAAAGAGTTGCAGGAAGAGCTGGATAAAGTTATTGCAGAGATCCTGAAAAAGTATCTGAATCATTAATCTCTCCGCATTAAAAAAAGCCAGCGCTCATCGCTGGCTTTTTTTTGTCTTTATGCAGCCCGGAATAACGAAAACAGTTGCTGGAAACCGAATTTCAGGCTGAAATCGCCACTGTTTCATCGGTCGGTATTTTTTTAATATATTGATTTATAATGATTAAATTATCATTCATGCGACGAAAAACTCATGAAATCGCCACTCTGCAATACCCTTTAGACAGATGCTAGAGCAGCGCTTAAACCGCTAACGTGCTGATGACAATAAGTCGCTGGTCTCACACAATGCCATCGCTTACATTTCAGTTTGCTGCCAGCTTTTAAAGAGCAGTCGCAATAATGCAAGGAATGATTTTTTGCCGCTGGTTCATTAGTAACCAGTCCCCTTTCACCAGGCACCCGTTACTGCGTGCTTGCTTCCTGTGACCCATTGATCCCCTGCAAACCCTTCCCATGCAAAGAGGTGCGCCAACTCAATAATAAACTTAACTCTATGTTTATTAAGATAATGTCATATAAATTTCAGCCTGAAATCGCCACAATTTAAGATGATAACCCCCCCTTTTTATCTCTCATGGGTGAATAAATGCGATCAGAAAAGAAGCGCTACTCACCGACAACCAGGTCATGATCAGAGAGTGCAAAAAGATACTCAGAAAATATCCCTCACTTATCCACAGAAAAAGTGGATAACTTTTATCTCAGGATGAAAATTATTTCCTGAAGATGGTCAGGACAAGGTGTTGCTTTGATGGAAAACACACTGCAGAACTGGCGAGCGTAAACCGTAGTCAACAATGAGTCATAACGGCTAGTCAGGTGTTGGAACCCGATTCACTGTATTGAGCAAAGTGGATGACAGCGGCTGCTCAACGATAAAACACGCCAGCAAGCTCACCAGGATAAAGAGGAGGACCGCCTGAATTGCTGTTTACAGTGAATCGGCCTTTAGCCCGTTCGTACGGCAATGAACCCCTGCAACCGTGGTGGTTTAAAAGACATTCAGAAAGTTAGCTGGCACGCAGAGAGTGCTGACCACTGCAATCAGTAAACCGACGGCCGGGAATGAAGGAAGACGGGAATGAAGGATGATTTTACAGGTCAGGTAATGATGCACAGAGAAAAAAACCGGGCGGGGCCCGGTTTTGTCAGGAATCAGGCCTCAAGCCAGGTGATGATTTGCTTCACGATGGCATCGGTTGAGATGCCATAACGGTCATGCAACGTCGGCAATGCGCCTGCGGCCAAAAATGCATCTGGCAGGGCAATCTGTTTGAAGCGTGGGGTTACATGGTTTCGCATTAACAGCGCGGCAACAGCTTCGCCTAACCCGCCTGTTATCGAATGATTCTCTGCCGTGATAACTAGTTGATTACCCTGCAGTGCCACCCCTGCTTCCCTCAGGATGGTCTCTTCATCCAGAGGCTTAATCATGGGAGAGTGAACCACACCGATCTCAATGCCCTGCTCCTCCAGCGCTTCAGCAGCTTCAAGCGCCCGCATGGTCATCAATCCGCTGCTGATAATGACGGCATGCTTACCGCTACGCAGACGCTGAGCCTTACCGTGCTGATAGTGATAGTCATATTTATCCAGTACCAGTGGAACCTTACCGCGCAACAGACGCAGATAAACCGGACCCTGATGTTCCGCGATAGCCGGGATGGCCTGGCTAATCTCAAGAGCATCACAGGGATCGATGATCGTCAGGTTCGGCATGCCCCGGAAAATAGCCAGATCGTCAGTCGCCTGATGACTCGGCCCATAACCGGTCGTCAGCCCCGGCAGTGCACAGGCAATTTTGACGTTCAGATTTTCTTCGGCGATGGCCATGCAGATAAAATCATAGGCGCGGCGGGAAGCAAACACGGCATAGGTGGTGACAAAAGGCATAAAGCCTTCCCGCGCCATACCCGCTGCGGCGCTCATGAGTAACTGTTCCGCCATTCCCATCTGGTAAAAGCGCTGCGGAAAAGCCTCTGCAAACAGGTGCAGATCGGTGTATTTACTTAAATCTGCTGTCATGCCCACCACATCTGAGCGCTGCTCTGCCAGAGCGACCAGCGCATGCCCGAAAGGAGCAGAAACCGTCGGCTGACCCTCAGCAGCGATAGAAGCGATCATGGCGGATGTGGTCAGACGTTTTTTTTGCGGTTGTGAACTCATCTCAGACTCCTTGCTCTAGTGCGGTCAGGGCTTTGTCCCACTCATCGGCGTCGACCCGAATGAAGTGAGTTTTCTCACGGCTCTCCAGAAACGGTACACCTTTGCCCATTCGGGTATCACAAATGATGACGCGCGGCTGAGGTTCAGGCCAGCTGCGTGCTGCGTCAAAGGCTTTTTGCAGAGCAGCAATGTCGTTGCCATCGACCCGCTGGGTATACCAGCCAAAAGCCTGCCAGCGATCCACAATCGGTTCAAAAGCGAGAATCTCACTGCTGTGGCCGTCAGCCTGCTGATTGTTGACGTCGATAATGGCGATCAGGTTATCAAGCTGCCAGTGTGAAGCTGACATTGCCGCTTCCCAGGTGGAGCCTTCATTAAGCTCTCCATCTGAAAGCAGGTTATAGATTCGCGCCTGCGAGCTTTTCTGCTTCAGGCCCAGACAGGCACCGACGGCAATACCCAGGCCATGACCCAGTGAACCGCCGGTGATTTCCATGCCTGGGGTATAGGCGGCCATGCCAGACATCGGCAGCCGGCTTTCATCGGAACCGTAGGTTTCCCTTTCTTCCTCGGGTATCACGCCCGCTTCAAGCAGCGCGGCGTAAAGGGCGATAGCGTAATGACCAATCGACAGATAGAAGCGGTCGCGGCCTTCCCACTCAGGCTGGTCTGCCCGGTAATTCATAGCGTGAAAATAGCTGACGGCGAGCAAGTCAGCTGCACCCAGTGCCTGACCGATATAGCCCTGTCCCTGCACCTGGCCCATTAATAGCGCATGACGGCGAATATTGGTCGCGCGTTGCTGCAGTGAAAGCGCGTTTGAACTGTGACGAGAGTCAGTCATGGTACCTCCTGATTAACGATTAACATCCGCCGCCCGAATGCGCAGCACACATAACGCGCCACCCAGCAGGACGGAAGCAATAAAATACATTCCGGAAGCCGGTGACCCGGTTGCGGTGGTGATAGAGCCAATCAGCCACGGCGAGAAAAAACCGGCCAGATTAGCAATGCAGTTCACTGCAGCGATGCCTGCGGCAGCAGAGACACCACCCAACAGGTTGGTCGGCAACATCCAGAACAGTGATGAGGCGGAAAGAATGCCCGCAGCGGCAATACAGAGAGAGAGCAGTGACAGGGAGACGCTATGGCTGAGCAGGGTCGCCAGCGTCAGTCCGGTGAGTCCGACAAGCATCGGAACAATCAGGTGCCAGCGACGTTCACGATGGCGATCGCCGCTGCGTCCGGCCAGCAGCATAACGATAATGGCACACAGGTAAGGCAGACTGGTCAGAAGGCCGATATGCAGCGGTTCACTGACACCTGAGTTTCTCACCAGCGTGGGTAACCAGAAGGTCAGTGCATACTGGCCCATGACCACACAAAAGTAGATCAGTGCCAGCAGCCAGAGACGACGATCGGCAACAAACGCTTTCACTGTACCGTGACAGGCCTTCTGCTGGTTGTCCTCGTCAAGATCGGCACGCACGCGGCGTTTCTCATCGTCATCAAGCCAGTCCGCCTGCTCCACCCGATCCTTCAAAACCACCAGCACCACAAATCCCATAACAAGAGTAGGGATAGCTTCCAGCATAAACATCCACTGCCAGCCAGCCCAGCCGTGGAAACCTGCAAAAGTCGCCATAATCCAGCCAGAGAGCGGGCCACCGATCATTCCGGAAAGTGGAATGGCGATAAACCAGAGAACCGTCATGCGTGCCCGACGATAAGACGGAAACCAGTAGGTGAGATAAAGCAGTAAACCCGGTGCCAGACCTGCTTCGGCAACGCCAAGCAAAAAGCGCAGCAGGTAAAACTGCCAGGCAGTTTCAACAAAGGCGAACAGCGCTGAGATAATCCCCCAGGTAATCATAATGCGGGCAATCCAGCGGCGTGCCCCGACCCGATGCAGGATCAGGTTGCTCGGCACCTCAAAGAAGAAGTAGCCGATGAAAAAGATCCCGGCACCCAGCCCATACACGGTTTCGCTGAGCGATAAATCATCCATCATCTGTAATTTTGCGAAGCCAACATTGACGCGATCAAGATAGGCACAGAGGTAACAGAGCATCAGCCAGGGCATCAGACGCCAGGCAATTTTGCGATAGGTGATATCGCGCGCAGCAGAGGCTGCGCTCAAATTAAGCGTGGTCATGGTGTTCACTCCCGAAAGTTAGCCCGCAGAGAGTGCGGGCAGGGCAGGGCGCTGATTAATGGATCAGCATGCCGCCGTTCACATCCAGCGTGATGCCGGTGAGATAACCGGAGAGATCGCTGGCGAGGAAGAGCGCCGCATTAGCGACATCGCTGGCGGTACCGAGGCGTCCGAGCGGAATACCGTCGAGAATGGCGTGGCGGCGCTCATCCTGTAACAGACCACCGGTGATGTCCGTCTGAATCAGACCGGGCGTGAGGGCATTAATGCGTATCTGGTCGGGGCCAAACTCGCGAGCCATCGCTTTAGTCAGGCCCAGAACGCCCGCTTTGGCTGCACTGTAGTGCGGCCCGCCAAAAATACCGCCGCCGCGCTGTGCCGATACCGAGGAAAGGCAGATGATGCTGCCGCCTTTCTGCTGCTGCATGGATGGGATCACCGCCTGAGACATTAGCAGCGTGCCGCGCAGATTGACATCAAGAATGCGGTTGTAATCTTCAATGCCTATTTCCAGTGTCTTAACCGGCTGAGTTATCCCCGCATTATTGACCAGCACATCAATACGACCAAAGTGCTCAAGGACCTGGTCGATGGCGCGACGAACGGAGAGGGGGTCGGTAACATCGGTAGCCAGGCCGAGATGCCCGTCACCACACGACAGCGCGCTGGCCTGGGCGGCCTGCAGATCTAAATCAAGCACCACCACGCGCGCGCCATGCTGAGCAAAGCAGGCGGCTGTGGCCCGGCCAATGCCGCGCTGAGAGGCGGCACCTGTAATAATCGCAACTTTGTTTTCGAGTAACATGGTCCACTCCAGAAGAATAATTATTAGTGGTTCGGTATCGCTACCGGCAGGGTCACGATCAGAATTGATAATGCGGTTAATATTGGCAATGCAAAAAAATTCATTTGATGCTGAATGAATTTGTTGGTTTGATGGAGTTAACAATTCTGCGATTTAAAAATGGGCATACATCACAAAAATCCTGAGTGGAGGCGCGGATGGATAAGCAGTCTGATCACTTACCTTCGATTAAATCACTGCGGGTTTTTGAGCAGGTGGCCCATTTTGGTAATGTCGCGCGTGCGGCCGAAGAATTAAGTATTACGCCCTCGGCGGCCAGTCATCAGCTGGCAAAACTGGAGCGGGAGCTAGGCTGTATTCTGTTTAATCGCTCGGCAAAAGGCGTTGTCCTGACGCTGTCGGGAGAGCATTACCTCAGGGAGATTGGTCCGATACTGATGGGCCTGGCGCAGGCGACGGCGCGCATCAGTAATGAGAAAGCGCGTAGCAACCTCAGGATCCATTGCGCACCCAGTTTCGGTCTGTTATGGCTGTTGCCTCGCATTCATAAATTTCGTGACAGCTATCCTGAGTTCCAGCTCACGCTCTCCTGCTCCTACGAAAACCTGTCCTTTAGTCGCGACAATATTGATATTGCAGTACGTCACGGATTTCCGGAATGGAATGCCTTTGAAATTAAAACCATCCGCCATGAAAGAATGTCGGTGCTGGCCTCTCCCGCCTATCTCAAACAACATCCTGTTAATCAGCCCGCTGATTTAATTCATCATGCGCTGATATTATCCGAGTCACCGCTTATTCAATGGCCGCAGTGGTTTGCGTCTCAGCAATTACCACAGCCGGATAAAGAGTGGTTATTTCGTTTTGATCGCTCATATATGAGTCTTGAAGCGGCGATGTTAGGTCACGGTCTGATATTTGAGAGTGAGTTGCTGGCTCAGGACTATCTGCGTAGCGGAAAACTGGTCAGAGTCCTGTCAGAGCAGGAGAGTTTGCCTGTCAGCGCACATCATCTGGTCTTCCCTCGCGGGTTCGCCCAGTTTCCCCGCGTCGCCCACTTTCTGAGCTGGATCCAGCAGGAGCTCAACGCGTGATTTTGAGGTTAGACTAAATTTACCAGGGTCACTATTACGCTAGTTTATTTCTTACGTTGATTATTCCCGCCATAAAAATCGCATTGCTAAAGCTAACTTTTGAATACCGTCTACACTTCTCTTCCCAATCGGTAAATATGTTCCATTTCTATTCCGTATGAAATTTAATCAAACGGATGTTTAACTTATTAATGGCAGGAATATTATGAGTACGAATACACCAGACTCTGGTGAAACAGGCGATCACGCGCCTGCGGATACGGTACGCCAGCGCATCTTTTTAGTGGTGCTCGTCGCCACCATGGGCGCGTTGGCTTTTGGCTATGACACCGGAATTATCTCGGGTGCGTTACCCTATATGACCTCACCACCCGATCAGGGTGGTCTTGGACTGAACTCCTTCACTGAAGGGCTGGTCGCCTCTTCACTGGTGTTCGGTGCCGCTATTGGTTCCTTCCTGAGTGGTTTCTTCTCTGACCGTTTTGGCCGCCGTATTACGCTACGCAGCCTGGCGGTCATTTTTGTGCTGGGTTCTCTGGGAACGGCACTGGCACCCTCCGTCAACGTCATGGTCGCCATGCGCTTCCTGCTGGGGATTGCTGTCGGCGGTGGCTCTTCCACTGTACCGGTGTTTATCGCCGAGATTGCCGGACCGCGACTGCGTGCGCCGCTGGTCAGCCGCAATGAGTTGATGATCGTCACCGGACAGCTCATTGCTTATGTTGCCAGTACGCTGCTGAGCTATCTGCTGCATGATGAGCACCTGTGGCGCTACATGTTGGCGATTGCCATGGTGCCGGGATTCCTGCTTTTCATCGGCACGTTCTTTGTTCCCGCGTCGCCACACTGGCTGGTCGCAGAAGGGCGTCTGAAAGAGGCGAAAAAGATCCTGAAATATCTTCGCGAAACGCCACGTGAAGTACGTCATGAGATGGCGCAGATGAAGAAGCAGGCGAGGGCCGCAGAGCGCGGGCCGGATGCGAAAACGCTGATTCGTGAGAAGTGGGTTATTCGCCTGATGATCATCGGTGTCGGACTGGGCTTTGTTGCGCAGTTTACCGGCGTCAACGGCTTCATGTATTACACGCCAATCATCCTGAAGTCGACCGGTCTGGGCACCAGCGCCTCCATTGCTGCCACCATTGGTAACGGCGTGGTTTCTGTTCTGGCGACGTTTGTCGGTATCTGGGCAATCAGCCGCTTCCCGCGTCGCACCATGCTGATCACCGGTCTATGTCTGGTGATCACCGCGCAGATCCTGCTGGGCAGCGTGCTGACCTTTATGAGCTCCAGCGTGATGCAGAGCTATCTGGCCCTGGCCTGTATTCTGCTGTTCCTGTTCTGCATGCAGATGTGCATCTCGCCGGTCTACTGGCTGATGATGTCGGAGCTGTTCCCGATGCAGCTGCGTGGCGTATTAACCGGCGGCGCTGTCTCACTACAGTGGATATTTAACGCTGTGGTGGCGTTCGGCTTCCCGCCGATCATGGAATATGCCGGCAGCACGACCTTCTTCATCTTTGCCGCGATTAACGTCGGCTCGCTGATCTTCGTGATGGCGATGGTGCCGGAAACACGGGGCAAGAGCCTGGAAGAGATTGAGTCACATATGAAAGAGAAGTTTGGCGAAAAGCCGAAAGAGGCTGAAGCCTTATAAGTCTCCACCGGATTCGGCTCAATGGCTGAATCCGGTTTTACGTCGTTGTGACTTGCCGCCTGTCCACATCTTCCCGCTCCCATTCATTTCTAAGTCAGAAAACCATTCACTGTAATCAGTGCTTTCTCGTGCTTGATTTCTGTACAGCGCTGGCGATTTCAGCCTGAAATCGCCAGCGCTCCGCCTCCAAATCATCCTTTAAAGTCTTTTAAAACCCCCGGTTAAACGAAGCATGACCGCTGACAAAGATTGGTTCTGCCTCTGCGCTATACTCAATTTCCATCTGCTCTGGACGCTGATCGGGATGCACCATGAAAACATCGACCACAACGGCAATTGTTGCTGTACTGCTGACCGCTGCGCCACTTCATGCTGAAACTACCCCCGCCTCTTCGTGGTGGAATGGATTCACTGACAATGTGGCGCAGACATGGAACGATCCTCAATACACCGATCTCTATCTGCCGTTTATAAGCTGGCACGCCCGCTTCATGTACGACAAAGAAAAAACCGATCACTATAACGAGAACCCCTGGGGCGGCGGTCTCGGTGTTTCCCGCTACAACGACAGCGGCGACTGGAGCGCGCTCTATGCGATGGCGTTTAAAGATTCGCACAACGAGTGGCAGCCGATAGTGGGTTATGGCTGGGAGAAGGGCTGGTATCCAGTTTCGAATCATGACTTTCGTCTGGGGGCGGGATTAACGGCGGGTATCACAGCACGCGAAGATTTTGGCAACTACATTCCGCTCCCCATTATTCTGCCGCTGTTCTCTGCAGGTTATAAAGCGCTGAATGTGCAGTTCACCTATATTCCGGGTACTTACAATAATGGCAATGTCCTGTTCGCGTGGTTTCGCTATGCATTTTAATTTTTCAGGAAAGGATGTATGAGCCGGAAGTGGAAAACAGTTAAACGCAGACTCTGGCGTCTGGTGATAGTCGTCGGGGTGCTGTTACTGCTGCTACTGATTATCCGAATCTATGAAGCCGAGCGCGGACCGGCATTACATCGCTGGCACACCTGGATCCCCCATGAGCTGACAGTAGAACAACTTGATAGCGGCACGTACGCCGATTACCTCAATGCTGAAAATCAACTGTTTGACGAGATGAAGCAGCAGGTCAGCGACAAACTTGAAGCTGAAGATAAAACGCCACTCAACCGATATTATCCCGGTAGCATGATCTATCCCGGTCATTTTACGCAGGACTGGAACCGTTCCTATATTCTGCGCCCGACAGGGACTCCGCGCGGTGCAGTGGTACTGTTGCATGGTCTGACTGACAGTCCTTACAGTCTGCGTCATGTGGCAGAGGCGTATCGACAGCAGGGCTATGTGGCGGTGGCGATCAGGTTACCGGGTCACGGCACGGTGCCTGCGGGGCTGACCGATGTTGACTGGCAGGACTGGATGGCCGCCACACGTCTGGCGGTGCGGGAAGCGACACGTCTGGCAGGCACGCAGACGCCGCTTCATCTGGTAGGGTTCTCGAACGGTGGGGCGCTGGCGGTAAAATATGCGCTCGACAGCCTGGGCGATCATTCCCTGCGTCGTCCGCAGCAGCTGATACTGTTATCGCCGATGATCGGTGTGACGCGTTTTGCCCGCTTCGCCGGTATCGCCGGGCTGCCCTCTGTTTTTCCGGCCTTCTCAAAAACCGCGTGGCTGAATATCGTGCCGGAGTTTAATCCGTTTAAATATAACTCTTTTCCGGTTCACGCTGCCCGCCAGACCTATTTGCTGACGCAGGCGCTGCAGAAGGAGATCCAGCAGTACGCGCGTAATCAGCAGCTGTCCGGCTTCCCGCCGGTACTGACTTTCCAGTCGGTGATGGATTCCACCGTCAGCACACCCTCGGTAATCCGCTCGTTGTATAACTTCCTGCCAGAGAATGGCAGTGAGCTGGTGCTGTTCGATATCAATCAGGCGGTCAGCGTCAGTCCGCTATTTCGTCACTCCTCTTACACGGCGGTTAATCAGCTGTTGCCCGTTGCGCGTCGCAATTATGCCTCGACGGTAATCACCAATGCCTCCGCGACCTCGCTGGATATGGTTACGAAAAGCGTGCCTGCCGGTGAGATTCAGGAGCGGATTCAGCCGCTGGCAATCGACTATCCGGCGGGTCTCTACTCGCTGTCACACGTTGCCATTCCGTTCCCGGCTGAGGATGGGTTATATGGCAGTGCGCCCGCGAAGAAGAATGAGTTTGGTATCAGTTTTGGGACGCTGTCACTGCGTGGCGAGAGTGCGGTGCTGATTGTCGGGCTGGACTCGATTATGCGCGCCACCTCCAACCCGTTTTACCCTTATATGATTAACCGAATCGATCACCACATTGGTTGCAGTGACAAGCCGCAACTGGCGGCCTGCCTGAACAGCGACTGAACCGCAAAAGCATCAGGCCCGCATCGTGCGGGCCTGATGTTACAAGGTATTCAGCTTTTCCATCACCTCATCTGACAGTTGCAGGTTGCCGCTGGCGAGGTTCTCTTTGAGATGTTCAGGCGAAGAGGTGCCAGGAATCAACAGAATATTAGGTGAGCGCCGCAGCAACCATGCGAGTGCGACCTGCATCGGGGTGGCATTCAGGGAGGCAGCCACTTCATTAAGCCGATCAGACTGCAACGGAGAAAAACCGCCCAGCGGGAAAAACGGCACGTAAGCGATGCCCTGCTGCGCCAGCTGATCCACCAGCCCATCATCCTGTCGATGCGCGAGGTTATACATATTCTGTACGCAGACAATCGGCGTCATCGCCTGCGCTTCTGCGATTTGCGTGGCAGTGACGTTGCTCAGGCCAATGTGACGAATCAGCCCGCGCGCCTGGAGTTCCAGCAGCGCCTCCAGCTGGGGTGCCAGAGAGCCCTCTTTAGGTTTAGCCGGATGCAACATACTGCGGAGGTTCACCACCTCAATCACGTCCAGCCCCAGGTTACGCAGGTTATCTTCTACTGCCTGCGTCAGCGCCTCAGGTTCCATCGCCGTCAGCCAGCCGCCTTTGCCGTCGCGGCGTGCACCCACTTTGGTGACAAGGCAGAGATCCTGCGGATAAGGATGGAGCGCCTTTTTGATTAACTGGTTGGTTACGTGCGGCCCATAAAAGTCGCTGGTGTCGATATGATTAACGCCTGCTTCAATGGCATTGCGCAAAACCTGTATGGCCCGGGTTTCATCTTTGACCGGTCCGAACACGCCAGGCCCGGCCAGTTGCATCGCGCCGTAGCCGAGACGGTTAACTTCACGATCGCCTAACGTAAAAGTCATGGTGGTATTTGACATGAAAACCTCCTGCGTGAATGTAGATTAATTGTAACGGTGATTTAGCTGTGCAACTATCTGGTGAAATCAGGACAGACTGTACGGGGTGATGCACAATGGCGATCGATATGGCGCTGCTGGATGCCGTAGTCGCGGTGGCAAAAGCGGGAGGGTTTCGGGAAGCGGCGCGCGTCACGGGCAGCAATGCTTCGCGGCTGAGCGATGCAGTACGACGGGCGGAGCAGCAACTGGGTATTCGACTGTTTCATCGCACCACCCGCACCGTGGTGTTAACCGAAGCGGGCAGGGCGCTGATAGAGCGTCTTCTGCCCGCGATGAATGAAGTTAACGCCGCGCTGGATGCGTTGAATCGCTACCGCAACACGCCTGGCGGCACGCTGCGGCTGAATGTCCCGGTCAGCGCCACGCGGCTGGTGCTGCCTGCGCTGGTACCGGCGTTCCTGCGGCGTTATCCCGATATCCGGCTGGAAATCGTTGCGGAAAGCAATGTGCAGGACGTTTTTCGTGACGGCTGTGACGCCGGGATTCGCTATGATGAGCGGCTTGAGCAGGATATGGTGGCGATACCGATTGGCCCGCGTCAGCAGCGGTTCGCGCTGGCGGCTTCTCCGGCTTACCTGGCTGAATATGGCCGACCGGAACACCCACGCGATTTGATCCATCATCGCTGCCTGCGTGGCCGTTATGCCAGCGGCATCATGGCAGACTGGACCTTCAGTCGGGAGGGTGAAGAGATCAGTGTTGAAACCAGCGGGCCGCTGGTGGTCACCGTCGGTGGTGCAATGGATCTGGCGGTGGACGCGGCCATCGCCGGAAGCGGCGTGATCTATCTGTTTGATGAGTGGCTCCGCCCAGCCCTGGACAGCGGCAAGCTGGAACCGCTACTGCAATCCTGGTGGCTGACTTTCTCCGGTCCGTGGCTTTACTACAACGATCGGCGTCTGATCCCGGCGCCGCTTCAGGCCTTTATCGACTTTGTCCGCGAAACAAACGAGCGCGAAAAAAACTCAGCTATACCAGCTGAACCCCTGCGGAACCCGTGAAAAACCGGCGTGTCGCAGTGCGTTAAGCAGCGGTGACTGCGTCACGGGTTGTCCATCCACCGTTTCAAGTGTAAAACTCGCAGACTTCTCCCGTTTCAGCGCAATGCTTAGCGCCACCACCGCCGCCACAAGCTGTGCGGATTCGTCGCTGAACGTCAGTAACTCTTTGCCTGCCGGGGTCAGGTAAAGCAACAGCGCGCCGCCTGCAATTACCACGCGTGCCCCCTGACGGCGGGTCTGACGGATGCCGCTGGGATGGACCGGCCAGCCCAGCATTGCCCCAAACGGATTCGCTGGATCGAGTGAGGCCAGTGCCACCGCCTCTGTTGTGATTTCCGGGTTGTCTGCCAGCTTCCGCAGCCGCTCAATGGTGCTATGGTCGGCAAATTGCGCACCGCCTGCACCGGCGACAAACCGGCCACGCAGCAGCCGACCGGCATCTTCCATGCCACGTAACACCGGCTGCAACGCCGGAAATCCTCCGGGGATCTGTTCCGATACCGCGCAGCCACGTGTGATCACCCCATAACGGTCGAGCAGGTTTTCCACCAGTGAAAGGGCAAGCCGGGCAGGCGCAATCTCCTGTCGGTTAACTCGTGACCAGCGGCCAGCCAGTGTATTGACCGCCGGACGGCGTGCCGGCAGAGCGCCTGGGGTGAAGCGCTGCCCAAAGCGGGTGCGCAGGGTGCGCGCGGGACGTGAACGGGTTGCGCCTGGCGTGGTCAGCAATCCGCGTACCGCAATCCAGCTGTCGGAACTGACAGAGCCCTGCCACACCAGTTGCCACAGGGCGTCATAGATCTCTGTAGCCTGGGTCTCTTCTTCCATCTGCGCCATGATCTCATGAACAAACCACGAGCCTCCCCGGCTTAGTGCGTCGAGAGTCGCCTGCTGAATCGGCGTCAGAGGCTGTGTGATGTCAATCACCGGCAGTGTTTCAGCGGCATATTCCGCGAGGTGCAGCGAGATCAGACCATCATTCTGACTCAGCGCTTTGTGTCCGCACCAGCTAACCTCGCCACTGGCTAAAAGTTCGTCGAGCATCGCAGGCTGATAGTCGGCTATCCTGGCGCGCAGGATTTGTGACTCCCACAGCGAGGCCGGTAACGGCACGCCCGCCAGTTGCTCGATCACCCGCAACAGTCCATTGGTACCCAATAATTCTTCGCGCTGCGGGCTAAGCAGACCGTGACGCTTCAGCAGCAGGCTGACCCAGGCGGCGGGTGGAACAGGGCGGGTTGACTCGCGTGCTGATTGCAGTGAACGTAAGCGCAGTCTCTTGAAGATTTCTGAAGAGACCCACGTCGTTTCCGATTCGTCGGCTGCCATGCCTGTATTCAGCAGACTGCCCTGCTGATGCAGGGAAAGCAGCACCTCATTCACCACGGCGACACCCAGACCAAAATGCATGGCCAGTTGTCGGGCGGTGAACAGCGCATGGGTACGGGCGAAGCGGTTAATCAGATCGTGCAGTGGAGCAGATTGTGGCTCCAGAAATGTCGTGGGCAAATCGTCTGGCAGCACAATGGCCAGCGCATCGCGCAGGCGGGCCGCGTCTTCAATGACCGCCCAGCGATCTTCACCCGCGAGAGTAACCGGAATGATTCGCCGGGCGGCAGAGAACTGCGCGACTGCTTCTTTAATCTGCGGGTCGTTACCGCGGAACCGTGCCGCAATACCGGCAACGGAGAGTGGGCCGAGGTCGCGCAGCACGTCGATGATGCCTTCTGTGTGCTGTGCCTGATAGCGGGCGTCGAGGCGTTGCAGTTCCTTCTCAACCTGTTCAACAACGTCCGGTGCCAGTAAATCACGCTTGCGGGTCTGGCCGAGCAGTTCACCCAACAGGTTTGTGTCGAGCGCCAGCAATGAGGCGCGCCGTTCTGCCTGAGGTGCATCGCTGGCGTAGATAAACTCGGCGACGTAACCAAAGAGTAGCGGCGCGGCGAAAGGGGAGGGCTGTTCGGTCGTCACCTCAACCATTTTTACGTTGCCTTGTGTCACTTGTTCCATCAGCTGGTGCAGCGCTGGCAGATCGTAGACATCCTGCAGGCATTCGCGTGCGGTTTCGATCAGGATGGGGAAATCGTCAAACTGACGGGCGACTTCCAGCAACTGACCGGCCCGCAGCCGCTGTTGCCAGAGCGGCGATCGTTTGCCCGGATTACGCCTCGGCAGTAGCAGCGCGCGTGAGGCACATTCCCGGAAGCGGGCGGCAAACAGCGCCGACTGGCCGACACTCTCAGTGACCTCCTGGGTGAGCAGGTCGGCATCGAACATGAACAGCTCAGCACCGGGTAACAGCCCTTCGCTGGCAGGAAAGCGGGCCACGATACCGTCATCGCTGGCCGCCACAGAAGCATCGATACCCATACGTTGCTGGATACGAGCGGCAATCGCCAGCGCCCAGGGCGCATTGACCCTTTTTCCCCACGGCGAATGCAGGATTAGCCGCCAGTCGCCGATTTCGTCACGGCAGCGTTCTATCAGCAACGTGCGATCATCCGGCAGTACACCGGTCGCGGCGCGTTGTTCATCCAGCAAAGCCAGCAGATTCATGACCGCATGGCTATCCAGTCCCAGCGCGCGAAGCTGCTGCTGCGCATCGTCCGGTGAAGCCGCATTGAGCTGACGCAAAAACAGCCCGAGGCTGGCACCTGAATCCGCCGAACGGCCAACGCCTTCCCCACGCCAGAACGGCAGACGAGCCGGACGGCCCGGCGCAGGCACTACCAGCACCTGATCGTGGGTAATCTGCTGAATCCGCCATGACGTCGCGCCCAGCGTAATGATGTCGTTGACCCGCGACTCATAGACCATCTCTTCGTCCAGTTCGCCGACCCGACGTGAGCCTGCCTGCTCTTCGCCTTCCGGCAGAATGACGCTGAACATCCCACGATCGGGAATGGTGCCGCCGCTGGTCACGGCCAGATGCTGTGCGCCAGGTCGCGCCGTCAGCAGTCCGCTCTGACGATCCCACACCAGCTGAGGTCGCAGCTGAGCAAAGGCGTCTGAGGGAAATTTACCCGCCAGCATATCGAGCGTGGCATCAAACAGCCGACGCGACAGAGTGCGAAACGGATCGGCCCGACAGACCTGCGCGTACCAATCATCGACCTGTAAGGGATCCATTGCGACGGCCGCCAGGGTCTGCTGCGCCAGAATATCGAGCGGGTTACGCGGTGGCACCAGCGCATCAAGCTGACCCGCCCGCATCGACTGTAATATTACGGCAGAATCCAGTAAATCGCGTCGGGTGCGGGGATAAAGGATGCCGGTGGAGATGCCGCCGACCTGATGTCCGGCACGACCCACCCGCTGCAGTGCACTGGCGACTGAAAGCGGTGCACCCACCTGAATCACCAGATCCACCGGCCCCATATCAATCCCAAGTTCCAGGCTGGAGGTCGCCACCACACAGCGCAGTCTTCCCTGCTTCAGAGCGGCTTCAATCTCGCTGCGCTGCTCTTTCGAGACGGAACCGTGATGCGAGCGGGCAATAAGATCATCGCTGTCAGCGCGCTCTGCATCCTGATCGCCAGCGACTGTCTGCTGTGTCAGATAGCGCGCATTGAGCCGCGCCGTCAGTTTTTCCGCCAGACCACGCGAATTCACAAACACCAGCGTGGCGCGATGGGCCATGACCTGCTGCAGAATGCGCGCTTCAATGTGCGGCCAGATTGATCCGCTGGCAGACGTGGCTTCACCGGTCAGGTCATCGGGGCTGGCAATATCGGTCATATCCTCGACCGGTACCTCGATTGTCAGGTGCAGGGTGCGGTCGGCGGCGGGAATCACGACCTGAACGAGCTGACAGCCGCCAAGGAAGGCCGCCACCCGCTCAACCGGGCGTACCGTGGCGGAAAGCCCAATACGCTGGGCGGGCTGTGGCAGCAGTGCATCCAGCCGTTCCAGGCTCAGCGCCAGCTGGGAACCCCGCTTTGATCCCGCCACCGCATGCACCTCATCGACAATGATCGTGGTCACGCCCTGCAGCGTCGTGCGGGCTTTTGAGGTCAGCATCAGAAACAGCGACTCGGGCGTGGTAATCAGGATATCGGGCGGGCGGCGCAACAGCCTGGCGCGCTCTGCACTGGGTGTATCGCCGGAACGCATTCCGATATTCAGAGTGATCTCTGGCTCATTCAGCGCCTGCCGCTCAGCGTAAACGCCCGCCAGCGGCAGAGTAAGGTTGCGCTGTACGTCCGCGGCCAGCGCTTTAACCGGTGAAATATAGAGAATGCGGGTGGTCGTTTCACGTGTGGGTGAGGGCTGGACGGTTCGTAACTGAAACAGCGTGTCGATGGCGGTGAGAAAGGCCGCCAGCGTCTTCCCTGAGCCGGTAGGGGCAATCACCAGCGCATGCTCTCCGCTGGCAATAGCCTGCCATGCCGCCTGCTGCACCGGCGTGGGTTCAGCAAAGGTGGCAGAAAACCAGCGTCGGGTGGCGGATGAAAACCGGGCTAAGACCGCATCAGATTGGGATTTTGACATCATACTCACGCTATCACGCAGCAACTGCGCCTGAAATTAATCCGTTGAGTGTAAGTGAAAATTGCGGTTTTTGAATGGCGCAACATACACGGGCTGCGATAGCGAATTCATTTAATGCGCGCTCTCTGGTCTTCGGTAGCATCCTCATTCGGCAAAACAGTCAGGCATCTGGCTCAGCCCGGTGCTGCCTGTCGGCAGTACCGGGCTTGTTCTTCAGGTTTTAACATCAGTGAGCGGCTGCATGAGTGGAACGCTGTAACTCGCTATTCAGGCGTAAGCTTCAGCAGTCGGATGCTGTTCTTCACCAGCTATATTTCACGGACAACCGGCCTGCGAGGCTGTCCGATTCGCCTGAATGTGCTGCCTGACCTTCTATCATAAAGGATAAACCGGCCACAGAAGAGAGAGTCAGACGGGGGTTGAACTGAATGGTGTTTTTATCGGCCCTCGGTCCATTAAGGACAAACGCGTCCTCAGGCAGTGCGCGAAATCGTGCTGTGACGGTACGGTCCTGGGACAACTCATGGACCACAGCAACTGTGGCATTAGGGCTTAACATCCATCCGTCAGCAAATTCATAGTTTGCCGCCGCGTGAAGCCCCAGCGACAGCGGTGCTGAAGTGGTGGTATTGCTCTCCACGTTAAGCGCGGTTGAGCCCGTACTATTAGTACCCTGCTCAGAATAGGTATTTGCATGGTAGTTCGCGAAGTCCAGAGCCACAAAAGGTGACAGTCTGGCAGCATCAAAGTCGAAGCGATGGCCTGCTTCAATTCGTGTCCGCCATTCATCTGCACCAAAGGAGCTACTCAACTGATCGGACTGAAGCAAGCCGAAGTCCATGGTTGAACGTAGTGTTTTATTGCTGAAATGACTATAAGCCTGACTTAACTGAAGATAGTTTTGCTCATAAGCCAGTGCTGAATAGACGAGGGCATGATATCCATCATCCTTACCCGACATACCGCCTTCGGAGGTACTGAAATTACCCCGGGTTATGCCAACGGCTCCACCCAAAAGCAGGGTGTCCGAAAGTGCATTATCGACGCCAAAGAAAATGCCCGTATAGCTACTATGCCCGCCGGGAAAGCTCTCTGAAGCATCCGGGCTGCGGGTTGTTCTTCCGCCAGTAAATGTCCCCCAGGAATGAGAGGTCGGCGCAACAGTCAGGTTAGCCATATTGCCGGAATGAGATGCCGGAATATTTGCATTGCCACTTGCTGGCTGGTATGTCGGGCTGGTGCTTATCGGAACGCTATTAATTCCAAGCCAGTCACCCATCTGCCCACCAACAATCTGACTGGCGATCCGTCCGCGATCGATATTATCCGCCTCAGCAAACCCAATACCAGGTGCAGAAAGTGTGTGAAGCGCGCTCTGCGCCTGTGGGGTAGTCAACTGATAGAGACTGTTCAAAAGGCGGTTGCCAGCCTCACCTGGCGTACCTTCGGCAGCGTTATCAAGCGCTTTGCCTACAGCACGTTCATTGCCATTACGTGCAGGCCCGGAAAGCGGGACGGTATTTCTGTTAAGCGCCATATAGACGTGGTTTGCATCATAACTGAGCTGGGGGGCCAGGAAGGCCAGATCCGTTGAAGCATTGTTAAACGTACCCGCGACTTCTGGCGCAGTAATAATCGTATAGCGGCTGGCAGGAAGGTAGAGACCACTGCCTGCTTTTACCTGAACCTCTCCTCCACCGAGCGTAACAGGTCCGGTAGCGGTAAGCTGGTCATTTGCGGCAGGCGTACCCCGGATGGCCAGGATCGAATGACTGGCGAACAATACCTGGCCGTTAGCCGTCAACGTTCCTGTATTTTCCAGCGAGCCAGGCGCCAGAGTACCGCCACTGTTGACCAGAATATTACCGACTGTACCTGAACCCGCCAGCGTGCCGCTGGTGTTAATGGTCGTCGGCGACGTGATAGCCCCGTTAACTTCAAGCTTGCCGCCATTGATGATGGTGGCTCCCTGATAGGAACTGTTGCCATTCAGTGTCAGTTCACCACTGCCGGTTTTGGTCAGGCCGCCTGGCCCCGATATGTCATTCATCCATGAGTCAGCGGCATTAAGCCCGCCCAGTGATGCATCCATGTTCACGATCACATCGTTGGTAAATGCGCCATATCCACCCGCAGCAGCGAAAAGATTTAGCCGTGCATAACCTGACCCATCATCCAGTGCGAAACCCGAAGCAATTTCTGTGCTGGCAAGGACTTCGCGACGCTGCTCTGCAGAAAGATAAGGGAAGCGGGTGGCCAGCAGGGCCTCGGCACCAACCGGCACGACGGGCGCAAGATTCGTCGGCCCCACTGGCGTCATGCCATAAGTCAGGGCAAAAGTGTACGCCGCTTCATTGTTTTTATAGTTGGTGAACGCATCAGGACTGGACTGCGCGCATTGCTGTAGAGATTTGTAGGAAACACTACCACACTGCGAGGCGAGAAAAGCCTGAATGGGAATGGCCTGAGCTGCCAGTTCCTGTGGGAAATCTTCACCAGGATTTGTATATCCGGGCGTATTGTTCAAATATTTGACCATTTCCTGTGTGGCAAGGATACGACCGCCTATCACGTCCAGAGCATAGTGAACACCGAGAACGAGGCGGCTATTTCCCATGTCAGCGCCTCTTGCGAGTATAGACTGATAAAGCTGCGGAACTTCCATAGCAAGAGCAAGCATGACAGCCGTTCCCGCCGTTGTATGGCCGCTCGGGAACGCCGCTGAATTTTGTGATTGAACGATGCCATAACGTGGATCGAGTTTTATCTGATCACTGACCTGAAAGGGCCGTGGATTTCCCTGAGAGTTTGAGGCATAGAACTGCTGAAGCAGGGTATATCCGGTTTTTTCTGTGTTGCTATAGACATTACCCGTAGGATCGGGAGCAGGGTCAGTCAGCACGCCGAAATATAGCTTAAGCCTTGAACTGTCGATGCCGACTCTTTTATTCGCAAAAAAATCCAGAAACTTCAGTGAATTTAACAGGGGTGAAGGGGTGGATGAATCATTAAAAACTGCAAGCAGCTGTTTATCGATTTTAGTGCCGAAACCGCCATAAACAGAACTATTGGCGTCAACGACAGCCTGGTCTACTCGTTCGGGACTGGCATTGTTATTAAAATTTATGGTTGTTTGCAGGCTTTGCTGATAGGTCTGCAAGGGTAAAGAATCTATTCCGTTGGT
Source organism: Candidatus Pantoea varia (assembly GCF_900115075.1). Classification (GTDB taxonomy): domain Bacteria; phylum Pseudomonadota; class Gammaproteobacteria; order Enterobacterales; family Enterobacteriaceae; genus Pantoea; species Pantoea varia. The sequence continues at coordinate 285,641 of NZ_FOVG01000003.1, forward strand.
GCCGTTAAGCACCCTGGCCCCGTCGAGTTGGGATACAGTTAGCGGAGGCGGTAATGTGTCAGCGCGTATTTGAAAATTCACAAGCATCGTGACCACAATAAACTTAGGCAACAATGCTGAGCTGTTTTTAAATTTTGACATACCCTTATCCTGTTTTAGAAAGAATTTAAAATAAATACTACGCATTTGCCGGCTTAAAAAGGTGCCGTCATCTATTTCACTAACAATAAGATGCTTAAAGGATTTTGATGTTAAGTGGTGATAACATGGATTTTTTAATGTCAGAATGTTAATTCGGAAGGATTCTATTCCAGATTTGTAGTATGGATTATGAATCTTTTGTGAAACTTAGCATTGAAGGAGTATTAGAGATAAAATACGTTATTTTTAGTTATTTAATTTTTGTACTTTATGCCTTACATAAAAATAATCCGGCCTGGTTTTATGACTAAAAATTGATGGTGTTTTCAACATGCCTTAATTTATCAGTCTGCGTAAAGAGTATAAGTAGTGCTACTGTCTTAAATAGCGTTAATGTTTTTTTGATTTATTAAAATGTAAATACCATGCTGAGATGAGGGGAATTGCCTCTCTCTGGAAAGTCATTACACTCGTATCTGATACTCAGGCCTTTTTGAAAAAAAGAGAGCACTACCGGCAAGCGGGCTTCGCTTCATCATCATCAGTGCAAAGCATATTCCTCCATTAATGTCCTAACAAGCCGGTTATATACTCTGTCATCCTCGTGGTTGAAAGCTCTGACATATTGTGTGCCGGAGTCCATAATTGTATGAATTTTTACTGGCAGGTTGAACCTGACAACGACATTCGTTTAGCCGTTTTTCAAGGCAAGAGTTAAGGACTGCCTAAGCGTTTTCTCTGGCGACAGAGGGGGATTTTTTTGTGAAAGGTAATCGGTTATCAGTTTATACAGGGTTGTAACAAGCTGGTTTTACTAAAAACGAATGGATTGATAAGGTGTCCGGGGTGGGATGAACCCTTTTTTATAACTTCATATGTGAAGATTCTGATTTTAGAAAAGATAGTCAATTTAAATTATGGGTTTACATCATTTTCTTTAAAATGCTGCCAATAATATTGTGATTTTATTTTAATTATTAAAATTTTTTTAGCAATTTTTATTATTAAATCCAATGAAATCATGGGCCTTTTGCAAGGTGCCTTTTTGTGTGACTTAAAATATTTTTAGTAAATGCTTTAGAAAGCCACATTCTGCTAATGACATTAATTACATAAGTCTTTTCATCAGGAATTTTGCCGATAGATTATAGAAGCTGCCATGGAGTCTCAGCGTCATACTGAACAAGAGTCTGGTTAAATACCCAAAAATATGAGTTAGTGAAAAACATAAAGGTAAGTACCAGGCTGTTTGTTTTACAATTCAACGAGGGCCCTTATGTATCAGTGAAGACTTATGTCAATAGCTTAACCCATTTCAAGGTTGCTTACGGTGATGATGAACCCTTAACTGCCGATCATGATCTCCCCACATGACTACAGTGTAAAGCCGTGAAATTGCTGCCCGAAAACTTCCTGAAAGAAAGGGTATTTAATTGCAGTACAGGTTTTTTTCAGAGTAACGATCAACACAGCTGAGTGAAACAGTGAACAGTAATAGAATCATTATTCGTTTTTATCATTGATTGTGCCGATGTTAATGAAAGATTCAATGAATTTTCTTTGCTGCTCAGTTAAATCCAGTTGCTTTACTTTCTCAATAAGCTCTTCTGGAGAAGCATCGCCATGCTCGTCGTTATTTTTCTGATATTCATCTACTGCTAAAGCATGATTAAGGATAGAAAAGATAACGAACCAGAAAAGAAAACATGACAGGAACAGTAAAATCCACACAGTTCTTCGGTTTTTTTTCAATGCTTGTGCTCCACTATTTCTTAAACAGACTGATTAGCTCCATTAACCGAAATTAACATATGGTTAAGTAAACATCGTTACGCTTGCTCACCTGAAGCAGTATGCACTGCTGATCTATCGGTGCAATACATCCAGAGTGCACTCTTTGATATGTTTTAGTGAAAAAGATAAGGATAAATATATGAAACTGCATCACCTGCGTTATTTCATTGCTGTGGCGGAAGAGGGGCACTTTGGTCGCGCGGCTGAGCGGTTAGAGATAGGACAGCCTCCCCTTAGCTTGCAAATACAGAGTCTGGAAAAGCGTATGGAAATAAAATTATTTTATCGCCGCTCCAGAGGTGTTGAACTCACTGAAGGAGGCCGATTGCTGCTCAAACATGCACGACATATTCTTGCCAGTGTTGATGTTGCATTGCACGAGGTACAACGTTTTAAAAGAAGCCAGGGCAACGAGTTGAATTTAGGGTTTGCTGGTGGGACGTATTTCAACCGGGATGTATCCACTATCCTTTACCAGTTTAAGTGTACTCATACTGAAGTGTTGTTGAAGCCAGCGCTGGCAGGGCATACGCCTGAGTTGATTAGAAAACTGCTTGAGGGAAAAGTGGATGCTGCATTTATTTGGCCGTTAACGACGATGATAGATGGTATTGAACTTACACCTGTTGTTCAGGAAAGGTTAGCCGTAGTTTTACCCGTTGCTCACAAGCTGGCTGTTGCAGATAGTACTGTCTCGCTGGAAAAACTCGCCAAAGAGCCTTTTGTATTATGCGAGAGAGGTAGCATCGGAGGTCTGTTCGATACCATCATGGCTGCCTGTAGTCAGGCCGGGTTTACGCCGCAATGCGAACAGGCTGTGCTTCAGATTGAGGCAATCATTCCAATGGTGAGCGCCGGTTTAGGTGTTTCTATTGTTCCTGATTCTATGAGGAAAACGCTAAGTAGCGGGGTCATGTTCTTGCCGATTGAGGACCATACACCCACTACCACTGTCATACTCGCTACCCGAGATCGGGATACTTCGCCAGCAATTCGGAAATTTATGGCATCAGTCTTCAGATACGGTGGCGACTTAGCTGAGAAAAAGTAAAACTGTGAGCAAGGGCAAAGCTAAAACAGATTTGTTAACTCTCTGACGACATTAAATTCTATAACCATTGTAAATGGTTAACAGATTGTCATTGCCCGGAAATGAATCCGAACAGGCTCATCTTTCCAGACCCATTTACTCTCTTATAATTGAAGTCACTTTCTTCATCTGTTTCCGGCGACATCGACAAACAGGCCCTTTGAGGCGGCTGACATCTGGCCGCGTCGGGCGGGTTTATGAACTGGCCGCTCTGACTAAAGCGCGACCTCTGATCGCCAGCAGCGACACCAGCGCCAGCACGATGATGGTCATGCCATAGCACCAGGCGGTCTGGTTCAGCCCAATATGCGGTGCTGCCATTCCGGCGCCAATCGCAGGCAGGGCAAAGGCGAGATAGCTTTTGATCAAAAAGGCGGAGAACAGTCCGGCGCGTTCATGACTTTCAGCTAACTGCATAATGATCTTCAGCACGCTGGAGAAAATCGATCCAAATCCCTGACCCGCAATGGCGGTACCGAGATAGAGCCAGGCCACGCTGTGCAGAGAAAGGCCCGTAAGAGTGACGCTGACGCCCGCTATCAGCATCAGCGTACCGATAACTAATGCCCGCGCAGACGGTAACGTGCGAAAGAGAAATACTGCTGCCGTCGCGCTCAGCATCAGTGTCGCCACAATCGAGCCGCCGATAAAAGGCGATGTCAGGCCGGTTGCGCTCGCCACCATTGAGGGCATCAGGGAAAGGTAAAATCCGCCCAGCATCCAGGTTGCGATGTTAACCGGCGTCACCATTAACAACGGCCCCAGTGCGCGTCGCGGTATGCTGACCTGAGGTCGCAGTGCGGCCAGAATACCCGGCTGAGGCGCAATGGTTTCTGGTATCAGCGGCAACAGCGCCATGGCTACCAGCATCAGGAGCAGCAGCAGCGCATAGATCGTTACCGTGGGAAAGGGCGCAAAGGTGACCAGTATGCCGCCCGCCAGCGTGCCCAGCGTCATCCCAAGAAAGGCGGTGAACGAGTTCAGCAGTGGCCCACGGGTTTTACTGGCGTCAATCAGGCTGGCACCAAAGGTCGGCAAGGCAATACCGGTAGCAAAACCCTGCACCAGCCGGGCGGCGATTAAGGTCGTCGCAGAACCGGCAGACATAAAGATCACCAGCGCGACCGCATTGATTGCCAGCGCCAGCAGCATCAGCGGACGGCGGCCGGTAAAGTCGGACACTTTACCCACCGTCAGCAGCGCAGCCAGCAAAGCGAAAGCATAGGCGCCAAAGATCAGCGTCAGCATGGTCGGCGTCAGGTGGAACAGGCTGCGATAAAGTGGGTAGAGCGGCGTTGGCGCACTGCTGGTGGCGGAAATCAGCGCCGCACCGGTAAAACTGAAAAGCGTGGTGCGGGCAGCAGCCTGGGGCATCAATGTGGGGTTCATGGCAATCACCTTAATGCAAAATATTAGCTTTTAATAAGGTATACGTTTAACTGAACCTTAATGCAATATCTTTGCTTTAACCTATTTTGCTGTGTGACTGAGTTACATATAGGAGGATTTATGGCTTCTACAAGACTTCGTCAGCAGGGCGGGGCGGTCGTGCTGACGATCCCCAGCGAGATTGCTGCCAGAGCGGGCTGGACTGTCGGCATTGAGCTGAACGTCACCGCAGAAGGCGAATCAGTGAATATTGTGCCGGTAACGCGTGTACCACGCGGTCACCGCACAGTTGCCCAGTTGCCCAGTTGCTGGCCGGTATCGATCAGCAGGAAATTCAACAGTATAACGAAGAGGCCGCCGACGGGTTGAACGACGTGCGGCAGGGCAGGGAGCATATCTGATGGTTTCAGGGAGAGTGCCGCAGAAAGGCGAAATCTGGCAAGTTAAGGGCGATCCGGTTGAAGGGCGAGAGTTTAAAGGGTCGCATTACTACCTTGTTATCTCGCAGCGGGAGTTGGTGGTGGCTTTGGGAACGGCAGTTTGCGTGCCGGTAGCAAGCGGCGGCGGCGCGTCGCGCTCACAGGGCGTGACTGTGTATCTGGACGGTAACAGTACAGATACCGGCAAAGTGACCGGCGTGGCGCTGTGTTATCAGGTGCGCTCGCTTGACCTGACTGCGTGCAGGGCAAGCTATGCCGCCACAGTTGGGCCACAGGTTATGAATGAAATAGTGTCTCTGGTCGTAGATCTTATCGACCCGCGGTAAATAAACACTGGCTGACAGTTAAAACTTAATAAATTATTAAGTTGGTTATCAGGAACAACCGGGCATCACTCTCTCTTTTTCTCAGAAAATCTCAGCCACCAGGCCATACCGTGGCTTTCGGGGTGGCTGCGTCATCTTTTAGTGAACTTATCCCTATCCTTAATGACAATAAAATCCCTTTCAGCGTCAATGACCACGATGTGTCGATGTCCGTCTATTTCAACGACCTCAGTAACAATAAGATTGAAGTGACCTTTTATGACTACCTTCAGGCAAAGCAGATGCTTGAGAGCTTTGCGTAAGGCTATTGATGCGTGCGCTCAGAGGCGGAACCTGAAAAGTGACGAACGGCGATCAATAAAGCGAGTTCTTCAATCTTTCAGGCAGCGCTTTGTCGTAGGCGTCGCCATCAATTTCCGCAATCTGTCTGAGAATCGAGCCGGTGCTGGGCAGGGACTGCCGCGAGATCTGCGTTTCAACATTCCATAATCCGGAGCGAATAATTGCCCGGCTGCACTGAAAGAAAACGCTCTCCACGTTGATGCACAGCACGGTTTTGGGCAGCTGATTGTTGACGGCAAAGCGCTGAAGCAGCGCCGGGTCGGTGCTGATCGCTGCCGTGCCGTTGATGCGTAACGTCTCGCCAATGCCAGGAATGAGAAAAAGCAGCGCGACACGATTGTCATGCAGAATATTACGCAGGCTGTCGATGCGGTTGTTGCCACGTCTGTCGGGCAATAGCAGGGTCTTGTCATCTTCAATTTCGATAAATCCGGCCGGATCGCCGCGCGGTGATACATCCAGTCCCTCCGGCCCTGACGTTGCCAACGCCACAAAAGGCGAGGCGGCAATAAACGGACGATAGACGGGGTGAATGTGATCGGTCACCTTAGCGATAGAGGGCCTGGCAACCGTGCCGTAAAGACGTTCAAGTTCAGTCAGTTCAGTAATAATGCTGTTCTGTTCAGCCATTCTCACTTTCCTTTCATTGATCCGATCCCGGGATGCTGAGGTTGATAAGCCACAGACCCGACGCGTCAGCTTATGCAGCAGGTTAACACCAATAGCCGCCGGGTCAGAGCCAGTATGCTGCCCTTTTTGATAATCAGCCCGCGTGTACGCTTGCCTGTCACTACCGGACAGTTTATTACCCAAGGCGGCTACATCTTTTCCACTCTATGCCGATATCAGTAATTCATTACAAATTTATTACAACCCCTCATGAGACTCGCCTGTGAAAATTTCAACGCGTTTGTATGCTGGCTTTGGATTGCTCATTCTGCTGTTTATTCTTTGTAGTGGCATTGCGGTACACGCACTCAATAATGCCCGAAATAGCATGAACGATGTGGTCAGTGTGAAGATGAAACGCTATCAAATGGTGCTCGATATGCGGGGTGGCCTGCGTGATATGGGCATTGCGGTGCGTAATATTGCGCTGCTGACCGATACAAAAGCGATGGAACCGGAGTGGAAACGGTTGCAGACTCAGAAAGCGCTTTACCTTACTAACCGTGAGGCGCTGGCCCGCATGATGGATGATGCTACCCCCGCTGCGCACGAAGCCTTTAATAAAAGTCTGTCAGTAGAGAAAGCGACACTGGACTCACTGGAGCAAGCCGGCCAGTTAGGTCTGGATAACCGGTCGCAGGAAGCCACTGCCTATCTGCTGAACGTGACGCGTCCTGCACAGCGCACTCTGCTCGATGCGCTTAATACCCTTTCAGCTATCCAGAGTGATGAAAGCCAGAAAGCGGTGGCGATGAGCAGTGATTCATCGGCGCGTACCGGCTTTACGTTGATGATCCTGGCGGGCATTTCAATCCTGCTGGCTCTGGCGACCTGTCTGTTTACCGTGCGCACCCTGATGCGTCAGCTGGGAGGTGAACCGGCTCAGGCTCAGGCACTGGCTGCGGCTATCGCCTCTGGCGACCTGACTACGCCAGTGACATTGCGACGCGGTGATACCCGCAGCATGCTGGCCTCGCTGGACGGTATGCAGGCCAATCTGCGTGAACTGGTCTCCCGCATCAAAGAGACGGCGGGCTCCGTGGCGCTGGCCGCTGATGAGATTTCCCGTGGTAACACGGAGTTGTCTTCACGCACGGAAGAGCAGGCGTCGGCGTTGCAGGAAACGGCGGCTAGCATGGAGCAGCTTACCGCCACGGTGAAGAGCAATACCCTTGGTGCGCAGCAGACGGCGGGTTCAGCCCGTGAAACCGCCTCACTGGCGCGTAACGGAGAAAATGATGTCCATCGCATGTCCGAGACCATGAATGGAATCTCACTCAGCGCCGCGAAAATCCGCGACATCACTAGCGTGATTGAGGGCATCGCCTTCCAGACCAATATTCTGGCGCTTAACGCGGCCGTTGAAGCGGCAAGAGCCGGCGAAGATGGCCGTGGATTTGCCGTCGTGGCGGGTGAAGTTCGTTCGCTTGCGCAGCGAAGCGCGACCGCCGCGCGGGATATTAAATCGCTGATTGAGCAGACTGTCGGACAAGTAGAGCAGGGCGTCACGGTGGCCGCCGGAACCGGCCAGAGCATTCTTAAGATTGTTGGTATGGTGAGCGAACTGGCTGAGGCGATGGACAATATTTCCCTGTCCTCGTCCGAGCAGATGCAGGGAATTTCACAGGTCAGCATCGCCGTGAGTCAGATGGATGGCGTGACACAAAACAACGCTGCGCTGGTGGAAGAGTCCTCATCGGCGTCTCTGTCACTGTCAGAGCAGGCACATGCACTGCGTGGCATGGTTGATTCGTTCAGGGTACACAGCGCAGCCTGATTGCCAGGCGTAACGGAAGTGAACGGACGCGAGCCACAGGCGCGTCCGTTTTTTTTGCTGATGGGTTAACCTCATTGTTTCAGCGTGCCCGCACCCGTTGACCCACTGATTCAGCGGTCAGCCGAAGCACCGGAGGAGTTGGAGTCAGAAGAGGCGGCTGCTATAAAGGGATATCGGATCAGTACCCTACAGGAGCGCAGGATGATTTGGGAATCAGAACGATTGCTCTACAGATATACCCTTCGTGAGGATCTCGACGACCTCTTCAGAATCTACAGCGACCCCGAAACGCATAAATTTAACCCGCGAGGACCGTGGCCCGACAGAGCGTATGCCATTCAGGCCATGGAGCGCATATTACAGAGCTACCAGGAACAGGGGTTTGGCGACTGGACAATATTTGAGAAAGCCCATCCGGAAAAAATCATCGGCTTTGGGGGCGTATTCAGAAGTCAGTTCGACGGCCGTCAGACGAATAATCTTGGTTACCGGTTTGAGCCTGCTGCCTGGGGAAAAGGGTATGCCACCGAACTTTCCCGCAGAGCCATTCGCTACGGATTCGAAGAGGCCGGGCTGAGCGTTATTACGGGTGTGACGCGCGAAAACCATCTGGCTTCGCGCCGGGTACTGGAAAAAGCGGGCTTAACCTTTTTGAAGAAGGTCGATGATCCAGATGGGTTTCCTCCCAGCCTGATGTTTACTATTAGCCGACGCGAATGGCTTGCGGCTGGCAACACCGTGACCGCCTCCCTCTGATTTTTTCGCTGGTAACCCAGGCGTGACGAAATTTGCGCCACTTTTTCGCGTTTTACCCCTTTAAGCATCTCTTATCCCGCGATTAACTCCTGGCAGTCTGAATTACTTTATCCATCTTATTCCGGGGAGGTTTTATGGACATTCGTACAATTTTTATTTCAGCAGTCATGGCAGTCAGTCTTTTATGGATAGGCGCATCAGATAACCGTTCGTCACCTCTCACCGCCGAGCCGGTTAAATCGGTCCTGAGTAAACTGCAGCCTTGATTCTTAATCGCCCGATAGCACGCATTAGCGCCTGCTCCGCCTGAGATGCGGTACACTGCCGCTATCTGTTAATGCAACTTCGTTGCTTTAACCTTGACGTTGAGGCTGATAAGAGCGGGAGAAAGAGATGGCGAGGGAGATGATTCGGCAGGGTGGGCGCAGCGCACGGATTCAGGCGGAAGTGCATAACACCGTTAACCGCTTGCTGGAAACGCTTGATCGTTCAGCGATTACAGTGCCGATGATCGCCGAACAGGCGGGTGTGACACCTTCCACGATCTATCGGCGCTGGGGCGATCTGTCCCAGTTGCTGGCGGATGTGGCCGTGGCGCGGATGCGGCCCATTGCAGAACCGGAAGATACCGGATCGACGGCCGGCGATCTTACGGCGTTCATCCAGCAGTATGCTGAAGAGATGTCGTCCAAAGTCGGTCGCGAGCTTCTGGCTGATGTGATTGGCAGCCATGGTGAAGAAGCCAGCCAAAAATGCTGCGGGTTTACTTATCAGCATCTTGAAACGCTCAACAACCGGGCCATCGCTCGCGGCGAATCGGGCTTTGATGTTGATCGCATCATCGATGTGGTTGTGGCACCGGTGATGTTTCATATTCTGTTCGGTGATCGTGACGTCTCAGCGGAATACTGCTCTTCGCTGATTCAGCGGGCCTTTTAAGCACGGATCAGCGCTGAATAAAGGGCAGGGCGGCCTTGGTGATCAGATGCTGCAACAGTGCACGCGCCGGATCGTCACCCTGGTCTGAGCGGGCGAGCGCGATACCCAGATAGCCGGGCAGCGGCAGTCGATGTGATTCAATCATCAGCGTCTCCGGCAACCCTGCGCGGGTGCGCAGGGTGATGCCCAGCCCGGCCTGTAATGCCGCCCAGATCCCGCTAAGACTGTGGCTGGTGAACACCACCCGCCACGGAATACCTGCCTTATCCAGCGCCTCGGTGGCGCGCGATCGCATGACACACGGCGCATCAAACGCCACCAGCGGCAGCGGCTCACCGCGCTGCAGATATCCCGCCAGATCAAACGCCTGATGCTGTATCCAGACTAACGGACACTGGCCAATTAAGTGCGTGCCAGCCTGCTGCTCTGCCTGCCACAGCAGCGCCAGGTCCAGTTCATGACGGGCCAGCGCCGTTAACAGTGGCAGATTTCTGTCGACGCGAGCGGTCAGCATCACATCCGGATGCTGACGGTTAAACGCGCCGAGAATGGCCGGCATCAACGCTTCGCCAAAATCCTCCTGCATCCCGATGCGTATTTCACCCTGCAACGCCTCACCTTTCACAGCCCGCAATGTTTCATCGTTCAGCGACAACAACCGTCTGGCGTAACTCATCAGCTGTTCACCGCTGCCGGTCAGCTGCAGATGTCGCCCTTTTTTCATCACCAGCGCCGTGCCACATTGCTGCTCAAGTTTTTTAAGCTGCGCACTGACGGCTGAAGTCGACCGGCACAGATGCTGTGCTGCAAGAGCAAAACTGCCCGCGTCAATGCCCGCTACGAAACTGCGCAGCGCATCCATATCAAGTGACTCTGGTACCTTATTCATAATAGTCCTGTAAAAAAGGATGCTGCGTGCTGATTAATTTGATTTTCAGGATTGAGTCCCTGGGTGACACTCTCTCTGACTACTGAGGAGTGTGCAATGAAAAATTCACTGGATCGGGAAACACTGACGCAGCGCGCGCCAAAACTGGCCGAACTGACGCAACAGGTGCTGTTTGGCGATATCTGGCAGCGCGAACTGTTGTCACCGCGTGAACGCAGCCTGCTGACGCTGGCAACCTTAACCGCGTTGGGGCGGGTCCAGCAGCTGCCGTGGCACATCGATTTCGCCCGGCAAAATGGGCTGACGCAGGATGAGCTGGTGGAGAGCTTCACCCACCTGGCGTTTTACGCAGGCTGGCCCGCCGCCGTCACCGCGCTGGGCTATCTGGAGGATAATCACTGATGCCCTTTACCCGCATTACCCTGCGTCAGGGCTATAGCGAGTCGGCTCTGCATCAGATCTCCACGCTGCTTCAGCAGGCGCTGGTCGCGGAGTTTGACGTGCCTGAGCATGATTGCTTTCAGGTAATTGAGATGCTGCCGGCCGGACAGCGGGTGTTTGATCGTCACTATCTCAGCGGCGGGCGCAGCGATAATTTCGTGCTGTTTCAGGTGACGGCAGGCCGACCGCGAACCCGGCAACAGAAGCAACGATTTTATCATTCACTCTGCTCGGCGCTTCAGATTGAGATGGCGATCGATCCTCACGATGTGATGATCATTATTCAGTTCAACAGCACCGAAGAGTGGAGCTTTAGCGGCGGTCAGATGCTGGCACATGAGGCGTTATGATTATCATGCACTACCGTTTTACGCTGCCCGCTGACTACGACATGGGGATCATTGAACAGCGTATCCGACTTAACGGCGCGCGGCTTGATGGCTTTCCGGGGCTGGTGGCTAAGGTGTATCTCTACGCCTGCCGTGAAGATGGCGAGCCGAATGAAAACCGTTATGCGCCCCTCTATTTCTGGCGGGAGGCGAGAGGCATGCAGCGATTCCTGCAAAGTCCTGGCTTCGCGACGCTGGTCCGGGATTTTGGCTGGCCGATCATCGAAAGCTGGCTGACGCTGGAGGCGCAGACCCCGCTCCGGAATCTGGCCGAAGCCCGCTTTATGACGCTGAACCGCTGGATGATTCCAGCACATTCGGACCTGGCGGCACTCCCTGAAAGCGCTGGATACAGCGCCTGGGATGTGACCCGCTGGCAGGGAGTGAATATTGACGCGTCACAGCAGCGACCCTCCGGCGAGCAGGAAGTTTATCGCATTGGTTATCTGGCGCGGGGTGCAGCAGCAGCAGATTTTCAGCTGTAGCTGCGAAGAGACCACGATCTGCTATTTAAAGGGCAAAAATGGCCTCAATCTCGATGCGCAGGTCGGCGGAGAAAAGTCCGCTGACCTGAACCAGCGAGCTGGCGGGCAGATGCTCGCCATAATTGCGATAAAGCACTTCCCGCAGCGCGCTGATTTCAGTGAATGAAGTAATGAAGATTGTGACTTTGAGCAGCGCAGCGAGGGACGTATTTTCAGCAGCGGCAACAGACTTAAGTTGTTCAAAAATGACTTCTGCCTGTTCAGCGATATCGCCCTGCTGAGCCGTTGTCCCGAAGGCAGTCAGCCCTGAGACATACAGCGTCGCGCCATGTTTCACTGCGTGAACATAAGGCGCTTTGACTTCGCCCAGTTGCGGGTAATTTTTGCGTTCTGGCAGGCTCATATTTCCTCCTAAAGATGAAGTTCATACTAGTCAGGCTACTGGCACCGAAAAAGAGCGAAACCCGATAGCGGGTTGTGTTAACAAAGCAGCATCTGGCCTTTACTGAATCAAAACAGCGAGATGGTGCGCCACACCTCGCTGATGAACTGCCGGAATACAACGTTAAAACCCTTACTGCTCACCACTTCCTATCTGCCAGATAAACGTCGGATCGTTGCCGTTCACCTCCCAGTCACCCACGTTGCGAATTTTGTAGATCACCGGATTGTGTGATGAGACTGTCCGGGCATTGCGCCAGTGTCTGTCGAGCGCCTTACTGGCGCGGGTGTCGGAAGCACCCAGTGCATTGAACAGCTCGCTGGCAGCACGCGTCACGAGCTCAATGGCCACGGCCTGCGCCCGGGCAGATTCTACCTCAGCCTGCACATTAGCCGCATGAAGTTGTGCCTCATCTCCACCATTCAGTTGCAGTTCGAACGCCCGTTGCAATGAGTGGGTCGCACGATCGACGGTGGCTTCTGCTGCCCATGCCCAGCTGCTAATCTGGCCGATCACCTGTAATACCTGTACATCCTGTTTCACCTGAGGGGCATTGCCGTGGCTGTAGATGCGTTTACGCTGCGCCACGCCCTGTGCGCCATCCCGTACGATTGCCCGACCAATGCCTGCCAGCGTGGACAATAAAACGTGCTGATAAAAAGCAGTCTGATAGCGAAAGCGCTCGCTGAAATCATAGACATGCGACTATTCCACCTGCGCCAGCTTAAAGCGCGTCGTGCCGCTGCCGGTCAGCCGCTGCCCGAAGCCATCCCAGTCATCATCGCGCTCCACTTCATTCTGATGCGTGTTCACCAGGGCAATTACGTCACGACCATTGTCAGTACGCTTCGCATAGACATCAATCCAGTCCGCATAGAGCGTGCCGGTGCTGTAAAATTTCTCACCACTGATCCTCCATCCTCCCGCAGCGGGTGAAACCTGCGTGTTGACCTCACCCAGCTTAACCGCACCGATTTCACTCCAGCCACTGCCCACCAGTTCACCATCAACAAAACGGCGAAACCAGCGGCGACGGTCATCACTATCAGGCTGATTTAGCCGATCTTCAATAAATGCGAAGTGCGCGCGCAGTGCCTGCGGCAGATTTGAATCCGCTTCTGCCAGTTCGGTCAGCAGAGAAAATAACTGCGGCAGCGAAACGCCAAAACCGCCTTCCTCTCTGGGAATGCGCAGGGTGCCGAATCTGGCCGCTTTCAGCCAGCGAATGGGCTCATGCAACAGGGTGCGATCCGCTTCACGCACAGCGGCATCTTCAGCAATACGAGCAAAAAGTGGCCTGAAATGTTCAGTCAATGCGGTAAATTCAGTGCGACTTAGTTCAGACATGATCTTCTCCAGATTCGGGTTGTTCATCAATATCCTGTCGGGTCGGCTCAAAACGCACGATCAACAGGAAAATAATCGGAATAAGAGCAGCAAGAGAGACGATCCAGAACATGTTGGTGCCGTATCGGGCCTGCAGAATCGGCAGAATAAACAGTGCCAGCGCACTGCCAACACCGGAAAGCGAGCGACTGAAGCCGACACCGGTGGCGCGAATGTGGGTCGGGTAGGAGAGCGCCGGATAGATCATTAACTGCGCGCCAGGTCCAAAACCTTCCGCGAACAGCCAGAGACCCAGCATCAGCACGGCAAACACCACGCCGACCGTCGCTTCCGGATGACCGATCAATGCCAGCGAGATCAATGCAATAAACTGCAGCGCAAAACCGGCAATCGCCACATGTCGGGAGGGAAATTTCCACGCCAGTCGCATCCCCAGCAGACCGCCGGTAAAAGCAAACAGCGCATTCAGCCCCAGCGAAGCAGAAATCGTCTCGAAGACCCCCGCGCCCAGGAACTGCGCCAGAATTGATGGCAGGAAGAAAGCAATAGCGGTGTACTCAAACGAAATACAGACGTTCATCACTGCGCTGACGACCGTGCGCTCAAGATAGGGCTTCTGAAACAGTACGCGGATACGCACTTTCGGTGTCGCTTTCACAGCAACGGCTTTAGCGGGCAACGCCTCATGCGCAACAATGCCGTACGAGTCACGCAGAATACGCACAGCACCGCTCAAATCGCCCTGATTCGCCGCCCACAGCGGTGATTCATTCATAAACTTACTGCGCACCGCAATAATCAGCAGTGCCGGTACGGCACCAAACAGCAGGGAGGCGCGCCACAGCCAGTCGATATGTTCTGCGGGCAGCAGGAAATAGAGTGCAAAAATGATAAAGAAGCAGACAGACGAGGCGGCGTACCACATCGGGCACCAGGCCGCGAGTCGCGACGCTTTATTTCCCTTGCCGGAGAATTTAGAGAACTCCGCCAGATAGGCCATGGCAACCGGCAGGTCGATCCCCACCCCGACTCCCATCAGGAAACGGGCGCCAATCAACACCCAGACGTTGGGTGCCAGGCCTGCAGCAATTGCCGAAACCACAAAGAACAGCATGTCGGCCATAAACACCGAATAGCGGCCATATTTATCGGTAAGCCAGCCGCCGACCAGATTACCGACGATGGTGCCGATCATAATTGAGGAGGTGACCAGTCCGGTGAGAACGGGTGTTAATCCGAACTCCCTGACCACATCATCAATGCCGTAGGAGAGCGTGGTGAGATCGTAAGCGTCAAGAAATACGCCCCCCAGTGCCAGAAAAACAATCCAGCGGGCGTAGCTGTTTTGCTCACTATTATTGTTGATGAGCCGGGCTACATCACTCACCGATCGAACCGGTGCGGAGTGTGGCGGCGGGGCGGTCAGGGTGTCGTCAATATTTAATGTACTCATCGTATCCTCGTTATTATATTCAGCAGGTAACGAGGGTTTTATAGGCATTTCCGGCACAGTTAACAACCAACAAATAACGTTAACTATTTCAATATATTCAATAAGTTAAGCATTAAAAAACACCCACGGCAGAAGCCGGATGAATAGCTGGATTCATCCGGTGCGAATTAAAACATTTCTTTTTTCCTGATCTGAAAGCTGCCTGCTTTTCTCTGCGGTTGTGAAATCCGTTCAGTGATAACTTATTGCCTCAACCCACAGATTTTATCCCGATATTTCGGCGCTGCTTATCGGCTGTTCCGTGTCTGCGTTCCGGCGATAACCCGCCCCCGGATGCGGCAACACCAGCCGTGGCCCCTCTCCGAACAACTTCTCACGCAGCGTACCAGGCTGATAGTCCTGCTTGTAGACGCCGCGTTTTTGCAACTCCGGAACCAGCAGTTCCACCACGTCGGTAAAGGTTTCGTGTGTCACGGCATAGGCGAGGTTAAAACCATCGACGTCAGTTTCTTCTACCCAGCTCTGCAGCTCATCAGCCACGGTTTCCGCGCTGCCCACCAGCAGCGGACCAAATCCGCCAATGCCTACCCAATCTGCCAGGCCCTGCACCGTCCATTGACGATGGGGATCGGCGGTGGAGAATGTCTCGACTGCCGACTGAATCGCGTTGGTGTGCAGATGCTTCAATACCTGATCCGGCTGATACTGGCCGAAATCGATACCGGTCCAGCCCGAGATCAGCGCCAGCGCGCCTTCGTAACTGACATAACTTTTGTATTCCTGCCATTTTGCCTGCGCCGCCAGGTCGGTTTCACCCACAATCACCGTCTGCAGGTTGAAGATCAGTAGGGAGCGCGGATCGCGTCCAGCCTCTGCGGCCCTGTGGCGAATATCCGCCACGGTTTTCTTCAGCAACACTTTTGACGGTGCTGCCACAAACACGCATTCAGCATGTTCCGCCGCAAAAGCTTTGCCACGACTGGACGCACCCGCCTGGTAAAGCACCGGCGTGCGCTGCGGTGACGGTTCGCAGAGATGAATACCCGGCACCTGGAAAAATGTCCCCTGATGGTTAATTGGATGGATTTTATTCGGATCGCTGAAAATATGACGTTCACGATCGCGCAGGACCGCACCCTCTTCCCAGCTTCCCTCCAGCAATTTGTAAATGACCTGCAGATATTCATCGGCGTAGTCGTAGCGCGCGTCGTGGTCGGTCTGAGCCTGATGCCCGATATTGCGCGCACCACTTTCCAGATAGGAGGTCACAATATTCCAGCCAATGCGACCTTTGGTCAGATGATCCAGGGTCGAAATTCGTCGCGCAAACGGGTAGGGATGTTCAAAGGACAGTGAGGCGGTGAGGCCAAAGCCCAGATGCTCCGTCACCATGGCCATCGGCGTGATTAACGCCAGCGGATCGTTGACCGGCACCTGCGTGGCCTGACGAATCGCCGCATGATTATTGCCGTTGAGCACGTCGTAGACGCCCAGTACGTCAGCAATAAACAGCCCATCAAATTTTCCGCGCTCCAGCAGACGCGCTAAATCGGTCCAGTACTCCAGGTCTTTGTACTGCCAGGACCGGTCGCGGGGATGCGCCCATAAACCGGGTGACTGATGACCGACACAGTTCATATCAAAAGCATTCAGGCGAATTTCTCGTTGCGATGACATAGCGACTCCTGAGCGGATGCGGCAATTGCTTGCCACCCACCTTTTAATGTGTGTTTTAGAAAGATGATTCAGTACGTGAGTGAGCCGGGACATCGCTCGCTGAAGGAGAGCGGTGGGGCGGCAAGAAGCTGCCGTGCAACGGACTCAGCATGTTCCGCCACCTGCGGTAATCCCATCAGTTCGCCAAAGCGCCCGCGTGCGGCAGGGCCAGCCACAAAGAGATAAGGATTAGCATTACCCTGCGCATTCAGCGTTTGTGACAGCGCATTAACATGGATGCCCAGCGCCAGCGGATCGGGCTGTATCACGCCCTCACCGTGCAGCTGTCGCAATAGCGCGTTGCTGTTAAGCAGGGCATTGTGCGCCGGGCCGGTGGTGACAATGACTTTATCCACCTCCAGCCTTTTTGCTTGCGCGCCACGCAGGCGCAGCGTCAACCGGAGAGTGTTGTCTACCGCTTCAGCAGCCATCAGACGCGCCGCCAGCAGCGACAGCTGACCGCTCGCCTGCCGCTGGCTGAGAATCTGGCTGACCTGAGGGGCAATCCGGTAGCGGTGGACATCCCACCAGGGGCGAAGATGATGCAGAAAACGCTGCTGCTCATGCAGAGAGAGGCTCTGCCAGATGTGCTGCCCATTACGGCGGATATCATCCAGCACCAGTTGCCAGGGCAAATTCATCGCTGCAGCGTGTCTGACCTCCTGCCGCACCCGATGTAACCAGCCGCGCGCGCTGGCGGGATGCGGCTGACTGTAATCCAGGGTGTATGTCTCATCGCTACCACTCAGGTTGGCACGTGGCAGCTGGCCACGACGGGAGAAGACGGTCATCTCTCCGCGATGATGCTGGCGATGCAGCGACGCCACCACATCGGACATGGTCAGGCCTGAACCGATAATCGCAACCCGATCGTCAGGGGCCACCGCTGCCAGCGCATCGCTGCGCCAGGGATTAGCAATTAACCCCGGATGGTTCTGAAGCGGCTTCAGCAGAACAGGAAGGTCCGGCGGTGGATGGCTGATTGCCAGCACCACCTGATCGGCCCGGATATGCTGCCCTGAAGCGGTAATCACCACCCCATTTTTAAAGGCGACCGCGTTGTCACGCAGATGTTTAAGTTTCACGGGGGAGTGTTGCTGCTGATACTCAAACTGCGCGTTGACCCAGCGACCAAACTCACCGCGTTGCGGATAAACATTACCGTCACACCAGAGCGCCTGCGGATCGGCTTTAAACGCAGGCGATGCACGATAATCGCGATCAAAAATACCCTCTTCATCACCCGCAAGCTGCATTCTGGCCGCCGGAACATTAATGCGGTGAGCCGGATCGGTTGTGCCATATGCCACGCCCTGCGCAAGCTGCGCGCGCGGTTCAATGACCGTCACCTGCAATCCTGCCTGACCAGCGCGGGCCAGATGGATCGCCAGCGCGGTGCCGGTAAATCCGCCGCCGATAATGACAATCTTCTGATGTGACATATGCAAACCTTCTCTTCTGTTAACTGGCGCTGGCCTGTTTAGCAGGACGACGGTCACCGCCAATGGTTTCACCAAACGGACCGGTATTCACGCTACGTTGTTTCTTTTCGACATTGGCGGCCAGCGGCAACAGCGGCATCACCAGTTCGGCAAAGCGGTGTGCCTCTTCAAGATGCGGATAGCCCGAGAAAATAAAGTTACCGATACCCAGCGCCTGATACTCCCGGATGCGATCGGCAACCTGCTGCGGATTGCCCACCAGCGCGGTTCCGGCGCCGCCGCGCACAAGACCGACGCCTGCCCAGAGATTAGGGCCGATGCGCAGGCTCTCTCGCGAGCCCTGATGCAATGCGCTCATCCGCGCCTGTCCGGCTGAGTCCATACGGGCAAAGATCTTCTGCGCGGCGGCAATAGTCTCTTCATCCAGATGAGAGATCAGCCGATCCGCAGCCGCCCAGGCCTCCTCTTCGGTTTCACGGACAATCACATGCAACCGGATGCCATAGGAGAGAGTACGCCCGCTCTCCTGCGCCCGCTGACGAACCACCGCCAGCTTCTCTGCTACCTGTTCAACCGGCTCGCCCCACGTCAGATAGGTGTCGATTTGATTCGCTGCAACATCGATAGCCGCATCAGACGAACCACCAAAATAGAGTGGCGGACCATTTTCCTGCACCGGCGGGAAGAGGATCTCAGCGCCTTCTACGCGGATATGCTCGCCTGCAAAATCGACCTTCTCGCCTTTCATCAGGCGGGAGTAGACTTCAAGAAACTCCTGAGTCACTTTATAACGCTCTTCATGGCTCAGGAAGATGCCGTCACCTTTGTTCTCAATCGGATCGCCACCCGTCACCACATTAATCAACAAACGTCCGCCAGAGAGCCGATCCAGCGTAGCCGCCATCCGCGCAGCCAGGCTTGGCGGTTGCAGACCAGGTCGGACCGCCACTAAATAGCGCAACTTTTTGGTGATGGGTGCCAGCGCTGAAGCGACCAGCCATGAATCCTCGCAGCTCTTGCCGGTCGGAATTAAAACACCGTAGTAGCCCAGATTATCTGCCGCCAGCGCAACCTGCTGTAAATAGGGTAAGTCGACCGCTCTGCCACCTTCAGTTGTACCCAGATAGCGCCCATCACCGTGGGTAGGCAGAAACCAGAAGAGGTTGAGATTTTCCTGTGTCACATGGCTCATTAGCAGATTCCTTTATAACTATATTTGAATTTATCACATAGAGAAAAACTCTTTGGTTATATAGCTGTTAGCAGGATATGTGCCAGAGTAATTTTAAATATTTACCTTTATTATTCAGGAAGATAGATAAATTCCCGCCCACCCCAGACTGCTGCGTTTGCAACAGCCAGAGTGGCAGCCTGCTGCAATGGCAACAATTCTGCTCATTTCGCCCCTCGTTTCCGCGTCTGCCGCGCGGTATGGTCATGGCTTTCCTGCAAACCCGGTAAATGAGATGCAGATTTCGAGTCCTGAGTTGATAGACCCCGCATCGCGCGCCTTTAAAAGCGTATTGGATCAGCTCGCACCCACCGATGCGACCGTCCTGATCATCGGTGAAACCGGCACGGGTAAAGAGGTGATGGCGCGCTATCTGCATCATCACAGTTCGCGCAGCAAACAGCCGTTTCTGGCAGTGAACTGCGGCGCGCTCACCGAGAGCCTGGCGGAGTCGGAGCTGTTTGGTCATGAGAAAGGGGCGTTTACCGGCGCACAGGATCGCCATCGCGGCTGGTTTGAAGCAGCAGAGGGCGGCACCCTGCTGCTGGATGAGGTCGGTGAACTGAGCCTGTCGCTGCAGGTGAAGCTGCTGCGCGTCCTGCAGGAGCGCGAGATTACCCGCGTGGGCTCGTCTAAGGCGATAAAGGTTAATGTGCGGCTTATCGCGGCCACCAACCGCGACCTGATCGTGGCGATTCGTGAACGCCTGTTCCGGGAAGATCTCTACTATCGCCTGAATGTAGCCAGCGTCACGCTGCCCCCGCTGCGGGAGCGCTGCGAAGATATCCCGGTGCTGGCCCGTCACTTCCTGCAACTGTACGCGCGCCGTCTGGGCCGACCTCAGTTACGCCTCAGCGAAGACGCTGTCTCCACGCTGATGGACTACAGCTGGCCGGGTAACATCCGTGAGCTGGAAAATACGTTACATAATGCGGTGCTGCTGAGCAAAACCTCGCTGGTCACGCCGCAACAGCTGCGGCTGAACGCTATTACAGGCAGCGATTTGTCTCAGGGAGAAGAGGCGCTGGACCAGTTTCTGCGGTTGCAGATGCAGCAGAGCGAGACACCGCTCTATCCCAGAGTGATTGCCGCACTGGTAAAAAATGCGCTGGAACTGACTCAGGGTAATCAGCTGCAGGCGGCCGCGATGCTGGGTATCAGCCGTCATACGCTGCGTACCCAACTCGGCCATCTGGGTGTGATTAAACCGCGCCGCTCTTCACCGCGTCAGCGTGATGCCTCTTCTTTTCAGCACCCTGTAAGGGAGCGGGAATTGCGTATTGGGTATCAGAAGTTTGGTAATCTCGGCATCCTGAAAGCGCGTCAGTCGCTGGAGCAACAGCTGGCCAATCAGGGTGTCAGCGTGCTGTGGAGTGAATTTCCTGCGGGTCCGCAGCTGCTGCATGCACTCAGTCATCAGGAGATCGATTTCGGCACTACCGGTGAAGTTCCCCCCCTGTTCGCGCAGGCCAGCAACAGCCCGATGGTGTACGTCGCCTGGGAACCGGCAGCGCCCCAGAGCGTGGCGCTGTTGGTGCCGAAGAGCAGCACGATTCAGCAGATTGGAGATCTCAGAGGAAAACGCATTGCTGTGAATCGCGGTTCCAACGTCCACTATCTTTTATTGCAGATTCTGGATGAAGCAGGTTTAGCACTGGACGATGTGCGTATCGTTTATGCCCCGCCGAAATATCCGCTGACGCCCAGCGACCTCAACGCCGTAGATGCCTGGATGATGTGGGATCCGCTTCTCAGCGATGCAGAGAACAGCGAGCAGTTCCGGGTCATCGCGGATGGTACTGGACGGGTTAAAAATCATCAGTTTTACCTTGCTGAACGCGGATTTGCGGCACACTCCGGTGACCTGCTTCAGATTCTGCTTACCGCGCTGGAACAGACTGGCCGCTACATTGATGCACACCGCGCTCAGGCGGCCGGACTGCTCTCCGCCGAACTTGGCATCTCTGCGACATCACTGATGCACGCCTTAGCACGCCGCAGTCATCAGACCCAGCGTATGAACTTAGCCATCATCAGGGAACAGCAGACCATTGCTGATCGCTTCTATGCACTGGGATTATTCAGCCGTGCCATTCGGGTTCGCGAATCGATCTGGCATCCATAGCGTTTTTGACGCTAAGCTTCGAACATTTCATCGCTAAGCGCTTCAACCTGCGTTTGTTATGTTGCGCTGACAACAACCTGACTCAGGAATGAGAGATGAAAAAAGTTTTACTCAGCGCATTAATTATTGCCGCACAGGCGGGCTTAACGTTCAACACCCAGGCAGCCCCAGAGAAACCCGAAACGGTAAATATCGGTTTTCAGAAAGCCAATATCTTCGCACTGCTCAAATATCGCGGCACGCTGGATCAGGAATTTAAGAAGCAGGGGATTGCGGTTCACTGGGTTGAGTTCCCGGCCGGGCCACAGATGCTGGAAGGTTTAAATATCGGCAGTATCGATCTGGCCGCCACCGGCGATGCACCTCCGACATTTGCACAGGCTGCTCAGGCCGATCTGGTTTATCTGGCACACTCACCGGCCAACCCGAAAACCGAGGCGATTGTGGTGCCAGCCGACTCCTCCATCAAAAACGTGGCAGATCTCAAAGGAAAGCGCGTGGCGCTGAATAAAGGCTCTGACGTGAACTATCTGCTGGTCACGGCGCTGGAGCAGGCCGGGCTGAGTTATAAAGACATTACGCCGGTCTATCTGCCACCCGCCGATGCGCGTGCCGCTTTCCAGCGCGGCGCGGTCGATGCCTGGGTTATCTGGGATCCTTACTACGCAGAAGTTGAAACCAACGCTCACGCCCGGCTGATTAAGAATGCCGAAGGCCTGGTGCCGCACTACACCTTCTATCTTGCCAGCCGTAAATTTGCAGAGAATTATCCGCAGATCGCCGGTCAGGTCGTGGATGAGCTTGGCACCCTGAGTACGTGGGCCAATCAGCATCAGGAAGAGGCAGCGAAAATCATGTCCACCTCAACCGGTCTGCCGCAACCTATCTGGCAACGGGCGCTGGCAAGAATGCCGTTTGGGGCAGAGCGGATGACGCCTGAAGTCTTCACCCAGCAGCAGGCATTGGCGGATACCTTTACCCGGATTGGTCTGTTGCCGGTGAAGGTCGATATCCGCAGTGCGACGTGGTCGCTGGATAAGAAATAGGGTAGATTCGGGCCGGTGTGGGTCACAGAGTATCCACCCTGGAACATGGTCATCACAGCCGCTTTGTTATCTTGAAGACCTTTTTGTTGCGACTGAGGTGAGAGGCAATGGAACCGGCACTGCACTGATCAAAGCCATCCATGATGAAGCACAGAGAAATGACTGGTCGAAAATTTACTGGGTGACAAAACCGAACAATCCGGCGCGTGCACTTTATGACAGAATAGCTGTCCTGGATGATTTCGTACGCTACAGCATCAAAATGTAAACTAAGACCCAGAGGATCTGAACAGCATTATGCGGGAAAAGAATCATCTCTTCCCGTATAAACACAGAGGTTTATTTATAGTAAGGGTAATCATCCGTAATTCAGCTACTCATCTGAAAACTGACAGCACTGATTCGCGCATTGCGCAGTTTTATCAGGGCAAAAAAATCCCATTTGGGTTTTGCCACAGCGACATTAAGCGCTTTATAGACCGGCAAGGCAGGGTCTGTGAATGGAAGAACGCAAATCCTGTCGTCATGACATATGGCCCAAACGTTAAAAGGCTTCAGACAATTCATTGAGTACACCAGACTTAATTTTCTGAGTAGTTATTCTGCCTAATAGGGCAGGAACATTCATCAATATTCAGTTTGAGCGTATATATTTTCGTGTCAGTTCAGATGAACAGGAACTAAGGCTTTTGCGCCTTAACGATGATAAAGGTCTCTGGCGTCTTACGTATCAGTCATAGCACCATTGTCTGGCACGCGCTGACTCTACCAGCATCCCGATAGTAAGAGGGATGGCCTCGCCTGGATTTTTTGGATAATAGCGGCTGAATGCTACTTCATCAGAATCCATTCCAAACGCATCGAAGACGTTCTGAAGGCATTCCGCCGCGTCCTCCGGGTCGAGCTTCATGTCCAGATTAAGCGACATCTCTGGCGTGAGTGTTTTTTTCCGGAACGTCAGTAGGGATCGGCCGTTCCACGGCTCAATGAGTGCCATTACGCGTGCCTGGGTGTCATCTACCATAACTTATCCTCCCCGCGAGCGATGGCATTGTACAGTCTGACCGAATTGAAACTGATATCGGCAACGTCTCTGGCCAGAATTACCCAGCCCACGACGGGTATCGCCCGTCCGACAAAGGTGCTGAGCTTATGCGTAAAAAGAATACGCGCGGTCCGGGGGCGGGTATCCTCCTACGATGGTGGGGAGCTTTATGCCGAAGGGAAATTTGGCGTCAGGGAATACTCTGTGCGCTGCCCGTGAGGCATAGGAGGTTCCCTTAAGAGCATCGCGCGGTTTAGTGCGGGTAGTCAGGACATTACGCCCAGACAGGATGGCCACGATCGCGCCAAAGTCATCAATGCCCAGCTGTTCAGCGACCTCTTCACAGAAAATCATGAAAAATAGCTCACCAGCGGTGAGGTTCGGTCTGCCCGCGTAGAAATAGGTGTTATTGAGTTCTTCAGTGGTGTCCATTGTCAGCTCCCTCAAGTTCCCTTCATTTATCGTCCTGACGCTTCTTAAACAATACCTCCCGCCTTCAGGCCTGACAACCTGACGATAAGGGACAGGATAATAAAATACGGTAATTAAGCCGCATCTTCCTGCAGGTAAACAACACCCGTTTCAGACAGAAGGAAATGCCGGCATGTCTGTCTTCACTGCAGCATCCCAGGACCACAAACGCCTGGGCCCATATTCCGCCTCATAGTGAGAGGTTTTTACCTGCTTGCGCAGCAGGTACTCAGGCGAGTTCATGCCGAACACATTCATCGGCAGCGCATCCACTCCAGGAACATCTTTGAGCACAAAATCCGGAAACACATCTTCCTTACCATCGTAGCGCTGAGGCTTGATAAAAGCGCGTTTTTCCTGCCTCAGCTTTTCTTCCACAGCTCCCTCATAGCGGGAATCCAGCGAAATAAAGCGAGAGCTGACCGGATAAAATTTTTTCTTTGCCATATACAGTCCGCTAAGCAGATTATATTTCGCCTGTCGATCATGAATAATTGCACTGCACGGGCGATGACTCTGCCCAAAGCCGGTTAAATTCATTCTGATATTTCTTACTCATGATTGAGTTGTCTCTGATGACCAGTGCATTCCCGGCATTACGCTTCTCAGCAGATGAGGTGTAATTAAAAGAATTCCTCTTGAGAGTGTTATCGTCATTCACCATGGATTTATTTTTCATGATGGCGTAACGGCTATTTAGTCGCACTGTCACACCCAGACCGGCCAGAAAGGTCACGGCGGTGTAACGGTCGCTGCTGGCTTTTTCATTGGCACTTAACTGGACAGTTACACTGCAATTTTTCGCGTACACCAGTGCCGCCGTAGTCGGCTTACTGGTGAAGCTGTATGCCGTCATAACGATACTGCTTTCAGCGCCATCAATAGCGTCTGATACGATTTTCAATGCATCTCTTTCAGCCGTAAACGGAAAACCCACGGTGATTTCAGGTGCTGGGGCATAAGCAGGGACGGGCGCGGCCATAATGATGGCCAGCGCGAAATGATATGAAAGGTCCGATAAACACGCTCAGCAGAAATCAGCGCTTCAGCAATTGCTGGCAAGCGAGGTTATCCTGCGCGGCGCGCTGTTGCTCATCAGGCGTCATTTG
Organism: Candidatus Pantoea varia; assembly: GCF_900115075.1. Classification (GTDB taxonomy): domain Bacteria; phylum Pseudomonadota; class Gammaproteobacteria; order Enterobacterales; family Enterobacteriaceae; genus Pantoea; species Pantoea varia. Next base: position 310,935 of record NZ_FOVG01000003.1, read on the forward strand.
CTGCCAGCGGTTAATAACACTGCGACCCAGCCCCGGTTTATAGGCTATTTTCTGCAACGCATAGTCAGAGTTGCCGCCTTCAATGACGTTTTGCATCTGCTGATCCAGCGGTTGCACACTGTTTTGATCAATCGCGCAGAACACCGCGACGTAATACGCCTTATCTTCCTCACTGTCGTGCGGGATAACCCACCATGCGGCCAGAGCAAGGATCAGCAGCAGGGGCAGGATGTATTTTACTTTAGCCATCGGAGTCACCGGTTGTGGGCAGTTAAGTCAGCCGGAGATGGCCAGACGCAGGGCGCGTATCCTGCCACAGATTACGCTCACCGTTAACCCCGTGTGGCATTGTTCAGACTACGGGCGCTTCAACCAGCGTCGCACTAATCTGCGCATCCGGCATCATCTGCTGTAATCCCGAGACTAAATCGTCGCTGGCCTGCTGCAGCGCGGTGAGTGGCATAGCGGGCAGGCTTTCCAGAATGAACCACATCTGACGCGCGCTGGCATCCAGTCTGGTTCGTACACCCTGACGCCAGTTCCAGCGGCGGCAGGTCACGCCCTCATCATCACGCCAGATCACTTCGCCGGGTTCCGGTGACTCGTAAACTACCTCGCCCTCTTTGACGGTATCGAAACGTTCACTGCCGTCAGCAATCACCAGACGCGGCGCGCCAGCGTAAGCCGCGATATTCTCACCGCCGACCGGCAGGGCGTAACGAATGCTGATGGCGTTATAGAGATCGACAACCGGATCGATAGCAGGCAATGCCCCATCCCGCAGCACGCGCTTGCGCAATGCTTCAGCAGAGCAGGGCGTGCGTTTCGCTTTGGCACCAAAGGCTTTGAACACCTCAGCCCAGGCGGCGAGATGCGCATCTGCCCAAGCCGCATCATCATTTACCACCTGCTGACATGCACTCTTCAGTGCTTCGCTGGCGATCTCAGGTCGGATAATGGATGTCGCCTCAACCACAATACTCATGGCACGAAAGCCGGGGGCGAGCGCGAAAACGGCGGGATCGATTGACGGATGAACAGATAACATCGGATACTCTCTCAGTGACTAATTTATTTCATAGTAATGACCGATGACCAATAAAGTCAATATAACGACCGATGCGGGTGCCGATGTCGCCAGCGTCAATCAGGCTGTTTCAGACAGCATTAAAAGCTGGCGTAAACGCCAGAAACTTTCGCTGGACGAGTTATCCCGACGCGCAGGCGTCAGTAAAGGGATGCTGGTCGAGATCGAAAAAGGCGCTGCCAATCCCAGCATTGCCATTCTCTGTAAAGTGGCTGCCGCGCTGGGCATCTCGGTGGCGGATATCGTTAACGTTTCGCATGCACCTGACGCCTGGCTGATAGAAAACAGCGACATGCCCGTGCTGTGGCAGGGTGAGCAGGGCGGCAGTGCGCAGCTGCTGGCGGGAACACGCGGGCCGGATATGATCGAGCTATGGCGCTGGCAGATGTTTGCGGGCGAAGTGTTCAGTTCAACCGGCCATTCTTCGGGCACGCTCGAACTGCTGCACGTTGAGCAGGGCACGCTGGCATTGACTGTGGGTGAGCAGACCCTGGTGGTGCAGCAGGGCTGTGCTGCTGTTGCGCGTACCGATATACCGCACGCCTATGCCAGTGCCGATCACCAGCCGGTTATCTTCACCATGACGGTGGCCGAACTTCAGCGCTGAAGGCGCTATTCTGCGACTGCTGCTTCGCCGGGAAACGCCAGCAGCAGGGTTTTCAGCAGTCTCTCCAGTTCAGCGCGCTCTGACGCGGCCAGCGGGGCCAGCACCGCCTCCTGCGTGGCAGTATGAACGCGGAGTGCATCCTCAATCTGCTGCTGCCCGCGCGGCGTCAGCCCCACCAGCATGCTGCGCTTATCATCCGGCGCGGCAACACGTTCAATCAGATGCTGCTGCTCCAGCCGGTTCAGGCGATTTGTCATCGCGCCGGAGGTCACCAGTAGCGCCTGGTAGAGCTGAGTGGGTGACAGGCGATAAGGTGACCCCGCCCGTCGCAGTGTCGCCATCACATCAAATTCCCCCTCCTGAAAACCAAACGGCTCCAGTGCCTGACTGCGCGCTTTGGCCAGATGTTTCATCAGACGCAGCACTCTGCCGAAGATACGCATGGAAGAGGCATCAAGATCGGGCATCGCGTTGTCCCACTGGCTGACAACGAAATCAATATGGTCATGCATAAATCACCTGTAGATGCTGGGGTTATTTTGTCGGGTTGTGCTCACCCTCTTAACAGTGGACGGAATTTATCTTAACGTTAAGATAAATAGTGACAGCCTGGTGCTGTCAACGTCAATCCTCTGTCAGAGCGTCTATGATGAAAAATAAACTCTTATTCCCCACTGTGTTTGCCGTGATCGCTTTCCTGATCGGGCTGAACCTGCGCCCGATGCTGGCTATTATCGGCCCGTTGTTTCCGGTGTTGCAACAGCAGGCCGGGCTGTCAGCCACCGCGTTCAGCCTGCTGACTACGCTGCCGGTAGCGATGATGGGCCTGGCGGCACTCTCCGGCCCGTGGCTCATCGCCCGCATCGGACCGGTAACGGGCATCGCCGCCGGGTTGCTCTGTCTTGCGGCTGCCTGCCTGTGGCGCGGTGTTAACCTGACTTCCGCTCAGCTAATGCTAACTGCGCTGGCGGGAGGCGCAGGGATTGGCGTGATACAGGCGCTGATGCCCGCCCTGATCCGGCAGCGCTTTGCTGAAGCCGCGGCGACGCTGATGGCACTGTTCAGCACTGGCATTATGGCGGGCGCGGCACTGACCGCTGCCAGTGCCGAACCGCTGTTCTCGTGGCTGGGCCTGCAACCCGCGTTGGCAATCTCCGGGGGATTAGCGCTGGTAACGCTGCTGATCTGGCTGACCTCGATCAGGCGGGCAACGCAGGTGAGTCTGGTTTCAGATATGGCGACGTTGCCTGTGCAGCGGACCCTGCTGCTGACACTGTTTTTCGGTATTGGTACCGGGGCCTACACGCTGGTGCTGGCCTGGCTGCCGCCATTCTATATTCAACTGGGCTGGAGTGCGCGCCACAGTGGTTATCTGCTCGCCGCGCTGACGTTAACCGAAGTGGTGGCAGGATTCATCGTCTCGGCGGTATTACATCGCTTTCCCGATCGTCGCCCGCTGCTGCTCGGCGTGCTGGTCCTGCTGTTGACGGGGCTGCTGAGTCTGGTGTTTTATCCGGACACGATGCCGGTTTTCTCTGCGCTGTTACTGGGTACAGGCATCGGCGCACTCTTTCCGCTGTCACTGATTGTGACGCTGGACCATGCGCGAAGCGCCAGAGAAGCGGGAATTCTGCTGTCCAGGGTACAGGGTGGGGGATACCTGATTGCTGCGCTGATGCCGCTGGTGGCGGGTTGGGTGCGTGATAGCAGTGCGTCACTGAACCAGGCCTGGCTGATTATGAGCGCTGGCGTGGTGCTGCTGATGGTGATGGCCTGGCGCTTCAGACCGTAGATTAGGGCAGCCTGCATAAAGCCGTTGCCGAACACGGCCGATCTGGCATGCTGAAGTGAAATCCCTGAACCCGGAGTGCAGTGTGAAAGTCATTGGTCTGTTAGGCGGCATGTCGTGGGAGTCTACCGCGCTCTATTACCGCATTATCAATCAGCAGGTTAAACAGCAACTGGGTGGATTACACTCGGCGGAGCTGGTGCTCTACAGCGTTGATTTTCAGCATATCGAGCAGCTTCAGGCGGCGGGCGAGTGGCAGCAGGCGGGCGACATCCTGGCTGAAGCGGCACGCAATCTGGAACGGGCTGGCGCGCAGTTTATCGTGCTCTGTACCAACACCATGCATAAAGTGGCCGCGCAAATCAGCGCCGCTACAGACATCCCGCTGCTGCATATCGCCGACGCCACCGGACGCCGCATTCAGCAGGCTGGCGTACGTAAGGTCGGGTTACTGGCAACGCGATTCACCATGGAACAGGATTTCTATCGCGGGCGACTTCAGCAGCAGTCTGGCCTTGAGGTAATCACGCCAGACGAAGCCGACCGTCTGTTTGTGCATGAGGTGATTTACCAGGAACTTTGTCTGGGCGAAATCAATCCCGCCTCGCGACGTCGTTACAGTGAGATCATGCAGAAACTGGTGGCGCAGGGGGCCGAGGCCATTATTCTGGGCTGCACTGAAATCACACTGCTGGTTGATGCCACCGATGCCAGCGTACCGCTATTTGATACCACGCTGATCCACGCGGAAGAGGCGGTGATTCAGGCTCTGTCTTAACGTTTATCCTCAATAAGGAAATCGCATGAAAATAGACAATCTGCCGTTTGGCCTGACGCAATGGGATCAGGTTGAAGAGACGATTCATCCAGGCGAGCAGGGAAAAGCGACGTGGAGAACCGTAAAATTTAACGATATCCGGGTTCGCATGGTCGACTATTCGCCGGGCTATGAGGCCGATCACTGGTGCACTAAGGGCCATATTTTACTCTGTATGGCGGGCGAGCTTCACACTGAACTGGCCGATGGACGCCGTTTTGTACTGACACCTGGCGTCAGTTATCAGGTGGCGGACGATGCTGAACCGCATCGTTCGTTTACCCATACCGGCGCGCAACTCTTTATCGTTGACTGAGTTTGCTAACCGCCTCTTTTGTGGTCATCTGCTGGTGAATCATCGCGTCGTTGACACTTTTAAAAGTAAACTGAATCTGCTTTATAAAAATCAGCAAAATTAATGGCTTATTTCATCAGAGTTATCTGGTTCTGACAGGAATAATTTCCATCAGGTTGTATGCTTGAAGCCTTATAAGACCGTTTTGCATTCACCTGATGTGGGGAAGCCTGTGCTGATAAAAAAGAAGAAAGTTCGTTCGCATACCGAAGACCGACTGCTGGCGCTGGTGCTGGCCACTACCGCCGGCATTCTGAATGCTATGGCGCTGGGCGCGTTTGGATTTTTCCCGTCGCATATGACGGGTAACACCTCGCAGATATCCCAGGAAGTGACCACCAGCGATCTTCACACCATGCTGTTTTTAATGGCACTGATTATTGCCTTTGTGCTGGGCTGTACCGTTGCCCGGCTGGCAGTGGTGGTGGGGATCAGACATAAGTTGCGCACCATTTTCTGTCTGGTCATTCTGGCCGAAGGGGCCGCACTCACGGCGGCATCGATCTTTGAGATCGTCTTCTACCGGCCTAGTTTCAATGGGGAAGTGCTGCTGATGCTGGGCTTTTTAATGGGTATTCACAATGCGACCTCGACGCAGCTTTCCAATGGCCGCGTCAGGTCGACGCACATTACCGGTACCCTGACCGATGCGGGCATTGCACTGGGTTCCTGGATCTTTGCCCACACGTCACATGCTGTGCATCTTGAAACTGACGATCGCCGCTTCTTCCAGAAGGTCCTTCATACCCATCTGACAACCGTGTTCTCTTTCCTGAGCGGCTGTATTGCCGGTCTGCTGTTGTTTAAAGCCTATGGCTTTAACGCGATGGTGGGCCTTGGCGTGTTTCTGATGCTGGTGGCACTGACGGCCATCGCCGTCACCGTCCAGCGCACCCGTCGAAGCCTCTACTGATCGTGCGGCCCGATGCATCGCGCATCGGGCCGTTTGCTTACTGCTGCGTGCGGGTTGGCCGCACCACGATTTCATTCACATCCACCTCTTCAGGCTGCTCAATGGTATAGCGCACGGCGCGACCGATGGCGTCCGGCTGCAGGGCAATAGCGCGATAGTGCTGCATTGCCTCGGCGGCTGTTGGATCTGTGATGGTGGACGCCAGTTCGCTCTCGACCACACCGGGATGAATACAGGTCACCCGCAACTGGCTGTTCTCCTGCCGTAGTCCGTCGGAAATCGCCCGCACTGCAAACTTGGTGGCGCAGTAGACTGCCGCAGTGGGCGACACCGTCAGTGCCCCTATGGAAGCGATATTGATGATGTGGCCCCGCTGGTGGGTCAGCATAGTCGGCAGCACCGCCGCGATGCCATACAGCACCCCTTTGATGTTCACATCGATCATCTGCTCCCACTCTTCCACCCGCAGTGATGCCATCGGTGACAGGGGCATAATACCGGCGTTGTTGATCATCACATCGACCCGGCCCCATTTCTCCAGTGCATAATCCACGAACTGCGCCACATCGTCGCGTCGCGTGACATCGAGCGCCTTAATCGCCACCTCCGCGCCATTAAACTGTAACTCTTCAGCCAACGCGGCCAGGCGACTTTCGCGTCGTGCGCCCAGCAGCAGAATGGCGTCTGTTTTAGCCAGTTCACGGGCGATGCCGGCACCAATGCCGCTTGATGCGCCAGTAATTAAAATCACTTTCTGAGTCATTGTGTTTCTCCAGTCAGGTTGTCACTGGCGATCATACGGCGGCTGGATTATAAAGATAATCCATCAAGCGCTTTACTCACTGGTAACTGAATATAACCAATGAATGCTGATAAAAATGCTCTCGAGGTTTTTGTGATTGTGGCGCAGACGCGAAATTTTCGACTGGCAGCCGAACGGCTGGGCGTTACGCGTCCGGCGATCAGCCAAAGTCTGCGGCGGCTGGAGGATCGGCTTAACATCACGCTGATGCAGCGCACCACGCGCTCGGTGCAGCTGACCGAAGCCGGACAGCGGCTCTATGCCGAGGTGGCTCCGGCGATTAACCAGCTTAACCGCGCCGTCACTGATATCGCCGAACTGGCGGCTGAGCCGCGCGGCCAGCTGCGGCTGGCAATCTCCTCAATTGCAGAGCGGATGCTGGGGGGAGAACTGCTGGCGAGCTTCATTATCGCTTACCCGCAGGTGGAGCTGGATATCACCGTCACCGATGAGGAGTTTGATATTGTCGGTCAGGGCTATGACGCCGGTGTGCGGCTGGGGGAGATAATTGCGCAGGATATGATTGCGGTGCCGGTCTCTGCCACACAGCGTCAGGTCGCGGTGGCGTCGCCCGCCTATCTGGCGCGCGCAGGAACGCCGCAACATCCCGAGGAGCTGGTGAATCATCGCTGCATCGGCTGGCGAAAAGGTCCGGGCCTGGCACCTTATCGCTGGGAGTTTGCTGCGCAGGGACGAGAGTTTGATGTTGCCGTCAATCCTCAGCTCACGACCAATGACATGGGGGTGATGATTCGCACTGCCTGCGCGGGAGGCGGCATCAGTTTTGGTATGGAAGAGACCTTCCAGCCTTACATCGCGCGTGGCGAACTGGTGACCTTACTCGATGAGTGGCTGCCTGCCTTCGCCGGGTTTTATCTCTATTTCCCCAGCCGCAAAAACCTGGCCCCCAAGCTGAGGGCGCTGATCGATCACGTCAGGCTCTGATGAGGGCGGAATGCCCTGTCAATCAGCGCTGATACTGCTGATCGCTGACGTGCTCCAGCCAGTCAACCGGCGAGCCATTCAGTGACTCAGCGATAGCAATATGTGTCATGGCGTTATCCGGCGTTGCGCCGTGCCAGTGCTTCACATTCTCCGGGATCCAGACGATATCCCCGGTATTCATCACCTGAATAGCTTCACCTTCACACTGAATCCAGCCCTGTCCCTGCGTGACAATCAGGGTTTGCCCCAGGGGATGGGTATGCCATGCGGTGCGGGCGCCTGGCTCAAAGGTCACCGTCGCACCGCCCACGCGGGCAGGTTCGGTTGCCTGAAATGGCGCATCAATCCGGACTGTGCCGGTAAAATAGTCTGCTGGCCCTTTGCGTGAAGGTTGGGATCCGCTGGCGATAATGTTCATAACTGACTCCTGCTGATAAGGGTGAGTTAAAGTGTAACCTGTGGGCCGGAGGGTGATTAGCCCGCGCGGTGCGCTTAGGGTTATAAGCAGAGCTTATTAATAAGAACGCGATTCAGGCCGTCATGTTGTATTGGGTGATGATGTTGATTTTAGAGTAAGGCGCAGGCGGTGCTGACGCTGGCAGAAATCCATGAAACTCCAGAAGCGTTCTGAAGGCGTGCAGCGCATCGAGCTGTAAATTATGCTCAATCAGCGCATCAATTTTACCGGCCTGCAGCAGGGCACAATTCTCCTGATCGAGATCGTGACCGATACAGGCATTCACCCGGCGCTTTTGTTCAGCAAACGCGCGCAGTATCCCTGGATTGCCGCCGCCGACAGTGTAAACCGCGTCTGCGTCCGGATGGTTCTGCAAAAACCGGGTCACCGAATGATGCATCCGGTCATCAATGCCATACCCGCCGGCGACCATGCTCACCTGATGCTGGGGCGCGAACTGCTGCATCGCTCGCTGAAAACCCTGGATCCTCTCCTGTTCGCCAATAAAATCGCGGCTGCCGGTTACCGCCACGATATGAGATCGGCTAACCCGCAGCCATTTTGACATCAGAAACGCCGCCACCTTACCGGCATCAAAATTATCCATGCCGATATAGCGCAGACGCACGCTGCCAGGTAAATCGCTCATCATGGTCACCACCGGAACACGTTGTTTCAGCAACGATTCAAGGGTGGGGTTCAACTCTCCGAAACAGGCCGCTTTAAGAATGACGCCGTGACTGTGACACGCTTTTTTGTTCAACAGTGCATTAATCGCTTCTGCCGTGAAATTCGCCCCGAAATGGAAACGCAGCTGAAGTTTGAAGGCGGAGAAACTGGCGATCTGACTGCTGAGTGCCTCACGGATTAGTGGCTGAAAGCGGTCAGGTGTATGCATGATCACGTCGAAATAGATCGTTCTTCCTCTCGCGAGCCCTGCTTTTTGCATCAGTTCCAGATCCCCTATCGCCTGCTGGATTCGATGCTGTGTCCGCGCATGCACGTTGCCGCGTTGATGCAGGGCACGATCGATGGTGGCCAGGCTGAGTCCCGACTGGGCTGCGATCTGTTTCAGGGTGAATTTAGCCATATGCTGTGCTGCTCGTGACACCAGAGTATGACAACAGTTTTATCATACTGCTGGCCATTGTCTGGTGATCATTTGGGAAAGGCTGGTCAGAACATATCAGGCCGGTAAACCTGCCGCGCGGGTTATCGGAACAAACAGTTAATCGGGAAAAGAGGTTTTAAACCCATTCAGCCAACAGTCTGGTGTCAGAATATATAGAGATCCGACTACGTCATACACGGACAGAAATAGATTACAGCGGTTGCTGGCCCGTTTTGGCTATTTATAGCTTCAGGGCTGCGCCGGGTGAAAATAAATCCAGATAATATTCTGAGGCTGTATAGTTAATAACCTTATTGCCGCTTCGCTTATATTTCCCACTTGACGTCTTTTTTGTTTTTTGGCTCCCGCTAATGATAGACTGTATATGCATACACCATCGGGAGGTCGTGTGAAGTACGACAACGATAACGAAATCCGTGCGCTGGTTGGTGCGGTAGTCAGTGATTTGATCAAGGTGGGAGAGCCGGTTCATTTTCACGACATTACGGACGCTCTGTTTCGCCTGAGCGAAGAGACGCGCGACAGCAGGCTGAAAGCACTGTGCCAGGAAGCGATAAGCTTTTTCACCCGCAAGATGCATTAGGGCTGATGCCGGGCGTTATCCCGGGCGGTCTCCTGATAGCGGCCCAGCTCCCTTTCACACTGGCGAGAAAAAGAGGCATTGCATATTGCAGACAGCCATTTAAAAGGATTTTTCTGTGAGTCTGTCGTTTCTTTTTTATTCAGCAAGACGGTTGATGACCACATTAAAAATGTCATTCAGATCCTTCTGTTGATTATTCATCATGGGCAGTGAATTTCAGATAAATAAGTGCGTAGTTTCATTTGCGGCAGTTATTAAGCCTGAATGATTATCATCTCACATGGTTGCAAAAAAAATTATCGTCGGGACCCAATCCCTGCCACATCATTACCCTGCAAAAGGATTTTTATATCTGATCATTTCTGGGTGGCATATCGGGTATACAGCGAAAGTGACGGAAGGTTACAAAAGTGGGCGAGGTGGGAAGGGTATCCTGCGTTACCCGAAGTAACGCAGGATGAGGTATCAGATGCCGGTATCGTCTGGCGTGCGGCCAACCACGATTTCCAGCGTCCTGCGCAACAGGTCCAGTCTGACCTCATCGGAAGTGCATTCCAGTTCGGCGATCAGATAGAGGATGATTGCTTTGTTGGTAACACGCCCCTGGTCAGCCACAATGTCACGAATCACTGCGCCCAGCAGTTCGGTTTCCGGAGCAAGCTGATCGCCTGCGGTGCGAAAATAGTCAATGATTGAAGAATCTGATGGAGAATGTTGCATGATTTTTCTTTCTCTGAGGAAAATGGGTCAGACGCAATGGTTAATGGTGAGAGTCAAAAACGAGTGTAGACGCAGTTATCGTTTTGCCCAGCCAGCCTAAAAAATTCTGTTCAGGTTTGCCGCTTCGCTTAAAGTCAGCCGCGTTTATCATGCACGCAGTATGCTCAATCAGTGCTTCTTGGAACCCTCTGGCGGTCCATCGCTGTTCATTCGATGAGCGGTCTTATCACGTTCAGCACCGTCACCCTGCACGCGTCTGCGCGCGGCGACCATGCCGTTACGGACTTCGGTGATCGCTTTGCGAATCACTGACACTTTCACGTCGTCATCAGCCTCAGCGGCCATCAGTTCGAGCTGTGTGATTAAGGCATCGCTGGATACCGGTTTGTCTGACTTCAGTAATGTCAGTACGGCTTCGCCGATCATGACATCTGTCAGTTTCTCATCTTCACTTCTGTACATACTGGCTTCTCTGATTGCGAATCAATGGCCATGCTGCGGGTCCGTATACGTCAGCGGGTGCGACTTAGCGCACCCGATACGGGAAGCAGTACTGGGCTTTATGGCTACGGTAGATCTTCCTGAGTGATGGCTGAAACAGGTGTCCTGATTAACAGGCACGACTGTGAGAGGGCATTAATCTTCGCGACGAAAAAGCATCGCAATAAGTTCATGCAGATGACTCTCTTCTTCTGGCGTGGCAGCCAGTTCAAGGCGACTCAGCAGTTTACTGCAAATCGTTTTCCGACTAAGGCTATGACCTGCGCGCAGAATTTCCACCACAACCGAACCCAGCGTCTCCTGTTGCGACGGTGAGCTGGCCTGATTGAAGTAACGGGCAATATCGCTGATCGTTTCCGTGGCTTGACCGTTCTGACGCATGTTGTTGTCCTCAGGTGGTTTAAATGTATGCACTCTGGATGCGCAAGTTATACATCTTTGCAAAACTTGTACAGAATTTTGGATTTTTGGGATTAATTTTTTTGTGCAAAAAGTGCTAAGACTTTTAAAACAGGGGGTTGCGTGGGGTTTGTAGCGAGGTAAAAATTGTACCAGATTCTTGTATCATTAACACCCCACCGACGCTCCGACCTGAATACTAAGGCCGGCGGGGAACGGCATACAGACATTAGTGTTTGAAGAAGATGTCATCACCAGAGACGGGAGCAGCGGACTCTTTGCCAATGCTTTTGGAAAGCCAGTTCGCCGGGGCGGTAGTTCGCGAACTGATCGTTTTGAACCCCATCAGCCATTGACGCGCATGCTGCATTTGCTCAAGGCGATGCTCATTTACTTCAGACTCTGCCATAACCTGTAGCTCTTTAATCAGCAGTTCAACATTAACTTCCTGACCAGCATTAAACAGGTTCATTGCGGCTTCGCCAATGATGACATTCGCTTTTTCGTCGCTGGAAAAATACAAATTATCCTCCTGGGTGATTGCGGTAAGTAACATTAACTGTAGCAAAAAAATTCACTAAGCTTAATCAATTCAGCCTATCAATAAGATTATTTTAATTGTCGAACTTCTGTACACCTGACACCTGTGTAATCTGATGAAAAATTCCACTGCATAAAACGAAGGCCGTGGCGGAACGGGGCCTAATCCTGTTCCTGCTTCTCCGGCTTACTCGCGGTGGGATAAAAGGGCTAAGGAAATCTGCCTATCATCGCGTGACACCTTAGCAACATGCTCTCTGGCATTAAATTTAAATCATTACACATCAATAACTAAGCGCGCAGATTTACAAAACTTCACACCCGCTCCGTAACGCTGAAGAAACTTCACAACCCAGAGCTGTCCCAAAGTTATAGCCTGTGCTATAAAAAATAGCCTGTGCTATTTATGTTCTCTTTTTAATCACCTCTGGAGATCGCCCGATGGTCCCGATAACAAAAATCACCACCCTCTTACTTAGTGCGCTACTGGCAACCCTGATGACAGCCAGCAGCTATGCAGCAGAAAAATTTAAGGTAGTGACGACCTTTACCGTGATTGCTGACATGGCAAAGAACGTGGCGGGCGATGCTGCAGAGGTCACATCCATTACCAAACCGGGTGCTGAAATACACGAATACCAGCCGACACCCGGCGATATTAAGCGGGCGCAGGGCGCGCAGTTGATCATGGCGAACGGGCTGAATCTCGAACGCTGGTTTCAGCGCTTTTATCAGCACCTGGAAGGGGTACCGGAAGTGGTGGTCTCTGCCGGGATAAAACCGATGGGCATTGGTGAGGGGCCTTACAACGGCAAACCAAACCCGCACGCCTGGATGTCACCGGACAATGCGCTGATCTATGTTGATAACATTCGTGATGCGCTGGTGAAATATGACCCGGCTCATGCAGAAACCTATCGTCAGAACGCCGCTGCTTATAAGCAAAAAATTACCGCCGCGCTCGATCCGTTACGTCAGCAGATTGCCGACATCCCGGAGGATAAACGCTGGATGGTGACCAGCGAAGGCGCCTTCTCCTATCTGGCTCGTGACCTGGGCATGAAAGAGCTTTATCTGTGGCCGATCAATGCTGACCAGCAGGGCACGCCGCAGCAGGTAAGAAAAGTGATCGATCAGGTGAAGAAAAATGCCATTCCGGCGGTGTTCAGTGAAAGCACGGTCTCGGACAAGCCCGCCCGTCAGGTCGCACGGGAAACCGGAGCACATTACGGAGGCGTGCTCTACGTTGACTCCTTAAGCAACGCGCAGGGACCGGTACCGACCTATCTTGATCTGCTTAAAGTCACCACAGAGACGCTGGTGCAGGGCATCAAAGCGGGGGAGAAAGCGCAATGACAGACACCATCGTGGTTACCGATGTCACCGTGACCTATCGGAACGGTCATACCGCGTTGCATGACGCCAGTTTTAGTGTGCCAGGCGGATCGATTGCGGCACTGGTGGGCGTGAATGGCTCAGGCAAGTCCACCCTGTTCAAAGCGTTAATGGGATTTGTCCGGCTCGCCAGTGGCAGCATCTCTGTGCTGGGTATGCCGACACGCCAGGCACTGCGCCAGAGTCTGGTCGCTTATGTGCCGCAGTCGGAAGAGGTGGACTGGTCGTTTCCGGTGCTGGTGGAAGATGTGGTGATGATGGGGCGCTATGGTCACATGGGCCTGCTGCGGCGGCCTAAACCGCACGACCAGCAGATTGTCAGTGAGGCGCTGGCGCGGGTCGATATGCTGGATTATCGCCATCGCCAGATCGGCGAACTCTCTGGAGGGCAGAAGAAAAGGGTATTTCTGGCGCGCGCCATTGCTCAGCAGGGCAGCGTCATCCTGCTGGACGAGCCGTTTACCGGCGTGGATGTCCAGACCGAGGCCAGAATCATCAGCCTGCTGGGTGAGCTGCGCGATGAAGGCAAGACCATGCTGGTCTCAACCCATAATCTGGGATCAGTCACGGAGTTCTGTGATTACACGGTGATGGTAAAAGGCACCGTTCTGGCCAGCGGTCCGACCCGCACCACCTTTACCGCCGCCAACCTTGAGCGTGCGTTCAGCGGCGTGCTGCGCCATGTGATGGTGAAAGGGCTGGACGATCAGATTATCACCGATGATGAACGGCCTTTTATTGCGCCTCGCGCCGCACCCGAAGAGGGCAGTTAACCATGGAACTGTTACTGGAACCCTTTGGTTATCATTACATGCTCAACGCGATGTGGGTCTCCGCCATGGTAGGCGGACTCTGCGCGTTTCTCTCCTGCTATCTGATGCTTAAAGGCTGGTCGCTGATTGGCGATGCGCTGTCGCACTCCATCGTGCCGGGTGTGGCGGGTGCTTACATGCTGGGGCTGCCGTTTGCGCTGGGGGCGTTTCTGTCAGGTGGGCTGGCGGCGGGTAGCATGCTGCTGCTCAATCAGCGCACGCGCTTAAAAGAGGATGCGATTATCGGCCTAATCTTCTCCTCTTTCTTTGGTCTGGGCCTGTTTATGGTGTCGCTCAATCCGACTGCAGTGAACATTCAGACCATCGTACTCGGCAATATTCTGGCGATTGCACCCGCCGATATTCTCCAGCTGGCCTTGATTGGTGGGCTGTCGATCATCATTCTGCTGTTTAAGTGGAAAGATCTGATGGTCACCTTCTTTGATGAAAATCACGCACGCGCCATCGGTCTGCGGCCTGAACGCCTGAAAATTCTGTTCTTTACTCTGCTGGCGGTCTCAACCGTGGCGGCGCTGCAAACCGTCGGCGCGTTTCTGGTGATCTGTCTGGTGGTCACGCCCGGCGCGACGGCCTGGCTGCTGACCGATCGCTTTCCACGTCTGCTGATGATTGCCGTCGCCATTGGCAGCATCACCAGTTTTCTTGGTGCATGGGCAAGTTACTACCTGGATGGCGCTACGGGCGGGATCATTGTGGTGGCGCAGACGTTGCTGTTCCTGCTGGCGTTTGTCTTTGCGCCGAAACATGGCCTTCTGGCTAACCGGCGTCGTGGCCGTCAGCAACCCGAAAAGGAGCCTGGCTGATGTGGATCTTTGAACCTTTCCAGTTCGCGTTTATGAATAGCGCTTTGCTTATCGCGCTGGTGGTGGCGATCCCGTGTGCGCTGCTTTCGGTGTTTCTGGTGCTGAAAGGCTGGGCGCTGATGGGCGATGCTATGAGCCATGCGGTATTCCCTGGCATTGTGCTTGCCTGGATGGTGGGGTTGCCGCTGGCGGTGGGCGCGTTTGTCGCCGGTTTGTTCTGCGCAGTCGCCAGTGGATTTTTGCAGGATAACAGCCGCATCAAGCAGGACACTGTGCTGGGCATTGTTTTCTCCGGCATGTTTGCAGTGGGACTGATCCTCTACATCGCCCTGAAACCTGAAGTGCACCTCGATCACATTCTGTTTGGCGACATGCTGGGCATTACTGGCGCGGACATTATTCAGACATCGCTTATCGCAGCGGCTATCGTCGTGGTCATTGCGGTGAAATGGCGTGATTTTATGCTGTTTAGTTTTGATCCCCAGCAGGCGCAGGTCTCTGGATTGCCCGCACGATTGCTGCATTACGGTCTGCTCTGCATGGTCTCGCTGACTATTGTCGCGACACTGAAAGCGGTAGGGATCATCCTGTCCATTTCCCTGCTGATCGCGCCAGGTGCTATCGCGGTGTTGCTTACCCGACGCTTTTCACATGCGCTGCTGGTGGCGGTCGTAGTGTCGGTGCTGGTGTCGCTGAGTGGGGTTTATCTTTCGTTCTTTATCGACAGCGCGCCTGCGCCCACGATCGTGGTGCTGTTTGCACTGGTATTTATCGTGGCGATGGTGATTGCGGGGCGGAAAACCCGTCGGCTGGAGCGTCTTAAACTTCGCGAAAGTGGCAGGGCTGGGTAGGGGATGAGCAATATGAAAGCGGTGAGCTGGGGTGGATGAAGAAAGCAGACTTAAGGCCCGGGATCTTTATCCGGAGGTTTTATCTCCCCTAAAACCATTTTTTAAACGGTGAGATATCTTTTATGATTGGGTTGGTGTGGATGTCCGCTTTGCGCCAGAAGCGGACGTTGAGATATCCTGATTTTTGGATCGCATGTCACCAGAGAAGGACAAATTTCCGACCACCGCATCTCTAAGTAAAAAAACATAATAGCAAGATATTGAGGCTGTAATCTTTGATCAATTTCACTATCACTTTAATTATATTTGAGATAATTTTGAAGTTAACTTTCGCCACAATGAGATTTTTTTAGTATCGGTTAATGAATTAGCCCAGGATGGATTTTTCAGATCACTCGGTAATAAATATTTTCGGTCATCATCATCGACAACGACTGCATCTAAATTTTTTGCTATCTGTAACATCTTACAATAAAGGGCTTCTTCTGGTTGCTTGGTATAAATTCGTCCATCATCCCAATCAAGCCAGGATTCAGCATGTGCCTTATGGTTACTTCATTTGGCAAAATAATCACCATTGCTTTTATCTATTGCTAATTCTTCATCATTATCAATAAGCTGAAGCCATTCTTCACTTCTAATTGGATTACTTGCACTATCAAACCAATTTTCTGTTCTTACGATATGAAGTTCCCAGCCCATGAACACCTCCATTAGTTGATGAACATTTCCGTGAGAAGAAATATTCAAGCGAAAGTCAGAAGTTTATGTCGTGAGCGTGCCTCTGGACAACTCTTAATCAAGCAACTTCAATTATTTGGTGAATGACAGGTAAAAAAGCTGCCCGAAAAGAGCGACAGTAACCTTCTCCCCATGGATTAACTCATTGTGATCTTAGTTATTCTGCATCAGTGTTGAGAACTACTGCTGACATCCGCTTTTAGCTCATAGCGGACGTTGGCCTTCACATAGTCCGCTTTGTGCCAGAAGCGGACGTTAATTATAGAGACTGGATTAATTTAAGGGATGCTGATTAATCCATATTCACAAACTATAAAATATCCTTTAAATGGCACTGGCGATAACTGGCTGGCGGTATTGAAAACCGTTTCTTGAAGACACGGGTAAAAAGCTGCTGCGTGTCGAAGCCGTACTTGTGTGCAATTTCAAGAACAGACAGGTTACTGCTCTCAAGGTCCCTTCTGGCATGCTCAAGCTTTCTTTCACGGATGTGCCTTGCAATGCTTTCGCCGGTGACTTTCCTGAACAGCCGCTGAATATAAAATTTTGAGTAGCCCGAATGCGCGGCTACGTCGTTAATATTCAGTTTCATGTGCAGATTACGTTCGATCCACATTTTCAGGTCGTTAATAACCGCTTCACCAAACTTATCGCTCATAAGTTCTCACGTCCAGCCTGCAGCCATCCATCAGGCCGCAGGCTGATAAAACGCCCTCTTATGCTCCGAAAGCACCGGCATGATCACGGATGAATGTCTTCAGCGAACGTGGCTCGGTACCGGTGACGTTATTATAGTCCTCCGTCACCACATCCCCCCAGTTACGACTGTATTCGACAAAATAGTCGTGAAGAACATTCAGCGTATACTCATCCGCACCTTTACTTTTAAGCTCTGACAGAGCGAGTCCTGTTACCACCGGCTGGTAGCGTATTTCACGTCCCAGCACCGAGCTCAGGTCTGCGGCCACGTCGTGCATACTGACTGACTCCGGCCCGGTGAGGGTATAAATTTTTTCCTCATGGCCAGGTGTTGTCAGAACACGGGTAATGAAATGACCAATGTCCCGAGTGTCGATGACACCCATCCGGCCTTCACCCAGCGCAAAATACAGTTTCCCTTTTTCTTTTACGCCATCCGCGGCCATCATCAGGTTCTGCATGAAAAAGTGAGGGCGGATAATCGTCCACGCCAGTTCAGAAGCCATCAGCTCGCTGTCAGACAGGGCATGGTGGCGGCCGTTAATCGTGGGGGCGTCGTGGCCAGCACCGAATGCTGAAAGCCGTGTTACGGATCTGACCCCCGCCTGCTTAGCTGCCCATAGTGCGTTGGAGAACTGGGCCGGAGCCCGATCAGACGGTGGCGTCAGAATAAACGCCTTCTCAATACCGGCAAAAGCGGCCCCCAGCGTTTCAGGTTTTTCCAGATCTCCGACAGCAATGTCAGCGCCTGCCTCCCTAAGCGCCTTTGCTTTTTCCGGATGACGGACAAGAGCACGAACATCATGCCCCTGAGCCAGCAGCTCCTCTATCACCTGCGCAGAGATTGTACTGGTTGCACCGGTGATTAAAATTTTTGAGTTCATCATTTTTCGCCTTTGTTGCTTTTACCGGTTGCGTTCTGGCTGTCGGTAAGTCCCATCCAGTGCCATTGTCCCTCTCCGCCCTGCGGAACGCCTGACAGAACGGGGTAATCGGTATACCCTTTGTCTTCCCCCTGATAAAACGTCGTTTTATCAGCCTCATTAAGCGGTGCGCTTGAGGCAAACCGGCTGACCAGATCCGGATTCGCCAGAAACAGTGTGCCGAAAGAAACGGCATCAGCGTGGCCTTCAGCGATGGCTTGTGCGGCACTGTCGGCGCTGTAACCACCGTTAGCGATATAGGCTCCCCCGAACTGTGTTTTAAGAGCCGTGAAGTCAAAGCTTTCAGCTTCGCTGCCCAGCTGCATGACGTGAAGGTATGCCAGACTGAATCTGCTCAGCATTTCTGCTGCCACACCGAAGGTGGCGGCCGGATTACTGTCACTCATTGAAAACCCATCGAAAACCGGTGACAGCCGTACGCCGGTACGACCTGCACCAAAGACCGGCACAACCGACGCCACAATTTCCTTCAGGAAACGTACCCGGTTTTCCGCACTGCCGCCCCATTTGTCGGTGCGCTTATTGCTGCCATCCCGCAGAAACTGATCGATGAGATAGCCGTTTGCAGCGTGAATCTCGACGCCGTCGAAACCGGCTTCACGGGCATTTTCGGCGGCCTTTCTGAAGTCACGTATAATGTCGCGGATACCTTCTTCCGTCAGCGCCTGCGGCGTAACGAGCGGTTTCAGTCCTGCAGAGGTAAAAATTTCGCCTTCTGCAGCCAATGCGGACGGCGCCACCGGCAGCACGCCACCAGGCTGAACGTCCGGATGTGAAAGGCGCCCGACGTGCCACAGCTGCAGGAATATTTTCCCGTCACGACTGTGTACCGCATCCGTAACGGTTCGCCAGCCGTTAATCTGCTGCTGGCTGAAGATACCGGGCGTACGCGGGTAGCCTTTTGCCTGGGGGGAAATCTGGGAGGCCTCGGTAATAATCAGTCCCGCACCGGCACGCTGCCAGTAGTACTCTGCGACCAGCGGTGTGGGGACGTCCCCCTCACCGGCGCGGCTGCGGGTCAGCGGGGCCATAATAATTCTGTTTTTAAGCTCAAGGTCACCCAGCTTAACGGCCGGGATAAGGTGTTTCAGAACGGGGTTGCACATAGTTAACACTCCTGCAGTTACTGGCTGTCGGCAAAGCGGTGGATGACCTCACCGTCGCCACGCTGAAGGATTTCAGCAATAAAATTTCCGACTTCTTCCGCGGTAGGCCACTCCTGCCGGCTGCGGCCCTGGCGCGCCCGCGTATTGACGGGTGGCAGAATCAGCTCATGTACCCTGATGCGCCCGGCTGACTCTTCCGCCAGAGTCTGGGTCAGGGATTTCTGCGCTGCCGCCATCGCGGCAATCGGGCCGGCTCCGGGCCAGGCCATCTCAGCGCTCATCCCATTAACGTGCACATAGACGCCGTCAGCACGAAGGAGCGGCGACAGATATTTCATGGCAAGAAAGTGGGTCGTGAGGTTATCCCGGATAACGTTTTCCCAGACATCAAACGGGACATCAGTAATTTCCGGTCCCTGAGACCATCCGCCAATCGAGGCGATGACAACGTCAGGAGTGATTTTTTCATTTATCGCTTCCGCCAGCTGCTGTGCATCCTGAGGGGTGGATAGCGAACCGGTAACCCCCTCCAGGCTGCCGGTCCGGATATCTGCGACATATTCATTAAGTGCATTCAGCTTTTCAGGATTGCGGGTAGGCACCATAACGTGGGCTCCACGCCCCATCAGGCTGCGGACAATGCCTTCGCCCAGGCCACCTGTACCGCCAGCGACCAGAACGCGTATGTCTCTGATGTTCATTTCGGTTTCCTCTTCATCTGATTAACATGCGGGTGTCAGCTTTCGAAGCTGACACAGGAATAATTCCGAACTGTTAAGGACCGATCGGTCCAGAATTATTAAAAAAAAGGCCAGAGGCCTTTTTCAGGCTAGCAGCATCAGCAGCACTTCGATGGTGTCTTCCAGTCTCCGGATGTCAGCCCTTGAGCGGGACATCATCATGAAGCCGTGATGGGCCACCGTCATGTGGCGAGCCAGGGCGCGTACATTCTTACCTGACGGTACGGAGCCATCCTGGATGCCGCGCTCGATGGCTTCGGCAAGCGCATCCTCAATCCCCTGGAAGTCACGCTCTACAAGTCGGTGAACTTCCTCATCGTGGGGTGCCAGCTCCACAGCCTCATTACAGCTCATACAGCCGAAAGGGCGCTCCTGATGACGGGCATGCTCCAGTATCATCTTAAAAAAATAACGGATAGATGCCATTGCGGTGGGCTGACTGGTCAGGTATCCGTTAAGGGTCCGCATCCGCATCTGGCGGTAAACTTCAAAAGAGGACAGAAAAAGCTCCCTCTTGCTGCCAAATGTTTCATACAAGCTGCTTTTACTCAGGCCCGTTTCCCGCATGATGTCGCTGACCGAAGTCGCTTCATATCCGCCCTTCCAGAATATCTGCATCACCTGAAGCAGGACGTCCTGCTCGTTAAAAGATCGTGGTCTGGCCATAAATTCCTCTCTCAATGGAAAGAAGGATAACCAATCAGGACCGATCGGTCCATAACCTGTTTATTTACTCCGCACTCTGCGCTAAATTTTACTTGCCTGCTTGTCTGCAGTATTTTTCGCCGCGAACGCATAGATTTGGAGCCGACATGAATTACAGAACGGTACTGGACTTCTGGTTCAGTGAACAGAGTCAGACAAAATGGTTTAAACGGGACGATAACTTTGATGCCATGATCAGTGATCGCTTCACGACCTGCTGGCAAATGGCCTGTCGGGGAGAACTCTACACATGGAGAGAGTGCATACAGGGTCGCCTGGCAGAAATTATTGTACTTGACCAGTTTTCCCGGAACCTTAACCGCGCAAGTGCGGACGCATGGGCACAGGATGGAATGGCGCTCATTCTTTCACAGGAAGCCCTGCTCAGCCAGGAATGGCATCAGCTCAGCGTGCAGCAGCGGGCGTTTTTGCTTATGCCCTGGATGCACTCAGAGTCATCCGCCATACATGAAAAAGCTGCGATTCTGTTTAACCAACTGGGCGACCCGTCCTTCATCCGGCATGAAGAGGAACATCGCGCCATTATCCTTCAGTTTGGCCGCTTCCCGCACCGCAATCAGCTATCTGGCAGGACATCATCCGCGGCTGAACGGGTATATCTTACAGGGCAGTGATTCAGGTCAGCCATCTGGCCGCCCCGCGCAGGTATGCAGCATGCGTTCTGACACTTAAGCTTATGTGAAATGACACTGAATGTCCGCTCTGTACGATGAGTTCACTGGGCCGATACAACGCTTTCCTTAAACGAGGGGGAACGTTGCCATGAATCGAAGAGGCGTATTAACTACACGCCGGAACTTAAGATGTGCTCAGAGGCACTTAAATTTTCGTCACAGAATGCGGTTCCTGTCTTCAGTACACCGTAACACCAGTGCACCAGTTTTCTCATTAGGGCACCGATGGCCACCATTTTCGGCCTTTCATACATGGGTAATTTATTGAATATTCGGTAATTTTACGAGAAATCCACACGATTAGAAGACATTCAGCAGGCAATCCTACTGTATGCCACACGTGCGGCGGAGAAACTCTGGGAGCAGAATTCACGCTGCCGCCATATAAGCGTCTCGATCGCTATCGGTCACCACGGTGATGAATCGTAGGATTTAAATACGGCCTCACGCAGATGCGATTATCCGACGAACGACACGCGGCACATTATCGAATATGCACTGCGCGGGCTGAGCACCATCTGGCGTGATGGCACCGATATGCCAAATCTGGCGTCATGCTGGGAGATGTTTACTCGTCAGGCATGACCCAGTTTGACATGTTCAGCGAGCAGCAGCCTCGTGTGAACGCAGACGTCTTAATGGCAGCGCTGGACGGTATCAATCGCTCAGGTAAGGGCAAGGTCTGGTTTGCGGGGCAGGGAGATCGCGACAGTTCATGGCAGATGAAGCGTGAAATGCTTTCGCCTCTCTATACAACAAGATTAAAAGATATCCCACGTATAAAGTTACTTAAAGATGAAGCGAAGGTCTTGGGGTGACACTTTCAGCAACGTGTCCGCTTTGTGCCAGAAGTGGACGCTGCTAACTTCATGTTAAGTTGATGTGCGGGAAGCAGGTCACCTCGAACAGTCCACAGCGCAAGATGTCTCTTTGCTTCCGGATCGGTTCTTTTGTGTGACTTGCTTAAGGTTGACCACGGTTCTCTTTGGCAAACGATTGAAAGCCTGAGACTCAGATAACATAAAAAGCAATAGGCAGAAACAATTAAAATATTGGCTGTTTTTGCCGATAGTTCTAGGTAAATTAATTCCGGATTTCTATTATAATGAAAAATTTTTATCATTTACTATCCTGAGTATCTCTTTATTAAGTGGCTGCTCAGCCTTTAATTATTCCGCGCCGCTTTATAAAGACCCCGTCGGTGAAAAAAGCAATCTGGCTCGAATCCGTTTTGTTGGGAATGTAACCGGCACATCGATATCGACTAAAGAGAACAGAGAAGATCAACAGTTAGTGCCGCATACTTCATTTGGTTATTATAATGACACCCGAGATATTGGTATGCCTAAGATAAGTTATCGCCAGAATGATTATAAGAATTATTATTTTGAAGTGTATGCAAAACCAGGTCACACTATTTTCCATATTCTTACAGACAATACCGATCAGGGAAGTTGCTCAATGTCAGCGTTAGTTAATCTTGAGGCTGGAAAAGATTACGATGTGAATTTTGATGCACATGAACAGTTTACTAAATGTGTTTTCCACTTTAGTGAAATTGTAACCGATCCAGCTACAGGAGTGAAAATCCTTAAAGCTAAACCGTTTAAAAAGGAGGGTTACTTTGCGACCGAATTCAATTAAAGTAATCATTTATACTTTAATGCTGGCTTTACCTTTCGTGCAGGGCTGTATGTCTGGAGGCGTGCGCTCACATAATCTTCCGGAGACATTTTCTGAAAAAAAACCTCTTAGCAGTTGGTTAGTTGCTGGAAAAACAACTAAACGGGAAGTCCTGAACCGTTTTGGGCCACCCAATTTTCCTGAAAACTTCAGTGAAGCCCTGAGCTGGCGCTATATCTGGAGTCAACAAAGCAGACTCGTAATAGTTCCGCTTTCGCCGAAAATACTCGGTCATGAACAAATTCTTACTTTATCTTTTACCGAGGATGGTCATCTGATTAATTATAAACTTGATGAGCAGAGCCCTCACCTTCAAAAAGGTGATGATCCTAAAGAGGCATTTTTTTAAACACCCCAACTAGAGGAGTCTCCATCATAGCAATTGACCTGCTACCCTCTACTTGATACAACGCGGACTTACTGATGTCCGCTCTTCGCTCATAGCGGAAGTTGGACTGACGTCAGTCCGCTTTGTGCCAGAATCAGACATTGCTGAAATGATGCTGGATCAATTAACGGGAAGCCAGCCATTCGACCGGGCTAGCCAAGGCGGTTCAGTCCGGAGCCTGGATGAAATAAAGGACCCTGATTCGGATCCCATACCCTTTTGACGCCTTATGTAGCAGGTGAAAGGGTCAGTTCCAGTATTCATATTTCGCCGTCATTACGGCGTTATGTTTGTTCACATACTGTTTACCTGTACGATCAGTGGGAGTGATCGTGATATCCATATTGGCGCGAATGCATTCTCTATGTGAGTTCCACTCCTCGCAGGTGACCAGGGTTTTTTCGATGGTGAAATAGGTCTGGGTCTTGCTCATGGTCAACTCACGGCCCTCGTTATCATAGCCAGACTCTTCAATTGTTGATGGTGATTGAGTTTTGATCAGCCGCTGATTAACATCATAACTATATACAACCGTATTATTATCTATCGCCATACTTCCTTTGCTTGTTGCGCTTGCCAATAGTCCTGATGAATTGAAGCCGTAGTCGATTGTGCTCACTGCGGTTTTGTCTTTATCTTCCGGTTGTGTGGCCGCGATAACCGAACGACTCACCGCGCGGCTAATAATTCCTTTATCGTTAAGCTGGTAGATTCCCTCAAGTGTCTGCCGATATACCTGAGTGGTTTTCTGACTGTTTTTATCGGCTATGATCCCTTTTGAGTCCAGCTGGATGTGCCAGCCAAATTCCGTTTTATTCAACTGGCTTTCAGAGGTTGCCGTGAAAACAGTCTTCTGCCCTGTGGAGGTTTTGACTTCCTCCATACGGCCGTCAATTAGCTCACCACATTGACTAAAGTTGCTTTGAATCGATGTGCGGAGATACTCATCAGGACTATTAATAGTGATTAATATAGATTTGGGAATTCCAGTTCTTGTCTGTTGGCTACTAAGGATGAAGTTGTTTAGTTTGTTCTTAGCTAAGATTTCCGCTGTGCATTGTGCTGCATAAGTCTGAAATGTGCAGAGGGATAAGAGAGTAATAAATAATTTTTTATTATTGAATGACATTATTTGTTGTCCTCATGTTCTGGGCGGGCTTTAAACATAACATAATGTGGAAGCCGGTATGATCCTTGGTCGGGATATTATGTTTAGCAGAGTGAAGAGACTCAGGCGTCATCAGTTAAACGTCCACTCTTCGCTCATAGCTGACCCTCATCTTTTACTACCCTAAGCACCTGGAAATCATCTTCTCAGGGTGGCATCACATTCAACGACTCATCGAGCCCCCTTCCGACTTAAAAACGGTTGATGACGATACAGGCATTTTCTCGATATGACAGGCAGTCTGCTGTCTGACCGCATAACGAACCTGGTAATGCCCTTCAGGGCAGCAGACTTTGCGGCAAGTTATTGAAACAGCGGCATAAACCTTGTAAGCAACCCAGACATGAGAAGTGCCCGATAAATCGCGTTCAATCAGCTAACTAAAAACGCTATATCTTAGTTTTTATAACGCTATTTTTTGCTTTCCGCCTCAGATAACGCTGACTTTTCCCGACTTCCCCACCAGATCGCCAAAAAGCTGCTAAACCTAAAGGCAGAGATACGCGCGTAAAGATTAGGGTTATCACGATTTTCCCCGATTTAACTCCCGTCAGAAAAATACCAATAAAAATCATCTTTTAGCCCACAACAATGGGAAGCAGACAATGTCGGAAAAAATATCGCTAACAATGCAGGTTAATGGGCAGTCGCAGCAGATGCAGGTCGATCCGCGTGTCACGCTGCTCGACGCGCTGCGCGAACATCTGAACCTGACCGGCACCAAAAAAGGGTGCGATCAGGGGCAGTGTGGTGCCTGTACGGTGCTGATTAATGGTCAGCGGGTGCTGAGTTGCCTGACGCTGGCGGCGCAGGCGGACGGCGCGGAAGTCACCAGCATTGAAGGGCTGGCCTCCACCGAGGGCGAACTGCACCCGGTGCAGCGCTGCTTTATGGAAAATGATGCCTTCCAGTGTGGCTACTGCACACCGGGTCAGATTATGTCCGCCGTCGCCTGCATCAAAGAGGGCCACGCCGGTTCGGACGATGAGATCCGTGAATACATGAGCGGCAACCTCTGCCGTTGCGGAGCTTATCCGCACATCGTCGATGCGATTAAACAGGCCGCTGCAGAGATGGCGAAGGAGTCCGCATGAATGAATTCAGCTGGAAAGTCGCGCAGTCTCCTCGTGAAGCCGCATCCCTGAAACAGCAGTCAGGCAGCCAGCTGCTGGCAGGCGGCACCACGCAGCTCGATTTGATGAAGTGTGGCGTTTTCACGCCACCGCAGTTAATCGGTATCAGCGGATTAACAGAGCTTAAAAATCTGCAGTTTGATGACGATAAAATCACGGCCGGCGCGCTGGTCACCATGAGTCAGTTGGCGGATCATCCCGACTGCCAGCTGAGTGCGCCCGCTATTTATGGCAGCCTGTGGCAGGCCGCGTCGCCGCAGATTCGTAATATGGCGTCGCTGGGCGGTAATTTACGTCAGCGCACCCGTTGTGCCTATTACCGCGATCCGGCGACTTTTACCGCCTGCAACAAACGCAATCCGGGTTCCGGCTGTGCCGCCCTGGATGGCGTCAACAGCAACCATGCCATTCTGGGTGCCAGCGACAGCTGCATCGCGGTCTATCCCGGCGATCTGGCGGTCGCGCTGGTGGCTTTTGACGCTATCGTGGTCCTGCAAAATCAGCAGGGCGAAACCCGCCGCATCGCGATTGATGATTTCTTCCTGCTGCCGGGTAACACGCCAGACCGTGAGCACGATTTGCGCGATGACGAAATCATTATGGCCATTGAAGTGCCGCAAACCGACGCTCTCCGGCACTCTCACTACCTCAAAGTCCGCGACCGCAGCTCCTATGAGTTTGCTGCAGCCAGCGCGGCGGCAGGCTTCACGCTGGAGAACGGTGTGATGCGTCAGGTGCATATCGCCCTGGGCGGCGTCGCGACCAAACCCTGGCGGGTAAAATCAGTGGAGCAGGCGCTGGAAGGCCAGCCGTTTAATGAAGAAACGGTGTTCCAGGCAGCAGAACTGATTACCCAGGAAACGCAGGCGCTGACCCACAACGCCTATAAAGTAAAACTGGCGCCGCGTGTGATTGCACGCGCGCTGATGGCAGCAGGAGAAACCGCATGAGTGACGTAAACGACAAAGCGCGTCCGGATTTAGTCAACGCGGGCTCAGCGGCAGAAAAACCCATTGAAGGACTGGGCGCCCCACGCTCGCGTGGCGACGGCAAAGTGAAAGTCACCGGTGAAGCGCGTTATGCGGTCGAACATCAGCCAGAAAATCCGCTCTATGGCGTGGTGATCCAGTCTACCGTCGCCAGCGGTCGTATCAGCCGGATGTCGACGGAAAAGGCGCAGCAGGCGTCGGGTGTACTGGCGGTCTATACCCACCTGAACACGTTAAAGATCAACAAACCCACCGCGATTGCCGACGGCGGCGCGGCGCAGTCAACCTACACCCCGATTCAGGACGATGTGATTATTCACAATGGCCAGAACATCGGTCTGGTGGTGGCGGAGACGTTTGAGCAGGCGACCTATGCCGCTTCGCTGGTGGAAATTGAGTATGAAACCTCACCCGCGCTGATTTTTGCTACCGATGAGGGCGTCGAGCCGAAACCGGTCTCGAAACAGGATATCGATATGGGCGATGCGCAGGCGGCGATGCAGCAGGCCGAGGTGCGTCTGAGTCAGCGCTACACCACGCCGCGCGAATACAACATGCCGATGGAACCGCACGCCTGTGTGGCGCAGTGGCAGGATGGACGCATTACCGTCTGGGAGCCGAGCCAGTGGGTAGCGGGCGCGCAGGTGGAAATCGCCGAATGGATGGGCATTGAAGTTGAGGACGTGCGCATCATCTCGCCTTATGTCGGCGGCGGATTTGGTTCAAAGCCGGTGCCTTACACCCACGTCGCGCTGGCGAGTGTGGCGTCGCGGGCGCTTAACCGCCCGATCAAGGTGTCGCTGACTCGTCCGCAGACCTTTACCGGCCTCGGCGGACGTGCCGCCACCTCGCAGCAGCTGGAGCTGGGCGCATCCCGTGACGGAAAAATCCAGGCGATTATTCAGCGCAGCTTCAGTGAAACGTCACTCATTGACGTGTTCGCCGAGAACTGCAGCAAAGTCACCGCCCGCATGTATGCGGTGGAGAATGTCTCCGCTCAGCATCAGATCAGGCCGATCAACACCGTCACGCCAGGCTGGATGCGTGCGCCAGGCGAAAACCCCAGCGCCTTTGGGCTGGAAGTCGCGATGGATGAGATGGCTTATGCCCTGAACATCGATCCGCTGGAGCTGCGTCTGCGCAACTGGGCAGATAAAGATTATCAGCTCGATCTGCCGTGGAGTTCACGCCGACTGAAAGAAGCCTATCAGAAAGGCGCGGAAGCCTTTGGCTGGGACCAGCGGATCATGACGCCGCGATCGATGCGCGAAGGACGAGAGCTGATCGGCTGGGGCATGGCCTCCGGTACCTATCCGGTCAACAAGCTGCCGGCTGAGGCGAAAATCATCCTGACGACGCAGGGGACGTTTGTGGTGCAGTGCGGCGGTGCGGATATCGGCACCGGAACCTATACCATTCTGGCGCAGACCGCTGCCGACATTCTGGGCGTTGCCTCCACCACCATTGAGGTTCAGTTGGGTGATACTGAGTTGCCGCGTGCGGGCGTAGCGGGCGGTTCGCAGCTGGCGGGCAATGTAACCGCCGCAGTGGATGACACCGCTAAACGTATGCGCGAACAGCTGCTGAAGCTGGCCAGTGAGCTGCCACAGTCACCACTGGAGGGAACTCCCGTATCTCAGCTCACGCTGAAAGGCGACGGGGTGCAGCATACTCAGCGCAGCAATCTGGCCGTGTCATTCGCGCAGCTGGCGAGCCTGGCACCGTCGGAGAGTCTGACGGTGAAAGGCGGAACCTTCCCGGACGATATGTCAGAAAGTGAGCGCGACAAGATGGTGCGCAACCTCAATGACGGGACCCGTCCTGAAAAATTCTCAGCCCACAGCTGGAGTGCGCATTTTGTTGAAGTGCGTGTCGATGAAGATTTCGGCACGATTCGGGTAAAAAGGATGGTGGCGGCGCTCGACAGCGGTCGTCTCTACAATCCTAAACTGGCGCGCAGTCAGTGGATTGGCGGCATGATCATGGGTGTCGGTCAGGCGCTGATGGAAGAGGGTATTATCGATCCGCGTAACGGTCGGGTGATCAACAATAACCTGGCAGACTATCTGGTGCCGGTTAACGGCGATATTCCTGACATTACCACCATCAACGTTGGCGAGCCGGATTTTGAGGCGACCACGATGGGCGGTAAACCCGTGGGTGAACTGGGTATTGTCGGGGTGGCGGCAGCGATCAGTAATGCGGTGTTTCATGCCACCGGCAAGCGTGTACGCGACCTGCCAATTACGCTCGACAAGATTATCTGAGCCGGTTCCTGACCTGCTGACAGCAGGTCTGATTGTCGTTTTGCGGGCGTGGGCTGGAGCCTGCGCCCGTTTTGCACACTGAGCGGAGAAAGAGAGTGAAGATAGCGTTGGTCGTACTGGCCGCCGGGCTGAGTCGCCGTTTTCGGCAGCAGGCAGGCGAGCATAAGCTGCTGGCTGATCTGGAGGGCAAACCGGTGCTGCAACACACACTGGAGCAGGCCGCTGCCAGCGGGCTTGACCTGTTCGTGGTGACGCGTCCCGAGGCATCAGCAATCCACAAGCTCTGCACGCAGGCGAATTTAGTGCTCTGCGACAGCGGCGGGCTGGGCGAATCGATCGCAGCGGGAGTCCATGCCAGCCGCGACTATGACGGCTGGCTGATTGCGCTGGGCGATATGCCTTTCGTGACGCCTGAAAGTTATCGCGCCGTCAGCGCCGCGCTGGCGGATGCGCCGATCGTCAGGCCCTGGATTGATGGCAGGCCAGGCCATCCGGTGGGCTTTCAGCGGCAATACTATCCGATGCTGAACGCGTTACAGGGCGATGCCGGGCCGCAGGCGGCGGTGAAGTCACTGGCCATCCGGCTACCGCTTTACGATCGCGGCTGCCTGTGTGATATCGATCTCCCCGCCGATCTCCAGTTAATAAAGGAATTTTCATGATAACGCTGGATCAACGCGTAATTAATGCGGCACTAAGCAGTTGCCAGGCGGGCCAGCAGGTCTGGCTGTGCACGGTACTCCGCACCTATGGCTCTTCGCCGCGCGCGCCGGGTACGCTGATGACGGTTAACGAAATCGGAGCGTACTGCGGCTCGCTGTCGGGCGGCTGCATTGAAGAGGATTTTCTGGCGCAGCTGGCGGCGGGTGCCTATCGCGCCAGCAGTCAGCGGGTGCGATACGGTGAGGGCGGAATGCGTCCTGACGTTAATTTGCCGTGCGGCGGCAGCCTGGAGATCGTCATTGAGTTTCTGCCGCCTGATGACGCCACGCTGGCGCTGCTGACGGCGATGCAGCGCGCGCTGAGTGGACAACAGCCGATGGTGAAAGTGATACGGCCCGGCGAACGTGCGCAGTGGGAAGTGATCGCCGCCGATCGCGCACTGCCTGCGCTGGATCACAGCGAGGAGCAGATGTTACTGCCGGTCGGCGCGATACCGGAACTGCTCATCGCGGGCTACTCCAGCGTAGCGTATGAGTGCATCCGGCTCGGGCAGATCCTCGGTTTTCATGTGCGGGTCTGTGAACACCGCCCGGAGATGCTGACGGAACTGGAGAGCCACTTCAGCGGCGCAGATAACGTGACGCTGGTGTCACAGCATCCGGCGCGCTGGCTGGAGCTGAACGGTGCGCACGCTGCGGTGGCGATTGTGGCATTAACCCACGACCCGCGCATTGATGACCTGACGATGATGGAGGCGATTGCCACACCCGCGTTCTATATCGGCATCATGGGTTCGGTAAAAAACAGCGAGAAAAGACGGGCGCGACTGCAACAGATCGCGGGTATGGATCGTGCCGAACTGGACCGTATCCATGCGCCCATTGGTCTGCCCATCGGCAGCAAAACGCCGGCGGAGATTGCGCTCTCTGTCATGGCCGATATCGTCCGGGTGAAAAATCGCGGGCAGTCAGCCGCCTGATGCTGGCTTTGCCTCCGGAGCCAGCCGATAGAGGTAGCTGCCCGAATAGGGGATCGGCAGGAAATTACGAAACAGCTGCTGCAATGTCTGCTCAGGATCAACGTCGCGGAACAGTTGTGGATAGAGCGTGGTAGCAAAGAATTCGGTCGCTACGACGTGCCACGGACTGAGATAAAAATTGTGCCAGATAGCGCCGGCATGACCGTCGTGCAGCGCGGTGAGCTGCTTCAGCGCATTCTGCTGACCGGTCAGCGCCAGCAGGCTTTGCCGGGTTTGTGCCGGGGTGACGGCGGGGCCGACCTTCAGCGCGCCCGCTTCATCAGCGCTGCCGGTGCCGGTGGCAAAGTAGTAATCCGGCTGGGCCGCAATCACACTTTCCTCGCTCAGCCGCCCGAACACGCCTTTGATCTGCTGGCTGGCAATGTTATTGCCACCAGCAAACTTCAGCAGCTCACCCAGATTGCCATTCACCGACGTCACGCAGCATTCACTGCGCCGCCCGAGATGCAGTTGTAACAGCACAGACGGTTTCGGGCCGTGGTAATCCGCCAGACGACTCGCAATGCGCTGCATGTGGCTGCGGTAAAAGCGATTAAAGTCAGCGGCCCGCTGGGGCTGGTTCAGTACCTCGCCCAGCAGCGTGATGCTGCGTTCGGTGTTTTTCAGCAGTTCAACTCGCAGATCGATCTTCACCACCGGAATATTCGCCGCCGCAAGCACCTTCTCCAGAATGGCGCCATTTTCACTGCCGCGCGCCAGCTGCGGCAGGATCACCACGTCAGGCTTGAGCGCGATTACCTGTTCGGGATTCATGTCATTGACACCATCCAGACCCAGTACCGGAATTTGCTCCATCTGTGGAAACTGGCGGGCAAAAATCTGCCAGGTCTGAGGATCATACTTTTTCAGATCCTGCGGCCAGCCAGCGATGTGTTGCAGCGGGTTGCCTGGCGTCAGGAGCGCAACGCTGTAAAGCATCCGGCTTTCACCCAGCACAATACGCTGCGGATGATCGGGGATTCTCACCTCTCGACCGGTGATGTCGGTCACCTTGCGGGCATGTGCGCCCGCACTGACCAGCATCACGCTGAGCAAAAGCAGCGCAGAACGTAGCGATTTAAAATTCAACACGGGCCTGTACCATCATATTGCGGGTTTCGCCTTCACGGACGCGCAGATTGCCGCCGCTTGAAGTGTAATAGTGCTGATTAAACAGGTTATTGATGTTCAGACGCAGCTCAGTCTTTTCGCCGAACAGGTGGTTTTTCCACGCCACGAAGCTGTCGGCCACCACATAGTCGGGCAGCGTGAAACTGTTATCGGGATCGCCCGCACGGCTGCCGACATAACGCGCACCGCCACCGAGCCGCAGCGAGCCGGGCAGGCTGCTGACCTGCAGCTCATGACTCAGGTAAAGCGCACCGGCATGACGCGGGGCGTTCTGCAGACGATTGCCGTTGTTTTCTGGATTCACCCGGTCGCTGACGATTTCTGTCTGATCATAGCTGTAGTTCGCACTCAAATCCCAGCCAGGCGCAATCTCGCCGTTCAGCTCAAATTCAGCGCCAGTCGATCGGGCTTTATCAATTGCCCGCGTGCTGCCGTTGATATTCAGCGACATCGCCCTTTCATCTATCCGATACAGCGCCACGGTGGCGAGCAGTTTTGGCGAAAGCTGCCATTTACTGCCGACCTCCCAGCTGGTGCCCTGTTCCGGTTTGCCGACGTTGCCGTCATCATCCACGTCGGTAGACGGAGTGAAGGATTTGCTGACGCTGGTGTAGAAAGAGAGATCTGGCGTCAGTTTGTAGATCACGCCCGCCTGCGGCAGAAACTTATTGCCCTCGTCGTTCAGGGTCTCCACCTGCGGATTAAAGCCGCGCGAGGCGCGCTGCTCATAATGCTGATAACGACCACCCAGCACCACAATCCAGTCCTGTGTGAGCGAAATACTGTCTTTAGCGTAGAGCGAGCGGCTATGAATACGGTTCAGGTTATTAGCACCCGCGGTGTTTTCGGTGCTGGCGTCTGTGACCGGTGACAGCATGTCATATTCGGGATTGAAGTAGTTGAACTGGCGATTGACCTTACCCTGATACTGATGGGCACGGTAAGTCTGGTTCATCTCATAGTCGGTGCCTACCACCAGCGCGTGCTGCATCCCCAGGATTTCCGGGTTGCCCAGCAGATCCCAGCTCACATATTTGGTTTTGTGGTTAAATCCCCGATTGGCATCGGCGCGACGTGTGACCACGCCGCTGCTGGCGTTCACTGCCGTCACGCGCACTTCATTGTTGTCATAGCGCCGCTGGTTCCAGCCCAGCGTTAACCGGGTGCGCCACTCATCGTTAAACTGCCAGTCATAGTGGGCATTCAGGGTTTTGTTGTGGCCCCAGGCGTGGTTGGCTTTGTCATCCAGACGATCTTTGTAACCGATATCGATGGGCTTGCCGTCGATAAAGGCTGTGCCGCGATCGTAGGGAATGTCATAGCGATAGTCGGCATAGCTGATCAGAAAACTTGCCTGTTCGCCGAACCATTGCAGTGACGGTGCCAGCAGTGTGTGCTCTTCACTGCCAAAGTTGCGCCAGTAATCCTGATTCTGCTTTTCGGCGATCAGCCGGAAGGCAAAACCGTTGCACAGCGGGCCGGTGACATCCAGCGTGCCTGCGCCGCCACCTTCGCTGGCATAACGTCCGGTGAAGCTGGAGTGCCAGTTGTACTGAGGCTTTTTACTGACCACATTGATAATTCCCCCCGGATTTTGAATGCCATACAGCAGCGAGGAGGAGCCTTTCAGCACCTCGACCCGTTCGGTCGTGGCATCAAAATTGAGTCCCTGACTGCTGCGGATGCCATCCCGGTAGACTGAACCATCGGCGTTACTGCCAAAACCGCGTCGTACAAAGCCATCTTCGGTGCCTGCCAGCGTGTTCGCCTCCGAGACGCCGCTGACAAAGCGCATCGCATCCGCCAGTGAGCTGGCCTGGAAATCCTCCAGTTGCTGCTGCGTGACCACGCTGACCGATTGCACCTCATCGAGTCGCGCGGTCGGCATTTTACTGGCAACGCTTGTCTCGCTGGCGCTGTAATTTCCCTCTGAACGGGCATCCGCGGTCACGGTCATATCCGGAGCGCTGTCGGCTGCTGCACTGACCTGCGGCAGCATCATGCTGCCGCAAATCGCCACGACCAGAGCGGGGTGGCGGGCCGGATATTGTGAGTCTTTGTTTTTCATTTTCTTTTCGTGTCTGTTACTGGCAGTTACTGAAGCTAATACGCCCTGATGGCTGTCTGTCATGCAGGGCTTCCCTGGAGGTGGTCTGCAATATGCAGCGCGTTAACCAGAGGAGAAGCGCATCAGGGTTTTCAGCTCATTACGCCGTCCGGACGACAATACTTCTCATCTGTAATTGAGAATCATTCAAACATCAGGTAATGTAGTAGTAAACATAATTTGCAGAGTTTTTGCTACATTTTTGCCGTATCGCTTTTTGCGGAGTTACCGTCTGGCTAATGCTGTTAATCTATTGAAATAAATAATTATTTATTCATTAATGGTTAAGGAAAGTGCGCTTAACCCCTATCTTTTGCAGGTGAAAGGTGAAACGGCAGGACGTTTTCACTACATTTTCTGGCTGTGAACCATCCTCCTTTAACCAGACCGGTAATAAGCCTTTCAGACCTATAACGCTACCAGCAGGAGCAGCATGAAACAGAACAGGCCGGTTAAAAACAGAGTGGATGTGGTGGCAGAGCGTCTTCGTGCCCGCGAAAAGCAGCTCTCACCTCGTCTTCTGGCCGTGGCGCGTTATATCGACCAGCAGCGCGAAACGGTGCTCGAAAGCACCGCGATGGAGATCGCCGTGGCAAATAACACCTCTGATGCCACCGTGATCCGCGCTATTCAGGCGCTGGGCTTTAGCGGGTTGCGTGACCTCAAACAGACGCTGAAAGCCTGGTTTGGTCCGTCGCTGACCTCTGAAGATAAGATGATCACCACCGTTAGTGAGGTGACCAGCGACGTGAACAGCGCCATCGACTTTGTGCTGAGCGGCCACCGGCACGCCTGTGAGGTGCTGTCGCAGCCGCAGAATCGGCTGGCGGTGGCAGATGCCGTGGCACTGCTGGGCGAAGCGCGGGAAGTGGCTATTTTCGGCATTAATGCCTCGGGTATTCTGGCGGACTACAGCGTGCGGCTGCTGAATCGTATCGGTCTGCCCGCCTTTTCCCTGAATCGCGCCGGTATTGCGCTGGCAGAACAGATGCTGGCGCTGCAGCGTGGCGACGTGCTGGTGATGATGGCGCAGCAGTCGGCGCACCGGGAAGGAACGACCGTGGTACGTGAAGCGAAACGGCTTGATATTCCGATCATTCTGCTGACTAACGCCACCGACTCCTTTTTTGCGCGGGAGGCGGATGTGTTGATCAATGTGCCTCGCGGTGGCGAGAAGGGACGCATTCCACTACACGGCACGATTATGGTCTGTCTGGAGATGCTGATCCTGTCGGTGGCCTCGACGCTGCCGCAGCGCACGGTTAAGACGATGAAACGATTACAGGACCTCTATCGAGGGCTGAAACCCGCCAGCAAAAAGTAGTCCGAATCACTCAGCCGTGACCGGGATTTCCCGACAGACCGAGTGTCACGGCTTTCTTTAACTCAAATTTCTCCGCTTTGCGACGGCGATCGCGTCTTTTCTTCTGCCACTTTTCTCAGACGTCTACGCTTACAGCTTGCCGCGCCAACGGGTGCGGCTCTTACTTTCATTTTAATTTTGCTTTGTGCGGAGCTGCTGATGAAACCCCTTCACGCGCAATACCTTTTCTGCTGTGCGACCCTGAGCCTGCTGTCCCCTCTGCCAGCACTTGCCTGGAGCGATCTCACCGTGTTTGGCGATAGCCTGAGTGATGGTGGCAACGTAGGCCGCTTTACCTATGATGGCGCGACCCATCCGCTTTATGACGAAATCCTGGCGCAGTCGTTGGGCGATACCCTGCGTCCCTCATCCCAGGGAGGAAGCAACTATGCCGAAGGTGGCGCCGTTGCGGTGCCGGCGATCAATCCCCTGTTTAATACCCAGGATCAGCTCGATAGCTACCTGGCGGCGCGTGGCGGACGTGCCGACCCGAATGGTCTCTATATTCACTGGATTGGCGGCAATGATTTAGCGGCGGCGGCGCTTGCGCCTCTTGCTGCGCAGCAGATCGTGGATAACAGTGCCAGTGCAGCGGCCTCACAGGTCAGCCGGTTGCTGGATGCCGGGGCCGGAACGGTGATTGTACCGACGGTACCGAATGTGGGTGCAACGCCTGCTCTATTACAGGCGATACTGCAGGTGCTTGGCCCGGCCGCGCAACCCGCTACGGCGGCGCTGTTTCAGTCGCTGAGCACCACCACCACGCCTGACCGGGCCGCAAGAGAGCAGGCGATTGAGACCGCGCTTAACGAGGCGGCCGGACAGGTCTCTTCGATTCCGCTTATCCGCGATGCACTGGCGCAACAGCTGATTGCCGCCTGGCAGTTACTGAGTCAGGAGGCTGCAACACTTACCGACCGTTACAATCAGGCTGAGGAGCAGGGGCTGGTGGCGGCCCGCGGCAACATCGCGCGGGTGGATATCAATGGCCTGTTTAATGAGGTAATCGATAATCCGCGTCTGTATGGACTGAGCAATACGGCTGGCATGGCCTGTCCGCCCGGCGTCTCATCAATGGACTGTACCTCCTCAACGCCAGGATTTTCGCAGTCGCAGCAATATCTGTTCGCCGACCGGCTGCATCCCAGCCCGGCAGTGCATGCGCTGATCGCCGATTATATTGAGTCGGTGCTGAATGCTCCGCTGCAGGTGGCGGCGCTAAGTCAGGCTCCGTCGATGCTGGTGGGCGATGCGCATAATACGCTTGATGGACATCTGCAGCAGCAACGTCAGCAGCCCGCCAGCGCTGGCGAGTTTACTGTTTTCGGCGGTTACGCCGGGCAGCAGCGTGATTTCCGCGGCGACAGCCTGCTGGATGGCGACGCCACCAGCGCCACCGGCACCGTGGGTGTGGGCTATCAGCTGACCGATCACTGGCAGGCCGGAGCCTTGCTCTCTACCACATCGCAACGGCAGGATCCCTCGTCGCGCTTTGATTACCGTCTGCGCGGTAATCTGGTGGCGCTCTGGAGTCAGTTCAATTATCTCGATGGCGGATGGATTAACGCGGATGCCCATTATGCCGATCTCAACTTTGATGATATCGAGCGTCAGATCAGGCTGGGACCGGCGACCCGCACGGAGAAAGGCAGCAGCGACGGTAAAGTGCTGGGAATGCGGGTGCAGACCGGCTGGGATTTACCGCTGGGCCGCTATGTCTCCACCGGCCCGATGGCCAGCTATGCGCTCGACTACACCCAGGTTGATGGCTATCAGGAAGAGGGCAACAGCAGCACCTCTATGCGCTTTGGCGACCAGACGCTGCACTCCCAAATCGGTTCGGTGGGCTGGCGCATCGACAGCAAAGATTTGCTGATCAATCCCTGGGCACAGGTCAGCTACAACCATCAGTTTGGGGACAGCGACTCTGCTGTGACAACCGGACTGAAGTCGACCCGCACCGCCTTTACCCGCAGCAGGGGTTCACGTGATGATAACTGGATCGATATGGCGGTTGGGGCGAGCGTGCCAATTGGCGCATCAGTCAATGCATTTGCTGGCGTCTCGGCAGTGGCAGGTAACAGCGACACACATCAGGTGACATGGAACGTCGGGCTTAACGCCCGCTTTTAAGCGTTCAGCTTTGCTCAGCGTCGCCGGTCGTTATCGCAGGAAGATAGCGGCAGGCGACGTTGCCGCAGAACTGAGGGTTCATCGCGCCCGGAGGCAGTTGATTGTAACTCTTATCTGTGGCATGCCTTTTTCATGCTTCGATCAAAGCCTGCGCCTCCAGCTCGCGCACCCGCGGTATCACTTCGCGACCAAAGAATTCGACCTCCTCATGAAAGTGCAGAAATGCCAGCAGCAGCAAATCCACACCGGCCTGCTTCAGTTCGATAATTCGTTCAGCAATTTGCTGGGGTGTGCCAATCAGATTGGTTTTAAAGCCGTCGTTGTATTGCACCAGATCCTCAAACGACGACTTCGCCCAGTTTCCCTCTCCTTCGGGTGAGGCACTGCCTGCATTTTTGACCTCATGCTGAAAGCCTTTTACTGCATCCGGGTTGGCTTTGCTTATGATCTCATGAAGCACCGCCAGCGCCTGCTGTTCGCTTTCTCTGGCAATCACAAAACCATTCAGTCCGATTCTGACCTGATGCTGATTTCGTGCGGCTTTTTCACGGATATCCGCGACCTGCAGACGGACGCCGTCCGGGGTATTACCGTTGGTAAAATACCAGTCTGACACCCTGGCGGCCATGTCGCGCGCCGCGCGTGAACTGCCACCCTGGAAAATTTCCGGGAGCGGTGATAACGGCTTGGGTTTCATGACGTAATCGCGGAAGCGATAAAAATCGCCAGCAAAGCTAAAGCTCTCTTCACGCCAGATGCCCCGCAGGCAGCGAATAAACTCTTCTGAACGCAGATAGCGCTCTTCATGATCGAGCCAGGGTTCACCAATCGCCTTGAACTCGCCCCGAAACCAGCCGCTGACAATATTAACGGCGATACGTGGACCATAAAGATGGCTGATGGTGGCAATCTGCTTTGCCGCTAATACCGGATTCCACGGACCGGGCAGAAGTGCTGCAATCACTTTTAATTTCGAGGTGTGGCTGAGTAAATCCTGCGAGAATGTGACCGATTCATGCTGATTATCTGCGCCATATCCGGCAGTAAACCGAACCTGCGTCAGCGCATAATCAAAACCCGCCTGTTCAGCGATCTGCGCCAGTTTGCGATTGTATTCGGCATCCCAGCGGGTACGCTGCTCTATCTGACTGATTACCAGTCCGCCCGAGACATTCGGCACCCAGTAGGCGAACTGTAGAGGTTGGTTCAGTGACATGATTTTCTCCTGGCATATAGCTGGATTAATGGAACAGTTAATTTTTCCAAACTTTCAGATATAAAAGAAAAGTCCAAGCAGTAACCGTGCCAGAGCGTAATGGTCTGTTTTTATTGGATTAAAATCGAATTTTTCATGAACGTGCTGTTGCATATGCAGCAACCCGGAAACAGCCCGGTTGCTGATGCAGCAGCGCTTCATGACCGCGCGTGACTGGGGGGAGTTCATGGCCGCCTGAATACGGCGGTATTCGCAGATAGCCATAACGCGATGTGATAACGTAGCGGCTCAGTTCAGGAGCCGGAGGC
This sequence comes from Candidatus Pantoea varia, assembly GCF_900115075.1. Taxonomy (GTDB): domain Bacteria; phylum Pseudomonadota; class Gammaproteobacteria; order Enterobacterales; family Enterobacteriaceae; genus Pantoea; species Pantoea varia. The sequence goes on from NZ_FOVG01000003.1 coordinate 349,661, forward strand.
CATCATGATTGTCAGACAGGCATCGCCCGAAGAGGCATACACGCTATGGAATATCCGCAATCTGGCCATCCGTCACGGCTGCCAGCACGCCTATCCACCCGATGTTCTTGCCGCCTGGACGCCAGACCGCATGCCCGCCAGCTTTCCCGGGATGATCCGCGTGAATCCTTTCTTCGTGATTGATGGCCCGGACGGCGTGCCGGTGGCCACGGGATCGCTGGATCTGGCCGCCGCGAGTGTGGAAGCCATTTTTACGCTCCCCGATTTCGCCGGACAGGGAATGGCGGGCCTGATCATCGACACCATCAAAGCGGAGGCGCAGCAGCGTGGCTACCGCCGATTGACGCTCGAATCGACGCCGAACGCCGTAAGCTTTTATCAGCAGCATGGCTTCCGTCAGCTGGGAGAAAGTCTCTATCCGTCAAAGCTGGCGGGCTGTGCGTTGCGCTGTATGGCGATGGAGATTGACCTGTGATTGCCGACAACCGCCGGACGGGCAAAAAGCGGCAAAAGTTTCCCGGCCAAAGACTTCGCAAGCCCCCGCCGGTAAGGTATAGTCCGCGTTTTTTGGAGGAATCATGCTGACTGGCTCATCAACACGTCTTAATAAATACATCAGCGAGAGCGGCATCTGCTCCCGTCGTGACGCCGATCGTTACATCGAGCAGGGCAACGTTTTCATTAACGGCAAACGGGCCTCTGTGGGCGCGCAGGTATTTGCAGGCGATGTGGTAAAGGTGAATGGTCAGCTGATTGAACCCCGCGACGAAGACGATCTGGTGCTGATTGCACTGAATAAGCCGGTGGGAATTATCACCACCATGGAAGAGGGCGAGCGCGATAACATCAGTGACTTCGTCAATCACAGCAAGCGCGTCTTCCCGATTGGCCGCCTCGATAAAGATTCTCAGGGCCTGATTTTCCTCACCAACCACGGCGATCTGGTCAACAAGATCCTGCGGGCCGGTAACAACCACGAAAAAGAGTATGTTGTTACCGTCGATAAGCCGATCACTGATGAGTTTATTGCCGGGATGAGCGCGGGCGTGCCGATGCTGGGCACGGTGACCAAAAAGTGCAAAGTGAAAAAGGAAGCGCCATTTGTCTTCCGTATCACGCTGGTTCAGGGACTGAATCGCCAGATCCGCCGCATGTGTAAGCATTTTGGCTTTGAAGTGACGAAGCTTGAGCGGACGCGCATCATGAACGTCAATCTCAAGGGATTGCCGCTGGGGGAATGGCGCGATCTCACCGACGACGAACTCGTTGAGCTGTTTAAACTGCTGGAGAACTCCTCTTCAGAAGATAAACCGGCGAAGAAAGCGAAAGCCCCGGCTAAAGCGGCCACCGCTAAAAAACCGCAGAAGAGTGCCGCGAAACCGGCAGAAAAATCGGATGCTAACGGTGCCTCACGCAAGCGCTTTGTCCAGCCAGGACGTAAGAAGAAAGGGCGCTAAGACGACGGGATGCAGAGAGCGACATCCGCGCTCTCTGCGTTTTCACTTACACATTACGGAATAATTCGCGCCGCCCGAAAGCGGGCAAACAGATCGCAGAACATCTCATCCGTTGCACGATAACCCTGAAAGCCTGCCCGCCGCAGCTTGCTGCCGTCGCCAAACATGTCATAGTTCCAGCCAAAAACAAAATCAGCAAAAGCACCGTCGCTCAGCGCCAGAAGATCGGCCTCGGCCAGTGCGTTCTCAGTGGCAATTTCCCGCCACAGCGCACGATAGTCCTGAAACATCTGGCGGAACGACAGTGAAACCGGCGGCGCGATTTCCAGTTCAAACCATGCTGCAATTAACGGCCAGAGCTCACTCCAGCGCCACAGATCGCCATTGTTGATGTTAAACGCCTGATTGTGCGCGTCAGGGCTGCGCGCGGCCCAGATCGTGGCATCGGCCAGCAGTGTGGCATCGGTAAAATCGACCATGCTGTGCCAGGTTTCTGGCGAACCGGGAAAGCGAAAAGGCAGTCGTGCTGCGTGACAGATTGACGCATAGATCGCCAGACTGAGCGCCAGATTCATGCTGTTCCCAGGCCGATCGCTGCCGACGACGCCGGGCCGTGGTGCGCTCCAGTGCCAGGCTTTACCCTGCTGTTGTGCGTTCAGCCAGTTCAGCTGTGCGGCGTTGAACTCGGCACCGGGCACGCCGGGATCGCTTTCCCGCGCCGGAGTCTTAAACCGGCCGAGATGGGCGCCATACACTTTGTATCCCTGCATCAGACTGACATGCTCAAGCGGGGCGATATCTTCTATGGCCTGCACCAGATTTTGCAGCATGGCGAGATTTGGCCCGACCATCGACTCCCAGTCAGCGGCATTCAGCCAGGCGCTGTAAAAGATATGGGTGACGTCAGTGAGTGAGGCCAGCCGTTCATCGGTCTGCTGCCTGTCGCGCAGATCCACCGCGATAACCTCGGTTCCGCTTACCGCTAACTCTGACCGATGCGTCAGCGCGGTCACCTGCCACTGATCTGCCACCAGCGCCTGGCAGAGTTGCTGGCCGACAATCCCGCTGGCTCCTGCTACCAGCGCAACCTTTTTATCCTGTGTCATTTTCATGATCATTACCCTGTTAAGAGAGAAGCCGCATTCTCACCTGCGCTTTATTCTGATTAAATCCCCTGAACCGGATATCACTTATCAGGAAAATCAATAAATGCAGAACAAACTGACTGCGATTCAGACCTTCGTTCGTGTAGCGGAAGCGGGGTCTTTCTCGGCGGCGGCACGGCAAAATGGGCTGAAGCAGTCGGCGGTGAGCCAGCAGATCGCAGCACTCGAGGAGGCATTGGGCGTGGTGCTGCTGCACCGTACCACCAGAAAAATGGCGCTGACGGAGCAGGGTCAGCATTATCTGCAGCAGGTCAGGCCACTGCTCAGTGCGATGGAGGAACTTGAGCAGCAATTGCGGCCTGGTTCGCAGCCGCTTCACGGCAAACTGCATATTCAACTGCCGAGTGGCATCGGGCAGCGGTTGATGCCGCATCTGATCGCCTTCCAGCAGGCGCATCCCGCGCTGCGTCTGAATATTGCGCTGGAGGATCGCCTGTCAGATCTCATCGCCGAGGGCGTGGATGTGGCGATCCGCCTCAGCGAGTCACCGCCCGCCACGCTGGCTGCCCGCTCACTGACCATCGTTGAAACGGTACTGGTGGCTTCCCCGGCGTGGATAGCGCGAAACGGCACGCCGCAGACGCCCGATGACCTGCGACATCATCCACATATCCGTTTCAGCGGCGTATCGCCCGATGCGCCGCTGCACCTTATTTCCGCCAACGCGAGAGTGTCTGTGCCCCTAGAGAGCGCGTTTCGCTCTAACAACAGTGATGCACTGATGCAGGCCCTTGAGGCGGGGCTGGGGATCGGCGGTTTACAGACGCTGATTGGCGCAGACGCGCTGGCCTCCGGCCGATTGGTGAGAGTGTTACCGGACTGGCGGCTTCCCGACCGTTATCTCTATGCTGTTTTCCCCGATGCCCGCTTTATCCCGGATAAAGTGCGGAAGCTGGTGGCGAGGGTGAGTGAGGTGCTGGTGGGGCTGGAGGGAACAGGGCAGGGCCAGACCTAACGCCCAGGCTGTTTTACTGATCCGCATGGTGCAGCAGAACTCTGAAACGCTGAAGACGCTCGCGAAGCTCTGACAGGCCAGCCCAAACGGTTTGCATCCTGTTTCATTATGGATGCTTCCGCTTTCCCGTCTCTGAAAAGTTTAAAACGGTTACCCCTCTCATCCGATCCCGCAGTCCGTTTCACGCCTCCGGCCAGATTTTAACGGGGTCACATTCAGAACAACGACACTTTTCACCCTGATCAGGGCGTGGCAGGATAAGCGCAATCTATCAAGGAGTGTGCCTGATGTTACTGAAAGGTATGAACGATCCGCTGCTGAAAGCGTATCAGCATCCCAAATCACGGATGATGATCAGCCGTTTCAGGGGGCTGGCGGGGGATCGAAGACTCAGTGACTGGCAGGCATTCTGTATTCTCGTCACCGGCTTTACCAACTACTGGTATGTGCAGGCGGGTCATTACGCCATTAATGTCACGCTGACCAAAACCCGCCAGTTCGACTTCCTGCAGGACTTTCTGCATTTCACCGTGACGCTGGATGGGTTGATTGGGGATGAACATTTTCGTAGTCCAGACTTTGTGCTGCCGCATTACGATGTACCGTATGAATTCTGCCGCTGGCGCAACAAGCGCGGCTATGACGCCTTAACGACCTATGTCAGCAAACAGGGTGTGAAATCCCATAAAGGAATGTTCATCGCCTCGGAGGGCGCTTCCCCGGAGGAGCAGGTGATGAAATGGGAAGGCGTCGTCAACGTTTATGACAAAACCTTTTTCAGCGTCGCTAATTTCAATACCACCCAGGAATTTCTGATCAAAGACATCAGTAAGTCTATTCAGGAAGGATTACTGAAGCATCTGAGTTTTTACCGTGATCTGTTTCACTATATCTTCCCGACACCGGCCGAGGCGCGGTTACAGGCACGTGATGACAGGCGCTATCTGGCTAAAAAATAGCGCCTGGACATCGCTGTTCAGGTCAGGGAGTTAGCCGCTGGAAGACTGCGCACTGCGCGGTTCACTGACCTCACAGCGGGCGTTACCATTTCATCTCGCCGGTGTTTACTTTGGCGCTGAGTTCCAGCGAAGCTGGCTCAGCCAGTTTCGGCCAGGCGGCTTTCATGTTGGCAATCACCTTTGCTGAGGTTTTGTCATGTGACAGTGCCGCTTCAAAAATTTTCAGGTAATTCAGAGTGAAATCCACAGCCTGCGAACCGGCTGGACGTGTACCGAGGTAGTGGCCCGGAATAACAGTCTTCGCGTTCAGCGTCTGCATTTCGGTCAGAATATGACGCCACTCCGCGCGGCTCTGAACGGTTTGCGTGTCAGCCGTCCAGACGTGAATGCCAGAGGAAAGAGCGGTACCACCAAGGATGGTGCGCGCAGAGGGGATCCAGATGTAAGCGGCATATTGCTCAGGATGACGCAGTTCCAGCTCTTCGCCGTCAATGTTAAAACGGGTCTGATGCGTTACTTCAGGCACAAAAACCTTATCCGGCGCGCCCTGCTTCATTTGTGGACCCCAGTATTTAAGCTTGGCGTCATGCGTCTGCTGGATATGTTTCACCACCGCCGGCGCGGCAACCACTTTTACATCCGGCCAGGCTTTAACAATCGGTTCCAGACCAAAGTAGAAATCGGGATCGCCAGAGGTGATCACAATTTCCTTCAGCTTTTTACCGCTCTTTTTAATCATCTCAACCAGTTTCTCACCGTCGAGGGTGCTGAACTGCGCATCAAACAGAATCGCTTCGGTTGGCCCGGAAACCAGCGTTGAGGAGACAGGGAAGATGCCCTTTTCCTGCGGGTTGTAGGTTTCCAGTTGCAGGGTGGCTGCACTGGCGGAAGCCGAAGCCAGAATCAGCATCACAGGTAATAGCGTGGTTTTCATTAAGTATCCTCAGAGATTAATGCCCGCATCAGGCAGGTGTATCGGGCGCTGTTTAGTGTCAGTGGCGCTATTCTACCTCTCTGGCTATCTGTTAGAATTCCCGCAATCAGAGATGCTGAGTTTCATAATCTGAACAGGTGGGTAGGATGGACAGAGTGACGGCGGCAGCCGTTTTTAACCGGATTTGTGAGCTCGGCAGCCTGAGTGCCGCCTCACGTGCGCTGGGGATTTCTCGCCCGATGGTCAGCCGCTATCTGGAAGAGATGGAAAAATGGGCGGGAACGCGTCTGCTGCATCGCTCTTCGCGGCGACTGACCCTGACGCCTGCCGGTGAGGCGATTCTGCAAAAGACCCGTCAGCTGGCCCTGCTTTCAGAGGCGATACAGCAGGAGACCACCCAGGGCATGCCGACCGGAACGTTACGCATCGCCTGTGCCCACTTTACGGCACTTCATCTTGTCGGTCCGGTGATCCCCGATTTTCTCGCGCGTTATCCCGCACTGCGCATCGAACTGGAAATCAATAATCAGCCAGTGAGCCTGATTAGTGAGCGCATCGATCTCGCTATTCGCATCACCGATGCGCCAGAGCCGGGCGCTATCGCACGTCGCCTTGGAGAATGTCGCTCGGTACTCTGTGCCTCACCTGCGTATCTGCAGCAGCGGGGCATTCCTGAGACGCCGGACGATCTGGCACAGTACAACTGCCTCTACTACAGTCGCTTTGCCGGACAGAGCTGGCATTTCACGGCGGCGGAAGGCGAGAAAATCGCGGTTGCCGTTAAGGGAAATTTCAGTGCTGGCATCTCTTCGCTATTGTGTGACGCGGCAATTGCAGATTGCGGGATAGCGATGGTGCCCGAGCAGGAGGCTCGCCACGCATTGAAAACGGGTAAGCTGATGACGCTACTGCCCGATTATGAGCCGCAACGCATTGGCATCTGGGGGCTTTACCTGTCGCGCGAGCATCAGTCTGCCGCATTGCGGCTGATGCTGGATGAGCTGCAGAACAGCATGCTGAGCAAAGACCGTAACTGACAAAAATGGACGCCGTTATGGATGATAATCAAAACCGCTATTGGAACCGCATGGTGCCAGAACTGACCGTCACTGACTTTGCCGCTTCGCTGCATTTTTACACTGTGGTGCTGGGTTTTGAGGTGAGGATCCAGCGCCAGCAGCCTGACTTCGCATACCTCTGCTATGGTGAGGCCCAACTGATGATTGAGCAGTTCCATCCGCAGGGCTGGAACACCGCCGATCTGCGCTGGCCGCTGGGGCGGGGCATAAATTTCCAGATCGAAGTGGATGACATTGAGACTGTGCTTGCGCGTTTGCAGCAGCACGCTGTACTGCTCTATCGGCCGCTTCAGGATACCCACTATGACATCGGCGAGACTACCGCCTGTCAGCGGGAGTTTCTGGTACAGGATCCGGATGGTTACCTGCTGCGCTTCTGTCAGTATCTGGAATAAGCTGAAAAGTTGTCTGGAAATATCTGAATTCATGAGTCTGGAGTGAGTTAATTAACGCATTGTGCGCCTGCCTTTTATTTATTCCATCCGAAATAAATTAACACCGTGAAAAGAGTAAGCGTGAAGTCTTTATTATAAAGGCTTTATCATCCTGCTGCGTTAGTGGTTTCCGTAACGCCTGGTGGATCACCAGGATGAATCGTAAGCGGTAAGAAAGCGGGTCTACCGATGCGGTTTGCTATGCGGATTCATGCGGTTTTTGTCAATATCACCTGATAAATATAAAAAGTGCGTGAAAAATATTAATTACACTATACTCACTTTTACTGGCAGGATTAGGATAATTCTTAACGCCACCTTATTAATGGATTTCATTGGGCCAGGTTCCTGAAACTTTACATTTATTCTTTCATTCAGCACTTAATCTTTGAGTCTGTGGGCCGATAACAGGTAACACATACTCTGGAGAACGAAAAAATGAAATCACTTTTAATTACCTGCTTTACCACGCTGCTGATTACCCTGGCTGGTCCAGCGAGTGCAGATTCAAATTCAGGCACTATCACCTTCAGGGGAGCCATCACTAATGGTTCATGTAATATGAATATCGGCCAGAATCCTGTCGTGTTTGACTGTTATGATCCCGCAAGTGGCAAGGCTGTCGTGACTACGGCTAACCTGATGAACCCCAAATCCCTGACCGGCCTGCCGGTAGAAGTAAAGATGCACTGGTTTAACCCTGAGAAAACTAAAGGGATTATTGAAGTCAGCTACCTGTAATTCTTACAACTTATTTTACTGTTAACCTGATGACGCCAGCGCAATCTGCGGGTGGTAGCACCTATGTAATAAGTAAAGGATAAATCCCCTGGCACAATAAGGGTTAATTATTCACGCATTTATTCAGTGGGACAGCGAGCAGAAAGTACACAGTGAAATCCAGGTAAGCGGATTTAACAGTGCATGCTGATGATGCAGGCAATTTAGTCAATCCCTTTCAATTGAAGGGTTGTTAAGTTGTGAACGGATTAGCTGATGAATAAACAGTAATACCCACCTTTAATGACTAAAGGTGGGCATTATTTTTTCAGTGAACGTGCCTGGGAATTACGAAGGATCAGACGAGCGCTGAGTAAAGTACTTCGTACTCTGACGTTTCTCCTTTTTACGACGCAGAACCAGGCTGGTGGTAATTATCAGCAGCGTTAAACCACCGGTTGCCAGTAATTCAGCCTGATGCTTCGCATCAAACAACATGATCACCAGCACCGCCACGATAAACAGGATAGTCACCCACGTCAGACCCGGGAATAACCACATCCGGTAGCTCAGCACTTCACCCGCTTTCTCGCGCTTTTTACGCAGCACCAGGTGTGATGCGGCAATCACCAGATAGACCAGCAGTGCAATCGCCCCGGACGTTGCCAGTAAAAATTCAAACACCACGCTTGGCGCCAGATAATTGGCGATCACCGCCAGAAACGCAGCTGCGGTAGAAAACAGTACCGCAACCCAAGGCGTGCCGCTGCGATTGGTGCGTGAAGCGGCAGCCGGTGCATCTTTACGACGTGACAGCGAGTAGAGCATGCGCGATGAAGTATAGAGCGCGGAGTTGAGACAACTGCACACCGCCATCAGCACCACCAGGTCAACGATAAGACGAGCGTGCGGGATGTTCATCGCCGTTAACGCTGTCTGCCATGAGCCCTGTTCCACCAGTCCTGGCGTGTTCCACGGCACCAGCGCGACCACAAAAAAAATCGACAGCAGATAGAACAGCGCAATACGCCAGATAACCGAGTTAGTTGCCTGAGTGATCTGCTTGCCGGGGTTTTTTGATTCGGCAGCGGCAATCGTGACGATTTCTGTGCCCATAAAAGAGAACATCGTTGTCAGGATAGCCGCCACGACCGCGCCCATGCCATTCGGCATAAATCCGTGCGTGTCATAAAGATGCGACAGGCCACGGGTATTGCTGTCAGGCAGCAGACCAAACACTGCCGCACCCGCCACACCCAGGAACAGGATGATAGCGACCACCTTGATCAGGGCAAACCAGAACTCAAACTCACCGTAATTTTTCACGCTGAGCAGGTTGGTGATGGTCAGTAGTAAGGTGATGGCGAAGGTGAACTGCCAGATAGCCACCTCGGGGAACCAGGCGTGCAGAATGGTGCCTGCTGCATTGGCCTCCAGCGGGATCACCAGCACCCAGAACCACCAGTAGAGCCAGCCGATGGTAAATCCGGCCCAGCGTCCCAGCGCTTTATCCGCGTAGGTTGAAAACGAGCCGGAATCGGGTGAGGCGACGGCCATCTCGGCCAGCATACGCATAATCAGGACCACCAGCACACCGGCTGCGGCATAAGAGATCAGCACTGCGGGGCCCGCTTCAGAAATAGCATGGCCGGAGCCTACAAAAAGCCCTGCGCCAATCACGCCAGCAATTGAGAGCATACGCACGTGGCGTGGTTTCAGGTTTTGAGCCAGCGAATCTTCATTCGCATTCTGAGTCATCGTCATGTAAACGTCTCCAGGCGGCGTCCGGCCTGTGTGGCCGGACGAACGGGGGATAAACTTGCGTTAACGCGCCAGCGAAATCAGGCTGGGACGACGGGATTTCCGGCAGATGTGACACAGCGGTCGATCACGGTGGAGAGTATGGTCAGCGCCTGGCCGAACTGGGCATCAGGGATGGTGAGTGGGTAGAGGAAGCGGATGACGTTGCCTTTGGCTCCGCAGGTCAGCAGCAGCAGGCCCTGTTCCATCGCCATCTTCTGAACTGCCTGCGCGGTGCTGGCCTGATAGAACTCCATTGCCACCATCGAACCTAGCGCACGCACTTCGGCAATGTCCGGATATTTGCGCTGATACTCATGCAGCTCAGTTTCAAGCCGGGCACCGAGCTCAACCGCGCGCTGGCAGAGTTGCTCCTCTTCAATCACATCCAGTACCGCATGGGCCGAGGCGATAGCCAGCGGGTTGCCGGCATAGGTTCCGCCCAGGCCACCTGGCGCAGGGGCATCCATCACCTCAGCACGCCCGGCGACCGCAGAGAGCGGCATCCCGCCAGCGAGGCTTTTCGCCATGGTGATGATGTCGGCCTTTACCGGATAATGTTCCATGGCGAACAGCTTGCCGGTTCGGGCAAATCCGCTCTGGACTTCATCCGCAATCAGCAGAATGCCGTGACGGTCTGCCAGCTCACGCAACTGCACCATAAATTCTGTGGGTGCCGCGTGGAATCCGCCTTCGCCCTGCACCGGCTCCAGCACGATTGCGGCGACGTCATGCGGCGCAATGTCCTGAGTGAAAATGTCGTCGAGGCTGGTCAGTGCGGCCTCAATGCTGATCCCCTGAACCGCGCTGGGATAACGTGCATGGAACACCGACGGCGGCATCGGACCGAAATCCCGTTTGTAGGGAGCCACTTTGCCGGTCATCGCCATGGTCATAAAGGTACGGCCATGGAATGCATTGCCAAAGGTGATGATGCCGTGGCGGCGGGTATAGGCACGCGCCACTTTCACTGCATTTTCTACCGCTTCCGCGCCAGTGGTGAAGAAGGCCGTTTTCGCTGCACCGTCGATAGGCACCCGCTGATTAATGCGCTCAGCCAGGGCGATGTAGCTTTCATAAGGGGTGATCTGAAAAGCAGTATGGGTAAACTTTGTTAACTGATCGGCAATGGCCTGTTCAATGCGTGGATGGCGGTGGCCGGTGTTAAGTACTGCGATGCCGCCCGCGAAGTCGATCCAGCTGTTACCCGCCTGATCCCATAAGGTGGCGTTCTCTGCCCGGGCAACGTACCAGTCGCACAGCGTACCGATACCTTTAGGGAGAGCCTGTGCTTTGCGCTGCTGCATCAGGTTATTTTTTTCGCTCATTTCATCCACCTCGTTAATATGCGTGTTTACATTTCCCGACAAACACGTTTATTTATGCCTGAGGCGTGGTGAGTTGCCAGAGCCAATTGTGAGAGAAAAGGTGGAGCCAATTGCGACTGTTGTACGCAGATCATCTATTAGCGCGGTTACAGTTTTTAAGAACTGGCTCATTACATCAGCGACTGCTGAACTGCATGCAGGCTGCGATCGCTGAAGAGGTGTTCCCGCGCGGAAGCCGTTTGCCGCCAACCCGTGATCTGGCGCGTGAACTGGGCGTGTCGCGAAACACCGTTATGCATGTCTATGAGAGCCTGATGGCGCAGGGGTATGTCACTGCGCGAACCGGCAGTGGCACCTGGATTGCCGAGACGCTGCCGGAAAATTGTCTGCAGAGTGATGCGATTGCCGACCTTCAGGCGGTGAAGGCGCAACGACCCGCAACGCTGTCGAAGCGGGGTGCCAGTTTGCTGGGGCACGCTACAGCATCACCTTACCAGTGGGGCGCGTTTGTTCCCGGCGCGCCCGATGTGACCGAGTTCCCCCACAAGCTCTTTAGCCAGATTCAGGCGCGGCTGAACCGCGAACCTGACGTTCACCGCCTGGTTTACAGCAGCGGCGGTGGCTGCCCTGATTTGCGCCATGCGCTGGTGGACTATCTGCGGGTGGCGCGTTCCGTGCGGGCCGATGCTGACCAGATCCTGATTACCGAAGGGGTTCATCAGGCGGTAGATCTGGTGACGCGGGTATTATGTGATCCCGGCGATCGGGTCTGGATGGAGGAGCCGGGCTACTGGGGAACGCGCAATCTGCTGCGCATGAATGGCCTGAAGATCCAGGCGATGCCGGTGGATGAGCAGGGCCTGGTGCCGGACAGCGGCCCACCGCCAAAGATGGTGTTTGTGACGCCGTCGCACCAGTATCCGCTGGGTGTGCATCTGAGCCTGGCCCGTCGTCAGGCATTGCTTTCCCTGGCGCGCCGTCATCAGAGCTGGATTGTGGAAGATGACTACGACAGCGAATTTCGTTTTTCGGGGCAACCTCATCCCTCACTGCAGGGGCTTGAAGCCGATGCACCGGTCATTTACATGGGCACGTTCAGTAAAACGCTCTATCCCGCGCTGCGGATCGGCTACATGGTGGTGCCGAAACCGCTGGCACAGCCATTGCGCATCGCGGCGGCAGAACTCTATCGCGGTGGACATCTGCTGATTCAGCGGGCGCTGGCGGAATTTATCCGGCTGGGCCATTACATGGAGCATATTCGCCGGATGCGCCTGCTTTACCGCCAGCGGCGGCAGTTTCTCTGCAGGCTGATTGAGCGCTATCTGGGACCCGCCTTTTTACCGGCATTCAATCATGAAGCGGGGCTGCATCTGGTGATGCCGCTGCCTGCGGGCGCTGATGACGTGGCGATCGCCGCAGAAGCGTTGAAGCGCGGAGTTAAAGTGCGGCCGCTTTCGCAATATTACATGCACCCGCAGGAGGAGCGCGGATTGCTGCTGGGTTACGCCTGCGTCAATGAGCGGCAGTGTCAGGATGCATTTGGCACCCTCAAAGCCTGTCTGGCGTCCGCTGGTATTACATTCACTCCGCAGCGCTAGCGGGCTTAGGGCCTGATTTTAATGGCGGCGATTTTACGGTCGCTGCTTTGCTAACGCATTGACATTTAATCAGAGTCACCGAGAATACACCTCTTTGCGCTCCGACCAGAAAATACTGGAGTTTATCATCGTCTTTCATCCCTTTTCTGCACCGGCCAGAACCGCTATTAAGCGTGGCGCCGCGCTGGCTGCGGCGTTGTTGATGGTCAGTTGTGCATCTGAGCCGCCGAAATCGCTGGTGACACCTTTTCCGCCCGTGACAAAACAGCCGCTACCGACGCCGGGTAAGCCAGCGCAGTCTCAGGAGCATGAACCGGTGCGGGGCGTCTGGTTAGCCACGGTATCCCGTCTCGACTGGCCGCCGGTGGGGTCGGTGAATGGCACCAGTCCGGCGCAGCGTATTCGCCTGCAGCAGCAATCGCTGACCGACAAACTGGATAAGCTAAAAAGCCTGGGGATTAACACGGTGTTTTTTCAGGTCAAACCCGATGCTACTGCGCTCTGGCCTTCAAAAATCCTGCCATGGTCCGATATGCTGACTGGCAAAATCGGCGACGATCCGGGCTATGATCCGCTGCAGTTTATGCTGGATGAGGCGCACAAGCGCGGTATTAAAGTTCATGCCTGGTTCAACCCTTACCGGGTGTCGGTGAATACCAAACCTTCAACCGTCAGCGAGCTGAACCGCACGCTGTCACTGCATCCGGCCAGCGTTTTTGTGCTGCATCGCGACTGGATCCGCACCTCAGGCGATCGCTATGTGCTCGATCCTGGTATCCCCGAAGTGCGTGACTGGATCACCAGTATTGTGGCCGAGGTTGTCGCGCGCTACCCCATCGACGGTGTGCAGTTCGATGACTACTTCTATTCCGAATCTGCGGGTTCGCTGCTCAACGATAATCAGACCTTCAGCCGTTATGGTCAGGGTTTTGCCAGCAAAGCGGACTGGCGGCGTCACAACACTCAGCAGCTGATTGAACAGGTATCTCGCACCATCCGGCAGCTTAAACCGGAGGTTGAGTTTGGTGTCAGCCCGGCGGGCGTCTGGCGTAATCTGTCGCACGATCCTGCTGGTTCCGATACGCGCGGCGCGGCGGCCTATGACGAAGCCTTTGCGGATACCCGCCGCTGGGTACAGCAGGGCCTGCTTGATTACATCGCGCCCCAGCTCTACTGGCCATTTTCCCGTCAGGCTGCCCGTTATGACGTGCTGGCAAACTGGTGGGCAGAGGTGGTTAAACCCACTAAAACCCGGCTCTATATCGGTCTTGCCCTCTACAAAGTGGGCGAGCCATCAAAAATTGAGCCTGACTGGACGCTTCAGGGTGGCGTGCCTGAACTAAAAAAGCAGCTCGACCTGAATGAATCGAATTCCAATATCAATGGCACTATTCTGTTCAGAGAGAGCTATCTTAATCAGCCACAGACTCAGCAGGCAGTAAGCTATCTTAAAGGCCGCTGGGGAGGCTAAAAAATGCCACGCCAGCATGACCAGTGCGGTTAAGTTTTTCCCAGTGACTTACTGCTATTCTTGCGTTTTATATGGGAGGAACCATGAGCGAACTGATTAATATTTTTACCAGTCATAAAAGTGAACGCAGTTTCACTGAGCAACCTGTCGATGAAGCTGTGCTGGATCGTATTATCAGTACCGCTTATCGCGCACCAACATCAGTAAACTCGCAGCAGGTTTCTGTCGTGATTACGCGTGATGCCGGACGACGCGCAGAGATCGCCGCCATCGCTGGCGGTCAGCCGTGGATCGCCAAAGCACCGGTGTTTATCACCTTTGTGCTGGATATGCATAAATCAGCGGTGGGAATGGCCGCTGTCGATCAGCAGCAGATTGCCCATCAGAGCATCGAGAGCATCGTGTCGGGTTCTACCGATATCGGTATTGCGCTGGGTTCGGTGATGGCCGCTGCACGTGCGGAAGGGCTGGGGATTGTACCAATTGGCGGTATTCGTCGCGATCCGCAGGCCATGATTTCACTGCTGGAATTACCGCCAATGACCTTCCCGATTGCGGGCGTGGTGATTGGTCACGTTGACGAGCCGGCTCATCAGAAACCGCGTCTGCCTCTGGCAACGTTCCGTCATGATGAGACTTATCAGACGCAGGGTCTGGAGCAGCAGATTGCGGCTTACAACGAAGAAATGGTTCAGCACTGGAAAAACATCGGTCGTAACGACGGTGAGAGCTGGAGCGAGAGTGTCAGCGGTTACTACAAAAACATCTATTTCCCGGCTGTACTGCCAGCACTGCTGAAGCAGGGTTTCGGCACGGATAAATAATCCGCACTCTTAATAAGTGAAAAGCAAAGGCCATCCGTTCATCGCATCGGATGGCCTTTTTCATTTTGTTACTATAACGAAATGTGACTTTCCAGGTTGTAACACATAATTTCCCTGTTAACCGAAGCGCAACTGCCTTTAACACTTACTTCCAGGGAAATTACATGTCTCAGCGTTCACTCTTTGCGCTCTGTTTAATGAGCTTTTTTCTGGCCGATGTCCGCGACGGTCTGGGGCCTTTTCTGGGTATCTTTCTGACCGAACGACACTGGCGTCCCGATGAAATTGGTCTGGTGATGACCTGTGGCGGAATCGCCGGATTACTTGCCACGCTGCCTGCCGGAATCGCCGCCGATGCGACCCGCCATAAAAAAATGATTGTGCTGCTGGGCTGTCTGGTCATTACCATTGCCACGCTGCTGCTGTGGTACAGCAACCAGACCTGGACGGCGATGGTCTCGCAAATTGTCGCGGGCGTTGCTGCGGCGTTTATCGGTCCGACCGTGGCCGGGATCACGCTGGGGCTAACGGGCCTGCGGGGCTTTAACCATCAGATGGGACGCAATGAAGCCTTTAATCATGGCGGCAATACGATTGCTGCCTTGCTGGCCGGTTTTTCAGCCTGGTACTGGGGGATGGGTGCCGTTTTCATTCTCATGACAGTCATGGCGATATTCGCGGCCTTCGCGACGCTGGCTATTCGCGGTGATGAGATTGATAACGACGTGGCTCGCGGGTATGAACAGAATGAAGAGCGTCAGCCGGCGCTGAACTTATCGATGCTGATGCGTAAGCCGGCGCTGATGATTGCGGGTGTGACGCTGCTGCTGTTTCATCTCGCCAATGCCGCGCTATTGCCGATGCTGAGCATGCGCGTCGCCTCTGCAGGTGGGCAGGCGGCGGTCAGTCCTGGTCTGTATGCTGCGGCAACGGTGGTGATTTCCCAGCTGGTGATGATCCCGGTCGCGCTGTGGGTCTCTAAGCGGGTTGAAACGCACGGTTATCGCCTGTTTATCATGGTCGCCCTGATGATTTTACCGCTGCGTGCAGTCATCGCGGCAGGTTTTGCCGAGCCGATTTTTGTTATTCCGGTGCAGGTGCTGGATGGCATTGCGGCCGGGATTCTGGGTGTGGCGGTGCCAGGCTACATCGTTTCGCTGATGCGGGGCACCGGCCATGTTAACGCCGGGCAGAGTGTCATTATGCTGATGCAGGGCGTAGGGGCCGCGCTAAGTCCCGCCATGACCGGCATGATCGCCGCACGTTATTCCTACAGTACCGCGTTTGCTGTTCTCGGCGCGATAGCGCTGGCGGCGCTGATTTTATGGTGGCGCACCGGCAGTTCCCCAGCCACTCGTCTTGCCTGACCAGACACAAAAAAGGCTGCCCAATGGGCAGCCTCTTCTGGCAATTCCTTTTGCGACCATCCGTTATTTATACAGTTCTGCGGTCATGTGAACACGGTTGTTGGTGTTCGCTTCCGTAATTTTATACTGCGCGCCTTGTTCCTGAGCCTGAGCAGCGATTTTTGATTCTGCGCCATCCAGGGTAGAAGAGGTGACAGAAACGGTCTCGGCAAAGCTGCCAAATGAGATCATTGAAAGAGCAGCGATTGCGGCAATTGAGAGTGCTTTTACGTTTTTCATGGTCATATTCCTGAGTGATGAATGAGGAGGTTGTTTGCCTCCGATGGGAATAATAGTAACTCAGGTTATGATATCTATATTAACTATTAGTGCGGCAATGGTGATCATGCTAATTGTTTATCTGAGGGTCAGCCAGGGCGCGTGCTGTTTCAGTCATTAAATTCCGCAACCAGCGATGGGCAGGATCGTCGCGATAGCGTGCATGCCAGCCCATCTCAACCGGGAAAGTCCCCAGGTCAACCGGCGCGGGAACGATTCTGAGCCGCTCATCTCGTGAAAGATGCTGACAAATCAGACGCGGCAGGGTTGCGCAGTAGTCCGTGACCGCAATCATTTCCGGCACGGCCAGAAAGTGGGTGACGGAGACGGCAACCTGGCGACGCAGGCCGCGCTGCTCAAGCGCCTGATACAGACCCGCGCGCATACGACCAGGCGGCAGGACGTTGACGTGCTTTAACTGTTCATACTGTTCTGCGCTGAGGTTATCGCCTGCCAGCGGATGATCCGCACGTAATACGCAGGCCAGACCTTCATTCATCAGATGCTGCACGACCAGATTATCGGGAGGATCAACGATACGGCCCAGCACCATATCGGTGTTGCCTGAAATCACACCGGTTTCTGTGACGTCGTTGCCGAAAGGGGTGAGGCGAAGTCTGATGCCAGGCGCACAGGTCCGCAGTCGAGCCACGATGGCTGGCATCATGATGAATTCAACATAGCTGTTAGGTGCGAGGGTAAAGAGGCGGGTGGCGTGCAACGGGTCAAAGTCCTGCTGACCAAGGATCATTTTATCGATGGATGACAGCGCAGAACCGACCACCTGAGCCAGCTGTTCCGCTTTGGGTGTCGGGCGCATCCCGTAACGCTCACGGATAAACAGTGGATCGTTGAGCGTTTCGCGCAACCGGTTCAAAGCATTAGAAAGCGCCGGCTGGGTAATACCTAGCCGTTCCGCTGCGCGGGTGACGTTGCGCTCTTCCATCATAGCCAGCAAAACCGGCAGTAAATTCAGATCGTATTTCATTAAGATATAATGCTGTATGAATAGCTGAAATTGAAGAAATAAATTTCATAAATATTCAGAAGCCCGCCATGATTAAAGGGTCAACGCAGAAGACGGCGGCTAACCCGCTAGTTCTGACTATCCTTACACCTGAGACCGACTGACTGTTATATGGAGCGTAAATGAAAATTTTAATGGTTTTGACCTCGCATGATGAGTTGGGCACCACTGGCAAGAAGACCGGTTTCTGGCTGGAAGAGCTTGCGGCTCCTTACTATGCATTCCTGGATGCGGGCGCTGACATTACTCTGGCTTCACCGAAGGGCGGACAGCCTCCCCTCGATCCAAAAAGTGATGAGCCCGATTCTCAGACTGATGAGACCCGCCGCTTTCATGCCGACTCCGCTGCTCAGGCCGTGCTGGCTTCAACCATCAGGCTTGATTCAGTAAATCAGGAAGCGTTTGATGCCGTATTTTATCCCGGCGGTCATGGTCCATTATGGGATCTGGCAAACGACAAACATTCCATCTCGCTGATTGAGCAAACTCTGCAGGCTGGCAAACCGGTTGCGCTGGTCTGTCATGCTCCGGGTGTCCTGCGTGATGTGAAAAATGCCGATGGCTCGCCTCTGGTGAAAGGTAAGAAAGTGACTGGCTTTACCAACAGCGAAGAAGAGGGCGTTGGCCTTACCGACGTAGTGCCGTTCCTGGTAGAAGATGTGCTGAAACAGAATGGCGGTCTCTACTCACGCGGTGATGACTGGCAGTCCTACACGGTTCAGGATGGCTTGCTGATTACCGGTCAGAACCCAGGTTCATCAGCCGAGACCGCGAAAGTTTTACTGGCAAGCCTGGCGAAATAAAGATCTTTACAGCATGCTGAGTTTTGAAGGCGTCTGCGGGCGCCTTTTTTATTGCAGGTGTTGAATGAGAAGGTTGATAGTGACAGGGTAAATTATTTGTCCTAAATAGATTAGATTTCTATTTTTCTTAACAATGATAATAAATTTGCCATGGGTTTTCAGAGCTGAATTATTCTTCACTGAGTTCCACTGAAGATATAAACATGTTTTTAAAACCAGTGTTGACATCGTTTTTTATATCCGTAAAGTAGGACTCATCAGCGGCGTGCAGTTGCCCTGATAGACTGAAAACCAAACGCGTTACGAGTAAAGGTGCCGACGAATTTGTGAGTTTAGTTGTCGGTGGTTCTGTTAAACATTGTTTTTTGAAACTGTTCGTTAGTTAATGATAACCCTGTTAAATGGAGTCTAAGTAAGTCTTTAAGAAGTTTGTAGTAAGAAGTAGGCAGTAAAGAAGTTGAAGTTGTAGTATCGCGTCGCGATGATGTAAGGCCTCGTAGTTCTGAACGTTACGTTACGACAGGATACGATTGCGGTTTAAACGTCGTAATGAAAGTAAGGCAACGCATCAAAAGTATATATCGCGATGGGGGTGTGCAGATTTATACGGGCCTGACCTGTCTTTGTCTCATGAAAGACTATCAGGTGGTTGAAACCGCTAATGATAATGACATTTGAGTACCGTGATCATTATTATCCGCAGGATCTGTCCATAAAAAGTAGTACCGAAGCAGTATCTATCAATTAAGTTAGTTAATGGTAAACGTTAAATCTGTAGTACCTTAAAAGCCCTGACTATCTCAGTCAGGGCTTTTATCATTTTACGATGTCTGCCATTTCTTTTCAGAACGTAAATGTTAGTAATTACCATTACAAGTCAGGTTTTCTCGATAATAACCAAAGTGATTCACGTGCGATTTATCCTCCTGCTTTTTTTTCAGTTCAACACTCTCTTTCCTGATCTCCCCAGCATCAATTTTTAATCCGCTATCAACATAAAAAGAGTGATTTCCTCTTTTCGGCAAAGGGCAGGACAGGACAGCGCAACTGGCACAGATCGATATACAGTATGCTTCAATTACTGAAACGCTATGCCCTGACAAAATTCAGGCTGGACAGTAGCCGCAGGGGGATTAATCGGTGCATTTAGCGCCTGCAGGTTCAGCGCATAGCCTCGCCGATTCAGCTTCAGACTCACATCAGGCAGAATGCGATGTAACGCCCCTTTTTCTTACCTGCCATTTAACTAAAATCGTAAACAGTGAACGCAGACCGGTATCCCTGTCAGCAAACCGCCGTTTCAGCCACCGATACCAATCGTTCACGGAGCCATTCATGCCCTTTGTGGTGAGCGGCGCGGTCATGCCAGGCCATGATTTTGCTGAAGCCGGGGATAACCAGCGGTGGCGGCAACATGACCAGACCCGTGGTGTCGATCGCCAGTCGTTTCGGTACCACGCTTACCAAATCAGTGACGCGCAAAATTTCCGGAAGCACCAGAAAACTGCATACTGAGAGCGCTACGCGGCGGGTTCGGCCAATTGCAGCCAGAGCCTGGTCGGTCACGCCATGAAAATTACCGCCGGGCCATGAAACCAGCGCATGATCCTGCGCGCAGAACTCATCCAGCGACAGCGTCGGACTGCCCGCAAGAGGATGATTTTCACTCAACAGACAAATATACTCTTCGTCGAACAGCTGCCGCGTATGCAACGTCGTCGGCGTAGTCTCTGGCGTCAGCAACGCCACATCAACTTCCCCATGTTCAAATTGTCCTGACAGGGTCTCGCTGTTCACGGGCACCACCGCGACACGTATACCTGGCGCTTCACGTCGTAAGTGCGCGATAAACGGCACAATCACCGCACTAAGCGCGTAGTCTGTTGCAGCAACATGTAACGTCATCTGCGACAGGGCCGGATCAAACTGTTGCGGCTGAAGCAATTCTCCCACCTCAGCCAGTATCGCCTTTACCGGCCCGGCCAGTTCCAGCGCCCGCAGAGTCGGCAGGATGCCGCGCTGAGCCCGGATAAACAGCGGATCATCAAAACTCTCACGGAGACGTGTCAGCATACCGCTTACCGCCGGTTGCGTCAGGCAAAGACGTTCAGCCGCTCGGGTCACGCTGCGTTCATCCAGCAGCACATCCAGCGCTTTTAATAAATTCAGGTCAACGTTAAGCAGATAATTGTTCATCCTTTACCTTTGGCACACGGTTAGATCATGATATTAATTTAAATAATATCACAGATAAATTATAGCGATTGGCCTTATATGTGGAGGGATCAGATACTAGGTGTTCCACGGCACTGATTACCGGTGCAACCGTTATAAGGCAGGAAAACGTAGAATGAAAATGAACGCGATTCACTGGCCAGAAGGATATATCCCGGGTCTGACTGATAATTTCTGCTCAAACGAGGTGATTGTCACTAACCTGACGCCAGAAGCGGTCTGGCCGTTGCTGGCCACCCCCGCCTGCTGGCCAGAATATTATGCTAATTCTGCTAACGCACAGTTTTATGACAATAAAGGGCCTGTACTGGAGCAGGACGTGCGTTTCTGCTTTGAGACGTTTGGCTTCCGGGTTGAGGCAAAGGTGACGGAATGTGTTCCGCCAGTCAATGGCGAAGCGGCACGTCTGGCCTGGCACGGCTGGTCGGGTGAGGAAGGGGCGGCCGACCGGCTTGATGTTCTTCATGCCTGGTTGATTGAAACGTTGCCAGGAAACCGGCTGCGCATCCTGACGCAGGAGACGCAAAACGGAAATCCGGCGAAAGAGTTGGCGGTCGCTAAACCTAATCCGATGATCAATGGGCATCAGGAGTGGCTGGATGGACTGGTTGCTGCGGCAAGGTCGACTAAACGCTAACTGGCGAACAGGGTGACAGTTTATGACCGACGCGTTAACAGCGTGTCGGTTGCCTGTTCCGCCAGGATTTAACATTAACGTGAGCCTCAGATAACGCCACCCTCTTAGGCGTTTACTATCAGCAATAGTGTGCGCCATTTTATGCCTCACAAGATTGATAATAAATAGGTTTACCTGACCGGTCTGAGATGCCTTTTCTGTATCGACGATTTGTACCTCTGAGGAGCAGAGCCTTTGATGGTATCGCGTGACTCGCCATTCTGGCACCTGATGAATACCTGAGCATAAATGGTGCGCAAAGATGCCCAAAAATCCCACTATGTCAGAAAAAATAAATCTATCATCATTTGAAGCTGTTTGAAGATTAAAGTTGAAGTTATTAAGGTTAACTTATTGATTTAAGTCAATTAATTTAATGTGCCAGATAATTAATATCCACTCGTCCATCTGACAGAGAAAAGGTGGATACTTAAACAAACAGGAAAGAGCTGAGTAGCATAAGCGATAATGATATAGGCTGTTGATCTTGTTGAAAATATATGAAATTTTAATAATAAATTATCATTTTTGTTGAGTGATTCAGGACGGGTAAAGACCCCATTCAATGTCACTGTATTCTCCCGTATTTGAAGGTGTCATATTAAAAAGACCGATTTTCTGGCCTCTATTACCCTGAATGAAATGAGAAGGCTTTTTTATTAATTTTATTATTTATCCATCGCGAAGAATTTCCTTTTTCAGATGGCAAAAAAATCAATCTGCGTCATAGTCAATATTCACCGAATAATTGCGCTATAGCTCGTTTTGAAATCATCTGCGCCTGTTACGTGCGCTATTCAAACAGAGGTTAAAATGTCTGCAGAATCTCCAGAGGATATTTCCAGCGATTTGTCTCAATTCGTCGGCACGCATTTTGTCTACACCTATGATAATGGCTGGAAATACGAGTGGTATGCTCGCAACGAAACTACCTGCGACTACCGCATTCATCAGGGATTGGTAGGTGGCCGCTGGGTGACCAACCAGAAAATGCACGCGATTCAGTTCGCCCCAGGTATCTACAAAGTTGACTGGCACGAGCCCACCGGCACCTGCGTCAGCCTGCTGTTTGATCTGAATCGCACCCTGGTACACGGCACGATTTTCTTCCCGCAGTGGATTGCCGGAGAAGGTCAGCATCCGGAAAAAACTATTTGCTATCAGAATGACTTCATTGAAGATATGCATCGCTTCCGTGATGAAGGTCCGGCCTATCCGTACGTGATTATTCCTGAGTTTGCGAAAGTGACTTACATGAAGAACGAAGGACCTGATAACGATGAAGTGATCAATCAGGCACCTGGACAGATGCCTGCTGATTATTTTGAGGGTAAGTAACTGACCTGGCTACCTGCTCACTGTGAGCGGGTAGCTTCAGCCTGACGCGCCAGCGTGCGGGCCAGAATGGAGGAGTAAAGTGGTTTTCCCCCCAGAAACTGCGCCAGCAGCGTCGCGCCCAGACAGGTAATGATCATCGGCAGTATCAGCTGATAATTATCGGTCATCTCCAGCACCAGCACAATTCCGGTCAGGGGTGCCCTTACCGACGCCGCAAACAGTGCGCCCATTCCCGCAATCGCAAAGGTTCCTGCCTCCAGATGATATAACGGGAACAGGTCCGTCATTGCTACCCCAAAGGCTGTTCCGAGCAGCGTACCCAGTGCCAGCATCGGCGCAAAAATACCACCCGGCGCACCGGAGCCAAAACAGAGCAGCGTTGTGACCAGCCTGACCAGGAAAATAACCAGCAGCAGGGCAAACGGGAAGACGCCATGAACTGCCTGTGGAATCAGTGCTGAACCTCCGCCTGCGCCAGGTGCGAACAGCAGAGCCAGAATACCGCAGCCGCCGCCCAGCAAAGCACCCGCCAGCACCACGCGCGCCGTTTTACCGGCATAGAGGCGGGCAAACAGGTCCTGAGTCATAAATATCAGGCGGTTAAACAGCACGCCGACCATGCCAATGATCATGCCGAGCACCAGATAGAGCCACAGCGTCTGCACCGGCGCATCAGCCAGTTTGCCGACGGAGATCACCGCCTGTTCGCCGTTGAAACAGCGAAACACGATGCTCGCCATAATCACGCCGGTAAACACGGCTTTAATCGAAATCAGGTTATAGCGGAACTGCGGACGCATCTCTTCGATGATAAACAGGATGCCGGCCAGCGGTGCATTAAACGCTGCTGCCAGACCCGCGGCCGCACCGGTTGCCAGCAGCGTATGGCGTGCTTCGTTGCTGCGCATACCCAGAATATCAATGACCATGCGGCCTATGTTCCCGCCCAACTGCACCGTCGGGCCTTCCCGGCCCAGCACCATTCCGGCGCCCAGCGTGCCCAGTCCGCCAAAGAATTTCACCGGAATCACCCGCCACCAGCGAACCGGTCTCAGTTCTTCCAGCGCCCCTTCAATTTCAGGGATGCCCGAACCGCCCGCTTCGGGTGCAAAGCGTCTGACCAGAAAATAGCCGACCATCGCCAGCAGAGCTGAGATGACAAAGGCCGCGGCGTAGAGCATCCAGCCCTGAATGTGCGTGGGAGTGAGCGTGTCGGCGCGCCAATGCTGTATAGCTTCAACGGACCGGGCAAACGCCACGCCCGCCAGACCCACCAGCGAACCGACCAGTGCAGCACAGAACAGCATCGCCAGCGGCGTTTTATCCCGATAGAGCAGGGCACGAAACATCCGGCTGCGCGCCGCGATGGAGCGGGGAACATAAACCGGCTGTGGTGATTCTTCATTCATTGAGAGACATTCTTATTCATCCAGACCAGCGTGCCAGTTTACTGAGTGATAAGGTGAAAACAAACGTCAGGATCAATTACTTCAGCGGAAAATTGTTAATCGGTTTGTGGTGGACAAACCACTTGTGCCATGCGTTCGCGGTAGGCTGGATTATCCTGGTTTTTCATCGCCTGAACCGCTGCGTTCAGCGTTGCCTGGTTCTGTTTCAGGTTCTGCTTATCGTTGAGAAACGTCTGCCGCAATTGTTCATCAGAGGTGGAGGGCGGTAACTGACACTTCTGGCGCAAATCATGGGTAATCTGCTGCTGGCGCAGCGCAAACTTCAGCGTGTCATAGGGCGCGGCTGCCACAAAAAGTGGGCTTAGCAGCGGCAGAATAAGCAGCGTATTGCGGATCACGTTCATGATGATCTCCTGACTGCGGAAGAGAGGATGGGGTCTTCGGCAGTGTTCAGTTGGAATTAATCGCACTGAGTGATTAGCCTGAGCACAGCACCATCGAGCGACTGCGGCAACATCGCCACGGTTGACGCAATAATCATAGCAATACCGGCGCGAAAGGGAGCTGACATGCAGCCACATTCCACTGAAATTCTTACCGCTGACTGTTGTATTGTCGGCGGTGGCCCGGCCGGCTTGATGCTGGGCTATCTGTTTGCCCGTGCGGGCCTGCGCGTAGTCGTAATCGAAAAGCACGCCGATTTTCTCCACGACTTTCGCGGAGACACCATCCACCCTTCGACGCTGGAAATTATGCATCAGCTCGGACTGCTGGAAACCTTCCTGACGCTGCCGCATCAGCGTGCCGAAAAGCTGGAGGCGGAAATCGCCGGGCAGAGTATTACAATGGCCGATTTCTCGCGCCTGCCGGTTAAGTGTCGCTTTATTGCCTTTATGCCGCAGTGGGATTTCCTGAACTACATGGCGGAACAGAGCGCCCGCTATCCGGGTTTCACTCTGTTACAATCGACGTCGTTTGAGTCGCTGACTGTTGAAAATGGCACGGTCAGCGGCGTGAAGGCCTCACGCGGAAATCAGCAGTTGCACATCCGCTGCAAACTGGTAGTCGGCGCAGATGGTCGTCATTCACGTGTGCGTGAAGCGGCCGGTCTGACCGGCCAGGAATTTGGCGTAGCGCGAGATGTCATCTGGTTCCGCTTAAGTAAGCAGCCGCACGACCCCGAGCTGGGCGTGGGACACAAAGGGCCCAGGCAGAACTTTATCGTTATCGATCGTGGCGAGTACTGGCAGTGCGGGCTGACTATTCCGAAAGGGGAGTTTGAGGCGAAACAGGCCGCCGGGCTCGACGCGTTTAAAGCTGAAGTGGCGGCACTCTCGCCCTTTGAGGCCGCTCGCATGGCAGAAATCGAGAGCTGGGAAGCATTTAAGCTGCTGTCGATCAAAATTGACCGGCTGGATAAGTGGGCGCAACCCGGCGTGCTTTGCATTGGTGATGCTGCGCATGCCATGTCGCCGATTGGCGGGGTTGGCGTGAACCTGGCGATTCAGGATGCGGTAGCGACGGCGAATCTGTTGACCGATCCCCTGAAGCGGGGTGAACTGCAGCTGCGCGATCTGGAAAAAGTACAGAAACGTCGTCAGTTCCCCACGGTCGCCACGCAGTTTTTGCAGATCAAAATGAGCCGCAAAAAAGCGAAAAGAAAACCCACGGGAGGCAGCAAGGTTCCCACGATTATTCAACGCCTGCCGTTCCTGCGATTTGTGCTGGGACGCCTGATTGGTCTGGGCTTCAGGACGGAATCGCCGCAGGTTGCGCGCGTGAAAGAACCGCGTTAAATGATTTCGACAGCGATCCTATATCGTGCGACACTGTTTCGCTGTGAAAGTACTGTCAGGTTG
Organism: Candidatus Pantoea varia; assembly: GCF_900115075.1. Classification (GTDB taxonomy): domain Bacteria; phylum Pseudomonadota; class Gammaproteobacteria; order Enterobacterales; family Enterobacteriaceae; genus Pantoea; species Pantoea varia. The sequence goes on from NZ_FOVG01000003.1 coordinate 375,421, forward strand.
AGCCGCTATTCATCTGATAATTGGGCGCTAATTGAGCATTATTAAGCTAAATTATTTTCGATTTTTGCGCCTGCATAGGAGAGGTTTCAGTGCATAACGAGCAAAATGGCAGCGACGTAAAACGTCTGAACGCGATCAAGGCACTTCTGTCACCGGATGAAGCCCGGGATAATGTGCTGGAGCGATTCGTGAATCTTGCCAGTCAGGTGCTGGGTATTTCAGGCAGTTTCATTTCGATTATTGACGATCATAATCAATACATTAAAGCGTCACGGAATTTCGATCTTAAGCAATCGACCCGCGATGAGTCTCTTTGCCGCCACGTCGTCGATGGTGAAGGGCATCTGGTGGTGGTTGACACCTTACTGGATGAGCGCTTTGTCACCCATCCGTTCGTGAAAGGCGATCCGCATATTCGTTTCTATGCCGGTGTTTCGCTGCAGAATCTCGACGGCGCCACGCTGGGCACGCTCTGCGTGACCGACACGCAGCCACATCCTTTTACGGATGAGAAACTTGCCACGTTGCGCTCACTGGCGACGCTGGTGACCTCTTTTCTGGATGCCTGGAACAACGCAGGATTTGCTGATGTCATTACGCACCTGCCGAATCGTCCAAAGCTGATTCGTGATATCCAGCAGTTGACTCTTACCGCGCCGCATAGCCGCTTTCGCCTGATTCTTATCGACTGCCTCGACATCATTCGCGCCTATGAGCTTTCCCGCGCGGTGGGTATTGCGCCGATGGAGAAACTCCTGAAGCAGATGGCGCAGGATGTGGCTCACCGGCTCACTCTGCCAGCCAGTGAAACACTTTACTCTTTTGCCCCTGGCCGTTTTGCCATCGTGCAGCCTTATTCAGATCGCTTTACCGCGCATAATTTGCCCGACCTGTTTAAGGGCATGAAGGCCGATCTGGCGGAAAATATCACGCTCGACCTGGATGTCTTTACCGGTGAAACAGAGTTTGTTCCGGGGCAGATGGATGCCAATGAAACGGTGCGTCAGGCGGTAAGCGCGCTGCATGAGGCGATTGATGAGAACATCAGTGCGATGTCGTTTGACGAGAATTACGACTCGCGTCGCACCGATGACTTTATGATCATGAACGATCTGGCTCAGGCGCTGAAGAAAGACGAAGAGCTTTACCTGGCCTGGCAGCCTAAAGTCTGTCTTAAAACCGGTAAAACGGTCGGGCTGGAGGCGCTGATTCGCTGGAATCATCCTGAACGGGGCGAGCTCTTCCCATCAGAGTTTATCCCGTTAGCGGGTAAAACTAACCTGATCTCCGATCTGACCAACTGGGTTATCGATCATACCGTTGAGCAGCTGGCAAACTGGAACCGCGAGTACGATCTGATTCCGGTCTCGATCAACGTCAGTGAGCGCGACTTCGCAAAAGCGGATTTTGCCGAACAGCTGGTGGCAAAACTGGCTGCGGCTCAGTTGCCCAACGCTATTCTGGGCATTGAGTGTCTGGAGAACGAACTGATCACCAAAAGTAATGTGGCGATCAAAGGGCTGGAAGCGCTGAAATCCCACGGCTTTGTGATCTCACTGGATGATTTCGGCACCGGCTACAGTAACATCAGCTATCTGCAGGATATCCCGCTGGACGTGATTAAGATTGATCGGTCGCTGATCTCGCGTATGGGTGAGGATGACGCATCCAGAATCATCGTCAGATGTATTATTCAGATGCTGAAAGAACTGAATTACACCGTGCTGGCCGAAGGCGTCGAGACGGAATCGACGCTGGGGTTGTTGAAAACCTACGGTTGCGATCAGATTCAGGGTTATTTCTTCTCAAAACCGCTGCCCGCCAGCGACATTGAACACTGGCTTTATCAGAAGTCACGCTAATAACCTGCCCGCAGCGCTCGCTGCGGGCTCTATAATCACTCACTGCCGATGGCGTAGCGCTCAACCGGGGTGATGCTTTTGATCAGCTTGTTATCAAACAGAAATTGCTCATAAGCCTGATAGCGTGCGCGATCCAGTTTCGCCGGATCGGCGGCGAACAGCGGCAGGGTGGCACGCCATGCCTGATGGTTTAACGGCGTGTTCAGTTCCGGATGGGCGCGGGCAAAGGCCAGCCAGTTCTCCTCGGGATGCGCCTGCAATTCTGCATTTCCCTTCTTCAGTGCCCGCAGAAACTTCTGGATTTTCTCCGAGTGGGCCTCATCACGATTAGCGACGATAATCAGCTCGTCATAAGCCGGAACACCATAATCCTCGATGTTAAGCACCACCGGCATTTTGCCCGCAAGTTTCAACTCCAGGGCTTCGATATTGCGATAGCCACCGATCACCGCATCCACCTGGCCTGTCATCAGCGCGCTGGTGAGCTGAAAATTGACGTTAACCAGCTTCACCTGATCGGCTTTAACACCGTCATGGGCCAGCATGGTTGCCAGCGTAGCCTGTTCAATGCCGCTGACCGAATAGCCGATGCGTTTCCCTTTCAAATCCGCCGGTTTTTTTACCGTTTTGTCTAACGTCATCAGTGTGTTCAGTGGCGTGTTAATCAGCGTACCCACCCGCATCAGCGGCAGGCCCTGATCGGCAAAAAAATGCAGTTGCGGCTGATAGGTAATCGCCAGGTCCGCCTGTTTTGCTGCCACCAGACGCGGCGGTAACGCCGGATCGGAAGGCGGTACGATGTTAACCTCCAGCCCTTCTGCCGCAAACGCGCCGGTCTGCTGAGCCACCATAATTGGGGCGTGGTCGGGATTGATATACCAGTCGAGCACCAGCGTCAGTTTTTCCATCGCCTGAGCCTGGGTCACTAAGAACACGCTGAACAACAGGGTAAACAGGGGCAGTTTAGTCATAGGGTTTCTCATTTTTGAGGTCATTAAATTGTCTCGGGTGCCCAGGTGATCAGGCGGCGCAGCAGGAGATCGATAGTCAGCCACAGGGCCAGCGTCAGCAGCACCAGAATGAAAAGCGCGGCGAAACAGAGGTCGCTCTGCATCCGGGCGTTGGCATTCAGCATCACAAAGCCCAGCCCTTCGGCGGAACCGACCCATTCACCGATAATTGCTCCGATCGGCGCGACGGCCGCCGCCATCCTCAGGCCCGAACCCAGCGCAGGCAGCGCGGCTGGCAGCCGGACATGGCGCAGCTGAGAGGGACGTGAAGCGCCCATAGTGCGAGCCAGATCGAGATAGCCGGGGGTGACGCCGCGCAGGCCATCAAAAAAGCTGGAGGTTACCGGGAAGAAGATCACCAGCACGGCCATCGCGACTTTGGCGCTCATACCAAAGCCAAACCAGAGCACCAGCAAAGGGGCCAGGGCAAAAACCGGAATCGCCTGGCTGGTGATCACCAGCGGCATCATCCAGCGCTGCAACCCTGGCGAAAAGGTCATGCCCAGCGCCAGCGCGCCACCCAGCAGCACGCCGATCGCCATGCCGCTGAGGATCTCGGTCAGGGTAATCAGCGTGTGATGGCTGAGATAGTCAGCGTTCTGCCACAGCGCGGCGGCGACCGCAGCGGGCGAGGGCAGCAGAAACGCCGGAATGGCGGTCAGCGTGGCGAGCCACCACAGCGCAATCAGTCCGGCAAATAGCGTCACGCCCCGGCGAAGACCGGCGAAAGGATTTCTCATCGGGCTATCCTGCTCAGCTGCTTTAGCAACGCGGCCTGACTCTGCAATACCCGTATATCGTCTGATGCCCGCGGTGGCTGACCCTGAAGGGGCGGGCAGGCTTCTATCCCCGCGGACCCGATCACCAGCAGGTGATGACTGAGCCGACAGGCTTCAGCAGCATCATGGGTAATCAGCAGCACGGTATGCCCGACCAGCACTTCTGCGGCCAGCGTCTGTATCTGAGCGCGGGTGAGTGCATCCAGCGCGGAGAACGGCTCATCCATCAGCACAATGGGCTGACGGGTGAAGAGGGTTCGGGCCAGCGCGGCGCGCTGACGCATCCCGCCGGAGAGCGTTGCGGGTCGTGCGCGGGCATATTTGCTCAGGCCCACCCGTTCCAGCAGATGCTGTGCCCAGTCGCGATCGGCTTTCTCACCCTTGAGGCGACTGGCGAGGCAGACATTCTGTTCCACCGTGAGCCAGGGATAGAGCAAATCCTGTTGCCCCATCCAGGCGATGCGACCGGTCAGCGGCAGACCGTCGCTGCCGCTAATCTGCCCGGAAGTCGGTGGCGTCAGACCGGCAATGACCCGCATCAGGCTGCTTTTACCCACGCCGCTGGCACCCAGTAAAGCGGTAAATGCACCCCCTGCAATCTCCAGATTAAGCTCGCTGAAAAGTGGCTGCTGACCCAGCGTCAGGCAGAGCTGGCGTACTGAAATGCCCGGCGGCACGGCATCATCCAGCTGATTCATGGGCTGACCTGAAAATCGGCAGCATGATTGAGGCCCATTTGCCAGAACGCCGCTTCCAGCCGGGTCGCGGTGGTGAAAATCTCCGCCAGCCTATCAAAACGTTGTTCACCCGCGCGCTGCTGAGCCAGGGTTTCAAACAGCAACAATGAAGAACCGACGCCGCTAAGGTAGGATTCATCACCGTAATTCTCAATCCATGCCGCGTAAGGATTCCCCTCAAAGCGGGTCGCAGTATCGTCCAGCAGCGTCAGACCAATTTCAGCGTAACCGGCGACACACGGCATTAGCGCCGTCATCAGCTCCAGCGCATCCCCGGTGTGACCCACGTCCAGCACGTAGCGGGTGTAGTTGATCGTTTCCATTGCTTCGGGTTCGCTCGCCATCGCCGCCTCGCTGATGCCCCATTGCTGGCAGTAAGCCAGATGCAGCGGTAGCTCGCTGACGATGGCGTTAAGCGATGCCGTCGCGCTGCGCAAGGCCGCTGGCTCAGAGAGTTTGCTGATCAGCAGGCCCCAGGCACGAGCGAAGTGCAGCAGGAACAGATAATCCTGAGTGAGGTAGTGGCGGAAGGCGGCGGGTTGCAGCATGCCCTGACCGAGTTGCTGCACAAAATCGTGCCTGACATAAGCGTGCCATTCACTGCCCGCCTGCTGGCGCAGACGACCATAGAAGCCGGTTTCGAAAAGCGGATGAGACATGGGATCTCCATTAACAGGGAGATCCGGGCATACGGTCTGGAACAGGGGATAGTGCAGGAGATGACGCAGAAAAATCTGCCAACCCGTCCCTTCGCTGGCATGACCCAGATCAGGTTCAAAGGGTTCGGCTTGCGCCATCTCAGCCCATTACAGGACACCCCTCGGAGACATTTGTTATACGATATTTATTGTTGGAGCACAACGGCACGAGTGTGCGTTCTTAAGTGACAACGTCACTCAAGATCTGCCCCGTTGCTGGCAATCACTTTCTTATACCACCAGAACGATTTCTTGCGCGTGCGCGCCAGCGTGCCGTTACCCAGGTCGTCGCGGTCAACATAGACGAAACCGTAGCGCTTGCTCATTTCACCGGTTGAGGCAGCAACCAAATCGATGCAGCCCCAGCTGGTGTAACCCATCACCGGCACGCCATCTTCAATGGCATCGCCCATGGCGCGGATGTGTTCACGCAGATAGCTGATGCGGTAATCGTCATTAATCTCGCCATTCGCATCGATTTCATCGCGCGCGCCCAGGCCATTCTCAACCAGGAACAGCGGCTTCTGGTAGCGGTCATACATCATATTCATGGTGATACGTAAGCCAAGCGGATCGATGCCCCAGCCCCACTCACTGCGCGGCACATGGGGATTGGTCAGGGATTTCACCACATTGGCGGCGCTACTGTTCTGCTCATTCATCTCCGCCGAGGCGCAGCGTGAGGCGTAGTAACTGAACGAGACAAAATCGACACTATTTTTCAGAATGTCGGCATCACCGTCAGCGATCTCAAGCGTCACCCCTTTATCACGGAATACGCGGGCGGCGTAGGCCGGATAAGCGCCGCGCGCCTGCACATCAATAAAGAACAGGTTTTCGCGATCTTTCTCCAGCGCCGCCCAGACATCTTCAGGCTTGCTCGACCAGGGATAAAAGTTGCCGCCTGCCAGCATGCAGCCGACCTGGTTAGCCGGATTCACCTCATGCGCGATTCGCGTGACCAGCGCGCTGGCGACCAGTTCATGATGTGCCGCCTGATACTTTACCTGCTCCTTGTTCTCACCGGGCTCGAACACCAGGCCAGCACCGGAAAACGGGCTGTGCAGCAGGATATTGATCTCGTTAAAGGTCAGCCAGTATTTCACCAGTCCATCAAACGCCTCGAAGCAGCTGCGGGCATAACGGGCAAAAAAGTCGACCATTTTGCGATTGCGCCACGAGCCATATTCCGTGACCAGATGCATCGGCACATCAAAGTGGCAGAGCGTCACCAGCGGTTCGATATGATATTTCCGGCACTCCTCAAAAACCGCGCGGTAAAAGGCGATGCCTTCCGGATTAGGCGTCAGTTCGTCGCCATTGGGATAGAGGCGGCTCCAGGCAATCGAGGTGCGAAATACGCTGAACCCCATTTCCGCCATCAGCGCAATATCCTCCGGATAGCGTTGATAGAAATCGATGGCATCATGGCTGGGGTAAAACTCATCGTCACGCAGGGTAAATCGCTTTTCCAGACCCAGTTTGACCGGCATACGGTGCGGGCCATGCGGGATCATATCGACGGTGGTTAAGCCCTTTCCGCCCTCACGATAGCCGCCTTCACTCTGGTTGGCGGCCAGTGCGCCGCCCCATAAAAACCCTTGCGGGAACCTTGAATCAGACATGCAATCCTCTTTTCCGGGTCAGCATGACCCTTTCCTTTAGTGACTATTAATCGCGTTAGTGCGTTCGGTAACAGGCGCTGGTTGCGCGGCGGTTCCGGCTTCAGATTTCGTTTCAGTTTCTGTTTCAGGAATGTCTTCAAACCCTAACAGCAGCGTCAGCACAAACGACAGCACCACCGACAACACCATGACCGCACCGACCCAGACAATACTCATGGGATTAGCCGGGTCGAAAAACTGTACGCTGGTAAACAGGCCGGGAGAGGCCATCGAGTGGCTGGCCAGCCCGCCAATGCCCGCGACTGCGCCGCAGATAAAGCCACTGATCAGACAGGCGATCAGCGGGCGTTTGAGGCGCACCGCAACACCATACAGTGCCGGTTCTGAAATCCCGGCAATAATGGCGGAGGCCGCCGCCGCCAGCGCGGTCTGGCGCAGTTCACGGTTTTTGGTACGGAACGCCACCGCCAGCGACGATCCGCCCAGCGACAGATTGGCACCAATTTCAGATGGCATCACCATGCCCTCTTTGCCGGTTTCGGCAATGGTCTGAATGATGGTCGGCGTAAACACCCGATGCATCCCGGTCATGACCAGCAGCGGCCAGATAGCGCCCATAATTGCGACGGACAGCCAGCCAAGATAGCCATGGACGGTGTACACCAGCGCCGAGATGCCGCTACCGATCCAGATGCCAATCGGACCAATCAGTACAATGGCGATAGGGGCTGCAATCAGCACGATCAGCATCGGTTTCAGGAAGTTTTTGGTCACGGCCGGGGTGATGCGATCTACGCCGCGCTCGATGTGCGACAGAATCCAGGTCATGACCAGCGCCGGGATCACCGTGTAGGTATATTTCACCGCCGTCACCGGGATGAAGGCGAACTCGACCGGCTGACCCTGAGCCGCTTTTGCCATCAGCTCAACAAAATTGGGATGAACCAGCACACCGGCAATGGCGATCGCCAGCGACATATTGGTTTTGAATTTCAGCGCCGCAGAGGCGGCTACCATGACCGGCAGGAAAAAGAATGCGCCGTCGCCAATGACGTTAAGGATCACCAGCGTTGACGAGCCTTTCTCAAACACGCCCGCCATATCGAGGATCATCGCCAGCAGCTTAACCATCGACCCGCCAATAATGGCCGGGATCAGCGGTGACATGGTGCCCACCAGCGCATCCAGAATACCTGCGCCGATGCCTCTCAGGGTTATTTTGCGTTTCACCGGCACGGTCGATGCAACGCCGCCAGGCGATCCCATTTCCAGCACCGCCTGATAAGCCTGTGACACGTTGTTACCAATGATCACCTGGCACTGGGTGTCGTTGTGCACCACGCCCATAACACCATTGATCGCTTTGAGCCGGGGAGTGTCGACCTGGTTTTTATCTTTCACCACAAACCGCAGGCGGGTCATGCAGTGGGTTACGGCTTCGATATTGGTAAGGCCGCCTAGCGCATCGACGATGGCGCGTGACACCTCGGCATAATTTCTGGGCATGATCGCTCTTCTCTGTAGGGTAAATCGGTCAAATTTTTACTGTTTTAGCGCCTGCAGGCAGGCAAATAGGAAACCGGTTTCACAAAATCATGAAGTGCTTTCAGTGCGCCGACAAGCGCTGAAATTAGCCAGTTTTCTGTTTTGTGAAGTGCGTCACCTGGCTGGTGCTGTTAATGTCGCACCCATGCGGGGTAAATATTTCCAACATTGAGAGGCTTAGGTAGACTGCAGGACGACGCAGCAAAGGAGCATCACGATGGCAACGATTCAGGAAGTGGCGAACAGGGCGGGCGTCTCAAAAGCGACAGTGTCACGTGTGCTCTCCGGCAATGGCTATGTCGGGCAGGAGAAGCGTGAAAGGGTGTTAAAGGCGATTGCGGAAACCGGATATCGGCCCAATCTGCTGGCGCGCAACCTGGCCACGAAAACCTCTCAGACTATCGGGCTGGTGATCACCAATACGCTCTACAGCGGCAGCTACTTTACTGAATTAATGGCGCATTCTGCGCGCATGATGGAGCAGCAGGGCCGCCAGCTGATTCTGGCCGACGGTAAACACACTGCTGAACAGGAAGAGGCGGCGATTCAGTTTCTGCTCGACCTGCGCTGTGACGGCATCATCATCTATCCGCGCTTTCTGAGCATTGACGCGCTGGATGCGATTATCTCCCGCCACAAACAACCGATCCTGGTCATCAACCGGCGACTACGCGTGAATCACAGCTACTGTATTTACAGCGATCAGCACGCCAGCAGCGCGACGGCGGTGAGCCATCTCCTTAACCAGGGACATCGTGATATCGCGTTTATCACCGGTTCGCTGGATTCCCCGACTGGCGTCGAGCGCCTTTCCGGCTATCGCGCTGCGCTGGCTGCACAGGGTATTGAAGCCGACGATCGCCGTATCGTGGCAGGGAAATGGACGGCGCAGAGCGGGATGGCCGCCGTGGACAGGCTTCTGGAACGCAACGTCCCCTTCACTGCGCTGGTGGCGAGTAATGATGAGATGGCGATTGGTGCCATCAAGCGCCTGACCGAGTGCAATATTGCGGTGCCCGCTCAGGTCTCGGTGATTGGCTTCGATGATATCCCGCTGGCACCCTATATCACGCCGTCGTTGTCCAGCATGAAGCTGCCGGTCACGGAGATGATCGATGAGACGATTAACCGCCTGCTGACCATGCTGGATGGCGGTGACTGGCATACTCAGGCGCCTTTCACAGCCAGCCTGATGCTGCGCGATTCCGTCACCAAAGGACCGGGATTAACTTAATCCACCGCGATCTTTATCACTTCAATCGTCTGTTCTCTGAGCTGAGCGACCGTTGCGGCATCCAGCGTTTCATCGGTAATCACATGGCCGACCTGATAACCGGATGAGAGCGGATAAGGGTGAATCTGACCAAACTTGGAGGCGTCGGTCAGGGCGTAGCTTTCAGCGCCTTTCGCCAGCACCGCATCCACGACATCACAGCGCAGCATATTGCGGCCGGTAAAACCGGTCTCCGGATGCCAGCCATCGACGCCAACAAAAGCCCGGTGAAAATGGACCTGCTGAATGGAATAACGCGTCAGCGGGCCGACCACCGACTCACTGCTTTTCTGCAGCAATCCCCCGAGCACGATCACTTCACAGGCGGCTTCCCGCAGAAGCTGAGCAATATAGTGGCTGACGGTAATCAGCGTGAGATCGGCCCGGTCAGCCAGCGCACGCGCCAGTAGCGCATTCGTACTGCCACCTTCGATAAACACCGATTCTCCCGTCTGTACAAGGCTGGCCGCATGTCGCGCCAGCGCCTGCTTGGTGGGATAACGCGTATTCATGCGGGTACCGACGTTGTCGCTGTCCAGTGCCAGCGCTGAGCCGTGAACCCGGCGTAGTAGCCGGTCACGCTCAAGCAGCGTAAGATCCTGCCGCACCGTCACTTCGGAAACGCCGGTAAGCTGCGCCAGTTCACTGACCGTAACGCTACCACGGCTATTAACCAGTTGAATAATCTGATGATGTCGCGGGTTCATAAGTGAGTTTTCATCGTTAAACAGCAACAAAACAGCAGTGTATCAGGGATTATCCCGCGCCGGTTAAGAGCGCGGGGTTTTGCTCAGGCTAAATCGAGTGAGCGGCGTCCGTTAAGATTGAGATCTTCCGGCTTAAACCGCTGCTCCCACGTCGCTTCATAATCTTCCGGCGGAAAATCGCCCGGCGAACGTCCCTGTTCCAGTGCCTGCGCAACCCGCCGGGCATAGGTGCGGTTTTTGTCACACATTGGCGCGGCGGGGATATACATCACATTGCCCCAGCCCTGCTGATCTTCTACCGGAGCCACCGCGTGGATCACATCACAGTGCCACCATACCGAATCGCCTGCCTCCAGGGCAGGTATTGAACAGAGTCCGGCCATCAGATGCGGATGCCACTGTTCATTGATGGGTAACACCCGACCCGGCGCGACGCCGCACAACTCCTCTTCCGGCACATCTGACAGCAGGGGGCGAAGTAACACGTAGGCCATCGCCTGCGGCACCGGCACCACATGCAGCAGCCCCTGACCGGGGATCATATCGGAGAGCGCGGTCCAGCCCTGAAACGTCCGGAATACGGAACATTTGGTGGTGCCCGGCAGATCATACTCATCCACTTCGGTGCGGTATGCCGCATCCCAGGGATCGTATGCAGCAAAATCGCCGTGAAACAGCTTAGCGAAGACCTGCTGATAAGCGGGCAGTAACCAGCGTTCCAGCGCGCCGGAATCAGTGTGGGCACCCAATCCCTTTGAGGTCGTGCCCGGCAAACGGCGACGGATGCGATCGGGGTAGATAACGCTGATCTCCGGATCGAACCACTGCTTACCCTGTGATTCAGATGTCCACAACCGGTTCAGAAAGGATTGCGCATCAGCCATTGCCGCGCTCTGCCGCGCCTGCATTTGCGCCTGCGACCAGTAAATCGGGTAGATTTCCGGGCGCGAGGCAGCGAGCGTGCCAAAAAAGTCATCGCCGGGACCGCGATAGTGTTCGTCAAACCGGTTGTGATCCAGATAGTCGAGCATCGACTTATCCCAAGCAAGCGCCTGATCACGCGCGAAATGCTGCTTAATCACCACACAGCCGCGACGTTTAATCAGCGCCCGGGTTTCATCCGAAACCGTTCCTTCTGCAATATCCTGCATCGGGACTACCGGCCAGGCGCTGCCGGTACGCTGTTCATCCGCTTTTGCCTCGGCAATTGCGGCAGTGATGTTGTCGCAGACTTCCCGGAACAGGGCATCGACATCACCAATTTGCTGGCGCAACTGATTTTTCATCGTGCGGATAGCGGTGTTGACATCGTCAGGCAATGGGGTGGATCGGGTTTCATCACGCATCTCATGCTCCTCAATATTCAGGGTTGAGTTACGAATGTAATTAAAATAATCTTCATTCGTAATATGCGGCTGAGGTTAACATCCTTTTAACCCTAAAAACCGTGCGTGGTAACACAACTCAGGCAACGGAACGCTCTGAAATTCGTTAGCGAAGTCACTATTTGCATTCTCATTAATCCACACAGCGAGTAAGCTTTATGAATCAAATCAATCAGCCGAAAGGACAGAACGGCGAACGTATAGGGGCAGGCGAGATGGCGGTTAAGATGATTGCGGTGGATATGGACGGCACCTTTCTGGACGACAATAAGCAGTACAACGTTCAGCGGTTTTCACGTCAGTATGCGCTGCTGAAGCAGAAGGGCATCCGTTTTGTGGTGGCCAGTGGTAATCAGTATTACCAGCTGCAGCGCTATTTTCCCGACATTAAAGATGAGATCGCTTTCGTGGCGGAAAATGGTGCCTGGGTCTCTGACTGCAACGAAGAGATCTTCTGCGGAGAGTTAGCGCAGGAGAAGGTGCATAAGATCCTCGACATCCTGGCGCATGAACCCGACATCGCGGTGGTGGTCTGTGGACGCAAGGGTGCCTACATGCACTCATCTGCCTCTGACGAGATGATGGCGCAGCTGGCAAACCATTATCATCGTCTGGAAAAACGCGATGACCTCTATGCTATCGACGACACCATTTTCAAATTTTCGCTGAAGCTGGAGCATGAAGGGGTAGATGCCCTGCTGCAAAGACTGCATGCCCGTCTGGGCGAGCTGGAACACATCATGCATCCGGTTTCCAGCGGCTTTGGCTTTATCGATCTGATTATTCCCGGCTGCCATAAAGCACACGGCATTGCGCTGTTACAGGAAAAGTGGGGCATCAGCGACTGCGAAGTGCTGGCGATCGGTGACAGCGCCAATGACATTGAGATGCTGCGTCAGGCCTGCTTCAGTTTCTCAATGGCGAATGCTGCTGACGCTGTCGCCGCCGTGGCGCGCTATCAGACGCAGAGCAACAATGATGAAGGCGCGCTGAATGTGATTGCGCGCGTGCTGGCGCGCGAATTCCCGTTCGAGTAAACCCCGTTAACGTGCATCACTGACGGTTTTACCCGTCACTCTCCTGATGGCTGCGCGCGTGATTTTCCATCTCATCCAGCGCAGCCTGATTCTCCAGACCCCACTGATACATCTGCTCGATCGGCTCTGCGAAGGTATGGCCGAGTGCCGTGAGGCTGTATTCCACTTTGGGTGGCACCACCTGCCAGACCTGTCGCGACACCAGTCCGCGCTGCTCCAGCTCGCGTAGCGTCTGAATCAGCATCTTCTTTGAAATGCCCTGCAGGCTGCGCTCCAGTTCGCCCGTGCGCGCCCGATTCTCCGGCCAGTGATAGAGCGCATGCAGCACCATCGTGCTCCACTTGACCGAAAAAAGTTCCATCAGGCGGCGCGGCGGTGAGTCCGCATAAAAGCACAGTTTTCCTTCAACCCAGACCGGCATAGTCTCTCTTCCTGCTTTATGGTAACCAAAAGGTAACTACTACCAAATGGGGTTCTGTGTGTCTATAGTGGGCCGCTTTCTTTAAGACCATCAGGTGAGAAGAGGCAACAGATGAAAATTAACGCGCTGGTCGCCGCCCAGGCAGATCAACCCCTAAAGGCCGGTCAGGTGGAGCTACGTGACCTGCAGGCTGACGATGTCAAAATCGAAATCCTTTATTGTGGCGTCTGTCACTCCGACCTTCACATGGCGCGCAACGAATGGGGCGTCAGCCGCTACCCGCTGGTTCCGGGTCATGAGATTGTCGGACGTATTATCGCAGCCGGTGACAACGTCACTCGATTTTCTGTCGGTGATACGGTGGGGGTCGGCGTAATGGTCGACTCCTGCCGTGAATGCCACTTCTGCAAGCAGCAGGAAGAGCAATATTGTGAGGCAGGGTTCACGCCGACCTACAACGGTACCGATAAATACACCGGCAATACGACGTCTGGCGGCTATGCACAGCATGTCATCGCCGACCAGCATTTCGTGGTTACGGTGCCCGACAATCTGGCGCTGAATGCGGTGGCACCCTTACTGTGTGCCGGTGTGACCGTCTGGTCTCCGTTGCAGCACTTCAACGTTAAAGCAGGCGATCGTGTGGGTGTGGTCGGTCTGGGCGGGCTGGGTCATATGGCGGTTAAGCTGGCCAGCGCACGGGGCGCGGAAGTCACCCTGTTTACTACCTCTCCGGCAAAAGGGGCTGATGCGCGCCGTCTCGGCGCTAAACATGTGGTGGTCTCGCGAGACGCGGCACAGATGGCAGCCTGTCAGGCGTCGCTGGATATCATCCTGGACTGTGTTGCCGCGCCACACGACCTCGATCCCTATCTGAACGCGCTGAAAACCAACGGTCAGCTGGTGCTGGTGGGGATTCCCGATCAGCCGCATCCGTCACCGAATGTCACCCCGATGGTGTTTCGCCGCCTGAGCATCACTGGCACCTCAATTGGCAGTATTAAGGAGACGCAGCAGATGCTCGACTTCTGTGGTCAGCACAACATCACGGCTGACGTGGAGATGATCACCGGTGAAGAGGTCGAAACGGCCTTTGAACGTATGCTGACCAGCGATGTGAAATATCGTTTTGTCATCGATATGCAGAAAACCCGCTGGTAAGTCTCAGGCCCGCTGTAAAGGCGGGTTATTTTCCGCCTGGCCGCAGGCCGGAATCCGAAGGATTAAATAGGCACTTCATAGTTACAACATACTGTTAGTTGATCGCTCAACAGCATACCTGCATCAACCCCGACACTCAGTGGGTCTGCCAGCGAAACCCGGGCAAAAAAATACCCGGCTCGATGACCGGGTATCTCTATTGCTACCTGAAGCTGTCTGTTAATCCTGCTCTTTATCCGCGTTACTCTTGTCAGTTTCATCCTGCTCAACGACATGAATAAAAGGCTTGAGCAGCTGAATGTCGAGGATCACATATACCATGGTGCTGATGAACAGGGAGATCACACTGCCAAACACGCCGCTGGTGGTAAACGTCAGATAGTTATAAATCACCAGCCAGGTACCGCAGATAAACAGCGCGAGCGAGATGGAAAGGTTAGGCACAGAGTAATTACTGGTGCCGCCGCCCTGGGTGTGGGTCGCTTTAAACAGGTTGCCGATAGAGTACTTCTCCAGCACCAGAATGCTCTTTTCCCAGTTACGCTGTTTCCGCGCGCTGGCGCGGGTCAGGAACAGATAGAGGATGGAGATGAAAAACCCGGAGAAGGCGATGAGCACCGGAATGGCTTCCAGCGCATAGGCGATACTTTTATGGGCCGTGCCGGCGGTGCTGAGATCAAGCGTCAGTGAGGCACCCAGCGCGGCATACAGAAAGAGAAACAGCAGCAGAAAGGTGAGGCTACGTTTCCAGTCGCCATCGGCTTCCAATCCTTTTTGCTGAATGGCCAGCTGAAGCGATTGCTGAATTTGTTGAGCCTGTGGGGAATCTGTTTCGATGGTGTGGCATGGCGCAGCAAAGAAGTTGTGCATAAACAGCTCATCTTCTTTGTGAATGGAGATTTTCATCAGGAACCTGTCTTCGGGGGATTTTCTTTATTCTAATCAGCACGCGATGAATTAACAGTAACTTTGGCTTTGAACCGGCTGCACGACTCTGGCTTACCGGGATATCAGGCTCAGCAGACTGCTTACCACTGAATCGGTTGCAAACGACTGTGCGGCAGTCTCTTCATCGCGACGCAGTTGCTGATAGCGCAGCAGGGCAGCATCAGCATTATCGGCATGCACCTCTTCCCAAATCTTTTCAAAGCCCATGGAAGTTAACGCGTTCTGCTGATCCTGCCGCACCACGTTCACGGCTTTGACTGTCTGATTCTTCTGAAACAGAAAATAGTCTGGCACGGTTATTTCTCCGCAGGATTGTCCAGCGCTTTAAACTGCTTAATGGCTTCATTGATATTATTGGTATCCACGGTCGCTATGCAACGATCACCGTTGAAAACATCATAGCGGGCGTTGTGCAGCTGAAACAGCAGGTCTCTCCCGCGAAAATGTATTCGTTTCTGTTTAACGCCAATCCCATGCCGCCGTAATAGTGCCTGTGACAGGCGATCGGTCTCTTTTAGCATTCCTTCAGCTCCTCGGCAGTACGTGGTCACTGCCAGTAAACCTGATGAACATTAGTTTTATATTAAGAGATAACCCTGTTTTTAGCAGGGCTTAAGTGTGAGTTTCAGAGGAATTACCGGGCGGCCTGGCCAACCGCAATCATCAGACCATCGGATAAATGCCATTCGCTGCGTTAACCGACCGCAAATGCGGTACACTTGCCCCGATAACTCGCCACAGGACACGCCGCTATGAACGATAAAAAGATGATATCCATTGATCAGTTCAACGCTGATGAACGACTGGCCGTCGAGCAAACCTATAAGGGCCTGGCAGAGAAGTACCGTCAACGAACCGGTAAAGAGCCCGATAGTAAGAAAGAGAAAGAATTTAATAGTGAAGCGCGTCAGATCGTCATGACCAGTAAAATGGACAAGGAAAGAGCGCTGGCAGAGAAGGCGAAGAAAAAACCGCTGCGTAAAAAGAAACCTTCTTCACTGACCGCCAGCGAAGTCAGTGATTTCAACTGGTCGGCATCAATCGTTAAAGGGCGCAGATAATTTTCATGTGCGCGCTGTCATTGCGCGCAACATCTTTCACTCAGCGATCATCGTCTGAGCCATGTGCGCATCCGGATTCAAGGAAGATACTGGCTAAGCAATAAGAATATTCTGCAAATAATTAACCCTGTTTCATCATTTGCCGATAAACTGCCTTAACCTCTGGCAGCTTCAGTGTGCATATGAATTATTACACTCCCGATGACGTTCAACTGAAGCGCCGCTCGAAGCGATTTGTGCGCCGCATGTTTATGATGCGCCAGCTCGGCACCTTTCTCTGTTTTCTGCCGATTCTGTCGGTTCTGATGGAGAGGGGGAAAAGCCCGGAGCTCTGCGCGCTGCTGTTTACGAATGCCTTTGCCTGGCCTTATGCAGCCTACAGGCTGGCATTGCGATCACGCGACCCCACAGGCTTTGAGCGCAAGAATCTGACGCTGGATGCCGCTTTTGGCGGCTTCTGGGTTGCCACCATGGCGCTGAGTCCACTTCCCTCGATTATTATCATGGCGGTTTTGATCTCCGACCGTTATTCAGCGGGTGGCTGGGTTCAGCTGAAGTCCGCGCTGCAGGCCTTTCTGCTGGCCTTTATGCTGTTCTGGTTAGCGGAAAGGGCGCCCATATTGCTGACGTTCAGTACCCGCACCGTCTGGCTAACTCTGCCGCTTGCCAGTATATATCTGCTGGCACTCAGCGTGGTTTCACATAATCTGACCCTGACACTGCGCAAAAAGAACAGTGAACTCGAACGCATCGCGCTGATGGATCCCGGTCTGAAAATCCCCAATCGTCGTCTTTTTGAGCGGCGGCTTGAAAGTGAGTTTTTGCGGACGCAGCGAGGCGAGGGTAAAGCCTGGTTGATGCTGCTGGATGTGGACCACTTCAAGCAGGTTAACGACACTTTCGGGCATGAAGCGGGGGACTTTTTACTGGCGGAGATCTCGGCACTACTGCGTGACAGCGTCGGCCTTAAAGATATCCCTGCGCGTTTTGGCGGTGATGAGTTGTGTGTGATTGTGCGGGATGCTGATGAAACCAGCATTCTGTTGCTGGCAGAGCAGATCAAACAGGGGATTGCTCTGCTGCGGCTTCCAGCGTCATCCACCTTTCAGTGTTCGGTAAGTATCGGAATTGCAGCGGCAAGTGATGCGGCATCGATTCATGAGTGGCTGAGATGTGCCGATGAGGCGCTTTATCATGTCAAGCGCGCCGGACGCAACGATGTGCAGGTGTGGCATGCCGGTACGCTGGAAACGCTGAGTGAAGTGAGGGGCAGACAGAGAATTTAGCCTGAGACGGTATCTCAGGCTTACTGTTTAAATCGCCGGGTAGTCGCCAGTGCCTTCAGGCCAAGGTGTCAGCAGATCAAAACCTTCTTCAGTGACGGCGACGGTGTGTTCCCATTGCGCCGAAAGTGAGCGATCTTTAGTGACCACCGTCCAGCCATCTGACAGCACGCTGGTTCCGGCTTTACCGGCGTTGATCATCGGTTCGATGGTGAAGATCATCCCTGCCTTCAGCGGCATCCCTTCGCCCGGCGTGCCGTAGTGCAGCACCTGCGGATCGGTATGGTAAATCTCACCGACGCCGTGACCGCAATATTCACGTACCACCGAGAAGCCAGCGCCTTCCGCTACACGCTGAATAGCCGCGCCCACATCGCCCAGCGTCGCGCCAGGACGGACGGTTTTAATCCCTGCAACCATCGACTGATAGGTGATCTCTACCAGACGTTTGGCGCGAACCGACGGCGTGCCGACAAAATACATCCGGCTGGTATCGCCGTACCAGCCATCTTTGATGATCGCCACATCGATATTAACGATATCGCCATCCTTCAGTTTCTTGCTGGCCGGAATTCCGTGGCACACCACATGATTGACCGAGGTGCAGGTCGTCCGGGTATAGCCGTGATAACCGATGTTGGCGGGTGTCACCTTAAGCTCATTCACAATGAAGTCGTGGCAGATATCATCCAGCTCTTCGGTCGTAATGCCGGGACGGACGTGTGGTGTAATCATCGCCAGCACCTGAGCCGCAGCCTGTCCGGCTGCCCGCGCCATTTCAATCTCAGCGGCGGTATGAATTTTAACGGTGTTCATGACACGTCTCCTTGTGTAGTGAGGCTCTCTTTAGGGAGCATATTGCGTATGTCAGCGCTGCCTTCCAGTTCGAGCCGGATCAGCATCTGCGCCAGTTGGTGTTGGGTTTTCTGCGGATAGAGTTCAGCCAGCATGCCCAGTTTCAGCCAGTGTTCTGCCTGTGCGTTGATGGAGCGGCTCATCGCCTGACTGGCGATGCGCAGATTCTCATGCATCAGGTCGGAGATTTTTACGATACCCATGTGAGCCTTATATAAAACGTATATGTTTTGTATATAGGATATCCATCGCACAATGAGTTGCAAGGACAAATCTTCACAGGCCCGAAAATATCCCGAATTAACCCGACAACCCATGCCATTATCGGTCAGGTTTTTTTGTTCTGACTGAAAACGGCTCAGCCATCGGTTGAACGAGTGAGATGTTCCCACTGATCGATTTCCTGACTCAGTGCGGCAAGTTTTTGACGAACCAAACCCAGGGCATCACTGCCTAACAACAGATGCGCGGGTGGATTCGGGCTTTCCATTAACGCCAGCATCGCCTGTGCCGCCTTTGTGGGGTTGCCGGGTTGTTGACCACTTTTTTCCTCCCGGGCCTGACGAATGGGTTCGAACAGGGTGTCATAGTCCGGAATCGTGCGGGCGCTGCGCACCATTGAACGTCCCGCCCAATCAGTGCGGAATGAGCCGGGTGCCACGGCAGTGACGTGTATGCCGAACGGAACCAACTCTTTGCCCAGCGTTTCTGAAATACCCTCAAGTGCAAACTTGCTGCCGCAGTAGTAGCTGATGCCGGGCAGGGTAATAAATCCGCCCATCGACGTAATATTGATGATGTGCCCGCGACGGCGTTCACGCATGCCCGGCAGGACCACTTTGATCATTGCCACTGCGCCAAAAACGTTCACGTCAAACTGATGGCGCATCTCTGACAGAGATGATTCTTCCAGAATCCCCTCATGGCCGTAACCAGCGTTGTTCACCAGTACATCAATCTGACCGACAGTGGACTCAATCTCCCTGACGACCTCATCAATACGCTCAACGTCCGTGACATCGAGCAGGCGGCCCACGGCACGCTGTGCATCGAGCGCCTCAAAAGCCTGCAGTGCTTCGCGGTTTCGCACGGTACCAATAACCCGATGCCCTGCATGGAGGGCTTCACGCGCCAGTGCCAGACCAAAGCCACTGCTGACGCCAGTAATTAAGATTGTTTTTACAGATGACATAAAAGAACTCCCATGAACCGTTGAGATTGCATGGTATTCTCACTGCCGTCGTATTTTTAGGCTCTTTTCTCTCGTTTTCTTGCCTGATCTTATGAGGTGCTGTGATGTCCGGAATGATTGCCCTGATTAAAGCCCTTGCGCCGCATGAAGGGTATAACCTGACTGCCTTGCCTGGTGTGCGAATTCTGCGCGCCGACCGTCCTCTTGCCAGAACACCCGTGCTTTATGATCCGGGCATCGTCATTGTCTGTCAGGGCAGCAAACGAGGTTATTTTGGCCAGCAGACCTACTTATATGATGAACAGCACTACCTGGCGGTCTCGGTTCCTGTGCCGTTTACGATGGAAACCGACGCGTCCGCAGAGCATCCCCTGCTGGCTATTTATCTGCATCTGGATTTTCAGCTTGCGGCTGAACTCATCCTGCAGATCGATCAGCATGATGCTTCACACACTCCCGCCGCGCCGCAGAGTATGATGTCGAGTCAGATGGACGACACGGTTAAGGGAGCCGTGCTGGGTTTGCTTGACGCCCTGAACAGTCCGCTTGAAACCGCGATACTCGGACATGCGCGGCTGCGAGAGCTCTATTTCCGTGTGCTGACGGGCGAACAGGGCAATGCGATGCGTGCCGCGCTGGCCATGCAGGGACAGTTCAGCAAAATAGGCAAAGTGGTAAAGCACATTCACGCAACCTATGCGGAGCCGTTAACGCTGACGCAGCTGGCAGGCGAAGCGGGGATGAGCATCCCGACCTTTCATCTTCATTTCAAAGCCATTATCAGGATGCCGCCGATGCAGTATGTGAAATCGGTACGCCTGCATCAGGCGCGCATGCTGATGGTTCGCCAGCAGATGACCGCTGCCGCAGCGGGCTACGCTGTGGGCTATGAAAGCCCATCGCAGTTTAACCGTGAGTTTAAACGTCTGTTTGGTCTGCCTCCGGCAGAGGAGATAAAACGCATGCAGCGTCATTTTTCTGTTCCGCCCGTGCAGCAATCCCCGCTATTTGTGTCATCGCATTAAGGATTAATTGATATTTAAATCCGCTGGGGAAATTATTGAAGTGAAGAAAGGATGTCCGTTTTATGCCGGAAGCGGATGTCAGATCCGGTTAATAGAATTAGCGTAATGCTTTTGAGAAACAGACAGCTTCTGTCCTGCCTGTATAGGGGCCGTAATTCTCAATACGCATATAACCATTTTTCTTGTAGAAATTTACAGCCCGATAGTTGACCTGTCGGGTTTCCAGCCTGAGTTCGCTATACCCCATCTCTTTTGCGGATTTCTCAAGAAAAGTGAGTAAAGCACCGCCAACCCCTGACACACTCCCGTCTGAAAACATTCTTTTAAGTTCGGCTATATTCTGCGTTAACAGCCGTATAGCACCACATCCTATCGCTTTGCCTTGAGAGTTCTTTGCTAATACCCATAATGCCTTGTCATCACTCATGGCTTCAGCGGTGAAATTGCTTTTACCATTATCACCAGTAATTGCGGCAAGTTCTGTTGATAACAATTCAATCAGAAGTTGGGATTCTGAAGAAAAGGGATCAGATTTCTCTACTGTTATCATAGTCATGCCCTGCAGGATGATTGTGACCAACATAACGCATCCTGCTCAGGAAAGCATCAGCTCAAAATGGGTGATTGAACAAAACTGTTTCCAGACTCTCCCCAGGGTGCCATGTCTGCGCCTCGCCATAGCAAAACTTATTGTGCTGACAGGTCCGCTTAGTGCCAGAAGCGTAACTTGCTTACATCGTGCTATGTTAGTTTGCTGGGAGCAGGTCAGCAGCCCTTAAAGCATCAATAATTTCTGTAGAGATCCCATTCCACATAGATGGAGACATTTTCGCACGCCTGGTGATCATCTCTGACGAGATGGCCGCAGGACAGGTATTCTATTCCATCGATGAGTCATATCTGAACGTTACCGGGATTGGCAATCTTATCCCGTTTGAGATATTCGGATAGCAGATGCACGAACGTATCGTCTGGTTTGCGGGGCAGGGAGATCGCGACAGCGCCTGGCAGATGAAGCGTAAAATACTGTCGTTTCGTTACCCTACGAGAATAAAAGATCTCCCAGGAATAAAGTGAACACACCGCTATTGCGTTTAGTCAGTCTGTCGTAAACGGGCCTGAACACGTCAATCGTCCCCATCCAGAGAAGCTGCCCCACGATTTCCGCTAACGGCAGGGGCCATAACGCGAGTGCCAGGCCTGTGTTGGCAGAATCAGATCAAAGTGATAACGATGGTGAACGCGACACCCTGATGATAAAGCCCCCTGCTAAGTCTGATAAAAACCGTCTTTACTGACCGTAATAAGCATTCGCCCCATGCTTTCTGAGAAAGTGCTTGTCCAGCAAGGGCTGCTGCATCCGGGTGATATCGGGGGAAAGCTGACGGGAGAAAATACCCATATAGGCAATCTCTTCGAGTACCACCGCGTTGTGCACCGCGCTGTCGGCGTCTTTACCCCACGCAAACGGTCCGTGAGCATTTACCAGTACGGCGGGAATGGAGGCCGGACTGATGCCCCGGGTGCGGAAGGTCTCAATAATCACTTCGCCAGTGTTGTGTTCATAATCCTGAGCGATTTCGGCCTCGGTCATTAATCGGGTACAGGGGATGGTGCCGTAAAAGTAGTCGGCATGGGTGGTGCCCCAGGCGGGTATGTCCTGACCCGCCTGTGCCCAGATGGTCGCGTGGCGGGAGTGGGTATGCACAATACCGCCGATATCCTCAAAGGCGCGGTAGAGCGCCAGGTGAGTCGCGGTATCCGATGAAGGCTTTTTGCTGCCTTCCACTACACGACCGCTTTCCAGTTCCACAACCACGATGTCGTCCACCGTCATACCGTCATACTCTACGCCGGAGGGTTTGATAGCGATCAGCCCCTGCGCGCGATCGACAGCGCTGACGTTGCCCCAGGTAAACGTCACCAGATTATGGCGCGGCAGTGCCAGATTAGCTTCCAGCACCTGCTCTTTCATTGTGGCTATGCTCATATTAAACCTCCTTCCTGCATTTTCTGTTCAATCCAGCGCCGGGCAAGCACGATCTCGGCAACGGGTTCTTCGGCTTTCTCAGTCCACATTTCAATCAGGAACGACCCACGATAGTTGAGCGCTTTGAGCGTGCGGAATACGCCGACAAAGTCCACGCAGCCCTGACCAAAAGGCACATCACGAAACTGTCCGGGTGAGCTTGCGGTCACGGGTTGCGTATCTTTCAGATGAATAGCGGCGATGCGGTCAATGCCCAGAGTCAGCTCAGCGGTCACATCGTTGCCCCAGGCGCTGAGATTGCCGACATCCGGATACACGGAAAACCACGGCGAAGCCTGCTGCTGCTCCCAGACCTTCCACTTGCTGATAGCGTTCATAAACTCGGTGTCCATGATCTCAACCGCCAGCATCACCTGGGCCGCCGCGGCACGCTGCACCGCGCGTGATAGCCCTTCGGCAAAGCGCGCAACGGTGCTTTCGTCGTGGGGTTCGTAATAGACGTCATAACCCGCAAGCTGAATCGTGCGGATCCCGACATCCTTTGCCAGCTGGATAGCCCGATCGATCAGGTCGTCCGCGCGCTGGCGAATGGCCGGATCGTGACTGCCAAAGGGGAAGCGACGGTGTCCCGACAGGCACATGGAGGGAATGGTGACGCCGGTTTCAATCGTGGCATTCACCAGTGACATTCGCTGCTCTTTGCTCCAGTTCAGGCGCTCCAGCCGCGCGTCGGTTTCATCCACCGACATTTCCACAAAATCAAAACCACAGGCTTTTGCCAGTGCCAGTCGTTCAGGCCAGGTGAGGTTAGCGGGCAGGGCTTTCTCGTAAATACCTAACGGATGCTGGTGTTTCATACGGTTCCCCAAAGGCTGGCAATGGCCTGATGGAATTCTGCGGCGCGTTGTATGCCGCTGGTGGGATCGCTGAGGGCGCGTCCGGCGATAAACGCCTTAACGTCAACGTCTTTAAACTGAGAAAGGTCCTGAGGCGTAATCCCGCCGGTGATGGAGAGAGCGAAACCTATATCTGACAAGGCTTTCATGGTATCCAGGTCGTGCTGATTCCACTGCTGCCCGCTAGCCTGGGCATCCCGGCCACGGTGATAAATGGCCTGTTTCAGTCCCAGTTGCCGCCATTTCCGGGCATCCTCCAGCGTCCAGTTGCCAAACAGTTCGATCTGAATATCGCCCTGGTGTTGCTGAGCGACTTCCAGCGCGCTGGCAAAGGTCGCCAGTGGAGCGGCACAGATGACCGTCATCCAGCTTGCGCCCGCGGTAAAGGCCATGTCGGCCAGCGTGCCGCCGGCATCCGCCACTTTATAGTCAGCGACCAGTGTTTTCTCCGGATACTGCTGGCGCAGACGGCGCACGGCTTCCACTCCGCAGCTCAGACATAACAGGGTACCGGCTTCGATGATATCCACATGTGGGTGGAGCTGTTGGGCGGTACTCAGCGCCGCATCCAGCTCGGTATGGTCCAGCGCTAGCTGGAGTAAGGGCAGGCTCATAAAGTGACTCCTTGAGCGTCACTCAGGACGCGGATCAGATGCTGATAACGCTGATACTTCTGCTGATAACGGGCATGTCTTGAGCTGTCTGGCTGCCAGGAGACGATATCCGGCGCAAGAGCCTGCTGCGCCTGTTGCAGCGAGGCGTAAGCGCCAGTCCCGGTCAGCGCCACCAGTGCCGCACCCAGACAGCCGCTTTCGCTGATCTGTGGCACTTCTACTGTCAGGCCGCTTGCATCGGCAAACATCTGCATCCAGGGGGCAGAGCGCGTGGGGCCGCCGCTCAGGCGCAGGGCGGTGACCTGAGGAAAGCGTTGCAGAATACGGTTCAGATGCGTCAGGTGCGAAAACACCACACCTTCGTAGATTGCCTGCACCAGATGGGCGCGGGTATGGCCAGCCTGCAGGCCAAAGAAGCTGCCGTGCAGATCGGCTCCAGCATTGGTACCGTATAAAAAAGGCAGAAACAGCAGCCCGGTGCTGGCGGGTTCCAGATCTGTGACCCACTTATTTAACAGGCGATAGTCGCTGATGCCCCACTGCTCACAGAACCATTCCAGGTTGGCCGCCGAGGTCGGGCTGGCTTCATGGATCAGGTACTGACCCTCGATGGCATAGCGGCCATAAACGTAGGGATAGTCTGCTTCATCGCTGATGCAGTCGGTAATGCCGCTGGTCACCGACCAGGTGCCCATCACCGCGTTCAGGCGTGTTGCGTCATTCAGGCCCGCACACAGGGCAGTGGACATCACGTCAAACAGACCGCCAACCACCGGGGTTCCGGGCAGCAAACCACATGCGGCGGCAGCCTGTGAGGTCACATAGCCGGCAATCTGCGTTGAGCCGATAATCGGGGGCAGTGCAGGAACGATTTCGCTGATATCCAGCATCTCAGCCAGCGCGGGCGACCAGTCGGCAGCCTGCATGTCGTAGAGATTGGATTCAGAGATATTGGTTTCTTCGCAGGCCAGTTCACCGGTCAGACAGAAACGCAGATAGTCATGGGCCATCAGCACGCTGCCAATGGCGGCATAGCGTTGTGGCTGATGCAGCTTAAGCCAGCGCAGGAGTGAAACCGGATGGCCGGTCCATAACGTCTGTCGGGTCAGCGGGTAAAGCTGCTGCGGCATGCCTTCCCGCTGCCATTGCTGAACCAGACTCAGGGCGCGACGATCAGAGGATAAGATGCCATTCCCCAGCGGGTTACGATCTTTATCCAGCAGGAACAGCCCTTTACCCTGAGCAGAGATGCCTAATCCTGCGACATCGGCGGCATCCTGACCGCTGCTGGTCAGTACCTCGCGAATGACCGCTGCCGCCTGCTGCCAGAGCAGCGTCATATCACGTTCGGCATAGCCCGGCTCTGGCACCCGTACCGCCAGGTTTTGCCGCGCAACGGCCAGCTCACGGCCCTGCATATCGTACAAACCCGCTTTGATAAAAGTGCCGCCGCAATCCAGTCCCAGCCAGCGTTTCATAAGGCCTCCCGTTTCGCAGAGTCGCAACGGGCAGGCAGCGTCATTGCCAGCAGCGCAGCCAGCGCCAGCGAAATGGCAAGGCTGTAAACACCAGCATCTTTGCTGTAGAACGCAATCAGCATGCCGACCATATAAGGCCCGCAGAAGCCGCCCAGGTTGCCAAGGGCGTTGATCAGGCCGCGCGCTCCGCCCGCAACTTCGGCATTGAACAGGCGCGGCGGTATACTCCAGAACACGCCCGCCGCAGACTGAATAAAGACGCCACAGCCCACCAGCGCCGCGTAGGACCACCAGATATGTGCTTTCAGCAACACGGACAACGCCATGCATAACGCAAAGCCAGCCAGCGGCAGCGCCACAAACAACTTGCGCCGTCCTGTCGCATCCGACAAAACCGAAAACAGGAACATGCCGAAGATCGCGCCGACGTAGGGGAGAATGGCCAGCATACCGACCTTTTCGACGTTGCCGTGCGTCAGCTCTTTCAGGATGGTCGGCAACCACAGGGTGTAGCCGTAAATGCCAGTCTGGTAAAAGAAATTCACCATTATCAGCCGCCACATCACGGGCTCGCGCATGACCCGTAGCAGAGAGGCATTACGCACGTTCTGCCCTTTGATCATCAGCTGCTCGTTATGCAGCGTGGTAATCAGGTACTGCTTTTCAGCGGGAGAGATCCACGTTGCTTCCTGCGGTCGGTTACTGATGGTGAAATGCCACAGGGCCATGACCACCAGCGATAATGCGCCTTCCACATAAAACAGCATGCGCCAGTCCCAGTGGGTGATGATCCAGCCGGAAAGCGGTGCGGTAATGATCCCGGCGATCGGCACAAACATAATCACAATGGCATTGGCACGACCGCGCTCGGCATCCGGGAACCAGTTGCCAATCATCGTGAGCACCACCGGCAGCATGCCGCCTTCGGCGATCCCTAACGCGAAACGCAGCGCCAGCAGTTGATACTGACTGGTGGCCATACCGGTGAGCATCGAGATGATCGCCCAGGCCAGCAGTGACCAGCCGATGAAACGTTTCCCGTTGCCATACACGGCCAGCTTGCCGCCCGGCACCTGCAGGAAAAGGTAACCAATAAAGAAAATGCCGCCTGCCAGCCCGGCCATGGAGGCGCTGATACCCAGTTCGGCATCCATTCCGCCCGGCATGGCAAAGGCAATATTGACCCGGTCCATGTAAGAAATGATGCAGGTGATGAGAATAGGGGGAATGATCCGTAACCAGCGCAGGGCAGGGATCTTCTCACGATTAACGGCGGTCGATGTCAGACTCATGGCTTCCTCCTTGCCTAAACCAGATCGCGGGTGGGGATCTTAATCACCACTTTGCGAATCGGTCCTGGCGTACCCACCGCGCAATTCGGGCGGTGAATATCCTGCGGAAAAAACACCGCAAAGGTGCCTGGCAGCATACGCACCAGGGTTTCTTCCGGCGCGTGCTGGTAGAAGATGATGTCGCGCTCGCTGTCGTAAGGCTGATGCACCGGTAAATCCAGGGGCTGCGTGGCAACGCCGATGACTTCTTCTCCTGCCACCAGATACTGCACATCAATATGCAGGCGATGCGCTTCCGGGTAGTTCTCTTCTTGCAGGGCGGTGTGCAGATCAAGTACCTGCATGATCCAGCCCGTTTCGCTGTCCTGATAGCGTCCCGCAGCCAGTGTGATCAGTTCGTGGCGATTGAGACAGGCGAGCGCCCGTGCAATCGCCGGGGGATAGTGGTGCGGATCAGTGTTCGCAATATGTCCGGTGATCATCATTTTCTCCTTACAGCGCCTGAATCCGCGCCCAGATGCTTTCATCGACCGGAATGCCAAGGCGCTGGTTTTCAGCCCGCAGCGGTGGAAACTTATCGCCGGGCAGGCGAATGGCCTGCTCGCTGTCGGCGCGTTCAGCGTTGATAACGGATGCACGGATGCGGTTGAGTTTGTGCTGGCGGGTTTCACCATCAATCAGCTTGTCGACATCAATCGCGATAAAGACCTGCGAGATGCCAAATTCATCGCCGTTGTCGTGGGTGACTTCGGTGACGGAGGCACCGTTGGAGAGGAGGGTGGCCAGCATGTCCAGCACCACCGACAGCGCGGAGCCTTTCCAGTAACCCATGGGTAAGATGCGGCGGTTTTGCTCAAGAGTGGCCGGGTCGCGGGTGTAATTGCCTTCGTCATCAAACCCGCCGTCGACCGGCAGGCTTTTACCCGCCAGACGATTCACTTCCAGCATGCCGTAGGAGAACATCGACATTGACATATCCACCATGGTGATCGGCTCGCCCGGCACGGCGATAATCAGCGGGTTCGTCCCGATAGCCCCGCTTTTCGCACCCCAGGGCGGCATCACGGCAATAGAGTTCGTCCAGCAAATGCCCACAAACCCCTTTTCAGCCGCCTGCCAGCCGTAACTGCCGCCGCGCATCCAGTGATTGGCATTACGCAGCGCCACCAGCCCGATACCGTGCTCAGATGCCACGGCCATGGCGCGATCCATCATGCTATGCGCGGTGATATTGCCGATGGCACGCTGCGCATCCCACTGCTCGATCGCGCCCAGCGACAGGACTTTTTGTGCGTCGGCATCAGGAACGATATGGCCTGCGTCCAGTTGCTGAATAAAACGCGGGAAGCGGTTTACGCCGTGGGAATAGACGCCGTTGAGACTGGTTTCGGTAAACATGCGCGCGCAGGCTTCGGCTTTTTCTTGGGGCACATTGCGACTCGTGAGTACGCGGAGAAACTCCTCATACAACTGCTGATAGCTGATTCTCATACGACTGATACTCCCGGTGTTGCCGTTAATTTCATATTGTGGAATGTCATTTCAACTAAATGCTATGGGGAAAAACAGAGCCAGTCAAAGAAAAGACCTGAAAATTATTTCATATAAAACAGATGGTTATATTTATTGCTGGCTTTTGTGATCTCAGGCTTTTTTGCCGGATTTTGCCCGCAGGAAACCCGTCAGCTCCCGATGAGCTGACATGTGTGATACTTCGTCCCGCTCTGCCTGCCCGGTCGCTTTAGCGCAGGATTACCCGGTAGAGTGAGGTATTGGCGGTGATATAAAGTTCATTATTATCGGGTCCGCCAAGGGTGCAGTTGGATACCGTCTCGGGGATCGGGATTTTGCCTTTACGCGCCCCGTGGGCGTCGAAAATAATGACGCCGTCAGCGCAGCTACAGTAAATGTCACCGTTGGCATCCACACAAAATCCGTCAGGAAAGCCCGGCGTGACATCGGCAAAAAATTGCCCGGGTGACAGTTCCTGTCCTTCTACCCTGTAAACCCGGAGCTGATGGCGTCCCAGCGTCGGAAAGTCCACCACCGACATATCGGCTACATAAAGCAGGCTTTCATCGGGCGAGAATGCCAGTCCGTTAGGACGTTGCAGATCGCTGGCCGCAATGCTGAGCTGCCCGCTACTGGGGTCATAGCAGTAGAGATAGCAGCCAATCACCTGGCTGGGCGCCAGATAGCCTTCGTGATCGTTAACGATTCCGTAAGGCGGATCGGTAAACCAGATGGTGCCATCAGAACGGATCGCCAGATCGTTGGGCGAGTTAAAGCGTTTGCCCTCGACTTTATCGATCAGCACGCTGACCGAGCCGTCTGCTTCGGTCCGGCTGATTGCCCGACGGCCATGTTCGCAACTGACGACACGTCCCTGACTATCCCGGGCATTGCCGTTGGCATAGTTAGCGTGATGACGCCAGATGCTGAGCTCACCGTTGCGCTGCCAGCAGTACATGCGGTTGCCTTTTACATCGCTGAATACCACCGCATCATTTTGCGGGAGCCAGACCGGGCCTTCAGCCCAGATGGCAGGGGAACACAGTTTTTCTACCTGCATGCTGCTGGCCTCCGTTACTTCACGCCCCAGATAGTTTTGTAATGCGCCTGATAGCCGTTTGCAGGATCGTAATTATTCTGCGGTCCGCCATCCTGGCTGATGTTTTCCTGGGTAATCAGATGCGCGGGCGTCACATAGCCTGAAGAGGGCTGACCGGCGAAGGCGCGGTTAAACTCATCCAGCAACTGCCAGCCGTGCAGTTTTAACGGTTCAGCCACGGTAGCGACCTGGCTTTCCCCATTGCGAATACGCTGGAAGGCTGAGATTGAGCCGTCACCTGCGGAGATATTGTAAGGCGCGTTTTTGCCGCCTTTGCCTGCGGTTTTCAGTGCCGGTGCCATAAAGTCGAAATAGAGATCGTTAATGGCCAGCGAATACTGCCAGCGGTCGCCGTACTTCTGTAACAGGCTGAAAGTCAGTGACGGCATACGGTTAGAGGTATCGGCCAGCGGCGTATCGATAAAATCGATGACCTTACACTCGCTGCATTTTTCAATTTCCTGTTTCATCGCATTGGCTTTATCCAGCGCGATTTTATACAGCGAGTCGGTAAAGATAATGACCTGGGCTTTGCCGCCTGATTTCACCACGGCGTACTGTGCCGCCAGACGGGCAACCTCGTTTGAGTCCGAGGTAATGTTATCCGTAATACCGTACTGCTTAATCGGACCCGGCGCTGGCTCCGCATGCCACGCCATCAGCACAATCTTTTGCTGCACGGCTTTTTTGAGGGGCATTTTGGCAACATTAGGGTTCCAGCCGCCAATAATGATGCCGTCCGGCCGCTGGGCGATGGCCTGATTCAGTGCGGCAAGCTGATCTTTCACCGATCCCGCGCCGTCCAGCGTATCCAGCTTCCAGCCCGCGACTTTAGCCGCCTCGCTAAGCCCTTGCTGAACCCCCTGCACGCCGCCGTTTTTCATATCTGAGGCAATAAAAATCAGCTTCTTATTCGCCTGTAGCTTCGGACCTGTGGTGGGGCCGTCCCAGGTGGTGGCGCTGGACGTGGCTTTGGCGACGGCCGCGGTGGCTTGTTCCAGATAATTGTCTGCATGAGCGGGCAGAGAGGCTACCAGCATGGCGACGAGAGAAAGACCAAATACCGGATTTTTCATAATGAGTTCCCTGGTGTGATGGTTTTTTGCTGTGGGTCAGGTGTGGTGGCTGGCGTGCTCTGACTGCGCACGACGGCTTTTTGGTTCAACATACGGCGACGCTGGGCGTAACCGGCAAGCGTAATCGACAGCAGCAGTGTGGCACCGTTAAACAGCGGCTCTACCCAGAAGGCACCCCCAAACTGCTGGATACCGGCGATACCGATAGCCAGAATCGCAATCCCGACCACCGTGCCCCAGACGTTAACCCGGCCCGGACGGATAGTGGTGCTGCCAAGAAAGGCGCCCACTAAGGCAGGCAGCAGGTAATCCATGCCGACACTGGCCTGACCGACGCCCTGTTCTGCGGCGATCAGCACGCCGCTGAAGCCGGTAATGACACTGGAGGCGATAAAGGAGCCAATCACGTATTTGTTAACGGCAATACCATTGAGGCGGGCTGCCACGGGGTTACCGCCCACGGCGTACATGCATCTTCCCAGCGGCGTATGCTCAGTGACCAGCCATAACACCAGCGCCAGGCCCAGCACATAGAATGCGCCAATCGGGATGCCAAAGATTTCCGTGCTGTGCAGCGCACTGAAGGCGTCCGGCAGATCACCCACAATCTGTCGGCCTCCGGAGTGCCACAGCGCAATGGCATACAGCACCGTGCCGGAGCCGAGCGTAGCGACAAAGCTGTCAATATCCGCCAGCGCCACCAGAATGCCGTTTAGCAGGCCATACAGCGCTGACAAGACCAGTACGGTCAGCACTGCCATCTGCCATGTGAACCCATATTCAACCTGCAGCGTTATGGCCAGAATGTGCCAGAGTACGATGCCAAACCCGACGTTCAGGTCAATTTTGCCAACGATCATCGGCAGGGTGGCTGCCAGCGCCAGCAGGGCAATTTTCGCCTTACTGGACAGTATCGCCTGTAGGGTCAGCATGGAGGCAAAGGTAGGGGACAGTGCTGAAAAAATTAACGCTAACAGCACGCACAACAGCAGTAATCCGTAGCGAGTGAGGACCTGCATCGACCACGGCGCAAAACCATGCTGAGCAAGGCTGACCCGTTGTTCAAGTGCGGTAGATTTCACCGAGGTTTTAGACATATCGTTTCTCCTGACTGCCTGTTCAGACCGTAGCTAATGGGGCAGCAGAACTGGCGGAGGCCAGCTCCAGTAAACCTGCAAAGGTAACCTGTTCATTTCTCAGTTCACCGACCACCTGGCCCCGGTTAAACACCAGGGCGCGGTTGCAGATGTGAGCAATTTCTTCAAGGTCATTGGAAATCACCAGCACGGCCACGCCGTCAGCGAGGGCTTTATTAAGCAGGTGATAAATTTCTTCACGTGCGCCAACGTCAACACCTGCGGTGGGATCTTCAAGGATCAGCAGCGGCGCGTTGAGGTGCATCCAGCGTGCCATCACCACTTTCTGTTGGTTACCGCCGGACAGGGCGCTGATATCGAGGTTCACGTCTTTGGGACGCACATCGAACAGCTGGACTTTCCACCAGCTGGCCCCGATCTCAGCGCGGCGGCCGTAGTGGGAGATCAGCCGATGACCGCTGGCACAGGGATTAACAAACAGGTTCTCGCGTACGCTCATCGACATTACCAGGCTTTCGCCCGTGCGATCGCCGGCTACAAAGGAGATGCCTGCGGCCATCGCATCACGCGGGGAGCGTGAGTGGCAGGGCTTGTCGCGGAAGATAACCTGCCCGCTGGTGGACGGCTTCAGACCAAACAGCATCCGGCCAATCTCCTCCTGACCGGCACCGCGCAGCCCTGCCAGCGCCAGCATCTCGCCGGGTTGGAGGCTGAAAGAGACCGGCCCGACTTCATCGATGCACACCTGGTCCAGCGTCAGAACAGGCGGGCGCGCCTCGGGCAGGGGAAGACGCTGATTGCTCTCCAGCGCTTCGCCCACAATCATTTCGACCAGATCGTGAAGTTTGTAATCCGCCGTGACGCCCTGCGCCACACGTTTGCCGTCACGCATCACGCAGATACGGTCAGCAATCTCAATCACCTCATCCAGGCGATGAGTCACATAAATCATGCCGACGTTGCGGCTTTTCAGGCGTTCAATCACGCCAAACAGATGACGGACGTCATTAGCAGGCAGCGAGGCGGTTGGCTCATCCAGTACCAGCACTTCCGCGTTCACGGCCACGGCGCGGGCAATCGCCAGCAGTGACTTCTCCGTGCGCGACAGTTCAAAGACGCGGGCATCGGGATCCAGCTGAATCCCCACTTCTTCCAGGGCCAGACGCGCGCTTTCACGCACCGCCCGCCAGTTAACCAGACCGAAACGGCGGCTGAATCCCATGACCAGCGCCATATTTTCCGCCACGGTCATCCACTCAATCAGTCCCAGATCCTGATGAATAAACGCAATGGGTTGGGTGGTTGCGGTTTTCAGCGCAGCGGCGGAGGCTGTCACGTTGCCCTGAAAAGTAATCTGCCCTTCATCGCTGGTGTACACGCCAGCCAGCACTTTGATGAGCGTGGATTTACCTGCGCCGTTTTCCCCCAAAAGTGCCACCACTTCGCCGGGGAAGACCTCCAGGCTCACATCGTTAACCGCGGCGTTACCGCCGAAGCGCTTAGTGATATGGCTGAGTGTAAGAACCGGTTTATCCGGATGAGGTTGCATTCCTGCCTCCCGTGACGCCTGATGAGTATCGGCAGCAAGAGCGGCGACCGCTCATTGCTGATTTCAACATGTGAAATAGCATTCCAAAAAATACTATTCCTGACGCGAGGGAAAAGCAAAGAAGGAGCATGGATATTTATGCAGTAGAAACAGCAGGTTAAAATATTGTTTTGAATTTGTGATGAACGGCGCATTTCTGTCAGGACGTAACCGACGTGTCCAGCCACACTAAAAAAGCTTAAGATTCCCTGTAGGTATGTCATGAGTTAACATCATGAGAAAGCGCATGCAGGCAGTAAAAAACGGAGAGGACAGGTTGATGGCGGTTAAAGTGGATAAAGAAAAGGATACGAAGAGCGAAAAGCCATCAGGGACACAGAGTCTGTTTCGTGGTCTGCAATTAATTGAGTTGCTGAGTAATTATCCTAACGGTTGCCCGCTGGCCCATCTTTCTGAACTGTCCGGAATGAACAAAAGCACCGTACACCGCCTTCTGCAGGGATTGCACAGCAGTGGATACGTGACCCAGGCACCTTCGCCCGGGAGCTATCGCTTGACCACAAAGTTTATTTCAATCGGTCAGAAGGCGTTGTCATCGCTTAATATTATTCACGTTGCCGGACAACATCTGGAAAAACTGAATCTTGATGTGGGTGAAACCGTAAACTTCTCCAGCCGTGAAGATGACCATGCTGTACTCATTAATAAATTAGAACCGACGACGGGCATGATGCGCACCCGCGCCTATATCGGTCAGCATATGCCACTGTACTGTTCGGCAATGGGCAAAATTTTCCTGGCCTGGGGCAGTGAAGAGTACC
Source organism: Candidatus Pantoea varia (assembly GCF_900115075.1). GTDB lineage: Bacteria > Pseudomonadota > Gammaproteobacteria > Enterobacterales > Enterobacteriaceae > Pantoea > Pantoea varia. Next base: position 409,449 of record NZ_FOVG01000003.1, read on the forward strand.
TGTTTAAATACTGGCAAACCCATCAGGACACTATTCAACAACTGACGAAAAATACCATTACCACGCTGCCTGAGATGCAGCAGGAACTCAAAGATATTCTTCAGCAGCGCACCGCGATGGATCGCGAAGAAAATGAGCTGGGCGTCACCTGCATTGCGGCACCCGTGTTTGATATTCAGCAGCGCGTGCCTTATGCGGTGTCGGTCTCACTACCAACCGCCAAGCTGCAGTTGATTGGCACCAAAAACCTGACGGCCAGAGTGGTGGCGACAGCCCAGGCGATTTCAGAAGAACTCGGTAGTAAGCTCTGAATCAAAACAGATGACTGACCGACATAAATATTCGGATAGTCATTGTCAGGATGACGATCAGGTACAGGGTTAACTTTATTGTGGTGGGTTTAGCAAACCCAATTTTAAAGCGGCACAGTACAGCCTGATGCAGTTATCCGTTGCCAGCAGGCTGCAAATTCTTACTCCGGTACGCGCGCCATTCCGGCCAGCAATGTTCAGGATTGATATCAAAATAACCCCGGCATTCAGCCATAGTGAAAGCAACATCACCCGGCACTTCGATACAGGTGGCATTATCCCGGATGTGGCTGACTTCAGCCTCTGTAAGCGGGCTGCCTTTCTCGTTCTCATTTTTCATCAGTAAGGGGATGAGAGCGGGTATATAAACGATGCTCATTAGCTATTTCCCTTAATGCTGAAAGTCCAGATTGTCAGGGGGACACCAGCCTGTGGCCTCTCCGTTATGCTGTCGATCACCTTCCGGACGTTTCTGCTGCCTGAAATATATTGGTTCATAGTCGTTCCAGTGCCGCGAGGCTCCTTAATAAATTGATATTGCCCTGACAGAAAGGCAGGTTAGAATTCCTTTCATGACTTCTTCCATATTGTTCTTATTCACTACTCATATTTTCGACAAGAATCGGGATATCTTCAGCGGTATAGACAATATTTTTCAGATTGACTTAAGTTATTAACGGCAGGCTGTCTTTAACCGCGTCGGGGTGTTGTAAGGACGCTTTGTGCACAACAGCAGTAATTTGACTTACCGGGACTGAAGCCCGATGAAATTATTGATATCATGTTGCTACAAGGCCGGGCAGGTCAGGCATTTGCTTTGGCCTGGCGCTTATAACGTGGTTATTATCAGGTGTATTTTTTTCTAAAAACCTACTCAGGAGATTCTTTTGCACTCAGACGCGATGCGGTTGTTTATACGTCCTGTCATGCCAGCAGATGCCGATGATCTTTTCAGAATCTATGGCGATCCGGCGACGAACACGTTTAATCCAGCGGGGCCGCATCCGGATATTCATCATTCTCAGGATGTCTTGTCTCGCGCGATTAGCCATTGGGACTCGCATGGTTTCGGCACCTGGGCTATCTCGCTCCGGGATAAACCTGACAGAATCATCGGTTTTGGCGGATTGAGCATCAGAGAATTTGCCGATATCACAATCAACAATCTGGGGTATCGGTTTTCGACTGAATCCTGGGGGAAAGGTCTGGCGACGGAATTTGCAAACTATGCGGTCAGTTACGGATTTAATGCGTTAAAACTGCCTGAGATATCTGCGGTTGTGAGAGCCAATCACCTGGCTTCACAAAAAGTTCTGATCAAAGCCGGACTCCGGCATATCAGGGATATCCATGATGTCGAAAATGCGCCTGCCAGCATGCTGTTTTGCCTGAACCGGGGTGAGTGGAACCAGAAAACAGGGTGAGGCGCTTATCTCAATTTTTGTCATTGCCATCACGGTTGCTCAGTTTGACACCAAACACGCAGAAACCCAGTAAATCCTTAGCTTCATCTTCCACTCGCGTCACCATGACAAGATCGGACGAACCATCAGGCAGCACCACCTCATAAGGAGGATACGGAAGTCCTTTTTTACGGAACGCCTGCAGCCAGAGTAATTTGTCAGCCTGAGACGGTATCACCTCATAAATATATTTATGAATAACATCCTGCGGGGCCCAGCCGACCCTTTCCGCAAACGTGTCGCTTGCATCAACAATCATTAACTCTGGATTAAGAAAGCAAATGGATGTGCCGGGGACAGCATACATTGATGATATCTGATGGGCTCGCTGATCGAGAGAAAGCCGCGCAACCCTTCGGTTAAAGCCCTTGCCAGTGGCGGTGGTGAGCACTAAGCCGCTTTCAGCAGCTGAAACCGGTCGCCCGAACAGATAGCCCTGCGCATATAAACAGCCAATCCCCCGTAACATTTCAGCCTGCTCATCCGTTTCAACCCCTTCGGCAATCACATCCATATCAAGGCTTCGGCCCAGCCCGACCACGCTGGAAATAATTTTCCGGCTGTCCTTTTTGTCCAGCATGGATCGAATGAAGCTGCTATCTATTTTGAGTGTATTTACAGGTAATTGAATCAGCCAGGCAAGGCTGGAATAGCCTGTGCCAAAGTCATCTATGGCGATCTTACATCCCATCTCTGACAAGGTTTCAATCTCGGTCCGGGCGGTGTTTATATCATTCAGCAGTGCCGTTTCGGTAATCTCAATCTTTAATCTGGCCAGATCAAACTCAAACTGAATGGCGGTTTTTCTTATGGTTTCAGTAAGATAGCTGCCATTAAGCTGAGAGGGTGATACATTTATTGATAAAAATTGATAATCAGGCCAAGCTGCCGCCGTTTTGAAACCCTGCACCATAAGGCTGAGCATCAGTTCGTCCAGCAGACCCGCTCGTTCCATGGCCGGAATGAAGTCTGCCGGAGGCGTGATCGAACCTTTCGGCGAAATGTGCCGCGCAAGCATTTCAAATCCCATCACTCGCAGATCTTCCAGTGAAACTATCGGCTGGAAAAACGGATGAAATTCTCCTCTTTTAATACGCTGCTGCAAAAGTTCGCGCGGCTCGCCATTCTTCACGCCATATATCCTTTTATTCCTGTAACAACCTGATTTTCTGCCGGTTAACAGAAAATTTTGCTGGGCTTACGCGGGGTAATATTCAGCAACAAGTGTAAAGAGTGACTTATTTATGTTTTTTCAGTGTAACTATTTACCGAGCATTGCTTCAGGAACTGAATATATTAAGTCTTCCTTACCATTGCCGGTTCAGTAATATTTTAATCTATGTACTGTAAATGATAGCCTCTTACCAGCAGTGCAATTTCCTGCTAATTGTCGTTATCGGCTGAGGCTCACTTTTCATTACATCGTAATTACAGGGTGCTCAATCGGGCAGCCGAGCCCATTTTGAAATTCATTTAACTTTTGGGAAGTGAGATGAGGTGAGGTGTGTTTGTACAACCGGCCCCGTACAACGCCTCAATGTCATATCCCAATCGATGCTGGCTTGGTATGGGGCTTTCCGTAAGGGGGCATCAGGGGTGTATCCGCTATGATGGGAAAGCGGTTTTATACTCTTATATAAAGGCGTCCATATCATGTTGCAAAATATCATGAACGACAGAGGGTTCGGGTGTCGTTTGCATGATACAACTTCACCTGACTGAAAGTTAAATATTTCAAGAAGTAACAAATAATGAGGGTTTTTGATGGCCATTCATATTGTGATTCCAGATGATTATCAGCTTGCCACTCAGCAGTCAGATTTCCTTCAGCAGAATGAAAAATTCCAGTGCACGGCATTGGGAGACCTCAGCAAGGATTCGAGGGCTGATCATCATTTATCCTCTGCCGAGGCATTAATTCTTATCCGGGAAAGGACCGTGATCGATGAGGCCTTTCTGCAACGCACACCAAAACTTAAATTAATCAGTCAGACGGGCAAGTTGGCGAGAAATGTCGATATTGATGCCTGCACGCGAGCGGGGATCGCCATTGTGGAAGGGACGGGATCACCTGTTGCGCCTGCTGAGCTAACCTGGCTGATGATCATGGCCTCCCGCAGGAAATTAGTCTCATCGGTGAATGCAATGGCTCAAGGTCAATGGCAAACAGAAATCGGCTCGGCGGTTCACAATCAGGTCATCGGCATTCTGGGTTATGGGAAAATAGGTAAACGTATCGCGTCCTATGCGGCCGTTTTTGGGATGCAGGTGCAGATTTGGGGAAGTCTGCGAGCCCAGGAAGAGGCGCGTGCTGACGGATGGCGGGTTCCCGAGAGTCGCGAGCAATTTTTCGCCACAAGTGATGTGTTAACCGTGCACCAAAGGCTGGTGACGGCAACGGAAGGTAACATTACGCCAACCGATCTTGCGGTGATGAAAACAGATGCGTTATTCGTGAATACCAGTCGTGCTGAACTTGTTGCCGAAGGCGCGTTGCTGAACGCCCTGAAACAGGGTCGACCCGGATTTGCGGCACTGGATGTTTATGAAGAAGAACCGTTGTACAACACCCAACATCCTTACCTGCAGATGCCAAATGTGCTTTTTACGCCCCATCTGGGATATGTTGAGAAGGCCAGCTATGAGCGCTATTTCAAAACTGCCTTTGATAATGTCGTGCGTTACTTTGAGGGCGACAGTTCACATGTGATTAATGGCATACATGACCTGTAAAAATGAAAGAGAACGGTCTGATTGCATCTTCGTGGGTGGCGCAAAAGGTGAACTATGTCATCAAAGACGACGCGGTCAAAAAAGTGGTGTCCACGTTAAAAGAGATTGACTGCCCGGAGGATTTCAAATGAAGCCAGAGACACTATCGCCGTTGCAAGCCAGTCAGCTTCTTGAACAGGGCGCGATATTGGTCGATATCCGTGATCGTACTGATTATCTGAGAGAACATATCCCGCAGGCGATCTCTCTGCCGCTGACAGAAATTACCACAGGTAAAACCGTCGAAGGTTCAGCCCAGCAGCCAGTGATTTTTCACTGTCAGGCAGGGATGCGAACCACCAATAGTGCTGACGAACTCATGAGAGCAGTCACTTCCGGGAACGTGTTCCTGATGTCTGGAGGCATTAACGCGTGGAAGGGTGCCGCACTCCCGACTGTTGAAGATAAAAAACAACCGCTGCCCATCATAAGACAGGTTCATATCACCGCGGGCAGTCTCATTCTTTTGGGTGTGATAGCGGGTTATGCCGTGGATAGCCGACTATTTTTACTCTCAGGCTTTATTGGTGCTGGGTTAATTTTCTCTGGCGTCAGTGGCTTTTGCGGGATGGCGAGTCTGCTGCAAAAAATGCCCTGGAACAGACAGGTTAGATAGATGTGTGATCTTTTTCTGATCGCGCCCGCAGGGCCTGCCGCGACGTTAGTGGTTTAAAAAGGCGTTGAGCGCTGCGCAATCAGATCCCTGCCAGCGGCCCGGCGACCAGAGGGCTGAGTAATCCTGTTTCATTACTGCAATTTCCTTACCCGCTGCCGATAACAAGATTATGTACCAGCGAGCCATAGATGCGGAACGTCGGTGATAACCCAATAAATCAGACGTGAGGTCTTCTATGTATCGGAACAAAAAAATGAAATTAAGCGTGATGCTCACTGGCGCATTCCTTGCTGTCATCTTAACGGGTGTGTTTGTGACAGGCTTTGCCGGATTTAAGCTCAATACGGCCAGCGAGCAGCAGGAATTGACGCGTGCGCGACTGGGCGATCTTCAGGCACTCCAGACGCTGAAAGACAACTTAACCCAGCAAACGGTGCTTTTACTGTCCGTGGCATCAGGCACTCAGCCTCAGGCCGGGGAAAAATTAAAAACGCAGTTCTTTGCATTGCAGACTAAGAGTGACAATACCACTGCGCATTTCCGGGAACTGATCAACGGTGCCAAAAGCATTCCGGGGATCAATCTTGCTGAAGTTGAAGAGGCTTCTACGCAACTAAATAAAATTGAAGTTGCAACGGGTCCGCTTCAGCAGGCAGAGAAAAACCTGTTTATGTCCGATGCCGTTCAGTTCCCGGAAAAACTTCGTGGCGAACTGATTCCTGCACTTTCTGTTTACCGGAGTGCGGTGGATGGAATGGTTGATTATCAGGCGAGGGTAACGCGTAAAACCGCAGAAACGTCCACGCAGGCGCTCTCCGGTGTCTATATGACGCTGGCTGGTTTGACGACCCTGTTTGTGATTATGGGATTTGTAATGAGTGGCCTGATTACCCGCTGGCTCAAGGTGCAGCTGGGTGGCGAACCTGCTCATGCGCAGGGTCTGGCGGCCGCGATTGCGGCAGGAGATCTGACGACGACCGTAAGCCTTCGCCATGGAGATACCGTCAGTATGATGGCGTCCCTGGATAGCATGCAGACCAATCTGCGCAACCTGGTTTCGCATATCAAAGACTCTTCCGCTTCGGTCGCGATGGCCGCTGATGAAATTTCTCAGGGCAATACCGAACTCTCTTCCCGCACAGAGCAGCAGGCCGCGGCTTTGCAGGAAACCGCCGCCAGTATTGAGCAGCTTACCGTCACGGTAAAAAGCAACGCAGCGGGCGCACAGCAGACTGCGGATTCAGCCCGCGAAACCGCTGCGCTGGCGCGTTCGGGTGAACACGATATGCAGCGCATGTCAGAGACGATGAATGATATTTCAAAAAGCGCGGTGAAAGTCCGGGACATCACTTCCGTCATCGAAGGGATTGCATTTCAGACCAACATTCTGGCGCTTAACGCTGCGGTTGAAGCCGCACGCGCGGGCGAGCAGGGCCGTGGTTTCGCCGTTGTCGCCGGTGAAGTCAGGACGCTGGCTCAGCGCAGTGCGACGGCAGCCCGAGATATTAAACATCTGATAGAAGAGGCTGTGGCGCAGGTTGAAAGTGGTGTTGTCGTAGCCACCGGAACCGGCAAGAGCATTCTTGATATCAATGCGATGGTCGGAAAACTGGCTGTGGCGATGGATAACATCTCACTGGCCTCAGCTGAACAGATGCAGGGCATTTCACAGGTCAGCATCGCAGTGAACGAGATGGATGGCGTCACGCAGAATAACGCCGCGCTGGTTGAGGAGTCTTCTTCTGCATCACAGTCGCTTTCAGCCCAGGCACACTCTTTACGTGAAGCAGTGGATGCCTTCCGCATTTAAAGATCTGGTTGTGATGAGCCCTCCTCTGGCGGGCTCATCACATATAACTTCAGCGTGAACCACTTCGCTCAAAAAAAATTTAAATTTTTTTGCATCCGTTTTCCTTCCTCATTCGTATTAACAGTTAAGGGCACTCTGGCCCTGCCTGTAAACTCAATAGGGGAAGTGAAAATGAAACCATTCCTGCCAACTCTAATTTTTTCTGCCTTAGTCTTCAGCGGCGCCTCTTACGCGGCCAGCATGAACAGCGACACTGTGATGGTCGGTGGTGCTGCCATGTACCCGTCGAAAAATATTGTTGAGAATGCCGTTAACTCGAAAGATCACACCACGCTGGTGGCCGCCGTTAAAGCTGCCGGACTGGTCCCGACGCTGGAAGGCAAAGGGCCGTTCACCGTATTTGCGCCAACCAATGCCGCTTTTGAAAAACTGCCTCAGGGCACTGTTGACTCCCTGCTTAAACCAGAGAACAAACAAAAACTCACCAGCGTGCTGACCTATCACGTGGTCGCAGGAAAACTGGACATGAAAGCGCTGGAGAAAAAAATCAAAGCCGGTGGCGGTAAAGCCGAGCTGAAAACGGTCAATGGTGAATCACTGTGGGTGATGGCGAATGGCCCTCACAACATTCAGCTTAAAGATGCTCAGGGCAATGTTGCCAGTATCACAACCTATGATGTGAACCAGAGCAACGGTGTGATTGACGTTATCGATACCGTACTGATGCCATAAAGCGTTACCTATACTGAGTGTGGCCACTGATTGCGTGGCTACACCTTTAACAGGGAAGCCGATGACAAAAAATGTGCCCCACATTCAGGCCGACTTAATGAACCAGATAGCCTGTGGTGATAAAGCTGCTCTTGAGCAGCTTTACCGCGTCCTGTCGCCCCGACTTTATGGGATCATCCTGCGAATGGTCAGACGCCGGGACTGGGCAGAGGAGATCCTGCACGACACGTTTATCCATATCTGGCAGTCGGCAAACTATTACGATGATGCGCGCAGTGAACCGCACATCTGGCTCAGTCACATCGCCAGAAATCGGGCGATTGATTTCCTGCGCAAGCATGAGAATCGATGCTGTTCGGTGGATGAAATCAGCGAAGCTGAAGCGGGTTTCCAGATGCCACTCGTTTCTGATGAGAGTCATGCGGAGGCGCGTCGCCTTCAGCACTGTATGGCGCACTTACCTTCAGAACAGCGACAAAGTATTTCGCTCGCCTATTATCGTGGCCTGTCTCAGAGTGAGATTGCGCTCTCCATGAGCCAGCCTGAGGGTACGGTAAAAAGCTGGATCCGTCGCGCGTTAATCCATCTTCGGGAGTGCATAGGCCTATGACTGCTCAGGAACACCATGATCTCACTGCGGCGGAATATGTGCTGGGTCTTACCGACGATGTGACACGCCATCGGCTTGATAAACGCCTCAATGACGATTCACACTTTGCTGCAGAGGTGCTGCGCTGGCAGAAAGCGTTCAGCGGCATCGATTTGCTCACCCACGACGTTATGCCTCCCGCTGCGGTCTGGCCGCTGATCAAGCAGGACCTTAACCGGAACGCTGACGTCTCTGGCACGATATCAGTCCGCAGGCAACCTGGCTTCTGGCTCGGCTGGGGTCTGGCGGCGGCAATGGCGGGCATCCTCATTTACAACCAGGTGATTAAGCCGGATGCCCCGCATTCCCTGCAGCCCATTGCGGTACTCAGTGGCGCGCAGCCCAACGCACAGTTTGTGGTGAGTCTGGATAAGTCAGCGTCACGCATTCAGGTCTCCGCGCTAAACATCACGCTGCCAGAGAATAAAGCCCTGCAACTCTGGCTGATCAGGGGCAGTGCTGCACCACAATCTTTGGGACTGATCAATCACACCGACAGTAACGCTTTCCGGTTAGCGCCCGGCGAGTTGAATAATCAGACGGTACTGGCAGTGAGTCTGGAGCCAGCAGGCGGATCTAAACTCAGCGGGCCATCCGGGCCGGTGATTTTCCAGGGCAAAGTGACTCTGCTTTAAGCTTTAGTGGCGCGGATTCAGGAGGAATGAGTAAAAATGGAAATCCGGGACGCGGTTGCATCAGATGCGGCAAGCATCAGTGAGCTGATACACAGGGTGTCGATGCAATGTAACTTTTCAGAAGTAGAGCCCTGTCCAAACTGGTTTATCGAGAGCATAAAACCCGAGGCGCTTAAACCGTTGATCGTTGCAGATGACTATCTCTGGCTGATTGCCGTGGAAAGAGGTGAGGTAACAGGCGTACTCACCCTTTTCGAAGGCAATTTAGTGAAATACTTTTTTGTGCATCCGACGTTTCAGCGTAAAGGGGTAGCGAGGGCACTCTGGCAGCAGGTCGCTCCCATGCTGCGTTCAGAAATCAGTGTACGGTCCTCACTCTTCGCCATTCCCTTCTATGAAAAACTGGGATTTAAGAGAGTGGGAGAGGTTAAGTTTTTCAACGGCGTATCATTTCAGACAATGATGGCTCAGTTCTGAATTAAAAAGAGATTTTTTAATTTCTCTGTTTCTGCAGTAAAAACGGCCCGGCCACTCGTTTATTAAACCCGCTTTGGAAGCGAGTGGACCGGAGCAAGCCACTCCTCTTTATTTATCACTGCGTGCATTCCCTGTCTTCCACTCGCTGACTTTTTGCACACTCCTCGTCCGGCCATGCCAGGGCGGCGGATGTTTTGCAGCGTTTTTACGTTTCATCTGCCTCTTTTTACGCCTTTTTTACAGGCCGATCGGTTTAATTAACGGCACCGGGCGCTGATGCGCCTATGTTCAAGGAAGCCGTGGATGAAATGCATTAATAAACCCTGGTCCATACCGGGGTGCAGCGATGCTGCAGTAGCTGAGCTTGCTGAGCAACAGCGCCTTCGTCTTATTTCGCCCCGCAAAGGGTTTAAAGATGCCATTGAGGCCAGCACCGATCCGGCACTGCTGAACTATCGCCTGATCTCTCAGTGGCTGGGCGAATCGATACCGGACACCCGATCTCTGAATCTGGCGCTGAACAATAGCCTCTGTTTTGGACTTTACCGCAATGGCCGGCAAATCGGTTTTGCCCGCGTCGTAACCGATATGGCGGAGACCTGGGTAATCCGGAACCTGTTCATCTCGCCGGAATATCGTTTTATCGGGCTCGGCTCATGGCTGCTGCACTGCTGTCTGTCTCATCCTGGCGCCAGGGGCTGCCGGAGCATCATTGCGATGGGTGAGCCCGTACCGGATTTCTTTGAACGCAACGGGTTTATGTCTTTTCCCTCACTGCCCGGTGTCTACGTGACAACGCTGCATCAAAGGGGTTACGACCCGATTTGCGCCAAAAGCGCCAGCAGGCATTAAGCCCAGGTGCACGCAAATGAGCGGTTTTCTCCAGTTTATTATCCGACCTCCGACTAATAGCGGCTCGCTGCCAGGCAATGTTGTCTGTCCGCAGCGGGTTCTTAAGGAACACACCATGTCAGGCCTTATCCTTGTTTCTCATAATCAATGTCAACGTTCGACGCTTACTGCCGTTTATGAAGGCATACTTTCCCGTCAGGGAGGGCTGTGGATTAGCTGGGATGGTGAGAGCAAAGTGATACCCCACGATGCGTCAAGATCTTACTCCGCGCAGCAGGCAGACCAGTATGAAACCGTGACATTCTCCTATACGCCGGGCGAGCTGAATGAGGGTTACCACAACTATATTCACAAAGGACTCTGGCCTGTTTTTCACCAGCGCCCTGACATGGCCCGATTTTCCACCAGTGGCTATCAGGAATATAAAAACATTAATAAAGCCTATGCGCGCGCCATCTGCGAACATGCCACACCCGACGACGTTATCTGGATTCAGGATTATCATCTGCTTGGCTGTGCTGCTTATATTCGTGAAGAAGGGCTGACCAACTCAGTGGGTATTTTTTTGCATCAGCCTTTCCCGGCTGGCAGGATGTTTGAAACCATTCCCGAATGGCGCTGGTTCACTGACTCATTACTGTGTTGTGACCTGATTGGCTTCCAGACCGTGCAGGATATGAATAACTTCCTCGTCTGGCTGGAGAGTGAATTCCGGCTGGAGCGGCTGGAGGCGCAGAGCTTCCGCATTCATGGCCGGATTATCCGGGTGGGAGTGTTCCCGGTCGGGATTGACCTTGACGATGTTCAGTGTCTGCGCGAGAGCAACAGCTGTGCTTACATGGAAATGCAGTGCCGCGAAAGTCTGCCAGAAAATACCGTGCTTAGCGGCGGCCATCTTGATGAGAGTTCGGGGCTGCCTTACCGCATCAGCACCCTGGAGGTACTGTTAAGAAGACATGATTGCTATCAGAAAAATATCACGCTGTTGCAGCTGGCACCTCCGGCAGCCGGACACGCGCATGATGCGTCTGAACTCGGCCATGCGCTGGAAGCACTGTGCGGCGAGCTGAATGGCGTACATGGCACAATGAACTGGTATCCGGTGAACTATCTCACTCATGCTTATAGCCGGGAAGAGCAGGCTGGTATCTATCGTGCCTCACGCGTTGCGCTGGTGACGCCATTAATGGCGGGTATGAGTCTGATGGCAAAAATGTATGTCGCCCTGCAGGACCCGAAAAATCCCGGCGTGCTTATCCTCTCACAGTTTGCCGGTGCAGCCGAGCAGATGGAGGGTGCCATCATCGTCAATCCTTATGATCCTGACGCCATGGCCAGTGCGGTGCATCGCGCTTTGCAGATGCCGTTACACGAACGGCGAAGTCTGCATGCCCGTCTGATGAAAGGCCTGCATATGCACAACAGCCATCACTGGGCCGGATCGTTTTTGCGCATGATAAGCGCTGAGCCTGCAGTCCCCGAAGTCTTGCCGCCGCCTGCGTTTTACCCGCGCCTGAGCAGTAGCCGGGCGAGGTACTGAGTTCACAGCTTAAATCGGCGATTTAAAAAGAAGGGTGTGGAAGTTAAACAGCATCATGCTGAAGGAGTTAAGGGCAGGTAAAAGTTTTACCTGCTCATTAATATGTTATTTGAATCAGCGCTTAATGGTGTGAGGCGACGGTCTGCACTGAGCGGGAGCATCACTATTTTATGACGTTTTGATATTTTTCCAGATCCTTGCCATACCTTCACTCACAGGGCTGACGCGCGTAAAACCAAATTTTTCATACAGCTCAGGAACATCTGCCATCAATGTGACATAAGCACCATCACAGGCATTTTGATCGAGCCACTTTGTTAGCGTTTCCATTATCATGCGACCCACACCTTTTCCCTGATGCGCGGGATCTACAGCGACATCGACAATATCCATATTCAGCGCGCCGTCGCCTACGATACGCCCCATTCCGATGACGGTTTCCCTGCAGAGGATATGAACACCATAACAGCTGTTAGGAAGTCCCAGGCGGGCAGCTTCAGCGGGACGTGGCGTCAGTCCTGAGATAATACGTAAGCGGCAAAAATCCTCTACAGACGGAACAGTTCCAACAAGATGGTAGTCAGACAAAACTTTATCCTCTTCTTAGCATGCATTTTCTGCAAAATATGGCTTTCGACTTTTTTCAGGGCGGGTGATATGCAAAGCAGGTCTTAGCATCCCACAAGAGCAGCTACTCAGTTTCGTTCTGTCATCACACTACGCAGTTCCTCCCTGAGCCAGCTCAGCGGCATATCGTTATCACAGCGTTTATGCCAGAGCAGCGAAAGGGCGATTTCGGGAGTCGCCACCGGTACAGGGCTGCAACGTAGACCGTAATAGGTTATCCACTCATCCGCCAGCCCGGCGGGAACGGTGGCTATAGCGGGCGCGCGTACCAGCAGTGGAGGGAGAGAGGAAAAATGCGGTGTCACGTAGCGAATCGAACGTGCTTTTCCCAATGCCGCAAGCTCGTCATCGATAGCACTCCAGGTCGACCCACGATAGGAAACCAGCAGATGATCATGCGCGACGTAAGCCTCCAGCGTCAACGGCGCAGACAACGAAAGCTGTTCCGGATGCCACAACGTACAAAAGTTATGTGAAACGATTTTCTCGCGCCGCAGCGTGGCGGGCGTGTTATCGCCCACTGAAATGGCAAGATCGATCTCGCCGCTTGCCACCAGTTCTACATCCCTGAAGGGATCGCTGGCCGTGACCTGAAGCGTCACGCCCGGCGCGGTGAGCGTGAGGCGCGCATACAGTGCCGGCATTATCGAGCGCTCAACCCAGTCGCTCATCCCCAGCCGAAAAACATGCGTCGCCTCAGAAGGCGTGAAGGAGGCTGGCTGAAAAAGTACATTCTGCATCTGCGCCATCAGAGGCCCCAGCTCAGCGATCAGCGCCTCGGCTCGTGGGGTAGGTTCCATTCCTCTTGATGTACGCACAAACAGTGGATCGCTGAACATCACCCGCAACCGGGCCAGTGCATTACTGACCGCAGGCTGACCCAGATGCAGTTTTTCTGCTGCACGAGAGACGCTACCTTCCCGCTCCAGAACTAACAGCACCGTCAGTAAATTCAGATCGATACGATGAAAATCATTTTCTCTGATAGTGAGCATCAGTTTAATCAATTTGAGTGATACAGGTTGCGTAAGGATACTGCCGACCACGTTATGATGAAACTTTCGAAGAGGAATTAATGAAAATTTTACTGATGCTGGTGGCTTCACTTATGGCGTTTAGTCCTGTCCATGCTGCCGAACAGCCGTCCGCACTGGATCAACAGGCTCCGGGATATTACCGGATGACGTTAGGTAAATTGCGCATTACCGCCGTTTCCGACGGCACGGTGACCATTCCCCTTAATACACTACTGACTAACATTGCGCCGGATAGACTCAGCAAGGCAATGGCCAGAGAGGCTATGACGCCGCAGGCCGAAACTTCGATTAACGCCTTCGTTATCGATGATGGCAAAAAGCGTATTTTAGTCGATACCGGAGCCGGTGAACTTTTTGGTCACCATGGCGGACATCTGCTCACCAACCTGGCTGCCGCTGGCTATCCTGCAGAGTCGATCGATGCCGTGCTTCTGACTCATATTCATGCCGATCACTCCGGCGGTGTCTCGCGGGCAGGCAAGCCTGCCTTTCCAAAAGCCGTGGTGTTCGTGGATAAACGGGATGTCGATTTCTGGCTTAATCCGGCTAATATCAGCAGGGTGGAGGCCAGCCAGTCACATACTTTTTTAGAATCTGAACGGACGCTTCGCCCGGTCATTAATGCTGGCCTGCTAAAAACCTTTATGGCGCCAGCCACATTGCCGGGGGGAATCCGTGCAGAGTCGACAGCCGGCCACACGCCGGGCAGCGTACTTTATCGCATAGAGAGTGAAGGTCAGGTCCTGGTATTGTGGGGAGATATCATCCATGCCAAAGCGGTGCAAATACCAGACCCGGAAGTGGCCATCCATTTTGATGTCGATCAGAAACAGGCTATCAATACTCGTGAAAGGGTACTGAAACAGGCTGCCGATCAGGGCTACTGGGTGGCTGCGGCGCATATCGCCTTCCCTGGTCTGGGCCATGTTCAGCATGAGGGTAGTGCTTATCGCTGGGTGCCCGCTAATTACACCACGCAGCTCGGGCAGTAAAATTGAGTGAACAGAATAATGGCTTAGATATTAAGGTGAATATCTATGCTGAGCGTTGACCGGTATTGCTATCTGGCTGGCTGAAGGGGGCTTCGCCAGATGCAATAGAGGTAAAGTTGCCTAATGACAATCAAACTTATTCCTGATGGCAATAGGTTAACCGCCGAACGTCAGCGGGTCTGATTTAATGCCATTAATCAGTGAGGTCGTCGCAGCGATTAAGAAACATTTTTTCTGAAAGCTCGGTAGTCTATTTTCCAGGCATTGAGCTTGTTATATAACGCCGTTCGTGAGATCCCCAGCAGTTGCGCCGACTGACGCAAATTCCCCTGTTGTTCACTGACAATCTGTAAAATATGCATGCGCTCCAGATTTTGCAGTGAGGGTTGGATATCTCCGGACGCATCACTGGCTGAGACTTGCTGCAGGGATTCGGGCAAATCGCTTCGGGTTATCTCTAATCCTTCACTCAGGTTGACGACACGCTCGATGACATTTTCCAGTTCGCGTACGTTTCCCGGCCAATCCCAGGATTGCAGACAGGCCATTGCGTCTGGCACGACCACAGGCGGAATACGCTTCAGACGCGTGCAGAGTGCCTGAATAAAGATGTTTACCAGTTCCGGAATGTCTTCGCGACGATCACGCAGCGGCGGGATTTCCAGTGAAATCACATTCAGACGATAATAGAGATCGCGCCGGAAGGCGTTTTTCTCCACGGCGTCCAGTAAGTTGCAGTGGGTTGCCACGATAATGCGCACATTCACTTTCACTGGCTGCGCCGCGCCGATACGCAGCACTTCGCTTTCCTGCAAAACGCGTAATAAGCTGGTTTGCGCTTCGAGTGGCATCTCACCAATCTCATCCAGAAAAAGGGTTCCGCCGTCAGCCAGTTCAAATTTGCCTGCGGAACCGCCACGTCGCGAACCGGTGAAGGCGCCATCGGCATAGCCAAACAGCTCGCTTTGCACCAGATCGCGCGGTAATGCGCCGCAGTTCAGAGCGATAAACGCTTCCTGCTGGCGAGGACTCGCATTATGAATGGCCTGAGCAAACAACTCTTTGCCGGTGCCGCTTTCACCGCTGAGCAGCACTGTGCTGTCGGTACGACTGCTGACGCGTGCCTTGTGGATCGCCTGCTGCAGGCGCGGCGAATGGCCTCGAATCATCTCAAAGGTGTAACTGGCATTTACGCCCATGATACGTCGGGTAATGGCACGGATACGCTGATTTTCACGCAGCGACAACACGCGTCCGCCATCCGGCGCAGGCATCAACGATATCAGGCAGGAGAGGGGGGCCAGGCCGGCCGGCCTGAACTGTAACTCAAGGTCATTACAGAAAGGCATGGTCAGCAGCGATCTGCCCTGCGGCTGTAGCAGTTCATCAATTGGGGTATCACGCGGATCCAGCCCGCTGAAAATCTGGCGCGCATAACGGTTAAGCGTTTTGATGCGACCCTGTTTATCACAGACAATGACACCTTCATTCAGCGTCTCCAGAATGGACTGCTGTTCAGCCAGCAGGCGTCGTAGCATCAGCTGCTGCCCGACCGCTTCTGCCGCCGCCTGGACCGTGCCAAGCGTGTGAACGTTGAAATTATCAGGCGTGGCGGTCAGGGTCAGCACACCAATCAATTCTCCGTTGTCATCACGGACGGGGGCCGCAGCGCATTGTCGGCGGCGTTTTCGCAAATCAAACTTCCAGTTTTCACCGCTCAGCACATACACCAGCCGCTGTTCAATCAGGCAGCGCGCGGTACAGTTTGTGCCCAATACCTCTTCACGCAGAATACTGCCGACGGGTGTCAGGTCGGCACCGCAAAAATGCAGCGTAACGCCCTGGGCATCGGTGAGATTTATGTGCCCGTCAGGATTATAGGCGAGCAAATTTTCCATAATGCTGCGCGCAACAAGAATCAGTTCTGCATTGTTCTCAAGAATCGCCGTCAGTTCGCTGGCTGGCGGAGCGGTGTAGATAAAGCAGTGTGGATCGATAGCGTACTGCTGCGAACGTTGCCAGGAATGCAGAATACTTTCACGAAGTGCTGGGGGCGGTTCGCCCTGAGTAAAGCTCTGCCAGCTTTGCCATAACAGCGCGTCCCAACTGTCGGCGGCTTCCCTGTCAGGCAGGCTGAAAATCGCCTCGCTCTCATCTCGTAATAACAGTTGCTGATTCACACACCACTCCCTCGGAAATAAATGTCCATTTTATGGACATGTTAAGTTGACATGTAAACTTTGTTGCCAGTTTGTGATGTCACGCTGTGTCAGCGCTCACAAAATTTCCCGGATTTTGGTTGGCATCGCCTTTGCAATGGTTGATGCAACTACATGAATCAAACAAGCGAAGGGAAATAAGTGGTTATGCGCAAACATAATTTACGTCTGATTCTGTTTATCTGTGCCGTTGCTTCACTGAGTGGCGTGATTCTGGGTTATGACGCTTCAGTGATTTCAGGCGTTATTGATCCGCTGACAGAACATCTCAACTTAACCCCATGGGAAAGCGGCTGGGCGGTGTCCAATGTCATCCTCGGTTGCATCGTCGGGGCATGGGGTGTTGGCTTCATTTCAGATCGTATCGGCCGGAAATCAACACTGATAGTCACCGCCATCCTTTTTGTACTCTCCGCAGTCGGTGCTGCGCTGGCAAGTTCGCTGACAGATTTCGTTATCTGGCGACTGACAGGCGGGTTGGCGGTCGGGATGGCTTCTGCAATTACGCCGCTTTACATCGCGGAGGTTTCACCGAAAGACTGGCGCGGACGCATGCTCGGCCTGCAGCAGATGTTGATGGTTGGCGGACAGGTGACGGTTTATATCGTGAATTACCTGATTGCACGCGGTATGCCGCATCAGTGGATTGTCAGTGAAGGCTGGCGCTGGATGCTGGCCTCCGGCGTGGTGCCCTGTGCGCTATTCCTGCTGCTTGTGCCGTTTATGCCAGAGTCACCACGCTGGCTGGCGCTAAACGGCAAAAAAGAGCGCGCCCTGGCCGTGCTGACGCGTCTTTCAAATGCGCAGCACGCCGAGCGACTGTTACAGGAGATCCTGACGTCACACCAGCATGACAACGCACGGACCAGCCATCGCGGCATCCTGCGGGATGCGCGGGCACGCTATATCCTGCTGGTTGGCTGTGCCATTGCCATTTTGCAGCAGATCTCCGGTATCAACATCCTGCTCTATTACGCGCCGTCACTCTTACAAAATATCACCGGCAGTACCCAGTCTTCCCTGTTTCACAGCATTTTCCTTGGTCTTGCGCTGCTGGCTGGCGTAGCGGTTTGTCTGAGTACCATCGATCGTCTGGGCCGGACGTTGCTGCTGCGCTGGGGGGCACTGGGATGTGCGCTCTCAATGGTCTTCACTGCCTGGGCATTTATCGCCGATGCTGGTGGCCTGCTGCCGGTGATTGGGCTGTTAGCCTTCGTACTGATATTTGGCCTTTCCTGGAGCCTGGGTGCCTGGCTGCTGATCTCTGAAATCTTTCCAAATCGTATTCGCGCCGTGGCGATGGGCTTTGCGTTTGCCTCGATGTACGTCGCGAATTTTATCGTTACCCAAAGCTTCCCGATGATGAACCGCAGCCGGGTGCTGATGGAACACTTTCATGGTGCCTTCCCGCTGATGTTATGTGCGGTGGGCTCGCTCATCGCGTTCTGGTTTGTCCGTCGTTTTTTACCGGAAACCCGGGGCGTTTCGCTTGAGCAAATTGAACCGCTGATGCTCTCCAAATCCCGTCGTTTCGCCGCTGAAGCGCAGCGACCCGATCAAAACCCTTCCTCGCCCGCCTGGGCTAAAGCGAAATAACAAGGAGTTAATATGAACCATCAAACAGTGCGCGTGGGTTTAATTGGCGCAGGTCGCATGGGCAGTTTCCATGCTGAAAATCTGGCCTGGCGTGTGCCAGGCGCCATCCTCACGGCAGTCGCCGACCCGGTTCCTGGCGCGGCGGAAAAGCTCGCCAGCCGTCTTGGGGTCAGTAAAGCTTACAGTGACCTGCATGCGCTGCTGCAGGATGACGAAATCGACGCCGTTGCGATTGCCGCTCCGGCCAGGACGCATGCTGAATGGGTGATTGCAGCGGCCAAAGCGGGCAAACATGTATTCTGTGAAAAGCCTATGGCAGTCACGCTGGAAGAGGCTGATCGCGCCATCGCAGCGGCAAAAGAGGCTGGAGTCGTATTACAGGTGGGCTTTAATCGGCGCTTTGATTCCGGCTTTGCAGCAGCGATTGCGGCGGTAAAAAACGGTGATAATGGCACGACGCAGCTTAGCCGATCGGTGACGCGTGACCCTGGCCTGCACGATCCCGCCCCGATTCCGCAGTGGACAATCTTCCTTGAAACGCTCATTCACGATTTTGACACCCTATTGCACTTCAACCATGGTGCAAAACCGGTCGAAGTCTATGCACTGGCTGATGCACTGGTACGGCCAGACTTTAAAGATAAAGGGCTACTGGATACCTCAGTTGTCACGATTCGCTTCGACAACGGTGCCATTGCGATTGCTGAGGCAAACTTTCAGGCGGTGTATGGCTATGACGTACGCGGTGAGGTTTTTGGCAGCAAAGGCATGCTTCAGGCGGGCCACATCAATGCCAACCACTGCGTGCGTTATACCGCCAGCGGGATTGCGATCGACACGTCGCGACTGGATTCCGATCTGCTTCGCGAGGCCTATGTGGCAGAAATGAGCGAGTTTGCCCGCTGTATCCGCAGTGGTGAAACGCCTCGCGCCACGGGCGAAGATGCGCGTAATGCGCTGGAAATTGCACTGGCCTGTATCGAATCTGTGCAGCGCAACCTGCCGGTTAAGCTGGGGGGTCGCTGATGGCCGGTTATCAACTTTCCGTATGCGCTGAAATGGTTTTTCTGGAACTGCCCTTTGTTGAGCGCGTAAAACGCATTCATGAACTGGGATTGGGTGTCGAAATCTGGGGATGGGCCAGTAAGGATATTGATGCGCTGGTCACGACCGGTGCGCGTTTTACCTCAATGACCGGTTATCTGAGCGGTAATCTGACCGATGAGACAGAGATAGAGCAGCTGCTGCAGAGCGCTGAAGCCTCACTGGCTGTGGCCGAACGTCTCAGTTGTCCGGTACTGAATCTGCATGGCACCGGACTTGACGACCGCGGACTGCCGGTAAAACCCGTGGCAACGGTAACGGGCGCTATGTGGCTCAAGGCCGCCGATACACTGCGCCAGGTTGCACAACTTGGCGAACGCGCCGGACGCGTTTTCACCCTCGAAAACCTTAATCTGCCGGTCGATCATCCGGGCACACCCTTCGCCCTGGCCTCTGAAACGCTGGCGCTGGTCGAAGCGGTCAACAGCCCGGCGCTGAAGATGAATCTGGATCTCTACCATGCACAAATTGGCGAAGGCAATCTGATTGAACTGCTGCGACGCTGCGGCACCGCGATTGGCGAAATCCAGGTTGCCGATGTACCAGGCCGTCAGCAGCCGGGCACCGGCGAGATCAATTACCGTGCGATTGCCCGGACACTGCAGGAGATAGGTTACAGCGGCACCGTCGCCATGGAGGGCTGGGCCAGCGGCGATAGCACGGTGGCTATCCAGCAGTTCCGCGATCACTTTACGTTGTAAGCAGCATGCGTCGGGTATTTGCCTGTTACCCGACGCACAATAAAGTCAATGAAAACAATAACAACCTCAACCTACAGGAATAGACTATGAACATCAGAAACCTCCTTCTTTGCCTTTGCTCCCTGCTGTTTAGTGTGACTGGCAGTGCCAAAACCCCTACCGTTGGCGTCGCGCTGGCTAACTTCGACCTTAACTTTGTCTCAATCCTTCGCACTCAGATGCAAAAAGAGCTGAATGTCAGCCAGCTCAACAGCCAGTTTGTTGATGCCAAAGGCGATGTCGCGCTGCAGGTGCAGCAGGTTGATGACTTCATCAACCAGGGTGTGGACGCCATTATCCTTAATCCTGTCGATACCCAGGGCGTTTTACCGATGATCAATGCGGCAAAACAAGCCGGTATTCCGCTGGTTTTTGTGAACCGAAAACCGGAAGTGAAACTGCCCGAAGATATGGCGTATGTCGGCTCTGATTCGGCACTGGGTGGCGAAATGCAGATGGAAGCGCTGGCAAAAAAAATGAACTACAAAGGGAATGTGGCCATTCTTATGGGCGCGCTGTCGAATGAAGAGGCCCGTGAGCGCACCCGTGCAGTGGAAGCTGTTATCAGCAAATACAAAAACATGAAGGTCATTGAGAAGCAGACGGCGAAATGGCAGCGTAATGAAGCGGTCGATGTGGTTTCAGGCTGGTTGCTTAATCAGCGTCCGATTGACGCCATTGCTGCGAACAACGATGAGATGGCCATTGGCGCCATCATGGCGTTAAACCAGGCGAAGAATGACAAAATCCTTGTAGCAGGTATTGACGGAACGCCTGACGGTCAGCAGTTCATTAAAAACGGCAAAATGGCACTGACCATTTTTCAGGATGCGAAAGGGCAGGCCACCGGTGCGGTTCAGGTGACCAAAGCCCTGCTGAATAAGCAGAAGGTAGAGACACTTAACTGGGTGCCTTACAAACTTATTACACCTGAGAATTATCAAAGCTTTACTGCTGAAAATTAAAATAGCTTTTCGTTCAACATGTTTCTGACCCTCACATTATTCAATAGAAAGTTAATCACCCTATCTGGAAAATAATGACTATGCGCGCGCGTTCTGAACCCCTTTAAGTGAAAAGCGGGAAGCGGATCTGGACATGCGCGCATAGATTGCCAGTGTGCGGTTCCCCTGTTTTTTTCGCGTTATTTATTTTCAGATGCCATCGCTGTTCAGATCACAATAGCGGGCTGGTCAGAACGGGTCGTCTGTAAATATTTCCCACAGCGCTTCAACAGCCCGTGACATCCTTGCCGCAGGTCTGAACAGCCTGATCTCTATGGGTATCCAAAGCCCACTCTCCTTTTTAGCCGCAACGGCAATCGAACCCGTATCAACATCCTGCGCTGCCAGTGTTTCCGGCAGCCAGGCAATGCCGTCTCCGGCTTTAACCATGGCGAGTAAGGTGGCAGCAAGATCGGCCGTGAAAGCAATATCCATTCCGCGTCTGGCTCGATTTACCGGTGAGGTGTTAGAAAGGATTCGGCCAAGGCCGGACTCCGCAGAATAGGAGAGGAAGGGAAAGTTTTTACCGCCTGATGCATGAAAGCGTGGCTCACGCGTGGCTGGATCGCATTTTGAATAAGGCTGCAAAATTTCCTGCCCAAGCCGGATACTGAGATATTTCGACTGATCGAGATTAATGTGCATATGAGGGTGGTAATAACAGAGCAGAAACTGCGCGTCTCCTTTTTCAATCATGCGCTCGCAGGCACTTAATGAGTCAGATAACAGGCGAAAAGATCCGAAGCGGGCAATTTTCTCGTTGTTCCGCATCAGTGCCGGAAAAAAAGAAAAAGAAAGTGCATGCGTGGCGGAAAAAATAATATCTGGCCTGGTTTCTCCTGCCGCCTCAATAGATTCGCTTCTCAGGGTATAGAGCGCGCGAATAAGTTCAGGGACCTGTTTGACGAAAACTTCTCCGGCGCGCGTCAGACTCACACCACGACGATTTCTCTCGAAAATCGGCGTGCCAAGCCACTCTTCAAGCGAGACGATTCGCCGGCTGAATGCTGGCTGTGTCACATATCGTGAAGCTGCTGCGCGGGAAAAATTCAGTGTTTGCGCCAGCGCAATACAGTCTTCAAGCCATGTTAACTCAAGATGATGCCGATTTTGCATTACAGGCTGCCTCTTTGGCATTAGTACGGAATCAATGAACTGCCTAGGATAATAGCAGACAGAACAATCCGGTTACTTAACACTGCGCTACTGCATTATGCCGATAAACAAATGGCATGACATAACAGGATGCACAGGGACTTAATCTAAACCAGTCTTTGAACGAGAGTTGACGGAGAGAACATGCGTATCCTTGACGTTGTAGAAATTACCAAACCTATTTCTTCCCCTATTCGTAACGCCTATATCGATTTCAGCAAGATGACGACAAGCCTGGTTGCCGTTGTGACAGATGTTGAGGTAGAGGGTCGCCGCGTCGTGGGCTACGGCTTCAACTCTAATGGTCGTTACGGCCAGGGTGGCCTGATTCGGGAACGCTTCCGTGACCGCATTCTTGAAGCTGCCCCTGAAAGCCTGTTGAATGCCAAACGCGACAACCTGGACCCGCATAAAATCTGGGATGTGATGATGAGCAACGAAAAGCCGGGCGGTCATGGCGAGCGTTCTGTTGCGGTGGGAACACTGGACATGGCCATCTGGGATGCAACGGCGAAAATTGCAAACAAGCCGTTGTTCCGCCTGCTGGCAGAAATGAAAGGCGTTGAGGCCAATCCACGTGTCTTCGTCTATGCGGCTGGCGGTTACTACTATCCGGGGAAAGACCTGAGCGCACTGCGTCAGGAAATGCGCGGCTACCTGAACCGGGGTTATAACGTAGTCAAAATGAAAATAGGCGGTGCGTCCCTGGAAGAAGACCGCCAACGCATCGAAGCGGTACTGGAAGAAATCGGCAGCGAAGGGCGCCTTGCCGTTGATGCTAATGGCCGCTTCGATCTGGAAACCGGTATTGCCTACGCGAAAATGCTGCGTGAATATCCGCTCTTCTGGTATGAAGAGGTTGGCGATCCGCTTGATTATTCTCTGCAGGCAGCCCTGTCCGAATTCTATCCGGGCTCAATGGCAACGGGCGAAAATCTCTTTTCTCATCAGGATGCGCGTAACCTGTTGCGGTATGGCGGTATGCGTCCTGACCGCGACTATCTGCAGTTTGACTGCGCGCTTTCCTACGGTCTGGTTGAATATCTGCGCACACTTGATGTGCTGGAGCAGTGTGGCTGGTCACCCTCACGCTGTATTCCTCATGGCGGACATCAGATGTCCCTGAATATCGCCGCCGGTCTCGGTCTGGGCGGTAACGAAAGCTACCCTGATCTGTTCCAGCCTTATGGCGGCTTCCCGGACTCGGTAAAAGTCGAAGATGGCCATATCATTATGCCGGAACTGCCGGGTATCGGTTTCGAAGGCAAATCTGACCTTATCAAAGAAATGCGTGCGCTGGCTGAATAAGTTCCGGCTGACAACCCGACATAATTAATATCACTGCGCCCCTCCTTATGCTGAGGGGCGTAAAAAATATCACAAGTATATAAGTGTTAATCACTCACGCAGGGTTCGTCATTATTTATATGTCTGGCGTCGGATAATAACACCAGTATGAGGTTTCATCTGAAATATAGCCTTTATTCTGCAATCTGAAAGATTACTCGTTGAGATTGTTATCGGCTTTTCCTGATGTTCATTACTCAATAGAACATTGCTTCTTTAAAAATATCAGAGCAGGGATGCTGTATATCAGCATTGCTATCGATGCCGCTGGCATATTTAGCCGCCTTTTAGCTTCTCAGGCTGCCCGTGTTTCCGTTGCAGCATTCAGGTAATAAATAAAAATCATTTTGGCTGATATTTAAAAGGATATGAAATCAGCATTTCCTCCCCCTGCATCAGCTTCAAATGAGGAAGGTATCATGAGTGACAATGCTCTCAAAGATAATGCCCTGATCGGAAAGAAACGCTGGACAATAATATTACCTGCCGTATTCATCATGTACACCCTTTCATTTTTTGACCGGGTGAATATAGGCATGGCGTTACCCCATATTACGTCCGAAATGAACCTCAGCGCTGTTGAAGCCGGCTGGCTTGGTGGCGCATTCGCATGGGGCTACGTAGCCACGCAGTTCACCGCAGGATGGCTGGCTCTCCGCTTTGGCTCCCGGAGAGTTATAGGCATCAGCCTGTTTCTTTTTGGTGCCTGTGCAATGCTTACGGGCCTTACGCGTAACTTCGGTGAACTGGTTGCGGTCCGTTTCTTATTGGGTGTAGCTGAAGGGCCCATTCAGGCCGCTACGGCAATGTTCCTGGCACAGTGGTTTATGAAGCCTGAACGAGGGCGTGCATTCGGAATCTGGAATCTTAGTCTGGGTGCGGGTGCTTTTCTGGCAGGCCCGATATCTGGCTGGATCCTGGCACATCATAACTGGCGCATGATGATGGTGATTGAAGGTGTGCCTGCCTGGCTATTCTGCATCATCTGGTTTTATCTGATTCCCAAAAGTCTTCAGGCCGCAAGCTGGCTGAGTGATGAAGACCGGGATCATATCCAGAATGATCTGGCCGCTGAGCAATCAAACTACATGAAAGAGACATCCGATCCGTGGTGGACCATTCTCAAAATACCTGCACTCTGGCTGATGCTGATCGGCTACTCCCTTCATAGCATGCTGGCTTATGGCTTTACCCTCTGGCTGCCAACAGCACTCAGAGGATATGGAACGCTCAGTGAGTTTATGATTGGTCTCATTAGCGGAATGCCCTTCCTGATGACCATGTTCGGTATCTGGTATATCACCCGGCGTTCAGATAAGTACAACCAGGAACGACGACTGCATGCCGCTATTCCCACCGTACTTTGTGGTATCGCTTTATTGGCTGCCGCTTTTGTACCGCTTTCAACCTATTGGGCTCAGATAGGATTGTTCATGTTTGTCGGCCTGACCATGAAGATGCTGGTGCCGCTGGTTTACGTCCGGCTGACTGAAATACTGCCGACAAAGAAAGCAGTTCCTGCGGTGGCCTTCGTTGGTGCTTGCAGCAACTTCATTGGACAGTTTGGCGGGCCGGTTGTTACCGGATACCTCAAGTTTCTGGGTGGCGGTCATGATATGACGCTTGCATGGGGCGTTCTGGGACTGTTCTCAATCGTGGGTGGCGTGCTGTTTGGCCTGGCTACCGGAGGTGATGAACGCATCCGGGACATCAAAAAGGCATTCTCCGTTTCTTCGCACAAAGCCGTATCAACGCGTGAATAATGAAGCAAGCTCTGCTTGCGGGCACCGGATAATTAACCAACGTAAAAAGCCCGCACTGTGCGGGCTTCAGAATGTTTTACAATCCCACCAGCGTAATATGTTTCTTGATGGTCAGCGCCTTATAGAGCGCTTTAGCCAGACTGGCAGGTTCCACCTCAGGATGAGGCCCCTCAGAATCCGTCCAGAAAGATTTAATACGCAGGATGGTATTGATACTGGTAACGCGCTCCATCTCCAGCACGGCCAGTACAGGGTGGCGCATTTCGCCGAGTTCCTCTGTCGTATCGGCCTCAATGATCGCGGCGCGGGAGGCCTGACTGTCAAAGATTACATGGCAGCGTGCGCCTTTCAGGTTGAGAATGTCGATGACTTCATACAGGCACTCAACAGCCTCTGCACTGTAGGTTGGGGGCACATTAAACATAGCAAATCCCTCTGACGCAAAACGTATTGAGCAGCAGCATAGGCGAACTGTAATCAGAGGAGAAGTTACTGTTTTTGAATGAGAAATATAGAGTTCTAAGGTTACGATAACGCGCGTTATATTAACTCCAGTTTACGCTGGTACTGTTAATTAGCGAAGCGTGAACAGGCCCTGACGGTGTGGCGCGGATTTGACTTAAAGAAAATCCCTCACGTGGCGGGCTAATCGTTCCAGTGAGGAATGTATTTATAGATGCATGCAGCGCGTAAGGTACATGCTTTTGCCGTTTAACAGAATGAACATCAGGTTAAGTTTAAGATTTATCGCTGTCTTCAATAACCAGCCATTTACTCTGTTGGTCAGATTTAACCTGAGCAGCTTAAATCGAATCCGGTGCCGACTCCTGATCGTTTACCTCTACCCACTATGGCGATTATCGTTGTGCCTTTCAGCCTGTCTCGCCAGGGGATCCGGGATTAATATCGGGCACCTTCCGATAAATCCCTGGCCGATCGCGGTTCAAAAGCAGTCGCGACGCTCATCAGCAATGAATAAACTCCTAATAAGCATCTAATTATTTACTGGTATAGTGACACAAAAAAATAGTTACTGGAGTTTATCGATGTTGAAGAAATATAAAGGTTCTCAAATCCTTTTTCACTGGCTTACGGTTCTGCTGATTATCGTGGCCTATGCCACGATTGAACTGCGCTGGATGGCAGAGAAGGGAACCTGGCAGCGGAATGTGGTGATGATCACCCACTTCTCCGCAGGCTTCTGCGTGTTGATGCTGATGCTGGCCCGTCTTTTCCTGCGCACCCGGACAAAAACCCCACCGATCACGCCTCCAGTGGCGCGCTGGCAGACAGGTATTTCGCATCTGGTGCACACACTGCTTTATGCGCTCTTTGTGATCTTACCGATTCTTGGGCTGGGCTCGCGTTACCTGCGTGGCAAAGAGTGGGCGCTGTTCGGCATAAACATGCCTGTCGCGACGATTCCGGATCCTGCCACAGCAAGTATGCTGATTGACTGGCACGAAACCCTGGCACCGCTGGGATACTGGTTAATTGGTCTGCACGCGGTAGCGGCTTTATTCCATCACTATTTTATGAAAGATGACACGCTGCGCAGAATGATGCCGTAACCGGGTGATCTAAAAACCAGAGCGTGATGATCGTAGATGTTCCGGCACCCGCCTGTCGGATAAACGGGAATTTTAGGGAAAATCATGCTCTGGTTACTATCGAAATAGGTCATCACGGATTTTATGGTTGTGCTGATGTCTCTCTCGTCAGTAACCCGATTCATTTTTGAATTCTTCGGGATAACGTTTACCGCTCATGAGCATCTCTCTTTTCAGTCATCTTAAATGACTCTGAGGTGTCTGTTAAACCCGTGGCGATTCAGAGAGGCTCATAAAGAAAATAATCGAAATCAGCGTGTACGTTCTCGCCGGTAAAATCCTGACAGCAGAGTCCCACAAAGGTGCCGGTAAAGCGTTCATGTCCTCTCTCTTTGTAGTACTCATCGGATAACTTGCTGTACTCGACATAATCTCCGACACTATGCCAGTTCTGTTCATCGAGAGAATAATAAAAAAAGGCAGCGTCATGCCTGACATCAACACGAAGATAAACAGGATGCTCACTTTCAATGTCGATGCCCGGACCGGCAGGGTGTGAAAAAGTATTGAGATCGTTAATCAGCAAATTAACAGTCCGCTTTCCGTTTTCCCCGACAGAGACATACAGATAAATATAACCGGCGGTATCATAAATCGTGGTTAATCCTGCCATCTGCTGAAATGATCGCGGGCTGAAGTCGAGACAGGTCTGCGCCCTATAAGCAAAGTCTGTCTGACGTCTGGCAATAAGGCTCTGGGTATGAAGAGAACTGAGTGATTCTCTTCCGTAAAGTCGCAGCCAGCCTTTTCTGGCCGTCAGGGTACACACCGACTCCGGCAAAGGAATACGAAGAGTGTGGTAATGAAGAGCCAGGTTCGGCGAATCGAAATCGTCACGTGAGGTGGTTTCAGGCCAGGGACGCTCCGTCAGCCGGGTATAAACAATCATTTCTGGTGTGTTTTTTTCGGTGCTTAGCCGAAACCAGCCGTCTTCACTCCAGTACACTTTCTGAATGGCGGTTTCACGGCCCATAGGGCTTCTTCCCCGTGAAGGAAGAGGCCTGCCGCAGAGATGCACCATAAACCACTCATCTGAAGCCGTTCTGATAAGGTCTGCATGGCCGGTACGCTGGAGTGGCAACCGGCAGTCATAGCGTGCAGTCAGCATCTGTCCGCCGGGGTCCGTTTCGTAGGGGCCCTCTAGCCTGCGGGCACGCGCCATCGTGACGCCATGATTGTAGAACGTCCCGCCTTCAGCGGTCATAAGGTAATACCAACCTCCATGCTCATAAATATGAGGCCCTTCGGTCGTGCCCAGGCGGCTGCCCGCATATATCTTCAGCGTTTCGCCGGTGACTTTCTGCTCCTTTTCATCATACTGCTGAAGAATAATGCCGTTCCATTTGGGGAAACCCGCTTTCCCGCCATCCCGATAGCTCATCTCCATACTGACAAGCCATTTTGTTCCATCTTTTTTATGGAACAAAGAGGGATCAATTCCCCTGCTGTTAACGTACACCGGTTCAGACCACTCCCCCTCAATATCACACGTGGTGACAATGTAATTATGTGTATCCCAGAAACGACCGCTGAGGCTTTTGACGTCGGTATAGACCAGATAAAAAATACCGTTATCCTCGCTCAGGCACGGTGCAAAAATCCCGCCTGAATCGGGGTTACCTTTCATGTCCAGCTGGCTCAGCCTGTTGAGCGGGCAGGAAATAAGTTTCCAGTTTTTTAAATCAAATGATTTATAAATGCAGATCCCCGGAAACCACTGAAATGTGGACGTAGCGATGTAAAAGGCTCCGTTTACCTCAATAATCGATGGGTCCGGATTAAATCCTGATAGTACAGGATTATGTATTGTGCTCATTACCTCTCTCCTGTCGTCAGCGCTGACGGCTCCGGTTTACTTTCACTGTCTATGGGAGCGGTATGCGGTTTATAACCGCGCAGAATAAAAATCAGACTCAGTATGAGCAGTGCCGGAATCACGGTAAAAAGCAGCCGTATACTCAGCACGGCGGCATTGCTCTGAACTGCCGCACCGCCGGTATAATCACCCAGTGTCAGAAGGAAACCTGTCAGCGCGCCGCCGAGGGCAATACCGACCTTAATGGCAAACAGATTGGTTGAAAAAACCAGACCGCTGAATGATTTGCTTAACTTACTTTCGATACTGTCGATGATGTCACTCAGGAAACTCCACTGAAGTGGTGTCGCCGTCGAGTTAATAAAATGAACGATACCGATGATGGTGAAAATAACGAGTATGTGTTTTGCGGGGATAAAGAAAAGCAGGATCATGATACCCGCCTGCATGGCCATCGCCATTTTATATGCTAACAGTCGGTCCAGCTTTCCAAAGAGTCTTGTCGTGCACATCGAACCAAGGAATTTTGCCCCAAGTATGATGGTGAGCATGACGCTGACCAGTTCAGGACGGTGCATGTAGTAAGTGACAAAGTACATGGCACCGCCGGTCTTGAGGATGCCTGCAGTGAGATTAACAACGTTGAGAATAAAGATGCTTCGCCAGTTGGCATCATTCGCGAGCTGACGCAGTTCGCCGAATACGCTGCTGAATTTCTGCGAGCGATCAACCGGACGGCTGTATCTTTCATGCGTCATAAAAAAGCACAGGTAGAACATGACTGTGCTGATGATACCCATTAGCATCATTGCGTAAAAATAACCGTGCTGAAGGCTGCCATTTCCCAGAATACGGGTCAGGGGAAGCGCAACGGCAGAGACGATCAGCCCGCCCAGCGCGGCGAACGCAAACCGGAAAGACTGCATGGAGACCCTTTCAAGAGGATCACGTGAAAGATTGTTTATCATTGCGCAGTACGGGACATTGACCAGCGTATACAGCAGCGACAAGGCCGTATATGAAACATAGGCGTAAATAATTTTGCCAGTTTCACCCGTTTCCGGCGTAAAGAATGTCAGTGCGCCCAGCACACCGAACGGCAGGGAAAACCACAGCAGATAAGGCCGGAACTGGCCATGCCGGGTTGATGTATGATCCGCCAGGAAACCGATATAAACGTCAAAAAAGGCGTCCACTATTCTGACAACAAGAAACATCGCGCCCATGTGAAAGGCACTGAGGCCATAAACGTCCGTGTAAAAATAGGCCATAAAAAGCATGATGGTCTGCCAGATTATGTTTGATGCCCCGTCCCCAAGGCCATAACCCAGCTTTTCTCTGAATGTGAGTGCAGACATGTAGATACCTTCTGATTTTCAGGGGATGCGCTCGGACATACCCGGCTTGTGAGGTATCAAAATTAAGCTTCTAAGCGCAGAGCTGATAGAGAAAAACGGGCAGATAATATAATTTTCATGCTATCCAGGTGAATGAACGATCACTCTTTTGGAAATTAACACCTGAAGCGGGATGTGGGAGAGATTTATGCTTCAATCGGGGGGGGGCGCTGCGGCGGAAAATGCACAGGTTTATCCTTCCGTTTGCATTAACGGATCATGTCGGGTGGATAGCTGTTTGGTAGAGCGGCTGGCAGCGCGAAAAGCCCCGGGCGTAACGCCCATCATTTTTCTGAAGCGGAAGCAGAAATAGGCGCTGTCCGTAAATTCACACTGGTGCGCAATTTCGGTGACGGAAAGGCGGGTATTACGCAGCAGATCTGCTGCGCGGGCCAGCTTCTTGCGGACAAGATAGTCTTTAAAGCTGACATGCATAATTTTTTTAAACGTGCGTGAAAAATGCGCCGGCGAAAGCCGGCAGCAAGCAGCAGCCTGTATAAGGGACAGGGTGAAATCCCTGTCACGTTCAATCTGCACAACAAAATCAATGATGTTGCCAAACGTACTATCTTTCTCCCGCCTGACAGAGAGGGGTTCGGTGAACCGGGCCTGAGAAAGGATCGTGTTCAGGAGCAGCAGCATGACCGGGTCAACTTCATTTTGCGTGTAAACCCGCTGGTGCAGCTCCGTCAGCCATTCGAATAAGAACTGTATCCGTGCACCGGTAGAAGCGTCCGGCTGCATGATAAAACCGGCATGATGGTTTCCTGCTGGCAGGGAGAATTTCAGGCGATGAATAACCGCGTCGTTATATTGCAGAAGATAACGTTCATGATCGGCCGTGTAAGCCAGCTCCATATCATGAAGCGTCATGGAAGAGACGAAAACCAGCGTTCCGTCTGTGACCGGGAACTTTTCACTGCCGATACAAAAGAAACCCGCGGCGTGCTTAAACCACATGATCTCGTGTTCAAGATGAACGTGCGGCCGGATATAAACGCCCTTTTCAGGCACACCTTCTCCGGCACGTAACAGGTAGTCCATACCTGCCGTTGTTTCAATCCGTTCAAAAAAGTGGTCTGAGTTCGACATTGCGCGCAGGATTCTTATATTTTAAGCCCGGTATGCGCCTTTATTACGTCACAACGTCGTCGAAATCAATATGCTGACTCCGGACATTCTGCGAGATAAAGGTGCAGGCATGTGAAAGTACTTTGCTATAACTATCCTTCTTATCGAGCCCAGCGCATAAGGCTAAGCGCGGGCCAGAATATTTCCACTGAACATGCCGCCTTTGAATATCGGGGCCGTCGTATCCGTGGTAAACAGAACAATATCACTCTGCTGCTCTGCCTTCAGGCTAAGCTGTTCAGAACCGACAAGCAGGCTTTCTCCGGAAGACAGCGTGAAGTCACCGATGCGGATCTGCCCTGCAAACACATAGATCAATCTGGTTATGTCTTCAGCCTGAGCGTCGGGAAGGGCCAGTTGGGTGTCCGCTTCCAGTCTTGTATCCTGTATCCATACCGCGCTGCGGACTGTGAGTGGTGCGGCTTCCGGCCCCGCAATAGGCCGCCATCTGTTGGTGCTGAACGCCCTATCAAAATCATGAAACTGGACGCGTGGTTCAAGATCCGGACTGTGTGGCCGCATAAAGATTTGCAGACCTTCGAGTGTGCCGCCCTGAGCCAGAACCTGCTCCTCATGCTGAAACGTGTGACCCGCGCCCATCAGCATAAGACGTGTCGCGCTTATTTCCTCACTGTGGCCTTCCGTATCAAGGTGTCGGACCCGCCCACTGCGCAGATAAGTCAGAATTTCATCATCCTTATGCGGGTGCATGGGAATCACCGTTCCGGGAGTCACTGCAGCATGATCGATGCGGCCTATCGCGCCTATTCCACTGTCTCCCTTATTCTGCACCAGCCCCGGCCACAGAATTTCAATGCCAAAGCCGCCAGTTTTGTGGCCGCGCTTGCGGGTCTGATCAATTTTTATAAATTCTGCCATAATTTTCTCGGTAAAAAGGGCAGGAAAACCTGCCCTGTTGATAGGTGAGTCAGTGCTGTTTATTTTCCGCAGGCAGTGCGGCTGATTTGACTATTCAGCCTGCGCGTTCCAGCCCTGAACGGTTTCACGGACGAAGTCCCGGTAATTACGCAACGGCTTACCCAGCACGCCAGTCAGGATGTCACGGGATGAGTTACCCGGAATCATGCCGTGTTTCTGGAAACCCCTGAACATCATCTTCATGTCGCGGGCCATCACGGCCGGGGCAAACTGCAGCATCATTCCTTCAAAGTTGTTCAGGTCGTCGCCGGCATAAATGACGGGCTTGCCTGTTGCTTCACTCCAGATTGATGCTGCTTCCGGTCCGGTAATCTGGTCTGGTCCAACAACATCAATGACGCAGCGTGGCAGAGGAACCGGAGACTGCTCCCGGCGCAGAAGTTCATGCGCAGCGACTTCGGCAATATCTAGAGCATCGACCATCGCAGCTCCGCGATTGCCCAGCGGCATCGGATAGGCGCCATAGTTCATAATGGCCTGCTGCAGCGTTGCATCATTCTGGAAGAAATAGGCTGGACGGAGGATGGTTGCGGGCAGCCCCTGATCTTCGATTGCCTTTTCCACATTGTATTTAGCCGTAAAATGCGGCACGTCGCTAAAAAGGGCACCGTTGAAGACGGAAAAATAAACGATGCGCTGGATACCTGCGTCGGCTGCGAGGTCCAGAGTGATTAATGCCTGGGTCAGTTCATCCGGGACTACAGCGTTAAGTAAAAAGAGGGTAGTGACACCCTGCAGCGCCGCCCGCATGCTGTTCAAATCGGTCATATCCCCGGTCACCGTTTTCACGCCTGCAGGAAACGACGGCTTTTTGCCATTGCGGACCAGTGCACGGACATCTGCCCCTTTTGCGGCGAGGATGTCAATTACGTTAGAACCGATAGTCCCTGTACTGCCCGTTACCAGAATAGTCATAACTGTTTCTCTCTGAGTCGAAAGTGTTGAGGTCAAAGGTCATCCCCTGACCTCAACGTTAACGGTGAAAATCAGCCGATCAACAACGGTGCCAGTTGCGCGCCCGCGTCCGTTGCCCAGCTTCCAGCGAGTTCAGCGATTAGCTGGTTGGTGGTAGTCAGCGTTACGCCATACTTTTCCATCCGGCGAAGCGAAATATCGTCAGCCATTTTCGTTGGCGAACCGCCAGCATCCGCGACGACCTGAACGTCGAAGCCTTGGCTGACCAGCGTCAGAGCCGGGTAAACAGTACAGACATCATTGGTGACTCCCGCGATAATGAGTTTTTTACGCCCGGTGGCCATCACGGCAGTGGCGAAATTTTCATCCTCCATCGCATTCACGATGCCCAGTCGCTTGATGCGGGCATCAAATGCAGACGGCAGCACTTCCTGCAATTCAGGTAGCAGTGGACCCTGAGCGTGATCTTCCATGCTGGATGTCAGAATGACAGGCAAACCCAGGACTGCCGCGGCTTTGGCAAGTATTAATGCGTTGCGCTTCATCTCTTCAAAAGTCGTTGAGGTTACCCATCCCATCGTGCCTGTCTGATGGTCGATAAGCAGCATAGCGGCATTTTCACGGGTAAATTTTTCAAATTTCACGGTCTTCCCCCACAGTGTTATGTGTTCAATAAAAGCTTGAGTGAGATGCTGAATTTACCTCGTGGTAATCAAAATCTGGTTTCCGCTGTCTTCTATCTGAACTGCTTTTCCACAGAGCAGAGCAAAAATAAGCTGATAAAAAGAGAATGCGCTGGATACCAAAATGAATAAAGTGGGTAAAATAGAAAACACTATTCCACATATGGAGCAATCGAATGGTGCTTCTGAACGACATCGCACTGTTTGTTGAGGTGGTCAAAGCACGGAGTTTCAGAGGAGCGGCTGAGGCTTTGGGGATGCCGAACTCCACGCTTTCCCGACGTATCAGTCAGCTTGAGAAAGCTATAGGTCTGCGCCTGATGCATCGTACTACGCGCAAGATGGAACTCACCGAAGCTGGTCTGATTTATTACGATCGCTGCCGTCGTATAGTCGATGAGGCCAGGCTTGCGCATGAACAACTGGGCCAGATGCTTCTGCAGCCTGGCGGCCAGTTGCGTGTATCGTTATCGGTAGATTTTGCCAGCGTCTTTCTGGCGCCTGTTATTGCCGATTTTTGCGCACGTTATCCGGACATAAGTTTTGATTTTGATTACACACCCCGTCATGTGGATTTAGTTTCCGAGCCTTTTGACGTTGCCATAAGACTGGGTGAGCCAGCAGACTCCGGACTTATTGCCCGTAAAATAGCGCGTCTCCACCGTTATCTATTCGCTTCACCGGAATATATAAGGAACCGTGGAGAACCCGCACATCCGGATGAGCTTCTTTTGCACGAATGTCTTCCCATGAGCACGGATAACACACCTCACTGGGCGCTTTTCAGGGGGCAGGAGTGTGTTAACGTTCCACTTCAGGGAAAATTTCTGATGAACAGTGTGGGAATGATCAAGCGCTTTGCAACGCTGAATTTAGGTGTTGGGCTGTTATCGGCTGAACTTGTTCGGGAAGAAGTTAATAAGGGAGAACTCGTACAGATTTTACCTGAGTGGCAGGCCTCTGCTGTTTCAGTTTATGCGATAACAGAAACACGACTCTTACCGGCAAAAACGCAGTGCTTTATTGATTTTCTTAAAGAAAACCTGAACCAGATGATGCTCTCATCTACCAGCAAAACCTGATGGTCGTCAGGCTCAGATGGCGGATCACTTCTGGCACATCAGTGCCTGATGCAGGCGCAGTGTTTGCTGGAAGCGACCAGAAAAAGTTTCAACGTTCAAATAACATTATATTGTATTAATCCATCGGGATCGGGACAGATAGCTGCGAACTCATGCGGCTGTCCAGAATATTTGTTTTGAAAAGTATGACTGTAACAAAGAATTAATTTATCAACCCCAGCATCACGTGACTTTCTTCATAAACGGATTCGATGACCCGTTCGAGACTTATTATCGTTCTGAAATCGATTCACCGCTTGTACTTTAAAAGTGTAAGAATTGATTCTTTGTCGATGATTTGCACCTGATTTTAGCTACAGTAGAAACCACTCCGATTCAACTCCAATGGTTTTACGATGCCGACATCTTTAACCTCCACGCTTTATGCGCGCTTGCGTCTGCTGCTCTCTATTACAGCCGGACTCATTTGCTATTTTTTGCTCTCAGCGCATCTTGGGCAGATGCAGCGTTTATTGCTCAGCTGGAACGTCTGGGCCTGGCTCTATCTCTGTATTCTCTGGTTTCGCATGCTGCGTACCGATGCGGCGGGGATTAAGCGGATTGCTCAGCAACAGGATCAGAGTGCCGCTCTGGTACTCGGTATTGTGATCGTCGCCTGTATGGTCAGCATTGTCGCCATTATGAGTGAACTTCCCACCCTTAAAGGGCTATCAGACACGCCACGATTGCTGCATCTGCTGCTCACAGCAATGACGTTGATTGCCTCATGGGCCATGCTGCCCAGCGCGTTTGCGATGCATTATGCCCATCAGCACTACCTCTATCGAAATAACGAGGTGAGTCCGCTGATCTTCCCGGATAAAACCAGGAATCCTGGCTATTGGGATTTCCTCTACTTCTCCTTCACCATCGCGGTTGCATCGCAAACGGCGGATGTCGCCACCGGCACCACAGAGATGCGTAAACTGGCGCTGCTGCAGTCTGTAATCTCTTTCATTTTTAATCTGGCTATTCTTGGATTATCGGTGAATGTCGGCGCTGGATTGCTTAACTAAGCTGTTTTATGCATCGACAGACGGGCATCGTTTACCTTTCTTTCCCATCTGAAACCATCTGGTCACTTATCGTGATTATAACAATGTGTAATAAGGTGTTATCAGCCTCTTCAACAGACACTTGTTGCCGTGTAAGTTCCTAAGTGTCTTACGCTTGTTGTCCCCATAATCCGATAAGGAGAAAGAGAGTGAAAACAACTGCAATGGTCACGACCAGTCTGTTAATGCTGATGAGCAGTGTTCATGCTGAAGGTCTGACGACATCGGCAGATGGTAAAAATCTCAACGTCAGTTTCGGCCAGCCCACCATCAAACAGGTGCTGCACTACCGTAAAATGTATGACAAAAAGCCGTTCCCGGATGCTGAGATTTATTATTACGACAACGGTACCTATAAGATCATTTCTCAGGGCGAAAACCATTACGGCGTTTACGTCATGCAGGGCAAGTTTGATGATGAAACCTTCACCGTGCGTTTTATCTCGCTGCCTTCTGCTGACTGGGGCAATAAAACGGCCTTTCACCAGCTAACCTTTATCAAAAATGAAAAACAGAACGTCTTTATTCAGAACGCCATTGTTGATACCGGCGAAGCCATCGCGCAGCAGAACGGCACCTATACTCAGGAAAAAAATACCGTAACCAATCCGGTTGCCACCCACTGGAAAAACAAATAATTGTCGGGTGGCAGCGTGCCTGCCGCCCTGGTTTAACCCTCCCGCTTTTCGCGCATGGCTGAGCTAATTCAGTCATTTTTTGACTCAGAAGATGAATAGCCTCACTGAAATGCCTTATCGTATGTCTCGCAGTGCCTGGTTCTGCCTGCTAAAAAACCCCATCGCTCTTCAAAGGTCCTGAGGCGTATATATGGACAATGCTTTGCCCCTGCTGGATGTGCAGGATGTCGCTTTTTCAGTCGGGGACCGTCAGCTACTGCGACCGGTCTCTCTGCTGTTACATCAGGGCGATTGCGTCTTACTGACTGGCCCATCCGGCAGCGGAAAAAGCACATTCCTGAAAATCCTTGCTTCACTCATTTCACCGACTTCCGGGCAACTCTTTTTCAGGAACTGTGACATCACCACACTGAAATCAGAGGCGTATCGCCAGCAGGTGTCGTACTGCTTTCAGACGCCGCAGCTGTTTGGTCAGACGGTTTATGACAATCTGGCGCTGCCCTGGCAGATTCGCCGTCTGAAACCTCAGCAGGATAAACTGGTGGCTGCGCTGGAAAGCGTAAACCTTTCTCCG
The DNA here is from genome assembly GCF_900115075.1 of Candidatus Pantoea varia. GTDB lineage: Bacteria > Pseudomonadota > Gammaproteobacteria > Enterobacterales > Enterobacteriaceae > Pantoea > Pantoea varia. The sequence continues at coordinate 446,769 of NZ_FOVG01000003.1, forward strand.
GACATGCTGAATAAGTCGGTGGAACAACTTTCAGGCGGGGAAAAGCAGCGTGTCGGACTGCTCCGCAACCTGCAGTTTATGCCTGAAGTTCTGTTACTGGATGAAGTCACCAGCGCCCTGGATGAAGAGAACCGGCTGGCCGTACTGTCATTGATTAACCGGATCTCAGCGGAAGAGAAGGTAGCCGTGGTGCGGATCAGCCATGATGTTAATGATATTGAGCAGGCAGAGCAGGTGCTTCGCCTTGAGCCACCAGCAAAGGAGAATGCGCGTGAATCAGCATAATATCAGTGACACTTCTCTGATGCTGTCGCTGACGCTGGTCGTTATCGCGCTGCTTATCAGCCAGAAAGAAAAGCTCGGTATGGGCAAAGATATTATCTGGAGTGTCTGTCGGGCGATTATTCAGCTGGTCATCGTTGGCTTTGTGCTGAAGTCAATTTTCGACGTCAATAACAGCTGGCTGACAGTGCTGATGGTGCTGTTTATCTGCGTGAATGCCGCCATCAACGCACGCAAGCGCGGCCGGAATATTGATAATGCCTTTGCGATATCGTTTGTCGCTATCTTCAGTGGCACAGTTATCACCCTGACTATTCTGGTGCTGAGCGGTGCTATAGCATTCGTGCCGATGCAGGTCATTCCCATCTCAGGCATGATCGCCGGTAATGCCATGGTGGCGGTGGGGCTCTGTTACAGCAATCTGAACCAGCGCTTCAGTGATAATCAGCAGAAAATTATGGAGATGCTCAGCCTGGGTGCTTCAGTGAAGCTGTCGTCCGCACGTATTATCGCCGACAGTATTCGTACCGCGATGATCCCGACCGTGGATGCCGCCAAAACCGTCGGGCTGGTCAGCCTGCCGGGCATGATGTCAGGACTGATCTTCGCCGGAATCGATCCGCTCAAAGCGATTAAGTATCAGATTATGGTCACGTTTATGCTGATAGGCACCGCCAGTCTGTCAACGATCATCGCGGTCTACTTATCCTATCGGCGTTTTTATAATGCCAGGGCGCAGCTGAAATAACGGACAGATCGCTGGATGAGTGATACTGATTTGTCGATCTGAACGTTACCGCTTGTCAGAAAAGTCAGTCTGCTATCAGACGGCGCTCGACTCATCGTGAGCGCTTAGTGGGTAGCAGACTGCTGAGGGGATAATTCATAAATACTGTGGGGATTTGGCCGCTCTTCTAAGCCTGCAGACGAACCTAATCATGCTGGTTCTTCTAAACGCGCCAAAGCAAAAGATTGTATTGAGTTGATGAGCCAGTTGGGTTTTGAGAATTTTGCGATAGTGGGACATGACAGAGGAAGTTACACCGCTTACAGAGCCGCACTTGATTACCCGGAACGAATCACACGACTCGCCGTACTGGACTGTATCCCCATACTTGAAGCGCTCAACCGCTGCAATGATAAGTTTGCCCGACAGTGGTATCACTGGTTTTTCTTTGCTCAGCCAGAAAAACCAGAGCGGGCAATCTTAGCTGATCCAGACATGTGGTATGGAGGCCAGCCTGAAACAATGGGAGACGAGGAGTACGTTGAATTCAGGCGCGCCATACATGATCCGGAGACGGTACATGGAATGATCGAAGATTATCGCGCCGGTCTTTCCATAGACAAAGAGCATGAGCTTTACGATCGTCAGAAGGGGCGACAGATTACCTGCCCGACGCTCTGTTTATGGTCAAAGTATGATGATCTGGAGGATATTTATGGTGATGTACTGGGCATCTGGAAATTATGGGCGCAGGATGTTCGGGGTCATGCGATAGCCAGCGGCCACCCTATGGCTGAAGAGGCCCCGGAAAAAGTTACAGCTGAACTCCGGCATTTTTTATCGCATGAGAGCTAACATTCTCGTTTCTGGCTGGTAAAACCCCTCAGTTCAGAACGACGGGTAAAAACATCACGCAAGAAAAAATTAATTTACCAGTTATATCAATGTTTCATCCGGGCTCTTATTTTTTATCAAAAAACGGCTGCCTATCTTCTCTATTATCGTATTTTTTCCTTTCCACTCATTGAAAAGCACAAAAAACTCATCAGCACTGATATCAAAATCGATTAGTACGCCTTTATAATTCCCGCTGGTTAACTTAAGACGTGCTTCATTGAGGGTATAAGCCTTCACTGTTTTCATGATGAGCCTGCAATCAGTTATTACATGGGTGAAGTAGATTCATACCATGATCTTTTTTTCTTAACACCCATAAGGATGTAAAAAAAATTGATGTTTCATTACAGTTAATGTACCGCTCATATTTTTTGCGAAATCCTAAGCTGCCTTGCGTGTGTCCGTATTCATAGGCTGAGAATTATTTCACGCGTGACAGGGGTTATCATGATTACCCGTAATCGTTGCCCTTGCGCCCGAACGACATGCGATATTGCTGATAATCCATAGGTTTTACTATCACGCGCACAAAATACTCAAGGGGGTTAACAGGCGCAGCACATTTCGTTTACACGGTTGTAGTGAGCTTGATTATTATTTTCTCGTCACAGATAAGACGTTTTCTAACCCAACATGTGAAGGATTATAACTATGAAAACTGTAAATAAATGGTCACTTGCTGCTGTCACCGCTCTCTCTCTGATCTCTTTTGGCAGCGTAGCTCAGACTATTTCTGCTACCTCGTTAACCATGGATGGCGCGCAGGCAAAAATTTCTGCTCAGGCCCATGCTCAGAATGAGCAGTATAAAATCCTGGAAGCGAGTACCAACAATCGCGTGCACATGACGGCTGAGCTTTACAAATAAAACCGCTTTGTCAGATAAAATCTCCGATAAAGCAACGGCAACATTAACGCCGGTTACTTAAGGTGATCGGCGTTAATGAATTTTATTTTCCTGTCGCTATTTCTGATATCCCCTCTTAAAAAGTCCGGCACTAACCTGCAGTAACAAAAAATTAATATTAAAAGCATTTTGGTCAACGATGCGTTTAATGAGCCTGCCTGATAATCCATTCTTGCATTAATTTTTTCACTCCCGCGATGAGTAAAAGAGAGAGCCTATGAACTTCAGGTTTACGATGCTTGCTGCCAACCGGCGTTTAATGCCCAACGCCTGGGATGTTGTGGCATTCCCGCTGATCATCGGCCTGATAGCGATGGCGGTGGTTGGTTTTGATCAAACGTTGTTGCCGATTGAAAGTTTAAAAACCCACGTTATTTCGCTCAACCCCGAACATTTACCCGACTACGCTCTGAGAACCACGTTGCGCATGCTGGTGGCCATGCTGGCCTCACTGGTATTCAGCCTGATTTACGGCACGCTGGCCGCCAAAAGCCGTCGTGCTGAAAAAATACTGGTACCCATTCTCGATATCCTGCAATCCGTTCCGGTGCTGGGCTATATCTCTTTTACCGTGACGTTCTTTATTGCGCTGTTTCCGGGGCAGGTGCTGGGCGTTGAGCTGGCAGCGATCTTCGCTCTGTTCACCAGCCAGGCCTGGAACATGACCTTCAGCTTCTATCAGTCGTTACGCACCGTACCTGAGGATTTGGTGGAGGTTTCCCGTAGTTTTCATCTGACTGCCTGGCAACGCTTCTGGAAACTGGAAGTGCCTTTCGCCGTTCCGGGGCTGATCTGGAACATGATGATGTCGATGTCAGGTGGCTGGTTCTTCATCGTGGCCTCCGAAGCGATAACCGTGGGCAATAATGCCTATACGCTGCCCGGCGTGGGCGGCTATCTGGCTCAGGCTATTCTGCATAAAGATATTCACGCCGTAGGCTGGGTGTTGCTCACTATGGTGATTGTGATTCTGGCGTATGATCAATTGCTCTTCAGGCCACTGGTGGCGTGGGCTGACAGGTTCCGGATGGAAAATACCCGTTCCGAGCGCGCGCCGACATCCTGGGTACGCGACCTGATCCGCCGGACACGGCTGATTCAGCAGGTAATCAAACCGCTCCGTCTGCTGTTTTCAACGGTTGCGCGTATCTCCTGGCGCTGGCCTGTCGGCAGGACGGCCCCGCTGAAAAAAAACATCAAAACTGCCTCACGCCCGGCAGACCTTTTCTGGGGCGTCCTGGTCATCAGCGTCACCCTGTACGTCGGCTACCGGGTGCTTGCCTATATGCATGGCGGGATCACTTTGGACGACATCAGTCATGTCTTTATCGCGGGACTGATTACGCTATTACGCGTGACCCTGCTGATTATCATTTCGTCACTCATATGGGTGCCCCTGGGCGTGATGATCGGTCTGCGGCCTGCGCTGGCAGCGAAAATTCAGCCCGTTGCCCAGTTCCTGGCGGCGTTCCCGGCAAATCTGATGTTCCCGGTTTTCGTCATCGTGATTGTTCATTTTGATCTTAATCCGGACATCTGGCTCTCACCGCTGATCATACTGGGTACGCAATGGTACATCCTGTTCAACGTTATCGCGGGCACCATGGCGTTTCCTAACGACTACAAAGAAGCCGCGGCCAATTTCCACATCCGTGGCTGGCAATGGTGGCGCCAGGTGATGCTGCCAGCCATTTTTCCTTACTACATAACAGGCGCTATCACAGCGTCGGGCGGGGCGTGGAACGCCAGTATCGTATCGGAATTCGTGCAGTGGGGAAGCACCCAGGTTAAAGCTCACGGCCTGGGCGCCTATATCGCGCAGATGACGGTCGCCGGGGATTTTCCAAAAATCATCCTGGGCATCGCCGTCATGTCGCTGTTTGTCACGCTGTTCAATCGTCTGCTGTGGCGGCCTTTGTACAGATTTGCTGAATCAAAATATCGCGCGAACTAAGGAGATTTATGATGACAAACAGCCACGCATTGCAGAATGCAGACGAGCCAAAAACAAAAGGAAGCACCGCTGTCCTCTCTGTAAAAGGAATTAAACACGGCTACGCGACCAATCATGAAGAGATGCTCATCCTCGATGATGTCAATCTCACCCTGAAGGAAGGCGAGATCGTGGGTTTGCTCGGGCGGTCAGGCTCAGGTAAATCGACTTTACTGCGTATCATCTCGGGTCTGATCAGTCCGGGTGCAGGTGCCGTTAACTATCTCGGCAAGCCGCTTAACGGTCCGGCCAAAGGGGTGGCAATGGTATTCCAGACCTTTGCGCTGTTTCCCTGGCTGACCGTTTTGCAGAATGTGGAGGCCGGACTGGAGGCGCTGGGTGTTAACGCACCGGACCGTAGAAAACGCGCCCTGGCTGCCATAGATTTAATCGGTCTGGATGGGTATGAAAACGCCTACCCCCGGGAATTGTCCGGAGGCATGCGTCAGCGTGTGGGTTTTGCGCGCGCGCTGGTGGTTGACCCGGTGCTGTTGCTGATGGATGAGCCTTTTTCGGCCCTCGATGTACTGACGGCTGAAACGCTGCGTACTGACTTACTCGATTTGTGGAATGAGGGCCAGATGCCGATGAAGTCGGTGCTCATCGTCACGCATAACATTGAAGAAGCCGTATTTATGTGTGACAGGATTCTGGTGTTATCCTCCAACCCTGGGCGCATCATGGCCGAGATCACGGTGCCGTTTAAGCACCCGCGTAATCGATTGGATCCGGCCTTCCGCCGTCTGGTCGATGAGGTCTATACGCGGATGACGGCCAAATCGGTTAATGATCCTGTGAAAAAGAGCCTGACGTTAGGCACCCGACTGCCTCAGGTATCGACCAACATCATAGCCGGTCTGATTGAAACGCTTGCGGCGGAACCGTATCACGGCAGGGCGGATATGCCGGAAGTGGCGCGTTCACTGCATCTCGAAGTGGATGAATTATTTCCGATTGCAGAGGTGCTTCAGGCCCTGGGATTTGCCGATGTCAGCGAAGGGGATATCATCCTGACACCCCCTGCACGGATCTTTGCCGGGGCAGATACACAGCCACGTAAAGTGATGTTCGCGTCTCACCTGTTGCGCTATGTCCCCCTTGCGGCGCTGATAAAAAATGTCCTTGATGAACGTCCCGGACACCGTGCGCCACGTCTGCGCTTTGAGCAGGAGCTGGAAGACTTCCTCTCTGACGGTGCCGCTGAAGAGACGTTGAACAGCGTGATTAACTGGGGACGATACGCTGAGATATTTTCCTACAATGACCAGACTGAGATCTTCAGCCTGGAGGATGTGGAGTTCTGAGAGCTTATCAGGCGTATTACGCCTGTGTTATGGCGAAGCGGTGGCCGGAGAAGTTGTCGATGAACTCCGGCTTTTTTTGTCACCAGAGATCAGCATCTGGACAGTACGCAATTTATCAATATTCCCGATATTAAATCTCTGCTTATTCGTTGTCATGTTATGGTTAAAAGCCATCTACAACATGAGGATAGCGACATGATTGTCAGAACATGGCACGGATGCGTACCTGTCCGGCATGCAGCAGGCTTTGCAAACCACCTGCAGAAGACGGGTGTTGAACATTCAGAAGGAACACCAGGGAATCTGGGCGCTTACGTCCGCAGAGAAACGCAGAGGGAATGGGAACATTTTTTTCTGGCGACATACTGGGAGGATTTAGAAGCAATAAAAGCGTTTGCTGGAGAACAGTTTCAGATAGCCGTGACCTATCCGGATGACGAGCAATTTGAACTGTTGCCTGGTTCATTGAAAACAGCCCCCTCCATCCTGAGCGAAGAAAATCGTCAGAATTGACACGCTATAGCCTCTTATTCAGAGGATTACACCAGCACGCCCTGCGTTAAATTATCCTCCTCAATTCTGGAGGGAATCATGAATAACAGCAAAATCGTCGTTTCTGTGGCTATGGCCATGACTCTTTTTTGGGCTGGCGCAATTGAAGCTAAAACTACAAAGCAAACTGATGATCAAATCCGTCAGCTCATTATCGAAGATTCAATTGCCTCTTATCCGGGTGTATGTGCATGCCCTTTTAACGCTGCGCGCAATGGCAGCAGTTGCGGCGGGAGGAGCGCCTGGAGCAAGCAGGGCGGCTATGCACCTGTCTGTTATAAAAAAGAGGTCTCAAAAGAAATGGTTGATGAGTGGCGTAATAGCCACGCTGCTTAGATAATTGAGAGAGAATGTATCCGCGGGGATTAATGCGAATGCTCAGCTGAGGATATTGACTGAGTCGCTCTGCTGTTCACTCGTAGTGGTCTCTGCAATAATGAATTCCAGTAAATTAGCACGCAGTAACTACCGAACAAGATATTGTCCGGTAGTCAGCCTTATATCTGCAATACTGCTCAGTTTAATTCTGTGCTGGTTGAGCCTGCTGGTTTTTTTCAGCTTCTTTATGTTTTTTCTTCGCCATGTGATGACCGACGGCACAGCCTGCTGCGGCGCCAGCGACGCCATGATGAGCAACATGACCTGCCACGCCGCCTACTGCGGCTCCTTTCAGACATCCTTCGGCATTAGCCTGTAAATTTACGGACAGAAAAAGGCCGGTAGCAATAACGATAACTGATAATTTTTTCATTACTTAATATCCTGATAGTCATAGTTGCACGTTGAACTCATCAGAGCATAGCCATAGTCTGTGGCGTTTCGCTGGCCACGATACAGTAATCATGAAGTTAGTTACCTGTGGTTACGCTTTTCACACAATAAGCAGACAATCTGGCGCATTTTTAATCAGAAAATTAACCCTTCAGCACTCTCAGATGGCATTTCAGGCAGGTTCTCTATGCCATCAGCCAGGGGGCAGGCTGTAGCCCCCTGTAAGCCATCAATATCGCGTTCGATGAAAATCATGGCAGTGACCTGAGCGGAATAGCCATGTGAACACGCCAGCAAGGTAAGCATCAGTTGAGCCAAAGGTCACTGCACGCCTCAGAATTCTGCTGGCAGTTATTTACTGACAGGCAAAAAACACGGATATTAATTAAACGCTGATTAAACATTGTTGCTGAATAATAATCTAAACGCTTTTGGTTTAACCTGCAGAAACAGTGCGTAAGGTTTTCGGTCTTCATAAATTCATGACAAACCTCATTTATAAATGCTTTATAAAGTTCATCAAAAATAAAATAAATAAAACTTGATCCCAAATGGCAAAAATTGTTCAAATCACATTGTGAGCTCAGAAGAGGGTGAGGGTATTTAAAAATTACTCTCAGGATGTTTAATATAAACAGCATCTAAATGAAGAAGTTTAATAAAATATCTGCAGGGTCGTTGAGTCTGGCGATACTTATGTGTTCTATTCTGTTTTGGTTTTGAACGTGATAAGTGATTAAGACATTGGTATGAGATTCAGCATAAAATCTTAATTTATCCTTAAGCTCATCATAAATAATTTAGCCACAAAAATTTCTTTATTTTTTACCTGTTCGGGAAGCGTTCTGTTAATGCTTTCCTTTGATCAACCAGATTAAATGGCACTATCATGAAAAAAATCCTTATTACCGGTTCTACAGGTTTTTTAGGCGGGGCTGTCGTAGCAAATTTATTACAGAACAGTGTTAAGGATCGACTGCTGCTGCTGGTCAGAGGCGAAACGGTTGAGGACGGGCTAAACAGGCTTAAAGTGAACCTGAAGAATTTTGGCTTAAATGATTCAACCATCAGCACGATAGCTCCTGAGAATATTATTCTGGGTGATCTGGCGTTAACGGAAAACTTTATTAATGACTCACGGCTTAACGACGTTACCCACGTCATTAACTGTGCTGCCGTTGCCTCTTTTGGTAATAATCCCACTATCTGGAAAGTGAATGTCGAAGGCACATTCCAGTTCGCTGAGCGGATGAGTCGCATCGAAGGGTTAAAGAAATTTATCCACGTTGGAACTGCCATGTCTTGTGCGCCGGAACCCGGCTCACTGGTCACTGAGGGCGGACTCGACTCCAGCCGGGATCAACATGTCGTCGAGTACACCTGGAGTAAGGCCTCAATTGAAAAGCTGATGACCAAAAAACTGCCGGGTCTGCCACTGGTCATTGCCCGGCCGTCAATCGTAGTGGGTCACTCCGATCAGGGGTGTCTGCCATCTGCCAGTATTTTCTGGGTATTCCGTATGGTGCTGGCATTAGGGAAATTCACCTGCGACCTCGACGATCGCATTGACGTGGTTCCGGTTGACTACTGTGCGGATGCGCTGGTTATGCTGCTTGACGCAGAAGACGTGATCAATGAGGTGATTCATATTTCTGCCGGGACACAAAGCAGTGTGACGTTCGCTGAAATTGATGAGGCGATGGCCAAAGCATCCGGTAGCAGGGCTCTCGGTGTTGATTATCAGAAGGTGTCCTATAAACAGCTTTCTGACAGCCGGAGAACCTTTAGGGATCTTTTCGGACCCTGCAACGAACGGATCATGCTACGTGCAATGAACCTCTACGGTCATTTCTCAAACCTGAACGTGGTCTTTGATAATTCCAAATTGTTGCAGCTTGGCATGAACAAGCCTTCCCGCTTCACCGATTATCTGGATCGTTGCGTAATGACAACCCGTGACTCAACGATTGCCGAACTGATGCAGGTCGATTTTAAATAGTCAGCAAGGATAGTCCGGGAATCAAACCCGGGCTAATCCCCAATAAAACTCCCATTAAAAGACCGGTATCACACATCGAAAACTCATTCAGAATCTGCCAGAACACGTCATTATGACTCCAGACTTATTAGGTCTGGAGTCACAATTAAAGTGTCGTTAGAATGACCCGCTTTGCAGTGTGACAAACAGGTATCGATGTGACGACAGAACTGACTCAGACCACCGACCGTTCAGCGCATGTTGGCCGCCATGTCATGATCTGGCTGGCGCAGGTGAAAACGGCTTCACTGAGTGAGCTGGATAATTTTGGCGATGAAGGGACGGTCGAGCAGGTAATGAAGGTCTGGGTAAAACTGTCATTACTAATCAGTCGTCGGCGTCCTGAGATCGCCATCTCCTCGCTGCTGAAACATGTGCTGCCCAACATCGGATCGCAGCCACTTAAAGCGCTGAACCGGTTACGCCTCAACCGGCTCTACAACATCCTGATCGCCGAGGGTAAAAAAGAGGAGGCGCGTCGGGTATTTGCACTGACCAAACAATTCCTCGCCTGGGCCGAGATGCAGGGCTACCTCGATCATTCACCCATCGCGTCAATGAAAAAACGCGATGTCGCGGGCCGCGCTACACCGCCGCGAAGTCGGCAACTCACCGATGCGGAAATCTGGGTTTTCTGGCACGGACTGGATAACTGGGCTTTGTCGGAACAGGCGCGATGGGCGCTGCGTTTATGCCTGGTCAGCGCCCGACGTCCGGATGAGATTGTGCAGGCGCAGAAAGCCGAGTTCGATGTGCAGCTAGGATTGTGGATGCAGGGCACGCGCAATAAATCTCAGCGGGAACATGTATTGCCCATTTCGCCGCTGATGCAGCAGTGCATCGAAGCCTTGCTGCGCGCCGCCGAACCAGATTCCCCCTGGCTGGTGCCCGCACCCCGCGATCCCCAGCAGCCGCTGTCAAAAGGCGCGCTGAATCAGGCACTGCGGCGGATGATCCGCGCCCCGCGCGGGCTGGGGCTGGAGCCATTTACACCGCGCGACCTGCGCCGAACCGCGCGATCCAAACTTTCTGCGCTCGACACGCCGAATGATGTCGCCCGAAAAATTATGAACCATGCGCTGGAGGGTATCGACCGGGTTTATGACACTCATGACTATCTGAGCCAGATGCGCAGCGCAATGAACACCTTCTCAGATGCAGTTGAGCAGATTATTGAATGCGAAAGTTATCATCTGTTACGACATCGCTATGATGGCGAGACTCTTTCCCTGAACGATCTCTCTATCATGGCGATGTCACGCTAAATAGCGGTCAGAAGTGGTAACGCAACCAGGCAAAATAGACGTTCCCGTTGTTGTGGGTGCCGGGAATATAGGTCATCTGGAAATCGAGAGCGCCATAGCCGATTGAGGCCAGCGGCAGAAGTGCAGGCACCGGAATATAGTCCCAGTTATGCCGCGCGGTGACGCCCGCGGTGTAACCTGCGCCCCAGTGAAAATTCTGATCGGCCAGCGGACGCCAGGTTGCCACCCAGCCATAGCCACCAAAGGGTTCCCATTTATTAAAGGAGTCCTTAAACGCCATCAGGTAGAGGCCATTCCAGTTTCCTTTTTCATCGTAGCGGGAGATACCACCCCCTGCGCCCCACGGCCTTTCATTATACTTATTGATGTGTTCCCGGTCGTAAGTGGCTCGGTTGTGCCAGGTAATCGCGGGCAGATAAAAGTCGATGCCTTCTGGTTGCTCCCAGGTAGTGGCAACGTTATTGGTGAAATTTTCCCAGCCCGCACTTACGTTCTGAATAAGCGTGGCAGAGTGGGCTGAAAACAGACTGAATACGGATGTCATCATCAGCGCTTTGAGGGGCAGAGTTTTGCGCATGTGCTAATTCCTGCAATATCTGGTGTTAAATAAGGAGAAAAATGGATTAAGGCGGCTATTATTGCATCAGGAAGGGAAACTTCAGGTCAATGAACGGCCATTACAGGATTTTATAATTATTAAAAGCGAACTGAATTCGCCCAGCCTTGCTGAGTCAGCTGGCATGCTGAACCGTAAAAAGCCTCACTCTGGTTATCGCCTTCTGAAACCTCCTGTCTGCCATACATTTCCCTGAAAAATTTTGCATTGTTCATTAACAAAATCTTGCATTGATAATCGCAATGCGTATATTTCTCATTTGCTTTAAATGTTAATCACACCCGCGCGAAGGCGCTCACGGAAAGGTTTTTATTCCTCAAACCTTAAGCAGGGCAGCAATGCTCGCAGGACGCAGGGTCGTGACAGTGGCAGCATAAAAACATAAAGATATTTGAGGAATTAATGAACGCTTTCGATTTTCAGTACCCTAGGGTTAAGAGCGCGTCTGCTCTCCAGAGTCCGTTCCGCTTCTCCTTACTGGCTGCTTTCGTCGCCTCATCGCTAATGCATAACGTTGCTTATGCCGCTGAGACTCAGACACCTGCTACCCGCGATGATCAGATCCTGACCGTCACGGCTTCAGCCGATAATTCCGTGACAACGTCACCCGAAACCGATTACAGCGTTCCGGTTACCCGTGCGGGCACGAAAATGCTGGGCACCGTGCGTGATGTGCCGCAGTCAGTCAGCATTGTCAGCAAGCAGAGAATGGCTGATCAGCAACTTCAGTCGCTGAATGATGTGCTGGCAAATACCACTGGCATCCGCGGAATCAGTGGGGATATGGACCGCACTAACTACTATGCGCGCGGTTTTATGATCGACAACTACATGGTCGATGGTATTCCTACCGCTTTCGCCCAGCGCTGGAATCTGGGTGATGCACAGACCGATATGGCGCTGTATGAGCGCGTTGAAGTGGTCCGTGGGGCGACTGGCCTGTTGACCGGGCCTGGCAATCCGTCAGCCGCCATCAATATGGTTCGCAAACATGCGGACAGCAAAGAGTTCGGCGGTACCCTTTCCGCCAGCTACGGCAGCTGGAATAAACAGCGCTATGTAGCCGATCTCTCTGCTCCTCTCAGTGAGTCCGGCAATGTGCGTGGACGACTGGTCGCAGGCTGGCAGGACAACAACAGCTTCATCGAGCGTTACGGCGCTAAAAAACAGTTTATCTACGGTGTTGTCGATGCTGACCTGACCGACTCTGCCACGCTTTCTGTCGGTTACGAGTTCAGCCAGGTCAATACCGACTCCACCATGTGGGGCGGCGCACCGCGCTGGTACACCGACGGCACACAGATTCATACCCGACGCGGTTACAACACCGCGCCTGACTGGGCTTACAATGATAAAGAGAACCGTAAACTCTTTGTGAACCTGAAGCAGGACTTCGACAACGGCTGGAACATCACGCTGAACGGCGCGCACAACGAGATGCGCCTGGACAGTAAGCAGATCTATCTGGATGGTTATTTCGATCGTAATACCGGCGCGGGCGTTTCTTCCTATGCCGATTATCCGGTGGTGGGCGGAACCGGTTATAACACCGGCAAACGCAAAGTGGATGCGGTGGATGCTTTCGCCAGCGGCCCATATGAACTGCTGGGGCGTCAGCATGAGCTGATGGTGGGCGTCAATTACACCCGTCAGGATAATAAGTACTTCAGCACCTTTGAGAACATCTCTTCAGCGTCGCTGGGTAACTACAACGACTTTAATGGCCAGTATCCTGAATCCGCCTGGACACCGCGTCTGCCTGCCAGCGATACCCAGCTGGTCCGTCAAAAATCGACCTACATGGCGACTCGCCTGTCACTCGCCGATCCGCTGCACCTGATTATCGGCGCCCGTTATACCAACTGGAACCGCGAAACCTTAAGTGGCGAAGCGGAAGAAAATAACATCACCCCCTATGGCGGGCTGATTTATGACTTCGCCGAAAACTGGTCGGCTTACGCCAGCTATACCTCGGTGTTCCAGCCACAGGATTATCGCGATGTTAGTGGCGCTTACCTGTCGCCGGTCATCGGCAAAAACTACGAAGCAGGACTGAAATCGGACTGGATGGACAGTCGCTTAACCACCTCGATTTCAGTGTTCCGCACCGAGCTGGATAATGTGGGTGAAGCCACCACGCAGACAGTGCAGGGTTCAGGTGATGTTGCCTACATTGGCCGGAAAGGCGTGGTGAGTCGGGGCGTGGAGTTTGAAGTCAACGGCGCATTAACCGACAACTGGCAGATGACCTTTGGCGGCACGCGCTATATTGCGGAAAACCGTGATGGCAGCACCTTTAACCCGCAACTGCCGCAGACCAGCTTTAACCTGTTCAGTAGCTATCGCCTGCCGACGCTGCAGAAGCTGACGCTGGGTGGCGGCGTGAACTGGCAGACGCACGTCTGGAACGACGTAGGCGGCCCGGAAGGCAATGGCACCTGGCGCGCCCGTCAGGGCAGCTATGCGCTGGTTGATCTCTTCGCCCGCTATCAGGTGAACAAAAATCTGTCGCTACAGGGCAATCTCAATAACCTGTTCGACAAAGAGTATGACACCAATGTGGCCAGCTCTGTGGTCTACGGCGAACCTCGTAATTTCTCAGTGACCGCCAGCTACACCTTCTGATTAGTGTCGCTGTAAAGCCTATGAAAAACGCCTCAGTTGAGGCGTTTTTTTATTTGAGTATTCGCCAAAATATTTATATCACCGCTATCAACAGAAGTCGTCCTGAAGAAGACCTCACTGGCTCGGCAGGATCATTTTCTGACACCAAAGTGCAACGTTGCCTGTTCATTTCGGTGATACCTCTCGCAAGCCTTCTATGAACGATTGTGCTGTTTACGCTTTAGTCGGATTTTTTGCATCAGGCAATGGCGCACCGGGCATTCATAAATAAGAAGATTTATTGAGTTTCCAACTTGTCAACTCGCAGACATTTTGAGAAGATGGTTTCCATAATGGAAACAGTCAGGAGCCAATGGAATGCATGTTATTTCCCGAGTGCCGTTTGACGAGGCGGCCAGAAAATATCCTAATGCAGCGGCAGCACTGGATCTACTTTATCGCCATCTCAGGCAAGGTGATTTCAAGGGTCCTGACGATCTTAAAGCGCTTTATGTAAGCCTTGATCGTATGAAGTATCGCGCTAAATGGTGGATCGTTGACGTAAGTGGCAACCAGTTACGCGTGATGTTCTTTGCGGATTTTGAGCGTAAAAAAATCTTCATCAAACATATTTGCACTCACGCTGAATATGACAAGCTTGTGAAGAAATATCGGGAGGTTACCGAATGAATACTGAAGCAATCAGGCTGTCAAATGCGCTAGCTGAAGCGGTGCCGTTGCTGGCTGGCAGCAGTCAGCGCCAGGATTATGAAGAGGCAATGGAACTGGTCGAATACCTTATTGAACATGAGCCGGATAATCCGCTGGTTGATCTGCTTTGCGCACGCATTGCTCACTATGAAGATAAAGATCCGGAGCTGGCAGAATTTAATGCCCGTCAGAGTGAAATCAATACTGGCCCCGGCATTCTGCGCGTGCTTATTGAACAACACAATCTTAGCCTGAGCGACTTTGAAAATGAAATTGGCAAGAAATCGCTGGTCAGTCGAATCCTGAGCAGCGAACGTCAGTTAACTGTGTCGCACATCCGGGCATTATGCGCGCGGTTTGGCCTGTCGCCATCGTTGTTCTTTTGATTTAAGAGGGCTTCTATAGGCTGGTTAGATTCGACTGGTTTTATATGTTTTATCCGTCCGATTTATAAAAATAACGCCTCAACCGAGGCGTTTTTCACAACACTCAAGGCCTGCACTCAGGTAAAACGCAGTGCCAGGTTAAAACCTTCTGTCGACTCCACCACAATCGCTTCGGGCTGCTCCTGAAATGCGATTTCACCCGTCACCAGCGCACGTTTCACCAGGGCGAGATCCGCCGTCTCAAAACCCAGCGCGACCATCCGGGCGCTGCCATCATAGTCTTCCGGCAGCGGGCCAAACCGCCGTTGCGCATAGTCTGCCGAAGCAAACCGTACCGTGGCAGCACCGGCGCGCAGGACAAAGGCACCTTCGGGACAGGCCAGCACCTTAGCGGCCCCAAACAGGCGGCTATAGACCAGGGCTGAAAGCGCCGGGTCCTGCGCAACAATCACAAACTCACTGATATTACGCACGCCATTGGGGTGACGCTGCCATGCAGGCTGCCATACCGCTTCGGGTGTCAGATGCTGGCAAAAAAAGCTGCGGCCATTGGGTACCAGTGAAGGGCGAATCCGCACGGTTCGAAAGTGTGCTTCGCTCACCGAACCGTCGGGCAGGGTGACCGGACGATGAAAAGCCGCTGGCGGATCGCCATCCAGATCCTGCCGTTGCAGATGCTGAAACTCACTCTCTGCATCGCTGCTTTTCCACACCAGACCGCTTAATCCCAGCGGCGACTGCCAGAGATCGGCGCGCTGGCTGGCTTTGCCTGGCTCATAGCCCAGCAACTCCAGATAATTTTCTCCGAAAATCGCCAGATGATTACTCGAACCCAGCGAGTGATGGCCGCGCTCTGTGAGCTGAAAGCCCAGCCGCCGGAAACGGGCGCTGGCGCTGTCGAGCTGGTCAGCCACGTTAATCACAGCATGATCAAGAATCGGTTGCGGAACCGGAACAGACATATCAGCATTCCTCTTTTTCGTCATTGCGCCGCCACAATCTGCAACGCGCGCGGCACCAGTTGGGTGAAGTACGCCACCGCCGGGCCGATCAGGGCTTCATCCGGATCGAAGGCGGCGTGATGCAGACCAAATTCACTGGCACTGCCGATGCTGACAAACGCGCCCGGCACCTGTTGCAGATAGAAGGCAAAATCTTCCCCTCCCATCTGCGGCGACTCAGCATGCTCCGCGAGATAGCCACTCTGTTGGGCAACGTCCAGAGCAACATCCACCCAGCCTGGCGTGTTAATCAGGGCCGGCGGTCCTTCAGTCCACTCCAGTTCGGCGGTCGCACCAAACCCGGCGGCAATACCCTGAATCAGCGACCGCATGCGGTGCGGGATCTGCGCCCGAATCTCGCCGTTGTGGGTGCGTACGGTGCCCTCCAGCTCAACGCTTTGCGGCATCACGTTCCAGGTATTACCGGCGGTAAAGCGCGTCACGCTCAGCACCACCGTTTCCAGCGAGCTGAACACCCGGCTCGGCAGGGTCTGCAATGCCGTCACGATATGGCTGGCAATCACAATCGAATCGATCCCCTCCTGCGGTCGTGCAGCATGCGCGCCTTTGCCCTCAATGCGGATCACAAAGCGGTCAACGTTGGCATAAAACGCGCCCGCCCGGCTGCGCAGTGTACCCAGCGGCAGGTCGGGCGCGTTGTGCAGGCCGAATATCGCCTGAACGCCTTCCAGCGCACCGGCATCAATCAGCTGACGTGCACCATTAAAAGTCTCTTCGGCGGGCTGAAACAGAATCCGCACCCGGCCTGACAGCGTCTCTTCCTGCTGTTTCAGTTGCAACGCCACGCCGAGCATCACGGCGCTGTGAACGTCGTGACCACAGGCGTGCATCACGCCCGGCTGCTGTGATCGCCATGGGCGTTCGGTGGCTTCTTCAATCGGTAACGCATCAATATCCGCGCGCAGGGCGATCAGGGGTTCGCCATGACCGATTTCTGCCACGACGCCGGTTTTCAGCCCCAGCGGCAACAGGCGGATTCCAGCCTGCTCCAGCCAGCGGGTAATCCGTTCCGTGGTGGCAAATTCATGATTCGAAAGTTCCGGATGCTGGTGCAGTTCGCGACGCCACTGCACCAATTGGTCGGTTAAAGGCAAAGTCATGGTTATCCCTGTTATTCCGGCAGAAAAGGTTCGCCCAGTGTCAGCATCAGGCGATTAGCCCAGGCAAAAAAGGCGGTTGATTGAATCAGATCGAGCAGGGCGAGCGTATCCAGACCCTGTTCGCGCAGTGCAGAGAGCTGCGACTGTGTCGGCTGTGCAGGGGTCAGCGACAGCGCTGCTGAGTAGGCGATGATCGCCTGCCAGCGGGCGGCATGTCCGTGAGATAACACTGCGCCGGAGGCGACGTTCAGCAGCTTCTGTATCGCCTCATCCTGCTTTGAGAGCTGGCTGGCTTTACGCGCATGGACTGAGGCGCAGTAGATGCAGCCGTTGACCTTACTCACCACGGTGGCAGCCAGTTCGCGCTCGGCACGTGGCAGACCGCCTGCGGTATAAAAAATGCCTTTATCGGTCAGGGTACGCTGCTCCAGCAACGGCAGATTGCGCGCCAGCAGGCGAAAATAGTCGGAATCGGTGTGACCGAATTTTGCCAGTGTCGCCTGCTCTTCCTCGCTGAATTCCGTCAGCGGTTTTGCCGGTAGCCAGGGCTCCCAGCCGAGTTCCTGTTGCGTAAACGCGGTCAGGGCAGTTTTGCCGCTGGCGGTATGTAATGCCTCATGCCAGTGACCGGCAACTACCGGGGCAATCTCACCCGACACCTCATCGCCCTGTAAGCTGCGCAGCCCCGCCAGCAACCGGCTCTGAAAACTGACAAATGCCACCAGCTGTGCCAGTGTGACAATGCCGCGCAGGCTCCAGCCGGCCAGTTTCAAAGCCTCCAGATGCGCGGGTGCAGCGGCAACCGGCTCAAAAGTCAGGCGATGGGCAAATGTCTGTGCCGCGTTGATCCGATCACTCCCGGCCAGACTCTCCTGGGGATGGTAGTGCGCCTGAAGGCCGGGTTGTCCATGCCAGCCGGCAACCTGTGCTGCCAGCAGACGCCGCTCCGCCAGCGGAAAATCCTCATCCCCCTGGCTAAACAACACGGTGTAGCTACCCTGAGCATGCTGCGTGGCGGCATGACGTGTCTGGCGCGCACGGGCCAGTTCGGAATCGGGATCGATATCCGCCAGTGTGGCGATCAAATCGTCAGGTTGATTCATGAAATTCTCCTGTGAGGTTCGCCAGCGACACGAAGCGCGGGCGCAAGATGTTGGGCAATCAGTTCAATCGAGCGCAGCGTGTCGGCATGCGAAGGTTCAACCGAATGCACCTGAAATGAGATATCGGTGACGCGCGCCAGTGCGCTGTCCTGCGCCAGTGAGTGCTGCACCTGATCGATGCCGCCAACATGTGCATCAAACTGTGCAAGCAGGTCATCAAAGCGTTCACCGCGTAATTCGCCACGGTACTGCGCAGCCTGCTGACGAATTCCCGGTTCAGCCACCTGACGGGCATAGCGGTCAGAATCGGCCACGAACGCGGTACGGGAGGCAAGAATGCGCGGAGCGATTCCCGCAGGGAGTGCCGCAAGATAGGCATCGATCAGCGGATTCTGCAACGCATCCAGCGGCAGCTCAGGCTGGCCCGCCGGGCGCGGCTGGGTGCGCGACAGCATCAGACCATGTCCGCCCTGAGCGGCACGGATCGCACCCTCTGTGGAGAAGGTGGCAATCCACACCCGTCCGGCAAGTTGCGGCGCGGCGGGATAGAGATGATTATCAGGATGTCCCAGTGAATCACCGCGCCAGGCGCTGAGCAGCGTATGCAGATGGTCGGCAAAGGCGGCACCGCGCTCGGCAAAAGTCAGACCAAACGGCAAAAATGAATCCGGCGTGCCACCCGAGCCCAGCCCGATCTCCAGCCGCCCATCTGCCAGCAAATCCAGTACGGCGGCATCTTCAGCCACCCGCAACGCATTCTCCATCGGCAGGGTGATAATGGCGGTGCCGAGCCGGATAGTGCGGGTTTGCGCGGCAACATGCGCCAGAAAGACCAGAGGCGACGGCAGGCCACCTTCATCCTGATGAAAGTGGTGCTGGGCAATCCACGCATTATCAAATCCGCAGCGTTCGGCATGCTGGATCTGTTCGGTAGCCAGCTGATAGCGCTGTTTCGCCGGGACCTTATCCAGCAGCCGGGTAAAAAATCCGAGACGTCGGCTCATGCTGACTCCTTGTGGGTTAAGGGAATGAGCGGAGGAATGGCGGCAATTAATTCCCGTGTATAAGGATGCTGTGGTGCGCTGAAAATAGTGACAACGTCACCTTGTTCTGCGACTTCGCCCGCTTTTAACACCGTGACGCTGTCGGCAATCTGCCGCACGGTCGCCAGGTCGTGCGTGATAAAAAGATAGGTCAGACCCAGTTCGGCCTGGAGTTGCTGCAACAGGTCGAGGATTTGCGCCTGCACCGTGACATCCAGCGCCGAAGTTGCCTCATCCAGCACCAGAATCTCCGGCTTGCAGATCAGCGCCCGCGCAAGAGCCACACGCTGCCGCTGACCGCCGGAAAGTTCGTGAGGCTGACGTGAAAGAAGGGAGAGCGGCAGCGCCACCCGCGTGGTCATCGCTTCTACGCGTTCACAGCGCTGACTGCGGCTCAGCCGCTCAAAATTACGCAGTGGCTCTTCGATAATCTTATACAGCGTCTGACGCGGATCGAGTGAGGCAAACGGATTCTGATAGACAAACTGAATCTTCCGCCGCAGCTGTCGAAGTGCCTCGCCACGTAATCCGTTAACCACGATGCCATCCAGCGTCACCTCGCCGCTGTCGGCGGTGTCAAAACCCATAACGATGCGCGCCAGCGTGGTTTTGCCTGAGCCGGATTCGCCTACCAGTGCATGCGTGGTGCCGCGCGCCACCTGAAAGCTGACCTGGTTCAGCGCCTGCAGACGCTGCAGTTTGCCCAGCGAGAAACTTTTCATCACGCCGGTTGCCCGGATGGCGGGCGAAGAAAAACGGGAGGCCGCAGATTTAACTCTGGCGGGTCGCTGTGGAGCCGCATCATTCAGTAACTGGCGGGTGTAGGGGTGCGACGGGGCGCTGATCAGCTGCGCAGTGCGGCCCGATTCCTGAATCTCGCCGTGACGAAATACGATAATACGGTCTGCGCGCTGTGCCGCCAGCGCCAGGTCGTGGGTGACGAACAGCACGGCGGTACGGGATTCATGCCGCAGGTTGTCCAGCAGATCCAGAATGCGCTTTTGCACCGTGACATCCAGCGCGCTGGTCGGCTCATCCGCAATGATTATCTCTGGTTGCAGGGCGAGGGCAATGGCGATCAGCACCCGCTGCTTCATGCCGCCCGACAGCTGATGCGGATATTGCTTAACGCGCTGCTCGGGATGGCTGAGGCCGACGCGAGTCAGCAGGTCAATCACCCGCTTCTGACGCTGCGCTGACGGTAATCTCAGGTGCAGTCGCAGGATCTCTTCCACCTGTTCGCCGACTGTTTTCACCGGATTCAGGGAATTACCGGGATCCTGCGGCACCAGACTGATGCGCGCACCGCGTAGCGTATCGAAACGCTTTTGCGACCACTGACTGATATCCACGCCATTCAGCAGGATTTCGCCCCCTTCACGGCGGCCATTTTCCGCCATCAGACCCATTATCGCCTGTGCGGTGGTGGTTTTACCGGAGCCGGACTCCCCGACCAGCGCCACCATCTCACCGGCCTGCAACTCGAAGCTGACGTTATGTACCACCTGCTGCCAACGGTTGCCGCTGCGATAGCTAAGCGTCAGATTGTTGACCGCGAGTAACGGCTGAGCGCTCATCGGCGTCCTCCTGAAAGTTGCTGGCTGATGCGGTTGGCTGCGAGCACCACAGCGACCACTACCACACCAGGAAAAGTGGTCAGCCACCAGGCGGTAGCCAGATAATTACGCCCTTCAGCGATTAACAGCCCCCATTCCGGCACGGGCGGCGGGGTGCCGTAGCCGAGGAAGCTCAGGGTCGACAGCGCCAGGATCGACTGACCAAATTGCAGGGCGGCATAGGCGATCACCGGCGTCAGCGCATTGGGCAGAATGTGACGCCACAGCACGCTGAAAAAGCGGCCGCCGCTGCCGTAAGCTGCTTCGACATACTCACTGTGACGGATGCGCACCACTTCGGCGCGTGCCAGCCGGGCGAAGCTGGCGATGGAGGCGATGCCCACCGCTAACGCGGCATTCAGGGTGCCAAAGCCGAGTAAAATCAGCACGCTCAACGAGAGCAGCAGCGCCGGAATCGCCAGCAGGACATCCACGGCGCGCATGACCGTTGATTCAGTCTTGCCGCCGATTGCCCCTGCCACCAGACCCAGTGCGGTACCTGCCAGCAGTCCAATCGTCACCGCTATGACGGCGGCGGAGAGCGAATGTGACGCACCGTATACGATGCGGGCAAAGAGATCGCGGCCGAGCTGATCGGTGCCGAGCCAGTGCCCGGCCTGCGGAGCGAGTCGCTGTGCACCCGCGATCCCTTCAATCGGGCTGGCCTGGGTAAAGAGGGCCGGGAACAGTGCTGCCAGTACGGCCAGCAGCATGACTAAAACGGCGAGCCACAGGCCCGGCGAGAACGGTAAAATGCGTCTCTTTGCCGCCGCGGGTTCCCGCGCGGCTGCGTAATCAACCAGACTCATGTTGCACCTCGTAACAGCTGTAAGCGCGGGGCAAACAGCGGCATCAGAAGATCCACCAGCAGGTTGATCACCACAAATCCCAGCGCGGAGATCATCACCACCGCCTGTAATACGGCCACATCCTGATTGTTCACCGCCTGCTGCGTCAGTTGACCGAGACCGCCCAGTCCAAACACCGTTTCGGTAATCAGCGCACCGGCAATCAGTTCTCCCAGCAGCAGGCCCGCCACGGTGAGCACCGGCAGCATGGCATTGCGCAGGATGTGCCGCCACAGCACATAGTGCTCGCTGGCCCCTTTAGCGCGCGCCACCGCCACAAAAGGCCGGGTTGAAACCTCATCGATGCTGCGCAACAGAATCTGTGCCAGTGGCGCAGAGATCGGAACGGCGACCGTGATGATGGGCAGAATCAGTCCCTGCCACGGTGAGGGATTGATCACCGGGATCCAGCGCAGCTGGAACGAGAAGAGCTGAATCAGGGCTATGCCGAGCCAGAAGGTCGGCACTGAGATAAAAAGCGCGGGAAGTGACTGCAGCAGATTGCGCAGACCGCGCAGAACAGGCAGTCGCGACAGTGTCGCCAGCACGAATGCCAGCAATGTCGCCAGCAAAAAACCGCACAGGGCCAGTCGCAGTGTGCCGGGCAGATTGCTGGTCAGCAGTTCACTGACCGGCACGCCCGCCTGCACCGAATAGCCGAAGTCGCCGTGCAGCATCGCCGCCAGCGTGTGCAGATATTGCTGCCACAGCGGGCTATCCGCGCCATAGGCCTGACGCATCTCAGCAATCTGCTGTGGACTCAGGCCGAGATCCGGATTCTGAAACTTGATCAGGACCGCATCGCCTGGCAGCACCTGTAGCAGCACAAACGACAGGGTAAACGCGGCCCACAGCACCAGTACACCCAGGCCAGCGCGTTGCAGCAGATAATGACGCATCCTCACCTCCGGTTACTGTTTTTCCAGCCAGGCACCATAGAGCGCCGGACGGCCCACTGCTTCAAAACTGACCCCTTTCAGCCAGGGCGCACCGGCATAGACCTGCGGCTCTTCGAAGATCGGAATCACATAGGCCTGGTCCAGCAGATAACGCTGAACGTCACCGGTTAGCTGTAACCGTTTTACCGGGTCAACTTCAGCGGAAATTGCGACCAGCAGCTCGTTCAGTTTGTCATCGCGGAAGTTTTTCACTTTGTCGCTTGAGCCACCTTTCTGCAGCAGGTTGTCGCGATTGGCAGGGTAGAAGCTGCTTTTAATCACGTCGGGATCGGCGCGGCCGACTTCGGTGACGTTAAGCGGGGTCTTAAGGGGATCGAGGTTATCCAGCGCTTTACTGCCCGCATCGCCTGCTTTGACGGTAAGCGCGACGCCCGCCTGGCGCCACTGCTGCGCCACCAGTTGCAGTACCTCTTTGTTTTGCGGCTGCGGTAGCGATTCATAGACGGTTAACGCCAGTCGCTGGCCCGCTTTTTCGCGGATGCCATCTGCGCCCGGTTTCCAGCCCGCCTGGTCCAGTAATGCCTTCGCTTTTGCCAGATCAAAAGTGAGTTTGTCAGCCAGATTAATGTAACCCGCGGCGGTGGTCGCCACGACGGAGGTTGCCTGCGGATAGTTTGGCGAGAAGAGCGTCTCAACGACCTGTTTCGCATTGGTAGCGTGCAGCAGTGCCTGACGCACCCGGATATCGCTGACCAGTGGATTATCCGGACGGAAGCTGAGGCTGTCGTTTACACCTCGGGTCGGCGCGGCATAAATCGGGAATTTTTGATCTTTAGCCTGCTTCTCATCGTAGGCCTGTACCTGGCGGATCAGGCCTGCCTGGCCCGCCAGCAGTGCACCGATGCGCACGCTGTCTTCCGGCGTCACGATGACTTTAATCGCATCGAGATTGGCCGGACCTTGCTGCTGAACGTTTTTCGGTCCCCACTGATACTCTTTACGCGCCACCAGATCCACTTCCCGACCGAGCTTCTCATCACTGACCACAAATGGCCCGGAGCCGATAATGTGACGCGCATCGCCCAGCTGATCGAAACTGCGCGCCAGGGTACTCAGCGAGACCAGGCCAGAACCAATGGTGGCGGTGCCCTGCAAAAATCCGGGTGAGGGCTTTTTAAAATAGAATTTCACCGTCAGCGGGTCGATTACTTCGCTGCGTGCATAGTTATTAATGACTTCCGATACCGGCAGGCGCAACGCTTTATTTCCCAGGCCGTAGGTATCAAAGTTTTTCGCCACCGCGTTCGCATCTAAGGGTGTTCCATCGGAAAAGGTCACGCCCGGCCGTAATGTAAAGGTGTATTCGGTTTTATCGGCGTTGGTGGTCCAGCTTTCTGCAATCCAGGGTTCAACCTGCAGCGTTTCGGGATTCTGCCAGGTTAATTTATCGGTAATCTGATTGAGAATGCCGCCATTTGGGTAAAAACCACCGGCAGGCGGATAGAGGTTGGTATGTGCCTGCTGTTCAAGATAAATCAGCGTGCCGCCTTTGACTGGTGCGGCCACCGCGTTAAAGCTCAGAGTCCCGGCAAGTAAGGTAAAAACCAGCGTTTGTGCGCGTGGTTTAAGGGAAAATAACGTCTTCATGGTGAATTCCTTTGTTATCAATTGCCTCAGCAGGCGGAATCATCATCGAATGACGCAACACGCAGATAAAGTAACGATTTGGTCAAAGCTTATCTGAAAAAAATAAATGCGGGATGGGGTGGGATTTAATCTGTTAATTTCAATTGAAGGATGGCAAATAAATATCTGCCATCCTGCCGGGATATATTTTATCCGGGTACACAGCGGGTTAATTAGTAACCGCTACTCCGCGCATAATGTCCGCTGGCCTGCACGCAGAAAAGCGCTGACCAGACCCAGCCAGAGCAGACCGCAAATCAGGTTCACCAGACTGAAGCCACCGGTGCCGTAACTGAAATACGCGGTTTTGGCGGCTTCAATGCCCAGCGCAATGATCAGAATACTCACCATGCCGAGCATCGCCGCCACGCTGCCTTTGCCGCCACTGCTGGAAAACAGCGTCATGCGATAGAGTCCGGCGTTAACCAGCCCGGTACCCAAACCGTAGAGACTCATTCCGGCAGTGAGCCACAGATAGCTTTGCGGGTTCAGCACGGTGGCGGTCACCGCGATTGCCAGCCCGCAGACCACCGGCCAGGCACCGAGTCTTATTGGCTGTTCAATCGGCAGACGGCTGGATAAGCGCCCCAGCGTCAGGTTACCTGCAATCATGGCGGCAAAAACGGGCAGCTGAAGCAGGGCATAGTCGATGCGGCTGAGTTGCGCGCCGTGGATCAAAATCACAGGCGACAGCGCGACCCAGGCGATGCAGGGCACGGTGACCAGTCCGATGGCCAGCGAACCGCGCATCACCTGACGATCTTTCAGCAATGCCGCGTAACCATTGATAATCGATCGCAACGACAGCGGTTTATGCCGGTCACCCGCCGTTTCAGGCATGGCATACCACAACCCCGCCAGTGACAGTGCCGCGACAGCGCCAATCAGCCAGAACAGGGTGCGCCATTCTCCTACGGTTAGAAAAGCCGCGCCCGCCAGCGGACCGGCCAGTGGGGCCAGCAGGGCGACGTTGGCCATCAGCGCCATCATTTTGATGCTGAGCGACTCCGTAAAGGCTTCCTGCACCGCCGCGTAACCTACCGCACCGATAAAGCAGAGGCTGATTCCCTGCAGAAACCGCAGCAGGACGAACTGCTCAATGCTTTGCACCCAGTGCGTCGCCACACACGAGAGCATAAAAAAGGCCACGCCGCTGAGCAGCACCGGACGCCGCCCGATACGGTCCGAGAGCGGGCCAAGCAGCCATTGCAGCAGTATGCCACCGGCCAGATAGGCGGTCAGCGAGGTAGAAACCCACTCCGGCCCGACCTTAAATTCCTGCGTCACCAGCAGCATGCCGGGCTGGATCATGTCGTGGGCGATATAGGTGGCGAATTCAAACAACACCAGCGACAGCGGAAAAATCAGATGTCGGCGGGTCAGTTGTGCCACCGGTAGAAAAGAAGCCATTACGAATACCTGCAATAAAACCATTAAAAAGCGGCCACCAGGGTGACCGCATAGTATCAGAGTGACAGTGTAACGATTAACGCCAGCGCGCTATCGGGTTAACCAGCGTGCCAGCGAACTTGAGGTTCTCCGCCGGATCGGCGAGGTTGATCATCTGCTGATTATTCGCCAGCTGCAGGCGGTTCAGGCAGGAGCGGGTAAACTCCGGCGCGAACATGTCATAGCGCGCAAACTTAATGGCATGCTCCGGGTGCGCCTGCTGGTAATCCTTCACGCACTGCGCCACCGCCTGCCAGAATTCTTCCTCGGGCAGCGTTCCTGACTGATGCAGGATCGCGCTGATAAAGCGGAAGATGCAGTCAAACACATCGGTAAAGATCGACAGCAATTTGAGGTTCTCGGGCACATCCACCGCCAGACGCTGCACGCCCTCCGGCAGCACCGCATCCGGGTTCATCACGGCGATCTCTTCGCCGATATCCTTCATGTAAGCACTGACCGGCACGTTGTTCTCCAGCAGCATGATCAGGTTCTCACCGTGCGGCATAAACACCAGATCATGCTGATAGAAGCAGTGCAGCAGCGGGCTGAGATAGCAGGTCAGATAGCGATCAATCCACTGCTTCGCAGGCAACCCGGAGTCTGCTATCAGCGCGGGCAGCAGAGCCTGCTGGTGGTGATCGACGTGCAGGAAAGAGGCCATGGTCATCAGACGCTGACCGGGTTGCAGGCTGGCGGCAGGATTATCGCGCCACAGTGCAGCGAACATCTTTTTATAGGCGGAGTCACCTTTGATCGCCTGCTCATAATAGCGGTTGTGATAGCCCACCGCCGCGACTTCGCGCAGGATGCGGAAATCACAGCGTTTCAGCCACGCATCGCCCGCCACCAGCTGCTCCAGCCAGCCGTTAATG
Source organism: Candidatus Pantoea varia (assembly GCF_900115075.1). GTDB lineage: Bacteria > Pseudomonadota > Gammaproteobacteria > Enterobacterales > Enterobacteriaceae > Pantoea > Pantoea varia. Next base: position 473,462 of record NZ_FOVG01000003.1, read on the forward strand.
GCAGGTGTCGTTGCCATATAGTAGGGTGACAGACCGCGCATAAAGCCCATGTTCAGCACTGACAGAGCGGTTTTCACGTAGCGCTTTGCGGGCTGACTGCGATTAAAGAAGGTGCGGATAGACTGCTGCGCCTGATAAGCATCGTCCCCGGTGCCCAGATAAACAATATCGTGACTGGCAATGTCCGCTGCAAACACGGTCAGCAGTTTGTTCTGCCACTGCCACGGATGCACCGGCATCAGGATATAGTCTTCAACCGCCAGCCCTTTTTTCACCAGCTGAGCATTGAACTGTTCCACGGTGGTGTCGCCCAGCTCGTCACGCATCAGCTGCTCATAGCTCAGCTCGCTGAGGCTGGAGAAATGCGCGTTGCGGCGGTGAACCGCCACCCAGATGAGGTGAACGGGGGCAGCGGCTTCCGGCGCATAGGCCAGATAATCCTGCGCATCGAAGCCAATACGGCCATTGTTGGCGACAAAGCAGGGATGGCCTTCGGTCATCGCCGCTTCTACCGTCTGGAAATCGGCTGCGACCAGCGCCTGGCTGTCGGGATTATTCTTCTGCAGCTTATACACGCTGCTGCACAGGGTGCTGCTGATCTCCTCCATGTAGGTCGCGAGCAGCGCCTGCGGAATCCCGATCTCTCCGTTGAATTCGACGATAAACTTCAGCGCATCCAGCGGCAGATCATGGCCGTTCTCCTGCTTGCGCAGAGAATCCGCGTCGATTTCCCAGTGATCCAGCGCCAGCTGCGACGCCCGGAAATGGTAACTCGCTTCACCGCCCGGCACCGCCAGCTGATAAGTTCCGTTACCGGATGCCTGCGGGGTAATGATTTTTTCATGCGCGAATTCGGCAATCGCTTTGCGGATCAGCATGCGGTTTGCCTGCGTCCAGTTGTCGCCCGTCAGATGCGTGCCGTCGGTCAGTGAAGAGGGGGTGTTCATAGTCTGCGACTCCTGCTGTAACGCGTGTTGATAATCTTCCCGCTGGCAAAAGGCCAGCCAGGCGGTTTTATGGCCCATGTCGATGGTGTGCTGGTAGCGGAATCCAGCGCGTTTATTCAGCACGTGAATTTTTTCATTGCGCACGTCCGGCTCCACCACGACACGGTTTACCTCCGGGCGGCTGAACATGTAGTCCATCACCAGCGTGAAAACCTGCCAGCTAAAGGCCTTGATGGGCTGGCTGGCCGGGGCAATCAGAATGTGCATGCCGTAATCATCGGGTGCGGCCGGGTAGAATTTACCGACCTCATCATCACCGGCGCGGTAGCACTCAATCAGACAGACGGGTTCGTCATTGCAGCAGCCAATCAATGCCGCATGGGGATCGGATGCGGTCAGCGTCTGATAAAACTCCGCGACCTGCTCCAGGCTCTGCTGCTGCATCCCCCAGAAGCGAGCGTAATCGCGGGTGACCCAGCTGTGGATCAGCGGCGCATCACTGCCGAGCATTGGCCTCAGGGTAAACTGGCCTGCGGGACGGGCCGCACTGAACAGCGGTTGTAAACTCATCTCAGTGCTCCGATTTAGCCGGGAAGGTCTGGAAGGCGATCTGACGCTCGATGGGATAAACCTCGCGTCCGGTCAGTTCACGCAGCAGCACCGAGTTGCGGTAGCAGGCCATGCCAAGATCAGGCGTGACAAAGCCATGGGTATGCAGTTCGGCGTTCTGCACGAAGATCTGATTGTGATGGTCGATGCTGTAGTTGCGCTGCACGTCATAGCGGCCTTTCTCATCCCAGCGCAGGCGGGCGTGGATACCCTCTAAAAACATCGGTGGCTGGTAGTGATAGCCGGTCGCCATTACCAGTCCTTCGGTGCGACGGGTGAAGGTGCAATCCTGCTCCTCCTGATGCAGCGTCAGCTCGAACTCGCCCTGTGGCAGCCAGCGCATGGCGGTCAGCGCCGAATGAGTGAAGAGATTGACGTTGAGATCGCCGTCGAGCTGTTTGACATACATCAGGTCGTAAATGTCATTGATTAAGCTGCTGTTAATCCCCTTGTAGAGATTCTTGTGGCGCGCATTCAGCTCGTCTCGGGTGCTGGCGGGCAGGGCGTGGAAATAATCCACCCACTCCGGCGAGGTCATCTCCAGCGTCAGCTTGGTGTACTCCAGCGGATAGAAGCGCGGCGCGCGGGTGATCCAGTTGAGCTGATAGCCAAAGCGGTCGATATCGGTCAGCAGGTCGTAGTAGATTTCCGCCGCGCTCTGGCCGCTGCCCAGCACGGTAATCGAACGCTTCTGCTGCAGTTCTGCTTTGTTGGCCAGATAGTGGCTGGAATGCGTCAGGCGCTGGCGGTGCGGCTGGCTGCACTCCGGCATCCAGGCTTTTGGCCCGGTGCCGAGCACCAGCTGACGCGCCTGATAGCGCTGCTTCTCTCCGCTTCGGGTGTCGGTGACCTGAAGGTGATAGATGCCGGCCGCTTCATCGAAGCTGACATACTCGACGTGGCTGTTCCAGCGCAGGTTGGAAAGGCGCGAGCTGGCCCACTGACAGTACTGGTTATACTCTTTGCGCATCAGGAAGAAGTCTTCACGGATATAAAAAGAGTATAGTTTCCCTTTTTCCTTCATATAGTTAAGCAAGCTGTAAGGGCTGGTCGGATCGGCGAGCGTCACCAGATCGGCCATAAACGGCGTCTGCAGATGGGCACTTTCCAGCATCATGCCGGTATGCCAGTCAAAGCCCGGATTCTCATCCAGGAAAATACCGTTCAGTCCCTCAACCGGCTCGCTCAGACAGGCCAGGCTCAGGTTGAAGGGACCGATGCCGATGCCAATAAAATCGTAAACAGGATTATTCATTTCAGATCGCTCCCTGATTCGCCGCGCTCAGCGCAGAGGCACGAACCTGCTCGCGGCCATAATGCGCAATCAGGCTCAACACATCTTCGATGTCGGCAATGGTGGTCGTGGGATTTAACAGGGTAAATTTCAGATACTGACGTCCATCGACTTTAGTTCCGGCGATCACCGCATTACCGGAGCGGAAGAGTGCTTTACGGATAGCAGCGTTGATCTCATCGGTCTGCGCGTCGCTGGCATGTTTGCCGGGAACGTAGCGGAAAATCTGAGTAGTCAGCTCAGGCGCGTGCAGCACTTCAATGGCCGGATGCGCCGTTAACAGCTGGTGAGCGGCCTGTGTCAGATCTATCAGGGTATCGAAGGCATCGCCCAGCGCCGCCGGGCCCATCACGCGCAGTGTCAGCCACATTTTCAGCGCATCAAAACGGCGGGTGGTCTGAATGCTTTTGTTGACCAGATTCGGCGTGCCTTCCTGCTGTGCGCTGAGTGGATTGAGGTAATCCGCATGGTGCGTAACATGCTTCAGGTTATGGCTGTCACGCACAAAGAACGCGCCGCAGCTGACGGTCTGGAAGAATGATTTGTGATAATCGACGGTGACGGAATCCGCGCGCTCGATGCCATTCAGGCGTGAGCGATGGTTCTCAGAGACCAGCAGGCCACAGCCATAAGCGGCGTCAACGTGCATCCACAAACCATAATCGTCACAGAGACGGGCGATTTCCGGTAGCGGATCGATGCTGCCAAAGTCTGTGGTGCCGCTGGTGGCGACCACAGCAATCGGAATTAGCCCTTCACTGCGGCAGCGCGCGATCTCCTGCGCCAGGCACCCGGCGTCCATCCGGTAATGGTCATCGTGATCAACGGCGATAACCGCGTCATAGCCCAGTCCCAGAATCGCCATCGACTTCTGGATGCTGAAGTGGCTGAGTTTCGAGGTGAACACCCGCCATTTCGATGCGGTCTCAGGCAGGCCGCGATGTTTAATCAGGTGTCCCGGATGATGCGCCGAACACCAGCTGTCACGCGCCAGCAGCATCGCCATCAGGTTGGATTGGGTGCCGCCGCTGGTGAAGATCCCATCGGAGCCGGCAGGCAGGCCAATGCGGCCAAGCGTCCAGTCGATCACCTTCTGCTCAATCAGCGTGCCGCCTGCGCTCTGATCCCAGGTATCGACCGAGCTGTTTACCGCCGCCATAATCTGCTCTGCCATCAGAGAGGGCAGGACGACCGGGCAATTCAGGTGCGCCAGGTATTTTGGATGGTGGAACCAGACTGCGTCACGAAGATAGAGCTGGCTCAACTCCGCAAGCGCATCATCGTTGTTGCCCAGCGGCCGATCAAGATCGACTTCACTGAACTCCGCCGCCAGTTCGTGGGGCAGAATACCGCTGAAGGGTTTTTCTACGCCGGTTACCGTGCGGGTCATCAGCGCCAGCACCTCCTGAGTCTGCTGCGACCAGGCCGCCAGTTGCTGATCGTTAAAAATGGCCGTTTCAGCACCGCTGGCATTGGAGGCTGGCGTCAGATCCCGTGCTGCCTGAGTGGATGAGCGTAAAAGCATATTCAGTTCCTGTGCGTTAATACCGATAACCCTGCCGACATAAAGTCAGCAGCGTAGGATGTCCGCTCAACAACTCCAGTAAACATAAAACTAACTAACCAGATAAAAACCCTGACAGTTCTGTGGACCAGGGTTTTCACCTTAAAAAGAGAAAATTCCGCATACTATTTGTGGATATGGCAGCGTTTAACGCTTTGTTATATGCGGATGAGAGTGTAAATGTTAATCATTATCATTCAAATGTTTTGTTGTTAAATTTTATTTATTAGCGAACCTAATGTGGAAAATGTGACGAAGATCACTTTATGCGATCGGAATAGTCCTTTTTTTGCTGAGATCAGTGCCAGCACATGTCAGGTAATGGAGGTTGCGATCGGTGACTACCCATCAGGGGTGGGAAAAAATAGCGGGAATAGAGAATGTGGTTAACGCTAAGCAAGGTTAATTCTAATGGGTACCAGGGCGTGATTTAAGCGGAGCCGCTAAGTGATTTAACAGAAACACCCGGAAAGGACTCATTGCCCTTTCCGGGTTGCATAACGCGTTCTGATTACCCTGCGTTCGTTTCAGCAGGCACTTTCTTTTTGGCCATGAAGTTATAAATCACTAACAGGCCAAAAATACCGGTGATGATCAGGGTGATGGTTCCCTTATCCATAAAGTGAGCCATATTACCCAGCAGGATACCTGTCACGCCGAAGTCGGTATCCGAGAAAGTGGTGTTGGTCAGTCCAATCTGTCCGAGTACCGGCAGCAGGGCGACCGGCAGGAAGGTAATTAACAGGCCATGAGCAAAGGCACCGCAAATCGCTCCACGCTTGCCACCCGTCGCATTACCAAATACGCCCGCTGTGGCACCACAGAAGAAGTGAGGAACCACACCCGGCAGAATCAGTACCCAATGCAGCTGACCGAGAACAAACAGTCCCACCAGACCACCGACAAAGCTGGAGATAAAGCCAACCAGCACCGCGTTCGGGGCATAAGGGAAGACGATCGGGCAATCCAGCGCAGGTCTGGCGTCCGGCACCAGCTTTTCTGAAAAGCCAGTAAAGGCCGGGACGATTTCAGCCAGAATTAAGCGCACACCCTGCAGAATGATAAAGACGCCCGCCGCAAAGGTAATGGCCTGGATAAAGGAGTAAACAAGGTAGTTCTGACCATGGCTGAAGTTGGCCTCCACATACTCTTTACCTGCAGAGACTGACAGGATGAGGTAAATAATCATCATTGTTAGCGAGATGGAGATCGTACTGTCGCGCAAAAAACTGAGGTTTTTTGGCATGTTCATTTCTTCAGTGGATTTAGAGCCTTTACCCACTAAAGAGCCGATCCAGCCCGATAAGACATAACCAATGGTGCCGGTATGCGCCAGGGCGACCTGGTCACCTCCGATGATCTTACGCATATAGGGCTGAGCGATCGCCGGGAAGGTGGCCATCAGAATACCTAACAGCAGTGACCCGGTGTAAATAAGCTGAATGCCTTCAAAACCAGCAACCGATAAAATAATCGCGATCATACAGGCCATATAGAACGTCACATGCCCTGAAAGATAGATATATTTCAGTCGGGTGAAGCGGGCGACAATGATATTGGCGACCATACCGAAGGCCATGATCATCGTGGTTGGCGCGCCATATTTTGCCAGTGCGATAGAGACCATCGCTTCGTTATTAGGAATGATGCCCTGAACATCAAACGCATGTTTGAAAATGTCGCCCAGTGGCGTCAGGGAACCGACCAGAACGGTCGCTCCGCCTGCCAGCACCAGAAAGCCCAGAATGGTTTTTACCGTGCCCTTGATGACATCAGGAAACGGTTTTTTCTGCGCAATCAGTCCAAAACATGCCACCAGACCCACTAATATTGAGGGCACTTTCAGCACATCGACGACAAACTGCAAAAGATTTTGAGTAAACATATTAACCTCGAGGGTAAGGTGTTTATCTAATTATTAGCGTCAGTTTTTCTCAAAATACTCGCGTATTTTTTGCTCTACTTCTTTCAGGTCAATGATGTTGTTGATGATGATGACTTTCTGTTCCGGAAGGTTGGCGCTGTAGGCAATATCTTTCGCCATAACAAACACATCCGCCACATCGGGGGTGACTGAACCAAGATCAGAGTGTTCGACTTCCGCTTCAACACCGATTGTTTTAAGCACTTTCTTGATGTTCATTTCCATCATGAAGCTGCTACCCAGACCTGAACCACACACCGCCATAATTTTCATATCTAACCTCATTATCTGTTGATCAAAAGTCGTGTTTAAGCGGGCAGTTCAGACGCCCGATAAAATCGTCGTGAGCGCTTCTTTGCTGGTGGCATTGAAGAGCTGAGCCATGATCTCTTCATCGGACAGAACCTCTGCCAGCTCGGAAATCATTTCGATATGGCTATTACTGTCCGGCGCAGCAAACATAAATATGGCTTTCACCGGATCGTTCTCGTCGGAATCAAACTTCACGGGGGTGCCCAGCAGCACAATCGACAACCCCAGTTTATGTGCGCCCTGTTCCGGGCGGGCGTGGGGCATGGCAATTTGCGGCGCGATAACAAAAAAAGGACCGATCTCCTCTTTCTGGCGAATGATCGCATCTATGTACTCCTGCGAGATTGCGCCCTCAGTGAGCAGAGGACGCCCCGCAATGTCCAATGCTTCCTGCCAGTCAGCAACGCTTTCGACGTACTGGATTTTCTCGTTGTTTAACCACTTAGCCAGGTGTGACATCGCTTTGCTCCTCCTGAAAAATGCCTGGGTATGTACAGTTAGTTAGTGAGAAATACTCTCTTAACCCCTTTGAAACAGAACCGGCTGACAGCCGAATTCCACTCGAAGTACAGGAAAACAAAGGGGGTAAGTTTCGTAAAAGAGCGTGTTCTCAACCCGTTAAGATAAAAATAGTTTCTCACTGTGGAGCTAAAGTTATATTTCACTTTAGTCATCACATCTGTACATGTTAAAGATGTCTAGTCATCCTGATGATGTCCTTCGACGTGTATGGACACAACATGTAAAGTTAAAATATTGCTGAACAGGCTTAACATCCGTGCCAATTTGCCAGGTTGATCACATTTTCAGCCAGTCGCAGTGGTACTCATCCGGCAATGTCAGGCAGAACTGTACTGACACGGATTAGAGGGAGCCTGTCCTTCACTCAAATGGGAAGAAAGCCAATGGTTGATGGCATTACTGAAAAGCAAAAAGAGGTTGTTGATTACATCCTCAATAAAATTAAGGATGATGGCCTTCGACCTGGGGAAAAGCTGGATACCGAAATTTCAATTGCCAAAAATATCGGCATCACACGTGCTACGGTGCGTGAGGCCACTCGCATTCTGGTGGAGCAGCAGAGAATATACCGGGTTAAAGGATCGGGTATTTTTGTGGGTTCGACAGAGATGAGTAGCCAGGCCCACAGATATCATGTGCTTTCACCGTTTGATTACCAGGCCCAGAGAAATGGCCATAAAGGTGTCAGAAAAATTATTTCGGTCAGCATCATCAGGGTGCCTTCAGCGGACATGGCCCAGGCACTGCGTATAAAGAACAGCGATCAGATATATAAAATTTTACGCCTGATGTGTTTCGATGATATTCCGGTGGCGCTGGAACATATTCACCTGCCGGTAACGATGTTTAATAGCCTCGAGTTCAGCAAGCTGGAGGTCTCCAAATATGCCTATATTGAAGAGGTTACAGGTAAGAAAGTCCAGCTCAGGGATCAGCACTTAACGGCCGTCAATCTCACGGATGCACAATCACTGACTCTGCTTAATTTAGCGGAAGGTGATGCGGTCATTCAGCTGAATGAAACCGTTTTTCTCGACGACGGTGTGCCCTGTGAAGTCAATGTGGCGATTATTAATACCCGGTATTTCCCGTTGAAACAAAACTCGCAGCGACCTTAGAAAAAATAATGCTGTAGTCATTTATCTTTCCCTCAATTGAAAGCTCAGTATCCTTATTTAATTGCCTGATGTTCTGCGCTTTCTTCCTCCAGTACAGAATGGATTTCAATGTGTTGTATTCCAGATGTCTGTTATTAAGGCCGCGCTGATGCAGAACGCTTGACCGCTTTCCATACTTAAGACGATTTTCTGCATAACTTTGCCAGTTCGCCGGTTTTAGTCGCATTTTCTTCAGGTAATAAGCCGTGTTATCCGCGAGATCTTGCTATCACACGCTGTTTCAGCGCCGTTACCCTCCTTTTTCCTTTCAGCTCTCCCCATTATGACGAATTCAATAATGCATAAAACAATATGATGTTTTACCAATATTCGACTGCGCAGCACACTGGTCAGCAACCGGATTGAACAAGGACCAGGTGAATGGCATATCGATTAAGTCTTTTAGATAAGGCGCCCGTGCTGCAGGGCGAGTCGCCCACCGCGGCGCTACAGCGGACGCTGCAACTGGCCCAGCGGGCAGAGGAGTGGGGTTATCACCGTTTCTGGCTGGCGGAACATCACAACACCGCACAGCTCGCCAGTCCTTCACCGGAAGTGTTGATTGCCTGGATCATTGCCCAGACCCGACATATTCGTGTCGGTTCGGGCGGGGTGATGTTGCAGCACTACAGCCCCTATAAAGTGGCAGAGAACTTTAATCTGCTCGCCTCCCTGGCTCCGGGGCGCATTGATCTCGGTGTGGGTAAAGCGCCGGGTGGGTTACCGCTCTCCACCCATGCACTGCAACAGGGTGTCGATGCCGCCAGTAAAGGCAGCTTTGCCGAACAGCTTCAGCTGCTGGAAAGCTGGCTGAAGCCCGCGCAGGCGCATCCTGACGATGAGGGCTTAGCCGCGACGCCACTGCCGTCACGCCCGGCTAACCGTTTTCTGCTGGGTGCCAGTGAAGAGAGCGCCCGACTGGCCGCCTCACTGGGCTGGCAATTTGTCTTTGCGGCGCATCTTAATGGCGATCGTCAGTTGCTGGAGCACGCGCTAAGTACTTTCTCGCGTCTGAGCCATGGACAGCGCGCTCTGGTGGCTGTGCAGGTCGTGGTGGCCGATTCACCCGCCGGAGCAGACCTGCTGGTTTCCGGTCTGCGTCATTATCACGTGACGGTGAAGGATGGCCCAGGCGTCAACGTCGCCAGTCTGGAGCAAGCCGAACGCTATGTGCGTCAGGGCGGTTATCAGGATTACAAAATAGAGCCGCGCACCCCGTCACTTCTGAAAGGCACGGCGGCGCAGGTTCATGCCCAGCTGGATGCGCTGCATCATAATTTTGATATCGACGAGTTCGTTATCGACACGCCAATTACCGAGCCGGTTGCCCGTCTGCAGTCACTCGAACTGCTGGCCACGCATCATCTGGTCGCCGCCTGAACCTCAGTGGAGAGTCATCATGAACCCTACGTCACAACTGATCGAATGGCGACGTGAACTGCACACCTGGCCAGAGCTGTCGGGGCAGGAGTTCGCGACCACCGCGCGACTGCGGGGCTGGTTAGAGGCTGCGGGTATCCGGCTGCTGGATTATCCCCTTGAGACAGGCCTGGTGGCGGAGATTGGCAGTGGGGATACGGTGATCGCACTGCGCGCGGACATCGACGCGTTGCCGATCCATGAGGCCAGCGGGGTGCGTTTTCACTCCCGTCATCCTGGCGTGATGCACGCCTGCGGTCACGACCTGCACAGCGCGGTGATGCTGGGCGCGGCGTTGCAGCTTAATTCACAGGCCGATCAGTTGCCCGGTCGGGTACGTATCCTGTTCCAGCCTGCTGAAGAGATTGCTCGCGGTGCGCGTCAGTTTATCGACGCGGGGGTACTGGATGAGGTGCAGGCCATATTCGGCATGCACAATGAACCTTCGCTGCCCGTTGGCACATTCGCTACCCGCAGCGGGGCGTTCTACGCCAATACAGACAAATTTATTATTCGCGTCACCGGCAAAGGCGCACATGCCGCGTATCCGGAACAGGGCGTCGACAGCATTGTCACCGCCAGTCAGATCATTCAGGCACTGCAGGGCCTCACCAGCCGCAGCTTCAGTGCGCTGGACAGCCTGGTGCTGAGCATTACCCGCATTGACGGCGGCAAAAGCTGGAACGTGTTGCCGGGCGGCGTTGAGTTTGGCGGCACGGCCCGAACCCACGATTTACAGCTGCGCGCGGAACTCGAACAGCGGGTGCGCACGCTGGTTGAACACTTCGCCGAAGCCAATGGCGCGCAGGCGACACTTAACTGGCATCCCGGCCCGCCAGTGCTGATTAACGACGCGCACTGGGCGACCTTCAGCAGCGAAGTGGCGCAGCAGGCGGGTTATCGGGTGCAGGCCGCCGATTTGCATCTGCTGGGTGAGGATTTTGCCTTCTATCTGCAACAGGTGCCGGGTGCGTTTGTCAGCATTGGCAGCGCCAGTGATTTTGGTCTTCACCACGCCAGCTTTACCCCGGATGAGGCGCTGATCGCCCCCGCCGCCGACTATTTCGCCCGACTGGCCCGCCAGGCGCTGCAACATCTTAATGCGCGATGTCGGGAATCCATTCTGAACTGACTTCATCTGCAGCCCGCTCAATCACGACGGTTCTGATAACCGCCGTCGGGCATCGCTACGACTAAAAAAGAGAGAGCATCATGACCACAAGACAACTTCGGCTGGGCACTATTCTGCATGGCGCATCGGGAAATATGTCCGCCTGGCGCCATCCGGCGGCACAGGCCGATGCCAGCATCAACCTGGATTACGCCAAAAAAATCGCCCGCAAGGCGGAGCAGGGCAAACTCGACTTTCTGTTTGTCGCCGATGGGTTGTTTATTAATGAAAAGTCGATCCCGCACTTTCTCAATCGCTTTGAGCCGCTGACGCTGCTGTCTGCACTGGCGGGCGTTACGGAGCACCTGGGTCTGGTCGGCACCGTTTCTACGTCTTACAGCGAGCCGTTCACCGTGGCGCGTCAGTTTGCCAGCCTCGATCACCTCAGCGGCGGTCGCGCGGGCTGGAACGTGGTTACATCACCGCTGGAAGGGTCGGCGAAAAACTTCTCCCGCCAGAAACATCCCGAGCACGCGTTGCGATACCGCATTGCCGATGAGTATCTGCAGGTGGTGAAAGGCTTGTGGGATTCGTGGGAACAGGATGCCTTTGTGCGCGACAAAGAGAGTGGGCAGTTCTTCGATCCGGCGAAGCTGCACACGCTCGATCATCATGGTGACTTCTTCCAGGTACAGGGGCCATTGAATATTGCCCGCACGCCGCAGGGACGTCCGATTATCTTCCAGGCAGGCGCGTCGGATGACGGTAAAAAACTGGCGGCGCGGCATGCTGACGCCATCTTTACCCATCAGCCGACCCGCGAAGAAGCGCAGGCGTTTTATCAGGATGTGAAGCAGCAACTGGTAGCGAACGGTCGTCAGCCAGAGGATCTGCACATCTTCCAGGGTGTCAGCGTGATTGTTGGCGATGATGCGGAGGACGTGGAGCGCCAGTATCAGACCACGGCGGCGCTGGTGTCGATTACTGATGCGCTTAACTACCTTGGGCGTTTCTTCGACCATCATGACTTCTCTCAGTACCCGCTGGATCAGCCATTCCCGGACATTGGCGACATTGGTCAGAACAGCTTTCGCAGCACCACCGATGAGATCAAACGCAAAGCCCAGCAGCACGGTCACACCCTGCGTCAGGCGGCGCTGGAAGCAGCAACCCCGCGTCCGCTGTTCCACGGCACGCCGGAAGAGGTGGCGGATGGCCTGCAGCAGTGGTTTGAGACCCAGGCCGCTGACGGCTTCATCATCAATGGCGGCACGCCTGACACCTTTGAACGTTTTGTCGACCGCGTGGTGCCGATTCTGCAGGCTCGCGGCCTGACGCGCCTGGACTATCCGGGCAGCACCCTGCGCGATAGCTTCGCCCTGAAACAACCCGTTAATCAGTTCACTTCACAATAAGGGCATAAGCCATGAAAACAACATCGCGTCTTCTCGCCCTGCTTGTTCTGGCGGCCAGCAGCCATGCGCTGGCTGAAGAGACCAGCGTCTCTTATAACGGCCAGCGCGTCAGCCTGGAAGCGAATAAAGCGCCGATTAATACCGTGAAAAATCCGGACGCCATCGCGCAGCTGCCTGCCGGTCATCACTTTGTGGTGCCGGGTTCGTTTACTGTGGCGGTCGCAGCACTGAATTCGCCTCCGTTAACGGTCTTTTCCGATGACAACAAAACGCTGCTCGGCAGTGAAGTGGATATCGCCCGGCTGGTCGCCGACAGCCTGGGACTGAAACTCAACGTGGTGCCGACATCGTGGGAAGACTGGCCGCTGGGCGTGGCGTCGGGCAAGTATGATGCGGCAATCTCCAACATCACCGTGACCAAAGATCGTAAACAGAAGTTCGACTTCGCCACCTATCGCAAAGACTCCCTGGGCTTCTATGTCAAAACCAGCAGCCCGATTAAGTCCCTGACCAAAGCAGAAGATATTGCCGGGTTGCGGATCATTGTGGGATCCGGCACCAACCAGGAAGCCATTCTGCTGGCGTGGGATAAAGAGAATCAGGCAAAGGGACTCAAAGCCTTCACGCCGATCTACGCCAAAGATGACGCAGCCCAGACGCTGGCGTTGCAGGCAGGCCGTGCCGATGCCTATTTCGGTCCCAACGTGATCGGTGCCTGGAAAGCGGCGCTGACCGGTAAAACCCGACTGGTGGGCAGCGTCGATGGCGGCTGGCCAAAAGCGGCGCATATTGCTGTGACGGTGAAGAAAGGCAGCGGGCTGGCTGAACCGATCAGCACCGCGCTGAACGGCACCATCGGCAATGGCGACTATCAGAAAGTACTGAAACGCTGGGGCGAGGGCGTTGAGCACATCGATCGTTCTGAAATCAATCCCGCCGGGCTGGGCGACTAAGGAGTTGACCATGAGTGAATCCACTTTTCGCGAAGTGTCGCCTGACGCACCCGAGCTGCAACCGATTCTTGGCGGCCTGTTCGGTGAATATTCCGCGCGCTACGGCGACTACTTTGCCCGTCATAAAGAGCAGGAGCTGACCGAATGGTATCTGCCGCCTCAGGGGCTGTTTATTGTGCTGGAGCGTGATGGCGAGATCATCGCAATGGGCGCTTATAAACCCTATGACCCGCAGACCGCCGAGCTGAAACGTATCTGGACCCGCAGCGATCTGCGCCGTCAGGGGCTGGCGCTGGTGGTGTTACAGGAGCTGGAGCGACGTGCGCTGCAGGCGGGTTATCAGCGGCTGTTCCTCACCACCGGCTTCCGTCAGCCGGAGGCTGTGCGGCTCTATACCGGGCATGGTTATCAGCCACAGTTTGACCTCAGCGGCGATCTGGAGCGTTACGGCCAGCCGCCTCACGACGGGCGACTGCGTTTTATCAAAGTGATCGGCGTCTATAACGTCGCCGAAGCGAGTTAAGGAGTGACGATGATCAAACATCAACAATTGCAGGTAGTGCCGGCGCGTTATCCGGCACGCACCGCCGGGGCTATCGTGGCGCTGTTTATTCTGGCGGGCGTGGTGCAGTCGGTAGCCTTTAACCCCCGCTGGGAGTGGAGCGTGTTTGCCCGCTGGTTCTTTGATCCGGTGATCCTGCATGGCCTGGGCCAGACGTTGCTACTGACCCTGCTGGGCACGGTATTCAGCCTGTTTTTTGGCGGTCTGCTGGCGCTGGCGCGCCTCTCCTCGTCGTGGCTGCTGAGCACGCTGGCGTGGGGCTATATCTGGCTATTCCGTTCACTTCCACTGATTGTGGTGCTGATTATTCTTTATAACTTCTCCTATCTCTACGACACCCTGTCGCTCGGTATTCCATTTACCAGTCTGTCGTGGGGCGCGTTTCAGACGATAAACGTGCTGGGTCAGTTTCAGGCAGCCGTTATCGGTTTGACGCTGGTGCAGGCGGCTTACAGTGCGGAGATTATTCGCGGCGGGATCCTCGGTGTCGATCACGGTCAGGTGGAAGCTGCCTCCGCGCTGGGTCTCTCCGCCACACGCCGGACATTCCGCATTATTCTGCCGCAGGCGTTGCGCGCCATTATTCCCACTGCATTTAACGAGATCATCAGTCTGGCGAAGGGCACCTCCGTCGTTTACGTGCTGGCGATGCCGGAGCTGTTTTACACCATCCAGATGATTTACAACCGCAATCAGGAAGTGATCCCGCTACTGATGGTGGGAGCCGCCTGGTATCTGATCATTACTACCGTCTTGTCAGTGATTCAGTACAACGCTGAACGCTGGATGGCCCGCAGCGTTACGCGTGAACCACAACCCTCTCGCTGGCGACAGTGGCGCAACCGCGTCACGCCACTTCATCCGACCGAGGAGATCAGCCATGTCCGAAGCCATTGATTACCGCACCTCACACACGACGGGTGCCATCAACATTACCGGTGTCAGTAAACGATTTGGTAAACACAAAGCGCTGGATGATGTCTCTCTGGCGCTGGAACCCGGATCGGTTACGGTGATCCTCGGGCCGTCCGGTTCCGGTAAGTCTACGCTGCTGCGTACCATCAATCACCTGGAGCGGGTCGACGAGGGATTCATTCAGATTGATGGCGACTACATCGGCTATCAGCAGCGCGGCAATAAGCTCTATGAGCTGAAAGAGAAAGCGATTCTGCGCCAGCGCATCAACGTTGGCTATGTGTTCCAGAACTTCAATCTGTTCCCGCACCTCAGCGTGCTGGATAACCTGATTGAAGCGCCGATTGCGCATCGGCAGTTAACGAAACCGGAGGCGATAGAGCGGGCGGGCGAACTGCTGGATATTGTAGGCCTGCGCCATAAATCCGATGCCTGGCCGCGTCACCTGTCGGGCGGGCAGCAGCAGCGCATCGCTATTGCGCGGGCGCTGATGCTCAATCCGCGCGTGATGCTCTTCGATGAGCCGACCTCGGCGCTGGACCCGGAGCTGGTCGGCGAAGTACTCGACGTGATTAAAAAGCTGGCGCGTTCCGGGACCACGCTGGTGATTGTGACTCACGAGATCGGCTTTGCCCGTGAAGTGGCGGACAACGTGGTCTTTATGGTGGATGGCCGGATTGTAGAGCAGGGCAGCACGACGCAGGTGCTGAATAATCCGCGTCATGAACGCACCCGCCGTTTCCTGGCGCGCGTGTTATGAGGGCGCCGGTGTTAACCGTGCTGGCGCTGCTCCCGTCACTGGCTTGCCCGGCGGCCGAAAAGCTCAATGTCCAGCAAAATGAGACGCCGATCCATGCGCCTGCCAATCCACAGGCAATCAGTAAAATACCGGCTGACTACCACTTTATCGAACCCGGCACGCTGACGGTGGCGACCTCAGCCACTCATTCACCCCCGCTGTCGCTGCTGGCGTCTGACAATGTGACGCGTATCGGCAGCGATCCTGATATTGCCAGGCTGCTGGCGGACAGCCTGGGATTAAAGCTCAAGCTGGTGCCGGCTTCGTGGGAGGACTGGCCGCTGGGCATCAGCGCCGGACGCTATGATGTCGCGATGTTCAATATTGCCGTCACCGAAGAGCGCAAAAAGAAGTTCGATTTTGCGACCTATCGCGCCGACAACCACGCTTTTGCGGTGAAACGCGAAAGTCACATCAGCCGGATTAATAGCCCGCCTGATATTGCCGGTAAGCGGATTATCGTTTCGTCGGGTACCAATCAGGAGCGCATATTGATGAGCTGGGATCAGCAGAACCGGGCCAAAGGTTTGCCTGCGGTAACGCCGATTTACCTTACCGATGATGCGTCTGCGACGCTGACGCTGCTGTCGGGACGGGCAGATGCGATGTTTGGCCCTCACTCTATGGCGGCCTGGAAAGTGGCGTCACGCGGTCAGACAAAGCTGGTGGGTAATGGGCCGTTTCGCGCGTGGGTTGCCGTGACCACCAAAAAGGGCAATGGTCTGGCCCCCGCGCTGCAGGCTGCGCTGGATGGCACCATCACGGGCGGGCAGTATCAGCAGGTACTGGCCCGCTGGGGCGAACAGGATGAAGCCATTGCGCACTCGACGATCAATCCACCGGGCATTGTTTACTGAGTCTGCAGAACCGGCTCGCCTGCTGCGGCCGGTTCTGCGCACTTCAACCAGATGAGTACAGAATTGAACTACACTCTCCAGCGTTAGTGATTTATCCTGCCCGCCTGTTTCCGTAAAATCCTCACTGTGTGGCGGAGTAATTGACCTGGAAGCCCCATGAAAATCAGATTCCTTTCTGCCAATGAGCCAAAACTGGCCGAGGTGCGCAAAATACTCGAACCCATCGGGGTCGAAGTCCTGCCCATCGCCCGTCGCATCGAAGAAATTCAGACAGAAAACGAGCTGGACCTGGTGCGCGACAAACTGACCAAAGCCTTTTCGCTGATTGGGCGACCGCTGTTTGTGGAGCATACCGGCCTCTATCTGGATGGCCTCAATGGCCTGCCCGCCGGTCTGACCCGCATTTTCTGGAACCGCCTGGACGCGGAGCGCTTTACCGCGCTGGTGCAGGGGCTTGACAGCCAGGCCGTGACGGCTAAAACGGTGCTGGGCTACTGCGATGGCCGCAAAATGTACCAGTTTTCGGGTGAACTGCGCGGCACCATCGCCGCGAAACCTGCCGGAACGCGCGGCTTCCAGTGGGACTGCGTGTTTATTCCTGAAGGCTATGAGCAGACCTTTGCAGAAATGGGCGAACTCAAGAATGAGATCTCGATGCGGCGCATCGCGCTGGATCGCTTCGCCACCTTTTTAAAAACCTCGCGGGGAGTGGCATGAAACCTGAACTTAAACGCGCCTATGATTCCGGCAAACTGATTCTGTTTGCCGGAGCCGGTATTTCGCGCAATTTTGGCCTTCCCGAGTGGCATGAACTGATTGCTCATCTGGCTAATGAGCTGGGCTACGACCCAAAAATTTTCAATACCTATGGCACGCATCTGTCGCTGGCGGAGTATTACAAACAGAAAAAGGGGTCGCTTGGCCCGCTACGCAGCTGGATGGATCGTGAGTGGCACCGCCCGGATATCGATGTCCGGTCTTCTGAAATTCATACCATGATTACCCAGGGTAACTTCTCGCGTATCTACACAACCAATTACGATCGCTGGCTGGAAGCCGCGCATGAAGCGCACGGCGTACCCTATTACAAAGTGGCAAACGCCGCTGACCTGGTCTCGCTGACTGAAGATAAGCGTCACATTATCAAGTTGCACGGTGACTTTGATGATGACACCTCCATCGTCTTGGATGAGAGTAGCTATTTTGAACGTCTCTATTTTGACTCGCCGCTCGACATCAAACTGACCCATGACGTGATGGGCAACTCAGTGCTGTTTGTCGGCTACAGCATCAGTGATTTCAACATTCGCCTGCTGTTTTACCGTCTGACTAAGATGTGGGGCCGCACCGGGCTGGCAACTGCGCGGCCAAAATCGTATCTGTTCACCAACCGCAATAACCCGGTGGCCAAAGAGGTGCTGGGGCAGTGGGGGATCGAGGTGATCGTTTCTGAAGAGGACGATCCGCGCAAAGCACTGGCGATGTTCCTTGAAGAGTTGCTGGTCTAGTCAGCGCCGCTTACGGCAGAGAAGCGTCAGGAAAAAGAAAAAAACCTGCGCGGGGTTAAGGTTAGCCCACACATAACCGATAAACTCTATTCTCTGCTGGCAAAGCATAACCGGCATGATATACTGTATGTATACACAGTACCTGAGGGCGAAAAGATGGCTGTTGAAACAAAATTTGTTGTAGTCAGAAAGGGTGAAGAGAAGATGACGTTTGCCAATAAGAAAGAGGCCGATGCCTACGACAAAATGCTCGATATGGCCGAAGCTTTCACCGACTGGCTGTTACAGCATCAACCTGCACTGGATGAATCTCAGGCGGAAACGCTGGGCCTGCTGATTGCAGAGCAGAAAGATGCGGTTCAGCATATTCTGCGCACCAGCAAACTGCCGGAAGCGGCTGCCGTTTCAGAACCTGATGCTGCGACGTCCTCTCAGCCTGAAGCCGTGTCAGACGAGGGTGCGGATGAGCAGGTTGAAGAGCCTGCCGCAAAGAAAGTTCGCGCCGTTAAAGCCGCGTAATCGCTACAAAGCCGGAAGCAAACCTTCCGGCTTTGCTATTTCAGAGGAGAGTTAATTCGTTCCTTTCAGACTATTTATAACCTGTGCTTTTGTCGTTACATCCCCCTTATTCTATTGCCTGTAATTTCCTATTACGACACCTCATTGTTATCCGGAATCCTGATCTGATTCACCCTTATTCTCTGCGCTTGTCTCTGTTGCATTAAGCTGGTGCCAATAATATTGATTTTACATCAGTGAATTTTACCCTCTCGTTGCCACTGGCTTCGTTACGCCCTTCGCTAATAATTCTCATCAGGTTTCATTACATGCGTTAGTGGGAAGGGTTATGTGACCTGCTGTTAATATTTCTCTTGCTCTGATTCCAAAAAAAACCTGTCACAACCTGGCAGGAATAACCGTGCTATTAATCGTTAATTGGCTCACAGTTTCTCGAAATATAAATCTTCGTTCCTATTCATTTTCAAAAAGCAGTGATAAGGTGGCCCTGTTTTCAGCGAAGGGTTGTTACTGGATAACAGGCAAAACCTAAGCGTCCCATGGTGTTTACCGCTGTGGGGCGCTTAGGTTTTTTTTTGCACTTTCTTTAAGTTTTTGTTTAAAGGCATTGTTAATCAATAGCTTATTTAATTAAAGCGCCTCAAGGTAGTTAAGGTCTGAGCATGATGACAGGAGAGCTAACTCTCTTGCGAACCATGACGCCATTAATATTTAATAACAGGTTGCCAAAATGAAATATAAAAGCATGCTGTGCGCATTTTCATTTTTAATTTTCTCACCCTTATCAGAAGCACAAGAGTGGAACGGGGCTGCGTTAGGATTTGAATCTCCACCTGACCCTCTTCTCGGCGAGATGTTCGGCCTTCGTAAAACGCTTAATGATAATGGGTTTACCTATAACTTTGGCTACCTCAGTCAGTTCGCATGGAATGGCGGTGGCGGTTATAATCATGATTCACATCTCGCCTATATTGATCAGTTCGCACTCACGTTCAATCAGGATCTCGAACACTGGACAGGTATCCCCGATGCGCGTATCGAAGGAAATATCGTTAACCGTAATCACAATGATAATCTCACCACCAAACGGACACAGGATACCCGAGTCAATTTTAATGATTTAACGCAGGAGAGCTGGGGCGGACAATCAATTACCCGACTGGGTTGGCTGACTTTTGCGCGGAGTTTCGATGACAGGCGTATGACGTGGCGTATCGGCATGATGAACAAGGTTCAGACCTTCGATCAGATCATACCCTGTGACTTTCAGATGCTTTCTCAGTGTGGCGGAAAATCCGCAAACTCACTGACCTGGAACAACTGGAATGTTCACACCTGGGGAACCACACTGGAATATAAAGTGACGCCTGTCGTCACCCTGAAAGGGGGTGTGATGGAGCAAAACCCGGACGCTTCCAGTCGTCATCACGCCTGGAGTAGTTCCACCCGGGGCAGCAAAGGCGTCTTGCTGCCGGTGGAGATCGAAGCCCGCCCGATACTCAACGGTCTGCCAGGTGCCTACAATCTGGGGGTGGTTTTTACCAATGCCCCACAAACTGATCTCTACCGCGGCCGCTCAGGCGGCGCGGGTGCAGATGATCCCAGCGGTTACGATAAGCACAATCGAACGTGGTTTCTTTACGCCGGGCTTAACCAGCAGTTGACGCGACATCAGGATGATGTGAATCGCGGGTTAAGTACCTCTGTCAGTATGAGCCTGGCCGATCAGCGCACTAACTACATGCATTCGGTTTATGCGGCTTCGCTTCGCTATCGCGGTCTGTTTGACGCTCGTCCGGAGGACTGGATTGGCGTTGGCCTGACCTGGACGGAGATGAGCAATCAATACGCGCGTAATCAGCGCTACATGAATACAATGGGCGCCTTTTCTGACTATAACGATTCTGCTTATCATCCCGTGCCGGGGCATTCGCTGAACGGGGAATTTTATTACCGATTTCGTCCCTTCTCATGGCTGGAGCTACAACCGGGTATTCAATACTGGCACCATCCGGCAGGTATTTCCCGCACGCAGGATGCCTGGGTCACTGAACTTAAAACGGTCGTCACTTTTTAAGTTCATCTGCGGATTACGATCGCTGTCACGTTTCTGTTGGTGAGAGATTGAGGTCACAACTGGAAATGATACAGTGCCCGAACTGGATTGTTACTGCTTAGGCAGGCAAAACCTGATTTCTGGCCTCTGCCGGAGGTCAGGTTTTTTTGTTTCTGGGGTTCCGATGAAAATCGCCAAAATTCTTAATAATAACGTGGTGATGGTTCAGGATGAACAGGGGCGCGAGCAGGTCGTTATGGGGCGTGGGCTGGCGTTCCAGAAGCGCGTCGGTGACGCTCTCAATAGCGCGCAAATTGAGAAAGTGTTCGCACCGCAAAGTGATTTGCTGGTCCGTCGGCTGGAGGAGCTATTAAACCAGATCCCGCCAGAAGTGATGACCACCTGTGACCGCATAATTGATCTTGCGACACAGCGCCTGGGTAAACTGCAGGAGAGTCTGTATATCACGTTAACCGACCACTGCTTTTTTGCCATTGAAAGGCAGAATAAAGGACTGCCGATTAAAAATGTGTTGCTGTGGGATATCAAACGCCTCTATCCCAAAGAGTTCGACCTGGGGCAGGAGGCCAGGGCAATCATTGCCCGTCGCCTGAACGTTGAACTGCCTGAAGATGAAGCCGGTTTTATCGCGCTACATCTGGTTACGGCACAGCTTCATAACGAAATGCCGGAAGTGATGGATGTCACCCGGGTTATGCAGGAGATTCTGCAACTGGTGAAGTATCAATTGCAGCTGGAGTACAACGAATCGTCGCTGAGTTATCAGCGGTTCGTCACCCATCTGAAATTTTTTGCCCAGCGGATGCTGACGAGGACTGTGGTAGAGGATGACGATGTTTCGCTGCATACAGCAGTAAAAGATAACTATCCCAAAGCCTGGAAATGCGCGGTGAAAGTCGCGCAGCATTTGCAACAACGCTACCAGCGTGAGCTGACCGCAGAAGAGATTATGTTTCTCGCCATCCATATCGAACGGGTGAGAAAAGAGGGGCATTAAGTCCCATAAACTGGATTGTTACTGCTTACCGCAGGCAAAACCTGAGCGCGGCCTCTGAAAAGAGGCCGTTCTCGGGTTTTTTTATTTTTGGCTCAATACCAGATGTCCACTGACATTGGGTGTAAGGAAATCGAGATGGAATATCACACGCTGGCGCAGGATATCCTTAGCCATATTGGTGGCAGGGAGAACATCGTAAGCCTGGTGCATTGTGCCACCCGGCTTCGTTTTAAACTGAAAGATAACGACAAAGCGGATGCTGAAGGGCTAAAGAAAAATCCGGGCGTCATTATGGTCGTCGAAAGCGGTGGGCAATTTCAGGTGGTGATCGGCAACCATGTTCATGATGTCTGGCAGGCAGTCCGTGCTGAAGCGGGACTGTCGGATGAACCCCCCGCATCAACAGAGGATGAGAAGTCAGGAAACCTTTTTAGTCGCCTGATCGATATTGTGTCAGGCATTTTTACGCCGTTTATCGGCATTCTTGCCGCTTCCGGTATTCTCAAAGGTCTGCTGGCGCTGGCCGTGGTCTGCGG
Organism: Candidatus Pantoea varia; assembly: GCF_900115075.1. GTDB lineage: Bacteria > Pseudomonadota > Gammaproteobacteria > Enterobacterales > Enterobacteriaceae > Pantoea > Pantoea varia. Next base: position 495,459 of record NZ_FOVG01000003.1, read on the forward strand.
CTGGCTTTCTGTTGAAAGTGGAACGTATAAAATCTGGTTTGCGGCAAGCGATGCACTGTTTTACTTTTTTCCGCTCATACTGGGCTACACCGCGGGTAAAAAGTTTGGTGGTAATCCCTTTATCACCATGGCCATCGGCGGAGCCCTCACCCATCCGACGATGATTGCCGCCTTTAATGCCAGCCAGCAGTCAGGCGCAATAACCCAGGCGTTTCTCGGCATCCCCGTTATCTGGTTCAACTACAGCGCGTCGGTGATTCCTATTATTCTTGCCGCCTGGGTAAGCTGCTGGCTGGAGAAACAGAGTACCCGACTGCTGCCCGCCTCCATGAAAAACTTTTTTGCGCCATTGATCTGTCTGAGCGTCACTGTGCCGCTGACCTTCCTGTTAATTGGCCCACTGGCCACGTGGCTGAGTCAGCTACTGGCGAACGGCTACCAGTGGATTTATGCGCTTGCACCCTGGCTGGCTGGCGCCGCCATCGGGGCGCTGTGGCAGGTCTGTGTGATTTTTGGTTTGCACTGGGGACTGGTGCCACTGATGATCAACAACCTTGCCGTACTGGGACATGACTCAATGCTGCCTATGCTGTTGCCTGCTGTCATGGGCCAGGTTGGCGCAGCGCTGGGGGTTTTCCTGCGCAGCCGGGATGCGCGCCAGAAAGTGCTGGCGGGCTCATCTGTGACCGCCGGGATCTTTGGTATCACTGAACCCGCTGTCTATGGCGTTAATCTGCCGCTGCGCCGTCCCTTTATCTTTGGTTGCGTAGCCGGTGCCATCGGCGGTGCCGTTGTCGGCTTCAGCAGCACCCACGTTTATTCATTTGGTTTTGCCAACATCTTTACCATCGCTCAGATGATCCCGCCTGGCGGTGTCGATGGCACGTTATGGGGCGGAATCGCTGGCACACTACTGGCACTGCTCCTGAGCTGTGGTATGACGCTGGTAGCGGGTATGCCCCGTAACAGCACACCAGACACAGCGATCCCGATTCCCCCTGGCGATGATGACATCCTGTCACCGATGAACGGCACGGTGCTGGCGCTTGATCAGGTGCCGGATTCCACTTTCGCCAGTGGCCTGTTGGGACAGGGCTTGGCCATCATTCCTTCCGACAATAAAGTCATTGCGCCCTTCGCGGGCGAGGTTGCCTCGCTGTTTCAGACCCGACACGCCATCGGACTGTTGAGTGACAGTGGGATTGAGCTGCTGATCCATGTGGGTATCGATACCGTCCGGCTCGACGGCAAACCTTTCACGGCACATGTCCAGGCAGGCGATAAATTTAAGCCCGGCGATCTGCTGCTGGAGTTTAATCGTCAGGCCATTCTTGATGCCGGGTATGACCTGACTACACCGATCATTATTACGAACAGCGATGAGTATCGTGAGGTGATGAAAGTAGCAGGGAGCGCTGTTACTGCCGGAACACCTTTACTCAGCATCATTCATCAATAAAAGGAGAACAGGATGAAAACGTTCCCGGATTCATTTTTATGGGGCGGTGCGGTTGCCGCTAATCAGGTTGAAGGTGCATGGCGCGAAGAGGGCAAAGGCCTCTCAACCTCTGACATGCAGCCACAGGGGATTTTTGGCCCCGTAGTAGAGCGCATTGCGGGAAGCCAGAGTCTTAAAGACGTGGCGATCGATTTTTACCACCGTTACCCGGACGATATCAGGTTATTTGCAGAGATGGGATTTAGCTGTCTGAGGGTTTCAATCGCCTGGACGCGAATTTTCCCGAACGGCGACGAGCAACACCCCAACGAGGCCGGGTTGGCCTTTTACGACCGATTATTCGATGAACTGGCCGCACATCACATCACTCCTCTAGTGACACTGTCACATTATGAAATGCCCTGGCACCTGGTTACGCAGTATGGTGGCTGGGGTAGTCGTGAGGTGATTGGTTTCTTTGAGCATTATGCCCGTACGGTGTTTGCCCGCTACAGGAAAAAAGTCAGGCTCTGGCTGACCTTCAACGAAATCAATATGTCTCTGCATGCGCCACTCACCGGCGTGGGTCTGCCGGAAACCAGCAGCAAAGGTGAGGTTTATCAGGCTATTCATCATCAATTGGTCGCCAGTGCGCGGGCGGTGAAAGCCTGTCGCGAGATTAACCCTGATGCCAGCATCGGTAATATGCTGCTGGGTGGTCTGGTCTATCCGCTGAGCTGTAAGCCTGATGATGTGCTGGAAGCGTTGCAGGAAAACCGGAAATGGCAATTTTTTGGCGACGTTCAGTGCCGTGGCGCTTATCCGGGCTACATGTTGCGGTTCTTCCGCGAAAACGATATTCACCTGGATATCACGGATGCGGATCGTCAGATACTCCAGTCGACCGTCGATTTTATCTCGTTCAGTTACTACATGTCCGGCTGTGTCACCGCCGATCAGGCGCTGAATGAGAAGATGCGCGGTAACATTCTGAGTATGGTGCCCAATCCCCATCTGCAGAGTTCTGAATGGGGCTGGCAAATTGACCCGGTTGGCTTGCGTACCTTGCTGAATTTGCTGTGGGATCGTTATCAAAAGCCGCTGTTTATCGTTGAGAATGGCCTGGGAGCCAAAGACGTTCCGGATGCTATGGGCGTCGTGCAGGATGACTACCGCATCAGCTACCTCAATGATCATTTGGTTCAGGTGCGTGAGGCCATTGAAGATGGCGTTGACGTCATGGGCTATACCAGCTGGGGGCCAATCGATCTGGTCAGCGCCTCAAAAGCCGAACTGTCTAAGCGTTACGGTTTTATTTATGTTGACCGCGATGATAACGGGGACGGTTCGCTGGCTCGCAGCCGCAAGAAAAGTTTCTATTGGTATAAAGAGGTTATAGCGACAAATGGCGCCTCTCTAAAAGGGTGACGGTGATACATCATTGATGTGGCTAACGACAGGTCGTGATGCCGCATTGATGCTTCTCAGTGAGACATTTACAGGATGATGAAATGAAACTGATCGTTACGGATGATTATGATGATATGAGCCGGATCGCCAGCCATCATGTGCTGGGTTATCTGACACAAAATCGACGTGTGAACCTTGCTATAACGGCAGGCCGTACGCCTGTTAAATTATACGAAGACCTTATTTCAGCCATCGGCGGATACGATTGCTATTCGCATGTTCATTACTATAACTTTGATGAAGTTGCGTTCAAAGGCCAAAGTCGGGAGGGCGTTACGATTTCCAATCTGCGTAAGCTTTTCCTTTCACCGGCAAAAATCAAAGAAACGAATATTCATAAACTCACAGATGATAATTTTTTGGATTTTGATCGTCAGTTACAGCAGGATGGTGGATTAGATCTCATGTTAATGGGGCTGGGCTCAGATGGCCATTTTTGCGGTAATATCCCTGGTCTGACCCGTTTTCATCACTCGGTAGTTAAGCTTCCGCTAGAGGGTAATATCGCTGAATTCATTGCCCTGACTGAAATGAACGGTGATATGCAATCTGTACCTGATCATTATGTGACTATGGGGCCAATGAGCGTAATGGCCGCAAAAAATCTGCTACTCATTGTTAGCGGCGAAAATAAAGCCTGGGCTTTGGCGCAGGTTATTGAGGGAGAAGTGACAGAGCAGATTCCTGCATCTGTTTTAAAATTACATCCTTCTCTGTTGATCATCGCCGACAGTGCTTCAGCCGCTCAATTAAGTGCTGAGTCACTTCAGCGTTACGTTCAGAGTCCGGTGTAACTTCATCAGATCATTTTATACTGACTTGTGCTGCCTTTTAGCTTCTGTTTCTACCTGATAGCGGGTACTCCTGCCTCCGCCTTCAAGCCGGTAAAGGCAGCCTTTTTCAACCAGATAGGCCAGATGACGGGTCGCGGTGGCTTTACTCACTTTGGCGACCTTCTGATACTGACTGGCGCTGATCCCCAGTTCGAAACCGTGCTCGCCGCCGTCTAACAGCCGGTTCAGCACTTTTACCTGTTCCGGACTCAATCCCATCCCCTGATGCCGGAGCCAGAAACGCGCCTTCATCTGGGTGCGATCGATAACGTTCATCGCCTGTTTCAGGCTCTCATCCAGGATATCAAGAAACCATACCAGCCAGCCGGTGATATCAAGGCCCCCTTTCTGTGTCTGCTCAAGGATGCGGTAATAACCGGCACGCTGCGCCAGAATCGCCGTTGACATGGCATAGAGGCGAATGCTCTGGCTGTCAGCCTGCGCCAATGCCAGATCGGTTAAAGCGCGGGTGATACGACCGTTACCGTCATCGAAAGGGTGCAGGGTGACAAACCACAGATGGCAGATGGCGGCACGCAGCAGCGGGTCCAGCATCACATCGTGCTGACTGCTATTGAACCACGCAATAAACTGCGCCAGCTGCGGCTCCAGTCCGTGTCGCGGTGGGGCTTCAAAATGTACCGTGGGGCGATCGATCCGTCCTGAGATGACCTGCATCGGCTCACTGCCACGCAGCGTGCCAACGCTCAGGCGCTGCACTGTCCATTCATCGGCCGGGAAGAGCCATTGATGCCACTGGAATAATCGGTCCAGCGTCAGCGGCTGGCTGCGGTTGTTGATTGCATCCAGCATCATCGCGGCCAGGCCTTCTGATCGATCGGAGACCGGATAGGGTTGCTCTTCTGTCACGCCTAACCGGCGCGCCAGCGATGAGCGCACTGACTGTACGTTGACCCGCTCCTCTTCAATCGCAGAAGAGGAGAGAATATTACTCAGCAGGGTATCAAGCGTCTGGGACTCATTGTCTGACTGAAGGCTGGCACGGCCCAGCAGCAAACCGCGCTGCTGTTGCAGGTGGCGCAGGCGAGGTAACAGCACCGCATCCTGCCACTGAAAATGGGGCCAGTCCGGCTGTTGCCAGATCCAGTTCACGCTCATAGTCGTCTCACAATCAGAGAGGATGAGCCGAATAGATGAGTTTATTCGGCTCACATAATGAGTCGATAATAGCGAATATCTGGCTCACAGGCCAGTCGGGTGGAACTGAAGGCAAAAAAAAAGGACCCGAAGGTCCTGTTTGCTTAGCGGGAGAACTGCATAAAGGTGTCTGAATAGTAGTGAACGATCCAGGCGACATACGCTAACCAGACAACCATCCCAACAGCTAATCCTGATTTACCGATCATTGTTCTTTCTCCACTGCGATAAGGGGGCGACAACAACTGTTGACATAAACTGACAGTAATAGCGGGCGTCAGTATTGTTGCAGATCAAAAAAAGCCCTGTTGATGAGCAAAGCCATAACCCCTTTGCGATCAACTTCTCTGTATCACGCACGGTGAGACCCCGGTCACGTCGGGATAACCCCCATTAAAGTTCAAAAAAACGCCGCCGATAGATGATCTCAGGAGCACCATAATCACAAGGAGGTATTGAGACGGGTAAATTCCAGGGGAATCACGATGGCAAATCAGATAACACATAAGAAAAAAATGAGTACCCGTGCACAGATGTTAATCATGGGTGGTTTAACGATAGTGCTGGGATTTACCGTGACTATTGGGGTCCTCAGCTGGCAGTCAGGTAAAGAACAGAAAGAACTGGCAGAGAAATATCTGCAGCAGATTGCGCAGAGCCGTGGCTTACAGGTACAGCAGGAACTGAGTCATGCACGTGATGTTGCCAGTCTTCTCGGTCAAAGCCTGATCGCGTTACCCCGCGCCGGGATTACCGATCGCAAAGCGGCTGATAAGGTGATGGAGTATGCGCTGCGCGCGAATCCTGACTATCTGTCGATGTCAGTGATATTTGAACAGAATGCGTTTGATGGCCGGGATGCTGAGTTCGCCTCACAGCCAGGTCAGGCCCCACAGGGTCGTTATGCCTTTTTTGTGGATAGTGACGCGTCAGGCAAGTACGCGATGCATCCGCTGCTCTCCTATCTGACGCCGGGTCAGGGCGATTACTATCTGGTCCCGCAAAAATCACAAAAAGACACGCTTACCGAACCCTACAGTTATGCCTATAACGGCGTGCCGACTCTGCTCACCTCCGTTGCTGCCGTAATTATGGATCAGGGCACCTTAAAGGCGGTGGTCACCTCTGACATTTCACTGGCATCACTGCAAAAGAAAGTGAATCAGATCAAACCCTGGCAGGGCAGCGGCTATGCGCTGTTGCTCTCCAGTAACGGAAATGTGGTCTCATCGCCAGTGAAAGATGAAGCCGGGAAACCCTGGAAAGGCGAAAAAGATGGTTTTACGACGAAAGTCGTACAGCATTTTGATGCCGTGCTGGGTGAAGACGCACTGGTCACCTGGCAGCCGGTAATCATTGGTAACAGTGACAAACCCTGGTATCTCGGCGTGGTGGCACCGGTCAGTCAGGTGATGGCGGCTTCGAGCCGACAGCTGATGTGGGCGGTGATCCTGATGATCGTGAGCGTTCTGCTGGTCGGCGCGGTGCTGGGTATGCTGTTCAGCCGTAAAGTGCTGCGTCCGATTGGTGGTGAGCCCGTTGAAGCGGCACACATTGCGCTGGCCGTTGCCGATGGCAAGCTGGATAACCGGATCGCGGTGAAGAGCGGCGATAGCAGCAGCCTGTTCTTCGCGCTTCACACCATGCAAAGCCAGCTCCGACAGATTGTCGGGCAGATTAAAGATTCCAGTGAATCGGTGCGTCAGGGCGCGGGCGAAATTGCCAGCGGTAACCTCAATCTGGCGTCACGCACTGAAGAACAGGCTGCCGCGCTGGAGCAGACAGCAGCCAGCATGGAGCAGATCAGCGCCACGATTCGCCTGAATGCCGACAACGCCCAGCAGGCGACCAGTCTGACTGAAAATGCGACTCACATTGCCAGTCGCGGAGCCTCGCTGGTGGGTGAAGTGGTGCAGACTATGGCGCAGATCGATGACAGTTCGAAAAAGATCGGCGACATTACCACCATGATCAACAGCATCGCCTTCCAGACCAATATCCTGGCGCTGAACGCTGCGGTGGAAGCCGCTCGTGCCGGTGAACAGGGCCGTGGTTTTGCGGTGGTCGCCTCTGAAGTGCGTAACCTTGCCCAGCGCAGCGCGAACGCGGTGAAAGAGATCGGCGCACTGATTGAAGAGTCGAGCGTGCGAGTCGAGAGCGGTGTCCGGCTGGTGAACGATGCCGGAAAAACCATGCAGGAGATGATGCACGCGGTGAATTCGGTGCAGGGCATTATTGGTGAGATTGTTACCGCATCAAGCGAACAGGCGCGAGGCATCAGCCAGGTGACGATTGCCGTCAATGAAATGGATGGCGTCACCCAGCAGAACGCCGCGCTGGTGCAGCAGATGTCGGCGGCCGCCAGTTCGCTGGAAGATCAGGCGCAACAGCTGTCGCAGACGGTGGAGCAGTTCCACCTGGCATAAAACGAGCTGATAAGTGCGTAATAATCTGCCAGACAGAGGTTTTACCGGCGGCTTATCATCTTGCATTCGCCCCTGGTAAAGACGCAGGTGTGCCATCCATTGTATCTTTTTTTCTGAAGTGGTTAGCTACCACTACAGGAAGCAGGATGAATCTGTGCCATACATCAAGAGCCAATCTTGTCCGCCAGCTGTGTTTTCCTGCTTCCCCTTTTATGCCAGCATAAACTTTAGATGGTTACCTGGAGAAGTGACTTCGCATGCACAAGGGAAGCAGCCAAAATTATCGAATGAACAACAGAAAGAATTGCACCGAAGGCATGGAAACAGGCAGTACTTAATCAGCGATGTAGCTAACTTATTTTAAGTTTCACGGCCAACAGTCTATTGAACGCTTTCCCGGATGAAAAAGATTAATAATCTGAATAATCAACAACTAAACTTCTGCCCTAAAAGCCAGAAATGGTTCACTAAATGAGTCCTTTCTGGGCAAAAGTGACCCGGGTCGCTTCATTTAAATCCATGCTTTTCATAACTTCCGATGACACCCAGGTGATTTCCTGAAATTCCTCGTTAAACGTAATATTGCGGTTTGTACTAATACAGTCAAATATAAGATAAATCATGTAAATTTCTTCGGTGGTGCCATCCGGATACGTTTTAGTCCGGATGTCGTCACGAAAAGCCCACGGCTTAACTTCCGTGATACTCAGTTCTTCCCCTAATTCTTCCATGATTTCTCGCCTTAGAGCGGTTTCAATCGTCTCACCGGGTTCCATTCCACCGCCGGGCAGAGCCCATTGTCCTGGGAAAACTCCCCGATCGGAGGCCATTTTACAAAGCAAAAACTCACCGTCATTTTGTATTACAGGACACACTATTACTCTCTGGCGCATTTCATTCCCTTAACATCATTGCTTTCTGAATTACCCTATTTGAAAAGGTTTCAATTTCATCTGGATGATTAGACATCATCACCCGCTGACGAAGATGTTCCGGAAGATCACCTGTAATATTCATTACGAGTTCTCTGACCGTTGATAAGAATATTAATAACCATGTATAAATTAAGGTTTTTAGCCCAGCATACTCTCAGATTTAACCAATTTATAGAACAGACATACAGAAAGTATGGCTTTGTTCAGATACCTGGTAGGTTTAGCTTACTTAATGACAAAATTTTGACGGGTTCCGGTGTAGAACCCATCATATAAAGTACTGATGAAGTAGCAGGAATTTGGTCCGAATTACAGCGCCTGAGGTTGTGGCCTTCAAAATGATAGATGCCGGCTCAGCGCGGGCGATTACGCACCTCATCCCTGAGGTGCGCCCGTAACCGTGCCAACGCTTTGCGTTGTTCAAAACGCTCCCGGCGTTTTTGTCCCTGGCACTCGATGCTTTGCCACAGGCGTATGTTCCCATCCCTTAAAGCGGGTTTGCTGCCTGCATTGAATGCTGACTTCAGATAGATTACTGCTCCGTCAGCCGCACACCGCTGCGGGCATCAAACAGGTGCATTTTATCCGGATTCACGGTCACCGGCAGCGTACCACCCGGCACGGCGTCACTGCGGCCGCTTAACTGCATATGCAGCGGGAAACCCTGCCAGTTAAGATGTAACAGCGTCGACTCGCCGGTGATTTCCACAATATTCACCGTCGCCGGTTGCCCGCTGACATCACAGATCAGATCGTGAGGCCGAACGCCCAGCGTGACAGGCTGATCGGCCTGCTGCTGCGCGGCGCTGTGCCAGCGGCGCGGCAACGGCAGCCACTGCTCGGCACAGCAGACGCCAGGCAGTCCATCCCGTGTCTGGAAGCGGGCATCCAGCAGATTCATCGGCGGTGAACCGATAAACCGCGCCACAAAGGTGTTAACCGGGCGATCGTAAATCGCCAGCGGCGCACCCTGTTGCACAATTACCCCTTCTTTCATCACCACAATCTGATCCGCCAGCGTCATCGCCTCGACCTGATCGTGGGTGACATAGACCATCGTGGTTTTGAAACGCTGATGCAGGGACTTAATCTCGGCGCGCAGTTCCATGCGCAACTGTGCATCAAGGTTAGAGAGCGGCTCATCGAACAGAAACACCTGCGGGTTGCGCACCATCGCCCGACCCATCGCCACGCGCTGCCGCTGTCCGCCAGACAACGCCCGTGGATAACGCTGCAAGAGCTGATCGATGCCGAGAATGCCGGCGATACGCGCGATTTTGCTTTTCTGCTCCTCGCGTTTCACCTTTTTTACCTGCATGTGAAACGCCAGATTCTCGGCGACGGTGAGGTGCGGATAGAGTGCATAGCTCTGAAAGACCATCGCGATATCCCGGTCGGCAGGATCGAGATCGTTAATCTGCTTTTTATCCAGCATGATCGCCCCGTCAGAGACCGTATCCAGACCGGCAAGCAGTCGCAGCAGGGTAGATTTGCCGCAGCCGGAGGGACCGACCAGCACGGTAAAACTACCGTCAGGGATGGTTAAATCCAGCGGATGCAGCACGCTCTGTTTACCGTAGCGCTTCGCCACCTGTACAAGTTCAACACTGGCCATGTTCAGCGCACCTCATTTGATAGTTGGAGTTGTTGCCAGCTGGGATAGCGGCGCGGAGAGCTGCTTATCGCCTGTGAGGCTACTTCAATGCCCCAGTGCAGCGCGGAGAGCGATGACTGGCGGTAGAGCAGTGCAGTGAGAAAACCGGCATTAAAACTGTCACCGGCCCCAATGGTATCGACCACCGTCACCGGCTGGCCGGCGGCAAATTGCACCGAGGCGGCAGACCAGAGACGCGCGCCCTCTGCGCCACATTTGATCACGCAGCCGCCGCGACCACTGAGCTGAGCGGCCAGCCGTTTACCGCTTTGTTCCAGCAGGTCTGCACCCGCTAAACCCAACGCTTCCACCTCATTCAGCAGTAGCCAGTCACAGTCTGCCAGCCAGTTCCCCATCTCCAGACGGAGCCCATCGCTCCAGCCCGCAGGTGGCCAGCCGGTATCCACGGCCACACAAAAGCCACGCTGCTGTAGCTCGGCCAGCAGCGCCGGATAGTGATCATAAAGTTCAAGACAAAGAAAGGTGCCGCACAACAGCACGATGTCACCGGGCGTCGCCTGCAACGGCAACTGGGCCAGCACATCGTCAGCGGTCAGCACGGTAATATGGCCGTGATTGCTGAGAAACGATCGTTCGTTATCGGGATGGGTTACGCCCACCGTCAGCGACGTCTCACAGGCATAACGCGGCCAGTGTGCGGCGCTGTGGGGAAAGTGACTGGCGAGCCAGTGGCTGAATCCATCGTCACCCTGATTAGCGATGGCCCGATGCGGCACCTGCATTGCCTCCAGCGCCAGCGCGCAGTTACCGGCCGATCCGCCGGGGCGTAACTCGCTATGCTTCAGCATCACTTCCGTGCCGCGCTTCGGCCAGTCGCTGAGCGTACTCATGATTAAATCGACATTAATATTGCCCACCACATAAAGCGTGGACGCGATGGTATTGTCCATAATTATCCCTTACTTCCACCGCTGGTGAGACCGCTGACCAGCGTCTTCTGCAACCAGATGGCAATAAACAGAGGCGGCACCGAAGCCAGAATGCCGATCGCCGCGATCAGCCCATCATCGGTCGCACGTCCGGCGGTGAAACCGGCAATCGCGACCGGCAGGGTCTGTGCCGAAATGTTGCTGGTGAACAGCAGCGCATAGAAAAACTCATCCCAGGCGAGCAGCCAGCCAAACAGCGCAGCGGCACCCAGCACCGGTTTTGCCAGCGGCAGCGTGATGCGTAGCAGAACCTGCCAGAAGCGCAGGCCATCCAGCCGTGCCGCCTGTTCGATGTCACGTGGCAGCGAGTCGAACTGGTTCTTCAGCATCCAGGTCAGGAATGGCAGGATTAGCGAGCAGTAGACCATCACCAGGCCGGGGCGGGTGTTGAGCAGCCCCAGTTGTTGCAGCAGGAAGTAGAGCGGCAGCACAAACGCCACCGGCGGCACCATGTAGATTGCCAATGCGCCGGAAAGCCAGGCATCGCGACCGCTATAGCGTGAGAAGCTGAACGCCGCCGGTATCGCCAGCAGCAGCGAGATCGCCGTGGCCACCGTCGCTACCAGCAGGCTGTTGCCCAGTGCGTGCAGGAAAATGTTGCCCGGTTGGTTCGGTGCCAGCGAAACCAGCCCCTGATAGCGACTGAAATCCCACTGACGCGGCAGCCACTCCAGCGGCACGCGGGAGAGATCGCTGGCAGAACTGACGCTCATCAGAAACAGCCAGCCCATCGGGGCCAGAATGCTGATAGCGACCAGCAGTGCCGCGCCGTAACGCATCACTCTACGCAGTTTAGTTTTCATAAGCGGAACTCCGACGCCGCTGATGCCATAACATCAGCAGATAAAGCGTGATCAGCAGGGCGCACATAAGCGTCATCAGTATTGCGTAGGCGGCACCGCTGCCGGCACGCAGATAGCTGAACGACTCCTGATAGACGAAAAAGCTCAGGGTCTTAGTGCTGTCGACCGGGCCGCCGCGCGTCATCACATAGATGATGTCGAAAATCTTAAAGGCATCAATGGTGCGCAAAACTAACGCAACGCCGAGCGGAGCGACAATCGCCGGGAAGGTAATCGCCCGGAAACGACGCCAGGCAGACGCGCCATCCAGCCGTGCTGCTTCAAACAGATCTTCAGGGATTGACTGCAGCGCCGCCAGCACCAGCAGGGTGACCAGCGGATAGTTTTTCCAGATATCCGCGAACATCACCGCATTGAGCGCTGAATCCGGCGATCCCAGCCAGCTGCGATAGCCATCAATGATGCCGAGCTGGCTGAGCAGGGCGTTGATGCTGCCGTAATCGGGGTTAAAGTTGAGCCGCCACATCATCGCATTGACGATGGTCGGCAGCGCCCACGGCAGAATCACCAGCACCCGCAGCACATTGCGACCGACGAATTTCTGATTCAGCAGCAGTGCGACCAGCACGCCGATGATTCCTTCAAAAGTGACGGATATCAGAGTGAAGTAGAGCGTACGCCAGATCGATGCCCGAAAATCGGGATCGCTAAGCGCATAAAGATAGTTTTCCAGCCCAATCCAGGCAGGCGTTTCACCGCTGCCAATCAGCGCAGCATCGGTAAAACTCAGCCAGATGGTACGCAGAAGAGGCCAGGCGGTTAACAGCATCATCACCAGCAGCATGGGTGCCAGCAGCACCCATGCCTGACGCTGTTCGCGTTGACGCAAACTCAGCATCATGACTCCTTAACGCAACCGGGCGGCGCTTTTATCAACCGTCGCCATCGCGTCCTGCGCGGGCACTTTACCCAGCAATACCTGTTGTAACTGCTGCTGCAGCTGGTTCGACAGGCGCGAATAATCAGCGGTCTCTGGACGTGACAGCATCACGTTTAGCGATTTGTCGGCTGCGGCAATCAGGCTCTCCTGATCCTTTTTCACCGCTTCATCCTGATAAGAGGATTTCCAGATCGGCAGGCTGAGCTTCGCATACTGGTTCTGAACCGGCTGTGAGGTCATGTACTGAATGTACTGCCACGCCTCATTGGCATGCGTACTGCCTTTGGTAATACCCAGTCCCATCGAGCCGTTCACTGCACCCACTTTTCCAGGTGCATCGCCCGGCGCAGGCATGATGCCAACGTCGCCCGCCACTTTGCTCTGCTTAGGATCGTTCGCCATGTTGTACATGTAGGTCCAGTTCAGCGCGAAAGCTGCATCGCCATTAGAGAACGATTTACGCACATCTTCTTCCAGATATTCACGGGAAGCCGGATTACTCAGCCCATCATCGAGCGAGCTTTTCATCAGGTTCAGTGCCTTGAGTGAGGCCGGGCTGGAGAAGTTAAGCTTGCCGTTCTGATAGAACTGTCCACCAAAGCCTGACACCAGCGTGGTGTAGTCACACACCAGCGCCTCAGCCTGAGACCAGCTCCAGACCAGCGGATAGTTAACAATCTTTTTGTCCTTGATGATCTTCGCGTCATCCAGCACCTGCTGCCAGGTCTGAGGCGGGGTGGTGATGCCCGCTTTAGCCAGCATCGCTTTGTTGTAATAAAGGTATTTGGTATCGAGGATCCACGGCATACCCAGGGTTTTACCTTTGTAAACCACCGTGTTCATCGCACCCGGGAAGACCTTCTCTTTCTCCTCTGGGGTAATGCGTGCGCTGACATCCTGAAGCAGATCGAAACGGGTGAATTCCGCTGGCCAGATGGCATCGAACAGCACGACATCATAGCCATTGCCGCCCGCACCACGCGCCGCCACGATTTTGTCGTGCAGCGCTTCATAAGGGACAAACTCCAGATTGACGGTGACATCCGGATGCTGCTTCTGAAAATTTTGCGTCATCGCGCGGATATCATTTTCGCTATAGGCCGCCTGGGTCATAAACAGCGCATTGATCTGGCTGGCCGCCGCCGCGTTGCCTGCGCTTAACATCAATAAGGCGGCAAACCCGGCTTTCAGTTTGTGTGACATGGTCTTCTCCACTATGCAGCAACAGGCTGTCGGTTAATTAAATCAATTTGATTGACTTAATCAGAGGCAAAATTCGGGTCAGTGAGCAAACTGACCGGTAGGGAACAAGCAAACGGCGTGCCAAAAGTAGCAGAATGCGAGCAACAAAGCCGTAACAACGCTGAAACTCAGACTGCACTTTTATGGCAAAATTGCCTATTCTGATGCGCGAGAATTGCGTGCTGCATCAAAGATATTGTTTGCCGGAACGCCCCTGGGGACGAATACTGTCGGGTCCCGCTGTAATGGAAAACAACATGAAAACCTCGGGTACCAACCTTGAACATGCGCGGGCGCATAACCGACGTGTGGTGATTGAAGCCATTCGCCTGCACGGTGAGCTGACCCGTGCCGAACTGGCCCGCATGACGGCGCTGACGCCGCAGACCGTCTCAAATATCGTGGCGGAGCTTGAGCAGGCCGAACTGCTGACCAGCCGCCAGCCTCGCCGCAGCGGGCGCGGTCAGCCGTCGATTCCGGTTACGCTCAATCCCACCAGTGCCTGGTCGATCGGGATTCATCTTGATCACCAGACGCTGCTGCTGGTTTTGGTCGATCTCAGCGGCGAAGTGCATTTCCGCCGCCTCGTTCTGGTGCAAAAGCCCCAGCCTGATGCCACCCTGGCGTGCATTGCCAGCGTGCTGGAGGAGATGCGCGCCTTCCTCGGCGCTCAGTGGCAAAAAGTGCTGGGGATTGGCGTGGTGATGCCGGGGCCTTTTGGCGTCGAGGGGATCTCATCCGTCGGGCCGACCACGCTCAACGGCTGGGAGCAGGTCGATATCGAGGCGGAACTCGCTACCCTCAGTGGCCTGCCGGTGACGCTGGAAAACGACGCCACGGTCGCTGCCATTGGCGAACGCTTTCACGGTACGGCGCGCCACCTTAACTCCTTTATCTATCTCTACATCGGCACCGGCCTGGGCGCGGGGATCTTCACCGATGGCCACATCTATACCGGCCACGCTCATAATGCCGGTGAAATTGGTCACATCGTGGTGGAGCCGGGCGGTCGCGACTGTTACTGCGGTAATCAGGGCTGTCTGGAACGTTATGTCTCGCTGCAGGCCGCCTATGAATTCTGCGGACTCGATCCGATGCGCGCGCTGCCTGAAGATCTGCTGCAGATTGAACCCGCGCGTTTCACTGCGTGGATAGAGAGCGTAATGACGCCGTTGCGCCAGGCGATCAATATTCTGGAGTCGGTGTTTGATGCGGAAGCGGTAATTATTGGCGGGATGATGCCTGCGCCGCTGCTGGAGCAGATGGTTAAACGGTTGCCGCCACTTTATCAGTCGGTGCGGGGACGATATCTATTTGATATGCGACTCAAGACTGGCATGACCGGTAGCGATACCGCTGCGCTGGGTGCAGCCGCCTTACCCATTTTTGATGAGTTTAACCCAAAGTTTCAGGTGCTGATGAAATAGGTGAAGAAGGGCGCTGTTTCAGGCAACAGCGCCACAGGCATTAACCCGGGTAGATACCGCGATCTTTACGCGCCATCAGGATTCGCTCACAGGCCACGATGTAGGCCGCGGTGCGCAACGAGCAATCTTTCTCCTTCGACTTGTCCCAGATATGGACCATCGCCTCGGTCATAATCTTATCGGAGCGGCGATTGATCTCATCTTCACTCCAGAAGAAGCTCGCCATGTCCTGAACCCATTCGAAGTAGCTGACGGTCACGCCGCCGGCATTACAGACTACGTCCGGCACCACAATAATGCCGCGCGAGGCCAGCATGTCATCGGCATCCGGATAGGTCGGGCCGTTTGCGCCTTCCAGTACGATTTTGCAGCTCAGGACCTCTGCACGCTCGCGGGTAATCTGACCTTCCAGCGCGGCCGGGATCAGGATATCCATCCCGGTGGTCCAGAACGCCTCTTTATCAATGCTCTGCGCACCAGGGAAACCGGCAATCTGCTTGTGGGCAATCTGCCATTCGGTCAGCGCCGCCATATCAATGCCATCTGAATTATAAATGGTTGCCGTGTGGTCCTGAATCACCACTACACGAGCACCCGCCTCATTAAACAGGCGTGCTGCTTCGCTGCCGACGTTACCGAAACCCTGAACCGCCACGCGGGCGCCTTCGATTTCAATACCTGACCGACGAGCGACTTCACGGCCGGTGATAAACACGCCACGGCCGGTCGCTTTTTCGCGGCCCAGTGAACCGCCCAGGTGAATCGGTTTGCCGGTAACGACGCCGGTAATGGTTGTGCCGTGGTTCATGGAGTAGGTGTCCATCATCCACGCCATTACTTTGCTGTTAGTGCCGACGTCTGGCGCCGGAATATCTTTTTGCGGTCCAATGATGATGCCAATCTCGCTGGTATAACGACGGGTCAGCCGCTCAAGTTCACCCTCGGAGAGTTTGAAAGGATCGACACGAATGCCGCCCTTAGCACCACCGTAAGGCAGGTTAACCGCCGCACATTTGATGGTCATCCACGCGGAAAGCGCCATGACTTCATTCAGGTCGACAGCCGGATGATAGCGAATACCGCCTTTACCTGGGCCGCGCGAAAGGTTGTGCTGAACGCGATAGCCTTCGAAATGGCGAATTGAGCCATCATCCATCTGGAGAGGAATATCAACAATCAATGCACGTTTTGGATGACGCAAAGTATCTATCCAACGTGAAAGATCGCCCAGATAAGGCGCAACCCGGTCGATTTGCTGTAAATAGGTGGACCAGGCAGATGTGCTGCTTTCAGACGCATAAGATAACTTATCCATAAAAAACCTTTCTTAATGAAGTCATTTATTGGGTGGAACCGTGGAGGATGAGCGCATAATCTTGCGCGGACATAATCTAACACTTCTGAAACAAATATGATGGTGCCATTGCCCCGTTTAAGTGCAGTAACGCCCTGTTTTGGGGCAGTGAAAGTGAATAGATCCGATGCAATCCCCCTCGAAGTCGAATAAAGATGCGTCCGAAGTGCGTAGCGACTGCATATCAACGAAATATCGCTATCTTTCAATTCTTTGAGAGTGTTCAAAAAGTTAAATAATTGATCGTTACCTGATTGACTTTGACGCCCCCCGTTCAGTGCATGAGAATAAGTAATCAAAGGATTACCTTAAGTAATGGATTGAACAGGAATTGCACAGGCTAATCAGTGATTTAGAACAGAGTGAGCGGAAAGAGGTGGGAAGTGGAGAAAGAGCGGGCCAACGCAGCGGGCTGGCCCGGAACAATTACTGATGAAGAGCCTGTTCGGCTTCTTTCAGCTCCTGGCGAGCGTCTGCCAGTTTATCTTCGCGCTTCTGAATCTTGCTGGCGCTGCGTCCTTCCGCTTTCGCTTTTGCCAGTTCCTGTTCGCGTTCCTGCACCTTAAACTTTTTCTCAGCCACTTTTTCCTGGCGCTGCTTTAACAGGCTGCCTTCGGTGCAGTTCTGATCCACTTCGCGAAGGGCGGTCTCAAGGCCGGCAACCTGATGGGTATTATTGTGCTGGCGGGCAAAAGAGAGCTGGGTCTCAATCTCCTGCTTTTTGGCGGCACAACCCGTCAGGGCAGACGCCGCATGAGCAGCAGTGAAAGTCAGTGGCAACAGGCAAAGGCTGAGGGTCAGTAAAGTTTTTTTCATCGTAGTCTCGTCAATGAGTCAGGGTTGAGGCGCCAGTATACGCAGTCACCTTAAGAGATTCTTAACGGAAAAAAATATTTACTGGAGTGGCAGTGCGGGGGAAAAAGAAGAAGCTGCCTGCTATCAGGCAGCGCTGGAAGCGTCAGAGTGCGAATAATGCAGGTTGCGATCAGGGCCACTCAGCATCACAGGATGACCATCCTGACTCTGCTGTTCGAAATAGTCCTGCATCTGCTGACTGATCCCGGCACCACACCACATCACATGATGCTGATGGAGTTCCGTTTTTATGGCAGGCAGTCCGCTCGCACGCGAATCAACCGCAACATTAAAGCCCATCGCGGTGAGGCGAATCGCTTCCAGCCAGATTTCTGTTTTATCGAGCACGCTCACCGCTTCAAGGAAGAGAGGTATCGCGGATTCGTTACGCGATGAAACGCGCATCACTTTGTCAGCCTGCTGCTTAACGGATTGCTCAAAACGATCAAGGCGTCGCGACGATCCCCGACGGTGATCGGCATTAAGCCAGACACTCAACGGCCGCAGCAGATTAATGATGAAATCATCACCGCTGTAGTTGCTGGACATATTGTGCATCTGACGTGAAAGCGACAGCGGTGTGCCAAATTCCAGTTGCCAGAGCATGTCACCTTTGCGCGCCGCCCAGCCAAAAGTCGTGACCGCTGATGCAGCCTGCTGGCACGCTTTGATCTCGTCAAGTGTTGCGCCGGTGGCGGTTAAGCCCACCAGGATACGGATTTCGCTGAGGTGATCATCACTCCAGTCTTCCGGGTTCTGCTGTGGCGTCAGTAAACCCTGCTTCATCCAGCGCTTCAGGTTAGCGGGATGGGTGCCGGTTATTGCACAGACAGTGTCGGTATTATGAATTTGCATCTCGTGCCCTCTATAGAGGGAATAGCCGCCGGGATTAACCGGGGATGAACGACCATTATGAACCTTATAATCGCCAATTGACAGGGTATAAGGCGGTGAAAAGCCCTAAACAGCCCGCGTGACGCTACGCTTATTCGCGAATTTGATTGCCTAAACTGATGCCGATCAGCAGGTTAACGGTTTGTAAATGATCGATAAAAAGACTGTGTATTTATTCAGTAAAGATTCTTTACGCAAACAGACACGGAAAACAGCACTGTTTTACCCTTTTTAAGAGCATGCCGACTCGTCTCCCTCTTACATCCGTCCGACAAATCGCTAAAATAGCGGGTTCTGATGATCAGGAGAAAGAGTGCCCAATGCGTTATCGTTATACTCTCGCCGTTGTGACGGTTGCTGCTGTGCTGACCGGTTGCGCGAAGAAAAATGCCGCCAGCGATGCACAAAATGAATTTGCTGCTGGTCCGACACAGATTGATGTCTCGCACATTTTGACCCGCGCAGATGATGGCTCCAGTGTGTTCCTGACTGTAGATGGTAAAGACGCCGGCAAACTGCCCAACGGCGAAAGCATGCTGCTGCATGTTCCGGCCGGAAAGCATCAGATTGGTGGCTATGTGCCAACGCTGTTTGGTATGGGTCGTGTGACCATTGCGCCGGTAGAAGTGACCACGTCACCGGAAGATGTCAAAAAAGTGGCTTATACCGTCACGCGCAACAAAGCGACCTTTGTTGAGAACAAGGGCGAACAGGGCTGATTTGATGATGGCGGAGAGCCGCGCTCTCCGCTGAACAAGCCTGCGTTATAAGCCGAGTTCGCTCAGTGAAGGGTGGTCGTCAGGGCGCCGTCCCTGTGGCCAGTGAAACAGCCGCTGTTCTTCACTGATTTTCAGATCGTTGATGCTGGCATAGCGCTGCATCATTAATCCCCGCTCATCAAACGCCCAGTTCTCGTTTCCATACGAGCGATACCACTGCAGTAGTTCATCGTGCCATTCATAGGCAAACCGCACCGCAATCCGGTTCTGGTTAAAACTCCACAACTCTTTGATCAGCCGATACTGCTGCTCCCGCTGCCATTTCTGCTGCAGGAAGGTGACAATTGCTGCCCGGCCGGTCAGGAAAGTATCGCGATTACGCCACTGGCTATCCGCTGAATAGGCCAGCGCGACGCGCTCAGGATCCCGGCTGTTCCAGCCATCTTCGGCCAGCCGGACTTTTTCAATCGCCTGTTCGGACCGGGTAAACGGTGGTAAGGGCGGACGTGAATTTTCCAACTTTCTCTCCTTATACAGCACAGGCAGATGCGTGAGCCGCATCCGGGATAATCAGAGTTCCAGGGCGTGAATCTGGCAGACGGCACGCGCCGCTTCCTGACCTTTCTTCACAAAGTGCTGGGTATAGAAGTCGATAAACTCTGCCGATGGCTGGAAATTATGTGGCGTCAGGGAAACCGAGAACACCGGTACGTTGGTCGCCAGTTGTGCCTGCATCAGACCACTGACCACCGCCTGCGCGACGAAATCATGGCGATAGATGCCACCATCGACGACCAGTGCCGCACAGACAATCGCATCATAGTTGCCTGTCTGCGCCAGACGTTGCGCCAGCAGCGGCATTTCAAAAGCGCCCGGCACGTCCCATGTTTTAATCTCATATGCCGCACCACGGCTTTCCAGTTCCTGTTCGAAACCGGTCAGAACCTGAGAAACGATCTCGCTGTGCCAGTTGGCTTTAATAAAGGCGACTTTCAACGGCTGCATGACTTACTCCTGTAAAAGGTGACATCCAGTGGTAACGGGCCAGATTGCGCCCCTGCACCCCGAATCAAAAATAGTGTGCCTGACAGGACAGTAACCTGCTGACAACCTTCACTATACTGTAATGTAAAGAGTCTGTGTCCATCATTGTGATTATATGTAAATAACAGATGCCCTGATTACCTCTATATGCTGCAGCAAAGGCAAGCAACGCGTGCTTTTCGGCATTCAACATCCCCTCCCCAGTCGGGAAAACCGCCTCTCACTAACCTGTTTGCGTAATCGCTTCCAGTTACGTCACTGCTTAAATAAAATACTGGATATTTGAACAGGTGTTTGTATAATAAATGGACTGCCCGCCGGGTATTGGTAGCGTAAGTGAGGGGTGAACCCATGATGATTTCGACTGAAAGCCTCAGGTCTCTGGAACAATCGGTCACAATGAGCAGCCGTGAGCTGGCTCAGATGACGGGTATTACACACGGAGAAGTGAAGCGGTTGATCAAAAGTCTGGAGACGGCTCAGCGTCTCTCCCAGCCACTCATCGTGAATGACTATGAGCGGGAAGGGGAAGTGCGTCAGGAGTATCGTCTGAGCAAACGTGACTCGCTGCTGGCTGTGGCTCGCCTGTCGCCGGGCTTCACTGCCGAAGTGCTGGATCGCTGGCAGGATCGCGAGAAGACCACTCATCTGCCTGACTTTACCAACCCGGCCGAAGCCGCTCGCGCCTGGGCTGAGCAATTTGAACAGCGTCAGGCGGCAGAGCAGCAGCTGGCTCTCTCGGCTCCCAAGGCAGCGTTCTTTGATAACTTCGTCGAGGTCGATGATTGTCTTGGCTTTCGCCAGCTCTGCAAAATGCTGAAAGTGAAAGAGCCGGAATTCCGCCAGTTCCTGCTGGAGCGCAACATCATGTATCGCGCCAAAGGAACCCTGACGCCGCAGCACTACCATCTGCAGGCCGGCTACTTTACGTTGCATACCGGTACCGGTGAAAACCAGCACGCATTCTCTCAGGCGCGCTTCACGTCAAAAGGGGTGAAATGGGTCGCCAGCCTGTGGGCAGGGCATCTCTCTGCTCAACCCAAAGGCGCAGCCGCGTAATAGCGTCTCTGGACTTTTAGGGGATGCTGATGGGTAAGCGCAGGCAGAAACCGCAGAAATAAAAAAGGCCGCAAACTGAGTGCGGCCTTTTTTGATCGTTCAGGATCGATTAACGGGCGGGTTACCAGCCTTTAATCGCATCCCCTTTATAGACTTCTTCCGCTTTCGCCGCGACTTCCGGTGACTGCAGCGCAGCCTTCAGCTTCTGAATTTTATCGCTGTCTTTATTATCTTCACGTGATACCAGTGCATTCACGTAAGGCGACGAGGCACTTTCCATAAATAAGCCATCGCGGTGTGCTGATAATCCAGCCTGAGCCGAGAAGTTGGTATTAATGATTGACAGGCTAACGTTGGGATCATCTAACGTGCGGGTCAGTTGTGGGGTGTCCACTTCAACCAGCTTCAGATTTTTTGGATTTTCGATGATATCCAGCGAGGTCGGTAAATAACCCACACCCTCTTTCAGTTTAATCAGACCCTGCGCCTGCAGCAGCAGCAGGCTGCGTCCCAGCGTGGTGGCTTCGTTAGAGATGGTGATAGTGGCACCCTTCTGTAGCTCACTGATGTTTTTGATTTTGTGCGAATAAGCCGCAATCGGGAAGACGAAGGTTTTACCCACTACCGCAAACTTATAGCCGCGCTCTTTAGACTGTGACTCAAGATACGGCAGGCTCTGGAAGGCGTTAGCATCGACTTCTTTGTTATTCAGCGCTTCATTAGGCAGCACGTAATCATTGAAGTTAAGCACTTCGACATCAAGCTTGTATTTATCTTTAGCAACCTGCTGAACCACCTGCCAGATCGCTTCATCGGGCCCGGTATTAATCGCAACTTTAACTTTGTTATCGTCGTCTTTTGAACAGGCGGATAATAATAAAACAGAACTGGCGAGTAATGCCGTAAAAAGACCTTTCATTATCAGAAATCCCTCAGGTAGTTGATAGCTTCAAAGATAATACAGAACACACAGGTTGCGTACTGACTGAGGAATATATCTTATAACCACAACGCTGATTTCGAACATTAATTAACCAGCAACCCGACCTGCTCAATAATTCTCTGCACCTGTTTCCGGGTTTGCTGGCGGATAGTGGGTTCAATAAGCCCATTAAGCAGCGACGTAATTTTCTTCTACGCTTACTGGTCAGTCATTACTGGATTTCTATTGAATATTTACAGGGATTAACCATGTCGAAGCAAGATAGCGGGATCAACGCAGTTGAAGTTATGCGCAGCAGCCAGGCCTGGAATGGTGACGTTATTGAAGCCTATCCCACTGGCGAACCGGAAATCACCGTTATGCGGCTGTCACTGCCTGCTCACACCTCATTGCCCTGGCACACTCATCCGATGCCGAATGCGGCGTTTATTCTCTCCGGCACTCTGATTGTTGAGGATAAAGAGAGCGGCGAGCAGCGTACTTTCCATGCGGGTGAAGCCCTCAATGAAACAGTCAACAGCGCGCATCGGGGCTATACCCTGGATGAGCCTGCCGAACTGGTGATCACCTATGCCGGAGTAAAAGGGCAGGAACTGACCGAGCCACTGCCGGGGGAACCGGAAGAGTTTTAAATCATGACGCCTCACGGCAGTGTCTCCCGCTGCCGTGATTCCGCCCTTAAGTAAACCCCGCTTCCTGAAGAACCGCTTTTGCCTGTTCCGATCTCAGAAACGCCGCCAGCCGTCCCGCCTCTGGCGTGATAACCGCACAGGTATAACGCGCAACAGGGTTAACAGCCTCCGGGATATCAACGACTGTCAGCCCGGCAATCTGACTCAGGGCTCCCCGATAGCTGGCATAGCCGATAAACAGATCCGCCTGATCCGTGTTTATAATCCATTCCGCCGCGAGCCTGCCTGCGGGAATCGCTGCGGAGTCACGTCCGCCCACCAGCGGGATTGCGCGCTGTCGCACCTCTTTAACCGCCTGGCCCATCCGGGAGAAAAGTACCTGCGCGTAATCTCCCGACGGATCGGCAGTTGGCGTGGAGGTTGCGATCCGCAGCGAGTCACGGGTGAGCAACTGATACCAGTCATCTCCTGCCTGCAGCCGATCGCTGCGTACCGTGATGCAGAGCTTATTGGTCGCAAAGGAGATGATCGCCAGTGCCCGCCCGGCAGCCAGCAGTTTCTGCGGATGTGCCTCACTGGCGGAAGCAAAGAGATCGCAGGGCTCACCGGCTTCAATCTCTTCGCGCAGCAGACCGGCAGGGCCAAACCGGGTATCGACCGGCTGCTGAAAGTGCGCCATCAATACGGGCCAGACTGGTTTCAGGCTACCCGCCGCCAGTACGCGCATTATTCGGGCCCCTGATAAGGGGTGCGATAGAAGCGCTGATACCAGCTGTTAGCCAGCTTGTTCATGTCCACATCCTGAAACTTCTGCGGATAGAGTTTTTTCGCCATCCACAATTCGCCAATCCCCATCGCTTCCGGCATCGGATAACCCCAGGCTTTGGCGTAGTCCGGCATCAGCCAGACGCGATGATTTTTAACCGCGCCAATCGCCTGCCATTGCGGTGAGCTATTGATTTCCTTCACGACAGAGGGGTAGCGATCCTGAACAAAAATTACCTGCGGATCCCAGGCGATCACCTGCTCCATCGACACGGTTTTAAATCCTTGCACAGACGACGCAGCGACGTTGACCGCGCCCGCATGCAGCATCATCAGGCCGGTATATTTCCCTGAGCCATAAGTGGTCAGTTCCGGATTGGCCATATAGGCACGAATACGTTTTTCCGGCGGAATATCCTTCAGGCGGTCGCTGACAATTTTGCGCCCCTCATCGGTGGCCTCAATCAGCGCTTTAGCTTCTGCGGGTTTATTCACGATCTCACCAATCAGCGTAATGCCTTCACGCAGCCCTTTGTCGTAAGCCATCTCCTCGTCATCAAGGGTCGGATTCATTTTGGCTTTTTCACCCGGCTGGTCATGACGCAGCGAGATAGCCACGACAGGAATCCCCAGCGCGGTAATGCTGTCGATCATCTCATGCGGCGCGTAATTGGTCACAAACACCACCTGCGGATGCAGCGCCACCAGTTTTTCAGGATCGACATGCGTCAGATCGCCCAGCGTGGCTTTCTGGTTCAGCTCGGGAGCCAGGCGGGCATAACTGTCGCCGAGCTGCTGCTTCCAGTTCGCCATCACACCGACGATTTTATCGGTGGCGTTCATCTGCACCAGCAGGTTCAGCGTCTGATGCTGAAGCACCACAATGCGATCGACGTGGTCTGGAATCGTGACCTGACGGCCAATCTGATCGGTAATCTGGCGCGTTGCCTGCGAAGTAAGCGGAAGGAGTATCAGTAAACCGAGTGTGCATGCCTGCCAGAAGCGCTTCATTAACTATCCTCAAAAATCGTTATACATCAGATTATATAGCGATTAGTGACGGGCGTCACGGCACTGATTATGTGCAACGCCCATTGCTGGCTCACCATCCCGGTGCCTTATTAATCCTGTTGCCGCTATTTGTCTGATTCTTATGGTTTTAATTTCTGGCACGCCATTTGCTGAAGTCTGAACAGTAAGCAGCGTTCGACACAACTGATAGCAAATAGCTGGCTAGGGTTCCGGTTCACGCAGGTGAATGTCTGGTCCGAGAGCTAGCGACCTCTGCGAGGTTACACGGCGGGACAAAAGCCCGGGAGACAGCGGCACCATCTGGTGTCTTGCGCTGCTCCCGTTTTTTTGTGCCAACCAGAGGTCAACCATGAAGAAATCACCCCTCCTGACGCTTATTCTGTCGCTGACGCTGCTGGTCAGCACGCCGTCTTCCGCCGCAGTCAAAAAAGAGTTCAATATCTGCTGGACCATCTACGCGGGCTGGATGCCCTGGGGCACCATCAGCAACGAGAAAATCATCGATAAATGGGCCAGCAAATACGGCATCAAAATTCATATCACCCAGCTCAATGACTATATCGAGTCGATCAACCAGTACACCGCCGGACAGTTCGACGGCTGCACCATGACCAATATGGATGCGCTGACCATTCCTGCGGCAGGGGGCGTTGACTCGACGGCGCTGATCACCGGCAGCTACTCCGATGGTAACGACGGCGTGGTGCTGAAAGGGGAAAATAAGAAACTCAGCGATCTGAAAGGCATGTCGGTCTATCTGCCTGCGCTGTCGGTTTCTCACTACCTGCTGGTACGGGGTCTTGAGAAGGCCGGACTGCAGGAAAAAGATGTCAAAGTCGTGAACACCTCTGATGCCGATATCGTTTCAGCGTTCGGAACCCGCAACGTCAAGGCGGCCGTGGCCTGGAACCCGCAGCTTTCTGTCATCAAAAAGACGCCACAAACTACCGAAGTGTTCAGCTCATCGGCCGTGCCGGGCGAGTTGATTGACATGATGGTGGTGAATACCGACACCCTGAAAGACAATCCCGCACTCGGCAAGGCGCTGACCGGCGCCTGGTTTGAGATGATGGCGAAAATGCAGGCCGGGGATACGCAGGCGCTGAGCGCAATGGCTGCCGATTCCGGTACTGACCTCGCGGGTTACAAGGCGCAGTTGAAAACCACCCACCTGTTCTGGACCCCCGCAGAAACCCAGACCTTTGTCGCTTCACCTGATATTGCGAAAACCATGCAGCGTGTAGCCGCGTTCTCCTTTGATAAAGGATTACTCGGCGATGGTGCGCAAAGCGCTGACTTCATCGGCATGAGCTTCCCTGGCAACGTCACCGTCGGCGATAAAGCAAACATCAAACTGCGCTTTGACGACAGCTATCTGAAGATGGCCGCTGCGGGCAAGCTCTAATCACCGATCTCAGGAGTTTTTGCCATGCGCCACATCAATCGCTACCCCCGGCAGGGAATGCGCCTGACGCTGATGCTGTTACCGTTTGTGCTGCTGATCGCCGTCTGGTTTATCAGTTCGGCAGTGCGTCTGGAGGCTAATCCACAGGACAAACTGCTGCCCGGTCTGTCGCAAATGATCGCAGCCATCGACCGGATGGCATTTACGCCGGACAAGCGCAGCGGGGAGTATCTGCTGTGGGCGGATACGTGGATTAGCTTAAGCCGTCTGCTGACCGGCCTCGTGATCTCATCGCTAATCGGTCTCTGCATCGGTGTGGCTGCGGGCGTCTTCCCGATGACCCGCGCCGCACTGTCACCGTTCATGACCGTGGTGTCGATGATCCCGCCGCTGGCGTTGCTGCCGATGCTGTTTATCGTCTTTGGGCTGGATGAACTATCAAAAGTGATGCTGATCGTCATCGGCATTACGCCGATGCTGGCACGCGATCTGGAACATCGGGCGCGGGAGATCCCCGCGGAGCTGTTCATCAAAGCGCAAACCCTGGGGGCGAATAGCTGGACGGTGGTGCTGCGGGTCGTGCTTCCGCAGCTCTTATCGCGGCTGATCACCTCGCTGCGTCTGCTGCTTGGCTCCGCATGGCTGTTTCTGATCTCAGCCGAAGCCATTTCCGCTACCGCCGGGCTGGGTTATCGCATTTTCCTGGTGCGTCGCTATATGGCGATGGATGTGATCATTCCTTATGTCATCTGGATCACGCTGCTGGCGTGGCTGATGGATCTTGCGCTGCGTCAGTTGCACAAAGCCTGTTTCCCCTGGGCGGAAGGAGGCCGGGAATGAGTTTTATCGAAATCA
Source organism: Candidatus Pantoea varia (assembly GCF_900115075.1). GTDB lineage: Bacteria > Pseudomonadota > Gammaproteobacteria > Enterobacterales > Enterobacteriaceae > Pantoea > Pantoea varia. The sequence continues at coordinate 522,292 of NZ_FOVG01000003.1, forward strand.
AAAATATCTGGCAGGAGTATGGCGACCACGTGGTGCTGGAACGCATCAACCTGCAGGTGAAAGAGGGCGAATTCTGCTCGCTGGTGGGAGCATCCGGCTGCGGTAAGTCGACGTTTTTACGCCTGCTGCTGGGACAGGAAAAGCCAACGCGGGGGGCGATCACCCTGGATGGCGAGCAACTGCCCGGAGAGCCGGATCGCAGCCGTGGCGTGGTGTTTCAGCGCTATTCAGTTTTCCCCCATCTCAACGTGCTGGATAACGTCGCCATTGGCCTCGAACTTCCGGCTTCACCCTTTACCGGGCGGCTGTTTGGTGCCAGGAAACGGCAGGCCAGGGAACAGGCAAAACAGATGCTGGTAAAAGTCGGGCTGGGCCATTCGCTGGATAAATATCCGGCGCAGCTTTCTGGCGGCATGCAGCAGCGGCTGGCAATTGCTCAGGCATTTGTGATGCAGCCGCGCGTGCTGCTGCTGGATGAGCCGTTTGGCGCGCTGGACCCCGGCATACGCAAAGATATGCATGCGCTGCTGCTCCAGCTGTGGAGCGAAACCCGGATGACGGTGTTTATGGTCACTCACGACCTTGCCGAAGGCTTCAATCTGGGTACCCGGCTGCTGGTTTTCGACAAAGTGCGCATCGACCCGCAGGCCCCTAATGCGTGGGGCGCGCGTATCACTTACGACATCCCACTTAATGAAACGCGGCTCTCTCAGCTGGCGACCGCCAGCAAGAACAACATTTATTCCCTTAAGGAGATTGCTCAATGACAGCACTTTTTCATTCAGCACCAAGCCTGCGCGAAGAGCAGCTGCCAGGCGGAGCGCATACCTCGCTGATTCTGCGCAAAGGGCAGATTCTGCGCCTGACCGACATCGAGGGCGGCGCGAACGTCAGCATGATGATGCTCAATCCGCATGAGAAAAGTGAACGACTGAATCTGCCGGATACCCTGAAAGGCCAGCACACCGCCTGCCTGACCACCGGCCACTGTTTCTACTCCGATATGGGCCGCGTGATGGCCGCGATCGTTGCGGATAGCTGTGGCTGGCATGATCCGTTTGGCGGCGTCCTCAACGCGGCGGAAACACAGGAGAAGTACGGTGCCGGTCGCTATCAGGAGCGGCGCAACGGCTTCTACCGCAACGGCGTGGATAATCTGCTGGTTGAGATGGGGAAATGGGATCTGGGCCTGGAAGACCTGCTGATGGTCGTCAACTTTTTCAGCAAGGTTACGGTGGATGAAGCGGGCTGCTTCGGGTTCAGCGCGGACAACAGCCGCGCGGGAGATTTCGTTGAGCTGTTCGCGCCCATGGACGTGCTGATGGTGCTGACTGCGCTGCCACATCCGCAGGATCCCGCCACCGACTATCTTCCGCGTCCGGTCCAGCTGAGCTGGTATCAGGCCGACGATATGCAGGCCGTCAGCGATGCGATGGTCACGCGGGGTGAAAACCAGCGCGCGTTTCAAAATACCCAACTTTTTGCACTGTAAGGAGACTGCGATGAACCTTATTAACTCCGATCGTCGTCCAGAAGATGCTGTCTATCGCCACGTGATCCCGGCAGGCGAGCCGTGGCTGTTCGACGTGAAAAAAGGGCAAACGCTGCGCCTGCTCGACCTCGAAGGCAATCAGGCGATTGATACCCTGTTTTACAACACTGACAACCCGCGAGAACGCTACGATCCTCAGCGCACGCTGCGTCGTCAGGGAAAGGTCTATCTGACCACCGGCAGCGTACTCTATTCGAATCTCGGCAACCCGCTGCTGACGATCGTCGCCGACACCTGTGGCCGCCACGATACCCTGGGGGGAGCCTGCTCGCAGGAGAGCAACACCGTGCGCTATGCCCAGGAGAAGCGCTACATGCATAGCTGTCGGGATAACTTCCTTTGCGCCTGCCTGCACGATGGCCGCCTGCATAAGCGCGATATCGGCGCTAACATCAACTTTTTCATGAACGTTCCGGTCACGCCTGAAGGCGGTCTGACCTTTGAGGACGGCTTATCTGCGCCCGGCAAATACGTTGAACTGGTGGCGGCTTGTAACGTGATGGTGCTGATCTCCAACTGTCCGCAACTGAATAACCCCTGTAACGGCTGGAACCCGACACCCGCCGAAGTGCTGGTCTGGAACTGAGCCAGCCCGATGCACCTGGCACCGGTCACAAATTTTGTGCTGGTCAGCCCCGGGGACGGCCCCAGGGAATTTCGAATTTTGCGGGACGACCCGCATCCCTGAGAGTTCGCTTATGTTTGATACCTTACTGATTGCCAATCGCGGTGCGATCGCCTGTCGCATCCTGCGCACGCTGCGTACCATGCAGGTGAAAGGGGTCGCCGTCTATTCTGAAGCCGACCTGAGCAGTTTACATATCCGTGAGGCGGATGTGGCGCTGAGCCTGGGCGAGGGTCCGGCCGCACAAACCTATCTGGTGACGGAAAAGATCATCGCCGCCGCGCAGCAGAGCGGAGCCAAAGCGATTCATCCTGGCTACGGTTTTCTCTCGGAAAATGCCGCCTTTGCCGAGTCGTGCGAGGCGGCGGGACTGATTTTTGTCGGCCCGACGCCCCAGCAGTTACGAACCTTTGGCCTGAAACACACGGCGCGCGCGCTGGCGAAAGCCGAAGGGGTGCCGTTGCTGGAGGGCAGTGAGCTGCTGGCGGATGTCAGCGAAGCCCGCCGCGCCGCAGAGAGCGTTGGCTATCCGGTGATGCTCAAAAGCACGGCGGGCGGCGGTGGCATTGGAATGCGCGTCTGTCGTGATGTTCAGGAGCTTTCAGACGCGTTTGAAACCGTTCAGCGTCTGGGCCAGAACAACTTTAGCGACGCTGGCGTGTTTCTCGAAAAATATATCGAACGCGCCCGTCATCTTGAAGTGCAGATTTTCGGCGACGGCAGGGGCGAGGTAATCGCACTGGGCGTCCGCGACTGCTCGATTCAGCGACGTAATCAGAAAGTAATTGAAGAGACGCCTGCGCCGAACCTGCCTGCGGGCATGGCCGACGCACTCTGCTCGGCGGCTATCGCTCTGGGGAAAGCGGTCAACTATCGCAGCGCCGGAACGGTGGAGTTTGTCTATGACAGCGCGCAGCAGCAGTTCTATTTCCTCGAAGTGAATACGCGCCTGCAGGTTGAACATGGCGTGACGGAGCAGGTCTGGGGCGTGGATCTGGTGCAGTGGATGATTGAGCTGGCGGCAGGCGATCTCCCCTCACTGACGGCTTTAGCCGCCACGCTGAATCCGCAGGGCCATGCCGTGCAGGCGCGAATTTATGCGGAAGATCCGGGTCGGCAGTTCCAGCCTTCGCCCGGACTACTAACCGAGGTCCATTTCCCGGCAGCCGACGGTAACACCCTGCGCATTGACCGCTGGGTGGAAGCGGGATGTGAAGTCCCGCCATTCTTCGACCCGATGCTGGCAAAAGCGATTGCTTTCAGCGCCACACGCGATGAAGCCATCGCCACCCTGGCACAGGCACTGGCGGAAACCCGTCTCTATGGCGTTGAAACCAACCGTCTCTTTCTGTTGCAGATATTAGCCTTTGCACCTTTTACCGCGGGCGAACCCTGGACCCGCTGCCTGGAGCAGCTCGGCTATCAGGCGGCAACCGTTGAGGTGCTGAGTGCCGGCACCCAGACCAGCGTTCAGGATTACCCCGGCCGTCTGGGATACTGGGCGGTTGGTGTGCCGCCATCGGGACCAATGGATGATCGCGCCCTGCGTTTCGGCAACCGTCTGCTGGGCAATGCAGAAGGAACCGCCGCGCTGGAGATCACCCTTAACGGACCCACGCTGAAATTTAATACCGGGATTCAGGCGGTAATCTGTGGCGCGCCGCTGCGTGTCACGCTGGATGGCGCTGAACAGGCGATGGACTCTGTGTTTACCATCCCGCCCGGATCAACGCTGAAGCTGGGCGCGATGAATGGCCCTGGCGTCAGAAGCTATCTCTGCCTGAGCGGTGGCATCCAGGTGCCGGACTATTTAGGCAGTAAAAGCACCTTTACCCTTGGTCAGTTTGGCGGACACGCCGGGCGCGCGCTGCGCAGCGGTGATGTGCTGCATCTCGATCCGCAAGCTGCGAGCGCTGTCGGAACAGAACTGCCCGCTGGATTGCGCACTGACCTCGCCAGGGTCCGCACACTAAGAGTGATTTATGGCCCCCACGGCGCGCCAGAGTTCTTTGCGCCGGACTACATTGCGACATTCTTTGCCACAGAATGGGAAGTGCATTTCAACTCCAGTCGTACCGGCGTGCGTCTGATTGGGCCAAAGCCGATCTGGACCCGTGACAGCGGCGGCGAGGCAGGACTGCACCCCTCGAATATTCATGATAACCCTTACGCTATCGGTGCGGTCGATTTTACCGGCGATATGCCGGTAATCCTGGGACCGGATGGCCCGAGTCTCGGCGGGTTCGTCTGCCCGGTGACGGTCATTGAAGCGGATCTCTGGCAGCTGGGCCAGCTCAAAGCCGGTGACAAAATCCAGTTTGTGGCAGTGGATATCCCGACGGCCCGGCGACTGGCAGAGGGCCGCCGCAGCGAGCTGACCACACTTCAGCCACACGACATTCACTGGAAGCCTGCGCCACTGACGTCGCCCATCGTGATGACCTGTGGTGAAGCGGCTAAACGCCTGGTGGCACGTCTCTCTGGCGATACCCATCTGCTGATGGAGGCAGGCGAGCCGGAGCTGGATCTGGTGCTGCGTTTTCGCATTCACGCGTTAATGCAGGCACTGGAAACGCAATCCCGCAACGGCATTATTGATATCACGCCGGGGATCCGCTCGCTGCAAATCCACTTCCAGCCGGAAATAGTGACGCTTGATGTGCTGCTGGCGTGGGTGCGCGGTGAGTGGGAGACGGTCTGCATGAGTGATGACCTGCAGGTGCCCACACGCGTGGTGCATCTTCCGCTCTCCTGGGACGATCCGGCTTGTCAAAAGGCCATCGAAAAATATATGACCACCGTGCGGCCGGATGCGCCCTGGTGCCCGAGCAATCTTGAGTTTATCCGACGGATAAACGATCTGCCGGATGAGCAGGCCGTCTGGAACACCGTATTTGAGGCCAGCTATCTGGTAATGGGACTGGGCGATGTCTATCTCGGCGCGCCGGTCGCCACGCCGCTGGATCCCCGCCATCGGCTGGTGACGACGAAATACAACCCGGCCCGCACCTGGACGGCGGAAAATTCGGTTGGCATCGGCGGTGCTTATCTGTGCGTTTATGGCATGGAGGGGCCAGGCGGCTATCAGTTTGTCGGACGCACGCTGCAGATGTGGAACCGATATCACGAAGTGGCCGATTTTGGCGGTAAACCCTGGCTGCTGCGCTTTTTCGATCAGATCCGTTTTTATCCGGTTTCAGCGGACGAACTGCTGCAGATTCGTCGCGATTTTCCGCTTGGCCGCTATCCGCTGCGTATTGAGCACAGCACGCTGCGACTGGCAGAGTATCAGGAGTTCCTCGTGCGTGAAGCGGAGAGTATCGGCGAGTTTCGCAATCATCAGCAAAGCGCATTCAATGCTGAACGTGACCGCTGGATAGCCAGCGGCCAGGCCCATTTCGACAGTCAGGAAAGTGCGGTGAATGAAGGCGGCGACCCACCGCTGCAACCAGGTGAGCAGGGGGTTGAAAGCCCGGTGTCTGGCAATCTGTGGCAGGTGCAGGCGACGGCGGGCAGCCGGGTGCGTGAAGGCGATATCCTGGTGGTGCTGGAGTCGATGAAGATGGAGATCCCGCTTCTGGCACCGTGCGACGGCATTATTCAGCAGGTCAGCGTGCAGCCAGGCAGTGCAGTGCGTGCCGGTCAACGCGTGGCGGTCATTGTTGAGGATAATACACGAGGATGAGCAGAGCCGATGGCGCAGTGAAAGTCTGACGCTGCGCCCGCTGACTTAGAGCCGGGCGCAGGCTATCAGCAGCTCGCGCCCAGTTCGCTTAACCAGCCGATCATCGCCTCACTTCCAGGCTGACTCCGCGTACGTTGTGGCCAGGCCAGGAAGTAAGGCTTGCTCAGCGGCAGGCAAAGATCATCCACCACCACCAGATCGCCACGCGCCAGTTCCGGTGCGATAAGGTGTCGCTGCCCCAGCAGCAGTCCCACACCCGCGACAGCCGCGTCAATCGCCAGCGAGGTCAGATTGAAGCTGAATGCGGGCTGCAGCGGCGGTTCATCCATGCCTCTGGCCTGAAACCAGCTTTGCCAGTCCGGCAGGAACCTGCCTTCATTACCCCAGTCGAGGTGGATCAGCGGTGCCTGACTCAGAACCGTTTCTGGCGTGAAGCGTTGCAGCAGAGCCGGACTGGCCACCGGTAGCACGTCATCATGAAACAACTTCAGCTTGTCTAACTGAGGGTAACGATCTTCACCAAAGCAGATCACAAAATCGGCAGGCATCGCGGTGAAATCGACCTGAGAATGTGTGCCGTGTAACGAGAGATCGATATCCGGACAACGATCGCGCCAGCTCGCCAGGTGTGGTAACAACCATTTCGACGCCAGCGCCGGTAATGCGTAAACCGTGAGTTTTGGCGCGCTGGCCGCATGACGGATGTTTTGCTGACCGAGGTGCAGAATATCAAAGGCCTCGGTGACATAGCGCAGATACTCTTTTCCGGTTTCAGTCAGCATGACTCCGCTCTGCGTGCGTAAAAACAGGGCGCTGCCGAGTTGCTCCTCCAGCTGGCGAATCTGCTGGCTGACCGCCGCGGGTGTTAATGCCAGCTGGGCGGCGGCTTTTGCCAGGCTGCCCAGTTCGGCGGCCACCTTAAATGACTGTATGACACTGATTTTTGGCAGCCTTGGCAATTGAGCAGGCATTAACTCTTCCTTATCAGGGCAGTAAGTTATTATCGTTACGCCGCGTGGCGGGCGACAGGTAGAGTACCATTACACCTGCCCATCGTGAGAATTGTTGCTATGTCTGGTTCCCTTGTTCGTCTCGATCTTCATCCGCTGGCCGACCATGGCTGGCGTCAACGCTGTCGTGAGCAGTTAAACCAGTCTGGCGCGCTGGTACTGCGTCAGTTTTTAAAACCACAGGCTTTAGAGGCGATCATTGAAGAGGGCAATGCGCAACGTCATCTGGCCTATCACACCCGCAGCAAACACAATGTGTATCTGATGAAGCCTGATGACGCTTTCCCCGCCGATCACCCGCGTAATCGGGATGTGCTCAGCACTAAAGGCTGTATTACGGATGATGTGATCGCTGCCGATTCGCCGCTGCGCCAGCTTTATAATGACGCCCTGTTCCAGCATTTCCTGTGCGATGTACTGGGTGAAGAAGCGCTCTATCCCTACGCTGATCCGCTTTCCTCGATCAACCTGCACTACGCTCCTCACGGACAGGAGCTGGGCTGGCACTTCGACAACTCCTCCTTTGCTATCACCTTGCTGGTACAAAAACCACTGGCGGGCGGACTGTTTCAGTATGTGAAGGATTTACGGGATGCCGATGCCGGTGAGATGAACTTCGCAGGGGTCGACGCTGTGCTGGACGAGCGCCAGCCGGTTGACGTGCTGGAGATTGATGCCGGAGATCTGGTGCTATTTCGCGGCCGAAACTCTCTTCATCGCGTGACCCCCACTGAAGGCGAGGTCACCCGGATGCTGGCCGTGCTGGCTTACAATACTCAGCCGGATATTGCGTTATCAGAAACCGCGCGCATGACCTTTTACGGCAGACTCTGACACCAGGGCGTGTCGGCCAGGGCACGCCAGCCGCGTAGAAAGATTTGCTGTATGCGGAAAGATACCAACACACGCCAGTCCGCATCTTCGGGCCAGAATCCTTCGACCTTCGTCTGAAAAAGCGTACCGATTAAGTTGGTAGCTTTTTTTACCGAAGGTATTGGCATCATAAAAATTCATTTTAATGCATGCTAAAGTAGCATTCGGGGTTTTATCCGTTTTGGCAGGGGAGAACCACGGGTATGAAAAAGTCACTAAAAATTACGCTGGCCGTTCTGATAGTCTGTGTAATTGGTCTTTATTATGGTTTGCAATATCTCAGCATGGAGTTCTCTGACGGTGCTGATTACACGGAAAAAGATAAGCGAGAATATAATTTTTATACTCCAGAATTGCTAAAAAATATGCCTCGTGTGAGTAACGTCTACAGCTTCCATTATAGTAATGTGTCCGGACCCAATCCCGCGCTGATTCATCAAGTGATTTTTTTTGGCACAACGGATCCGTTGAAAATTAACGCCTGGCTGGAAAAGAACGGGTTTAAAAAAGCAGAAATGTGCAATAAAAATAGAGATTGCTGGGTTGGCCAGGATCCCAATATGACAGTATCGGTAGGTTTTGAGGAAAACCCGGCCGCCAACCGGGTCGAGATGGTAGATAAGGCGGGATAAAATTGACGATATTCGGCAAGTAATAATAACTTTCTCAAGCCGGGCTGATGTCGGGCTTCTCAAAACGCTAAAACACTAACCATATTATATAAACACAATATCAAAATTAAATGTTGATTGAAACAGGGGGTTTATCAGGGCAGGGGAATAAGTAACCCCAATAGATTTAGAGAGGATTGTAATTAATCAGATATTAAATATTTATCATCCTCCGATGCTAAATAATCAATTTTATGCGGTCAAAACCAGCTCAAATAAATTAATTTGTAACCCCTCAAAATAATGTAATGGATGCGCTTATTTTCTGTTAGCGATCGTTAAACGCTCATGAAGGAAATCTATAAACGCTCGCACCTTTTCTGGCACATGACGAGTATTAGGATAGAGCGCATAAATTCCCTGTCGGGGAAATTGATGATCGGGCAGCAAACGGACCAACCCTCCTTTCTCAATCGCCTCCTGCACCAGCCAGACGGGGAGAATCGCCACCCCAGAACCGGCTAAAGCAAAAGCCAGCAATGAAGACGCACTGTCAGCCGTGATCATGGCAGGCTGGATTGCGCTCATCAGTACAGATTCGCCCTCAGGCGTGGTCACCTGCCAGCTGAGTGGTGTCGATAATCGGCTATGCGCAATCCATTTTGCTGACGCGAGTTGTGAAAGATCCCGGATAGACGCATCTTTCAGGGTGTTAAGATAGCAGGGTGCAGCGACAGCCAGGATATCAAATTGATCAATGAGGCGGGCGTGGTGACTGGAATCGGCAAGATGGCCAAGTCGTATCGCCACATCAAATCGGCCGGCAATCAAATCATCGTTTTTTGATGACGACACGTGATGGATGCGTAACTGAGGATGTTTTACTGCAAAGTCCGCAAGGGCAGGGACGATCACACGAACGCCATATTCCAGAGTCGTTGTAATCCTGAGTGACCCGCTTAATCCAGAGTGATCATTTCGCACCTCCTCTAAAGCGCTCTCCGCATCCTGAAGCAACTGCAGACAGCGATGATAAAATCTTTCACCCGTATCCGTAGCTGAAACGCGTCGGGTACTTCTGATAAGTAGCGAGACACCCAGCTGCTCTTCCAGCTGTTTAATATTAAAACTCACAACGGCTTTAGTTAAACCGAGCGTCTGAGCGGCACCGGTAAAACTGCCGGCTTCGACCACCGCCACAAAGATTTCGAGCCGTTGCATATTGATCATGATGAACCCTTAATTACCCGCACACTGTCAAAATATTTTTGACAGTGTAACAACGGAAAGTGAATTTATCCTGACAATTTAAGCCTCTATACTTCGCGCCTCATGCTGATCTGCCTGGAACCAAAATGAGCTATCGAGTGCGCGTAGCCAGTGTTTATTTGCTGGGGTTTTTTATTGATTTGGTAAACATGTTTATCGCCAATGTGGCTTACCCAAGCATTGGCAGACAGTTTGAAACGCCCGTTACCCAGCTGGCATGGATCAGTAATGGCTATATCTTAGGACTGACGCTGGTCATACCGCTCAGTGGCTGGCTGGTGCGGCGTATGGGCGCTAAACGCCTGTTCATGCTCTCACTGCTTATTTTCATTGTGGGCACCTGTGGTGTGGGTGCAGCAACATCGGTTACACAGCTCATCACGTGGCGCTGGATACAGGGCATCGGTGGTGGACTTTTGATCCCCATCGGTCAGACGATGACCTATGCGTTATACAGGAGCAATGAACGTGCGAAGTTATCGTCAGTCGTGATGTTAATTGCACTACTGGCTCCCGCCTTGTCACCCGCTGTTGGTGGAATATTGGTGGAGAACCTTAGCTGGCGCTGGGTGTTTCTCGTGAGCCTGCCACTTGCGGTTGGGGCATTTGTGCTGGCGGGATGCTGGCTCAGGGCTGACAGTCCGGCGAACTCATCTGAGCCGCTGGACCTGATCGGTTTGATCAGCGGTTGTGCCGCGCTCACGTTGATCCTTCTGGGGCTCACCTGGCTGGGTGAAACTGACCGGCTTTATCAGGGAGCGTTGATGCTGCTGGCGGGAGGGATCACTCTGGCGGGCTATGTGTGGGACGCGCTTCGAAAAAAACAACCACTGATTAACCTGCATCTGGTCAGGGATCCACTGTTACGAACTGCAATGCTGATTTACCAGTTTATCCCCGGTGTGTTCACCGGCATCAGTATGCTCACTATGCTTTACCTGCAAAATCAATTGGGTATGCACGCAAGCTTTGTTGGTGCGCTCATGCTGCCCTGGTCTCTGGCGTCCTTTGCTGCCATCAGCCTGACAGGTAAGACGTTCAATCACTGGGGACCGCGCCCGCTATTTATAACCGGCTGCTTTGTGCAGGCGCTGGGTATTGGCATGCTGGCGCTAACCGGCCAGACAGAGGACATCATTGTCTGTGTACTGGCTTTCGCCTTTATGGGGTTTGGCGGCAGCCTGTGCAGCAGCACGGCTCAAAGTGCTGCTTTTATTCACATCAAAGATAACGAACTTGCCGATGCCAGCGCACTGTGGAATATCAATCGCCAGCTCAGTTTTTGCCTCGGCGTTACGCTGGTCAGCCTGCTATTCAACCTGATTGCTGATACCGGCATAGCAACAGAGCACGCATACCATCTCTGTTTTGTTGTAGCGGCATGCAGTGCTGTGATTCCGGTTCTGTGCTGTTTACGCATGTCAAATCAGAAGGTTATTTCGATGCTTAATAAGGAGCAATAATGAATCGTTATTTTAAGGAAGTTCTGGACGCCCACGAATTGATTCGCCACTGGCTGGGTAATAAAGATGCACATGATGACGTTTATGAGGGACTTTTAGCGCGTTTTAGTCCTGAATATTCTATGGTGACACCGGGCGGGGCCTTGCTCGATTTCCCGGCATTAAGCGCGTTTTTCCACACTCAGCGTGGAGCACGTCCCGGTTTAGACATTGATGTTTTCGATATGCAGATTGTTGCTGAGAGTGAAGGCAACGCCACTGTGGTATATAAGGAGTTGCAGCAACTTCCGGGTCATGAGACCACGCTGCGGTTTTCAACGGTTGTGTTCGAACTAAATGATGCTGGCAAAATAATGTGGCGACATCTGCACGAGACTTCGTTGTCTAAGCCATAGAGGCTGACGATTCGCAGTGCGTAAGGGCGCGATGGCTAGCGAGTTGGGTGTTCAGGACTAAGCACCAGAGGCCATATTTCAGCGTCATCGGCAGGCTGCCCATAACAGCCAGATGAGGTTTAATTAGCGGGTTAACCGCTATCTGGCTGCTGGTTCTTAGGTTCGCATAATCTATCTTATGTTAAATAACTTATGCTGGATGAAGTCATCCCTTCTTCCACTCATTAAGTTACCTGTGATTATTCCTCAAACTTCGTGTTCCGGTAGCCTGTACCGCTACCGGCATCAATATTAGTTACGGCCAGCCATCACGCCACCATCAATATCCCAAATCGCACCCGTCACCCAACCGGTTTTATCGGACAGCAGGAAAGCCACAGTTTCAGCAATATCACGCGGCGTGCCCACCCGGTTAATTGGGTGGAAACTGTTGAAACTGTCCATGACGCCGTGGAGCTCTTCTTTCGGAATAAAGCCTTCGTAAATCGGCGTCTGCACGACAGCTGGCGACACCGCATTTACACGAATTCCTTTGCCGCCGAGCTCAATGGCCATGTTTTTAGTCAGTGCGTGCAGCCCGGCTTTCGCCATGGAATAAGCGGATGATGGTGTGGCACCAATCGCCTGCTGCGCCCACATTGAACCGATATTCACGATAGAACCTTTGATTCCTGAAGCCAGCATGTTTTTCACCACATCACGGGTGATAAAGAATGTCGCGCGGTTGATGCTCATATACATGTCGTAATCAACCTCTTCATGCTCGGTAAAAGGTTTCGGGAAGAACACACCGGCAGCATTTACCAACAGGTCAATATCACGGTGTTCGGCATTGACTACTGTCATCACATGCTTCATGCCATCGGTCGTCATCAAATCAGCGATGATGGTGGAAACCTGGCCCAGAGGTGCCAGCGCTGCACGTGCTCCTTCCGCTTTCTCCTGGCGATTACCGACCAACACCACTCTGCCACCCTGCTCCAGAACCACTCGAGCGACTTCCAGACCCATACCGCTTGTGCCGCCAACAACCAGAAGTTTTTTATCTGCGAATACGTTGCTCATGTTTATCTCCAGAATAATTTTTTGTTAGTTGATGCAGGGAAGAAGCTTGTTTCCCTGTGAATGAGCAAAGAATACCTGGCCTGCTCGACGACCACGAACCATAAGAACTACACTCTCGGGATAGAAAAACTATCTCGCTATCTTAAAGAGGTTTGATGCGTACCCTGAACAGACTGAAATGGTTGCAGGCTTTTGAGGCCACAGCACGGCACGGTAGCTTTACGGGTGCGGCGAATGAACTTGGTGTGACGCCTGCGGCGGTAGGTCAACTCGTGCGGGCATTAGAAGAATGGGTTGGGCATCCACTTTTGACACGCATCCGTTCGGGCAATGAGCGCCTGACGCTAATTAGCGAAGCGCAGGATGCGCTCGACGACATTACAGCTGGCCTGGATAAACTCGAAGCCGGGCTAAAAAAACTACGTGGCAGGAAAGCGCGATCGGTTCTGGTGGTCACTGCATCGCAAGTATTCGTGATGAACTGGCTGATGCCACGCCTTAATAAATTTTCAGAACAGAATGAGTTAATTGACGTGCGCCTGGACGTGGCAGACCGGCTTATCGATCTCAGCCATGGTGAAGCTGATATAGGAATTCGCTGCGGAACAGGTCACTGGAAAGGCTTAGTGGCCGACTGGATGATGGATGAGGAAGTGGTGATGATTTGTAGCCCTTCCGCATTGCCCGCCAGTGGGGCTGAGAATGTGCAATGGTTATTTGAGCAAAAGCTGATTCAGGACGATACTCCGCACCCCGGCGCTAACTTCCCGTCATGGGAAAGCGTGTTGCAAAAAGTGGGGCTCGAGAGCGTGCAGCAAACGCGTCTTCACATCAACTCCACTGCCACGGTGATTCAGGCAGCGCTAAGTGGCCGGGGAGTTGCGCTAGTGCGCAAAGCCCTGGTACAGCAGGATCTGGATATTGGCCGTCTGGTCCAGTTATTCCCGGAAAACCGCTGGCCCATTAGCTGGTCATATTATGTGGTCAGTTCTGGCTCGTCATTAAAGCGGCCGGAAGTAAAAGCGTTTCGTGACTGGATGCTGAGTGATGTGCGCGTTAAATAGCTCGCCTGTCCAAAGACCCCTTCTCGATCCCTGAAAATAAAAAAACCGACACAAACGTGCCGGTATTTTTAATGCCAGTTACTCTTTCGCTATCGGCGTTTCGCGCACGTCAATCTTCGTCTCGCCCTGAATGCCCTTAATGCGTTTCTCAACGTCATTAACCTGCTCGCTGCTGTGCAGCAAGGTGTACGTCAGATCAAAGGCTGTGCTGGCTCCCGGCTGCAGTTGCTTCACACGCTTTTGTTCACGTTCAATAGTGACCGGATAGGCATAACTGGTGCCTGGCTCGATGCCGGTCACGTAGCCCTGTTTCAGCGTGTCGGTATTTTTCCATAAGGTCAGCATCGGAAGCTGACGGGTATCGAACTGAATCGATGCGCCGCTATTTCCGGCTTTGTTGATCACCGCAGCCACGGTCTGATGATTGCTGTCAGAAAGCGGCTTGATGTTGAACACCATCTCATCAAAGTCTTTGGTCGGACCTTTGTAAGTCTGCCAGTCCTTTAACCCGGCTTTCGCGTAGTCATTGAACGGGCTGATGCCGGACATCGGTGCCAGGAAGCGCGCGCCCTCTTCCAGAATAGGTTTACCGAAGTTGCTGTGATAGATGATCTGGTAATCGTGCGGATAGTCACCGTGGTTAGTTAACACATCATGCAGGCTGAAACTGTTGCTGCCTGGCACGTAGCGCAATTCGGTCATGGTCTGCAAATCGGTTTTCTTAAAGGTGCTCTCTTTAATCAGGCCGCGAATGCGGATTTCATGCGGTGCTGCGTCAGCCACTTCGACTTCCAGTTGTGAAACCGGCGTATTACCCGCTTTACCGTGCAGCGTGTAGATACGACCCTGATCGGTCACCGGATGACCGGTCCATTCGTAGCCGCAGCGCACCATCATCTCGTTGAATCCATCCAGCCAGCCCAGACCGTTGCGGCTTTCAAGATTGATGTAGGCAGGATTGACCACCTCTTTGACCGGGGAATCCCAGCCCATACGGGTACCAAAACCTTCTACGCGCAGTAAGTTCATGCCTCGGGTCGGACTGAGCGTGATATTCAGGCCATCCTGACTGTGGATTGTGATGATTTTACTGCCTTCCTGCTTGCCACCATGCAGGACTTTTTGCTCAATGCTGAACGGCTTGCCCTGGAACTTCAGCTGATTGCTGGAAATCTGCCAGTTTCCCTGCTCTGTGCCTTGTTCAGCACTCGTCAGCACCCAGGTTTTCGCCGCTGCAGAACCTGAAACCAGAACCGCCAGTACCGTTAACGCCAGTTTAATCTTCATCATTTGCCCCATTAGCTGAATCGTTTTTTCATTTCTTAAATGGAATTTACTGGTTGAGGCTCACCAGAAACGTGACGATGCTCACCTGACGGTAAATCGGCCCTTTTTAGCGCCATTTCTGAGAGTTAAATCACATTGAAAACGAAATTAAAAGAATAATGACGACTGATTCCGTGAGATGAAGAGGCATAAGCCTTATTCGATTCAGCAGTAATGACAGGGGCGGAATATTAACCGCCTGATAACGCGCCAGAAAAATACAGTAAAAAAATCCCGAAACCGCGCAACTTTTTCCATTTTTGAACGAACCTGTTATCAGAGACGTCAGACAACTCCGTCTGTTCGTCAATGGAGAGAGTAATGCCAATGAAAAACACCCTGAAAACCCTGGCCGTCGCTACGCTGCTGGCACTGAGTGTTCCGGCAACATCCGCCTTTGCGGCGTTACAGGTCGGTGAAAAAGCGCCGGACTTCAAACTCGACGCCGCTCTCGCGGGTAAATCGACCACCTTTTCTTTGCAGCAGGCCCTGAAAAAAGGCCCGGTTGTCCTCTACTTCTTCCCGGCTGCGTTCAGTGCGGGCTGTACGCTCGAAGCACATGACTTTGCTGAAGCGACCGATGAATTCAAAAAACAGGGTGCGACCGTTATTGGCGTCACCGCAGGCAATACCGATCAGATTGCTAAATTCTCGCAGCTGGAATGCCGTGACAAATTTACCGTCGCAGCCGATCCGGGTGCCAAAGTCGCCTCAGAATATAAGAGCACGATGGAGATGAAGGGGCAGAAACTCTCTGACCGCACCTCTTATGTGATCGCGCCCGACGGCAAGATTCTGCTGAGCTTCACCGATAAAAATCCTGATGCGCATATCCAGAAAGCGATGGATGCCGTTAAAAAATATCGTCAGGCCAATCCGGCATAACTTCATCTTCTGAGCAGGTACATCATGCTGACTGCGATTGCAGCCGCCTTTTTGGGCGGCATTATTCTGAACCTCATGCCCTGCGTGTTTCCGGTGATCTCGCTGAAAGCACTGAGCCTGATCCGCCATCACGAATCGCCATCGCATGCCCGTGCTGAGGGCCTGGCCTTCTTACTGGGCGTTGTGGTGACGATGGTTGCCCTGACCGCGGTATTGCTGCTGGCAAGAGCGGGTGGTGCTTCGGTAGGCTGGGGGTTCCAGCTGCAATCGCCGCTGGTCATCGCCGCGCTGATTCTGGTGATGCTCGGCTCAGCACTGAACCTGCTCGGTCTGTTTGAAGTCGGATTATCAGTCCAGCGGGTTGGCGAAATGGGCGGCAATCGCGGAGGTTTAGTCGGTTCAGCACTGACCGGCGCGCTGGCCATCATTGTCGCCACTCCCTGTAGCGCACCTTTCATGGCCAGTGCAGTGGGATATGCCCTGACTCAGCCTCCGCTGGTGAGTCTGGTGATCTTTATTGCACTGGCGCTGGGCTTTGCTGCGCCCTTTACCCTTATCTCTTTCTTCCCGGTGCTGGCGCGCGTTTTGCCAAAGCCAGGTGCCTGGATGATCACCTTAAAACAGGGTCTGGCGTTTCCGATGCTGGGCGCGGTGGGCTGGCTGATCTGGGTACTGGAACGTCAGGCGGGATCGGCGGCACTGGCTGCGATCCTGGCCTGCTGCTTACTGTTTAGTTTTGCCGCCTGGCTGTATGGCATGGCGCAAAAACGCCGTATGATGGGTCAGCGCCATGTGGTACTGCATGTTGCGACCGCTTTCTTCCTGGCGCTGGTCATGGTGCCGTTGTTAAATCTGAACAGTTTTGCCAGCGCGCCCGCTGAAACGGAAACCGCCTCACAGGCAGCTGCCGCTGTGGCCTGGTCGCCGCAGAACGTTGACGCGATCAAAGGCCAGGGCAAGCCCATCCTGGTGAATTTTACCGCGTCATGGTGTATTACCTGCCAGGTGAACGATCGCACCTCACTTTCGACGCAGGCGGTAAAGGCGGCCATGGCGCGCACCAGCACCATTTACATGGTCGCAGATTCCACCAAGTACAATCCCGATGTTGAACAGGCGCTGAGTGATTTCGGTCGCGGTGGATTGCCACTCTACGTGGTCTACCCGGCTGACGGCGGAAAACCGGTGGTGCTGCCGCAGGTACTGACTCCGGGTATTGTGATTTCAGCGCTGGATCAGGCAACAGAAAAAGGAAATAAATCCTGAGATTACTGATGAAACAATTTCCTGGCGCGTTGTCAGGGCGCGGTGACAGCGTGCTGAACTGCTGATGATCGATGTCAGAGACTGATCCACGCGCACAGCAGTGGCCAGACTTGATGGCCCGTGCACAGGCGGGTGACAGAGCTGCCTATAACCAGTTACTCAAAGTGATGGTTCCGGCCATCCGGGCACTGGTGTGCAAAAAAATCCGTGACGAGGTACTGGTTGAGGACGTGATTCAGGAGACGCTGCTGGCGATCCATCGGGTGCGGCATACTTACGATCCGCAGCGCCCGATCCTTCCCTGGGTTGCCGCCATCACCTCTGCACGGACCATTGATGCGCTGCGTCAGCACGGTCGTCGTCAGGAAGTTCAGGATGATGAGGCGCTGCAACGAAGGCCTGCTGAAAGCGCAGAATCCTCAACGGATACAGATATCCTTTCCGGCTATCTGGATACGCTTCCGCTGCGCCAGCGGGAGATCGTCGAATCTGTGCATCTGCGCGAGCAGAGCCTGGCGCAGGCAGCTGCTGAAACCAATCAGTCTCTCTCTGCGGTTAAATCTCTGTTGCATCGCGCAATGGTCAACCTTCGTAAATATGGACGGGGTCATCATGAGAAATCATGACCAGTTAATTAATCAGCTCAGCGCCTCGGCGCAGCCGGTGCAGCGCGTCTGGCCTACGGCCTGGCGCGTCGCGGGCTGGATCGCGCTTGCCCTGCCTTGTGGCGCGCTGACCAGCTGGGCATTTCACAGCCGTCTGACGGACTGGTCTCAGCCTGGCGCCATGTTAGCGCTGGTTGCCCTGCTGCTGTCGCTCGTCATCGCAGGCAGCACACTGGCGGCCGCCTTTACGCTAAGTATTGCAGGACGGAAACCGATTAACCTGCGCTGGCCGATGCTGCTGGCGATGATGTGGCTGGCACTAAATCTGATCAATATGTCATCTGAGACCCCGCCAGCAGGCGCGAGCCGGTTGGGTGAAGGGATACACTGCTATCTGTTTATGCTGTCGGCCAGCGTGCCGATGATGCTGATGTCCGTGTTCGCCCTGAAACGCACCCGTTCACTCTATCCCGCGCGCAGTCTCGCGCTGAGCGGCTGCGGTAGCGCGTTTACCTCATCAATGCTGCTGTCGCTGTGTCATGACACCCATCTGCATGCCATCGATTTTTCTATGCATCTGGCTGCGGGCATTACCATTGTGGCGCTAACGGTGCTGGCCGGACGCCGCTGGGTCCGGCTGGGAGGGTAATACGTTTTTTAATTACTCTGCGACAAGCTCAATCAGATTCCCGTCCGGATCGCGAATAATCGCCTCATAAAAGCCGTCGCCCGTGCGGCGCGGTGCTGCTACCAGAATCCCCATCACTGCTGCCCTGGCAGCCATCTTATCCACCTGCTGTTCATCACCGACGCCGATCGCGATATGCGCCCAGCCTGTTACTTCCCTGCCCGGCTGACCGTCTTCCAGACCTGGCAGAGTCATCAGTTCAATGGTCGCGCCCTGCGCCAGCCGCAGGAAGTATGAGCCGAAGCCGGGACGGTTCTGACTCTGATACAGCTCACCGCTCTGCGCGTTAAACATCTCGTGCCAGAATTGCTTTTGCGTCTCTGGATAACGCGTCCAGAGTGCGACATGGGCGATTTTCATGCATTTCCTTTTGTTGTGATGCTACGGCCTAAATCCAGCGTCAGCGAGACCGCGCCCACGATCAGCATCAGCGCCATAATCAGTGAAAACGAGAAAGCGAGATGCGTGTAATGCGCCACGTAGCCAATCACGGCTGGTCCGCTCAGCACGCCCAGGTACCCCAGAGTAGTAATGGCGGGCACGGCTACGGCCTGTGGCATCACCGTCTGACGTCCGGCAGCAGAAAACATCACCGGCACGATATTGGCGCAGCCTGCACCGACCAGGGTATATCCCAGCAACGCCAGCGGCCAGGAATCGATAAATGTCACCATCGCCATTCCTGCAGCGGCTATCAGTGCGCCGCCCAGCACCACTGGCAAACGTCCCAGCGACGAGATGATGCGATCGCCGGTCAGCCGCGCCACGGTCATCGCCATGGCAAAGCAGGTATAACCCAGCCCGCCCAGTGACGCCGGAATGGCCCGGACATCGGTCAGATAGACCGCACTCCAGTCCAGCACGGTGCCTTCCGTCAGGAAAACGGCAAAACAGATGATGCCGATAATCAGTACGCTGCCGCGCGGAACCGCAAACACCGGACCTTCAGCGGGATTGGCGTAGGTCAGTAAACCTGATGCGCTGACCAGCGTCATGATAATCACCGCGACGACGGCGAGTAAGCAGCCGGTGAGCACGCTGAAACCCATCGCCAGTATCAGCGTCATAAAACCTGCCCCTGCTATGCCACCTACGCTATACATGCCATGAAAACCAGACATCACCGGCTTCTCAGCCTGCTTCTCCACCAGTATTGCCTGAATGTTCATGGCGCAGTCGGTGACGCCGATGCCCACGCCAAACAGCAGCAATGCCAGCGCCAGCAGCAGCGGATCGCTGAGCACCGACAACCACGGCGTGCTGATGATGATCAGCGCGACCGCAACCAGAATTACCCGGCGGCAGCCAAAGCGGCTGGTGAGCCAGCCCGTCACTGGCATCGCAATCAGCGCGCCAACGCCCAGACAGAGCAGTAATGTACCCAGTTGCGCCTCATTGACGCCGGTATTGGCGCGGGCGAAAGGCACCATCACGGCCCAGGTCGCAGTAATAAATCCGGCCAGAAAAAAGATAATGCGCGTTGCCTGGGTGGAAGAGACGTTATTAGCCATTGCGATCCTTTAGTGGATGTCAGAGAGCCGGGAAAGGAGGATGAGATTCTGTTGACACCCTGCCCATCAGTGAACGATCATGCTCACTATAGCTCGATTATGAACACTCTGGAGTCTTTATGCTCGATTATGCAGCTTTCCCGCAGCAGCGACAAGCGCTGATTCGTGAGATCTTGCAGCAGAATGGTCGCGTCGTCTGTGCGGATCTGGCACGGCAAATGGCAGTGTCAGAGCACACGATACGGCGCGATTTGCATGAACTCAGTAAAGAGGGTTTATGTAAAAAGGTCTACGGCGGTGCGGTGTTACAGCTGTCGGACGCGGGCAGTTTCATCAGCCGAAAAGTGCAAGATCACGCAGCAAAAGCCCTGATCGCGCAGCGCTGTGCCAGTCTGGTTAAAGCCAACAGCTGCATCTTTATTGATGCTGGCACGACGAATCTGGCGCTGGCACAGGCACTGTCATCGGAGATGAGTCTGACCGTCGTCACCAATGCGCCTGATATTGCCGCGCTGTTGATTAACCATCCTGTCGCGCAGGTGATCATGCTGGGTGGTCAGATACAGAAGAGTACGGGCGGAGCAGTCGGACAAACCGCGATTAGTCAGATTCAGGGAATACTCTTCGATCAGGCGTTTATTGGCGGCTGTGCCATGAGTCCGGAGGCCGGACTGACCGGTTTCGATTATGCCGATTGCGAATTCAAGAAAGTCGCGATGGCGCAAAGCAGTCAGGTGATTGTCGGGCTGACAGCGGACAAAATTCCCGGCGTGGCGCGGTTTAGCGTGGCGAAATGCCGCGATATCACAACGCTGGTGGTTGAGGAGAAGCTCGATAAAACGCTGCTGGATGCGTTTGAAGCTGATGAGATTACGCTTATCACGGTCTGAAGCTGCGCAATGTTCAGCACGTAATAAACTCGCTCCTGCCGGCGCGCGACAGAGGTCAGCGAACACCACACAGAAGCGAGCCGGCTTCAGGTTACAAATGCGCCGCGAACCACGCCGTCTGCACCTTAATCACTGACGCGAAATGCTGACCGCTGTAAATATCGTAATGACGGGCCTCTTCGGCCACAAAGAGCTGCTTGTCCGTTGCGGCTACTGCATCAAACAGCGCGCGCCCTTGCTCAGGCGGGTTCACGCTGTCCTGACCGGCGACCACCACGAGTGTCGGACAGGTGACCTTCGCGGCATTGATCGCGGGTTTGTAGAGCAGCGTTTCCCGTACGGTTAAAAACGGGATTTTGATGTCCATTTTCGGGTGCTGATGCCGGTTCTCCTCAAAGAATGCTTTTGACTCCTCATCGTTCAGCACGCGGGTAATGGCCACAAACATCTCTTTGCCGCTGTTCTGGCGCTTTTGATCCATCTTCTCCAGCGTAGCAATAAAGCCTGCCTTCTCCGTTGCGTCCAGTTGCCCGGTGACAATCTCTTCCCCGTCCGCAAAGGCCAGCTGGCTGACAACACATTTCACATCCGGGTTGTTCGCTGCCGCGCCAAAGATGTGACATCCGCCAAAGGACGTGCCCCATAAACCGATTCTGCTCGGGTCCAGCGCCGGTTGCTGTTTTGCCCATGCAATGACCGAGAGAATATCAGCGATCTGCATCGCAGGCACCAGACGTCCCCGCTCGCCTTCGCTGTCACCAAATCCACGGTAGTCAAAAGTCAGGGTAGCGAAACCTGCCTGGGTAAACGCCTCTGCGAACGCAGGCAGTAAAATCTCCCGGATTCCGCAAAAGCCGTGACACAGAATAATCACCGGGGATGTAGTGGCCGCTGTAGGCTGACGCAGCGTCAGCACGATGCCTTCCGGCAATGTGTGGGTAGATAATTCCATCGTGGGTCATGCTCCTTGCTGAGGTTAAAGGTCAGAAAATTCAGCAAGCACCCTTTCACATCCACGCAGTTTTTACTTCGATCCAGATCAGACGGTTGACACCTTTTGTCTGAAATACGGACAAATCCGTCTACGATGCTGCTAAAACCCGGGCTTTGGCGTAGGCTGAAAGCTGGGTGTTTCATTACACAGGAGATCACGATGCAGAATGAAATGTCAGCACAATGCCACTGTGGCGCGGTGGCATATCGGGTGACGCTGAAGGATGGATTTAACACGGTGCGCCGCTGCAATTGCTCGTTTTGCCGGATGCGCGGCGCGGTAGTGGTATTTGCGACTAAAGTTGAGCTGACGCAGGGTGAAGCGCACCTCACAGAATATCGCTTCAACAGCAAAGAGGTGGGCCACTACTTCTGCTCCGTCTGCGGTATCTACACCTTTCATCAGAGCCGCTCTCAGCCCGATCAGTTTGGGGTTAATGTCGCCTGTCTTGAGGGCGTTTCACCGTTCGATTTTACCGATGTGCCGGTCTCCGATGGCATCAACCATCCTAAAGATGGCGGCGCGGGTGGTGTAGCCGGTCATCTGGTCTACACCCCCACGCGATCCTGAACGATCGCAGGCTGAACTACTCCCGGCTGGGCTTGCCACTGAAGCGTGTAATCGGCTTCTCCTCTTCACGGTCGATCTGCTGTGAGAAGACCTCCAGCGCCGCGAAGACTGGCCGCAGTCCGCGCCACAGGTCCTCATCATTGAGTAACCGGATGATGCCGCGGATGCCCGGCGCGGCTTTTTCCTGCCGGGCCTCATCGCGCGCCGGTTTAACGGCCATCGCAGCATCACGCACCGCCAGTAGCAAGTGATTAAAACGCTCTGGCGGCACGCTGCCCAGCGTCATCATCAGCAGCGAAAGATTCTGTAGCGCGTTCTGGGTGCCGGGCTGATTAAGGCCCGAGACCAGAATTTTCCCCACTTCGTTGTTTGACTTAACCAGGCCGTTCGCCAGCCGCAGAAAGCCGTGCTGATGGAGATTTTCGAGTAACTCATCCATCTCCTCCCGAGCGGTCGGCTCGGTGCGTGTCGGCGGGACCTGATACTTAATCCGTTCTGCCATTAGAATTTCTCCGGTGTTTCGACATGCTCAGGCGGTTCACGATAGCCAGCCTGCTGCCATTTCTGCTCAATCGGCAGGTGATCCAGTGGGGTTCGGTTACCGTGGCGGAAATTGTGCAACGGCATCGGATTAGGCTGCGGACGACGATCGACCCGCCTCATGTTAACGGCGATCTCTTTGTAAGCGGGCGTATTGACGTCGGGATCGTGATGCTCACCGGTCAGCGCGTTGACGCCATCCTTGCCATGATGAATCGGCATAAACAGCACGTTGCCCGCCACGCGTTCGGTAATAACCACCGGGACATCCAGCGAACCGCGCCGCGAGGTAATACGCACCCATTCTCCTTCAGCCAGCGCACGCTCGGCCGCCAGCTCGGGTGAGATTTCAACAAAGGCATTGGGCGATAGCGACATCATGCGGCCACCCTGCCCGGTCTGATTCATCGACTGGAAATGCTCCAGCATCCGCCCATTATTCAGCAGCAGATTGTACTCCGCATCTTCCTGCTCGGCAGGCGGCTGCCAGCTCAGCGGATAGAGGCGCGCTTTACCATCCGGGAAATTAAACCGTTCCGTGTAGAGGCGCGGTGTGCTTTCACCTTCAGCGCTGACCGGCCAGAGCTGTGATTGCCAGCCGACCAGTTGCTCATAGCTGACGCCCGCGAAAATCTCTGCAATACCCGCCGCTTCCGCCATAATTGCGCCCGGATTCGGGTAATGCCACGGATGACCCAGGCGCGCGGCAAGTTCGGTAAAGATCTGCCAGTCAGGACGACAATCGCCCAGCGGTTTCATGGCGGGGGAAAAGTGCTGGATACGCCGTTCGGTGTTCACAAACGTGCCCTCTTTCTCCACGCTCGGTGCACCGGGCAGCACGACATCGGCAAATTCGGCGGTGCGCGACATAAAGATGTCCTGAACCACCATAAATTCCAGCTTACTGAAGGCGGCATGCACCGACGTGGCATCAGCATCTGCAAACGCCGTCTCTTCGCCGGTGATGTACATCGCGCGGATTTTGCCTTCACCGGCCTCCTGCACCATTTTGAAATTATCAGCACCCGGCTTGTCGGAGAGTACATCAGGCGAGACGCCCCAGGCACGCGCCCATTTCTCCCGCACCCCAGCATCAGTGACTTTTTCATAGCCCGGATAGAGGTTGCTCAGGCAGCCGAAGTCACTGGCACCCTGCACATTATTATGTCCGCGCATCGGATAGCCGCCAGTGCCGGGTCGCCCATAGTTGCCGGTGACCAGCAGCAGGTTTGACAGCGCCGTGCTGGTGTCAGCCCCGTGACTGTGCTGGGTAATCCCCATCGCCCACAATATGCAGGCGCTGCCCGCCTGGCCAATCATCTCCGCCGCCTTTGTCAATTCTGCCTCGCTCAGGCCACAGATCTCGCTGGCAAAGGTCAGCGTAAAGGGAGCGAGTGAGGCGCGGTACTCTTCAACCTGGTTAACCCGCTGCGCCAGAAACGCGTTATCAGCATAACCGTGGTCGAACATAAACTTCGCCATCGCCGAAGCCCAGACCAGGTCCGTGCCGGGTCGGATGCGCAGATAGCAGTCAGCCCGTTCTGCCATTTCATGACGGCGTGGATCAACGACCAGCAGTTTCTGGCCGTGATGTTTGTGGCTCTGCTTAATGTGCGACGCAATCACCGGATGGTTCTCGGAGAGGTTGCTGCCGACCAGAACAATCAAATCGGTTTGCTGCAGATCTTGAATCGTTCCGGCATCGCCGCCGTAACCCACGGTGCGGAACAGCCCTTCTGTCGCCGGATTCTGACAATAGCGCGAGGAGTTATCGACGTTGTTGGTGCCGAAGATTAAACGGGCGATTTTCTGAGTGAGATAGGCCTCTTCGTTGCTGGCCTTGCTGGAGCCGATAAAACCAATCGCATCGCCACCATATTTCCGGGCAACGTTCTGCAATCCTTCTGCCACCCTCTGTAGTGCTTCGTCCCAGCTGGCAGGCCGGAAGCGGCCATTTCCGCGGATCAATGGGGTGGTCAGCCGCTCCGGGCTGTTGACGAAATCCCAGCCAAATTTACCCTTAACACAGGTAGAGATACCATTAGCTGGCGCCTCCGCGACCGGTTGAATTTTCAGGATGTGACGATCGCGGGTCCAGATTTCAAAACTGCAACCCACGCCGCAATAGGTGCAGACCGTTTTGGTGCGTTTGATCTCAGACTGGCGCAGCGCAACATCGATTTTCGAAACGCCGGTAATCGGCTCCATGCCGATGCTGTTTTCCAGCGTTTTGACGAAATCGATTAACGGACGCTTAAGCCCCTCATCCATGGCGGTGAACGGCCCTGCATCGGGTTGCATGGTTTTTTCCAGCAATGCATTACAGGGGCAAACTGTGACGCAGTGTCCACAACTGACGCAACTGGACCCGGCAATTTCTGTGCCGCCATCCCAGAGCACGCGCGGATGTGCCTGGGTGTAGTCAATCGACAGCGTCTCATTGACCTCGACATTCTGGCACGCCTCGACACAGCGCCCGCATAAGATGCACTGGTCAGGATCGTAGGTGTAAAACGGGTTGGAGTGATCTTTCGCGTAAGGCTTGGGCTGATGAGGATAGTACTGAATCGGGATGTGCATATCGGCCACGGCATTATGCAGCGTGCAGTCACCGGTATTGTGCTCACAGACGGTACAGTAAAGCTCATGACGGTTGAGCAGCCGATCCATGCCCTCCTGCTGTGCGGCCTTGAGCGCACTGCCTTCACTCTGCACCGCCAGACCCTCTTCAGTGCGAAGCGTGCAGCCGCGAACCCGCTCGCCATTGGCCTCTACCCAACAGACATCGCAGCTTTGCAGCGGCGGCAATGCCGGGTGATAGCAGACATGAGGTAATTTTTTCCCGTGAGCGTCCAGAAAGTCGATCAGCGGTTGATCGGCTAACCCTTTCAACCGTTCACCATTGAATAGAATGGTGCAGTAATTTTCACTCATATAAGCCTCATGACGACAGTGCAAAAAGATTCCGGCTGGAAAAATATCCCTGTATTTAAAGGGTTGCATCACAAGCTTAGTGAGGATTAGCCGCCGCGCCATGGATACCGCTACGCTTATTAAGGTTAATCGCTGACAGGTAAGGGTTTTTTAAATGTAATGACTTCTTACCGCGTGAAGTCCGTCCTGTTTTTCTGACGCCTCAGTCACGGATGCGAGCGGCCTTTTTTATGGTGTTAAGCGATTACTGCTCGATGGCTGAGGTTACGGTTCAATATGCGCAAATTAAGTATGTTGTAACTATAAAGATAAACATTTCTGAAGCCGCCGTGCGAGCATAAGCAGACGGCTTAGCCTGCCGCTTTCAGTTCGTGTCTGCCGTACCACTTAATACCTGAATTGATTTCGCACTGTCACTTTCTAATGGCATATTAAGTTCTGCTGAAACGATGTAATCCGGCAAACCGGCTTATGGACTATTTCCGCACCTGCAAGGCACTATTCTCCTGGTCGTTATTAACTGACTTATGCATGGCACGAATATGGCGTTTACATGACAACGCACGACACTCACAACGAGCATGCCTTCACAACCGCGTGACTGAATGCTCAGGATTTAACCATATCTATCAGTAATTTATCCGAAACTTAACAAGTCGTTAATTATAAGATGATAATGATTACTGTTATGGTAATATCCTGTTAACCCTGCCCGACGCACTCTCCTCAGGGCCTCTTTGCGCGTCATGCTTAATTAAATGGTCGGTAAAACTCTGGCTGAAATGAGGTCCTTATGAATCCCATCGTATATATCGTTGACGACGACGCGGCTGTGACTTCTGCACTCCGTAATCTGCTCACCGCCGAGGATTACACGGTTATCTCTTTCTCTTCAGCAGATGATTTCCTGGCTCACGCTTTGACTCCCCTACCCTGTTGCCTGATTCTGGATATTAATCTGCCCGGCGCAGATGGGTTTGATGTCGCCCAGGCGTTGATCGATCGCGGCTATTCCATTCCCACGATCTTCCTGACTGGCTTCGGAACCATTCCGGTCACGGTGCGGGCGATGAAAACGGGCGCTTACGAGTTTCTGACTAAGCCCGTTGATCCAGAGCGTATTTTGCAGGCGGTTTCGGAAGCCTTAAAGATTGCAGAGCAGAACCTGGCCTCTTCTGAAGAGCGCCGTGAGATAGTGCAGCGACATCAGACCCTGACGCCGCGTGAAACCGAGGTGATGATGCTGGCCATTAGCGGCCTGCTGAATAAGCAGATCGCCGCCGAAATGGGGGTCAGTGAAATTACCGCTAAAGTCCACAAACGACGGGTGATGGAGAAGATGAATGCGCGCTCGCTAACCGATCTGGTCCGGGCGGCAGAGCGGCTCAATATTGATCATAGCCGACGCCGCTAAGGCCAGGCAGACATCCTGTCTCTACTCGCCTATCCCAGCGGCAGTGTAAACCAGAAACAGCTACCGCCTTCCGCCCGGTTCTCTGCGCCTAATTCGCCGCAATGCTTTTTGATGATCCCTTTGCTGATGGTTAGCCCCATGCCCATGCCGCCTTTTTTGGTGGTATAGAACGACTCAAAAATCCGTTCCCGCACGTCGTCAGGCAGTCCGCAGCCACTATCCCACACCTCAAAGCGCAAAGTATCAGGCGTGGGATTCTCTGACGTGAGGCGCAACAGCGCCGCACGCGACAGATCGTCCGACATGGCATCGATCGCATTGATCACCAGATTCAGCAACACCTGCTGAATCTGAACGCGGTCGCAGAAAATATCTGCCTTCGCGGCCCGCAGTTTCAGTTCCAGTGAAATCCCGCGTCGTTCCAGCTCAATCCGGGAGAGCGCCAGAATGTCACGGGCAATCAGATGCAGGTTTTCCGAAGCAAAGCTCGACTCATGATTGCGGGTCAGCGCCTGAAGACCACGGATAATCTCCCCGGCACGTTGGCCCTCTTTGATAATTTCATCCAGACCGCTGCTGGCATTTTCCAGCATCAGCGGTTCCCGCTTCAGCCAGCGGAGGCTGGCGCCCGCATTCGCCACGATCGACATCAATGGCTGGCTGATTTCGTGGGCAATGGACGCGGTAAGCTGCCCGACGGTGGTGGCACGGGTGACCCGAGCCAGATCCGCCTGCGCCATTCGCGCGCTATCCTCCGCCAGACGCTGCGAGGTGATATCGGAAATGGTGCCAAAGTACTCCTTCACCTCGGGGAAATTGTCTACCGGCTCTCCGATACCCTTGATATAGCGGCATTCACCATCCGGCCTGAGCACCCGGAAATCAGCCTGCATGCTGCGTCCCTGACTGACACTGTGCGTCACCAGTTCGCTGATGCACTCATAATCATCGGGATGAACGCGGGTCAGGAAGTCTGCCATCGACAGCCCCTTCTGTTCGGCTGGCAGCCCCAGAATCCGGCCATACTCTTCCGAGACCATCATCATGTCCTCCGTCACTTCCCAGCGCCAGGTGCCGGTATGACTGATCTTCTCGCCCAGCATCAGTGAGGTTTTGCTGGCACGCAGCTGTTTCTCAACCCGCCGACGATGGTTGTTCTCCTCCAGCAGCTCCGCGTACAGTCGCGCCGTCTCAAGGGAAACCGCCGCCTGCGCACTCAGTGTTTTCACGATATGGGAGTGCTCAGCGGTAAAGGCATCGGGCATCAGGCGGTTTTCAAGATAGAGAACCCCAACCATATTGGCCTGTCTGAACATCGGAACACAGAGCACCGCCGCACCGGAGGCGACCAGGTAAGGATCCTGACTGAACGGACTGAACGTCTCTGGTTTGCCCGTGCGAATCTCCTGACCGGTGCGGATTACCGCTGACAGTATTGATAGCGGCAGGTCGGTCGCGTCGGGCCGTTCTTTAACAATCTGCACCCGCACGCCATCGGCCGTACTCTCTGCCCAGGCCTGCGTCTCCGGCAGATTGCCATCCAGAATGCGGATAAGGCGACAGCGCTGGGCACCCGCCCGCTCCAGCATCATCCGCATCAGGGTGTGAATCAGCCGATCCAGATTGATCTCTTCCGTCAATGCGCGTACGGCGGTCAGGACACTTTCCAGATCATAGAAAGCGGCGTCCTGAGTGAAAGGAATGGTCGTCAGCGCGCTGTTTTGCACCGGCGCGGCCAGATGCGGATAGTGCTGCTCCAGCTGACGCACCATCGCCTGTGCTCCCCAGTTCTCCCAGCTGGCCATTGCCACTTTAATGTAGGCGTCTGCGGCGGTATCGAGCTGCAAGGCTTTGCAGTAGCGACCCGCCAGCTGATTTGCCAGCGCATGAATGTGCAGATATCCCGACTGCCGGGAGAGGCGGATTGCATTTTCATACTGCTTCAGCGCCTCGCCCGTGTCGCCGCTGAGTCGGGCACACTCTGCCTTCACCAGGGCATATTTGTCCGCAAACAGACCGGGATTGAGGTCAGTCCAGCGGGCAAACTTATCCAGATGGCTTCGCAGCGCGTCGCTATCAGCAGTTTCAGCCTGATGACTCAGGGACAATGCACTGTAAAAATGCTGATCCATCAGGTAGATGTAAGCGGGCACCGCGCTGATCAGTGGCTGGATGTCTGCCAGACAGCGTAGCGCATTACCGTATTCACCGGCATAGAAATGGGCCATTCCCCGATACAGTCCGGCCCAGAACCGCACCATCGCTTTAGGGCCGGAGATCGGTCCTGGCTCACTGCCTGCCACCAGCGGCAAAATCTCGTCGCGCTCGCCTGCTCTGAACCCATTACTGTTTCGCAGCTGCCTTACCAGCTGCTTCTGCATCAGCAGCACATTCTCGACGTCGGGATAAACCGTTTTGCGGGTAAAGGCGAGTCCGCGCTCAATAGAGGTCATCACCGATTCCAGGTGATCGCCGCGCGTCAGCGTGTTCATGATCTGATGTCGCAATGAGAGGCAGGCGAAGGAGCGATCGCCGTGCCTTACCGCGACGCGAAAAGTTTCACGGGCGCATTCGACGGCGACATCCAGCGGCTGTGTCCAGATCCCCACCTGATCCAGTGGCAGCAGCGTACGGGCTTTGTAGCGGATAAAGTCATGTCGCTCCACCAGCTCACGCGCGACCTGTCCACAGGCATAACTCAAGTGCCAGGCCTGATAGCGTTCGCCCGTCAGCACGCTGAACCAGGCCAGACCAAACGCAGACGCGCCGGTAATGCCGTGCTCCAGCGTCATCTCCAGCATCCGGCAGACCAGAATCAGATGCAGCTGCGGGCAGTCGTAGGCAGAGACAAAAATGGTGCTGGCCATCAGGTTAAGGATTGACTCAATTTCGGGATCGCTGTTCAGTGGCAGCACGGCAAAAGCAGCTTGCGGAGAGTCGCCAATGCGAGTTCTGAGCGCCAGCCAGGCGGCGTCGATCTCCGCGTCATCAGGATCCCGGTTGAGATGCACACCAAAGACAGCCAGCCAGGCCAGCGCGGTTTCCAGCGCCAGATGGTTGTCAGACTGCCGCATGTGAATTTCCGCCGAGAGACAGGCGGCCATCGATTTTTCAGTGAGTGTGCCCGGCTCATTCAGCAGTCGGGTACAGAGCGTTTGCGCGGTGGTGAGATTACCGTGCAGAAACTCGCACTCCGCCTCATCAAAGCCCAGCATAAAGTCATTGCCGGTAAACATACGCTGGCTGAGTCGCTGGGCGGTGCGGAGATAGCGCAGTGCCGAGAGATAATCCCCGGCACGTTTCGCCGCCTGCGCAGCGCGCAGACAGAGGGGATAGTAACGTTCACGGTCAGCGATACTGAGTGGCAGTTCAGCAATCATGCCAATGTGATAAACCGCCCGGAACAGCGTCTCACTGTTATCGGCAGTCGCCACCGCTGCTGACAGCCAGGCCGCCGCCTGCAGGTGAAGATGTTGTTGCTGCCGGAGATCGGGCAGCAATAACGCCGCGTTGTGTACGCGATCGTGGGTAAACGCATAGTGCACGCCAGTCAGGTTGATAAAACGACTGCTGACGGCCGGTTCGAGCTGCTGCTGAATCAACGTCACGGGCGTCGCGTTGAGATGACCTAACAGCGACAGCTCACCGCTGGCCCCCAGACAGGCCAGCGATCCCAGCAGCTGACGTGTGCTCTCTGGCATACGCGTTAGCTGACTTAACACCAGCGAGGCCACATTGTCGGTGTAGTGACGCGCCATCAACGCCTGGCTGTCGTAATGCCATTTCGGCGGATTCTGACGAAAGTTAATCACCCCCTCATCCACCGCCTGCCGGAAGAACTCCTGCACAGAGAGCGGATTACCGCCGGTTTTCTCAAAGAGTATCTGTGCCAGCTCGCGATTGCCGCCGGGACGGGTATGCAACCTTTCCGCCAGCCAGCGGCCGATGCTTTTAACACTCAGCGGCTGCGGCGTCAGCGCGACGACCCGCGGTGCGGCGGCTCTGATGCGCAGCAGAAACCCGGCAATCATCGGACAGGGCATCGAATCGCCCTCCCGGAAGGCGAGCACCAGCATAAACGGTAGATGCTCATTACGGGTTATCAGGTTTTCCAGCAGTTGCAGCGTGGCATTATCTGCCCAGTGAACATCATCAATCAGCATCACCAGCGGACGGCCCGGCGTGGCAAAAGCCTGAATAAGCGCAGAGGCCATCTGATTAAACTGCTCGCGGGCGTCCGGGGCATGCCGCACGACCGGCTGTAAGGCCTGGATATTCAGCAGCTGTTTTAACTCAGGCACCAGTTCAATGGCTAAATCGGTATACCCGCCCAAAATCCGTAACAGTCGTCCCCGCCATTTGCTGACTTCCGGAGCCGACAACCCCAGCAGGTAGAGCGTGACCGTGCGAAACGCGGAGGCCACTGCGGCATAGGGTGCAGCCGGCGAATGTTGATCGGCTTTACTGGCGGCCAGCAGAATCTGTCGGTGCTGCAGGGTTTTCAGGGCGGAAGCGATAATGGCGGATTTACCCGAGCCGGGCGCACCACTCAGCATCACCAGACTCTGCGTTCCGGTGCGGTTGACCGACTCCAGCGCCGTCAGCAACGCGCGGGCCTGCGGATGCTGAGTGAACAGCGTCTCGGGCCGGAAGCTGGTGCTGAACCGCTCCTGCAGACCGGGCGTAAAGGGTGCGATGGTGTTCTCCGCTGTCAGCGTCGCCTGGCAGCGGCGCAGATCGGCCATCAGCCCCTGCACGCTTTGGTAGCCGTCAGCGGGTGACTTTGCCAGCAGACGCAGCAGAATCACAGAGAGCATCGGCGGCACATCTTCTCTGACCTGTTCGGCTGGCCGGGGCGCGCTGGCGATGTGATGATGGATCCACTCCGCTTCACCCGCATCCGGTGAGCCAAACGGCAGCTTACCGGTGAGATATTCATATAACACCACCCCAAGGCTGTAGAGATCGCTGAGGCTGCTGACCGGATGCGGCGTGCGGCCAGTATGCTCAGGTGACATATAGGCCAGCGTGCCGCCTGAGGCGCGCAGGTTGTTTTTCTCTGCCGATTGCGCCGCCAGCGAGGCGAGTCCAAACCCACCCAGTCGGAACCGGCCATCGTCAGTGATAAAAAAATGGCCCGGCTTGATATCCCCATGCACGATCCCCTGATGATGCGCCTGACCGAGCGTGTAGCAAAGCTGCAACGCAACCTGCAGGAAGTCGGCGATTTTATCGGGAGGGGTCGCGAGATTGTTAGCCAGAGTGCGAAACGGAAACGTGGGGTAAATCAGCGCATAACGGTTGAGGTAACGGGTGGTACCGGTGGCGATAATGGCCCAGCGGGGGGAGAGATACGCGGCCAGCGCGCGCTCATTTTTGAGTTGCCGGGTCGCCTGAAACGTGACGTCGTCACTATTACCGGTGGCGATGAGTATGGACTCGCCAGACGGGCGGCGCGCCAGCATCCAGAGCAGACAGCCCTCCTGTGCCAGCGGCATCAGCGTGTCAAAATTTTCAATCGCGATCCCTGCGTCGTCACTCTCCTGGAAATTAACCGAAAGAAGGCTCATCAGCGCACATCTCCCTGAGATAACTCGCAACGGATCAGTGTCAGCAGCGTATCAACATCAATTGGTTTTCGCAAAAAAGTTACAGCACCCAGCGCAATGGCATACCACAGCGTGGTTTCTTCCACATCCGCCGAGATGAAAATGACCGGGGGCAGATCGGCCCGCTGCTTCAGTTGGGTGAACAGCTCAAAGCCGGACATCCCTTTCAGTCCGACATCAATGATCAGCATGCCCGCCTCAGCAAGCGCATCGTCATCGCTCAGCAGCGCCTCACCGGATTCAAATAATCGGGTTGAGTAGCCGTCTGAATGCAACAGATTGCTCAGTCCACTGCGGACCGCGCGTTCATCATCAACAATGACAATACGCCGGGAGAGCGCCATGCAGGTATCCTCTGGAACGCCTCACCGTGCGGCACGAGAGGACTTAAGGGGTGTTATCGCCATCGGGTGGCGGTGTCCCACTGATTTTTGGCACGCACTCATGGCGGAACCACTTCAGCGTTGCCGGCTGTCGCCGTAACAGACGTTTAGCCAGCGGAATTAACTGTTCGCCCACCAGCATGCCAAACAGCCCCACCAGCGCAATAATCGGCGGCGCGGGAGAGTGGACGTTGATCAGGGCATAGATTACCCCGGCGAGCAGGCCAACCGCGAGAGAAATAATGTAGGATTTCAACATGTTCAGCTTATCCGGGATGAGGATTGAACGGGCGGAACATCGGGCTGCTGCAGGGCGGTCGCGGGCTTTTCAGCGGGCAATACTGCCTGCACCAGCGCCCCACCCAGCAGCATTCCCAGCAGGCCCACCAGCGCAATCGCAGGGGGGGCCGGTGAGCGCACCTTAAGCAGGCCATAAAGCAGGCCAATCAGCACCCCGGCGGCAAGAGAAAGAAGTAATGGATTCATGACCAGCTCCTGTTGTGCCACTCTGCTGACCGGCAGCTCTCTGCCGGTCAGCAGGATGCCGCTTAGCGAACCGGTGCGTGCACCGGCGCCAGGGTACGGTGTTCACTTTTCTGACGTGACGGCGCTTTATGCACCATGGTATAGGCGTAATCCACACCAATGCCGTAAGCACCTGAATGCTCTTTAGCGATGTTCATCACCGCATCGTAGGTGTCACGATTGGCCCAGTCACGCTGCCACTCCAGCATGACCTGCTGCCAGGTTACCGGCACCACACCCGCCTGAATCATGCGCTGCATCGCGTAGTCGTGGGCCTCTTTGGTCGTGCCGCCTGACGCATCTGCCACCATATAGATTTCGTATCCGCCTTCCAGCATCGCGCAGAGCGCAAAGCTGTTGTTGCACACTTCGGTCCAGAGGCCAGAAACCACCACTTTTTTCTTGCCGTTTGCGGCCAGCGCATCACGCACTTTCTGGTCATCCCAGGAGTTCATTGAGCTGCGCTCCAGAATATCCAGACCCGGGAACACATCCAGCAGTTCCGGATAGGTGTGACCTGAGAAGCTTTCGGTTTCTACCGTGGTGATGATGGTCGGGATATTGAAGACTTTCGCCGCCTTCGCCAGCGCAACGGTGTTGTTTTTCAGCACCTGGCGGTCAATGGATTGCACCCCAAAGGCCATCTGCGGCTGCTGGTCGATGAAGATAATCTGGCTGTTATGTGGCGTGAGGACTTCAAGTTTAGCGTTGGACATGCGTTCACCCATAGAGGTTATGTAACGAAATTTCCGCCAACCGGCGCGGTGCAAAATGACGGTCAGTGCAGGTTTGTCGTCCTGCTGCTGGCTGTCTGGTCGCAGTGTAGGGCGACGTGCAACGGCAAACTATTATCTCTGCGTATAACTATACGAAGGTATAGGTATCCCTCTGTATAACTAGACGACCCCTTAGCCCGCTCACCATAATCCGGCTTATTCGTGCCCTGTTATCTGCGGCACTTCCTGTCCTGCGCTAAGCCGGACCCCCCCATTGAGGAGCATCTATGGTTACGCTCGGTAAAGCAGAACTAATACTGACCCATGGCAAATTTCATACCGTTGACCGCAGCAATCCGTTGGCAGAAGCGGTTGCGATTCGCGAGGGTAAGTTCGTTGCGGTAGGCACGCTGGCAGAGGCGATGGAGTTTCACTGCGACGGCACCAAAGTGGTCGATCTTAAGGGACACACCGCCGTGCCGGGCCTGAACGATTCACACCTGCATCTGATTCGCGGGGGGCTGAATTACAACCTTGAACTGCGCTGGGAAGGCGTGCCGTCGGTTGCCGATGCGCTGCGAATGCTGAAAGAGCAGGCGCTGCGCACGCCATCACCGCAGTGGGTACGTGTCGTCGGTGGCTGGACCGAGTTCCAGTTTGCCGAACGCCGGATGCCGACGCTGGATGAGATCAATGAAGCGGCCCCCGACACGCCGGTCTTCGTGCTGCACCTTTATGACCGTGCCCTGCTCAACCGCGCCGCACTGAAAGTGGTTGGCTACACTAAAGAGACCCCGAACCCGCCGGGCGGTGAAATCCAGCGCGACAGCAATGGCAATCCCACCGGTCTGCTGATCGCCCGTCCCAATGCGATGATCCTCTATGCAACCCTGGCCAAAGGGCCGAAACTGCCGCTGGAACAGCAGGTCAATTCCACCCGCCAGTTTATGCGCGAGCTGAACCGCCTGGGTCTGACCAGCGCCATTGATGCGGGCGGCGGCTTCCAGAACTATCCCGAAGATTACGAAGTGATCGCCGAGCTGCATCAGAAAAAACAGATGACGCTGCGTATCGCCTACAACCTCTTCACCCAGCGTCCGGGTCATGAGCTGGAAGATTTTGAAAAGTGGACGGACATGCTGACGCCAGGCCAGGGCAGCGACTATTTCCGTCACAACGGCGCAGGCGAAATGCTGGTCTTCTCGGCGGCTGACTTCGAAGACTTCCTGGAGCCGCGTCCGGATTTAGCGCCTGGCATGGAAGACGAGCTGGAGCGCGTGGTGCGTCATCTGGTAGAGCATCGCTGGCCTTTCCGTCTGCATGCGACCTATGACGAGTCGATCAGCCGGATGCTGGATGTCTTTGAAAAAGTGAATCGTGATATTCCGTTCAATGGTCTGCACTGGTTCTTTGACCATGCGGAAACCATCACTCAGCGCAATATCGATCGTATTAAGGAGCTGGGCGGTGGCATTGCCGTGCAGCATCGCATGGCATTCCAGGGTGAATATTTTGCTGAGCGCTATGGCATTGAAGCCACCCGCCACACCCCGCCGGTTCAGAAAATGCTGGAGACCGGCGTTCCGGTCGGGCTTGGCACCGATGCAACCCGCGTTGCCAGCTACAACCCCTGGACCGCGCTCTACTGGCTCGTTTCCGGCCGCACCGTGGGCGGCATGCAGATGTATGATGTCAGTGCCCGCCTCGATCGCGAAACGGCGCTGATGCTCTGGACCCAGGGCAGCGCCTGGTTCTCCAGCGAACAGGGTAAAAAAGGTCAGGTTAAAGTCGGCCAGCTGGCGGATCTGGCGGTGCTGAGCAAAGACTTTTTCAGCGTGCCGGAAGAGGAGATCAAGGGCATCGAGTCGGTGCTGACCGTGGTAGACGGTAATATTGTCTATGCCGCGGGATCGTTCAGCGCGGATGCACCGCCTGCGATTCCGGTCCTGCCTGAGTGGTCGCCGGTGGTGAATGTGCCGGGTCATTATCGCAGTGCCCCGCCGGTTGCGCAGAGCCGTGCAGGCATGATGCCCGCCGTCCACCACTGCAGCGGCCCGTGCGGTGTTCATCGCCATTCGCATGAGATCGCCCGTGGATCCAGCGTGCCCGTGGCCGAAGATAACGCCTTCTGGGGCGCGCTCGGCTGCAGCTGCTTCGCGTTTTAATCATGAATAACGCTATCGCTCTTTCGCCCCGCATCAACGCGGGGCTGTTCTTCCTGCGCCTGACCGGCAGCCTGCTGCTGTTACAGGTGCATGGGCTGCCGAAAATTCTGCATTTCAGCGAAGAACTGACGCGCATCGAAGATCCCTTCGGGCTGGGACCGATGATGAGCCTGCTGCCCGCTATCGTGGCGGAAGTCATCTGCCCGATCTTTATCATTATCGGCTGGGGAACCCGTATAGCCTGCCTGCCGATCATCGCGGTGCTGCTGGTCGCGATGCTGGTCGTCCACTCCGGCTGGTCACTGGCGGAAGGCCAGTTCGGCTGGCTGCTGCTGATTATCTTTACCACGCTGGCGCTGACCGGGCCAGGCAGCTGGCGCATCGGCGCGGCGAAACATCAGGGGGTCCGTCATGGCACAGGTTAATGATATACACCAGCTGGAGCAGGAGCCGCCCGAGGCGCGGCCCGCCAGTGAGGTTTCACCGCTACAGCCACTGCGCCAGCCTGTGTTCCGCATGTTGTGGATCGCCACCGTGGTCTCCAATATCGGTTCATGGATGAACGATGTCGGCGTGAACTGGACCATGCTGACGCTGAGTGCCGATCCCCTGGCCGTGGCCCTGGTGCAGGCAGCCAGCAGCCTGCCGATGTTTCTGTTCGCGCTGCCTTCCGGCGTCATGGCGGATATCGTTGACCGCCGTAAATATTTGCTGTTTTCCCAACTGTGGACCTTTACTGCCGCCGCCGGGCTGACCGTGCTGGCCTGGACCGGCCATGTGACACCCGAAGTGCTGCTGGCCGCTGCCTTTTTGCTGAGCGCGGGCGCCGCCATGAGTTCGCCGCCCTTCCAGGCGATCGTGCCGGATCTGGTGACTAAACCGGAACTCGGGCCGGCCATTGCACTCAACTCACTGGGCATTAATATCAGTCGCGCCATCGGACCGGCGCTGGGTGGCCTGATCCTGTCGTTCGCCGGCCCCTGGATGGTGTTTCTGCTCAATGCGCTATCGGTGCTGGGCGTCACCTGGGTGCTCTGGCGCTGGAAAGCGGAGCCGAGCGTCCAGCGCCTTCCGCCCGAACACTTCTTCCCGGCGGTTCGGGCGGGTCTGCGCTACGTTCACGCAGCACCGGTCTTACGCAACGTACTGGTGCGAACCTTCTCATTCTTCCTGTTTGGCAGCGCGGGCTGGGCATTGCTGCCGCTGGTGGCGCGCCGTGAACTCGGTCTCGGCCCTGGCGGCTACGGCATCATGCTGGCCTGCATCGGGGTCGGCGCGATTACCGGCGCGGTGCTGCTGCCACGCCTGCGTCGTCACCTCAGCTCCGATCGCCTCATGGTGCTCGCCAGTCTTCTCTTCGCCCTGACCATGCTGGCGCTGGCCTATGTGCGGCACTTCTGGCTGCTGAATGCGTTTGAGTTCTTCACCGGCTTTGCCTGGATCGCGGTGCTGTCCACGCTGAATCTTGGCGCACAGCGGAGCGCCGCAAAATGGGTGAAAGCGCGTGCGCTGGCGGTCTATCTGACGGTGTTCTTTGGATCGATGACCGCAGGCAGCGCCCTCTGGGGACAGCTCGCTTCGCACTTCGGCATTCCGCTGTCGCTCTGCGTCGCCGCGCTGGGCATGGTGCTCGCCAGCACTACCGTCTGGCGCTGGCGGCTCGATCAGGATCCCGATCTTAATCTCGATATGATCGGCGATGGCGTTAATGCGCCTGCGCTGGATATCCGTCATGAACGAGGGCCGGTGATGGTGAATTACGAATACCGGATTAATATTGATGATGCACATGCCTTTACCGTCTGCATGCAGGATATGCGACGGGTCAGACGCAGAGGTGGCGCCATCAACTGGTCACTTTATGAAGATATTCTGCAGCCCGGCATTTTCGTTGAGACGTTTGTGGTCGGCTCCTGGGTTGAACATCTGCGTCAGAAAGAGCGCTACACCATCAATGACAAAAAGATAGAACGGCGGGTTTTCGCTTTTCATCAGGGTGAAAACTCTCCCGAGGTTCGTTATCTGGTGGCGCCAGTGTAACTGGCTCACTTTCTTCTCATTCATCACGTCATACAGAGGGCAATACCATGAGCACCTTTAAAACGACCGACGGCACACAGATCTACTTTAAAGACTGGGGCACCGGTAAACCCGTTTTGTTCAGCCACGGCTGGCCGCTGGATGCCGACATGTGGGACAGCCAGATGAACTTCCTGGCCGACCACGGCTATCGGGTTATTGCATTTGACCGTCGTGGCTTTGGCCGCTCAGACCAGCCCTGGACCGGTAATAACTACGATACCTTTGCCTCGGACATCAACGACCTGATCACCCATCTCGACCTGCAGAACGTGACGCTGGTGGGCTTCTCCATGGGCGGCGGCGACGTCACACGCTACATCGGCAGTTATGGCAGCGATCGCGTCGGGGCGCTGGTGCTGCTCGGCGCGGTCACGCCTATCTTTGGTAAGACGGCAGACTACCCGCAGGGTGTCGATATGTCGGTGTTTGAAGGGATACGTGATGGCCTGCTCAAGGATCGCGCGCAGTTTATCAAAGAGTTTGCGACGCCGTTCTATGGCACCAATGCCGGCCAGACCGTTTCTGATGGCGTCATGACGCAGACGCTGAACATCGCGCTGCTGGCTTCGCTGAAGAGCACCGTGGATTGTGTCACCGCTTTTGCTGAGACCGATTTCCGTGCTGACGTAGCGAAAGTGAATGTGCCGACGCTGGTGATTCATGGCAGTAACGACCAGATCGTGCCATTTGAATCCACCGGCAAAGTGGCGGCGGAGATGATTGAGGGGGCTGAACTGAAGGTCTATGACAACGCGCCGCATGGTTTCGCGGTAACGCATCAGGATCAACTGAATCAGGATCTGCTGGCGTTCCTTAACGCCCAGTGATGCAAAAAAAACTGCGCGGTGGAAGCCGCGCAGTTTTCGTTTTAACGGGTTGGATGATTCACTTCATTCGGACGCAGATCGAATAACAGCACCTCCGCTCCTTCACCGTGACTGAAGGACAGCGTTTTCTCATCGCGTACCCGCGCACCATCTCCGGCATTAAACTGCAGGCCATTGACTCTGACACTGCCGCGCGCCACATGGATATAGGCGTAGCGATCGTCCGGTAGCGTGATTGCCTGCTGTTCATCGCCCTGGAACAGTCCCGCATAGATGCGAATATCCTGACGCACCCGTAATGCCCCGTTTTCACCTTCTGGCGAAATAATCAGCCGCAGATTACCGCGTTTATCCGCTTCACTGACCGAAATCTGCTGGTAGCCTGGTGGACTATTTTTCTCTGCCGGCACCACCCAGATTTGCAGAAAATGAACGCCCTCGGTGCCCGAGTGGTTGAACTCACTGTGAGTAACACCGCTGCCCGCACTCATCAGCTGCACGTCGCCTGGGACAATTACCGAGCCGGTGCCCATTGAGTCTTTATGCTCCAGCGCGCCTTCCAGCACATAGGAGATAATCTCCATATTGCTGTGCGGATGGGCACCAAAACCGCGTCCTTTGGCAACCCGATCATCGTTGATCACCAGCAGATCGGAGAAGCCCGCCTGTTTCGGATCCCAGTAGTTTGCAAAAGAGAAAGTGTGACGTGAATTCAGCCAGCCGTGATCGCCCACACCGCGTTGTTCTGACAATCTTTGCTCAATCATATTCTGCCCCTTCGTGGATTCGGGAAGTGCGAATGCCCTTCGATAGAGACAGCATATAAGTAAACCTGACAGCCACACAATGACCTGAATGAGCAATCACTGTCTCGTTTTAGTGGACAATAGGGGCAGGTTTAATCAGAGGAAGGGATTGCGGATGAGGCTTTCAGCTGCTGGCGCGCACCACCAGCTCACCCTGCATGATCACGCATTGCGGCGACGCGTCGGGCCGGGCAATTTTTTGCAGTACCAGCTCACAGGCCCGACGGCCTATCTCCTTCGAGGGCTGAGCCAGCGTTGTCAGCGGTGGTGAGACCATGCTGGCCAGTTCGCTGCCGTCAAACCCCACCACGGCAATGTCCTGAGGGATCAGCAGGCCCGCCTGTTGAATCGCCGCCATCGCACCGGCGGCCAGTGTATCGGACACCGCAAACACCGCGTCAGGCCGTGTCTCAGCGACCAGCAGTTGATCCATCGCCGCTTTACCGGCGCTGAAACTCAGCTCACTGGCGAACGCGATAGCTTGCCAGGTCAGTTGCTGTTTATCGAGCTGGCGGATGTAGCCCTGCTGACGCAGACGGGCATAGCGGTAGCTGAGGTCGTGGTTGATCAGCGCAATCCGCTGACGCCCCTGCTCAGCCAGATAGCACACCACGGACTGCGCAGCGGCGTCATCATCAATGCCGACACAGGCGATCTGGCCGTTGTCATCATGTTCCGCGCACTGAACCCAGGGCGCAGCGCCTATCAGCTGACTCAGCTCCGGCAGTTTGCTGAAGGCATCCATCGTGATGATGCCATCCACCACCTTCCCGGAGAGCAGTTGCAGGCTGGATCGCGATCGGGCGATATCCGCGCCTGAATTACACAACAGGATGCGATAACCGTTTTTCTCGGCCTGCTCCTCAATGCCTTTGACCACCTCGGCGCAGAAGGGATTGGAGATATCGGAAACCAGCACCAGAATCATTGAGCTGCGCGCCGTGCGCAGCTGACGCGCCAGCAGGTTGGGCTGATAGTTACTCTCTTCGATTGCGGCGAGGACTTTCTGCCGGTTAGCCGGTTTTACGCTGTCACTGTTATTCAGCACCCTGGAAACCGTGGCGACGGAGACGCCCGCCATCCGCGCAATTTTCTGAACTGACATAAGATCCCTCTGTTTTAACCCGTGCCACACCCACTGACGCTGCGCCGCCGCCTCAGTCGTCGCGATCCAGGCCCAGCTGATGACGCACCGATGGGCCGTTATCTGCCAGAGCAAAATCATCAAAGGCGCGATCAGACACCGGAATGATGTGCCGGCGGATAAACTCTGCGCCTTCGCGCGCCCCGGTCTCACCCTCTTTCAGGCAGCATTCCCATTCCAGCACCGCCCAGCCGTCATAGTCGTACTGCGCCAGCTTGCTGAAAATGCGGTTGAAGTCGATCTGGCCATCGCCCGGTGAGCGGAACCGTCCGGCACGTGCCAGCCACGGCTGATAGCCGCCATAAACGCCGCTGCGCCCGTTGAGCTGATACTCCGCATCCTTAACGTGAAAGGCTCTGATACGCGAATGATAGAGGTCGATGAACTGCAGATAGTCGATGTGTTGCAGCAGGAGATGGCTGGGATCGAACAGGATATTGCAGCGCGGATGATGCTTCACCTCCGTCAGAAAACGCTCAAACGTGACACCGTCATGCAGATCTTCACCGGGATGAATCTCATAACAGAGGTCAACGCCATGATGGTCAAAGACATCCAGCACTGGCAGCCAGCGGCGCGCCAGTTCGGCAAACGCCTCATCAAACAGCGCTTCATGATGCGGCGGCCAGGGGTAGAACCAGGGCCACGCGAGCGAACCGGAAAAGGTGGCATGTGCTCGCAGGCCCAGCTTCTCTGAGGCTGCCGCCGCCCGCTTCAGCGTGGCAATCGCCCAGTCGGTGCGCCGGACGGGATCGCCACGCAATGCTGCTGGCGCAAAATTATCAAACGCGAGGTCGTAGGCCGGGTTAACCGCCACCAGCTGTCCTTCAAGATGGGTGGAAAGCTCGCTGATCTCCAGCCCGAAACCGGCCAGCACTCCCCGCACCTCGTCGCAGTAAGTCTGGCTTACCGCCGCCTTTTCAAGATCGAAAATAGCAGGCTGGTGACAGGGGATTTGTAGCGCCCGATATCCCAGCCCGGCGGCCCACTCCCCCAGACCCGCCAGCGAGTTAAACGGCGGCTGTGTGGTGATGAACTGTGACAGGAAGATGCCCGGACCCTTAACTGTTTTCATCATTAACTCCTGTGTTCCGCTACCGCCTGATCACGGTATTTGAACGAAAAGAAGAAAATAATTGCAATCACCGCAGCAGCCACGGCAGGGATCCACCAAAATATCGCCCAGTTCTCTGCGCTGGCGTTACCCGCCACCAGCTGATTGTACAGCGCACCGGAGATTTGCGATCCCAGTAGCATGCCGATGCCATAGGTGAACATCACCACCATACTCTGCGCCTGACCTTTCACCTTTTCACCGGCAATCCGATCGGTGTAAATAAATCCCACCACGAAGAAGAAGTCGTAACAGATGCCATGCAGCAGGATGCCAGGGTAAATCAGCCAGTGTGTCTCATCGCTCATGCCCAGCGCGAACAGGGCATAGCGGACGAACCACGCCGTCATACCAATCAGCAGCATGTGTTTGACGCCGAGGCGACGAAACAGCAGAGGGATGATCAGCATGAAGGCAATTTCAGACATCTGCCCCAGCGACATCAGCGTGCTGACGTTGCGGATACCCGCATCCGCCAGCCAGGAGGCCGTGAAGGCATAGTAGGTGCCAAGCGGTATGGAAATCAGCGTGGCGCACAGAGCGAAGACCATGAAATGACGCAATCGCAGCAGTGCGAAAGCATCCGCGCAGAAGAGATCCCGGACTTTTAACGGCAAACCTTTGGCGGGTGCCGGCGTATGCGGCAGCGTCAGGCTGTAAATCGCCAGCAGTACCGAGCAGAGCGCCGCCAGTTGGAATACCGCTATGCTGTCAGCGATGCCGGTCACGCCGATAAAGATCCCCGCCACGATCCATCCCAGGGTGCCAAACACCCTGACGATGGGAAAACTCAGGCTGCTGGCGAGGCTGTGAAACGCAATGTTATTTGAGAGCGCCAGCGTCGGCATAAAGCAGAGCGTATAGCCAAATAACAGGGCGATCAGCAGTGCCCCGTTCTCTGCGATCAACGCCTGGGGCACAAACCAGAGAATGGCTGCGCCCGCCAGATTCATCACCGCCATCACTTTCTGCGAGGGAAAGAAGCGATCCACCAGCATGCCGAGCACAAACGGCGAGAGAATCGAGGCAATAGGCCCGGCTGAGAACGCATCCCCAATCAGCAACGACATGTTATGTCGGGTCATCACCAGCCCCAGCGTGACCGACCAGCTGCCCCAGATAAAGAATTGCATGAACATCATCAGCGACAGGCGCGGCACTAACAGCTTATGCTGAACCCGCTGGCCTGCACTCTCCTGCACCGTTGCAATCATGGGAACCTCACGAATAAGTAATCGATTACTTTTGCTGGTGTGAAAGTAATCAATTACCGCAGTTTGTTCTCTTATCCCGATCACAAATTATTAACCCTGCGTTATCATTTTTGCAGCGGCAAAGCAAAACCGGGTCCTGTGATTAGCGGGTGGCGTTAATTACCCGCGCTTTACGGAAGCGGTAGCGCT
This sequence comes from Candidatus Pantoea varia, assembly GCF_900115075.1. Lineage (GTDB taxonomy): Bacteria > Pseudomonadota > Gammaproteobacteria > Enterobacterales > Enterobacteriaceae > Pantoea > Pantoea varia. The sequence goes on from NZ_FOVG01000003.1 coordinate 566,301, forward strand.
CATACAGCACCGAGTAGAGGCCGCCGATCACTACCAGAACCGCACCGATTATCGTGGTGGAGGTTGGCAGATTTCCCAGCAGCAGATACCCCACCGCCACTGACCAGATTAAGGTGGTGTAGTCAAACGGCGCCAGCAACGAGGCTTCGGCGTAGCGCAGGCTCAGGGTCATCAGAATCTGGGTAATACCGCCCAGCAGTCCGCATCCCACCAGTAACGCCAGCTGATTACCGTGCGGCACTTTCCAGCCGCCCGGCAGGGTAACCAGCGAGGTTAATGCCGTGGTAACAGCGAACCAGAAGGCGATAGCGCCCGGCTTTTCTTTACCATTAAGAAAACGGATCTGCACCAGCGCGCAGGCGGTACAGAAGGCTGCCATCAGCGCCAGTAAAATGCCTGCTGATGCGGAGAGCGAAAACGATGCCTGACTCGTCAGCGAGAGGTGCCCGGAGAACATTACCAGAATGCCACTGAAACCCGTGAAGACCGCAACCCAGCGATGGTGCCGCACCGTTTCACGCAGCAGCAGCGCTGCCAGCAGCACAGTAAACAGCGGCGCGGCATAGTTAATCGCGGTGGCGTCGGTCAGGGAAATATAGAGCAGCGACAGGTAGCTAAAATAGAGACCGCCGGTTCCGGCCAGCCCGCGTACAAAATGGCCGCGAATATTACGGGTTCGGATGCCATCCAGCACGCTGCCCTGAAAGCGCAGCCAGATAAGTAGCGGTACCAGTGCCAGCAGCGAGCGGAAAAATATCACTTCGCCGACCGGAATTGCGCCATCCAGTCCTTTTACACAAGCCAGCATCAGCGTGGAGCTCAACGCAGCAGTGATCTTCATCGCGATGCCAGCGGACGCGTTCATACGGTTTTTTTCTCTCAGCGGGGAAAATATGCAGGGTTATCAGCACTCTCAGCGTCCATACTGGCACAAAGCGATAACGCAATCTGCCGCGATCGGGCTGCAGACGGCATTTTATCTTTTTTTGTCGAGGCGTCACGGCATGAACAGGCATGTGGCTCCGCGCCCCGGCTGGTACACTCTGCCTTCTGCCCTGCTCTATGGGCCGCTTCTCAAAAGGAACAGGAGTCCCCGATGTCCACGCTGCGTTTACTGTTATCTGAATCCAACGATCCCTGGTTTAATCTGGCGGTAGAAGAGTGCATTTTCCGGCAGATGCCCGCCACTCAGCGGGTGCTATTTTTGTGGCGTAATGCGGAAACGGTGGTGATCGGGCGGGCGCAGAATCCGTGGAAAGAATGCAACACACGGCGCATGGAGGAAGATGGCATCCGGCTGGCGCGTCGCAGCAGCGGCGGTGGCGCGGTGTTTCACGACCTCGGCAACTGCTGTTTTACCTTTATGGCCGGCAAACCGGAGTACGATAAAAGCGTCTCGACCGCCATTATCCTGCATGCGCTGAACGCGCTGGGTGTCCCTGCGGAAGCATCCGGCCGTAACGATTTAGTGGTGAACACGGCTGAAGGACTGCGCAAAATCTCCGGTTCTGCTTACCGCGAAACACCGGATCGCGGTTTTCATCACGGCACTATTCTGATGGATGCCGATCTCTCCCGGCTGGCGGACTACCTCAATCCTGATGTGAAAAAATTGCAGGCCAAAGGGATTACGTCAGTGCGCGCCAGGGTAACCAATCTGGCAGAGTTAACGCCGGGTATCGGTTATCAGGCAATCTGTTCCGCTGTCACAGACGCCTTTTTCAACCATTACGGTGAGCGCTGTGAGCCGGAGATGATTTCGCCTGAAGCCCTGCCCGACCTGCCTGGTTTTAAAGAGCAGTTTGCGCGGCAGAGTAGCTGGGAGTGGAATTTCGGTCAGGCACCTGACTTCTCGCATCTGCTTGATCAGCGTTTTGCCTGGGGCGGTGTGGAGATTCACTTCGATGTTGAACGCGGCGTGATCATCCGCTGTCAGATTTTCAGCGACAGTCTCAATCCTGCGCCGCTCGAAGCGCTGGCGCAGCGAATGCAGAACGTCACTTACCGGCCAGACGCGCTGGAGCCGGTGCTGAGTCAGCTGGTTGCAGATTTCCCGGTGCAACAGGCAGAACTGACAGAATTGCAGCACTGGCTGGTCGCCAGCGTACGCTGAACAGTTTTTTACTTGCCCGCGCGGAAATCTGTTGCGGGCAACCCTCTCCGTACCAGCATTCCGTCATTCACAAACGCAAAAAACCCGCACAAGGCGGGTTTTGTTAATTATCAATTTCGGGCTTATCTGCTCAGGCTGTTGCCGTCATCGCGGTTGTAAGCGTCATTGATAACTCAGGCTTACATAGGGACTACGTTTGCCGCTGAAGGACCTTTAGCGCCGTTTTCAATCGTGAATTCGACCTGCTGGCCTTCGTCCAGAGTTTTATAATCGTTGCTCTGGAT
>NZ_FOVG01000010.1 GCF_900115075.1 Candidatus Pantoea varia
GTCTGATAAATTGTTAAAGAGCAGTGCGAACAGTGCGTTAGCGTCCTGTCGCGAGGTGGCGTATATTACGCTTTCCTCCTGCAGAGTCAACCTCTTTCTCAGAAGTTTTTCTCCGGCGGCTCAGTCTCCTGCGCCTCTCAACCCGTTTCCCGTTGCCGGTGTTCCGTGTTGATGGATGCGCATTATAGGGAGTTGTCCGAGAGTCGCAACCCATAAATTGCATAAAAAAGAGCGTTCGCTGCATTCCACAGCAAAAGCCACTGTTATACGCAGTTACGCACAATGTTATCCACACTTGATGGGCACAATAAATTTAGGCGAGCATCACGCAAACGTTTTCGCTACAATGCCGGGCAATATTTCCGACACCCCTTTTCGGGGCGTTACCTGAGGTTTTTGATCTTTTCTTCTTATATAGAAGAGAAAACCGCTATGAAGCCTGACGTAACGCTCTTATATACGCGAAACAAAGCCAAGGGATAAACCACCATGCAACAACCTCGTCCTGTACGCCGCGCATTGCTCAGTGTCTCTGACAAAGCCGGTATCCTCGAATTTGCTCAGGCGCTCTCAAGTCGCGGTGTCGAGCTGCTCTCCACAGGTGGAACAGCGCGCCTTCTGGCGGATGCGGGTCTGGCTGTCACTGAAGTCTCTGACTATACCGGCTTCCCGGAAATGATGGATGGACGCGTCAAAACCCTGCATCCGAAAGTGCATGGCGGCATTTTAGGTCGTCGCGGCCAGGATGATGCCATCATGGCGCAGCACGACATCAGCCCAATCGACATGGTGGTCGTTAACCTCTATCCCTTTGCACAGACTGTCGCCCGTGAAGGATGTTCACTGGAAGATGCAGTGGAAAACATCGACATCGGTGGCCCGACCATGGTGCGCTCTGCTGCCAAGAACCATAAAGATGTCGCCATTGTGGTCAGTAGCGGCGACTACGATGCCATCATTGCTGAAATGGACGCTCATGAGAACGCACTGACGCTTGAGACCCGTTTCGATCTGGCCATCAAAGCCTTCGAACACACCGCCGCCTATGACAGCATGATCGCTAACTACTTCGGTACCCTGGTGCCGGCCTATCACGGTGAACGCAATCAGCCCGCCGGCCGTTTCCCGCGTACCCTGAATCTGAACTTCATTAAGAAGCAGGATATGCGTTACGGCGAAAACAGCCATCAGGATGCAGCCTTCTATATAGAAGAGAATATTACTGAAGCGTCAGTAGCGACCGCGCAGCAGGTTCAGGGCAAAGCGCTCTCCTATAACAATATTGCTGACACGGATGCTGCTCTGGAATGCGTTAAAGAGTTCAATGAACCCGCGTGCGTCATCGTCAAGCATGCTAACCCCTGTGGCGTTGCGACCGGTGACGCTCTGCTGTCAGCTTATGAGCGGGCTTACCAGACCGATCCGACCTCCGCGTTCGGCGGCATCATCGCCTTTAACCGCGAGCTGGATGAAGCGACTGCTCAGGCGATTATCAGCCGTCAGTTTGTTGAGGTGATCATCGCTCCCGCCGTTTCCGAAGCTGCGCTGAAAATTACCGCGACTAAACAGAATGTCCGTGTGCTGATCTGCGGCCAGTGGCAAAACCGTACTGCCGCGCTGGATTTCAAACGCGTCAACGGTGGCCTGCTGGTCCAGGACCGCGATCTCGGTATGGTTGATGCCAGCCAGCTGCGCGTGGTCAGCAAGCGCCAGCCAACTGAGCAGGAGCTGCGTGATGCGCTATTCTGCTGGAAAGTCGCGAAGTTCGTTAAGTCCAATGCCATTGTCTATTCACGCGATGGCATGACTATCGGCATTGGCGCCGGTCAGATGAGCCGCGTCTACTCCGCTAAAATTGCAGGGATCAAAGCAGGCGATGAAGGTCTTGAAGTGAAAGGTTCAGCCATGGCGTCGGATGCATTCTTCCCGTTCCGGGATGGTATTGATGCCGCAGCCGCCGTAGGCGTGAGTTGCGTTATCCAGCCTGGCGGCTCCATCCGCGATGAAGAAGTGATAGCGGCGGCTGATGAGCATGGCATTGCCATGATCTTCACCGACATGCGCCACTTCCGCCATTAATCGTTCTGGAGAGTAACAGATGAAAATTTTAGTAATCGGCAATGGCGGACGTGAGCATGCTCTGTCCTGGAAAGCAGTTCAGTCGCCGCTGGCAGAAACCGTGTTTGTCGCGCCAGGTAACGCAGGTACCGCATTAGAGCCTGCGCTGCAGAACGTCGCGATCAGTGCGACTGATGTCCCTGCCCTGCTGGAATTTGCCCGGCGTGAAAAGATCGATCTGACGATTGTCGGACCTGAGGCGCCTCTGGTGATGGGTGTCGTAGATGCCTTCCGTGAGGCGGGCCTGGCTATCTTTGGTCCGACTCAGGCCGCTGCACAGCTGGAAGGCTCTAAAGCCTTCACCAAAGATTTCCTGGCGCGTCATCAGATCCCGAGTGCGGAATACCAGAACTTCACCGAGGTTGAGCCCGCTCTCGCGTATCTGCGTGAGAAAGGCGCCCCTATCGTCATCAAAGCCGACGGTCTGGCAGCAGGTAAAGGCGTGATTGTGGCGATGACGCTGCAGGAAGCTGAGGACGCAGTTCAGGATATGCTGGCCGGTAACGCCTTTGGCGATGCCGGACACCGCATTGTAATTGAAGAGTTTCTGGATGGCGAAGAGGCCAGCTTCATCGTGATGGTAGACGGCGAGCATGTGCTGCCCATGGCCACCAGCCAGGATCACAAACGTGTCGGCGATGGCGACACCGGTCCGAACACCGGTGGAATGGGCGCCTACTCTCCGGCTCCGGTTGTCACCGATGAGATTCACCAGCGCATCATGGATCAGGTTATCTGGCCAACCGTGCGTGGCATGGCCGCTGAAGGCAACGTCTACACCGGTTTCCTCTATGCCGGTCTGATGATCGATCACACCGGGCAGCCGAAAGTGATCGAATTCAACTGCCGCTTCGGCGATCCGGAAACTCAGCCGATCATGTTGCGTCTGCAGTCGGATCTGGTCGATCTTTGCCTGGCCGCCTGTGACGGTAAGCTGGATCAGAAAACGTCACAATGGGATCCACGCCCTGCGCTGGGTGTGGTACTGGCGGCAGGCGGTTATCCGGGTGATTACGCTCAGGGCGATCAGATTCATGGCCTGCCACTGGAAGAAGTGGCTGACGGAAAGGTCTTCCACGCCGGAACACGGCTGGAAGAGGATCGGGTGCTGACAAACGGTGGCCGCGTGTTGTGTGTCACCGCGCTGGGTGAGGATGTGGCCGCGGCACAAAAGCGGGCTTACGAACTGACACAGCCGATCTCATGGCAGGGCAGCTTCTGTCGCCGCGATATCGGCTACCGCGCGATTAACCGCAAATAAGTTCAGGGGGCACCTGGTGCCCCCTTTTCACTTCACATATCTTCTTCTGTCGGCTGCTGTGAGCAGTCATCCTTCTGACTGACCCGCAACAACTGTATCCCTTCAGGCGCTTCAAGCCATGACACCATCAGCGGTGCAGCTGCATTACTCTGCTGCTGTGTCAGCATCTGCACATCGTCAGCGTCAAAAGCGGGTCTGACCTGCTGGCCTTCACAACTCTCCAGCACATTGTTTCCCAGCCAGTGGCCCTGTTTCAGGAACACCTGACCGCTTAACAGCGCATCGCTGAGATTACGCATCCGCTGAGCGTCAAACTTATAGAGCTCAACCGCATCCGGGCTGACTGCTTCACGCCGCCCTGCAAGCTGGCGCTGCATGAAGTTGAGACCACCCGCCTGATCAAAGCGCAGGGTCACATCGTCAGGTTGTTTGCCCTTTACCTGACGCTGAATGCTGATCAACGACTCTTCCAGCCAGACATAGTCAGTCATCTCACCTTCCCCGCCACTGAACGGCGTATAGAGGGTGCGGATATGGACCGACTGATGGTCGCTGTTTTTGCGCCAGATACGAACAACACCACGATCGGCAAGATAGCCACTGGCAGAAAAAGGAGGAATATCCGGAGTAGAGATGCAGCCGAAAAGAAACAGGGAGAGAATCAGAACAGATAAACGCTGAAACAGCGGGGTCATGATGGCTGGCCTCTTAAACAAAAGGGGCGAAACGCCCCCTGTTTTAAAGCTTAACCGCAGTGCGACGTCTTACTTAACGGCGTCTTTCAGCGCTTTACCAGACACGAATGCCGGTACATTTGCTGCAGCGATTTTGATCTCTTTGCCAGTCTGCGGGTTACGACCGGTACGCTCAGCGCGGTGGTTCACTTTAAAAGTACCAAAACCAACCAGTTGTACAGCATCACCATCTTTCAGAGACTCAGTGATCGCAGCCAGAGTAGATTCCAGCGCTGCCTTTGCCTGAGTTTTAGACAGGTCAGCTTTTTCTGCGATCACATCAATCAGTTGAGTCTTGTTCATAAGTTATCCTTAAAGTGTATTTATCGCTTGCTAAGCAACGAGTGCGAGGGAAAAGCCATATTCTGGCACTCTTCTGCCTGCACGCACCGATAGCCACAATTTTCAGCCCCCCAAATGTAGACCAGACAGGGGGCCAATGTGAAGCCTCCAGGCGCGCTAATTCGGGCCTGAAGTCACGTTTTATCGCCTTACTGCTGGAAATTTATACCGATGTTGCTAATTCCAGCTTCACGCAGGTCAGATCGCAGACCTTTAATCAATTCAAGGTCGCGCTCTTCACACTCCGACAGCAGTCGGAAAATCTCCCACTGAAGGTCCCACTCATCAATGATAGCCGGGTTTTCACGCAGCTCTTCATCGGTCATTTCGCGTCCAGCCTGGGTCATCTCCAGCATGGCGACAGTGGTAATTGAGGTCTCGCTGACTTCAATGGCATGCTCAAGAGTTTCACCGCTCAGCTGCGCATGCACGACTTCACTCAATGCCACACAGGCATCGATAGCCGGATAAACACCGTAAACCTCAAACGCATCGCCATCAGGAATGGCGGCTTCGAGCTTTTCCAGCTGGCTGTCGAAGTTTATCTTCGCATCTTTGACCGTCAGGTTTTCCCAGATCAGATCAAGAATACGGCGATAGAGTGCCGGATCGGCAAATTCAGTCTGCTCGCAGAATGCGCGATAGTTGGGATACATGCGCTCGCACAGGCAGGCCATAAAAGTAAGGTGCTGCCAGCTTTCCAGCTTCGCCAGACGCAGATGAACGGGATTTTGTAACATAAAGGTGGCTCTTATTCGTTTCGCTGGCCGCAGTGTAACTGCAAAACCGCAGCACAAACAGTGTTAAAGCGCGTTTTGCCAGCGCTGGAAAGCGGTTCGGTTTGAAGCAACCGCATCGGCCCAGCGGGTCGGTTCTGGCAACCGGTAACCGCGCGTACAGTTTTCGACCCACTGCAGCGCAGTATCCAGGCTGACGCGATGGCCGGTGGCGACAAACAGCGGATTACAGCGTAGTTTGCTGCGCCATACCCACCCTATCTGCTCACCTTTGTCGATCAGCGGCTGACGGCTGCCAGGCTGCGCCTCCAGATCGTCAAAACGACCGCACAGGCGGCTTTTGGCAACGCCAATCGTCGGCACATCGACCAGCAGGCCAAAATGCGACGCGACGCCCAGTCGTCTTGGATGCGAAATACCGTGTCCATCCACAAACAGCAGGTCCGGCTTTTGCTCCAGCATCTGCCAGGCGGCCATCAGCGCCGGATACTCACGGAAAGAGAGAAAGCCAGGAATGTAGGGCATGGTGGTCTCAACGCGCGCGATGCGATGTTCCACCAGCGTTAACGAGGGATACTCCAGTATCACCATCGCTGCCCGCGTTACGGTGCCTTCCTGCTCAAATCCAACATCCGCTCCGCCAATAAAGCGGGGCGGCAAAACATCAAAGTCATCTTCACGCACCACGTCAGCGGCGCGTTGTAACTGCTCAGCGCGAAGTGCGGCAATATCCATGATTACTCCTGATGCCAGGGACGTGATAAACGGTGTACCGCCTCAACAAAGACGCCCGCATTTTCCGGTGGGACATCCAGATGAATACCATGACCCAGATTGAAGACATGCCCGGTACCTGAGCCAAAGCGCTCCAGGATCCCAGCCACTTCCTGTTCGATGCGCTCCGGTGCCGCATAGAGCATAGAAGGATCCATGTTGCCCTGCAGTGCGACTTTGTCGCCCACGCGACGGCGTGCGTCATCAATATCGGTGGTCCAGTCGAGACCCAGCGCGTCACAACCGGTAGCGGCCATCGCTTCCAGCCACTGTCCGCCGCCTTTGGTGAAGAGCGTCACCGGCACGCGGCGACCGTCGTTTTCACGCAGCAGGCCATCAACAATTTTGTGCATGTAGTGAAGTGAGAATTCGCGGTAATCACGGCCGGTCAACACGCCGCCCCAGGTATCAAAGACCATCACGGACTGTGCACCGGCGCGGATCTGAGCATTGAGATAGAGGATGACGCTGTCGGCCAGCTTATCCAGCATCGCGTGCAGCGTAGCGGGATCGGCATACATCATCTTCTTGATTTTGGTGAACGCCTTGCTGCTGCCGCCTTCGACCATGTAGGTAGCCAGCGTCCACGGACTGCCTGAGAAGCCAATCAGCGGCAGATCGCCATTCAGGTTCTTACGGATAGTGCGGACCGCATTCATCACGTAGCCCAGCTCCATTTCTGGATCGGGCACGGGTAAACGCTCAACGTCAGCGCGACAGGTCACAGGGTTAGAGAAACGCGGGCCTTCGCCAGTTTCAAAGTAGAGACCCAGTCCCATCGCATCCGGAATGGTCAGGATGTCACTGAAGAGGATGGCGGCATCCAGCGGATAACGGCGCAGCGGCTGCAGAGTCACTTCACAGGCCAGCTCGGCGTTTTTACACAGCGACATAAAGTCACCCGCCTGGGCGCGTGTCGCTTTGTACTCCGGCAAATAGCGCCCGGCTTGTCGCATCATCCAGACCGGCGTGACATCAACCGGCTGACGTAACAGGGCACGCAAATAACGATCGTTCTTCAGTTCACTCATCTCAACACTCTCTCGATAACAGGCGTGTAGTGTAGCACTTTCACACTTCGGCGCGGCACAGGGCGACGGTATCTTCAATCAGACGGCGCGCCACAGTGCCAGGCGGTGGCAGCAACGGCAGGTCATCAAAACGGAACCAGGCCGCATCCAGCAACTCCTTTCCATCATGTTGCAGATCGCCGCTGTCATACTCCGCCATGAACGCGGTCATCAGCGATTGCGGGAAGGGCCACGGCTGGGAGGTCACGTAACGGACGTTTTTAACGCGAATATTGCTCTCTTCCATCACTTCACGTGCCACGGCCTGCTCCAGCGTCTCACCGACTTCGACAAACCCTGCCAGCACGGTGTAGACCTTGTTGCGATGACGGGCATGATTCGCCAGCAGGATTTCATCACCACGACGGATAGCCACAATGATGCAGGGAGCAATCTGCGGATAGTAACGCTCGCGGCAATGGCTGCACAGACAGGCAAATTCATGTTTGCTGTGGTGCATTTCATGGCCGCAATAGCCGCACCAGCGATGAGAACGGTAGAATTCCGCCAGCTGCACACCGCGCCCCACCAGCTGAAACAGCGCCACATCCTGATCGATTAACTGCCGGACGGAGAACATATCGGAGGAGCGCGGCTCACAAATCAGCCAGACTTTTTCGCCCTGCCACTCACCAATGGTACGGGCCTTACTGCCGGTCAAACCAAATTTTTCGGCGTTTCCGTGGGGTAAATCACCTTGTGGCAACCAAAGTTTCTGTTCATGGCTGACAATCCACCATCCAGCGTCTACGCTTGAGATTTCGCATTGCATTTATTTCGTCATCCTTAGCGTCAACTCGCACGCTGAAGCCCTGATGTTAAGTGTGTAGATAAACAACTATAACTCACATGGAGTTAGATATGCTTAACCAGTTAGACGTCCTGGCTGAACGCGTAGGTGGCAGTAATGAACTGGTCGATTCGTGGCTTGAAGCCCGTCGTCAGCTGCTAGTGACCTATTATCACCTGGTCGGTCTTAAACCCAATAAAGAGGCGCTGACGCGTCTGGATGAACAGGCGCTGGACAACTTCTGTCACGGTCTGGTGGATTATCTTTCTGCGGGTCACTTCAGTATCTATGAGCGCATCATCAGTGAAATGAGTGGCGACAGCCCGATGATTGCTGCCGCGCAGATCTATCCTCCGCTGGAAGCCAATACTGAGCGTCTGATGCAGCTGTATGACGGTCACCTGCAGCAGGCGATCGACGACGAAAACTGCATGACCTTCCAGCAGGCACTGTCCGAAGTGGGCGAAGTGCTGGAAGCTCGCTTTACGCTGGAAGATAAGCTTATCCAGCTGGCATGGGATAACCAGCTTGTCCCCCCGCCGGTAGCGAATGACAGCCATATCGCCCGTCCGGCGTAATGGTCATGGCTGGCAAAGGGGTTGAGATTATCCCGTAGGCCTTTTATGCTGAACAGGTTCTGAGGAGCGCGCTCCTGGGAACTTTTTTTGTTTTTGCTTTGAAATATAAGGTTTTTTACACCTGGGTTTGTTATCAGAACCCAGCGTAAAAACAGCTTCTTGTCGGAGTGCCCAACTGGGCTGAGACCGTTAATTCGGGATCCGCGGAACCTGATCAGGTTAGAACCTGCGAAGGGAACAAGAGTAAATCTTCTCTGTATGCCAGCACGCCTGTGCTGTTTATACAGTTACTCCTTCCGAACTCCGGACAAGCATCATTCCCCCTGAACAGGAAGATTGCTATGTCTGACCCAAAAATGTCCCGTCGTGAACAGCGTGCCCAGGCGCAGGAATTTATCGATTCCCTGCAAAGCGGCAGTGCCTTCCCCCAGTCCCGTCGCATCTGGATTACCGGCAGCCGGGAAGATATTCGTGTTCCCATGCGTGAAATCACCCTTAGCCCGACCCATATCGGCGGCAGCAAAGACCAGCCTCTCTATGAGCAAAATGAAGCGGTGCCGGTCTATGACACGGCGGGGGCCTATGGCGATCCCACGGCACCGATCGATGTGCATCGTGGCCTGGAAAAGCTGCGCGCCCGCTGGATTGCTGAACGCAACGACAGCGAGCTTCTCGCACAGAACAGCTCGGGCTATACGCAACAGCGCCTGGCTGACGAGGGGCTGGATCATCTGCGCTTCGATCATCTTCCCACCCCGCGCCGCGCCCGTGCAGGCCGCCGCGTTACGCAGCTGCATTATGCCCGCCAGGGGCTCATCACCCCGGAGATGGAGTTTATCGCCCTGCGGGAAAACATGGGCCGTGAGCGAATCCGCAGTGAGGTGCTGCTGCAACAGCATCCTGGCCACAGTTTTGGCGCGCATCTGCCAGCCAGCATCACACCCGAGTTTGTCCGTCAGGAGGTTGCTGCCGGACGCGCCATCATTCCTGCCAATATCAATCACCCGGAATCGGAGCCGATGATCATTGGCCGCAACTTCCTGGTTAAGGTCAACGCCAACATCGGTAACTCAGCGGTGACCTCCTCCATCGAGGAGGAAGTGGAAAAACTGGTCTGGTCGACTCGCTGGGGTGCCGATACGGTGATGGATCTCTCGACCGGCCGTTATATTCATGAAACGCGCGAATGGATTTTGCGCAACAGCCCGGTACCCATTGGTACCGTGCCGATCTATCAGGCGCTGGAAAAAGTGAATGGCGTGGCTGAGGCGCTGAGCTGGGAAATATTCCGGGACACGCTGCTTGAACAGGCGGAACAGGGCGTCGATTACTTCACTATCCATGCGGGCGTATTACTGCGTTATGTCCCGATGACGGCGAAACGTCTGACCGGAATTGTCTCGCGGGGTGGATCGATCATGGCGAAATGGTGCCTGTCGCATCATCAGGAGAGCTTCCTCTATCAGCACTTCCGTGAGATCTGTGAAATCTGCGCCGCTTACGATGTCTCCCTGTCGCTCGGCGATGGCCTGCGTCCGGGTTCGATTCAGGATGCCAACGATGAAGCGCAGTTTGCCGAACTGCGTACCCTGGGTGAACTGACCCGTATCGCCTGGGAATATGATGTTCAGGTGATGATTGAAGGTCCGGGCCACGTGCCGATGCATATGATCCGCCGCAACATGACTGAACAGCTCGACCTGTGCGATGAAGCCCCCTTCTACACCCTTGGCCCGTTGACCACCGACATCGCGCCCGGTTATGACCATTTCACCTCAGGTATTGGTGCCGCCATGATTGGCTGGTTTGGTTGCGCCATGCTGTGTTACGTCACGCCCAAAGAGCATCTGGGTCTGCCCAACAAAGAGGATGTGAAGCAGGGATTAATCACCTACAAAATCGCGGCGCATGCCGCCGATCTGGCCAAAGGCCATCCCGGTGCGCAGATCCGTGATAACGCCATGTCCAAAGCGCGCTTTGAATTCCGCTGGGAAGATCAGTTTAATCTGGCGCTGGATCCCCACACGGCGCGGGCTATGCATGACGAAACCCTGCCGCAGGAGTCGGGCAAGGTGGCCCATTTCTGCTCAATGTGCGGCCCCAAATTCTGCTCGATGAAAATTTCTCAGGAGGTGCGCGAGTTTGCAGCACGCCAGGATGCTCGCGCCGAGACGGTTGAAGTGGGCATGGCGCAGATGTCAGACCGTTTTCGCAGCCACGGCGGTGAGCTTTATCACCCTGCCGATGCCATTAAGGAGGAGTAACGATGCCCGCATTCCCTGCTACCGCCCCGCGCCTGGGGCTTTATCCGGTGGTTGATAGCCCCGAGTGGATTGAACGCCTGCTGGAGATGGGCGTTCGCACGCTGCAACTGCGCATTAAGGATCAGCCCGAGGAGATCGCCGAGCCTGCCATTGCTCAGGCGATTGCGTTAGGAGAACGCTATGACGCGCGCCTGTTTATCAATGACTACTGGCAGCTGGCGATTAAACATCAGGCTTATGGCGTGCATCTGGGTCAGGAGGATCTGGATGTGGCCGATATTGCCCGCATTCATCAGGCCGGATTGCGTCTGGGACTCTCTACCCATGACGATGCGGAACTGGATCGCGCTCTGGCAATCCAGCCCTCTTACATCGCACTTGGGCATATTTTCCCGACGCAGACCAAAGCAATGCCTTCGGCGCCGCAGGGCATTGAGCAGCTGAAGCGGCATCTTGCACGCCTGACGCATATTCCCACCGTGGCGATTGGTGGTATCTCGATTGCGCGTGCACCTGAGGTACTGGCAACTGGCGTTGGGAGTATTGCGGTAGTGAGTGCGATTACCGAGGCAGATGACTGGCGTGAAGCAACCCGGATTCTGCTGGCGCTGGCAGAACCTGGCAATTAAGGATTTGTGGAACCTGTCCCGCATAGCGGCTGCAAAACAGGTAATGCCAGCTTTCTTCCGGGAAAGCAGCGCGCAGAAGTAAATGTTGCTGCTGGCGTGTTGTGATCCAAAACCTTAACGTGGCATCCGTCAGGTTAAGGTTATCTGACCAGGGCCGGTTCCCTCCTCTTGCCGGCCCTGCTTCTCCTTTTCGCTATGCGAGAGAAGAGGTGGAAGTCTGCGTCTCATGCTCGCACGAGAGCATAGCGCGTTCGACAGCCGCACCCACCAGCGCCAGCGCCTGTTCAGTCTGCTCGTTAATCGGCAGCCCGTAGTTTAAGCGCAGGCAGTTTCGATATTTACCCGATGCCGAAAACAGTGAGCCTACGGCAATCTGAATTTTTGACGCGCGTAATTCGCGGTTAAGCCGGACCGCATCAAACGCTTCCGGGAGTTCTATCCACATCAGAAAGCCGCCCTGAGGGCGGGAGACGCAGATGCCGCAGGGAAAGTAGTGGCGTACCCAGCAGCTAAAAGTTTCATAGTTACGATGATAGATTTGCCGCATCCGGCGCAGATGAGGCTGATAATGGCCCTGGCGGATAAACTCGGAGACCGCATGCTGAGGCTGCGTGGCGGTGGAGCCTGTGACGATATATTTCATATGCAGCACGCGGTCACGATAGCGGCCTGGTGCAACCCAGCCGACACGTAAACCCGGAGCCAGCGTTTTGGAAAAAGAGCTGCACAGCAGAACCCGTCCATCGAGATCCAGTGCTTTAATCGTGGACGGGCGCGGGTATTCCCAGGCTAACTCACCATAAACATCATCTTCAATCACGGCCGCATCAAAACGCTGCGCCAGCGCCAGCAATGCCCGCTTACGCTGTTCGGGCATGATGAATCCCAGCGGATTATTGCAGTTCGGCACGACAACGACTGCTTTGATCGGCCACTGATCAAAGGCCAGATCCAGCGCTTCCAGACTGATGCCGGTGACCGCATCCGTCGGGATCTCAATGGCACGAATGCCAAAGCCGCGCAGGGTTTGCATGATGCCGTGAAACGACGGGGACTCAACAGCAATGATATCGCCCGGCTCGCAGACGGCCCGAACGGCGACCGATAACGCTTCATGGCAGCCGGTAGTAATCACAATGTCATCGGCAGTGAGCTGGCAGCCGCTATCTATTGCCAGTCGTGCAACCTGTTGTCGCAGCGCGAGAACACCATAGAGGTTGTCATAATTCAGCAGCGCCATGTCCTGCTTCTGCGCCTGACGGCTAAAGGCTTTCCACAGCGGTTTAAGCGTCGGCTGAGTCAGGTCCGGCATGCCGCTGCCCAGCTGCAACACATCATCTTCCAGACGACTGTTAATCAGCTCCAGCACCGCATCCCACTGCGTCACCTCAACCGGCCGCTGTGCAGGACGGGTCAGCGCAGGCATCGGGGGTGTCGCTTTACGCGAGGCGACATAATAGCCGGAGCGAGACTGCGGCGTGATCATCTGCTTCTCTTCCAGCAGATGATAAGCCTGCTGTACGGTGCTGATACTGACGCCATGTTCGGCACTCAGACTGCGTACCGAAGGCAGGCGCTCACCACTGCGATATAAACCCTGTTCAATGCGCTGCGCCAGCAGTGTGGCCAGATGTTCATATCGGGTCATTGTATTTCCTCGGGCTGAGATGGTGAGCATTAACCAGTACAGTTATACTTCTTTTTTACCATTCAGATCTCTGTAACCGCAATCTGTATGTTAAAAAAAGGTGATTTTTGCGTCTGTATCATACAGAGCGATCCGCTGAAAATGGTCCTCAGATACTTCACTGAGGGCACGATCATGGAATACAACGAGAACCGCGCAACTAAACCGTTTGCAGGCACGCCTTACCCGCTGGTTCGTTACTTGTGGCGCAGTTATAAACGCTGGCAGCTGCGGCGTGAGACGCGCGTCATTCTGTCGAAACTGAGTGACAGTCAGTTGAAAGACATTGGTCTTGGCCGCAACGACTGGAATGCCTGAATCACAGACAAAAAAAAACCCTGCCGAGGCAGGGTTTTTATCAGGCAAAGAACGATTAATCGTTTTTGTTGCCGCCGAGACCGGCGTTCAACAGTTCAGCCAGGCTGGCTGAGGCTTCATCCGCAGTAACCTGCGGTGCAACCGGAACTTCACCTGCCGCTTTGCGGCGCATACGATCCTGATGGTACGCATAACCGGTACCGGCCGGGATCAGACGACCCACGATTACGTTCTCTTTCAGGCCGCGCAGTTCATCGCGCTTACCTGCTACTGCTGCTTCGGTCAGGACACGTGTGGTCTCCTGGAACGATGCTGCAGAGATGAACGATTCGGTAGCCAGTGACGCTTTGGTAATACCCAGCAGGTCACGCATGAAGGTTGCACCGACTTTTCCGTTCGCTTCCAGATCACGGTTAGAGATCTTGATGCGAGAGAATTCAGCCTGCTCACCTTCCAGGAAGTCTGCACTTCCTGCGCTCACGATGGTTGCTTTACGCAGCATCTGACGAACGATGACTTCGATATGCTTATCGTTAATCTTAACGCCTTGCAGACGGTAAACTTCCTGCACTTCGTTAGTGATGTAACGGGTCACCGCATGCACGCCACGCAAGCGCAGGATGTCATGTGGAGACTCTGGGCCATCGGAAACCACGTCACCGCGCTCAACACGTTCACCTTCGAACACGTTCAGCTGACGCCATTTCGGAATCATCTCTTCGTACGGCTCGCTACCATCCAGCGGAGTAATTACCAGACGACGCTTACCTTTGGTCTCTTTACCGAAGGAGATGATGCCGCTGATCTCCGCCAGAATAGCCGGCTCTTTCGGACGACGCGCTTCGAACAGGTCAGCAACGCGTGGCAGACCACCGGTAATATCCTTGGTACCGCCAGATTCCTGCGGAACACGCGCTAACGTGTCACCAGCACTGATCTTAACGCCATCTTCCAGCTGAACAATCGCTTTACCTGGCAGGAAGTACTGAGCCGGCATGTCGGTGCCCGGGATCAGAACGTCGTTGCCATTGGCATCAACAATTTTCAGCGCAGGACGCAGATCTTTACCGCCCGCAGTACGTTCAGCACTGTCCAGAACCACCAGCGAAGACAGACCGGTTAAGTCATCTGTCTGACGGGTAATGGTCTGGCCATCAACCATGTCCGTGAAGCGAATGAAACCGCCCACTTCGGTGATGACTGGCATGGTATGTGGATCCCAGTTTGCGACGGTTTCGCCCGCTGCAACCTGCTCACCATCACCTTTCGCCATGGAAGAACCATAAGGAACTTTATAGCTCTCTTTGGTACGACCAAATTCGTCGATCATTTTCAGTTCAACGTTACGCGAGGTGATCACCAGCTTACCTGCCGAGTTCGTTACGGACTTGGCGTTGGTCAGCTTGATGGTACCTTTGTTCTTAACCTGAATGCTGGATTCAGCAGCCGCACGTGATGCCGCACCACCGATGTGGAACGTACGCATCGTCAGCTGTGTACCTGGCTCACCGATGGACTGTGCCGCAATAACACCGATCGCTTCACCTTTGTTGATGATGTGACCACGTGCCAGGTCGCGACCGTAGCAATGCGCACACACACCAAAGTCGGTTTCACAACCTACGACTGAGCGGACTTTCAGGCTGTCGACTGAGTTCAGTTCCAGCACGTCACACCAGTGCTCATCGAGCAGTGTGTTACGTGGGACCAGAATATCAGCAGTACCCGGCTTCAGAACGTCTTCAGCAGTCACACGACCCAGTACACGCTCACGCAGCGGCTCTTTAACGTCGCCACCTTCGATGACAGGCGTCATCATGATGCCTTCGTGTGTACCACAGTCATCTTCAGTAACAACCAGATCCTGTGCAACGTCAACCAGACGACGCGTCAGATAACCGGAGTTCGCTGTTTTCAGTGCGGTATCCGCAAGACCTTTACGAGCACCGTGGGTTGAGATGAAGTACTGGAGTACGTTCAACCCTTCACGGAAGTTCGCCGTGATTGGTGTTTCGATGATGGAGCCATCTGGCTTCGCCATCAGACCACGCATACCGGCCAGCTGACGAATCTGTGCTGCAGAACCACGCGCACCGGAGTCGGCCATCATAAAGATGCTGTTAAAGGAAACCTGTCGCTCTTCTTCGCCATCGCGGTTAATCACGAGTTCGGTAGAGAGGTTTTCCATCATCGCCTTGGCAACACGTTCGTTGGCTGCGGCCCAGATATCGATGACTTTGTTGTAACGTTCGCCTGCCGTAACCAGACCAGACTGGAACTGCTCCTGGATCTCAGCCACTTCAGCTTCCGCTTCGGTGATGATTTCCACTTTCTTCTCTGGAATAACCATGTCGTCGATGCCGACAGACGCGCCTGAACGGGCAGCGTAAGCGAAACCGGTGTACATGGTCTGGTCAGCAAAGATAACGGTCGGCTTCAGGCCCAGAATGCGGTAACAGGTGTTCAGCATTTTGGAGATAGCTTTTTTGCCCAGCGCCTGGTTAACGATGGAGAAAGGCAGACCTTTTGGCACGATCATCCACAGGATGGCACGGCCAACAGTGGTGTCGATGATGCTGGTTTTAGCAACCCACTCATCCTGCTCATTTTTCTCATGTTCGGTGATACGCACCTTAACGCGAGCATGCAGAGAGGCGAGGCCAGCGCGATAGATACGCTCAGCTTCTTTCGGGCCAGTCAGCACCATGCCTTCGCCTTTGGCGTTAACACAGTCACGGGTCATGTAATAGAGACCCAGTACAACGTCCTGAGAAGGAACGATGATTGGCTCGCCGTTCGCAGGTGACAGAATGTTGTTGGTCGACATCATCAGCGCACGCGCTTCCAGCTGGGCTTCCAGCGTCAGCGGTACGTGAACAGCCATCTGGTCACCATCGAAGTCGGCGTTATATGCCGCACAAACCAGCGGGTGCAGCTGAATCGCTTTACCTTCGATCAGAACCGGTTCAAAGGCCTGAATACCCAGACGGTGCAGCGTAGGCGCACGGTTCAGCAGAACCGGGTGCTCACGGATCACTTCGTCAAGGATATCCCAGACAACCGCTTCTTCGCGCTCAACCATTTTCTTCGCGGCTTTGATGGTGGTGGCCAGGCCACGCAGTTCCAGCTTGCCGTAAATGAACGGTTTGAACAGTTCGAGTGCCATTTTCTTAGGCAGACCGCACTGATGCAGACGCAGGTATGGACCCACGGTGATAACCGAACGACCAGAATAGTCGACACGTTTACCCAGCAGGTTCTGACGGAAACGACCCTGCTTACCTTTGATCATGTCAGCCAGCGATTTCAGCGGACGCTTGTTAGAACCGGTGATCGCACGACCGCGACGACCGTTATCCAGCAGTGCATCGACCGCTTCCTGCAACATACGCTTTTCGTTGCGTACGATGATATCTGGCGCAGCCAGATCCAGCAGGCGCTTCAGACGGTTGTTACGGTTGATCACGCGACGATAAAGATCGTTCAGATCCGACGTTGCGAAACGGCCGCCATCCAGCGGTACCAGCGGACGCAGATCCGGTGGAAGAACAGGCAGCACGGTCAGGATCATCCACTCTGGCTTGTTGCCAGACTGTACGAACGCTTCCAGCAGCTTGATGCGCTTGGTCAGTTTTTTACGTTTGGTTTCGGAGTTAGTTTCGTTCAGCTCTTCACGCAGCTGCTCGCACTCCTGCTCCAGATCCATGTTTTTCAACAGGGCCTGGATCGCTTCGGCGCCCATTTTGGCGTCGAATTCGTCACCGAACTCTTCCAGAGCGTCAAGGTACTGCTCTTCAGTCAGGATCTGACGCTTCTCGAGGTTGGTCATGCCACCTTCGATTACCACGTAAGATTCAAAGTAGAGCACGCGCTCGATGTCACGCAGTGGCATATCCAGCAGTAAGCCGATACGCGATGGCAGTGACTTCAGGAACCAGATGTGCGCAGTTGGCGACGCCAGTTCGATGTGGCCCATACGCTCACGGCGTACTTTAGTCTGGGTCACTTCAACACCGCACTTCTCACAAATCACACCACGGTGTTTCAGGCGCTTGTATTTGCCGCACAGGCACTCATAGTCTTTTACCGGCCCGAAGATACGGGCACAGAACAGACCATCGCGCTCTGGCTTAAAAGTACGGTAGTTAATGGTTTCTGGCTTTTTCACTTCACCAAAAGACCAGGAACGGATCATGTCTGGCGAAGCCAGCGCAATTTTGATCGCATCAAACTCTTCGGTCTTAGTTTGCGCTTTCAGAAACTTAAGTAAGTCTTTCACGGATTAGCTCCCGTCGGAGTGAGACTCAGAGGGCGTCCAACCGAAATTGAACGCCCCGTAACCAGTACAATTGCGAGCGCTTTAAACCCAGCGCTTTCAGGCGGCGGCGAACCGCAGCCTGAAAAGGGGTTACTCGTCTTCCAGCTCGATGTTGATACCCAGCGAGCGAATCTCTTTCAACAGTACGTTGAAGGATTCCGGCATGCCCGGTTCCATCTGATGGTTACCGTCAACGATGTTTTTATACATCTTGGTACGGCCGTTGACGTCATCAGACTTAACGGTAAGCATTTCCTGCAGGGTATACGCGGCACCGTATGCTTCCAGTGCCCATACTTCCATCTCACCAAAGCGCTGACCACCGAACTGTGCCTTACCACCCAGCGGCTGCTGAGTAACCAGGCTGTAGGAACCGGTTGAACGTGCATGCATCTTGTCATCAACCAGGTGGTTGAGTTTCAGCATGTACATGTAGCCAACGGTTACCTGACGTTCGAACTGCTCACCGGTACGGCCGTCAAACAGGGTAATCTGACCGGAAGAAGGCAAGCCGCCGAGCTGCAGCAGCTCTTTGATTTCGCTTTCTTTCGCACCATCAAACACCGGAGTGGCGATTGGCATACCTTTCTTCAGGTTCTCAGCCAGACGAAGCACTTCGTCATCGGAGAAGGTGTTCAGGTCAACTTTCTGACGCAGATCGCTACCCAGGTCATAGGCACGCTGGATGAATTCGCGCAGTTTCGCGACGTCTTCCTGCTTCTTCAGCATGGCGTTGATCTTCTCGCCGATGCCTTTCGCTGCCATACCCAGGTGGGTTTCCAGAATCTGACCGATGTTCATACGCGATGGTACGCCCAGCGGGTTCAGAACGATGTCAACCGGCGTGCCGTTTTCATCGTAAGGCATATCTTCGATCGGGTTGATCTTGGAGATAACACCTTTGTTACCGTGACGGCCTGCCATTTTGTCACCCGGCTGAATCTGACGCTTAACTGCCAGATAAACCTTAACGATTTTCAGCACGCCTGGTGCCAGATCATCGCCCTGGGTGATTTTACGACGCTTACCTTCGAGTTTTTTCTCAAACTCGTGCTTCAGTTCGTCGTACTGCTCTGCCAGCTGCTCCAGCTGGTTTTGCTTGGCTTCGTCAGTCAAACCCAGTTCCAGCCAGCGCTCGCGCGGCAGCTTGTCCAGTTTGTCTGCTTCAACGCCACCAGAAATCAGTACGTTCTGGATACGGCTGAACAGGCCCGCTTCCAGAATCTGCAGTTCTTCAGACAGGTCTTTCTTGGCCTGCTTCAGCTGCATCTCTTCGATTTCCAGCGCACGTTTGTCTTTTTCCACGCCATCGCGGGTAAAGACCTGAACGTCGATCACGGTGCCTGACACGCCATTCGGTACGCGCAGTGACGAATCTTTCACGTCAGAGGCTTTTTCACCGAAGATAGCGCGCAGCAGTTTCTCTTCTGGCGTCAGCTGGGTCTCACCTTTCGGCGTTACCTTACCCACCAGAATGTCGCCACCGGTCACTTCAGCACCGATGTAGACGATGCCTGACTCATCCAGTTTAGAGAGAGCAGCTTCACCCACGTTCGGGATATCAGCGGTAATCTCTTCCGGCCCCAGTTTGGTGTCACGCGACACGCAAGCCAGTTCCTGAATGTGGATAGTCGTAAAGCGATCTTCCTGAACCACACGCTCGGAGACCAGGATGGAGTCTTCGAAGTTATAGCCGTTCCACGGCATGAACGCGACGCGCATGTTCTGGCCCAGTGCCAGTTCACCCAGATCGGTGGACGGGCCATCTGCCAGCACGTCGCCGCGCTCAACCGGTTCACCCAGAGAAACACATGGCATCTGGTTGATGCAGGTGTTCTGGTTAGAACGGGTATATTTGGTCAGGTTGTAAATGTCGATACCGGCTTCGCCAGCATGCATTTCGTCTTCGTTAACTTTGATAACGATACGTGATGCGTCGACGTACTGTACGGTACCGCCACGTTTCGCAACGGCGGTAACACCGGAGTCAACGGCAACAGCACGTTCCATACCGGTACCAACCAGCGGCTTATCAGCACGCAGAGTCGGAACGGCCTGACGTTGCATGTTCGCACCCATCAGGGCGCGGTTAGCATCATCGTGTTCCAGGAACGGGATCAGTGACGCACCGACAGAAACGATCTGTTGGGTCGAAACGTCCATGTAGTCAACCTGATCGCGGCTGAACAGACTTGATTCGCCTTTGCTACGGCAGGTGACCAGGTCATCAACAAACGCGCCGTTATCATCAAGAGGGGCGTTCGCCTGAGCGATAACGTAGTTACCCTCTTCGATAGCAGAGAGGTAATGAATTTCGTCAGAAACCAGACCGTCGATAACACGGCGATAAGGCGTCTCAAGGAAACCGTACTCATTGGTCTGTGCATAAACAGACAAGGAGTTGATCAGACCGATGTTCGGACCTTCAGGGGTTTCGATTGGGCAGACACGACCGTAGTGCGTTGGGTGTACGTCACGCACTTCGAAGCCGGCACGCTCACGCGTCAAACCACCCGGGCCGAGAGCAGAGATACGACGTTTGTGCGTAATCTCTGACAGCGGGTTGTTCTGATCCATAAACTGAGAAAGCTGGCTGGAACCAAAGAACTCTTTCACCGCAGCCGAAATCGGCTTCGCGTTGATCATGTCCTGAGGCATCAGGGTATCAAGGTCGCCCAGTGACAGACGTTCTTTAACCGCACGCTCAACACGTACCAGACCGACACGGAACTGGTTCTCAGCCATTTCACCGACTGAACGAATACGACGGTTACCGAGGTGGTCGATATCGTCCACTTCGCCTTTACCGTTACGGATGTCGATCAGCTTCTTCATCACTTCGATGATGTCGTCTTTGCTCAGGATGCCTGAACCTTCGATTTCATCACGCAGTAATGAGCGGTTGAACTTCATACGGCCGACAGCAGAAAGATCGTAACGATCTTCAGAGAAGAACAGGTTCTCAAACAGGTTCTCTGCTGCTTCGCGTGTTGGCGGCTCACCAGGACGCATCATGCGGTAGATCTCAACCAGTGCGCTCAGGCGATCGCTGGTTGGGTCAACACGCAGGGTCTCAGACATATATGGACCGTGGTCCAGATCGTTGGTGAACAGCGTTTCGATGCGCTTGTGACCGGACTGGCTCAGTTTGGCCAGCAAATCCAGTGACAGTTCCATGTTCGCTGCAATAATCAGCTCACCGGTGCTCTCATCGATGTAGTCTTTAGCGACCACTTTGCCCGCGATATATTCAACCGGAACTTCGATGTGCTGAATGCCATCTTTTTCCAGCTGACGGATATGGCGCGCAGTAATACGGCGTGCTTTTTCGACGTAGACGGTGCCGTTCGCTTCGATATCGAAGGTTGCAGTTTCACCGCGCAGGCGCTCAGGCACCAGCTCCATCTGCAGCTTGTTGTCACGGATTTCAAACACCACTTTCTCGAAGAAGATATCGAGGATCTGAGGTGTAGTGAACTGTAACGCGCGCAGGATGATAGTGGCCGGCAGCTTACGACGACGGTCAATACGGACAAACAGGTTATCTTTCGGGTCAAACTCAAAGTCGAGCCATGAACCGCGGTAAGGGATGATACGTGCGTTGTACAGCACTTTACCCGATGAGTGGGTTTTACCCTTATCGCTATCAAAGAACACGCCAGGACTACGGTGCAGCTGAGAAACGATAACGCGTTCGGTACCATTGATAACAAAGGTACCGTTGTCGGTCATGAGCGGAATTTCGCCCATGTAGACTTCTTGTTCTTTAATGTCTTTTACGGTGCCTTCTGGCGCTTCGCGCTCATAGACCACCAGACGCAGTTTCACGCGCAGCGGTGCCGAATAGGTCACGCCACGGATCTGACACTCTTTCACGTCAAAGACAGGTTCACCCAGGCGATAGCTGACATACTGCAACTCAGAGTTGCCGCTGTAGCTCGCAATAGGGAATACAGAGCGGAATGCAGCTTCCAGTCCGTACTGACCTTCTGGATCTTGCTCGATAAACTTCTGGAACGAGTCGAGCTGGATGGAAAGGAGATAAGGTATGTCCAGTACTTGCGGACGTTTACCAAAATCCTTACGAATACGTTTTTTCTCGGTATAGGAGTAAACCATAGGGTTCCTCAGCTAGCTGACAAGTCGACCCACGCTGTCCGTCCTGACAGGACAGTTCATGCAACACGATTTTGTTTGATTCACTGGCTGCGTAGCAGCAGTGCAATACCTCTTTCTATCACGCTTAAATCATTTCATCGCTGTTGCGAGGGCAGGGAACCCGCACAGGTAGAGCGGTATATTAAGTCGTCGATAGAGAAAGATATTGAAGAGTAGCAATGGACAAACAGTGTGAAACCCCATTGAGACCCTGTAGCGCAAAAAGGCTGGTGACCAAAAAGTCACCAGCCATCAGTCTGAAACTACTCAGACTGCAACCCGAAGGTTGTCTTACTTAACTTCAACTTCAGCGCCAGCTTCTTTCAGAGCAGCTTCAAGTGCAGCTGCGTCGTCTTTGCTGATTGCTTCTTTGATCACGCCAGTTGCTTCAACCAGATCTTTGGCTTCTTTCAGGCCCAGACCAGTTGCAGTACGTACGGCTTTGATTACTGCAACCTTGTTCGGGCCAACAGCTTTCAGGACTACGTCGAATTCAGTTTTTTCTTCAACAGCTTCAGCCGGGCCAGCAGCAACAGCTACAGCAGCAGCAGCAGAAACGCCGAATTTTTCTTCCATTGCAGAAACCAGCTCAACAACTTCCATTACGGACATCGCTGCAACAGCTTCCAGAATTTGGTCTTTAGTAATAGACATGACAATTGTTCCTAAGAATCAGAAAAAGTTTATACGTAAGCAAGTACGAAGAAAAGAATATGGCCTTAAGCCGCTTCTTTTGCATCGCGTACAGCAGCCAGAGTGCGGACCAGTTTGCCGGCAGCGGCTTCTTTCATGGTCGACATCAGACGTGCCAGTGCTTCTTCGTAGGTCGGCAGAGTTGCCAGACGGTCAATATTGGCCGCCGTGATCAGCTCACCTTCAAAGGCTGCAGCTTTGACCTCAAATTTTGCATTCGCTTTCGCGAAATCTTTGAACAGACGAGCAGCAGCGCCCGGGTGTTCCATAGAATATGCAATCAGGGTCGGACCAACAAACGTGTCTTTCAGGCACTCAAACTGAGTACCTTCAACGACGCGGCGCAGCAGGGTGTTACGAACAACACGCATGTAAACGCCAGCTTCACGGCCTGCTTTACGCAGTTCGGTCATTTTATCAACGGTAACGCCACGAGAATCCGCAACAACCGCTGAAAGCGCACCTTTGGCTACTTCGCTGACTTCAGCAACAATCGCTTGTTTGTCTTGAAGATTTAATGCCATTAGCTTTTGCTCCTGGATTTGACCGGGAAAGGATTTCCCCGGAACTCACTTCACTTACTCACCCCAAGGGGTAATAAGCGCTCGAACACGGTGAGCAGAATCCAGCTAAGAAAAAATTCTTTTGGTTCTGTCACCGTCTACGCAGGGTATTAAGCGGAATATCCGGAGATAAACAGCTCCTGCGGTCTTGGACGGAGGCCAGGATAAGGCCTGGCTCCAACCTAAATTCTGTGTGACGCAGCAGAGTCAGAGGGAAAGGCGATAAACGCAACAGTCAGTTCCGGCTCTCTGGCGTCCTGTTCTGTTAATAACAGAACAACGGGCGTAAGATTCTAGGTGAATTTTTCGCCCGTTTCAAGCAGCAATTAGTTTGCTGTTGCGTTCAGACCAGCCTGGTCAACGGCAACGCCGGCGCCCATGGTGGTTGAAAGGCTAACTTTCTTGATGTACACGCCTTTCGCCTGAGATGGTTTTGCTTTTTTCAGCGCTACCAGCAGAGATTCCAGGTTTTCTTTCAATTTGTCAGCGTCAAAGTCCACTTTACCGATGGTAGTGTGGATGATGCCGTTTTTGTCGTTACGATAACGAACCTGACCTGCTTTAGCGTTCTTAACTGCTTCAGCAACGTTAGGGGTTACAGTACCAACTTTCGGGTTTGGCATCAGGCCGCGTGGGCCCAGAATCTGGCCTAACTGGCCAACAACGCGCATTGCATCCGGAGAAGCAATAACAACGTCAAAATTCATTTCGCCTTTCTTGATCTGATCAGCCAGGTCTTCCATGCCTACCAGCTCAGCGCCTGCTGCTTTAGCAGCTTCAGCGTTTGCGCCCTGGGCGAAGACAGCAACACGTACTGAACGACCAGTACCGTGTGGCAGAACGGTCGCGCCGCGAACGTTTTGATCAGATTTACGTGCATCAATGCCGAGGTTGACAGCAACGTCAACGCTTTCAACGAACTTGGCAGTAGCCAGTTCTTTCAGCAGAGCAACGGCTTCAGCAATGTCATACTGCTTAGTCACGTCAACTTTGTCGCGAATTACGGTCATGCGCTTGGTCAGCTTAGCCATTTCTTAGTCCTCTACTACCAGGCCCATGGAACGAGCAGTACCTTCGATTGAGCGAGTCATCGCTTCAACGTCAGAACCAGTCATGTCCGCAGCTTTGGTTTCTGCGATTTCACGTACCTGAGCACGAGTCACTTTACCGACTTTATCTTTGTTCGGCTTACCAGAACCAGACTTGATGCCCGCTGCTTTTTTCAGCAGTACGGCAGCCGGAGGCGTTTTGGTAATGAAGGTAAAAGAACGGTCGCTGTATACGGTGATAACAACTGGAGTCGGCAGACCTTTTTCCAGAGATTCGGTCTTAGCGTTGAACGCCTTACAGAATTCCATGATGTTAACACCCTGCTGACCCAGAGCTGGACCAACCGGTGGACTTGGGTTCGCCATACCAGCTGCAACCTGCAGCTTGACGTAGGCTTGGACTTTCTTAGCCATGATATTTCCTCAATTGGGTTATAGCGCCTGTGAAGGCTCCCCGTGATAACGATTTATTCGCTGTTGCCAGCGCATAAAAACAAAAGGCGCGAAATTGTAGTTAAATTTCGCGCCTGCTGCAACAGCTAATTTGTGAGCGGAAAGAGGTTAACCTTTCTCCACCTGACCGAAGTCCAGCTCAACCGGTGTTGCACGACCAAAGATGGACACGGAAACCGTCAGGCGGCTTTTCTCGTAATCTACATCTTCAACCACACCGTTAAAGTCAGCAAATGGACCGTCATTAACGCGAACCATTTCACCTGGCTCAAACAGCGTTTTCGGACGAGGCTTATCGCCGACCTGCTGCAGACGGTTCATGATCGCATCAACTTCTTTGTCGCTGATAGGCGCAGGACGGTCAGATGTACCGCCGATGAAACCCATCACGCGCGGGACGCTGCGTACTAAATGCCAGCTGGCGTCATTCATCACCATCTGAACCAGTACGTATCCCGGGAAAAACTTGCGCTCGCTCTTACGACGCTGGCCACCACGAATTTCGACGACTTCTTCAGTCGGAACCATGACTTCGCCAAACAGCTCTTCCATGTTGTGCAATTTGATATGCTCGCGCAGCGATTGAGCTACGCGGCCTTCAAAACCGGAAAACGCCTGTACGACGTACCAGCGTTTCTTTGGAGCTTCAGACATCTCAGAACCTCAGGCCAGTGATAAACGATACCAGACGGACCAGAATACCATCCAGCCCCCACAAAATCAGTGACATCACGGCAGTAACCGCGGCAACGATTAAGGTGGTGTGCAGCGTTTCCTGGCGGGTTGGCCAGATAACCTTACGCATTTCTGTTCTTGCTTCACGAGCAAAAGCCACAGTCGCTTTGCCTTTGGTCGTTAAAAGCGCAATGCCGCCAGCCGCTGCAATCAGTACAACTACGGCTAATGCACGCAGTGGCAATGACACATCGCGATAGAGGTAGTTACCTACAATCGCTGCAAGCAGCAGTAACACAACTACTACCCACTTTACCGCTTCCAGGCCACGCCCGCTCCCTTGAGCTTCGGTATTCGCACTCATAAACCAACCTGCCACAATAATTCAGAAACTATTCTGCCCCGCAGTGCGAGGCGTCCAAACCGAATGAGCTTTTGGGGCGTAACTCGGTATCCAACGCCGCATTACAGAGCCTGTCTCAGCAATGATTATGATTCAAAAAATCACTGATGAGCCAGGTTCTATGAAACAGCGTGCAAAAAGGGCATCAAATGATGCCCTTTCCGTGTGCATTGCGTCAAACGTTATCGGTAATTATGCGATAACTTTAGCAACAACACCCGCGCCAACGGTACGGCCACCTTCACGGATTGCGAAGCGCAGACCTTCGTCCATTGCGATTGGGTGGATCAGGGTAACAACCATTTTGATGTTGTCGCCTGGCATTACCATTTCAACGCCTTCTGGCAGCTCTACTGAGCCAGTCACGTCAGTTGTACGGAAGTAGAACTGTGGACGATAGCCTTTGAAGAACGGAGTATGGCGACCACCTTCGTCTTTAGACAGAACGTAAACTTC
>NZ_FOVG01000009.1 GCF_900115075.1 Candidatus Pantoea varia
GTCTGATAAATTGTTAAAGAGCAGTGCGAACAGTGCGTTAGCGTCCTGTCGCGAGGTGGCGTATATTACGCTCTCCTCCTGCAGAGTCAACCTCTTTCTCAGAAGTTTTTCTCCGGCGGCTCAGTCTCCTGCGCCTCTCAACCCGTTTCCCGTTGCCGGTGTTCCGTGTCGATGGAGGCGCATTATAGGGATCCCGTTTCAGAGCACAACCCTTTTTTAGGATCTTTTATCTGAACGGTTATAAATGATCCAGATTGATGAGATCGCCACCGATCCGGGTCAGAATTGGCTTGTCAGCTGTGTAAAATCGCATCAGGCTGCAGTGAAAACAGAACAAAGGAGAACATGATGACTTCCGCCCTACGCCCCTACAAAGATCTTTTCCCGCAAACTGGCCAGCGCGTGATGGTCGATCCAAGCAGTGTTGTTGTCGGTGATGTGATTATGGAGGATGACGTCAGCATCTGGCCGCTGGTTGCGATCAGGGGTGACGTGAATCAGGTCCGGATTGGTGCACGCACCAATGTGCAGGACGGCAGTGTTCTGCACGTTACGCACAAATCTGCATCCAACCCACAAGGCTTCCCTCTTATTATCGGCGAGGACGTCACGGTCGGACATAAAGCGATGCTGCACGGCTGCACCATTGGCGATCGCGTGCTGGTCGGAATGGGATCGATTCTGCTTGATGGTGTAATAGTAGAAGAAGAGGTGATGATTGGTGCCGGAAGTCTGGTGCCACCAGGTAAAAGGCTGGAGAGCGGCTATCTCTATCTGGGTAGCCCGGTGAAGCAGATCAGGCCGCTGAATGAGAGTGAGAAGGAAGGTTTACGCTATTCCGCTAACAACTATGTCGGCTGGAAAGATGATTACCTGGCTGGAAATAACCTGATCCAGCCCTGAGCATCCACGTCATCCTGACGAATAGCCTCTTCGGCCTCATCTTCCAAATCCCAGCGATGGTGCTGAAACAGCGCCATCGCCTCCCCCTCACCAAAGCGTGAAACCAGCGACTCACGGCTGATTGCACAGTTCAGCCGCATGCCGTTAACCAGTACCGGGAAACAGACCGCCTTAAGTTCAGCGTCATACGTTTCCTCATCCGGAAACTGTATCGCCTGATTCATGGTTGCATGGCCTGCTTGAGTTGACCAATGACAGGCGCAATTTCCGGCATCACACCATGCCATATATAGAAGGCATGAGCAGCCTGTCCCACCAGCATACCCAGTCCATCTGCCAGATGATGAGTGCCTCGCGCCTGACACCAGAGCAGGAAAGGCGTCAACCCACTTTGGTAAAACATGTCATAACAGCGCACATCCGGATGGATGACTTCCACAGGTAAAGGAGGCGTTTCACCCTTCACACCGCTGGAAGTAGCATTGATAATCAGATCAAAGTGTTGATTCACCAGTTGCTCAAAACTACATGCCCGGATAGGCCCACTCTCTCCAAACAGAGTCGCCAGCTCTTCAGCGCGCGCGGCCGTACGATTGACCACGGTCAGCGTCACCCCTGCTGAAAGCAGTGGCAGAATGACACCGCGTGCGGCCCCGCCCGCTCCCACCAGCAGTACATTGTCACCAGCGTTGATCATCTTCAGCCGTTCAAGATCGCTTAACAGGCCAATTCCATCCGTGTTGTCCCCCAGGATCTGCCCATCACTGAGCTTTTTTACCGTGTTAACCGCGCCGGATAGGGCAGCTCGTTCACTCAGCTGATCGGCAAATTCCCATGCCTGCTGTTTGAAAGGCAACGTCACGTTGGCACCACGACCTCCCTGTTCGAAAAAGGCAGAGAGCGCCTGGTGAAAACCATCAACCGGGGCACAAATGCGGCCATAACGATGTTCAATGCCCGTCTGCTCAGCGAAGGCCTGATGGATCAGCGGTGATTTACTGTGGTTGATCGGATTACCGAAAACGGCGAATTGATCCATGAATTACCCCTGACGTATAAGTTCGCCGCTGATAACATCGCGGATTTCAGAAGGATTGAGTCGTCCACCCGTTTTTCCCGACAGAACCGGGAAATGCTCGCCAAACTGCTGCTTCACTTCTTCAGCCGTGCGGCAGGGAGGCAGGCCAGTCAGATTGGCGCTGGTTGAAACAAGCGGTTTACCGAATGCGCGGCAAAGGGCCTGTACATCAGGATGGTCACTGACGCGAATGGCGAGTGAATCAAATTGTCCGGTCAGCCAGCGAGGCGTTTGCGGTGGAACGGGAACGACAAAGGTCACCGGGCCTGGCCAGCAGGCAAACATCCGCTCACGCTGAGTCACCGAAAGTTCGCGTGAGGAGATATAAGGTTCAAGCTGGGTGTAATCAGCCGCAATCAGGATGAGTCCCTTTTCTACCGGACGCTGTTTCAGCGCCAGCAATGCCATGACGGCAGATTCACTATCAGGGTCACAGCCCAGACCAAATACGGCTTCAGTAGGATAGGCGATGACCGCCTGACGATTCAGATGCTCAAGGCAGGTCTCAAGTGAATCGGCGAGGTGTTGATTTTCCATGGTCTATGAATTCTCTTCAGCGATGGCTTTGCCACAACTCTTACTGGCACAGAAGCGTTTCACGCCCTGCGCGGTCTTTTTTTCCACTAATAGTGGATACTCACAATAAGGACAGGTTCCGGAAACGGGTGTCAGATTTACAACAAACTGGCAGGCTGGATAGCGATCGCAGGAGTGAAACGTTTTGCCGTAACGGGAACGCCGCTGTACTAAACGGCCTTCATGGCACTGTGGGCAGGCCAGCGAGGTTTCATCCGGTTTATCGATGGTTTCGGTGTATCCGCATTCCGGATAGAGGCTGCAGCCGATGAACATGCCAAAACGTCCCTGCCGCAACACTTTATCCGCCCCGCATTCAGGGCAGGCGTGGCCTTCAAGCACTTTGACCACATGGCCATCGGCCTGACCTTTTAAAGGTCGAATGTAGTCACAAGCCGGGTAGTTCGCACAGCCCAGAAAAGGACCGTGTTTACCGGAGCGGATAACCAGTTCTGCCCCGCAAGCGGGGCAGGGATCCTGTTTACGCACGGTGAAGAGTGCAGCTTTACTCATAGCGATCAATGCATGAAAGGAAATTTAATGCAGCATACCTTCATTGGCGTCGAATAGCAGTTCTTCCATCTGCTGATAGGCATTTTCACATCCCGGGATGTTGAACAACACCATCAGCACCACCCACTTGAGATCCTCCAGGTCAAACTCAGAGGTATCCAGCGCCATGATACGTTCGATGACCATTTCACGGGTTTCCAGGTTTAGCACCTGAATCTGCTCCAGGAACAGCAGGAAACCACGGCTGTCAGCATCTAAACGCTTGCT
The DNA here is from genome assembly GCF_900115075.1 of Candidatus Pantoea varia. GTDB lineage: Bacteria > Pseudomonadota > Gammaproteobacteria > Enterobacterales > Enterobacteriaceae > Pantoea > Pantoea varia. The sequence goes on from NZ_FOVG01000009.1 coordinate 3,338, forward strand.
CTCTTCATCGGTATAAATACGCATGGAGAGCGGATCATTTGTCAGTAAAATTGGCTCTACCAGTCCTTCCTGATAGTCAGCCAATCTTTCTAACCAGTTCAGCGCACTGTAAACATCTTCACGATGGAACCCGGCATCCGTCAGGTCGTCTGTCAATCTGTCCTGATCAACACCCATTTCTGCTTCGTTGTGGATATATGTCTCAAACAAATACATCAGTACGTCGAACATGGCATGCCCTCCTCAATCGGACATAGCCGCCGGGTACAGCTGCGATCCATCCTGCTAACTCCAGTTCCAGCAACTGAGCTGAGATAACTGGCACAGATTGGCCGGCACGTTCAGCGACAACGTCAACAGGTGTAACATCATCACCTACGTTAGCCAACACATCAGCAAATGGCAATGGAGCATCGTCACTCACCTCAGAATAAATTTCGCTGGCCTGGGTCGCTGGCAGCCAGTTAAGTGCATTTGCCAGATCTTCCACGATGTTATTGGGATGGGCCACCAGCAGCGCTCCCTGCTGAATCAACCAGTTTACACCTTCGCTTAACGGGTTGCCGAGCGCGCCAGGTAAGGCATAAACATTGCGATTTTGCTCCAGCGCATACCGTGCCGTCACCAGTGAGCCACTCTTTAAAGAGGCTTCGACCACCAGCACCCCATGACTCAGGCCGCTGATGATCCGATTGCGGCGCGGAAAATTAAGCGGATGCGGCTGGGTCATCAGCGGAAACTCAGAAATAACCGCACCCCCCTGATCTACGATCTCAGCAGCAAGGTGGGCATGATTTTTGGGATAGAGCCGCTGTAATCCACTCCCCAGCACAGCCACCGTTCTACCCTTCACGTTGAGTGCTGCCTTATGTGCAACACCATCAATACCCCGGGCCAGTCCGCTGGTAATGGTCAGACCGCTGAGGCTTAATTGCTGGGTAAACCAGTCGCACCAGTAACGACCATTGTGGGAACAGTTCCGGCTACCCACCACCGCTAACTGGGGTGTACTGATCACGGCAGGATCGCCATTAATATAGAGCAGCGGCGGAAAGCGGCTCGTCTCTTTAAGCCGGACAGGATAGGCTGCGTCCAGAGCAGTCACCAGATGATGAGCCGGACTCTCCCCCAGCCAGGCATAGACTTCAGTGAGACTTTTCTCATTAAAATCAAAATATTGCTGACGCTGACTGGCGTCTAATCCAAGCTGGATAAGTTGCTCACTGTCCGCCGGTTCGGCACCTGTCTGCTGCGCCGCTTCAATCCAGCGTTTCCCTGTCATTCCAGTGACGGCTGCCAGCCGCACATACTGCGCTATTTTGTCCATCTCCGGCTCCCTGATCGCCCTTGCTTCCTGCCGCACAATGCTGTCAATCAGGCCTCGAAAAGTCTACAATATGAGGTAGTAATCTTTTCTTAACCGAATACAGATCTGGATATTTATGTCAGTTTTGCAGGTATTACATTTCCCTGACGAGCGTCTTCGCAAAGTCGCTGCGCCCGTTAAAGAAGTTAACGCAGACATTCAGCGTATCGTTGATGATATGTTCGAGACGATGTATGCCGAAGAAGGTATCGGTCTTGCGGCTACACAGGTCGATATTCATCAGCGCATTATCGTGATTGATGTCTCTGAAAGTCGTGAAGAGCGTTTAGTACTGATTAATCCTGAGCTGCTGGAAAAAAGCGGCGAAACCGGTATTGAAGAGGGTTGCCTCTCTATTCCGGAACAGCGCGCATTTGTTCCGCGTGCTGAACGGGTAAAAGTTCGCGCACTTGATCGCGACGGTAAAAGTTTCGAGCTGGAAGCCAGCGAGTTACTGGCCATCTGTATCCAGCATGAGATCGATCATCTGGAAGGCAAACTGTTTATCGATTATCTGTCGCCTCTGAAGCGGCAACGAATCAAAACTAAGTTAGAGAAACTGGCGCGTCAGAACGCGCAGGCTTCCTGAGATCTTAAGAAGGGATAAACGTGTCTGCCCCGCTAAAAATCATCTTTGCCGGCACACCTGACTTTGCAGCGCGTCATCTTGACGCGCTGCTTGCTTCTGAACATCAGGTTATCGGCGTATTCACCCAACCCGACCGTCCTGCTGGTCGCGGTAACAAATTGACCCCGGGCCCGGTCAAAACGCTCGCGCTGGCACATGACATTCCGGTTTATCAGCCTAAGTCACTGCGGCCGGAAGAAAATCAGCAGCTGGTTGCTGACCTCAAGGCCGATGTGATGGTTGTTGTCGCCTACGGATTAATTCTGCCAAAGGCCGTGCTTGATATGCCACGTCTGGGCTGCATCAACGTTCATGGTTCGCTGCTGCCACGCTGGCGTGGAGCCGCACCGATTCAACGTGCGCTCTGGGCTGGCGACAGCGAAACCGGCGTGACCATCATGCAGATGGATGTGGGGCTGGATACAGGCGATATGCTGCATAAACTGGCCTGTCCGATTACTGCCCAGGATACCAGTGCAACACTCTATGACAAGCTGGCACAGCTTGGACCACAGGGACTGCTGGATACGCTGACCTTACTGAGCACTCAGCAGGCTACACCCGAAAAACAGGATGAGACTCTGGCCAACTATGCTGAGAAGCTCAGTAAAGAGGAGGCACGTCTTGACTGGGCACTTTCAGCAGAACAGCTTGAACGTTGTATTCGCGCGTTTAACCCGTGGCCGATGAGCTTTTTTACCATTGGTGATCAACCCGTAAAAGTCTGGCAGGCAAGCGTTCTGCCTCACAGCGATCGTTCGCCGGGTGAAATTATCAGTGCGGATAAGCATGGCATCCAGGTAGCGACCGCTCAGGGTGTACTTAACCTGCTGCAGTTACAGCCCGCCGGTAAAAAACCGATGTCGGCTCAGGATCTTCTCAACTCGCGCCGGGAATGGTTTGAACCTGGAACCCTTCTGGACTGACTCTCAGGCCCGGTCACTTACCGGGCCTTTTGTTTGATGACAAAACCCTATGACTAAATCAATCAACCTGCGTAGCCTCTCCGCTCAACTTATTGAGCGCGTTGTCGACAAGGGCGAATCCCTGAATACGGCACTTCCTGCCGCTCAGAAAAAACTCTCTGACAAAGACAGCGCGTTAGTGCAGGAGATCTGTTTTGGCGTGTTGCGCACATTACCGCAGCTTGAAGCGCTAATCGGTAAACTGATGGAGCGTCCACTTACCGGCAAACAGCGGGTTCTGCACTATCTGATCATGGTCGGGCTTTATCAGCTGGAATATACACGCGTGCCTGCTCATGCCGCACTGGCAGAAACCGTCGCGGGCGCCGAAGTCCTGAAGCGCACCAGCCTGAAAGGCTTATTAAATGGTGTATTACGCCAGTTTCAGCGCCAGCGTGAAGAGCTGCTCGTCAGCATTCAGGATGGCCCGCAGCGTTATCTGCATCCGGGATGGCTGCTAAAGCGATTGCAGCATGCCTGGCCGGAACAGTGGCAACAGATCGTCGAAGCCAATAATCAGCGTCCGCCGATGTGGCTCCGGGTTAACCGTCAGCACCAGGATCGTGACACATGGCTGACCATGCTGGTCGAAAGTGGCAGGAATGCACAGCCTGCTGACGATGTGCCGGACGCGCTGCGGCTTGACGCCCCTGCCCCGGTCAGTCAGTTACCTGGCTTCGATCAGGGTTGGGTCACCGTGCAGGATTTGTCCGCTCAGCGCTGTGCTTTGTTGCTTGAGCCCCAAAACGGCGAACAGATTCTGGATTTATGTGCTGCACCCGGCGGTAAAACGACTCATATTCTTGAAATCGCGCCGGAAGCAGAAGTGATGGCTGTCGACGTAGATGCGCAGCGCCTTAAACGCGTTGAGGAAAATCTGCAGCGACTGGGCATGAAAGCAGACGTTAAACAGGGTGATGGACGAACGCCGCAACAGTGGTGCGGTGATCGTCAGTTTGACCGAATTTTGCTGGATGCACCCTGCTCTGCTACCGGTGTTATCCGACGCCATCCCGACATTAAGTGGCTGCGCCGCGATCGTGATATCGCCGAGCTGGCAAAGCTTCAGAGTGAAATTCTCGACGCTGTCTGGCCGCACCTGAAACCTGGCGGTACGCTGATTTATGCTACCTGTTCCATCCTGCCTGAAGAGAATTATCAGCAGATAGATGCTTTCCTGCAACGCCAGCACGATGCACAGGCAGAATCCCTGAGGGATGCGCCGGCAAATGGCTTGCAGATATTCCCGCAAGCCGAAGGCGGAGATGGTTTCTTTTATGCGAAGCTGATAAAGAAATCGGGTACAAACTGAGATGAGTATTGATAAGCGATGAAAATAATCATTCTGGGCGCAGGACAGGTTGGCGGCACCCTGGCAGAGAATCTGGTGGGTGAAAACAACGATATCACAGTGGTGGACACCGACTCTTCACGTCTGCGTCATCTGCAGGATAAGTTCGATCTGCGCGTCGTGCAGGGTCATGGTTCTCATCCGCGAATTTTGCGTGAGGCAGGAGCGGAAGATGCAGACATGCTGGTTGCCGTAACCAACTCGGATGAAACCAACATGATTGCCTGCCAGATTGCTTATTCGCTTTTCAATACGCCGAATCGTATCGCCCGTATTCGCGCGGCCGACTATCTTCGTGATGCGGACAAGTTATTTATTCCTGAAGCGGTGCCTATCGATCATCTGATCTCGCCTGAGCAATTGGTGATCGACAATATCTACCGTTTGATCCAGTACCCTGGTGCGCTGCAGGTGGTTAACTTTGCAGAGGGCAAAGTCAGCCTGGCGGTGGTGAAAGCCTATTATGGCGGGCCGCTGGTGGGAAATCCGCTGTCGATCATGCGTGAGCATATGCCACACATTGATACGCGCGTAGCCGCAATTTTTCGTCAGGACCGCCCTATTCGTCCGCAGGGCTCAACCATCGTAGAAGCGGGTGATGAGGTGTTTTTCATCGCTGCCAGTCAGAATATTCGTGCGGTAATGAGTGAGATGCAGCGGCTGGAGAAACCTTACAAGCGGATTATGCTTGTGGGTGGCGGTAACATTGGTTTCGGTCTGGCGCAGCGTCTTGAGAAACATTACAGCGTTAAGTTGATTGAACGTAACCCTCAGCGCGCAGCGGAACTCGCAGAACATTTGCATGACACCGTGGTGTTTTATGGCGATGCCTCGGATCAGGAGTTACTGGCGGAAGAACATGTTGAGCAGGTCGATTTGTTTATCGCAGTGACCAATGATGATGAAGCCAACATCATGTCAGCCATGCTGGCGAAAAAGATGGGTGCGAAGAAGGTTATGGTGCTTATTCAGCGCCGCGCCTATGTCGATCTGGTTCAGGGCAGCGTCATCGATATCGCTATTTCACCTCAACAGGCCACGATTTCTGCCCTTCTGGGTCATGTGCGTAAAGCAGATATCGTGGGCGTTTCATCGTTACGACGCGGCATTGCAGAGGCGATCGAAGCGATAGCGCATGGTGATGAATCAACGTCACGCGTGGTCGGCCGCTCCATTGACGATATCAAGCTGCCGCCGGGAACCATCATTGGCGCAGTGGTTCGCGGTGACGATGTGATGATTGCCAATGATAACCTGCGCATCGAACAAGGCGATCATGTCATCATGTTCCTGACCGACAAGAAGTTTGTGTCAGATGTAGAACGTCTCTTCCAGCCGAGTCCGTTTTTCCTGTAAATGGCGCGCTTATAGGCAAACTGAGCACGAGACACGTAAAACTGCGGCTTAATTGACTGTGTTGATGGCAAAACCAGTAGGGTTTGTTAGACTTTATGGCATTGGCTTAGGTAAGGAGATAAGTATGAGTTTAATCAAAGAGTTTCGCGACTTCGCAATGCGCGGCAACGTGATGGATTTAGCCGTCGGTGTCATCATCGGTGCTGCCTTCGGTAAAATCGTTTCATCGTTAGTCGCCAACATCATCATGCCACCCTTAGGCTTACTGATTGGTGGCGTCGATTTTAAATCTTTCGCCTGGGTACTTAAGCCCGCAGTTGGTGATGCGCCAGCCGTTGTAATGCAATACGGTATCTTCCTTCAGACCATCTTCGATTTCGTGATCATTGCTTTCGCAATCTTCATGGCGATCAAGTTAATGAATCGTCTGTATAAGAAGAAGGAAGTTGAGAAGCCCGTTGCGAAACCGACAAACGAAGAATTGCTGCTGACTGAAATCCGCGATCTGCTGAAACAGCAGAACACCCGGGTATAGTTAACAAGCCGCCACACTGGCGGTTTTTTTGACTGTCAAAGCAGAAGGGCAGTGATAAGACGCTTTCTTATCACTGCCCTCCCATCCAGTCCCCTTGCCATGTTTCTCTTTCCGCTTAAAACTGCCTTTACCCTTTTGCTTCTGCTCGATGCGCTGCCGAAATAACGGGTCGTGTAACAGAGCCTGAATCGCGTTATCGCGGATTTGCCCTTTCGTGTGCTGATATTTACTCATGATGCCTCCTGTTAAGATGGTCTGATACTTTATTCCTTTGCAGCAAAATAACAATATCCTTATTTGCTCAAAGCCTCTCCCCGCTCCAGCGCTTCAAGAATTGAGCACGAAACGCTACTGTGACTGTCACCACAACAGGCATCTGAGAGGTGTCGCAGAGAACGCTGCATCGTTTCTAATTCTGCGATCATCTGAGCAACTTCATTCAGCCGTTTTTCAACGATCGCTTTTGATTCCTGACAGGTATGATGCGCAGGATCGACCCGGATCGAGAGCAGCTCTCTGATGGCTTCCAGGCTAAAGCCGAGTTTGCGCCCGTAGCGAATAAATTTCAGACGCTGAAGATCACCCTCGCTATAAAGTCGAAAACCGCCTTCTGTCCGGCCACCATGATCCATCATCTGCTGTTTTTCATAAAAACGGATCGTATCTGGCGTCACCTCTGCAAGCTTAGCTAACTGGCCAATGCGAAACATTTACTCCTCCTCACGGAAACGATGCTGAATGGCTGTGGAATAACTGCCATGAAGAAAATCGGTACTCATCCCTGCCTGACGTAATCTTAGCTCCAGCACCTGAAGCCGATGGCAATGATCCTGATAGCGATGATCTTCGGGATCGAGCTGCCGAATGAGATCGTTAACTTCCATGGCTTCCCGCCGCAACTCAAGCTCCGGTGGCAGATAGCCCGAATTCTTAAGTAACCGGTAGCCCGCTCTTAACTCAGGCGGAACATGGCTATCATCATCCAGCAGCAGCGGCTTACCCGCGCCAGGAAGATTGCTTAGCTCGCCTTTCTCCAGCGCTGCTTTGATGTGCTGCTCAGCAAGTTCATCAACCAGCCACATAGTTAGCTCCCTGAACATGAAGGACTACGTTCTAAGGTAGTAAATTTCAGGCAATAAAAAACCCGCCGAAGCGGGTTTTTTACGTTGCTACAGATTACTCTGCGGCTGCTTCTGCTTGAGCTTCTGGACGATCAACCAACTCGATGTAAGCCATCGGAGCGTTGTCACCAGCACGGAAGCCACACTTCAGAATACGAGTGTAACCACCTGCACGGCTCGCGAAACGCGGGCCAAGCTCATTAAACAGTTTTGCCACGATCTCGTTATCACGAGTACGGGCGAATGCCAGACGACGATTAGCTACGCTGTCGGTCTTGGCAAGAGTAATCAGCGGCTCAACTACGCGACGCAGTTCTTTGGCTTTCGGCAGAGTCGTTTTGATGATCTCATGACGAACCAGAGAACCGGCCATGTTGCGGAACATAGCCTGACGATGGCTGCTGTTGCGGTTCAGTTGACGACCACTCTTACGATGGCGCATGACCTTATCCTTCTCAGTGAAACCTTAACCTGTGATCTGATTATTCATCAGCAATGCTTGCTGGCGGCCAGTTCTCGAGGCGCATGCCCAGAGAAAGACCACGCGAAGCCAGCACATCTTTAATCTCGGTAAGAGATTTTTTACCAAGGTTAGGCGTTTTAAGCAGCTCAACCTCGGTACGCTGTACCAGATCACCGATGTAGTGGATAGCTTCTGCCTTAAGGCAGTTAGCAGAGCGGACAGTCAATTCCAGATCGTCAACAGGGCGCAGCAGGATCGGATCGAATTCTGGTTTCTCTTCTTTAACTTCCGGCTGACGTACATCACGTAAATCAACGAAAGCTTCAAGTTGTTCAGCCAGAATGGTTGCCGCACGACGAATCGCCTCTTCAGGATCGATTGTGCCGTTGGTTTCCATTTCGATGACCAGCTTGTCCAGGTCGGTGCGCTGCTCTACACGCGCTGCTTCAACATTGTAGGCGATACGGTCTACAGGGCTGTAGCAAGCGTCAACTAACAGGCGGCCGATTGGGCGCTCATCTTCTTCCGAATGAATTCGGGCAGAAGCCGGCACATAGCCACGTCCACGCTGAACTTTGATACGCATGCTGATAGCAGCGTTCTCATCGGTCAGATGGCAAATGACATGCTGAGGCTTGACGATTTCGACATCACCATCATGGGTAATGTCGGCTGCAGTCACAGGGCCAATGCCAGATTTATTCAAGGTCAAAATGACTTCATCTTTCCCCTGAACTCTTACCGCCAGCCCTTTCAGGTTGAGCAGGATTTCCAGGATATCTTCCTGTACGCCCTCTTTGGTGCTGTACTCATGAAGTACACCATCAATTTCAACCTCGGTCACCGCGCAACCCGGCATGGATGAAAGCAGAATACGGCGCAGTGCGTTACCAAGAGTATGGCCAAAGCCACGCTCTAAAGGCTCAAGGGTCACCTTGGCGTGCGTCGAACTCACTTGCTCGATATCTACCAGGCGCGGTTTTAGAAACTCTGTCACAGAACCCTGCATTGTGTCCTCTCTTTGGTACTAAGCCTTACTTGGAGTAAAGCTCGACGATCAGGTGTTCGTTAATGTCCGCAGACAGATCAGTACGTTCAGGAATACGCTTGAACACACCTTCCATCTTAGTCGCATCAACTTCCAGCCAGGTTGGCTTTTCACGCTGCTCAGCCAGCTCCAGAGCGGCCTTCACGCGAGATTGCTTTTTGGCTTTCTCACGGATGCTAACGACATCATTCGGAGATACCTGATAAGAAGCGATGTTAACAACGCGGCCATTTACCAGAACAGACTTATGGCTAACCAACTGACGTGCTTCTGCACGAGTGGCACCAAAGCCCATACGGTAAACTACGTTGTCCAGACGACCTTCCAGCAGAGCCAACAGGTTTTCACCGGTGTTGCCTTTCAGACGAGCTGCTTCTTTATAGTAGTTACGGAACTGACGCTCCAGCACGCCGTAGATACGACGAACTTTTTGCTTTTCACGTAACTGACCGCCGTAATCAGACAGACGCGGTTTACGCGCACCATGCTGACCAGGGGCTTGTTCAATCTTACACTTGGAATCAATCGCGCGAACGCCAGACTTAAGGAATAAGTCAGTGCCCTCACGACGGCTCAGCTTGAGCTTAGGACCCAAATATCTTGCCATTTTCTTTCTCCAACTATCCTAAAAAAACGGGCGTTATACGCGACGTTTTTTCGGCGGACGACAACCGTTATGAGGGATCGGAGTCACATCAGTAATATTAGTGATGCGGAAACCAGCGGCGTTCAAAGCACGAATCGTTGATTCGCGACCTGGACCCGGACCCTTTACCATAACTTCCAGGTTCTTAATTCCGTAATCTTTTACCGCTTCTGCACAGCGCTCTGCAGCGACCTGAGCAGCAAACGGAGTGGATTTACGTGAACCGCGGAAACCGGAACCACCGGCGGTTGCCCAACCCAGTGCGTTACCCTGACGATCAGTAATGGTAACGATGGTGTTGTTAAAAGAAGCATGGACATGAGCCACGCCATCTGAGACTTGTTTTCTTACACGCTTACGTGCACGAACTGGTGCCTTTGCCATTATTTACTCACCCCGATTATTTCTTGATCGGTTTACGCGGACCCTTACGGGTACGTGCGTTGGTCTTAGTACGCTGACCGCGAACCGGAAGACCACGACGATGGCGCAAACCACGGTAGCAACCAAGGTCCATAAGACGCTTGATGCTCAGGGTGATTTCACGGCGCAGATCACCTTCTACAACGAATTTCGCCACTGCATCACGCAGCAGATCAATTTGTTCTTCAGACAGCTCACTGATCTTAACATTTTCAGCAATACCCGTTGAAGCGCAGATGGCTTTTGAACGAGTTTTGCCGATACCGAAGATCGAAGTTAATGCGATAACGGTATGTTTTTGATCAGGAATGTTAATGCCTGCTATACGGGCCACTATGCACTCCTATAATTAAACAAGCACGTCCCATGCTGAAAAGCCCGTTTTCAGGATACTCAAATGGAAACGCACTGACATACAAAAGATTGGCTGGCTAATCTAGCCAGCTCAACCCAACTTTGCAAGAAAAATATGTGACAAATCAGCCTTGGCGCTGTTTATGCTTTGGCTCGGAGCTGCAAATCACACGGACGACACCGTCGCGACGAACGATTTTGCAGTTACGACATAATCTCTTGACGGAAGCACGAACTTTCATTTTTACTCTCCGTAACTTCTCAACCAACTGAATTAACGGCCGTAGCCTTTCAGGTTAGCTTTTTTCAGTGCCGACTCGTACTGACTTGACATCATCAGAGTTTGCACCTGAGCCATAAAGTCCATGATGACGACAACTACGATAAGCAGTGAAGTACCGCCAAAGTAGAAGGGAACCTTCATCGCATCACGCATGAACTCCGGGATAAGGCAGATAAAAGTAATGTACAAAGCGCCGATTAAGGTCAAACGCGTCATTACTTTATCAATATACCTCGCCGTTTGCTCTCCCGGACGAATTCCCGGTACGAATGCACCAGACTTCTTCAGGTTATCTGCTGTTTCACGTGGGTTGAAAACCAACGCCGTATAGAAGAAACAGAAGAAGATGATTGCAGTCGCATAGAGTAGCACATAAAGCGGCTGTCCTGGCTGCAAATACAGCGAAATTGTTGTCAGCCAGTTCCAACCGGTACCGCCCCCAAACCACGATGCAATCGTTGCCGGGAACAGAATAATGCTGGAAGCAAAGATGGCTGGGATTACGCCCGCCATGTTCACTTTCAACGGTAAATGTGTGCTCTGTGCAGCGTAAACGCGACGACCTTGCTGACGTTTTGCGTAGTTCACCACAATGCGGCGCTGTCCACGTTCAACGAAAATAACAAAGAAGGTCACTGCGAATACGAGTACTGCAACCAACAGCAACAGAAGGAAGTGCAGGTCGCCTTGCCGCGCTTGCTCGATGGTATGGCCAATGGCCGGCGGGAGACCCGCAACGATACCTGCGAAGATAATGATCGAAATACCGTTACCGATACCACGTTCAGTAATCTGTTCGCCCAGCCACATCAGGAACATCGTTCCCGAGACCAGACTCACAACAGCGGTAAAGTAGAAGGCAAAGCCTGGATTCATTACCAGGCCTTGCATCCCTGGCATATTCGGCAGACCGGTAGCAATACCGATTGACTGAAATATGGCCAATACCAACGTACCGTATCGGGTGTACTGGCTAATCTTACGACGGCCAGCCTCCCCTTCTTTCTTAATTTCCGCTAACGCTGGATGAACCACCGTTAATAACTGGATGATAATCGATGCCGAAATATACGGCATGATGCCCAGGGCGAAAATAGAAGCACGGCTGAGAGCACCACCAGAGAACATGTTAAACATTTCAATGATGGTGCCACGCTGTTGCTCAAGCAGTTTGGCAAGTACAGTGGCATCAATACCAGGGATTGGAATGAAAGAGCCAATACGGAAGACAATGAGTGCGCCGATTACAAACAGCAGTCTGCGTTTCAGCTCACCAAAGCCGCCTTTGGCACTTTGAAAATCTAATCCCGGTTGTTTAGCCATCTGCTACTTATTCCTCGATTTTACCGCCAGCAGCTTCGATTGCAGCACGTGCACCTTTGGTGACACGCAGACCGCGAACCGTTACCGGTGTAGATACTTCACCAGACAGAATTACTTTAACGAATTCAATCTGAACACCGACAATGTTGGCTGCTTTCAGCGCGTTCAGGTCGACGATACCGCCTTCAACTTTCGCCAGATCAGACAGACGAATCTCTGTGGTGATCATTGATTTGCGAGAGGTGAAACCGAACTTCGGCAGACGACGGTACAGAGGCATCTGACCACCTTCGAAACCGCGACGTACGCCACCGCCAGAACGTGAGTTCTGACCTTTGTGACCACGACCACCGGTTTTTCCGAGGCCAGAACCAATACCACGACCCAGACGCTTGGAAGCGTGCTTAGACCCTTCGGCCGGAGACAGAGTATTTAAACGCATCTCTTACTCCTCCACTTTAACCATATAGGAAACCGCGTTAACCATACCGCGAACTGCAGGCGTGTCTTCACGCTCAACGGTGTGGCCAATACGACGCAGACCCAGGCCAACCAGAGTGGCTTTATGCTTAGGCAAGCGGCCGATTGAACTACGGGTTTGAGTGATTTTAATAGTCTTAGCCATCGTGATTACCCCAGAATTTCTTCAACGGATTTACCACGCTTAGCAGCGACCATTTCCGGAGATTTCATATTGCCCAGGCCGTCGATAGTTGCACGAACCACGTTAATCGGGTTAGTAGAACCATAGGTTTTTGCCAGTACGTTATGAACTCCAGCGACTTCCAGAACGGCGCGCATTGCACCACCGGCAATAATACCGGTACCTTCTGAAGCCGGCTGCATGAACACGCGGGAACCCGTGTGTGCACCTTTAACTGGGTGCTGCAGGGTGCCGTTGTTCAGCGCGACGTTAACCATATTGCGACGGGCTTTCTCCATCGCTTTCTGGATCGCTGCTGGAACTTCACGCGCTTTACCGTAACCAAAACCTACGCGACCGTTACCATCGCCTACCACAGTCAGTGCTGTGAAGGAGAAGATACGACCACCTTTAACAGTTTTAGAAACACGGTTTACCGCGATCAGTTTTTCCTGCAGTTCGCCAGCTTGTTTCTCGATGTGTGCCATCTTAGACCTCTACCTTAGAACTGAAGGCCAGCTTCACGGGCAGCATCTGCCAGTGCCTGGACGCGACCATGATATTGGAAACCGGAACGGTCGAAAGAAACACCAGTGATGCCTTTTTCGATTGCGCGTTCTGCGATAGCTTTACCTACTGCAGCTGCGGCTTCTTTATTACCGGTATACTTCAGTTGTTCAGTGATAGCTTTTTCTACAGTAGAAGCAGCGACCAGAACTTCGGAACCGTTCGGGGCGATCACCTGTGCGTAAATATGACGCGGGGTACGATGTACCACCAGGCGAGTAGCACCCAGCTCTTTGAGCTTGCGACGTGCACGGGTCGCACGACGGATACGAGCAGATTTCTTATCCATAGTGTTACCTTACTTCTTCTTAGCCTCTTTGGTACGCACGACTTCGTCGGCGTAACGGACACCCTTGCCTTTATAAGGCTCAGGACGACGGTAGGCGCGCAGGTCCGCAGCAACCTGACCAATCAGCTGTTTATCAGCGCCTTTCAGCACGATCTCAGTCTGAGTTGGACATTCTGCAGTGATACCCGCGGGCAGCTGGTGATCGACTGGATGAGAAAAGCCCAGAGACAGGTTAACCACGTCACCTTTAACGGCTGCACGATAACCTACACCAACCAGCTGCAGCTTCTTAGTGAAGCCTTCGGTAACACCGATAACCATTGCGTTCAGCAGCGCGCGAGAAGTACCCGCCTGCGCCCAGCCGTCAACGAAACCTTCGCGCGGAGCGAAAGTCAGAGCGTTGTCAGCATGCTTAACTTCAACAGCATCATTGATAGTACGAGTCAGCTCGCCGTTTTTACCTTTAATCGAAATTACCTGACCGTTGAGTTTTACCTCTACGCCGGCAGGAACAACGACAGGTGCTTTAGCAACACGAGACATATGTATCCTCCGATTACGCTACGTAGCAGATAATTTCGCCACCAAGACCTGCCTGGCGCGCTGCACGATCAGTCATGACACCTTTAGATGTAGAAACTACAGCGATGCCCATACCAGCCATTACCTTTGGCAGCTCATCTTTTTTCTTATAGATGCGCAGACCAGGACGGCTTACTCGCTGAATGCTTTCTACAACAGCTTTGCCCTGGAAATACTTGAGAGTAAGTTCCAGTTCCAGCTTGATGTCGCCTTCGATTTTGAAATCTTCAATATATCCTTCTTCCTTCAGAACGTTGGCAATTGCCAATTTCAGCTTGGAGGAAGGCATGGTGACCGCAACTTTGTTTGCGGCCTGACCGTTACGGATACGGGTCAGCATATCCGCGATCGGATCTTGCATGCTCATCTGTGTTACTCCCGTGATTCAATTGGTGACAATTACCAGCTAGCCTTTTTCAGGCCCGGGATTTCACCGCGCATGGCGGCTTCGCGGACCTTGATACGGCTCAACCCAAACTTCCGCAGGAAACCGTGCGGACGACCTGTTTGACGGCAGCGGTTACGCTGACGTGAAGGGCTGGAATCACGCGGCAGACTCTGCAGCTTCAGAACAGCATCCCAACGATCTTCGTCGGAAGCGTTCACATCAGAGATGATCGCTTTCAGTTCAGCGCGTTTAGCGAAGAATTTGTCTGCTAATTTCGCACGCTTAACTTCGCGTGCTTTCATAGATTGCTTAGCCATTAAGTAACCCTACCTTACTTACGGAACGGGAAGTCAAAGGCAGCCAGCAGAGCACGGCCTTCATCATCAGATTTCGCAGTAGTGGTAATGGTGATATCCAAACCACGAACGCGATCGACTTTGTCGTAGTCGATTTCTGGGAAGATGATCTGCTCACGTACACCCATGCTGTAGTTGCCACGACCATCGAATGACTTAGCGGACAAGCCACGGAAGTCACGGATACGTGGAACAGCAATGGTGACCAGACGCTCAAAGAACTCCCACATGCGCTCGCCACGCAGAGTTACTTTACAGCCGATCGGATAGCCCTGACGGATTTTGAAGCCTGCAACTGATTTGCGTGCTTTGGTGACCAGCGGTTTTTGACCGGAGATTGCTGCCAGGTCAGCTGCTGCGTTATCCAGCAGTTTCTTGTCAGCGATCGCTTCACCAACACCCATGTTCAGGGTGATCTTCTCGACCCGAGGGACTTGCATGACAGAATTGTAGCCAAACTCTGTCATGAGTTTCTGGACTACTTCGTCTTTGTAGTAATCATGCAGTTTCGCCATCGTACTACTCCAAATTACTTGATAGTTTCGCTGTTAGACTTGAAGAAACGGACTTTTTTGCCGTCTTCGAATCTAAAGCCTACACGGTCAGCCTTACCAGTTGCCGCGTTGAACAGTGCAACGTTAGAAACCTGAATAGCAGCTTCTTTTTCAACGATGCCACCTGGTTGGTTCAGGGCCGGAACCGGCTTCTGATGTTTCTTAACCAGGTTGATACCTTCAACGATGACCTTACCAGAAGACAGGACATTCTTAACTTTACCGCGCTTACCTTTATCTTTACCGGTTAACACGATAACTTCGTCGTTACGACGGATTTTAGCTGCCATTGTTCGCTCCTTAGAGTACTTCTGGTGCCAGAGAGATAATTTTCATGAACTTTTCAGTACGAAGTTCACGAGTTACCGGCCCAAAAATACGCGTACCGATAGGCTGCTCACTGTTATTGTTCAGAATAACGCATGCATTACCATCGAAGCGAATGACAGAACCGTCCGGGCGACGAACACCCTTCCTGGTGCGCACCACTACCGCCTTCAGGACATCACCTTTTTTGACTTTACCACGAGGAATTGCTTCCTTGATGGTAACTTTGATGATGTCACCGACGCCTGCGTAGCGACGGTGCGAGCCACCCAGAACCTTGATACACATTACGCGACGTGCACCGGAGTTGTCGGCGACGTTCAGCATAGTCTGTTCTTGGATCATTTTAGTGCTCCGCTAATGTCAACTACTACTTCGGGACCTAAACCTCAGGTCGTTAGAAAGCCCCATAATTGAGGGCGCGGCATTGTAACACCGGTTCTCACAGATGGGTAGAAAAAATAAACGGCTCTCAATCGAGCCGCTGATTTTCCCTGATGACAGGGAGGGCGTATTCTAGGGAATAGTGCGAACAGTAGCAAATGTAATCTGCCTTATTTTTCGTCGCCTTCCAAATAAAGTGCCCTTATGGCTCAACTAACCAGTTTTCTGGCCAGTTGGTTATGCTGATGCAGCACGGCTGGCAATTCAATTCCGGCCAGTTGTCCGTCACGCACCCTGACTTTTCCGTTGATGATGCTGTAAGCCACCTGTCCCGGATTACAGAACACCAGGGCGGCGACAGGATCATGCCCTGCTCCGGCCAGGCCAATGCGATTCAGGTCAAATATGGCTAAATCGGCCATCATGCCTGGCGCAATGGCACCCACGTCATTGCGATTCAGCACTTTTGCTCCACCCAGGGTCGCCAGCTCTAATGCCTGACGGGCCGTCATCGCATCCGGGCCGAAACCGACGCGCTGAAGTAGCATCGCCTGACGTACCTCTGCCATCATATCTGAGCTGTCATTGGAAGCTGAACCATCCACACCCATACCAATATGTACGCCGGCATCGCACATGTGCCGTATCGGAGCAATGCCTGAGCCAAGACGCATGTTCGAGCAGGGACAGTGGGCGATGCCGGTACCAGTACGCGCAAAGAGCTCTATACCGTGCTGATCCAGTTTAACGCAGTGTGCATGCCAGACATCCGGCCCTACCCAGCCGAGGTCTTCAACATACTGCGCTGGCGTCATATTGAACTTTTCACGGCTATAACGAATATCGCTTTCGTTCTCCGCCAGATGAGTGTGCATAGAGACTTTGAAGTTGCGTGCCAGCGCAGCGGATTGCTTCATCAGCTCACGGCTGACTGAGAACGGCGAGCATGGCGCCACCACGATACGTAGCATCGAACCATGGCTGTCATCGTGGTAGCGCTCAATCACGCGCTGCGTATCCTTAAGGATCGCGGCTTCATTCTCGACCAGTGAATCGGGCGGCAGGCCACCCAGGGATTTACCGACGCTCATGCTGCCCCGGCTTGCATGAAAACGCATGCCCATTAAGGCTGCAGCCTCAATGCTGTCGTCAAGCTTACAGCCATTAGGGTAAACATAGAGATGGTCACTGGT
The DNA here is from genome assembly GCF_900115075.1 of Candidatus Pantoea varia. Taxonomy (GTDB): domain Bacteria; phylum Pseudomonadota; class Gammaproteobacteria; order Enterobacterales; family Enterobacteriaceae; genus Pantoea; species Pantoea varia. Next base: position 20,483 of record NZ_FOVG01000009.1, read on the forward strand.
AGTGGTACAGCCAGAGAGCATTAACTCGGCCATCGAGATCTGTGATGAGATACGAATCATCTCAGGCGTCAAATTCTGCCACAGAGGGTAGAGATGGGTCAGCCAGTTGAAAAGCTCTCCGTTTTGTACGGCGGGGATGGCGCGGGTCAGGCTCTGGTACATATGGTGATGCGTATTGATCAGGCCAGGAATAACAATATGTCCCCGCAGATCGATAATCTCATCCGCGCTATTGGGTAACGATCCTGCATCTCCTACGGCAACGATCTGATTTCCTTTAATCACAATGCTGGCGTTACGTATTTCACGACGGTCGGCATCCATGCAGACCACGCATTCGGCATTCTTCAGTAACAGAGTTCGTTCCATGCTATTGCCTGTGGGTTGTGATTGTATGCTGCCCGATAATAGCGGCAAGCTTTTGGCAGAGCTAATCGCAGGTAACGCAGCCAACAATGGCAACTTTAACAGTGACCGGCGTAAGCGGTCAGGACTCTCCATTTTCACGGCACATTTCCTTGTACAGTTATGATAACTCCGGCCTTTAGGGCCAGCAGCTTTCAGGCTTCATTGCCTGAAGAGTCTCAGCTTAGACCTGCCAATCTGCTAAATTCTTGAGCGCCATCAAATCTGGACTGTCACAGGCACAAATGGATCAACCCCGTCTTACAAGCAAAAAAAAACCCTCTGCCGGAGCAGAGGGTTTCCTCAGAAAAAACAATTCTTATTACAGAACCGCTTTCTCGATTACGCGAACCAGGGTCCAGGATTTAGTCTTGGACAGTGGACGGCATTCGCGGATTTCTACCACGTCACCAATTCCACATTCATTGTTCTCGTCATGGATGTGCAGCTTGGTCGTACGTTTGATGAATTTGCCGTAGATCGGGTGTTTCACAAAACGTTCGATAGCAACAACTGCAGATTTCTGCATTTTGTCACTTACTACACGACCCTGCAGAGTACGGATTTTATCGGTCATTACGAACCCGCCTTCTCAGTCAGTAAAGTCTTAACGCGTGCAACATCACGGCGAACCTGTTTCAGCAGATGAGTCTGCTGCAGTTGGCCAGATGCTGCCTGCATGCGCAGGTTAAATTGCTCACGCAGCAGATTAAGCAGCTCAGTGTTCAGCTCTTCAACGCTTTTTTCACGCAGCTCAGTTGCTTTCATTACATCACCGTCTTAGTTACAAAGGTGGTTTTGATAGGCAGTTTTGCTGCTGCCAGCTTGAATGCTTCACGGGCCAGCTCTTCTGATACGCCGTCCATTTCATACAGGACTTTACCAGGCTGGATCAGGGCAACCCAATACTCTACGTTACCCTTACCTTTACCCATTCGCACTTCCAGCGGCTTCTCGGTGATCGGTTTGTCCGGGAATACTCGGATCCAGATCTTACCTTGACGCTTAACTGCACGGGTCATAGCACGACGTGCTGCTTCGATCTGACGAGCAGTCAGACGACCACGGCCAACAGCTTTCAGACCGAAAGTACCGAAGCTGACATCCGTACCCGCAGCCAGACCGCGGTTACGGCCTTTGTGCACTTTACGGAATTTCGTACGCTTTGGTTGTAACATCAGCGACTCTCCTTACTTACGGCCTTTACGCTGCTGCTTTTTAGGTTGAGCAGCCGGTTCCGGTTGTTCAACAGCAGCCATACCACCCAGGATCTCACCTTTGAAGATCCATACCTTAACGCCGATTACACCATAAGTGGTGTGCGCTTCAGAGGTGTTGTAGTCAATGTCAGCACGCAGTGTGTGCAATGGCACGCGACCTTCACGGTACCATTCGGTACGTGCGATCTCGGCGCCACCCAGACGGCCGCTAACTTCGACTTTAATACCCTTCGCGCCAAGACGCATGGCGTTCTGAACTGCACGCTTCATAGCACGACGGAACATCACACGACGCTCCAGCTGTGAAGTGATGCTGTCAGCTACCAGTTTCGCGTCCAGTTCCGGCTTGCGGACTTCGGCGATATTAATCTGTGCAGGAACGCCAGCGATTTTCGCGACGACCGTACGCAGTTTTTCTACATCTTCGCCTTTCTTACCGATGACGATGCCCGGACGAGCGGTGTGAATAGTCACACGGATGCTCTTCGCTGGACGCTCGATAACGATACGAGAGACAGATGCTTTAGCCAGTTCCTTAGTCAGGAACTGACGTACTTTAAAATCGCTGTCCAGGTTGTCAGCGAATTCATTGGTGTTCGCAAACCAGGTAGAGTTCCATGGTTTTACAATACCCAGGCGAATACCATTAGGATGTACTTTCTGACCCATTGCTAGTCTCCAGAGTCTCAGCGATCGGACACAACCACAGTAATGTGGCTGGTGCGCTTCAGGATGCGATCTGCACGACCTTTGGCACGCGGCATAATGCGTTTCATGGTCGGACCTTCATCAACGAAAATTTTCGTGATTTTCAGATCGTCGATATCAGCGCCATCGTTGTGTTCGGCGTTAGCAATGGCAGATTCCAGAACTTTTTTGACCAGTACAGCCGCTTTCTTATTGGTGTAGGTCAAAATGTCCAGTGCCTGCGACACTTTCTTACCGCGAATCAGGTCAGCAACAAGGCGAACCTTCTGAGCAGAAGAACGAGCGTGGCGATGTTGAGCTAAAGTTTCCATCTCTTCCTCCTACTTATTTCTTCTTGGCTTTTTTATCAGCCGCGTGACCGCGATAAGTACGTGTCGGCGCGAATTCACCCAGTTTGTGACCAACCATTTCGTCGGAAACAAAGACAGGAACGTGCTGACGACCATTATGGACAGCGATGGTCAAACCGATCATGTTAGGAAAGATCGTTGAACGACGGGACCAAGTGCGCAAAGGCTTCTTGTCACCGCTTTCCACCGCTTTCTCTACCTTCTTCAGCAAGTGCAGGTCAATAAAAGGACCTTTCTTGAGAGAACGTGGCATGGCTTATCCTCTAATATTATTTGCTACGGCGACGTACGATAAACTTATCGGTACGCTTGTTGCTACGGGTCTTCTTACCTTTGGTCTGAACGCCCCACGGAGTTACCGGGTGCTTACCAAAGTTACGACCTTCACCACCACCGTGCGGGTGATCAACTGGGTTCATCGCGGTACCACGAACGGTAGGACGAACACCACGCCAACGGGCTGCACCAGCTTTACCCAGAACGCGAAGCATATGCTCAGCGTTGCCGACTTCGCCCAGTGTTGCGCGGCAGTCAGACTCGACTTTACGCATTTCACCAGAACGCAGACGCAGGGTAACGTAAGAACCTTCACGAGCAACGATCTGCACGTAAGCACCGGCTGAGCGAGCAATCTGACCGCCTTTGCCTGGTTTCATTTCTACGTTATGCACGGTTGAACCCACCGGGATGTTACGCATCGGCAGAGTGTTACCTGCTTTAATCGCAGCATCAACGCCAGATTGGATCTGGTCGCCGGCTTTCAGGCCTTTAGGGGCCAGGATGTAACGGCGCTCGCCGTCTTTGTACAGAACCAGTGCGATGTTCGCAGAGCGGTTCGGATCGTACTCAAGACGTTCAACAATTGCCGGGATACCATCTTTGTTGCGTTTGAAGTCAACAATACGATATGCCTGCTTGTGACCACCACCGATATGACGGGTAGTGATACGGCCATTGTTGTTACGGCCACCGGATTTGCTGTTTTTTTCTACCAGCGGGGCGAATGGTTTGCCCTTGTGCAGCTCCGCGTTTACCACTTTAACTACATGGCGACGACCCGGAGATGTCGGTTTACATTTAACAACTGCCATTGTCTTTCTCCTCCGACTTACTCAGCGCCGCCAGCGAAGTCCAGATTCTGGCCTTCTTTCAGGGTGACGTAAGCTTTTTTCCAGTCGCTACGACGACCGATACGCTGTCCTTGACGCTTAACTTTGCCCTTAACTACCAGGGTGTTTACGTCTTTAACTTCTACTTCGAACAGTTTCTCAACAGCAGCAACGATCTCTGCTTTGGTCGCGTCATTAGCAACTTTGAGAACGATGGTATTGGTTTTTTCCATCGCGCTAGATGCTTTTTCAGATACGTGCGGCGCGCGCAGTACTTTCAGCAGACGTTCTTCACGGATCATGCCAGCATCTCCTCAACTTGCTTAACTGCATCAGCAGTCATAACGACTTTGTCGAAGGCGATCAGGCTAACTGGGTCGATACCGGATGCATCACGCACGTCAACCTTGTACAGGTTACGCGCAGCCAGGAACAGATTCTCATCCAGTTCACCAGTGATGATCAGCACGTCTTCCAGAGCCATGTCTTTCAGTTTCTGTACCAGCAGCTTGGTTTTCGGTGCTTCTACAGCAAATGATTCGACAACGATCAGACGATCTTGACGTACCAGTTCGGACAGAATGCTTTTCAGCGCGCCGCGGTACATCTTTTTGTTAACTTTTTGACTGTGGTCCTGCGGCTTCGCAGCAAAGGTCACACCACCTGAACGCCAGATTGGGCTCTTTACAGAACCTGCACGTGCACGGCCGGTGCCTTTTTGACGCCATGGCTTTTTGCCTGAACCGGTTACTTCGGCGCGAGTTTTCTGCGCACGAGTACCCTGGCGGGCGCCAGATGCGTAAGCAACAACAACCTGGTGAACCAGCGCTTCGTTGAAATCACGACCGAAGGTAGTTTCGGAAACAGTCAGCGCGCTCTGCGCGTCTTTCAATACTAATTCCATTGCTATCCCCTTACGCCTTCACAGCTGGTTTAACGATCAGGTCGCTACCGGTAGCACCGGGAACTGCACCTTTAACCAGCAGCAGGTTGCGCTCAGCGTCAACACGTACTACGTCCAGACTCTGAACGGTTACGCGCTCATTACCCAGCTGACCTGCCATTTTCTTGCCTTTGAACACTTTGCCCGGAGTCTGGTTCTGACCGATAGAACCCGGAACGCGGTGAGACAAGGAGTTACCGTGAGTAGCGTCCTGGGTACGGAAGTTCCAGCGCTTAACGGTACCGGCGAAACCTTTACCTTTAGAGGTACCGGTTACGTCAACTTTCTTAACTTCAGCGAAAATCTCAACGCTGATGCTCTGACCTACAGAGTATTCTTCACCTTCAGCGGTGCGGAATTCCCACAGGCCACGGCCAGCTTCAACGCCAGCTTTAGCAAAATGACCAGCTTCAGGTTTGGTCACACGGTTTGCTTTTTTAGCACCGGTGGTAACCTGAATTGCCTGGTAACCATCGTTTTCCAGGCCTTTGACCTGAGTAACGCGGTTCGCTTCAACTTCGATTACGGTGACGGGGATAGAAACGCCATCTTCAGTGAAGATGCGGGTCATGCCCACTTTTTTACCGACTAAACCAATCATTGTTTCAACCTCTCAATCGCTCGATGACCTGATTAACCCAGGCTGATCTGCACGTCAACACCGGCAGCCAGATCCAGACGCATCAGAGCATCAACGGTTTTTTCAGTTGGCTCAACGATGTCTACCAGACGCTTGTGAGTGCGGATTTCGTACTGATCACGCGCATCTTTGTTAACGTGCGGAGAGATCAGAACAGTAAAACGCTCTTTGCGGGTTGGCAGCGGGATTGGACCACGAACCTGCGCACCAGTGCGCTTGGCGGTCTCAACGATTTCCGCGGTTGATTGATCGATCAGACGATGATCAAACGCTTTAAGACGGATACGGATTCTTTGGTTCTGCATGAGACCAGAGCTCCAAACTTTTTATAGACGAAAAAAATTACTACTCGAGCCCATTACGATTGATGGGAGAGTGTAATCGTTCAGCATATAACTCCCCAATTGGGAGTATTGTCAGGCGGCCCATATTTCAGCCGTCTGCGATTCTGCTCGAATCGCGCCTGCAATATCTGCAGGCCCGCGCATTATACGTAAATCTGCTCAGTAAGCAACCCATGTTGACCTTTTACCCATGAAATAGTGGCCGATTCGTGAGGCATGCGTCGCACTGGACTGCCGTATGGCTGATAAATCCCTCATTAACTTGTGAGCGCATTTCCGCAGTTATTCATTCATAGATGACAGAGAGCAGGAAGACAAAGAGAGTGCTGGTAACCTTTTATCCGGAGCAAAATCATGTCCCTGACCCTTATCACTCAGATTGCTGTGCTGGCTTGCGGAGGCGCATTGGGAAGCTTTCTTTCGCTTGCCTGTACGCGCTTCTCCCCCGCTCTCTCACCCGCTCAGTGGTTTACCTCGCTTTGCGTTCCCGGTTCACGGTGTGACCATTGTCAGCAGCGCTTGCTGTGGCGTGACGTTCTGCCCCTGGTCAGTTGGGCGGGTTTAAAAGGACGGTGTCGCTTCTGTCATCATCCATTCAGCGCAGATAGCTTCGTCACTGAATGGCTGGTCGCAATACTCTGCCTGCTGGTGCTGCAAAGCTTCACCAATCCTGCAGATGCTATTTTCATCATTACTGCCTTTAGCCTGTTACGCCTGGTGGCGGTCATAGATCGCCAGTATTTCTGTATACCTGACCCACTTAGCTATCTGCTGCTCTGGCTGGGATTACTCCACGCCAGCATGACCGGAAACGAAACAACGGCGATAGGGGGCGCCCTGTCGGGCTACTGTGCGTTGTGGCTACTCGCCTGGAGCTATCGGCAGGTTCGGGGGTGCGAAGGATTAGGTTATGGCGATATGAAGCTATTCGCAGCGTTAGGTGCCTGCTGTGGCTGGCAGGCATTACCCTGGATTGCGCTGGGTGCCACTCTTCTGGCACTGGCGGCTATCATGATGCTGCAACTGCGAGGGTTAATTCAGGGAGACAGCCCGCTGCCGTTTGGCCCTTTCCTGGCCATTGCGGGCTGGGTAACAATCGTTCTGCAGACCCGATTCACTCTTCTTTGATTTGAGCCTGCAGATAGTTCTGGATACCCATCTTCTGGATTAACTCAAGTTCCGTCTCAATCCAGTCGATGTGATGTTCTTCATCAGCCAGAATTTCAATCATCATGTCACGACTGACATAATCATGCACTTTGTCAGCATAGGAGATGGCTTCACGAAGATCCTTAGCGCCTTCAAGCTCAAGATTCAGGTCTGAACTCAGCATCTCCTCAACGTCCTCACCGATTCGCAACCGCCCCAGATCCTGAAGGTTTGGGATGCCTTCAAGAAAAAGAATACGCTCAATATATTTATCGGCATGTTTCATCTCGTCGATCGATTCATGATACTCCACATCGTTGAGGCGCGTCAGACCCCAGTTCTTAAACATGCGCGCATGCAGGAAGTACTGATTGATGGCAACCAGTTCATTTCCAAGCAGTTTGTTGAGATGACTGATAACTTTGATATCGCCCTTCATGGTTAACCCTCCGCGTCTGGTTTATTAGAGCGTAGATGTGGTTAAAAAGAAGTCAAAAAAACGCGATAGATAATGTGGGTATTCACACGCCAGGTGTCAGGCTATCTCTTTATAGAGCGGCGCATGTTGCATCTCTTCATCCATGATTTCCCGCGCAGCGCGGACACATTTGCCGCATTGTTTGCCGACTGGCACAAACTGACGCAGTTGCTGAATAGATTTAGGCTGATAGCGACGCACGACTTCACGAAGAGTTTTATCACTGATGGCATTGCAGAGGCAGACGTACATTGATTCATCACTCAGGTACATTTTCTATACATAGTGTAAATGCGAATCGTTTTTATTACAAACCTACCCTTTGCAGGGTTATGGCCATTTTATAAGCAAAAAAAAGAGCACCGAAGTGCTCTTTTCACTGTGTTGCTGTGGCCGTTTGCACGGCCACTGCAGATATCACAATTAAGCGATAACTTTAGCAACAACACCCGCGCCAACGGTACGGCCACCTTCGCGGATTGCGAAGCGCAGACCTTCGTCCATCGCGATTGGGTGGATCAGGGTAACAACCATTTTGATGTTGTCGCCTGGCATTACCATTTCAACGCCTTCTGGCAGCTCTACTGAGCCGGTCACGTCAGTTGTACGGAAGTAGAACTGTGGACGATAGCCTTTGAAGAACGGAGTATGGCGACCACCTTCGTCTTTAGACAGAACGTAAACTTC